>JADJTR010000013.1 GCA_016711085.1 Phyllobacteriaceae bacterium | reverse complement strand
TGATCGCCGTGTTCCGCCTTGTCTACCTCGCCGCCGCCGTGTTTGGCACCGATTTGCGTCGGCCTTGTTGTCGCCAGCCTGCTCATGGCCGGTCCGGGCGAATGGAGCGTCGTCGCGCTCAGCGCCAGCGCCGTCGTCTGTTCGTCCTACTCGGCGTCGGCGGGCTGGCGCTGGCGATGTCACGCCGCCATTTGTCCGGCGCATGGGCGTTGTCGGGCGAGGCGGCTGTGAAGACAAGGTTGGCAGCCCTGGCGTTGCATCTTGCCATCGCGGGCGTGTTGCTGGACACCCTACTGGCATTCGCCCCCGGCCTTGACCTTCATTTCCCGTATGCGGAGGGGCTTTACCGTGTTCGGCTGAGCAGACACACCGATTGCGCAACTGCCGAGCGCTCAGCTAACCCTTGGCCACCATGAGCAAAGCGCCCGACATCCTCCGCATCGCCATCGCGCAGGTGAACCCGACGGTCGGCAGCGTCGCCGGCAATCTGAAGAAGCGCGCGAGACGCGTGCCGGAGCAGCGCCACGGGGCGAAGCTCGTCGTTTTTCACCGGGTGATTCCTCGCCGGCTATCGCCCCGAGGATCTGGTGCTTCGCCCGGCCCCGTCGCCCGCTGCGAAAGCGCTTGGCGAGCTTGCCGCCGACACGAAAGACGGCGGGCCGGGCGTCGTCATCGGCGCCGCTCCGGCGCAAATCCGACCTGCACAACGCCGTCGCCTGCTCGACGACGGCAAGTCGTCGCCGAGCGCTCAAGGTCGATCTGCCGAACTACGGCGTGTTCGATGAAAAGCGCGTCTTCCGGCCTGGGCCCGATGCCCGGGCCCGATCATGTTCCGCGGCGTGCGCATCGGCGTGCCGATCTGCGAGGACATCTGGGGCGGACTCGACGTTTGCGAATCGCCTCGGGAGCCGGCGCCGAATTCCTGCTCGTCCCGAACGGCTCGCCATGTTGCCGCGGAAGATGGACGTGCGCCATCGGGGTGCTGCGCCAGGTCATCGCCTCCGGGCTGCCGCTCGCTCTACCCCCAACCAGCTCGGCGGCCAGGACGGACTGGTGTTCGACGGCGCCTCTTTCGCCATCAACGCCGACCAGGCCTCGCCTTCCAGATGGGCCAGTTCGGGGAGACGGTCGCCGTCTCCACCTGGCGGCGGGAAGGAGGCGCTGGGTCTGCGACGACGGGCCGATGTCACGCTGCCCGAGCAGGCCGAGGCCGATTGGCGCGCCTGCATGTTCGGCCTGCGCGACTACGTCAGACAAGAACGGCTTCCGCAATGTCGTTCTCGGCCTGTCCGGCGGCGTCGATTCGGCCGTCTGCGCCGCGCTCGCCGTCGATGCGCTGGGCCAGGAGCGCGTCCACTGCGTGATGATGCCGTATCACTATACCGGCAAGGATTCGCTCGCCGACGCCGCGGCCTGCGCCAAGGCGCTCGGCTGCCGCTACGAGATGGTGCCGATCTTCCGCCGGTCGAGGGTTTCATGGGATCGCTCGCCCCCTCCTTCGCGGGCACCGGTTCCGGCGTCACCGAGGAGAACATCCAGAGCCGCGCCCGCGGCACGATCCTCATGGCGGTGTCGAACAAGTTCGGCCCGATGGTGCTGACGACCGGCAACAAGAGCGAGATGTCGGTCGGCTACGCCACGCTCTACGGCGACATGAACGGCGGCTTCAACCCGATCAAGGATCTCTACAAGATGCAGGTCTACGCCTTCGCCAGGTGGCGCAACGACAATGTGCCGCCGGGCGGGCTCGGGCCGTCGGGCGAGGTGATCCCGCAAGAACATCATCGACCAAGGCGCCGACGGCGGAACTGCGCCCCAACCAGACCGACCAGGATTCGCTGCCGCCCTATCAGGTCCTCGACGACATCCTCGAATGCCTGGTCGAGCAGGAGATGGGCGTCGACGAGATCGTCGCGCGGCCACGACCAGGCCTTGGTCAGCGAGGTGGAGAGCATGCTCTACATCGCCGAATACAAGCGCCGCCAGGCGGCGCCGGGCGTCAAGATCACGCGCAAGCCCTTCGGCCGCGACCGGCGCTATCCGATCACCAACCGGTTCAGGGACAGGTAGACGCCTCGCGCGGTGGTTTGTTTCCATTGATCATGGAGATCGACGGCCATTCCCGGAAACAACGCGCCGATCTCGATCGCGGAGATCATCGCCGAAAGGGGCGCGGACCCGGTTCCCGCATCGTGTGGACGGATTTTCCGGCCCGGGTTTCGGCAGCCGGACCGGGGGGCTGCTTCGTCGCCGAAAAAAACGGGATCGCCACAAACAGCCTCGGCCTTGTTTTCTGTTCCACTTGCGCTTTTTCGGAAGCGGAACAAATCCGGCAATTTGCGCGCTGGTCGCACAGTGAAATCGTGGAGCAGGACATGAAGACGCAATTCATCGCAATGGTCGCGACGGTCTTCGCGTTCTTCGTGCTGTCGGCATCGGCGCAAAGCGCCAGTTCGAGTGTTTGATGAACCTGCCGCTCCGGTCGATGTCAGCATCGCCGCCGACCAGTCGCGCAGCAGTCAAACGACGATCGGCGTCGACGGCAGTACTTTCGGTCTCAGGCAGCGATGGCTCCCATTATATCCTGACCGTGCCGGCGGGTTCGTTGAACGAGGACACGGCCATCACCATGACGCCGATCGCGTCGCTGGTTGCCGAGGGCATTGCGGAACCCGCTTTCCCGGCGTAATCCTCGAGCCGGA
This sequence comes from Phyllobacteriaceae bacterium, assembly GCA_016711085.1. Classification (GTDB taxonomy): domain Bacteria; phylum Pseudomonadota; class Alphaproteobacteria; order Rhizobiales; family Rhizobiaceae; genus JADJTR01. The sequence continues at coordinate 46,269 of JADJTR010000013.1, read as the reverse complement.
CGGCCTTGCGTTTGGCGTGCCCGCGCAGTTGCGCATCTCCCGGCCCGGGCTTTCCGGGGCGGGCGTCACCAGCGCCGTGACCGGCTTTTCGGATGGGAGCGATCTGATTTCCGCGGTCTACACGGGATCGGGCGATGATTTTGTCATCGGTTCCCCATTTCACCATCTTCCGCATCGATGGCGATGCCCTGGTCAATGCGGTGCGACGCGGGCGGTCGCCGGACTTGGCGCGCCGTCTGACCAATGCAATTGCCGCGGAACTCAACAAGAATCAGACGGAAAGCCTGTCCGAACGGTCGCGGCGGCTGCACGGGCGTATGTCCTGGACCTCGTCGACCAGTATGGCCGAAAGCTGCAGGAAGCGATTTTGGCCGGGATCAGGAACCCCTCGGCGGTTGCGGGCCGCTCGGCAAAGCCTGAACGCGGTTTACGATCTTCGCATGGCGCTGGCGCCCATCGATCCCGCGACCGGCAAGCCGGACTATTCAGGATCCCGGAATGGGCTGACGGATTGTCGAAGACCGCAGGTATTTTGCCCGGCCGATCAAAGCGGCATGCCGGTTGGAGGCGGAACGGAAATGCCGGGCGACCTTCGACACGATTCCAATCCGGGACCAGGCCAGGGCCGAAATCGTGCTTGAAGGCAGCGATCCGGACGAGGTGCGCGGTTGGCATCAATCCGCCGTCAAGCGATGCGGCAGCTTCACCGGTGACGATCGAGACGCGTCAGGATGGAATACATGTCGACCCTGCCCACTGCACGCAACCGATCGCGATCGATCTGAAAGCGACGATCTATGTCCAGCGGCAAGGGGCAGCGTGGCCCAGCGGACAAGCGATGGCTTCGTCCACCCGCTATGAACACACTCTTCATTGCGGACCCGACGACACCACCCATGCGTTGGCGATCAGGGGTTTGAAACCCATGCGGGTCGATCTCGAACTGCCAACGCCGAGCAGACCCAACATTATCGTGCATCTCGACCCCGGTAACGTCCAGATGAATTTTGACGTGGTCGGGTCGGCCCACTCGCACGATCAATGGTGGCTAGAGAATTTCAAGGCGCATATGGTCCACTATGGAGCCGACAGCCCCTACAAATTGCCAATGCCGGCGGTGGAAGACGGCGACATCCAGAAGACATTCAGCGGCTCGGGAGGCTATACCGACGATACCGGTACATGGAACGGAAACGAATTCGTGACGATCACGATCAAGAGGAATTTCTGATTTTCCGGAGCCCTTCGGGCCGCGACCGGCGCTATCCGATCACCAACCGGTTCAGGGACAGGGTCTGAGCCGCCGCCGCGCTGCTGCAACTTTTCCGCGCCGCATTGACAGGCGTCAACGGACCCGTTGGCAGGGACTGGTATATTAAAGCTGTCTAAAAAACCGGAGGACCGTAGCCGCAAGGGCGATGTGAAGAGGGGAATGGCGACGCGGTTCCAACCGGGTTCGGACGCGAAAAGCGCGCAAGCCTTCGGCTTTCGCGATGGGAAACCGAAAGGAAAAGCCATGCGTCTCTCACCCCTCCTGAAGAAGTTCGTGTTCGCCGTTGCGCTCGCTGTACTTTCGGTCGGCGCGGCATCGGCGATGGAGTTCAACAAGAACCGACCGGGCGGCGATTTCATGCACTTCCCGCTGGTCGCGCCGCTGCCGTCGCAGTGCGAGGCGGCGTGCAATTCCAACGCTGCGTGCAAGGCGTGGACCTATGTGAAGCCTGGCCATCAGGGTCCGTTGTCTAATGCTGGCTCAAATCGTCGGTGCCGGCGAAAGTCAGCGATTCGTGCTGCGTTTCCGGAAAGAAGGCCGCGCCGGCGGCGACGCCTCGATTTCAACACCGACCGTCCGGGCAGCGACTTCACCGATGTGACCTTGCCGAACGGCTCGACCTACAAGGCGTGCCGGACGCTGTGCAACGCCGATGGCGATTGCAAGGCGTGGACTTTCGTCAGCCGGGCTACCAGGGAAGCAAGCCGCGCTGCTGGCTGAAAAACGGCGTGCCGGCCAAGGTTTCCTCGGCGTGCTGCACGTCGGGCGTCAAGTGACCGGTCGGGGCGTGGATCGCGCCTGAGGCGTTTGCCTCGGCGGCGGTCGCCGGTCGCAGCCGGCGGGGTTCGCCCCGCCGGCGTTTTCATGCGCGATCTTGGCCGTGGTCCGACCACAATCTCTCCCTTATATGAACCGTGGTTCGGGAGCACGTTGGGCATGGGCAGGCGCCGGCGTACGATCTTGTCAGCGGCTATGGCGGCGGTCCTCGGCGTCGCGCCGGCTATTGCCGGCATTGCCATCGTCGAGGAGCCGCAGGCGGCCGGGGCCGGTTCGGCCGACGCCGTGGCGGCCGTCATAGCCAAACTGAAGGCCCTGCCGCCGCTGCCGAAGGGCGCGGCGATGGCGCAGGGCGCGCGCAAGGCGCTGGTGATCGGCAACGACGCCTATTCGAGCCTCGACAAACTCAACAAGGCGGTCGGCGACGCGCGATCGATCGGCGCCACGCTGACATCGCTCGGCTTTGCCGTGACGACGCTGGAAAACGTCGAGGTCGATCGCTTCGACACGGCGCTGTCGGCGTTCTACGATTCACTCGCCGAGGGCGACGTCGCCTTCTTTTTCTATTCCGGCCACGGCATCGCCGATGGCGACAACAATTTCCTTCTTCCCGTCGACATGCCGAAGCTCACCGAACTGGAGCGCGGCAAGCTGAGGCGCAACGCCATCGACGCCTCCGACATCGTCGCCGAGATCAAGGGCAGGGGCGTGCGGCTCGCCTTCATCGTGCTCGACGCTTGCCGCGACGATCCCTTCGCGCTGGAAGACGGGCGCAGCGCCGCGTCCATCGGCGGGCTCGCCCGCATGAAGCCGACGGAAGGCGCCTTCGTCATCTATTCGGCCGGCATCCGCCAGAAGGCGCTTGACCGGCTCGATCCGGCCGACGCCGATCCGAACTCGATCTTCACGCGCAAATTCTCGCCGCTGCTCGAAACGCCGGGCCTGCCGCTCGTCGAAATCGCCAAGCGCACCCAGATCGACGTCAAGGCGCTCGCCGCCACGTCAGCCATGTGCAGACGCCGGCCTACTACGACCAGGTGATCGGCCAGTTTTACTTCGACCGCCCAAGCCGCGCCTGTTCGGGCTGACCATCGGCATCGACGAATACGGGCGCAAATTCGAGACGCGCGGCGCGGTCAACGATTCCAGCGCGTGGCCCGCGCGCTGGAAGCGCTCGGCGCGCAGGAAATCGTGCGCATCCACGACCGCGACGCGCGGCGCGCCTATATCGACTTCGCCTGGAAGACCATGGTCGAAAAAGGCCAATCCCAGCGACACCATCGTCTTCCACTACGCCGGGGTCGAGCGCCCAGTTTCCGCAGAAGGAGGGGGGCAGGGAGGCCGACGGCAAGGAAGAATTCCTCATGATGTCGGGTTCAAGCTACGCCGAAGTCCTTTCCGGCGGGGTCACCGAAAGCCATCCCGACATCGTCACCGACGATGTGCTGACCGGCTGGATGGACATGGCGGCGGCGAAAAACGTCAATGTCACGCTGGTCGTCGATGGTTGCCATGGCGGCGGGTTGCTCGACCGGGAATTCGCCAACGTGTCGTTCATCGGCGGATCGGCCGAGGACCAGATCGTGCCGGAGGTCGAAATCGACGGCCGCTTCCATGGCGCGGTCAGCGAGGCGTTCGCCCGCGCCATCGAGGGCGAGGCCGATTTCAACGCCGACGGTTTCGTCACCCAAACCGAAATGGATGCGCTGGTCGCCGCCGCCGTCGAAACGCGCGTCGAGGAGCAAGCAGACGCCGCAATTCCTGCCGCACACGGGCGAAACCACCGCGGCGCTGGCGCTGTTCCAGACTTCCCGACGACATCGCCGCGCGCCCTGCCGCATCGCGGCGACCGCCTGGCCGATCGAACAGGTGGAATGAGTCCTGACCCTAGTTCAGGGTGTTGAGCATGGCCTTGGGATAGTCCGTGTCGCCCTTGCACACCATTTTCCACTCCAGGCAATCGTCTTCACCCCAGCGCTTGCAGATCATCAGGCAGGATTTGTCGATCGGCTTTCGGGCCTTGACCTCGACAAGACCGTCCGCCGCCGGGCGCGGCGTGGACAAAGGCGGTCCGGCCAGCGGCGCGGCGGCGGCGGAAGCGGTCATCAGCGAGGCGATTGCGATGGCGCGGAACATGGCGTTTCTCCCGTGACCGGTGCGGTCCATTCCTGTGTAGGCCGGGCGGGTCATGGGTTCATCGCCCGCGCGGGGGATGCGCCCAAAGCGGACGCTTGCGCTACCCCGCGACCATGACCGTCACCGTACTTCCCCCGTCGCCGACCGGCTACATCCATATCGGCAACGCCCGCACGGCGCTGATGAACTGGCTGTTCAAGCTCAAGCATGGCGGCCGCTTCATCCTGCGCTACGACGACACCGACACGGCGCGCTCGAAAGCCGAATACGCCGAGGGCATCGCCCGCGACGTCGCCTGGCTCGGCATCGTCCCCGACCTCGTCGTGCGCCAGTCCGACCGGTTGGACAAATACGCGGAAGCGGCGGAGCGGCTGAAGGCGGCGGGCTGGCTCTATCCCTGTTACGAAACGGCCGAAGAGCTGGAGCTGAAACGCAAGATCCTGCTTGGCCGGCGTCTGCCGCCAATCTATGGGCGCGAGGCGCTGAAGCTGACGGCGGCCGATCGCGCGCGCCTGGAAACGGAGGGCCGCAAGCCGCACTGGCGCTTTCGCCTGCCCAATTCCGGCGACGATCCGTTCAAGCCGGAACGCACGGCGATCCATTGGAACGATCTGGCGCGGGGCGAAGAAACGGTCGATCTGGCTTCGCTGTCCGATCCGGTGCTGATCCGCGAGGATGGCGGCTATCTCTACACGTTCACGTCGGTCGTCGACGACATCGATCTTGCCGTCACCCACATCATCCGGGGCGGCGACCACATCACCAACACCGGCGTGCAGATGGCGATTTTCCGGGCGCTCGGGGCCGGGCCGCCGGCCTTCGCCCACCATAACCTCCTGACCGATGCGTCGGGCGAGGGGCTGTCGAAACGCACGGGTTCGATGTCGATCCATTCGCTGCGCGAGGCCGGTTACGAGCCGCTCGCGGTCGCCGCCTTCGCCGTGCTGATCGGCACGTCGGAAAATGTCGTCGCGCCGGCGTCGCTTGCGGAACTCGCCGGTCATTTCGACCTCGACGAAACGTCGAAATCGGCGGCCCGGTTCGACGCCGACGACCTGGCCCGCCTGTCCCGCCCATGTCGTGCATGGGGTTGGCCTATGAAGCGGTCGCCGACAGGCTTGCAGCGCTCGGCGTCGATCCCGATGGCGCGGCGGCGTTCTGGCGAGCGGTGCGCGGCAATTGGACCATGTCGCTGACGCGGCCGTCTGGCGGCGGATCCTCGTGCAGGGCCCGATCCGCGTCCCGGACTTTCCGACGAAGACGCCGATTTCGTGCGGACGGCCTTCGATCACTTGGCCGCCGGCGCCGTGGGGCGAGGGAACATACGCGGCCTGGATCGGAGCCGCGTGAAGGCGGCGACCGGGCGCAAGGGCAAGGCGCTGTTCCTGCCGATCAGGATGGCCCTGACGGGACAGGTTTCAGGCCGGAAGCCGCAGATCTATTGCTTCTTCTGGGTCCGGAAGGAATTCAGGCCCGACGACCCTGACCTTGCGGTCGGCGCTGGCGATGTCGCGTTCGACCGGCGCGGCAACCGTTTCCTCGGCCGCCGCCGGATCGGGACGCATGGTCGGCAACGGCGCGTCGTCGCCCTTCGGCATCGTCGCCTTGACCGTTGTGTCGCCGGCGATCACTTCGTAGTTTTTCGGCGCGCCGCAGACGCAGGCGGCGGGACGGACAAAGCCGACCTGCTGGAAATTCCATGCCGTCGGCAGCGCCGAATAGGGCTCGCCCTTGACGGAAACCATGTCCTCGGTTTCCTGTTCCGGCACTTCATGGGCGTAGAGCTTGATCTCCGTGCCGGGGCAGGCTGATCTGCAGGCCTGCTGGTCGCGGTCGAACATGTCCTTGCGGGTCGAGAACGACATCGGGAAAAATAGCCGTCGCAAGTGCGCACGCACATGGTGCGATACGTGCCGAACCGGGAAATCGTCACCGAATTTCCGTCGCGCGGTGAGCGTCGTGACGATCGTGCGGCGATTGGCGCTATCGTCGAGCGGTTTGCGCTCTCCGCCGAAAATCTGCTCGATGAAGGAGCGGTTCTTGGCGCGGACTTCGACAATCTGCTCGCGGCCCCCGTCACGGCAACCGTTTTCCTGCAACGCGGCGAGAATGGCGGATCGGCTTTCTTGCTGCCGCCGCCAAGCTGGGCGGCCTGGTGCGTTCGAGAGCGCCGAGATTTTTCTGCATGCGGGCGATGGTGCCTTGCACGAAGGGTCCGGGTCGCCGCCGCCGAAAAACGACGGAGAATCCGCCGCCGCAGCGGCTTTCGCCTTGGCGATCTCGGCGCGCTGGCGCGCCGCCATCGCGCCATTTGCGCGCCGCCGGCGGGCCGCCGCCGCCATCGGAGGCGTTGACGAGGCGCGCTTCGAGATTGCGGCAAACGCGGGAGGCGGCGTCAGCGGGCCCTGATGCGACCAGCAGGGCGGCTAACGCCCCGATCGCCCAAGCTCAACGCGTTCTCATCCCCCAACTCCGCGCCAAATCCCGCCGAAACGCAGCGGGAACTCCGAAAAACATTAAACTAGTGTCTGTCCAGTTAATCCTTGGCTTTATCAGGAACATTCGACGCGCGTCATCGGCCCTTGGTCGGAGCGACCGCGCCATCTGATCGGCTTCCACCACGGCCAGCGCCGTCATGTTGACGATGCCGCGCGAGGTAACCGACGGCGTCAGGATATGCGCCGGCCTGGCCGTGCCGGAGGAGGATCGGGCCGACATGCAGTGCGTCGGTCAGCGTCTTGGCCGTCGTCATGGCGATGTTGGCCGCGTCGAGATTGGGAAAGACCAGCAAGATTGGCCTCGCCCTTCAGCAGGGCCTGGGGGTAAACGCGGCTGCGCAGGATTTCCGACAGCGCCGAATCGCCGTGCATCTCGCCGTCGCTTTCGAGTTCCGGCGCCATGCGGCGCAGGATCGCGGCCGCCTGGCGCATCTTGAGCGCGGTCGGCGGGTCGCGCGAGCCGAAATTCGAATGGGACAGGAGTGCCGCCTTCGGCTCGATGCCGAAGCGGCGGATTTCCTCGGCCGCCAGAATGGTCATTTCCGCGATTTCCTCGGCCGATGGATCGACCGTGACATAGGTGTCGGTGAAAAGGGACCGCGCCGGGTCGATCAGCATCGACAGGGCGCACAGGTCCAGATCGCGCACGCCGGGGCGCGGGCCGATGATCAGCGATACATTGCGCAGATGGCGCTCGAAACGGCCTTCCAGCCCGCAGATCATGGCGTCGGCGTCGTCGCGCTTCAGCGCAAGGGCTGCGATCACCGTGGTGTCGGTACGCACCAGCGTGCGCGCGGCTTCCTGGGTGTAGCCGCGCCTACCGGCAAGCTCGATCAGAAGGTCGACATAGTGGCGGTAGCGCGGATCGTCCTCGGGATTGACCAATTCGAAATCGATGCCCGGCCGGATGCGCAGGCCGTAGCGCTTCAGCCTGACCTCCACGACATGCGGGCGGCCGATCAGGATCGGCGTTGCGATCTGTTCCTCGATGACGACCTGGGCGGCGCGCAGCACGCGCTCGTCCTCGCCGTCGGCATAGATGACGCGGTTGGCGTGCTCGTGCCGCGGCTGAGAAGACCGGCTTCATCACGAGGCCGGAGCGGAAGACGAAGCGGTTGAGGCCGTCGATATAGGCGCGATGTCGGTGATCGGCCGCGTCGCGACGCCGCTGTCGCAGGCCGCTTTCGCCACGGCCGGCGCGATGCGCAGGATGAGCCTCGGATCGAAGGGCGAGGGGATGAGGAAGTCGGGTCCGAAGATCGGCGTTTCGCCGGAATAGGCGCGCGCGGCGACATCCGACGGCTCCTCGCGGGCAAGGGCTGCGATGGCGCGCACCGCCGCCATCTTCATCGCTTCGTTGATGGCGCTCGCGCCGCAGTCCAGCGCGCCGCGAAAGATGTAAGGAAAGCACAGCACGTTGTTGACCTGATTGGGGAAATCGGATCGCCCCGTGCAGATCATCGCGTCCGGGCGCGCGGCGCGCGCCAGCTCCGGCATGATTTCGGGATTGGGATTGGCGAGCGCCAGGATGAGCGGCTTCGGCGCCATGGAGACCAGCAGGTTGAGGCAGGCGAGCGCGGCAGCGCCGGCCCCGGAGGCGACGATCTTGACTTTCGGATGTCCTTGCCGGCAAACTCCAGCCCGTTCAGCACCGCCGCAGCGACAATGATCGCCGTGCCGTGCTGGTCGTCGTGGAAGACCGGGATGCCCATGCGCGCCTTGAGCTGCTCCTCGACCTCGAAACATTCCGGCGCCTTGATGTCTTCGAGATTGATGCCGCCGAAGGTCGGCTCCAGCGCCGATGGTGCCGACCATCCCCTCGATGCTCGGCGCGTCGATCTCGATGTCGAAGACGTCGATGCTGGCGAATTTCTTGAACAGGACCGCCTTGCCCTCCATCACCGGCTTCGAGGCGAGCGGGCCGATGTCCCCGAGGCCGAGCACGGCCGTGCCGTTCGAGACGACGCCGACCAGGTTGGCGCGGGCGGTATACTCGGCGGCAAGGCCCGGATCCTCGTGGATCGCCAGGCAGGGCGCGGCGACGCCAGGCGAATAGGCCAGGGCCAGGTCGCGCTGGTTGCCCAGCGGCTTTGTGGCGCGGATTTCCAGCTTGCCGGGCAGGGGCCAGCGATGGAAAACAACGCCTGCTCGTCGAGATCGGAAGCCTTGCCCGGATTGTCGCCGTCGCCGTGACCTTCGGCCATCGTGGTCTCTCTCCTCGCGCAGTCTGATTGCCGACTCAGCACGCGTCGCCTGCGTCCGATTCGGCAAACCGAAAGTTTCACCCGCGGCGGGGGCGAGATTCAAGCCGGTTCCCTGCGAGGCCGATCTCAAAGGCCGATGGATAAAGCCCGCCGTCGAGGATGAGATTCTGGCCGGTGATGTAGCCGGCATGGACTGAACACAGGAAGGCGCAAACCGCGCCGAACTCCTCCGCCGTGCCGAAGCGGCCGGCGGGAATGTCGCGTTTCAGCGCCGCGGCGGCCGCTTCCGGGTCTTTCCCCGGCCCCATGAAGGCCGATCGCAGCCGGTCGGTGTCGAATTTGCCCGGCAGCATCTGGTTGATGGTGACGCCGCGTGCGGCATGACTGCGCGCCACGCCGGCCAGAAACGCCGTCAGGCCGGCGCGCGCGCCTGAGGAAAGATCGAGTCCGGCGATCGGCATGTAGACCGAAAGCGACGTGATGTTGACGATGCGGCCGAAGCCGCGTCCGGCCATGCCGCGATGACCTTCTGGATCATTTCGATCGGCGCGATCATGTTCTGGGTTTACGCCGTCGAGGAGCGTTTGACGCGTCAGTTCGCCGAAGTCCCGGCGCGGCGGTCCGCCATTGTTGTTGACGAGGATGTCCGGGTCCGGGCAGGCGGCAAGCAGGACGTCCTGGCCCTCCTCGTCGACACGTCGGCGGCGACAGGCGTGACCTTCACCCCGAAGCGGGCCGCAATGTCCTCGGCAGTGCGCCGCAGCGTCATCGCGTCGCGTCCGTTGACGACCAGATCGACGCCGGCTTCGGCGAGCGCCAGCGCGCAGCCGCGTCCCAGTCCGCGGCTCGAGGCGCACACGATCGCCTTTTTTCCCTTCAATCCCAAATCCATCGCCGGTCTCCTGTCCGCGCCCCGTCACATGCCTGTCACGCGAGTCATGTTCATCCGGGCCAGATAAAGCAAGGCCCGTCAGGCGGCGATGGTGAAGTCGATCATGCGGCAGATGCGGGAATTCCGGACACTCTTTCTCTCCGACATCCATTTGGGATCACGCGCCGCCAAGGCCGACTTGCTGGTCGATTTCCTGCGCTGGCACGAGGCCGAAACAATCTACCTCGTCGGCGACATCGTCGATGGCTGGCGCCTGAAACGGTCGTGGCATTGGCCGCAGGCGCACAACGACGTGGTGCAGAAGCTGTTGCGCATGGCACGCAAGGGCACCAAGATCATCTACGTCGCCGGCAATCACGATGAATTCCTGCGCGATTTCCAGGGCACGCATTTCGGCGGCATCGAGGTCTGCGACCGCGCGGTCCACGAAAACGCCGACGGCCGCCGCCTGTTGATCATCCACGGCGACCAGTTCGACGCCGTCATCCGCAACGCCCGCTGGCTCGCCTGGTTCGGCGACATCGCCTACGATCTGGCCATCATGGTCAATCGCGTCGTGTCGCGCGGCCGCCGACTTTTCGGCCTGCCCTATTGGTCGTTTTCGGCCTGGGCCAAGATCAAGGTCAAGAAGGCGGTCAATTTCATCTCGCACTTTGAAAAGCTGCTCGCCGAGGAAGCGCAACGCGAAGGCGCGCAGGGCGTCGTCTGCGGCCATATCCACCATCCGGCGATGTCGCGTATCGGCGGGGTCGACTACATCAACACCGGCGATTGGGTGGAGCATTGCACCGCGCTCGCCGAGCACGAGGACGGCCGGCTGGAAATGATCGTCTGGACGGCGCCGGCGGCCGCAGGCGAACCTTTTGCCCCGGCCCTGCCGGCGCGGGCGAAGGCGGCATGACCAACCGTCTCGTCATCGTCACCGACGCGTGGACGCCGCAGGTCAACGGCGTGGTGCGCACGTTCCAGAACCTGATCGGCGAATTGGCGGATCGCGGCCGCGAAATCGAACTGATCACGCCGCAGGACTATCGCTCCGCCCCGATGCCGTCCTATCCGGAGATCCGCCTGGCGCTGACGCGCCGAAGTCGGTGATGGCGCGCCTTGAGGCGCTGCAGCCGGCCTTCATCCACATCGCCACCGAAGGTCCGCTCGGCATTATGGCGCGGCGCGCCTGCCTCAAGCGCGGTTGGGCCTTCACCACCAGCTTCCACACGCGGTTTCCCGAGTATCTGCGCGAGCGGGCGCCGGTGCCGCTCAGCCTGACCTACGCCTGGCTCCGCCGGTTTCACGGCGCCGCCACGCATTGCCTGGCGCCGACGCAATCGATTGTCGACGACCTCGCCCGCCGGGGCTTCGCCAATCTGCGCGTCTGGACGCGCGGCGTCGACCGAACCTTGTTCCATCCGCGTCCCGACGCCGATCTCGACCTGCCGCGTCCGGTATTCGCCTGCATCGGAAGGCTGGCGGTGGAAAAAAACGTCGAAGCGTTTCTGGAACTCGACCTTCCCGGCAGCAAGCTCGTCGTCGGCGACGGCCCGGCGCGCGCCGCGCTGGAGCGGCGTTTTCCTGACGCCCGTTTTGTCGGCGCCAAGGTCGGCGAGGAACTGGCCTTCCACTACGCGGCGGCGGATGCCTTCGTGTTCCCGAGCCGCACCGACACGTTTGGCCTGGTGTTGCTCGAAGCCATCGCCAGCGGTTTGCCGGTCGCGGCTTTTCCGGTGCCGGGACCGCTCGATGTCATCGGCGCGACCGGGGCCGGCGTGCTCGACGCGGATTTGCGCGCCGCCGCGCTCGCCGCCCTCGCCATGGGTCGAATCGATCCCGAAGCGGCGTTGCGCGATTTCACCTGGGAAGCCTGCGCCGACATTTTCGAGGAAATCCTCACGCCGCTCGGCCAAACCGCCCCGCTTCGCCTTCCGGAACCGGCCATCGCGTGATAGCGGGGCGGCATGTCGAACGACTCCCCGGCCGCGGCCGAGGGCGAACCTGTTTTCGCCAAGCCCGCCGCATTCGAACTCCGCATGGCCCTGCTGTTTTCGGCGCAATTCGCGCCGAACGCCATTGCCGTCGCCTATTTTCCGCTGTGGCTGAAGGATCTGGCGTTTTCGCCGGAACAGATCGCCTTCGTGCTCGCCGCGCCGTTGTTCCTGCGCGTGCCGGCCTCGGCGCTGATTTCTGCCTATGCGGACCGGGCGCGCGACCGCGTACCGGTTCTGGTCGCCGTCGCGTTCGGATCGGCGGCGCTCAGCGCCGGGTTCTTCTTTTCGACCGGCTACGGCGCGGTGCTGGCGCTGGCGCTGCTGCTCGCCCTCGTTTGGGGGCCGCAGACGCCGCTGGTCGATTCGCTGGCGCTGTCCGGCGTGCGCCGTTTCGGTTCCAACTACAATCTCATGCGCGGCACGGGGTCGGTCGCCTTCCTGTCGGCCAATGTCGCGGGCGGCTATATCGTGGCGGCGGCCGGTCCGCAGATCGTACCGGCGCTGCTCGCCGGCGGGTTCGCGGTGTTTACGGTTTTGGCGCTGGCGGCGCCGCGCCTCGGCCGTCCGCGCAAGCAGGCGATCCTGCCGGGCCAGGCCCTCGGCGAGGCGTCGATGCTGAAGGACAAGGGGTTCGTGCTGTTCGTCGTCGCCGGCGCGGTCATTATGTCCAGCCACGCCCATTTCTACACCTTCGGCTCGATCTACTGGCGTTCCTCGGCATCGGCGAGGACGTGATCGGCTGGCTATGGGCGGTGTCGGTGATCTCGGAAGTGGCGCTGTTCTTTTCGGCGCGGCGGCTGTTCGCCCATTGGCGGCCGACCTCGATGCTGATGCTCGGCGGCGCGGTGGCGATATTTCGCTGGATCGCCATGCCGGCCATCGGCGAGGCCGGGTTCGGCGCGCCTGGCTTCTTCGCGCTCGCCGTCACCCACGCCTTCACCTTTTCGGTGTCTTTCGCCGCCACGCAGCGCCTGATGGCGGAGCGCGTCGACGAAGCCCGAATCGGCGCGGCGCAGGCGCTGATGACCTTCGCCAACGGGCTGTTCCTGGCGCTGTTCACGCTCGCCGGCGGGCCGCTGTATCGCCTGTTCGGGGCGGAAAGCTTCGCCGCCATGTCGCTGGCCGGCGCGGCGGGCATCGTGCTGGCGATGCTCGCTTCTCGTTCAGCCCCAGAGGGCGGGGCGCGGCGGGTGCACCAGCGAGCCTGAATAGGCGAGGCCGGGGTCGCGGTCGCGCGCCAGCAGCAGCGGACCATCGAGATCGCACCAGTCGGCGTCCTGCGCCAGCAAACCGCCGGCGCCATGGCCAGCGACGTGCCGACCATGCAGCCGACCATGACGCCGAAACCCCTGGCCCGCGCCGCATCGCGCAAGGCGATCGCCCCGGTCAGGCCGCCGGTCTTGTCGAGCTTTATGTTGACGGCGTCGTAACGGCCCTTGAGGTGATCGAGATCGTCGATCACATGCAGACTTTCGTCGGCGCAGACGGGAATCGGGTGGGCGATCTCCGTCAAAACGGCGTCCTTTCCGGCCGGCAGCGGCTGCTCGACGAGTTGGTAGCCGAGTTCGGCGGCAAGGCGCAGGTTGCGTCGACATTGGCGTCGGTCCAGCCCTCGTTGGCGTCGAGGATCAGCGCGCTTCGCGGCGCGAGATTGGCGACCGCCAGCATCAGCGGCGCATCGTCGGGTGTGCCGACCTTGATTTTCAGCAGCGGACGATGGGCCGCCGCCGCCGTGCGCGCCGCCATGTCGTCGACGGTTCCCAGTGAAATCGTGTAGGCCGTCGTCAGCGGTCGCAGCGTCAGGCCAAGGCGGTCGGCGACGGAGACGCCGGACTGCTTCGCCTCGAGATCCCAGAGCGCGCAATCCACGGCGTTTCGCGCCGCGCCGGGCGGCATCAGGCGGCCGATGTCACCGCGGCCGGCCCCGGCTTCGATGGCCGCGCGCGCCTTTTCGATCTCGGCCATGACGCTGTCCGACCGTCTCGCCGTAGCGGGCGTAGGGCACGCATTCGCCTCGTCCCGATGTTCCTTTTTCGGCGATGGTCGCGAGGACGACCACCGCTTCGGTGCGCGAGCCGCGCGAAATGGTGAAGGCGCCGGCGATGGGAAAACTCTCTCGGGCGAGCGTCAAGCTGCGGGTCATGGCCTTGCCAACGAAAGCGGGCGCGCCAAGTGACAGCGGCGAGCCTGACGGTTAAGATTCGCCGGCATGTTGAACGAAGCCAATCCGGAAGCAAGCCCAGTCCAGCCGGCCGTCACAAGCCAACCGGCGGTGCTGACGCGCCGCGACGGCGGCGCGCTCGCCATCGCGCTGTCGGGAGAATGGACCACGCGCACGATCGGCCGGGTCGACGCGACGATGCGCGCGCTTGAATCGGAGGCCGGCGTCGCAAGCGTCGCGTTCGATCTCGCCGATATTTCGGCAATGGATACCGCGGGGGCCTGGATCGTCCAGCGCCTCGCCGTCCATGCCCGGATCGCCGGCGCGCGCGTCACGCTGGCGGGCGGTTCGGACAGCACGCGAACCCTCCTCGGCGCGGTCGCGGCGATGGCGGAGAAAGGCGAGGCGGCGGCGCACGCCGAGCGCCGGTCCCCGCTCGTTCGCATAGTCGCCGGCCTGGGGCGGCTCACCTACCGGACTCGCGACCAGTTCTTCATCGCCATGCACATCCTTGGCGCGGCCATTCGCGGTGCGCAGATGAAGACTGGTCGGCAGAGGGCAGTGTCTCCGGCCGCGATCATCACGCAGATCGAGCGCATGGAGTCGGCGCGCTGCCGATCGTCATGCTGATGTCGGCCATCGTCGGCGCGATCATCACGCAGCAATCGGCCCAGCAGCTCAAGAACTTCGCCGCGGAAATGTTCACCGTCGATCTGGTTTCCGTGCTGGTGCTGCGCGAGATCGGCGTGCTGCTGGTGGCGATCATGGTGGCGGGCCGCTCCGGCAGCGCCTACACCGCCGAGATCGGCTCGATGAAGATGCGCGAGGAGATCGACGCGCTCACCGTCATGGGCCTCAATCCCATCGGCGTTCTGGTGTTCCCGCGCCTGATCGGCATGCTGGTGGCGCTGCCGTTGCTGACGGTTGCAGCGGACGCGGCGGCGCTCGGCGGCGGGATCGTGATGGCGTGGTGGTATGCCGACATTCCGCCTTCGGTGTTCATCCAGCGCATGCACGACTGGATCGACATGACGACGATTTCGTCCGGCATGTTCAAGGCGCCGTTCATGGCCATGATCATCGCCATCATCGGTTCGATGGAGGGGCTGTTGGTGGAGGGCAGCGCCGAGTCGCTCGGCCGCCATGTCACCGCCACGGTTGTGAAGTCGATATTCCTGGTGATCGTGATCGACGGGTTCTTCGCGGTCTTTTACGGAGCGATCGATTTCTGATGGGCGACACGCAAACAAACGGTTCGCCGAACATCGCGCTGCGCGGCCCGCCCGGCGAGGCGATTCTGACCGTGCGCGACCTGACCGTCGGCTTCGGCGAGACGACCGTGCTGGAAAACCTGTCGCTCGACGTGCGGCGCGGCGAAATCCTCGGTTTCGTCGGCGCATCGGGTTCGGGCAAATCGGTGCTGCTGCGCACCGTGCTCGGCCTGATCAAGAAGCGCGCCGGCAGGATCACCCTGTTCGGGGTCGATCTCGACCGGGCGAGCGAAGCCGAACAATTCGCCATCGACACCAACAAGGGCGTGCTGTTTCAGCATGGGGCGCTGTTCTCGGCGCTGACGGTGCTGGAGAACATCCAGTTGCCGATGCGCGAATACCTCGACCTGCCGCCGGCCTTGATGGATGAACTGGCGCGGCTGAAGATCGACCTTGTCGGCCTGCCGCAGGACGCGGCGTCGAAGCGCCCTCCGAACTCTCCGGCGGCATGATCAAGCGCGCCGCGCTCGCCCGGGCGCTGGCGCTCGACCCGGCCATCGTCTTTCTTGACGAGCCGACCTCCGGCCTCGATCCGATCGGTGCGGAGGAATTCGACGGGTTGGTGGCGAAACTGCGCGACACCATGGGGTTGACTGTCTATATGGTCACCCATGACCTCGACAGCCTGTTTTCGGTATGCGACCGGATCGCGGTGCTCGGTCAGAAACGGGTGCTGGTTGAGGGCACGATCGACGACATGCTCGCTTGCGACGATCCCTGGGTGACCTCCTATTTCCGCGGCAAGCGCGCCCGCATGATCGACGGGGCGGCCACGGGCGCGCCCGTCGGCGCCGCGGTGTAGCGCCATGGAAACCAAGGCCAATTACGTTCTCGTCGGCGTCTTCGCGCTGCTGACGATCATCGTCGGCTTCGCCTTCATCTACTGGGAAATGACCAGCACCCAGGGCATCGGCACGACGGCGATCCGGATCGAGGTCCCCGGCTCGGCCGCCGGTCTCGACAAGGGCAGCCCGGTCACCTTCAACGGCGTGCGCGTCGGCGACGTCACCGGCCTCGCCATCGATCCGGAGCGGCCCGAGGTCGCCCTCGTCGATATCGTCGTCGACCGCGACACGCCGATCCGCGCCTCGACCAAGGCGGCGATGTCGTTCTCGGGTTTGACCGGTTCGGCCGGCATCGGCTTTTCCGGCGGCACAGCCAACGAGGCGAACCTGATCGATGAAGCGGAGAAAGCCGGCAAACCGCTGGTGATCATCGCCGAACCGTCCGGCCTCGCCGACATCATGGACACGGCGCGCGAGGTCCTGGCGCGGGCGGACCGGGCGACGGCGAGCGTGGAAAAATTCGTCGAGGACGTGCGCGAACCGCTGACCAAGACCGCCGCCAACGCCGAGAAACTGTCCGAAACGCTGGCGCGCAATTCGGACAACATCGACAAGTTCCTGGCGAGCACCGGCAAGCTGTCCGATCGGCTCGGCGGCATGTCGACCGAACTCGAGACGACGCTGAAAGAAGCGCGCGAACTGCTCGACGCCGTCGACAAAGGACAAGATCAAGACCATCGTCGCCAATGTCGGATCGACGACCAAGCGCATCGACGAGGCCTCCGCCGGCATCGACAAGGTGGTCAAGGGCGTCGACGAGGCGGTGGTGTCGGTCAAATCTTTCGCCGACGACGCCGGCGCGTCCTTCGACAAGATCGACAAGCTGATCGGCGATGTCGACCCGGCGACGGTGAAAAAGGCGGTCGACGACATCGCCGCCGCCGGCGACAACGCCCGCAAGGCCTCCGAGGACATCGCCAAGGTGACCGGCAAGGTCGGCGACAAGGCCAAGGGATATCGAGGAAATCATCGCCGATGCGCGCGAACTGGCCGACCGGCTGAACAAGGCGTCGACGCGCGTCGACGGCGTGCTGGCCAAGGTCGATTCGCTGCTCGGCTCCGACGACGCCAACGGCCTGGCGGCGCAGGCGAAGGGTACGCTCGCCTCCTATCGCCAGCTGGCCGATACGCTCAACGGCCGCGCCGCGATCATCGCCGACGGCCTGGCGCGGTTCTCCGGCCAGGGCTTGCGCGATTTCGAGGCGCTGGTCCGCGACGGCCGCCGTTCGGTCACCCGCATCGAGCAGGCGATCACCGACCTGGAGCGCAACCCGCAGCGCATTCTTTCGGGCGGGCGGGGCGAGGTGCGCACCTATTCCGGGCCGCAACCGGCGTTGACAAGGCCCGACGACTCCGCAACAAGGGCGACGAAGCGAGGCGGTTGTTCTTGTCGGTCAGGATTTTCTCAGCGCGTTTGGTCGGGGTCGCCTTCTTGGCGGCCTTGTCCTCTTGCGCCGCCTTGCCGGGCGGCGGATCGAAACCGCTCGACACTTACGAATTGACCGCGCCGGATATTGCCTCCGCCCGCCGGCGTCCGCGCGTGCAAGTGCTGGTCGCCGAACCCTCGGCGCTGAAAAGCCTCGACGGCCAGAACATCGTGGTGAAAACCAGCGGTACGTCGCTTGCCTATCTCGATGGCGCGCAATGGGGCGACCGTCTGCCGAAGATCGTCCAGGCGCGCCTCGCCGAGTCCTTCCAGCGCTCCAGCGCCTTCGGGAGGCGTCGGCAAACCGGGCGAGGGCCTCGCCATCGACTATCAGGTGGTCACCGACGTGCGCGCCTTCGAGATCGCCGCCTCCGGCGCCGAGCGCGCGCGCGTGGCCCTGTTCGTCCGCCTGCTCAACGACCGCAACGGCGTCATCGCCGCCGAACGCCTGTTCGAAGCCGACGCGGCCGTCTCCGGTTCGGGCAACGACGCCTATGTCGCCGCCCTCAACCGGGCCTTCGGCGAAGCCGCGACGGAGATCGTCACCTGGACGGCGTCGCGCCTGTAACAAATTGAATTCGCAATAAAAAACCCGGCACGAGGCCGGGTTTTCCGCATGCAACGATGCGTGGCTATTTCAAACGGCCCGAGGCGTGCGCCAGCATGGTGTAGACCTTGCCGGTGTCCGAGGTCAGGTAGGTCTGCGCCATGATCTGGTCTCGGTCGTTGCGCGACACGTCGTCGAGTAGGCGCTCGAAATCCTCGCAATAGCGATCGACGGCGCGGTGGAATTCGGCGTCCGACTGGTATTTGCGGCGGATGTCGTCGAACGTCTCCTGGCCCTTCAGCGTGTAGAGACGGCGGGTGAAGACGCCGCGTTCGCCGCGCCGGTAGCGCTTCCACAGCTCCACCGAGGCGTCATGGTCGATGGCGCGGGCGATGTCGACGGAAAGCGGATTCAGCGATTCCATCACATGCAGCGGCGGGCGCACCGGCGCGCCTTCGCCGCCTTGCGCCGGGACGGAGTCGTCGAAGCGCCGCGCAGCAGGTCCTGCACCGCAGCGGCCGCCTGCGCTTCGGCGGCGACGGGTTCGCGCGCCGGCGCGGGGTCGATGCGTCCGCGCAGGGCCGGGCTCGGCGTCGCGGGTGGACGCACGCGGCGCGACGGGCGCTTCGTGACGCGGTTCGGCTGGCTTTGGCGCCTGCGGCCGGTCTGGCGCGCGCGGCGCCGGGCGCGGCGCGGGCTCGGCAACGGCGGCGTGGCGCTCGCGGCGCGATTCGCCGCCGGCGCGCGTGACGATCTCCGACAGTTCCTGCAGGGCGTTGATCTGGTCGGAAACGGCGCGGCGCATGGCGGCGGTCGATTCGCGCGTTTCTCCGGGCAGGTCGAGCACGCCGCGGCGCAATTCGGCCCGCGTCTCGTCGAGTTCGGCGCGGATCTGCTCGGCCGCGTGGCGGATTTCCGTCGATGCGCCGGCGAAGCGGGCGGAAGCCTCCTCGATCGCCTTGCCGCCGAGCGATTCGAAACTGCGCAGCGAGCGTTCGATTTCCTCCGATTTGGAGACGAGGCCGAGGGCAAGCGCCTCGACCGCCTTGCGACGCTCGTCGAGCGTTCCCGCCAGCGACGATTGCGCCGATTGCAGCAGGTCGGAGGCGGCGGCAAGGGATTGGGCGTGGTCGTCGAAACGGGCGGCGATCGAACCGATCTGGTGCAGCGTGCCCGTCGACAATTCGGCCAGGCGATTGGCGTTGGTCTCGATGATG
The DNA here is from genome assembly GCA_016711085.1 of Phyllobacteriaceae bacterium. Lineage (GTDB taxonomy): Bacteria > Pseudomonadota > Alphaproteobacteria > Rhizobiales > Rhizobiaceae > JADJTR01. The sequence goes on along the minus strand of JADJTR010000013.1, from coordinate 27,040 downwards.
CGCGAATTGCTGCGCCGCCTTGTCGGCGTTGGCGGAAAAGTCCTGCGTCGTCCGCGTCAGTTTGCCGTCGACGTCCGTCAAGTTCTCCGTCGCCAGGGCGATCAGGCCGGAAAGCTCCCTGGTTGGTCGCCGACAGCCGCTCGAACAGCGCCGAAACGCTGTCGCTCAACGATTGGCGTGCGCCTTCCACGGCGGTCACGGTTTCGGAGGCGCGGTTGGCCAGCGCCTTGACCAGCTTGGCGTTCTCGTCGCGCAACTTCTCGGCCGCCATATCGCTCGCCGCTTCCATGTGGCCGGCGAATTCGACGCCCGAGGCGGCGAACCGGTCGGCGAGCGGCTTGGCCGTCTCGTCGAACAATTTGGCGATTTCGGCGGTGCGGTCGCCGAGCATGCGCGCCATTTCGCCGGTGCGATCGGAAATATGATCGTTGACCGCCTTGAAGGTCTCGGCGACTTCCTCCGCCTTGGCGGCGAGTTCGCCCTGGTTGCGGGTGAATTCGTCGGCGAGTTTGCGCGTCGTCGCCTCGGCGGTTTCGGCGAGGCGGCCTTCGCCCGCCTCCACCGCGGCGGCGATGCGGCCGGCGACGTTCTCGGCCCCGGCGCTGAGGCGGTTTTCCGCGCTCAGCAACTGTTCGGCGATGCGCGAAGCCCGGGCATCCAGTTCCGACGAGGTTTCTTCAGTGCGGAGCACGATGCGACGCTCGGCCTCGTCAAAGGATTGGGCGATTTCGGCGGCGCCGGCGCCGAGGCGCTGCGCCACGGCTTCGGCGCGGCTGGCGACGCGCTGGTCGGCGTCGGCGAAGACGGTCTCGGCGTTGGTCGACAGCGACGCCGTCAATTCCAGCACGCGGTCGCGCAGTTCGCCGGCGGCGCGGATGGCGCTGCCCTCGAGCGCCTGGCGGATATTGTCGACGCCGCGCGCCAGAACCTCGGCGACCATGCCGGACTTGCCGTCGATGGCGTGCGCCTGGTTGTCGAAGGTCTGACCGAGCCGGTCGATGTCGCCGACGATCGCCGCCGTGATCGACTTCTCGCGCTCGGCGACGCTGCGCAGGCTCGCTTCGATGGCGGCGTCGACTTCGGCGCGCACTTCCGCGAGGCGGGCGATGTCGTCGTTCAGCGCACCGCTCATTGCGGCGCGGTTGTCGACCAGCGAGCGGGCGTGATCGGCCATGGCGCCGTCGACCAGGGCGCGGGCCTCCGCCAGCCGGGAGAGGTCGACTTCAAGCTCGCGGGCGAGATTGCCGCGCATTTCGCCAAGCGTCGCAGCGAAGACGCGCGACTCCGTCGTCATTTCGGCGCGCGCGTCGGTCAAGGGCTTGGGCATGCTGCATCGAGGCTTCGTCGATGGCGGCGCGCAGTTCGGCGAGCTTGGCCATGTCGGCGTCAAGCGCCGCCGCCATGCCGGCCCGGCTGTCGACAAGGGCCTCGGCGTGGCCGCGCACCGCGTCGTCGAATTCGGAGCGCAGAAGGCGCAGTTTCTCGACATCGGTTTCCAGCGCGGAGGCGAGCCCGGCGCGGGCGCTCTCCAGTTCGCGCGCGAACGCCTCGCGGCTTTCGGCCAGGCCGGCGATATCGCCGTCGAGCGCGGAGGCGAGCGCCGCGCGGTTCTCGGCCAGCGCCAGTTCGAGGCGTTGGCGCTGCTCGGCGAACTTGGCGAGGTCGCGATCGAAAGCGGCGGCGATTTCGGCGCGGCTGTCGGTCAGCGCCCGCGTCTGCTCGACGATGGCGGCGTCGAGGCGTGCGCGTTCGTCCGCGAGGCGCATCATGTCCAGGTCGAGCGCGCCGGTCAGGCCCGGAGCGGCTGTCGACGAGGAGCGGCCGAATGGGCGGCGATGGCGAGGTCGAATTCTTCGCGCAGGGCGCGCAAGCGATCAAGGTCGGCGGAAACCGTTGTCGAAATCCGGCGCGGCTCTCGGCCAGCGCGGCGTCGAAGCGCGCCAGTTCGTCCTCGGGCGTCGCCGAAAGGCTGGCGCGGCTGTCAGAAAGGGCGCGCGCCTGCGCGAGCACGGCCTCGTCCATGCGGTTGCGCTCGTCGGCGATCGCCGCCATGTCGCCTTCCAGCGCGGCGGTCATGCCGGCGCGCGAATCAACCAGCGCGGCCGCGTGGGCCCTGATGGCGGCGTCGAAATCGTCGCGAAGCGAATGCAGTTTCGCCAGATCGGCTTGGACCGAGGCGGAGACCTTGCCCCGGCTTTCGGCGAGCGCGGCGTCGAGCGCGGACAATTCCTCGCGCAAGGCCGCCGAAAGCCCGGAACGGCTGTCGGTCATGGCGCGGGCCTGGGCGACGATGGCTTCGTCCATGCGGGCGCGCTCGGCGGCGAGGCGAGCCATGTCCTCGTCGAGTGCGGCCGAAATGCCCGAGCGGCTCTCCACCAGCGCGTCGGCGTGCGAACGCACGGAGGCGTCGAACTCGCCGCGCAGCACGTTGAGCTTGCCGATGTCGTCGGCGATCGCCGCCGAAAGGCCGGAGCGGCTGGCGGCGAGCGAATGGGCGTGGTCGGCGATGGCCGCATCGACCAAAGCGCGTTGGTCGGCCAGCTTGGCGATATCCGATTCGAGCGCCACGGACAGCGCCGCGCGGCTGTCGAGCAGCGAGGCGTTCACCAGTTCGCGCTGGTCGGCCAGCTTGGCGAGATCGGCATCGAGCGTCGAGGCGAGCGAAGCGCGGCTCGCAACCAATGCAGCGGCATGATCGGCAACGACTGTATCGACAAGGGAACGCTGGTCGGCAAGTCTGGCGAGATCGGTATCGAGCGCGAGGACAGTGACAAACGGCTTTCGGCCAGGGCGGCGGCGTGTTCCTTGACCGAAGCCGAGATTTCGACGCCCATCGAGGTGAGGCGATGGATGTCGGCGTTGACGCGGGCGAGGTCGGAATCAAGCGCGGACGAAAGGACCATGCGGCCGTTGGCGATCTGCGAACCGAATTCGTCGGCGCGCGATTCCAGCATCGACGAGGTCGACATGACGAGATCGGCCATGTTGGAGCCGATGCGCGCCTTGCCTTCGTCGATCGCCGCCTCCAGGTCGGCGCGGCCGGCGGCGAACGCCTGGGCCACTTCGCGGGTGCGCTCGACCAGCGCGTCGTTGATCTGGCGGGCGCGCGCTTCCAGCGCGGCGTTCAACCGCTCGGTCGACGCGTCGACGGCGTGGGCGCGCGTCTCGAACTGGCCGATGAGGGATTGTCCGCGTTCGGCAAGCGTCATCTCGATGGCCGCAAGGCGGTCGTCGAATTCGCGTGTCAGCGTATTCGTCGCTTCGCCGAGCAGGGAGACCATGCCGGTTGCGCGCTCGTCGAGCAGGTCGGAAAGGGTGCGCGTCACCGAATCGGTGCTGTCGTTGAGCTTGGCGATGCGGGTGTCGAGCATGCTGGCGAAGGCTTCGCCCGACGTGGTGATGCGGTTGGCGGCGAACTCCATGCGCTGGTCGATCGCCTGATAGATCGAATCGCCGCTTTCGGAGAAACGGTTGAGCAGACTTTCGCCCGATTCCGACAATTGGGCCGTCAGGATGCCCGAGGCGTCGATGACGTTCTGCCGTATGATGCCGGCGGCGGAATTGAGGTCGTCGCGCAATTGATCGTGCGCGCCGGCGATCGAGAGCGCGAACGCGCTCGGCGTGCGTGACCACCGAATCGCGTTCGAAGCCCAGTCCGTCGACGAGGGCGCGAATGCGGTTCTCGTTTTCGGCATAGGCGCGTTCGAGTTCGCCGACTTCGCCCTGGACCAGGGACTCAAGCTCGGTGGCGCGCGCCAATGTGCGTTCGATGCCTTGGCCCATCGCCTGGACTTCGCGCCTTACCGCCTGTCCAAGCGTGGCGACCCGTTCATGGGCGTCGGATTCCGGCTCGGTCAGACGCATCGCCGCTTCGGTCATGGAGCGTGCGGCAAGCCGCAGTTCCTGGGCGCGGCGAATCATCATGGCGAAAGCCCAGATGAGAAACAGCGGTACGATCGTGACAATGGCCGTCAGAACCAAACCCGGCTGGGCGATCACATCGTCCAGGGAGCGAATGGCCCACAGGCCTTCGCCATAGCGGGTATAGCCATACCAGGCGCCGGCGCCGATCCACAGAAGGGATACGGCGGCGGCGATCCAGTAAATCGTGGTTGGCGCGCGGCGGTCGAAGGCAGCGACGATGGCGCGACCATCGCGCAGGCGATCGTCATTGGCCGGGGCGCGGGCGGGCGCGTTCGAAGGAGGATTGGCGCCTTTCGTGCGCGCTACCGGCAAGGGGTCGCGCGTTTCGCGGGCCAATTCATCGGCGGCGCGGGTGATCTGCGCTTCCAGATCGTCGAGCAAATCGATGCCGCCCGCGTTCAGGTCGCCGGCGAGCGCATCGGCAAGCGAGTTGTCGGCTGCGCCGGATGTCGGCTTCGAGGCGTCCTTTTTGGTTGCCATGTCGATGACCATCCTCAACGCGTGAACACGCGGGTTTCCTGCACCGTCCCCCTAGGGTCCCGTCGGCGCGGACGAATTCGCCCGCTCGTATCGTAATGGGACGCGGCAAAGAAGGAAACCGCTTATCGGCCAACGCGGTAAAAGTGTAAAAATAAGGTTAATTTTTACGTGAAATGCGGCGTCGAAACGCAAAAAAGCCGAGCGAAGGGACCGATCTTCATGCGATGCATTAAGAAGTTTTCCATGCGTCGGCGCAATAATGGATAAAATGCGTTTTTCGGAGCCACCCATGCCCAGAGCGGCCGTCGACTATCCCGCCTTCGCCAAACCGGGTGGCGAGGGGGCCGCGCCGGCGTCGGTGCGGCCGGTCGATCTGGTTCATCTCGGCCGCCAGACATTCGGCGACCGGGCGCTGGAGCAGGAAATCCTGGGCCTCTTCGTCACCCAGATCCTTACCGCACGGTCGCGTTTGCGCGAAAGCGGCGCTGAGGATCGAAAGGTCATGGCGCACGGCCTCAAGGGCTCGGCGCGGTCGGTCGGAGCCTTTTCGCTCGGTGACGCGGCGGCGGTGCTGGAGTTGCAGCCGGCCAACGCGCTTTATGTGCGCGAAATCGAACGCCGGATCAACGACGTCGTCGATTTCATCGCCTCGATCAGCCGTTAGGCGATCCGGGAGCCATGCGGTCGGGGTGTCTTTTTCCCCGGAACCGGGTCATGCTGTCATATTGTTTCCCCAAGCGCCGCCTGCGGCAATTCATGCCCTCCCGTTGACAGGGCGCGCCGAGGCATTATGTCCTCGCAATCGCACGGGCCCGAGGGGACAACATGACGAAAATCACCTTCATCGCCAGCAGCGGCGCACGCATCGATGTCGACGCCGTCGACGGTTCGACGGTCATGGAAGCGGCGATCAAGAACGCCGTCCCCGGCATCACGGCCGAATGCGGCGGCGCCTGCGCCTGCGCCACCTGCCACGTCTATGTCGACGAGGCCTGGACGGCGAAAACCGGCAAGCCGGCCGCGACCGAGGAAGACATGCTCGATTTCGCCTTCGACGTGCGGCCGAATTCGCGCCTCTCGTGCCAGATCAAGGTCAAGCCGGACCTCGACGGTCTGGTGGTCGCCATTCCCGAGCGGCAGGCCTGAGCGATGGCCGACATTCTCAAGACCGATGTCGTCATCGTCGGCGCCGGGCCGGTCGGCCTCTTCGCCGTGTTCGAGCTCGGCCTGCTCGACCTCAAATGCCATCTCATCGACATCCTCGACCGGCCGGGCGGCCAGTGCGCCGAACTCTATCCCGAAAAGCCGATCTACGACATCCCAGCATGGCCTGTGATCTCGGGCCAGGACCTCGTCGTCAAGCTGATGGAGCAAATCGCGCCGTTCAGCCCGACCTTCGCCTATAATCGCATGGTGACCTCGCTCGAAAAGCTTGCCGATGGCACGTTCCGCGTCACCACCGATGAAAACGAAGTGGTCGAGGCCAAGGTCGTGGTCATCGCCGCCGGCGGCGGCTCCTTCCAGCCGAAGCGTCCGCCGATCGCCGGCATCGAAGCCTATGAAGGCCATTCGGTGTTCTATTCGGTGCGCCGGATGGAGGAATTCCGCGACCGCGACGTGGTCATCGTCGGAGGCGGCGATTCGGCGCTCGACTGGACGATCAATCTGCAGCCCATTGTCCGCTCGATGACGCTGGTCCATCGCCGCCCGGATTTCCGCGCCGCGCCCGACAGCGTCAAGAAGATGTTCGACCTGGTCGAGGACGGCAAAATGCGCTTTGTCGTCGGTCAGGTCAGCGGCCTTGCCGGCGACAATGGCGCCTTGTCGGCCGTGACCGTCAAGGGCGACAAGGGCGAGGAAACGGTCAAGGCCGACCGGCTGCTGCCGTTCTTCGGCCTGACGATGAAGCTCGGGCCGATCGCCGAGTGGGGCCTGAACCTCCACGAGAACCTCATTCCCGTCGACACCGAGAAGTTCGAGTCGTCGACGCCCGGCATTTTCGCCATCGGCGACATCAACTGGTATCCGGGCAAACTGAAACTGATCCTTTCCGGCTTCCATGAGGGCGCGTTGATGGCGCAGGCGGCGAAACGCGTCGTCGCGCCAGGCGAGCGCATCGTGTTCCAGTACACGACATCGTCGACCAACCTGCAGAAGAAGCTCGGCGTCGCCGGCTGAAACACGTCAGCGATGGCGGGCCAACGCCTCGCGCAGGCGCGCCGGCATCGACGCGTCGGCTGGCGCCAGGGTTCCCGCGGCTTCGAGCGCCTCGGCGATGGCCAAGGCGGCCGCGAGATTGGCGCGCGGGTTCTTGCCCGTTTCGGCCAGACGTGTATGCGCCAGGATCAGATCGCGCTGGCGCGCCGCGTTGTCCGGATCGGCGGCGGCGAGCCGCGAGCGGATGGCGAGCGCGCGTTCATAGTTCTTCAACGCGACGGCGCGCCCGCCGTCGGCGCGGCTGAAATCGCCGATTTTCATCAGCATCGCCGACAGGTCGCGCACGGCCATGGCGTTTCCGGATTTCGCCAGGGTTTCGGCCAGCGCCAGAGCCTCCCCGTACGACGCTTCCGCCGCATTCCGCCGCCCAAGCGCCATCAGGATGTCGGCCCGTCTCTCCAGGCCGAGCAGCCGGTCGCGGGCGAGATCGGCGCTGTCGGGATCGGCAGCGCGCAGCGTCTCATTGATCGCGAGCGACCGGTCGATGGCGGTTTGGGCTTGCGGCGCTTTCCCGGCCAGGCGCAGGGCGGTGGCGAGCCGGGCCAGCGCCCCCGCCAGATCGCGGCTGACACGGGCGTTTTCCGGATCGGCGGCGGCGAGCGCTTCGAAGTCCTCAATGGCGAGGGCAAATCCGTCGATCGCTTCGCCGACTTCGCCGAGCGCCAATCTGGCATCGGCCTCGTGCAGGCGCGATTGCGCCAGATTGCGGGCGATGAACGCATTGCCCGGGTCGCTTGCAGCCAGATAGGCGAACAAATCATTCGCCTCGGCGATCAGGGGCAGGGCGCCGCGGGCGTCGTTCAGCGCCAGCCGAAAATCGGCCAGTGTTGACAGGGCGATGCCGAGATCCCGACGGTAGTCCGTTTTTCCCGGGGATTTGGCGACAATGCGGCGCTTGATTGCAATGGCTTCGGTGAAATTCGCCAGCGCCGAACCGGTTTCGCCCATGGCTTGACCGGCCTCGCCGAGACGTTCCAGCGCCAGCGCCAAATCACGCAAGGCTTCCGAATCGTCATTTTGCGCCAATTCGCGCGAGATGGCGACGTCGCGCCGGATCATCTCGGAGGCGGCGGCGAAATCGCCCAGGGCAAACAAGGCGTCGCCGATCTTTTCCAGAATGACGGCCACATCGCGTTTCAGGTCGCCGTCTTGCGGGTATTCGCCGGCAAGCGCCTCAGCAACCGCGAACGCGTCACGGTAAAGCGCCAAGGCATCCTTGGTGCGGCCGCCGTCGCGGTAGGCGCCGGCGAGCCGCACCGAAGCGGCGGCGGCGTCGCGGCGGGACAGCAGGGCGCCCGGCAAGGCAGCCAGATGGATGGCGGCGACCCGGCGCATCGCTTCGTAAGTTCGCCGCGCCGCCGCCGACTGGCCGGTCCGGGTATAAAGATCGCCGAGTTCCGCCAGCAGCCAAGTCGAGCGCGAGCGATCGCTTTCGCCGAGCGCCTCCAATTCGATCTCGCGAAACAATGCCGCCGCCGACTCGAATTCGGCGACGGCGGCGGAATAATCGAGCTCTGCGAGGGGCTGCGCCGGCCGAAACCGCGCGGGTATTGGCGGCTGAGAGGGTGCGATCGACGAAATTGGCCTTCAAGGCCTGTCGCGAGGCGTCATCGACGGTGAAAGCCGATCGGAGCAGGCCGCGCGCTTCGTCGAAAGCGCCGAGGGCGAGCGCTTGCGCCGCCCGGCCGCGCAAATCGGCGACGCGCGGATCGTCGGCCGCGAGTTTGCGCAGGTCGTCACGGGTCTTGACGAACGCCGCCGCGGCGTCCTCGAGCCGGGCGCGGCGCTCGTCCGCCGTCAGGGATTGGAGGTCGGCGGCGATCAGCGCGCCATAGAGCGGTCCGAGCGGCATGCCGGCGTCGCCCGCCACGCGTTCGACCTCGGCGCGCATGTCGGGCGTGACATCGGCCATGGCGAGCAAAAGCCGTTCGCGTTCCGGCAGGTCGCCGGTTTCGGCGGCGAAGAACAGTTTGGGCAGGCCGCTTTCGACATAGGGCAATTGTCGGCCGTCGCTCGCCTCATAGACCTGTTGCTGCACCAAGGTCAGCACCGAGCGGATTTCGAGGCCGTCGGTGGCCAAAAGGCTCGCAAACGCCGCGGAAAAAGGCGAGTTCGCGCCATCGCCGTCGGAAGCCGTCGCGCCAGGCGCGGCGGCGAAGGCGAACAGGGCGTTTTCGGCTCGTCCGACGCGGCCAAAACCGGGATTGGCGGTCGCCTGGACGTCGGCGCCGAGCGCCTTGGCCGAGCGGCCTTCCGCCGCGCCAGCGCCGAACGGATCGTCGCGGCAGGCGTCGAGAACGATCAGCACGGAAGGGGCGATCGTGGCGGCGGCGGCGCGGATTTCGTCGAGGGCGATGGTCGACGCCTTCAGCGCCGCCAGGGATGACGAATCGGCGTTGACCGGCAGCAGGCGGTTTTCGCCGGAGATTTCAACGCCATGGCCGGCGAAGTAGACGAGCGCCACTTCCGCACCTGTCCGGTCGGCCCGGAAATCGTCGAGCGCGCGGCGCATGCGACGCAAATCGCGGTCGTTCTCGATCGTCACCGCGAAACCGAGTTTTTCCAGGGCCTCGGCGACCAACGCCGCGTCGCGCCCGGGATTCTTGAGTGGCCGGATGAATTCATATTTCTGGGCGGAAAAGACGAGCGCCACCCTTTTTGCCGCAAGCGCCGGCCAAGCGCCGGCCAAGGCCATCAGGACCACGACAATGCGGATCAACGCGATCATGCCCACGACCCGGTTTCAGCGCCCGGGTCTATCCATACGTCATAATGCGGGGAAAAAAGGGCCGGCGGTTCAATTGGCGGCGTTTGTCGACCGCTCGATGCGGTAGCGCAGCAGGCGCACGATGCGGTCTTCGAATTGTTTGCCCTCAATGCGATCGAATCGCTCCTGGTCGCGGTCGTGGGCGGCGAGCACACGCTCGGCGGTGGCGTTCATGCTGGCGCCGAGCGCCTCGCAGGTCTTTTGGCGCGGCAGGTCTTCCAGAGCCTGTTCGAGCGCCCGCGCCGCGTTCTTGGCGATCAGCGCGTGGCTTTCCTCGTGGCGCTTGATGTCCGAAGACAGCGTATCCCACACCAGCCGCGTATCGCCGTCGGCCTGCTTGCGCGCCGTCCAGCGCGGCAGGATGATCTTGGCCTTCACATTGACCGTGGCGTCGGCGATGCGGCAGCCCTTGGCGCTTTCCTCGTAGGCGATCTTGGTGAAGAACCGCATTTCCGTTGCGCCGGGATGACTGCGCCCGGTCGTCGACAGCTTGGGTCCGCGCTTGTTGAGTTCGTCTTCCAGCGCTTCCAGGGTGACGCCGCCGACGCTGAAATAGGCGTAGGATTTACTCAATTGCGCCGCCGCCGCCGGAAGGACGGTTGTCAGCGACAGGGCAAGGGCGAGGGCAATGCGCATTGTCACAAATTCTGCGCCTCAATCGCGGCTTGCACAAGGCAGGTCTTGCATCGCGGTTGACAATTTGTCCGGTCGCGCCAAAGGAGGCGGCGAATGCCGCGGGAACGGGACATGAAACGCTGGGCGCTCGGCCATGGACGCCATCTTGAGCTCGGCAAGGCCGGGCTCGTCATGGGCGTCGTCAATGTCACGCCCGATTCCTTTTCCGACGGCGGCGCATTCCTCGACGCCAAAAAGGCGATCGAACAAGCGCGCCGTCTGGCGGCCGAGGGGGCGGCGATCCTCGATATAGGCGGCGAATCGACCCGGCCCGGCGCCGCCGCGGTTCCGGCGGCGGAGGAGCAGGCCCGCATCCTGCCGGTCATTCGCCGACTGGCGGCGCTCGGCGATTTTGTTCTGTCGGTCGACACCTGGCGGGCGGAAACGGCGCGCCTGGCGATCGGGGCCGGCGCCCACATCATCAACGACGTTCACGGGCTGCAGCGCGATCCTTCCATCGCCGACGTCGCGGCGGCGAGCGGCGCCGGTCTCGTCATCATGCATACCGGGCGCGACCGCGAGCGCCTGTCCGACCCGATCGCCGATCAGTTCGCCTTTTTCGCCCGCTCGCTCGCCATCGCCCGGCAAGCCGGCGTCAGGGATTCGCAGATCGCCCTCGATCCGGGCTTTGGCTTCGCCAAGGAGACCGTCGAGGCCAACACGGTGCTGATGGCCCGCTTTCGCGATCTGAAGGCGCTGGGTTTTCCCCTTGTCGTCGGCACCTCGCGCAAACGCTTTCTCGGCGTCGTCACCGGACGGGACTCGGCCGACCGCGATGTGGCTACAGCGGCGAGTTCGGCGTTGCTGCGCGTCGGCGGGGCCGACGTGTTTCGCGTCCACAATGTCGCAATGACGGTCGATGCGCTGCGCGTGGCGGATGCTATGCTGTCGGCATCGCAGCCGGAGCCGGACGCATCGTGAGCTACATCATCCGCATGAAGAATTGCGCCTTCTTCGCCCGCCACGGCGTCATGGCGGAGGAGGAAACGCTCGGCCAGCGTTTCTATGTCGACGCGGTGCTGACCGTCGAACCTGCCCGTCCGCTCGACGACGACGCCATCGAAGCGACGGTCGACTATGGCGTCGCCTTCACCGTGATCGAGAAAATCGTCACCGGCCAGCGGCGATTCCTGATTGAAGCGCTGGCGCTGGATGTCGCCAAGGCGCTTTCGCAGCGCTTTCCCAGCGTCGCCCGCGCTGAAATCACGGTGCGCAAACCCAATGCGCCGGTCGCCGGCGTGCTTGATCATGTCGAAGTCACGGTCGCCTGGCCGTCCTGACGAGCGCGTCTTCGTCGGGCTCGGCGGCAATGTCGGCGATGTCGCCGACGCCATGCGCCGGGCCTTCGCAGCGCTCGACGCCGCGCCCGGAACCCGTGTCCTGGCCGTATCGTCGTTGTGGTCGACGCCGCCCTGGGGCAAGACCGACCAGCCCGACTTTCTCAACGCGGTTGCCGAGTTGCGCACCGGTCTGTCGCCGCGCGGCCTGCTCGATCTGGCGCTGGCGACCGAGCGCGCCATGAAGCGCGAGCGCCACGACCGCTGGGGCCCGCGCACGCTCGATATCGACATCCTGCTGTTCGGCGATCGCACGATCACCGAGGAAGGCCTGGAAATTCCCCATCCGCGCATTGGCGAACGCGCCTTCGTGCTGATTCCGCTGGCCGAGATCGCAACGGATATCGCGAGCCGCTGGCCGGAATTGGCGCTGCCCGACGGGATGCGCTGGACCGATTCCGGCGATTGGTGGAAAAGACCGGGGACTAATTAGTTGGCGACGCTGCCGGTCGCCACGTCGTCGACGCGCTTCAGATTCATGCCGATCACCGGCACCAGCCGGTTGTCGACACGCACCGAAATGGTGACGTTCATGGCGTCGCGGCCATTAAGCTTGGCCAGCATCGCGCCCTTCAATTCCTTGCGGTTGATCGAAAAAACCGCACGCTGGGCGTTGATCGAGCCATTGGTGATGTCGAGACCCTTGCCGGCCGCGCCGTCGAGGAAAGCGCCGCGATAGGCGCCGCCGCGTCGTTCGACCGAGGCCGACATCGGCTGGGTGAACACGCCGACGCGGCACGAACCGTCCAGCGACATGCCGACTTTGCCGTCCGGTGTGACGCCGGTCAAATTGCAGGTGAATTTGGTGCCCTTGTATTTGCCGGCGACGATTTCGCCCGGCCCGCTCCAGACGCCTTTGATCGCGGTGAATAATTCGGCGTCGCGATCGATCGTTCCGGCATGGGCGCCTGGCGCCGCGAGGGTCGCGAAAGCGAGAGCGGCGATGGAAAAAGCGCGAAACGACATGGGACACCTGAACCGGGGACGACACGAAACCTCGGCGGCTCCGCCGGAGACGCCTTGTCGCGATCATGGCGAAGGTTGGTTAACGCTTGGTCACCGCCGAAGGCAAGAACGGAAAAACACCCGCTTCAGGCCGGCGTTTCGCCGATCTTGTCTTTCGTCAAATCGGACAGGGTGACGATGATTTCGCTGAGGCCGGGCCGCTTCAACGCGGCGAAGGGCAGCGGCCGCGCCGTTTCGATGGCGGCGATGCCGATGCGGGCGGTCATCATGCCGTTGACGAAACCTTCGCCGAGGCGGGCCGAAAGGCGCGCCGCGAGGCCCTGGCCGACCAGTTGCTGCACCAGGGCGTCGCCAGCGGCGATCGTGCCGGTCACAGCGAGATGGGCGAGCACAGAGCGGGCGAGGCGCAGAAAGCCGAGCGTTCCCGGCCGTCCGCCGTAATGCTGCGACAGCCGGGAGACGAGCCGCGCCGCCTCCCAAAGCACATAGGCGACGTCGACCACGGCGCGCGGCGAAACGGCGGTGACCACCGACACGCGCCGCGCCGCCGCCGTCACCATTGTTTTCGCTTCCGCGTCGAGGGGTCCGAGGATTTCCGTTTCGGCCAGACGCAGCAGGTCGCCACCGTCGACGATTTCGCCTCGCTGCTGGTCGAGCAGGCGGCGTCCGGCGGCCGTTTCCGGCCGATTGGCGAAGAGGCGCGCCGTTTCGCCGGCGAGCGCGGCCGCGGCGGTCGACTCGGCGCCAGCCAAGGCCATTTCGGCGCGCTTCTGCATGCCGGCGACCGAGGCCAGACGCCTGAGCGCCAGCAATTCGCGGGCCAGAATGACCAAAAAGGCGGCGAGCGCCAGCGCGGCGGCGGCGATGGCCGTCCAGCCGAGCCAGTCAGCGCGGGCGAACAGGTCGCGGATCAATTGGTCGAGCCACAGGCCGAAGGCGAGGGACAGGAGGACGCCGAGACCGCCGAACAGCCAGCCGGCGACGCCGCGCCGCCTGGGCGCCGGCAAGGCGGGCGGCGGCAGTGTTTCGATTTCGGCGGCGAAGGCGTCGATCTCGGCCGGCGTCACCACCGCCGGCGCAACGCTGCGCGGCGCGCGCGCCGGCGCTTTGCCGACGGGTTTGGCGGCGACCATTGGTTCGGGATCGAGGCTAAACGCCATCGGCTTGCGGCTCATGCGAGGCGGTCTCCGATGAGAAATTCCAGCGCGCGATCGAGCCGGATATGGGGCAACGACAATTTGATCGCCGGAGAACCCTGGTCGAGGCGTGGCGGCCGGAAACGGACGAAGCGCACCGACGCGCCATTCTTCAGCATCGATTCCGGATCGTCCGGCAAGTCGCCGGGAAATATGGCGGTTTCGGTTTCGCCGTCGAAGGCCTTGCCGTCGATGGTCTCGCCGGCGATGGGGGCGCCGATGATCACCGGCAGGTGCTCGCCGCCAGCCTTGGCCGTCCCCTCGCGGGTGGCGCGCACGGCGGCCAGCGCCATCACTTCGACATGGGCGCCGGAAACGCCGGCTTGATCGGCGGCCTTGTCGACGAGGTGGCGGGTCAGCGCCTGCAGCCGGTCATGGCTGTCGTGGTGCAAATGATCGGCCTTGGTGGCGGCGATCAGCACCTTGTCGATGCGATGGCCGAACAGGCCGGCGAGCGCGCCGCGCGCGCCCGGACGGAAACAGATGAGGATTTCGCCGAGCGCGCGTTCGAGGTCGGCGACGGCGTCGGGGCCGGCGTTCAGCGCCTGCATGGCGTCGACCAGCACGATCTGGCGGTCGAGCCGGGCGATGTGCTCGCGGAAAAACGGCTTCACCACGAGCGACTTGTAGGCCTCGTAGCGCCGCTCGAACAGGGCGGCGAGGGATCCCGGCGCAAACGGCGCGTCGCCGAGGTCGGGCAGCGGCGCGAAGGTGAGGGCCGGCGAGCCGTCGAGATCGCCCGGCATCAGGAAACGGCCGGGCGGAAGCGTCGACAGCGCCAGATGGTCGGCCTTGCAGGCGCGCAGATAGGCGGTGAAGCCCTCCGCGAGGCGGCGCGCCGTCATTTCGTCGTAGGCGTCGCCGGGCTTTGCCGCGGCGGCGATGCTCAGCCATGGTCCGGCTTCATCGGCACGGGTACCGTCCCGCGCCAGCGCCACTGCCTCGGCGCTGAACCGGCGATAGTCCTTGGCCAGCAGCGGCAGGTCGAGCAGCCATTCGCCGGGGTAGTCGACGATGTCGAGGGTGAGGCGGCCGCGCGACACCAGCCGGTTCCAGGCGGAAGCCGATTCGAACTCGATGACAACGCGCAATTCGGAAATGGCGCGGGTCGAATCGGGCCAGACGCGGGCATCGACCAGCTGGGCGACATGATCCTCGTACTGGAAGCGCGGCACGGCGTCGTCGGGTTGGTGTTCCAGCCGCGCCCCGGCAAGTCGTCCGCCGCGCGCGGCGGCGAACATCGGCAGGCGGCCGCCATGCAGCAGATTGTGGACAAGCGCGGTGATGAACACCGTCTTGCCGGCGCGCGACAGGCCGGTGACGCCGAGGCGTACGGTCGGATTGACCAGGCCCGCTGCGCGGTCGGCAAAGGCGTCGAGCGCGATCCGCGCCTCGTCACGCCAGGTGGTCAATTGGGCCAGTTCAGCCTCCCCGGGAATGCGTCCCGCATATAGGCGCGAATTCGCCGGTCGGTAGGGGCGCGGTCATTCATCGCCGGGCGTCAGGAACGCCAGCAACCGGCCGGAGCCAGGCGCGGCGCTGGCGAAACCGTCGTCGAAGGCGATCACCGCCAGCGCCGCCACCGGCACGCCACCCATCAGGCGGTGCAGCGCGGCGGGGTCGCCATTCTTGCCGGCGAGCGCGCAGGCGACGTCCTCGATCATCGGATTGTGACCGACGATCATCAGCGCGCCGGCGTCGCCGTGGGCGCGGATTTCGCCGAGATAGGAGGTGGCGTCGCCGCCGAACAGGTCCGCCTTGAAGCGGGTGTCCTCGTCGGCGATGGCGAGAGACCGGCGCACGCCGTCGAGGGTCTGGCGGGTGCGCAACGCCGGCGAACACAAAACCAGCGCCGGGCGGTAACCGGCCTCGTCCATGCGCCCGCCGAGGTCGACCGACTGCTCGACGCCGATTTCGGCCAGCGGCCGATCGAAATCGCGTTGACCCGGCAACGCCATCTGCGCCTTGGCGTGCCGCAGCAGATATAGAACGCCCATGGCCTCTCCCGCTCCTGCTCCGCGTTCGGGAATAATGCCCGGTCAAAGTCGGCGCAAGGGCGGCGTCACACATCCGACACGACGGCGAGGCAATGCGGGCGGCGGATCGGTCGGCGCAACACTGCTTGTGCGCCCCATGTGGCGGCTGTATATGGCGCGCCAACCGAACGCGCAGGGGTGAATCGGAATGATGGACGCCATTGACGCCCGCTATGTCCCGACCGAAAACGAGCCGTTCATGAGCGAACGGCAGAAGGCCTATTTCCGCGCCAAGCTGACAACGTGGAAGAATGACATCCTCAAGGAAGCGCGCGAAACGCTCGAAACGCTGCAGCAGGACAACGCCAACCTGCCCGATCTCGCCGACCGCGCCTCGTCGGAAACCGACCGCGCCATCGAATTGCGCGCCCGCGACCGCCAACGCAAACTGATTTCGAAGATCGACGCGGCGATCGCCCGCATCGACGAGGGCACCTATGGATACTGCGAGGAGACCGGCGAGCCGATCTCGCTCAAGCGCCTCGACGCGCGGCCGATCGCGACCCTGTCGCTCGAGGCGCAGGAGCGCCACGAGCGCCGCGAAAAAGTGTATCGCGACGATTGAAACCGGCATCGACGGCTTGACGATTCGCCCCGCGCCCTGTCTGTACGGCGCGGGGCCTTTCATATCCGGATGTCATCATGCGCCTTGCCTGCCGCGCCGGCGCCGGCGCCTCGCTCGCCATTTTCCTCTGCCTTCCCGCCATCGCCGAACCGGTCTTGAGATTCGCCGAACACGCCGGCGAAATCGTCGACGGGCCGGCGCTGAAATCCGAACCGCTGCCGGACGGCGGAACCCGCTGTGTCGACATCTGCCGCGAAACCGCCGGCTGCGTCGCCACACGGCTTGACGGCGACCAATGCCTCCTGCTGTCCGCTGTCAGCGGCCTGCGCGCCGATCCGACCGGCGTTGCCATGTCGTGGGTCGGCGCCAGGGTCGAACTTTCCGAATTGCGGCGCGACCGCATGGGCGAGATCGCTTACCTGCACGGCGATTTCCTCTACCGCGCCGACACGCAATGGCTGACCCTGCCCGATGCCGACGGCATGGCGGAGGATGTCCTGCCGGGCGCGCTCGATGCGTTGGCCGCGGGCGATTTCGCCATGGCCGAATCCGGTCTGGCGGCAGCTTTTTCTCTCGGCCAGGACCGTAGCGCCGTCTGGCGCGTCGGCGCGCAAAGGCTGATCGGCAAACTGGCGATGGATCCGCCGGAAAGCCGTGTCGCCGCCGCCGGCCTGCGCGAATTCGCCATCGCGGCGGCGACCAACGCCTATCTGACCGCGCTTGACCTGCATGAACGCCTCGCCGCGCTGGCGACGCTCGGCGACGGGCTGGCCGAAGCCGGCGATTTCATCGCCGCCGCCGCCGTCGGGCGCTACCGCCTGTCGCTCAAGGAGGATGGCGCCTTTCAGGCCAGCGTCGAGCATTGGGAAGACGAAGCCAAGGCCAATGCGCCGGCGTCCGAAGGCGAGGGGCCGCGCACGGCCGAATTCGGCGTCTGGAAGGTTGCCTGCGACAACGCCAATTCCTGCGTCGCCACGGCGTTCGCCGAAGGCGAGCATGAAGGCCGCCTGCGCATCGACTATTTTCGCGACGCCGGCCCGGTCGGCGCGGCGCATGTGATGTTGATGGCGCAGCCCTTCGACGAAAACCAACAGCTCGGCCTGCCGCACGAATCGCTGTTTTTCGACGGGACCATGCCGGCCGAAGCGGTTTCGGCGACCCTCGAACCGCTGTCGTGGTCGCATTCGCCCGGCCTGTCCACGCTCACGGTTCCGGCGGCGAGCGCGCCGGAAGTGCTTGGCCTGATCGCCGCTTCCGACGAAATGGGGCTGCGCGCTGCGCCGGGCGAGCCGATTCTCGGAACGCTGGCGCTTGCCGGTTTCCGCCAAGCGGTCGATTTCATCGACGGCGTCCAGGGTCGCGCCGGCGGCGAAACGGCGCTTAACGAACCGGCCGGCCAGAAGCCCGCCGCCGTTCCCCAGCCGCCGAAATTGCCCGTCGTCGATCCCGAGCCGGTCGATGGCGGCGAGGTCGCCGGCGAACCGCCCGTGGCGGTGGTCGAGGCGTGGAAGGCGGCCTGCGACGAGCATGACTTCGTCATGGAATCGGGCGGCCATGGGGCCAAGGGCCATTCGCTCGATGCGGCGCGCCAGATCTGGCTGCTCGGCTGTTCGCGCGGCGCCTACAATTTCGCTTCGATGGCGTTCCTTTTCGAGGCCGGCAAGGCGACGCAACTGATGTTCGAGCGCCCCGAGGGCGATGGCGCGGTCGCCGACGATCCGGAAGTCTGGCTGCCGGAGGTGCAACGGTCGCTCGACGCGGTGACCATGGCCGAACCGGAGGGCGAGGCGGGAGCGCGGCCGTTCGTGCTGCGCTCCTACAATCGCGGCCGCGGCATCGGCGATTGCGGCGTCAGCGCCCGCCATGTTTGGGAGGCCGGCGGTTTCCGGCTCTACGACCAGTCGCGCATGGACTGGTGCCAGGGCTGGCGCGATTTTTGGCCGATGACGTATCGCGCCTCGGCTTTCCCCGACCGGTCGGACGAATCCGCGCACGAAGCCGGGGCGGACTGACGCCATGCGGGTGCTGGCGGCGTGGGTCAGCCGGTTCGGCCTCATCGGGCTGATCGTCCTGCCGCTCGCCTACGCCTGGAATCCGGGGCTTGTTCTCGTCGCGCTGTTTCAGGCGCGCTCGTGGATGGCTGCGCCCGCCGGGTTGGATCCGGCCGATTGCACCGGCGACTGGTCTGTTCCCATCGACGCGGCGACGCCCTATCTCGCGCCGTTTTTTCCCGAGACGCGGGCGAGCTACCGGGTCCTGACCCTGCCAGCGAAAGACGGCGACCGGCCGCTCGCCTTCCGCATCGACGGTGTCGCGGCGCCGGCGCGCTATTGGAGCCTGCATGCCTATGACGCGGCGAGCGGCGTAGTCGTGGCGGCGCTTGCGGATATCGACATCGGCGCGGCCGAAGGCGCGAAATTCAGCGTCTACGCCCGGCCTGCTGGCCCTGGCGGCGTTGGCCCGACGCTGGCTTTTCCGCCCGATATCGAACGCATCGCCCTGGTTTGGCGGATTTATGCCGGGCAGGGGTCGCCGCCCCGCGTGACCGCGCTCGACGCGGCGACCGGCGCGCCGGCGCCGTGCCGACCGGTCTTCGCCCTGCCGGCAAGCGTGCGCGACCCGACGCAGGCGGCGGCCCGAGACGCCGTGTTCGCGGCGATGTTGGCCGAGCAAAGGGCGCGGATCGCCGCCGGCGAGGCCGCGCCGATCCGCTTTCGCGCGCGCCGGGCGGAGAACACGCCGCTCTTCGCCAATCGGCACGTCGTCTACGCCTTCGCGCCGCTCGACCCGGCGCTGGGCGAGAGCGCCGAAATCACCTTCCGCCCGCCGCCGCTGAAGCCGGGCGCGGACGGGCGGGGCGTGCGATACTGGTCGGTGTGTCTCGGCGGCGTGCGCGAAACCTCGACCAGCGCCTGCATCACCGACAGCGATGTCGCGATCGACCCGGACGGTCTCGCCCGCTTCGTCGTCGGGCCGGGCAATGGCGCGCCGCAATCCGGCGTCAACCGGTTGGGCTGGGGCTGGTTTTCCGGCCCGCGCGTGCTGATCGTGCGCCAACTCGATACCGCGACGCCGTTCGGCGGCGGGTTCGCCTCGAGCTTCGCCGCCGTGCCGGAAGGCGTGGCTGCGGCGGAGGGCCTCATCGGCGACTTCGCCCCGACCGGGCGCTACCGACCGTGATGTTCACGCCGCCCGCTTCGGCAGCACCCAGCCCGGCCGGGGGAAATGACAGGTGTAGCCGCCGGGATAGCGCCGCAAATAGTCCTGATGCTCGGGCTCGGCCTGCCAGAACGGGCCGGCCGGGGCGATCTCGGTGACGACCTTGCCGGGCCACAGGCCTGAGGCATCGACATCGGCGATGGTGTCGCGGGCCGTCTGCTCCTGCGCTGGCGATGTAAAGTAGATCGCCGAACGGTAGGAGCGGCCGACATCGTTGCCCTGACGATCGCGCGTCGTGGGGTCGTGGATCTGGAAGAACAACTCCAGCAGTGCGCGGTAGGTCGTCCGCGCCGGGTCGAAAACGATCTCGATCGCCTCGGCGTGGTCGCCATGATTGCGGTAGGTGGCGTTGGCGACATCGCCGCCGGTATAGCCGACGCGGGTCGACAGCACGCCGGGACGCTTGCGGATCAACTCCTGCATGCCCCAGAAGCAGCCGCCGGCGAGAACAGCGGTTTCGGTGGTCATGGCGCATTCTCCTTGTCGAACAAAGCGATGAATTCGCCGTAGCCCTCAGTCTCCAGCGCCGACAGCGGCACGAAGCGCAGCGACGCCGAATTGATGCAGTAGCGCATGCCGCCGGCCGGCCCGTCGCCGAACACGTGGCCGAGATGGCTGTCGCCCTCGACCGAGCGCACCTCGACGCGGCGCATGCCGTGGCTGACATCGGCCTTTTCGGCAACGTGGCCGGGTTTCACCGGCCGGGTGAAGCTCGGCCAGCCGGTGCCCGAATCGAATTTGTGCACGGAAGCGAACAATGGTTCGCCGGAGACGATGTCGACATAGAGGCCGGCCTCGTGATGGTTCCAGAAGGCGTTGCGGAACGGCGGCTCGGTGCCGCATTGCTGGGTGACGCGGTATTGCTCGTCGGTCAGGCTGGCGACGGCGTCGTCGCGGCCGCGGGCGCTGGCGGGCATGGGCTTCTCCCTTTTGTTGTCATTGACGCCGATATGGGGCGGCGGCGTCAAGGGCGGAAGGCCCGGGGCGATCACGGGTGGGTGAGGGCATGCCTTATCCTCGCCACGCCCGGTTTCCCGTCTGGCTGTTGGAAGGCCCCTCCCGTCGCCTTGGGCAACACCCTCCCCGCGAGGGGGAGGGAAAAGGGGCGGTCAGGGAAGACGGGCGGCCGGAAGATCGCCAGTCTTGTTGGTAGTGCGACCTTTCGGCCGCCCGTCCGGTGTTTTCGCCCCGGACTGTCGCCGTCATCGGCGCACGCAACGCCTCGGGCCGTCCTGAAGGGCCGGAACCTGGGGTCTCCGACCAGAGGACCAAACCGTCGTCCTCCGGTTCCGCACCGTCCCCCCGCCCCGATCCCACCGGTTCATGAGACCGGGTTCCCTGTCGCGGGAGGCGAGGGGGATTATGCGGCGGGCGCGACGAGTGTGGATGGATTGGGCAATCGGCAGTCGGCGATCGGCAATAAGGGGTTGAAAAAAAACAGAAAAAACTGTTTCTCCGAATTGGAACAAAAACCGAACATACCGGTTTACAAATGGGACGCTTCGTGACAGTCTGTCTAAAATATTCCCAGGAAAACGATTCGAGGCGAGCGATGACGAAGTTCGGGGAACTGCTGGCTCGCTCGGGGTTGAGCGATAGCGAGGCCGGAGAGTATCTCGATATCAGCGCCAAGACAGTCAGGCGATATGCAACGGGCGAGGTTATTGCGAAGATACCCTATATCCAGGCGTTGAAAACCTGGCTTGAACTCCATCCCCGTGCGGCGTCGACACCCGTATCCGGGTTCACCTTCATCGACCTTTTCGCCGGCATCGGCGGATTGCGGCTTGGATTCGAAGCCATCGGCGGCAAGTGCGTTTTCACCAGCGAATGGGACCGTTACAGCCAGAAAACCTATCGCGCCAATTTTCCGAACGACGATCACGAGATCGCAGGCGACATCACCAAAATCCGGGCCAACGAGATCCCGAAGCACGATGTTCTGCTGGCCGGTTTCCCTGCCAGCCGTTCTCGATTGCCGGCGTTTCCAAGAAGAATGCGCTCGGCCGGCCGCACGGTTTCGCCTGCGACACGCAGGGCACGCTGTTTTTCGACGTGCAACGCAGCATTGAGCACCACCGTCCGAAGGCGTTCCTGCTGGAAAACGTGAAGAACCTCGTCAGCCATGACAAAGGCCGGACCTTCCAAACCATCAGGCATGTGCTGGAAAAGGAACTCGGCTACACGATTTCCTGGCGCATCATCGACGCCAAATCATGGGTGCCGCAGCACCGCGAACGCATTTTCATTGCGGGTTTCCGCGAGGATACAGGCTTCTCCTTCGATGACCTGAAAGTGCCCGATACGGCCAAGGGACCTCGCCTCGATGCGATCCTTCACCCGGAAGACGGAAGCGAAGCGCCGGATTCCCATTTCACCGTCGGCAACATCGCGCGCGTGTCCGATAAATACACTCTGACCGACCATCTCTGGAACTACCTGCAACGCTATGCCGAGAAGCATCAGGCCAAAGGCAACGGATTCGGATTCGGTCTCGTCGGCCGGAATGATGTGGCCCGGACCCTGTCGGCGCGCTATTTCAAGGACGGGTCGGAAATCCTCGTCAAACAGGATGGAGGGCGCAACCCGCGCAGGTTGACTCCGCGTGAATGCGCCCGCCTGATGGGTTTCGAGGAACCAAATGGCAGGGATTTCAGGATTCCGGTTTCCGATACGCAGGCTTACCGGCAATTCGGCAATTCGGTCTGCGTCGACGCGGTGCGAGCCGTGGCGGAGCACATGAAGCCGTTCATTCTCGCCGAAACTCCGGTGGCGAAGAAGGTCGCCTGACATGGCCGATGTGGTGGACGCCGCCACGCGCAGCCGCATGATGGCAGGCATCAGGGGCAAGAACACCAGGCCGGAAATGATCGTCCGCCGCGCCTTGCACAAGGCCGGCTTCCGCTATCGCCTGCATGTGAAGGACTTGCCGGGAAAACCCGACATCGTGCTGCCGAAATACCGGACCGTGATCTTCGTCCATGGCTGTTTTTGGCACGGCCACGGATGCCGGAACTTCAAATGGCCGAAAACGCGAGAGGCGTGGTGGCGCGAAAAAATCGGGAGGAACGTGGAGCGGGATTGGGAAGCAATAACTGAGCTTGGAAAAATTGGATGGATTTCTAAAATTATATGGGAATGTGATATCAGATCGCTCCCTTTTTCTTCCATCTTGCCATCGCTGGGTCTAGATGATCTTCAAAAAAATCCTCAAACGAAATAACATTGAGCCGTTTCAGATAATGCTCATTCTTGACAGCATCCGGTAGAACCACGGTGATGTTTCTATCTTTCATTTGCTCAAGGCCTGGGCCTGAAATATCTTCATCAATAGTAGCCAAATAGAAAGTTCCAGAGCTGCTTTCCGTGACTATTTGCCTCCAGCGCTCCCTTAATGTTCTTTTCAATGTTAAAATTATTGTATCGGACGGATATCTATTATACCAACTAATCGAAGGTAGTATGTAGTCTGGTGTGCTGCCCCGAATGTTTGCTTGTGCAGAATAGGGATAACCAAGTTTAAGGAAAAGTTCAGAAACGATAATCTCGAAGGCAGAGCCAGCCCGAGATCGACGACTTTGTGTCAGGCTTAAGGAGAATTTGTCGAAAGCACCGAAATGGTCAGCAATAATGTCTAATGCCTGCAAATTGCTATTTGCAGAATGTATTAACTCAAAAAAAACGGTTTTTATTGCTTCCGCAGCAACATTTCGTTCATTTGCCAAGTACCTATTATAGGCTTCAATCTGGATATTCGAAACTGCGCGACTGAAATTCCGTTTTAGTTCGGCGATGCTCATTTCGTAAAATTCAGAGTCCCGATAAGCACCTCGAGCCAGTTCGCCCGAAGTTGGAATTTTTTCTTTGGCAATAGCGAAAAGCGACTCAGCAATTGATTTGTCATCCATGAAACTTATGTGCCGAAAAATCCGGATGACTGCAACCGCCCCCCTCCTGACACCACCCTGTCACCTGCGCCCCTTCCCATCTTCGGTGACTCCGCCCATATTCGCCGCATGGCCAAAACTCCCAAACAACCGGGCTTCGGCGAAGCCCCGCAGGCGTCGTATGACGGCGCGCCGCTCGGCGACGTCCACTTCGAGGGCAATGTCGCCGATTGGGTGCGGGCGCTGGAGCGCGAGGCCGCGAAGGGCGCGCGCGCCGCCGAGACACGGGCGATCCGCTCGGAAGCCGGCAAGCACCGGCTGCGGGCGGAGAGGGGCGACCGCCCGGCCCCCCCCCTTGCGGGGGAGGGTGTCGCGAAGCGACGGGAGGGGGGTAAGCAACATGCGATAAAGTCACCCCCCTCTGGCCTGCCGGCCATCTCCCCCTCAAGGGGGGAGATTGGGCGGCCGCGTCCCTCCCGCCCCGCCGTCGGCGACAAGCGCACCGGCGGCGGCACGCTGATCGGCGGGAGCAACGATCCGAAAACCCGCGCCGCGGCCGGTCTGATGCCGATCGCCGGGTTGGACGTGACGCTGGAGGAGGCGGGTTCGCTCGGCACCACCGCCGTCACCGCCACGGTGGAGGCGCTGGCGGCGCTGATCGAGAGCGGCAACCCGCTGCACAAGAACGGCAAGATGTGGACGCCGCACCGGCCGGAGCGGCCGGAAAAGAGCGAGGGCGGCATCGCCTTCAGGATGGTGAGCCCGTTCCAGCCCTCGGGCGACCAGCCGGCGGCGATCCGCGAACTGGCCGGCGGCGTCGAGACGGGCGAGCGCAACCAGGTCCTGCTCGGCGTCACCGGCTCGGGCAAGACCTTCACCATGGCCAAGGTGATCGAGGAGACAGGCCGGCCGGCGCTGATCCTCGCGCCCAACAAGACGCTCGCCGCCCAGCTCTATGGCGAGATGAAGGGCTTCTTCCCCGACAACGCGGTCGAGTATTTCGTTTCCTATTACGATTACTACCAGCCGGAAGCCTATGTGCCGCGCACCGACACCTTCATCGAGAAGGAATCGTCGATCAACGAGCAGATCGACCGCATGCGCCACTCGGCGACGCGGGCGCTGCTGGAGCGCGACGACGTCATCATCGTCGCCTCGGTGAGCTGCATCTACGGCATCGGCTCGGTGGAAACCTACACGGCGATGACCTTCCAGATGAATGTCGGCGACCGCGTCGACCAGCGCCAATTGCTGGCCGATCTGGTGGCGCAGCAATACAAGCGGGCGGAACAGGATTTCCGCCGCGGCACGTTCCGGGTGCGCGGCGACACGATCGAAATCTTCCCGGCCCATCTCGACGACCGCGCCTGGCGCATCGCGCTGTTCGGCGACGAGATCGAGACCATCGCCGAATTCGACCCGTTGACCGGCCACAAGAGCGCCGAGCTCAAATCGGTCAAGGTCTACGCCAATTCGCATTATGTGACGCCGAAGCCGACGCTGGCCCAGGCGACGGCCTCGATCAAGGCCGAGCTGAAGCAGCGCCTGGCCGAACTGGAGGCCGGCGGCCGCCTGCTCGAGGCGCAGCGCCTCGCCCAGCGCACCCAGTTCGACCTCGAAATGCTGGAGGCGACCGGCGTGTGCGCCGGCATCGAGAATTATTCGCGCTATCTGACCGGCCGGGCGCCGGGCGAGCCGCCGCCGACTTTGTTCGAATATGTGCCGGACAACGCCATCGTCTTCGTCGACGAAAGCCATGTGACGATCCCGCAGATCGGCGGCATGTATCGCGGCGACTTCCGCCGCAAGGCGACGCTGGCCGAATACGGCTTCCGCCTGCCGTCCTGCATGGACAACCGGCCGCTCAGGTTCGAGGAATGGGACGCGATGCGGCCTTCGACCGTCGCGGTGTCGGCGACGCCGGGCGAATGGGAGATGGAGCAGGCCGGCGGCGTCTTCGCCGAGCAGGTGATCCGCCCGACCGGGCTGGTCGATCCGCCGGTCGAGGTGCGCCCGGCCAAGAGTCAGGTCGACGACGTGCTTGGCGAAATCCGCGCCACCGCGGCGGCCGGCTACCGCACTTTGGTGACCGTGCTGACCAAGCGCATGGCCGAGGATCTGACCGAATATCTGCACGAGCAGGGCGTGCGCGTGCGCTACATGCATTCCGACATCGACACGCTGGAGCGCATCGAGATCATCCGCGATCTGCGGCTCGGCGCCTTCGACGTTCTCGTCGGCATCAATCTGCTGCGCGAGGGGCTCGACATTCCGGAATGCGCGCTGGTCGCCATTCTCGACGCCGACAAGGAAGGCTTCCTGCGCTCCGAGACCTCGCTGATCCAGACCATCGGCCGGGCAGCGCGCAATGTCGACGGCAAGGTGGTGCTCTACGCCGACCGCGTCACCGGCTCGATGGAGCGGGCGATGGCCGAGACCAGCCGCCGGCGCGAAAAGCAGGTGGCGTGGAACGCCGAGCACGGCATCACGCCGGAGAGCATCAAATCCAACATCGCCGACATTCTCGATTCGGTGTGGGAGCGCGATCATGTCCGCGCCTCGGTCGCCGCCACCGCCGGATCGGAGGGGGCGCTGGTCGGGGCCAATCTGGCGACGCATCTGGAGCATCTGGAAAAGCGCATGCGCGAGGCGGCGGCCGATCTCGATTTCGAGACGGCGGCGCGGCTGCGCGACGAGATCAAGCGGCTCAAAGCGGCCGAACTGGCGGTCATGGACGACCCGCTGGCGGCCGCTTCAACCTCCCCCTTGTGGGGAGGTCGCGCCGAAGGCGCGGGTGGGGGTGGGAAAGCGCCTTCGCGGCGGCGGAGAACTTACCCCACCCTCCCCACAAGGGGGGAGGGGAAAAGCCCGGCGGCCTTTTCCGCAAACCCACCCTCGACGAAATGACCGTCGGCCGCACCGAGAAGCCGAGCGCCCCGGACGGCTGGAGCGCGCCGGAGAAGCCGGAAGACGGCGGGGTCGTCCGCCGCGAGCGGGTCGGGCAGGGCTCCTACGAGGACCCCGCCGACGCCCGCCGGCAGAAGCGCCGGCCGGGCAAGACCGGGCGGCCGGGGCGGAAGCCGGACTTCCGCCCCCGATCGGCGTAGAGTGGCCGGCAGATCGGGAGAGCGACCATGCTGCGCATCCACAAGATCCGCCTTGACGGCATTTATGTGCCGGTCAAGCGCAAGAAGACGCTCGACGCGGCGCGGGTGCAGGCGCTGGCCGAGGACATGCTGATGAACGGCATGAAAATCCCGATCCAGCTGCGACCCGTCGACGGCGCGCGCCACGTCTTTGTCGAGGGGCTGCACCGGCTGGAGGCGGCCCGCTCGCTCGGCGACACCGAGATCGCCGCCTTCCTGGTGCAGGCGCAGAAGCACTGAGCGGCGCGCCGTGCCGGCGCGAAGCCGCCGTTACAGCTTCCTGACCGGCAGGCCCTCGCCGATCCAGCCCTTGTTGGCGCCCTTGCCGGCGATGCCGCCGGCGACGTCGATGACGTCCTTCAGCCCGGCCTGTTCCAGCACCTGCGCCAGATGGGCCGAGCGGTTGCCGGTGCGGCAGATGAAGGCGAGGCGCTTGTCCGGGTTGGCGGCGATGACGGCCTTCAGCTCGGGAATGAAATTGGCCGAGGTCATGTCGATCGGCGTCGCCGGGGCCGGCACGCCGGTTTCCTTCCACTCGGGCGGGGTGCGGATGTCGACCAGCGCCACCTTGCCGGCTTCGATCTGCGCGGCGACATCGGTCGGCGCCATCAATTCGGCGGCGAAG
>JADJTR010000012.1 GCA_016711085.1 Phyllobacteriaceae bacterium | reverse complement strand
GGCCGGTCGCGAATGTTTCAGCAGCGTGGCGGCAACCGCCGATGGTCGGTTTACGGTAAGATGGTCAGCGTCCTGCCGTGGGCGAGAACGAGGTTGATATCCTAGGCTGCCGCCGAAAACGTGGTTCCACGGCAGCCAGTCGTTGAGCCTGGCGGGCGGCGCGGGTGAAAAGGCCAAGCGGCCGCGATCTGGGCCCCGGCTGACGCAATATCAGCGTGGTGATCACGCCTTCGGGTCGGACGACGAGCCGACGTGAACAGAATTTTCGCGATTGTATCGCCGCTGACGGCGGCGTGGGTCGAGCATTGGCGGACGAGCCATCCCAAGCCAGTTCCACCATCGAAAACAGCGTTATCGCCCCCGCCTGCCGCTCCTGCGTCAGTACGAGATGCTTGCGCCGGCGAGTTCCGGCATGATAAGCTCCCTGCCAACTGGCTTCGCGTCTTCCGCGCAACGCCATCACCGGTTTGGCGCTGCGGAGAAAGAGCAGATGCTCCCGCCGCTTCCGGGATCAGGGCGGTATTGATACCCCGGCGAGCGGCACCACCGCGCCGAGACATTGCGGTGCTGCGAGCGCTACGATCAAACGATCGACGCCATTGCCCGACAGGAAGGCTGGGCGTTGTGACATGCCGGGCAGGAGACCGCGATCCGAGCAGGCCGGCGGTCGTGCGCCACCGAGCACCGGCGAGATTGCGCAACCGTCGCCTTGCTGTCAGTGACGGCGCGACGCGGCTGGTTTCAGGCCCAGGCGTTACCCGGCCGGCTGTCGAGCGCGCGCCAAAGTGGGCGCGACCGGGCACGGCATCCATCGCGCCGCCAGCGCGCTGCCTGATTGGTGACTCGTGGGGAACTTGCCCGGCGCTGGTTGCACCCGTACTTCCCGCGTCCTCTCGTTTGCCTCGGCCGCTGGTCTTCAACGGAACGACGGCGTGCGTTTTTTTCTCGAGAAAGGCGCGCAGGCCTTCGGCGGCGTCGTCGCTGGTCTGGGTCAGTGCGGCGCACAGGCTTTCGGCAAACAGGGCCGTCGGCGCGCGACATGTCCAAGCGATGCGGGCAATCGCCTGGATCATGACGTGGTTGGCGAGCGGCGCATTGGCGGCGACCTTTTCCGCCAGTTCGCGCGCCAGCACGGTCGCCTCTCCGGCGCCGACGGCGTAGTGGCAAAGGCCGAGACGCAATCCCTCCTCGGCGCCGTATTTGCGCCCGGTCAGCATCATTTCCCAGTCCGGGTCGGGACCAGGACAGGTCCGACCTGACGCTTGCTCCGCCGCAAACAACAGGTACCGCGACACCCTTCGGGGAGCTGGGAGATACGCCAATGAAGGGCCACAGCTGAACACAGTGACGCCGCCGCCAACGAGGCCGCGGATCACCGCCGGGGCCTTCCATGGCGGAAATCGTGACAGTCCGCCGAACTGGATCAGGTCCATCACCCGGTGCCAGTTGCGCGAATGGCGCATCGTGCCTTCGCCAAAGTAAGCAGAGCGACATGTTCCGGAAGATCAAGGCCCGAGCAATAGTGACCGCCTGCCCCGGTCAGGATCGCGACGCGCACGCCTTGCGGCGGCCGGGCATAGAAAAGCCTCGATCGCGTCGAGCAGACCATCGCACATGGCGTTGCGCTTTTCGGGCCGGTTCACCCGTCGGCGGCGATCACCCTGAAACCGCGATATCGAGAAAACGGGAAATGTTCGATGCATGTTTGCTCGGTCCGGACGGGTGCCGCCGCCCCGCTTGATCCTGGCGGCGGCACCGTACACGGGGATATCGAGAAATGGCCAGCGCCATTCGGTTTCGCCATGGCCGGGTCGATGCGTGCACGCTGCCTCCGTATTGGCATCGCGACGGGGTCGGAAGGTTACCGCAGCCTGTGCCAGCGATCGGTCACGTCTTGCCCTGAGGCGAAGCGACAGGCCGGCCACGCTTTGTGGGGAGGGGCGTAGCGCCCGTCAAGGCAGGAACGGGTCGCCGGAGCGTCGTCCGTCGGAACACGGTGCGCCGTTAAACCTCGACCGGGGATCGTGCGTATCCACCCAAGTCCGGCGAAATGAGATCCCGCAACCGTCCGGCCAGCGGGCTGTTAATGATTGGTGGCGGCGCGTGATCGGGTGGTAGGGGTGGTTGATGATCGGTTCCGTTCGCGGTCGAGGATCGCGAGGTTTTCGCCGGTCGCCGGCGCCGATGAGATCGGCGACCTCGCGCGAGATCGGCGCGATGGCGTTCGATGAGGCAGGTAGGCGATCATCACCGCCAATGATCGTGTTGGACGGGATCCGCCCGGCAGCCCCCGCCATTGACGACCCGCCTCTTCACGCCCCGGCGCTCCGCGTCCCTCTGGATCACCCATTCCTGACCGGCGAGATCGGCCAATCCTGATGGTTTGCGCGCAAAGAGGTGACCGCCACGCGCGACGGAGAGGATGATTTCGACCCGGCCGCTGGATGGTGAATTGGCGCGCGTCGACGCCGGCCGCCGGTATGGTGCGGCAGAACGAAATCATAGTCTCCGTGTGTTTTGCAGCCCGCCATCAACACGCGTCGCTGGGGCAACGTCGAACGGATGTCGGCGCCAATGGCGCTCTGCTTGAAACGTTGGATGGCCAGCAACGACAAAGCGACCGCGCCAGTCACCGCTCCGACGCGGCCGTTCCGCCGCCACGCCGGACCCGGCGGCGTCGACCTCGCGCATGGTCTGCTCCAACCCGTTGAACAGGTTGACGGCGTTGCGGGCAAGGATTTCTCCGACCGGCGTCGCCGACATGCCCTTGGGCTTTCGAACGAACAGCGGTGCGCCGATGGCGACCTCGATGCCGGCGAGCAGACGTGACGCCGCCGGCTGGGTGAGGGCCAGTTTTTCGGCCGCGAGCGCCAGTTGACCGGCCTCGTGAATGGCGAGGATCAGACGGAAATCACGCAGCGGCAGTTGGTTCGGCTTTGCATTCCTGGTTGTCGGTTTTGGTATGCAGAATGTCAATTTTGGCAATTGAGCGCCATGCCATTGCGCCATTAACCTCCAAGCGGGATCAACGGGATCCCGCTGGCGCGGCCGGGTGTTCTTGAGGAGCCTGCCGACGCTTTTTCTTCACCCGGGAGGAGTTGATGAGGAAACTGGTTTCGCTTCTGGCCTCGTTCGCGTTTGGCGCGGGGCTGATGGTCGCGCCCGTCTTGGCGCAGGACAAGGGATCGGTCGGCATTTTCGATGCCGACGAAATCGTCGACGCACTGGATTTCCGACGGCGAAAGCATGGTCAAAATTCACCACCATGCCCAGCTGGCACGGATTTGCAGTTCGCCGAGGACGATATTCCCAATCAGTTCGCGCAGATCGAAAACATGGTGACCAAGGGCGCGAAGGTGCTCGTTGTCGCCGCCATCGACGGCACGACGTTGTCCGACATCCTCGCCAAGGCGCACGAATCCGGCGCCAAGGTTTTCGCTTACGACCGCCTCATTCGCGGCTCCGGCAATGTCGACTATTACGCCACTTTCGACAATTTCAAGGTCGGCGTCCTGCAGGCCAATCCGCTGGTCGCCGGCCTGAAGGAACGCTTCCCCGGCGTGAAGCCGTGGAACGTCGAATTGTTCGGCGGCTCGCCCGACGACAACAATGCCTTCTTCTTCTACGACGGCGCGATGAGCGTGCTGAAGCCGATGATTGACGCCGGCGACATCGCAGTCGTCTCGGGCCAGATGGGCATGGAAAAGGTCGGCACGCTACGCTGGGACGGCGCGGTGGCGCAGGCCCGCATGGATAACCTCCTTTCGGCCAACTACACCGACAAGAAGGTCCATGGCGTGCTGCCGCCCCTATGACGGCCTGTCGCGCGGCATCATTCGTCGCTTGAGGGGCGTCGGCTATGCGCCCCGCCCCGAAATGCCGATCGTCACCGGCCAGGACGCCGAGGCGCCATCGGTCAGGCGATGATCGCCGGCGAACAGTATTCGACCGTGTTCAGGGACACGCGCGAACTGGCGGCGGTCACGGCCAGATGGTCGACGCGGTGATGAAGGGGCAAGGAACCCGGGTCAACGACACCAAGACCTACGACAATGGCGTCAAGGTCGTGCCGTCAACCTCCCTGGTGCCTCACTCGGTCGGCAAGGACGACATCCAGGCTGCTGGTCGACTCGGGCTACATCAAGGCCGATGAACTGAAGTAAGACCGAATCGAGGCCTGGCGGCCCTGCGCGCCGGCCCGCATCGCGGCTCCGCCGGCGTTCGCCGCATTGTCGGCCTGGCGTTTGGCGCGCGCGTCGGTCCGGCAATCATCGGGAGGCGACAACCGGCCATGCAACCCATCCTCGAGATGAGAGGCATCACCAAGACGTTCCCCGGCGTCAAGGCGCTGACGGAGGTCAACCTGTCGGTCATGCCAGCGGAAATCCACGCCGTTGTCGGCGAAAACGGCGCCGGCAAGTCGACGCTGATGAAGGTGCTGTCGGGTGTTTATCCGGCCGGGTCCTACGACGGGTCCATCCATTTCGAGGGCGAGGAACGGCAATTCCGCACCATCGCCGATTCCGAAGGCGTCGGCATCATCATCATTCACCAGGAATTGGCCCTGGTGCCGTTGCTGTCGATCGCCGAGAATATCTTTCTCGGCCACGAAACGGCGCGGCGCGGCGTCATCGATTGGTATGAAGCCTTCGCCCGCACAAAGGAGTTGCTCGCCAAGGTCGGCCTGCGCGAGCATCCCAACACGTTGATCACCAACATGGGCACAGGCAAGCAGCAGCTTGTCGAAATAGCCAAGGCGCTGAACAAGAAGGTCAAGCTGCTGATCCTCGACGAGCCGACATCGAGCCTGAACGAAACACGATCCAGGTGCGCTGCTCGACCTGCTGCGGCAAGGCGCAACAGGGCATATCGTCGATCCTGATCACCCACAAACTCAACGAGGTGCGAAGGTCGCCGACCGGATCACCGTCATCCGCGACGGCCGGACGGTCGAGACGCTGCGACACTCGCACCGCCAAGGTCAGCGAGGACCGGATCATCACGGCCATGGTCGGCCGCGAAATCACCGATCCGCTATCCGCCGCCGCCCGAGATCGGCGACACCCTGTTCGAGGTGAACGGACTGGACGGTTCAAAAGCCGGTCTTGCCTACGTCACCGAGGACCGCAAGACCTACGGACTCGTGCTCATCGACCACATCAAGCACAATGTGACGCTCGCCAATCTCGACGGCGTCGCCGCGCGCGGCGTCGTTGACGATCTGCGCGAACTCGGCGTCGCCAACGAGTACCGGCGCGAACTGGCGATCCGTTCGTCCAGCGTCTACCAGACGACGGTCAATCTGTCGGGCGGCAACCAGCAGAAGGTCGTGCTGTCGAAATGGCTGTTCGCCGGGCCGGACGTCCTGATCCTCGACGAGCCGACCCGCGGCATCGATGTCGGCGCCAAATACGAGATCTACGGCATCATCAACAGCCTCGCGGAAGCCGGCAAGGGAGTCATCGTCATCTCCTCCGAGATGCCGGAACTGCTCGGCGTCGCTGACCGCATCTATGTCATGAACGAGGGGCGCATGGTCGCCGAAATGCCGGCGGCGGAAGCCTCGCAGGAGAAAATCATGCGGTCCATCATGCGGTCGTGGGACAGGGACGGGGAGATGTTGTCGCAGCGAAGCCGCCCAACCGGCGCCTGTGGATTTCATGCGATTCGTCAGGGCCAACATCCGCGATTACGCGCTGTTGCTGTCGCTGCTGGCGATCATGATGTTCTTTCAGTTCACGACCAACGGCACGCTGTTCCGGCCGGTCAACATGACCAACATCATCCTGCAGAACAGCTACATCGTCATCATGGCGCTCGGCATGCTGCTGATCATCGTGGCGGGCCATATCGACCTCAGCGTCGGCTCGGTGGCGGGGTTCATCGGCGCGCTTGCCGCCATGATGATGGTCATCTGGCCGCCCTATCTCGGCATCTTCAGCAATCCGCTGATCGTGTCGATCGTCTGCCTCTTGGCGCAGCTATCGGCGGAATGCAGGGCTACTTCACCGCCTATCACAGATACCGGCTTTCATCGTCACGCTGGCGGGCATGCGTCGTCGTCATGTGCCAGGCGCTGACGGGCGGCGTCGTCGGTCGGCCCCTGCCCGAAATCCCTTCCAGTTGCTCTGGCTTCATTCCCGACGTGATCCCTTTCGCCATCGGTTCCGCCGGCCGTTCAACCCGCCCGCCCAGTTGATCGGCGTGACGGCCCGGTCCCTGCATGACCACTGTCGCGATCGGCGTGGTCGCCATCAGCAGGCCCATGGCCCTCGCGGAGGAACCTGACGCCATTTACATTCGCAACGCCCCTCTTGCGCCTGCCTTGGTCGGCTTTGCTTTCCTCGACTGGCGCGCACAAGGGCCTGCCGAACGTGCTGATCGTCGTGTTCGCGCATCATGGGCGTGATGAACAACGGCATGTCGATCATGGGCATCGGCATCGACTGGCAACAGGTGATCAAGGGCACAGTGCTGATGCTCGCCGTGTTCCTCGATGTCTACTACAAGCACAAACAGGGCTGAGCGCGCCGGAAACGGCGACCGCCGTTTCCTCAGGAAACCACTTCTCCGGGGACAGGACCATGAGCTTCAGCCTGCACAATGGTTGCGCCGACTGCGCCCTCGCAGGAGTGGTCCGGTAGTGGCGCCGGCCGCGACCAGATCTATCACCGCGGCTGGACGGTGAAGAATCAGGTTTTCCCCATGACCTGTTCGATGGCCGCCCGGTCATCGGCATCCTCAACACCTGGTCCGAACTCACGCCCTGCAACGCCCATCTCGCCGATCTCGCCGAGCGGGTGAAACACGGCGTGTATGAGGCTGGCGGTTTTCCGGTCGAAGTCCCGGTTTTTTCCACATCCGAAAGCGCCTTCCGGCCGACCGCGATGATGTTCCGCAACCTCGCCGCCATGGCGGTGGAGGAACAGATGCGCGGCCAGCCGATGGACGGCGCGGTGCTGCTGGTCGGCTGCGACAAGACCACGCCGAGCCTGTTGATGGGCGCGGCCTCGACCGACCTGCCTTCGATCGTCGTTACCGGCGGCCCGATGCTCAACGGCTATTTCCGCGGCGAGCGCGTCGGCTCGGGCACCCATTTGTGGAAATTCTCCGAAGCCGTGAAGGCCGGGGAGATGACGCAGGAAGAGTTCCTCGAGGCCGAGGCGTCGATGTCGCGTTCGCCCGGCTCGTGCAACACCATGGGCACCGCCTCGACCATGGCGTCCATGGCCGAGGCGCTCGGCATGGCGCTTTCGGGCAACGCCGCCATCCCCGCCGTCGACAGCCGCCGCCGCGTCATGGCGCAGATGTCGGGCCGGCGCATCGTCCAGATGGTCAAGGACGATCTGAAACCCTCCGACATCCTGACCAAGCCGGCCTTCGAAAACGCCATCCGCGCCAATGGCGCGGTCGGCGGCTCCACCAACGCGGTAATCCACTTGCTTGCCATCGCCGGTCGCGTCGGCGTCGACCTGACGCTCGACGATTGGGACCGCTGCGGCCGCGATGTCGCCACCATCGTCAACCTGATGCCGTCGGGAAAATATTTGATGGAGGAGTTTTTCTATGCCGGCGGCTTGCCCGTCGTGCTCAAGCGGCTTGGCGAGGCCGGCCTGCTGCACCGCGACGCCCTCACGGTTTCGGGCGCCTCGATGTGGGATGAGGTCAAGGGCGCGGTCAACCACAACGAGGATGTCATCCTGCCGGTCGACAAGGCGCTGACCCGGCAGGGCGGCATCACGGTGCTCAGGGGCAATCTCGCGCCAAAGGGCGCGGTGCTCAAGCCGTCGGCGGCGTCGCCCCATCTGATGACCCATCGCGGCCGCGCCGTCGTCTTCGAGGACATCGACGATTACAAGGCGAAGATCGACGACGAGGGGCTCGATATCGACGAGACCTGCGTCATGGTGCTGAAGAACTGCGGACCGAAGGGCTATCCCGGCATGGCCGAAGTCGGAAACATGGGCTTGCCACCGAAAGTGCTGCGCAAGGGCGTCACCGACATGGTGCGCATTTCCGACGCCCGCATGTCCGGCACCGCTTACGGCACGGTGTGCCTGCACACGTCGCCGGAAGCCGCCGCCGGCGGTCCGCTCGCGGTGGTCCGCGATGGCGACTTCATCGAGCTCGACGTGCCGAACCGTCGCCTCCACCTCGACATTTCGGAGGAAGAGCTGGCCCGCCGCCTCGCGGCCTGGACGCCGCGCCATGGCCAATATGGCGGCGGCTACGCCTGGCTGCACCAGACCCATGTCGAAGGCGCGGATACAGGCGCGGACCTCGATTTCCTCAAAGGTTGCCGCGGCGCGCCGGTCGGCAAGGATTCGCATTGATGCGCATGAAAATCGCCCTTGTCGGCATCGGCAAGATCGCCCGTGACCAGCACGTTCCGGCGATTGCCGCATCGGGCGATTGGGAACTGGCGGCGAGTGTTTCGCGCCATGCGGCGGTCGACGGCGTTTCCTCCTACGACGATTTCGCTGTCATGCTGCGCGAGCGGGCCGACATTCCGGTCATTTCGCTCTGCCTGCCGCCGGCGCCGCGTTTCGAATACGCCGCCGCCGCGATCCGCGCCGGTCGCCATGTGATGCTGGAAAAGCCGCCCGGCGCGACCGTCGCGGAATGCCTGGAACTGGAAGCCTTGGCGCGCGCCGCCGGCGTGTCGATCTACGCGACCTGGCATTCGCGCGAAGCCGCCGCCGTGGCGTCGGCCAAGGCCTGGCTCAAGGGCAAGCGGGTGAAGCGCCTCCATATCACCTGGAAAGAGGATGTCCGCCGGTGGCATCCGGGCCAGACGTGGATCTGGCGGGCAGGCGGCCTCGGCGTCTTCGATCCCGGAATCAACGCCCTGTCGATCCTGACCGAAGTCCTGCCCGATCCGGTTCATCTGTCCTACGCCGACCTGTTTTTTCCGCAAAACTGCGACACGCCGATCGCGGCGCATCTGGCCTTTTTCCACCCGCACGGCGGCGAAGCGGCCGCCGAGTTCGACTGGCGTCACGAGGGCGAACAGACCTGGACCATCGCCATCGACACCGATGGCGGGACGATGGCGCTCACCGACGGCGGGGCGAAATTCGCCATCGACGGCGTCGCGCAATCCATCCCGCCCGAAGCCGCCGGCGCTCTCGGCGGCGAGTAAACGCGCCTCTACGCGAAAATGGCGGCGCTGGTCCTGTCAAGCGGCGTCGACATGGACCTGTCGCCAATGATCCATGTCGCCGACGCTTTCCTGCTCGGCCGTCGGCATGTCGTCGACGCGTTCGTGGACTAGCCGCGATGGCGGCGCCCAAATTCATCGCCGGACTCGACTGGATCGCCGTCGACTGGGGCACCAGCGCCTTGCGCGTCTGGGCCATGGGGTCGGATGGCGCAAATCTGGCCCGCGCCTTTTCATCGCGCGGCATGAGCAATCTGACGCCCGACGGCTACGAACCGGCGCTGCTCGAACTTGTCGGTGGTTGGCTGCCCACACGGATCGAGAATCCGGTTCCCGTTCTGGTCTGCGGCATGGCCGGCGCGCGGCAGGGCTGGCGCGAAGCCGGCTACCGCGCCGTTCCATGTTTGCCGGTTGATGAGGCCGGATTGGCGGCCGTGGAGACGCGGGATCGTCGCATCGCGGTGCGCATCGTGCCGGGCCTGCGTCAAGAATCGCCACCCGACGTGATGCGTGGCGAGGAAACGCAACTCGCCGGCTTGATCGCCGGCGGCATCGAGGACGGCGTCGTCTGCCTGCCCGGCACCCACGGCAAATGGGTCCGCATCGAGGCCGGCCGCGTCGCCGGTTTCACCACGGCGATGACAGGCGAGTTGTTCGCGGCGATTGGCGCGCACACGCTCCTGCGCCATTCGATCGCCGCCGAAGGCATGGACAAAGCCGCCTTCGCCGAGGCGGTTTCCGCCATGCTTGCCAATCCGGCGCGGCTGACGGTCGACCTTTTCGGCATTCGCGCGGCTGGTTTGTTGCATGGACTTGGCGCTGTCGCTGCTCGCTCGCGCCTGTCCGGCCTGCTGATCGGCGCCGAACTGGCGGCGATCGGCGGCCTTTGGTCGAGCCGGGAAGTCCATATTGTCGGCGCCGGCCCGCTGGCGGAAGCCTATGGAGAAGCTTTGGCCGCGCATGGCGCGCGCGCTTTTCGCCACGATGCCGGGATGGTTACCCTGGCGGGCCTCGCTCGGGTGCGCCGTATGTCGGGCGCGGGGCCATGACCCACGACGAAGCGAAAGGAAACGCCATGACCGGGATTCTGTCCGGTATCCTGCCGGTTGCGCCAACCCCTTTCCATGACGACGGCCGCCTCGACGCGGACGGAATGCGCCGCGTCATCGATTGCATGGTCGACCAGGGCGTCGACGCCATTTGCATTCTCGCCAATTATTCCGAGCAATTCGTGCTCTCCGACGAGGAGCGCGCGCTGCTGATGCGGCTCTGCCTCGATCATGCCGCCAGCCGGGTTCCGGTCATAGTCACCATCAGCCATTTCTCCACGGACATCGTCGTTAGCCGGGCCCGCGCCGCCGCGGCGCTCGGCGCGTCGATGGTGATGATGATGCCGCCCTATCACGGCGTCGGCCTGCAACCGGCGCCGCAAGGCATTTTCGAGCATTTCCGCGCCGTCAACGACGCCATCGCCATTCCGGTGATGGTTCAGGACGCGCCCTTGTCGGGCGTGCAGATGCCGGTCGAGCTGCTGGCGCGGCTGGC
Organism: Phyllobacteriaceae bacterium; assembly: GCA_016711085.1. Lineage (GTDB taxonomy): Bacteria > Pseudomonadota > Alphaproteobacteria > Rhizobiales > Rhizobiaceae > JADJTR01. The sequence goes on along the minus strand of JADJTR010000012.1, from coordinate 599,434 downwards.
GCGCGAATTGGAAAACGTCTCCTATTTCAAGATCGAGACGCCTTTCGCCGCCGACAAGCTGGCGGCGCTGATCGCCGCCGGCGGCGACCGTATCAAGGGTCCGTTCGACGGGGAGGAGGCGGTGACGCTGCTCGCCGATCTCGACGCCGGCGCGACCGGAACGATGACCTCGGCGCTGTTTCCCGAACGAATCCGGCCGATTGTCATGGACTATCGCGCCGGCCGTCTCGACGCGGCCTTCGACGGGTGGCGCCGCTGCCTGCCGCTGATCAACCACGAGAACCGTCAATGCGGGTTGCGCGCCGCCAAGACCGTCTTCGCCGCCGGCGGCGTCATCGGCAGCGACCATGTCCGCCATCCGCTGAAGCCGATGTCGGAGCGCATACGCGAGCGCCTGCTCTGGCTGGCGCGCGAGGCCGATGTGTTGGCGCTGCGCTGGGGCAAATGAGGAACCGCGGATCATGATGGCGAAAGCGAACACGCGTCGACTGCCCGGAGATTGCTGCGAACTCGGCGAAGGGCCCTCCTACGAGCGCGCGACCGATACCGCCTGGTGGCTCGATATTGTCGGGCGAAAGCTGATCGAGCACCGCTTTCGCGCCGGCGTAACCATCGCGCACAACCTGCCGCGCATGGCGAGCCTCGTGGCGCGCATCGACGACGAACGCCAGTTGATCGCCATGGATGACGGGCTTTATCAACGCCGTCGCGCCGATGGCGCGTTGTCGCTTCTGGTTCCCCTCGAATCCGGCAACGCCGCAACCCGCTCGAATGACGGCCGCGTGCATACATCAGGTCGATTGTGGATTGGCACGATGGGCAAAAAAGCGGAAAAACACGCAGGTTCGATCTATTGGTCCGACGGTGTGACGGTTGAACGCCTTTACCCCGATATCACCATCCCCAATTCGATCTGCTTTTCGCCCGATGGCGCCACCGCCTGTTTTGCCGACACCGCGGTTAACACCGTCTGGCGCGTGGCGGTCGATCCGGCGAATGGCCGGCCGATTGGCGAACCGGAACGGTTTCTCTCCGGCCGGGAACTGCCGCTCGGCGGCCATTTCGACGGCTCGGTCGTCGACGCCGACGGCGTCATGTGGAACGCGGCCTGGGGCGGCGGGTCGGTTTCCGGCTTCGCTCCGGATGGCCATTTGGTCGAAACCTTCGAAGTGCCGGCCGGCCAGACCAGCTGCCCGTGTTTTGTCGGGCCCGATCTCGACCGCATGCTGGTCACCTCGGCATGGCAGGGCTTGTCGCCGGCGGCGCGCGACGCCGATCCGGGCGCCGGCCATACCCATGTGATCGAGGGACGCTTTCGCGGCCTCGCCGACTCCGATTTCGTCTTCCGGACGGAAGGCAAAGGCGACCGATGAAAAGTCTCCCGGCGATGGTTTGCCGGGCGCCGAAACCGGGCGTCAGGCCCCAAGGCGTCGACGCCCGCATTTCTGGTTCCAGCTTGCCGTCAATTCCGGTCGCTGCCCTTCTTGTCGCCGTAGCGCGCCCGGTAGTTTTCGATCGTGTCCATCGCGCCGCAGAATTCGACGTTGTGCCAATCGGGATCGTAGAGATAGCAGGCGACATTGCCGCCGGTCTCGCCGTCGCCGTCCGGCGGTTCGCTGTTGTGCTGCACCGGTCCGTAGTTGAGGTGGAAGCCGTCGCGCTTCTGCTGGGCGGCGAAAGCGAAGACATCCTCCTTCCGGTTGCCCTCGACTTCGAGGGCGAAGTGGAAAAAGCTCATCCCCGACGGAACCGACATTTTGCCCGACGGGTCGCGTTCTTCCAGCAGAACGAGGCACTCGTCGTGCTCCTTGGCGCTCATGTAGCAGGCGCGCAGCGTCCAGCCCGGCTTGGACGGATGAGGTTCGGGATCCGACGTCCGGCTGTGCGTCAGGCCGGCGACCTTTTGATACCAGATTCGGCTGCGTGCGATATCCTGGACATAGACGGCAAGCTGGCCGAAATGGCCGACGAGCGACGGTTTGAACACGCCGTAATCCTCGGTCTTGTTCGAGAACCGGCGTCGCGTCAGCGTCGGCCAGAGAAGCACCAACTCGCGAAACCATTTGCGTTTCAAAAGCGGTGCGAACTTCTGAAGAAGCGGCGGAAGGACATTTGGCGGGATGAACGCTGAATTGCTCATGGCTCAGTTCTCCAGAATGATTTCGATCCAGTGTCTGTCAGGGTCTTGGATGCTGAAGGCGCGGGCGACCGGTTTGGCCGACGCCAGCAGCCGCCCTTCGCGAACCGCCAACCCCATGCTCTTCGCCCGGCTCAAAACCGTGTCGAACGCCTGCCCGTCGCGCATCGCGAGCGTGAAGGAGAGCATGGAGTTGTTGTCCAGTTGCAGCGAGCGATGCAGCACGAGGCACATGTCGTGGTGATAGTGGCCGAAGGAGAGGAAGTTCATCTCCCTGGTTCGCCAGTCGCATGGCCGCGCTGGAGTCCGGGTGGTTCAGGGCCGAAAACTGGATGTCGAACAGCTTGGTATAGAAGTCGTTGGAACGCTTGAGATCGCTCACATAGAAAACGTGATGCTGGAGTTTTGTCGCCGCTATCCGTGTTTGCTGGTTCATCATTCTCCTCCCTTTTCTGCCCGTTTCGAAAACCATCTTGCGTATTTCCGCGCGCTTCGAGCGGACCTTGCCTGCGCCCGGACAAGCGCCATAGCCGGCCGGATATGGCGCTTGGGCGCCTTTCCCCGGCCAAGCCGTTGCAGTTGGTCATCGGTGACCGCGCGCGCCGCCAATGCGGCGAGCGACATGTTTTTCCATTGCACGCCGGGCGCGACGACACCTTCCGGTTCGCCCTTTGCCCAGTAATGTGGAAGATCGGGACTGAAGGCCAGGGCGGTCGCCATTCCGGCTATCGAAACGCCTTCGCCGATGACTTTTTCGGCCGCCGCCTTGTCGCGTATGCCGCCGGTGAGCATGATCGGCATTTTGGCGACTGTCCGGATTTCCTTGGCGAATTCGAGGAAATCGGCTTCGCGCGCCAGCGTCCGCCCATCGGCGACGCGGCCCTGCATGGCCGGGCTTTCGAAGTTGCCGCCGGAAATATCGATCAAATCGACATCGAGATCGTTGAGAATCCCGACGACCCGCATGGCGTCATCGATGTCGAAACCGCCGGGCTGGAAATCGGCGGAATTGATTTTGACGGCGACGCAAAAGTCGCGGGCAACCAGCTTTCGTATGCGCCGAGTGATTTCGACCAGCGGCCTTGCGCGATTGTCGAGCGCGCCGCCCCATTGATCGGTTCGCCTGTTGGTCAGGGGTGACAGGAACTGGTTCAGCAAATGGCCATGCGCGGCGTGGATTTCAACGCCGCCGAAGCCCGCATCTTCGGCAATCCCCGCGGTTTCGACGAAGCGCGCGATCACTTCCTGGATATCGCGATCCGTCATTTCGCGAGGCGGCGAAAAATATCCGGAGCATTGGCCAAACTCCAGCGGCGGCGCGGACGGCGCGATCGTTTGTTGACCCAACGCCGCCCGCATTTGCCGGCCGGGATGGTTGATTTGCATGAGCATTCGCGCGCCATGCCCGCGTCCCGCCTTGGCCCATTTCCTCAGGGCATGCAAATGCTCGCGATCTTCGACCACCACTCCGCCGTGGCCGGTCATGGCCGCCGCATCGACCATGACATTGCCGGTGATGATCAGCCCGGCGCCGCCGGCGGCCCAGGTTTTATACAGGCGCCGGAGTTTCCCGCCTGGCGCATGTTCGCCATCGGCGAGATTCTCCTCCATCGCCGCCTTGGCGATCCGGTTTTTCAGGACAACGCCATTGGGAAGGGTCAACGGTTGGAACAACGGCGAGGTTGTCATGGTTTCAGAACCCGTATTCCGAAGATCAGCCCTTGGCGCCTTGCGCCGCGCGCATTGCAGCCTGTTCGTCGCGCAATGCCTTGAGGGCGCGCGCCCATTTGTGAAGCTCGCCGAGCATGAGCATCGCGCCGTCGCGAACCAGGTCGTTCGGACGGAAGACGCCTTCCTGGATGTGCTGCGAAAAGAACGGGACCGGCACGCTTTGCGGCAGGGCGTGGACATTCACATTGCCCAGCAACTGGCGCAGGACCTGGGTCGAGCGCAGCCCGCCGGAGACGCCGCCATAGCTCAGCACCCCGGCCGGCTTGTAACCCCATTCAAGCAAGACTGTCTGGATGGCGTTCACCAGCGAGGCCGGCGCGAAATAATCATACTCGGGCGTTACGAAAACGAAGGCGTCGGCGGATGCGACGCTGGCGCTCCAGCGCTTGGTCGGTTCATCGGCGTATTGCCGCTTCATCGGGTGAGCCGCCTCGTCGAGGAGGGGGAGGCTGAATTCGGCGAGGTCGACAAGGTTAGCCTCAAAATCGCCTTGCGCGGTCGCCAGCTCGTGAAACCATTGCGCCACGACCGGACCTGCGCGGCCGGGACGGGTGGAGCCGATGACGATGTTCAGTTTGAGCGACATTTTGTTTTCTCCTGATGTTGCCGGAACCGCCCTCGAGGATGCACTGCGTTATTTCGCGGCGACGCGGACCATTGGTCCGCAAACGGGCCCCGGGCGCGTCTGAGCCGAGCCCGGTCCGCGAAAGGATTCGAGCGATTTCTCCCGGCGCGCGCCGGTGTTCCGCGACTTTGACAGCCGTCAAAAGCGCTCCGCCGATTTGTCGCGCCAGCGGCGTTCACAGGAATTCGACCTTGAAGGAAAAGCGGTCCAGCGCCTCGCGCAATTGGCGCTCGTTTGTCTCGGTCCGCACTTTCGTGACCATGCCAAGGCGGGAATCGCGCTCCACTTTCACTTCCGAAAGCGCGGCGCCGACGCGCCGGGCTTCCTCGCGGATCGTTTCGTCGATTTCCAGTTGCTGCAAAGCCGGCTTGAAAATTTTCCCGACCGCCGTTTTCGGCAATGCGTCGGATATCCTGATCCGTTTGGGAACGGCGGCGCGCTCGGGAATCATGCTTGCGGCGAAGTCGAGCAATTCCTTCTCGGTGACCTCGGCGCCCGGTTTGATCTGGACATGGGCGACGGGGATTTCGCCGACTTGGGGGTCCGGGCTGCCAATGGCGGCGGCCAGAGCGACAGCGGGATGCTGGCTCAGCGCCTCTTCGATGATCTTGGGATCGATGTTGTGTCCGCCGCGGATGATGAGTTCCTTCTTGCGCCCGGAAAGCCAGAAATAGCCGTCCGCGTCCTGGCGGCCGAGATCGCCGGTGTTCAGCCAGGCTTCACCATCGATTTCGAGCCACAAGCCTTCGTTGTGTTCGGCGTGCAGGTAGCCGCTGAACACATTCGGGCCGCGAATTGCGATAAGGCCGTTTTCGTCGACGGCCGCCGATCGAACGAATTTTCCTTCGTCATCGGGGATGACGACGCGCATCTCCTGATAGGGAAGGCGCAGACCGATCGACCCGGCCCGCCTTTCGCCCTCCGGCGGATTGACCGACGAAACGCAGGCCGCTTCGGTCAGTCCGTAGCCTTCCAGAATCTTAACCCCGGTCGCCGTCTCGAAGGATCCGATGAGGTTGGCCGGCATCGGCGCCGCGCCGCAGATCGCAAAGTCGAGACTGGAAATGTCATTGTCGCCGACGGGCGCCGCCAAAAGGGCGGCGAAGATGGTCGGAACCCCGGAAAACATCGTCACGCTGTAATGGTTCACGATCTTCCAGAAATTGGCGAGAACACCTTCGCCGCGATAGCCTTCCGGCGTTCCGATGACGACATGATCGCCATTCATCCAGGGGATCAGGCCGGTGACCAGTTGGGCGTTGACGTGGAAAAGCGGCAGGCCGCAAAAGAACGTGCGCGGCGCCTTGGGAGCGCAGAGGATTTGCCCGACAGCCCAGGCATCGAACACTTCGTTGCCGTGGGTTCGAACGGCTATTTTCGGCAGGCCGGTCGTGCCCCCGGTGCAGAAGTAGGAGGACCGGTCTCGCGGCCCCGCAAAATCGCCTGCGATCAATCGATCGGAAGGCTGCTTCGCCAACTCGGCGCGGAAATCGATCACCTTCGCCGGCAGCGTCGTCGACCGTGCATTCTCGGCCGCCTGGCTGAATGCCGGCGCGCGTTCGCTCGAGAGGTAAGGCTCGAGACTGACGCAGGCGACGATTTGAAGGTCCGGGAGCGTGGCAAGGTGGGGCGACAGGCGGGACCACAGATCGCCCGGCAGCGGGGTCGGCGCCAAGGTCACCAGCATGCGGACGCGGGCTACGCGGAGCAGTTCGGCGATATGGGCGGGCTCCAGCAAGGGGTTGACCGCGAAGACCACGCCCGCCGCCTCGCCGCCCCAGATCGTGAAATGGGTTTCGGGAAGATTGGGCAGCACAAAGGCGACGGGCGCATCGCGCGTCACGCCGTGGGCGTGGAACAAATTGGCGGCGCGCGTGATCTCGGCGAGGAGTTCGCCATAGGTCCATGTGTGCGCGTGCTCGAACGACTCCGCCGTCAGGAAAAACGACAGCGCCGGCGCGTCCGGCGTCCGCAGCGCGGTCGCCTGCAACGCGGCATAGGTGTTTGGCGGCAGGGCGCGCGCGGAAAGCGGCGTCGCCTCGATGGAGTCGATATCGGATATGGTCGCGACGGGCATCCTCATCTCTCTCCCCTGGACGCATTTCCCGCATCATCCCTCGGCGACGACGCGATTTTCGATTTCGCCGATTCCCGCGACTTCGCAGCGCACCACGTCGCCAACCTTGAGCGGGCGGTAGGGTTTCGAGCCAAATCCGATGCCGCCCGGCGTGCCCGTGAAGATCAGGTCGCCGGGCTCGAGCGTCATCGCTTGGGAAAGATGGGCGATCTGGTCCCAGAGATTGAACACCAAATGCCGCGTGTTCGAATTCTGGCGGCGTTCGCCATTGACGAAGCAGCGGATATCGAGCCCGTGCGGATCGCCGACTTCGTCGGCGGTGACGATCGCCGGGCCGAAGGGACAGTGGGTGTCGAAGGATTTGCCCAGCATCCATTGCGGCGTCCTGTGCTGCCAGTCGCGCACAGTGACGTCATTGCCGACGCAATAGCCGAAGACATGGGCTGGCGCATCGTCGCGGCTGATGTGGCGTCCGCGACGGCCGATCACCGCCACCAGTTCGACCTCATAGTCGAGCATCGGCGAGACCTTCGGCAACTCGATGTCGCCGTCGGGATCATTGACCGAAGTCGTGTGCTTGCAGAACCAGACCTGCTCGGTCGGGATGGCAATCCCGGCGTCCTTCGATTCCTCGATGTGATCGGCGTAATTGAGCCCGATGGCGAGAATCTTGCCGGGCCTTGCAATGGGCGCTCTCAGTTTGACCCGATCGAGCGGCATTCCTTTGGCCGCGCCGGGGTCCAGCTTCGCGCCAATGCGATCCCAATCGGCGATCACGCCGAGCATATCGTGGGGCGCGTCGGGAAGAATATCGGACAGCGCATAGGCGCGGCCGTCCTTGACGAGACCGGAAACCGCGGGAGCTTTGCCGACGGAAAAGCGGATGAGCCTCATGACTTTTCTCCAAGGGCCTGGCATTGCCCGCGCCGCCGCGCGGCGCGGGCATTTGAGACTTGTGGCTCGCGAAATTTCCGCGTCAGCCGGTGACGAAATTGAACTCGAAGGGCGCTCCCCAGGCGTTCATGTTCTCAAGCGGCCAGCTGCGGGGCTTCAGCGGGTTGATCTCGTGCCACGGGCGCGGCTCCTGAATGCCGAGTTCAGGCACGAAAACGTCCATCTCGGTGTAGAACTCGATCATCACCTTGTTGGGGTCGTAGTGATAACCGGCGATGTTGTGCCCGGCCGTATGACGCGCGGGACCCCACAACTGGTCGACGCCGGCGCGACGAAGGGCATCGCAGGCGGAAACATGAAAGGCGCTGGCCTTCAGTTCGAAAGCGATGTGGTGGACGCGATTATCGGGCAGACCAACGACGTTGACCACATGGTGGTCGCGGTTGCAGGTGATGAAGCGGGCGACGCCGGCGATGTCGTCGGTGTAGGCGAAACCGAGGAAGTCGGTGTAGAACTGGAACAGCTTTTCGGCCTCGGCGCTGATCACCGCGAGGTGGCCGAGGCGCAGTATCGATGCGCCGGTTTCCTTCCAGCCGGGACACGGCATCGCGATCTCGTTGAACAGCTGGAACATCACTCCGCCCGGGGCCTCGACCTCGACCAGTTCGGCGACGCCGGGCTGGCTGTCGGTTTTGATCGTGGCCTTGAGGCCCAACGCCTGCACGTCGCGGGCGACTTCCGCGACCGTGTGATGCGGCTTCAACTGATAGCCCTGATGCACCAGCGCCTTCTGCGCCGCCGGGCGCAGGACGATGTTGTGGTGGTCGGCGCCGAGCGAAAGGTAAACTTCGCCGTCGTGGCCCCGCGCCATTTCGGTCATGCCGAGGGTCTCGACATAGTGGTCGCGGGTGCGCTCGAGATCGGCGCATTCCAGCGCGATGTAGCCGAGCCGGAACACTTTCGGATCAAATGGTTTGGTCATGGTCCAGTCCTCCTCCAGATGGGTCGGTAGCCCGACGGTCAGGTCGCTGCGGTCGCGGGAGCAGGGCTCAGCCGCAATTCGCCCAGATAGACGCTCTCTCCGAGACTGCAGTCGGCATTCGCACGGCCCAGCCTGTGGTCGATTTCGACGCGGTAGGCGCCGCTGTCGGGCGTCAGTCCGGGGAACCGGAAATCGCCGAAAGCGTCGGTGGCGGCCGTGGCCAGACGAACGCCATTGCCGATCAGCCTGACTTCGGCGCCGGCGACGCAATCGATGATGCCTCCCGTCTCGGCGCTGACGCTGCCGCCGATAAAGCAGGTCAGCCAGCGGTCGAGACCGCGATACCAAACCCGCGGATTTGTCCCGCGCTCGGGATTGAGTACCCGCAAGCCCTCACGGGCGGCCTTGTTCCGCATGTCCGCATCGTCGATTTTCACCGCTTCGATGGCTTCGGTCGGACACACCTGCTTGCAACGCGGCTGTTTCCAGCCCGCGTCGAGAAGGTGGGCGTCGAAGATCCAGTTCTGCGGGACCTGGCTTTCGCCATTCCAGACGATGGCGCCGTAAGGGCAGGCATCGACGATGTCCCGGCGGCCTTTGGCCTTCGCGGGATCGATGATGACAATGCCGTCGTCGCGTTTGCGGATGGCGTCGGGGGCGTGACGCAGGCACGGCGCGTCGTCGCAGTGGTTGCACATCACCGGCAAATAGGTGGTCTCGACCATCGGCGCGCCGCCCCGCACGCGACGCAGGATGCGGATGGTGCTGTCGCCTACCGCGGCGGCCGGCGCGGCATAGCCGGGGAAGTCGTTGCCGACATGTTCGTCACGCTCGGCGATCACGCAATTGTGGCAGTTCTCGCAGAGGGGGACGTCGACGATCAGGTTCCACTTGCTCATTCGGCCGCCTCCAACTGGGTGCGCTCTGCGATGAAAGCCTGGGCGTTGCGCCATTTCTCGATGGCGACCAGGCAGGAATTGGGCGCCATCGAACTGGTGCCCTTGGTTTGCGACCTGTCCGGGGTGAGCAGGTTCAGGCAGCCGCCGATCTCGACGGTCTCGCCGGCGATTTCGATCATCTCGAATTCAGCGCTCGCCTCGTAGGACTTGACGACGCCCTGCTTCACGAGCGGCGAGACGTCGGCGGCGCAGATGACAGCCCCGCGGTCATTGAAAACCTTGACCAGGTCGCGATGGCCTATGCCCTTGGCGGCGGCATCCTCGGGATTGAGCCGCAACAGATAGAAGCGGTGTCCGCCGATCAGTGCGCGATGATCCTCGATCTGGTTGACGGCGCTGTTCTTGCCATCGGCGAAAGTGTGGAAACTGTAGCGGCTGTGGGTGGCGATCAGTTGCAGCGGGTAACGCCGCGCCAGCTCGCTTTGCATTCCCTCCCAAGATGGCAGGTAACGGTTGAGCGGCGGGCGCTCGGGATTATCGGCCGTGTTGCGCTTGAGGATTTCCGGGACGAATTCGAGCTTGCCGCTCGGCGTTTGCAATCCCTCGAGAAACTCCTCGGCGAATTGCGACGGCAAGGGCGAGGGCTCCGGCAGGTCTTTTTTGCGACCCTCGGCGAACCAGCGCATGTCGACCGGCTGGCGCAGATCCGGTTTCTCCGGCGGCACGACGAAATAGCCTTTGCGGCAAAACTCCTTCCACTTGACTTGGTCGGGCAGGTCGGAGCCGTCGAACACCCGCTTGACCCAATCGAGCTCGCCGCCGCCCTCGGTGAACATCGAGCCGAGGCCCATCCGATTCAGGATGCCGGTGAAGATGTCGTAGTCCGACTTCGACTCGCCCAAGGGTTCTATGCACTTGTGCTGCATCGCGATGATGCGGTGGTTGACCGTAAGAAATCCGTGATGGCCATAGCCCCCGGCATTCGACCATTCGCCGATATCCCAGCGTTCGAGCGCAGTGCAGGCGGGCAGGATGACATCGGCGAATTGCGCCTCGCCCTCCATCCAGATCGACTGGTTGACGACGAAATCGATGCTGTCGTGCCGATAGGCCTCGATCCAGCGGCCCGATTTCGTGACCGTGCTCAGCGCCGATCCACCGTAGCGATAGATCATGTGGATCGGCGAATAGCCCGGCATCGGGTAGGTGAAGGGGGCGAACTGCGCCTCCTGGCTCATGCCATCCCAGACGTAGCCCTCGGCATGGCCGTCAATGATCGCGTCAGGCAATTGCTGGCGCGGCACCTGCTGTTTGACCGGGTTGATGGTCAGCACATGCGGCATGCGCTGGTAGTTGTTGGCGGCGTTGGCGTTGAAATTGAGCTCGCCGGAAATGCCTCCGTCAGCATAGCCCGGGAAATAGAAGTGCACGTCTGAGGGAACGCCGATTTGCAACCCGCCGATGTTGACCCCCGGCTTGCCCCAGCCCTGCATGGCCATCATCATGACCATTGAGCGCGCCCATTGCTGGCCGGTTGCGCCGCGCCCGGCGCCGCCGAACCCGGCGCCGGTCATGCCGATCGCCAGATAGACTTTGCGATTGCCCCATTTGCGGGCCAGCGCCCGGACGTCCTTGGCAGGCACTCCCGTCTCGGCCTCTTGCCACTCTGGCGTCTTCGGCACGCCGTCGGCCTCGCCCAGAAGATAGGCCTTCCATTCCTCGAAGCCGGTGGTCCGGGTGGCGACATAGTCCTTGTCGTAGAGCCCCTCGGTCACCCAGACATACATGATCGCCTGCGCCAATGCCGCGTCCGTCTGCGGCCGGACCGGGATCCAGCGCCCGCCCAGAAGCTGAGCGGTCGGATTCATGTGCGGATCGATATGAACGAATTCCACGCCCAGTTCCTTGGCCCAAAGCCGCCGCGGCGTGCCCTCGAATCCCGCATAGGCGCCATTGGTGCTTTCGGGATCGCATGACCAAAAGACCATCATCTCGGCTTCTTTGAGCGCGTCCTCGACGCCGCCATAACCGGACGGCACCCCCACCCGCATCGAATTGCCGTAGTGGTGCATGGCGCCCCAGTACCAGCCTTCCCAGCTGTCCGGGTTCGCGGCCATGCGGGTGAAGCCGATCAGGTTGGCAAAGCGCATCAGCGCGCTGAGGTAGTAACCGACATTGCCCCATTGGTGGTGCGATGACATCGGGAAGGTGATTGAGCCCGGCCCGTGTACGCGTTTCTGGCGCTTGATTTCCCGGGCGACGAGGTCGAACGCCTCGTCCCAGCTGATCCGCACATAACCGGACTTGCCGCGATTTTGCGGGTTGCGCTCGCCATCGGGATCGAAATCCACCCGCTTCATCGGATGCAGGATTCTCTTGTCGGAATAGACCAGCGATTTCAGCGTCAACGCGTGCGGCGCGACCAGTCCCTTGCGGGGCGGGCTGAATTTCCGGCCGCGCGCCTCGATCGTCCAGGTCTCGGGGTCGGAAGCATCGAACTCGATCGGCGTCACGCGCAGAATGCGGCCGTCCTTGACATAGACAAACAGGGGCCCGCCATTGGTGCCGGTGGTGAAGCGCCGGCTGCCATCCGGCATGACCGTGCCCATTGGCAGGCTTGCCGTGTCGCTCATCGCAAGGGTTTGGGTAAACCAGACCAGCGTTTCGTCGGGGCCGGCGGCGGCCATCTTGAAATTCTTGGCCGCATGGATGATCTCGCCCTGGTCGCGGCCGGGCAGAACGAATTTCAACGCCGTCGCCACGTCCTTGAACTTCATCGTCACCTGGGCGGCGTCGGATTTGCCGGGACGCGAATTGAACCGGCCGCCGCGGATTTCCACGATGCGGCCGATGCTTCCGTCCATGAGTCCGATCCAGGCGACGACATCGCGCTGCTTCAATCGCTCGGCATAGGCGGGCGCACGTTTGGCCGCGCTGTTCATCACCTTGGGCAGGACGACGAGGATGGTTTTCAGGAGCTGTCGGCGCAGCGAGATTCTTATCGTTTTCACGGTTTGGCCCTCCCGAACCGACGGGATCCGGAGCCATTCATGTGCAAGGGCCGCTCCGCCGCGTTGGTGCGCGGCATGAAAATTATCGTCATCGGTTCCTCCCTCCGATTTCAAATTGACGATAATCTCAAAATGACCATATAGTCAATACCAGAATTGACGGGGGGGGGGGGAGAACGACAACCCTGAAAATGTGCCGCAGGCCGCGAGCGGCGGCGCACCGTTTCGCCAGTCGCGACCGGCTCGATGCCCGCCGGTTGCGACCGGACCCGAGGACTACAGAAAACCAACGGAGGAGACCGCAGCATGAACCAAGAACACCCGTCCACGGCAGCCGACCTTGACGTGCCCGTCCTTGTCGTCGGAGGCGGCGGCGCCGGCCTGACCAGCTCGATGCTGCTGTCGCAACTCGGCATCGCGCATCTCCCTCGTCAACGCCTTTCCAACGACCTCGATTCTTCCCAAGGCGCATGTGCTTAACCAGCGCACGATGGAGATCCTCGAGGACGCCGGCATCGCCGATGCGATCTACGCCCAGAGCACGCCGGCCGAGAACATGCGGGCCATGGGCTGGTACGCCGGGTTCGCCGGGGCCGATCCGGCCATGGGCAGCCTGATCGCCAAGATCGAATCCTGGGGGTGCGGCTACGAAAATCTCAACTGGGTGCAGGCGAGTCCCTGCCGCACCGCCAACCTGCCGCAGATTCGTCTGGAACCGATCATGAAGGCGCGCGCCGAGGCGCTCAATCCCGGCAATGTCCGCTTCCATCACGAACTCACGCGACTTGAGCAAGATGGCGATGGCGTCACGGCCTGGATCCGCAATCACGACACCGGCGCCGAGTACACGGTTCGCGCACGCTACCTGCTCGGCTGCGACGGCGGCAGGACGGTTCCGCGATTGGTCGGCATCGCCAATGAAGGGATGGGGGTGATCGCGCAAACGGCGAGCGCCCATGTCTCCGCCGACCTCTCTAGTCTGGCGAAAGACCCCGACGTGCTCATCCGCTGGATCTGGTGCCCGGCGATCGGCGAGATGGCAGTACTGGTTCCGATGGGACCGACGCGCTGGGGTCCCGAAAGCGAGGAATGGGTTTTCCACATCACCTATCTCGGCGATGCGCCCAGGGACTTCACAGACGCGCAGATCGTGGCCAACATGCGCCTTGCCCTCGGGATTCCCGACCTGCCGATAACCGTCCACAAGGTTACCCGCTGGGCGCTCGAAGGCATGATCGCGGCGAAGTTCCGCGAAGGGCGGGTGTTCCTTGTCGGCGACGCCGCCCATCGCCATCCGCCTACCGGCGGCCTGGGACTGACCAGCGGCATCCAGGACGCGCACAATCTCTGCTGGAAAATCGCCGCCGTCCTCAAGGGGCAGGCCGACGAGACCATACTCGACACCTACGAAGCCGAGCGGCGGCCCGTCGACGGACGAAACGTCCAGCGCTCGATGGAAAACTCGATGGCGCATTTGGGCATTGGCCGGGCTTTCGGCCTTTCGCACGAACTGACGGCCGAAGAAAACTGGGCGCAGGTGAAGCGTGTGTTGAGCGACCGGCCGGAGGATGAGGAACGCCGGCAGGGCGCGCTCAGGGTGATCCGCGCGCTCAGCATGGAAGCCAATGAGCTGAACGTCGAATATGGCTATCGCTACCGGTCGGCGGCTATTGTCCCGGACGGGTCGGCGGAGCCGGACGCCATTGACGATATCCGGCTCTACGAGCCAGGCACCTTTCCCGGCAGCCCGCTGCCGCATGCCTGGATCGATGATGCTTATGGAAACAGGAGCGCGATGAAAGACCTGGTCAAACCCGGACGCTGGCTGCTTGTCGCCGGAGAGGAAGGCCAGGATTGGTGTTCCGCCGCCGCCGCCCTTGCCGCCGCGCACGACCTGCCGCTCGACGCGGTTCGTATCGGGCATATCGACGGCGATCTGTTCGACCCGCGTCTGGCGTGGGCGCAGTTCCGCGGCATTTCGTCGAAGGGCGCACTGTTGGTTCGTCCTGATAGGGTTGTATGCTGGCGTCATTCGGGCGAAAGCGAAAATCCGGGGGCGGTGCTTGGCGATGCCCTTGGGTCATATCTTGGGCCGCGGCCCGCAATGACCTGCCGGGGCGCCAGATCCGTACGGGCTCGGTTCGATCGGGCGGCGCGAATGGACCGCCGTCGATAGGCGACAAGGATCGGTTGCGGCCTCGGTGACAACGAGGCCGCAATCGGGAAGCGCGAAAGCCGATACGCCGGCTTCGACGCCGGGCAACCGCCCGGGGCAGCGGCGTTCCGGACAACGGGAAAGGAATGGGCATGGCGCGAATCAATCTTGAGCGTCGCGCGGAAATCGGCCGCGAGAAACGGGCCCGCACGCGTGCGGCAATTCTCGAGGCCGCGCGGTTTTGTTACGCCGACCCGAATGCGCCTTCGGTGACGATCGAATCCGTTACGCAGGCGGCGGGCATGGCAAAGGGCACGTTCTATCTTCACTTCCCGGACCTTGCTTCTCTCGAAGCCGCTTTGGGCGATTCGCTCATCGCCGAGCTGGCGGAACGCCATGAGCCCGCCCGTCTGGCCGTGGGCGAGCCTTTGACCCGTATGGCGACGGCATTGACGATTTTCCTAAGAGACCTTGCCGGCGCGCCGATTCAGGCGCGCCTCGTGTCGCGCGCCATCGTCGCGTTGCCGAATGTCGCCGAGGCAGTGCAGGCGCGCCTTCGGGGAGATTTGACCAATGCGCAGGAGTCCGGACAACTCGGGAGTCGGTTCCGTCGACATCGCCGTCCGCATCGTCGTAGCGCTTGTCGAGCAGGCGGCGTTCCTGTTCGGCGCCGGAAAGTCCGACGCGAAGGCGATTCCGGATTTTCTTCGCGCCATTTTGAGGGCCTTGGGATGTTCGCCCGAAGGCGCCGCGGCACGCGCGGAAGAAGCAGCGCGCAATGCGGATGGGTTCGCGGCTCAGGAGCCTCGAATGAGAGCGGCCGGGTAGACGGGGCAGGAAACTGCTTTGCGGTCGACGGTTTTGGCCTGCTGCCGCATTCGCCGACACAAAGTCGAGGTGTTCGGTCTTCAGCCGTTTTCCGGACCAAGACCGGGGAGCCTTGCCGCACCGGGATTTGAGAAGGCAATGAACGATCTGGCGGTTGCTGCAAGCCACGATTGGCGCGCGGCTGCCCGCTATGGCATCGGAATCAGGGCGCCGCGATGGCGAACGACCGCGGATGCGCATTCGTGCGCCTGGCGCACAGCGGCATCGGCAACCGCCCCGGCAAGTCGGGCGGCAAGGAAGGCGCCGTTGAAGGCATCCCCGGCTCCGGTCGTGTCCACCGGCTCGACAATTGGCAACCCGACGATTTCGATCATGCCGCCGCCATCGGCGTACAGCATCGGTCCGCCGCCGTTTTTGACCATGATTTCGGCCACGCCGACACCGCTGTAGCGTCGCGCGCAGGCGGCCAGCGAAACATCGCCGAAATGCATCCGCTCGTCATCGAAGCTCGGCAACAGGATTGTCGACACGGCGGCGGCGTCCTTGATTGCGGCCCGCATCGCATCGGCGCTTTCCCAAAGGCGCGGGCGGATGTTGGGATCGAAGGCGACCGGTTTTCCGGCCTTCTTTTGCGCTGCGATTTCCCCAAGCAGGAATCGGCGGCGATCCGGCGCGAGAATGGCGAGCGTGATCCCGGAAAAGTAAATCGCTTGCGCTCCGGCCAGGGCTTCGCGCACGAGCACTTCATCGTCGGCGAGCAAACGCGCCGCCGATTGGCTGCGCCAATAGGTGAAAGAGCGTTCGCCCTTCGGCGTATCGATCAGGTAGAGACCGGGCTGACGCGCGCAATCACGCGCAATCCAGCGCGTCGAAATGCGGTTTTCCTCCAGAAAGCCGGCGATTCGATCCGAAAACGCATCCTGCCCCAGGCGCGTGAAATAGGCAGCTTCCCACGGTGCGCGCGCATGCATCCGAAAATACCAGGCAGTGTTCAACGTGTCGCCGGCAAAGCCGAGACTCCAGTCGTTCTCGACGCGATGGGAGAACTCCAGCATGCATTCGCCGATTGAAAGGAACACCGGCGTGGCGGGCTTGACCATCGGCCTCGCCTCCCGTTCAGCGGGCAAGCCAGCCGCCATCGACCGCCAGGATGTGCCCGTTCATGTAGGCGGCGGCCGGGGAAGCGAGAAAAACGGCGGCGTCGGCGATGTCGTCCGGCTGGCCCCAGCGGCCGGCAGGGATGCGCTCGAGGATCTGGCGGGAGCGCTCCGGGTCGGCGCGCAGCGCTTCGGTGTTTTCGGTCGTGATGTAACCGGGCGCTATGGCGTTGACGGTCACGCCGTGAGGCGCAAGCTCGTTGGCAAGCGCCTTGGTCAGCCCTGCGACGCCATGCTTGGCGGCCGTGTACGCCGGAACGCGGATGCCGCCCTGGAACGACAGCAGCGACGCGATCATCACGATGCGGCCATGGCGGCGTTCGCGCATGCGGCGGCCCGCTGACTGCGACAGGAACCAGACGGCGTCGAGATTGGCCGACATCACCGCGCGCCAATCGGCTTCGGCGTGGTCGTGGAATTCGGCGCGGCGAATGATGCCGGCATTGTTGACGAGGATCGACACCGGGCCGATCGCCGCATCGGCGTCATCCATCAGGCGACCGGCCGTTTCGGCGTCCAGATTGGCGAGGTCGACAGAAAGGGCGGCGGATTTGCGTCCGGTCGCGCCGATGGCGGCAAGCGTTTCCCCACCTGGCCTCTTGTGGACGGTGATCGCGACATCGGCGCCCGCCGCAGCCAGGGCGATTGCGATGGCGCGGCCGATGCCGCTGGCTCCGCCGGTGACCAGAGCCCGCTGGCCTTCCAACCCGAACCGGTGCTTAAGATGGGACTCGACGCTCATGTTTGGCTCCGCGACGCAGGTTGGATGAATGGACGGATTGCTAAAGGCTTTCGAGATCGACGACCATCCGCTTGCTCGTCTCGCGCGACATTGAGCCAGCGGACGGAATTGTCATCGAACGCCTCGGATTTGCAACCGCGACCGGCGAAAGGGTGCGCGGTGTCCTCGCCCGGCCGCAAACCGGCGGACCCTGGCCCGGCCTGCTCTACATCCATGCCCATGGCGCGCGCTACGATATCGGCGCCGACGAACTCCTGGGCGGCCGCAGGGCGCTTCTTGGTCCCCTCGGACCGGTATTCGCGCGCCTGGGTTTCGCCACGCTGATGATCGAAATGCCGGCCTTCGGAACCCGTGCGGACCCGAACGAATGCGCTCGCGCCAAAGCGCTTCTTTGGCGGGGCAGGTCGCTTGCCGGCCAGATGCTCGGCGAACAGCATTCCGCGTTCGCATGGCTGGCCGCCCGGCAAGACATTGTGGCCGGGCGGATCGGCGTATTCGGCATTTCCATGGGCGCCACGCTGGGTTACTGGCTGACGGCCGTCGAACCGCGCATCGCCTGCGTCGCGCATTTGTGCTGCTACGCCGATCTTGCCGGCCTGATCGAGGCCGGCGCCCATGACCTGCACGGCATATACCTGACGATTCCGGGCCTGCTGCGTATCGCCGCCAATGGCGAGATCGCCGGGCGCATCGCGCCGCGGCCGCAATTGATCGGCATTGGCGACCGTGACCCGCTGACGCCGCCAGCCGCCGTCGATGTGGCGCTGGACCAGACGCGCCGCGCCTATGCCGGCGCGGACGAGATGTTGACCGTTGTTCGCGAGCCAATGGGCGGGCACGCCGAAACGCTTGCCATGCGGGAAGCGACGCTGGCGTTTTTCGGCCGTCACCTCGTCCCTGCCTGAGTGGCCGGCGCACGCAGGCCGTTTCGATCGAACAGATGCAGCCGGGCCGGATCAAGGCCGAGGCGAAGCCGGCTTCCCGACGCCGCGGCATTCTGGCCGGCGAGCACCGCGACCAGCTTTTGTCCGTCGCCAAGAACGGCGTGAACCACGGTTTCCGGCCCCAGCGCCTCGGCCAGCGTCACCTCCGCGTCGACGCCGCCCTGCGCCGCGATCGTCATGTCGTGGGGACGAATGCCGAGCGTCGCCGGCTCGCCGGGTTTCAGTCCCGACCCATCGACGGCAATGGTCGCGGCGAACCCGCCCGGCCCCTCGACCGCGACCGCATCCGCGGTGGCGGAGACGACGGTAACGGGCAGCAGGTTCATGCGCGGCGCGCCGATGAAGCCGGCGACGAACAGATTGGCGGGCGCGTTGTAGAGGTCGAGCGGCCGGCCGATCTGCTCGATGCGTCCGGCCCGCATGACGACAATGCGGTCGGCAAGCGTCATCGCCTCGATCTGGTCGTGGGTCACATAGATCATCGTCGTGGCGAGGCGCTTGTGCAGCGCGGCGATTTCGGCCCGCGTGCTGATGCGCAATTCGGCGTCGAGATTGGACAGCGGTTCATCGAGCAGGAACGCGGTCGGGTTGCGCACGACGGCGCGGCCAATGGCGACGCGCTGTTTCTGTCCGCCCGACAACTGGCCCGGCCGCCTGTCGAGATAGGGGCCGATCTCGAGCATGCGCGCCGCCTCGGCGATGCGCCGGGCAATCTCGTCCCTGGCCATGCCCTGGTTTTCAAGGCCGAAGGCCAGGTTCTGCCGCACGCTCATGTGCGGATAGAGGGCGTAGGACTGGAACACCATCGCCAGGCCGCGCGCCGCGGCGGAGACTTTCGTCACGTCCGCGCCGTTGATGTCGATCCGGCCGGCGCTCGGCGCATCGAGCCCGGCGATCAGGCGCAGCAGCGTCGATTTTCCGCAGCCCGAAGGTCCGACCAGAACGACGAATTCGCCGTCGGCTATCTCCAGATTGATGTCGTGAAGCACCTGAAGTTTGCCATAGGTGCGTTCGATGCCGGATAGCGTGATCTGTCCCATGGCGTTCCTATTTCAATCCCGATCCGGCGATGCCGGAAGTGATGAAGCGCTGCAGGAATACGAACACGAGAACGACGGGGATCATCGTCACCACCGTCATCGCCAGGATGTAATGCCATTGCACGTTCAGTTCGCCGGCATAGGTGTTGAGGCCGACCTGCAGCGTGTAGAGTTCCTTTCGCGACAGCACGACCAGCGGCCACAGGAAGTCATTCCAGCGCCAGACGACCGAGAAGATCGCCAGCACGGCGAGCGCCGGCGCGGCAAGCGGCAACACGATTCGCCAGTAGATTTGCCACTCGGAGGCATTGTCCATCCGCGCCGCGTCGAGCAGTTCGTCGGGAATGGTCAGCATGTATTGGCGCAGAAGGAATACGCCGGTCGGCGTCGCCACGGTCGGCAGGATGATTCCCCACAGCGAATCGAACAGGCCGGTGGCGTTGACCACCGAATAGAGAGGCACCAACACGACCGAGAGCGGCACCATCAACGTGCCGACGATCAGCAGCAGGACGAAATCGCGGCCAGGAAACTTGTATTTCGACAGCGCGAACGCCGCCATGGAATTGGTCAGCAGCGTGATCAGCGTCGCGATCACGGTGACGAAAACCGAATTGCGCAAATAGAGAAGGAAGTCGTTCTGCTGAAGCGGTACGACATAGTTCTCCGTGGCGAAACCGATTTCGCGCAGCGGCTTTCGATCGGCGATGTTGATCTTGACGATTTCGCCGGGCGACTGCGGATCGACCATGTGCGCCACAATGCCGACGCGGCGGACTTCCGCCAGAATCCGCGACGAGCCGTCCGGCATGGTCACCGTGTAGAGATTGAGCGGCTTGTCGTAGCCCTCGACGTCAACCTGGCGGGAGACATAGGGCAATATCGTCGGCGGAAACTCCGCCAATTGCGCCGGGGACTTGAATGAGGATGCCGTCAGCCAAAGCGCCGGACCGAACATGACGAACAGGCCGCCGATGAGCCAGATCCAGGTCACCGCATCGGTCCAGTGCCAGGACTTGCCGCCGCGTCGGCGGGCGATGAACGCCATCACGCCGGTCATTCGCGGGTCCCCCTGCGTTCGCCGCGCCGGCCAATCTGCAACTGGATGAGGGTCAGGACGACGAGGACCGCGCCCATCAGGATCGACGCCGCCGCCGCGAGACCGGGATTGCGCAGCAACGACGCGAAGCCGATTTCATAGATGTACTGGGTGAGGTAGAGCGTCGACGTGCCGGGGCCGCCGCCGGTCAGCACATAGACCTCGTCGAAAATCTGCACGGCGCGGATCAGCGCGAGAATAATCACCACGAGCAGGTTAGGCACGAGCAGCGGCAATGTGATGCGCCAGAACACCCGGGCCGGTTTCGTGCCGTCCATTTCGGCGGCTTCGTAGAGATCGCGGGGAATGGCTTGCAGACCGGCAAGCAGGATCAGCGTGAAAAAGCCCATATGGGCCCAGACCGATACGGTAACAGCCGCGGTGAAGGCCGGAACCCGCTCTGTCAGCCAGTCATGGGGTTCCGCTCCGAAAATGTAGAGAACGTAGTTCAGCAACCCTTGGCGCTGCAGGATCCAGCGCCAGATCAGGCCGACGACGACCGGCGACAAAAGCACGGGAAAGAAAAACACCGCCCGCCAGAAACTGCGCGCCGCGATCTCGCGGTTGAGGATCAGCGCGGTGATCATCGATACGACGGTGAGCAGCGCGACCTGGACAACCACGAACACACCGGTGTTGCGCACGGCTTTCCAGAACAGGTCCTCCCGGCAGGTCGCCGCGTCGAAAATGTTCCCGCAATCGAACAGACGCCGGTATTGCTCCAGGCCGACATAGGACCGGTCCGCAAGGAAAAAAGCGCCGCCCGACGTGACCGAATAGACGAAATTGATGACGAAGGGCGTCAGCACGAAGACAGCAAAGATCGCCATGTTGGGCGCCAGGAAAAACGCCGCCATGCCATTGGTGCCGGTCGCTTTCTGCCACGCCTTGAGCGGGATGTTGACGATCGCCGCAAGCCAGAGAACCGGCGCCGCAAAGGCGGCGCCGGTCCGGCTGGCAAGGGTGGACAAGCCGTTCATTTCGCCTGGGCGACCTTGTCGGCGATGTCCTGGTCGATCTTGGCCCAGGCGTCGCCGATCGGCATCTCGTCGGCCATGACCTGGCTGATGCGCGTGACCAAGGGCGCCGTAATAGGCCGAAGCCCATTTCCATGCCGGCAGCGCGTCGGAAGCCGGCAATGTTTCGCCGGACGCCTTGACGAAGGCGTCGAGCGCCGGGCCGACATTCTTGTCCTTGGTGGCCCAGCTGAGGCCGCCTTTGGCGACGACGCCCTTGTGCGCCGGCAGGAACAGCGTGCGCTCGCTGAACTCCTTCACGACATCCTCGCGCGCCAGGAAGTCCATGACCTTGGCGACATCGGCGGCGTTTTTCGTGTATTTGATCGCCACCAGCGCCGCGCCGCCTTTCAGGCCGGAGCAGCCCGCGGTGCCGCAGGGCGAACCCGTCGCCACCCAGTCGAACCCGTCGGCGATTTTGGTCGACAGGTTGGAGACCTGCCAGCTGCCCGAATAATAGAAAGGAATCTGGGCGTTGATGAAATCGTCCGCCGCCGCCCGGTCGGTCGAACCGGCCGCCGACACCCAGGTTTCCTTCAGCATCAGACCTTGCTTGGCCCAGTCGACGAGTTTGGCGGCGAAGGCCTTGACGCCATCGTCGACCTTGGCCGGCTTGCCGTCGGCGCCGATATAGTTGGCCCCGTAAGAGACGTTCGGCCCGGAGATACGGTGACCGGAACGGTCGATGGCGAAGGCAGCCGCGGTCTTCTGGCTCTTCATGACCTCAGCGGACGCCTTGATCCAGTCGTCCCATGTCGCCTTGTCGCCGGGAAGGGCGACGCCCGCCTGTTCGAACAGGGTCTTGTTGGCGAAGCCGCCGGTCAATGTCAGCTGTGTCATGAAGCCGGTGATGGCGTTGGAGCCATCAGGACGCATCCAGTCGGCCTGGGCGCCG
The DNA here is from genome assembly GCA_016711085.1 of Phyllobacteriaceae bacterium. Lineage (GTDB taxonomy): Bacteria > Pseudomonadota > Alphaproteobacteria > Rhizobiales > Rhizobiaceae > JADJTR01. Next base: position 577,202 of record JADJTR010000012.1, on the reverse strand, counting down.
AAATTGTCATCCCAGTATTTGGCGTCGGCGACCAGCGGGCGAATGTCGAGCCAGTGTCCGGCCAGTTCCTTGATGTTGGTGACGCGTGCGATATCCGGTCCCTGTCCCGCTTCCAGCTGGATGGGAAGCTGCTCCTGGATCACCTTGTAGGCGACATTGTCGAGAGTCACCTTGATGTCCGGATTGTCTTTCATGAAGCGGTTGAGCAGGTCCTGGATGACCTCGCCTTCCACGCCGTCCGAATACCACATGACGCGGACGTCGCCGGCCATTGCGCTCGTGGTCAAGAGGCTCGCCGCAAAGGCGGCCAAGAGTTTCCCGGTCATTTTCATTGTGCAGTCCTCCCGATTTTGCGGGATCACGCCCGCGGATTGATTATGATTGTCGACGGTTCATCCCGGTCATGCGACGCGCTCCTTCGCGTCCGATGTCGCCAGGCGAACGGCTTTTCCCAAAACCGTCCATTCGGATGGGTCGATCACCCGACCCTCGGCGATGGCGCATCCATCGCCGAGAAAACGCACGCGCCCGTATTCCCGATCATCGACGATCAATTCGTCGTCCGGGCCTTCGGTGACGGCGATTCGTTCGTGCATTTCGGCAAAGGCGTCGAGCGAACCCGCTGTCGCACGCTCCCCGAGCCGAATGATCCAGGTGGTCCGCCGCCCTGCCGCGCGTAACTCGTTGCCAGCGGTCGGTCCGCGCGTCACTTGGCTCAGCGGCGTCGCCGTTTTCAACAGCGCGTAGGCGTCGCCGGCTCTCGCCACGGCCCGGTCAGCCGAAACCCGCGCCGCGTCGAAGACGCTTTGCGGAAACCAGGCATGCGTGAAGTCCGGCTGCTCGCCCGAACAGTCGAAACGCACAACCGCCAATGCCCGGTATTGATGGACTCTCGGCAGCGTGCCGCAGCCGCCCCAATAGGATGGGCGTCCGTAGCCCGATTGCAGCACTTCGCCGGGATGGTTGATCCAGATTTGCGCGTCGGGATTGTCGCCGAGGCGCGCGTGCAGAACGGTTTCCTGGTAGCCCCATTGATTCCATCGATAGGCGGCGGCGCTGCCCATGGCGTGTTCGCGGGTCTTGTGGTGATAGAGGCGGGCGAAGCGGTCCTGGCCCTGGGCAAAACACCATTCCCACGCCACGCCACCGTCGACCGAGGCGATCGCCGCGAGTTCGCCCGGCAGGGCCAGTCCGTGGTCGCGCAGGCAGAGCGCCAATTGCGGCAGCGCATGGAATCGCATGCCGTAGTTGCCTTTGCCCCAAAGCATGCGGCTGATGCCCGAAAGCTCCAGCGAGCGGGCGGCGCGCAGCGTGTGCTCGTAGGAGCGGCCCTGCGCGCCGGTCATGACGCCGTGGTGGGCCGAACGGGCGACGACTTCGAGCAATCGGACGATCGCCTTGCCGGCGCGACCGGCGATGTCGGCGTCGGGCGCCAAAGCATGAAGGGCGCACAATCCCTTCAGGTCGATGGGAAAATAGGGCGCAGAATTGAACTCAGCCATTTCCCATTGTTCGAAATGGTCGAGCCACGCCCGCACCCGCGCCGCGCCGACCGCCGATTGTTCCGTGCCGGTTCTCCCCGAGCGCGCGAACCGCGCCTCTGGAAGGATCCCGCCGGCGAGATAGGCGGCCGTGTGGAACAGAAGCGCATGGTTCTCGGAGAAATACCACTGCACGTCGTTGCCCGGTTCATCCATCCAGTAGCGATAGCCGAGAATGGCGGCGTCGACGCGCGCGAGCAGCCCGTTGGCGATCAGGTGGCCGAATTCCTTGCGGCACCAGAGCAGCGGCACGAGAATGAAGTCGGCGCAGTCGTGGACGTCCTCGATCGCCGGCAGCGAAGCGGCGATCATTGCGTCGGTTTCTTCGCCCTGTGCGCCGATGGCGAGGCGGGCGAGCGCCCGCACCGTGTCGGCCTCGGCGTGGCAGGCGACCTCGGCCAGCGCTTCCGAAATCCGTTCCGCCAGCGACGCCGGCGCGACGCCCTGGCGGCGCGCATGGCTGAGCTCGACGCCGAAGACGCGCGAAGCGTCAAACCCGCCGATCGACAGCGACACCTTGAAGTGCCGGAAATCGGCCGGCAGATTTTCGGCGTCGCCAACCGGAATGCGCCTTTCGCCGGCCGCCAGCCGCAGATCGAAACGCACCGGCGCCTCGATCGACATGAAATCGCCTTCGATGACCACTGCCACCTTCGCATCGGCGGGAAGCGCGACGTCGGTGACAAGCGCAACTTCGCCGCCGTCATAGGCCGGGCGCTCGAACCGCATGGCGTCGAGCGCCGCCTCCATGGCGTCGGCAATCGCCTCGTCGACCGGAACGGGCAACGCATGGGCGATCGCCGGGCCGGCGAGGTAGTCGAGCTGGAAATAGTAGCGTGCATCGCGTTCGGCGAGATCGTCGAACCAGATGCGGATCGTGTTCGCGCCCGCGCGCAGGAAAACCGCGAACTCCTCTGCCGATTCCAGATTGCGTCCGTAGGGCGCCATCCATCCCGCTTCGGCGCCATTGACGAACAGCACCGCGCCGCCGCAGGTCCGCAGCCGAAAGCGGGCCGCTCCCGCGGTTGCCGCCTCGATGGTCGTTTCGGCCCAGGCGCCGATGGCTGTCGGACGGAACCAGAAGCCGGACAGGTCGACGCGCGGCGAACCGAAGGGCAGCCAGACGCGCCGCGGCTGGAGTTCGCCGATGACAAGCGGATGCTTGCCGCGCCTTTCGGCGGCGAATTGCGTCCGGCAGGGATATTCATGCGGAATGAAATTCTTGTGCTTGGTCAGAAAGAAGAAGGGATCCATCTCCCCTTGCATCGGTTGGTCGGCGATATCGTAGCGCGCCTCGTGTACGGCCCCGAGGCGCCAATAGACCAAGGGATCGCCGGCGCCGAGCGGCCGGCGCAGGGCCCGATGCGGTTCGATTTGGGTTGCGGCGTTCATCGCAAATCCTTCACCGCCACCTGATCGACATCGGTATAGGCCTGGTTTTCGCCGGTCATGCCCCAGACAAAGGCGTAAGGTCCGGTCGCCGCGCCCATGTGAATGGACCACGCCGGCGACAGCACCACGTCGCCATTGGCGACGATGAGGTGGCGCGTGTTGTCGGGGCGGCCCATCAGGTGAATGACCCGATCCTCCTCCGACAGGTCGAAATAGCAATAGGCCTCCATGCGCCGCTCGTGCAGGTGCGGCGGCATGGTGTTCCAGATGTTTCCTGGCGCCAGATCGGTGATTCCCATCAACAGCAGGCAGGAGGGCGCGACCTCCGGGTGAATGTACATCGCCAGCCGCCGTTTATTGGCGCGACGTTGTTCCCCGAGGTCCAGCGGCTTGGCTTCCGCCTTGGCGATCTGGCGGGAGGGGATATCGGCGCCGGCCGGGACAGAATTCATGTAAAACCGCGCCGGATTGGCCGGATCGCTGCTGGCGAGACTCACATGACGCGTCCCGCGGCCGACATAGAGGATGTCGCGGTTGGCCAGGACATGGCTGCGGCCGTCGACTGTCGCGACGCCGGGACCGCCAAGATTGGCGATGCCCATTTCGCGGGCGGTGAAGAACAATTCGGTGCCGACATCCTTGCCGTCGCCGAAGCCGAGCGGCTCGCCGAGCGGCACGGCGCCGCCGACCACCATCCGATCAATATGGGTGTAGGCGAAACGGATTTCGCCGGGCGCGAACAAGCCGTCGACCAGGAATTCGGCCCGCAGCCGGTCCGTGTTCATGCCGTCGATATCGGCGGGCGATGCGCCATAAAGGGTCTTCATCATGCGGCGTTGGCCATTTCCTCGAGGTGGGACAATCCTTCCGTCAGGCACAATATGGCGAGCGCCTGGCCGTATCCGGTCGGCTGGATCGGGATGTCGCGATAGAATTGCAGGTCGCGCCCCATGCGCGTGCCGTAGGAGACGTTGGAGACGACTCCGCGTTCGTCGATATTGGCCATGACGGCGGCGAGCGCGCGAAGTCCCGCTTCGCGACAGCCCGGCGGACCGAGGCCGGTGCGCGCCGCTTTCAGCAGGCCGTAGCCGAAGCCGGCTGTTGCCGAAATCTCTTCATACGAGGTCGGGTCGTCGAGCAGCGTGCGCCACGCGCCAGACCCGGTCTGGAGCTCCAACAGCGCGGCGATCTGCGCTTGCAGGATGCCGAGCAGGTGGACGCGCACGGACGGCGCGATGTCGGCCAGCTCGATCAGGTCAAGTATGCCGACCGTGATCCAGGCGTTGCCGCGCCCCCACAGCGCGCGGGCGAAATTGTGCCGGCCGTCGAACGTCCAGCCATGGAACCACAGGCCGGAACGGGTGTCGGCGAGAAAACGCGCATGCACCAGGAATTGCTTTTCCGCCTCGTCGATGAAACGCAGCTCGCCCGACGCCTGGCCGAAGGACGCGAGAAACAGCGCGACCATGAACAAGGTGTCGTCCCACAATTCGTCATCGTTGATGCGATCGGAGACATTGTGCTGGAAACCGCCTTCGGGCGTTCGCGGCATTCGGTCGACGATTTGCGCCGCCCATTGGCGAAGCACCGGTTCGAAACGCGGCTGGCGGCGGCGACGCCACATTTCGCTGAGCGCCAGCATCGGCGCGGTGGTGTTGACGTTCATCGCCGGCAGGCCGGCGGCGATGCGCTGGTCGTACCAGGCTTCGATCGTTTCGAGAAGTTTGGCGTCGCCGCTGCGCGCCCAGAGCCGCTGCAGTCCGTACAGGCCGACGCCCTGCGGCCATTCCCAACTGTCGAAGCTGACATAATCGCCGGGCGTTCCATCGAGATTGGGTTCATGAAAACGGCCGTCATGGCGCAGTCCGGTCATGCCGGCGACCAGTCCGGACAACACCGAATTCACGCGCTCGCAGGACAGCGGCATGGTTCCTCCCAAACCTTCCACGTCCGAAACTCTCCCATGATCATTTTTCTTGCGCAATCTGAAAATTTTTTGCAGTTTTGTTCAATTCGGCAGCAAGGGCGTGGGCAAATCGTGAAAGGGAAACGTGGCCGGCCCAATCGTCGCGTCCGGCTTGAGGAAGTCGCCGAACGCTGCGGCGTTTCGGTGAGCACCGCGTCACGCGCCCTTGCCGGCGCCGGCGGCGTGCGCGAGGCGTTGCGCGACAGCATTGTCAAGGCGGCGCGCGAACTCAACTACGCCATTCCCGCTTCGATGACGGATCGCAAGGTCATCCTGGCGGCGAGCTCGGTGGCGATGCTCGACCATTCGCGCAACCAGTTCACCTATCATGTTCTCGACGGCCTGAACGAACGCGCCCGCGCGCTCGGAGTCGACATCGTCACCCGGCCGGTGGCGACGCCGCAGGACGAAGTCGACCTGCTGCGCGAGGCCGAGGACGACGCCGCCGTGGCCGGCTGTCTCTTTCTCACCCTCGACGACGCCGAGGTCCTCACCTTGGCGGAGGGGTTCTCCAAGCCGATCGTTCTGGTCAACGGCGACGACCCGACGATGCGCCACTCGAGCGTGACGCCATGCAACCGCTCGGCCGCGCAGCTTGCCGCGCAGCACCTGATCGCGCTTGGCCACCACCGCATCCTTTTCCTCATGAAGCGCGGACGCCGCACCATCGAGCGGCGTTTCGAAGGCTGGCGCGATGCGCTCGCCGCAGCCGGCGTCACCGATACCGGGGATCTTGTCGAAGAAGTCGCCGACTGGCTCCCCGAACTCGCCGCCGAGGCTGTCGCGCGGCGAATTCGCCAACGCGGCCTCGATTTCACCGCCGTGCTGACCGCCGGCGACAGCCTTGCCTACGGCGCGATCCGGGGGCTCGAGCAATCCGGCTACGCCGTTCCGTCCAACGTTTCCGTTGTCGGCATGGACGATCTGCCGCTCTCGGCCTTCTGCAACCCGCCGCTGACCGCCATGCACATTCCGATGCGCGAGATCGGTTCGGCCGCGCTCAGCCTGTTGCTCGATGATCTGGCTTTTTCCGGATTGCCGCCGCGCCGCATCGAACTGGCCTGCAGCCTTGTTGTGCGGCAATCGGCCGGCCCGGTCGATGGCGGCGCGCGGATTCATGGTCCGGCCGCCGCCAATCGTCCGTAGCGGCCGGCGGCGAACACCAGCGGCTCTCCCTCGGCGACGGTAAGGCGCATGATGCGGCCGAGCAACACGAGGTGGTCGCCGCCATTGACCCGATTAACGATCTCGCATTCGAACCGCGCAAGCGCCGATGGCAGGAGCGGCGCGCCCTCGGCATTGTTGCGCAGGTCAAGTCCGGAAAAATCCGTACCCGTGCGGCTGAACCGCCAGCACAGGTCGAGCTGATCGTCGGCAAGCACATGGATGGCCTGGAAACGGCCGCGCGCAAAGGCGTCGAAGCGGCGCGAATGACGTCCCACGGCCCAGATCACCAGTGGCGGATCGAGCGAAACGGATGAAAAACTGTTTGCCGTCATGGCCAGCGGCCCGGCTTCGGTTTGCGTGGTGACGATCGTCACGCCCGTCGCAAAACGTCCGAAAGCGCGGCGCAGCGTCGTAGAATCGTAGCCCGGCGGCGACTGGTCACTTTCGCAACGCGCATCTTGGAAGTCCTCGTTTTCGCTGGCGGAATCGAGCATCACGGCACCTCGCGCCCTGCCGCCAGGGAATAGAGTTCGAACCATGTTTGCCGATCCATCGCTGCGGTGAGAGCGTCGGCAAGCGTCGCGATGCGATCAAGGGCATTTGTTCCCATCACCGGCAAGATGCCGGCCGGATGGTGCAGCAGCCAGGCGATCACGATGGCGGCGGCGTCGACGCCCGCCTCAAGGCCAAGCGCGGCGAGGCGCGCCACAAGGTGCGGATATCCGCCCGAAAACAGGCTGCCGCCGCCAAGCGGCGACCACGCCATCGGGGTGATGCGGCGTTCCTGGAGAAACGCCAGGTCGCCATTGACGAAAGGCTCCCGTGCCAACAGCGACAACTCGATCTGGTTGGTCGCCAATGGCGTCGTCATGGCGGACTGGAGAAGCGTAAAGTCATGCGGCCGGAAATTGGATACGCCGACCGCCCGCACCTTGCCCGACGCCACGGCGCGGTCGAGCGCGGGCCCGGTTTCCCGGGGGTCCATCAACGGATCGGGACGGTGGATGAGCAGCAAATCGATCCGGTCCGTGCCCATCGCCCGCAATGAATGATCGATCGAGCGACCGATATGGGCGGCGGAGGTATCGTAGTGTTTGACCCGCCGGTCCGCATAGCGGCCGACCGGGGCGACGATGCCGCATTTGGTGACGATCTCGATCCTGTCGCGCAGATGCGGCGCCGCCTTGAGGCAATCGCCGAGCAGCGCCTCGGCGGCGTAGCCGCCATAGATGTCGGCCTGATCCAGCGACGTGATTCCCCGGGCCAGACAGGTTTCGATTTTGGCCTGGACGTGTCCGGGGGAGACGTCGCTGTCGTCGCCGAGCCGCCACATGCCGTAGACGATGCGCGACAGCGTAACCTCCGGCGTAAGCACCACGCGCTGCATCAGCGACGCTCCCCGACGCCGAGCGGCGTTGCCGGCATTGTCGCCGGAACGCGCCCGTAGGCCTGCGGCAGCGAGCAGGTTTGCAAGCGCGGCAGCACTTTCGTGCCGAAATGCCGGCATTCGTCGAGGTGCGGATAGCCGGAAAAGATGAAAGCGCGAATGCCCATTTTGCGGTAGGCGTCGATTTCCGAGAGGACCTGATCGGTCGAGCCGACCAGCGCCGCTCCGCAGCCTGAGCGGGCCCGTCCGATCCCTGTCCACAGATGCGGTTCGACATAACCCTCGTCATCGGCGAGATCGCGATTGCGGGCCTGGTGCGAAACGCCAAGCGAGCGGGCGTCGAGGGCGCGCTCGCGAATTGCCCTGCCTTGCTCGTCGTCGAGTTTGGACACCAGTTCGCGGGCGTATTCGCGCGCTTCCGCCTCGGTGTCCCGCACGATCATGTGGACCCTGAGGCCATAATCGAGCGTGCGCCCGTGCGCCGCGGCGCGCGCATGGACCGCGCGCATCCGCCCGGCGAGGGCTTCCCGGGTTTGCGGCCACATCAGATAAACGTCGCAATGCTCGCCGCAGAGCTCCAGCGCGTCTGGCGAATAGCCGCCGAAATAGAGCAGCGGTCCGCCGTTTTGCTGGTAGGGTTTGGCCGCAGCGGTCGACAGGCCCTTGAAGCGGTAGATCTCGCCGTCATGGTCGAATTCGTCCCGCGTCCATGCCTGCCGCAGGATCTGCACAACCTCTCGCGAACGCCGGTAACGATAGGCGCTATCCTCGGTCTGGCCCGGAAAATCGGATGAGATGATGTTGACCGTCAGCCGGCCTTCCAGCATGTGATCGAGCGTGGCGATGGTGCGCGCCAACATGATCGGCTGCATTTCCCCGCATCGCACCGCCGCCAGCATGTTGATCGTCGAGGTCAGCGGCGCGCAACCGGCGACGAAGCTCAGCGTGTCCTGGCCGACCTGGTAGGACGAGGGGCACAGGATGTTGCGGAACCCGAGCTCCTCCGACAATTTCACGATGGACGAACAATGCGCCCAACTCGACCGCAGCGATCCGTCGGGCACGCCGAGATAGCGGTAGTCGTCGGCGCACAGCGCCGCGAACCAGGAGATTTCGGATGCATCGAGATCCGGCGAGGTGATGGGAACGACCGTCAATTTCACTCCTCCCCGGCGATCCGTGCCCATTTGGCGGCGCCGCCGGATTTGTGCTTGCGTAACATCCGCATTGATGTAGATCAATGCTGTATCAATTTTTTCGCCCCGCCCCCGCCATGACATCATTTCGAAGAGCCGAACCGGGCCACAGGTCGACGCAGGTGCGGGGTCCGCTTCCCGTCCACATGCAGATCAGCGAAATGCTGATCCGCGAAATCGGGGCCGGCCGCCTCGCCGATGGCGTGAGGCTGCCGCCCGAGCGCGACATGGCGGCCGGCCTCGGCATCGCGGTCGGCACGTTGAGGCGCGCGCTTGCCGAACTGACGCGGAAGGGCTTGCTCGAACGCATCCAGGGATCGGGAAACTATGTCAGGGCCAAAGCCGAAATGGCCGGCATCTACGCCTTATTCCGCCTCGAGCGGATAGGCGGCGGCGGCTTGCCGACTGCCGATATCCTGTCGGTCGACACGATGGGCAAGCCGGCGGAATTACCTGAGTTCGGCTTGTCGGAACGCGCCCACCGCATTCGCCGGCTGCGCCGCCTCGACGGCCTTCCCGCTGCGGTCGAGGAAATCTGGCTCGATGGCGGTCGCGCCGAAGCGCTGCGCAAGCAGGATCTTTCGGAATCGCTTTACCTGCACTACCGGCTGGCCCTGGGCTTCTCGGTCACGAGGGTTGAGGACCGTGTCTCGGTCGCGACCGCGCCGGAGTGGCGGCCGCCCGAATTCGCACCGGTCGGGGGCAGCCCGGTCGGTTTCATCGAGCGCCTCGCCTATGCCGGCGACGGCGCCAGCGTCGAATACTCGCGCAACTGGTTCGATCCGGCGGTCGCCCGGTACGTCTCGCGATTTCGCTGAACAGGAAGGGACGGGACATTGGACAGGGCATCATTGGGTTACGGCATCATCGGCTGCGGCATGATGGGCCAGGAGCACATCCGCAACATCAACCTGTTGCCGGATGCCCATGTCGCGGCCATTGTCGAGCCCGATCCGGGCATGATGGCGGCGGCGCTGGCGCTTGCCCCGCAAGCGCGGCCGGCCACCTCGATTGCCGAGCTTCTCAGCGGCGCCGATATCGACTGCATCCTTGTCGCCAGCCCGAATTTTCGCCATGTCGAACAGCTGGAGGAAATCGCCGCGACGCGTCCGCTGCCGGTTCTCGTCGAAAAGCCGCTCTTCACCGATCCGGCCGACGAAGCGCGCATCGCCGCCTTGCGTCAACGGCTCCCTTTGATCTGGGTCGCGATGGAATACCGTTACATGCCGCCGGTCGCCAAATTCATCGCCGACGCGGCGGATGCGACCGGCGGAATACGCATGCTGACCATCCGCGAGCACCGATATCCTTTTCTCTCCAAGGTCGGCGACTGGAACCGGTTCGATCGCCACACCGGCGGCACTTTCGTCGAAAAGTGCTGCCATTTCTTCGACCTGATGCGCCTGATCCTGCGCGCGGACCCGGTTCGCGTCATGGCGAGCGGCGGCCAGGCGGTGAACCATCGCGATGAACGTCCGGGCGGGGAGACGCCCGATATCTGGGACCACGGCTATGTGCTTGTCGAATTCGCCGGCGGCGCGCGCGCCATGCTGGAATTGTGCATGTTCGCCGAAGGCAGCCGATATCAGGAAGAAATCTCTGCCGTCGGTGAAGCCGGCAAGATCGAATGCCTCGTGCCCGGGCCGGGCCGGTTCTGGCCGGCCCATCTTGGCCCGCCGCCGGTGCCGCAGGTGATCGTCAGCCCCCGCCAACCGGCCGGGGCCCGCACCGTTCATATCCCGGTCGATCCGGTCCTTCTTTCCGCCGGCGACCACAATGGTTCGACCTTTTTCGAGCACCGCAAATTCATCGACGCCGTCCGCGGTCGCGGAGAAATCGAGGTCTCGCTGGACGACGGATGGTGGGCGGTCGTCATCGGCCTGGCCGCGCATCGTTCGGCGCGCGAGGGCCGCGCCGTCGAACTCGTTCGCGAATTCGCCCTGCCCTGACACCAGGCGGTCGATGCCCGCGCTGATGGCGCAGTCCGACCCTCTTCATCGCCTTCGACCGGGCCGAAGAGATGTTCGAGGCTCGCCTCATTGGGCGAGCACAAAGCACCCTTGATCGGCGGCCAGCTTTCCGACCTTGTTCGCACCGGCATCGATTGGCCGGTCGAGGCGAAGGCGCGCCTTCCGGCTCGTACGCCGAGACGAGCTCAACGCTTCCGGGCGGAGCGGCTATCGCCGAACATCCGAAGCCTTTGTCACGCCCGGCAGGGAGTTTTCCTCGATGATCTGCGGCCTCTGTTCGGCCGTCCAGCGTCGGCGGCGCGCCGCACCGGCAATCAGCTCAATCGGCCGATAATCTTTGGCCACAAGCTCGCGTCTGAGGATAGCATCATGCCTCCTGCGTCATGCCGACTGTCCGGTCGAAACGAGGCCCAGTTCACGCATTCGGAAGCAATTCCTTCCGGCAGTACAATTTATTCCTGTCCGCTCGGCTGAAGGCCAAATTCTGAGCGCACGGTGCGTTGAACGGCGATTTGCGTCCTCGGCCGGCACTTTTTTTGCCGGTTCACGACTTGGAACTTTTCCTGGCCCGACGCCGAATGGGTTTCCGTCAGAACCCGAGAAAATCTACCCGACCGGCATGCCGCCGAGATGGGCGAGCAATTCGGCGACATTGCCGGCCGAAAACTTGCGCAGCAGCTTGGCGCGGTAGGCCTCGACGGTCCGCGGCGAAATGGTCAGCAACCGGGCGATTTCCTTCGAGGTGCGACCTTCGCCAAGGTGCATGACGACCTGCGCTCTCGGGTCGACAATTGCGCCACGGGCCGGGCCGACGACAGGTCGGCAAAGCTCCAGACGGCCTTCGCCAACGGGTCGCCTTCGATCGCCAACGTTCGGCCGCGCACCCGGCACCAGAACAACGAGCCGTCGGCGCGCGCCATGATGCGCTCGTCCGAATAGCGGCCGGTTTCGCGCAACGACTTCACGCCGACCTCGCGGATACGGACGAACTCCTCGAAGGTCGGATAGAGAATGGCGAAGGATTGATCGATGAGCGCGGCGCGTTCGAAACCGAACATCGCCGCGAATTCCGGATTGCAGGCGCGGATGATGCGGTTCTCGGTCAAAACAATGCCGATCGGCGCCATCTGGTAGGCGATGAGGTCAAGGTCTGCGTGGTTTTGCGATGCGGCCATTCGTGTTTCTACGCTATTGTCGGCGATTTCCGACACGGGGATAGTAGCGAACTGGCCGCCGCCGGCAACAAGCCGGAAAACCGACGTCGGCGCGGCAGGGAGGAAAGATGAACCTGTCCGTCTGGCTGGCGCGCGCCGCCGCGCTGCACCCCGACAATCCGGCGCTTCTGAGCGGCGTCGAACAGGTTGCCGATTACCGCGAATTCGGCCAGCGCGCCGCAACAATCGGGCGGGCTTTGGCAGAGCGTCACGGCATCGCGCCCGGAGATCGGGTGGCCCTGTTCGCTGGGAACTCGACCGAATATCTCGAAGCATTGTGGGGCATATGGTTTGCAGGCGCGGCGGTCGTACCGGTCAACGCCAAACTGCATGCGCGCGAGGCGGCGTGGATCATCGACAACGCCGGCGCGAAACTGGCTTTCGTGACCGCCGATCCCGGTGATGGACTGACGTCTTTGCTGCCGGCGGATTGCCGAACGGTTATCGATCTTCATTCGCCCGAATTCGCCAACCTTCGATCGGGCGAACCACTAGGTGCGCCGGAGTTGCGAGAGCGCGACGATCTCGCCTGGCTCTTCTACACCTCCGGCACCACAGGCCGGCCGAAGGGCGTGATGATCACCCACGGCAACATCCACGCCATGGCTTTTTCCTATTTCGTCGATGTCGACGAGGTGCGCCAAACCGATGCGGCGCTCTACGCCGCGCCGATGAGCCACGGGGCCGGGCTCTACTGCGTGCAGCACGTGATGAAGGCGGCTCGCCACGTCGCACCCCTGTCGGGAGGTTTCGAACCAGCCGAAATTTTCGATCTCGCCCGCGAACTCGGCGACATCCACATGTTCGCTGCGCCGACCATGGTGCGACGGCTTGTCGACCACGCCAGGGCGACGGGCGAGGCGGGCGACGGCATCCGCACCATCGTCTATGGCGGCGGGCCGATGTATCTCGCCGACATTGTCGAGGCGGTTGGCGCGCTCGGGCCGCGCTTTTGCCAGATCTATGGCCAGGGCGAGAGCCCGATGACGATCACGGCCCTGCCCAAGGAACTCGTCGCCGACCGGAACCATCCGCGCTGGCGCGAGAGGCTGTCCTCGGTCGGAATCGCGCAGTCTTGCGTCGAGGTGAGGATCGTCGACGCCGAGGGACGGGCACTGCCTGCCGGCGAAACCGGCGAAATCACTGTGCGCGGCGCGCCGGTCATGGCCGGCTACTGGCGCAACGACGAGGCGACGACGGCGGCGATCCGCGATGGCTGGCTCATGACTGGAGACATGGGCGCGCTCGACGCCGACGGCTTCCTGACGCTCAAGGACCGGTCGAAAGACGTGATCATTTCGGGCGGGACCAACATTTACCCGCGCGAGGTGGAGGAGGCGCTGTTGCTGCATCCCGGCGTGCGCGAGGTCTCCGTCGTCGGCGCGCCCGACCCCGAGTGGGGCGAAAACGTCGTCGCTTTTGTCGTCGCCGCGCCTGACATGGCGCCCGGCGTTGGCGAACTCGACCGTCATTGCCTCGACCACATCGCACGCTTCAAGCGGCCGAAGGCCTACCGCTTCGTCGAGGCGCTGCCCAAGAACAATTACGGCAAGGTGCTGAAGACCGAATTGCGGGCGCTGGCCGCGGCGTTGGAGAAAACGTCATGACCATCAAACACCTGAAAGAGCGCACGGCGCTGGTCACCGGATCGGTGCAGGGCATCGGATTGTCGATCGCCAAGTGCCTCGCCGCCGCCGGGGCCCGCATCGGCGTGCATGGATTGGCCACAGCGGGGCAGATCGAGGCCGCGTTGGCGGAGGTCCGCGCCGCTGGCGCGCCGGATGCGCGCTTCTTCGACGCCGATTTGCGCGATGTGGCTGCGATCGAGACCATGATGGCGCAGGCGCAGGCCTGGGGCCCGCTCGACATCCTCGTCAACAACGCCGGAATGCAGAAGACCGCGCCGCTCGCCGAGGTGACGGCGGACCTCTGGGACGCCATCATCGCCGTCAATCTGACCGCCGCGTTCCATACGATGCGGCTGGCGCTGCCGGCGATGGCGGCGCGCGGCTATGGCCGGGTCGTCAACATCGCCTCAGTGCACGGCCTCGTCGCCTCGAAGGACAAAGGTCCCTATGTCGCGTCGAAATTCGGCCTCGTCGGCCTGACGCGGGTCGCCGCGCTCGAATATGCGTCGGCCGGATCGCGGGCGACCGGCGGCGTCACCGTCAACGCCATCGGCCCGGGCTGGACCGAGACGAGCCTGATCGAACCGCAAATCGAGGCGCGGGCAATCATCACCGGTGGTGATCGCGACGCCGGAATCGCCAGCCTGTTGTCGGAGAAGCAGCCGTCGCTGCGCATGTCGGATCCATCCGAAATCGGCGAACTGGCGGTTTTCCTGTGCCACAGGCAAGCCCACAACATCACCGGCGCGACCATTCCCGTCGACGGCGGATGGACCGCGCAATAGTTCAACGCTCACCAAGGAGGAGCTAACATGAGACGCCTGATACTCGCACTCGCCGCCGGCGCGGCGCTCGCCGCCGGAGGATTCGCTGCGCTCGCCGCCGACGGCGATCCCATCAAGATCGCGCTGGTGCACGGCTTGTCCGGCTCGCCGCTGGAGGTCTATTCCAAACAGACCTCGACCGGTTTCGCCATGGGGCTGGAGTACGCCACCAAGGGCACGATGATGGTCAAGGGCCACAAGATCGAAGTGATCGAGAAGGACACACAGTTCAAACCCGACATCGGCCGCTCGGCGCTGGCAGAAGCCTATGGCGACGATGGCGCGCTCATCGCCGTCGGCGGCACTTCTTCGGGCGTCACCACCGCGATGCTGCCGGTGGCGGCCGAACACCAGAAAATCCTCCTCGTCGAGCCGGCCGTCGCCGATTCGCTGACCGGCAAGGATTCCAACCGCTACGTGTTCAAGACATCGCGCAATTCCTCAATGGACATGCAGGCCCAGGCGCTGGCGCTGAAACCGGACGCCAACCTGTCGGTAGCGACGCTTGCCGAGGACTACGCCTTCGGCAAGGACGGCATCGCCGCCTTCAAGAAAGCGCTCGAGGGCAGCGGAGCGACCATCGTCGCGGAAGAATACGTGCCGTTGAAGACAACGGACTACACCGCGGTCGGCGAGCGACTGTTCACGGCGCTGAAAGACAAACCGGGCCGCAAGGTCATCCTTATTTACGTCGCCGGCTCCGGCGATCCGATGGGCGCGCTGGTCGGCATGGAGCCGTCGCGCCACGGCATCGAAATCTCCACCGGCGGCCACATCCTCGCGGTGCTGCCGACCTACAAGCGCGTTCCCGGCATGGAAGGCGCGATCTACTACTACTACGACATCCCCAAGAACCCGGTGAACGACTGGCTGGTCGCCGAACACCAGAAGCGCTTCCAGGCGCCGCCGGATTTCTTCACCGCCGGCGGCATGGCGGCGGCGATGGCCATCGTCAAGGCGCTGGAAACCTCGCCCGACCTCGAAACCGAAAGCCTGATCAAGACCATGGAAGGCATGAGCTTCGACACACCGAAGGGCTCCATGACCTTCCGCAAGGAGGACCATCAGGCCTTGCAATCGATGTATCACTTCAAGATCAAGGTCGATGACGCAGTCAAATGGGCCATTCCGGAACTGGTCCGCGAGATCAAGGCCGAGGAGATGAACATCCCGGTCGGACGCGACAATTCGAAATGATCCTGTTCCGGCCCTCCCCTTGGCGGGAGGGCCGGAATTCCCCGGAGGGATGCATTCTTGGCCGCGCCATCGCTGGAAACAAAGGACCTGACGATCCGCTTTGGCGGGCATGTCGCCGTCAACAGCGTGTCGTGCGCGTTCCGGCCGGGCGAACTGACGGCCATTGTCGGCCCGAACGGCGCCGGCAAGACCACCTGGTTCAATCTCGTGTCGGGTCAGTTGGCCCCGACATCGGGCGCGATCTTCAAGGATGGGCGTAACATTACGCGCCTGCCAGCCTCGACGCGGGCGGGCGTCGGCATCGGCCGCGCCTTCCAGCTCACCAATTTGTTTCCCCGCCTTTCCGTACTCGAGAATGTCCGCCTCGCGGTGCAGGCCCGGGCCGGCGACGGCTGGCGTCCGTGGCGGTCGGTCGGCGCATTTCCGCATCTCGAGAAAAAAGCGATGGCGCATCTGGCGACGGTTCGTCTCGAGGATGCGGCGCATGTGCCGGCCGCCGCCCTGTCGCATGGCGACCAGCGCAAGCTGGAGGTCGCCCTCCTGGCCGCCATGGATCCGGACATCTTCATGTTCGACGAACCAACCGCAGGCATGAGCGTCGACGAGGCGCCGGTCATTCTCGATCTCATCGGCGCGATCAAGGCCGACCGGTCCAAAACGGTGCTGCTGGTCGAACACAAGATGAGCGTCGTGCGGGCGCTGGCCGACCGGATCGTCGTCCTCAACAATGGCGAGCTGGTCGCCGACGGCGCACCCGAGAACGTCATGGCCCTTCCGATCGTCCGCGAAATCTATCTCGGCGTCGCGGATGCGGCGCCATGAGCGACTTCATCCTGCGCCTCGACGACGTGCACACCGACATCGCGCAATACCGCATCCTGCACGGCGTCTCCCTCGACGTGCCGCGCGGCGGCGTTCATGTGCTGCTCGGCCGCAACGGCGCGGGCAAGACGACGACGCTGCGCACCATCATGGGGCTTTGGCGGGCGCGCAGCGGCGCTGTGGTGCTCGGCCACCGTGACATCTCGGCCATGCACACCTCCGAGATCGCCCGCCTTGGCGTCGCCTATGTACCGGAGAACATGGGTATTTTCGGCGGGCTGACGGTTGAGGAGAACCTCCGTCTCGCCGCCGGCCCCGCCGGTTTCGATCCGGGTCGGCTGAAGCGCATTTTCACGCTGTTCCCCGCCATGGAAAAGTTTCGCGACAAATCGGCGTGGGCATTGTCTGGCGGGCAGAAACAGATGCTGGCGATATCGCGCGCCATCATCGAGCCGCGCCAGCTCATCCTCATCGACGAGCCGACCAAGGGCCTGGCGCCGGCCATCATCCGCGCCATGATCGACGCCTTCCGCGACATCGCCCGCGAAACCACGATCCTGCTGGTGGAGCAGAATTTCCTGTTCGCCTCGTCGCTCGGCGAGACCGTGGCGGTCATCGACGACGGCCGCATCGTCCATCGCGGCGTCATGGCGGAACTTGCCGCCGACCGGGACCTGCAGACGCGATTGCTCGGGCTGTCGCTCGACGCCCATCATTGAGGAGACGCGATGAACGCGGCCGGCGCACTCTTTTCCCGTTTCGGCATCGCCTTTTTGCCGGCAATCATGGTTGTCGCGGCGCTGCCGCTGATCGGTTCGTTCTCGTCTTGGGCGACTCTCTCCATCGCCGGCCTCGCGATGGGAATGATGATCTTCATGATGGCGTCCGGACTGAGCCTGATCTTCGGCCTGATGGATGTGCTCAATTTCGGCCATTCCGCGTTTGTCACCTTCGGCGCGTTCATCGCGGCAAGCACGCTCGCCGCGCTCGGCGGCTGGGTCGGCGCGCCGTCGCTGACCCTGAACCTGATGGCGCTCGGCGCGGCGATCGGCGCGGCGGCGCTGTTCGGCCTCGCGGCCGGCTATCTGTTCGAGCGCGTGATCGTGCGGCCGGTCTATCGCGATCATCTGCGCCAGATCCTCATCACCATGGGCGCGTTGATTGTCGCCGAACAGATCGTCCTCGCCATCTGGGGCGGCAGCCCGGTCGCGGTGCCGCGGCCGGCGCTGCTCACCGGGTCGATCATCCTCGGAGACGTGGCGATTGAAATCTATCGTCTGTTCGCCTTCGGCCTCGGGCTCGCCGCCTATGTGGCGTTGCATCTGATGTTGAACCGCACGCGGATCGGCCTGCTCATCCGCGCCGGCGTCGAGAACCGCGAGATGGTCGAGGCGCTCGGTTACCGTGTCGACCGGCTGTTCATCGCCGTCTTCATGGCCGGTTCTGCGCTCGCCGCGGTCGGGGGCGCGATGTGGGCCGGCTACCAGGGCCTGATCTCGGCGACGCTTGGCGGCGAAATGCTGGTTCTCGTCTTCATCGTCGTGATCATTGGCGGACTCGGATCCATTCAGGGTTCGTTGGTCGGCGCCCTGATGGTCGGGCTGCTCGGCAACTATGTCGCCTTCCTGTTTCCCAAGCTGTCGCTGGCCTCCAACATGCTGTTGATGCTGGCGATCCTGATGTGGCGTCCAAACGGCTTGTTGCCGGCGGTCAAGCGGTAGGGAGGCGAGCATGGGCGCGAACGGACCATCCCTTCCCGACAGGGCCCGCAACGGCCGGCTGGCGGTTTACGCCATCGCGGCGGCGATCGGTCTCATTCTCGCCTTCGCGCCGTTCCTGTTCGGCGACGTGCGCAGCCAGCAGGTGGCCGCGCGTATCTGCGTCTTCATCGTGCTGGTGGCGAGCTACGACCTGCTGATCGGCTATACCGGCATCGTCTCCTTCGCCCACACCATGTTTTTCGGGCTTGGCGCCTATGGCGCCGCTATCGCGCTGAAGCAGTGGGGCCCGGGCTGGTCCGCGGTGCTTGTCGGCGGCGGCGCGGGCATTGTCGCGGCCGCCGCGCTGGCGGCGCTGATCGGCGTGCTGTCGCTCAGGGTGAAAGCGATTTTCTTCGCCATGGTCACGCTTGCCGCCGCGTCGGTCATGCTGGTGCTCGCCTCGCAATTGTCGGCGATCACCAATGGCGAGGACGGCCTCGTCTACGTCGCACCGAAATTGCTGACGCCGGCGACGATCCTGTTCACCGGCGCCGACGGCAAGGCGGCCAAATGGTTCGGGGTGCGCATGGACGGCAAGATCGCGGCCTACTATTTCGTTTTCCTCACCTGCCTTGTCCTGTTCGCGGCGCTCTACCGCATTATCCGCTCGCCGCTTGGCGCCGTGCTGGAAGCCGTGCGAGAGAACGAAATCCGCGCAGAAGCAATCGGCTACCGGGTCGTCGCCTACCGGACGGCGGTGTTCGTCATCGCCGCCGTCATCGCCGCGTGCGCCGGCGTCGTCTGGGCGGTTTGGCTGCGCTATACCGGCCCGGAGACGACATTATCCTTCGCCATCATGATCGACATCCTGCTGATGGTGGTCATCGGCGGCATGGGCACGATGACCGGAGCGGTGATCGGCGTGACGGTGATGAGCCTGGCCCAATTCTACCTGAAGGATCTGATGGGCGCGGCGGCCGAGGCGACCGCCGCCATTCCGGTCCTGCCGCAATTGCTCAACCCGGATCGCTGGCTGTTCTGGCTCGGCATCCTGTTCATCCTGCTTGTCTATTTTTTCCCGGCCGGTGTCGCGGGAACGCTCATGAAAAAGGGAACGCACTGATGCGCTCGACCTATGTCCGCGCCGGCGACCACGAACTCCATGTCAGCGAATGGGGCGAGCGGGGTCGCTCCGCGCTTGTCATGTGGCACGGACTGGCGCGCACCGGCCGCGATTTCGACGAAGCCGCCGAAGCGCTATCGGCGGACTACCACGTCATTTGCCCCGATACGCGCGGCCGAGGCCTGTCGTCATGGGCCGACGACGCGGCTATCGGCTATTCCTACTCGGCCTATGGCGACGATGCGTTGGCCATTCTCGATCATTTCGGCATCGACCGGCTGCGCTGGGTCGGCACCTCGATGGGCGGGCTTCTCGGCGTGACGCTGGCGGCGGGCGTCCTGAAATCGCGTATCAGCCATCTCGTCGTCAACGACATCGGCCCGTCCATTCCCGAAAACGCGGTGAGTCGCATTGCCGCCTATGTCGGCGCGCCGCCGATCTTTGACACGATGGGCGAACTGGAGGCGTGGTTCAGGACGAACTACAAGCCATTCGGAAACAACAGCGCGGCCTTCTGGCGTCGGCTGTCCGAAACCTCGGCGCGGCGCACCGATTCGGGCAAGGTCACGGTCCATTACGATCCCCGGATCGTCACCCAGTTCACGTTGCACCGGGCCGATCTCGACTGCTGGCCGGACTGGGACGCGGTGACGGCGAAAACGATGCTGCTGCGCGGCGCCGAATCCGACGTGCTGCCGCGGGCGGTCGCCGAGGATATGGCGCGGCGCGGGCCGCGTCCGCTCATTGTCGAATTCAACGGTTTCGGCCATGCGCCGACGCTGGCGAGCGACATCGAGATCGACGTGTTGCGCCGGTTTCTTGCCACCTGATGCGCTCTGGATGCGGATTTCCCCGGCGTCATGGCGGCGCCAGTTGGGTGAGTGGACCAGGTTGTTGGCAAAGACGGGGTCAGACGACTTTGGCAAGGATGCCGGGATCCGGCGTGACCTGCCCCGCCGAATCCGGTTGTTTCGGGCTGGATTTTTCCACCCTTGATTTCGCAATCGGGAGAAGGAAAGCACCGGAAAGGCATCGGGGATTTCCCAGGCGCGGACCGTCCTTGTTTTGAAATCCGTCGAGGATGGAACGGCTGTCGGCGAGGTTTGCCGCAAGGCCGGGATTTCGGAAGCGACATGGCATAAACCCAGCTTTCAGCTTGCGAGACAGCCGACGCCGGCTTCCTTGACGCCACTCCGCATCGCGCCGTGCATCGCCTAACCCGCGAGCGTTCGTCGCAAACCCGCCCGTTGAGACTCCGACCCGGAATTGGCCCTAAACGGACCTGAGACGGGCGCACCGGCTAACGCTCACGCGTCTCACACGCCGCCAAGCCACGGAAAACCCGTGGCAATCGCCGCGCGCTCAGGAATGCCGGTTTTGCAGGAAAGTGGCTGGCTGGGGGACCTGGATTCGAACCAAGACTAGCGGAGTCAGAGTTTGCTTTCCAGGCTGCTCATAGCTGCTCTTGCCGGAACAACAATCGAATTGAAAACAATATGTTATCTGCTATAAGGGGCACATGGCGTTTCACCCCGTACCCCTGTTAGTCTCGCGATTTGAGAGCCTAAGATGAGCCTGACCGACCTTTCCGTTGGCAAACTGAAGCCCCCCACTTCAGGGCAGATCACGTACTACGACGACGCCTTGCCGGGGTTCGGCGTGCGCGTCTCCCAAGGCGGGAGCAAGTCGTTCGTGGTCATGTACGGGAAGGGGCGGAAGCGGAAGACCATTGGCCGGTATCCGGCTATATCTCTCAAAGACGCCCGGATCGCCGCCAAGCAGATACAGAGCGAGGTCGCCACTTTCGACCCCCATACCGCCACCGCCTTGCCGGTGCCCTTCCCGAAGGCACTGGAGCGCTTTCTCGGCGACCGGGCGGCGCATACCAAGCCCCGCACCATTGCCGAATACCAGCGTCTCCTTGTGCGGCATTTCCCCTTTACCAAGGGCATGGGAGACATCAAACGATCCGAGGTGATGCGGATTGTTGAGGGCCTGCAGAAAACGCCGACCGAACAGCACCATGCGTTTGTGGCGATCCGAATCATGATGAACTGGTGCGTTCGTCACGGCCTCATTGAAGACTCGCCGGTTCCGCCAGTGTCCTTCAAGAAAACCGCTCGGAGCCGCGTACTCACCGACGATGAGTTGCGGCGGGTCTGGCAACGAGCGGCGGAGTTCCCGTATCCGTTCGGCCCTATCGTGCAGCTCCTCATCCTGACCGGGCAACGCCGCAGTGAGATCGGTTCACTGCGCCGTAGTTGGATCAAGGACGACATGATCGTGTTCCCGGCCGGGTTCACCAAGAACAAGCGTGAACACCGGGTGCCGCTCGGGCCAAAGGCTAAGGCGATTCTCGATAGCCTCCCCGGCGGCACCGACCACTTCTTCCCATCGCGCACCTCCGATGATTGCCCGTACAACGGCTGGGCCAAATCGAAGCGTGTGTTCGACGAACCGCTAGGTATTGAGCCCTACGTGCTCCATGATCTGCGACGAACGTTCTCATCGAAATTGGCAGAGACCGGCGCGCCAATCCATGTGACGGAGCGAATACTCAACCACGTATCCGGGACGGTAAGCGGAGTTGCGGCCGTGTATAATCGGTATTCGTATTCTGCGGAGATGCTCGGCGCAATGTGCGCAATGGACAATTATTTATCTTCGCTCAATAATTTCCCTCGAATACATGCCTAACGTTTTCGCAATATACCAATGATAGAAGCAACACTTGGATGCCTTCTCTTACTAAGTTGTCATTTCTATCATGATCAACGTCTCCGGATTTTCCTCCATGAAATAAATTGTTTCTAATTCGACATACCGCACCAATTAGCTCTTGAGAATTACTTGGTGACTTTATATTTTTTTTCCAATCCAAGCTATGGCCCCAACACACTTGCTTGCTTGGCGGATTGGTAATTATCGTCTCAGCAATTGATGTGCTAATCACTTCATCGTAAAATTTACCAGAAAGACACTCTTTCGCATAACGATTCCAATCAACATAGAAATTTCCCGATGGCTTCCCGTTCTTTTCCATGATTCGACAGAAGCCGTTTTCTTTCAACGAAAACTCCAACCTTGAGAATATTTTGAATAACACATCACCATCTTTTGGAAGCCTGAACGCGGCATCAGTATTTATGGATTTTATCATATTCTTACTTCTTATTCTCTTTTCTTATCTCGATCTTCAATTTTCTTGCGTGCGCCTTCCGGCAGCGATGCATACATAGCATCGATTTTCTTAGGCTGACTTATTATTGCGTCAGCGATGATATTTACCAATGAAAAAAGCTCGACGGCGATCTGCTTATCGTCCTCTAAATCTATTTGCCCAGGATGAACAGAATTGTTTCCGGTAACTCGAACTATATCTAATGCTTTTTGAATTTTTGTATCCAGTCCTTTCCGAACTAGATTTCCAATATCTGTATTTACGTCTTTGCCACGCTCACCAACTTGTCTGCAAAGCTTCTGTATACAGAGACGCAAAAGAGCCGCGGCATCACGGGGTGATAGATTTACAATTTTCGATGCTTCTCTAAAATCTTTTTGTATTTCTGCGGATAAATCTTCATTCGGCTCATGCTCAAAGTTACTTAGAGGATATAATAAATCACAATGAGACCAAATAGATAATTTCTCACAACGATAACATTCACTAATGTGTATATTACGAATTATTCTTTTATATTCTCTCGTTTTGTCGGGTATTTCGAAAAATACCTCTTCGTTATACTCTCTTAGCGATTCGTCTCTCAATCCAACCCAATTCACTAGCTCCTCGCCATTACTTCTCTCTATGAGCGCTTCAATACGATCTAGAACTTCACGATCAACGAGGTGTGGTATTCCTGCGTCACCTACACGAACAGCGCCAGTTGTGTACCAAACCTGACTAGCCAGCGCCCCGCAGTGCGGACAGTTGAAAGATTTCAATCCAAAGGCAGGTTCTGTGTATTTGGCCATGCCATTTATCCTACAGGTTTTTGATATGCTACACCACTTACTGCATCTGTGGACAGGCCTGTGCATCCCGTATCCCCACCACCGATCCCCATCGGAAGGCACGCATAGCTGCTTATGGACGAACATTTTCCGGCGCTAATTTCCGCGACTTCACCCTGTTTTTCTCATAACAGGGTGACCTGTCCGCGCGGGTGCACATGCCGCACGAGACAGGAAAGGCACCCCCAAAAGAGGGTGCCTTCGCGTCAGTACTCCGTCGCGAACATGACCGTCATGACCCGTTCAGTTTTGCACGGATCGGTCGGATCGTCGGAGAGACGCTCGAACGTCGGATCGTAGTAGTCGATCTTGAAGAGGACGCGGTTGCCCTCCCATTCGACCAACCCGCAATCGTGCTCGCCCCACGGATCGTTATCCGGGGTAAAGCCCTCGAAGCAGGCGACCGCAACCAGTATCTCCCGGACGAACGATTCATCGAGTGCCGTGATCCCGGCGCTCAGTATGATCCGCCCGCCGATCCTTCCCATGCGCAGCCGGTTGTTCAACGTCCGTATCGCAAGCGTCCGTTCTGTGGGAACTCGTGTCATCGCAGCGCTCCGTTCCTGTGCGCTCGGTCTAACCTGTTAGACAGAGCGGCAAGGAACAGAGGGCGATTGCTTATCCCATCGCCGCCGCGAGACCTTCGGACGGATTCTGAGGATCGAAAACGCAAGCGTCATCGCCTCGAAGATCACGATGCTGCGTGGCTCGTTCTCAAAGAATTGGCGCGGCTTCGGAACCCATGGCCGGAGTTCCGGATAGACGTTCGCGATAGCGTCCGCTTCCTGATACTTGTTCTCATACCCCTGTGCCCGAGGCACGGACACATCGAGGATCGGTGCGTCGGCCGCGACTGCCGCGACGGCATCGATCATCGCCTTGGTCTTCTCACCCTTCCGCTTCGTCTCTGCCGGCGTTTCCGTCACGACCACATCCGGCCGCAGGTCGGCGATCACGGATCGCGCCCACGCCGCCGCTTTCGCAGCGGACTTCGCGGCTCGGTCGCTGATCCGCCAATCAACGAGCCGTTCGCCTATGAAGAACGCGTAGCCCAATCGCGAATGCGTCGCGGCGATCGCGAGGAGTCTAAGCGCCATGATCGTCGCGTTCGGCTGCCAATTGCGCCTCAAGGCGTGCAAGCGTCGCATCTCGGTTCGTGGTCGCGACGGTGACCCGTGCGAGCGTCGGCA
This sequence comes from Phyllobacteriaceae bacterium, assembly GCA_016711085.1. Taxonomy (GTDB): domain Bacteria; phylum Pseudomonadota; class Alphaproteobacteria; order Rhizobiales; family Rhizobiaceae; genus JADJTR01. The sequence goes on along the minus strand of JADJTR010000012.1, from coordinate 552,871 downwards.
CGCTCGGCAAGCGACGACGAAGCGCTTCGCGTGCGTCAGCGATGATCGACGAAAAGAGCGCCTCGAATGACCGACCGAATATTAGTGACAACGTCACGATCTCGGTGAGGGTCGGCAATCGCCGACCACGTTCAAGCTTCGAGAGCTTGGACGGATCGAGCGCCAAGAGGTGCGCGGTATCCCGCTGGGTAAGGCCCGCTTTCCTCCGTGCGAGACGCAGGTCGAGGGCGAATTGTGTGGACATAGGCAATGGTGCTTACGACGAATAATGCACCCATGGTGAGCGTTCGCTCTGCGCCTTCCTAGGGGGCGCAATATGCCCCATGGTCATGGTCTCATGCAGCATACAGAAAACCACCGAGCCGGTATGTCCGTGACGAAATCGCCGGAAAGGTGAAACCTTTCCGGGATCACGACATCCCGACTTGGTGGTGGTGCAAGCGGTCGTGTCCGAGTGTTGTTCCTATGGGGCAGGATACCGAAATCCCGCCATCGAATGCTAGTCCGCGACGTTGCCGAAACCGGCATCGTTCGCGGACCTCTTTGCGATGACGGAGCGCAGCATTCTTCACATACGGCCATTCCCATGGCCTAGCGATAACCTGCACCGGAACCGCACACTGGCGGCATGGCTACCCGCGAACCAATCACGTTTCTCGGCGATGCATTTCGCCGGAACCAACGGATTCCCTTCGGTCTCGCGCCGGCAGATCGGCTCCTGCATCTGTACCTAATCGGCCAGACTGGAACCGGCAAATCGACACTTCTTGGAAACCTGATCCGGCAGGATATCGACGCCGGGCACGGTCTCTGTCTCATTGATCCGCACGGCGATCTTGCGGCGTCGCTCCAATCGATGGTTGGCGCTCGTGGCATCTACTGGGACGTTGCCGATCCACTGAGTCCGTACGGATACAATCCGCTTTCAACCACGAGCGCGGTGCTCCGGCCGTTGGTCGCGTCCGGCCTCATCGATGCGCTCAAGAAGCAATGGGCGGATGCGTGGGGCGTGCGCATGGAGCACCTGCTCCGCTATGCGCTCCTTGCACTCCTTGAATTGCCGCGCGCAGACCTTCGCGATGTGGTGCGCCTCTTTCTGGAGAAGTCCTTTCGTGCGTCGGTCATCGCGTCAATCACCGACGAACAGGTGCGGCGCTTCTGGATGATTGAATATCCAGCGCTCAATTTCAAAACGGCGGTCGATGGCGTCGCGCCGATTGCGAACAAGCTCGGTGCATTCCTCGCGCACCCGATCGTTCGAAACGCCTTCACAACACCCACAACGCCGCTTCGCTTCAGACACATCATGGACGAGGGACATGTGCTCATCATCAATCTCGCGAAGGGCCGCATCGGTGCAGATATGGCGAACGTCGTCGGCGGCCTTCTCACCGCGTCAATCATGAATGCCGCGCTATCTCGCCATACGGTGCCTGAGCAAGATCGCCGGCCCTTCATGCTGTATGTGGACGAGTTCCACTCGTTCACGACACTCTCGTTTGCGGCCATGCTCTCCGAGGTTCGGAAATACGCGCTCGGGGTAACGCTCGCGCACCAGTACCTCGAACAGGCGGACGCGGCGGTTTCCGAAGCAATCTTCGGCAACGTCGGCAGCATGGTGACGTTCCGGGTCGGCGCTCGCGATGCGCCGCTGATCGCCCGGCACCTTGGCATCGAGGCGGAGCGCGATCTGCGATCATTGCCGAACTACCATGCGTACGTTCGGCTCATGGTAGAGGGCGAACCGTCCCCTGCGTTCAGCATGGAAACATGGCCCGATATCCCGGCGAATGGGGCAATAGTCACTGCCTAGAAAACTGCCACGGTACCGGTACCATCAGGGATGACCAACGATGATCATCTCTACAAGCACCTGCACCTGTGCATCCGCATCTACGAACGTATGCGCAATGACGGTTCATGGCCGTGGATGGATTCGCCAAATCCTGAGGATTTGGTAGATTCAGAGTATAGCCTTCCCACCGCATGAAATCCTGCTTCGGATACATCCGCGTCTCCACCCAGAAACAAGGTGAAGGCGTTTCGCTTGAAGCACAGAAAGATGCCATCGCGGCGTTCGCCAGCGCGCAGGGGCTTTCGGTGGTCGAGTGGTTCGAAGAAAAGGAAACCGCCGCGAAATCGGGGCGACCGATTTTCAACCGCATGCTCCGGGCGCTCCGAACCGGTCGCGCGCGCGGACTGATCATGCACAAGATCGACCGTAGCGCCCGCAACCTCAAAGACTGGGCGATTATCAGCGAATTGCCGGACGCTGGCATCGATGTGTTCATCGCCACCGAGAGCTATGACTTCCGCTCACGCGGTGGCCGCCTCACCGCAGACATCCAAGCCGTCATCGCCGCAGACTATATCCGCAATCTGCGCGAGGAGACGATCAAGGGTCTCACCGGTCGTCTGAAGCAGGGTCTCTATCCCTTCCGTGCGCCCGTGGGCTACCGAGACAATGGGCGCGGGAAGCCGAAGACCATCTGTCCCGAAAAAGGGCCGCTTATTCGCGAGGCGTTTCGCCTGTATGCAAGCGGCGCACACTCGCTCCGTTCTCTTGAAGCCGAAATGAAACGTCGGGGCTTGCGGAACCTCGCCGGCAAGCCACTCTCGCTTCACGGCATCGAGACCATTCTCAAGAATCCTTTCTACACCGGTCTTATCGAGATCAAGCGAACCGGCATGATCTATCGCGGCGTTCACGAGACGCTGATCGACATGCGAACCTGGCGGGCCGTCGAGGACGTGCGCGCCGGGCGCGCCGGCAAGAAAGTGACTCGGCACAACCACCTCTATCGCGGCCTGTTTCGCTGCGGAGTCTGCGGCGAGCCGATGACTCCGGAGCTGCAAAAAGGCGCGGTGTATTACCGGTGCCATACGCCGACCTGCCCCACGCGAACGATTCGCGAAGATCGCCTCGATGCATCAATCCTCGCTCGCCTTGAGCGATTGGCATTTCGTGAAGACGATGCCGAGCGATTGCGACACGGATTCCTCGCATGGCTACATTCGCCCGAGCGGCAGGCGCACCTGCACTCGCTATCCCTTCGTCTCGACAAAGCGCACGACCGGCAACAGCGACTTACCGATCTCTTGATCGACGGCACCCTAGACAGATCAGACTACGAGACGCGCAGGCGTTCGTTGGCAATCGAAATCGCCACACTTGCGGAAGACAAGCGTAAAGCTGAGGAAAGCGATCTGGAACCGAAAACCCTTGAGCGCTTCATCGAACTGATGAAATCGTTATCCTGCCTACACATTTTGGCGAAGCCGGAGGAGAAACGCTCGTTGGTCCAAAACCTCTTCTCGAACCGGGCGGTATCGGGAATTGAGGTTGAATTGAAGCCGTACGACTGGCTTGAAGATCGGGATTTTGCCGACCTGTCTCCTTTGGTGACCCGTATCGCTACGCTTCTCGAAAACTTAGCACCTGAACATGGAATCGAAATCTGACTAGACCTCGAGATTTGCAATGGTGACCCCAATAGCGATTCTCATCTAGAACTACGATCTGCGACATGGCAAGAAAATTGACTAGACCGTGAATCTCAAGTTAGTCACGAGTAGTATTCGGAAGCGTTTACTAACTAAATAAAAAAGAGTATTGTAAAAATATTACGGTCGCCCGCACTCTCTGTGGGTCAAACTCGCTCACCAGAAAATCAGGTGATGACAAAACGAGAATATTCACATATTATTTGAGATAAGTCCGACCAACACCATATTTGGACAGATTTTCATGCGAATCGACCGAATCGACATCAAAAATTTCCGGCGCCTTGAAAACGTTAGCTTTGCCATTGAAGAGCGAGAGACGGTTTTAGTTGGTCCAAATAACAGCGGCAAAACCTCGGCAACCGCAATATTTCGGTGTTTTTTAGGCCACCGAAAATTCAGAATATATGATTTTTCCGTTTCAAAGATTTCAGATATAGATATCTTCGGCATAGATGGCGACCCTAAGAAGCTTCCTGTCATTGAATTGGATATTTGGTTTCGGATTGACCCTAAGACGATCGAATTTGGACGTGCTTTTACACTTCTACCGAATTTATCAGGAGAATTTAACCTACTGGGAGTTAGATTGAGCTATTCTGCCACCGATCCTAAAGAATTGCGCAATGCATACTTGAAAACCTATCCCTCACAAGGAGAAAAACCACCTTCGAAGCCTCTCTCATACTTTCTGACCCAAGAATCTAACTTAGCTAAGTATTTTGAAATTTCTTACTCTTCGCTCGAAAAATCAGAGGGCGAAATAAAGACATCCAGTCTTGATCAAAGCGAGGGCAGGAGTCTCCTCCAAAACCTAATCCGGATCGACTTCGTTGATGCTCAACGAAACATCGACGACGAAGAGGGGCATCGTTCCAACAAATTATCAATTGCATTTGCTGGGTTCTATAAAAACAACTTGAATCAGCCTGGAATTGCTGCGGAAGCGCAACAAGTTATCGATGAAAACAATGAACGCCTTACGGATCACTACGCTATTCAGTTCAAACCACTGATGGACGTGATAAGAGGTCTTGGAGTTCCTTCGATCAATGATCGCGAACTCAAGATTGTCTCGATGCTCAACCCAGAAACCGCCCTTCGTGGAAGTACTGACCTACTTTATGTTGACACAGTGCGAAATCACGAGCTTCCAGGCCTACAATGGGCTAGGTTTCAAGATCTCATCTATGGCCATTCAGGCTAAGCACTTTCATTCGCAATGGCTCAAGACTTCGGTGAATCGACCGATCTGCCATATGATCTTCATTGAAGAACCAGAAGTGCACCTTCATGCTCAAGTCCAACAGACCTTTATTAGAAATATATGGAAGGTTCTCGAAGCATCGGCTGCCGCTGAGGGAGAAAAGGAACTTGTCCCGCAGCTCGTAGTATCAACACACTCTTCGCACATATTGGACGCAACTGAATTTGAGAAGGTAAGATATTTTCGTCGTTGCCGGCTAGCCAAAGATGACGACCATGCGGAGATTCTGAACGCGACACAAATTCACAGCCTTAGGGATTTTCGACCCGCAGCGGTCGAAGTTGACGGCCAAACTGCTACTGAAAGTGAGGCCTTGGAATTCCTTCAGCGCTATTTGCGCCTGATACACTGCGACCTGTTTTTTGCTGACGCTGCCATTCTCGTCGAAGGCGCGGCAGAGAAGCTACTCTTGCCGAGGATGATCGTTCAATGTGCCGGCAGGCTTCAGGCATCCTACTTGACCATTCTAGAGATTGGCGGGGCCTATGCCCATCGGTTCGATGAGCTACTCACATTCCTAAAAATCCCGTATTTGGTCATTACGGATCTGGATTCTGTTGCGCCCGAAGGGAAACATCCGGCATGTCGTGCAGACACCGATGGAGCTTTGACATCCAATGCGTCACTAAAGAAATTGCTTGGCGTCAATTCGGTTGCCCAACTTGTCGAGCTCACAACGGATCAGAAGACCGACGTACAAAAGGGCCGTTTCATTAGTTTTCAACAAGACGTATTAGTTCAGGAAGGTGTTGACACACTGTCCATGCGTCCCAGAACGCTAGAAGAAGCCCTAGCTTACCAGAATTTTGCCCTCCTGAGGCATGGCAAATTGACTATAGGAAAAGCTATACCAGAAAAATTAGGCGAGGCCTATGACGAAATCTATAACCAGATCAAGTCGAACAATTTCAAGAAAACCGATTTTGCAATCAGTTTACTTGCCACGAGCGCTGAATGGAAAACGCCAAAATATATTTCTGAGGGACTGAAATGGCTAGAAAATCGCTTGCATGGTCCTGAAGGCGAAGCGTAAACGATATGGCTGCTCACGTTCCAACAGAAGCAGACCGTAAAATTGCTACCTGCCTTGCAGAAGCTCGTAGCTTTGCCTTGATTGCTGGCGCGGGCTCTGGAAAGACGACATCTCTGGTCGATGCATTGGCAATTCTCCGAGTTGAACGCGGCCGCGCCCTGCGGAAATACGGCCAGCGCATTGCTTGCGTCACCTACACAAAAAGAGCCGTCAAGGTTATTCAAAGCCGACTTGGATTTGATGAACTCTACAACGTCTCTACTCTACATAGCTTCTTATGGGGTGAGATTCGTCGCTTTCAGCGTGACATCCGGGAAGCTCTACAAAACGATCGAATTCCCACTCTGATTGCGAAAGCCAAAGAGAAAGATAATGGGGGGGATTCTCAAACTGCTATCAGAGCACGGGAGAAAGCGGCCCGTCTCGAAACAGAGCTCGAAAACGTTAGAAATATTACGAATTTCTCGTACGACGACACGGCATATAGTGACTACCTGAAGGGCCAACTTAGCCATGACGATATTATCGAGGTTTCTGGTTATTTATTAGCGGATAGACCTAACTTCCGTCGTCTCCTCGGGGCAAAGTACCCATACATCTTTGTCGATGAAGCCCAGGATACGTTCTCTCGGATTGTTTCAGGGTTGAATCTAACATGCGCTGGCGTTGGTCTCCCACTCGTTGGCTATTTCGGTGATCCATGGCAACAAATCTACGAGGATCGCGCTGGCGATTTCATACCGCCTGACGGTGGCAGAATAATTACCAAGGTAGAAAACTTCCGATCAGCGCCCCAAGTGATTGATTTGTTGAATGCCTTTCGAAAAGACGTCAAACAAGAACCAGCTGGCAAGAACAAAGACGTCCAAGGCAGTGTCCGGATTCGTCTCGTCAAAGCTGCGAAAGCGGAAGGACCGCGGAACCGATACACGGACAGCCAATTGCAAGATGCCCTCGCGTCACTTGATCGAGCGATGGAGGCTTGGGGTTGGAATGATAGAGATGATGTTACCCGGCTTTTCTTAGTAAGGCAGATGATCGCACGGCGTCTTGGCTTTCAAGCCCTGAACCAGCTATTTACTGGTGAATTTGCATCCCAAGCAGCGCAGGATGATTACGAATCTGGAGAACACCACCTATTGAAGCCGTTCGTACAGGTGATTTATCCGCTAATCAACGCATATCGAGCCGGCGAGCAAAGGGTGACAATAGATATATTGCGAGCGAACAGTCCATTTTACAAAACGGATGGGCCAAATGCTCAAAGATCATTGAAAGAGATGATTGATCATGCGAAGAGACATATTCATGAGCTCGCGAGGATTTGGAATGAAGGAACAATAAAAGAAGTCCTGATATTTTGCAGAGACAATGACCTAGTAAAATTCTCCGATCGGATGATGGATCATTTAGGGCGACCTGCGAGAGAGGCGAAATATAATGATACACAACATAACGAGGAAAAGGGAGACTGGTTGGCTGACGCATTATTTGTAATGGCAACGAGAGAATTACAAAGCTATTGCGATTTCATCCGAGAGAATACTCCCTATAGCACGCAGCACGGGGTGAAGGGTGAGGAGTTCGCTGACGTTTTGATTGTATACGATGACATTGAAGCGGGATGGAACCATTACAACTTTACAAAGCTGTTGACGCCCGAAACCGCTGGAGCTCCAACCGAAGGTCAACTAGAAAGAAGTCGAAAGCTCGCATACGTAAGTTTTTCTCGCGCTAAAGAAAATTTAGGGATACTGCTCTTCACCCCCAATCCCGAAGAAGCTCGAAAGGAATTGATTTGCAATGGGCTCTTCAAGGCGCAGCAGATTGAGTTAGAATGATACCAAAACTTCTACTGTAGAAATAAATAATAGGCTAACAAAGCGAAAATCGCGATGGAGAAAATAATTATCGAATTTGCAATTGGAATGAGGAAAGGTACAAATTCTATTGTTCAAATTTATATCTCCACCCATATCTCTAGACTATGGAAAAAGCTGCCGAGCTAGATTCCCGGCCCCTTGCGAACTCAACATAATAAGGTCGAGACCTATCCAACTATCAAATAAATGTCCGGCCCAAGTTGATGGGACGGGTGTCGGCCGTTCTCGGCTAGAGTCTTGCCGCCGCTTACTGCGTGTGGTGAGCCTAAAAAGAGCCTAAGTGGCAAGTGTTATCAGCTAACGCATTGAAAAGATTGGCTGGGGGACCTGGATTCGAACCAAGACTAGCGGAGTCAGAGTCCGCTGTTCTACCGTTAAACTATCCCCCAGCACCGGGGATCGCCAGGAAATGGCGGCGCAAACGCCGGCCGTATGTAGCCGGGCGGGCCACGAAGTCAAGCCAATTGCGCCCCTGCGGCGCTTCCGATTGGCCATTGCGTTTGGCCGCCGCCGCGTTACCTTCAGCCTAACTGAACAGTTTCGCGCCTTGACGCAGCCGGAAGGCCGCGCGGCGCGGGTGAGGATTGATCGTGGACAGCCCGGAGAACGCCGGCCCGAAGCCGGACTCCAGGGCGCCCCAGGGAGCCGGATCGGGCTCCAGTTCCCCCTTGGCCAAGGCGCCCGGCGGGGAAAACCCGGGCGCTTCGGCGGAAAACGGCCAAATCGCGCAAGCGGCGTCGGCGTCGGCGCAACCGCGGCCATATGCTCACGGCCCGGCTACACCCGGTTCCAAAGCCGAGCCGGCCAGCACGATCCATCAGCCGGCGCAGGCGCCCGCCGCGCCGCCGCGCCGCAAGGCGCGCCGATTTACGCCGCGCTCGATCTCGGCACCAACAATTGCCGCCTGCTGATGGCCGCGCCGACGCGACCCGGCCAGTTTCGCGTCATCGACGCCTTTTCGCGCATTGTCCGCCTCGGCGAAGGATTGACCGCCACCGGACGGCTCGGCGAGGCGGCGATGGACCGCGCCGTCGAGGCGCTGAAAGTGTGCGCCGCCAAGCTTGGCCAGCGTCCGGTGGCGCGCGCCCGCCTGATCGCCACCGAAGCCTGCCGATCGGCCGAAAACGGCGCCGAATTCCTCGCCCGCGTCAAGGCCGAGACCGGGCTCGACCTTGAGATCGTCGATCGCGAAACCGAGGCCCGGCTTGCCGTTTCGGGCTGTTCTTCGTTGGTCGAGCCTTGGGCCGAAGGCGTCGTGCTGTTCGATATCGGCGGAGGCTCAACAGAGGTTGCCCTGATCGACTGCTCGAAAAACCGCTCCCGCCGCCTGTCGCGCCACATCGTCGACTGGACCTCGCTCAAGGTCGGCGTCGTCTCGTTGGCCGAACGCCATGGCGGCGAGGAGGTGACGCGCGTCACCTTCGACGCCATGGTGGACGAGGTGCGCGGCCTCCTCGCTGGTTTCGCCGGGCGCAACGCCGTCGCCCATTTGTCAGGCCGCAAGGGTTTCCATTTGCTGGGCACATCGGGCACCGTGACCACGCTCGCCGGCGTGCATCTCGGCCTCGACCGCTACGACCGCCGCCGCGTCGACGGCCTGTGGCTCGAGAGCCGGGAGGTCGACGCCATGATGGACAAGGTCACCGCCTGGACCTTCGAGGAGCGCGTCGCCAATGCCTGCATCGGGGCCGACCGCGCCGATCTGGTCATCGCCGGCTGCGCCATTCTCGAAGCCATCCGCCGCACCTGGCCGGCCGAACGCCTGCGCGTCGCCGACCGCGGCCTGCGCGAGGGCATGCTGATCGAACTGATGGCCGCCGACGGCGCGTGGCGGCGGGGAGGGGGCTGATGGCGCAAAAACCGGGCGGCAAGGATGGCAAGGGCGGTCGCGCCTTGCATGCGCGGCTCACCAAGAAGGGCGTCATCAAGCCGTCGTCGCGCCGCTGGCTGGAGCGCCACATCAACGACCCCTATGTCCACCGCGCCAAGGCGGAGGGCTGGCGCTCGCGCGCCGCGTTCAAGCTGATCGAGATCGACGACAAGCACAAATTGCTGAAGCCAGGCCAGCGCGTCATCGATCTCGGCGCCGCGCCGGGCGGCTGGACCCAGGTCGCCGTCGACAGGGTCAAGTCGGCCGACGGCGCGCCGCGCGTCGTCGCCATCGATTATCTCGGCATGGACGCCGTGCCGGGCGCGACCGTGCTGGAGATGGATTTCCTCGACGACGCCGCGCCGGGCCGGCTGATGGAGGCGCTCGGCGGCGCGCCCGACATCGTGCTGTCCGACATGGCGGCGCCGACCACCGGCCACCAGCGCACCGACCATCTGCGCACCGTGGCGCTGACCGAGGCGGCGGCGGAATTCGCCCTTGAGGTTCTCGCGCCCGGCGGCCACTTCCTCGCCAAGACCTTCCAGGGCGGCACGGAAAACGAATTGCTGGCGCGTCTCAAGCGTTCCTTCGCCGAGATACGCCACATGAAACCGAAGGCGAGCCGCTCGGAATCGGTGGAAATGTTCCTGCTCGCCAAGGGCTTCAAGGGCCGTCAGACCGGCGGCGGCTGAGGCTTCGCCGCGAGGTTCGCACCGGCGTTCGGATCGAGCCGCCAGTAGAACGCCGCCGCCCCGGCGGCGATCACCCCGGTGATCGCAAAGGCAAGGCTGAACGCCGCCGGTCCAAGCACCCCCGTCACCCGGCTCGACGCTTCAAGGATGAACCCGGCAAGCGCCACGCCGGTGGCAAGCGACAATTGCTGGAACACCGCTGACAGGGCGGTGGCCTGCGCCACTTCCGTGTCGCCGGTTTCGGCGAAGGTCAGAGGATTGACGGCGGTGAAGAACAGCGAGCGGAAAAATCCGGCGAAGAACAGCACCGCCATCAGCGCCGCGGACGGCCACGCCGGATTGAACGCCGCCATCGTCGCGATCAATCCGCCGGAGATCAGCGCCGCGTAAGTCAGCAATCGGCGGAAGCCGAGCCGGGCGAGAATCGGTTCGACGAGGAATTTCATGGCGATGGCCCCGGCGGCCGTGACGAAGGTGATCAAGCCCGAGGCGAAGGGCGACATGCCGAAAACCAGCTGGAACAGCAGCGGCAGCAGGAATGGCGTTGCGCCGACGCCGATGCGGAACAGGAAGCCGCCGGCAATGGCGGCGCGCAGCGACGGGCGGGCGAACAGGCGCAAATCGAGGATCGGGTCGGTCCTGCGCCGCGCGTGGCGCATATAGGCGATGGAAGCCGCCAGACCGACGCCGATCGCCGCCGCGCCGACCAAAGGCGGCAGCGCCGGCAGCGACACCACCGACAGGCCGAAGACGAGACCCGCCGCTGCGAGCCCCGTCAGCCCGAAACCGGCGAGATCGGGCGTCGGCAGCGGGCGGCCCGGCATATCGGGCAGGATGCGGGTGGCGAGCAGCGCGCCCGCCGCGCCGATCGGCAGGTTGATGAGGAAAATCCAGTGCCAGGAGACGTAGGTCGTCAGGAACCCGCCGACGGGCGGGCCGGCGAGCGGGCCGATCAGCACCGGGATCGTCAACGTCGCCCACGCCTTGACCAGTTCGGCGCGCGGCAGCGCCCGCACCAGGATGACGCGGCCGACCGGCGTCATCATCGCCGCGCCGGCCCCTTGCAGGAAGCGCGCCGCCACGAAGCCGGAAAGCGACGCGGCGAGCGCGCAGGCGAGCGAACCGGCGACGAACACGCCGATCGCGAGGCGGAACACGCGCTTCGCCCCGAAGCGGTCGGCGATGAACGCGGAAAGCGGAATGAAGATGGCGAGCGCCACGAGGTAGGAGGTCAACGCCAGTTTCAGCGCCACCGGGGAAGAACCGATGTCGGCGGCGATGGCGGGAAGCGCCGTGGCGATGACGGTCGAATCCATCTGCTCCATGAACAGCGCGACGGACAGCAGCATCGGCAGGGCGCGGGAAGGATTGGACAAGGCGTGGCGAACCAATTGGCGGCCCGGTTTAGCGCCCTTCGCTTCGAATTGGAATCGGGCCGGCGGCAGGTTGGCGCCGCAATTCCGTCAATTGGGCGCGGCGCCGGAAAGCCCGCCGCCGCGCTGGGAATCAGCCGGGAAACCCCTCGAGAACGATCTTGCCGCGCGCCCTGCCGCTTTCAACCATCGCGTGCGCCTTGAGGAGGTTTTCGGCGGTGATCATGCCGAAATGCTCCGATATGGTCGAGCGTATCCGCCCGGATTCGACAAGTTCGGCGACTTTGCCCAACAAGTCGTGTTGTTTGGTCAGGTCGGGCGTTTCGAACAGTGAACGCGTAAACATCAGTTCCCAATGCAGCGACACGCTTTTCCGCTTGAGCAGCCGCACATCGATGGGTCCCGTATCATCGATTAGCGCGAAGCGCCCCTGCGGCGCGATCAACTCGGCGATCCCGTCGAAATGGCGGTCCGTCTGTGTGGTGGAAAGGACGAAGGCCGGCGCGCCAATCCCGAGGCGCGCACATTCGCCGGCCAGCGATTTGCCGTGATCGAGAACATGGTCCGCGCCCATCGACATCACCCATTGCGTCGTTTCGGGGCGCGACGCCGTTCCGATAACGGTCAGGTCGGTCAGCGCTTTCGCCAACTGGATCGCCATTGAGGCGACACCGCCCGCGCCGCCGATGACGAGAATCGCGTTGGCCCCGCTGGCAGGCGGATGCGCGACGTCGAGACGGTCGAAAAGCGCTTCCCAGGCGGTGATCGACGTCAGCGGCATCGCGGCCGCCTCGGCATCGGTCAGATTCGCCGGCGCGCGCCCGACGATGCGTTCATCGACGAGTTGCAGTTCGGCGTTGCTTCCCGGTCGCCCGATCGCGCCGGCGTAAAAAACGCGATCCCCCGGCTTGAACAGCGTGCAGTCGGCGCCGGTGGCTTCGACGATGCCGGCCGCATCCCAGCCGAGAATGCGCCCGACGCTGCCGGGCGCCTTGGCCGAGGCGCGCACCTTGGCGTCAACCGGATTGACTGAAATGGCCCGAACCCGAACAAGCAGGTCCCGACCGGCCGGGACCGGATCCGGCGCAATGATGTCACCGAGAACGGCTTGGTCGCCCGCGTGTGGCGGAAAAGTGATGGCGATGGCTTTCATGACTGGCTCCTCTTGTTGCCTTTGAGATAGCCAGGGTTCACAATAACGCAATACGCACAAATTGGGCACGTAGTGACAAAAAGGATACAGGTAATGCTGAAAACCAAGCGCTACGATTGCGCCGCGGATGTCCGGTGGAGGCGACGCTCGATCTTGTCGGCGGCAAATGGAAGGGCGTGATCGTGTATCATTTGCTGGACGGCACGCTGCGCTTCAACGAGTTGCGCCGTCGCCTGCCGACTGCGACGCAACGCGTTCTGATCCGCCAATTGCGCGAGCTTGAAGAATCCGGGCTGGTAATCCGGACGGTCCACGCCCAGGTTCCGCCCCGCGTCGACTACGCGCTCTCCGCGGAGGGGCGCTCGCTCGACCAACTTGTCCGCGCCATGCATGCCTGGGGCCAGGCGCGTCTGGAGCGCATCGGTCGAACCGCGCCGTCGGCTGCCGGGCTGAACCGGGCCGCCTGATATCGGGCCGATCAGGCGCCGCCGCCGCGCCTTTCCATGCTTCCCCGGCGTGTCAGGCATGCGCCGCGCGCGGTTCCGTCGCCCCGGAAAATCCGCTATCGGGAAGGCGAAACCGACAGGCCGGGGGATTCGCCATGCCGATCGAACGCAAGAAGCCGGTCTCCGTCACCGGTTCGCCCTTCAACGATGCGCTCGCCTATCTGCACGAGCACGCGTTTACCGGCGTCCCGGGCGAATCCGATCCGTTCACGCTGTCGATTCTCGACCGCGAATTCATCGCCTATGCGCTGTCCTGCTACTACCAGTGCGACCATTGCCAGGAGCATCACGGGCGCGCCGTCGAGCGGCTGTTGAAGAAGGAGCCGGTCGGCTGGAGTTGGCGCCACGAGGTGGTCAAGACCGTGCTGTTCCTGCGCACCGAACGCGCCGCCATCTCTCCGGTCGAGTGGGAACATTGGATGATCGAATGGGTTCGCTTCTCCCGCGCCATGGACGAATTGCGCCTTGGCCTCGTCTGCACCATCGCCTACGCCATCGGGTTTGCCCGCGACGACAAGGACCTGCTCGATTTCGCCTGGAACGGCATGGCGGGAAAATTCGATGCCTCTTATCTGCGCGGCGCGGTGCGCGACATCGTCCGCGTCGCCATCTTCATGAAGGCGGCGACCTCGAAAAACCGCGTCGAGCCGATCATCATGGCGCAGTTCGCCGCCCGCGGCATGGATGCGGCGGAGTAGGAATTCGAATTGAAGTTGAATCCATAGGGGAAATGCAGGCCGGAACTCGCGAACTGCTGGTGCACCTGCAGCAGGATGCTCCACACCGCGGCGGGATCGCGATCGCCGAGGTTGAACTCGGTCAAGACGTAGGCGCCTTCGATGTTGTAGTTCGCGGTGTTCTCCGCCGTTGCGTGATTTCTTAAAGCCTCGAACACCCAATTTTGCCCGAGAATTGGAAAGTGCGAGGCATTTGCACCTCAAGCTCTTTCAGGCTACCGTCGTCGCCGACAAAGACCAGTTGGAAATGACCCAAGCCATCGATGTCATCCCTTAAATTATATGTGCCAGGAATGAGATTGGCGACAAGACGTATCGAGGACATTTTCGGCTCCTATTACAAGGCGTTACCGCCATAAGATAAGGATAAGAGTTTGTATTCTTCATCGTAACTGATATTGATGGTCTCGCTGTAGAAAAAGTAGTTAAATAGAAATAGAGAATGCAAACTCCATGGTAAACTAGATTCTTTATTCCGCGTCAGAAATCCGCCAGGCAATGAATAATAATAGCCTGTTTTCGGCAGAACATTTGGATAGCGTTTCAGCGGATAGACATTGAACCCCTGGAACTCCAGCCACTTCGCCACCGTCTCCGGCGTCATGCCGGCGAACAGGCGGAACAGGCACACTTCGGCGGTGTCGGTCACGCCCTGCCAGGGCAGGCCGAAGCCGCCGATGGCGTACCAGTCGATCAGGCGGATGTCGGGATCGGGCTTGTCGCGCTCGGATTTGACCAGACAGGAGCGCGCGTCGGGAAAACGGGCGACGGCGCGGTCGTAGCCGGGAAAGCGGAAGCGGTAGGGACGGAACGGATGCGTCGCCTCGCTGGACAGCGTCACATAGGCAATGCGCGCGGCGCGCAGTTCGTCGGTCAGGTCGCCGTAGAGCGTGAACGGCCCGAAGGGGAAACGCGGCAGGAACCAGTTGCCGGTAAACCAGACGGCGAACAGGCCAAGCCCGATCCACCGTTTCTTGCGCCACCACGGGCGAAACGTTTTTGTCGGTTCGGCTTTTCCGCTCGCCATCCGATTCCCCTTCCGGTTGCGTCGACCCTATGCACGCAAAAGGCGAGCGTCAAACGCTTCGGGCGCGAAGGGTCGTCGCAGGGCGCGGGCGGAAGGCGGCGCGGCCGCGTCGTCGCCTGGCCCGCGCCGTCGTGAACCCCATGTGATCGACCAGCATCGCCGGCCGGTTCGTCAGGCTGGCGACGAAGCCCGCCAGCCCGCCGCCGAGCGAGTGGCCGGTGAGCAGGATGGGGTTGTCCGTCGCTGCGGCGACGGAATTATAGAACTGCATGGCGAGCAGCGTGCTCTCGTCCTCCCAGGCGCCCGCCGATATGGGAAAATCGGTCGCGACGAACTCCCCGCCCGTGTCCGTCCCCCGGTACGAAATCACCGTGACGCCGTCGATCGTGTAGGCGGCGGCGTAGAAGCCTTCGGCAAATGCGGGGCTGCCCGGTGTTATTTCCGATTGTATGTAAAAATTCGCATATCCGATGCCGCCTGTCGGGAATCCGGTTGGAAATCCGGAGTTACTTGTTGAATATCCCTTACAATAGGAATCGAGCGCGAGTAAATTAAGAAAGACCTGTTCAGAGAGATTCATCTGTTAATCCTCCAAAATTCCCCTGTGCCCAACATTTGAGACAGTGGCGCATCTCTAACCGAGCAAGCGACGCAAGTTGTTCCCGACAACCGGAAGCCCATTTCACTGTAGTGCCTAAGCCACGGCAAAATGGCTTCGACAGTCGGTAGTCCAACCGGATCATCCGTAATATCCAAGGTAAGCGATTTCAATTGAGTGCCTATACCGAAGGTCGCGGCGAGGTTATCTGGATTAACAATTCGTACCGTCTCTGGACGCAATAAATCACCGAATGTAATCAGTAGAGGTCGATCACTGGGTGGGATTTCGCGAACGCCACGTTGCTTGCTTACGTCAGAAGGCCAGTAAATATTTTTTGAAAACTCCGGATAAGTTGCATGCGCCATTCCAGTTATGTCGATATAATAGGCGAGCCCTGAGTTTGTACCCGTCGTGTCTACTCTAAGCAACGCGAACAGATGCTTGCCGCCCGGCAGCTCCAGATGCACGGCCTCGCCTTCGAGCGTCGCCGTGGCGCGCTTGACTTCCGCCAGCAGCTGCGGCCCGTATTGCCACGTCACCGCCGTCACGCTCGAGGCCGAATACTCCTTGCCGCCGGCTTCCACGGTGACGGTGATCTTCTGGTGGTAGGTGTAACTCGGGAACCACCGCCACCAGACGAAGCCGATGGCGCCGACGAGGATCGCCAGTCCGATGAGCGCGCTTTTGCGGCAGCCGCTCATGCCGCCCGCCTTGTCCGCCGTTCCCACCATCCGATTCCCCTTCCGGTTGCGTCGACCCTATGCACGCAAAAGGCGAGGGTCAAGCGCTTCGGGCGCGAAGCGTCGTCGCAGGGCGCGAACGGCCGGAAGCCCCTCGTGGTTCGACAGGCTCACCATGAGGGGCTTATGCACTGGCCCGCCGGCCGCTCAGTCCTTGCCGGCCAGTTCCTTCGCCAGCCGCTCGACCTCCTCGATGCGGCCGGGTGTATCGGGATGGGTGGAGAAGAAGTCCTGCCGGTCCTTGTCGCCCAGTTCCTCGGCCAGCACGCGGAAGAAGCGGGCGATGGCCGTCGGATCCTTGCCGGCCTTGATCATCAGCTCGACCGAATAGCGGTCGGCCGAGGCTTCCTGCTCGCGCGAATAGGAGAGCGCGGCCAGTCCCGCTCCCTGCACCAAGATGTCTTCCGCGCCGGAGCCGATATCGCCGCCGATCAGCATGATCAGTCCGGTGACGCCGGCGGCGCGGTAGAGTCGCCTCAGCGAATCGGCATGTTCGACATGGCCGAGTTCGTGGGCGAAGACGCCGAAGATCATTTCGTCGTCCTCTTTGGCGAGCGCCACGAGTTCGTCGGTCAACACGACATTGCCGTCGGGCAGCGCGAAGGCGTTCGGGCCGATCGCCCCGCCGGAACGGAAATTGAGCGTGTAGCCGGCAAGTCCGCGCGGCGTATGGCGCGCCAGATCGTTGAAGCCGGAGAGAAGCGCGTGCTGGCGCTCCTTGTCGAGCGTCGTCGCGCCGAACACCGTGGCGTCCAGCGATTGCAGCGCGCCTTTGCTCATCAGCGCCGGAACCGCGGGCGGCGTCCAGGCGACGGCGATTTCGACCATCGCCGGCAAAGCGTAGCGGTAGACGCCGACGCCGAGCGCCACGATGAGCGCGGCAAACAGGATCAGCCGCGGATGAAAGCGTTCGAGGCTGGCGATGAAGCCCGGGCCCTTGCGGCCGGTCAGCCGGTCGACGCCGTCATTGTCGGCCGTCTCGAACAGGCCGCCATCGGGAAAGATCACGCGCCGCGCCACCGAGCCGAGCCGGTCGGAAATGTCGAGATCGCCAAGGGGAGCTTGCGCGAAAATGGCGCCCGCCGTGTCGACCCGCGCCACCCCGGCGGAACTGACGACAAGCGTCGCTGTCGCACCCGGCGCGCCGGCGGCGGCGTGGAAGACGCCGGTGACGCCCTCAGAAGCCAAAATCGAATCCTTCCACATCGAGATATTCGGCCGGCGCCGCCAGACCCTCGTCCAGTTCGATCGCCACATAATGGTCGAGTCCGCCGGCGGCGTAGATGGCGGTCGCCGCAGCCATGAATTTCGCCATGCGCACCGCCGCCCACGGCCGGGCGAGGCCGAAGGAGAACACGGTGGAGAGGAAGTTGGTGACCGCGATGCCGAGATAGCGCCAGCGATTGACCGAGGAATGCAGCATGTGCCGGCCGTCGAACACGGTGGCGTTGAACACGACATTGCGCACCCCGGCGCGGTAGATGAGGCCGGCGAGCGCGAACATCAGCAGGAACGGGATGAGCGCGAAATAAACCATCGCCGCGATCAGCAGCGCCGCCGCCGTCGAATCGCCGTCGCCGCCATTCAGCGCGCCGGTCAGGCCGTCGAAAACCCCGCCCGCGCCGGCGACGGCGAGGACTCCGACCGCCGCCACGGCCAGGACGATGCCGCCGACGATCACCAGGATCGCCGGTCCCAATTGGCGGAACAGTTTGTCGAGATCGGGATCGCAGGCGATGTCGCGCCCGGCGAAACGGGCCTTGCCGAGCACATAGGACCAGCCCGATTTCGAGGCGAATGGCGCGAGGATGCCGCCGGTCGAATAGGCCGCCATCGGCCACAGGATGAAGCCCGGCCATGCGCCCCAATAGGATCCGGTGAAATCGAAACGGCGGTTGCGCCAGCTCGTCACCCGGGCGTTGAAGCGCAGGCCGCGCGCCAGGAACCACGGCACGGCGAACAGGAAGGCGATGCCGATGAAAATGCCGACGACGGGAACGAAATTGATCGCCAGATTGTAGCCGGCGATCAGCACCAGCACGATGATGCGGCCGATCAGGATCTGCACCGGGCGCGCGTGGTATTCGAAGGCGGAGCCGGCGACGAGCGTATGGCCGTAGAACCAGCGTTGGCGGCGCACCTTGGCCCAGGCGGAATAGACTCCGAGCGTGACGATCGTCAGCAGGATGTTGACGATCCAGATGCCGAAATACTCCTTCCACTCGCCGGTGAAGGCGAAGTCGTGGCGGACGATGGCGGGTGCGGCCGGCCGCTGCTCCGCTGGCGGAGCGGGTGGCCCGTCGGCGGTTGCCTCCGGGGAGGGCGGGTTCCACGGTCCCGGTTCGTTATCGGCGTCCTGTTTCATCAAGCTTCGGTCTCCTGCAACCCTTCGTAGGGTGTCGCAGGGCGATTTGGCAAGATGGGGGGCTTGCGCGGCCATCGTGGCGCGAACGGCGCGCCGCGATCAGGGCGCCGCCTTCGTCATCGCCGCGATCTGCCGTGAAACGGCGTCGCGAAGCAGCGCCAGATCGCCGTCGGCCCAGATGCGCCAAAGAATTTCGGCGTCCACGCGGTGGTACGCATGGCGTAAATGATTGCCGATGTCCGAGACACGCCGCCATGGGATCGTCGATTCGGCGGCTTTCATGTTTTCGGGAATATGTCGCTACGCTTCGCTGAGGACTTCCAGGAACCGTTCAAAAGCGGCGCGTTGCATTCGGTTGGCGAGCAAATCGCCGAATGTGGCCCCGGCCAGGAGCAAATCGATCTGGTCGATGGCGTCGATGATGTCGCGAAGCCGGAAATGCGCGCGGTCGACCATCAGAAAACCGTCACGCCTTCCCGTTCGATCATTCCCAGAAAAGCCGAATCGAGCGCACGGCGCATGAAGGCATTGGCCGGCAGACCGGTTGCGTCGGCGATGATTTGCTCGACGCCCACAAGGTCGAGAATCGAAAACGGGCTTTCCGGTCGCACTTCGAGAGCCAGATCGATGTCGCTGTTCGCCAAGGCGTCGCCGCGGGCGCGCGAACCGAAAAGCGTCATGTGCATGACGCCTTCGGCGGTTAATGCCGGGCGCAGGGAAACAAGTCGATTGATCAGGGCGTCGCGATGCATGGGAGCATTCTAGCAGGCGCGGCGCGGTTTTTCCAACCGCGCTTCCCAACCCGCCCGGCCCGTGTTAGGAGCCCGCGCCAATCCTGATGCAGGGACAACCGAATCGCCGGGCGAACAGCACCGGCGCTTTGCGCATTTTCAAAAGGGGTCGGCCATGGCGAAGATCATCGAGACGGCGACGGGCGAATTGGCGCTCACATTCGACGACGTGTTGCTTCTGCCCGGCCACTCCACCGTCATGCCGGGCGAAACCGACATCCGCACCCGCATCGCCGGCGACATCGAGCTGAACCTGCCGATCCTCTCGGCGGCGATGGACACGGTGACCGAATCGCGCCTCGCCATCGCCATGGCGCAGGCCGGCGGCATCGGCGTCATCCACCGCAACCTGTCGCCGGAATTGCAGGCCGAGGAAGTGCGCCAGGTCAAGAAGTTCGAAAGCGGCATGGTGGTCAACCCCGTCACCATCGGCCCCGACGCGACGCTGGCCGAGGCCAAGGCGCTGATGAAGGCGCACGGCATTTCCGGCATTCCCGTCGTCGAGGACGGATCGCGCGGCGGCCTTGCCGGCCGCCTTGTCGGCATCCTCACCAATCGCGACGTGCGCTTCGCCTCCGATCCCGGCCAGCGCATCTACGAACTGATGACGCGCGAGAATCTCGTCACGGTCAAGGAGACGGTCGACCAGCACGAGGCCAAGCGCCTGCTGCACAAGCACCGCATCGAGAAGCTGCTGGTGGTCGATGCGGAAGGCCGCTGCGTCGGCCTGATCACCGTCAAGGACATCGAGAAGTCGCAGCTGAATCCGCACGCCAGCAAGGATGCGCAGGGGCGGCTGCGCGCCGCCGCCGCCACCTCGGTCGGCGACGACGGCTTCGAGCGGGCCGAGCGGCTGATCGACGCCGGCGTCGACCTGCTCGTCATCGACACCGCGCACGGCCATTCGCAGCGCGTGCTCGACGCGGTGGCGCGGGCCAAGAAGATATCCAACTCGGTGCGCATCCTCGCCGGAAATGTGGCGACGCCCGACGGCGCCAAGGCGTTGATCGACGCCGGCGCCGACGCGGTGAAGGTCGGCATCGGTCCGGGCTCGATCTGCACCACGCGCATCGTCGCCGGCGTCGGCGTGCCGCAGCTTTCCGCCATCATGGGCGCGGTACGCGCGGCCGAAGACCAGGGCGTTTCGGTCATCGCCGATGGCGGCATCAAATATTCCGGCGATCTCGCCAAGGCGCTGGCCGCCGGCGCCGACATCGCCATGGTCGGCTCGCTGCTCGCCGGCACGGACGAGAGCCCGGGCGAGGTCTATTTGTTCCAGGGCCGCTCCTACAAGGCCTATCGCGGCATGGGCTCGTCGGCGCGATGGCGCGCGGCTCGGCCGACCGCTATTTCCAGGCGGAAGTGCGCGATGCGCTGAAGCTGGTGCCGGAAGGCATCGAGGGCCAGGTGCCCTACAAGGGTCCGGTCTCGGGCGTGCTGCACCAGCTTGCCGGCGGACTGAAGGCGGCGATGGGCTATGTCGGGGCGCAGGACCTCGGCGAATTCCGCGACAAATCGACCTTCGTGCGCATCTCCAACGCCGGCCTGCGCGAGAGCCACGCCCACGACGTGACGATCACGCGCGAAAGCCCGAACTATCCCGGATCGGTGTGACGTGAAACGCGCTCTGATCGTCCTGGTTCTGGCGACGACCGCGGCGGTCTACGCCGCGATGCTGCTGTGGTCGCTGCCGGCGCTGACGGCCATCGCGGCGACTGGCGGCCTCGCCGACGCCCGCATGTTCGACATGCGACCAGGCGGCTATGATTTCGACAGCGCCAAGGCGCTGCTCGTCGCGCTCGGCGAGGCCGGGCGGGCGCAGTATCTGAGCGTCCAGCACAAGCTCGATACGATTTTCCCGCCGCTCAACGGCTTGTCGATGTTTATCGGCCTGACCTTCGTCGCCGCGCGGCTCGGCTTTGGCGGACGGATCGCCGCCGCGGTGGCCGCGCTGCTGGCGCTTGCCGTCGCCGGCTTCGATCTCGCCGAAAACGCCGCCGTCGCCAGGCTGTTGCGGGCCGGGCCGGAAGCGATCACGCCGGAAATGGCGCAGGGCGCGAGCCGCCTCAGCGTGCTCAAATCGACAAGCGTCACTGTTACGCTTACGGTGTTGCTCGCCGGACTGGCCGCGGTGGGGTTCCGCGGTTGGCGCGGCATGAGAAAAAGGGACAAATCATGACGGAATCCGGTCGTCTGGCGCGGATCGTTTCGGCCTTGGCGCTTGCCGCTTTCGCCGCCCTGGCGTGGTGGCAAAACCTGGTGTTCAAGCCGTGGGCCGAGGCCGGTCCCGGACCGGACAGCAAGTTCGGCGGTTACGATCAGGCGTGGTTCGCCGCCTGGCTCAACGAACTCGATCCGGTGGAAAAGACGCAATACCTGTTGTGGCATTCGCGCGTATTCGACCTGTCGTTCCCGCTGTTCCTCGCCGCCGCGCTGATCGCGCTGACGTTTTTGGCGTTGTCCCGCCACCGCCGCTTCGCCGGCGTTCCACGCGCCCAGCGGGTCTGGATGGCGGCGGCGCTGCCGCTGGCGCTTTTCGTGTTCGATTTGCTCGAAAATCGCGGCGTCGCGGCGCTCCTGTCGGACCATGTTGCGCTCGACGCGGGCGCCGTGGCCCTTGTTTCGGCTTTGACGGGGGCTAAATGGCTGTTCGGCCTGTTCGCCATCGCGCTGCCGATCGGCGTCTGGCTGTCGTCTTTCAACCACGCCTTTGACAATGCCTGACGCCGCCGAGGCTTCAATCGCCCGCGGTTTGCACCGCGTGACCATCGGCGCCGTCGCCGTGGCGCTGGCGCTTTATCTGGGGCTCGCCTGGCTGCACCAGTTTCGACTCGCGCCCATGGCCGGCGGCCTGCAGAGTCCGGATGTGCACATTTTCGGCTATACGGCCGAAACGCTGACCCGCTGGATCGAGGCGCTTGGCCGCGACGGCCGGATTGATTTCTTGCGGCTTCACACTTTTTTCCTCGATCTGGTGTTCCCGCCGGCTTTCGCCTTCGCCAGCGCACTTGTGGCTTGGCGCGTAGGGACCGGGATCGGCTGGATCGACCGCATGGCGGCGCTGCGCCGTTTCGTGCTGGTCGTCGTCGCGCCGGCGTTCTATCTCGGCTTCGACTGGGCCGAGAATTTCGCCATCGCCCGAATGGTCGCCGATCCGATGACGGTCAACGCCGCCTCCGCCGCCGATGCGTCGTTTTATACCGTGGGGAAGTGGATTTTCGTCGGGCTGACGCTCGCCGTTCCAGCGACGTTTCTGCTTGTAAAAAGGCGGCAGGCCGGTCGCTGACGGCCGGCCTGCGCCCATGGCTGGCTCAATCTTCGCTTTTGGCGGCCGCTGGGGAATCGATAAAGCCGGCGTCGGCGCCTTTGCGCCATGAGGCAAGCCGGTCGCAGATCAAGGCGGTTGCCGCGCCGAGGCCGAGAAAGGTCACCGCCAGATTGATCATCCAGCCCAGAACCGGGATGAAATTGACCAGAGCCAGCACCACCGCGCCACCGACAACAACGATGAGACGCGTCAGCAAGGCGTCGTCGAGCGCCTGGAAAGCGCCGGCGATGCGCCATCCGAGCGCATAGGCGCCGGTCATCCACGCCAGCAACCAGACGATCACGAGCCCGACCAGCAGCAGCGGGATCAGCGGCAAGCCGATGACCGTCATGCCGGCGACCGGGACGAGGCCGATCAGCGTCGCCAATCCGAGTGCGCCGAACGCCATGCCGGACCATGGCCGGGCGATGGCTTCGGTCCGGAGCCGTTCGACCTGTCCGGGCATCAGCGCCAGGAACGCGCCGGCAACGGCCGCGAGAAACACCAGGCCGAGCAGGGAAGCGAAAAACGCGCCGACAGCGCTCGGCCAGAAGGAACGGGTCACGTCGTCCATGCCGTCGCGCAGATCGGGAATTCCGGCCGACAAGACCACCTTTTCGTAGCGGACGCGGTCCGGCGGGGCGACGCTTGCGGGAATGTCGCGCGGCTCGGCCGAACGATAGGTGAGGACGCCGTCGACCTTCGCATCCTTGCCGAAGGACAATTCGCCCGCTGACACATGGAGATCGCCGGCAATGGGCGCATCGAGCGTGAACGAGCCGGCGGCGGCGACGAGGCTGCCGGCGATCGGACCATCGACGGTCACCGTGCCGCCCATCAGCCGGGCGTTGCCGCCGACGCCGGCGTTCTTGTCGAGCGTCACCGAAAAGCCGCTGGCGGTCAGATCGTCGCCGACGGGCTGGTCGACTTCGACCGAGAATCCCGCGGCGTAGGCGTCGCCGCCCACGGGGGCATCGAAACCGACCGAAAAGCCGAGACCGTGGGCATCTTTCTCGACCCGGTTCTTGACGCCGACACGGAAACCGCTTGCGAACAGGTCGCGAGCGGTCGGTATGGATGTGACGGCATTCGCGCCGCCTACATAGTCGTCGCCTCCGATTTTAATGGCATCGGCGACCGCCGCCGGGGAAACGGACAACAAGGCCAGAATGGTCAGGATTCTCAATGAGGGCATGACGAATACTCCTGCGAAAGGCAGCTTCCTCCCCCTCGCATTGATTATCGCGTCAGGACGCGTCCGAAGCGTTGATTGCCATCAATCCTGAGCCGGCTGCCGCAATAAATCGTCAAGCTGACGGTGCGGAAGCGCCGCGGCGCTTGCCTGGAGCCTTTCCGCCACGCACAATTCCGGACCGGGCCGGCGGACATGCGGGCAGGGGAGGGAAGCGCCATGAGCGGCGACGCCATATTCTGGCCGATGATCGTCCAGGCCGGTCTGACCCTTGCCGTTTATTGGCTGATGTCGAAAAGGCGGCGCGAAGCGATCGCCGCCGGCGAAGCCTCGACCAGGCAATTTCGCGAAAACAACGCCGAGCCGGCGCGCTCGCTGTTCGTGCGCAACAACCTCGAAAACCAGTTCGAACTGCCGGTGCTGTTCTTCGCCGCCGTGCTTGCGCTGCACGCGACCGATGCCGCGACCTCGATTGCAGTGGCGCTCGCCTGGATCTTCGCGCTGACGCGTCTGGCCCACGCCTATGTTCATGTGACGACCAATCGAATCCGCTACCGCCGGCCGCTGTTCATCGCCGGATACTTTACGGTCGGCGGACTTTGGGTGCTTCTGGCGGCGAGGTTGGCGGGGATCAGCTGAGCCGTCCCGCCGCGATCATATCGCCCAGCGCTCGGACATCGCTTTCCCGCCCGCCGCTGCGCCTGTAGCCGAGACAGATGGTGCGAAACGGCTGCGGTTCGGTGAACGGTACGACGCGCAATTCGGCGCGCACGGCCTCGACCGGCAAAGCCATTTCCGGCACCAGCGTCACGCCAAGCCCGTGCGCCACCATTTGCAACAGCGTGCCCAGCGAGGTTGCGCCATAGCTGGCCATGGCGACCGGCTTGACCTCGCCGCACAGCGCCAGCGCCTGGTCGCGCAGGCAATGGCCTTCCTCCAGAAGCATCAAGCGTTCCAGCAACGGGCTCTCCGGCGCGACCGGAGGCTTCTCGAACGCCTTGTCGCCGGCCGAAGCGGCGAGGAAGAAACGGTCCTTGAACAAGGGCAGCGTGGCGATCGACGGATGGTCGAGCGGGTCGGCCGCCAACAGGGCGTCGAGCCCCCCCGACGCCGTTTCCTCGATCAACGTCCCGGTGACCGCCTCGCGGATTTCGAGCGTCAGGCGGGGAAAGCGCGCCGCCGTCGCCGACAGGACCGAGGGCAGGATATAGGGCGCGATGGTCGGAATGATCCCGAGGCGAAAGCGGCCCTCCAGCACGTCGCGCCCCAGTCGCGCCGTCGCTTCGATTTCGCGCGCGTCGGCCAGCGCGCGTTCGATCAGCGGCTTCAATCGCGCTCCGTCTGCTGTCAGCAGCGCGGCGCGGCCGGTGCGCTCGAACAGGCGGACGCCCAATCGATTCTCGATTTCGGCGATCTGGGTCGACAGGGCCGGCTGCGACACTTTCGACAGTTCGGCGGCGCGGCCGAAATGGCGCGTTTCGGCCAGCGCCTCGAAATAGGCCATCTGCCTCAGGGTGATCGTAATCATAATCAAAAACTATCGAAAAATTCGGAAAATACAATTTGTTTTTATATGATTTTCGCTGTCTCATTCCATCAAATGGAAACGGGCAGAGGGAAACCGCTGGCGCATTTGCCGGCGGAGCTGCGCTGAATACTGAACACATGCGATCGGAGGACTTGATGGACGCGAAAGTCGACAACGGCGCGGGCAAATGCCCCGTCATGCACGCCACAGCCGGGATGCGGTCGAACCGCGACTGGTGGCCGAACCAGCTCAATCTGAAAATCCTGCACCAGAACACCGCGCTCGCCAATCCGCTCGGCGAGGCGTTCGATTACGCCAAGGCGTTCAAGTCGCTCGATCTCAAGGCGGTGAAAAAGGACCTGACCGCTCTGATGACCGATTCGCAGGCCTGGTGGCCGGCCGACTGGGGCCACTACGGCGGCCTGATGATCCGCATGGCCTGGCATTCGGCCGGCACCTATCGCACCGGCGATGGCCGCGGCGGCGCCGGCAACGGCACGCAGCGTTTCGCCCCGCTCAACTCCTGGCCGGACAACGGCAATCTCGACAAAGCCCGCCGCCTGCTGTGGCCGATCAAGAAAAAATACGGCAACGCCCTGTCCTGGGCTGATCTGATGATCCTCGCCGGCAATGTCGCGCTCGAATCGATGGGCTTCAAGACCTTCGGCTTTGCTGGCGGCCGCGAGGACGTTTATGCCCCCGAAGAGGATATCTACTGGGGCGGCGAGGCCGAGTGGCTGGCAACCAGCGACAAGGCCAACAGCCGCTATTCCGGCGAGCGCGATCTGGAAAACCCATTGGCCGCCGTGCAGATGGGCCTCATTTATGTCAATCCCGAAGGCCCGGATGGCAAGCCCGATCCAGTCGCCTCCGGCCGCGACATCCGCGAGACTTTCGCCCGCATGGCGATGAACGACGAGGAAACCGTCGCGCTCACCGCCGGCGGCCACACTTTCGGCAAGGCCCATGGCGCCGGCCCGGCATCCTGCGTCGGCGCCGAACCGGAAGCCGGAGCGCTCGAAGCCATGGGCTTCGGCTGGCTGTCCACCCATGGTTCGGGCAAGGGCGGCGACGCCATCACCTCGGGCATAGAAGGCGCATGGAAGCCGAACCCGACCAAATGGGACAACGGCTATTTCGACATGCTGTTCGGCTATGAGTGGGAATTGGTGAACAGTCCGGCCGGCGCAAAGCAGTGGCGGGCAAAAAACGTTAGGCCGGAGCACATGATCCCTGACGCGCACGACCCGTCGAAAAAGCATGCGCCGATGATGACCACGGCCGATCTGGCCATGCGCTTCGATCCGATCTACGGGCCGATCTCGCAGCGTTTCCACAAGGACCCCAAGGCTTTCGCCGACGCTTTCGCCCGCGCCTGGTTCAAGCTGACCCATCGCGACATGGGCCCGAAGTCGCGCTATCTCGGACCGGAAGTGCCCAAGGAAGACCTGATCTGGCAGGATCCGGTTCCGGCCGTCGACCACAAGCTCGTCGGCGCCAAGGACATCAAGGCCTTGAAAGCCGAAATCGCCGCGTCCGGCCTTTCGGTGTCGCAGCTGGTCTCGACCGCCTGGGCGTCCGCCTCGACCTTCCGCGGCTCCGACAAGCGTGGCGGGGCCAATGGCGCGCGCATTCGCCTGGCGCCGCAGAAGGACTGGGAGGTCAACCAGCCGGCCCAGTTGAAGAAGGCGCTGGCCGTGCTCGAAGGCATCGCCAAGGCGTTCAACGCGCAGCACGACAAGAAAAAGGTCTCGCTTGCCGACCTGATCGTTCTCGCCGGCAATGTCGGCGTCGAAAAGGCGGCGGCGAAGGCCGGCCACAGGATAGAGGTTCCGTTCTCGCCCGGCCGCACCGACGCCTCGGCCAAGCACACCGACGCCGAGAGCTTCTCCGTGCTTGAGCCGATCGCCGACGGCTTCCGCAACTACCTGAAGAAGACGTATTCGGTTCCGGCGGAGGAGTTGTTGGTCGACAAGGCGCAACTGCTCACGCTGACCGCGCCGGAAATGACAGTCTTGGTCGGCGGGTTGCGCGTGCTCGGGGCCAATCACGGCAAATCGAAGCATGGCGTCTTCACCAAGCGCCCGGAAACGCTGACCAACGACTTCTTCGTCAACCTCGTCGACATGGACACAGCGTGGACTCCGGTTTCCGCCGCGGCCGAGGCGTTCGAGGGTCGCGACCGCAAAACCGGCAAGGTCAAGTGGACGGCGACCCGCGTCGACCTCGTCTTCGGCTCGAACTCCCAGTTGCGCGCGCTGGCCGAAGTCTATGCCCAAGACGACGCCGGCGAAAAATTCGTGCGCGACTTCGTCGCCGCCTGGGCCAAGGTGATGAACGCCGACCGCTTCGATCTGAAGTGATCGATTGATCCGATGCGGCGGGCGCGGCCGTTGAGGCCCCCCTTGCGCTGCGCCCACGGCCCAGGAACGTTCCGCGTCGCCTCGCGTCGCAACGGCCCGCCGCGCGGCTGAGGGCGAACCCAACATGTGACGCGGCGCGGTCGGGATGCCGTGGTCGTCGTCTCGAGCGAGGATACGTCGCGACCGGTCTCGCGGCGCAGGCCGCCGAAGTGACCTTCGTCGACATCTGCTGAGCTTCCCAAACTACCGGAGGGTGGAGGACCCCCGGCCCCCGGGTGCGGGGGGCCTCCCCCGGGCGGCGGGCCTCCTCGACCCCCCCGCCCCCCCCCGCGGGCCCCCCCCCCCCCCCCCCCCCCCCCCTTCCGGCGGCCCGCGCCCCGGGCCCCCCGCCCCCCCCCCGCCCCCCCCTTTCCGGCCCCCTTCCGCCCCGGAACGCCACGCCGTCCCTGTTCGTGCGACCTTGGCCGCCGACGCCCCCGGTGCCCGGGGGGGGGGCCCCTCCCTCCCCCCCGCGGGGGGGGGCCGGGCCCCCGGCGCGCCGCCTGCCCCGACCCCGCCGCCCCCCCCACATGGGCGTGCGCCTGTTCAATCCCTACGACGCCTGAGCAAACGAAAAGGCCGGGGCATTTTCGCCCCGGCCCCTTGGCGCGGCCCTTGAGGGAGGGTCTCAGGCCACGTTTTTCTTCGAGAAGTACCAGTCGGTGTAGTCGTACCCTTCCGACGCGCGCTTGGCGGCGGCCGCGTCGCCGGGGCGCGAAGCCGCCCCAAAGGCGCGCACCGCCGACGTGTCGGAAGCGCCCGGCTGAATCATGCCATAGGCTTTGGCGACCTCCATCGACAGGTCGGCGATGATCGGGAACTTGATGTCGACGTCGAAATTGTCCTTGATCGACCGCACCCACGCGATGTGGGCGTAGTGGCTGTCGATCGACAGGCCGAGAAGCCCGTTTGGGTGCTTCGGGCCCGGTTGTGCACACCGGCGTGAAATCGGCCGGATGAGAGAACAGGACCAGCCAGCCCTTTTTCCCCCCGGGGGGGGGGGCCGGCCCGGGCCCGGGGGGGGCCGCCCCCCCCAAACCGGGGGCGGGGCGGTTCAGTTGGGGAAAATTGACCGGGGCATCGCTCATTGTGCAACTCCATCTGCGAACCTTACACATTTAGGAATTTGAATGTGTTTTCGCCAATGACGGATTGCCGCAGGCTGAAGTTTGCGGATGCGGCTGTGGCGTTCGTGGTCCAAGCCGGTTAAAGCGCGGCCAAGGAGAAAATCACGCATGCGCCTTGGCGGACGGCTTCAGGCCGCAATCGACATTCTCGCCGATATCGAGTCGCGCAAACGGCCCGCGGCCGACGCCATGAAGGATTGGGGTCTGGCGCATCGCTTCGCCGGCTCGGGCGACCGCGCCGCCATCGGCACCATCGTTTATGACGCCCTGCGGCTCAAACGCTCAACGGCGTGGCGCCTGGACGCCGAAGGTCCGCGCGCCAACGCCTTCGGCGCCTTGATGGCCTGCGCCGGCGAGACGCCGGACTCGCTTGCAACCGCTCTTGCCGGGGACAATTTCGCGCCCCCGCCCTTGACGGACGAAGAGTGCGCCGCATGGGCCGAACGCGAATTGGCCGACGCGCCCGACGCAGTGCGCGCCGATGTGCCCGACTGGACCGTCCCTCATCTTGAGGAGGCTTTTGGCGCCGATTGGATCGCCGAAGGCGCCGCGCTCGCCGCCCGCCCGCCGTTCGATCTCCGCGTCAACGCCCTCAAGTCGAACCGCGAGCGCGTCCTGAAGGAACTCGCCGATACCGGCGCAATCGCCGCCGTCCTCGCGCCGCAAGCCATCCGCATCCCGCCAATCGCCGGCCTCGGCCGTCATCCCAATGTCCAGGCCGAACCGGCCTTCGCCAAGGGTTGGTACGAGGTGCAGGACGAGGGGTCGCAAATCGTCGCCATGCTTGCCGCGCCGGACCATCCCGGCCAGATTCTCGATTATTGCGCCGGCGCCGGCGGCAAGACGCTGGCGCTGGCCGGCGCCTTCGCCAACAAGGGGCAGATTTTCGCCTTCGATGCGGACAAGGCCCGGCTTTCGCCGATTTTCGACCGGCTGAAACGCGCCGGCGCCCACAATGTCCAGGTGATCGCCCGGCCGGCGCAACTGGCGCCGCTGGACGGCCGCATGGATTTGGTCCTTGTCGACGCACCGTGCACCGGCGCCGGAACCTGGCGACGGCGGCCTGACGCCAAATGGCGGCTGTCGGATCGGCAATTGGAAACCCGGATCGCGGAACAAGCCACGATCCTCGCCGCCGCTGCAGGCTTTGTCCGGCCTGGCGGCCGCCTCGCCTATGTCACCTGTTCGGTTTTCGCCGGGGAAAACGACCGGCAAATCCAGGCGTTTCTGGCGGCGCATCCCGGTTTTGTCGCACTCGACATGCGCGCCGAATGGGAGCGCAAATTGCCGGGAACGTCGCGGCGCGCCCGCTTTCCGGACCATGCAGGGGCCTTGCTTTCGCCGGCGTTGACCGGAACGGACGGGTTTTACGTGGCGGTTTTCGTCCGGCGCGGTTGATCCGTGCGTCGGCGCCGGACGTAGAGCGCCTCAAAACGGGCTAGCCATGAAAGACATCCTCGGCCTCGGCGCATTCCTGACGCTTGTCATTGGCGGCGGAACGCTCATCGGCGTCAATAATCTGCCGGGCGAATGGTATGCGGGACTGGTAAAACCGGCCTTCAATCCGCCGAACTGGATTTTCGCCCCGGTCTGGACGCTGCTCTACATCTTTATCGCCGTCGCCGGATGGCGTGTCTGGTCTCGTGGACCCGCCAACGCCGCGCAGAGGATTTGGTGGGGGCAACTTGGGCTCAATTTCCTTTGGTCGCCGGTGTTTTTCTCGATTCAGTCGACAGGAGGCGCTCTCGCGATCATTGTCGCCTTGCTGGCGATGATTGCCGCGTTCATCGCGTTGACGCGCCGCGCTGATCCGGTCGCCGCTTTGCTCTTTATTCCTTATGCGGCATGGGTATCTTTCGCCACGCTGCTCAATGCGGAGCTCTTCGCGCTCAATTGACCCGGTTGCCGTCAATGCGGCTTCATGCCACTCTTGCTGCATTGCAGCAGGATTGACGATCATGACACCGTTCAAACCGCAGGACGGCGATTTCGAGACGCGGGTGCGCGAAAGTTTCGCCCGTCAGGCCATCATGCGCACGCTGAATGCGCGTCTGACGAAAATCTCGCCCGGCATCGTCGAGATCGAGATGCCGTTCGACGAAAACCACACCCAGCAGCACGGATTTCTCCATGCCGGCATTGTCGCAACCATTCTCGATTCCGCCTGCGGCTACGCCGCTTATACGTTGATGCCGATCGACGCGGCGATCCTGACCATTGAGTTCAAGGTCAATCTGCTGGCGCCGGCCAAGGGCGAGAAGTTCCTGGTGCGGGGCGAAGTGACCAAACCGGGTCGCACCATCCTCGTATCCGACGGCCGCGCTTACGCACTCACCGCCGATGGCGATGTCAAGCTCGTCGCCACCATGACCGGCACGCTGATGACCGTGACCGGCCGCGAGGGCCTGAGCGGGTGAGACGCGCGGTTATTGGGTGGCGTCAGCCATTCCCGCCGGTTCAAAGGTGAGTGTCGGCAGCAGCAGCCATTGTGTCCCGAGTTTGGCGACAAGTCTCGCCGTGGCGTTCGAAACAAGCGCGCTCACCGCCTCGATCGTCGGCGTCGACGGGCAGTCGCGCAGCGCTGTAATCGGCTTTTCGCAATGCACATTGAGCACATCGCCATCGAGGGTGATGTAGGCGGCAACGAGAATCGGACGCGTCTTCTGCAGCAACCTGACAAAGCCGCGGGAGAATACCCGTGAGCCGCCGAGAAACTCCGGCGACACCGTCTTGTGGCCAGCGTATGCGAAATCGCAATAGGTGAAAAAGACGCCGTTGCGGTCAAGCACATCGAGTATTTCGCGTAACGGGTTTCCACCTGGGCGCGGGAAAAAGGCCTTGAGGTGGGGTTCGCGTTCGATCAGCTCTCCCATGTCCTCGCCGTAGGTAATAGAGGGCCGTCCGGCCAAAACCGAATTGGTGATCGCTTCTATCGCCGCCATTCCGTCAGAAGTCATGACGCTCATCGGGCAAAGAAACGCAATTGGCGATTCTCCCGCATTGGAGAGATTGACCGCGCCGTGGATATTCACCTGTCGCCTTGACATGCGGCCGTCGATGGCGCGCGCTTCGCGTGCAAAACAATTGAATTGATGGCCGAGTATCGCTGTGGCCGCGTCGGTCCGGCGCGATCCGACCAGCGCCAAAGCCGCTTCAAGGGCGTTGCGAACCGCTGCCGGCTGGTCGGCCATAGGAGTCGACCAAGTCGGGAATGTTCTGCGCCTCGATGCTGCCGAGCATTCGCCGCCATTCGGGATCGGCGAGCATGGCATGCAGGCGCGCGAAAACATCAATTCGGGCAGCTGGGTCCACATCCGTACTCATTGGCAACTCCCGTAGTAGCGCTGCATTGCGGGCGTGGTCAGCATGCTGCGCGCGATCGAGTCGAAAGCAAGTTGCGATACGGCGCAATGCAATCCGTTCACCGAATCGATGCCACCGGAATGGGCAAGGCAGGTGCCGCCGCATTGACCGAACCAGAGACACTGGCTGCAATGATTCCGCGAAGTATCGCGGCTTCGGATGAAAGCGGAAAGTGCGCCGGCGCGCGCTGATCGCAGATCGCCCGTTTCCATGGCGCCGATCGGGCTGAGCGGGCCGCTGCGGTCAAGGCAGTCGCAGGCTTCTATGGCGCCGTCATAGGATACCGACACCAGGTCGCGGGCGGCCCCGCATTTCGGCCGAAGACACATGTTTCCGCCTGGACTTTCGATGAAATTGCGCAGGTATTTCAACACCGGTTGCACAGGAAAACCGTCGAACTCACCGGCTTCGACGGCCGCAAACAGCGCAGCCCAGGATGCCAGGAGCTGTTCGCCATTGGCTTCGAATTGCGGATTGCCGTTGCGCGCTCGTCCGATCGGCTGAAACAGCGACCAATCCCAGCCGGCCATGCCGATGTCGCGGAAATGGCGCGCCGTTTCCAGCAGTCGCCCGCTGGTCGGCCCGGTGATCGTCGACAGCACGGGAAACTGCCGAACGAAATCGCCATAGTCGCGTAGCGCCCGCTCGAACAAATTGTAGGTGCCGCCGGCATCCGTCCGGATGCGGAAACGATCATTGGCGGCAGCGTCGCCATCGAGCGAAATTCCCCAGGCGATGTCATGGGCTTGCGAAAACGCAACCTTGCGGGCCGTCAGCGCCGTCATGTTGGTCTGGCCCTGAAAGCCGATGCGAACACCCAGTCGAGCCGCTTCGGCTTCTCCATGGGCGACGATTTCCTCAAGCAGGTCCCAGACCAGCATCGGTTCGCCGCCATGCAGGATGACCGAGAGCTTGTTGCCCGCTCCGGCAAGGTCGAGGGCCTGCGACACCGCGGCCTTCATCTGGCCGGCATCGGCGTTGCGGGCCTGGTCGCCGTTCTCGAAGTCGTAGCAATAGGCGCAGGCGATGTTGCACCTCTTGGTCAGCTTCAAGATGATCGTATTGAGGCGCGTGGGATCGGCGCCGTCGCTTGCCCCGATATCGTTGTCGACGAGCAGCCGGCGCAATTCTTCCAGACGCGCGCCGATTGCGGCGTGGGCAATGACGCCCGGGCCGAGTTTGAGCAGCGGCAGCATCCGGCCTTCCCGATGATCCAGGCCGATCCAGCGGCCGTTTGCCTGGTCAATCACAAGCAGCCTGTCGCCGTAGCGGCGGACGTGAACGCGGTCCGGATCGAATATCGAAGCAGGATCAACATGCATGGGCGCGGCTGCCCGGCTGACCGGATTCCTCATCGGTATTCCTCCTGGTGACCAGCGCGCCGGCGTCAGCCGGCGCGCATCTGGCCGCTTGCTACTTCAGCGCACGCGCCACGGCGCGCACGGCGAAATCGGAATCGAAGTGGTCCTGCTTGAACTTCTTCTCGACATTGGCGTTGAATCCGGTCTGCAACTCGGCGATCTCCGGATAAGTGAAATCGGCGATGTTCTTGCGGTGGCCGCAGCAGGCCCGAGTCCATTGCGCCCAAACGCCGGTATCGGCGACCTCGCGCGGACTGGAACGAAGCCGCACAGAGTTGACA
Organism: Phyllobacteriaceae bacterium; assembly: GCA_016711085.1. Taxonomy (GTDB): domain Bacteria; phylum Pseudomonadota; class Alphaproteobacteria; order Rhizobiales; family Rhizobiaceae; genus JADJTR01. The sequence continues at coordinate 518,768 of JADJTR010000012.1, read as the reverse complement.
TCGGCGAGTTGAACCGACTCCGGCAGGCTTTCGATGAAACGATCCGCTTCCTTCTCGACCATTTTCCGGATTTCGTGCTCATCCATTTTGCTGAGGATGGTTTTTTCCGTGGCTTGGAAATTAAATGTCTTGCTCATGGCGAAGCTCCAAATTTCGAGATTGACCTGGCCCCGAGAAATTTGTCATGCGCGAGTTTGGTGCATGGCCGACACCTTCTTTGACCGAGTTCTAATCCATGCAAAACAACTCCCATGTGATTTTCGTCACGCTCGGCCTTGTAAAGCGTCGGCCTTCGCCGCTATTCGTCGATGGACTTTGATTTCAACAATTGGAACGATCGAGCATGGCGTCGGAAAATGGCTTGGGCGCCATGGATTCGGGCATCCTCTTCGTCATGGCCGCCGAGGTCGAATTCGGTCCGCATCTGGCCGCCCGCTTCACCCCGCTGTTCACCGGGGTCGGCCCGGTCGAAGCCGGCGTTTCGCTTGCCGCCGAACTGGCGCGGCGCGCGGCGCGCGGCGCATTGCCGAAACTGGTCGTTTCGCTTGGCTCGGCCGGCTCGCGCACGCTGGAGCAGACCGGCGTCTATCAGGTCGCCTCGGTGTCCTGGCGCGACATCGACGCCTCGGCGCTCGGTTTTGAAAAAAGGGCGGACGCCCTTCCTCGATTTGCCGAAGGAACTAACGCTGCCGACGCCGATACCCGGCGTGCCGACGGCGCGTCTGTCGACCGGCGCAAACATCGTCTCCGGCGCGGCGTACGACGCCATCGACGCCGACATGGTCGACATGGAAACCTTCGCCCATCTGCGCGCCGCGATGCGCTTCGGCGTGCCGCTGGTCGGCTTGCGCGGCGTGTCCGACGGCAAGGCCGATTTGAATCACATCGACAACTGGACAGAATATCTGCATGTCATCGACGAGAAACTGGCCGAGGCGGTCGATCGACTGTTGGCGCTGGCCGACCTGCCGGCCTGACGCCCTTCAGTGCGCCTTGCCGAGCCGGTTCTCGCGGCTCTGTTCCAGATAGGCGAGCTCTTCCGGCGTCAGTTCGACATCGTCGTAGCCGGTGATCATCGAATGGAAATAGTGGTGCCACGGCCGGCCCGTCGTCGCCATGTAGACATGGATGACGACGAAAAGCGCCATCGCCCAGGCCGCCGCCGTGTGGAGGAAGGCGACGATCCGGAACGCCGTTTGCGACCAACCGAAATGCTCCCAGAAGTTATAGAAAAGATAGGCGACGCCCGTCGCCCACAGGGTGGAGCCGATCAACAGCGTCAACAGCAGATAAGTCAGCGCCTGCAGCGCGTTCTGCTTGGCGCCGAAACGCTTCTTGTAGGGTTTCTGGGCGCCGATGAGGATGCCGAATGCATAGTAGCGCAGGATCGAGGCAAGGCCCTCGTTTCCGGGCAGATAGTGCCGCCATTCGCCCGTGGTGAACCACCAGAAAATGGTGAATACCCACAACACGACCAGCGTCAGCGCCGCGAGCGTGTGCAGGTTCACCGCGAGGCCGAACGGGATCAGGCCGTGCACTCCGTGCAGGCCGAAACCGGTGAACAACAGGACAAGGATCAGCGCCGCCTGGCTCCAGTGCCAGAATCGCTCGTAACGGCGGTAGATCATCACGCGCCGTTTCACGGTCGGGCCCTTGGCCGGCGCATCGAGCGCCAGTTCGTCGGCGATGCTCATGGCGACGTCCTTTTCACGAAAACGATGCGCAGAAGCCCGTGACCGACGACGCCGACCGCGGCGACTGCGAGGGCGAGCAGACCAAGGAAATCGAGCCAGCCGGTCGAATCGCGCCCCGGCATGTAGAAGCCGGCGAGTTTGGCCAGTCGACCATCCTTGGCGTGGCAATCGTCGCAGGCGAGCGCTTCCTCCGCCGGCGCCACCATGTGGGCGATCGGCCACCACATCTCGGTTTCGACGAAATCATATTTGCCGGACCAGTCCATGCCCGCCGCCTTCATGCCGGCGGCAATCGACTTGTTCCAGTCGAGCCCGGTCCAGAACGCGCTGTCGTCACCCGGACCGTAGACATGGTTGAAAACAAGAATGTTCTGCACCGGATCGTAGGCCTGTTTACCGCGCATCAGCTTGAACGGCCAGATGCGGCTCTCCGGATCGTCATGGGAACCGGCGAAGGCATTGATCGACACCGGCTTCGACGGATCGATCTTCTGGCCGACCTGGCTGTAGATCACCTTGCCGTTGGTGAAGGCGTATTCCGGCGTGACATTCTCGCCATGCTCGAAAGACCCCTTGATCGACATGTATTTGGGGTGGCCGTGTTCGTCGAGTTCGGTGAACGCCTTGCCGTCTTTCGTCTTGCCGGCCGTCGACCAGTCCCACAGCGTTTTCGTCGCCACGCCGCCGCGCGCGAATTCCGGGATGTGGCAGGTCTGGCAGGCGATCCTGTCGGTGTGGTCGTTGAGTTTCAGCCCGTCGATCGACACCGGATGCGGTGTGTCTCCATGGCAGGACTGGCAACTCGCCACGGCGCGCTGTTCGCCCGGCTTGCCCGTACCCTTGGCGTCGGCGGCGAGCGAATCGTAGCGCGACCCCGGCCATTTGTGCGCCGAGGCGCGATGGCAGGCGGCGCAGCCCATGTTCTCGCCATCCATGCCCATGTGGACGTCGAGATGCTTGTCGCCCTTGATCAGAGAGGAATCGAGGTCGCCGTGCTTGACCCCATCGGCGCCGCCGCCGGAGAAATGGCATGCGCCGCAGTTTTCGCGGCCACTGTCGCCGACATTCTGGGCGATTTTGTTGAGGTCCGGCGGATTGACCGTCTTGCCCTCCGGCGTCGTCAACGGCTCGTAGAGCGGGTGACCGGCCTTGGTCGGGTATTTCGAATAGGTTCCCGTCGTGTCGTGGCAGACCAGGCAGTCGACGTTTTCCTGTTTGGCGAAATCGAAATTCGGCGAATCCCAGCCATATCCGGCATGGCATGAGGTGCAGCGCGGCTCATTGGAGGCGATATTGCCGCAAAACGAATTGAGCACGTTCTTCTTGCCGAGATGCTGCTCCTCGCCGCTGGCCGGATCGGTGTGCTTGTAGTCCCAGGTCCAGTGGATCGTGTCCATGACCTGATGCGCCGCCTCGGTGTGGCAGGTCAGGCAGGCCTTTGTGACCTCCGGCCCACTGGCGAAAGGCTGTTTCAGGGCCTCGAATTTCGAATGGTCGGCGGTGGCGTTCGGATCCTTCGAGCCGGCAAGGGCGGTAAAGGCGAACAGAAACACCAGCGATGCGGCGAGCGCGGCCCGACCTGCCATGGCGAATGTCATCGACCGCCTCCCGCACGGAATGTTTCGGGGAGGCTAGGAAGCATGCAGTTTTTCGAATTGATCCAGATCAAACCGCGGAAGCCATGATGCCGCAGGCTGCCTTGCCCCGTCGATGCTGAACCGCCGCGTGATCGACGTGAACCGTCGCATGAAGCGCCGGATTCCGACTGTGAGCGATTCCGCCCAAGCCGTTGCGCCGACTCGGGTTTTTCCCTAAAGCCTCGCCATGACACATGACGCAATCCTCATCATCGATTTCGGCTCCCAGGTGACGCAGCTGATCGCGCGGCGGGTGCGCGAAACCGGCGTTTATTGCGAAATCCACCCCTTTCAGAGCGCCGGTGCGGCCTTCGCGCGACTGAAGCCGAAAGGGGTCATCTTCTCCGGCGGCCCGGCCTCGGTCATCGATGCTGGCAGCCCGCGGGCGCCGCAGTCGGTCTTCGACGCCGGCGTGCCGATCCTCGGCATCTGCTACGGCCAGCAGACGCTTAGCACCCAGCTCGGCGGAAAGGTGGAAGGCGGCCACGCCCGCGAATTCGGCCGCGCCGATGTCGAAATCCTGAAGGCCAGCCCGCTCTTCGACGGCGTTTGGGAAGTGGGCGGCCACTATCCGGTGTGGATGAGCCACGGCGACCGCGTGACCGCCTGCCGCCCGGCTTCAGGTCGTCGGCGTGTCAGCGAGAACGCGCCGTTCGCCATCGCCGGCGACGAGGCGCGCAATCTTACGCCACCATGTTCCACCCGGGAGGTCGTGCACACGCCGGACGGCGCCAAGCTGATCGCCAACTTCGTCCATAAGATCGCCGGGCCTTCCGGCGACTGGACCATGGCCGCCTATCGCAAGGAGATGGTCGAAAAGATCCGCGCCCAGGTCGGCAAGGGCCGGGTGATCTGCGGCCTGTCCGGCGGCGTCGATTCGGCGGTCGCCGCCGTGCTGATCCACGAGGCGATCGGCGAGCAGCTGACCTGCGTGTTCGTCGACCACGGCTTGATGCGGAAGAACGAGGCGGCCGACGGTGGTCGACCTGTTCCGGCACCACTACAACATCCCGCTGGTGCATGTGGATGCGGCCGAAAAGTTCATCGGCGCGCTGGAGGGCGAGGCCGACCCCGAGAAGAAGCGCAAGACCATCGGCCGGCTGTTCATCGAGGTGTTCGAGGAGGAGGCCAAGAAGATCGTGGCGGCGCGGATTTTCTGGCGCAGGGCACGCTCTATCCCGACGTGATCGAGAGCGTGTCGTTCTCCGGCGGCCCGTCGGTCACGATCAAGAGCCATCACAATGTCGGCGGCCTGCCCGAGCGCATGCACATGAAGCTGGTCGAGCCGCTGCGCGAATTGTTCAAGGACGAGGTGCGGGCGCTGGGCCGCGAACTCGGCCTGCCGGAGCGCTTCGTCGGCCGCCACCCGTTCCCCGGCCCGGGCCTCGCCATCCGCCTGCCGGGCGGCGTGACGCGGGAGAAAATCGCCATCCTGCAGGAGGCCGACGCCATCTATCTCGACGAGATCCGCAAGGCCGGCCTCTACGACAAGATCTGGCAGGCCTTCGCCGTGCTGCTGCCGGTGCAGACCGTCGGCGTCATGGGCGACGGCCGCACCTACGAGTTCGTCTGCGCGCTGCGCGCCGTCACCTCGGTCGACGGCATGACGGCCGATTTCTATCCCTACGACATGGCCTTCCTCGGCCGCGCCGCCACCCGCATCATCAACGAGGTGCGCGGCGTCAACCGCGTTGTCTACGACGTGACCAGCAAGCCGCCGGGGACCATCGAGTGGGAGTGAGCGACAGCCTGCCGGCGCTGGCCGGGCCGACGACCGGATTGCGGTGAGAAGCGCTGCGGCGGGTTTCGCGCTATTTGAACCGGCGGGTCTGGTTCCCGGGATCGCGACCCGTCGGCAGGGGCACCTTCGTTTCGATCGAAAGTGCAAAGCCTGCCTGGCGGTGTTCGCCGATGCGGTCCGCCACGTGATGAATGCGCGGCGTGGGGGGGGAGTCGGGCGCCCGGGGAGGGCCGGCCGACGGCTCTCGTCTCGAAGGCGCGCCGGGTTCGGCCATTTTGGCCCCCGCGAGCCGAGGGAGGAACCCCGCCCCGCCTGCCGCTTTGGATTGATGGCCCGCGCGGAATGTGCCCACAAGGGGGGAATGGATGCACAGTCTTCGGGAGATGCCGAAGCTCGGCGCAGCAGCGGGAGCCGGAACCCGCATGCGGATTTTCGGGAGCTTGTCGCCGCGAGGTTCCGCATCGCCGCAACCGACGGACTACTATGTCGGCATTCCCGGCCTGTCCGGAAAAATGGATGAAGCCGCCACCGACGAATTTTTTTATTACTTGTCGATACTCATGCGAATGACAAAAAATTCCGATTTCGGCGCCATTCCGGCCGGATTCACCTATCTAGCGCAGTTTTGCGCCCATGATTTGACCATCAACTCGATCCTTTCGCCGGAATTGGGCGACATCAGGACACCCGGCAACATGCGCTCGCGCGCCCTGATGCTCGACACGCTCTACGGGCTGGGTCCGGCGATCGACAAATCCGCCTATGACCGACCGGATGCCGGCAAGGAGTTCTGCCCGTTTTTTCGCCTGTCTTCGATCGCCCATCCGAGAGTTCATTGCGCGGATCCTCATTCCGGGCCGCGCCGCGACATCGGCCGCGTCCGCTTCGACAACGCCTGCGATGCGAAAGCGACTCCTACCGGCGCCGCGTTGGTCGCCGACGCGCGCAACGACGACAACGCCGTCCTGTCGCAGCTCACCGCCGCGTTCGCCATGGCCCACAACAAGGCATTCGAGGCCTTCCCCGAAAAAGACGCCGCTGGCGGCGAGCTTTCGCTTTCCGACCGGTTCAGCCTGGCGAGAATCGCGGTGACCCACGCCTACCATGGCATCATTCGTCACGAATTCCTTTGCCTGTTCTTGTCCGATGATGTCTATCGCTACTACAACAGCTTGACGGATACGGCCGGTCTTTTGTGGACGCCGGAGACCGCCAATCCGGTGTCGAGGGAATTCGCAGACGCGGTCTACCGGTCGGACATGCAATGGTTCGCGACGAATACACATTCGGCGCGTGCCAGAAGGGCGGTCATACCGTGGATAGCGTTCTCGGACACTCCAGTTCCCGGGACCCCGCCACGACGCCGCTCGACAAGCGCTGGATCGCCGAATGGAGCAGGTTTTTCAAGGTCTGCGGCCAGGTCGGACCGGTCGGCAAGCCGCAATACAGTAAAAAGATCCGTCCATCGATCGCGATGGGTCTCGATTCCACCGTTGCCGCGGAGGGTGGCGACGGACTCGCCTGGCGCGACCTTGTGCGTTCGGCGATTTCCGGTGTGGTCAAAACGAGGACGCTCGCCGATTGGTTTGCCAAGGCGATCGCACAGGAGCTTCCGCCCGGGACGATGCCCGACATCATTTCCGCACTTGGGAAAATCGATACACACCCCATGCCGGAGCTCGGTCTTTGGGCGGCTACGGAATTCTTCGACGACGGCTATAAAAAAATGCCGAGCAACCTGGTCGACAAACTCCTGGAAGACCCGCCGCTCGGCCTCTATGTCCTGATCGAGGCGTCAGTATTCGAGAACGGTGATCGCCTCGGCCCCCTCGGCTCTCTTATCGTGGCGGAAACATTCTTTCGATCCCTGCTGGACGCCGAAAAAACGCTCGCTGAGCAGGCTGCCGGCCTGGACAATCCGACCGACCCGAAAACCCTTGCCGATGCGATTTTCACATGTGCGCCGAAATCGATGTCGGCGTTCCTGACCTGGATCGATGGCCGCTTGCCGCCATCGGAAAAAACCGCGCCGCACGGCGAGGGAACTTCAGTGGGCTTGCCCTTTATTTGAGGAGGAAGAAATGAAAGCCAAAACGACCATACCGACGCCGAAAGGGAGCGCAGCCCCGGCAGCGCCGGCAGACCTGTTTCAGATCACGAACGCCGAAAGCCTCGGCAGATTGATCCACGAATGGGCGATAAACCGGGCCAAGGCGCCTCGCACCATCGGCGAACTGCGGCAACAGACGTCCGGCGTGATGACCGTTCCCGCCCGGCTGCCGAACGACATGCCGATCGACATCGTCCAGAGCGACCACGCCCATTATGTTCTCGAACTGCCCGATGTGAAGATGTTCGAGAAGGGCAAGGTGGAAATCAGCCAGCTCGGTACGATGGACGAATACCCCGTTCCCGATTACTTCAATAAAAAGGGGCACTGCGTCCAAGGCCAGATCAAAATGAACAACCCGGCGGTAGGCCACGTACCGTTCCTCTACACACGCCTCGCCGACTACACTTTCTCGGTCTGTCGCTGAGGCGGCGAGCCCCCGCCCATGCCGCTTCTCGCCAGCGCGTCGAAAACGCGCTGGCGGGTTTGCCGGTCGCGAATCGGGAAAATGGCCTCGAGCCAGGCAAACGCGGCGGCGGGCGTCGGCGGATCGGCACCCTTCCAGTTCTGCGCGAGCGACGCAAACAGCATGTCGGCGGCGGCGGCGGCTTCGTCCGCGCGCCGCAATCCCCGGAGCGCGGCGACCTGCCAGACCCGCATGCCGAAATACCCCTCGCCGCCACGCGCCGCCGCGTCGGCGCTGCGCCGGAGATCGCCGACGATATAGTAGATGCCGGCCATGAAACTCCATTGCATCGCCGACAGGCTCACGCCCAGGCTTTCGATGCGCCCGATCAGCGGCGCGAGTTCCTCGACTTCCCCGACGAAGGCCAGGCCGTGCGTCGCCGACACCAGGTTCCACGGATCGGCGGAATTGAGCGCCAGCGCCTCGCGAAAAGCCGTTGCCGATTCTTCATATTCACCGGCCATGGCGCGATTCCACCCGATGGCCAGATAGGCCTTGGCGTCTAGGGGATCGAGCTGCCGCGCCTTCAGTGCGTCGGCATAGCCGTCGTCGAGCAGCGCGTTGTCGCAACATATGCCCGGGCAGACAATGTGGCGACCGTTGGCATACTGGGCCAAGGCGCTGTAGGCCGCAGAGAAATCCGGCGCGGCGCGCGTGATGTCCTCCAGCAGCGTTTTCGCAAGCTCGTCTTCATCGTAGCGCCATTGCAACAACGCCTGTTGGGCCTTCACCCATCTATCGAACAAGCTCGCGGGCAGCGGATTTGGGACGACAGCGCGATTGAGCCGATCGGCGGAAAGCTGGATTTTCAGCGCTGCGGCCAAATGACGGACATGGCGCTCCATGGTCGAAACGAAATCAGCGAGTCCGCCGCGTACGGTTTCGCCCCAGATGAAACGGCCGTTCTCTCCCGACTTGAAACTGACATTGAAAGCCGAGGTCGAACCTTCCTCCCATGTGGAAAGCATAACGCGATACCATTCCCTGTCCGAGGCGATTTCGGCGGGATTCCAGTCGACGATGATCCACTCGCGAAAGCGCGCCAGAAGCGACACCAGTTCCATGCGCATGCCGATCAAGTGCCCGGGCGGCGGACTTTCGATCGCTGCCGCAATTTCAACGATCAAAATCGGCGCAAGGCTTTGATCGCCAATGATCGCGCGCGCCTCAGGTTGCGCCGCCGGCACCATGCCGAGCTTGATCGCCGCGACGGCCTGTTGTGTCTCGGGCATCGGTTCGGCGTCATACTCGTCGCGCAACAGGTTCCACAGCGTTTCGTAAGCCGCCAGCGCTCCTGCCTGGTCTCCGCGGCTGGCGCGGGCCAGCATGGTCTTGCGGACAGCCGGTTCGTTGGTTGGATCGAACGCGCAGATGGCGGCGGCCCACTGGGCGCCAGTCTCGCCGCCATTGACTTTGGCGATATTGGCCTCCAAAGCGGACAAAATCCGGTCTCCGAGCAATTTGCGTTGCACCCTGACCCAACTGCCGAACGATTCGTCGAGGTCCTCCGATCCCTGGAGGATCGCTTCGCCGAATTGCAGATAGGAAAGCAGGGAAGGTTTTGGAACTTCCCCGTCGCCGATGCTTTCAATGAGGCGCTCGACATCGATCCGTACGTGCGACTTATCGAGCCAAATGAACTGCATGTCGGCGTCGAAGCCGGCGAATCCGATCTCGTCGAAAGTCTTGCGCAGACTCCGAAGCACTTGGCGCAACGATGTTCGCGCCAGTTCTTCGCCAACATCGGACCATAAAAGCGACGCCGCGACTGAACGGCTGACCCGCGATGCTTCGCCGACAGCAAGATAACCGATCAACGCCTCGCCCTTGCGCGTTGCCAGCCGAAGCGGTTTTCCGTCGAAAGACAAGCCGAATGGCCCGGCAATGCTGACGTCGAGTTTCTTGATCACCCCTGCAACAGTCCTGTTCCCCAATTGACGCTAGCTAAATGAACGCTTCACTTCAAGTCAGCACACTTTCGCGATCTGGGGGTTCGCCACCTTACCGTCTACGGCGTCGCCACCGAAAGGGTGAAACCATTCGCGGTATCGGAATGCGGCTTGGCAGCGTAGCACCAATGATCTGTCGTTTTTCGATCCATCGCGAACATTGCGCGATTCCGACGCCGCCAATTTCAATAGAGCGCGGGAATGCCAGAACAACCCGTCTGGTTGCGCAATGGCGCGCGCAAACCCGTGACCAGGGCGCGCACTACGGCGATCCCGGGTTCGTCGTCGAGGCGGCAAGCCCAGACATGACGGCCTTCGCGGCCAAGACGCGTCGCCAGTCGGCGAGGGTCTTCGTCGCCGGCGCCAGGGTGCGTACCGGCCAGGCACGCAGCAGGCGTCACCAGCGCCGAACCGGACCCGATCGCGCCGGCGCGGCGCAATGTCGCCAGATCGCCGGGCGCGAGGGCGTCCTTTCCCTGTCTGGCGAGCTTCATTTGCGAAAGGCGCAGACCGAACTCCATCTGGACCAATTCGCGCAGCGCGCCCGTCGCCGCCTTCGCCGGATTGCCATGGGCCTTCATGCCGAAGGCGGCGGCGCCTCCGTCGCGGTCGAACGAGGCGGCGGCAATGACCGGAACCGCCGAACCGGCGCCGATGTCGAGCAAGACCGTGACGCGCCCGGGGTTTTCTGGCGCGCCTCGGTCAGCCAGTCTTGGGCGGCTTCCTTCGCCGCAGCGCATGCCCCTTGCGCGCGCCTTTGGCCAGACCACCAGGCAAGCGCCGCGTCGCGCTCCACCCATTCGCACAGCGCGCCGAACAACGCCGCGTCGGGATTTGAGCCGGCGGCGCAACCATGGCTGAGCGGCAGACGCAGCGGCGCGCCGGCGACGAAAAGGTCGCGCGGCGCCCGTCCGTCCGGCGTTCCGCCCAGGCCATCCAATGCGACCCATTCGGCATGGACGGGACTTTCGGCGAACAATTGGTCGAAGTCCGCTATCGCCGGCAGCGCCGGAGCGGCTTTGGCCAGCGGGCGTTGGCGGGCATTTTGCGCCGACCATTCCGCCGCTTCGCCGACGCAGGAGACAAAAGCTTCGTCGAGCGAGAGGCCGCAGCCGGCGAAGGTGACGGAGTGGCCGGCCCGGTCGCGGCCGAGCGCCATGACGATCGAGGCTCCGGGCGCATCGGGCGGGTGCACCGCCTGGATACCGTCGAGATTGCCGGCGAAGGCCCGCAGAGCGTCGATATTCGATGGCGGCCCGTGCATGGCGACCTGCCGGTTGGCGGTGGCGACCGGAGCGGGACGCCTGCATCAGGCATCGCCGATACCGCGCGGCAAATCAAGTCGCATGACCCATGGTCGAAAACGAGCGACGCCTCGCCCCGCCAAGCAAGTCAGTTCAGTCGGCGGGATCCGAAGCGAAGGGGCGGCAGTCAGACGCCGCGCACAAACAGCAGTTCGGCGATTTCGCCGTGGTCGTAGACCCAGGCCTCGCGGCCGTCGGCGAGGAAATGGCGCTGGTCCGGCGGGCACGCCTCGGCGTCGAGGTCGGCGATGTCGAGTTCGTGATCCTCGCGCAGTTGCGAAACGAGCGGCGGTATGTCGTCCGGCGCGAGCGGCGGCGGATTGGCGACGACGATGCGGAGCAGGGGGGCGTTGGACGGCAAGGCGACCTCGAACAATGCGGACCGGCGCACGAATCATGCCGGAGACGGTTCGAAGTTGCGCGCCAATCGTGCCTGAAAGGTTAATGCGCCGCCGATGGACGCGGCGGGTGGAAAGCGCGCGCCGGCCTTTTCAAGACCTGTGGTTGCGGTCTATGTATCGGCAGTGGTTGTATGGAACCCGACAGCGTGGACAACGATATCGGCGAACTGGCGCAGGCGGCGCGCGATGCTTCCGGCTCCGAAGCGGTGCTGAAGGCGTTGTTGCGCGCCGCGCGCGAAACCGCCGATCCCGCCCAGATCGTCGGTTTTCTCTCCGAATTGGCGCCCGCCGCCTATAAAAGCGAGGACGCGCGCTTGCGGGTGGCCGATTTCCTGATCGAGTTCGGCGCCGCGGCGGACGCGCTGGACTGGGCGGCCGGCGATACGCCGAAGGCGTTGGTGCTGCGGGCGCGCGCCACGCTGGTCGACGGCGACCGCGCGGCGGCGGCGCGCCATTATCGCGCCGCTCTCGCCAGCGACGCCAGTGTCCGCGACGCGGCGCTCGACGCCGAGTTTGCCGTAGCTCAGGCGCATGGCGGCGGAGCGGAAATTTTCGACCTCGGCGGCCGCCGCATCGAAACGCCGCGGCCGGCGGCGACGCCTGCCCCGGGGGACCGCGAACGTGTCACTTTCGCCGATGTCGGCGGCCATGAGGACGTCAAGGCGCAAATCCGCCGCCGAATCGTTCATCCGTTCGCGAGACCGGCGCTCTTCCAGCGCTTCCGCAAGAAGGCGGGCGGCGGCGTATTGATGTTCGGACCGCCCGGTTGCGGCAAGACCCTGCTCGCCCGCGCCACCGCCGGCGAGTGCGCCGCCCGCTTCGTGCCGATCCACATCCCGGAAATCCTCGACATGTATATCGGCCAGTCGGAAAAACGGCTTGCCGCCGCTTTCGAGCAAGCGCGCCGGTCGCGGCCGACCGTGTTGTTCATTGACGAAATCGAGGCGCTGGCGGCGCGGCGCAAATATTCCTCCGAAAACGCCCAGTCGACGCTGGTCTCCACCTTCCTGTCGGAAATGGACGGGATTTCGGCCTCAAACGAGGGCGTTTTGGTGCTTGCCGCCACGAATGTCCCTTGGGCGATCGATCCGGCGTTCCGGCGGCCCGGCCGTTTCGACCGCGTCGTATTCGTGCCGCCGCCGGACGAGGCGGCCCGGCGCGCCATACTTCGCCTGCATCTGGCTGACCGGCCGCGCGCCGGCGACGTCGACATCGAGGCGATCGCGGCGCGGACCTCCGGATTTTCCGGCGCCGATATCGCCGGCCTCGTCGACGCCGCCGTCGAACTCGCCATCGAGGATTCCATGCGCGACGACACGATCGCGCCGCTGACGGCGGCGCATTTCCGGTCTACGCTCACTGCGATGCGGCCATCGACGCTCGAATGGCTGTCCTCGGCGCGCAACTACGCCAAATACGCCAATCAGGGCGGCCTGTACGACGAAGTCGCCGCTTTTCTCGACAAGCACGCCAGATAAGCCACCAGCAGGAGCCTGGACATGCGATCCACCGAAAGGGCGCTGCTCGCCGCCCGCCGCAGCCTGGAAGTCGGCAACGCCGAAAACGCGCGCAAATCGGCGGCCGAGGTACTCGCCGCGGAACCGGACAACGCCGAGGCGCAGGTGCTGATGGTGAGCGCGCTGGCGGCGCTCAAACGCTGGGGCGAAGCCGAATCGGCGCTGAAATCCGTCCTTGCCGCCGATCCAGACGGCATTCGTGGCCTGTTGCTGTCGGCGCAGATCGCCGATCGCGGCGGCGCGCGCCGCAAGGCAACGCTTGCCGCCGCCGACGCCGTGCTGGAACGCGATCCCGATCAGCCCTACGCTTGGTATCTCAAGGCGATAGCCGAGGAAAATCTCGGCAAGTATCCCGCCGCCGAGCAATCCTGGCGCCGCTGCCTCGAAGGCGATCCCGACGACGTCGACTACCTTGCCGGCTTTGCCGACTTCCTCGGCAAGACGGGGCGAAAGGAGGAAGCAGAGCCGTTGCTGGCGCGCGCCGTCGCGCTTCAGCCCGACAACCTTTCCGTGCTTGTCGCCGCCGGCACGCAGGATTTGCGGGCCGGACGCATCGACGAAGCGCGCGACAGGGCGCTGTGGGCGCTGCGGGAAAACGCCGAGGATCCGTCCGCCATTGCCCTGCTGGTGTCGATCAAGACGCGGCAGAATCCGGTCATGGGCATCTGGTGGCGCTGGGCCAGCCTTATGGAAAGGCTAAGCATGCCGCAGCGCTGGGGCGTCATCATCGGTCTCTATTTCGTCTGGCAGGTTTTCAGGCGCGCGCTGCTCACCGCCTTTCCGCCGATGGTCCAACTTGTGGCATCCCTTGCCTGGTTCGCTTTCTGCGTTCTCACCTGGGTGGGGCCGTCATTGTTCCGCCGCGCCGTGGCGCGGGAACTGGCAGGCGTCAAGATAAAGCGGTTCTGACGCACAGCCGTAGTCAAGCCATCCGGTTCAGGCGGCCGCCCCGGTCGTTCCTCCCGCCTCGTTGCGCAGCCGGCGCACCAGCGCCGCGTCGAGCGCCACGCCGTCGCTGGCGGCCTTCGCCGCCGCCTCGGCCTTGGCCTTGCCGGGAATGTGGACGCCGTAGTCGCCGGAAAGCCGCGCCAATTGCGCCGCCAGCCGTTCGGCGAAGCCGGGCGCCAGCGCGTCCGGATCGATGGCGACGATGAAAAGCCCCGTGCCGGGCGAGCGCGAGCCGGAAAATCCCGACGGCGCATCGAGCGACCAATTGGCCCCCGACAATCCCGCCGCCAGCACCTCGACCATCAGCGCGATGTTGCCGCCGCGCGCGCCGCCGAAGGCGAGCAGCGCGCCCTCCATCGCCGCTTTCGGATCGGTGGTCGGATGGCCGGCCCTGTCGACGGCCCAGCCTTCGGGGATGGATTTGCCGGCTTCGGCAGCGGCGCGGACGTTGACGAAGGCGGTCGCCGACGACGACTGGTCGATGATGAGCGGCGCTCCCCCGGCGACCGGCGCGGCGAACGCCATCGGGTTGGTGCAGTAGATCGGCTTCGTCGCGCCGCCGCCGGCGATCAGCGCCGGCCCGTTGGTGGCGGCGAACGCCACGAGGCCCTCCTTCGCCAGCCTTTCGGCATGGTAGCCGAGCGAACCGCAGGTGTAGGCGTTGGCCTGCGAAAACACCGCGACGCCGTGCTTCCGCGCCGCCTTGACCAGCCGCTTGAAAGCCTTGTCGAAGCCGAGCTGGGCGAGGCCGCTGCCGGCCTCGACATGGAACACGCCGGGGCGGACCTTTTTCACTTTCGGTTTGGCCGTGCCGTCGATGCGCCCGGCGCGCAGCGACTCCGTGTAATCGAAGAAATGCGCGAGCCCGACGATCTTCTGGCCTTCCGCCTCGGCCGCGACGGTGGCGTCGGCGAGCGAGCGGGCGAAGGCCTTGCGCGCGCCGGCGTTGCGCACCGCGGCGACGCAGAGCGTGTGCAATTCATCGAGGGCAAGCCGCGCCGCGGTCGGTTGCGTTTTCTTCGCCATGGTCAAATCTCCATCCCGGCCTTGCGGCCTTCATGTATGGCGTAAGGCGCCAGCCTCGCCGCCGCCGCGTCTCCGATCAGCCGGTGCGCCACACCTTTGTCGTCGAGCGCGCGCGCTTCGCCGTCATTGGCCATGTTGGTCGTCGCCAGCACCAGCGCATTGGCCTCGATCAATTTCTCCCTTCCGTCAAGAAACGAGACGATGCGCGCGGCGCTGCCGGTCCATTCGGCAATGCCGCTTTCGGTCAGCACCTCGACGCCCAGTTGAGCGAGCCGCTTGCGCAGCGGGAAATCCGCCGCGGTGCGCTGGAGTTCGAAGCCGGGCATCGCGTGCGGCGTGACGACGACGACCTCGTGCCCGTCCTCGGCCAGCTTCCACGCCGTGCCGCCGCCGCGCCAATTGCCGCCCTCGTCGAGCACGATGACGCGCTTGCCCGGCCGCGCCGCGCGCGCCATGACCTCCTCGACCGAAAAGACATTGCCGTTTTCCAGCCCCGGCAATTCGTCGCGTTCGGGAAATGCCTTCTGGAAGCCGGTGCCGGCCGGCAGCGAACCGGTCGCCATGATAACCTCGTCGGCGCCGAAGGCGGCGATCTCGTCGGCGTCCATGTAGGCGTTCAGCCGCACCTCGACCTGCAATTTGCCGAGCTGGACCTCGTACCAGTCGAGGAAATCGAGGATCTGGGCGCGGCGCGGCTGTTCGCCGGCAAGGCGGAACTGCCCGCCAAGGCGGGGCCCGGCCTCTGCCAGGGTGACTTTGTGGCCGCGCTCGGCGGCGACGCGCGCGGCCTCGAGGCCCGCGACGCCGCCGCCGACGACGAGCACACGTTTGGGCTGTTCGGCCGGTGTGAAACGGTCGCCGCCCCATTCGAATTCGCGCCCCGCCGACGGGTTGACCAGGCAGGAAATCCAGTAATCGCGGTAGCGCCGGCCCCAGCACATCTGGTTGCAGGAGAGGCAGCGGCGGATGTCTTCCGGCCGGCCCGCCGCCGCCTTGTTGGCGAGGTGCGGATCGGCGATCTGGCCGCGCACGATCGACACCATGTCGGCCCGGCCCTCCGACAGCACGCTTTCCGCGTTTTCCGGCGTGCGCACATGCGCCTCCGAGGTGACGAGCGCGTGGTTGACAGCGCCCTTGATGACCGAGGCGAGATCGGCCCCGAGTTTTTCGGGAAAGAGGAAGGTCGGCATCAGCGGCCAGAAATTGAAATAGGAGCCGTAGCCGCAGGTGACGTAGTCGATGTCGCCGGTTTTGTCGTGCAGCGCGACGATCTCCGCCTGCGCCTCGCGCTTCAGCGTCACGGTCGTGTCCGGATCGTCGGAAATGGCGAGGCCGACGATGAAATCCTGGCCGCAGACCTTGCGGATGCGTTCGATGACGGTGCGCGAGAAGCGCGTGCGGTTTTCGAGAGAGCCGCCCCATTTGTCGGTGCGCCGGTTCGACCATGGCGTCCAGAACTGGTCGAGCAGGCCGTGATAGGCGGCCCAGACCTCCACGCCGTCGAAGCCGGCGTCGCGGGCGCGCCGCGCCGCCTGTACATGGCCCTCGATGGACACCTCGATTTCGGCTTCGCCCATGGCGTGGCTGCCGTCGCTATCGTGGTAGGAAGGCAGGCCGGAGGGCGACCAGCCAGGATGGAACGAATTGTCCTGATCGCCGTGCTGGCCGACATGATAAAGCTGCTGGATGGCGACGGCGCCATTACCTTTGATCGCCTCGGTGACCTTCATGAAATGCGGGATGACCGAGTCGTCGCAGTGGCGGAAATTGCCGCGCGTCAGCACGGCGGCGGCATGCACCGGCACCGGCTCGACCACGATCATCGCCGCCCCGCCGAGCGCCCGCTCGCGGTAGTAGCCGACATGGCGCGGCCCCGGATAGCCGTTCTCGGCCATGTTGGCGGTGTGCGCGCCGAAGACGATGCGGTTGCGCAGCGTCTTGCCACGCAGCGAGACGGGTGTGAACAGGCGGGGAAACGCGGTCATGAAGGGTCCTCCCGGAGTGGCAGGAGAGGACCGCGAAACGCTGTCGCAATCAAGCCGGCGGCGCGACGGGCGGTGTCACGTTTGCGGCGGGACAAATGGATCGAACAGTGCGACCCCGGTCCGCGTCATGTCGACCACATTGCGGGTGACAAGCACAAGACCGCGGGTCCTCGCCGTTGCCGCAAGCAGGCCATCGATGAAGGGCAGGGGATCGGGCACATTGAGCCGCGCCCATTCCTCGGCAATCGGCTCATCGATCGGTAGCACGCGGTCGCCAAGCCCGTGGCGCATGGTGGCGAACCATTGGTCAAGTGCAAGCGCCTGGACGGGATCGGAACGCCGTTTCAATTCGATTCCGCGCCGGATTTCGGCCAGAACGACAACGCTCGTGCCCATGTCGACTGACGACGTGGCGCGCACCCAACCAGTCACATTATCGTTGCAACGCTCGCGCTTGCGGATTTCCGAGATGACGTTGGTGTCGAGCAGGTATTTCACAGGCTAACCGGTGGCCAACCGGTTTCGCGCGGTTGTTCGAAAACGCCGTCGAAGGCCTCATCCGGAAGTTCGGAGCCGAATATGGCGAAAGCGTCACGGCCGTTTTCAACGGACAACGCCCGCGCCAAAGTTTCGCGCAGGTTGCGCGCACGTTCGGTGTCGTCGCGCAACGTCTTGGCCAGCTTCCGGATGAGCTTGGCGTCTCCGGACCCGGCCTGAACCTCGACGCGCGTCAACCCGCGCGCTGAGGCGCGAAGCCTATGTGCGACGGTG
The DNA here is from genome assembly GCA_016711085.1 of Phyllobacteriaceae bacterium. GTDB lineage: Bacteria > Pseudomonadota > Alphaproteobacteria > Rhizobiales > Rhizobiaceae > JADJTR01. Next base: position 501,219 of record JADJTR010000012.1, on the reverse strand, counting down.
GCTTGTTTCTGCGCGCGCGATGCCATTGAAGCCTCTTTCCGGCAATATTACCGGAAATCGCCATCGTAGCAAGAGAGGCTTTTCACCCCATCGCCGCCAGACCGTGCCCGAGCACGCCGAGCGCCACCAGCAGCAGCGCCAGCGCCGACAGGCCGAAGCCGGCGGCACGCTGCCAGCCGGGCGCGTCCTCCTGGATGAAGTGCCAGGCATGAATGGCGCGCGCGACAGTGAAGACGAGGCCGAGGCCATGCAGCAACCAGTTCGGCGCGGCGAGCATGGCGGCGATCGCCATGAGGATGAAGAACATCGGCATGTTCTCGATGGCGTTGGCGTGGCCGCGCAGGATGCGGATGAGGTGCTTAACGCCGCCGTCGCCGATCGACACCTTGTGCTTGGCGCGCAATTTGCCGGTGGCGACGTCGAACCAGAACAGGATGAGCGTGTTGAGCGCGGCGTAAAGGCCGACGATGGCGAGCGATTGGGTCACGGGAATCTCTCCGGTCGAAATGGGGTTCGGCCGGCGACACACCACGGCCAAAGCGGCGACGCAAGTCGGCGCGCCGCCGCAGGGAATTGACGCAGCGTCCTACATCGCCATCGCCTCGGCGATTTCGACCGAGCCGTTGGCGTCGGCAAGGATCGGGCAGCCCTTGGCCATGGTCACCGCCGCCGCCATGTCGGCCGCCTCGACGATGGAATAGCCGGACGCCGGATTGGCCCCGCCATTGTCGGCGACGCCGTTGGCGCTGACCGTCTTGGACTTGCCGAGCGGCGCGCCGCCATCGACGACGGCCGCGCCAAGCGCGCCGAACCATGCCATCCAGGCGTCCATGACGGCCTTGCCTTCGGCTTCCGATTGCGGCGTCGAGCCGCCGTGATAGACATACACGAACTTGGCCATGCTCTTCTCCCTCGGGTTCAGGCCCTCGTCTTGCGGGCCAGGAAACGGTCGAGGTCGACGAAGCTCGACTCCCAACCGATGCGGTGATTGTCGCGGTGTTCGGCGGTGGCGAACGATTGTTGCGTCAGCGTCAGTTTCGCCCCGGCGGGATCGGGCGCAATGGCGATGTCGACAAGCGTTTCGTGGCCGCGCGAACCGTCGGCCTGCCGCCATGCCCAGGTGAACGCGATGCGTCGCGGCCGCTCGATGACGGCATAGACGCCGGAGACATGGAACTCCGATCCGTCGCCATGGCGCATCGTCGTCGCCCATTGGCCGCCGACGCGCAGGTCGAAAGCGCAGTCCGGCACATGCGCGCCTTCCGGCCCCCACCAGTGAACGATCTGGGCCGGATCGGCGAAGGCGTCGAACAATTCCTCAGGCGTGGCGCGGAACACGCGCCCGATGGTCAGCACGCGGTCGTCAGCCATGGCCGCCCTCCTTCCGGCGTTTGTCGAGATGGGTTTCGAGGCGGTCGAGCGACGCCGACCAGAAGCGCCGAGCCTCGTCGAACCAGTCGGCGGCGGCGGCAAGCACCTCCGGCCGGATGCGGAACTTGCGGTATTGCCCGTCGATGCGGCGCTCGATCAGGTCGGCATCCTCGAGAACCCGCAGGTGCCGCGAAATGGCCGGCTTGGAGAGCGCGAAGGGTTCGGCCAGCGCGCCGGCGCTCGCTTCGCCCTCGGCCAGCAGTCTTTCGACGATGGCGAAGCGGGTGGGGTCGCCGAGTGCGTTGAAAAGAGGAGCGAGGGACATGGGCAATCCTGTATTTAACAAAAGAGTTAAATAAATTCGCCAGCCTGTCAAGCGCTCACGCCAACGCGACTTGCCGGAATCGCAATGGCGGGCGACAAGGAACGCCAAGCGCCAATTTGACGGGAGCCGCAGCCGTGTTCGTTTCTTTTTTCCCGCGCCCGAAGCTGTTTTTCCTGTCGGTCCTCGGCTGGACGGCGGTCGCGGTGGCGCTCTGGTACGGTTTCGGCGAAACACTTGGAAGCCTGTTCGGCGTGCCGCCGGAATTGCCCGACGCCGAGCCGGTCATCGGACTCGGCCATTTCGTCACGCCGCAATTCCTGTTCTTTTATGCTTACTACGCCCTGTTCACGTTCGCCTTCGCTGCTTTCTGGTTCGCCTTCGCGCCGCATCGCTGGCAATGGTGGTCGATCCTCGGCTCGGCCCTGATCCTGTTTTCCACATACTATCAGGTGCAGGTTTCGGTCGCGATCAACAACTGGCGCCGGCCGTTTTTCGACGCCGTGCAGAATGCCTTGTCGAAGGAATCGACCACCACAGCCGCCAGCCTTTACGGTTTCATCTATGATTTCGCGGCCATAGCCTTCGTCTACATCGTCGTCTTCGTGATGACGCGCTTTCTGGTCAGCCACTGGATATTCCGTTGGCGCACGGCGATGAACGATCACTATGCCGAGCACTGGAACCGGCTGCGCGCCATCGAGGGCGCGGCCCAGCGCGTGCAGGAAGACACGATGCGCTTCGCCTCGACCATGGAAGGCCTCGGCGTCTCCATCGTCGATTCGGTGATGACGCTTTTCGCCTTCCTGCCTGTCCTTTTCGCGCTGTCGTCCCATGTCGCGGAATTGCCTCTGGTCGGCGCCATTCCGGCGCCGCTGTTCACCGCGGCGATCCTCTGGTCGCTGTTCGGAACACTTTTGCTCGCCGTCGTCGGCGTCAAATTGCCGGGTCTGGAATTCCGCAACCAACGCGTCGAGGCGGCGTACCGCAAGGAGCTCGTCTATGGCGAGGACGACGCGGCGCGGGCGCAGCCGCCGACGCTGGCCGAGCTGTTCGCCAATGTACGGAAAAACTATTTCCGCCTCTATTTTCACTACATGTATTTCAACGTCGCCCGCTCGTTCTACATCCAGGCCGACAACATTTTCGCCTATCTGATCCTCGTGCCGACAATCGCCGCCGGAAAAATCACTTTCGGCTTGCTGCAGCAGATTCTCACCGCTTTTGGCCAAGTGTCGAACTCGTTCCAGTACCTGGTCAATTCCTGGCCGACGATCATCGAGCTGATTTCGATCCACAAGCGTCTGCGCGCCTTCGAGGCGACGCTGCATGGCGAGGCGCTGCCGGAAATCGACCGGCGCTTCGCCAAGGGCGAGGAGCAGGCCTTTTGAGGGGTCAGGACGGCCGCTTCGCCGTTTCGCGCAAATAGTCGGCGTAGGAGACGCAGCGCACGTCGGGTTTGCGGCAAACATCATCGGCGAAGCGTTCCAGCGCCCGCCAATAGGCGCCGCCATTCATCAGCGTGAAATGCAGGCCGATCTGCAGCGGTGCGCCGCCTTGCGCCTCGAACGCATCGACAAAGGCGCGGTAAGCCCGCTCCTCGAACGCGCCATCGGAATCCGCGCGCTCGAAGCCGCCGGAATGGCGCACGAACAGGTTGTAGTCCATCGCGAGGATGCGACGGCCGTCCGGGCCTTCCGCGATCATCGGCAAGGCGAAGCGCGTCACGCCGCCGCGCTCGGCCGGCGTCTCGGGATCGCGCGAAACCGTCGAGGCGTCATAGGCGAAGGCCGTGGCGCGCAGCGCCTTGTCCAGCCCCGGTCCGATCGCGAGGTAAGGCGCGCGGAAGCCGGCGATGTCGTTACCGGCGAAGGCGCGCCAGCCGGCCGGTTCGTGGGGGATGCCGTTGAGGGTCCAGGCGTCGGCGAGGATGCGGGAAAATTCGCCGAATTCCTCTTTCCACTCCGCCGCGTTCCATTGGCCGCCGTCGAAATGGCCGCAGCCATGGGAAGCCATCTCATGGCCTTCCAGCCGCGCCGTCCAGATTTGCCGCAGCCGCGCTGCCACATCGTCGCGCGAGGCGGCGAAGCCGACATTCGATTTCGCGCCCTCCGGCCCGCGATAGGCCGATTTCGTTTCCGGCGTCAGCAGGTTCACGCAAGAGAGGAAATAGGTGAAATGCGCCCCGGTCCGCCGAGCCAGCGAACGCGAGCGCTCCCATTGGGCGATGTCGCGCGCGCCGTCGAACGAGATCAGCACGTATCGTGGCGGTCGCTCCGCCGCCGTGGCGGATGCGGTCAGCGACGCCAACAACAAGACGACCGGGGAACGCAACGACGCCATGGCCACGCATGTTCACGATTTCGGGAGAGGGCGTATTCCCGGGGGGCTGGGAGGCCCGCCCAAGGCGGGCCGCGCCGCGCCCCAACGGCCCTCCCCCGCGCCCCTGGCACGCCCCCTTCGGGTCGCCGTTTCTCGGCGGGGGCAAATCTCCTCGGCTTCGCGTCGGCTTTGCGTTTTTTCTTTTTGGGCGGGGGTTCCGCTTCGGGGGCGGGTGGGGGGGGGGGGGGGAGGGGGGGGGTGGGGTGCGGGGGTTCGCGTGGGTTTTTTTGTTTTGGGCGCTGGCGCCGCCGTTTGGGGCGGGGGGGCGGGGGCCCCCGGGGGGGGGGGAGGGGGGGCGGGGGGGCCCCCGGGCGGGGGGCGCGGGGGGGCCCCCCCGGGCCGCCTGGCGGCCGCCCCGGGGGGCGGGGGGGCGCGGAGGCCCGGGGCGGGGGGGCGGGCGGGCGGGCGGCGGCGGGGCGTGGCCCCCCGCCGCCGGGCCGCCGGGGAAGGGGGCCGACGAGGCGCCCCGGGTGCCCGGCCGGGGGGGCTTTGGGGGGGGTGGGGGGGGGGGCCGGGGCGGCCGCGGGGTGGCCGGGGCTTCCGGGGGGGCGCGGGGACCGGGGTCGGTTTTTCTTGTTCTTTTCGTTTTTCTTTTTTCCCTTTGGGGGTGGGGGGGGGGCCGGGGGGGGCCCCGGGCCGCCCGGTCCCGGGGTCCGGCGGCCCGGGCTTGGGCCCCCTCCCGCCCGCGGGCGCGGGGCCCCTCACGCCGGCCGCCCGCGCGGGGGGGGGGGGCGGGGCGCGGCGCCGGGGGGGCGGGGGCGGCGGGGCGCGTGCGGGGCAGGAGAAGGAGCGCGGGGCAGGGGGCCCCCGCCGCCCCGCCCCAGTTGCACCGGCAATGCGTTGGCCACGAATGTTCACGATTTCAACAGAGCACCTATTTCACGAATGTGGCGGAGATGGGAAGCCTTGCCGGAAGCGGCCGGCCCCTCTACCGTCGCGCAGAATTGGCGAGGGAACCTGCCGTGACCGTTTTGATCCTCGGACTGATCCTGTTTCTCGGTATCCACTCCCTGCGCATGATCGCGCCGGCCTGGCGCGATGCGCAATACGCGAAGATGGGCGAGGGGCCGTGGAAGGGAGCTTACTCCGCCGCCGCGCTCGTCGGCCTTGTCCTGTTGATCTGGGGCTATTCGCTGGCGCGCGCCGATGCGGCGCTGCTCTACGAGCCGCCGGTATGGATGAAGCATGTCAACGCCACCATCATGCTGATCGCCTTCATCGTCATGGGCACGAACCAACGGCCGGCGGGCATGATCAAGCGCGCTGTCAAGCACCCGATGCTGGTCTCGACCAAGCTGTGGGCGTTCGGCCATTTGCTCGCCAATGGCGATCTGGCCTCGGTGCTGTTGTTCGGCTCGTTTCTCGTCTGGGCGGTCGCCAATCGCATTGCCGTCGGTCGCCGTCCGGCGACGCCGCAGATTTCCGGATCGTGGCGCGACGATGTTTTCGCCGTGGTCGTAGGTCTGGCGCTCTATCTCGTTTTCCTGTTGTGGGCCCATTCCTGGCTGTTCGGCGTCGCGCCGCTCTGAAGCGCTTCCCTTTGCCGTGATTTCCGCCTAAACGCTGGCGAAACCACAACGCGGCCAAAGGCCGGACGGGGTTTTAGATGTCGGACGACAGTTTCATTCGCGAAGTCGACGAAGAGCTTCGCGAGGACACGCTGAAGAAACTGTGGAACGCCTACGGCGTCCATATCGTCGGCGCGGCGCTCGCCATCGTGCTGGCGACGGCCGGCTGGACCGCCTGGGATTACTGGACCCGGTCGCGCGCCAATGCCTCCGGCGACCTGTTCAGCCCAGGCGCTCGACCAGGCGAACAAGGGCGAGACGGACGCCGCCGCCAAGACGTTGGAGGAACTGGAAAAATCCGGATACGGCGCCTATCCGGTGCTGGCGCGCCTGCGCGCCGCGACGCTGCTCGCCGACAAGGGCGACAAGACCGCCGCCGTCGCCGCGCTCGATGCGGTTGCCGCCGACAATGCCGTGCCGGCCTCGATCCAGGACATGGCGCGTTTGCGCGCCGCTTATCTGCTCGTCGATTCCGGATCCGCCGCCGATGTCGCCGCCCGCGCCGAGGCGATGTCGGCCGATGCCAATCCGCTGCGCCACGCGGCGCGCGAGGCGCTTGGTCTGGCCGCCTGGAAGGAAGGCCGCGCCGCCGATGCGTCGACGCTGTTCAAGCAGATCGCCGATGACGAACAAGCCCCGCAAAACGCCCGCCAACGCGCCCGCTTGATGACCGAATTGCTCGGCGGGTCCTGAGCCGCCATGGCCTTCACCGTCGCCATCGTCGGCCGGCCCAATGTCGGCAAGTCGACCCTGTTCAATCGCCTCGTCGGCAAGCGCCTCGCGCTCGTCGACGATACGCCCGGCGTCACCCGCGACCGGCGCGAACACGACGCCAAACTCCAGGATTTGCGCTTCAAGGTCATCGATACCGCCGGCCTCGAAATCGCCGGACCCGATGCGCTGGAGACGCGCATGCGCCGCCAGACCGAGGCGGCGATCGCCGACGCCGATGTCGTCCTGTTCCTGATCGATGCGCGCGCCGGGGTTCTGCCGGCCGACGAGGAATTCGCCGCGCTGGTGCGCAAGGCCGGCAAGAAGGTCGTGCTGGTCGCCAACAAGGCGGAATCGCGCGCCGGCGAGGCGGGCGCGGTTGACGCCTGGTCGCTCGGGCTCGGCCAGCCGCTGGCGTTTTCGGCCGAGCATGGTCTGGGCCTATCCGATCTTCGCGACGCCATCGCCGCCGCCGCCGGAACCATCGATCTTGATGAGGAAGACGATGACGGTGGCGATTTCCTCCCCGGTCCGGGCGAGGCCATCGTCGATCCCGACGCAGAAGACGAGCCGGAATACGACGAGAGCAAGCCTCTGCAGGTGGCGGTCGTCGGCCGCCCGAATGCCGGCAAGTCGACGCTCGTCAATGCATTGATCGGCGAAGACCGCATGCTGACCGGCCCCGAAGCCGGCATCACCCGCGATTCCATTTCGGTCGATTGGGAATGGCGCGGCCGCCGGGTGCGCCTGTTCGACACCGCCGGCATGCGCCGCAAGGCGCGGGTTCAGGCCAAAATCGAAAGGCTCGCCGTCGCCGACGCGCTGCGCGCCATCCGTTTCGCCGAAGTCGTGGTGCTGCTGTTCGACGCCACCATTCCCTTCGAGAAGCAGGATCTGCAGATCGCCGATTTCGTCGTGCGCGAAGGTCGCGCCGCCGTCATCGCCTTTTCCAAATGGGATCTGGTGGAAGATCCGCAGGCGCGGTTGCGGGAGTTGCGCGAAACGGCCGATCGCTTGTTGCCGCAAATTCGCGGCTGCCTGTCGGTGCCGATCTCGGCCGAAACCGGCAAGGGGCTCGACCGCCTGCTCGAAGCGGTTGTCGCGGCGCACCGGGTGTGGAATCGCCGCATTTCGACCGGCAAGCTCAACCGCTGGCTCGGCGCGGTTCTCGCCGCCCATCCGCCGCCGGCCGTATCTGGGCGGCGGCTCAAGCTGCGCTACATCACGCAGGCGAAGACCCGGCCGCCAGGCTTCGTCGTGTCGTGCTCGCGACCCGACGCCATGCCGGAAAGCTACACGCGTTATCTCGTCAACGAGTTGCGCGCCTCGTTCGACATGCCAGGCGTGCCGATCCGCATGTTCCTGCGCGCCGGCGACAATCCCTATGCGGGTCGCGCCCGCAAGAAGGGATGACGCCGGCTTAAACCTTTATCAAGGTTAATGCTTCATTCTCCGCCACGTCAGTGTGTTGCGTGCGGAGTGTGCCTCTTGCGTTTTTCCTGGTCGTTGCGCCGGCTGTTGAGCCATGGCGCAAACCCTTTTCCCGCTTCGTCCGTCGTTCTCGGGCTTGCCCTCTGGGCGGCGACGCCGACATCGGTCGCGCTGCAGGACATGGCCGGCCTCGTCACCGGCATCGACACCGTCCGGCCGCAATGGACGACGGTGGTCAAGAGCGCCGCCGCCGGTTCCGTCCATCGCGCCGAAATGCCGTTCGCCGACGACACGCTGACCGGATCGATATCCGGCGCCGGCATTGGCGATGTCGCCTTCACCGGCAAGGCGATTTTGAGCGCCACTCCCGACGAACAGCGCATCACCCGCGCGGCGAAACAGGGGCGCATTGTCAACGTCGCCCCCGTGGCGCCGCCGAAAGCCTTCAACGCCGGTTCGATTTTCCAGCGCACTTCGTCGATCCTGCGCCGCGGCCTCGACGGCGCGGCGGCGATGACTTTTGCCAAAGCGACCTTCCAGGGGCGCGAAGTCGAGGTTGCTTCCGCCTTTCACGCACGCAAGTCGAAAGCGGCCGAACCGGACCAGACGGTCATGCTCGCCGCCATCGTCAAGGGCGATCCTTCCGGCCAATTGCTCGGCTACGCCGCGACAACCGACTACGCCGCCATCTCGCCTTTCGCCGCCCTGCTCGGCGAAGAGGCGGAAAAGGCAAGCAAAGGCGGATTGCCGCTTGCCGAAGGCGATCATGCCTGGATGAACAATCCGCTGCCGAAATCGGCATGGTCGACGCAGGAGCAACGCTGCCTCGCCGCCGGCATCTATTTCGAGGCGCGCGGCGAATCGGAGCTTGGCCAGGCGGCCGTCGGCCAGGTCATTCTCAATCGCGTGCGCAATCCGACCTATCCCCGCTCGATCTGCGGCGTCGTCTACCAGAACGAAAAATGGCGCAATGCCTGCCAGTTTTCCTTCGCCTGCGATGGCCTCAAGGATCGCGTCGCCAGCCCCGAGCACTGGATCGCCGCCGAGCGCATCGCCCGCGCCGTCACCGACGGAACCATTTTCATCAGCGAAGTCGGCTCGTCGACGCACTATCACGCGACCTATGTGCGGCCGCGCTGGGCCCGCACCATGGAGCGCATGAAAAAGATAGGCCAGCACATATTCTACCGCACCTATGGCGGCGGCTGGAGCTGACGCGCCGGCGCCCGTGAATCGCGCGCCCGGCAGCAAGGCGGGCGGCCAAGTCCGAAGACGTAGTGTCGCACATCTGCAAATTATTGATATTGCTGTAGTTATTTGTTTCCCCTCCGGTCCCGCGCCCGCCTTGACTAGGCCGCGCCCCAAAACTATGTTGCGGCCGCATTCGAGGGGGTATCCCCGCCGTTTTCGCTGGAATGGAGCTGACGCGATGGCCAGGGAGCCGAAACTTCCCGGCAGCGCCGATGGCGGCGGTCCCGATGACGGCGAATTGGCGCGCCGTCTGGAGCGTCTGTCGCAGAAGCTCGACGACGAGAAGCGCGAACAGGCGGTGAAGGACGCGCCGGCCGTGGACACGGGCAATGCCGCCCTGGTGTTCCGGTTCGCCAGCGAGTTCGTCGCCGGGGTTCTGGTCGGCGGGCTCATTGGCTGGGGCATCGACTGGGCGCTGGGAACGAAGCCGATCGCCATGATCGTGTTCCTGCTGCTCGGTTTCGCCGCCGCCTTGACAAACATGGTCCGTGTCGCCAAGGCGGCGCAGGCCGGCGTTCCGGTGGGCCAGGACATGCCCGCCGGCGACGAGGACGAAGACGCCTGACCGGCGTCGGCAACAGACACAGGCGCCATCGGCGCGTATCGGGGAAGTGAACGTGGCAGCCGCAGAAGATCGCGTCGATCCGATCCACCAGTTCCATATCAACGACCTGTTCGATCTGGGCACGTTCGGCGGGATGAAGTTCGCCTTCACCAATTCGGCGCTGTTCATGTTCGTCGCGGTCGGGCTGGTGTTCGCCCTGCTCTATTTCGGCTCGTCGAGCCGTTCGATGGTTCCCGGCCGCCTGCAATCGGTCGCCGAGGAGCTGTATTCCTTCATTCGCAATCTGGTTCACCAGACGCTCGGCGAAGAAGGCATGGCCTTTTTCCCCTTCATCTTCTCGTTGTTCGCCTTCGTCCTGTTCACCAACTTCCTCGGCCTGATCCCGTATTTCTTCACGGTCACCAGCCAGTTGGTCATCACCGGCGCGTTGGCGGTGTTCATCATCCTGATGGTCGTGGTCGTCGGTTTCGCCAAGAACGGCGTCGGTTTTCTCAGCTTGTTCGTTCCCCACGGCGTGCCCGGCGCGCTGCTGCCGTTCATCTCGCTGATCGAGATCATTTCCTTCCTCGCCCGTCCGGTGTCGCTGTCGCTGCGACTGTTCGGCAACATGCTGGCCGGCCACATCGTGTTGAAGGTGTTCGCCGGCTTCATCGTCGGCCTGGCCGGCCTCGGCATCGGCGGCTGGATCGGCGCCATCGGCCCGTTGCTGATGACGGTGGCGATCACCGCGCTCGAATTCCTCGTCGCCGCGCTTCAGGCTTTCGTTTTCGCGGTGCTGACCTGTGTTTATCTGAAGGATGCCCTGCATCCGCATCACTGAAGAGTTCGTCCGGCGCATTCCGTTCCGGATCGCATGAATCTGGTTTCCAATTCCAAGGAGAGATAAAATGGAAGCTGAAGCTGCAAAACTGATCGGCGCCGGCATCGCTTGCATCGGCATGGGCGGCGCGGGCATTGGCGTCGGCACGATTTTCGGCAACTTCCTTGCCGGCGCGCTGCGCAATCCCTCCGCGGCCCAGGGCCAGTTCACCAACGCGCTGATCGGCGCGGCGCTGGCGGAAGGTCTCGGCATCTTCTCGCTCGTCGTCGCCCTGCTGCTGATCTTCGTCGTCTGATCCAGCGCGACGAACTGCGCCTGCCGCCGTCCGCAAGGGCGGCGGCGCGACTGACCGGTCGATACGGGAGCTTTGATCGTGGCGAACACGACTGAAACACATGGCGAAGCCGCAGCGGCGGCCGAAGGCGCGGCCCAACCGGCCGACGCCGGCCACGCCACGACGGCGACGACGGAGGCCGGTCACGGCGCGGAAGCCCACGGGGCGTTTCCGCCGTTCGATCTGACAACCTTCCCGTCGCAGCTTCTGTGGCTGACGATCGCTTTCGGCCTGCTTTACATGCTGATGTCGCGCGTCGCGCTGCCGCGCGTCGGCAAGATCATCGACGACCGCAACAACCGCATTTCCGGTGATCTGGCCGAGGCCAATCGGCTGAAAGGCGAAAGCGAGGCGGCGTCCGCCGCCTACGAGCAGGCGCTGGCCGAGGCCCGCCGCAACGCCGCCGCCATCGGCCAGAAGGCCCGCGACGAAGCCAAAGCCGACGCCGACGCCGAACGCGCCCGCGCCGAAGCCGAGGTTTCGGCCAAGGTCGTCCAGTCGGAAAAGGCCATCGCCGCCTCAAAGGCCAAGGCGATGGCCGATGTCGGCGGCATCGCCGTCGACGCCGCCGAAGGCATCGTCAAGTCGCTGGTTGGCGGCGCGGTGAGCAAGGCCGACATTGAAAAGGCCGTCAAGGCCGCTTTGACCAGGTGAGGACGCCGACATGAACGCCACCAGCATGGCGACCCTCTGGGTCTTCGTTTCGCTTCTCATCTTCCTCGGCCTGCTGATGAAAATGGGCGTGCCGAAAATGCTGACCGGAGCGCTCGACAGCCGCGCCGAGCGTATCCGCAAGGATCTCGACGACGCCCGCAAGCTGCGCGAGGAGGCGCAGGCGCTGCTTGCCGAGTACCAGAAGAAGCGCAAGGAGGCGGAAGCCGAGGCCGGCGATATCGTCGCCCATGCGCGCCGCGACGCCGCCGCGATCGTCGAGGACGCCAGGACGAAATCGGCCGAAACGATCAAGCGCCGCACCGCCATGGCCGAACTGAAAATCGCCCAGGCCGAGCGCGACGCGGTGGCCGAAGTGCGCTCCGCCGCGGTCGATATCGCGATTGAGGCAGCGCGCAGGATCCTTGCCGAAAAGGCCGGCGGCGCGGCCGCCGCCGATCTGTTCAAGGAATCGATCGTCGCGGTGAAATCCCGGCTCAACTGAGCCGGGATCCTGCCGGAATTGGCGCCGCCTTCGGGCGGCGTTGTCCTTTCAGCGCTTGAGCGGGGCGAAACTGAAACGGTGCAGACGCGCAATCCCACCGTTTCGCCCAATCGCGGCAAGATGGCGCGCCGAGCCATAGCCCTTGTGGCTTTCAAATCCCCACCCCGGCCAACGCGCGCCGGCCGCATCCATCATGCGGTCGCGCATGACCTTGGCGACAATCGACGCGGCGGCGATCGACAGCGAGCGCTGGTCGCCCTTGATCAGGGCGCGGGCTGGGCAGGGCAGGCCCGGCGGTTCGTCGCGCCCGTCGACCAGCGCGAAATCCGGCGCCGCCGCCAGCGCCATGACGGCGCGGCGCATGGCCTTGAGGCTCGCCTTGCGGATATCGGACCCGTCGACGCCTTCCGCGCCGATCGAGGCGAAAGCGATCGCGCGGGCTTTGTCGAGGATGGAGGCGAATGCCTTCTCCCGCGCCGCCTCGCTCAGCCGTTTGGAATCGTCGAGGCCGTCCGGGAGGTTGGCGCCATCGAGTATGACGGCGGCGGCCACCACCGGCCCGGCCAGCGGCCCGCGGCCGGCCTCGTCGACGCCGCAAACCGCGCCGCGCCCGGCTCGCGCCAGGCGGCGCTCTTCGGAAAAATCCGGACGGACAGGCAGGTCGAACAAAAGGGGAGAACCGGAACGGCGCGACATCGTGCGGCGACTGTCGCGCGCGTCCCGGTTCTCCGCAAGGCCCTGCCGTCGCCGGGGTGCGCGGGGCAGGGCGGGTCGCGTCCGGTCGGGGTGCGGGGGAGACCGGACGGAGAGAAAAACTACAACAGCATCAATTGCTGACCGGCCTGCGCCGGACGGCGGAACAGATCGGTGCGCAGCACCGTCTTGTCGAGATTGAGGCCGAGGCGGCCGGCAGCGATCTCGAAGCGCCGGCTGATCTGCCAGGCATAGGGACCGGCACCCTTCATGCGCTTGCCAAACTCGGCGTCATAGTCCTTGCCGCCGCGCATCGAGCGGATCAGCGCCACGACATGGCGGTAACGGTCCGGGCAATGGCGCAGCAGCCATTCCTTGAAGACGAGGCTCACCTCCAGCGGCAGGCGCAGCAGGATGTAGCCGGCCTCGCGCGCGCGGGCGGCGCGGGCCGAATCGAGAATGCGCTCGATCTCGTGGTCGTTGAGCCCGGGAATGACCGGCGCGACCATGGCCGACACCGGAATGCCGGCCCCCGCCAGGGCGCGTATCGCCTCCAGCCGCCGGGCCGGCGTCGCCGCGCGCGGCTCCATCGAGCGCGCCAGCTTGCTGTCGAGCGTCGTGATCGACAGGGCCACCTTGGCGAGGCCCTTTTCGGCCATGCGCGACAGGATGTCGATGTCGCGCATCACCAGCGCCGATTTGGTGACGATGCCGACCGGATGATCGTGCGCTTCCAGCACTTCGAGGATTTCGCGCATGATGCGCCAATCCTTCTCGATCGGCTGGTAGGGATCGGTGTTGGTGCCGATGGCGATGGTGCGCGGCTGGTAGCCGTCGCGCGCCAATTCGCGTTCGAGCAGGCGAGCCGCGTCCGGCTTGGCGAACAGCTTCGATTCGAAATCGAGGCCCGCCGACAGGCCCATATAGGCGTGCGTCGGCCGGGCGAAGCAATAGACGCAGCCATGCTCGCAGCCGCGATACGGATTGATCGAGCGGTCGAAGGAAATATCGGGCGAATCGTTGCGGGTGATGATCGTTTTCGGCCGCTCGACTTGCACCTCGGTGCGAAACGCCGGCAGGTCTTCGAAGCTTTGCCAGCCATCGTCATGGATGTGGCGGGTATGGACCTCGAAGCGTCCCGACGGGTTGATCGCCGAGGCGCGGCCGCGCCGGCGCTGCTCGTCGACGCGATGCATGCCGCCATCGAGGATGGCGTTGGCAAGCGCGGCGCCATTCTCGAAAAACGGCTTCAAGGCATGATCGGGCAGCGTTTGCATGGTTTTCGCTCCGCGGCGGTTCGATGAACATATTCCTATCCAACAAAACAGAACAAAGCAAGAACATTTTTGCGCTGGCCTGGAATTCCGTTGTCGGCTACGCCAGCCCCATGCTGAGCGTCATCATCGAGACCGCGAACCACGAGGAAGGGCTGGCCCGCACCCTGTCGCCGCTGGTTGGCGGCCTGGTCGAGGGCGTCGTGCGCGAGGTCATCGTCTGCGATGGCGGTTCGGCCGACGCCACGCTGAAAGTGGCCGAGCATGCCGGCTGCCGCGTCGTTTCCGGCGGGGTCGCCGAGGCGATTCGCGCGGCGAAATCCGATTGGCTGCTGTTTCTCGAGCCGGGCGCGAGGCCCGTCGGCGATTGGCTCGATCCGCTGGTCGGTCACATGGCGCGGCAAACGATGCCGGCGCAGTTTTCGCGCAGCCGCGAGAGCCGGCCGCGCCTGTTTGCCCGCGTGTTTTCGACGGCGCTCTCGACCGGCTTGCTGATTCGAAAGCCCCAGGCATTGGCGCGCCTCAAATCGGCGACGAGCGCCGAAGCGTTGGCGCGCGGTCTGGCGGTGAAGCGACTGACGGCGGAACTCGCCGTCGCGCCGGGGCGATAATTCAGCCCAACCGCGTCGCCGCCACGAACCAGCCGGGATGCGCTGTAACCATCGACGCAGCGGCGCGCCCCGCGGTTTCGCGCGATTCGTATATCCCGAAACAGGTCGCGCCCGAACCGGTCATGCGCCGGGCCAGCGGCGCGGTGGCGTCGAGCGCGTCGAGCGCATCGCTGATCTCGGGCGCCAGCGCCAGCGCCGGCCTCTGCAGATCGTTGCGCGTCATCATGATGAAGCGCGCAACGGCTTGCGCCGTCGCCAGTTCCGGTATGCCGGAAAGCGGCGGATTGTCCTTCTTGTCCAAAGCCTTGAACACGGAAGGCGTCGAGACCTCGACGCCGGGATTGACCAGCACGGCGGCGACCGGCCGCATGCCGTCGACGGGATCGAGGATTTCGCCGACTCCGCGCGCGCGCAGCGTCCGCGCCGCGAGGCACATCGGCACATCGGCGCCGAGCGCCGCGCCGAGCGTCGCCAGATCGGCGCCCGCGTGTCCCCACAGCGTCGCAAGGCCTTTCAGTGTCGCCGCCGCGTCGGAGGAGCCGCCGCCCATGCCGGAAGCCGCCGGCAGGGACTTGGTCAAATGGATGGAAACCGGCGGGCAACGCACTGCACCAAATCTGGCGCGCAGGGCGTCGCGGGCGCGCAGCACCAGATTGGCGCCGTCGCGGGGAACGGCCCGCGCACGGGGTCCGTCAACGACGAAATCGTCGGATTCCGCCGGCGCGAGGGTGATCCTGTCGCCGATGTCGGCGAAGGCGACCAGCATGTCCATCGAATGATAGCCGTCGTCCCGCCGCCCGGTGACATGCAGCGCCAGATTGATCTTTGCCGGCGCAAAGACGGTCACGGCATCGGACGCCAAGTTCAATCCTTGGGCAGGCGGTATTCGCCGCTCTCGGGATCTTTCACCAACGTCCCCATGGTGCCCGTTTCGCGCTCGCGCTCGGCACGGCGCACTTTCGACGTCACCCGTTCGGCTTCGCGTGTGAACGCCTTGTAGCCATACCAGGCGATGACGCCGACGGCGGCGATCAGAAACAGTTGCGGCATGGTCGTTTGCCCCGAAAGCTTTGCGGCGGATTGTAGCGTGATTTGCGGCGCTTCAAAGGCCAAATAGGCTCCACAGCGCCCGCTCCTCGATCGCCGCCGCCGCGCCTTCGGCGGCCGCGGACGCCAGCGACGCCGCGATGCCGGGCAAGGCGAGTCGGCGGCCGAACAGGCCGCGCGCCGGGTTGATCAGGCGCACGGTCGCCTTGTCGCCGAAACGGGCCTTGAGGAACGAGCGCATGTCGCCGACGGCGTCGACAAGGCCGAGCTCCCTGGCGCGCAATCCGGTCCAGAACAGGCCGGTGAAAAGGTCCGGATGGTCGGTCAGCCGCGCCCCCCGCCGCTCTTTCACCAAATCGATGAAAACGCGGTGGATTTCCTCCTGCATGGCGAGGAGATGGGCCACATCCTGCTCCCTTTCCGGCTGGAAGGGGCTGAGCATGACCTTGTTCTTGCCGGCCGCGTGAACGCGGCTCTCGATGCCGATGCGCGCGATCAGATCCTGCACCCCGAACGATTGGTAGACCACGCCGATCGACCCGACGATGGAGGACGGGTCGGCGACGATCTCGTCGGCGGCGCAGGCGATCATGTAGCCGCCGGACGCCGCCGCGTCCTCGACAAAGGCGATGACGTGTTTCTTCTTTTCCTGCGCCAGATCGCGGATACGCCGGTAGATCAGCCGCGATTGCACCGCCGAACCGCCCGGCGAATTGATCAGCAGGGCCACCGCGGGCGCGTCCTTGAAGGCGAACGCCTTGTCGATGACCTGCGCCGTCGCCGCCAGGGACAGGTTCGGCCGCATCTGGCCGCCGCCGGCGGCGATGGCGCCCTGCAGGCGGATCACCGGCACAACCGGCCTGTCCGATTTGAGCGCGGAGGGAAGAAAGCGGTCGAAAAAGCGTCTCATGCGGGCATTTCCCCTTCCATGTCAGGCGCATGTAGGGGTTTTGCGCCGCCGCGCAACGGCTTAATCGGGGAAAAGCGTAGCTTCGCCATTGGCGATGGCGTCGGCGAGCGCCGTCGGCCCGCCTCGCGTCGCGCAACACCAGCGGCGGCGCAAGCGAAAGCCGCGCCCGCGAGCCGCGCCACGCGCGCGCCACGATGCGGATCGCCGTCTGGTTGGCTGCGGCGTGCACCGGCTTGATCGTCGCCCCGCCAAAACGCCCGTCGAGACCGGCGAGCAGCGCGCCGATCTGCTCCGGACGCAGGATGGCGGCGAATCCCGCGCCGGGCCGGGCCAGCGCCGCGGCGGTGCGCAGCCACGCTTCCAAACCGCCTTGCGGCAGGACATGGGCTTGCGCCCTCAGCGCTGCCGGCGCGGCGCGATCGGCGGCATTGTTGAAAGGCGGGTTCATGATGACGAAATCGGCGGATCGATCGGCAAGCCCGGCTTTTTCTCGCGCCGCGCCGGCGAGCGTCGCATCGGCCTCGATCACCAGCGTGCGCGCCGCCAGATCGCTGTTTTCCGCCAGCGCCAGCGTGGCGCGGGCGCATTTCGCCATGTCCGGCGCGTTTTCGACCAAAAGCGCGCGCGCATGCGGACATCGCGCCAGCGCAGCGAGGCCGGCCGCGCCGGCGCCGGCGCCGAGATCGGCGAGCGTTCCGGCAAATCCGCCGGGAACCGCCGCCGCCAGGACGAGCGCATCCATGCCGGCGCGGTGCGCGCCGTTGACCGGCTGGACGAGATTGAAGCGGCCGCGGAAAAAAACGTCGACGCTGGTCTCAGCCATCGCGCAATTCCGCGCCGATGCCGGCGTCGCGCAGCAATTGGCGCGCGCCGTCCGCTTCGAATTCCGGCACCAGAACGCGCCGGGCGAGGATGCCGATGGAGCCTTCCAATACGCTCATATTGCCGTCGGCGACGAAAAACGGGATGCCGGCTTCCTTGAACAGGGTCTCGACCAGCGACAAGAGGACGGGATCATTGACGCGCAGGATTTCGATCATGGCTCTGGTTTTCGCAGTCGCCGGGCAACTTGTAAACGCAACCGTGAGGGTGGCGCGCCATTACGCCCACTTGCCGCGCCCGCATTGACGGTCTTAAGGTTGGCCAAAGGGGAAACCGGGTCGATCCGGTCGAGGGAAGCAGGAAACAGTCGCGTGGGCGTCGTTGTATCGCTGGATGAAGGCAAGAAGGAAAGCGCGTCAATCCGCGCGCTGATGGATCTGACGCGCGCCGACATGGGTCGCGTCAACGAATTGATCCTCTCGAAGGCGGGATCGAATGTCGAAATGATCCCGCAGATCGCCAATCATCTGGTGTCGTCCGGCGGCAAACGGCTTCGCCCGATGCTGACCTTGGCCTCGGCCCAGCAATTCGGCTATCGCGGCGACGGCCATGTCAAACTCGCCACCTCGGTTGAGTTCATGCACACCGCGACCCTGCTTCACGACGATGTCGTCGATGAAAGCGGCATGCGACGCGGCAAGACCACGGCGCGGATGATCTGGGGCAACCAGGCCAGCGTGCTGGTCGGCGATTTTCTGCTTGGCCAGGCGTTTCGCATGATGGTCGATGTCGGGTCGCTCGATGCGCTCGACGTGCTGTCGACGGCGGCCTGCGTCATCGCCGAGGGCGAGGTGATGCAGCTTGCCGCCGCCAAGAACCTCGAAACGACCGAGGACGATTATCTCGCCGTCATTCGCGCCAAGACGGCGGCGCTGTTTTCCGCCGCCGCCGAGGTTGGTCCGATCGTCGCCGACGCCGGCAAGCCGGAACGCGCCGCGTTGCGTTCGTACGGAACCAATCTCGGCCTTGCGTTCCAACTCGTTGACGACGCGCTCGACTATGGCGGTTCGAGCGCCGATCTCGGCAAGAACGTCGGCGACGATTTCCGCGAGGGCAAGGTGACGTTGCCGGTCCTGCTCGCCTATCGCCGCGGCACGACGAACGAACGCGCCTTCTGGAAGCGCGCCATCGAATCGGGCGAAACAACCGACGCCGCCCTCGACAAGGCGATCGGGCTGATGACGCGCACCGGCGCGCTTGCCGATACGATCCAGCGCGCCCGCCATTTCGGCGGCATCGCCCGCGACGCCTTGGCGCCGCTCAGGGAAACGCCGCAAAAAGCGGCAATGCTCGACGTCATCGATTTTTGTGTCAGCCGGGTCAATTGACCCGGATTTGTTGCGCGGCAACCGCAAAAAGGCCATGCTTGCGCTGCTCTGTCGGCCGCGCCGATCACACCGGATTCCGTTCATGCCCGATCTTCGCCTGAAATCCCTGGCCGTACTGGCGCTTGCCGGCCTCATGGCCGTCACGGCCAGCGCCGACGACGGGCCGGTCCAGGCCCACTCCTTCTCTGGCGCCTATCTCGCCGCCAAGACCGCCGAAGCCGATGGCGATCTCGAGGCTGCGGTGCGGTTCTACGAGCGGGCGCTGTCGTTCAAGCCCGAGGATACGGGACTGCGCCAAAGCCTGATGTTGACGCTGCTCGCCAAAGGCGATTTCGACAAGGCGCTGCCGTTTGCCGAAAACCTCAAGGCGGTTCCGGAAATCGAACGCTTTTCCCGTCTGGCGCTCGCCGTCGACGCCTTTCGCAAGCGCGACGGCGAAAGCGCGGAAAACCTGCTCAAGCTGACGCTCGAATCCGACCTTGATGTGCTGATCACCCGCCTGATGACCGGTTGGGCCAAATTTGCGGAGGACGATGCGGCCGGCGGCGTGGCGCTGGTCGACAGCATGGAAGGTCCGGAATGGTACGACCTGTTCAGGAATTTCCATGCGGCGCTGATCGCCGAAACCGGCGGCCTCGATGAGGAGGCGCATGCCGCCCTACCGAAAGGCGACTGGCGACCCGGCGCGGGCGCCGCGACGCCGGATGTCTATCTGCGCGCGATCGAGGCTCATGCCCGTTTTCTCGCCGGCCGCGGCGAAAAGGATGAGGCGCTTTCCGTCCTCGACCGGGCCGCCGATTTTCCCGTCGCCGCCCTGATGTTCAAGGCCTTGCGCGCCGACATCGCCTCCGGCGTCAAACCATCGCCTCTGGTTGCCGATGCGCGCGCCGGCGCCGCCGAAGTCCTCCTCGACATCGGCGCGGCGCTGAATCGCGATGGCGGCGAAGGCTTCGTCCAGATTTACCTGCACATGGCGCGCGCCCTTGCGCCCAACGGCGACGCCATTTTGGTCCAATTGGCCCAGGCGGCCGAGCGCAACGACGAAGCGGAACAGGCGATCGACTACTACGGCAAGGTGCCGCCGGCTTCGCCGCTGAAGCGCATCGCCGAACTGCAATTGGCGCTGAATCTCGCCGATCTGGAGAAATACGACGAGGCCAACGGCCATCTCGAACGTCTGATTGCTGCCGATCCCGACGACATGCGCGCCTATCTGTCGCTCGGCAGCGTCTTCGCTGCGAAAGACGATTACCGCGCCGCCTCCGCCGTCTACGACCGCGCCATCGCGCGTATCGCCAGGCCGGCCCGCGCCGACTGGAACATGTTCTACCAGCGCGGAATTGCGTTCGAACGCATCAAGGAATGGCCGAAAGCCGAAGCCGACCTGAAAAAGGCGCTCGAGCTTTTTCCCGATCAGCCTCAGGTGCTGAACTACCTCGGCTATTCCTGGATCGATCAGGGCATCCATCTCGACGATGGCCTGAAGCTGATCCAGAAAGCCGTCGATCAACGCCCCGATGACGGGTTCATCGTCGATTCGCTCGGCTGGGCTTATTTCAAGCTCGGCAAATTCGATGACGCCGCGCGCGAAATGGAGCGGGCCGTGTCGCTCAAACCGGAAGACCCGATCCTCAACGATCATTTGGGCGATGTGTATTGGTACGCCGGGCGCAAACGCGAAGCGGTGTTCCAGTGGAACCACGCCCGCGACCTCAAACCCGAGGCCGATGTGCTGGCGACGATCGAGAAGAAGCTGAAGGAAGGCCTTCCCGACCAGCCGGTGAAAAAGGCGGAAAAGCCGGCCGGCGCCAATGGCGGCTGAGCGCCGCCGTTCTTGACCGGGAACCGGGCGCGCCCTAAGCCACCGGCGAAGTCAAAGCGCCGGTGCCAGCCATGTCCGATCTCCGCCCGACCAAATCCTTCCAGGATCTGATCCTCACCCTGCACGCCTATTGGGCCAGGCAGGGATGCGTCATCCTGCAACCCTACGACATGGAGGTCGGCGCCGGCACATTCCATCCGGCGACGACGTTGCGCGCGCTCGGCCCCAAATCCTGGAAGGCGGCGTATGTGCAGCCGTCGCGCCGGCCGAAGGACGGCCGCTACGGCGAAAACCCCAACCGATTGCAGCACTATTACCAGTATCAGGTCATCCTGAAGCCCAATCCGCCCAATCTTCAGGAGCTCTATCTCGGATCGCTCGAAGCCATCGGCATCGACCCGCTTGTCCATGACATCCGCTTTGTCGAAGACGATTGGGAAAGCCCGACGCTCGGCGCCTGGGGCCTCGGCTGGGAATGCTGGTGCGACGGCATGGAGGTGAGCCAGTTCACCTACTTCCAGCAGGTCTGCGGCATCGAATGCGCGCCGGTCGCCGGCGAACTGACCTACGGGCTCGAGCGCCTCGCCATGTATGTGCAGGGCGTCGACAATGTCTACGATCTGAACTTCAACGGCCTCGAAGGCGAGGGCAAGGTCACCTATGGCGACGTCTTCCTGCAGGCCGAGCAGGAGTATTCGCGCCACAATTTCGAGTTCGCGAACACGGAAATCCTGTTCCGGCATTTCAAGGACGCCGAGGGCGAGTGCAAGGCGCTGCTCGCGGCCGGGGCGCCGGGTGAAGCCGCCAACACCGCGATGCACAAATGCGTCCTTCCCGCCTACGACCAGTGCATCAAGGCGTCGCACGCCTTCAATCTGCTCGACGCCCGCGGCGTCATTTCGGTCACCGAGCGCCAGAGCTACATCCTGCGCGTGCGCGACCTCGCCCGCCAATGCGGCGAGGCCTTCCTGATGACCGAGGCTGGCGGGGCTGGCGCCTAAGCCGGCTTGACCGCAACCTGCAATCCCGGATGCGGCGGGGCATGGCCGTCCACCGTCGAGCCGAAGATGAAGGCGGCGAGGCGGTCGGGCGCCGGCACGGTGACGCTGCCGTAGCGAACCTCCACAAGCCCGCGTTCGGCGAGGCCATGCAGGATGCGGCTGACGCGTTGGCGCGTGCCGAGCCCCATCTGGCCGATCTGCTCCTGCGTGATGCGGATCGCCGCGCCGGATTTTGCCAGTCCTTCGCCAATGGCGAGCAGGGCATAGGCAACGCGTTTTTCCGGCGTGAACAGGGTCGAGGCGAGCGCCCAGCCGATCAGCAACCGCGTCGTGTCGCCGATCAGGCGAATGACGACCTTGAGCGCCTGGGGATCGTTCTCCACCGCCCTGCGCACCAGCGCGGCGGGAAACGCAACATAGAGCGAATCCGGCGCGCTCCACATTTCGTGTTCGATCGCCACCGGATGGAAACAGCCGAGCCAGGTCGCCCAGCGCCCCGGTCCGACCGGTAGGCTGGCGGCGCGCCCATCCTCAGTGTTGAGCGTCAGGTCGACGCGTCCGCGCGCCACGTAGCGCACCACGTCGGGAATGGTCCGGTTGGCGACCAGCAAAGCCCGGTTCGCGAACGTCTCAATTCTTGCCGCGCTGGACAGTTCGCGCAGGCGTGCTTCGTCGAGCGAGGCGAACACGGCGCAGTTGCGCAGAATCGACAGAATGTCCGGCCGGTCGTTTTCCACGCGGCAGTGTCTCCGTTTCGTTCGATCGCGCCGGCGAATGTTACGCGCATGACTTTTTCCCGCAAGCCGCTGCGCTAGGCGCAGGCTGGAAACCGTGCGCGGGAGACGCATGGCGGGAAACTCCGGGAGGAACTCATGGAATTGCGCATCAAGCGCTGGGGCCGTCGCGCACTGACGCTGCTCATCGCCCTGGCCATTGCCGCGACCGCGGCATGGTATGGTTTTCTCAAGCCGAAAACACCGGGCCAAAGCTGGCTGATGGCCGTCGACGATCCGATTCCCGGGCCGCGCACCTGTTTCTGGCTGCGCGGACCGGCGGGCGCCGACCCCTACATCAACATCGCCTATCCCGACGCCGCGACGTTCTACTGGGCGGCGGTGTTTACCATTCCGGAAGGGGCGAAACTGCGGCTGGAGGGCAATTTCCCCCATTCCCGCTACATGTCGCTGATTTCGTACGACGAAAAAGGCCAGCCGGTCGAATCGGTCGCCGACTATCTGATCAAGCCGGACGAGGGGGCGACCAATCCGTTCCTCCCTGATGCCGATCGGTCGGCGGCCAAGCGCTCCTACCGGCTCGAAATCGTCGACGGCCTACAGCCCGAAGGCCAGCCGACCGGCATGAACCTTGTCGGCCAGACCCGCGACACGCTGCACGCGCCGAAATACGGAACGGGCCAGCAGGCGATCCTCTACCGCATCTACGCCAATGACCGTGGCCGCGACGAAACCGGCGGCGCCGGCATGCCGGTTCCGGTCGTCACCACCAAGGAAGGCAAGGAACTGCGCGGACTGGAAGCCTGCGAGGCGCTCAATTTCCGCCAGCCGCTGCAGATCGACATCGCCGCGATGGCGGTGCCGATGGACAAATATCAGCAGCTGCTGAAGGCGGCGGCGGCGATTTCGCCGTTCCATCCGGCGACCAATCCGCCGACCTGGCACCAGCAATACGATCGGGATGCGCTCTACGCCATTTACACCGGCGCGCCGTTCAACATTGACGGGCGCAAAAGCACCGGCGGTTTTTATCCGAACCTCGACAACCAGTACATTCGCACCATCGTCAACCGCAAACTCGGCAAGATTCTCGTTGTGCGCGGCAAGGCGCCCACCACGCCGAAAACGCTCGACGGACAGGCGAAAGCCGAACCGGCCGATCTGCGTTACTGGTCGTTCTGCTCCAATCAGGGGTTCGCCAACACCCGTGTCAATGGCTGCGTTCACGATGAAAACGTGCCGGTCAACAAGGATGGTGTCTACACCATCGTGCTGTCGCGCAAGGAAGACCGCCCGCGCAACGCCCGCACCGAATGCGGCGTCGCCTGGCTGCCGATGGCCGATGATGGCGACGGTTCAGGCGATGCGGATGTGACGGTGTTCCAGCTCCGCCACATGCTGGGCGCTGGCGAATTCAAGCATGCGGTTCAGGGCGTATCCGCGCCCGGCGCCGAGGAACAGGACATGGGAGAGTATTTTCCCAAGGCCCGCTACATGTCGCCTTCCGCCTTCGAGACCGCGCTGCCCTGCCTGATCCGCAAGCCGATCTGGCAGTTCTGGTGAGCAGCGCCGTCGCGGGATGGCTGGGGGGCCATCCCGCGACGCTCCGTTCACTGCAACAGGCATTGGCACTCGTTTGAAATCGTTCTAGACAACGCCTTCCACATAGGGGGATTTGCATATGACGAAGGGCGAAGTGGCGGCGAAAACGCCGATGCCGGTCGGGGTCGAGGCCGGCAAGGATTATTTCTGGTGCGCCTGCGGCAAATCCAAGACGCAGCCCTTCTGCGACGGCAGCCACAAGGGCACCGATTTCCGCCCGGTGCGCTACACGGCTGAAAAGGACGAAACCAAATGGTTCTGCGCCTGCAAGCAGACCAACGGCCAGCCCTTCTGCGACGGCAGCCACAAGGCGTTGTGACGTTCAATCCGGCACGAAAGCAACTCAGCGCCTGAGCGCCCGCACCCTGTTGTTGCGGGCGTTGTGTTCCAGTTCGACGAGGCCGAGTGCCTCCATCACCGGCGGCACGTAGTTGGCGAAACGCCCGCGATAGCCCTTGCGCAAGCCGTAATAACCGCCGACCGGATTGCCGGCGTCGCGCGCCCAGGCTTCAAGCGTACCGTCCTTGACTGGTTTTCCTTCGTCCGCCGTGCCGAGTTCCATCCAGCCGCCATGCTTGAGGAGCATCGCATGCGCGTCGACGAGGCAGCGCATTTGGTAGGACAAGCGCGTCGAACCGACCTGCACGAACAAGGCCGGCGGCATGGCCGTCTCGTCGCGCCACGCCTGGAATTCGGATGTTTGCGGCGGCGTTTTCAGGATCCATGGATCGTCCTGCTCCCCGGTGCCGTAAGTGATGCCAGTCATGATTGCCCTCCCGTGGCGGCTGCGCCGAGACCGTCGGCGAATTTCTCGAATGATGGCGTCAGGTCCGGAATCGACCGGACGATCAGGCCGGCGAGCAGGCCGGAATAATCCTCCCGCATTGAAAACACCGTGCCTTCCGGCGATGGTGAGAGCGTGAATCGGCGGACGCCACGAAACAGCCCGAGCGGCATGCCGCTCTCCCAGATCATGGCCTTGCCTGGTTCGAATGCCGACACCGTCAGCGGGAAGGCGCGTTTCGGGCTGGCTTCCGACCACAGCTTGAAGGTCTCGCCGGGCACAATGGCGCCGTCGATTCGCAGGATTCCGAAGGAGCCGTCGGCGAGACGGCGGGCGTCGGTAAGGATGCGCCATATTACCTCTGGAGCGGCGGCGATGGTGCGGGCGACCTGGAACGATTTCATCGGCGATTCTCGCGTTGCCAGGCTACTCTAAGCCGCTTGATATGACATCTATTGTCGTATTTGATTTTGCCATGCGCGCCGCCCGCCTGTTGCAAACCCTGCTCTTGCTGCAAAACCGCGGCCGCATGTCCTGCGGCGCGCTGGCCGGCGAACTGGGCGTGGCGACGCGCACCATCCTGCGCGATGTCGATGCCATGACCGAGGCCGGATTGCCGATCATCGTCCATCGCGGCCAACAGGGCGGCGTCGAACTCGGATTCAATTATCGGACGCGCTTGACCGGCCTTGCCGCCGACGAGGCCGAGGCAATGGCGGTCATTCTGTCGACTGCCGCGCCGGCGCTGGATGCACTCGGCCTGCGCAGCGCCGGCGACCGTGCCCGCTCCAAGCTTTTCGAATCCTTTCCCGATGGCGTGCGCGACAAGATCGCCGTGGCCCGGCAGCTGCTTCGCTTCGCGGCGGTGGCGTCCGCCCTGCCGGATCCGCGCGTCGAAGCGCTGGCAGTCGCCGTGCGGGAGAGCCGCATCGCCTTCGTTCAGGCCCGCGGCCCGACGCGACGCCGTGTTCACCCGATCGCGCTCGAATGCGCGGCGGATGGCTGGTCACTCATCGACGGACTCGACCCGGCCAAGCCGCTGCCGATTTCGTCCTGGGGCGACATCAACATTTCGGCGCGCCGTTTCGGAGCATCGGCCTGAGGGCCGTCGTTCAGCGTGACAGGGCGCGGGCGAGTTGCTATCAGCCGGCCCAGCCAACGTTCGTCGCCCGAGAGTGCCATGCCCGACCTGCTGCTCGAACTCCGCTCCGAGGAAATCCCCGCCCGCATGCAGCGCAAGGCGGCGGGCGATTTGAAAAAGCTCGTGACCGACGCGCTGGTCGAGGCGGGGCTAACCTATGGGGCGGCGAAGGAATACTGGACTCCGCGCCGATTGACCCTCGACATTCGCGGCCTTGACGCGCGCTCCAAACCCGTACGCGAAGAGGTCAAGGGCCCGGCGACCACCGCGCCGGAGCAAGCGGTGCAGGGTTTCCTGCGCAAGGCCGGGCTTTCCTCGGTCGATCAGGCGCAGGTGCAGACCGACCCGAAGAAGGGGTCGTTCTACGTCGCCATCACTGAAAAGCCCGGCCGCGAGGCGGCGGAGATCGTCGCCTCGGTGATGCCGGGCGTCGTGCGTTCGTTCCCGTGGCCGAAATCGATGCGCTGGGGCAAGGCCTCGCGCGAGCCGGGCAGCCTGCGCTGGGTGCGCCCGCTGCAATCGATCCTGTGCGTCTTCGGCCCCGAAACCGGCGAAACCGAGGTGATCGATTTTTCCGTCGACGGCGTGCGCGCCGGCAACATGACGGTCGGCCACCGTTTTCATTCGCCGGCCGAATTCTCGGTGCGCCGTTTCGACGACTATGTGGCGAAGCTCGAAAAGGCCCATGTCGTGCTCGACGCCGAGCGGCGCAAAGCAATGATCCACGCCGACGCCAGGACGCTCGCCTTCGCCAACGGGTTGGAGCTGGTCGAGGACGAGGGCTTGCTGGAGGAAGTGTCCGGCCTCGTCGAATGGCCGGTGGTGCTGATGGGCGAGTTCGAGGAGCGCTTCCTCGACATACCGGGCGAGATCATCCGGCTGACCATCAAGGCCAACCAGAAATGTTTCGTCACAAGGCCCTTCTCCCCCTCATCCGGCCCTTCGGGCCACCTTCTCCCACAAGGGGAGAAGGGCCAGCGCCAACCCTCTCCCCCCATGGGAGAGGGTGGATCGCCGCGCAGCGGCGAGACGGGTGAGGGGAGGCTCGCCCCCCGCTTCCTGCTCGTCTCCAACATTTCGGCCAAGGACGGCGGCGTCGAGATCGCGCGCGGCAACGCCAAGGTGGTGCGCGCCCGCCTGTCGGACGCCGTGCATTTCTGGAAGACCGACCAGGCCGACCTGCCGGACCTCGACGGGCTGCGGGATTCGGCGCAGAAATTCGGCCTCGATTTGTCGAAACCGCTCGACCAGCGCATGGCGCGCCTCAATCATCTGGGCGTTACCTTCCACGCCAAGCTCGGCACGCAGGGCGAGCGGGTGGCCCGCATCGCCGCGCTTGTGGCCGAACTGGCGCGTGTCGTCGGCGCCGAGGCGTCGCTCGCCCGCCGCGCCGCAATGCTCGCCAAGGCCGATTTGCAGACCGAGGTGGTTGGCGAATTTCCCGAGTTGCAGGGCCTGATGGGCCGAAAATACGCCGAGCTGCAGGGCGAGCATCCGTCCGTCGCCACGGCGATCGAGGACCATTACAAGCCGCTCGGCCCGACCGACTGCGTACCGACCGATCCGGTCGCCATTGCCGTGGCGCTCGCCGAAAAAATCGATATGTTGTCCGGGTTCTGGGCGATCAATGAGAAGCCGACAGGCTCCAAGGACCCCTTTGCCCTGCGGCGCGCGGCGCTGGGCGTGATACGGATCGTGCTGGAGAACGGGTTGAATTTCTCCATTGATCCGATCAATGACATTCAGGTTCTGCGCCACCAGATTGGCGCGAATCCCGCGTCCCCGCAGCTCCTCGATGCGTTACTGGGCGCAGCCGCCGTCGAGGGTATGTTCGGCGCCAACACGCGGGAACTCGTCGCCAAAGCGAAACTGGAAATGCCGGAATGGCTTCCTCTGATCGAGAGCCATGACCCCTCGATCAGCGACCAATTGCGTTCCTTCCTCCATGATCGACTGAAGGTCTACATGCGGGATCAGGGTGTGCGTCATGACATCATTGAGGCCGTTCTCGATCCGGCAAGCTGCAATTTCCTTCTGGTTGTCCGCCGCGCCGACGCGCTTGGTCAATTTCTCGAGACCGGGGATGGCGCCGACCTGCTGGCAGGCTGGAAGCGCGCCAACAACATCCTCGCGGCGGAGGAGAAGAAGGGTGCGGAAATCTCCCGCGTCCTCGACGCCCGCCTGTTCCGCGAGCCGGCCGAAACCGCGCTGTTCGAGGCGATGAACCAAGCGACCAACGCCGCCGGACACGCCGTCGACGCCGAGGATTTCGAAGGCGCGATGACAGCGCTGGCCGCGCTGCGCGGTCCCGTCGACGCGTTCCTCGACGCGGTGCTGGTCAACGATCCGGACAATGCGGTCCGCATCAACCGCCTGACGCTGCTCAACGAATTGCGCCGCGCCACGGCGCGCGTCGCCGATTTTTCCAAGCTGTCGGGATAAAGCGCAGGCCGGTCTTACTGGTCCATTTCGGCCGACGCCGGCGGCCTGCCGAGCGCCGGCTGTTCGCCCTGCGGTTTCGGCACATCCTTTTCCGGTGTCGGCGCAACGGGTTCGGCGCTGGCGGGCGTCGCCTCGGGAACCGCGACAGCTGCGGGTTCCGCAGGTGTCCGGGCGGCGGGCGCGCCGGCGTCGGTGGAGCCGCGAAGATCGCCGAAATCGCCACGCATCACCACCGGCATGGCGTTGGGTCGGGGTTTGGCGGCGGGAACGGCGGGCGCGACCTTGGCCACCGCCGCCACCTCGGGCTCGCCCGGAGCAGCCGCGACGGCATGTTCACGCGCCGGTTCGCCGAGCATGATGACCGATGGCGAGTTGATGACGGCCACTGGCCCGCTTGCCTGCGACAGCGCCGCGGTCCGCAGGGGATCGGTCGACATCGTCGCGGCAACTTTTTCGGCCACGGGCGCGCCAAGCATGATGATCGATGGCGACGGCGCGGCGGAGTCCGCGCCGATCGTTTCGATGGAGGACGCTTGCGCCGTCGACACGGCGGCGAACGCGAACGCGGAAGCGAATACCCGACGCATCATCCTGAATCGAAGGTTCCCTGTTTCAATCGGGGTAACACGGCGGTGGTTAACAGCGGTTTTCGGCGATCATGCGCATTCTAGCGGAACCGGCGCGCTTGCCGGAACGAAGCCGTGAGGTTAGCAAAAGGCTTCAAAGAGGAAGTTAATGGCCGAAATCCTGTCCGAGGTGGTGGCGCTGGAAGCCGCGCGGGCTCGTCTGGCCGATGGCGAGACCGTGGCGATCCCGACCGAGACGGTCTATGGCCTCGCCGCCGACGCCGGCAATGGCGAGGCGGTGGCGCGCATTTTCGCCGCCAAGCGCCGGCCGCGTTTCAACCCCTTGATCTGCCACGTCGCCGATATGGCGATGGCGCGCCGCATCGCGGTGTTTTCGCCTCTCGCCGAACGGCTGGCGCAGGCCTTCTGGCCCGGCCCCCTGACGCTGGTGCTGCCCTTGGCGGCCGGAGCGCCGGTGCATCCGCTCGTCACCGCCGGACTTGACAGCGTCGGCGTGCGCATGCCTGTCGGCTTCGCCCGCGCGCTGATCGCCGCATTTGGCCGTCCGCTGGCCGCGCCGAGCGCCAATTCGTCCGGCCGCGTTTCGGCGACCAGCGCCGAGGCCGTCGCCGCCGATCTCGGGACACGCGTCGGCCTGATCGTCGATGGCGGACCGTCGCCGGTCGGCGTCGAATCGACTATCCTCAAGATCGACGGCGACCGGCTGACCCAGTTGCGGCCGGGCGGCCTCGCCATCGCCGACATCGAAAAGGTCGCCGGAGTGACCGTGAATCGTCAAAAGGGCGGACGCGTGGTCGCGCCCGGCATGCTTTCCTCGCACTACGCGCCACGCGCAAGCCTGCGCCTCGATGCCGTGGATGTCGGCGAAGGCGAAGCGTTGCTCGGTTTCGGCGCGGTCCGCGCCGCGCGTGCGAAGAAAGCAAGAGCATTCCTCAACCTGTCGCCGAAGGGCGATCCCGGCGAAGCGGCGCGCAATTTGTTTTCGCATCTGCGCGCACTCGACGAGACCGGCGCGGCGATCATCGCCGTCGAACCGGTTTCCCATACGGGCCTCGGCGAAGCGATCAACGACCGCCTTGCCCGCGCCGCCGCCCCGCGCGAGGACGAAACGGACAGGAGCGCATCGTGAACCGTCCGCCGCTCGCCCCCGATCTTCTCGCCCGCTTCGCCGCGCTGGTCGGCCCGGGAGGCGCGCTGACCGCCGCCGAAGATGTCGCCTCCTTTGTCGAGGAGCCGCGCGGTAGGTGGCCGGGACGCACTGCTCTGGTGTTGCGCCCGGCGACGACGGCTGAAGTCGCCGCCATCCTGAAGCTCGCCGACGAAACGAAAACGCCGATCGTGCCGCAGGGCGGCAATACCGGCCTCGTCGGCGGCCAGACGCCCGACAGGACAGGCGGGCAAATCGTGCTGTCGCTGGCGCGGCTCAACCGCATCCGCGAAATCGATCCGGTTTCGGCGACGATGACGGTCGAGGCGGGCTGCGTGCTGGCGACCATTCGCCAGGCGGCGGATGCGGCCGGGCTGCTGTTTCCGCTGTCGCTCGCCTCGGAAGGCTCGTGCCAGATCGGCGGCAATCTGTCGTCGAACGCCGGCGGCGTCGCCGCCCTTTCCCACGGCGTCGCCCGCGATCTGTGTCTCGGGCTTGAGGCCGTGCTTCCGGGCGGCGCCGTGCTCGACGATCTGCGCAAGCTGAAGAAGGACAATACCGGCTACGACCTGAAAAACCTCTTCATCGGCGCGGAGGGCACGCTCGGGATCATCACCGCCGCCGTGCTGAAACTCGCGCCGAAACCGATGGGCAGGGCGGTCGCCTGGATCGGCC
The DNA here is from genome assembly GCA_016711085.1 of Phyllobacteriaceae bacterium. Classification (GTDB taxonomy): domain Bacteria; phylum Pseudomonadota; class Alphaproteobacteria; order Rhizobiales; family Rhizobiaceae; genus JADJTR01. The sequence continues at coordinate 470,628 of JADJTR010000012.1, read as the reverse complement.
TCGCCTCGCCCGAAAAGGCGCTGGCGCTTTTCCGCCGGGTCTCGGCCGCCGCCGGACCGGCGCTGGTCTCGTTTGAATTGATCGCCGACCGGCCGCTGCAATTCGGCCTGAATCATGCGCCGGCGCTTGTCCGTCCCCTTGCCGGCGATCATGACTGGCATGTGCTGATGGAAATCGCCGCGTTGACCGACGAGCGCGCGACGCGCGACCACGCCGAAGCGCTGCTGGCCGCCGCCGCCGATGCCGGCGAGCTGGAGGACGCCGTTCTCGCTCAAAGCGAAACCCAGGCGCGGGCGTTGTGGACGATCCGCGAGACCTTTCCGGAGAAGCAGAAGGCCGAAGGCGCATCGATCAAGCACGATATCTCCGTGCCCGTCGCCGCCATCCCCGCCTTCATCGAGAAAGCGGGAGCCCAAGTCGCTCGCATCGCGCCCGGTTCGCGCCTCGTCTGCTTCGGTCACATGGGCGACGGCAATCTGCATTTCAACGTGTCGCAGCCCGAGCCTGGCGATCCCGCTGATTTCATGGCGCGGGAAGGCGCCATGCATGCCGCCGTCCACGCCGTGGCGCGCGCCTTCGGCGGCTCGATCTCGGCCGAACATGGCATCGGCAGGATGAAGCGCGACGAGCTGGCGGCGATGAAATCGCCGGTGGCGCTCGATCTGATGCGCCGCATCAAGGCGGCCTTCGATCCGAACGGCATCATGAATCCCGGCAAGGTGATGTGAAGCTTTGTTCACAATTGCCTAATGCGTCGGTCTCTTTCCGCTAACCATTGGCGGCGGTCAGGCAAACTTAACCCTCTCCATTAAGCGCGGCGGCAAGGTTCGCGGCGTAATGTCCCTGTCAATGAGGCCACAAAACGGCCCGCGGGAAGACCGGAAACCGGCTCTCGAAGTTGACAGGGAATGCGAAGACATGAACACCGCGCTGAAGCCCGTCTGGGCGGGCGCCGCGATGCGGCTCGACCCGTTCCGCCTGCCCCAGGCTGTCACCTACGCCGGTCGCGACGACCAGGGCGAGGTCGACATCATGGTCGATCATCGCGGCGCGCGTTTGCGCCGGACCCTGGCGAAATCCGGCCTGGACGTATCGCTGGTGCTGCCGTTCCGCGCTTTCGCCGGCGTCGCGGCGCGCGCCATCGAAGACGATTTCGGCAACGTGACAGCCACGCTCGAACTTCACCACGCCGATCCGCAATTGTGCGTGCCGCTGCTTGTCGCCGAAAACCTTGACGACATCGCCGCCGATTGGCGCGGCTGGGCCAAGGCGGCCCAGTTGCCGATGCTGCTGGTCGAGGCCGATGGCGTCGCCCGTCCGCTCGATTCGGCCATTGGCAAGGTTCGCGCCACAACCCCGATCGAACGCCGCAAGGGGCGCGCCGCGCCGAAGCGCCGCGCCCGCTTCCTCGCCCGCCGTCGCGGCGGAGACCTGGGATTGCGCCTGGTCGTCTCCGGCGAGGAAATCATCGCCCGGGACTGATCGCCTTCACAACAGCGTCTTGAGCGCCGGCCACAAACCGCCGGCGACCAGGCCGAGGAAGATCAGCCAGCCGACGATCGCGTTGGATTTGAACAGTTTCAGGCACTGGTCGGCGTTGTCGATGTCGAGCGTGCGGATCTGGCGCGCCATGTGGACTCCCGCCGCCACCAGACCGGCAAGCGCCGGGGCGGGAACCTTGGCCAGCGCGAAGGCGATGGCGAACAGCGCCAGCGCCCCGCCATAAAGCCCGGCCAGCCAGTATTTGGTGTTGGCGTCAAACAGCCGCGCGGTGGAATGCACGCCGACCAGCGCGTCGTCTTCCTTGTCCTGATGGGCGTAGATCGTGTCGTAGCCGATCACCCACAGAATCGATCCGGCGTAGAGGATGATCGCCGGCGCGGCGAGTTCGCCCTTCGCCGCCGCCCAGCCCATCAGCGCGCCCCAGGAAAAGGCGAGGCCGAGCACGAATTGCGGCCACCACGTCACGCGCTTCATGAACGGATAGACGGCGACGACCGCGAGCGACGACGCCCCGAGCAGCACCGTGAAACCATTGAATTGCAGCAGCGCCACAAGGCCCGCCATCGCCTGCGCGCCAAGAAAACCATAGGCTTGTTTGCGGCTGACCTGACCGGACGGCAACGGCCGCGAGCGGGTGCGTTCCACTTTGGCGTCGATTTCGGCGTCGACCAGATCGTTCCACGTACAGCCGGCTCCGCGCATGGCGATGGCGCCGAGCGTGAACAGGACGAGATGCGGAAGCGACGGCAGCGCCGCCATCCACGGCGTCGTCGCATCGGCGCCGGCGCCCGAAACCAGCGCCGCCGACCACCAGCATGGCCACATCAGCAATTGCCAGCCGATCGGCCGGTCCCAGCGGGCGAGCTGGGCGTAGGGCCACATGCCGCGAGGCAGCAGCCGGTAGACCCAATGGCCGGACGGCGCGTCGGCGACCCGCCCTTGCTCCCGGTTCGACTGGATGGTGTCCATGGTCGAATCTCAACTCAGACCGCGGCTTCGACCATGATCTCGACGGCGTATTGCGGGCCGGCAAGCCGGCTTTCCACGGTGGCGCGGGCCGGCGTATGGCCCCGCGGAACCCAAACGTCCCACGCCGCGTTCATCTCGGCGAAGCGGCCCATGTCGGTGATCCAGATATTGGCCTTGATGATTTTCGTCTTGTCCGAGCCTGCTTGAGCCAGCAGCGCGTCGATCTGCGCCAGGATATCGGCCGTCTGCTCGGTTACGCCCTTGCCGGCGGCCGAATCGGCGACGACGCCGGCGGTATGGACCTTGCCGGCGTGAACGACCGCCTGGCTCATGCGCGGACCGACGCCGATGCGGGTGATGGTCATGGAATGCTCCTTCAATATCTGGATGAAGCCGTGTAGGGCAGGCCCATCCCGAAAGCAACGCGACCTGCGCCGGATCAAGGCGGCGGCGCTGTGGCTGCGTAGACTTTTGAATCCATGGAAGGAGGAATTCCATGTTTGGAACTCGTTTCCCGAACCGCCGCGCCGTCTTCTTTGCGATCGTGGGCTTCGTCGCCTTTCCGGCGTTTGCCGGAAAACGGACGGTGAAAACCGGCAATTCCTGGGAGTTCGAACTCGAGGGCAACCCGTCGACCGGTTATACTTGGCGTCTCGATGAGGCGGCGTCGAGCGGCCTCAACCTGGTCGAGGTCGCCGCGCTCGGTTATCGCGAGAACACCACCGGGCTGCTCGGCGCACCGGCGCAATTCGTTTTCCGCCTGACCTGCCGTTCACCCGGCGAGGCTCATCTGGTCTTCCTCTACGTCGGACCGACCGGCAAGCGCTCCGACAAGACGCACGAAACCTGGGTGCGTTGCGATTGACGCGTCGCCCTTGACCCGCGCCGCCGCCCCCCGTACCGGACCATCCAAGAAGCAAGGCGGGGGGACTCGCATGAACGTGCTGCTGATCGGCTCGGGCGGACGCGAGCACGCGCTGGCGTGGAAACTGGCGCAATCGCCGTCGGTGGAAAAACTCTGGTGCGCGCCCGGCAATCCGGGCATCGCCGAGGAGGCCGAGTGCGTCGATCTCGACGCCGCGAGCAACGCCGCCGTGCTGGGGTTCTGCCGCGATCATGATGTCGATCTCGTCGTAGTCGGCCCCGAAGCGCCGTTGGTGGCAGGCTTGGCGGATACGTTGCGCGTCGCCGGATTCGCCGTGTTCGGCCCGTCGGCCGCCGCGGCGCGGCTTGAGGGATCGAAGGGGTTCACCAAGGATTTCTGCGCCCGCCATGCCATCCCCACCGCTGCTTACGGCCGCTTCAACAACGCGCCGAAGGCGAAAGCCTATATTCGCGCCATGGGCGCGCCGATCGTCGTCAAGGCCGACGGTCTCGCCGCGGGCAAGGGCGTCACCGTGGCGATGACGGTCGACGAAGCGCTCGTCGCCGTCGACGATTGTTTCGAAGGCGCCTTCGGATCGGCTGGCGCGGAAGTCGTGGTCGAGGAATTCCTCGCCGGCGAGGAAGCGAGCTTTTTCTGCCTGTGCGATGGCGAGACGGCGCTGCCCTTCGGCACGGCGCAGGACCACAAACGCGTCCACGACGGCGATCTCGGACCGAACACCGGCGGCATGGGCGCCTATTCGCCGGCGCCGGTCCTCGACGAAGACGTGCTCGCCCGCGTCATGGATGAGATCGTTCGCCCGACGCTTGCCGGCATGAAGGCGGAAGGCAATCCGTTTTCCGGCGTCCTCTACGCCGGACTCATGCTGACCGCCGACGGACCGAGGCTGATCGAATACAATGTCCGTTTCGGCGATCCGGAATGCCAGGTGCTGATGCTGCGGCTGGCGAGCGATCTCGCGCCAATCCTGCTTGCCGCCGCCACCGGCCGGCTTGCCGGCGTCAAGGCGCGCTGGCGCGACGGCTACGCGCTGACCGTCGTCATGGCGGCCGACGGCTATCCCGGAACGCCGGTGAAGGGCACGCCGATCGGCGGCGTCGTCAAGGCCGAAGCGAGCGGCGCGAAAGTGTTCCACGCCGGCACGGCGATGGCCGACGGTCGTCTTGTCGCCTATGGCGGACGGGTGCTGAATGTCACCGCGTTTGGCGCGACAGCTCGGGAAGCCAGGGCCAACGCCTACGCGGCGATTGATTGCCTGGCCTGGCCGGGCGGCTTCTGCCGCCGCGATATCGGCTGGCGGGCGATCGAGCGGGAACGGCTCAGCGTCTGAAGCGCCGCCGCACCGGTTGAAAGTCCTGATCCGTCGATCCGGTGACGATCGGATCGATATCGGCTATTGCCAATGTCGTTTCGCTTGTCTCGTTGCGATCGGGATAGCGGTCTCCGGCAGTCGTCAGCGCGTGCTCCAGCGCCTGGGCCGCCGTCGCCTGGATCACCGGCGCCCAGGCGATCTCGACCGGCGTGACGGCGTCGCGCACCGGGTCCATCGGCAGCGGCACGCGGGCGGCGAGAAGCGCGTCGCCCTCGATCAGTCCATCGAACGGCCAGACCTTACGCAACGCCGCCGCGTCCATCGGCGCGACATTGACGTCGATATCGTGCCCGGCCCCGGCGATGCGCACCGGGCAATGCCGCGGCCCGCAATTGACGTTGGAGGCGAACTGCCACAGCGCATAGTTCGCCCAAGCGCCGGTCGGGAAATGGCCGGCAATCTCGGGCTGATAGCGGGCGTACCACAGTTTCAGGCGCGCCAGCGTCGGATAGAGATGCGCCTGCGCGGCGATCTTTTTCGCCGTCGACCCGTTGGTGTAGAGCAGCGGATAGCGCCCGATGCGCCGATGGATGTGGCCGACAAAAATCTCGGCGTCGGCGAAACTCATCCATTGCGCCGGATCGTCGCCCTCCAGATCGAGCGCGATCAGATCGTCAGGACCCGGTTCGGCGAAATCGATGAAATGATTGGCCTGATCGATCGGATTGCCGGGCCGCGCCAGATGATAGGCGCCCCATTCGAGATGGAGCGCGCCGGCCAGCGCGCGCCGCGTGTGGTAGAGCTCGCGCGCCACGGCGTAGCGTTTCCACAGCGCCTTGCACAGGCGCAATTCGGTTTCGCCGCCCGAACAGGCATAGGACGGCGGCAAGCCGTCGGACGCCTTGTTGATGAAGCCGGCGACGCGTTTGTCGGCAGCGAGTTTGCTCCAGTCGATTTCGGTGTATTCGTAGGCGTCGAGCACCAGCGCGCGGTCGGCGCGCTGCCAGGGACGGGAAAAATCGGAAGCGGAAGCTGCCGGAATCAGCGTTAGAACGCAGCCAATCGCGACGCCAGCCAGGCGCCAAACCGGAAAAACCATGATCCGTCCCCTCGACAATCGGGTCAGAGAATGGCCCAACAGGGTTAACGAACGACGACCGGATTATTTTCGCCGCTGTCATCGCCCGTGTTGAAAGGCCGACCGCTCGTCCATAAACAGGCGCAAACGGCCGTTTTCGGAGGAAAACCATGTACCGCGCACCCGTCGCCGACATCGCCCATGCACTGAAACACGTCGCCGGCGTCAATGCGGCGCTCGACGCCGGCGATTTCGGCGATCTGACCGAGGATGTCCTCGACGCGGTGCTGGGGGAGGCGGGACGTTTCGCCACCGACGAAATCGCGCCGCTGCGCAAGATCGGCGACACGGTCGGGGCGAAACTCGTCGACGGCGCCGTCGTCACTCCGCCCGGTTGGCGCGATCTTTACCGCAAATGGATCGACGCCGGCTGGGCCGCGCTCGCCGGCCCGGTCGATTTCGGCGGGCAGGGGCTGCCGACGGTTCTGTCGATCGCCGCCCTGGAGATGTGGAATTCCGGCGCCATGGCGTTCGGCGTCGGCCCGACGCTGACCATGGGCGCGGCCGAGGCGCTGGACAAGCATGCCAGCGCCGAGTTGAAGGCCGCCTATCTGGAAAAGCTTGTCTCCGGCGAATGGATGGGGACGATGAATTTGACCGAGCCGCAGGCCGGCACCGATCTGGCGGCGCTCAAATCGCGCGCCGAACCGCGCGCCGACGGGACCTACCGCATTTTCGGCCAGAAGATTTTCATCACCTATGGCGAGCACGACTGGACCGACAACATCGTCCATCTGGTCCTTGCCCGCCTACCCGATGCGCCTCCCGGCGTGAAGGGCATTTCGCTGTTCCTGGCGCCGAAGTTCCTCGTGAATGCCGATGGCTCGCTCGGCGATCGCAACGACGTCTTCTGCTCCTCGCTTGAACACAAGCTCGGCATTCACGGCTCGCCAACCTGCGTCATGATTTTCGGCGACGGCAAATTCGGCGACGAACCGGGCGCTGTCGGCTGGCTCGTCGGCGAGGAAAATCGCGGTCTCGCCTGCATGTTCACCATGATGAACAACGCCCGTCTCGCCATCGGCATACAGGGCGTCGCGGTGGCCGAGGCGGCGTACCAGAAAGCGCTCGCCTACGCCCGCGAACGCAAGCAGGGCCGCGCCGCCGGCGCGGCCGGCGCCGGCATGAGCGCCATCGTCGATCACGCCGACGTGCGCCGCAATCTGGCGACCATGCGTGGGCTGACCGCGATCGCCCGGGCGCTGTGCTATTCCTGCGCTTTCGCCATCGACCGCGATCATGGCGGCGGCGGAACCCATTGGCGCGAACGCGCCGCGCTGCTCACCCCGCTTGCCAAGGCGTTCTCCACCGATATCGGAGTCGAGGCCGCCTCGGTCGGCCTGCAGGTTCATGGCGGCATGGGTTTCATCGAGGAAACCGGCGCGGCGATGCTCTACCGCGACGCCCGCATCGCCCCGATCTACGAGGGAACCAACGGCATCCAGGCGATCGATCTGGTCACCCGCAAGCTGCCGTTGTCGGGCGGCGACCATGTGCGCGGCCTGTTCGCGGAAATGGGCGACATCATCGCCGGCCTCGATCATCCCGGTCTAGGCTCGGCTCCGGCGCGCCTTGCTGCCGCGCTCGCCGATCTGGAAAGCGCCACCGCCTTCCTGCTCGATGCGCTCGCCGCCGGGCGGATGGAGGAGGCGCTCGCCGGCGCGACGCCCTATCTGCGTCTGTTTTCCCTCGCGCTTGGCGCGACGCTGGTCGCGCGCGGCGCGGCGGCGAGCGGGGAAGACAATCGCATTGCGCTCTCCCGCTTCATTGCCGAGAACCTGCTGTCAGAGACCGCGGCGTTGAGGGACCGCGTCGTCAACGGCGCGGCAAGCCTTTCCGCGCTTACGCCGGAGTTCGCCGCATGAGCGCCAGTCACATCCTCGTCGAACGCAAGGGCGCGGTGCAGGCTATCCGCATGAACCGGCCGGAAAAGAAGAACGCCATAACCCGCGCCATGTATGCGGCGATGGCGGCCGCGCTGATTTCGGGCGACGACGATGCGGGCGTTCGCTGCCATCTGATCCTCGGCGTCCCCGGCGCCTTTTCGGCCGGCAACGACATTGCCGATTTCATGGCGGTGGCCATGGGCGGAGACGGCGGCACGGAAGTCTTCGATTTTCTCATGGCGCTGGCGACGCTGGCGAAGCCGCTGGTCACCGCCGCCGATGGCATCGCCGTCGGCATCGGCACGACCATCCATCTCCACGCCGATCTGACGCTGGCGACGCCGCGCACGGTGTTTTCCACGCCCTTCGTCGATCTCGGCCTCGTGCCGGAGGCTGGCTCCAGCCTGATCGCGCCGCGCCTGCTCGGCCACCAACGCGCCTTTGCCTTGCTTGGCCTGGGTGAGGGAATGCCGGCCGGGCCGGCGAAGGCGGCCGGCCTGATCCATGATGTCATTCCCGAGGACGGTCTCGAAGCCGCAGCCTTGGCTCTTGCCGAACGCCTCGCCGCCAAGCCGCCCGAGGCGCTGAAGCTCGCCCGCGATTTCATGCGCGGCGACCGCGACGATATCGTCGCCCGCATCGAGGCGGAGGGCAAAGCCTTCCGCCAGCGACTGAGCTCGGATGAAGCGCGCCAGGCCTTCATGGCTTTCATGAGCCGGGGCAAGACCTGAAAGCCGTTGAATTCGCGCCTGCCCGGTGAAATGGTCCTCCGATGACGGGGACAATTCTGGCGGCGTTCGGCGGCATCGGACTGATCCTTCTCGGCATGACCATCATGACCGAAGGCCTGCGTGCGCTTGCCGGCGATTCGCTCCGCCGCGTCCTGTCGCGCTTCACCCGCAACGCCTTCACTGGCGCGCTGACCGGCGCGGCGATCACGGCGGCGATGCAATCGTCGACCGCCGTCACTGTGACGACCGTCGGCCTCGTCGGCGGCGGCGTGCTCACCTTCCTTCAGGCGCTCGGCGTCATCTTCGGCGCCAATGTCGGCACCACGGTCACCGGCTGGCTGGTGGCGGTGCTCGGCTTCAAGTTCGATCTGCAGACGGCGATGCTGCCGGCGGTGTTCGCCGGGGCCCTGCTGCGCCGCTATGGGCGCGGCAAACTTGCCCAAGCCGGCTTCGCGCTTGCCGGATTCGGCCTCCTGTTCATGGGGCTGGGGACGCTGAAAGACGGGCTTGCCGGCCTTGAGGGGCTGGTCACGCCGGACTCGCTTCCCGATGACGGCTGGACCGGCCGGGCGATGCTGATGGCGATCGGCGCGGCGATGACCGTGATCACCCAGTCGTCGAGCGCCGGCGTCGCCGCCGCGCTGGTGGCGCTTCATGGCGGGACCATCGCCCTGCCGCAGGCCGCCGCCCTCGTCATCGGCATGGATGTCGGCACCACTGCTTCTGCCGCGCTCGCCACGCTCGGCGGTTCCACCGCCATGCGCCGCACCGGCTACGCCCATGTCGTGCTGAACCTTATGACCGGAATTGCCGCCTACCTCGCACTCGATCCTCTCCTCGACCTCGCGCGATGGATATCCGGCGATGGCGGCGCTCTCGCCCTCGTCGCCTTCCACACCGGTTTCAACGTCGCTGGCGTGCTGTTGCTGTTGCCCTTTGCCGGGCATTTTGCGCGCTTGATCGAACGTCTCGTGCCTGAACGCGGACCGCCGCTGACGGTTGCACTCGACGAACGACTATTGTCCGAACCCGCCTCCGCCGTCGACGCGGCGATGATGGCGTTGAAACGCATTGCTATGGCGCAGGCCGAACTTCTGGCCGATTATCTCGACAGAGGCGCGCCTGTTCCGGGTCGAGGGCTCTACGCTCCGGTCGGCGCGGCATTGGAGGCGGCGCGTCTGTATATCGACAGGATCGGCGCTTCCGGACAGGATGGCCGGATCCATGCCCGTCATCGCGCCGCCATGCATGCGCTCGACCACATGCTGCGTTTGCATAACCGCCTCGGGCAGGGGCCGCGCATCGCCGCGCTCGATGAGGATGCAAAATTGCGGCGCATGGCGTCAATGTTGGCGGCGATGGCCCGCCGGGCCGTCGATACCGATGTATTCGCACCGCACGCGGCGCGGCTGGGCAGGCTGCGCGCGCTGTACCTAAGCAAACGCGACGCCTTTCGCGCCACGACAATTGAAGCGGCGGCGCACGACCTCATCGCCACCGATGCGGCGATCCTGCGCCTTGACGCCATGCGATGGCTCGACCGCGTCGCCTATCACCTGTGGCGCATCGCGGTGAATTTCGGCGAAGGGCCGGGCGCCTCGGCGCCGGACCCTGAGGACGACGGCGAGGCCTGATCAGGGATAAAGCCGCGTCGTCGCCCAACCGCCCGCATTGTCGGGTTGGAACGCGACGCGGTCGTGCAGGCGGAATGGCCGGTCGTGCCAGAACTCGAAATACGCAGGCCTCAGGCGGAATCCCGACCACCATTGCGGCCGGGGCACATGGCCGAGCACGAATTTGGCGGTGAATTCGGCGACGCGCTTTTCCAGGGCGAAGCGGCTTTCGAGCGGCTGGCTCTGCTTGGACGCCCAGGCGCCGATGCGGCTGCCAAGCGGGCGGGTGTCGAAATAGGCGTCGGCTTCGGCGTCGCTCACCGCCTCGACCGGGCCGCGCAACCGCACTTGCCGGCGCAGGCTCTTCCAGTGGAACACCATCGCGCCCTTTCTGCTCGCCAGCGTCTGGCGGCCCTTGGCGCTGCCGAAATTGGTGTAGAAGACGAAGCCGTCGGCGTCGAAGCCCTTCAGCAGCACCATGCGGGCGTCCGGCATGCCGTCGGCGTCGACGCTGGCGAAGGTCAGCGCGTTCGGATCGTTCGGTTCGCTCTTTGCCGCATCGGCCAGCCACTCGGCGAACAGCGCAAACGGATCGGTGCGCGTAGTGAAGTCATCCACTGTTAACCCTCCTCGGCGATCATGGCCGTTGCCCGTCGCGAAGAAAGCGCGATGGCGCGGCCGGGAGATTGCCGATTGCGTGACGTGTTGCAAGGGCGGGTGGGGAAAATGGCGATAGGCGCGCGCGCCGCGGCGATTGCCCTGTTTGCGTTGACCGCGCTCGGCGGATGCGCTTCCGGCTACGGTTTGAAGCAGGCCGAAGGCGACCGCGAACTCGTCACCGGTTCAATTCCCGTTGTCGTCGATGTCGCCGACCCGTCCGACGAAGCGACCATCCGCAATGCCGCGACCTCAGCCGATTTGGTCGCGCTCGGCGGCAGGCCGCTGGCCTGGGCCAACCGCGATACCGGCGCCACGGGTTCGATCGAGGCTTTGGCCGAGTTCGCCAAATCGGGTCGCATCTGCCGCAGCTTCAACGCGTCGCGCGAGAACTATCAGGGCGTCCACCTTTTTTCCGGCACGGCTTGCCTCGACGACGGCGCATGGCGCATGACATCGTTCAAGGCGCTTTGATCGGCGGGGCTGGAATTTCTTCCTATGCGACCGCATATCAGGGACGAATCCTCTTTTCGGGGCCCGAACCATGCGCGACCCTTACGACATACTCGGCGTCAGCCGCACCGCCGACGCCAAGGCCGTGAAGGCGGCCTATCGCCGTCTCGCCAAGAAATACCATCCGGACCAGAACCCGGACGAACCCAAGGCCAAGGAACGCTTTGCCGAGATCGGTCAGGCGTACGAAATCGTCGGCGATGACAAGAAACGCGCCGCCTTCGACCGCGGCGAGATCGGCCCGGACGGCAAACCCAAATTCGCCGGTTTCGACGGTTCCGGCGGCGGCGATCCTTTCGCCGGTTTCCGCAGGAGCGGCGGCGGGCGCGGCCAGGCCGGTTTCGGCGCCGCCGGCATGGAGGACATCCTCGGCGAAATGTTCGGTTCGGGATTTGGCGGCCGCGGCGGCCGGCAGACGCGCGGCGCGCCCGGCGCGGATGTGTCTGCGACCTTGTCGGTCACGCTGGAGGAGGCGGCGTCGGCCGCCCGTGTCACCGCCCGCTTTCCCGACGGGCGGACTCTCGCCGTCAAATTGCGGGATTTCGTCGAGGACGGCACGCAAATCCGTCTGAAAGGGCAGGGCGAACGCAACGCTTTCGGGGTCGGCGACGCCATCCTGACCGTGTCGTTGCGCAAGCATGCCGTTTTCGAGGCGAAAGGCCGCGATTTGTACGTCGATCTGCCTGTACCCCTTGTCGACGCCGTTCTCGGGGCCAAATTGCCGGTCGATACGCTTTCCGGTCGCCTGGCGCTTTCCATTCCGGTGTGGTCGAGTTCCGACAAGGTTTTCCGGCTCAAGGGCCGCGGCCTGCCGTTGAAGACCGGCGGCCATGGCGATCTGTTCGTCCGCGTGCGTGTCATGCTGCCGGAAAATGACGCGGAACTGGAGGCGCTGATGAAGCGTCGGGCGCGGGTTTGAGGCAGGCTTGAAGCCGAATCGACGCTGTGCGATAGGCTCGCCTGAAACAAATGGCGCCGCGGGCGCGGGGCGAGGACAGTCCGATGACGGCAACCGGCGCGATGATGGCGGGGAAAAAGGGCCTGATCATGGGGCTCGCCAATAATCGCTCCATTGCCTGGGGCATCGCCAAGGCCTGCGCCGCGCAAGGCGCCGAAATCGCCCTCACCTGGCAGGGCGACGCCATGAAAAAGCGCGTCGAACCGCTTGCCGCCGAACTGGGAGCCTGGGCCATCGGTCATTGCGACGTGGCCGAACAGGCGACCGTCGACGAAACGTTCGCGGCGATCGAAAAGCGTTGGGGCCGGCTCGATTTCCTCGTCCACGCCATCGGATTTTCCAACAAGGACGAGCTCGTCGGCCGCTACATCGAGACGACTCGCGACAATTTCATGATGACGATGGACATTTCCGTCTATTCGTTCACTGCGCTCGCCCGCGCCGCCGAACCACTGATGACCGATGGCGGCTCGCTGCTGACGCTCACCTACTACGGCGCCGAAAAGGTGATGCCGCACTACAACGTCATGGGCCTCGCCAAGGCGGCGCTGGAATCGTCGGTGCGCTATCTCGCCGTCGATCTCGGCGGCAAGGGCATCCGCGTCAACGCCATTTCCGCCGGCCCGATCAAGACGCTCGCCGCCTCGGGCATCGGCGATTTCCGCTACATTCTCAAATGGAATGAGCTGAATTCGCCCTTGAGGCGCAATTCCACCATCGATGATGTCGGCGATTCGGCCATGTTCCTGCTGTCCGATCTCGGCCGCGGCGTCACCGGAGAAATCCTCCATGTCGACGCCGGCTATCATGTCGTCGGCATGAAGGCGGTCGACGCGCCCGACATCGCCACGGTCATCGCGTCGGGCAAAGACTGAGGCGCGGCTCACGGCCTTTCCGGGTCGAACCGGAACAGGCGCTAAAGCCAGCCGGCCTCGACCTTTTTCTGCAACCCTTCCAGCAACGCCTCGTCATGCGGGCCCGACAGCACGAAGCCGTAGCCCGAACCGCCCCAATCATAGGCCCCGAACGCGCCGGCCTCGTGATAGGCGAGCGGGCGTTCGCGTTCGCCGGCCCGCGCCACCAGCAGCGTGAAGCGCTCGCCGGCCGGGTTCTCGTACATGAACAGCGCGCCGGCGCCGCCGGCGACCGGGGCGACGCGCCCGCCGAGCAATGTCAGCCCCGAGGCGGAGAGGTCCGGCGCGGCGACGGCGAGGCCGACCCGCTTCGACAGCCAGCTTTCCAGATGCGGCCGGTCCGCGGCGGTCACCTCGACCGGATGGATTTTTTCCGGGATGTACAATTGGTGCGCCGTCAATCCGGCGTCGGCGAGCGTTTCCGAAGGCCCTCGATTAACGAAACCGCCGAGAAGATAGCCGCCGGCAAAGGTCGCCACGAGCACCGCCGCCGCCGCTGCGCGCCACAGCGCCGGATGGCCGCCGCGCCGCGCCGCCGCGACCAGCGTCGCAGGCGGCGTTTCGGCCAACACGGCATCGTAGGCGGCGCGAATGGCGTCGCCCTGCGCTGCCCATTCGGCCAGGCGCTCGGCCGCGTCCGGATGATCGACCAGGAAACGTTCGACGGTCCGCCGCCGCTCCGGCGGCAATTCGCCGTCGAGATAGGCGTGCAGATCGGTTTCGCCGACAGGTTCGTCCGCGTTCATGGTTTCAGGCTCCGTATTTTGCCGGCGTCGCCATTCAAGGCGGCTCTAAGGTTGTCGCGCGCCCGCGCGATGCGTGACATCACCGTGCCGATGGGCACGCCCTGGGCGGCGGCGATTTCGCGGTAGCTGAGGCCCTCCAGCGCCAGCAGCAGCATGGCGATGCGCTGCTCCTCGGGAAGCGTCGCCAGCGCGCGGCGGATGTCCGGCCCGTTTTCGTCGATGCCTTTTGCGCCGGCGGCGAGCGCGGCGGGCGAACCGAGATCGACCAGCGTCGGCAGGCGGGCAAACCGGCGGCGATCGGAGCGGAAGAGGTTGATCAGGATGGTGGCGAGCCAGGCGCGCGCGTTGGTTCCGTCGAACAGCGCCGCCTTGTCGAGCGCCCGCGCCACCGCCTCGTGCACCAGATCGTCGGCGGCGTCGCGGTCGCGGCACAGCGCCACCGCCAGCCGGCGCAAGCGCGGCAAATGGGCGACGAGGTCGATATCGCGACGAAACATGGGTTTGAACCGCGGCGCCGGCCAGGCGCCGACGCCGCGATCATGCCTTACGGCCTGCCGTGTGCCAGACGCCCTGACGCCGTCGCCGGTCGTGTCGCCCGGCTTCTTGTCGTTGACCCACAGATAGAGCGGCTTGCCCTTGTAGGCCCATTGGTTGGCCCCGTCCTTGCGGGCGGAGAGCGTGTTGTCGCCTTCGGCCTTGGCGTCGGCTGGCGCCATCAGCGGCGGCCAGTTGGCGGCGCAGGCGTCATAGCAGGCCGACATGCCGTCCTTGTCGTTGTCGAAGGTGTAGAGGGTCATGCCGGCTTCGTTGACGAGACGGTCGCCTTCGAGCTTCGCCATGTCGGCGAGCGCGGGAAGGGAGAACATCAGGCCGGCGGCAAGCGCCGGGGCGAAAAGGCGGTGAAGTGTCATCGGTATTCCTTTCGGGAGGTCGACGCGCGAGAGGCGTCCGACAACGAGAACGCCCGCGCGGCGGGATTTATTCCGCGCCCGGGGTTTTCGGGGTTGCCCGTGGCCGCCAAACCGGCTTTGAAGACGCCGTCACCGGGGCCGACCATGCACGACCGCGTCATCTATCTTGTCCGCCACGGCCAGACCGACTGGAACGCCGGGCGGCGCCTGCAGGGCCAGGCCGATGTGCCGGTCAACGCGACAGGTCTGGCCCAGGCGCGCGCCAATGGCGTAAAACTCAGGACCCTGATCGGCCGGGCGGAAGGGTTCGATTTCGTCGCCAGCCCGATGCTGCGCACGCGCCAGACGATCGAGGCGATCCGCGCCGCCATGGGCCTCGATCCGGCCGGCTACCGTATCGATCCGCGGCTGATCGAAGTGCATTTCGGCGATTGGCAGGAGCACACCTTCGCCGAGATCGACGCCAAGGCGCCCGGATCGACGGCGAAGCGAGACCTCGACAAGTGGAATTTCGTCCCGCCCGGAAAATACGCCGAAAGCTACGCCATGCTGATGGCGCGCATCGTTCCGGCCATGGCGGAAATCACGCCGCCGGCGGTCGTCGTCGCCCATGGCGGCACCGTGCGCTCGCTGTTTCGCGCCTGGGGCGGCATGAGCGAGATCGACGCGGCCAACCTCGACGTGCCGCAGGATCGCATCCTGCGCATCGCCGGCACGAAGCTCGAATGGATTTGACCGATCGTCCGGCTTACTGCTCGGAGGTTTCCATGTCGGTGATCAGGTTTTCGCCATTGATCTCGTCGAAGGCGATGATGACATCCATGCCTTCCTTGATCTTGTCGATGTCGAATTCGCCCGGCAACTTGTAGGCCTTGCCGTTCTCCAGCGTGATGACCATGCCGTCGCGGTCGATGGCCTTGATCGCCCCTTCGGCCTCGCCGGCGAAGACGACGTCGGTCAGTGTGACGAGGGCGATGAGGGCGGCGAAGAGATGACGCATGATGGCTCCGGAATGCGGTTGGCGCGGCCGTCTGTCGCGGCGCTTGCGAGGGTGTCGGTCGGAGGCGTTATCAAACGCCAGAATGTGTCAAAAGTAAAACCTCTTCGCGGCGTTTGACGGGCAGACCGGGCCACCCTAGAAGGCGTTTCCCGTGTATCATTCCCGGCCCGATCATGTCGCACAACACCTTCGGCCATCTCTTTCGCGTGACGACCTGGGGCGAAAGCCACGGGCCGGCGCTCGGCTGCGTCGTCGATGGCTGCCCGCCGGGCATCCGCTTCATGGCTGCCGACATCCAGCGCGATCTCGACCGCCGCAAGCCCGGCCAATCGCGCTTCGTCACCCAGCGCAAGGAGCCGGACGCGGTGAGGATTCTCTCCGGCGTCATCGAGGAAGGCGATCATCTGGTGACCACCGGCACACCGGTGGCGATGCAGATCGACAATGTCGACCAGCGTTCGAAGGACTATGGCGCCATCGCCCGCCAATACCGTCCCGGCCATGCCGACTACGCCTATGACGTCAAATACGGCGTGCGCGATCATCGCGGCGGCGGCCGCTCCTCGGCCCGCGAGACGGCGGCGCGCGTCGCCGCCGGCGCTTTGGCGCGCCTTGTCGTGCCGGGCCTCGTCGTGCGCGGCGCGCTCGTCTCCATCGGCTCAAAGGAGATCGACCGGGCCAATTGGGATTGGGATTTCGTCGGTCACGCCGACAACCCGTTCTTCACGCCCGACGCGAAATCCGTGCCGGTCTTCGCCGACTACCTGGATGGCGTCCGCAAGGCCGGCTCCTCCATCGGCGCGGTGGTCGAAATCGTCGCCGAGGGCGTACCCGCCGGCCTCGGCGCGCCGATCTACGGCAAGCTCGATTCCGACATCGCCGCCAATCTGATGAGCATCAACGCGGTCAAGGGCGTCGAGATCGGCGAGGGCTTCAACGCCGCGCGCCTGTCCGGCGAGGACAATGCCGACGAAATGCGCATCGGCGTCGACGGCAAGCCCGTCTTTCTCAGCAACCATGCCGGCGGCATCCTCGGCGGCATATCGACCGGCCAGGCCATCGTCGCCCGCTTCGCCGTCAAGCCGACCTCGTCGATCCTCAACCCGCGCCGCTCCATCGATTCGGCGGGAAACGAGGTCGATGTCGTCACGACGGGCCGCCACGACCCCTGCGTCGGCATCCGCGCCGTGCCGATCGGCGAGGCGATGGTCGCCTGCGCCGTGGCGGATCATTATTTGAGGCACCGGGGGCAGACGGGAGAGCGTGGTTCGTAATTCGTTGTTCGTCGGTCGTATGCCGACTTCGCGCCCGGGCCGCCGCCGCTACCTCGTTTCGAACCACGAACCACGAACCACGAACCACGAACCACGAGCACGCCATGCCCTTCGACCAGAAAAAAGTCGCCGAAGCCATCCGCGCCTTCGAACGCGGCGAAATCGTCGTCGTCATGGACGATGACGGTCGCGAAAACGAAGGCGATTTGATCGTCGCCGCCGTCCATTGCACGCCGGAAAAGATGGCCTTCATCGTGCGCCACACCTCTGGCATCGTCTGCGCGCCAATGCCGCGCGACGAGGCGCGGCGGCTGAACCTCGCGCCGATGGTGGCCGAGAACGAAAGCGCCCACACCACCGCCTTCACCGTCTCGGTCGACTACCGCCACGGCACCACCACCGGCATCTCCGCCGACGACCGCACCGCCACCGTGCGCAACCTCGCCAATCCGAACGCCGGCGCGGTCGATTTCGTCCGCCCGGGCCACATTTTCCCGCTGGTGGCGCGCGAGGGCGGCGTGCTGATGCGCTCCGGCCACACCGAGGCCGCCGTCGATCTCTGCCGGCTCGCCAATCTGCCGCCGATCGGCGTCATCTGCGAACTGGTGCGCGACGACGGCGCGGTGATGCGCGGCCCCGACGTCAAGACTTTCGCCGAGGCAAACGGCCTGAAGCTGGTCACCGTCGCCGATTTGATCGCCTGGCGTCAGCGCAAGGAGAAATTCGTCGAACGCGTCGGCGAAGAACGGATCGGGACGCCGGCCGGACCGGCCATGGCCTATACCTATTCGCTGCGCTGGGATCCGATGCATCACCTCGCGGTCGTTTTCGGCGACATCCGCGACGGCGAGGAGGTGCCGGTGCGCTTCCATTCCGAAAACGTCGTCAGCGATATTTTCGGCAAGGAATCGTCGATCGCCCGCGTCATCGAGCGCATGGGCAAGGCCGGGCGCGGCGTCATCGTCTATCTGCGCGAGGGCTCCGTCGGCGTCGGCCACCATGACCGTATACGCCCGGCCGCCGGCGGCGAGGAGCATGCCGAAGCCAAACGCCGCGAGGACGAATGGCGCGAAATCGGCCTCGGCGCGCAAATCCTCAAAGACCTCGGCGTCAATTCGATCCGCCTGATCGCCTCGCGCGAACGCCACTATGTCGGCCTTGAGGGATTCGGCATCGCTATCGTCGCGACCGATATTCTGGAGAGCTGAATTCCGCTAGAATTGACGCTGGGCGATTGAACCGGCGTGATGATTCGCGCGACCAAGGCTGCGACAGCTTTTTAGGGGATGCCATGCTCTGGGATTTCGACATCACGCGCACGCTCGGCCTGATGGTCCGCACCTGGCCGTTCATCGTCACGCGCATCATCGTCTATTTCGCCATCACGCTCGCCTACATGCTGGCCGTCGGCGGCGGCTCGGGCGTCGGCTACGGCATCGGCAACATTTTCGGCGACGCCGATGCGCCGACCTCGTTCGCGCTGTGGGGCGGCGTCGTCGGCTTCGGCGTCGTCTCGGGCATCGTCTACTGGATCCGCGAATGGATCCTCTACATGGTGAAAGCCGCGCATATCGCCGTGCTCGTCCATCTGGTGGAGGGCCGCGACATTCCCGGCGGCAGGAGCCAGATCGACTACGGCCAATCGATCGTGCGCGAGCGCTTCGCCGAGGCCAATGTGCTGTTCGCGCTCGACCAGCTCGTCAAGGGCGCGCTGCGCGCCATCACCGGGTTGATCGGCGGCATCGCCATGATCCTGCCGATTCCGGGCCTCGACGCGCTTGCCCGCTTCATCAACGCCGTCATCACCATGTCGCTGACCTTCGTCGACGAAATCGTCCTCGGCCTGATCGTCAGGACCAACGCCGAAAACCCGTTCGAGACGGCGAAAAACGGCGTCATCCTCTACGGCCAGAATGCCAGGCTGATGGTCAAGAACGCCATCTGGCTCACCCTCATCATCTGGGTGCTGTCGATCGCCGTCTACATCGTCATGCTGGCGCCGGCCGGCGCGCTGGTCTGGCTCTATCCCGGCCAGTCTGGCGGCTTCGCCTTCCTCGCCGCCTTCCTGTTCGCCTGGGCGGTGAAGGCGGCGCTGATCGAGCCGTTCGCCATCGCCGCGCTGATGAGCGTCTATTTCAAGGCGATCGAGGGCCAGACGCCCGACCCGGTATGGAACCAGCGCCTCTCCGACGCCTCGAAGCAATTCCGCGAACTGGGGGCGAAGGCAGTGAGCTGGGCAAGGGGCGGGGTGAGGGCGGGCGTTCCACTATAGTTGGCTCTGACGTCGGAATGAGTTGCATTGAGCGCGCGACCCTTCTTCACAGTCGGTCCTTCTGGAGGGGCATACGCCAACGCTATGGCTGCTGCCAACGATTGGACCAGTCGCGCTCGGCAGCTCTGCGAAGATCTTTGGGATGATTTCGAACCCTATGCCGATCCTGAATTCCTTTGCGAAGTCCGCGATAAGTTCGATGAGCGTTTCTGGGAGATGGACCTCACGGTCACACTGAAGCGCCTCGGCTTCAAGGTTACTTGTCCCAAACCTGGCCCGGACGTTGGCATCGTTGTCGACGGACAACGGATTTGGTTCGAGGCTGTCTCCCCCTCACGAGGCGCGGAGGGCTCTCCTGACCAAGTCCCGAAGGCGCGTTACGACGGTTCGGTGCAGGGAGTCCCCAACGCACAAATGATTTTACGTTATCTCAGCAGCATATCGGAGAAATTCGAACGGCAGTATCCAAAATGGCTCCAGACCGGAGCGGTCGCAAAAGAGGACGCGTTTGTCATCGCACTAAATCCAAGTCGACTTGGGTTCGAATATGCTGACACAATTCCGCCGCGCATCCTTCAGGCGGCGTTTCCGGTTGGGAATGCATTCATCTCAATTTCTCCGGCCAACCTTACCCCACCAAAAACAGGGTTCGAGGTTCGCCGAGCACTCGCCAAAAACTCCGGAGCGCTTGTCGATACCGGAGTGTTTCTCCACGATGGCTACCAAGCACTCAGCGGCTTGCTTGTTTCCCGTGTCGATGCGTTCAGTTGGGTCGAAGGCTTGGGTGCGGACTTCCAGCTTTTACCGAACCCGGTCGCGAGCGTACCCCTGCCGGCCAAGTTTCGCCTTCCGGGAACATATTTTGCGGTCAGTGAAACCGAGGATGGCTATAGTGTTCTACTTGGGGCCTCGGAACGACGCTGAAGCGCATTCGCCGCACGCGCATTCCGGCTTAAGCGATATCCGCAGGATGTGTAAGCATATTGTAAACTGAAAAATTTGCATCAATAATCACATTGTAGTATGAGAATCCTGATCGCAAATCAGGCTACAATATGAAAAACGCCACCCGCCACAAAGCCCGGCTCCGCCTTGACCAAAGGCTGCAGCCGCTAAACCCGGTCGACCGCTTCGCGCCGCCGCCGAAGGGGTGGCTGCGCGCTATTCGCGAGGCGCTGGGCATGTCCGGTGCGCAATTGGGTCTGCGGCTGGGGATCAGCCCGCAAAGCGTCGACGCGATGGAACGTTCGGAAGCGACCGGCACGGTCAAGCTCGAAACCTTGCGCCGCGCCGCCGAAGCGCTGGATTGCACATTGGTCTATGCCTTCGTGCCGAACAAGCCGTTGGAGACCAAAGTGCAGGAGCGCGCCCGCGCGCTCGCCCTGCGCGAGTTCGACCGGATCGCGCACTCCATGAAGCTGGAGGATCAGGAATCGGGCGGCGAGGACCGCGAGGCCCGCGTCGCGGATTACGTCCGCGATCATTTGCGGCTGCGCGATTTGTGGAACGGCGAATGACCGACCTGTTTCGGCAACCGGCCGATGCGACGCTGCTGACGCCCGAGGAAAAAGACGGGCTTTTGCAGTCTTGGATCACCCATCGCCGCGATCTTAACGAGGCCGAGGAGGCAAACATCGCCAAAGGCGCGGTCTGGGCGCGCCGGACCCGGTCGCGTTCTCCCGCGGCCCTGCTCGATGAGGCGTTCGTCCGCGCTTTGCACAAACGCTTGTTCGGCGACGTGTGGCGTTGGGCCGGAACATATCGCAAAACCGGCCGCAACATCGGCGTCGATGCCTATCGCGTCCCGGCCGAGTTGGCGAACCTGCTCGACGATGCGCGCTTCTGGATCGCGCACCGAACCTTTCCCGCCGACGAAATCGCCATCCGGCTGCATCACCGACTGGCCGCCATCCATCCGTTTCCGAACGGCAATGGCCGCCACGCCCGCATGATGGCCGATCTGTTGATCGAGCGGCTTGGTTGGAAGCCGTTTTCATGGGGAGGCGGCCGGCTTTCCGATGTCGGCGAACTCCGTGCGGCCTATGTCGCCGCGCTCAAGGCGGCGGATGATCACGATATCGGCCCGTTGCTGGCGTTCGCGCGTTCATAGAGATTGAACCATCCGGCCCGCCCCCCCAAATTCCCGTCGTCACGCCGTTCCAACCTTCCCCTTCGCCTGCTAATGAACCGGCATGTCCACGCGCCTGTATTCCCATTCCGTCTTCCTCGAACACCTCACCCCGCCCGGCCATCCGGAACGCCCGGATCGCTTGCGCGTCATCGAGCGCGTGCTGGAGGACGAGCGGTTTTCCTGGCTCGACCGCCGCGAGGCCCCCGAGGGCGATCCCGCCACGATCCTCTACGCCCATCCCGAGAGCCATCTCGAGGCGGTGCGCGAATCGATCCCGGTCGAGGGCCTCATTCGCCTCGACGAGGACACCACCGTGAGCCCGAAAAGCTACGAGGCGGCGATCCACGCCGTCGGCGCGGCCAACGCCGCCGTCTCCGACGTGTTCGAAGGCCGGGCGTCAAACGTCTTCGTCGCCGCCCGCCCGCCCGGCCACCACGCCGAGCGCACGCGGCCGATGGGCTTCTGCCTGTTCAACAACGCCGCGATTGCCGCCCGTCACGCCCAGAAAGCTTTCGGGGCCGAGCGCGTCGCCATCGTCGATTGGGACGTCCACCACGGCAACGGCACCCAGGACATTTTCTGGACCGACAGTAGCGTGCTCTATTGCTCCACCCACCAGATGCCGCTTTATCCCGGCACCGGCGAAAAGAGCGAGGTCGGCGCCGGCAACATCGTCAACGCGCCCCTGTCGGCCGGCGACGGGTCGCAGCAGTTCCGCGAGGCGATGGAGACGCGTGTGTTCGCCGCCGTCGACAATTTCGCCCCCGATCTGATCATCATCTCCGCCGGATTCGACGCCCACCACCGCGACCCGCTGGCCGAAATCAACCTCACCGAGAACGATTTCGACTGGGCCACCGGCAAACTGATGGAACTTGCCGGCAAGCACGCCAACAACCGTCTCGTCAGCCTGCTCGAAGGCGGCTACGATCTGCAGGGGCTGGCGTTTTCCGTCGCCGCCCATGTGGCGCGGATGATAAGGGGCTGAAGCGATGACCGGAAAACCCGCCATTCCCGACGATGTCAAGGCGCTGTCGTTCGAGCAGGCGCTGGCCGAGCTGGAGCGCATCGTCGACCAGCTCGAGCGCGGCGAGGCCCCGCTCGACCAGGCGATCCGCATCTATGAGCGCGGCGAGGCGCTGAAAACGCATAGCGAGGCGCTGCTGAAGGCGGCGGAGGACCGGGTGGAGAAAATCCGCCTCGGCCGCGACGGAAAGCCGATCGGAACCGAACCGCTCGACCCGGCTTGAGGCGACGGGCGAACGGGCCGCATTTACTTTTGCCTTTGGCCTGCCTATGCCTGATCCTTCGCCCCAACGCAGTCCGGGTATCCTCTTGGCGTCACGTCCCGAAACCCCGTTGCTCGATTCCGTCGTCTGGCCGGCCGATCTGCGCGCCCTGCCGGAGACGGCGTTGCCGCAACTGGCGGCCGAGTTGCGCGGCGAAATGATCGACGCCGTCTCCCAGACCGGCGGACACCTTGGCGCCGGCCTCGGCGTCGTCGAACTGACCGTGGCGTTGCATTATGTGTTCGACACGCCGGATGACCGGCTGATCTGGGATGTCGGCCACCAGGCCTATCCCCACAAGATACTCACCGGGCGGCGCGAGCGGATCCGCTCGCTGCGCCAGGAGGGCGGCCTCTCCGGCTTCACCAAGCGCGACGAAAGCCGGTTCGATCCCTTCGGCGCGGCCCATTCCTCGACCTCGATTTCCGCCGGCCTCGGCATGGCGGTGGCGCGCGATCTCGATGGCCGCGCCAACAATGTCATCGCCGTCATCGGCGACGGCGCGATGTCGGCCGGCATGGCCTTCGAGGCGATGAACAACGCCGGCGCCATGGATGCGCGCCTGATCGTCATTTTGAACGACAACGACATGTCGATCGCCGCGCCGTCGGGCGCGCTCTCGGCCTATTTGGCCCGCCTTGCATCGGGGCGCACCTATCAGGGCATCCGCGATTTCGGCAAACGCCTGACCTCCTATCTCGGCAAGACGGTCGACGCGGCCATCACCCGCGCCGTCGAACATGCCCGCGGCTATGTCACCGGCGGGACCCTGTTCGAGGAACTCGGTTTTTACCACATCGGCCCGATCGACGGTCACAATCTGGAGCATCTGGTGCCGGTATTGAAAAACGTCCGCGACCATTGCCGCGGCCCGGTGCTCCTCCACGTCGTGACGCAGAAGGGCAAAGGCTATCCCCCCGCCGAGGCCGCCGCCGACAAATATCATGGCGTATCGAAATTCGACGTCATCACCGGGGCGCAGGCCGCAGTGCCGGCCAATCCGCCATCCTACACGTCCGTTTTCGGCCGCGCCCTCGTCGAGGAAGCCGGTCGCGACCAGAAGATCGTCGCCATCACCGCCGCCATGCCGTCCGGCACCGGGCTCGACCTTTTCGCCGAAGTCCATCCCAAGCGCTTCTTCGATGTCGGCATAGCCGAACAGCACGCCGTCACCTTTGCCGCCGGCCTCGCCAGCGAGGGCTACAAACCGTTCGCCGCCATCTATTCCACGTTCCTGCAACGCGCCTACGATCAGGTCGTCCACGACGTGGCGATCCAGAAGCTCCCCGTCCGTTTCCCGATCGACCGCGCCGGATTTGTCGGCGCCGACGGGCCGACCCATTGCGGCGCGTTCGACACGACCTTCCTGGCGACGTTGCCCGGTTTCGTGGTCATGGCGGCGGCCGACGAGGCGGAATTCAAGCACATGGTGCGCACGGCGGCAGCCTATGACGAGGGGCCGATTTCCTTCCGCTATCCGCGCGGCAATGGCGTCGGCGTCGATCTGCCGGAACGCGGCGTGGTGCTCGAAATCGGCAAGGGCCGTATCGTCAAGGAAGGCGGCAAGATCGCGCTGCTCTCCTTCGGCACGCGGCTCGCCGACTGCCTCGCCGCCGCCGAGGATCTCGACGCCGCCGGCCTGCCGACGACCGTCGCCGACGCCCGTTTCGCCAAGCCGCTCGATACGGCGCTGGTCGAACGTCTTGCGCGCGAACACGAGGTGCTTGTGACGGTGGAGGAGGGCGCCGTCGGCGGTTTCGCTGCGCATGTGCTGCAGCATTTGGCCAGCGTCGGCCTGCTCGATTCCGGCCTGAAAATCCGCCCGCTCATCCTGCCTGACCGCTTCGTCGATCAGGCGCGACCGGAAAAAATGTATGCCGATGCCGGCCTTGATCACGCCGGTATCGTTCGCACTGTGTTCGCGGCACTTGGCGGCGGCAAGGCAAGGGTCTTGAAGGCTTGACGTTAACCGTCTGTTTGCCTTGCCTTTTCGCGGCTTCTTGACTCTCTTTCTCAGCCGAATTTCAAGCCCTCGCTGTTATTGGTCGTCCGGGACAGGGACGACGACAATGAAAAAAATCCTCATTTGCGCCATCGGCGCGATGATGGCGGCGCCCGCCGCCGCTGGTCACGACCGGCAGCTCGAGCAGTGGATCAAACAACATGTCGCCGAAAAGATCGGCGACATTCGTGGTTCCGTCGCCGCCGATCAGGCGCCGGTGCTGGTCACCCAGGACACGCTTCAGCGCGCCAAATCAGGGCCCGGACTGGGCTTCCGCCGCGTCGATCCGACCGTGACCGGTTCGATCCGCGGGAATTGAAGCGCTTGCGCCGGGCTTTCGCCTCGGGCATGCCGGTGGTGTGCAAAATACCCTGACGCCGGAACATGACCGCCTCGACGAAACCCTGGTCGCCCTGGGGATTTTCGCCACGCGTTCGCGCGCCCGTGACGCCATTCTGCGCGGCGCCGTGCGCGTCGACGGGCGCGTGGCGACCAAACCGGGCGCGACGATACCCGCCGATTCGGTTCTCGTCGTCGACGATCCGGCCGCCGACTACGTTTCACGCGCCGCGCTGAAACTCCTTGCCGGTCTCGATCATTTCTCCCTCTCGCCGCGAGGGTGCGTCGCGCTCGACATCGGCGCGTCGACCGGCGGTTTCACCCAGGTGTTGCTGGAGCGCGGCGCGGCGCGGGTTTTCGCCATCGATGTCGGCCATGGCCAGATCGATCGGCGCATCGCCGCCGATCCACGCGTGACCGTCATCGAAGGCCTGAACGCCCGCGACCTGACCCCGGCGCAACTTGACGGCGGCGCCCCCGGATTTCTTGTTTGCGATGTCAGTTTCATCTCGCTGAAACTGGCCTTGCCGCCGGCGCTCGCCCTGGCCGCGCCCGGGGCGAAAGGCATCTTTCTGGTCAAGCCGCAATTCGAGGCCGGGCGGACGAACATCGGCAAGGGCGGGCTGGTCGATCCGGCGCTCGGCCCCCGCATCGCTGCCGATTTGCAGGCCTGGCTGGACGCTCAGCCGGGCTGGCGCGGGCTCGGCGTCGCACCGTCCCCGATCGACGGCGGCGACGGCAACCGCGAATTCCTGCTCGCCGGGGAGAAGGCCGCGTGACCCGCCTCGTCATCGAAAAGCTCGGCGCCGGCGGCGACGGCGTGGCCGAGGGTCAAAACGGGGCGATCTATGTGCCGTTCGCGCTGCCGGGGGAAACGGTCAATGCCTCGGTGCACGGCCTGCGCGCCGATCTCGTCGCGGTGCTGGAACCTTCGCCGCTGCGCGTCGCGCCAGCCTGCCGGCATTTCGGCCAATGCGGCGGTTGCGCCATGCAGCATCTGGACGACGGCGCCTATCGCGACTGGAAGCGCGCCATTGTCGTCGACGAATTGGCGCGCCATGGCGTCGATGCGCCTGTCGCGCCGCTGGTCTCCTATCCGCCCGGGACGCGCCGCCGACTGGCGTTGACGGCGCGCGTGACCGATGCGGGCGTCGAACTCGGCTTTCGCCGGGCGCTGAGCCATGATCTGGTCGATATCGAAGAATGTCCGGTCGCTGCGTCGCGCCTCGTTGCGTCGCTTCCCGCCTTGCGCCGCATCGCCGCGCGGATCGGCAAGACCGGCAAGCCTTTCCGGCTGCTGGCGACAACGACGATTGACGGACTGGACCTCGCCGTCGCCGAAGCCGGAACGCTCGACGAGGCGGGACGCCGGGCCGCCACCGTGGCCGCGCTTGCCGAAGGCGTCGCCCGCCTGTCCCTCGACGGCGAAGCGCTGGTCGAGGCCCGCCCGCCGGGCGTCGATGTCGACGGCATGGCGCTGGCCCCGCCGCCGGGCGGCTTCCTGCAGGCCGTCGCCGCTGCCGAGCAGGCGATGGCGGCGCTGACGCTCGCCCATCTCAGGGGTGCGAAACGCGTCGCCGACCTGTTTGCCGGATCGGGCGCTTTCGCCCTGCGCCTGGCGCGCCAATCGGCGGTGCATGCGGTGGAATCGGAAGCAGGCGCGCTCGCCGCGCTCGAGCGCGCCCGCCGCGCCGCGACCGGGCTGAAACCGGTAACCACCGAAAAGCGCGATCTCTTTCGCCGGCCCGTGATGGTTCGTGAACTGGCCGCCTTTGACGGTCTGGTCTTCGATCCGCCGCGCGCCGGCGCCGAGGACCAATGCCGCCAGATCGCCCGCTCTTCCGTTCCGCGGGTCGTCGCCGTGTCGTGCAATCCGGGCACGCTCGCCCGCGACGTGAAAATCCTCGTCGACGGCGGCTACCGCGTAACCGGCGTTACGCCGGTCGACCAGTTCCTGTGGTCGCCGCATGTCGAGGCGGTGGCGTTGCTGGAAAAACCGCGCCCGCGCCGCTGACCGGCGGATTTCCCGAAATCTGCCGAAACGCTATTCTTTCCGTGGCGTTCGCAGGAGAACAGCGCGATGGCTGAAAACAAGACCATGCCGACCGGCGCGCCAGTGGACGATTTCATCGCCGGGGTCGAACCAAATCGTCGCCGCGAGGAATCCACATTGATGCTCGACCTGATGGCGCGCGCCACCGGCCTGCGTCCGCAAATGTGGGGGCCGTCGATCATCGGCTATGGCCGCTATGCTTACACTTATGATTCCGGCCATTCCGGTCAATCGATGCTGACCGGGTTCTCGCCGCGCAAGGCGGCGATGGTCGTGTATATCGTGCCGGGCTTTGCCGCCTTTTCCGGCCAGCTTTTGCGCCTCGGGCCGCACACCCATTCGGTTTCCTGCCTTTATCTCAAGCGCCTCGACCGGGTGGATGCGGGCGTCCTGGAAGACATTGTCTCCACGTCTGTCCGGGCAATGCAGGTGCGCTATCCGGATTGGACGCCGGCATGATTGCGGTGCTCTGTCGCGGCGGCTCCGGTTGCGGCTGAGCGCCGGTTGTGCTTCGTGGGCCGCGGGTTGCGGTCAAGGAGGGGGAACTTCATGCGGCGTCTACTGGTCATCTCTTGTGTACTTCTGGCCGGCTGCGCGTCGGCGATTCGCGGCACGACCGAAAAGGTCGAAATTGTCGCCTACCCGGCGGATGCGCGGATCACGACGACGCTCGGCCAGACTTGCGCGACCTCGCCTTGCGTCCTTGAGGTCGCCCGCAAGGAGAAGTTCACCGTCAATGTCGAAAAGGATGGCTACAAGCCGGGCTCGGTTTTTGTCGACACCAAAATGAGCGCCGCCGGCGGCGCCGGCCTCGCCGGCAACATTGTCGCTGGCGGCGTCATTGGCATGGGTGTCGACGCGGCGACAGGCGCGACGCTCGACCATTATCCCAATCCGGTCATGGTCACGCTGGAGCCGATCGATGCGGCCAATCCGGCGACGCCGGCGCAGCCAAAACCGGTTGTACCGGATGTGCCGGCAAAACCGGATAAGAAGGCGCCGTCTTCGGAGTTCAAGGGATCCTGATCCCGCATTCGAATCGGCGTGGCGCAGGTTCCTCAATCCCGGCGGTCATACGCCAAGATCCGTACGCCGCCTGGCGCCGGGCCAAATGCGCCGGCAAGAAGGCCGAGGCGCTATTGTTACCAAAGTGATTTCTAAATTATAGTTTGGCGGCGAAAACGATAATCCGCCAGCTGCGGATTATACCGGCCCTGAATCCGGCTGCGGGCTGGCCATTTGCGCCGATTTCACGCCCGCGTCCCGCCGACCGTCATGTCGCGCATCAGCAGATGCGGCTGGCCGACGCCGACCGGCACGCCCTGGCCGCCTTTGCCGCACATGCCGATGCCCGGATCGAGCGCCATGTCATTGCCGATCATGGCGATCTTGCGCATCGATTCCGGCCCGTTGCCGATCAGCATCGCGCCCTTGATCGGGTTGGTCACCTTGCCGTTCTCGATTCGATAGGCCTCGGTGCAACCGAAAACGAACTTGCCCGACGTGATATCCACCTGGCCGCCGCCGAACGAGACGGCGTAGACGCCGTCCTTGACCGAGGCGATGATTTCGTCGGGCGTCCGCTCGCCGGCGAGCATGTAGGTGTTGGTCATGCGCGGCATCGGCGCATGGGCATAGGATTCCCGCCTGCCATTGCCGGTCGGGCGAACGCCCATCAGGCGGGCATTCTGCCGGTCCTGCATGTAGCCGACCAAGCGTCCGTCCTCGATCAGCACGTTGTAGGCCGACGGCGTGCCCTCATCGTCGACGGTGAGCGAACCGCGCCGGCCGGCGATGGTCCCGTCGTCGACGATGGTGACGCCCTTGGCCGCAACCTGTTCGCCCATCAGGCCGGAGAAAGCCGAAGTCTTTTTGCGGTTGAAATCGCCCTCGAGCCCGTGGCCGACCGCCTCGTGCAGCATCACGCCGGGCCAGCCATTGCCGAGCACCACGTCGAACGATCCGGCCGGCGCATCCTCGGCCGCCAGATTGACCAGCGCCTGGCGCAGGGCTTCCTCGCCCGCTTTCCTCCACGATTCTTCCGTGAGGAATTCGGCGACGCCGCTTCGCCCGCCGACGCCGTGCGATCCGGTCTCCTGCCGGTCGCCGTCGCCGACGACGACCGAAACATTGATGCGCACCAGCGGGCGGATGTCGCGCACCACATGCCCGTCGGCGCGCAGGATTTCCACATGCTGCCACGACGAGGCGAGCGAGGCGGTCACCTGGCGCACGCGCGGATCGCGGGCCCGCACCCAGGCGTCGATTTCCTGCAGCATCGCCGCCTTCTCGCCGAAACCGGGGGCCGGTATCGGGTTGTCCTCGCCATAAAGCTTGCGGTTGGTTCCGGGGGGCGATTCGGCGAGGAGTCCGGAATGGCCGGCCTTCACCGCCGACACCGCATCGCTGGCGCGCTTCAGCGCCGCCAGCGTCATCTCGCCCGAATGGGCGTAGCCGGTTGCCTCGCCCGCCACGGCGCGCAGGCCGAAACCGCGCTCGGTGTTGAAATTGGCTGTTTTCAGCCGGCCATTGTCGAACATCAGCGATTCGCCCTCGCGATACTCGACGAACAATTCGCCGTCGTCGGCGCCGGAGAGCGCGGCGGCGACCGTCTCGCGCACCGCGCCGGCGGAAATGTCGAACTGGTCGAGAAGGCTGTCGGTCATGGCCGGCTCCGCGGAAGGGTTGGTACAGGATATAGGGGCGACCGCGCCCCCTTGCACGCCCGATCTGTCGGCTTCACAGTCGGCGCCTGCAATCGACGACAGTCAGCCATGCACAACGCCTATTGGATTCCCATCGGATTGGCCGCCGGACTTGTCGCCGGCGCGCCCTTCGGAATGGACTATGCGCTGGCAGGGGCGGGAATCGGATTTGCCGGCGGCCTGGGGACCTATTTGGGCTTGCGCTTCAGGGAAGCGCGGCAAAACCGTCGGAAAATCCCTTGAGATCGACGGGTATGCCGATGCCTTCCTCGGGTGTCTGGAAGACGATGAAGGTCGCCGACGTGCCGGACTTCATCGTGTCGAGCAAGGGCTTTTCGAGAATCACCTCGGCGAAGCAGCCATCCTGCAGACAGCGGACGAAATAAGCGCGACCGATGTCCTTGCCGTCGACGTTGAGGTCGAGGCTGTTCGGCAACAATACGCCGAGCGGCGCGAGAACGCGCAGGATTTCCGCCTTGTTGTCGGCGGTGCGCAGCACCACGACCGAAAGGCCGATTTCGGGACGGTCCTCGGCCACGACATTCTGCATCAACGCGCATTGTTCGACCGAAGCGCCGGCCGGCGTGTCGCAGATCACCGACCAGGCGCCATGAGTCGATTTCACCGCGCCGGCCGGTTGCTGCTGCGCCGCCGCGCCGGCGATGCCGGCAAGAAAAAACAGCGCGCCGGAAACCGCGAGCTTCGGAAAAGGGATCGTCATGCGCGCTCCGCGTCGAATCACGTCAATCTACCGTGCGTCCGCCGCCATGGAAAGCAAAACGCCCGACATTCGCCTTGCGGCTGTTTATCCTGTCGATTCCGACCGAATTTTGTCGGCGAGCGCCGATGTCGCAGATTGACCTGGATCAAGGCGTCGGTAAGAAGCGGTCGTTCGGCGCGCGCAAATATGCCGCAGGATCGCCGCAAGGCGCTTTATTGCCGCCCGGCGCGGAGTATGGTTTGTCAAGCGAGGCTTGCGGACTCCCGATCCGCGGCTTCGAACAACATGCGGCCCGAGGCCGCGACCGGGGAGGATAACGGTGAAGAAATTTTCGATGGCGGCATTGGCCGGCCTTGCCGCGACCGCGATGGCGACCCTGGCGCAGGCGGCCCAGCCGACGCCGTGGCAGATGGACCTTCAGCCGCCGGCGACCGCGATCATGGAACAGATCACCTGGTTCGAGCATTACACGCTGTGGTTCATCGTGCCGATCACCTTCTTCGTGCTCGGCCTGTTGATCTGGGTGCTGGTGAAGTTTCGCGCCAGCGCCAATCCGAACCCGTCGCGCACCAGCCACAACACCGTGATCGAACTGATCTGGACCATCGGTCCGGTCATCATCCTGCTGTTTATCGCCGTGCCGTCGTTCCAGTTGCTGACCGCGCAATATTCGCCGCCGGAAGAAGCCAGGATCACCATCAAGGCCATCGGCAACCAGTGGAACTGGGACTACGAGTACCAGTTCGACAAGCCGGTCTCGTTCAACTCGGCCATGCTGAAGGAAGAGGAGCGCGACGCCGCCGGCAAGGCCGACAAGGCCGCCTATCCGCGTCTGCTCGCCGTCGACAACGAGATCGTCGTGCCGGTGAACACGACGGTGCGCCTGCTCATCACCGCCTCCGACGTCATCCACGCCTTCGCCGTGCCGGCTTTCGGCATAAAGGTCGACGCCATGCCGGGCCGCATCAACGAGGGCTGGTTCAAGGCGACCAAGGAAGGCCTCTATTACGGCCAGTGCTCGGAATTGTGCGGACAGGATCACGCTTTCATGCCGATCGCGGTGCGTGTTGTCGCCGAGGACAAGTACAATTCCTGGGTGGAAGCCGCACGCTCCGACGTCGGCGCCGCCAACAAGGCGCTGATGGCCTCGCTCGCCCGAACCACCACTGTCGCCGGTAACTGAACCCGCTGACGCTGCAATCGAATTCAAGGGAGTAAGCCTCATGGCTGGCGCCGCTACCCACGACCATCACGACGCCCATCACGATCACAAGCCGCGCGGCTTCCGTCGCTGGGTGTTTTCGACCAACCACAAGGACATCGGCACGCTGTATCTGATCTTCGCCATCACGGCGGGCGTCATCGGCGGCCTGTTGTCGGTGCTCATGCGCATGGAGCTCGCCGAGCCGGGCATCCAGATCTTCCCGGGCCTGGCCATGATGGTCTACGGCACCCCGGAAGCCGCCGCGCTCGACGGCGGCAAGCACATGTACAATGTTTTCACCACCGCGCATGGTCTGGTCATGATCTTCTTCATGGTCATGCCGGCGCTCATCGGTGGCTTCGCCAACTGGATGGTGCCGATCATGATCGGCGCGCCGGACATGGCGTTCCCGCGCATGAACAACATTTCCTTCTGGCTGCTGCCGCCGGCGATCCTGCTGCTGGTGCTGTCGATGTTCGTGCCTGGCCCGCAAGGCGGTTACGGCGTCGGCGGCGGCTGGACCGTCTATCCGCCGCTCTCGACCTCAGGCCAGCCGGGACCGGCGATGGACCTCGCCATCCTGGCGCTTCATGTCGCCGGCGCCTCGTCGATCCTCGGCGCCATCAACTTCATCACCACCATCTTCAACATGCGCGCCCCGGGCATGACGCTGCACAAGATGCCGCTGTTCGCCTGGTCGGTGCTCGTCACCGCCTTCCTGCTGCTGCTGTCGCTGCCGGTTCTCGCCGGCGGCATCACCATGCTGCTCACCGACCGCAATTTCGGCACGACCTTCTTCGCGCCGGAAGGCGGCGGCGATCCGATGTTGTTCCAGCACCTGTTCTGGTTCTTCGGCCATCCGGAAGTCTACATTCTGATCCTGCCGGCCTTCGGCGTGGTCAGCCATATCGTCTCGACCTTTTCCAAGAAGCCGATCTTCGGCTATCTCGGCATGGCCTACGCCATGGTGGCGATCGGCGTGGTCGGCTTCGTCGTCTGGGCCCATCACATGTACACAACCGGCATGTCGTTGAACGCCCAGCGCTATTTCGTCTTCGCCACGATGGTTATCGCGGTGCCGACGGGCGTGAAGATATTCTCGTGGATCGCCACGATGTGGGGCGGCTCGATCACACTGCGCGCGCCGATGCTGTGGGCGATCGGCTTCATCTTCCTGTTCACCGTCGGCGGCGTCACCGGCGTCCAGCTCGCCAATGCCGGCCTCGACCGGGCGATGCACGACACCTATTACACCGTCGCGCATTTCCACTACACGATGTCGCTCGGCGCCACCTTCGGCATTTTCGCCGGCTGGTACTACTGGTTCCCGAAAATGACCGGCTACATGTACAATCCGACGATCGCCCGCGTCCATTTCTGGATGACGTTCATCGGCGTCAATCTGGTGTTCTTTCCGCAGCATTTCCTCGGGCTCGCCGGCATGCCGCGTCGCTACATCGACTATCCGGATGCCTTCGCCGGATTCAATCAGGTCTCGTCGTGGGGCTCGTACCTTTCGGCCCTCGGCGTGCTGGTGTTCGTCTATGGCATCTGGGAAGCGTTTGCCCGCAAGCGCGAGGCCGGCGCCAATCCGTGGGGCGAGGGGGCAACGACGCTGGAATGGCAGCTGCCGTCTCCGCCGCCCTATCACCAGTGGGAACAGCTGCCGAAAATCCGCTGATCGCAAGACCAAAGATCGCCGCCGGATGACCGGCGGCGATACCAACCGGAAGCCGACATGTCGCTAGCCGAAACGGCCATCGCCGAAGCCGAGGTCCGCTTTTCCGAAGCGACGCCGGCCGATTTCTGGGCGTTGCTCAAGCCCCGCGTCATGTCGCTTGTCGTCTTCACCGCCTTTGTCGGCATGATGCTGGCGCCGGGCGCGATCGATCCGGTTCTCGGCGCCGTGGCGATCCTCGCCATCGCCATCGGCGGCGGCGCGTCGGGCGCGCTCAACCAATGGTACGACGCCGATATCGACGCGCTGATGAAACGCACCCGCAACCGCCCCATTCCGGCCGGTCGCGTCACCCGGGGCGAGGCGCTCGTCTTCGGCCTCGTCCTGTCGCTGCTGTCGGTGATGACGCTGGCGCTTTTCGCCAACCTCATGGCCGGCGGTCTGCTCGCCTTCACCATCTTCTTCTATGTCGTCGTCTACACCATGGCGCTGAAGCGCTCGACGCCGCACAACATTGTCATCGGCGGCGCCGCCGGCGCGTTTCCGTCGATGATCGGCTGGGCCGCGGTCACCGGCGCGGTCACGATCGAGAGCTTCGCGCTGTTCCTCATCGTCTTCCTGTGGACGCCGCCGCATTTCTGGGCGCTCGCTTTGTTCAAGTCCGGCGACTATGGCCGTGCCGGCATTCCGATGATGCCCAATGTGGCAGGCGAAGCGGCGACCAAGCGCCAGATCTTCGCCTATGCGGTGGTGCAGCCGCCAGTGGCGTCGCCCCTGGCGATTCTCGGTTTCGCCAGTCCCGCATTCGGCGTCGCGGCGGCGCTGCTCGGCGCCGGTTTCATCTGGAAAGCCGTCGCCGTCTGGCGCATGCCTGAATCCGATCGCGACATGAAACCGGCCAAGGCGCTGTTCGGCTTCTCGCTCGCCTATCTGGCGATGATCTTTGCCGGGTTGCTGGCCGATTCGACCCTGCCGCGCCTTTTCGCCCTGGTGGCTCCATGATCGAGACCGTGCCCATGAGCGACAAGCAGCGCAAGGCGCAGCGCGTCCGTTCGCTGGCGCTCGGCCTGGCGCTCGCCGCCTTCGTCATCATCGTCTATGTCGCTTCCTGGGCCAAGCTCGGCGTCGGCATTCTCGACAAGGGGTTGTGAGCGATGACCGCGCCTGCCGCTCCCGCCAAACGGCTGCCCAATCTGGCCATCGCCGCGGCCTGTCTGGCCTTTTTCGGCGGCATGGTCGGCATGTCCTACGCCGCGGTGCCGCTCTACCAGCTGTTTTGCCAGGTCACCGGCTATGGCGGCACGACGCAACGCGCCGAGCAGGCCCCGTCGGTCATTCTCGACCGTACGGTGAAAGTCCATTTTGACACCACCGTCGCCAGCGGCCTGCCGTGGTCTTTCCAGCCGGTGAAACGCGAAGTGACCATCCGCATCGGCGAGACCGCCGAGGTCGCCTTTGTGGCGAAGAACCAGTCGGCCGCGCCGATAGTCGGCCGCGCCGCCTTCAACGTCACGCCGCACTACGCCGGATCGTTTTTCAACAAGCTCGAGTGCTTCTGCTTCACCGACATGACCGTGAAGCCGGGCGAGGAGCTGACACTGCCGGTCGTCTTCTTCGTCGACCCGGCCATTGTCGACCAGCCCGAATTCAAGGGGCTGACATCGATCACGTTGTCCTACACCTTCTATCCGGGCAAGGATGACAAGCCGGTCGCCGCGGCGCCGGCGGGGACGGAAACAAACACACCCAAACTGGGGGGATGACCATGGCCGACGCTCACGGCAAGCACCACGATTACCACATCATCGATCCGAGCCCGTGGCCGGCGCTGGGTTCGCTCGGCGCGCTCGTCATGGCGATCGGCGGCGTGGCGTGGATGCAGTATCTGAAAGGCGGCGCGTTGCCGCTGTTCGGCCTCAACCTGTCGACGCCGTGGATCTTCTTCATCGGCCTCGCCATCGTCCTCTACACCATGTTCGCCTGGTGGTCGGACACGATCAAGGAAGCCCATGAGGGCCACCACACCCAGGTCGTGTCGTTGCATCTGCGCTACGGCATGATCATGTTCATCGCCTCCGAAGTGATGTTCTTCGTCGCCTGGTTCTGGGCTTTCTTCGACGCCAGCCTTTACGCCGGCGAAGCTCTCCAGGAAGCGCGCGTCGCCTTCACCGGCGGCGTCTGGCCGCCGAAGGGCCTCGCGGTGCTCGATCCGATGCATCTGCCGCTCTACAACACGGTCATCCTGCTGCTGTCCGGCACCACGGTGACCTGGGCGCATCACGCTCTGCTGCACGACGACCGCAAAGGCCTGATCGCCGGCCTGACGCTCACCGTGGCGCTTGGCCTGCTCTTTACCGGGGTGCAAGCCTACGAATACGTGCACGCCCCGTTCGCCTTCAAGGATTCGATCTACGGCGCGACCTTCTTCATGGCGACCGGTTTCCACGGCTTCCACGTCATCATCGGCACGATCTTCCTGCTGGTGAACCTGTTCCGGGTGCTTGCTGGCCACTTCACGCCGAAGCAGCATTTCGGCTTCGAGGCCGCCGCCTGGTACTGGCACTTCGTCGACGTGGTGTGGTTGTTCCTGTTCTCCTCGGTCTATATCTGGGCCTCATGGGGCGCGCCGATCGCCCACGCCGGCGCCCACTGACACCGTCGGCGCACGGTCATGAATTGGACGCGGCCATGGGCGACCATGGCCGCTTCCGTTTCAGGGGAGACCGATGTCCGTTCGCCTCGCCGTCGCTCTTTTTTCGTTTTCGCCGCCGGAGTTGCGCAGGCCGGCGTCGATCTGGTCCGCGTCTTCAAGGCGGAACGGCGCATGGAGCTTGTCGATGACGGCAAGGCGATCCGCGGTTACGCCATCGCGCTCGGCGCCAATCCTGTTGGCCACAAGCAACGCGAGGGCGACGAACGCACGCCGGAGGGGCGCTACGTGCTCGATTGGCGCAATTCCGGTTCTGCCTTCCACAAGTCGATCCACATCTCCTATCCCGACGCCGCCGATCGCGCCGCGGCGGCGGCGCGCGGCGAAAGCCCGGGCGGCGACATCATGATCCACGGCCAGCCGAACGGCTGGGGCTGGTGGGGTTTCCTGCTGCAAACTGTCGACTGGACCAACGGCTGCATCGCCGTCACCGATGCGGAGATCGATGAAATCTGGGCGCTGGTGCCCGATGGAACGCCAATCGAGATCAAGCCATGAACGATGACCACGCCCATTTTCCGCCCGCCGATCCGGTCAAGGCCGGGCTGACCGGCAAATGTCCGCGCTGCGGCGAAGGCAGGCTCTTTTCCGGCTTTCTCGACGTCGGCAAGCGCTGTTCCTCCTGCGATCTCGACTACGCCTTCGCCGATGCCGGCGACGGGCCGGCGGTGTTCGTCATCCTCATCATCGGCTTCATCGTCGTCGGACTGGCGCTGTGGATGGAGGTCAATTATGGCCCGCCGCTGTGGCTGCATTTCGTGCTGTGGATTCCGTTGTCGATCGTGCTGTCGCTTGCCGCGCTGCGCGCCGGCAAGGGGTTGATGATCGCCCTGCAATACAAGCACAAGGCCGCCGAAGGCCAAATCGACCGCTCATGAAGACGCGCCGTTTCCCCTTCAGTCTGTGGCTGGCGGCGCTGCCGGTGTTCGCCGCTTTGGTCGCGCTCGGCGTCTGGCAGGTCAACCGGCTTGCCTGGAAGGAAGGCCTGCTTGCCGAAATCCACGCCCGCATCGCCGCGCCGGCCGAACCGGTCGAGGCGCTCGACGCGCGCCATGCCGCCTCGGGCGATGTCGACTATTTTCCGCTGGTGGCGAAAGGCGTGTACTGCCACGATCTGGAGCGGCATTTCCTATCCACGCACAAGGGGGAGGCGGGGTTCTTCGTCTATACGCCGCTTGTTTCCGCCGACAGCCGCATCCTCTTCGTCAATCGCGGTTTCGTGCCCTACGAACGCAAGGACGCCGCGACCCGCGCCGAAGGGCAGGTCGCCGGCGAGGTCGAGGTGATGGGACTTGCCCGCGATGCCCCTGCCGCCAAGCCGGGCTTCCTCGTGCCGGAAAACGATACCGCGAAAAACGTCTTCTACTGGAAGGATATCGCGGCGATGGCGGCTTCGGCCGGCCTCGATTCCACGAAACTGCGTCCCTATTTCCTCGATGCCGGGTCGGCGTCAAATCCCGGCGGCCTGCCGGTTGGCGGCGTGACGCTCATCGATCTGCCCAACAGCCATCTGCAATATGCCGGTACATGGTTCGGCCTCGCCGCCGTGCTGGCGGCGATTGTCGGGATCATGACGGCGCGCCGGATGCGTTCACGTCAACCTTGACACCGGGCGGCCGTCTCGACGAAGTGCCCGCGTTCACGGAAACCGAACATGCCGAATCGCGCCGTCAAACCCCGCCTGTCCTCCGCCTGTGCGGACCGCGCGGCTTCTGCGCCGGCGTCGACCGCGCCATCCAGATCGTCGTGCTGGCGCTGAAGAAATACGGCGCGCCGGTCTATGTCCGCCACGAGATCGTGCATAACCGCTACGTCGTCGAGGGCCTGCAGAACCGCGGCGCCGTGTTCATCGAGGAGCTCGGCGAAATCCCCGCCGCCGATCGCGGCCAACCGGTGGTGTTCTCCGCCCATGGCGTGCCGAAATCGGTGCCGGCCGACGCCAAGGCGCTGAACCTGTTCTATCTCGACGCGACCTGTCCGCTGGTTTCCAAGGTCCACAAACAGGCGATGCCTCACGAAAAGCGCGGCCGCCACGTCATCCTCGTCGGCCATCGCGGCCATCCGGAGGTGATCGGCACCATGGGCCAACTCAGCGCGGGCGCGGTGACGCTGGTCGAGACCGAGTCTGACGTGGCGAAGCTGGCGTTTCCCGCCGACGCGGCGCTCGGCTACGTGACGCAGACAACGCTGTCGGTCGACGACACCGCCGGCATCCTTTCGGCCCTCGACGCGCGCTATCCGGCGATCGCGCCGCCGGGGGCGGAATCGATCTGCTACGCCACCACCAACCGCCAGGAGGCTGTGAAACACGCCGCGCCCGGCTGCGATCTGTTCCTTATCGTCGGCGCGCCGAATTCGTCCAATTCACGCCGTCTCGTCGAGGTGGCCGAGCGCTCCGGGGCCAGACGCGCCGCTCTGGTGCAGGGCGCGGCCGAGATCGATTGGGCCGCGCTCGGCCGGCCTGGCGTCGTCGGCTTGTCGGCCGGGGCTTCGGCGCCGGAAATCCTCGTCGACGAGATCGTCGACGCTTTCCGCGCCCGCTTCGACGTGTCGGTCGAACTCGCCGTGACGGCGGA
Organism: Phyllobacteriaceae bacterium; assembly: GCA_016711085.1. GTDB lineage: Bacteria > Pseudomonadota > Alphaproteobacteria > Rhizobiales > Rhizobiaceae > JADJTR01. The sequence continues at coordinate 431,937 of JADJTR010000012.1, read as the reverse complement.
GGAAAACGAGGAGTTCCCGGTCATGCGGGCGCTGCGCGATGTGGAGCTGACGAAGGCGGACATGGCTTTCTTGAACGGGGACCGCGCCTGACATGGCCGTATACACCGATATCGACGAAGCCGAGTTGTCCGCCTTTCTCGACGGTTACGCCATCGGCGCGCTGACCTCGTACAAAGGCATCGCCGAGGGGGTGGAGAATTCCAATTTTTCGCTTCACACCACCGGCGGGCAATTCATCCTGACGCTTTACGAAAAGCGCGTCGACGCGGCCGATCTCCCGTTCTTTCTGGGCCTGATGGACCACCTGTCGCATCGCGGCATTTCCTGTCCGCTGCCCGTGCATCGCCGCGACGGCTCGATGACCGGCATGCTTGCCGGCCGCCCGGCCGCCATCGTCACCTTTCTGGAAGGCTCATGGCCGCGCCGGCCGACGGCGAAACATTGCGCCGCCGTCGGCGCGGCGCTCGCCGCCATGCATGTCGCCGGCGAGAGCTTCGCCATAAGCCGCAAGAACGCGCTCTCGGTCGAAGGCTGGCGGCCATTGTGGAATCGCGCCCGCGACCGAGCCGACGAGGTCGATCCCGGGTTGGCGACGGAGGTCGAAGCCGATCTCGCCGCGCTCGAAGCGAATTGGCCGCGCGATCTGCCTTCCGGCGTCTGCCACGCCGATTTGTTCCCCGACAACGTCTTCTTCCTCGGCGAGCGCCTCTCCGGCCTGATCGATTTCTATTTCGCCTGCAACGATCTGCTCGCCTACGATCTGTCGGTCTGCCTCAACGCCTGGTGCTTCGAGAAGGACGGCGCGTTCAACCTCACCAAGGGCACGGCGCTGATCGCCGGCTACCAATCGGTGCGGCCGCTGTCCGCCACCGAGGCGGAAGCACTGCCGCTGCTGGCGCGCGGCTCGGCCCTGCGCTTCATGCTGACGCGGCTTTACGACTGGCTCAACACGCCGGCGGGCGCGCTCGTGACCCGCAAGGACCCGATGGAATATCTGCGCAAGATGCGCTTTCACCGCGCTATTGGTTCGCCGGCCGAATACGGCTGCGCGCGGCCATGAAAACGGTGGAGATTTTCACCGACGGCGCCTGTTCGGGCAATCCCGGTCCCGGCGGCTGGGGCGCGATCCTGCGCCATGGCGCAACCGAGAAGGAATTGTCGGGCGGCGAGGCCGACACGACCAACAACCGCATGGAATTGCTCGCGGCGATATCGTCGCTGAATGCGCTGAAGCACGCTTGCATCGTCGACCTGCACACCGACAGCGCCTATGTCCGCGACGGCATCGACAAATGGATTCACGGCTGGAAGAAAAACGGCTGGAAAACGGCCGACAAGAAGCCGGTCAAGAATGTCGACCTGTGGCAGGCGCTCGACGCCGCCCTGCGCCCGCCATCAGGTGCGCTGGCACTGGGTCAAGGGCCACGCCGGCCATCCGGAGAACGAGCGCGCCGATGCGCTGGCCCGCGCCGGCATGGCCCCGTTCAAGCCGAAAAAGGCCAAACACGACGGTCTGGCCGATCCGGTCTGACGGTCAGCCCAAATGGTCCAGCATGTGCGCCGCGCCCGACACGTCGACGCCCGGCTTGTCCTCGACGTTCAACGCTTTGACCACGCCGTCCTCGACCAGCATCGAGAAGCGCTTGGCGCGCACGCCCATGCCGCCGACCGACAGATCAATGTCCAACCCGGCCGCGCGGACGAAATCGGCGTTGCCGTCGGCGAGGAACACCAGCTTGCCATCGGCCCCCAGCGCCTTCGACCAGGCGTCCATCACATGGTGGTCGTTGACCGAGACGATGGCGATGTCGGCGACGCCGCGCCGCTTCAGCGCATCGGCATTGTCGAGGTAGCCCGGCACATGGTTGCCCGAGCAAGTCGGCGTAAATGCGCCCGGCAGGCCAACCAGCCCCGCCTTCTTGCCGTTGAACAGATCGGCCGTTGTCGGATTGGTCGTGCCTTCGGCGGTTTTGACCTTGAAAGCGGCGTCGGGGATGCGCTGGCCGATGGCGATGGTCATGGACTGCTCCGAAAAAGGGGGTGAAACCGGGTGGATCAGGGTTGCGTCAGCCGTCCTTCGACCGCGCGGCCGTCGGCGACCAGCACATAGACGAGGCCGTCTTTCGGAAAAGGCGCATCGCCATCGCGGCTGACTGGAACGGTGAAGGCGGCGCGGCCGGCCGCCGGCATCGCCGGCGCGATCGGGCCGGCGATCCATCCCGCCGCCGAGGCGACGTACAGCGCGGCGTCTTTCGCTTCCGTCGGCACGGCGGCGTCGACCGCGATCCCGTCGGTCCGGATCGAAATGGCGGTGACGCCGAAGGTCTCGCCCGGCGCGCCGGGCAGGGCCAGCAGCGCCTCTTCGACGATTGCGGCGTCGCGCGCGTTCGCCGGATCGCTGGCCGGATCGAGCGTCAGTTTTCCCGAAACCGGCACGCAGATTTTTTCGCAAATGCCGATAAACACTTCGGTATCGACCGGTCCACCACCTGCCGGCAAGGAGGCGATGAAGCGCGTCGGGGCGTCGTAGCCGACCAGTTGAACGCCGCCTTCGTCGATCGATGCGGGATGCGGCAGGCGCATCGGGATTGCCACGCCGGTCGCCGCGAGCGTCAGCGACGGCGGTACGCCCGCTTCGCCGGGATCGATCCAGTAGGTTTTCCAGCCCGGCTCAAGGGCGATCTCCAGCACCGCGTCCAGCCGCCCGTCGGGTCCCGGGGCGCCGGCCGAGACGAGGCGCAATTCGACGCCGTCGCCCGAAACGGTCTCCGACGAGGACGACAAAGCCGGCGGGGCGGCGGCAAGGGCGGCGATGAGCAGGACAATTCGCTTCATGCCGCCAAAATGGCGAGCGAAGCCCCGCCGCGCAAGGGCGCGGACTTGAACTTGTCGAGAGCGGCCTGCGCGCAGCCGCTTTTCAGCCATGGCAAAATGGCGCATGATCGGCCGATGCAGCAATTCGGTGTTCCTCCAAAGGCGACCGGTGTGTTCGCCAACCAGTTCCTCGTCGCCATGCCGACGATGAAGGACGAGCGTTTCGCCCGAACCGTGATCTACATTTGCGCCCATTCCGACGAGGGCGCGATGGGATTGATCGTCAACCGGATACAGGCTTTGCCGTTCACCGACATCCTGGTCCAGCTCGGCCTGATCGGCGAGGACGACGCCATTCGCTTGCCGGCGCCGGCCCGCGAATTCAAGGTGCGCAATGGCGGACCGGTCGACCGCAGCCGCGGCTTCGTGCTGCACAGCGCCGATTACAATGTGCAGTCGACCGTGTCTTTGACCAAGGCGCTGAGCCTGACCGCGACCGTCGACATCCTTCGCGCCATCATGGGCGGCGCCGGGCCGCGACAAGCCTTGATGACTCTCGGCTACAGCGGTTGGGGCGCCGGTCAGCTCGAAAGCGAGATCGCCGAGAATTCGTGGCTGAATTTTCCGGCCACGCCGGAGCTGCTCTTCGACCCCGACATTGACGGCAAATACGATCGCGTTTTGTCGTGTTTCGGCGTCAAGCCGGCTTTCCTGAGCCCTGTCGCCGGTCACGCCTGAGCGAGCGGGAATTGCTGGCTCAGCAGGCGCTGTACGGCGTCGGCGCCGATCGGAGCGCCGAACATGAAACTCTGCACATATTCGCAGCCCATCGCCGTCAGAGCCGAGGCGTCGCTGTCGTCCGATACGCCCTCGGTCACCACCGACAGGCCGAGTTCATGCGCCATGTTGACCATCGAGCGCAACAGCACGAGCCGTCGCTGGCTGCGGTCGTCGAGGAAGCTCTTGTCGATCTTGATGGTGTCGAAGGGAAATCGGGTCAGATAGGACAAGGACGAATAGCCGGTGCCGAAATCGTCGAGCGACAAGCCGATGCCGAGGCCCTTGAGCTTCGCCAACACCCGCATCGACTGTTCGGGATTGTCCATGATCAGCGATTCGGTCAGTTCGAGACGGAAATAGCGCGCCTTGAGACCGGCACGCGCCAACGCCGAGCGGACATCGGTGACCAGATCCTGACGCATCAACTGGCGGCTCGACAGATTGACCGAAACGAACAGCGGCGGCTCGCCGATCGGTTTCAGCCACCCCGCCAGATCCTCCGCCGCCTTCTGCATGGCGAACAGGCCGAGCGGCACGATCAGATCGGAATTTTCCGCCACCGGAATGAATTCGGATGGCGAAATCGTGCCGCGGCGCGGATGCTCCCAGCGCAGCAGCGCTTCGAACCCGGCGACCGTATTGTCGGCAAGACGCAGGATCGGCTGATAGGCGAGGCGGATTTCGCCACGCTCGATGGCGCGCCTGAGATCGGATTCGATTTGCAGCCGGTCGGAGCCGGAGGAACGAAACGCCGGGCGGAAGGGCTCGATGCGGTCGCCGCCGAAACGCTTGGCCTGGTACATGGCGAGTTCGGCGTCCTTGAGCAAATCCTCCGCCGAAGGCTGGCCGGCGGACCAGCTCATCAGCCCGATCGAGGCGGTCAGGACGATTTCGCGCTTGGCGAAAGTGATCGGCGCGCGGATCGCCTGACGGATGGCGTCGGCGACGGCGGCGATCTTGGCCGGATCCTGCTCCGACACCAGCATCAGCGCGAACTGGTCGCCGGAGAAGCGCGACAACGAATCCTGCGGCTTGATCAGCCGGTTAAGCCGGCGCGACAGGGTCAACAGGATGGTGTCGCCGGCCGACATGCCGAGTCCGTCATTGACGTGCTTGAACCGGTCGATGTCGATAACGAACACCGACGGGCGAATGTTCTCGTCGACCCTGGCGATGGCGATCACGGCATCGAGGCGATTGAGGAACAGTTCCCGGTTCGGCAGGCCGGTCAAATTGTCATGGACGGCGCTCGTGGCCAGGCGCTCTTCCGATTTCTTCGCTTCCGTCACGTCGGTCAGCGTACCGACGCAGCGCACCACTTCGCCGTCGGAACCGACAACCGGACGGGCCTTGAGATGGTACCAACGATAGTGCCCGTCGGCGCCGCGCAGGCGGAAAGTCAACGTCACCCGCCCGCGCCGATGCTCCAGCACCACGTCCAGCGTCGTGCGGAAGTGATCGCGGTCGTCGGGATGCAGCGTCGGCAGCCAGTTGCGCGCCGCCGTTTGCAGCGCGCCGCGCTCCATGCCGAGCGGTTCGGCAAGATCGGGTCGCGTCACGATGCGGTCGCGCGGCACGTCCCAGTCCCAAACCGTGTCGCCCGAGCCGGCCATCGCCATGGCCTGCCGTTCGACATCGGAGAACAGGCCCTGGTTGATCTGCCCGCCCGCCAGCGCATGCTGCATCACCGTGAAGCCGATCAGCAGCGATATCAGGATCATTCCGCCGCCGATCGCCGGCTGAATGATGTCGTTATCGAGTGCGCCCGAAACGGTCATCCATGCGCCGGCGATCCACACCAGAACCATGATCCAGCTCGGCACCAGCATCACGGCGCGATCGTAGCCGCGCGCCGCCAGCCAGCCGATCAGGCCGACTCCGGCGATGGCGGTCGCGAAAAGCGACATGCGCGTGATGCCGGAGGCGATCGCCGGATCGTAAATGGCCACCGCCGCGATCACGCCGAGCGCGGCGATCCAGGCCAGAGCGCCATAGGCGAAATGGCCGTGCCAGCGATTGAGGTTGAGGTAGGAGAACAGGAAGACGACCAGCGTGATGGCCAGCGCGATTTCGGCGCCGACCCGCCAGAATTGCTCGCCCGCCGGCGTCAGCACGACGATTTTGTCGAGAAAACCGAAATCGACCGAGATATAGGCCAGCACCGCCCAGGCAAGCGCCGCCGTCGCCGGAAACAGCGTCGTGCCCTTGACCACGAACAGGATGGTCAGGAACAGCGCCAGCAATCCGGCGATGCCGATGACGATGCCGTGGAACAGCGTGTAGGAATTGAGCGTCTTCACATAGGCGTCCGGGTCCCACAGATAAACCTGCGGCACATTCGGCGCACCCAGTTCGGCAACGAAAGTGATGACGGTTCCCGGATCGAGCGTGATCAGGAACACGTCCGAATCGGCGCTGTCCTGGCGTTCGAGCGAGAAGCCTTCCGACGGCGTGATCGCCACGATGCGGCGAGAGCCGAGATCGGGCCAGATGACGCCGGAGCCGGCGAGCCGGTAATGCGGCGCCACGATCAGCCGGTCGATTTGCCGGTCGGAGGTGTTGGCAAGCGCGAAAACCCCCCAATCGCCCGATCCGCCGTCGCCCGACGATTCCACCTCGATGCGGCGCACGATGCCGTCCGAGCCGGGCACGGTCGAAACCTGGATCTTGTCGCCGGCGGCGCGATGGAGTTCGAGCGCGCCGGAGAGATCGAGGGCGACATCGCCGCGCGCGATCTTGATCGGTTCGACAGCACTTGCCAATCCCGGCCAGAAGGCAATGGCGAACAGGACGATGAACGCCGCTATCCGTTTGGCGGTGTTGGCGAAAACGCCCAAATCGTTCAGTCCCCGGTCCAGGTCGCTGCGTCGTCCGGCGCGACGAGCGAAAAAGCAAATGGTCCGTCTTGCGCCATTGATGCGCAGATAGGACCGCACCACGCCTTCGCAGGCGAATCCGGCTTTTCCAGCACGCGCCGGGAACGCTGATTGTCGGGAATACAGGCTGCCACGATGCGGCGCAAGCCAAGGCCAGCGAAGCACCAATCGGTCAGCAGTGCCAGCGCTTCGCCCATGCGGCCGCGGCCGGCGTGGCCTTCGCCCATCCAGTAGCCGATCTCGCCCGATTCCGCCGCGCCATGACGGATGTTGAAGACCGAAATGCCGCCGGATAGGCATCCGGTGCTCTTGTCCACGATGAGAAAGGAATGCGCCGTACCGGCGATGGCGTCGCGCTGCCATTGGCCGAGGCGCAACCGGAAAGCCCTTTCCGACAGTTCGTCGGCCGCCCATTGCGGCTCCCACGGGGTCAGGAACGTCCGGCTTTGTTCGCGCAACGCCCGCCATTCGGCGCTATCGCCTTTCAGCGGCGGGCGAAGCAGGATTGTCCGGCCTTCGAGGATCGGCGTCGGCGATTTTGCTGGCGTAAGGCCGAACATGCCAGCGACGCCTCAGACGGCTACGCGGCGCTCGACGCGCGACCTGCCCGACAGTCGATCGGTGATGTCGTCGATGGAGGGCAAGGCCCCGATCGGGCCGATGCCGGCGACCGTCGGCCGTCCGGCAAACAGGCGCTGCGACAGGTCGGTCAGGCGCTCCGGCGTGATCGCCGACAGGCGATCCAGCAATTCGTCCATGGCAATGGTGCGCCCATGCAGCAATATCTGCCGGGCGATCTGCGCCGCGCGGCTCGCCGGGCTCTCGGCCGACAGGACCAGGCCGGCGCGGTACTGCGCCCGGGCGCGATCGATTTCTTCCTTCGAAATGGATTTTCCGGCCTCAAGCAGCTCGGTCAGGATCAGCGGCACAAGTTCGCCGATGTCGTCGGCGCCGGTGGCGGCGTGAACGCCGAACGATCCGGTGTCCGAAAAGCCCCAATGGAAAGCGTAGATTGAATAACACAGACCCCGTTTTTCACGGATTTCCTGGAACAGGCGGGACGACATGCCGCCGCCGAGGATCATCGACAGCAATTGCGAGGTATAAAAATCGCGGGCGTGATAGGGGCGTCCCTCGAAGCCGAGAACGATCTGGGCATCCATCAGGTCGCGGAATTCGCGGTAATCGCCGCCGACATAGTGGGCGAGTTGCGGCAGCGGCGCTTCCGCCTTGGCGCGAAACGATCCGAGGCGGTTTTCGACTTCGCGGACGAAATCGTCGTGGCGGACCGCGCCGGCCGCGACGGCCACCATGCGCTCGGCGCCGTACTGGCTGTCCATGTAGCTGCGCAATTCGGCCGAGGTGAAGGATTGCACCGAGGCCGGCGTGCCGAGGATCGACCGGCCGATCGTCTGATGGCGGAAGGCGGTTTCGGTGAAGCGGTCGAAAATGATGTCGTCCGGCGTATCGTCCGCCGCGCCGATTTCCTGCAGGATGACGTGCTGTTCGCGCTCCAGTTCGAGCGGATCGAAGGTCGAATCGGTGAGGATGTCGGCCAGGATGTCGACCGCCAGCGGCACGTCGTCCTTCATCACCCGGGCATAGAAGGACGTGGTTTCGACGCTTGTCGCCGCGTTGATTTCGCCGCCGACATTCTCGATCTGCGCGGCGATCTGGAAGGCGCTGCGCCGCGAAGTCCCCTTGAACGCCATGTGCTCTAGCAAATGGGCGACGCCATGCTGGTCGTCGCGCTCGTTGCGCGCTCCGGACTTGACCCAGACGCCGAGCGCGGCCGTTTCGAGATGGGGAATGGTTTCGGTCGCGACGGTGAGGCCGTTGGACAGGCGACTGACTTCAACGACCATGCTCGACCCTTCGTTCAGCGTTCCGTGGCCCGGCTCTGCTCGCGCCGCGTCTTGCGCGGCAATGACGATCCCCCCCCCCCCCCCCCCCCCCCCCCGCGGGCGGCCCGGCCGCCCCCCCCCCCCGGGGGCCGGCGCCCCCCCCCCCCCCCCCCCCCCCCCCCGCGCGGCCCCCCCCCCCGTCCCCCCTCTGCCCCTTCCCCCCCGGCCCCCCCCCCGGCCCGTCCTGCGGCGGCTGATATGATTTTCCACCATTTTGATATCGGAGGAAAGCGTTTCGAATCTTTCCCTGGACTCCATCAGGCCGGAAAGCCATTCGGGCAGCGCCGCATTGACGCCGCACGCGGCCCGGACCGCGTCGGGGAACTTCGCCGGATGCGCCGTCGACAGTACGATCATCGGTGTCGCTGAAGGCGGTTGGCGGCGCGCCACGGCGAAAGCGGTTCCCGTGTGCGGATCAGCGAGATAACCGGATTGCGCGCGCAAGGTCCGGATTGTCGCCGCCGTTTCGTCCATGGCCGAACGGCCGGCCGAAAAACCGGACCGAATGACGTTGAGCGATTTCGGCGCGATGGCGAAAGCGCCCGATTGTTTCAGTCCGGCCATGGCGTCGCGCACCGCGCCGGCGTCGCGTCCGCCCGCCTCGAACAGCAGGCGTTCGAAATTGGACGAAATTTCAATGTCCATCGACGGCGACGTCGTCGGCGTGACGCCGCGCATCTCGTAGCGGCCTGTCTCCAGCGCCCGGGCGAGGATATCGTTTTCGTTGGTGGCGATGACGAAACGCTCGACCGGCAGGCCCATTTGCTGCGCGGCCCAACCAGCGAAGACATCGCCGAAATTGCCGGTCGGCACCGTAAAGGAGACCGGCCGATCCGGCGCGCCGAGCGAAAGGGCGGAGGAAAAATAATAGACGATCTGGGCCATGATCCGGGCCCAGTTGATCGAATTGACGCCCGACAGCCGCATCTGGTCGCGGAAGCTGCGATGGTTGAACATCGCCTTCACCAGCGCCTGGCAATCGTCAAAGTGCCTTCGATGGCCAGCGCATGGGCGTTCGCCGCGTTGGCGGTCATCTGGCGCTGCTGCACCGGCGAGACGCGTCCCTTCGGGAAACAGGATGAAAATGTCGGTGCGCGGCCGGCCGGCAAAGGCGTCGATCGCCGCGCCGCCAGTGTCGCCCGAAGTCGCGCCGACGATGGTGGCGCGCTCGCCGCGCTCGGCCAGCACATGGTCCATCAGGCGGGCGAGCAATTGCATCGCCACGTCCTTGAAGGCCAGCGTCGGCCCGTGGAACAGCTCCAATACGAACTCGTTGGCCCCGGTCTGGCTTGGCGAAAGTCGCCGGATCGATTTCGCCCTCGACGAAAGGCGTCAGCACGCGGATCGCCAGATCGGGATAGGCGAGGCCCCGCATCGCCCTTATCCGCCGCCGAGAAACCGCGGCCATTCCGCCGGCAGATACAGACCGCCATCGCGCGCCAGCCCCGCCATCATGGCGTCGCGGAAGCCGAGTTCCGGCGCGTCGCCGCGTGTGGAAACATAGCGCATCGTCTTGCCTTTCCCGGTTTTCCGGCGGCCGTTTGCCGGTCGCAATTTGGCCGCGCCGCTGCTATAGAGGCTCCCCGCCCGCCAGAAAAGCGTTTCCGCGAGGACCAAAGTGACGTATCGCCGCCTTCTTCCTGTTTCCGTCGTTCTTGGCTTTACTTTTGCCGTCGCCGCTTGTCAGCCGGGCGGCAAGACGCTCGATCTCGGCATTGGCAAAGCCGACGAGGCGCCGCCGGCGAAAATCACCCAGTCCGAATTGCGAGCCCATTGTCCCTCTGTCGAATTGCGCGAGGGAACGGCGTTCTTCAACAAATACAAATCCGGCGCCAAGAAACGCGCTGCCGAAGTCGAGCCGCTGGACGACGCGGCGGCGCGGCCGGGCGACATCGTTTATCAGGCCTCGATTGCCGATGTGACCAGGGCCTGCGCCTATTCCGGCGGCAACGTGGTCATGAACGTCGCTGTCGCCGGCAAGATCGTGCCCGGCGCGGCCTTTGCCTCCGGCTCGATCGTCATGCCGATCCGCGTCGTGGTGACGCGCGGCGGGGAGGTGCTGTATACGCAATTGCACCAGTATCAGGTGCAGGTGAGCGATCCGACGCAGGCCACCCAATTCGTCTTTTCCGATCAGGAAGTGATTTTCCCCGGTCCGGCCGACCGCTCGATCAAGGTCTTTGCCGGATACGACGAGGGCGCGCCGGCAAAGAAGAAGCCGGCGACGCAATAACGCTCAAACCGGCTCGTTCCACAACATCAGCGCCTCGATCGTCGCCGGCACGTCGGCGTGGCGGCGCACCACCGTCTCCGCGCCGGCCTCGGTCAGCGCGTCGGCATGGCCGGGCCAGGAATGGGCGCCGCCGGTGAACCCGATCACCCGCATGCCGGCGGCCTTCGCCGCTTTGACGCCATGAACCGAATCCTCGATCACGATGGTGCGCGCCGGTTCCGCTCCCATCGCCCGCGCCGCGTGCAGGAACACGTCCGGCGCCGGTTTCGGCTTGCCGTTCGGTACATCGAAGGCGGAATAGATGTTGCCGTCGAACAGGTCCGCCAGACCGGTCTTGCGCAACATCATGGCGATGCGGTCCGCATTAGAATTGGAGGCGATGCAGAAACGTTCGCCGGCCGAGGCGATGGCCCTTTCGACACCGTCGATGGCGTTCAATTCGGTCGCGAGACGGCGGTCGACTTCGGCATGGCAGCGATCGAGCAGCGAGGCGGACAGCGGAACCTGCGCGTCGCGTTCGACCGACAGCAGAATGTCGCGGAAGGTCAGCCCGGCGTAGCGCGCCATGATGTCCTCGGCGGCGATGGCGACGCCGGCTTCGGCCAGCATCTCGGCCTCGACGGTGGCGGCGATGATCTCGCTGTCGACGATGACGCCGTCGCAATCGAAAATGACAAGGTCTGGCATGCGCGGTCGTCCCGTTATCCCGGAAAGGCCGCGCTCATAGACGATAGCGCCGGGCAGGGCAAATGCCGCCGCCCGGCGTTCATTCCACCGTCGTTTCCGTCCGCTCGCCGGCCTTCACCGTCGCCTTCGCCGATTTCGCCGCCTTATCGCCGTCGTACTCCACACGGATTTCGTATTCGCCCGGAGACAGATACGCGTTGTGTTTGTCGCCGTAATTGCCCGACAGGTTTTTTTGGTTGCCGCTGATGTCCTTTTTGCCGGCGAGGATGTCGATGCGCCGGGCTCCCGGCGCCGAAATCGCCAAAACGCCGGCGTTCAGCACCAGCACGGGCTCCGCGCGCTCGCCTGCGCCGACGCTGACCGGCATTTCCGCCGTCACTTCGCCGAGTTTGCCGATAAACACATGGTCGCCCGCCGGCACATAGAGTTTCTGGTCGGCCCCGTAGCTGCCGGCCAAGCCGTTCCGGTTGCCGCTGATGTCCTTTTTGCCGGCAACGATGTCGACGCGCAGGTCATGGGTGTCGACCTTGTCGCCGCCTTCGGCGTACACGGCGTTCGTAACGATCAATCCCGCTGCGATCGCGACGGGTCTCTCCACGTCTTCGCCGGCCTTGAGGTCGAAGGTTTCCGTCGTTTCCGCCTTGCCGATCCGCCCGAAAACCTCGACCGGCCCGGCCGAGGCGTAGAATTTGAACTTGCCATAGCCGGTGTCCTCGCCGTCCTTGAACTTGCCGCCGACGAAGGCGATGTCGCCCGCCTCCGGCCCGCCCGCGACGAAGACCGGAATCAGCGTCACCCGCCCGGCGTCGAAAACCATGTTGACTGGCGTCATTTCGCCGGCCTTGGCGTCGATTTCCATCTCGCGCTCAATCCTGCCGAGGCGGGCATGGGCGAGATATCTGCCGGCGGGAAGCTTGAACTTCAGCGCGCCGCCATAATTGTATTCGGTCGCTTTCTCCGCCTTTTTGCCGGATGCGTCGAGCGCGAAGAACTCCCAGAACACGTCGTGATTATCGCCGCCGAGCGGAACGGCGTCCGACAGGAGCGCCTGCGCCTCGACGTTGAACTCCAGTTCCTTCGGCGTTTCCGGCGCCGGCGCGGGCGCCGGCTGGACCACGACTGCTTCCGCCAGTGCGCCTTCGAGCTGGCCGGCGTCCTTGGCCTGCAAATATTTGCCGCCGGTGTTTTCGGCCAGGCACGCCACCTGTTTGCCCTCTTCGTCGGTCAACGCGAAGCCGACGACATGGGCGGTAAAATCGACGCCGGCCTTTTCCAGTTCGCTGGCCAGCGCGCAGGGATCGGCGTCGCACGTCTCCAGCCCGTCGGTGACGAGAATGACGGTCGCCTTTTCCTCGGTGAAACGCAGCGCCTCGGCCGCCTGCTTGACCGAAGCAGAAAGCGGCGTCTTGCCTTTCGGGTTCACGCCATTGACAAAATCGGCAATCGCCTGCGCCGACCCGGCCGCCGGCGGCACCGCCAATTCGATATCGGTGCATGACCCTTTTTCGCGGTGGCCATAGACGATCAGGCCGAGTTCCATCGTCGCCGGCACGGTCCTCAGGACCGTGGTCATGGTTTCCCGCGCGATTTCGATGCGCGCCTTGCCGTCGATCTGCGCCCACATCGAGCCCGATGCGTCGAAGACGATGATGGCGCGATCGGCCGCCTGGGCGAGGCCGGGCAGGACGGAAAAAAGCAGCAGGGCGAGCAGGCGGAGCGCGATCATCATTGGCCTCGTGAGAAAATATGAACTGCGAATGCCCCGCCGGTTACCTGCCATGACTTCACCGCCGGCGCAATCGGCAGTCGTTTTGTCGTTTCGTTAACCATGTCCGCACACCCGACATTAACCCTGATCGTCAACCATGCGCCGGTGTCAGTCCAGCGTATCGGTGCGTCATGTCGGCAGTCCGGGTTCTCGAAGAAATTTCCGCGTCGAAAGCCGATTGGCTGGACACGATCATCAAGGGCGATTGCGTCGCCGCGCTCAACCGTTTGCCCGAACATTCGGTCGACGTCGTCTTCGCCGATCCGCCCTACAATCTTCAGCTCAATGGCGATCTCGCCCGGCCGGACCAGTCGAAGGTCGACGCCTGCGACGACCATTGGGACCAGTTCGAAAGCTTCGCCGCCTATGACGCCTTCACCCGCGCCTGGCTGCTCGCCGCGCGCCGCGTGCTGAAGCCGACCGGCTCCATCTGGGTGATCGGCTCCTACCACAACATTTTCCGCGTCGGCGCGGCCATGCAGGATCTGGGCTTCTGGATCCTCAACGACATCGTCTGGCGCAAGACCAATCCGATGCCGAATTTCAAGGGCCGGCGGTTCCAGAACGCCCATGAGACGATGATCTGGGCCTCGCGCGACGCCAATGCGAAAAAATACACCTTCAACTACGAGGCCATGAAGGCCGCCAACGACGATGTGCAGATGCGCTCCGATTGGCTGTTTCCCATTTGCACCGGGTCGGAACGCCTGAAGGACGCGGCCGGCGACAAGGTCCATCCGACCCAGAAGCCGGAAGCGCTGCTCGCCCGCATCATGATGGCGTCGACCAAGCCGGGCGACATCGTGCTAGACCCGTTCTTCGGCAGCGGCACCACCGGCGCCGTGGCCAAAAACTCGGCCGGCATTTTGTCGGCATCGATCGCGAAGACGACTACATTGCCGCCGCCCGCGCCCGCATCGCCGCCGTCGAGCCGCTGAAAACGGCCGAGTTGCAGGTCCTGACGGGAAAACGCGCCGAGCCGCGCGTCGCCTTCATCAGCCTCATCGAATCCGGTCTGGTGAAGCCCGGAACGCACCTGTTCGACGCCAAACGCCGCCACGCCGCGATCGTGCGCGCCGATGGAACCTTGGTTTCGGGAATTCACGCCGGCTCCATCCACAAGGTAGGCGCGCTTTCCCAAGGTCTCGACGCCTGCAACGGCTGGACGTTCTGGCACACCGAAATCGATGGTCGGCTCTCCCCGATCGACGATCTGCGCAGCTTGGTGCGCGCAGACATGGCCGCCGCCGGCGGCTGACACCGTTCGCTCGGCGGCGCGTCTCCAGTCACCGTCCGAGTCAGAGGCGCCCGGGGCTTGCTCCGGGCGCTTTGCATTTCCGGTGAATCATGGGAGAGATATTTATAGCGATATCAATTGACATATCAGCAATAATGGCGATAATTCGCCATGAAGACCATCATTTTTACGCATCAGGCGGCGCGGGATCTGGATGGTTTGCCGTCGGAGGCGCGGCAATCGGTCGAGGCCGGGCTGGTCCGTTATGCTGTCTCGGGCGAAGGCGATGTCAGGAATCTGAGTGGCCGTGACGGTTTCCGGTTGCGTGTCGGTCGCTATCGCGTGCTGTTCGACGAGGATCGATCGACGATTCTGGCGATCTATATCGGCAAACGCGAAACCACGACCTACCGGTAAGCGAGGAGCGGCGATCATGACTGTTCAAATCATCCGCAGCCCCGGCGGCGAGGAAATGGTGCTGATGTCGCGCGCCGATTACGAGGTCCTGCTGTCCGCCGCGCGCGATGAGGAGGAGGACGACATCGCGCTGTACGATGCGCGCAAGGCGGAACTCGCGGCCAATCCCGTCAAAACCCTGCCGGCGGACGTTGGCGCGGCCCTGCTTCGCGGCGAGAGCCGCCTGCATGCGCTGCGACGCTGGCGAAACCTGACCCAGAAGGAACTCGCCTCCCGAGCCGGGATCACGCAGGGCTATTTTTCCGAACTTGAGAGCGGCGCCAAGAAAGGCGCGTCCGAAACCGTTCGGCGACTCGCCGAGGCGCTCGACATTCCCGACGAATGGATCGCTTGATCGAACGGTCGCCGCCGCGCGAATTCGCTTAGCCGAGTCCATTGAACCGGCCATGTTGAAAATGGAGCAAGGCATGCCGAACGCCGCCGACATCATCGCCATGCTGCAACTCGAACGCCACCCGGAAGGCGGCTGGTTCCGCCAGACCTTTCGCGATGCGGGTCCGGACGCGCGCGGCCATTCGACGGCGATCTATTTCCTGCTCGAGCGCGGCAATCCCTCGCATTGGCACCGGGTGCACGGTTCGGCCGAGGTCTGGCTCTACCACGCCGGTGCGCCGATCCGCCTGAAGCTTTCGGAAGACGGTGTGACCGAAAGCCAAGCCTCTCGGCGTCGACCTCGCCGCAGGCGAACGCCCGCAGCATGTCGTTCCGCCCGGCTGGTGGCAGGCGGCCGAGACGCTCGGCGACTGGACGCTGGTGAGTTGCACCGTCGCGCCAGGATTCGTTTTCGACAATTTCGAACTGGCCCCGCCGGATTGGCGGCCCGGCCAGGCTTGAAACCGGTCAGCCCCCGAATACGCCGAGCCTGACGAGATCGGCCTTGAGTTCCGCCGCACCGGTGAATGGCACCGCCTGCCAGCCGGCCGCGATGGCGGCTTCGACATTCTTGGCGCTGTCGTCGATGAACAGGGTCGCCGCCGGTTCAAGTCCGAAGGTCCTCGCATGGTGGTCGAAAATCGCCCGATCGGGTTTGATCATTCCGATTTCGCCGGAAACGGTGATCCCGCGCGATGCATTGAGAAAGGGGTAGATCACCCGCGCCTCGGCGAAAGTGTCGGCGGCGAAATTGGTCAGCATGGTCACGTCATGGCCAGCGGCGATGGTCTCGTGCAACAGCGCCACCGTGTCGTCGTAGGGGTGGCTGACCATCTCGCGCCAGCCTTGCCGGAAAGCGCGGATTTCGCCTTCCCAATCCGGGAATTCGGCGATCAGCAGCGCTTCCGCCTCCGGCCACGGCCGGCCGCGATCCTGTTCGGCGTTCCACGCGCCCGTGCACACGTTGCCGAGGAACCAGCGACGTTTTTCGGCGTCCGGGATGAGGTCGCGGAACGGGATGTCCGGATCGTAATGGATCAGCACCTTGCCGATGTCGAAGACGATGTGGCGGATGAGCGAGATCATGCGTTTGGTTTTCCGTCGCTCAACGCCGCCGCGATGGCTTTTTTCATCACGCTCGGCAAGGCCTCGCCGTCGAGCGCGCGGCGGGGCGTCCACCAGTGATCCGCCGGGGCCGCCATGGCGCCGACCTCGGCGCGCCAGATGTCCAGCCGCAGTTGGAAATGGGTGAACACGTGATCGACAACGCCGCAAGCGCGCCATTCACCGGCGAAGGGCGCGGCCGAAACGCCAGTCGCACCGTCGGCGCGCGACGAAAACGCGCTGGTCGGCGGCTCGCTCATGCCGGCCAGCAGACCCTTGGCGGGGCGATTGCGCAGCAGCACGTCGCCCCGTTCGTTCACCGCCACGAACGCGGCGGCGCGCCGAACCGGTTTGGCCGCCTTGATCGCCCGGACGGGAAAGGCGAGGGGATTGCCCCGCCCGGCGCAATCCTGGGCGATCGGGCAGGTATCGCAGGCGGCCCGCTTCGGCGCGCAGATCGTCGCGCCGAGATCCATCATGCCTTGGGCGAAATAGCCCGGACGGTCGGCCGGAACCAAAGCCGTGACAATGCCCCGGATCGCCTTCTTGATCGCTGGTAGAGGTTCCCAAAGGGCGCGGTGGCGGGCGATGACCCGTTCGACATTGCCGTCGACCACCGGTTCGGCCCGGTTGAAGGCGATCGCCGCGATGGCGTTGGCGGTGTAGTCGCCGACGCCCGGCAGCGATTTCAGCGCCGCGGCGTTGTCGGGAAAACGGCCGCCATGCTCGCGCATCACCGCGTCGGCCGCGGCCTTCAGATTGCGGGCGCGGGAGTAGTAACCGAGGCCGGCCCACGCCTTCATCACCTCGTCGAGCGGCGCGGCGTTGAGCGCCGCCACATCGGGCCAGCGGGCGATGAAGCGGGCGAAATAGGGCTTTGCCGCCTCCACCGTCGTCTGTTGCAGCATGATTTCCGACAGCCAGACGCGATACGGGTCCGCCCGTTCGACCGATCCGGGTGGCGTGCGCCACGGCAGGTCGCGCGCATGGGCGTCGTACCAAGCGAGGAGACGCGCGGCGAAATCGTTCCGTACAGGGCGTTTTTCGGGCATAAGGACCGGAAATGAAAGGGACCGGCCCATCATGGCGGCTGAGAAACGCGGCGGCAATCCCCGGCCACTCGGCGATCTCGTCGGCGGCGTTGTCGATCCGTTGCTGCGCAAGCGCGCCGGCATTTCGCTGATGCTGCTGCAATCGTGGGAAGAAATCGCCGGGCCGCGCCTGGCGGCCGTCACGCGGCCGGAGAAGATCGCCTGGCCGCGCCGCCTTTCCGAGGATGAGCCGTTTCGCGCCGGACAATTGGTCGTCGCCTGCGAGGCGGTGGCGGCGATGCGCCTGCAGCACGAGGCCGGCGAAGTGATCGGCCGGGTGAATGCTCTGCTCGGATTCGAGGCGGTCGAACGCGTCCGCATCCTGCAAAAACCGGTCAATTCAACGCCGCCGCGCCGGCCCGCGCCGCGCCGCCTGTCGGCCGACGAGGAAGCCTCGCTGCACCGGCGCACCGAGGGCGTCGACGATGCCGGCCTGCGCGAGGCGCTCGAGGCGCTCGGCCGCTCCGTTCTCGCCGAGAAGAAGGTGCGTTGACCAAAACGTGTTCGTTTTTCACCGAAACGCCCGAATTCGGCCGTTTCCCTCGTGCGAAAGCAGTGGCAAATAGGCCGCCGGCCTCGCCTTCGCGCCGCCGCCCGGTGCACAATCGCTCGCAAACAAGGTGATTCGCATGTCCACGATCCTCGACCGCCGCTTGCTCCTGTCCGGCATCGCCGCCGGGGCGCTGATGCTTGCCGGCTGCTCGGAAGAAAAGCCCACCGAACCGGCCAAGCCCGCCGAACCGGCGAAACCGGCCGAGCCAGCCAAACCGGCCGAGCCGGCCAAGCCCGCCGTCGAGGCGCCCAAGCCGGCCGCGACCGTCGACATGGCCAAGCTCATCGAACCCGGCGCCTTGCCCGATCTGTGGATGGGCAAGGAGGGCGCGCCGATCACCATCGTCGAATACGCTTCCGCCACCTGCGGCCACTGCGCCCATTTCCATGCCGAGACGTTTCCGGCGCTGAAGAAGGACTGGATCGATACCGGCAAGGTGCGGTTCGTGCTGCGCGAATTCCCCTTCGATCCGCGCGCCGAGGCCGCGTTCATGCTGGCGCGCTGCGCCGGCGACAAGCGCGAAGCCATGGTCGACGTGCTGTTCCGACAGCTTGAAACCTGGGCCGGGGCCCAGGACGCCAAGGCGGCGCTGCTGCAAATCTCCCGTTTGGCCGGTTTTACACAGGAGTCCTTCGAGGCTTGCTTGACGGACCAGAAGCTTCTCGACAACGTCCGCGCGGTCAAGGACCGGGGCGAGAAGGATTTTGGCGTCGATTCCACCCCGACTTTCTTCATCAACGGCGGCAAATACCCAGGGGCGATGTCGATTGAACAAATGGCGGCCATTTTCGCCGGCCTCTGACCGGCCGGGCTTGTCGCCCCGCCGCGCGCGCCAACGCGCGACGGGGTGTTGACCATGCGTTTTTCCCGCCTGCGCCTGCTCGGCTTCAAATCCTTCGTCGATCCGATGGAATTCGTCATCGAATCCGGCCTGACCGGCGTGGTCGGGCCGAACGGTTGCGGCAAGTCGAACCTGGTCGAAGCGCTGCGCTGGGTGATGGGCGAAAGCTCATACAAGAATATGCGCGCGTCCGGCATGGACGACGTCATTTTCTCCGGTTCCGCCACCCGCCCGTCGCGCAACACCGCCGAGGTGACGCTGTTCCTCGACAACCAGACGCGCACTGCGCCTTCCGCCTTCAATGACGCCGACGAATTGCAGGTCACGCGCCGCATCGAGCGCGAGGCGGGCTCGGCCTACCGCATCAACGGCAGGGAGGCCCGCGCCCGCGACGTGCAATTGCTGTTCGCCGACGCCTCGACCGGCGCGCGTTCGCCGTCGATGGTCGGGCAGGGCCGCATCGGCGAACTGATCCAGGCCAAGCCCCAGGCGCGCCGCGCGCTGCTGGAGGAGGCGGCCGGCATTTCCGGCCTGCATTCGCGCCGCCACGAGGCGGAACTGCGCCTGCGTGCCGCCGAGCAGAACCTCGAACGCCTCGACGACGTCACCGGCGAACTTGGCGCCCAGATCGAAAGCCTGAAGCGTCAGGCCCGCCAGGCGAGCCGTTTCAAGATCCTGTCGGCCGATATCCGCGAGGCAGAGGCGATCCTGCTGCATTTGCGCTGGACCGCCGCCAAGGCTGCCGAGGGCGAGGCGCAATCGGCGCTGGCGCAGGCGACCAGCCTCGTCGGCGAACGCGCTGCCGCGCAGATGGAAGCGGCCAAGGCGCAGGCGATCGCCGCGCAGAAGCTGCCAGGCCTGCGCGAGGCGGAAGCCGTCGCCGCCGCCGCGCTGCAGCGCCTGACCATCGCACGGGCCCAGATCGACGAGGAAGCCGAGCGCCTGCGCGCCCGTCGCGACGAACTCGACAAGCGCATTGCCCAGTTCGACGCCGACCGATTGCGCGAGGAGCAGGCGCTCGCTGATCAGACCGGGGCGCTCGCCGCCCTCGACGATGAGGCCCGCACGCTCGCCTCCGAACAGGCCGGCGCCGCCGATCGCGAGGCCGGTACCGCCGCCTTGCTTGCCGAGGCGCAGGCCTTGCTCGGCGCAAGCGAAACGGCGTTGCAGGCGGCCACCGCCGCCCGCGCCGAGGCCGCCGCCCGCCAGGCGCAAGGGGAACGCGCCCGCGCCGCCGAGGCCGATCGCGCCGCCCGTCTCGCCCGCCAGATCGATGGCATCGACGCCGAAGCCTCCACCATCGCCGCGCGCATCGCCGGCCTGCCCGATCCGGCCGAGAAGCGGACGCGGCTCGCCGCCCGCGAAGCCGATCAGGCCGCGGCGGAAACCGCGCTAGCCGCCGCCGAGCCGACAGTCGAACAAGCCCGCGCCGTCGAGGCCGCCGCCCGCCCGCCGCTCGATGCGGCGCGCGCCGAGGTGCAGCGCATCGACACCGAATCGCGCACGCTCGCCAAATTGCTGAACGCCGAGTCAGGCGGCCTGTTCCCGCCGGTGCTCGACCGGCTGACGGTGGCGCGCGGCTACGAGACGGCGCTCGGCGCCGCGCTTGGCGATGATCTCGATGCGGCGCTCGATGCCTCCGCCCCGGTTCATTGGGCCCTGACCGGCGCCGACGGCGATCCGGCCCTGCCGGAAGGCGCGACGCCGCTGTCCGAATTCGTTTCCGGTCCGCCGGAACTGGCCCGCCGTCTGGCCCAGATCGGCGTCGTCGACGCGGCCGGCGGCGTCCGTCTCGCCGCGTCGCTGCGCCCCGGCCAGCGCCTTGTTTCGCGCGACGGCGCGCTGTGGCGTTGGGACGGGCTGACGGCGTCCGCCGATGCGCCGACCGCCGCCGCGTTGCGTCTGGCCAACCGCAACCGTCTCGCCGAGCTCGACGCCGCCGCCATCGACGCGGCCAAAACGCTCCGTGTCGCCGAAGCGGCGCTGGCCGAGGCGGGTCAGGCGGTCAAGACCGCCATCGAGGCCGAGCGCGCCGCCCGCGACGCCGTGCGCGCCGCGCAGAAAGGCGTCGCCGAGGCCCGAGACGAACTGGCCGGGGCCGAGCGCGCCTCGGGCGAACTCGCCGCCCGCCGCGATGCGCTGGCCGAGGCGCGCCTGCGCCTCGCCGCCGAAGCCGACGACGCCGGCCGCGCGCTCGCCGCCGCCGAGGCCGCGCTCCTTGCCGAGCCGGACCTGACCGGATTGCAGACCGCGCTCGATGCGGCGCAGCTGAAAACCGCCGGCGACCGCGCCGCCTTCGCCGAGGCGCGCGCTGCCTTCGATGGCTTGAAACGCGAGGCCGAGGCGCGTGAGCGTCGCCTCGCCGTCATCGCCCGCGACCGCGACGGCTGGATCGCGCGCGCCGCCAACGCCGAGGCGCAGATCGCGGCGCTCGCCACGCGCCGGGCCGACGCCGCCGGCGAACTCGCCGCCATCGCCGATGCGCCCGACGAACTCGACCGCCGCCGCCGCGCTTTGATGAACGAGTTGTCGGCCGCCGAAACGCGCCGTCGCGACGCCGCCGACCGTCTCGCCGAGGCCGAATCGGCGCAGAGCCAGCTCGACAAGGCCGCCAACCAGGCCATCGTCGACCTGTCGCAATCGCGCGAGGCGCGCGGCCGCGCCGAGGAACGCATGATCGCCGCCGAGGAGCGGCGCAAGGAGACCGAGGCCCGCATCGCCGAGACGCTCGGCGTCGCGCCGCATCTGGTCGTCCGCCACACCGGTCTCGCCGTCGATGCGCCGCTGCCCGACCTCGCCGAGACCGAACGCCGGCTGGAGCGCCAGAAGATCGAGCGCGAACGCCTCGGCGCCGTCAATCTGCGCGCCGAGGAAGAGGCGAAAGAACTGTCCGAACGTCTCGAAACCATCGTCAACGAGCGCGAGGACGTCATCGAGGCGATCCGCACGCTGCGCCAGGGCATCCAGAATTTGAACCGCGAGGGCCGCGAGCGCCTGAGCGAGGCCTTCGTCGTCGTCAACGCCCAGTTCCAGCGCCTGTTCACCCATTTGTTCGGCGGCGGCACGGCCGAACTGCAATTGATCGAGAGCGACGATCCGCTCGAGGCCGGTCTCGAAATCCTCGCCCGCCCGCCGGGCAAGAAGCCGCAGACGATGACGCTGCTGTCGGGCGGCGAACAGGCGTTGACCGCCATGGCGCTGATCTTCGCCGTCTTCCTCACCAACCCGGCGCCGATCTGCGTGCTCGACGAGGTCGACGCGCCGCTCGACGACCACAATGTCGAGCGCTTCTGCAATCTGATGGACGAGATGGCGCGCACCACCGACACCAAATTCGTCATCATCACCCACAACCCCATCACCATGGCGCGCATGAACCGCCTGTTCGGCGTCACCATGGCCGAGCAGGGCGTCAGCCAGCTGGTCAGCGTCGATCTGCAGACGGCCGAGCAGTTGCGCGAGGCGGGGTAGGGGCGCGGGCGCGCCGTGCCCTTTTCGCTCCCACACGTGCGGGGGACTGCCGGGCGTGTCGGCAATGTTACCCCAACGACCATTGTCGGCTTCGCACGGCGCTCGTCGGCCTGAATTTGGCTCTGGAGCCGCCGACCAAGCCGATGATCGCCGAAGCCGCCGCCGCCGGCTTCGTCGAGACCGGTCACGGCCGCATTCCGCGCCTGCAAATCCTCACCATCGACGGCATCCTGAACTACCGCGACGTGCCGCGCCTGCCGGTGATCGACACAACGGCGTTCAAGAAGGCGCCGAAGGAAAAGCAGGGCGGGCAGGGCGCCCTGGATTTGTGAGGGCAGGGGCGTCGGCCCTGTCTCCCCCCGATGCGGGGGAGAAAGCAAAAACCCGGGCTTGGGCAGCGCCCAAGTCCTTGGTTTTTGCAAGAGAGGGGAAAAGCGCCTAACGGGTGAGACGTTCCCCCCTCTTGCGATTTCTGACGCTTGGGCTTCGCCCAATTCGTCGAAATCGTTTTCTCCCCCGCATCGGGGGGAGAAAGCGCGCCGCGCCCATTTCCCAACCTTTTCAATGCCCTGGCGCCCTGTTCCCCTGCTGCCCTCGCCAATCTGTCCACCCTCTTTGCGCCCGCCGCATAATCGCCCCGCCTCCCGCGACAGGGAACCCGGTTTCATGAGCCGGTGGACCGGGGCGGGGGGACGGTGCGGAACCGGAGGACGACGGTTTGGTCCTCTGGTCGGAGACCCCAGGTTCCGGCCCTTCAGGACGGCCCGAGGCGCAGACGCGCCGATGACGGCGACAGTCCGGGGCGAAAACACCGGACGGGCGGCCGCGAGGTCGCACATACTACTTAGACAGGCGATCTTCGGCCGCCCGTCTTCCCTGACGCCCCTTTTCCCTCCCCCTCGTGGGGAGGGTGGCCCGCAGGGCCGGATGAGGGGGCGGCAACTCCAACAGCCAGACGGGAAACCGGGCGTGGCGAGGAGGAAGCGCGCGCTTTACCGTTCAAATCGATTTTACCCTTTGCGCCAAATCATCGCGCGGTAGCGAATCCGGCGCTAACCGGCTAAGGCGAAACAAGGATCAGCGGAGAGGCCGCCATGACAAGCAAATGGGTCTATTCATTCGGCGGAGGCGCGGCCGACGGTCGCGCCAAGGACAAGAACCTGCTCGGCGGCAAGGGCGCCAATCTTGCCGAAATGGCCGCGCTCGGCCTTCCCGTTCCGCCCGGCTTCACGCTGACCACGGAAATCTGCACTTATTATTACGCCAACGGCCAGGTTTATCCCGAAGGCCTGGCCGCCCAGGTCGATGCGGCGCTGGCCGCCGTCGGCAAGATCACCGGGCGCACTTTCGGCGATCCCGTCCGTCCGCTGTTGCTGTCGGTGCGTTCCGGCGCTCGCGCCTCCATGCCCGGCATGATGGACACGGTGCTGAACCTCGGCCTCAACGACGACACGGTCGAGGCGCTGGCCCGCGACGCCGGCGACGACCGCTTCGCCTGGGACTCCTACCGCCGCTTCATCCAGATGTATTGCGATGTCGTGCTCGGCTTCGACCATGGCGTGTTCGAGGAAATCCTCGACGAAGAGAAGGCCCGCCGCGGCGCCGAGTTCGACACCGAACTGACCGCCGACGATTGGCGCGCGATCGTCGACATCTACAAGGCGCGCGTCGCCGAGGAGCTGGAAACGCCGTTCCCGCAGGATCCGCGCGACCAGCTGTGGGGCGCCATCGGCGCGGTGTTTTCCTCATGGATGAGCCCGCGCGCCATCACTTACCGCCGCCTGCACGATCTGCCGGAAAGCTGGGGCACGGCCGTCAACGTCCAGGCCATGGTGTTCGGCAACATGGGCGAGGAAAGCGCCACCGGCGTCGCCTTCACCCGCAACCCGTCCAATGGCGACAGGGCGCTCTATGGCGAGTTTCTCGTCAACGCCCAGGGCGAGGATGTCGTCGCCGGCATCCGCACGCCGCAAGCCCTGTCGGAGGCCGCCCGCAAGGCGTCCGGCTCCGACAAGCCGTCGCTGGAACAGGTGATGCCGGAAATGTACCGGCAGTTCGCCGACATGGCTGAAACGCTGGAAAAGCATTTTCGCGACATGCAGGACATGGAGTTCACCGTCGAGCGCGGCAAATTGTGGATGCTGCAGACCCGCAACGGCAAGCGCACGGCCCGCGCCGCGCTGAAGATCGCCGTCGACATGGCCCATGAAGGCCTGATCACGCGCGAGGAGGCGGTCTGCCGCGTCGAACCGTCGACGCTCGACCAGCTGTTGCACCCGACCATCGATCCAAAAGCCCAGCGCATCGTCATCGGCTCCGGCCTGCCGGCTTCGCCGGGCGCTGCCACCGGCGAGATCGTGTTCACGCCGGAGACGCCGAGGCGATGAAGGCCATCGGCAAGCGCGTCATCCTGGTGCGCGTCGAAACCAGCCCGGAAGACATTCACGGCATGCATGCCGCCGAGGGCATCCTCACCACGCGCGGCGGCATGACCAGCCACGCGGCGGTGGTCGCCCGCGGCATGGGCAAGCCCTGCGTTTCCGGCGCCGGATCGCTGCGCGTCGACTACAAGACCGAGACGCTGATCGGCATCGGCGCGTCGCTGAAGAAGGGCGAAATCATCACCATCGACGGCGGCGCCGGTCAGGTGCTGAAGGGCTCCGTGCCGATGCTGCAGCCTGAACTTTCGGGCGATTTCGGCACGCTGATGAGCTGGGCCGACGTGGCGCGGCGCATGAAGGTGCGCGCCAACGCCGAAACCCCGACCGACGCCAAGACCGCCGCGTCCTTCGGCGCCGAGGGCATCGGCCTCTGCCGCACCGAGCACATGTTCTTCGACGACGAGCGCATCCTCGTCATGCGCGAGATGATCCTCGCCGACACCGAGGCCGGCCGCCGCGCCGCACTCGCCAAATTGCTGCCGATGCAGCGCAACGATTTCGTCCAACTGTTCGAGATCATGGCCGGCCTGCCGGTCACCATCCGCCTGCTCGATCCGCCGCTGCACGAATTCCTGCCCAAATCCGAGGACGAAATCGCCGAGGTCGCCGAGGCGATGGACGTGTCGCCGGAAAAGCTGCGCCTGCGCACCGAGGCGCTGCACGAATTCAACCCGATGCTCGGCCATCGCGGCTGCCGCCTGGCGATCACCTATCCCGAGATCGCCGAAATGCAGACCCGCGCCATCATGGAAGCGGCGCTGGAGGCGGCGAAGGACACCGGCAAGCCGGTGGTGCCGGAAATCATGGTGCCGCTGGTGGGGCTGAAAAAGGAGCTCGATTTCGTCAAGGAGCGCGTCGACGCCGTCGCCGCGCAAGTGATGAAAGAGCGCGGCGTCACGATCAAATACCATGTCGGCACGATGATCGAACTGCCGCGCGCGGCGTTGCGCGCCCACGTCATCGCCGAAAGCGCCGAGTTTTTCTCCTTCGGCACCAACGATCTGACCCAGACCACCTTCGGCATCAGCCGCGACGACGCGGCGAGCTTCCTCGAAATCTACCGCCAGAAGGGCGTGGTCGACCAGGATCCGTTCGTCTCGCTCGATGTCGACGGCGTCGGCGAACTGGTGAAGATGGCGGCGGAGAAAGGCAGGGCCACCCGTCCCGACATAAAGCTCGGCATCTGCGGCGAGCATGGCGGCGACCCGGCGTCGATCCATTTCTGCGAAAAGGTCGGCCTCGACTACGTCTCGTGCTCGCCCTTCCGCGTGCCGATCGCGCGCCTCGCCGCGGCGCAGGCGGCGATCATGAAGGGCTGATGACGCGTCACGCCGCCGCCCAATGCTGCATCAGATCGGCGTAGGACCGCGCCAGACCGGTGAACAGCGCCAGCTCCGGATCGTCGGGCGCGACCGAAACGGTGGCGCCGTCCTCGCCGAGCGTCACCAGCGTCACCGCCGGCGTTGCGCCCTTCCGGGCGGTCAGCGCCGCGATTTCGCGATAGCCCGAACCCGGCCGCGCCGGAATGCGAAAGACGAGGCGGGCGTGGGCGTCGGACACGGCCCGCTCGATCAACCCGTCGAAGCGGTTCATCGGCACGACCCGGTTCGCTGCGCGAAATGCATCGGGCGCGGGCAGGGCAAGCGGCGGGGCATAGGTCAAAGCGGGGATCATGGCGCGACTCCGGACTCGACGCCCCCGCGCCTGAAGTCCAGCGAAGCGAGTCATTCGGGCGGCATTGTGGCCGCACTTCCACACTGGACAACGCCGCGCAAGACGGGGAAATTGGCCGCCTTTCATGGGAGGACCGCATGCAAGGCTTGATGCAGGACTGGCCGCTGCTCTGCCACAAGATACTCGACTACGCCGCGCAGCAGCACGGGCGTCGGGAGATCGTCACGCGTTCGGTCGAAGGACCGATCGTGCGCACGAATTATGCCGAAATCCGGCTGCGTTCGCTCAAAGTGGCGCAGCGTCTCGCCCGCGACGGCTTTCGCGAGGGCGACCGCATCGGCACGCTCGCCTGGAACACCGCCCGCCATCTGGAAGCCTGGTACGGCATCATGGGCATGGGCGGCGTCTATCACACGCTCAATCCGCGCCTCTTCCCCGAGCAGATCGTCTGGATCATGAACCACGCCGAGGATCAGGCGCTGTTCGTCGATCTCACCTTCATGCCGATCGTCGAAAAGATCGCGCCGGCGATCAGATCATTGAAAAAGGTCATCGTGCTGACCGACGCCGCCCACATGCCGGCGAGCGCGTTGACGAACATCGTCGCCTTCGAGGAATGGCTGGCCGAGGCCGATGGCGACTATGCCTGGAGAGAACTCGACGAAAAGGCCGCCTGCGGCATGTGCTACACCTCGGGCACGACCGGCGATCCGAAAGGCGTCGTCTATTCGCACCGCTCCAATGTGCTGCACGCCATGATCGCCGTCCAGAAGGACGCCATGGGCATCGGCTCGACCGACGCAATTCTGCCGGTCGTGCCGATGTTCCACGCCAACGCCTGGGGCCTCGCCCAATCCGCGCCGATGATCGGGGCGAAACTGGTCATGCCCGGCGGCCGCATGGACGGGGCGGCGATATACGAATTGCTCGACACTGAGAAGGTCACCATGTCGGCCGCCGTGCCGACCGTGTGGCTGATGCTGCTCCAGTACCTGGAGGAGCAGGGCAAGAAACTGCCGCATCTGCAAAAGGTCATTATCGGCGGTTCGGCCTGCCCGCGCTCGATGACGCAAAAATTCCGCGACGATTACGATGTCGAGGTCATCCATGCCTGGGGCATGACCGAGATGAGCCCACTCGGTACGCTCGGCACGATGAAGCCGGAGGTCGCCGGCCTGTCGGGCGACGCCCAGCTCGACATCAAGCAGAAGCAAGGCTACGCGCCCTTCGGCGTCGAGATGAAGATCACCGGCGACACCAATGACGAGAAGCCGTGGGACGGCAGGACGTTCGGCCGCCTGAAGGTGCGCGGACCGGCGATTGCGCGCGCCTATTATGGCGGAGCGGGCAAGGACCAGTTCGATCCCGACGGATGGTTCGACACCGGCGATGTCGCCCATGTCGACGCCAATGGCTACATGCAGATCACCGATCGCGCCAAGGATGTCATCAAGTCGGGCGGCGAGTGGATTTCGACCATCGATCTGGAAAACCTCGCCGTCGGCCATCCGGACGTGGCCGAGGCGGCGGTCATCGGCATCGCCCATCCCAAATGGGACGAGCGGCCGCTGCTGGTGATCGTGAAAAAGCCGGGCAGGGAGGTGACGAAAGAGCAGATCCTCGCCTTCATGGACGGCAAGATCGCCAAATGGTGGATGCCGGACGATGTGAGTTTCGTCGAGGCGATCCCGCACACGGCGACGGGCAAGATCCAGAAGACCACCTTGCGCGACCAGTTCCGCGATTACCGTCTGCCGTCGCCATGAAGCGGCTTGCCTTGCGACCCCGCCTGCGGCAGAGCGGCGCGACGAAACGGAATTAGGCGAGGCGATGACCGGTTATTTCGAAATCGCGCCGGCGCGGGCCGCCGGCCCGGCGCTGATGCTTGCCCGTTTCGCGCTGGTTCTGCTCGTCGTGGCCGGATTGAGCCATCGCTATGGCTTGCTGGCGACGCCGGATTTCCTCATCGTTTCGGGCGTGGTTTTCGTCATCGCCCTGTTCGCCGTGCTGGTCTGGGTGCGGGCGTTTTTCGATGTGTGGCGCAAGGGCCGCCCGGGTGGACGCAAACTCGCGGCGGCGGCCGGCCTGCTCCTCCTGGTCCTGTCGCCGTTTGCCGCCGCCATCGTCATGGCGATGCGCTTTCCGGCCTTGAACGACATCACGACGGATCGCGCCGACCCGCCGCAGTTCTTCGCCCTCGATGCGTTTCCGCGCGGAAAAGGCGCACACCGTCCCGGACCGCTTTCGCCCGAGCCGGAGGTCCAGGAGCGGGCCTATGCCGGGCTGGACGCCGGTGCGGCGGCGCGGCGCGGCGCAGACCGATGTCGAGGTCTGGCTTGAAACACTGGCCTATACGGCGGTCCTGCGCTTTGCGGTCGATGTGGCGCTGCGCCTGACCGACGAGGGCGAATCGACCTATGTCGACATGCGGTCGGCGTCGCATTTCGGCCGTCGCGATTTTGGCGAGAACGCCGCCCGTATTGGCGCCTTCATGGCCGATCTCGACGCGGCGATGCTTGCGCGCGCCGGCGGCTGAGCAACTTACGCCGGTTCGAAAACGCCGCCGATGGCGGGAGGACCTTCGGTGATGGCGAGGCCGCGACCCACCATGTCTTCCAGATGGGCGAGCACCGAAAGGCCGGCGGCGCCATGCAGGCGCGGATCGACGTCGCGATAAATCGCAGCGACGATCTCGCCGATCCGGCGGTCGCCGCCGCGCAGACGCTCGATGATCGCGCGCTCGCGCATCTTGCGATGCGCCTTGAGGCCGCGCACGAACGCGGCGGGCTCGCGGACCGGTCCACCGTGCCCGGGAAAATAGACATTTTCGTCGCGGTCGAGCAGGCGGTCGAGCGAGGCCATGTAGTCGCCCATCGCTCCGTCGGGCGGCGCGACGATTGACGTCGCCCACGCCATGACATGGTCGGCGGAAAACAGGATGCCGCTTTCGGCGAGCGCGAAACAGGCGTGATTGGCGGTGTGGCCGGGCGTCAACACGACATCGATGGCGAAGCCGTCGCAGGCGATGCGTTCGCCGTGCCCCAGATGCCGGTCGGGAACGAAATCATGATCGCCGCTGGCGTCGAGCGGATTGGTTTCGCCGATGAACAGCGGCCGCGCCGGCCGATGCGGGCCTTCGGCGAGAACCGGCGCGCCGGTGTCGGCCTTCAGGCGTCCGGCAAGCGGCGAATGATCCCTGTGCGTGTGGCTGACGAAAATGGCGGTGACCGGACGTCCGGCAATGGCGGAGAGCAGCGCCCGGTAATGGGCATCGTCATCGGGACCGGGATCGACGACAACGACGCCATTGCGGCCGACGACGTAGGAATTCGTGCCGTGAAAGGTGAAGGGTCCGGGATTGTTCGCCGTAACCCGCAAAACATCCGGCGCGACTGGAACGGCAGAGCCCCACGCCGGCGAAAAACTCGTATCGAATTCAAGGCTCATCGCCTTCCGCTCCCTCAGGCGGCAGCCGGTGAACGCCCCGCCGCTTGCGCCGATTTACACCCGGTCATATAGGGAATCCCGACACCGGCATACCGCCGGGGAAAATCCGGGGAAAACCTCATGGCCGCGACTTCCGTCTCTTCGCCGCTGGCGCTCGCCGTCCTCCCGCAATCACGCGCCGGCCGGCTCGCCGGCATGGTCGCGCTCGCCGTCGTCGGCGCCGCGATCCTGTGGATTTCGGCCAAGGTCAAGGTGCCTTTCTATCCCGTTCCGATGACGCTGCAGACGCTGGCGCTGTTCCTGATTGCCGCGACCTATGGTTCGCGCCTCGCCGTGGCGACGGTCGGTCTGTATCTGCTCGAAGGCGTGCTCGGCTTTCCCGTTTTCGCCGGCACGCCGGAAAAAGGCATTGGCATCGCCTATATGTTCGGCCCGACCGGCGGCTATCTCGCCGGTTACCTCGTCGCGGCGGCGATCGTCGGCTATGCGGCCGAGCAATCCTGGGGCCGTCGGCTGTTCGGACTTGGCGCGGCGATGCTTGCCGGCGAGTTCGCCATTCTCGGCCTCGGCTTTGCCTGGCTCGCGACGCTGATCGGCGCCGATAAGGCTTTCGCCTTTGGCGTCGCGCCGTTCCTGTTCGCCGACATGGTCAAGGTGGCGCTGGCGGCCGCCCTGTCGACAGCCGCCGGCAACCTTGTCGGGCGCGGCCGTTCAACCTGACCGGTTGACGGCGCCTTGGGCAAATGGCGCTTCCGCCGGTCAAGCCGGCGGGCGCGGATCGAGCGAACATGGATTGTGTCATCCCGGCGCATCGGTTAGTAACCGGCGCCGTTTGGGGTAGCCAAGCGGTAAGGCAGCGGATTTTGATTCCGCCATTCCCAGGTTCGAATCCTGGCGCCCCAGCCAAATTCCGCTTTGTCCGACCGCGATGTCAGGCCGGCGTCATTGCCCTTCGGCGATGGCGCGCAGCGCCCAGGGCTGGCTCTGGATTTGCCACGGCAAATGCGAACGGACGTATAGTCTGGCGACGGGAAACGGTATGGCGGCGGCGGCGCCAATGGCGTCCAGTTCCTCATTGACGAACGGATAAAGCCGCCCTTTCTCGACCAGCCTGCGGAAATGGTCGACATGATATTTCCCGTCAGGCGCCAGTCCGGTGCGGGCCGCGGCCAACACGGCCATGGCGTCCATCGACCGATAGGAGACATGGGCGCCGTTCAAATTGGCCTTATCGCCGCCATAGGCCGGCGTGTTGACCGAAATATTGTCCGCCTCGTCCCATCCGTTCAGGGTATTGCCGCTGGTGTAGGGCCACTTTTCCGGCCTTCGGAACATGTCGGTTTTGGCGAGAAAGTCGGCGATCATGCTCGCCGCCATCGCCGCCGACGGATCCAAAGGATTTCCGGTCCAGGCAAGACCCTCGACCCATGCCGACTGGTAATTCCACGGCAAGCGCGCGCCATCGGCCCAGAATGGCGCGTATTTGCGGACATGGCTTTCATAGGGCGCTTGTGGCGACTGGCGCCGGATTTCCTCCAGCCCGCCTTGCGCCGCTTTGAGGGCGTCGCTCATCGGGCCGAAGCGCTGAAAAACCGCGTCGGGTAAAATTTCCTTGCCGCGATGGACTGCTTTGAGGATTCGGCCGATATTCAGCAGCGTCGATACCGGTTCGCGGTCCAGCGAGTAGCGTTTGCTCAGGAAGCCGGGGTAGGATGTCATGGCCAGCCGGGACAGCAGATCGGCTTCCAGGCGGTAGCGCGACGCCAGGCGATCGGCGTCCTTCTGGTTCAACCCGAGTTTCCCGGCCATGGTTCGCGCGCTGAGCACGCCGTTCAGGTAATAGGCCGCGCCCCAGGTGAGCCGGCCCTCAAGGTTGTTTTCGCCGAAATTCGCCAAGCCGTTCAGGCCGGAACGCGCCAGATCCGCCAGGAACAGCGCCGATGGATCTCCTCCGGACTTGAGGCGGTCGTAGGCCGGCTCGCCATTCTCGACGCGCAAATTGTACGGAATCGTGTCCGCCGCGACATCGACGCATGACCAGGTTTGGTCGATCCGGCACAAGGCGAAAACCGGCCGGGAGGCGTCGGGAATGTCTTCGACGCGGTCGTCCAGGGTCCGTTGCGCCAACGCATGGGCGACGTTTCCGTCAGGCCCGGCGATCAGCTCGACCACCTCCAGCGCATGGCCTTCATGCCTGGCCTCGAATTCCCGCCCCGTAGTCAGTCGACCGATTGCGGACAGCGTCAGTCGTTTGCATGTTGCGCCGGCGCAAATCGTGGCGACTGTGGCGTTAGCGGCGATCGTCGCGCCGGATTCGAGCCCGGCCTTGAACAGGCCTTCCTCGACAAGCGAAAGCCTGACGCCGGACGGGTCGATTTCCACCCGGAAGAGGGAGAGGATTTCCCGTGGCGTTTCACGCCGGCGACCTGACGGCAGGTTGTAAGCGACATCGTAGGCGAGCAGGAAGACCTGATTGCCGAGCGAAAAACTGCCCTCGACATGAAGTTTCGTCCGCTGGTCATGGTCGAGTTCGGCTTGCGTGATTTCCCCTGTCGCCAGGATGCGGTTGACGACGAGATAGCCGGAAATCATCTGCCGCGAAATGACGATCCGCTCCGCGCCCGCCCCATGGACCGCGAGCGGTATGGCGTCGCCAAGGGATTTCACGGCGGCGGGAGTGCCGAGGCAAAATTGCCCGTTCTCCGCATCGACGAGCACACGCCAGGAACCCGGCCCGCTCGCCACTCCGGCAAACGGCAGGATCTCCGCCTTGTCGCAGTCATCGGCGCGAGCGACGGCCGGGATGGCCAGCAGAGCGAACATCGCCAAAGCCCGCCAGAAATTCCCGATCGGCTCCGGGCCTTGTCGACGCGTTCCCGTCATCGCCTGGCCCGCGCGAGCTTCAGCGCCCGCTTCGCCGCATTGGCCGCCATGTCGGTTCCCCATTGGCGAAACCAGGACATCCCCGGGGGATTCCAGCGTTCGGGGTGGACGTTGATTTGTATCTGCTCGCGCGGCCGCCGGCTCAGCCACGCCGCGAGATCGTCGGATGAACGAACGCTTTCGATGACTTCGGCATCGCCGAGATAGTCGCGCAAATTCGCTCCGGAGACGCCGAAGGTGCGTCCGCTGTCGGTGAAAAACACGTAACCCCGGTAATCGAAGGACAGGATCGCGTCGTTCACGCCATGATCGGCGAATGCAAAGTGCTCCCAGATCGTCATGTTGTTTTCGCGGGCCAGCGGACTGCCATGCATGGCGATCGAGCGTACCGGCGCGAGCGTACGGATGCGCGCGAGGTGGTCGGCAAACAGCGCGATGGCCTTTTGACGATCCGCCTTGGCCAGATGCCAGTCCTCGTAGTGATAGCCGATCTCGTGCCCGAGCCGACCGATTTCCGTGATGATGTCGGGGTGGAAAGCGCAGGGGAGAATGCGGAAATAGTAGGTGCTGCGAACGCCGAGGCCGTTCTCGAGGCGCGCCATGGCGAGGGCGTTTTCCGGTCGCCGGTCGACGTCGTGGCGAACCATGATTCCGCGCCGTTCGGGTTCCTTCAGGTCGTGCCAGTCGGAGACAGGGAAGGAGCGATACCCGGCGTCCAGCCCGGCCCGCAGGATTTTCTCGTATTTTTCCAGCGTGAAATCCACGTGCGCGCTCCGCCTAATGCACGGCCGCTTTAACCCGGCCCTTCCGAATTGGGAAGATCGCGTCGGTTCTGTCCGACGGTCGGCTTTATCCACGCCCTCGGCCGTTGGCGTAAATTCTCCGACGGTAAAAGGAGATTTGCGATGGAAAGAACCTCACATCTGGACATCCCGTTGATCATGCCGTCACAGGCGCAGAAACACGTCACCCACAATGAAGCAATTTCCCGACTGGATGTGCTGGTCAATTGCGCGGCCAAAAGCCGGCAGCTGACCGCGCCGCCGGCCGCGCCTGCGGAAGGCGACCGCTATCTCGTGGCGCAAAACCCGAACGGCGTTTGGGCAGGCCGGGAAGGCGCGTTGGCCGCCTTCCAAGCGGGTGGGTGGGAATTCCTTCAACCGGGCGCGGGTTGGGTTGTCTATGTCGAAGACGAGGACGCCGTTCTGTTGCACGATGGCGGCGGCTGGAAACCGCACGCCGAAACGATTGCCCGAATCAATCACGTCGAGCGGTTCGGTCTTGCGACGGAGGCCGACGTCGCCAATCCTCTTTCGGCGCGGCTCAATGCAGCCTCGTTTGCCGCTTTGCCGGCCGCCGAAGGCGGCAGCGGCGACATCCGCTTCGCCTTGAACGCCGAGGATGACGCCCATACGGCGAGCATCCTGTTCAAGACCGGGTGGTCGGGGCGGGCCGAAATGGGATTGGCCGGCAGTGAGGATTTCGTGTTGAAGGCGAGCGCCAATGGCGCTGTCTGGGCCAATGCCCTCATCGTCGACCACGAAACCGGCGGCATCGAAATGCCGAACACACCCGGCTTCGATGTCGGCGTCAACCTGATCTCCAATCCCGCGTTCGTCGTCAACCAACGCGGTTTCGCCGGCGGTGCGCTCGCGGCGGGCGCCTACGGTTTCGACCGGTGGAAAGCCGCCGAAGCCGGCGCCAATGTCACGCGCGTCGCCGGTCTGGTCACCATCGCATCGGGTTCGTTGGTGCAAATCGTCGAGGGCGCGGCCTTCGGCATCGCCAATTTCGCCGGCAAGTCTGTCACAGTATCGGCTGAAGGCGCTTCGGGACTGGCGACGGTCCAGTTGGCCGGCCAGACCAGGACGCTGGCCCCGGCGTCGCCCGCGGTGTTTTCGATCGCCGCCAGCCCCGCGGTCGAAACGCTCGAACTCCGCATTGCGGCCCAGTCGGGCGGCTTTGCCTTCCGGTCGGTGAAACTGGAGACGGGATCCCGGGCGACCCGGCACAACGACCGGCCGCTGCCCGTCGAGCACTTGCTTTGCCAGCGCTATTTTTGGCGTATAAATGGACCGCTTTCGCTCTTTCTCTACGCGCAGGGAGCGGGGAACTACTTCTTCAACAGCGTGCCGCTTCCTGTCCCCATGCGCGTGACGCCAAGCGTGACCCGCGTGCTGCAATCGAGCGGGAATCTTTTTGCCAACGATCCGGCGAATGCGACAGCGTCGGCGCTGTCGGCCAACGCGATACGCCTGTCTGTTCGCGCCAACGCGGCCGGTGAATGCTACGCCAATTTCCTGAGCGTCGATTGCAACGCCGATTATTAGGACGAGTGCCGGTCATTTTGAATGAACGGAAACAGACGGCTCCCGTTGCAAGGCGATCGCGAGCCGGAAGACATCGAAGCGGAATTGAGCGGCCCGAACGCGCCGCACAATCCGTTCGATGCGCCGCGGCGCCCGAAACGCCGGCGTGCCCGGACGGTCGGTGAATCAGCTGCATTTGAGCTTGCCGCCTGCCTTGACAAACACGGCTTTCGCCCAGGTCAGTTTTCCATAGAGCCCCTTGCCGAGGTGCAGATTCGCAAGGCAGAATTCCTCGCCAATGGCCACCGGCGTCGAGGCGATGCGGCGGCCATTGCGGGTGACCCTCAACCAGTTTGCCGTGACCTCGAATCCGAACAGGTCGCCTTTCTGAATCGCGTCGGGCAAATCGAACGCCATCTGGCCGGTGGCTTCGTATTTGTGAACGGCGCCATATTCGTTGAGCTGGGCGTCGGTGAATCCGGTTTTCGGCAATGCATCCTGAATGTAACCGTCCTTGGCGCCGGTCATGAAATAAATCGCATTGCCGCGTTTGGCGACGCTTTGGACGCGTTGGCCGAACTGGTTCGTGCCCAGCTTGGCGACATAGGGTTCGTTGTCACTATCGAACTGGCTCAGGCCGCTGGTTGAAGGATGGCTGAACAACCGGTCGAACAAACGCCACTCAAGGGATACCGGGTCGAGCGACCAGACCTGGCCCCACGGCCAGACGCCGGCCAGGATTGTGTTGTTGAAGGCCGAGAATGTCTGGACCTCGCCATATAGGCGGACCTCCGGAAGGGGTTTGGCGAAAGCCGTGATCTTGCCGTCGGGGGCGAGCAATTGCACGATCGACAGGGGGTAGCCGCCCAGAAGTATGCTGTCGTTGAAACGGAGCGCCGCATAGATCTGGTAGGACGTGGTTTCGTACCCTTCCAACAGCGTGTTCGCTTTGCGGGTCTCGATGATCTTTTTGGCTTTCTTGTCGAAATATCGCACCGAACCGTAGCTCGAGAAGAGAAAGAGCCGGTCTCCATTGCCGATGATCGCGTAGGGGAAGTCCGCCGCATCGCTATAGCGGCTCGGCAGGCAATCGTCGCCGCGGATTTTGCGTTGCGCCGGAATGGCGCAGACCAAAAAGCCGGCGCCGTTGGCGGGATCGGCCGTATAGGCCAGCACCAAAATCCCGCCGTTCAGGCGGACGGGGGCAAGTTTGTCGCTCGGCAAACCCTTGAAAACCGATGCATCGGTCGCAGCCCAGACAATCCGGTTGCCGACGGTGGCGCAATAGCGATTTCGAACCATCACGCCGGTTACGTCGAGTTGCCGGTAACAGGTCGGCAATTGCGCGCATAGTTCCGGGTTTCCCGAGCAAAACAGATCGGAGATAAAATCGCTGTCGACCTTGTCCCAGCCGGACTCGTCGTCGCGCAGGCGATACGCGGCGTCATCCTGGGAGTTTTCCATGAATATGTCGCCGCGCAACTGAAACAAGCTGCCATGATGCACATCGGCTGGCGGCGGAATGACGGTTTTCTTGATGGCGCTGTTGCCGTCACTGAAGGAGACGGTCATTCTCATCGGATCGCTTTGGCGCGAGGTGTTGTATCCTCCCTCAATGCCCGCCGAAAACCGAACGCGGCCGTTCTTGTCCTCGGCCTGGAAGAAAGTCCCCACCGGCATTTCACTGCTGGCTTCAGTGACCTGAAAAGTCACCGAATACAATATTTCCGGATCAGCTGTCGTTTCGGAATTTGCAGCAGAAACAGATAAAAATGCTGCAAGCACAGTAAAAAGTAGTTTTTTTGAAATTTCCGTATTCACATCTCTACTCCGGAATAGCTGACATCATGTCACGGTTGCAAATCCAACCAATCCTGAATCCTTTTTTCAGCCAGATCACGAGCCCAAACGATTCGAGAATGCATCCCAACTAATATTTACTGGCGGGCACGCAAAGCCGCAACGCATTGTTGGTTGCTGCGACAATGGCAGGCAGGCGACAGGCGCGCCTATCATCGCCGTCCGAGCAATGAGAACAATGCCTCCCGAAAAGCCTCCGGGGCAAACTCCATGGCCCAGGCCGCCAACTCGTAATTGCCGCGCATGATGGCGCCGAGCGGATCGGACTGTCGGCCGGTGACATGGAAATCCACCAGCAATTCGGGTGCGATGTGTCGGGCGGCGCGGCGAATGCGTAACCCCTGCGGGCGGTCCGTGACGGCGACGAGTTTGGTTTTTCCCGCCGCTTCGGCCATGGCGACGGCTTCCTCGACATTGGCGCGCGTGCTGCGGGATCGCGTTTCGGTCTTCATCCGGCCGGTCGCGACTCCCATCACGGTGAGCCGTTCGGCCATGTCGAGCGAACCGAAATAGCCGCGCCGGGGACGCGACCCGCCGACCAGGAAGATCGGCGCATCCGGGCAGGCTTTGGCCAACGCCGCCGCGCCTTCCAATCGGTCTGTCAGCCAATCCGGATTGTCGGCATAGAATGCGACAATCGCGGCATCGGAGGACAACGGCGAACGGCAAAACGCATCCGGGTCATTGATTGCCGGCAGCGTCCGCGCAGTCATCCACAAGGCAAGGCAGGCCAGAAGATCGAAGAACGTCAATACGATCAGGGCGACAGCAATTTTTGAAAGAAAATATGTATTATCCAACCGCCAAGCTCCCCAACAGCGATTCCGTTTCAAATGCGAATTTATCCATTTAGGATTCATGCCAGAAACAATCAAATATTGACAGAGGTAAAAATGATAATATATACATTATATTATATAGAAATTTTTTGTACAAATAGTAAATATATTACTATTTAATTAAAATAGATTCCTCAAATAAAGATAGCAAAGCCATGTCAGATTGCGAATCAGCGATAGCGAATGATCTTCGCCATCTTTCCTTTGGAAATCGCGTTTCAATGAAATCCCGTTTGCGAGCTCCGTGCAAGTGAAGATACCGCCCATCTTTCCATGTCGATCCGAACGACTCGTCGAACCCCAGGATCGAGCCGACCCGCCCAACATAATCTTGAGGCGAAGCGGATAGCAAAACCACGTGCGCCCCTTTTTCCTTCCAATCCAGAACCATTGCGGCGCGTTCGACAAGAACGGATGAAACGATGGAATCGATCAGGGCGGGGTTGTTGTCCGGATCAAGGCTGGCCAAAAGGGCGCGGTGAGCATGCTGGGCAAATTTCTCGCCAGAAATCAGGTTCAGTACTCGCAGTATCACCGTTAAATATAAAGTCGGGGTTCGAAGAATTCTGGATTTGACTATTTGGGCGAAACTATCGCCTGGAATCAGGGTGCCATCGAGGTCGAAAACGCAGAGCGCTTTCATTTTCCCCTCAACAGCAGCGCAAGAATACCGAACGGGTCAAGAAAGGGATGAATATCAAGGTATTGCCGAGAAAAACCAGAAAGAATGTCCCTCGCCCTATCTCCTTGCCTGGTGCGCCAATATCCAAAAGCAGCCAACAAATTCAGCGGAAACAATGCCGTCTTGATAGAAATCTCGGGTGTCTGGATTTTCACTTCCGCAGGACCGAGCAGGGGTAAAAAATAATCGACGCCATCCATCAGCCCTTGGTGTATAGATCCCCAAATCCGCGGGTTGCATTCGATGAAACAAAAGTTATTGCTGTCTGTCCGTTTCAGTTCGAACATGGCAAATCCGGACCACGGCGCTTTGGCTAGCACGCGGGACCAAGGCCTCCAGCGCTTTAGCATCGGCATAGCCATATCGTTCCCTGACAACAGAAGATCCGCCGCTATGCGGATATTCTCCTACCCTGCTGTGAATATAGGAAACAAGCGGCACGCCATTGTCAAAAAAACCGGAAAATCCGATTCCTTGCCCGGCAACATAATCTTGGATTATATATTTTTCAGCATTTTTACTCAACTTGTCTCTTGCCGCCTGGCGCTCGATTTCGTCGCGGATATAAAATACACCTTTCGCGGAAGAGCCGCGGGACGGCTTTACGACCAGAGGAAGCTGAGCGTCGATGGTCTGATGGTCGGCAGGATGGGGCAGACCTGTTTCCGCAAGAAGCCTCGCGAATGAATCCTTGTCGTCGAGAATGTCGAATAACTCGCGGGAGCCATGTAATCGAGTGTGGCCCCAAGACATTCTCGGTGTTTGACGAGGGTTCGGATTTCATTGCTGTTGACAGGAAAGAGCAGGTCGACCTGCTCGCGAGCCAAGAGCTCGCCCAGCGCGCGCGCGTAGTTTTCACCGGCTGAGGGCCCGCACCTGAGAATGCGTACGTCCTTTACATGACGCGTATGCACGTTGCGTATGATGGTGCGATGATCGCAGCCGATGATCCGCAGCGAAGGCCGGGTCCGGCGGAGAAAACGCGCTATGACCACGGCTTTGTAGCTGGAGATATCGGTGATCAGGACCGTCTTCATGGCCGGGTTATCATGTAGGCATCCGGGCTACCGCGAGGCGGGTGCCGGCGACGATATTCACCGAGATGCCCGTATCCGCGGACCATTCGTCGACGGCGCGGCTTACATCCTCAAGCATGCCGTAGTCATGCCAGACGATCAGTCCGCCCGGTTTCATGTTCGCCTGGCAATTCTTGGTGTCAACTTTGACATAGTCATAAAAATGACAGCCATCGATAAAAGCAAAATCAAAAGGCCCGGAAAGCTTGGTGTAGTCGAGCTTCGCCGAGTCACCCAACACCTGTGTGACCTTATGCGCAAGCGCGGAAGACTTGTATTGTATGCCGACACGCGAACGGTCGGTCACGTTTTTCATCATCTCGGGTACCTGAATTTCGAACCCGCCTCCCCAATCTTCCGGAAGATCGAGTGTCGTTATCCGCGCGCCGTCCCCGCCATTGGCAACGAGATTGAGTGTCGTGTTGCCGTCAGAGGTGCCGATTTCGATAATCGATGTCGCTTTGATATGGGATACCATTGCGCAAATGGCGAGCACCTCCTGGGCGTCAAGGGACAAATCGCGCTTGCGGTCATAGCTTCGAAAAATTTTCAGATCAGCGCTTTCGACGCCGGGGAGGATGTCGCGTAGGTCGACCCGTCGCGCATTGCCGAATGACCATGCGCCAATGCGATAGGCTTCCGGATCTTTCGGCGTGATGCCGAAGGGGAACATGCGACGCCATGCGAGCGATGCGGCGCGTTTCGGGTCGGCTACCGCGCGAGGAATGTTTTTCAGAATTTTGGCGACGTTCGGATACATGGTTTCTCCACTTTTCAAGAATCAGCGTTTGATCAAAACAGCGTGTCCATTTAGATTGTGCAGATAAAACATGTCGTTTCGTGCACGAAATTCATCGACGCAACGGGTAACGCCTTCGCAGCCAACAAATCCGTAATCATCGAAAACAATCATCGCGCCAGGCGGCATCCTGTCCCATAAAAAATTCACGCAGTCTTTTGCAGAACTATAAACATCTACATCGATATGAAGAAGACGAACCACTTTTGCATCCAACAATTTGCCACTTTCGTCAGGAAAAATTCCAACCAATATGTGTTTATTCGTTACATTTAGATCATTGGCGAGATTCTCGACAATGGCGACACTAGTGTCGTTGTGTTCACCACCGCGATAATTCGAATCGCCGGCGCCTGCCTTGACCACGCCTGTGAAAGTGTCGCACAGCCATACCGTGCCGCTGCCGCCGAGGCGTTGCTCCCGCGCAGCCATCAGGCATCCGCTGCCGCCACGCCAAACACCGACCTCGACGATGTCGCCACCGACCTTGGCCGTTTCGGCGACAAGGTTCCACAATTCATACATACGGTAGACGTCGACCAAGGTATTTCGCTTGGCTCGTTCAAAGACGTCCAGAAATTCGGCGTCCCCAAGCCAAGGCGCCAAAGTGGCATTCGGACTGGCCTCCGCATAGTGAAAGCCTTTTAAAGCAATATTACCGCTTTTCGGGATGGCATATATGCCATAACCTAATTTTCGCAATACAGCTTTAAGTGCGGTTTTGAACAACATGCTTTCGTTTTCCCCACTCTTCTGGACATCACGTGACTACGTAAGCAATGTTAATGATATGATGGTTAAAAAAACAAATATAAATGATAAAATTAAAAGAATAACTACAAGTAAAGCTTTGGTATTCTATCGATAATTCGGATTGTTTCATCGAAATCTATATTTATCATTTGTGTATACTCGCGAATCGAATCCCAACGGGGCCTATTTTCCTCTTCAACTAACGCAAGGGCCGCCTCGCGCGTCAGGGTTCCTTCACGAATCTGATTCGATCTAAATGTATCGTATTCGGAAAAACCTGTCACTGTATGATAAATATAATTATAAAACGGCGCAGTACCATCACCGATACGCCAAGTGCTTTTTGTATCTTTCGCCGTTTCCCATCCGTAACGTCCAATCAATGTATCGTTTATCTGATTTTCATCCCAAGGCATAAAATCGAACAATGAAAAATAATCTTGTTTCAATACATAATATGAAAAAAATGCAAACAAAGTATCTGGCATGGAGCGGTTAAAATAGGCTGGATTTGAAATAAAACGTCGACCGTAATTGGCCATCATTGCGAATTTGCCCGCTAACGGTAGTGTCGAAGGTTTGTGAATGGTGGTTTCGCGCGCATCAATCCCCAAAAAACCTTGCTTGAAGACCGTTTTCTCCAGATCGTTGGTGCAAAACACCATGTCAGCGATCTTGTAGGATTCCATCAGCTTGTTGGCGTGCCAAAGCACTTCCTTGTCGCCGGCCATGAACAGAGGAATCAGGCCGAGGTCCGGCTTTTTCAGCCAGGCGAGCACATTGCGACGGATATGGGCGCGCTTTTGTTTGATGTCGGCGGAAATCCAGATGTGCTCGATGCCGAGTTTGCCGCACATGCGCGCCTGATTGCGGCGCGCCAGATCGGTGACCATGCCCCAGTCGTAACTGAAGGTCAGCGGCGTCATGCCGTATTCTTCTTTCAGCACATGCAAGCCGTAGGAGGAATCGCGGCCGCCCGAAAAGGCAACGATGCAATCGGGCGACCCGTCCTTCGAGCGGATGCGGTCGAGGCGCTCGCGCAATTCGGCCTCGGGCCGCTTTTTCCACGGTTTGTAGTCGGTGCAGTAATTGCAAACGCCTTCGGCGTCATAAGCGATGAAAGGCATGGATTGGGGCAGCAGGCATTTAGTGCATCGCCTCATCGAGGTCAGCGCCAAGCGATAGCGTTCGGATTTATCCTCGATCCGGCGCTGGACGGCGAGCTTCGGCGAGACGGCCGGGGTCGCCAGGGCTGCCGTCGACTGCATCGGGGCGACGCTCAACTCGCCGGTAGCAATGTCGAGCACGGCGATTTCGCCCGCTTTCAATTGGCGCCTCTGCGCATCGTCGAAGCCGGCGATCGCCTTGTCGCCACCGCAGAAACGCGCCGTGATCTCGCTTTCCGAGGTGAACAGGAAGCCTGACCCGCCTTTCGAATGCGCCAGATGAAGCGAACCGGTATTGGTGGCGAGGATCATCACGTTGAATTGTTGCAGAAACACCGCGATCGATGTCTCGCCGTAGATGCGCGCCATCGATTGCGATACCGCCGCCGCCGGGCTCGCACCCTCGTCGAGCGCCTTCTGGATCAGCGCCGCGATGACTTCCGATCGACATCGGCATGCGGAACAATGCCTTCCTTGCCGAGGTCAGCCCAGATGTCGTCGACATTGACGACAATGCCGTTGTGGATGAGAACGACGCCATCGCGGCGAACCGGCTGGTTGTTGGCGTCGATGCCCTGCAAGCCGTTGGTCACGAGGCGCGCATGGCCGATGGCGGCCAAAGGCCTGGACGGGCGGCCATTGCCGGCGAAAATACGGTTCTCCGCCTTGTCGATCAGCTTCCGGTAATCACCGGTGCGGATCATTTCCCCGGCCGAAACGGAATCCTTGTGGATGGCGATCTCGTCGTCGGTTGCGATCGCGATTCCGGCGGCCTCCTTGCCGCGGCTCTCCGACAACAGCAACAAATCCCGAATGGCGGCCGTCCAACCGCTTGCCGGGATTTCATGCGCTGTCGTTAGGGAAAAGCCGAGGATGCCGCACATTGGGGGAGAACTGTCTGTGACTTGATGCTGCCGGGCGGCTTGATTCTCCGCCCACCCACGACGGTACGCAACAATTCGAATGTGGCCCGTTTATTTTTGTCGGGGCGGCAGGTCAATCAATTATTCCACCCATACCCAACCGACCATCCCGGTTGCGGGTTTGCTGCCGCGGCGGTTTCTCCTGACGCCGGCGTATTCACTGTGGTGCGCCGAACCTCCGCGACTATGGCGCATCGAAAGTGCGGATGGTCAATTTCCGCTGTCCCGCGATTTGGCCGACAGATAGATCATGGCCCAATAGACCAAAAAAAACAGCCCGCAGGACAGGCTGTACACCGCCAGCATTTTTTCCGGCGGCAGCGCCAACCCATGCCCGAAGGCGAATGCCGCGGCGCCGACGGCAAGGATGATGACCTGCCAGGCCAATTCGAGATGCTGGCGCCGGGCGATCGTCAGGACGCCCGCCAACGGCGTAACGACGAAACTGGCGAACAAATAGGGGACAAGAATCCGGGCATAGGACGCGGCGTCCAGCCATGCCGGCCCGAAGACCACGTCGAAAACCGGCAAGGCGGCGATGTACAAAACGCCAAATCCGATGGCGGCAACCACGATCAGCCCGGCGGTGGTCTGGATAACCAGCTTGGCCACGGGTTCCTCTTCCCGCGCCGCATGGGCATAGAAGACATCGCCGGCGGCATTGCCGAAAAGGCGCGCCGGCGTCGCAACCGTCCGGAAGGCAAGGGCGAGGTGGCCGGTCTGCGCCAAACCAAAGCTTGCCGAGAAGGCGAACAACGGCAACTGGATGGACAAGAGCTTGACCAATTCCGACGGCGTCGCGAAGGCGATGGAGCGCCATCCGCGCCGCGTCAGGGCGGGCAGCACGGCGAAGCCACCCGACTCCGCCG
This sequence comes from Phyllobacteriaceae bacterium, assembly GCA_016711085.1. Taxonomy (GTDB): domain Bacteria; phylum Pseudomonadota; class Alphaproteobacteria; order Rhizobiales; family Rhizobiaceae; genus JADJTR01. Next base: position 388,007 of record JADJTR010000012.1, on the reverse strand, counting down.
GCGAATGGGCTGGCGTGAGGAACAGAAAAGCCGCGGCCTGGCCCGCCGCCGCGCCCGCCAGCAGGCCCGATTGGCTGAACCCGGCCAGCCCCATGGCCACCCAGACGCAACAGCTTGTCGCAGCCTGGGTCAGCCGCGACCGCGACACCTCGGCGAATCGGTGCTGACGGAAATTGAGCACCCACAGCACTTTTTGAATCGCGATCATGACGGCGAGCCCCATGGCGATCGCCAGCCAGGAAATGGCGTTGCCGTAGCCCGCGGCCAGTGCAATCAGTGCAAGGACGATTGTCGCGGCGATACCGGTGGCAATCGCCAGCCGGAAAAGAGCGGAAGCGATGCGGTTGGCGTCGACATTGTCGTCGGACAACATGATCTCCTGTTCCAGCCGCAAGGTGAAAAACACCGCCGCCAGAGCCGCCCCGCCAATGACCAGGCCGTAGAGACCCAGATCTTCAGGCCGGTAGAGCCGGACCAGGACGGGTGAAATGACGACCATGAGGATTTGCGACGCGATCGCTCCGCCGGAGTGCAGGCGCAGACTGCGTCCGAAACGACCGCGAAAAAAACCTGTCAGCGTTCCTGTGGGCACGGCCTTTTCCGGCTTCGTCCGGGGTTCGGCGCCGGGCTCTTTCCTGATGTTCAAATACGGTTCGCCGAGCCGGCAGGGCGATCCACATGACACAATCGCACCGATCCGGGCAAGCGGGGCGACAGCGCCCCGGTTTCACCATTCGTGACCGGCTCCATCACGAACGGTCATTTGCATTGCGGGTTGCGGCATGGCCGCTGGCAGCTGCGGCGAGGGCGCGCAACGCCAGCAGCGGATTTGTGTCAGGCGACCAGCCGGTTTCCTCGAAGCGCGCACCTTTGATGACAATCGAGCCGGCGACGCGTGTCCAGATTGTGCTCAGGCCGAGCGAAGCCAACACCGCGCGTAAAACGATGTCCGGAACTGGAAAAATCAGGGCAGTCCGGTTCATGCCGGCGCGAAAGGACGCCATGATTTCGCCTATTGTCACGGGTTCGCGATCGCCAACCAGGAATCGGCGTCCGCCCGCATCCGCGGCCAACAGCGCATATTCTGCGGCGCGCGCCAGCGCCGCGACGGAAACCAGCGTGTTTCGTCCAGAAATCCCGGCCAGCGGCAGGGGAATCGGCAGCGACGCCAATCGCATCGCCTGCCTCAGCGCACCTTTCATGCCCGGCCCGTAAACCGGAGGCGGACGTAAAATGACGAAGCGCCGGTCTTCGCCGTAAACGCTGCCGATGCCATTCTCGGCATCGAGCTTTGAACGTGCGTAATCGTCGCCAGGGGAAGGCGTCGTGTCGTCATCGATTTCCCGCGCTTCAAGCGACGGCGCCGCCACAGCCCTGATCGAGGATAAATAAACAAACCGGCCGGGAACCGATCGACGCGCGGCTTCCGCCAGCCGGCTCGTCAGCACGACATTGCTTTGCCGCAGGATATTTCGCGTTGTCCCACCGGGGTCATGGGCGGCGCCGGCGCAATGCACGACATGATCGACGCCATCGAGCAGACGGTTGAAACAGTCCGTTTCGGCATCGGGATTCGGCAAGGCGCGAATGTCGGTCGCCGCCTCGATCGGCTCATCGGGACGGCGCGACGCGGCGACAACGCTATGCCCGGAGCTTGAGAGACGCGCGGCGATTGACGAGCCGATGAACCCGCGCGCGCCGGTGACCAGAACCTTCAATGGCGTGATCCTCTTTTTATCGAAAAGCAGTTCTGCCGGTCGCTTCGCCCAAGAGCGCGGTGTGCGGGCGAGGCCGCCTTTGCGCCTTTTTGCCGTTCCGTACTTGACGATTCGGCGATTTTGGCATCGTGCAGTTTCGCCATGGATAAATCGAATTTGCTCTCGATGCGATGGCTGGGGGTTGAACCGGCGCCGGAGGCGACATTCGCCATACGCCGCATCCATTCCGCTTTCACCTTCGTTGCCGTTTTCCTGCTCGGTTGGCTGGGCAGCGGTTTTTCCGTTCTCGTTGTCGGCGCCTTTGCATTGGCGCTTTTGCGGATCGCCGGAAAATGGCTCGCCATTTCGGCGCCGCACCCGGCGGGAATTCTGGCCTGGGCAGGTTTCGGGCTGTTTCTGAGCGCCATCTTGATGAATGTCATCCACCCCGATGGCGGCAACCTCGTCCTCATCGCGCAACGCGCCTCATTCCTGGCGATATTGCCGCTGCTCGCCGCCTATCGTCTATCGCCTCCGACGCAGACGCTTGTCGCTCTGGAATACGGAGCCTTGGCAGGCGCATTCGCGGCGGTGGCGATCGCGATCATCCAGATCAAATGGGTGGAGCCGCGCGCATCGGGGTTTTCCGGCAATCCCGGACCGTTCGCCTTGGCCGCGACGCTGATTTTCTTCGTCAATTTCACCGCGGCGCTGCGGCGTTCCGGCCGCGCCGCGGCTCCCTTCCATTTGGGCGCTGTCGCCGCCGCCGTCGCGGTCGCCGCGTCGGGCATGCGATCATTCTGGATCATCCTGTTTGCCGCCGCGGTCATCGCACTGTTCGGGCAGAAACGCGCCAATCGCACCCCGTTGGCGACCGTCGCCCTGCTTGCCGCCGCCGTGGCCGCTGTCGCCTGGCTGGCCATGGGCGATCGTTTCGTCATGCGTTTTGGCGCCTTGTATGCCGATCTCCTCGCCAACGGGCTTGTCCCGGACGCCGAGACATCGCTCGGGCGGCGGGTGACGATGTGGCAGTGCGGCCTCGAGGCGGTGGCGCAAAGCCCTTGGTTCGGGCTTGGCCTCGTCGGCGCGCGCGGCTTTCTTGCATCATGCTCCCAGTCGTTGACCGGCACGGCGTTCGCCACGAGCCACTATCACAATTTTGCCTTGCACGCCCTCGCGGTCGGCGGCATCCCGGAACTCGCCGCGGTGGCCGCAATGGTATTCCTGCCCGCCCTTGTCACCTTCGGGGTCCGAGCCGAAGGGACCGGACGGGCCGGAATCGCCATGCTGCGCATGCTAACCGCGGTTTACGCCCTGGCGGGCGCGACCGGCATCATGTTCGGCAACGACATTCAGGACTTGGCCTTTGTCTTCGTGATCGTGTTGGCCCTGCATTTCATCGGAAATGATGGCCTCCGGTCATCGAATGCGGGATTGCAAAAGGAGGACAAGTGAACGTCCTGTTTTTCTTCGGCGCCGGATTCGCGCTCTCCTTCGTTGCGTTGATCGGATTGATGCGACTGCTGCCGGAGGATTTCCTTGTCGCGACGATAACGTCCCGTTCCAACCATGCTCATCGGGTTCGCCAGATCGGTGGACTGGGCCTGACGCCGGCCTTGGTCGCGGTTCTTGCGGCTTTTCCCGGCGACTGGTCGGCGGCCATCGCCCTGGCGCTTGGCGCTATCGCCATCGCGACGCTCGGATTTATCGACGATTGGAGCGATCTTTCCGCTCCGGCCAAAGCGGCCGGGCAGGCCGTGATCGCCATCGCCATTCTGGCTTTCCTTGCCGGTCGGGCCGGTCTCGCTTTTCGCCCCGAATGGGTGGTTCCATTGACGGCTGCGGCGATCGCCTATGTCTACTGGATAAACGCCGTCAATTTCATGGACGGGATCGACCTGATGGTCGTCGCGGGCGTCGCTCCCGGAATGGCGCTCGTTTCGGGGCTGTTGTTAGCGGCCGCGCCGGACGACCCGATCGCCGTCGCCGGTGTGACGCTCGCCGGCGGACTGGCGGCTTTCGGCCTGTTCAATCGGCCTCCAGCCAGAATATTCCTCGGCGATAGCGGCAGCTTGCTGACCGGGTTCATTTCCGGACTCGTCATCATCGACGCGCTGGCCCGGCTGCCCGCGGCGACCGCGGTGTTGCCCTTTGCCTTTTTCCTCGCCGATACGGCCTCGACTCTGCTCCTCCGTTTCGCGCGCGGCGAGGCGCTGTGGAAAGCCCATAGCGCCCATGCCTATCAGGTCGCCCGACGTGGCGGCGCGAGCGTCGAGGCTGTCATAACGAGGGTCGCCGTGGTTACCGTATCGCTGTGCCTGCTCGCCCTGTTGGCCGATTTCTTTCCGGGCGCGGGCTGGCAAGTCGCCGCGATTCTGACCGGTGCGGCTCTCGCCGCGATTGCGGTTCACGTCTTGCGCCAGGCGGGCGGGCGAAGCGTCGGCCGGACGTGAATACGAGAGGATTGCGCGCCTGTTTCCTCCGGTTCGGCGGCGCTTTCGCATCGGACTGATGGAGAAGCGGGCCCACAACAGCAAAAATGTGGATCCAATTCTGCCCGGTTGAACAAAATCGAAATGATTTGATAACGCCGATGAAACGAACATCGCTGCTATAACGAACAGGCATATTCAGGTCGCGGCACAAGCGATTCGCAGCGAAGGAACGTTTGAATGCCCGATTCCGTTGCCGGCAACGCCGCCACATCCGCGGTCGCGACGCTCGGCGCGTCGCTGACCGGAACGATCGAGACCGTTGGCGATCACGATTGGTACCGCATCGATCTCATCGCCGGGCAGACCTACGATATCCGCCTGCACGGTTACGCCACCGGCCAGCTCGCCGACCCGACATTGCGGATCTATGCCCCCGATGGCGCGGCGTCGCTCGCCTATAACGACGATTCCAACTCGTGGGGCAACTCCAGCGGTCAGGATTCGCGCCTATCTTCACGGCGAGTGCGACGGGAACTTTTTCATCGATGTCGGCGCCTATGGCGATGCGGATACCGGCGATTTCCTGCTGACGGCGGTTATCAACAATCCGGTCGGCTTGGAGTTCACCCTCGACGAAATCGCCTGGCAGTTGCTCAACAACTTCAATGAAAGCGCAGTTGGCGGCGGCGCCGGTTCTGTAGCTTGGGACGTCGGCGCCGACCAGGCGCTGACCGTCAACATCACCGCGCTGACCGCTACCGGCCAGACCTTGGCGCGCGCCGCGCTGCAGGCCTGGGCCGACATGACCGGCATTTCGTTCACCGAAACGTCGTCGACGGCGGAGATCACTTTCGACGACAGCGATTCCGGATTGGAGGCCTACACCTCCCGGAGCTCGTCGGGAAACCAGATCATCAACGCCGATGTGATGATCTCGACGGGCTGGCTGACGGCGTTCGGCACGGGCTTCGGATCCTATTCATTCGAAACCTTTATTCACGAGATCGGCCATGCGCTCGGTCTCGGCCATGGCGGCAACTACAACGGCAGCGCCAGCTATGGCGTCGACAATTACTACCTCAACGATTCCGTCGCCTGGTCGATCATGTCCTACATGAACGCCATCGATGACGACATCGATGATCCCAACACCTTTGTCGGGGCCGATTTCCGCGCCATGCTGACGCCAGCCTTGGCCGACATCATCGCGGTGGAGCGGCTTTATGGCTCCAGCACGACGACGCGGACCGGCAACACCACCTATGTTTACAACGCCAATTCCGGCAGCGCCGTGCTCGACTCCTTCGCTGCCACCGCCGACGCGTTCATGACCATCCATGACGATGGTGGCACGGATACGATCAATCTGTCCGGATACGGCGGCAGCCAGCATCTTCGAATGGGGGACGGCCTGAGTTCGAATGTGCTCGGCGGGATCCTCAATCTGTCGATCTCTCGCGGCACGCTGATCGAAAACGCCATTGGTGGCGGTGGTGACGACCTCATCGAGGGAAACGGGCTGGCGAACAACATTCAGGGCGGCGTCGGCATCGACACGCTTCATGGCGGACAGGGCCGCGATGTCCTGACCGGCGGCGCCGGGGCCGATATTCTTCATGGCGGCGACGAGGTCGGCGCCGGCGACAATCTCTATGGCGGGACCGAAAACGACGAACTCTACGGCGACGGCGGCAACGACAATCTTTACGGCGAGTCCGGGACCGACCACCTCTATGGCGGTGACGGCGACGACTATCTCTACATCGATGGCGACGACAGTCTCGCCGATGGCGGCGCCGGCTATGATTGGGCGATCGGGACGGCCTCAGCGACGGGCATCGTCCTCAATCTCGGCGCCGCTGTAATCGAGGGTGTGCTGGGGTCCAACCGGGAAGACAATTTTAATGCCTCTTTTTCGCTTGCCGGCGTGACGATCTGGGGGCTCGGCGGGGCCGATTTCCTCACCGGCGGCGGTTTCGGCGACTACATCTATTTCGACCAGCTCGATCTGGCGGCCGGCGCGGTCAATGCAGGAGGTGGCTATGACTGGCTGCTCAATCGCGGCACGACCGCCGTTACTTTCGACATGGCCGCGCGCGGGGCGGAGGGCTATTACGGCAGCGTTCTGGCCGACACCGTCACGGCGGCCGGATCGGCCGTCGGCGTCAGCATCTACGGCAATGGCGGCGGCGATGTCATCACCGGCAGCGGTTTCACCGACTACATCTATTTCGAGGCTGACACCGTCTCGATCGATGGCGGCGCGGGCTACGACTACGCCATCTACAACCCGGTCTCGGTCGTCACCGGCGTGACGCTGAACCTGACGACGTCGGCTATCGAATACGCCATCGGCCGGACCGGCAACGACACATTCACCGCGGCCGGCGCTTCATGGCTGATGGAAATCCATGCCGGCGGCGGAACCGATACGCTGACCGCCGGCAATGCCGGCTCCTATCTCTTCGGCGAGGCGGGAACCGACACGCTGATCTCGGGTAACGGGTCCGACCAGATGCTCGGCGGCGCCGATTTCGACACCTTCCGCTTCGCCGATGGCGGCGGGACGGACCATGTCTGGGACTGGCAGGACGGGACGGACAGGATCGATCTGAGCCTGGTGACCGGGATAGCCGGTTTCGGTGATCTGACGATCAACATCGCCTACGCCGCATCGAACTGGTACGGCGTCGGCTACGGTTCGGGCACGATCTGGGTCCAGACCGGCGGGGTCGGCTCGATCGACGCCACGGACTTCATTTACTGAAGCCGGGGCGGGCACGAGGGCGTTTCCTTCGGCCCGCATCTTCTCCATGCGGCTGAAAGACACTCGCCGCAAACGCCTGCGGCGGAAACAACTGCGAAGTCCACTCTTTGGCATGCCAAGCAGCACCGCCTTTGCGCGGCGGCCGAACCCGCTATGATTCCGCCGCAATTCAGTCTAGCCTGAAAAAGCTCCCTCGGATTTTGAGGGTGTCGGGGCCTGTAGTTTGACGCGGCGGTCGGCCGGACCGCCGGGCGGCGGTTTGGTTCCGAAGGCGTTGTCTTCTCCCTCCCGCTTCACGGTATCGGCCGATAGATGCCGGAAAGCGGCCGCGCATGCGGCGCGAGGGAGAGACCCGTGACGACATTCGACGCCAGCGCCGCCGACGAGGGCTTTTATTTCACCGGCACGACCGCGCCGGTCGACGCCATCGTTTTCCTGAGCCAGGTCACGGCCAACGCCACGACCTATTCGTTCCTGACAACGACTGGCCATCTGGTCACCGCGACGGGCAGTTTCACCTATCCCGGCGGCGTCGCCACGGGGACCGTCACGAGCGTCACAATCAATTTGTCGAACGACGCCGATACCGATATTTCGATTTCCGGCGTCGCCAATGTCAGCATCGCGCTGCTGCTCGCCGGCAACGATTCCTTCTGGGGCAACCTGTTCGCCGGCGCAGATTCCTTCATCGGCTCCATCAACGGCGATGTCCGCATCGCCGGGGACTGGCCCAACAATGCGGCGACGAACGGTTCCGGCGACACCTTCACGCTGAACCTGGTCAACGGCGGCGGAACCTTTTACGGCGACAATTTCGACCATGTCGGCGGCGTTCCGATTACCGGCGGGAACGACATTTTCGCCATTTCCGGCTCGGTCGGCGTCGCCGGAACAATTCTCAACGGCGACACCGGCACCAACAATGTGGACGAGATCAGCATTGGCGGCGACGATGTCTTCACAGTCGACACCACCAGCTTCACCATCAACGTCCACTGCGATTTCACCAACGCCCACGGCGTGGCCACCGGCGGAGACGACACGGTCACGGTCACAGCGGGGACGGTCTTCGTTGTAGGGGACGCATCGAGCCTCGACGCGGGCGTGACGCTCGACTGCGGCGACGACACGGTGTCGGGCGCCACTACGGTCTACGGCGACACGGGCTCCTTTCTCGGCGGCGTCGCCACCGGCGGCGACGACACAATCAGCGGAACGTCGCTCCTCTACGGCGACGCTGGCAGCCTGACGAACCCGATCGTGGGCGCGGCGTCGCTGGCCTGCGGCGACGACAGCGTCTCGACTTCGGACAGTTTCGCCTCGCTTTACGGCGATATCGGCAACGTTGATGTCGATGTTTCGGCGGTCACCCTCGTCTTCGGCAATGACACGATGACAGGCGGCACGGGCGGCGACACCATTTATGGCGACTACGGCATCGATACGCTTTTTCAGATGGGTAGCGCCGGCGGCAATGATTTGATTTTCGCGGGCGGCGGCGCCGACACGATCCGCGCCCAGGGCGGCGACGATATCGTCGATCCGGGCACCGGCGACGATACCGTTGTTGATGGCGGCGATGGCCGCGACACCATTTCATATGCCTCATTGGCGGCGGCTGTCACCGTCGATCTCACCCTGCAAGGCGTGGCGCAAAATACGATTGGCGGCGGAAACGATACGCTGACCAATTTTGAAAACATTCTCGGCGGCAGCGGCGGCGATACGCTGACCGGCGATGGAGGCGACAACGTCATTTCCGGCGGGCTCGGCAATGACGTGCTGACCGGCGGGACCAATTTGGCCGAAGGTGACACGGCGTCCTATGCCGGAAACGTGGCGGTGACAGTGAGCCTGGCGCTGCAGGGCGGCCAGCAGGATACGCTGGGCGCCGGACTGGACACGCTGAACGGGTTCGAAAACCTGTCGGGTTCCGATCAAGGCGACACGCTGACCGGCAATGGCAGCGCCAATACGCTGAGCGGCGGCGGCGGTATCGATACACTTTCCGGCGCCGGCGGCGCCGACACGATACACGGCGGCGATGGCGGCGACTTCATTACCGGCGGCGGCGGCGGCGATACGCTTTCGGGCGATGCCGGCAATGACACATTTTTCCAGATCAATGACGGCGCCGCCAATGTCATCGACGGCGGCGCGGACACCGATACGCTCGTGCTGACGGGATCGACCATCGGCTGGAATATCGACGAAACCACCGGATACTCCGGCGCTGCCACCCTGGCGTTGACGTCCATCGAGAACGTCACCGGATCCGGCGAAGGCGACTACATCGTCGGCTCATCCACGATCAACGTCATTCTCGGCGCGGGCGGTGACGATTGGATCGAGGGCGGGGCGGCTGGCGACACGCTCAATGGCGGCGGCCATGGCACTTTCGGTGACACGCTGCGTTACATCGCGTCGGACGCCGGCGTGACCGTCAACATCACCGGCAACACTGCTTCTGGCGGCCATGCCACGGGTGATGTCATCTCGAACTTCGAGAATGTCACCGGATCGGCGTTCAACGATGTCATCACCGGGGCGGATACCGACAATATCCTTGAAGGAGGAGACGACGGGCGCGATGCCCTCTATGGTATGGAAGGCGACGATCTGCTGAGAGGTGGCGACGAGATTGGCGCCGGCGACAATGTCTATGGTGGCGACGGCGCCTATCGCGTGTACGGGAACGGCGGCAATGACAACCTTTATGGCGACGGCGGCAGCGACGAGCTTAATGGCGGCGAGGGCAACGATTTCCTCTATGCCGATGGCCTGGATACGGTCCTCGATGGTGGAAGCGGCTCGGACTTCGTCCATGCGCTGGATCGACGACCGGTCTCACTCTGGACATGGGCGCTGGCTCGATCGAAGGCGTCTATGGCTCCAACTACGCCGTGGACACGATCACGGCGGCGACGGCGGCGGCCGGCGTGACGATCTGGGGCCTCGGCGGAGCGGACTTCCTCACCGGCGGCGGTTTCGGCGACTACATCTATTTCGACCAGCTCGATCTGGCGGCCGGCGCGGTCAATGCAGGAGGTGGCTATGACTGGCTGCTCAACCGCGGCACAACCGCCGTCACCTTCGACATGGCCGCGCACGGGGCGGAGGGCTATTACGGCAGCGTTCTGGCCGATACCGTGACGGCGGCCGGGTCGGCCGCCGGCGTCAGCATTTACGGCAATGGCGGCGGCGACGTCATCACCGGCAGCACCTTCACCGACTACATCTATTTCGAATCGGACACAGCCTCGATCGATGGTGGCGGTGGGTATGACTACGCCATCTACAATCCCGTGTCCGGGGCGCCCGTTGTCGACGTGGCTCTCGACATGACGACGTCGGCTATCGAATACGCCATCGGCCGGACCGGCAACGACACATTCACCGCGGCCGGCGCGACCTTCCTGATGGAAATCCATGCCGACGGCGGAACCGACACGCTGACCGCCGGCAATGCCGGCTCCTATCTCTTCGGCGAGGCCGGAACCGACACGCTGATCTCGGGTAACGGGTCCGACCAGATGCTCGGCGGCGCCGATTTCGACACGTTCCGCTTCGCCGATGGCGGCGGGACGGACTATGTCTGGGACTGGCAGGATGGGACCGACCGGATCGACCTGAGCCTGGTCGCCGGCATCGACGATTTCACCGACCTGACGATCAACAGCGCCTACGCCGCGTCGAACTGGTACGGCTATGGCTACGGCTCCGGCACGGTCTGGGTCCAGACCGGCGGCGCCGGCGCGCTCGACGCGGGGGATTTCTTCTACTGAGGTCCCGCTATTGTCCGGAGACTGCGCTGGCTATTTTGAATGATCGCGAAATCGGAATGCGGTTCGGAGAACACGGATTTATCGGCGATTTGCGGCGAACGAGGCCGGCGTCACCTTGATTCCCGATCGGAGTTGCGATCTGATATTTCGAGGATTTTCCTGGGTATCGACGCCTGCCGGTGCACGTCGAGCTTGGTCATCGCCGATTTGAGCTGGGCCCTGATCGTGTACTTGCTCAGGCCGTCCCGGCTGCAGATTTCATTGGGCGACATCCCGCTCTCGATATCGAGAGTGACAGCTATTTCACGCGGAGTGAGTTCGTATTTTCTGCGCAGAATATTTTCGATTTTTTGCACATCCTTCAAGACGCGAACAATAAAGACGTCGAATATTTCTTTTCCGCCAATCAAAGCCCAATACTGCGTACCATCGATGTGACTTGCGTCGACGCGCATGAAATCGACCGCGTACTCCACCTTCTTTCCGTTCTCGCCGATGGCTCGGCGCAAGGTCCCGAGATTGCGGCCGAACCCGCCGCTCCGGCAGGATCGACCGATTTCCTCGTCCACGAATTTCAGCTTGCCCAACATATCGATCCACATGAAGCGACCGAGCGCCAGCTCCCTTTGCGCCGGCGCATTGGCGTGCAGCAGCCTGCCGCCGTTTGACGTCAACACGATTGCGGTATCGTTCCTCGCGGTTGACGCGAGGAATTGCGCCAGCGAATTCCCCTGAAGAATACGGCTGATCTCGAATATGCTGTGAAGCTGGGGGGCCAGAACGCCGAGAAGGCGCATCCACGGACCGTGCAACCGTTCCACATCGCGGTAACGAATGTTGCCGCCGAGTGCGAACATCCGGTTGGCGGAATTGCTCAACAGAACGCCGCCGCCCGAGTACAAATTTTCCTGCGGTCTCAGCCAATCATTGTAAATTTCGCTTTTAACCAGTGCTTCCGACGGTGCCATCCATTCGCAACTGACCGGCACTCCTGGTTGGGCCTGGACAAACCGCTCGCCCCAAATATTTTTTCCTGCATAGTAATCAGTAAATTCATCTATCGCCTCTGGCGCATATCCAGAGTATCTCATTGATAAATTTATATTCCTGTCGAAATCATGCCCGAATATGTGCGTAGCAACGCCGCCACTATATGCCGAAAGTTCGTCAAGAAAACGCTCGATATTTTTGTTATCTATTGCGCAGGCAATCAATTTGCTGAGAAGCCCCCCGAGATTGCCATATGCATCCATGACTGCTTTCCCGTCTGGCGACTATATGAATAGTACACGAATTCCCTAGTTTAGTCCAAATGGGTGATGAACGCACCGTCCCCAGGCAATAGTAATAGGCCGGGTTCACGGTGAATTCACGCGCGTTGCCGCCAAGTCATCGCGACGACGGATTCGGCAGGGATATACGGGGAGGGCATCATGAGCGTCACCTATACCGGCGAAATCGGCTACGACGCCTTTGGCGAAATCTGGGCGGTCGCCATCAGCCTACCGGGGACGATGCTGGTCGACGGCGGTTCGACCTATACCCACGGGTCGTCCACCGTTCCCGGCTCGAATTTCATCCAGATCGGCCGCGACGCCGGCGCGGTCGGCTCGATCACCGTGACCGGGGCCGGCTCCACCTTCACCCTGCTCGGCTCGGGAACCGACGACGCCGGATTCCATGTCGGGCGAATCGGGACCGGCCTGTTCGAGATTACGGCCGGCGGCGCGCTGGTCATGACCGACCTGCCGAACGTCGCCAACAGCTATATCGGCTTCAACATCGCCCGCGACGCCGGCTCCAACGGCACGATGAACGTCGACGCCGGCTCCATCGATATCGCCGGCTGGGGCAGCTACGCCAATGTCGGCCGCGGCGGGACGGGCGTTCTCAACCTGACCAACGGCGCGACCTTCGAAACCAACGTCACCCAAAGCTCCGGCATTCAAATCGGCAACAACGTCGGGGCGAACGGTACTATCAATGTCGGCGCCGGAACGGGCATCTCGCTACATTCGGGAACGGCGACGCCGATCGATCCTGCCTATTCCGCCGGCACGAGCATCAATGTCGGCGTCAATGGCGGTGTCGGCGCGCTGAATATCGCCGGCACGGTGGCGCTATCGTCCACGGTCGGCAATACCGGAGTGGTCGTCGGACGCGACGCACTCGGCGGCGGTGGCACGCTCACCATGACTACCGGAAGCTCCCTTTCGATTTCGACCACGACCGGATCCACCTATTTTCTTCTCGGCGGAAACGGAGGCGGAACTGGTTCGGCGACCGTGACCGGCGCGACCATTTCCCTTGCCGGCACCGCCGGAACCACCGATGCCGGTCTACTAGTCGGCTACAATGGCGGCAGCGGCACCTTCACCGCCGATTCGTCGACGATCAACATTTCATCGCAGAACGATTGGGCCGGCCTCGGCGCCGGCTTTTTCAATGGCGTCGGCGGTGGCTCCGGCGAAATCGTGTTCCAGAATGGGACTACCGTCAACCTGACAGGCTTCGCGGCCCAGATCACGGTAGCCGACGGCAACGGCCTGTCGGGATCACTCGACGTGCTTTCCGGAAGTCAGATCAGTGTCACAGGGACGGGCGCCGATCCGTGGAACGAGACGTTGATCGTCGGCGAACAGGCCGGCGGCGCGGGCGGCGCGGTGACCATCGACGGCGCCGGCTCGCTGATCGGTGGGCTCGACATCGCGGTGGTCGGCTGGAACGTGTTCAATGGCGGCGCGACCGTCGGCAACGGATCGCTGTCCATCGATCACGGCGGCGCGCTATCGTCGGATTATGTCACCATTGGGCGCGGCGGCGCCCTGACCATGGGCGCAGGAACCGTCACGTTGACCAATGGCGGATGGTTCAACCTTTACGAAGGCGCAATGCGGCTGTTGTCCACCGGCGTCGCCAATTTCGTCGGCAATGTGTGGTTCAAACCGAACTCGACCGTCGCCTTCGAGATCGCGGCCGACGGGTCCGCCGCCGGCATGATCAACCACGGCGGCGGAACGATCGGCTACGATCCGGGCCTTGCCGCGCTCATCGACCCGCTCGGCGGCTATCATTTCGTCGCCGGCCAGCGCTACACGCTGGTGCAATCGACGTCGCTGATCACCTATGGGACGTCCACCGTCACGGTCAACGGCCAGCACGCCGATTTCGGCTATGCGATGGTCGCCAATATCGCCGGAACCCAGATCAACTTCCTGGCGCTCAACAACGGCGACGGCACAGGGTCCGCGATTTATGATTTCGGCGCTGGTGCTGCAACCGGCGCGTCCATCACCTATGACAGTGCGATCGGCAACGCCTCGTTTACCGGCGGCCAGGACGCACGCGGCCGGCTCTACAACATTGATGGCCTGCTCGGAACCAATCTGGCCGATACGCTAACTGTCGCCGGTTCGGCCGGCTTATCGCTCGACGGCCGCGGCGGGACTGATTCGCTGTTCGGCGACGGCGGTGTCGACACGATTTCCGGCGGCGCGGATGACGACCTCATCGAAGGCCGCGCCAATGGTGATTTCCTCGACGGCGGCGTCAACGGCGCTGCCGGGGATACGCTTTCCTATGCCGGTTCGGTGCTCGGCGTCACCGTCAACATCGGCGCCAACACTGCCTCTGGCGGCGATGCGGCCGGTGACACGATATCGGGTTTCGAGAATATCGTCGGTTCGGCGGCGGCGGACAATCTGACCGGCTCGTCGGGCGACAACACGATTGAGGGCGGTGGCAGCGGCGACATCCTTGCCGGCGGCGCCAACGGCGTCGGTGGAGACACGGTTTCTTATGCCTTGTCCTACGCCGGCGTCAGCGTCAATCTCGGCGCCAATACCGCCGGCGGCGGTGCAGCCACGGGCGACGTCATTTCCGGGTTCGAGAATGTTACGGGATCGGCCTTCGGCGACGAACTAACCGGTTCGTCCGGCGTCAATGTTCTTCGCGGCTTTGGTGGCGACGATCAAATCGAAGGCTTTGCCGGCGGCGACACGCTCGACGGCGGCGCCAACGATGCGAACGGCGATTTTTTGATTTATGCCAGCTCACTGCTTGGCGTGAACGTCAACCTCACAACCAACGTCGTGTATGGCGGCGATGCCCGGGGCGACACGGTCTCGAATTTCGAGAATGTCTCCGGTTCGAACCAGAACGACGTGATCAGGGGACCGCCGCGGTCAACACGCTGATCGGCAACGCCGGCCGCGATGCGCTCTACGGCGAAGCAGGAAACGACACGCTCTATGGCGGCGACGAGGTCGGCGCCGGCGACAATCTCTATGGCGGCGCCGACAATGACATACTCTTCGGCGCCGGCGGCAACGACAATCTTTATGGCGACGGCGGCAGCGACGAGCTTAATGGCGGCGACGGCAACGACTTCCTCTATGTCGACGGGCTCGATACCTTCGTCGACGGCGGCGCCGGTTCCGACTTCGTCCACGCGCTGGCGTCGACGACCGGCATCGTTCTGGACATGGGCGCTGGCTCGATCGAAGGGGTTTATGGTTCGAACTCGGCGAGCGATACGATTAACGCGACGACGGCGGCGGCCGGCGTGACGATCTGGGGCCTCGGCGGGGCCGATTTCCTCACCGGCAGCGGCTTCGGCGACTACATCTATTTCGACCAGCTCGATCTGGCGACGGGTTCGGTTTCCGCCGGCGCGGGCTATGATTGGCTGCTCAATCGCGGCACGACCGCCGTCAGCTTCGACATGGCCGCGCGCGGGGCGGAGGGCTATTACGGCAGCGCGCTTGCCGATACCGTGACGGCGGCCGGGTCGGCCGCCGGCGTCAGCATCTACGGCAATGGCGGCGGCGATGTCATCACCGGCAGCGGCTTCACCGATTACATTTATTTCGAGGCCGGTTTTGCCTCGATCGATGGCGGGGCGGGCTACGACTACGCCATCTACAACCCGGTCTCGGTCGTCATCGGCGTGACGCTGAACCTGACGGCGTCGAATATCGAATACGCCATCGGCCGCAGCGGCGACGACACGTTCACCGCGGCCGGCGCTTCATGGCTGATGGAAATCCATGCCGGCGGCGGAGGCGACACGCTGACCGCCGGCAATGCCGGCTCCTACCTCTTCGGCGAGGCGGGAACCGACACGCTGATCTCGGGAACGGGCACGGACTACATGCTCGGCGGGACCGAATTCGACACCTTCCGCTTCGCCGACGGCGGCGGCACGGACTATGTCTGGGACTGGCAGGACGGAACCGACAGGATCGATCTGAGCCTGGTCGCCGGCATCGACGATTTCACCGATCTGACGATCAACATCGCCTACGCCGCATCGAACTGGTACGGCGTCGGCTACGGCTCCGGCACGGTCTGGGTCCAGACCGGCGGCGTCGGCGCGCCCGACGCCATGGACTTTTTATACTGAGGCGGTCAGGCGCTCTCAATTCTATGTCGAAGAACTAATTATCAAGTGTTTCTAATGTATTGAACGCGAATTCAGGCCTCTTTACAGTTTGGTTGATGCGGGTTAGCTCTGTCCCTGCGGATGAGGGGCATCTCCGTGATCCAATGAAACGGCCCCCTGCGTCGATGGCGCGGGGCCGGAAGGGGAGATGCCAGTTTGCATGATTCCTGCGCCATTCCTGTCGTTGCGAACGGTCCGAAGTTTTGGGTCGACGCATTGACTGCCCCGCCTCGACAAGAGGCGATTGGGCCGCCAGCCGCTTGCATTCGATTGATCCGGAGAAACCATCATGGCTGATTTCACAGTAATTGGCGCAATTGGCCAATCCACCGAAAACCTCTGGCCGACCGGCGGGGCCGCCGATGTGGCGGCGGTGCTGACCCAGGATTCGAATACCTATTGGATTCAGCTCACCAATGGCGCTTATGTGCGCTACACGGGCGTTTTCTTCGGCTATGGACTGAATGGCGGCGTCAATGCGCCGAGCGGCGGCACCTACACCCAGATAGACATCACCGATTCCAGCGGCGTCATTCTCGCCTCGCTGACCGGCATAAACGAAAACGCTTCCGATATTTTGAACATGCCGGCCGCCTTTGTTCTGGGCGGCGCCGACGTCTTTACCGGCTCGGCAGGCGGCGACATCCTGTACGGCCAGGGCGGCGCAGACCAGTTCATCCTGCATGAAGGTGACGTGGTTTCCGGCGATGTGATCAACGGCGGCGGCGGCCATGACAGCCTTGTCCTCAGCGGAACCGACGCGGGCGATTTTTTCTTGTCGACGCAGAGCGCCATCATTTCCTCCATCGAGAAAGTGATTTTCAGCAGCAACGGCAATTCGGGGCTGAGCGAATTCGGATTGGGCCTGAATTGGTCGGATGTGGCGGGCTGGGCTCACAACCTCGCCATTACCGGGCGCGGTTTTTCTTCGGCGGTTGACGGCCTGGCATTCATCGCCGGTGCGGCCACCAGTCTTGACCTGTCGGGCCTCACCTTCAGCATGTGGAATGATGACGGGCTTGATGTAATCGAAATTTTAGGCAGCACCAGCGCGGATGTCGTCATCGGCAGCAGCGAAAATGACACCTTCTATTCCTCGACCGGCGCGGATCAGTTTGCCGGCGGCGGCGGCGACGACACCTACTGGATGAGACCAAACTTCGCGGGAACCAGTTTCGATGGCGGCGACGGCCTTGCCGACACGATACAGCTTGGCACAAGCGGGGCGATCAACCTTGCGCCGGTGACATTGACCAGTGTCGAGCGTTTGAAGTTCTATTCCACCGGCGGCGGCTCCGCCTCGCTGAATGCCAGCCAGATGACCAGCCTTTTGGGCGGCCTCGGCTTCACTGTATTCGGCGCAGGCGCAACCACCGAAACCCTCAACATCGCCATGAATGGCGCGGCCGGGCTGGATTTGGGCACGCTGCAATTCCAGAACTGGGGCACGGAAGATGTGATTGCCATCACCGGCGGCGCTGCGGTGGAGACAATTACCGGAACAGGCTTCAGCGACCGGATAGTCAGCGGCGGCGGGCTGGACATCATCAATGCAGCCGGCGGCGATGACGTGATCACCATTGATCCGGACGGCAGCGGCATTCATGCCGTCAGCATCAATGGCGGCGGTGGCTTTGACACGCTCAGCATGTATTTTCCGGCTGCCGGCGGAAATGTCAGATTTGGAGCCGCGACGGTATCAACGCTGCAATCCATCGAAAGACTGGAATTTGCCGGCTCCAGCGCGGGGTATGCCAGCGTCCATTTCACGTTTGGCCATGTGGGAACCAGCCTCAGTTCAACCTTGCAAATCGACGGGGCAAACCGGCCCACGGAACTGAGATTTTTCGCCGACGGCGCGCAAAATGTGGATTTGAGCGGCTTCCTGTTTTCGAACTGGCAGGTTCCGACCTCAGTCTCGAATTACGTTTTCATCCTCGGAGGTTCGGCGGCAAGTACCATTACCGGAACGTCACAATACGATCTCATTATTGGCAATGGCGGAACAGATATCATCAATGGCGGCGGCGGAAATGACATAATCAGATATCATAACAGTGATGGCCTGCCCACCGGTTCTGCAAATGGCGGCGCCGGCGCCGATGAACTGGAATTGTTTTTCGACACGACGGCAACAATGGATTTCCGCACCTTCGGGCTGACATCCATGGAAAAACTGATTTTTCTGGATCAGGATTTTACGGCATCGGCCGCCTTCACGGCAATATTCAAAGCCAGTGATTTCGTCTCTGGCATCAACACGGTCACGACGCAATATTTCGGGAATGCCGTGGCCACGCTGCAGATCGATATGGGCGCGACGACGACGCTGAACCTCACGAGCCTGCAATTCGGCACGTGGGGTGCTTCCGACTCCATTGTCATCAATGGCGATGCCTTCGATGAGTCGATTGTCGGCTCGTCGCGCAATGACCACATCCAAGGCAATCACGGCAATGACACGATCGAGGGCGGAACCGGCGCCGACACGCTCGACGGCGGCGGCAATTTCGCGTTTGGCGATACGCTCTCCTACGTCAGTTCGCTCCTTGGCGTGAACGTCAACCTCACAACCAACGTCGTGTTTGGCGGCGATGCCCAGGGCGACATCATCTCTAATTTCGAGAATGTCTCCGGTTCGTTCCTCGGTGACGTCATCACCGGAACGGGCCTCGACAACCGGCTGTATGGCAATGGCGGCCGCGACGCGCTCTACGGCGGGGCCGGCGGCGATAGCTTGTATGGAGGCGACGAGGTCGGGGCCGGCGACAATCTCTATGGCGGCGCCGACAATGACATACTCTTCGGCGCCGGCGGCAACGACAATCTTTATGGCGACGGCGGCAGCGACGAGCTTAATGGCGGCGACGGCAACGACTTCCTCTATGTCGACGGAAACCGATACCTTCGTCGACGGCGGCGCCGGTTCCGACTTCGTCCACGCGCTGGCGTCGACGACCGGCATCGTTCTGGACATGGGCGCTGGCTCGATCGAGGGGTTTATGGTTCGAACTCGGCGAGCGATACGATTAACGCGACGACGGCGGCGGCCGGCGTGACGATCTGGGGCCTCGGCGGGGCCGATTTCCTCACCGGCAGCGGCTTCGGCGACTACATCTATTTCGACCAGCTCGATCTGGCGGCCGGCGCGGTCAATGCAGGAGGTGGCTATGACTGGCTGCTCAATCGCGGCACGACCGCCGTCAGCTTCGACATGGCCGCGCGCGGGGCGGAGGGCTATTACGGCAGCGTTCTGGCCGATACCGTGACGGCGGCCGGGTCGGCCGCCGGCGTCAGCATCTACGGCAATGGCGGCGGCGATGTCATCACCGGCAGCGGCTTCACCGATTACATTTATTTCGAGGCCGGTTTTGCCTCGATCAATGGCGGGGCGGGCTACGACTACGCCATCTACAACCCGGTCTCGGTCGTCATCGGCGTGACGCTGAACCTGACGGCGTCGGCTATCGAATACGCCATCGGCCGCAGCGGCGACGACACGTTCACCGCGGCCGGTGCGACCTGGCTGATGGAAATCCATGCCGGCGGCGGAGGCGACACGCTGACGGCCGGCAATGCCGGCTCCTATCTCTTCGGCGAGGCGGGAACCGACACGCTGATCTCGGGAACGGGCACGGACTACATGCTCGGCGGGACCGATTTCGACACCTTCCGCTTCGCCGACGGCGGCGGCACGGACTATGTCTGGGACTGGCAGGATGGGACCGACCGGATCGACCTGAGCCGGTCGCCGGCATCGACGATTTCACCGACCTGACGATCAACAGCGCCTACGCCGCGTCGAACTGGTACGGCTATGGCTACGGCTCCGGCACGGTCTGGGTCCAGACCGGCGGCGTTGGCGCGCTCGACGCCACGGACTTTTTCTACTGAGGCGATTGGCCGCGCTCCGACTGGTCGGACGTTGGATCCTCGGCGCCGGTAGGCTCGAGGATCGCCAATTCCGATGGCATCCCCGGTTTTCGCAGTGACGTAGCGTAAATTTACCCTACCGGGACAGCAACAGCGGCGCTGCGGCAGCTATTTCCTTCGCAATCCGTCGATGGAGACGCCATGAACGGCCGAATGCGAATTTCTATAGCCGAATATGAAATTGAATACATGAGCCAATTGGACCATTCGCCCCATCGTTAACAATCTATTAAACTTTAGCTTGACTTGCACCGACCCCTGTGGTGGCAATCAACCGGAGATGGGTTCCGCTCCGGGGAACGACGGCTGTGACCATGGCCGTCCATTCTTGCCGGAGAGGTTGTGTGGCGGGGCTTCCCCGGTCGGGCGAAAAGCACCGACAGGGGCAGGCGGGGATTGCATTCGGGTATGGGCGTTCAGTCTTGCTTTGTAGGCTCGGGGCGTAGTGCGAGCGGACCAATCGGCGGTGCATGCGCCAGCGTCGAGAAACGCCCGGCAAAGACATTTTTCGCGCCTCCCCCCCCGCATCGACAATTCTCGCAATCCCTCCCGCGCCGTTTCGCCTTCCTTGCGCCAGATCCCGCCGCTTTCACGGTGGTTTCACGCCGGCCGCGGCAGTGTGCGTTCACAATAAATCAAGCCGGAAACGCGGCGAGGCGGTCTGAACCCCGCCGGCCGGCGCCCGCATCGTCGCCCCGTTTTTCTTTCCCGTTCCCTCGTTGAAGGACACCACGCCATGAACGCTCCTGTTTTCGGTACCATCGTCGGCGCAACAACGATTGCCGAGCCCCTGAACGATCCGAACGGGACCGCCGCGATCGGCCTCGCGGGCACGCTGCCCTTCACCGACAGCGACTTTTCGGAAACGCATTCGGTCAGCCTGACCAACGGAACATCGACCAAGCCGGCGGGGTTCCCGGCAGGCATGCTCGGCGTCTTTTCCGCCGGCTTGTCCGATCCGGCGACCGGTGGAACCGACGAAGGCACGGTGTCGTGGTCGTTCACCGTCGCCACGCAAGCCCACCGCGACATCGTCAACGCGCTCGCCGCGGGCGAATCGATCGTCCAGACCTACACGATCACCGTGACGGACAGCACCGGCGCCATCGATACCGAAATCGTCACCATCACCATCACCGGCACCAACGACGATCCGGTGTTGACCGCCGAAGCCACGCCGGCGTCGCTCACCGACACCAATGGCCCGACCAGCTTTGCGGACATCGTCGGCGATCTCGGCCACACCGATGTGGATCTGCACGACACGCACACCTATTCGATCACCGGCGATGCCACATCGGCATTCACCTCAGGCGCCGACACCTATGACCGCGCCCTGACGAGTTCTTATGGTACATTGCATATCAATTCGTTGACCGGTCAGTACCGTTTCGTCGCCAATGAGGCGGCGGTCAACGGCTTGTCGGCGGCGACGTCGATCGCTTTCACCCTGAATGTCCACGACAACCATGCGGGCATCGATTCCACCTCGCTGACCATCGCGCTCAACGGCGTCAACGACGCGCCTGTCATGGGCGCAATCGCCGCCGGCGCCGTCGCCGATACCGTCGCGCCGGACACCTATGCCGATGTGACGGGAACCCTGACCGCGTCAGATGCCGATGCCGGCGCGACGCGCACATACGCCGTGACCGGAGGCGCTGCCGACAATTCGCTTGCCGGCTACGACACGTCCATCGTCCATGCGCTCGGCACGCTTTATTTGAACTCCGCCAATGGCGAATATCGTTTCGTGGCCAACGACGGCGCGGTCGAGGCGCTTTCCGTTCCAACTTCGATCGGCTTCAACTTGACCGTTACCGACAATGGCGGCCTGTCCGACAGCGAAACGCTGACCATCAACATCGCCGGCACCAACGATGCGCCGATCGGCGCACCCACGGCCACCCTGGCTCATGGCGCGGAAGACGGCTCCGTCATCATCACCGCCGCCGAACTCCTGGCGGGCTTCACCGACGCCGAAGGCAATGGCACGATTCACATTATGGGGCTTGCGGCCAACAACGGGGCAACGGTCACCGATCTCGGTAGTGGTAATTTCCAGATCACGCCCGCATCCAACTTCAATGGCGTGCTCACTCTTACCTACCAGGTCACCGATGGCTTTCAGACAATCAGCGGCCAAACCCGGACCCTGGTCATCGACGCCGCAGCCGACGCCGACACGTTGAACACCAACACGACCTTGAATGCGGATTCTCTGACGCCGGGCGGCAATCTCCTTGTCGGCACCGGCATTCCCGGCACGAATTTCGTTGTCGCCACGGACGCCGTCGATGCGCCCGGCGTGGAAGTGGGCTTGCGCGCCGACATGCGCTTCACCGGCATCGCGCCCCGCGATCCCGGCGACGCCGACACTTTTTATGTGTCGGCCGGCGCGGCTGGCGGAACCGCCAACGACAACACCGGCACGACATCCGACGACGGCTGGGCCCGCTGGAACTACACCGTCTCCATCAACGCCGACACCGACAACAATGGCGGCACGCTGGGCGACTACGAATACACCTTCGTTTTGCGCAATGTTACCACTAACACGACTTTGGCCTCAGTCACATTTGAGCAAGCGCTTGCTGCTGCTGGATTAAACGCAACGCAGATCGCCGCCTTCAACACAGGGAATCTGTACCAGGACAGCCTGAACTTCGAGGCAGCCTTCGGAAGCGCTTTCGACCCCACAGCCGCCGGTCACTACAGCATCGAAATTCAGGTCACCGACCGCGGCAACGACTCCGCCGTTCTGACCAACAGCATCGACGTCATCGTCAACCACGCCCCCGTCGCTGTGGCAGACAGCTTGACAGCCAGCGAAGACACCACCGTTATTTATACGGCTGCACAGCTGCTGGGCAACGACACGGATGTGAACGGCAATACACTCAGCATTCTCTCCGTAGGCGGAGCAGTGGGTGGCAGTGTAACATTAAACGCTAATGGCACCGTCACATTCATCCCCGATGCCAACTACAACGGCCCAGCCTCCTTCACCTATGTGGCCACCGACAACAAGCCAATCGACGCAACCAGCAACACTGGAACCGTGAGCATAACGATTGCAGCCGTCAATGACGCCGCAGTGATTGCGGCAGGTGGTGACACAGGTTCCGTGACAGAAGCAGGCGGTGTTGCAAACGCCGTTGCAGGCATTCCAACCACGACCGGTGACTTGAACCACACCGACATCGACAATCCAAACGACACATGGCAAGCCGTGTCGTCGGCCACCGCAACGACATCTGGTCGCGGCACATTCACCATGACATCAGCCGGTGTGTGGACCTATGCCGTCAATGAAACCAACGTGGACGTGCAGGCGCTAAACGTCGGCCAGTCTATCACCGACAGCTTCACCGTATTGTCGGAAGATGGCACCTCAAAAGTTGTTACCGTCACGATCAACGGCGCCAACGATGCCGCCGTGATCACCGGTTCGGCCGCGGGCGCCGTCACCGAGGCCGGCGTCGGCCCCGGCGCGCCGTCCGTTTCCGGCGATCTGTTGTCGAGCGACGTGGACAATGCCGTTGACGCCTGGACTCCGGTCGCTTCGACCGCGACCGCGTCGGGTTACGGCTCCTATGCGGTGGATGCGGCGGGTGTCTGGACCTACACGGTCAACAACGCCAACGCCGCGGTCAATGCGCTTGCGGTTGGCCAAACCCTTTCGGACTCGTTCGTCGTTTCGACGGCGGACGGCACCGCGCAGACAGTCAACATCACCATCAACGGCGGCAACGACGCGCCGACGCTCGGCTTTGTCCAACTGATTGACGGATCACTCTTAGGCATCAACAGCGGCGGCGATTATGGCGCGGCCGTTCTGGCGTCTTCAGGCACAAACGGCATTGTCACGCCGGATGGCGGCGACTTCGCGATCGTGACCGAAACCCCGCCGATCGGCACGGACGGCTCCGGCCCCTTCACGCGCTTCGACGGTTACAGCTCGACCTTCGTCGACGGCCTTTCGGCGTCCGTCGATGTCTTCATCGATTCAGGCTGGGCGTCGGGCAGCGGCTTCGACTATTCGGTTGCGATTAACAACGCATCGGGGACCCATCTTCGCGACTTTGTCTTCCATGTCACGCAAGACGCCAGCACGGGGAACCTGCAGATCTGGGGCGATACCGGCTCGAGCTTCGAGCCGCGTAACGACCTTGAAACCCAACCCGGATTTGGCACGATCCCCGCGACGGGATGGTACACGCTTCAGCACGTGTTCCGCGACAGTTCTGGTTTCCTGCAGGTCGAGTTCAACCTGCTCGATGGCGACGGCAGTATCGTTTGGCAGCGAGTTCTCGGCACCACGGACGCCATCGCCGGCGTCGGCGGCAACCGCTACGGCTGGTTCACGGACGTATCCATTTCCGGTGGCCTCGCCATCAACAACCTGATGCTGGGCGATTTCGCCGCCAATCTCGCTGAAATCGCCGACAATGGCGTTGGCGAAAGCTCGACGATGCATATGGCGAGCGGCGTGATTCCGTTCCAGGATGTCGATGTGCTGGATGCGGGCCACACCGCATCGTTCGTTCCGGCAGGCGCCGGCTATGTTGGCACATTCACGACAAGCGTGACCCAATCGGGCGCCACCACGGTGGACGGCGCCTTGGCATGGAGCTTCTCGGTGGCGGATTCCGCCATCGAACATTTGTCGGCAGGCCAAACCCTGACCCAGACCTACACTGTCATGGTGTCAGACGGAGTAGGTGGCTCGGCCACCCAGGATGTCGTCGTCACCATCGCCGGCGCCAATGACGGCCCCGTCATCAACGCGGCCGCGCCCGGCTACGACGTGACCGGCTCCATCACCGAAACCGCCGGCGTCACCGGCGGCGCGACCAATCTCGCCGATTCCGGCCTCATCACCTTCACCGATATCGATTTGACCGATGTCGGCCACGTGGCGACCGAGCCGGTGACGGTCACGGTGGGCGGCACCTTTGCAGGCGCCCCCCCGTCAAACGCCGATTTGCTCAACTGGTTCTCTTTGGGCGCGGTCGCCAAGGTTCCCGGCTCCGCCGATGGCTCCGTCGCATGGAGCTTCTCCGCCCCGAACGCGGTATTCGATGTTCTCCCGGCGGGTGAAACGCTCGTCTTCACCTATCTTGTCCAGATCGAAGATGGCGATGGTGGCAGCACAACGCAAAACGTTGTCGTCACCATCACGGGCACCAACGACGCGCCGGTGATTTCGAGCGGCGCTCAGACTGGCGCGGCCTGGGCCGAGGGCAGCCTCGACCATGTTGTGGAAGCAGGCACGAACCCAGCCGTTTCCAACGGCTTTGAACCAACACTGAATCTGGATCCGATCATCGGACCGCCACTCGGCACAGACCCAACATCAGTATCAACCGTTCTCTCGACTGTGCTGAGCAATCTGCCAGCTGGATCAACGCAGGCTGACGCCATCGCCCAGGTCTGGGACTTCCTTGATGATGCCTACGTGGCAGGTGCGAACTACTATAACGTGCCGCTCAACCAGGCTTTCGTCTATCTCGGCATTGCCTATGCACAATATCTGGACGCAGGCGGCCAGCCGCTAATCGACATCATCGTCAAGTACACGCCCGATTCCGGCAGCGACGGGCCGGACCGCTACCAGTCCATGCACGATAACCTGCTGGGTAACCTCAATGGTTCAACCATGGCCGATCGGTTCGGCTTGGGCTCGCCGGTTTACAATGGCATCATCTCCGCGATGACGACGGCGGGCATACTCAACCTGCTGACCCGTCCGGTTTACAGCGGCAACCAGGGTGATCCAAACGGGCCACTCGCTCTCGCCTTTGACCTTGCCAATGGCTACCTGCCAACGGCCTCCGGGCAGTTGAACGCCACGGACGTTGACGGTGGCACGCTGGCCTGGTCTGTCACGGGTCCCGACACCTATGGCGTCATGTCGATCAACCCGTTGACGGGCGCGTGGAGCTATGCGCTGAACGCCAACGACGCCGACACGCGCGCGCTCACCGAAGGCCAGATCGTCACCCAGGAATACACCGCCACCGTCAGCGACGGCCAGGGCGGCACTGCCACCCAGACCATTACCATCACCATCAAGGGCACAAATGATGTGCCCGTGGCTTCGGCACAGGTATTGCTTGGCTCTGTTGTTGAGACCGGCAGCCTGACGGGCTCATTGCTCACCAATGTCACTGACGCGGACTCTGTTCACGATCTTGACATCGTGACCACAACCCCGATGGGCGCAACAGCAGATATCGCAGCAACAACAGACGCCAATGGGGCCGCCATTACCGCCTTGGGTTATGCCGATGCTGCCGCCTTGAATGCAGCTCTGACCACCGCCATTCGTGCTGCCACCAATCCTGAAACTGGCGCGATCACCTTCAACCCCAACACGTTCTTCAACGGCCTGGATGGCGACCAGTCCGTCGTTGTCACGCTGACCTATTTCGTGACCGACGATCGCGGCGCCACGATTCCACACAGCGCCACCTTCACCGTCAGCGGCGAGAATGACGCGCCAACCTTCTCGACAGCTGGCGTTACAGGTTCAGCAGCTGAAGGCGGCCCCTTGACCGCAAGTGGCTCAGTCTTGTTCGACGATGTTGAATTGGACCAGACACATACCGTGACGGTCACAGCAGTCGCTGGCAACCAGATCTATGGCGCAAGCAACACGTCACTTGCGCCCGCTGCCTATGTCGGCACGCTGTCGTCGGGCTTCATCTCCGACTCGACGGGCGCAGGCACAGGCGAAGTGTCCTGGAACTTTGCAGTATCCGACACGGCCTTGCAGTTCCTCGCCGCTGGTGAGCAACTCGTGCAGAAGTACGAAGTCAAGGTCACAGACAACGGTGTTCCTCCGAAGTTTGAAACAACGATCGTCACGGTCACGATCACCGGTACAAACGATGCGCCTGTCGTGGCAACCGCAGCAATTGGCTACGATGTCTCAGGAGATGTCACAGAAACTGCAGGTGTGACAGGCGGCACAGGCATGCTGGAGGCCGACGGAAAGATCACATTCACGGATGTAGATTTAAGCGATGTCGGCTTCACGGCAGCAGAACCCATGTCCGTCACGATTGGTGGCACACACCCTGCCAATGCGCCGTCCAATGCCCAGCTTCTAGAGTGGTTCACCCTTGATGCTGTCAGCAAAACCGCAGGCTCAGGCACGGGCTTTGTCGACTGGCATTTCGACGCTCCGAACAGCGCCTTCGACTATTTGCCTGCAGGCCAAACCGTAACGCTGACCTTTGCAGTCAGCGTGAGTGATGGAGATGGCGGTTCATTTACGCAAAACGTGGTGATCACTGTTACAGGCACCAACGACACGCCAGTTGCGGTGGCCGACACCAAGTCTGGCAGCGAAGACGCCACGATCACGGGCACGGTTGCGACCAATGACAGTGATATCGATGATGGCGCAATCCTGACCTATACGCTGACTGCCCCGGTTGCGGGCCTGACGCTGAATGGCGATGGCACCTACAGCTTCGATGCCAGCAATGCGGCCTACCAGCATCTGGCCCAGGGTGCGACCGGAACGGTTGTGGCCAACTACACGATCACGGACGAGCATGGAGCCACCTCGACCTCAACGCTCACCATCACCTTGACGGGCACCAATGATGCGCCGGTTGCAGTTGCTGATACCAAGTCTGGCAGCGAAGACGCCATAATCACAGGCACGGTTGCCAATGATACGGATATCGATGATAGCGCAATCCTGACCTATACGCTGAATGCCTCGGTTGCGGGCCTGACGCTGAATGGCGATGGCAGCTACAGCTTCGATGCAAGCAATGCGGCCTACCAGCACCTGGCACTGGGTACGACACAGGTTGTGACAGCCAACTACACGGTCACGGACCAGCATGGCGCCACCTCGACCTCAACGCTGACCATCACCCTGACGGGCACCAATGATGCGCCTGTTGCGGTGGCTGACACCAAGTCTGGCAGTGAAGATGCCACGATCACGGGCACGGTTGCCAACGACAACGATATCGATGATGGCGCGATCCTGACCTATAGCCTGAATGCCCCGGTTGCGGGCCTGACGCTGAATGGCGATGGCAGCTACAGCTTCGATGCCAGCAATGCAGCCTACCAGCATCTGGCACAGGGTGCGACCGGAACGGTTGTGGCCAACTACACGGTCACGGACGAACATGGCGCCACCTCGACCTCAACGCTGACCATCACCCTGACGGGCACCAATGATGCGCCTGTTGCGGTGGCTGACACCAAGTCTGGCAGTGAAGACGCCACGATCACGGGCACGGTTGCCAACGACAACGATATCGATGATGGCGCGATCCTGACCTATAGCCTGAATGCCCCGGTTGCGGGCCTGACGCTGAATGGCGATGGCAGCTACAGCTTCGATGCCAGCAATGCGGCCTACCAGCACCTGGCACTGGGTACGACACAGGTTGTGACCGCCAACTACACGGTCACGGACCAACATGGCGCAACCTCGACCTCGACGCTGACCATCACCTTTGACGGGCACCAATGATGCGCCTGTTGCCGTGGCTGACGCCAAGTCAGGCAGTGAAGACGCCATAATCACGGGCTTGGTTGCCAACGACAACGATGTCGATGATGGCGCGCTCCTGAGCTATAGCCTGAATGCCCCGGTTGCGGGCCTGACGCTGAATGGCGATGGCACCTACAGCTTCGATGCCGGGATGCGGCCTACCAGCACCTGGCCCAGGGTGCGACCGGACAGGTTGTGGCAGCCAACTACACGGTCACGGACCAGCATGGCGCCACCTCGACCTCAACGCTCACCATCACCCTTGACGGGACCAACGACGCGCCTGTTGCGGTGGCTGACACCAAGTGCTGGCAATGAGGATGCCACGATCACGGGCCCGGTTGCCAACGACAACGATGTCGATGATGGCGCGCTCCTGAGCTACAGCCTGAATGCCCCGGTTGCGGGCCTGACGCTGAATGGCGATGGCAGCTACAGCTTCGATGCCAGCAATGCGGCCTACCAGCACTTGGCACAGGGTGCGACGCAGGTTGTGACCGCCAACTACACGGTCACGGACGAACATGGCGCCACCTCGACCTCGACGCTGACCATCACCCTGACGGGCACCAATGATGCGCCGGTTGCCGTGGCTGACACCAAGTCTGGCAGTGAAGATGCCACGATCACGGGCACGGTTGCCAACGACAACGATATCGATGATGGCGCGATCCTGACCTATAGCCTGAATGCCCCGGTTGCGGGCCTGACGCTGAATGGCGATGGCAGCTACAGCTTCGATGCCAGCAATGCGGCCTACCAGCATCTGGCACAGGGTGCGACCGGAACGGTTGTGAGCCAACTACACGGTCACGGACCAGCATGGCGCCACCTCGACCTCAACGCTGACCATCACCCTGACGGGCACCAATGATGGGCCGACTCTTGTTGCTGAAACCGTTTCTGTGATTGTCGATACAGTCGCCGCAAACGATTTCGCGACAGTGAGTGGTGTGCTCGCCGGTGCGGACATAGATGATGCTACTGTCTTCACCTACTCCATCGTCGGCGCAACCGCTGCCCTTGATGGTTCGACCAGCCTTACCGTCACATTCACGCAGCCAGGCGGAGCAACCCTCACGCTCGGCGTTCTCACCGTTCAGGCCAATGGCGCCTACAGCTTCGTGCCGAGCGACGCCGGCATCAACGCGTTGCGTCTCGGCGACAATCCCTCGTTCTCGATCCGGTTCAGGTTTCCGACGGGCTGGCCGCGACGCCGTCGACATTGTCGCTGTCCTTCACCGGCGCCAATGACGCGCCTGTCATCGTCTCCACTGCTCCCCCGGCCATGTCGGGCGTTGTCAACGCTGTTGCCGACGAACATGCCGAAGGCCCGGCCGAAGGCACGCCCGTCGTCGTCACCGGCACGATCGACTTCACCGACGCCGAATTCGCCGACGTCCACAGTTACACGGTGGCCGCCGACGGCGGCGGCGTCGGCTATGCCGGGGCGTTGACGGTGTCCCAGACCGATCCGGCGACCGGCGACGGCGCTGGCCAGTTGGCCTGGACCTTCACCATCGCCGACACGGCCCTCAACGGGCTTGCGGAGGGTCAGGCGCTGGCGACCAGCCCGCAAGTCTATGTGATCACCATAACCGACAACCATGGCGCCACGGCCACCCAGACCGTGTCGATCGCCATCACCGGCACCAATGACGCGCCAGACATAACGTCATCTGTCTCTCCGTTGACGTTCACCGAGGCAGCAGGGGTAACGGGATCAAGCAGCGCGCTTGCACCTGATGCCCTCATCACCACAAGTGGAACGATCACCTTCAATGATGATGATATCATGCAGGATGCGAGTGACTTCACGGTCACCGTGGCTGCTGCTGTCACGGCAGGTTCAGGACCAGCAGGTGTCTTGCCTGCAGAACTTGCAGATTGGCTGACGACCAGCGGTCTCACCAATGCGAATAATGCCACGACAGGCGCATTCAACTGGAGTTTTGCGGCACCTCAGGATCAGCTCTTTGACTATCTGGGAGCAGGCCAGAGCGTGACGATTACCTACACGCTGTCTTTGAACGACGGCTTTGGCGTGGTCGATACTGTTCCGATCAGTGTAACAATCACGGGGACCAACGACACGCCAGTTGCGGTGGCCGACACCAAGTCTGGCAGCGAAGACGCCACGATCACGGGCACGGTTGCGACCAATGACAGTGATATCGATGATGGCGCAATCCTGACCTATACGCTGACTGCCCCGGTTGCGGGCCTGACGCTGAATGGCTATGGCACCTACAGCTTCGATGCCAGCAATGCGGCCTACCAGCATCTGGCCCAGGGTGCGACCGGAACGGTTGTGGCCAACTACACGGTCACGGACGAGCATGGAGCCACCTCGACCTCAACGCTCACCATCACCTTGACGGGCACCAATGATGCGCCGGTTGCAGTTGCTGATACCAAGTCTGGCAGCGAAGACGCCATAATCACAGGCACGGTTGCCAATGATACGGATATCGATGATAGCGCAATCCTGACCTATACGCTGAATGCCTCGGTTGCGGGCCTGACGCTGAATGGCGATGGCAGCTACAGCTTCGATGCAAGCAATGCGGCCTACCAGCACCGGCACTGGGTACGACACAGGTTGTGACAGCCAACTACACGGTCACGGACCAGCATGGCGCCACCTCGACCTCAACGCTGACCATCACCCTGACGGGCACCAATGATGCGCCTGTTGCGGTGGCTGACACCAAGTCTGGCAGTGAAGATGCCACGATCACGGGCACGGTTGCCAACGACAACGATATCGATGATGGCGCGATCCTGACCTATAGCCTGAATGCCCCGGTTGCGGGCCTGACGCTGAATGGCGATGGCAGCTACAGCTTCGATGCCAGCAATGCAGCCTACCAGCATCTGGCACAGGGTGCGACCGGAACGGTTGTGGCCAACTACACGGTCACGGACGAACATGGCGCCACCTCGACCTCAACGCTGACCATCACCCTGACGGGCACCAATGATGCGCCTGTTGCGGTGGCTGACACCAAGTCTGGCAGTGAAGATGCCACGATCACGGGCACGGTTGCCAACGACAACGATATCGATGATGGCGCGATCCTGACCTATAGCCTGAATGCCCCGGTTGCGGGCCTGACGCTGAATGGCGATGGCAGCTACAGCTTCGATGCCGGGAATGCGGCCTACCAGCACCTGGCACAGGGTGCGACCGGAACGGTTGTGGCCAACTACACGGTCACGGACCAGCATGGCGCCACCTCGACCTCAACGCTGACCATCACCCTGACGGGCACCAATGATGCGCCTGTTGCGGTGGCTGACACCAAGTCTGGCAGTGAAGATGCCACGATCACGGGCACGGTTGCCAACGACAACGATATCGATGATGGCGCGATCCTGACCTATAGCCTGAATGCCCCGGTTGCGGGCCTGACGCTGAATGGCGATGGCAGCTACAGCTTCGATGCCAGCAATGCGGCCTACCAGCACCTGGCCCAGGGTGCGACACAGGTTGTGACAGCCAACTACACGGTCACGGACC
Source organism: Phyllobacteriaceae bacterium (assembly GCA_016711085.1). GTDB lineage: Bacteria > Pseudomonadota > Alphaproteobacteria > Rhizobiales > Rhizobiaceae > JADJTR01. Next base: position 355,891 of record JADJTR010000012.1, on the reverse strand, counting down.
AGCATGGCGCCACCTCGACCTCAACGCTGACCATCACCCTGACGGGCACCAATGATGCGCCGGTTGCCGTGGCTGACACCAAGTCTGGCAGTGAAGATGCCACGATCACGGGCACGGTTGCCAACGACAACGATATCGATGATGGCGCGATCCTGACCTATAGCCTGAATGCCCCGGTTGCCGGGCCTGACGCTGAATGGCGATGGCAGCTACAGCTTCGATGCCAGCAATGCAGCCTACCAGCATCTGGCACAGGGTGCGACCGGAACGGTTGTGGCCAACTACACGGTCACGGACCAGCATGGCGCCACCTCGACCTCAACGCTGACAATCACCCTGACGGGCACCAATGATGCGCCTGTTGCGGTGGCTGACACCAAGTCTGGCAGTGAAGATGCCACGATCACGGGCACGGTTGCCAACGACAACGATATCGATGATGGCGCGATCCTGACCTATAGCCTGAATGCCCCGGTTGCGGGCCTGACGCTGAATGGCGATGGCAGCTACAGCTTCGATGCCAGCAATGCGGCCTACCAGCACTTGGTACAGGGTGCGACGCAGGTTGTGACCGCCAACTACACGGTCACGGACGAACATGGAGCAAGCTCGACCTCGACGCTGACCATCACCTTTGACGGGCACCAATGATGCGCCGGTTGCCGTGGCTGACGTCAAGTCAGGAAGTGAAGACGCCATAATCACACCGGTTGCCAATGACACCGATGTGGATGATGGCGCGCTCCTGAGCTACAGCCTGAATGCCCCGGTTGCGGGTCTGACGCTGAATGGCGATGGTACCTACAGCTTCGATGCCGGGAATGCGGCCTACCAGCACCTGGCACAGGGTGCGACCGGAACGGTTGTGGCCAACTACACGGTCACGGACGAACATGGAGCCACCTCGACCTCAACGCTCACCATCACATTGACCGGGACCAACGACACACCTGTTGCGGTGGCCGACAGCAATGCTGGCAATGAGGATGCCACGATCACGGGCTCGGTTGCTAATGACACCGATGTGGATGATGGCGCGCTCCTGAGCTACAGCCTGAATGCCCCGGTTGCGGGCCTGACGCTGAATGGCGATGGCAGCTACAGCTTCGATGCCAGCAATGCGGCCTACCAGCACTTGGCACAGGGTGCGACGCAGGTTGTGACCGCCAACTACACGGTCACGGACGAACATGGAGCAAGCTCGACCTCGACGCTGACCATCACCTTGACGGGCACCAATGATGCGCCGGTTGCCGTGGCTGACACCAAGTCTGGCAGTGAAGATGCCACGATCACGGGCACGGTTGCCAACGACAACGATATCGATGATGGCGCGATCCTGACCTATAGCCTGAATGCCCCGGTTGCGGGCCTGACGCTGAATGGCGATGGCAGCTACAGCTTCGATGCCAGCAATGCAGCCTACCAGCATCTGGCACAGGGTGCGACCGGAACGGTTGTGGCCAACTACACGGTCACGGACCAGCATGGCGCCACCTCGACCTCAACGCTGACCATCACCCTGACGGGCACCAATGATGCGCCTGTTGCGGTGGCTGACACCAAGTCTGGCAGTGAAGATGCCACGATCACGGGCACGGTTGCCAACGACAACGATATCGATGATGGCGCGATCCTGACCTATAGCCTGAATGCCCCGGTTGCGGGCCTGACGCTGAATGGCGATGGCAGCTACAGCTTCGATGCCAGCAATGCGGCCTACCAGCACTTGGTACAGGGTGCGACGCAGGTTGTGACCGCCAACTACACGGTCACGGACGAACATGGAGCAAGCTCGACCTCGACGCTGACCATCACCTTGACGGGCACCAATGATGCGCCGGTTGCCGTGGCTGACGTCAAGTCAGGAAGTGAAGACGCCATAATCACGGGCTCGGTTGCCAATGACACCGATGTGGATGATGGCGCGCTCCTGAGCTACAGCCTGAATGCCCCGGTTGCGGGTCTGACGCTGAATGGCGATGGTACCTACAGCTTCGATGCCGGGAATGCGGCCTACCAGCACCTGGCACAGGGAGCGACCGGAACGGTTGTGGCCAACTATACGGTCACGGACGAGCATGGCGCTACCTCGACCTCGACGCTGACCATCACCCTGACGGGCACCAATGATGCGCCGGTTGCCGTGGCTGATGCTTTCGGCGTCAGTGAGGGTGCTTTCTCTTCCACTGTCAACCTGCTCACAGCGGGAGTTGCTGACAGCGATGTTGACGGTGACGCCCTGCAGATCGTCGCGATCAGCGACATGCGCGATACGGGTACAGGAAGCGTTGCAACCTCGGCAGTCAGCCCGGCATCTGCTGGTGTCATCACCACTGACTACGGTGCTGAAATCACACTGCAATCGAACGGCCAGCTGTTCTATAATCTCACCTCGGCGACCGCGTTGTTCAACCAGCTCGCCGCTGGCGAAACCGCGGTGGACACCTTCACCTACACCATTGGCGACGGCCAGGGCGGCGCCGATACGGCAACCGTTTCGGTCACCATAACCGGCGTGAACGACGCCATCGCCGCGGTGAACGACACGATCTCGCTCGTCGAAGGCGTTGGCGGCGCGGCATCGTCCAATCTGCTGAACGGCGCCGCGCCGGGATCGATCCTCGACAATGACCAGGATGTCGATGCCAACGACACCCGCACGGTCGTGGGCGTCACCGGTTCGGCGACGGCCACCGCTATGTCCACCGCCGGCGGCTACGCCATAACGCTCGGGTCCAGCGGCGTGGTGATCAATCTGCTTGCGGACGGCACCTATACGGTTGCAGTTCCCGACAGCCTCGCCGGTGGCCAGACGGTGAGCGGCAGCTTCCAGTATTCGGTGCAGGATGGCGGCGGCGCGGTCTCGATCGCCACGGTCAATGTCACCGTGGACGGTACGAACGACACGCCGGTTGTTGCCAGTGCGCTTGTTGACCAGACGGGCGCCGAGGACACGGCGTTCAGCTTCACGGTCCCGGTCGGCACGTTCAGCGATGTGGACAATGCGACGCTGGCCTACAGCCTTGGCTCGGGCTCGCCGTCCTGGCTGACGATCAGCGGCAACGTCATCTCGGGCACGCCGCCGCTCGACTTCAACGGCACTGTGTCGGTCGAGGTGATCGCCACCGACGTCGGCGGCCTCACCGCGACGGACACGTTCGACCTCGCCATCGGCGCGGTCAACGACGCGCCGACAGGCGCCGTTCTCACGTCGTCGGCGGTTGACGAATTCGCCGCCGCCGCGGCGGTTGTCGGCGCGCTTTCCGGCGTGGATCCCGATGACACCACCGGATTCAGCTACACACTGCTCGACGACGCTTCCGGGCGTTTCATCCTCGTCGACGGCGAGTTGAGGGTGGCCGATGGATTGCTGCTCGACTTCGAACAGGCGGCGGCGCATTCCGTGACGGTCCGCGTCACCGACGCCGGCGGCTTGTCCGTCGATCAGGTCCTTTCGGTCACGGTCAATGACATCAATCCGGAGAACGTGGCCGGCAGCGGCGCGGACGATACCTTCGTCGGCGGTACGGGAAGCGATATGCTTTCCGGCATGGACGGCGACGATACCCTCGAAGGCGGCGCCGGCGGCGATACGCTTGACGGCGGCGCCCATGTCAACGGCGACACTGTGCGATATACCGGGTCCGACGCCGGCGTGACCGTGAATATCGGAACCAATACGGCCTCGGGCGGGCATGCCACAGACGACATCATTGCGAATTTCGAGAACGTCACCGGTTCGGCCCATAATGATGTCATCACCGGAACCAACGCGAACAATACGCTGCGCGGCGGCTCCGGTGGTCGCGACGCGCTTCATGGCTTGGCCGGCGCCGATATCCTTTTCGGCGGCAACGAGGTCGGAGCCGGCGACGAACTCCATGGCGGCGGCGACAACGATGATCTCTACGGCGAGGGCGGCAACGACAACCTCTTCGGCGAGGCCGGAGCTGATCGACTTTATGGCGGCGAGGGCAACGATTTCCTCTATGCCGATGGCCTGGATACGGTCCTCGATGGTGGAAGCGGCTCGGACTTCGTCCACGCGCTGGCGTCTACGACCGGTCTCACTCTGGACATGGGCGCCGGCTCCATCGAAGGCGTTTACGGCTCGAACTCCGCCGTGGATACGCTCGACGCGACGACGGCGGCTTCCGGCGTGACGATCTGGGGTCTCGGCGGCGCGGATTTCCTCACCGGCAGCGCCTACAACGACTACGTCTATTTCGACCAGTTCGATCTGGCTACCGGATCGATCAATGGCGGGGCAGGCTTCGACTGGCTGCTCAATCGTAGCGCTACCGCCCTCACCTTCGACATGAATGCCCATGCAGCGGAAGGCTACTACGGCAACGGCTTTGCCGATACCGTGACCGCGGCGAGCTCGACGGTCGGCGTGACGATCTATGGAAATGGTGGCGGCGACGTCATCACCGGCAGCACCTTCACCGACTACATCTATTTCGAATCGGACACAGCCTCGATCGATGGTGGCGGTGGGTATGACTACGCCATCTACAATCCCGTGTCCGGGGCGCCCGTTGTCGACGTGGCTCTGACATGGCGGCGTCGAACATTGACTACGCCATCGGCCGCAGCGGCGACGACATTCACCGCGGCCGGCGCTTCATGGCTGATGGAAATCCATGCCGGCGGCGGAACCGACACGCTGACCGCCGGCAATGCCGGCTCCTATCTCTTCGGCGAGGCGGGAACCGACACGCTGATCTCGGGTAACGGGTCCGACCAGATGCTCGGCGGCGCCGATTTCGACACCTTCCGCTTCGCCGATGGCGGCGGGACGGACTATGTCTGGGACTGGCAGGATGGGACCGACCGGATCGACCTGAGCCTGGTCGCCGGCATCGACGATTTCACCGACCTGACGATCAACATCGCCTACGCCGCATCGAACTGGTACGGCTATGGCTACGGCTCCGGCACGGTCTGGGTCCAGACCGGCGGCACCGGCGCGCTCGACGCGGGGGATTTCTTCTACTGACAGCTGCTCAATCATCCGGGCAGCGCCTCGGCATTGGTGATCTCACTTTCATGCGAGGCTCCGCCAAGCGGCCGCCGCTGCTCTGGTGCGCACCCTGCGTCCATGGTATCGCTTCGCTGGGGCCAACAGACTTGCGCGGCGCTCGATTGAGCCAGCGCGCCATACCCGACCGGAAAACCGGCGGGCGTTGAGGGAGTCGGGCCATGGCCACTGTCGTCAATGCAAGTGCGAATTGTCGCCCGGAAGGTACGCGCGGGCGGTTTTTCCCGATGCCTGGCCTGTACGACGTGATGGCGCGCCGGTCGTCTGGCGCGACCATGGCGGCAAAAACCATGACCGGCAATCGGACGACCGGACGCGTCGCCGTGACCGGAGCGCCTTGCAACGGGCAACGCCGTGAACCGCCCGTGCATTCCCGGCATGCCGCAACCTGTCTCTCGCCCGGAGTCGATGGATTTCCGCCTGAATTCGCTCTGAGTTCAGGCGAACCGGTTTTTCGGGGCAAGAATGGAAAACCGTATTCGCTCTATGCCGTCATTTGAATCGCATTCTTGCCGGCAAAAATAGTGGCGGCGTGACCTCGGCAAGGGAGCCTCGAAATGGCCGAATACAGTATCACCAGAACAACAAACACGGCAATTGCCGATAACGCCCTGACGACAGTGAATTATTCCGTTTACTGGACCGGAACGGCGGTCGCAACCAGCTTCAGCCTTAATGATCTGACCCATACTTTTCCTGACGATCTGGATTTTCTGCTCGTTGGACCGGGTACGGGTCGCAATTTCCTGTTCATGTCGGACGCCGGCGCCACCGGAGACCTCGTCAACGCTGACTTCACCTTTTCCGACAATTGGGCCATCCTGCTGGCGGACAGTTCGCAATTGTCCCCCGGCAATTACCTGCCGACAAATCACAATACCGGCGAGCCTTCCGAAACGCCCGGGCTTTTCGGCGTTGTTGATCCGCTCAACGTGGCTGGCCCCGCTGGTGGCGCCACGTTCGCTTCGTCGTTTGCCGGCATGGAAATCGCCGGTGCGTGGAGCCTGCGCATCCGGGATGATTCCGTCGTCGACACCGGCACGCTTGGTGGTTTCACCCAAACCTTCACCACGGCCGAAAATTTCACGCGCATCGATGGCTCGGGTCTCGGCGACGTTTTTCAGGTGCAATCGGCAAATGCGACGAGCGGCGTTTTCGCGCTGTTCGGAAACTCGAACGTTGCCTATTCCGGTCTGAATTTGATCATTTTCGATGGCGGGGCCGGCGCCGACTATTTCTACGGCGGACATGGGGCGGAAACCGTCATCGACAATGACGGGTTCAACTCGGATTACTATGATGCAAATACCTATGGGGCCGGCTCGGGCGACACGATCGATTATTCCGGCGTCACCTTCAGCGGGCTTGATCCTGTCTATATTCAGCTTTTTGTCTCATATGCAGGGCAAGGCGCCGTGCACGATACGATCATCGGTTTTGAGAATGTCGAGGGCAGCCAGGGCGCGGAGATCATTGAAGGCGATGCCGTGGTCAACATCCTGCGCGGCAATGCCGGCGACGACGGGATCGACGGCCGCGCTGGCGGCGACACGCTCGACGGCGGCTCTCATGTCGACGGCGACACCCTGCGATACGTCTGGTCCGGCGCCGGCGTGACCGTCAATATCGCAACCAATGCCGTGTTCGGCGGCGATGCCACGGGCGACATCATCTCGAACTTCGAGCATGTCACCGGATCGGCGCACAACGACGTCATCACCGGTAACAATTCCGGCAATACCTGGATGGCGGCTCCGGCGGCCGCGACGCGCTTTACGGCGGGGGCCGGCGGCGATCGCCAGGTGGCGGCGACGAGGTCGGCGCCGGCGACAATCTCTATGGCGGCGCCGACAATGACATACTCTTCGGCGCCGGCGGCAACGACAATCTTTATGGCGACGGCGGCAGCGACGAGCTTAATGGCGGCGACGGAAACGACTTCCTCTATGCCGATGGCCTGGATACGGTCCTCGATGGTGGAAGCGGCTCGGACTTCGTCCACGCGCTGGCGTCGACGACCGGTCTCACTCTGGACATGGGCGCTGGCTCGATCGGGCGTCTATGGCTCCAACTACGCCGTGGACACGATCACGGCGGCGACGGCGGCGGCCGGCGTGACGATCTGGGGCCTCGGCGGAGCGGACTTCCTCACCGGCGGCGGTTTCGGCGACTACATCTATTTCGACCAGCTCGATCTGGCGGCCGGCGCGGTCAATGCAGGAGGTGGCTATGATTGGCTGCTCAATCGCGGCACGACCGCCGTCAGCTTCGACATGGCCGCGCGCGGGGCGGAGGGCTATTACGGCAGCGTTCTGGCCGACACCGTCACGGCTGCCGGGTCATTGGCCGGCGTCAGCATTTACGGCAATGGCGGCGGCGACGTCATCACCGGCAGCGGTTTCACCGACTACATCTATTTCGAGGCCGACACGGTCTCGATCAATGGCGGCGCGGGCTACGACTACGCCATCTACAACCCGGTCTCGGTCGTCACCGGCGGGACGCGGAACCTGACGACGTCGGCTATCGAATATGCCATCGGCCGCAGCGGCAACGACACATCTCACCGCGCCGGCGCTTCATGGCTGATGGAAATCCATGCCGGCGGCGGAGGCGACACGCTGACGGCCGGCAATGCCGGCTCCTACCTCTTCGGCGAGGCGGGAACCGACACGCTGATCTCGGGAACGGGCACGGACTACATGCTCGGCGGGACCGAGATTCGACACCTTCCGCTTCGCCGATGGCGGCGGCACGGACTATGTCTGGGACTGGCAGGACGGGACCGACAGGATCGATCTGAGCCTGGTCGCCGGCATCGACGATTTCACCGATCTGACGATCAACAGCGTCTACGCCGCATCGAACTGGTACGGCTATGGCTACGGCTCCGGCACGGTCTGGGTCCAGACCGGCGGCGTCGGCGCGCCCGACGCCATGGACTTTTTATACTGAGGCGGTCAGGCGCGTTTTGGTGCGACCAATCACTTCGCTCACCCTTGATCGGGACTCCAAATGACCATTATATCAGGGCCTTGCATAAAATAACGCGATGTCGGCATACCCATGACCCTGGTCGATGACAAGATCATTCACACGATCTATTCCTGCGCGACAGGGGATTCTTCCTGGGATGACGGGCTGCGCGCAGTCATGGGTCTGATCGATGCGCGCTGCGCCGGCATCGTCCGCCATTCGATCGCCCCGGTCGGCGCCGAGGTGATTGCCGGCGTCGACGTCGACCCGAGGATTCAGGCTGCGTATGTCAGTCGTTATGTCCGCCAGAATCCGCTGATCAATTGTTTGTCGGCCATGCCGCTCGGCTTCTTGACGACGGGCTCCGGCGTGGTCGACGAAAGCTTCTATTTCGACAGCGATTTCTACAATTCGTGGCAGAAACCCGCCGGCTACGCCGACAACATGGCCATCATGCTGGCGCGGCGCAATGGCGAATTCGTCTTGTTGTCGTTGCCGCGCGGCTTTGAGCGCGGCGTTTATACGCCGGAAGATTTCGACATCGTCAAACCTTACATCAGCCATCTGGTGCGCGCCTTCAACATCTGGCTTCGCCTCACCGTAGCCCAGCTGAAAACCGGATGGGTTGAAGAAGCTCTCGACCAGATCGGCAAGGGGCTGATCATCCTCGGCGAGGACCGCATCATCCTCTACGCAAACCGCAACGGCGAAGCGCTGATCAATTCGGGCGTCGGCCTCGAACGCGGCGAATTCCGCCTGCGCGCCACCAGGTCCGACGTCCGCGAGGCGCTTGACGCGACGCTGGCGGAGTTCGAAGCCGGCATTGCCGACGAAACCGGAGACTATGGTTTTCCTCTCGAGCGGGACGACGGGCGACCGCCGGTGTTCCTGCGCGTGCAGCCGCCTCTCGGCCGCAAACCGGGACAGCGAAGTTTCGGATTGCCGAAAGCCGTCGCCTTCCTGCATGTGGTCGATCCGCTGGACGGCAAGGTCGCCGATACCGACAGTTTCGCCCGAACCTACGGTCTGACTGCCGGCGAGGCGCGCTTCCCTCGAAGCGCTGGTGCGCACTGAATCGGTCATCGAAGCCGGTCGCATGCTCGGCATTTCCGAGGCGACGGCGCGCACCCACACGCAACGCATCTGCGCCAAGACCGGGGCCGAGAAATTCGCCGGCCTGATCGCCAAGGTGTATCGCGAAAGCGCGGCCGCCTGAATCGGACCGACCGCCCGGATTTCGTCGCAATCCGCTTGCCCCGCCGGGCTGCCGACCGCGCCGAAAGCCCTGTTTCGCCAGTTGAACAGTACAACGGCATATCGTTATATAATTGAAAAATAACAATAATGCCAGATCTGCACATTCTTTGACGTGTGCCGTCCTGGCATTCGTATGACGTCATCGGTTCCGATGATGACGGGATTTCCCGCACGCTCCTATTTTCATCGCGACCGGAATCCGTGCGGATTGAATGCAGAGCCGCCAGGATTTCATCGCAAGTGATGGAGCCCCGCCATGACGATCCGCCCGACCATTTGGAAAGCCCCTTTTGCCGCCGACGCCGGCGCGAATTCGGGCACGCAGTCCGCCCCGACGATTGTCGGCCTCAGCAACGGCAATTTCCTCGTCGCCTGGACCGACGAAAACGACACGGCCGGATCGGGCGCCGGCGACGACATCATCGGGCGCATCTTCAATCCTCTCGGCGAAACGGTGCTGTTGCCGGGCGCCAACACGACACTTCAGCTCAACACCACCACGACCGGCGAAGAGCGGCTGGTCTCGCTTTCCGCTTTCGATGGCGGCTTTGTCGCCGCCTATCATCAGGTCAACAGCGGGACCGACAAGATTTTCTTACGACGTGTTCAACAATGACGGTTCGCATGTGCGTCGCGTCACAGTCGATTCCGGTTTCTCCAATGCGCTCTACGACAGTGTGGCCGTCTCGGTCAGCGCCAATGGCGATGTCGCCGTCAGCTACATCCAGACAATCGACAACTTCCCGCTGCCCAACGCGGTCAGCGTCATCGCCAAGGTGTTCGGCGCCAACGGCGCCCTGAAGCCCGTACCAGGGGGGCCAAACGGTTCATTCCTCGTCGAATCGAGCGCGGTCGAGGACGATGAAACCGATGTCGCCATGCTGGCCAATGGCAATGTCGTGTTCGCGGCGCTGGATGTTGGGGTCGGCGGCGGCGGGATAGGCGGATTTTTCCCGCCGAACGGCATGCGGGTCTTTCTGCTCAACACCGCGAACGGACAGACGAATTTCAACGAATTCGCCAAACAAGCCTCAGGCGTGACCTACTCCCAGCCGCAATTGGCAGCATTGACGCCAAATGCCGGCGAACCCAGCCTCGGGCGCTATGTCGTCGTCTACAAGGCCACACTCCAGGACGGTCTGAACTTCACCCGCGCCATCAAGTTCTGCATGGTGGATTCGACTGATCCGTTTTCCGCCTCGAATATCAATGACCGGTTCGTCACATCGTCGCTTGGCCAGGCCGAGGACCCGGATGTGATCGGTCTTCAGGACGGCGGTTTCTTCGTCGTCTGGGACGCCAACACATCCAGCGGCGCCGGCATTCGCGGCCAGCGTTTCGACAGCCTGGGCAACGAAGTTGGCGCCGAATTGCTGATCGCGTCGGGAACCGAGTTGACCGACCCCCGGCTTTCGCTGACCACGGACGGACGCATTCTCGTGACCTGGTTCAGCACGATCCTGACCGGTCCGCAGGCCGCCATTCTCGATCCGCGCGAGGACGGCATCATCTCGGGCACGCCGGAAGACGATGTCATCGTCGCGCCGACCGAGGAATCGTTCATCAGCGGTCTCGACGGCGACGACACGATCTTCGGCAGCGATTTCGACGACACGCTGACCGGCGGCGGCAACAACGACACCATCCGGGGTCTCGATGGCGACGACCTGATCTTCGACAACGACGGCGATGACGAACTCAATGGCGAGGATGGCGACGACACGTTCATGGCTGGCGCCGGCGCCGACGACTACACCGGAGGCATCGGCCATGATGTCGTCGACTATTCGGCGAGCACTGCGGCAATCGAAGTGTCGCTGTCCAACATTCCCACCGGCAATGGCGGCTTTGCCGAGGGCGACACGTTCAACACCGTCGAGGAGATCATCGGATCGGCCTTCGACGACCGCTTGGTCGGCACAACCAATGGCGACGAAACACTGAACGGTCGGGGTGGCCGCGACACGCTCTTCGGGCTCGGCGGCGCCGACACGCTGAACGGCGGGGATGGCGAGGACACGCTCGACGGCGGAGATGACGCCGATACGGTTTCGGGCGGCAACCAGAACGACACCATCCGCCAACACAATGACGGCTTTGCCAACACGATCGGCGGCGGCCTCGGGACTGACACGCTCGATCTCGGCTTGTCGACATTCGGCTGGATCATCAACGGCACGGGCGGTTCAAGCGGCATTGGCGCGGGTTCCACTTCCCTCACCATCAGCTCGATTGAAATCCTGCTCGGCAGCAATTCCGGCGACACGATGTTCCAGTCCGGCTCACTTGAGCGGATCGAAGGGCGCGGCGGCAATGACCGGATTGCGACGGCGGTGAGCCTCGGCGCCAGCGATTTCTTTGATGGCGGCGCGGACACCGACACCTTCGACTTCTCCGCCTTTGAAACAGGCGCGTTCCTTCAACTGAGCAGCGGCGTCTTCGTGAACGGGCCACGAGCTTTGAACTTCGAAAACGCCACGGGCAGCCAGTTCGACGACACCATTTTCGGCACGGTGGGCAGCAATGTGATCCGCGGCAATGGCGGCGCGGACCAGATCGATGCCCTTGACGGCGCCGACACGGTGGAAGGCGGCGGCGGAAACGACGTCATCGTCCAGAGAAACGATGGCGGCATCGACACCGTCAATGGCGGCGCCGAATTCGATATCCTGTTTCTCGGCCTTTCGAATGCACCCTGGGTGATCTCGGGAGTCGCCGGCGCAAGCACGGTGACCTCGGTCAATCTGTCCCTGATTGAGCAGATCACCGGATCCGATTTCAGCGACCAGATCACGCAGTCTGGCGCCGTGCGTGTCATCGAGGCCGGCACGGGCGATGACCGGGTGACGACGGGGCAGATACTGGTCAACGACTTCCGCTATGACGGCGGAGCGGATCGCGACGTTATCAGCTTCGCCAATTTCTTGAATCCGGCAATTTTCGTCATGGCAAGCGGCTTTCTCAACGGCGCCAACCGCGCTTTCAATTTCGAAAGCGCGGTCGGTTCGGCGCTGGATGACACCATCATCGGCACATCCGGCGACAACACGGTCGAAGGCGGCAATGGCGCCGACACGATTTACGGTGGCGACGGTTTCGACGGGCTGTTCGGCGGCGGCCAACGCGACGCGCTCTATGGCGAAGGCGGAGAGGACTTCCTGTCCGGCGGCGACGAGGTGGGGGACGGCGACGTCATTCGCGGCGGCGGCGCTGATGATGTCATCCTTGGCGGCGCCGGAAACGACCAGTTGTTCGGTGACAGTGGGGCCGACAATCTGCAGGGCGGTGCGGGAATAGACCTGCTCTTTGTCGATGCACAGGATGTCATTTACCAGGGCGGCGGCGACAAGGACTTCCTCATCGTGGCCGACGCGGCAGGAGGCAGTTGGTCCGCCAACGATATCGAGAATTGGATCGGCGCATCCGGAAACGACAAATTCGACGCCTCATCGGCGGATTTTCTGACAGTTCAACAAGGACAGGGAGGAAGCGACACGCTTGTCGGCGGCTCCGACCGCGATTTTCTCTTCGGCGGCAGCGAGAACGACTTTCTCTTCGGCAATGACGGCAGCGACACGCTGGAGGGGGGCGCAGGCGCCGACGAATTCGATGGCGGGGGCGGTTCCGATTTCTTCCGGATCGATGCAGCCGACCGGGTATTCAATGGTGGCGACGGCAGGGATGTAATCGTCGCGCTCGACGCGGCCGGAGTGTTCGCGTTTCTGGCGCCGACATCGGTCGAATTCGCCGTCGGATTCACCGGGAATGACATTTTCGATGCCACAGGCGCCGGCTTTTTCGTTGAAATGAAGGGGCTGGGCGGTTCCGACCAACTTTATGCCGGGAATGCCGGCTCGATCCTGGAGGGTGGCGAAGGCGGCGACAGTCTCGTTTCCGGCGCGGGAACAGACAATTTCGTCGGCGGCGCCGCCGCGGACACTTTTTTCTTTCTCGATGGCGGTGGTCAGGATTTCATCTTCGACTGGCAGGACGGGTTGGATCGCATCAATTTGAGTTTTGTCTCCGCCATCGCCAGTTTTGCCGACCTCGTCATCGACACAAGCGCCGCCGCATCCAACTGGTTCGGTGTCGATTACGGCTCCGGAAAGGTCTGGGTCCAGACCGGTGGCGTTGGCACCATCGACGCAACCGATTTCTTCTTCTGAAGCGAGAAATGGAGAAGGACCATGGCGACCGTAACTGTCAACAACGGCGATATTTACAGCTATGACGAAACCGGCGCGGCCGATTTCCAAACTTATGCCAGCCACTCGGCGACGCAATATGCTTGGCTGACCTCCAACGGTCACCGCATCACCGCAAACGGCACGGGCATCTCGGTTGACGGATCGAACAATCCTACCGGCGGCACGATCACCTCGGTCGCGATCGACGTTGGCGACAATGGCTCCGACGACATTGTCATCACCGACATTTCGGTGGGTTTGGCAGCGATTGCCGGAAATGGCAGCGGCTATGAAACCGGCGTTTTCTGGGCGGCGCTGCTCGGCGGAAACGACAATCTCACCATCGCCTCGACCGGCTTCCTGACGATTGGCGCCGATTTCGCCGATGTCTCCACCAGCAACCCCGGCGGCAATGGCGGCAACGATGCCATCTTTGCCTTCGGCAACGACAACATCTTCATTTTCGCCGACTACAACGACGTGCACAACCGCACCGTCACCGGCGGCGGGGATACGGTGACGGGCGCCGCCGAGGCGATCTACCTCGACGCTGCCATTCTCGCTTTCGGAGGGACGCTGACCGGCGGCCACGACAGCTTCACCCAGACGCTCGACTGGACATTCAATTCCAATTTCACCGTCTACGGCGATCTTGCCAGCCTCGGCGGCGGCAGCACCCTTCATGGCGGCGATGACGTCATCACGGCGCTCGCTGCATCGACCCGGCCGATGGCCGCCTATGGCGATGTTTCGGATGTCGCCGGGTTCGCCGATGGCGGAATCGACTCGATAACCGGCACCAACGGCGTCGACAATATTTTCGGCGATTTCCGCTTTCTCGGATCGGCTTCCTACACTGGCGGCAACGACATTCTCGACGGTCGCGGCGGTGGCGACGGCATATACGGGGATTCCCAAACCAATGCCGGCACGCTGATCGCCGGGGACGATACCATCGACGGCGGCGGCGGCGGCGACACGATCTACGGCGATGTCGAGGGCAACACCGGCACGTTGACCTGCGGCGACGACACCATTCACGGCGGCGAAGGCAACGACACGATCTACGGCGATGTCTTGTCCAGTAGCGGAACCGTGGTCGGCGGCGATGACACTATCCACGGCGACGGCGGCGCCGACCAATTGCACGGCGGGGCAGGGGCCGATTATCTCTACATCGATGGCCTGGACACGGTCGTCGACGGCGGCGCCGACTACGACTGGGCGGTCGGGCTCGCCTCCACGACCGGCATCACGCTCAACCTCGGCGCTTCCCTGATCGAGGCCGTTTTCGGCTCGAACACGGCCGGCGACACGCTCAATGCCGCGACCTCGTCGGCCGGCGTGACCATCTGGGGCATGGGCGGCGCCGATAATCTGACCGGCAGCGCGTTTGGGGACACCATCTATTTTGATGACGCTGATCTGGCGACAGGCTCGGTCAATGCCGGCGCGGGCTTTGATTGGCTGCTCAATCGCGGCGCCACCGCCGTGACCTTCGACATGGCCGTGCGCGGAGCGGAAGGCTATTACGGCAGCGTTCTGGCCGATACCGTGACGGCGGCCGGATCGGCCGCTGGCGTCAGCATTTATGGCAATGGCGGCGGCGACGTCATCACCGGCAGCGGCTTCGGCGACTACATTTATTTCGAGGCCGACACCGTCTCGATCAATGGCGGGGCGGGCTACGACTACGCCATCTACAACCCGGTCTCGGCGCTCAACATCGTCGGCGTGACGCTGAACCTGACGACGTCGGCTATCGAATACGCCATCGGCCGCAGCGGGGCCGACACATTCACCGCGGCCGGTGCGACCTGGCTGATGGAAATCCATGCCGGCGGCGGAGACGACACGCTGACGGCCGGCAATGCCGGCTCCTACCTCTTCGGCGAGGCGGGAACCGACACGCTGATCTCTGGAACGGGCACGGACTACATGCTCGGCGGGAGCGAATTCGACACCTTCCGTTTCGATGACAGCCACGGCGTCGACTACATCTACGACTGGCAGGACGGGACGGACAGGATCGATCTGAGCCTGGTGACCGGCATCGACGATTTCACCGATCTGACGATCAACAGCGCCTACGCCGCTTCCAACTGGTACGGCGTCGGCTACGGCTCCGGCACGGTCTGGGTCCAGACCGGCGGCGTCGGCTCAATCGAAACGTCCGACTTCATCTATTGAGCGTGTGCGTCGCGCCGAACCCGCCGCCGGAATCGGCCAGGTTTCCTGCCCTGAACCCGTCGGCGCCCCTCCCCTGTGGCGGATTGTCGCAAAATTTTCGCCATGCTAATAAAGCCGCGGGGCAGAAAAAGCGACGGGAAGGCCGCCACCCTTTGCGCATGACATTCGACCGGTTCTGACGGGCTTTCGTCCGGGCGTTTGACGCCCGCGGAACCGCCGTTTCCTGTCGGCGCAAGGAGCACGCAGCCGGACCGTCCATGAAAGCGGCCGTGAGCCGCCGGGCGGGAGAGCATCGCAATGGCCGTTTTCACCTATTCGAACAATTCCGGGCTGACGATCGCCGACGCCTCCGTCGTTTTCCAGCAGGTGTATACCTACGGTCAGGTCGGCAATGTGACCGATGTCAGCATCTCGCTCGACGATTTGACCCATACCTTTCCCGACGATCTCGACATGCTGCTGGTCGGGCCGAACGGCGTCAACAATCTGCTGTTCATGTCCGATGCAGGCGCAGGCGATGACATCGGCAATGTCGATCTGACGTTTTCGGATGCGGCGGGCGGCGGACTTCCGGACGCCTCCCAAATCGGTGCGGGAACATACCTGCCGACCGATTACAATTTCGTCGAAACCGATGTGACCTTCGGCACGGCGACCGGCGGCGTCAATTCTGGCAGCACCACGACTTTCGCCGCCGCCTTCGGCGGCAGCCCCGGCAATGGATTCTGGAGCCTCTATGTCAATGACGACTTCGCCGACGACACCGGCTCGCTCGCCGGCTGGAGCGTTTCGGTCACCACGGCGAACAATCAGGCCGCCCTTTCTGGAGATGCCGGCTCCGACGATATCTTTTCGCTCGACGCCACCGGCGCCGGAACCGGTACGTTCGAGGTTGCGGGGGATGACGCTGTCGGCTATTCGGGCGTTACGTCATGGCTCATCGACGGCTTGGGTGGAACGGATTCCATCTATTTTTCCGGTTCTGGCTCCTATTCGTTCGACCTGACGACCAGCGATCTCACCTCGATCGAGACCCTGAGCCTGCTCCCCCCCCTCTTAGGCGGCTCCGCCACCGTCACGCTGAACGCCAGCGAGATCGGCGACGGCTTTGCCGCCAACGGCACGGTCGGCGGCGCATTCGACTCCTCCGTCGCCGACACGCTCGCCATCGTCATGGGCGCCGATACCGCCGTCGATCTGTCGCTCGTGACGTTCCTCAACTTCTTTCAGCCGCTCGACCAGGTGACGATCGCCGGCGACGGCGATGGCGAAACGATCACCGGGTCGGCCATGCATGACGTCATCGATGCCGGCGATGGCGGCGACACGATCAATGGCGGCGGTGGCAACGACACCATTATCGCCGGCGCCAGTTCCTTTGGCGACGGCGTCGACACGGTCAATGGCGGCGCCGGCAATGACGATATCACCGGCGGCTACTACGTCGACATCCTCAACGGCGACGCCGGCAACGACACCTTCTTCTTCAACAACGACGATTTCTTCGACACCGTCGATGGCGGGGCCGACACCGACACGCTCAATTTTTCCGGCTACACCTACGCGGGTATCACGGTTGATCTCGATGCCGGCACATATTCCCCCTTGGGCCTGCTCGGTGTATCGACGTTCGCCAGCATCGAAGCCGTTTTCGGCTCGGCGCTGGGCGACACCATCACCGCATCGGGCGTCGTGTCCATTGAAGGCAGTTTCGGCAACGACACCGTGATCGTCACCGACGCTGTTTCTGGAGCCCACTATTTTGGCGGTGTTGGCAACGACACGCTGGATATGTCCTCCGATTTTTTCGAATTTTATAATTACAACCTGTCGGCAAGCAGCTTTGACATATCGGGAGCAGTTTTTTCAGGGTTCGAGAACGTCATCGACAATGACGGCATCAACCAAGTGATTGGTTCGGCCGCCGCCAATGTGCTGCGCGGCAATGGCGGGGGCGACTTCCTTTACGGCTTTGACGGCGACGACACGATCGAAGGCGGAACCGGCGGCGACGTGCTCGACGGCGGCAGCAACGACGCAAATGGCGATACGCTGAGCTATGCGGCTTCCGCCGCCGGCGTGAACGTCAACCTCACAACCAATGTCGTGTATGGCGGCGATGCCCAGGGCGACACGGTCTCTGATTTCGAGAATGTCTCCGGTTCGTTCGTCGGTGACGTCATTACCGGAACGGGCCTCGACAACCGGCTGTATGGCAATGGCGGCCGCGACGCACTCTACGGCGAAGCGGGCAGTGACACGCTCTATGGCGGCGACGAGGTGGGCGCCGGCGACAATCTTTATGGCGGGACTGAAAACGACGAACTCTACGGCGAGGGCGGCAACGACAATCTTTATGGCGAGGCCGGCGCCGATTGGCTCTACGGCGGCGACGGCAACGACTTCCTCTATGCCGATGGCCTGGATACGGTCCTCGATGGTGGAAGCGGCTCGGACTTCGTCCACGCGCTGGCGTCGACGACCGGTCTCACTCTGGACATGGGCGCTGGCTCGATCGAAGGGGTTTACGGTTCGAACTACGCCGTGGACACGATCACGGCGGCGACGGCGGCGGCCGGCGTGACGATCTGGGGCCTCGGCGGAGCGGACTTCCTCACCGGCGGCGGCTTCGGCGACTACATCTATTTCGACCAGCTCGATCTGGCGGCCGGCGCGGTCAATGCAGGAGGTGGCTATGATTGGCTGCTCAATCGCGGCACGACCGCCGTGACCTTCGACATGGCCGCGCACGGGGCGGAGGGCTATTACGGCAGCGTTCTGGCCGATACTGTGACGGCGGCCGGGTCGGCCGCCGGCGTCAGCATTTACGGCAATGGCGGCGGCGACGTCATCACCGGCAGCGGTTTCACCGACTACATCTATTTCGAGGCCGACACCGTCTCGATCGATGGCGGCGCGGGCTACGACTACGCCATCTACAACCCGGTCTCGGTCGTCGCCGGCGTGACGCTGAACCTGACGACGTCGGCTATCGAATATGCCATCGGCCGCAGCGGCAACGACACATTCACCGCGGCCGGCGCTTCATGGCTGATGGAAATCCATGCCGGCGGCGGAACCGATACGCTGACCGCCGGCAATGCCGGCTCCTATCTCTTCGGCGAGGCGGGAACCGACACGCTGATCTCGGGTAACGGGTCCGACCAGATGCTCGGCGGCGCCGATTTCGACACCTTCCGCTTCGCCGATGGCGGCGGGACGGACTATGTCTGGGACTGGCAGGATGGGACCGACCGGATCGACCTGAGCCTTGTGACCGGGATAGCCGGCTTCGGCGATCTGACGATCAACATCGCCTACGCCGCATCGAACTGGTACGGCGTCGGCTACGGCTCCGGCACGGTCTGGGTCCAGACCGGCGGGGTCGGCTCGATCGACGCGACAGACTTCTTCTACTGACGGGCGTTCATCATCGGGACCGGTTCGACCGGGGGCGTGTGAGACCGGAGACCGGAAGACAGGAGTAACTACGCAGGTCGGCTGTCGCCACGCCAACCGCCCTGCGGCATCAGGACCAACAGCATGCCGCGCGAGACGAAAGGGCAACCGCGATGGCCACATTCACCTTTTCAAACGGGACAGACCTCAACATCGTCGACTTTGGTGTCGTTTCCTCTTCCGTCGAAGTCTTCGGGACGCAGGGGGTGGTGACGAGCGTCACCGTCTCCATGGACATCATCCACAGCTTCGCAGCCGATCTTGACATGCTGCTTGTCGGGCCAACACCCGGACGCAACCTCCTTTTCATGTCCGACGCCGGCAACGACATGGATCTCTCCGGAACCTATGTCTTTTCGGATGGCAGCCCGATTCTGCCCAATACAAGCAGCGGACCGACACTTGCTCCCGGCACCTACGGCCCCACGGCCTATGAAGCCGGAGAAACCGACGCCAACTTCGGGCTCGCCATCGGCGCGCTCAATGTTCCGCCGGTCAATGGCACGAGCTCCTTTGCTTCGGTCTTCGGCAGCTCGACCCCGGTCGGCGCCTGGTCATTGAATGTCCGTGACGATGCGGGCGGCGATACCGGCATCATCGACACCTGGCAGCTCACGATCGGCACGTCCTCCGACGATGCCTCGGTCAGCGGAACGGCCGGCATGGACACGGTCATTGTTGCATTTACAGGTCCGAACTCAGGCGTGATGCAGCGGAATGGCGTTTCGGGCGAATTTGCCGGCGTGACGGGCCAGTTCCTCATTCAGACCGGATTTAGTGATGACACGATCTATGTGACGAATGGCGGCCCGAACCTGCTCATCGACGCAGGTAACGCCAACGACGTTCTCAATCTCAGCCTGTCAACATCGGCGTGGACCGTGACCGGTTCGGCGGGCGTGTCCGGCGCGTCCTCGATGCTGCTTTCGGGCGTGGAGATAATCTACGGCACGAATTTCGGCGACACCATGCAGGAGACGGATGCCGTCAACGGACTGTCGGGCGGCGACGGCAATGACACGATCATCATGGATTCGTCGCTGGATGTCACCGATGCCTTTCGCGGGGATCTCGGCATCGCGGACACGCTCGACTATTCCTCGCTTGGGATCGCCACCTTGTTCGACATGACGGCGGGAACGCTGAATGGCCGCCTTGCGGAGACATTCGAGAACGCCACCGGCGGATCCGGCGACGACGATGTTGTCGGCACGAGCGGCGCGAACATGTTAAATCTTGGCGGCGGCCTCGACCGGGCCAGTGGCCTTGGCGGAGATGACACCTTCTTCCAGGGCAATGACGGCAGTTCAAACGAGTTCACCGGCGGCGGTGACTTCGACACCATTTCGTTTGCCCCGTCGGCCAGCGGCTGGGTGGTCAGCGGGGCCGGCGCCAGTTCGGGTGCTTCCAGTCTTGTCTTCCTCGATCCGATCGAACGGATCATCGGCAGCTCAGAAGCCGACGAAGTGAACCAGTATGCCGGCCTCTTCCATATTCTCGGCGAGAACGGCGACGACATCATTCTCACGGATGGAACGGCGGGCAGCCTGGAAAGGTTCGAAGGCGGCGACGGAACCGACACGCTCGATTTCGGTGCGTTCTCATCCGGCCTCGTTCTCGACCTCCAGTCCGGAACATTCTCGCTGCACGAAACCGCCATCGGCTTCGAGTGGGCGTCAGGTGGATCGGGTGGCGACACGATCCTCGGCACCGGCATCACAAACATCCTGCGCGGCAGGGATGGCACCGATGTTCTCTACGGCCGTGGCGGCGATGACGAAATGTATGGCGACGGGCACCGCGACGCGCTCTACGGCGGGGCGGGCGGCGATCGCTTGTATGGTGGCGACGAGGTCGGCGCCGGCGACAATCTCTATGGCGGCGCCGACAATGACATACTCTTCGGCGCCGGCGGCAACGACAATCTTTATGGCGACGGCGGCAGCGACGAGCTTAATGGCGGCGACGGCAACGACTTCCTCTATGTCGACGGGCTCGATACCGTCGTCGACGGCGGCGCCGGTTCCGACTTCGTCCATGCGCTGGCGTCGACGACGGGTATCGTTCTGGACATGGGCGTCGGCTCGATCGAAGGGGTTTATGGTTCGAACTCGGCGAGCGATACGATTAACGCGACGACGGCGGCGGCCGGCGTGACGATCTGGGGCCTCGGCGGAGCGGACTTCCTCACCGGCGGCGGTTTCGGCGACTACATCTATTTCGACCAGCTCGATCTGGCGGCCGGCGCGGTCAATGCAGGAGGTGGCTATGACTGGCTGCTCAATCGCGGCACGACCGCCGTCAGCTTCGACATGGCCGCGCACGGGGCGGAGGGCTATTACGGCAGCGTTCTGGCCGATACCGTGACGGCGGCCGGGTCGGCCGCCGGCGTCAGCATCTACGGCAATGGCGGCGGCGATGTCATCACCGGCAGCGGCTTCACCGATTACATTTATTTCGAGGCCGGTTTTGCCTCGATCAATGGCGGGGCGGGCTACGACTACGCCATCTACAACCCGGTCTCGGTCGTCATCGGCGTGACGCTGAACCTGACGGCGTCGGCTATCGAATACGCCATCGGCCGCAGCGGCGACGACACGTTCACCGCGGCCGGTGCGACCGGCTGATGGAAATCCATGCCGGCGGCGGAGGCGACACGCTGACGGCCGGCAATGCCGGCTCCTATCTCTTCGGCGAGGCGGGAACCGACACGCTGATCTCGGGAACGGGCACGGACTACATGCTCGGCGGGACCGATTTCGACACCTTCCGCTTCGCCGACGGCGGCGGCACGGACTATGTCTGGGACTGGCAGGATGGGACCGACCGGATCGACCTGAGCCTGGTCGCCGGCATCGACGATTTCACCGACCTGACGATCAACAGCGCCTACGCCGCGTCGAACTGGTACGGCTATGGCTACGGCTCCGGCACGGTCTGGGTCCAGACCGGCGGGGTCGGCTCGCTCGACGCCACGGACTTCATTTACTGACAGCTGCGCAATCATCCGGGCAACGCCTCGGCATTGGTGATCTCACTTTCATGCGAGGCTCCGCCAAGCGGCGGCGGCGGTTCTGGCGCGCCCATTGTGTCCGTGCTAATTCTTTGCCGGGGCCAACAGATTTGCGCGCCGCTCGTTTGAGCCGTTGCGCCATTCCCGTCCGGTTTGTGGGCGGGCGTTGAGGGAGTCGGTCCATGATCCCCGTCGACATCGCCGGTGCGGAATATCGCCGCAATCATGTACGCGTAACCGTTTTCACACGACGTCAAACCGGAACAAAGTGATGACGAGCGCTACGTCCCCGGTTCGAACCGGCATTTTCAAGCTTGCCGCATTCGTCACCCTGCTCGCGCTCTCGGCTTGCGCCGATGCCGGCGCGGGTCCCTCGACTGCCGCGGCCATTGAGGCGAAAACCATGACCGCCAATCGAAAAGCAGGAAGCGTCACCGTGACCGGAACGCGCCTGACCAAGGGCAACGCGGTCAACTGCCCCGAGATTCGCACCGACGACGGCGCGGTCATTCCCGTCAAGGGAATGACGGCCGATATTGCCTTGGGCCAGCGTGTGACGGTAACCGGAAGCTGGGGCGTTTCGACCAGCTGCGCCGGCCGCGTACTGATCATCGAGAAACTGGACAAGACCTGAATTCAGCTTGCGCCGAAACGGCGCGCGGAAAGAGGCAATCCCGTTGCCGCGGAATCGGCAACCCGTTTGAACAAAGGAAAATAGCATGCCGATTCCCACCGACCCGCTTCTCGCTTCGCAATGGCATCTGATCAACAACGTCCCCGGCGAGTTCGACCTGAACGTCGCTGGCGTCTGGAACCCGACATCGGGGAATGCCTATACCGGAGCTGGGATCCGGGTCGTGGTGATCGACGACGGCTTCGACTACACCCATGCCGACCTCGCGCCGAACTACGATACTGTCCTCGACTACGATTTCGAAGGCGCCAATGATTACGATCCTTTCGGTCTCGGGACCGACTCCCATGGCACCGCCGTGGCGGGCATAATCGGGGCGGACAACAACGGTTCGGGCGCGGTTGGCGTGGCCTTCGATAGCCTGATGATCGGCTACCGCGTCGAAACTTCGATCTCGGACGCCTGGCTTGTGTCCATCTCCGAGTCCATTTTCTACGCCGCCATCAGCGCGATGGGCGATGTCATCAACATCAGCCAGGGCATTGCCAACGACGCGGCCAGCGAGTTCGCCAACGGCTACACCTTGTCACGGTTCAACGACATACGCACCAGCATCGGCACCGCCGTCGACAGCGGCCGCTTTGGCCTGGGTTCGATCATCGTCAAATCAGCGGGCAATTCGCGCCTCGACAATTACGACGTCAATTCCGACCTTTGGGGCAACGATTCGCGCCAGGTCATTGTCGCGGCGGTGGATCCGAACGGCTTTGTATCCGACTATTCCAGCTTCGGCGCCGCGATTCTCGTGTCGGCTTTCGGCGGTCCCGGTAGCGTTGTCACCACCGACCGGGTGGGCGCGGATGGCTACGATCCGGACAATTTCACCGAAACCTTCAACGGCACGTCCTCCGCCGCCCCCATGGTGTCGGGCGTTGTCGCCCTGATGCTGGAGGCCAACCCGAATCTCGGCTGGCGCGACGTCCAGTCCATTCTTGCCAATTCCGCCCGCCATGTCGGCTCTGCCGTCGGCGCCGGCCCGGGCGGATCGGAACAGTTCGCCTGGGATTTCAACGCCGCCGCCACCTGGAATGGCGGCGGCCTGCATTTCTCCAACGACTATGGTTACGGCCTGATCGATGCGCTGGCCGCCGTGCGCATGGCGGAAACCTGGAGCCAAGGCCTGTTCACCCCTGCCACCTCGACGAATGAATTCTCGCAGACAATCGATGTCTTGAACGTGCCCACTGTTATTCCCGACGGTAATTCGACAGGCCTGACCTTCAGCGGCAATGCCGGTTTTGCCGACCTCGTCGAGCGCGTGACGGTGACGGTAACCTTTTCGACCACCTTCATGGCCGATGTCGAAATCTACCTGACCTCGCCCGATGGCACCGAAAGCGTCCTGACCAGGGATCAGGCCGACGGGTTGGACTTCGACGGCGTCTGGACTTTCGAATCCCAGGCCTTTCGCGGCGAACGCGCCGATGGCCTGTGGTCGGTTCGCATCGTCGATGACTTTTCTTCAGATGTGCTGACTGTCACCGACGTCCGGGTGCAGGTTTTTGGCGCGGACACGACCCAGGATCGCTATGTCTACACCAACGAGTACTCTGAATACGCTGGCCTCTACGGTCATCCCGTCACCGTGACCGATACCAATGGCGGAGTCGACACGGTGAATGCCGCGGCGGTGACGATTGGCAGCACCATCCGGCTGAATGGAACCAGCAGCGCCATCGACGGGGTCACGACGCTTTTCGTCAATATCGAGAACGCCGTCGGCGGCGCGGCCAACGACGTCCTCACGGGCGGCGCTGGGGTTAACTATCTCTACGGCAACGCCGGACGCGATTCGATCTCGGGCTTGGGCGGCGGCGACGTTCTCTACGGCGGCGACGAAGTCGGGGCGGGCGACATTCTGGCCGGCGGCAATGACAACGACTATCTCTTTGGCGGCAACGGCAACGATACGCTTTATGGCGAGTCCGGCGCCGACCAACTCAATGGCGAGGGCGGCATAGACCTTCTTTATGTCGACGGTCAGGACCTAGTAGTCTCGGGCGGCAGCGAGGCGGACTACCTCGTCGTCGCCGATGCGGCCGGCGGCGCCTGGGCGGCCGGCGACATCGAGAACTGGTACGGCGCTTCCGGATCGGACATCTTCACCGCCTCGGCTGCGGCCATGCTCACCCGCCAGCAGGGTTATGACGGCGCAGATACGCTGACAGGCGGATCGGCCGGCGATTTCCTCTATGGCGGCAACCACGCCGACACGCTGAACGGCAATGGCGGCAACGACACGATGGTTGGCGGCGCCGGCGCCGACACCTTCAACGGTGGGACGGGCAACGACCTGTTCTATATCGATGCGGCCGATTTCAGTTTCAACGGCGGCGCCGACACGGACTACTTCATCGTCCAGGACGCCGCCGGCGTCAGTGTCAACATGGCGGGTACGTTGGTCGAATACGCTATCGGCTACACCGGCAATGACGGGTTCAACGCGACCGGCGTCGCCACTTACGTGGAGATGAACGGGCAGGGCGGCAACGATCAGCTCTATGCCGGCAATGGCGGGTCGATCCTGCAGGGCGGGGCCGGAAACGACAGCCTGGTTTCCGGCGGCGGCGTCGATCATTTCGTCGGCGGCGCCGACGGCGACGTATTCTGGTTCCTCAATGCCGGCGCCACCGACTACATCTACGACTGGCAGGACGGAAGCGACAGGATCAATCTCAGCCTCGTTGCCGGCATAGCTGGTTTCACCGACCTGACGATCAACAGCGCCTACGCCGCGTCGAACTGGTACGGCTATGGCTACGGCTCGGGCACGGTCTGGGTCCAGACCGGCGGCGCCGGCGCGCTCGACGCCACGGACTTTTTCTACTGAGGCGGCGGGCCTGGCTCGCATTCCGCCGCCGGCGAAATCATGCCGGCGGCGGTTGATCCGTCGGCCGGTCGGAGCCGCGCTTATCCTTCCGTCGGGGTTCAGACCTCGGCGCGGCTTTGCGAAGCGCCACTGGCGTCATTCGTCAATTCGGGGAATCGTCGTCGATTGCATCGAATCAAGACCGCATCGAAACGCCGCATTCGCCTGGCTGTTTCGACTCCTCGGAGTGCAGAAAAAATCATTAAATACAAATAGATAGATGCAGTTCACAGGACCGGGTCCGCCGCCGTTGTCTTCTCGGCTTTTCTATTCTAAAGCCTGTGCGCTCGCGCCTCCCGGGAGGGGGAGCGACATCAAACCGACGCAGGCGGAGCCATTCATGGGAAGCGGCAAATCGGTAGTTGGCGTTTTCGGCCTTGGATATGTCGGCATTCCGCTGGCGATCCGCATGGCGGAAGTCGGGCTTAAAGTCGTCGGTTTCGATATTGACGAAAAACGTGTCGCCGACCTGAATGCGAACCGCAGTCCGATCAAGCATTTTGCTTCGGAAACCATCGCCAGGGCGCGCGCCGCCGGTTTTGAGGCGACGCTGGATTTTTCGCGGACCGCGGAATGCGACCATCTGATCATTTGCGTGCCGACGCCGCTCAACGCCTATCGCGAACCGGACCTCGGATTTGTCGTCGCGACGATGGAATCGATCTCGCCCTATTTCCGCAGGGGCCAGATGCTGTCGCTGGAAAGCACCACCTGGCCCGGCACCAGCCGCGAAATTCTCATTCCCTATGTCGAACGCGCCGGCCTGGTCGTGGGCGAGGATTTCCATGTGGTCTATTCGCCGGAACGCGAGGATCCGGGCAACAAGAACTTCACCACCCGCACCATTCCGAAGGTCATCGGCGGACACACGCCGCAGTGCCTGAAAGCAGGCATCGATTTGTACAGCCGTTTCATCGACACGGTCGTGCCGGTGAGTTCGACCGACGCCGCCGAAATGGTCAAGCTCCTCGAGAACATCCAGCGCGCCGTGAACATCGGCCTGATGAACGAAATCAAGATCCTCACCGACCGCATGAACCTCGACATCTTCGAGATCATCGACGCCGCGGCGACCAAGCCGTTCGGTTTCACCAAATATTTCCCCGGTCCGGGCATCGGCGGCCACTGCATCCCGATTGATCCGTTTTACCTGACCTGGAAAGCGCGCGAATTCGGCTTGCACACCCGCTTCATCGAATTGGCCGGCGAAATCAACGCCGACATGCCGAAATATGTGCTCAACAAGACCATTCGGGCGCTGAGCGAGCGTGGCATTGCGCCGAAAGGCGCCAAGGTCCTGGCGCTCGGCATCGCGTACAAGCGCGATGTCGACGACATGCGCGAAAGCCCCTCGGTCATCACCATGGAATTGCTGCGCGACTGGGGGGTGGAAGTCGACTATTCGGACCCGAACGTCCCGGTGTTTCCGCGCATGCGCGAACACCATTTCGATCTGTCCTCGGTCGAACTGACTCCAGAAAACCTGGCGAAATACGACGCCGTCATCCTGCTGACCGATCATTCGCAGTTCGATTACGATCTCATTCTCGCCAACGCCCGCCTGATCGTCGATTCGCGCGGCAAGTTCCGCGGTTCGTACGACAAAGTGGTCAGGGCGTAACATGGCCAGTGTCGCTCATGTCGGTTGCGGCTATTGGGGACGCAATCTGGTCCGCAACTTCGCCGAAATGAACGTGCTGGCGGCGGTGGTCGACGAGCATCCGGAAACCGCGGCGAGGATTTCGGCCGAACACGGCGTCGCCGCCCGCACGCTTGCCGAAGTGCTCGCCGATCCCGCGATCGACGCCGTGTCCATCGCCACGCCGGCCGAGACCCACGCCGATGTGGCCTTGAAAGCCTTTGCCGCCGGCAAGCATGTCTTCGTCGAGAAACCGCTGGCGCTGACCGCACGCGAGAGCCTGGCCATGATCGCCGCCGCCGAAAAGGCCGGGCGGCGCCTGATGGTTGGCCATTTGCTGCAGTACCATCCGGTATTCCGGGCGATGCTGTCGCTTGTCTCTGCCGGCAGGATCGGCGACCTGAACTATGTCTATTCCAATCGCATGTCGCTCGGCAAACTCCGGGTCGAAGAGGACGTGCTTTGGTCGTTCGCTCCCCACGACCTGTCGATGATCCTGGCCTTGACCGGCTCGGCGCCGGTCGGGGTCACGGCGCAGGGCGGCGCGTTCGCCACCGCCGGCATTGCCGATTGGGCGACCGTGCAACTGGTCTTCCCCGGCAATGTCCGCGGCCATGTCCAGGTGTCGTGGCTTCATCCGTTCAAGGAACAGCGCCTCGTCGCCATCGGAACCAAGGGCGCGCTGGTTTTCGAGGACTCGGCTGCCGAATGGGGCCGCAAGCTCGCATTCTACCCCCACGAGATCGATGCGACCGGCCCGGTTCCGACGCCGCGCAAGGGAGATGTGGAGTTCATTTTTGTCGACAAGGCCGAACCGCTGCGCGAGGAATGCCGGCACTTTGTCGATTGCATCGACAACGACCTGCGCCCGCGCACCGACGGCGCCGAAGGCATGGCGGTGCTGGAGGTTCTGGTCCGCGCCGGCGACGCCCTCAAATCCTCATTGGCGGAGAACAGCCTTGGCGATTGACCCGACTGCGACCGTCCACGAAAGCGCCTATGTGGACGAGCCCTGCACGATTGGACCGAAGACCAGGATCTGGCATTTCGCCCATGTCCTGGCCCATACGACCATCGGCGCCGGCTGCGTGCTCGGCCAGAATGTGATGGCCGGTCCGCACGTGACCATCGGCGACAATTGCAAGATCCAGAACAATGTCGCCCTCTACAAGGGCGTGATCCTCGAGGATGGCGTTTTTTGCGGCCCGTCCTGCGTGTTCACCAATGTGCTGACGCCGCGCGCCGAGGTCGAGCGCAAGGACGAGTTTCTCGAAACCCGCGTCGGCCGTGGCGCCACCATCGGCGCCAACGCGACCATCGTTTGCGGCAATTCGCTCGGCGAATATTGCATGGTCGGCGCCGGCGCCGTCGTGACCCGCGATGTCAAGCCATACGCCTTGGTCGCTGGCGTTCCCGCGCGCCGCATCGGCTGGGTGTCACGCTCGGGCGACCGGCTCGACGCCAGTCTCGTCTGTCCGCGCACCGGCGAACGCTACGTTGAAGTCGACGGCTTTCTCCAACGCCTAGAGGATTGACATGACCCTGCCCTTCATCGATCTGGCGGCCCAGCAGGAGCGCATCAAGGATTCGCTGTTTGCGCGCATTGAAGCCGTAGTCAAATCCGGCAACTACATCATGGGCCCGGAAGTCGGCGAGCTTGAATCGAAATTGGCCGCCTTTTGCGGCGCCAGGCACGTAATCAGCTGCGCCAACGGCACCGATGCCTTGATGCTGGCCATGATGGCGCTCGGCGTAAAGCGCGGCGACGCGGTCTTCTGCCCGTCTTTCACCTTTGCCGCGACCGCCGAAATGGTTCCCTTCGTCGACGGGGCGACCCCGGTCTTCGTCGACGTGCACGACGATACCTACAATCTCGATGTCGAGAGCCTGAAGCGGGCCATTGCCCATGCCAAGTCGCTGGGTTTGCGCCCGGCCGGCGTGATCGCGGTCGATCTTTTCGGTCTGCCGGCCGACTATGACGCGATCGAAAAAATAGCCGCCGACAACGGACTCTGGTTGATCGACGACAGCGCCCAGGGTTTCGGCGGGGTTTACAAGGGTCGAGTCACCGGGTCGATCGGAAAAATCGCGACCACGTCGTTTTTCCCGGCCAAACCGCTCGGCTGCTATGGCGATGGCGGCGCGATTTTCACCAATGACGACGAAATGGCGCGACTGCTGCATTCCTATCGCGTCCACGGCAAGGGCGCGCACAAATACGATAATGAGCGCCTCGGCCAGAATTCGCGCCTCGACACGCTTCAGGCGGGCATTTTGCTTGAAAAATTCGCGGTCTATCCCGACGAAATCGAAAAGCGGCAGATCGTGGCCGAGCGCTACACCAACGGGCTGTCGAACCTGGTCCAGACCCCGCATATACCCGAAGGCCTCAAGTCGGTCTGGGCCCAATACACGTTGCAGGCCTCTTCGGAAGAGCAGCGGACCAAGGTGATGAACGCGCTGAAAGACGCGGGCATTCCAAGCGTCGTCTATTATCCGCTTCCGCTTCACCAGCAGACCGCTTACCGGGACTTCCCCCGCGATCCGGCCGGACTGGCGGTCAGCGAACGCCTGTCGAAGCGCGTGTTCAGCCTGCCGATGCATCCCTATCTCTCGAAGGCGGACCAGGATCGCATAATCGACGTGATCCGTTCCGCCCCTGATCTAGAACGAAAACACCCGGCGCCCGATTTTCGGCAGCCGACGGGTCCGCGACCGGTCGGGACAGCGATTGGATCAGCGGCGATTGGCCCGCCTCAGGCAGGCAGATGCGGATCCAGCGCGGCGTTCAAGACGACCGCCAGCCGGGCATAGTCATATCCGGCTTCGGCACGGCGCGGCCGCGACTGCCCATTGCCGCGCGTTCGGCCGCTGTCATTGCTTTCAGCCTCCGGATTGCCGCGGCAATGGCTTCGGCATTTCCTGGTTCGACGGTCAGCCCGGCGCCGTTTTCGGCGACCGGATCGTGCTTGCCGGAATAGGCGTGGAGGATCGGTCGTGCGGAATAGAGGTATTCGGGCAGTTTATTGGCTGCGATGCCGTACTCGTAGAGATGGGAGGGTTTAGTGCCCGAAAAGCAGATGCCAAAACGCTGGAGCAGCGCCGGTATCTGATTGGCCGGTATTCGGTCGAGCAAGATGACATTGCCCGGTTTCAGGGCTTCGATCCGGCGGCGAAGCACCGGTTTGAGACGACCGTCCCCGACCAGGACGAAGGCAAGGCCGGGCTCGTCGCGCAGCAGGTGCGCCGCATCGACCAGGCTCTCTAGCGCATTGGCTTCCCCGAACGTTCCCGCATATCCCACAATCAAGCTGTCGCGTGGAATCTGCGCCGCCGTCTTCACATCCAAAGGCGTCATGGCGTCAAAGGAACGGCGCGAAAACCCGTTTGGAATCCAGACGAATTTGCCCGGCGCAAGGCCATGGTCGCGCATATGGGCCTCGGCCCCGCGTAAATTTGAGATTGCCAGATCGCAGGTCCGGCAAGCCCGGTTTTCCAGCCATTGAAGAAAGAGGATGAAGGGATGATACACCGAATGCCCGCCGAGCTCGACCAGGGTCAGCGGCCAGATGTCTCGGACCTCGAACACCAACTCCGCCTTCAGTCGACGGGCGAGATGCTCCGCGCCCAGATATCCGATCGGCGAAGGCGACGAGTAGATGATCATATCCGGACGCGGTTCGCCTTTTCGGCCAAGTCTTGCCAGTTTCCATGCAAAAACAAACCAGCCAGCGACGCGCCAGGGATCATGGGCATGGGCGTAGCGGGGAACATCGAGCTCCACCGAGCGGTAGGATTGTCCGGTTTCCCTCTCTGGGGGATTTCCGGGCTTATCATTCCGCAAATGATGCCAGCGTGCCGAAATCACGGTGACCTCGTGGCCGAGTTTGACGAGTTCGGCGGCAAGGTGATGATGGCGGCCGCCAATGCCGTTTTGCGGTGTCGAGGCATATTGGTTGATGATCCAAATACGCCGCGCCGCCCGCTTTGCGACGAGGGCTCCTGCATCGGCGCCTCCCGGCGGATTATCCGGTTTCGATTGGTCAAATCGCTCCGCCGGCCGGTCAGCCATGCTGGTTTCCCGCCCGCTGTGCCATGATCTTCTCATACAGGTCGATCAGCTTGGCCAATTCGCTGCGCCAATTGAAGCGCTCTTCGATCGCGGCGCGACCCCGACGCCCCATTTCCTCGGCTTGTTCGGGATTGTCGAGAATCCATTTCATCGCCGCGGCCGCCGCACCGGGATTTTCGGGTTCGACGAGCAAACCGGAATCGGCGCCGGCGATGATCGACCGGTTGATTTTGGTGTCGGACGCGACCACCGGCAGACCGGCCGCCATATATTCGAAAAGTTTAACCGGATAGGCGTCGACATAGGCCGGCGTCGGATGAAGCAGAACGAGGCCGGCGCGCGACGCCAGCATGAGGTCCCTCGTGGCTTCGCGGTCGAGCCAACCGGCAAACACCGCCCGCTTGAATCCCGCTTCCGACTGGATTTCGAAGCGGTGGTTCTCCGGCGTGATCGGTCCGGCGAGGACCAGTTGCGCGTCGGTGTCGAGATTTGCCATGGCCCGCACCATATCGATCGACCCGCGGGTCCGCGCGATGCCGCCGACATAGCAGAATTGGGCTTTCCGCGATTGGTAGGTCAAAGGGACGGCCGGAAACTCGTCCAGAGAGGGATAGTTGAACACGACGATTGTCTTGGACCGGGGGAACCGCGCCGCGATTGTCGGCGTTGCGGCGACGATGCCATCGAAAAATATGGCGCCGATCGTCTCGACGGCGCTTGCCATGGCGGCGACGACCGGTTTCAGCGGTGCCGGGACATGGGTCTTGTGACGAATTTGGCGCGGCAGGTCTTCATGGACATCATAGATGACCGCCGCGCCGAGAAGCTTGAGCAAAATGGCGATCGGCACAAGCTCGGGATCGTGGAAATGGACGATGTCCGGTCGCGCGCGGCGAACAGAACGGAACATCGCCATCGAACCGAAAATCGCCCGGGCGATGCGATTGCGCCTTCGGCCGGTATCGACAATCGTCAGGCCGTTTGCGGAGGCCGTGGCGTCGCCGAGCCCGTCCTGCACGAACAGATGTATCGTTTTGCCGAATTTGGACGCCAGGCCGGCAATTTCGCGGTGAACGATGCGGCTATCGGTGCGCGAATGCACCGTGGTCATGTGGATGATCTTCAACGGCGTCGACAGGGGGTCGACGAATTTAGATGTGGCGCTGTTTCCAACGGCGGCCAATTCCCGGCACTCAGTGCGTTTCATTGGCCAGCGGGGACATCATGGTCCAGCGCCAGACATTTTTTTCGTCCACAAATCCGTACTTCATGGCGACGTTGCCGAAATGGTAGCGCAACGGCGACTGGCCCCATTTGAAACAACCTCCACTCAGCGTTCGACAGACCATCGGCTGCTCCATGTCGATCGCCAGCCGCACGGTGTTTGGCGAACACGGAATATCGGTCTCCAGACGGTAGTCGCGGTCGGGGTCGATCGTCAGGTAGCGCTTCCTGAATATGCCGGCGACCGCCAACTCCTCGGCTTGCAACGCTTGCGGATCGTCGCAAGTGGTTTCCATGCGAAGGGTGCGCAGTCCCGCGCCGCCAAGCATAACCGTGGCATCGAGGCGTCCTTGCCGCGATTTGTGGTCGTCGAACAGCGCCGAATCCGCCGTTTGCCGTGGATAGGCGACACTCAACCGCCGGCCGTCGAGGTTGACGGCGTCGAAGCCATCGTCGCGCGCCATCAATTCGAGCGCGGAAACCGGATAAGTCGGCATCGCGAACTCGTAACCCTTGCGGGCGAGCGAATTGAGGAAGTCGACCCGTTCGACAGCGGCGCCTTTGCGGCCCACGATGCGCGACAGCGTCGCCGATCGGACTTTCAGGTCCGAGCCGGGTTTGAGCCAGATGGCCAGGCCGAATTGCTTTTCCGGCCCGGTTTCGCCGCGCATTTCATCGAGGCGGATTTCGGCGACATCGAACAGGAAAGACAATTGCCGCTCGTCGGCCGGAATGAGGCCTTCCCATATGGTTTGGACCACTTGTCCCTGCCGGGTGAGATCGATCCTGGCGAATCCCGTTCCCGACATCGCCGCGGTCAGCAGGTGTTCGCCATTGACCGTCTCGAAGGTTTCGCCGACGAAATAGGCCGAGAACCGCTTGCTCCATCCGCTGAACAACGAACCGGTCGGCAATTCCCGATAGGCGGAGGTGATCTGGTCTTCGACCTGAAGGGAATAGGGCGAGCCGGGCTCGTAGAGATGCATGGCGTCGAGCATCGAGGCCGTCTCCGCCCCGTCGTATCCGAACGCGAATGGCGCGACGACCACTGAGATCTCGGGCGGCGCTTTCGCATCCAGCAATTCATAAAGCGAGAAGCCTTGGTCGGAATCGATGATCCGGACGGCCGCCGGATCGGAAAGCAAGGCGCCAACTGCCGAGTTGTAGATTTCGGGCAGCGAGTAGGGCGGTGCGAGGACATAGCGTATCGACGCAGCGCGCAATTCCTTCAAAGCCGCATCGGCGTCGGCGGCGCGAAAAGCCGGCAGCAGGACGGGAT
Source organism: Phyllobacteriaceae bacterium (assembly GCA_016711085.1). GTDB lineage: Bacteria > Pseudomonadota > Alphaproteobacteria > Rhizobiales > Rhizobiaceae > JADJTR01. The sequence continues at coordinate 321,985 of JADJTR010000012.1, read as the reverse complement.
CGATGTAGGAGGCATAGGCGAACTCGGCGTAGCGGGCGACATCGCCTGCCCGGAACGCCAGGACCTTTCCGTCCGGCCGCCATTCGCCGGCGGCCAGCTTCCGGTTCAGCCGCGCGATCAGCCGCAATTGCGGATGGTTGGTCATAGCCGCTTTTTCGGCGTCGACGCGCGGGGCCGTCGTCGCGTCGAAATTCGCGAATCCCCGCAATCTCGACGTCATCGCCAATTCGAGGCCCGCGAACGAAAAGACCATCAGGATCGCGGCAATCGCCGGCAGGAGGGGAAAAAACCGGACCGTCCAACGCCAGAGCTTTTCCGGTGTGGACTTCGCCATGGCCAGCCAGCCGGTTTGACGCTCGGTTCCTCGCGCCGCGGTCGCGCGCCGTTCCTCCTCGCGGATAAAGCGACGAAGGTGCCGATAGATGAAATCGGCCGAGAGCGCGGCGAGGATCGCGGTAAATCCGATCGTCGTCATGGCGTAACGGGCGTTCTTGACGATCAGATCCAAGCCCGCCAGCGCCGACAAGAGCGTGATGCCGAAAAAACCCGCCCAGACCAGCGCGGCAATTGAAGAGATGTCAGGTTTTGTCGCGACGCGCAGGACGGCGCGTCCGGAAAGGCCCTTGGCGCGGAGCCACAACGCGATGGCGACCAACAGGCCGAAAGACATGGTCAACGGCGCCGGGCCGAACAAGACCGGCCGGGTGAATTGCGCGAACAAGCCATTGACCACGATTTCCCAGGGCGTCTTGATGCCGCGGCCGAAGGCAAGGTGGTCGCCGACCCGCAGGGATGCGATATCCCATAAGTCGACGTGATCGCCGATGACCCGGCCGAAATTCAGGTAGTTGGTAACGAGGTCGGGCGCGACAACAAGAAGGGCGGCGAGGAGAACAACGCCCACCCGCATCACCAGGGAGAGCAGCGCCGCCTGACCCACAAGCAGTCCGAGCACCAAAAAAATCGGCAAGGCGAGAACGCCGATGGAATGAACAAAATGCCCGAGCCCGAAAAACACGCCGAGCGCCACGCTTGATGAAAATGTCGGCTTCCTCGCCCAGGCGGGCACGGCAAGAAAGGCCGCGGTCCACAAACCGATGCGAACGATGTCGACGTGATGTTCGAGCGTCTCGGACACCAGCGTTGGCACAAGCAGATAAAAACCGGCGGCGATGAATCCGCGAAAGCGGCGTGTCGCTCCGGCGAAGACGAAAATCACCAATGCGCTGGCCGCGAGCATGTACAGATTGATGAATTTGACCGCGCCGGCAGTTGGCGATTCGCCTTGCAACAACTGGACCCAACTGATCAGCAGAGCGAAGCCGGGCGGATGGGTCCACGGGCCATAAAATCCGGCGGTCTTCGCTGTGTCGATCGCCGGGTAGACGCCGGTGATCGCGTGGTTGGCAGTTATGTTCTGCGCGACCACCAGATATTCGAGCGGGTCATTGGCAAAATGCGGAATGAAGGCGGTCGTCCATGCCGCCTGGGCGAACAAACCGGCGATCATGATGATCAGGGCTTTTGCCGCAAGATTCATCATCCATGATCCGTGACCGCCCCATAGCGCCGCGAAAAACGCGCGCCAATCGCCGCGAAGAGCACGGATCGCCGTCGCCGATATCAGGATCGGCAGGGCAAGAACGACCGCAATGATGACTGGCGGCTCCTGCCCGGGAGCGATTCTCCGGGACAAGGCCATAGACCCGGGCGCCGAGCACCGGCCCGGCCAGCAAAGAAGTGGCGACGCGGTGGCTTCCGTCGAGGGCCGACATCAAGCCGCTTGCCAATAGAAGCCTGTGAGCCCCGGCGGCGAACGCCAGGTAACTCAGGATCTGGTAAGAAAACGGCAGCGCATACCATTGCAGGAAGTGTCCGATCATGGCGACGCCACCATGTCGTTGATGGCGGTGCGATTTTTCCTGCCGGTCATCATGAGCGCAACATGTTCCAACCCAGAAAACGATAGGTAAGCGCAATCTGCAAGGCCGTTCCCGCCACGAAGCCGAAAGCGGTTCCCAGTGCAGCCCCCTCTATACCGAACAGCGGAATAAGGGCCAAGTTCCCCGCGATATTGGCGCCGACGGCGGCCATTTGCTGGAAGGTCTGGTAACCGGGCCGACCGCTCGCCAACATGATGTTGTCGAACGGCATGAAGCCGGAAACAAGGGTGATAGACGTCAGCAGGATGATCAGGCTCGTCACCCCACCCGCCAGATCTTTCTCCGGCAGGATCAGGTGCGCGAACGCCAGGAATGCCGCCAGCGCCAAAACGGAGATGCCGAACATCGCCGCCGGCGCCCGGACCTTCGTCTTCCGCAGAAGCGCCCGGGCCCGGTCGATTGCATTGTCCCTCAACGCCCCGACAAGAAAGGGGTTGAAGTTGACGCGGACCATGGCGAGGGCGTGGGAAACGCCATCGAGAAACAGCGCTGCAAAACTGTAGATGCCGACCGCCCGGTCATCGAGAAAAACGCCAAGCATCAGGACGTCGATGCGCGTGTTGATTTCACCGAATATTCCGACGGCGAGGCTTCTTGCGCCAAAAGCGAGATGCTCTCTGACCCGCGCCAGCCCGAATTGGCGCATATCACACAGACCGCCGAAAACGATGTACAGCGCCGCGGCCACGGTGGTGACCAATTCGGCGACAAGAAAGCAATAGAGGGCGTATTCGAAAGCAAGGTCGGAAAATGCGACACCGACCGCGAACCCCGCCACAAGGGAATAGCGCAACGCCTGCAAAATGGCGAACGCCGCCATGTGCTGGACGCCGTTGATGAAGGAAATCAGGACCTTGCTTAACGGAAAGAACACCAGCCCCAGTCCGGCGATGGCGACCGCCGCCCCGGCCTGCGGGCTGCCCAGCAACCCGGCGAAAAGCGGCTCGGACAAAAAAACGAGAATGGCCGCGGCCAAGCCGAAAAGCAGCGCGGGAAATGCGGCGCCAGACAACACCCGGCCGAGTTCCGCCCGGTCGTTTTCATGGAACGCGGCGCTGCGCATCGTCGAATATTGCAGGCCGAAAACAGCGATTTGGGACGCGACGATGTAGACGGAATAGGCTTGGTTGAAGACGCCGAGCGAAGCCGAATCCCGCGCCACGACGACAAACAGGTTGATCACGATTCCGCTGGCGGCGAGGAAACCGAAGCTCAGGAATGTAAGGGCAAGGTTCCGCGCCATTCCGGCCCGGAACAGGGATTTCACGGCGTCACCGAAATCCAAGACAAAAGCCTCACGATTTCCGGGTGAAATTGACCAGATCCGTGTTCGAAAGCGGCGGGTTCAGGTGCTTGTTTTCCTCATAATCGAACCACATGGCAAAGCCGAAAGCATTGAAACTGATCGACAATGTGAAAAACCAGCTCAGCAGAGATATCTCCGGGATCGATCCCACGGAAAACCAAAGATAGAGGATGCGAATAAACAGGGTCGTTCCAACAAGGGCTCCAATAAATCCAAAAATATAAAAGAACACAAGAGGATGAAAGCTACGAATTATATATTTTTCCCTGATGCGCCACAAAAACAAATAAAACAAAAGTCCGCTGATGGAAAAAATAACCTTCCTGATCTTGATTCCCGATTTTTCGCCAACATTGTAAACGGGTTCAATGGGAACATCGAGGACACGAAGACCGGCAACGTTGAGTTTGACGAGGACATCATTCGGCTGGCCATACCGTTTGTACATGTTGTCCCAGTCGATCAACGCCAAACCTGTCGAGTTGATCGCGGTGTATCCGGTTTGGGAGTCGGCGACATGCCAGTAGCCGGAGGCGATTTTCGTCAACAATGACAGGATGCTGTTGCCGATGAACCGGATTCTGGGAATTTTCTTGTAGGCCTGCCCTGTGACCAGCCGGTTTCCCTTTGAATAGTCGGCCCGGTTCTCGACCACCGGATCAAGAAGGAAAGGCAGATCCTTGGGGTCCACCTGCGCGTCGCCCGCCATGACGACAGCGATGCCGATGGAGTTGTCGCGACACCATTTGTAACCGGTGGCGATGGCGCCGCCGACGCCCTGGTTCACGTCATGCCGGATAAGAACGATTTTGCCGCTGTCATAAGCGGGATTTCCCCGGACGACTTCACTGGTGCGATCCTTGCTGCAATCGTCGACAATAATGATCTTGTCGACAATCGGTGGCATCGTATCAATCACCCGCGCAATCTGGGTCTCTTCATTGTAAGCGGGCACGACGACGGCGATGGAATGATTCTTGTACATTTCAACTTTCACAAGCTCTTACTGCCGTGGCGAACAAGCGACCGATCCATGAAACCGGCGAATCGCCAAGGCCATGCAAATTGGCATCAAGGTATCGGTAGACCAAGTGTTTCGGCTTGTTAAGCCTTGCCGCCAAGTTGCGAACAAGCCGTCCGCGTGGCTCGGACCGCAGCGTTTCGGGAAGCATCTTTCGCCGCGCTCGTAAACCGCCGAACATGCGATTTCGGACACGCGACGGGCCTTCCCGGCCCGGTTTTAATGAAATGCTATCGGTGGCGTCTCCGCAGCCTTGCCGGCATCGCCGGGAATCAGGCGCGAGATCAGGAGAAGCGCCCGTTCGGCGTTGTCTTCGACGCATGCTTTCTCCACGTCGGCGATGGCTCGCATCAGCAACCGCAATTCGGCAACGACCGACGACGCCACGAAGAAACTGCCGTCAGGCGACTGTTCGACCATTTCCTTGGGGCCGAACAATTCCTCGCGGATTTTCTCGCCTTTGCGCAACCCGACATATTTCACCGGAATGTCGATATCGGCGCGCGCGCCCGACAACGCAATCATTTTGCGCGCGAGATCGTCGATCGAAACCGGATCGCCCATGTTCAGGACCAGAATGCTGCCGCGCTTTTCCGCTGCCTTGCCTTCGGTGGAGATGGAATGAAGCACGAGGCGAACCGCTTCCGGAATGGTCATGAAATAGCGGGTCACTTTCGGATGGGTAATGGTTACCGGCCCGCCCCTTTTGATTTGTTCCTGGAACAGGGGCACGACGGATCCATTCGAACCGATGACGTTTCCGAAGCGGACGATCGAATACCGGGTGAATTGGGAATTTCGGTCGAAAGACTGGCAAAGCATCTCGGCAACCTTTTTGGTCACCCCCATGACGCTTTTGGGCTCAACCGCCTTGTCGGTCGAAATTGAAACCATGCGTTCGGCTTTGAAATCATGCGCCGCTTGCGCGATGTTCAAGGTGCCGACGACATTCGTCTTGATGCCCTCGACCGGATTGTCTTCCACAACGGAAACATGCTTGAGCGCGGCTGTATGGAAAACCAGCTGTGGCGCGAAGTTCTCGAAAACGTGACGAACGCGCATCGCTTCGCGCACATCGACGATGACCGGTTTGATGTCCAGCCTTGGATAGTTTGCCTGGAGTTCCAGCGAGATTTTGTAGAGATGGAATTCGGAATGATCGGCGAGAATCAGCTTTTCAGGACCGATCTCGGCCAATTGGCGGCACAGTTCCGAACCGATCGTTCCGCCGGCGCCGGTCACGAGCACCCGCTTTCCCGCCGCTGTGTCGATGGCGCCATGGCTGGGCAGGCGTACGGATGGGCGTGAGATCAGGTCGTTGATGCTGATCGGAGACGGCCGCAGCGAGCCGGAATCCTCCAATGACCGCACATCCTGTGCGCCGGAAATGCGCGACAGGCCGATATGCGCCTCGACGCACGCGTCAAGCAAGGACCGCATCTCATTTTCGGGTACGGAGGGGCTGGTGACGACCAATTGGGTTACCGGATAGCCGCTCTCGCGAAGGCCGTGAACGATTTTGCCAATGTCCCGGTCCTGCCCGAGCACATCGACCGCCAATAACTTGCTGTTGAGAAGTCCGGCGCGATTGTCGATGATCCCGGCGATCGCCGGCGCCGAAGACCCCAACCGGCGCGCTGTGCGGATATAATTTTCCGTGGCGTCGCAAAACGGAAAAAGCAAATAGTGCTCACGGTTTTGCCGAGGCGCGCCGCCGAAATGGAGCGCGCCGGTTTCCTTGATGTAACGGAAAAGCAGCCTTCCGGCGCCTAACCCGAAAATCATGAATACCCAGGTCAGGACCGTCGCGATGCGGGAAAAATACTCGCCGCCGGCATAGAAAAAATTCATGATCGTATAGCCGGCCACAGCCATGGTCGCGGCCTTCACCATGGCGGCGAATTCCGGAATGGATGCGTAGCGCCACAGCCCGCGATTGAGTTTCATTGTCTGCAGGCTTAAAGCTGCAATTACAGTGAATGCAACCAATCCGAGCGCCGCATTCGGAAATGAAAATGGGTAAATCCAGCCAAACGCTATGACGTTTGCCGAAAAGAACGCGGCGGCGCTGAGCGTCAGGTCATGAAACGCAACAAGAACGCGAACCACGCGTGGCGCTATTCTTGGTGGCACCATAATTTTGCGTTCTCGAAATTTGTCGCCCCGAATCCAAATAGCATATGCACGCGAGCCTGTCATCCATCCGCGCGGTTGCCGCCTTTGCCGAGCAATGGGTTCCCGGTGCATGGCTTGATGGACCGATGTTGAGGAGCCCCGTCGGGGCATCCGTCCGCATTCCCGCTGAAGTTCCGGGCCGCCGTCGACCGATGGTTCGCGCCGGTGTGACGCTCCATCAACCGTTTCACGCGTTGGTCGCTCGCGCCAAACGCCTCCTGATCGCCATGAAAGCTCCCGAAAGCCGACCGGCGATTTTTTCCAGCGTGGCGTTTTCGCCGCCCGCCTTGCCGACAAGCCGGCTGTTTCGAATCACGGCCACAATGCCCAGCACGATGGCGGCAAGCGGAAGCAGATATTGCCCGGCAGCGTAGACGATGGAGTTTTTCGATATGTCTTCCAGCGCGAACAGGCTCCAACGGTAGGCCAGTGCAATCATCAATGCCGTCAGTAGCGGCGGAATGCGCCCGGTGCGATGCGACACAGGGTTCCCGGCCAAGGCCACGACCATCAGCGCGAACACGATAGGTGTCGTCCAACTCGTCAGCCGCCGGTTCGCCTCGGTACGGTAGATGCCGGGATTTCTCTTGAAAATCGGATCGTCCGGCGGCGGATTCAGAACGAATTCAAGTGGACGGTCCTTCGGCAAATAGGCAATCCCCTTGCCGGTATCGGCTTTCAGCGATTCCATGTTGAAAGCGTATGTCGTGAACCGCACGACCGAAACATCGCCATTCGGCGCACGTCGATGGACCTCTCCGTCCCGAAGCACGAGAATTGAACTCGTATCCGTTTTCACCACCGAGCCGAATCTGGCGTAGTGGATAAGTTCGGCCTTGGGATCGCGCTGGTCGGCGACGAATATGCCCCGCAGTTCGCCCCCCGCGGCGCGTTCGGCGACCTGCATGAAGAGATTCGGTTCCAGCCGCGTGAACCCGCCTTCCTGGATGACCGCGGTCAGCAGGTCGCCGCGTGAATCGGAAATGACCTGACGCGTTGCACGCCATCCGGCCGGCGAAATGGTCGTGTCGAGTGCGAAAACGGAAACCGCCGCGATCAGCGCCAGGACAAGCGCCGGCTTGAGAACCGGCCGCGGTCCGGCGCCGGCCGCGTTGAGCACCGCCAGTTCGGAATCGCTGTTCATGGCGGCAAACGTTTGCGCCAGACCGATCACAAGGGCGAAAGAGGTCACCTCAAGCACCGAAACCGGCATGGAAAACGTTGCGATCTTGAGGAAGGCGATAACCGAACCGGAGGAATCGGAAATGACGTTGACGCGCCCGAGCGCCTGAGAGATCCAGACAATCGCCGAAACCGCGGCCAGATTGGAAATAAAGAGAAAAAACGCCCTTCTGAAAATATAACGCTCAATCGTTTTCATGTGCGCTATCGCCGACCTGTTTGCATTCCGGCCCCGATTGGCGCCAAACCGATTGAGTTGCGCCCGGATGGCCACCAGCCATCCCGGTTGCTGGCAACCGCCTATAACACGGCTTTGCCAAAACGCCTGCAGCGGCTGTGCACAAATGAATCGCGCATCGCAACAATTTGCGTCCGCCGATCACACCCGGTTAAGTCCGTGGCGTATCGTTGAGTTGACCTTGCCGCCGGGCCGGTACATATCGCGCCGACCTCATGCGACACCGTTACGGAATGACCATGCAATTCATTGATCTTCAAGCGCAATACCTCACGTTAAAACAGGATGTCGATCGCCGGATACAGACCGTTCTCGACCATGGCCGCTACATACTCGGTCCGGAAGTCGCCGAAATGGAGGCCGCTCTCGCCGCCTATACCGGCGCCAGGCACTGCGTCGCGGTGGCGTCCGGCACCGACGCCCTGCTGATTGCCCTGCTGGCGGCCGGGATTGGGCCGGGCGACGAAGTCATCACCACGCCCTTCACCTTCGTCGCCACCGCCGAGATGATTGTGCTCGCTGGCGCGACGCCGGTTTTCGTCGACATCGAAGCCGACACCTGCCTGATCGATGCAACGCGCATCGAGGAAAAAATCACGCCGCGCACCAAGGCGATCATGCCTGTGAGCCTCTACGGCCAGGTGGCGGACATGGAGGAAATCAACGCGATCGCGGCCCGACACGGATTGGTCGTCATCGAGGATGCGGCGCAGAGCTTCGGCGCGGAATACCGCGGCCTCAGAAGCTGCAATCTTTCGTCGATCGCCTGCACGTCGTTTTTCCCGTCCAAGCCGCTTGGATGTTACGGCGACGGCGGCGCCCTGTTCACCGACAATGACGAGATTGCCCGGATTGCCCGCCAGATACGGGTGCACGGCGACGAAAGCCGGTACCATCATGTCCGCCTTGGCGTCGCCGGGCGCATGGATTCGATCCAGTGCGCCGTGGTGCTGGCCAAGCTCGGCATTTTCGACAATGAACTTGCCGCCCGTCAGTCGATCGCGGCGCGTTACGCCGATGCTTTTGCCGGGCGCGTCGAAACCATCCGTGTCAAGCAGGATCGCACCAGCGTCCACGCCCAGTACACGATCTGCGTTGATCGGCGCGACGCCTTCCAGAAGGCGCTGGGCGACAGAGGCGTGCCGACCGTGGTCCATTATCCGGTTCCGATCACCGCGCAGCCGGCCTACGCCCATCTCGCCGGCGCGCCCTGTCCGGCAAGCGACCGGGCGTCGACGCGGGTCATTTCGCTGCCGATGTCCCCCTATCTCTCCGGCGCGGATCAGGACAAGGTGATCGAAGCGGTGCTGGCCGCCGCTTGAACGGGAACGCGCGCGCAATGGGCGCCAAAACGGTCGACACGGAAATTCTCGCGGCGCTGGTGCGTCTGGCGCTGGCGGCGGGAAGGAAAATCCTCGACATCGCCGCCGAAGGCTTTGCCGTCGAACACAAGGCCGATTCCAGCCCGGTCACCCGCGCCGATCGCGCCGCCGAGGACATCATCCTTGCCGGCTTGGCGCGCGACGTCGCCGCCATTCCCGTCATCGCCGAGGAACGTATGGCGAGCGAAGGCGCGCTGGAGAATCCCGGCCCGGAGTTTTTCCTCGTCGACGCACTCGACGGCACGCGCGAGTTTGTCGCGGGTCGGCCGGACTACACGGTCAACATCGCCCTCGTTCGCGCCGGCGCGCCGGTTCTGGGCGTCGTCTACGCTCCGGAGCGCGCCGTGTTTTGGCAGGGCGGGCCGGGCGGCGCATCCGCCGCGCGCATCGATGCGAGCGGCCGGGCTTTTGACCGTCGCGCCATCGTCTCCTCCGCCGCGCAGTCCCCGCCGCGCATTGTCGCCAGCGTGTCGCATCGCACGCCGGCCACCGACGCCTTCATCGCCGGCCATGCCGGCGCGCCTGTGCTGGCCATCGGATCGTCGCTGAAATTCTGTCTTGTCGCCGCCGGAGAGGCCGATCTCTATCCCCGTTTCGGCCGCACGATGGAGTGGGACATCGCCGCCGGCGACGCCGTGCTGCGTGCAGCGGGAGGAATGACCCGAACACTCGACGGTGCGCCGCTCGCCTATGGCAAATGGCCGGACTTCGCCAACCCCGATTTCATCGCCGCCGCCAGGTGAGTGCGATCAGCGTTCGCGGAAAGCCCGGTTGAACGAGTCGCGGATCGGCTGCACCAGATATTCGACGAAGGTGCGATCGCCGGTGGAGATGAAGGCCTCGACCGGCATGCCCGGGTAAATGCGGTCCTTTTGCACTTCCGGCGGCAAATCCTCGGCAATGCGGATTCGCGCCGTGTAGTAGGATTCCTGCGTCGCCGGATCGATCAGGCGGTCAGCCGACAAATAGGTCACCGTGCCCGGCACCTGCGGTGTCATGCGCGCGTTGAAGGCAGTGAAATTCAGCCGCGCATCCTGCCCGATCCTGACCGAATCGATGTCCTGCGGGCGCACGCGCGCCTCGATCAGCAATTCGTCGGTTGTCGGCAGCAGTTCGACGACCGGTTCGCCCGGCCTGATGACCGATCCCGGCGAGTTGTACATGGCGCGCACCACGATGGCCGCCGTCGGCGCGCGTACCGTCGTGCGCTCGAGCACGTCGCGGGCGGAGCGGATTTGCTCCTCGATATCGGCAATCTTGATGCGCACTTCATTGAGTTCGGCGCCGGCCTGCTCGACCCGCGCCGTCGTCGCTCTTTCGATCTGCTGGCGGCTCTCGCTGATCTGGTTGGCGGAAGACGCAATCTGCGATTGCAATGCCCCGGCTTGGCCGATCAGTTCGGCCTGGGCGCTCAAAAGATTGGTGTATTCGGACCGGTTGGTCAGCCCCTTGTCGAGAAGCTCCTTTTTGCGTTCGATTTCTTCCTTCACCAGCGTCAATTGCTCGTCGGCGGCCGTCTTTTGGGCGCGCAGTCCGATGACGGCCTCTTCGAGGGCGGCGACACGCTGGTTGAGAATTTCGTGCTCCGCGTTGAAGCGGGCGAAACGGGCGATGAATTCCGTCTCCTGATCGTTCCACGCCGATTGCGCATCGGCATCGAGGGTGGAAAACGCTTCCGGCTTGATCATCGCCGCCGCACCGCTGCGTTCGGCGATCAGGCGCGCGGTGCGGGCCTCAAACGCCAAAAGCTGGCGCGCCAGACGGTTGAGGTCGGCGTTGGGCCGCGTCGTGTCGAGAACCAGCAGCGGCGCGCCGGCGGCGACGCGGTCGCCCTCGCGCACCGGCACTTCGCGGACAATGCCGCCTTCGAGATGCTGGATGGCGATATTGGCTCCGGCGGCGGCGACGACGCCCGGCGCGATCGCCGCGCCGGACAGCGGCGCGGTCGCCGCCCAAAACCGAAACCGGCGGCGAAAACCGCGATGGTGAGATAACCGGCGAACGGTATGCCGCCAAAACCTGAAGGCAGCCGGGCCTCGAAGGACGCCGGTTCTTCCGGCAAGGCAATGGTGGCGCTCATTCCTTTTCACTCATCTTTGCGACGACGCTCGGGATGAATCGCGCACCCGCTGGTGCGCTGCCGGGCGGCGGAGCCGGCGGGCCGCTCGGCGTTGGCATGACCTGCGATTGCGGCGGGCGCGGGGCGGCGGGCGCGGCCAGTTTGCGCAACACGTCCTGGGACGGGCCGAACTGCTCGATCTGTCCATCGCGCATCACCATGGTCTTGTCGCAGCGCGCCGCGATGGATGGCCGGTGCGTCACGATCAGCACCGTGGCGCCGCGGGCTTTGCTTCCAGCACGGATTTTTCCAGCGACGCTTCGCCTTCCTGATCGAGATTGGCGTTGGGTTCGTCGAGCACGATCAGCCGTGGATCGCCGTAGAAAGCGCGGGCGAGCGCCACCCGCTGGCGTTCGCCGCCCGAAAGACGCTGGCCGAGCGGACCGACCGGCGTGTCGTACCCCTTGGGTTGCGCCTGGATGATGTCATGGGATCCCGACAGCCTTGCCGCCGCGATCACGTCGGCGTCCTTGGCGCCGGGATCGAAACGGGCGATGTTCTCGGCGATCGTTCCCGAAAACAACTCGACGTCCTGCGCCATGTAGCCGATGTGGCGGCCGAGTTTGTCGGATGGCCAGGCGGCAATGTCCGCGCCATCCAGCCGCACCGTCCCGGTGCGCGGCGAGATCGCGCCGACGATCAATCGCATCAGCGTCGATTTTCCGGCCCGGCTCGGACCGATTACGGCGACGGTGTCTCCGGCGTTGACGGCGAAGGACAAGCGTTTGATCAGGGGTTGCGCCGACGATTCGGTCCCGGGCGGGAAATAGACGAGGTTCTCCACCGCCACATTTCCTGTCGGCGCGGGTAGCTCGGTGGATTCGATATTTTCCGATGCGGCGCGTTGGGCGATCGAGGTTTTCAATCGCTTCCACGCGGCCTGCGCATCGACGATCGGTCGCCAGCCATTGATGATCTGATCGAGGGGCGTGAGCGCCCTGCCGGAAATGATCGACGATGCGAAGATCATGCCGGCGGTCATTTCGCGGTTGAGAACGAGCCAGGCGCCGACGCCGAGGATGGCGCTTTGCAGAATCTGGCGCAACGTTCGCGACACGCCGCCCCAGCGTGAATTGATATCGGCGAACCGATCGGCGGCGAGCGCCGCGTCGGCGAAGCGATCGCCCCAGCGCCGCGATGCCGCATCGAGCATGCCGAGCACTTTCACAGTCTCCTGATTTCGCGCAAAACTCTGGGAAATCTGGCTGGCGGCCTGTGTCGCCTCGTTGGCGAGACGACCGGGCTCGACGGTCGCCATCCGGTTCAACCACGCAATCAGGATCAGCAGCGCCATGCCGCCGAGCGCCAGATAGAAAAGCGCCGGATGGATGAGGAACAGGATGAACAGGAAAATCGGCGTGAACGGCAAATCGAAAAGCGAAAAGCCGACGCGGGAATTGAGGAAACCCCGAATCATCGTCAGGTCGCGCAGCGGCCCGGGATCGCCGGCGGCTGCGCCGGGTCCGGTCAGCGCGGCGCGAAAGGCCAATCCGGAAAACGCCTTTTCCAGCCGCAGCGCCAACCGGTTGGCGTAGCGCGCGCGGACTTCGTCGAGGAGTCCGTTGACGATCAGGGCGGCGACGACGATCAGGCTGAGGAAAGCCAGCGTATCGACGCTCGATGCCGACAACACCCGGTCGTAAATCTGCAGGAGGTAGAGCGGTGTGGCGAGAAGCAATATGCTGATCGCCAGGGAAAACAACGCCATGTCTGTGACTGCGCGGCGCAGTATCCTGCGAATGTCGGTCGTCATTTTTGGCCCGCCGGTGAGGATCGTCCTTGTTACATCACATAGGCGAGTCGCCGGAGCAACCGCCACTTGTTCCCGTTTCGGGCCTATGGCTGAAAAAACACGGCTTCACGATAAAAATCGCCTGCCTTGACTTGGGGCAAAGCGCGGATGCGAACCGGCTCATAGGAAAAACCGGCCGGAACAAAACGGCATCAATTCGATTTAGAGCGGCGGTTGCGGTGGAAAGCCGTTTCAGGCCGGACTATAGCGTAAACGCCAACCGCAAATGAGGAACAGCCATGAATGTGACGCCGAGGGTCAAGGAAATCCTTTCCTGGTACGAAAGCGAAAATCCGGGTGTGAAAACGAATCTCGCCCGGCTGCTGATGCACGGCAGGCTGGCTGGCACCGGCAAACTGGTGATCCTGCCGGTCGATCAGGGCTTCGAACATGGACCGGCGCACTGTTTCGACATGCAGGAGGAATTGCGCGAAATTTCCCGCGAAGCCAAGGCGGCCGGCCTGATGACGGTCGTCTGGTCGTATCCGCGCGGCGGCAACGTCTCGAAGGCGGGCGAATCGGCGCTCGACATCACCGCTTATGCCGCCCACATGGCGGCGCTGATGGGCGCGACCATCATCAAGGTCAAACCGCCGAAGCCCGGCGTCGATCTCGAAGCGGCCAAAGCGACTTACGAGAAGGCGAAAATCCCGCAGGACACGCTGTCCCAACGCGTTGGCCACATCATGCAGGCGGCATTCAACGGCAAGCGTGTCGTGGTGTTTTCGGGCGGCGAAGCCAAGGGCGACGATGCGATCATCGACGAGGTCAAGAGCATCAACGGCGGCGGCGGCTTCGGCTCCATCATGGGCCGCAACGCCTTCCAGCGTTCGCGCGCCGATGCGCTGGCGCTGCTCGACAAGGTGGTTGGCGTTTACAAAGGTAAATAGGCGCCAACCGCCGGATCCGGCTTGCGGCCGCCCTTCGGGGCGGCCGTTTTGCTTCAGCCGCCCATGATGGCCGCAGCGGCCGGCGCCAGTTCGTGCGCGCCGCGCCAGATCATTTCCACGGCCACATAGAGGATGATGGCGAGGCCGACATAGGCGATCCAGCGGTGCTTGTGCAGCAGGCGGGCGATCAGGCTCGCGGCGAGGCCCATCAACGCGATCGACAGCGCCAGACCGATGATCAAGACCGTCGGATGGTCGCGCGCCGCGCCGGCCACCGCCAGCACGTTGTCGAGCGACATCGACACGTCGGCGATGACAATCTGCCAGGCGGCCTGGGCGAAGGTCTTGCGCGGCCGCCCGTTGCCGCCGATGGTTCCGTCGGAATCGAGGTCGGCGTTGGCCAGCATTTCGTCGACGGCCGCGTCGTCGGCGTCGCTCATGCGCAGTTCGCGCCACATTTTCCACGACACCCACAGCAACAGCAGGCCGCCGACGACCAGCAGGCCGACCACGTTGAGCAGTTGCGTGGTGATGGTGGCGAAGAAAATGCGCAGCACCGTCGCCGCGATGATGCCGACAAGGATTGCCTTGCCGCGCAATTCCTTCGGCAGGCCGGCGGCGGCCAGGCCGATGACGACAGCGTTGTCGCCGGCCAGCACCAGATCGATGGCGATGACTTGCAGGAAAGCGGAAAAGGCGTCGGCGGTGAAGATTTCCATCATGCTCGCTTCCAAGGGGCTTCGCCGCGAGTCTGCCGGCGAGAAGTCGTCGGGCGGCTCCTTACCGGGCTTCAATCGCCAAGGGAAGCCGTTGAAACCGCCATATGGGGCGGGGTTCGGCGCGCTGCAAGGCGACAATTGCGCTTGCCGGAAAAGACGAACGCGACGAGGATCGGCGTTCTCACGGAGGCGCGGCATGAGTGGTCAAGGCGACGGCGAACTCTACCCCGACAGGCTGATCGCGATGCTGGAGCGCGTCTGGGGCGACGGCTGGCTTTCGCCCGGCGGACCGGAGGAAGTCGCCCGACTGCTCGACGGCCTCAGTCTGGCCCACAGGTCGGTGCTCGACATCGGCTGCGGCGCCGGCGGCGTCGATGTGGCTCTTGTTGCCAATCACGACGCCGGCTACGTCACCGGAATAGACGTCGAGGACACGGTGCTGGCCCACGCCCGCCGAACCGCCGAAAAAGCCGGGCTTTCGCAACGCATCGGCGTCGTCAAGATCGCCCCCGGACCGCTGCCTTTCGCACCGGGGAGTTTCGATGTGGTCTTCTCCAAGGATTCCATCATCCATATTCCGGACAAGCACGCGCTCATGCGCGACGTCTTCCGCGTGCTGAGGCCGGGCGGCTGGTTCGTCGCCTCGGACTGGTTGATCGGACACGATGGCGAACCGAGCGCGGCGATGAAGGACTACATTGCCTCCGAAGGCCTCGATTTCGGCATGGCTTCGCCGGCCCGCTACGCCGACGCGATGCGCCAGGCCGGATTTGTCGACATAAGCACGACGAGCCGCAATGCCTGGTACCGCGACAAGGCGCGGGACGAACTGGCTGCGATGCAGGGTCCGCTCTATGACGATGCCGCGCGGGCGCTCGGACGGGAATTCGTCGACCACAATATCGCGATCTGGTCGAACATGCTGCCGGTGCTGGAGACCGGCGAGCATTGCCCGACGCATGCGGGCGCGCAAGCCCGGTTGATTCGCCACTTTAGCCGCGCCGGGCTGTTCGCGGTTTGAAAGAATCAAGGATTGCAACAGTTTGCACCGGCTGGCGGAATCGCGCCGGCAGCCGGTTAACTCACCGTGCGATGAGTCCGTCTTCGTTGAAATGGCGCGGGAAGAAGGCGGCGGCGCAGGCGTGGACGGTGCGCATCGCCTCTTCGCGGGAATAGGGCGTCGTCATCGTCATCAGGTCGAGCCAGACGCCTTCCATGATGACGCGCATGATGCGGGCGACGCGTTTCGCTTCGGCCTTGTAGCCGCCTTCATCCACCAGCCGGGCGCAGATCGATTCGATCATGTCAGCATATTCGATATCGTTGGAGCCGCATTCCTGCTGATAGATCGGCCTACACTGCGCCTCGCCCCAGAACGAGCACCACGCCGACAGGCGTTCGGGCGAACAGATGACGTCGTTGAAATCGGCGCGGATCAGCGCGTCGAGTTGCGCCGCGGCCGGGGAGGGCGCTTCGGCCAGCGCCTTGACCCAATTGTCGCGGTACTCGGCGGCGAGAAACAGCAGCGTCTCGGTGAGGAGTTTCTCCTTGGTCTCGAAATGGAAATTGACCAGCCCGTGCGACAGACCGGCCGTGTTGGCGACGTCGGTCAGCGTGGTGCGCGCGTAGCCGCGCTTGGCGATCGTGTCGATCGTCGCATCGATGAGCTGCTGGCGACGCTGGTCGCGGCTCGCCTTGCGCGGCGTCGACGCTTGATTCACGGGCTTTTCGACTGCGGCCATGGCGGTTGATTCTGCCTCTCTTCGCGGCTGCGATTCCTGTCAAATCCCGCGGTTCAAGGAAAGCGGATTCATGCGATCGGAACCGACCGAATCCAGATTGATTGACAGTTCAGTCAAAATAATGGCAACCTTGGGGCATTCGCCCGCGTTCGGATGACCAGCCCTCGAAGCCAAGGGCCGGCCGGGTAGCGACGGGCGTCCGGGAGGGAGCCCGCAATGCTGTCGAATGTCCGAAACCTGTCGAAATCGAATGCCCAGTTCCAACGCGCCGTGAAACGCCTGCCGCTCGGCGTCTCCTCCACTTTCCGCTATTGGGGCGATGACCGCACCATCTACGTGGAGAGCGGCAAGGGCGGGCGCATCCGCGACATCGACGGCAACTCCTATGTCGACTACCGCCTCGGCTACGGCCCGGCGATCCTCGGCTACGCCGATGACCGTGTCGACGCGGCGGCGCGCAAGGGCATGGAAGTCGGCGGCGTTTTCGCCCTGTCGACGACGCGCGAACTCGATGTCGCCGACCGGATGGCGAAAATGGTGCCGTCGATCGATCTGGTGCGTTTTTCCAATTCCGGCACCGAAGCCGTCATGGCGGCGCTGAGGCTCGCCCGCGCCCATACCGGCCGGGAAGGCTATGTGCTCGTCGAGGGCAGCTATCACGGCCTGTTCGACGCCGCCATGTGGATGACCGATCTCGCCGATTGGGATCCCAAAAGCGGCCGCGACCCCGACACCGTGCCCTATTCGCGCGGCATTCCGGCCGGGCTGAAATCGCTGGTCCATCTGACCCCGATGAACGATCCGCAGCGACTTGAGGACCTGTTCAAGGCCAATGGCGATACGATCGCCGCCATGTTGATCGAGCCTATCCAGGGCAACACTTGCGCCATCTCGGCCAAGGCGGAATTCGTGCATCTGGCGCGCGATCTGTGCGATCGCCACGGCGCGCTGCTCATCATCGACGAGGTCAAGACCGGGTTCCGCGTCGCCAAGGGCGGCGTGCAGTCGCTGATCGGCGTGCGCCCCGATATCTCGACCTTCGCCAAGGCGATGGCCAACGGCTACCCGATCGCCGCGGTCGCCGGCCGCGAGGAGGTGATGCGCACCTTCCGCTACGGCGGCGCGGCCCATGGCGGCACCTACACGGCGCATGCCGTTTCGCTTGCCGCCGCCGACAAATGCCTGGAAATCCTCGACGAAACGCCGGCGCTGGAAACGCTCGCCGCCTATGGCGAGCGATTGAAGGCGGGGATCAAGGCGATCCTCGACCGGCGCGGCATCGTCCATTCCTTTTCCGGCCATTCCTCGATGTTCGGCCTGTTTTTTGCCGATCAGCCGCCGGACAATTACCGGGACTGGAAACTGTCCGACTATACCTTCTACGACAAGATGGCCCTGCACCTTCATGACCTTGGCGTCATTGTCGAACCGGATTCGCGCGAGCCTTGGTTCATGTGCGAGGCGCACGACCAATCCTGCTTCGACGATACGCTGAAGGCGATCGAGGCGGCCGTCGATTTCACCCTCGAGGATATGGCCGGCGAGAAACGCGCATGAAGTTCCACGACGCCATCGTCGTTGGCGCCGGCCACAACGGCCTGGTGGCGGCCTGCTATCTGGCCAAGGCCGGCCTCGATGTCCTGGTGGTCGAAAAGAACGACTGGATCGGCGGCGCGGCGGTGTCGCGCTCACTACATCCGGGCTTCACCTATTCCAACTGTTCCTACGTCTCGTCGCTGCTTCGCCCGGAGATCATGCGCGACCTGGACCTGCCGCGCCACGGGCTGCAAATCCTGCCCTATGAGGGTGGCGCCGTATTCACCCGCGACGGCGGCTATCTCGCCATGTACCGCGACCACGACGCCAACCGGCGCGAATTCGCCCGCCACTCGCCGCGCGACGCGGAAGCCTATGACCGTTACGCCCGCGACATCCTGCGCCAGTGCCGCTTCATCCGGCCGCTGCTGATGCGCACGCCGCCCGATCCGACCTCGTTCAAACCGCGCGATCTCTCTGAACTGGCTTTTCTCGGCAGGAAGTTCTTCGGCCTGACCGAGACCGAGCGCTACGACATGATCCGCTTCTGGACCATGAGCATATCAGACTTCCTCGATGAGTATTTCGAGCATCCCGTCATCAAGGCCTATCTCGCCGTTTCCGCCATCATCGGCACGGCGCTCGGACCGATGTCGCCAGGCTCGGCCTATGTGCTGCTGCACCACTACATGGGCGATGTCGACGGCAATGTCGGCGCCTGGGGCTTTGCCCGGGGCGGCATGGGGTCGATCACGCAGGCGCTGGCGAAATCGCTGGAGGCGGCCGGCGGAAAAATACGCGCCGGTTCCGGCGTGGCGCGCATTCTCGTCGAAAAGGGCAGGGCGGTCGGCGTCGTCCTCGACAATGGCGACGAATTGCGGGCGCGTCGCGTCATCTCCAATCTCGACCTGAAACGCACTTTTCTCACCTGTGTCGACGAGAAGGATCTGCCGGCGCCGTTCGTCAAGCAGGTGCGTCGCTTCAAGACGCGCGGCTCGTCAGGCAAGCTCAACATCGCGCTCGACGGCCTGCCGCGTTTTCCGGCGCTCCCCGATGGATCGCCCTGCATCAAGGGCGATCTGCATTTCACCGACAGCGTCGAACGCATGGAGCGCGCCTATGACGACTGGAAGGCCGGGCATTTCTCCGCCGATCCTTTCCAGGACATGATGATCCCGACCCTGATCGATCCGACCATGGCGCCTCCGGGCAAGCATTTCATGAGCTGTTTCGTCCAGTATGCGCCACCGAAAATCGAGGGTCGCGACTGGGGCGACGCCGACCGCGACGCTTTCGCCGAAACGGTGATCGCCCAGATCGAGGCGCATGCGCCGGGTTTCCGCAATCTGATCCTGCACATGGAAGTGCGTACGCCCCGCGAACTGGAAGCCGAGGTCGGACTGACCGAAGGCAACATTTTCCAGGGTGAATTGACCTTCGACCAGTTGCTGTTCAACCGTCCGGTTCCCGGCGCGTCGCAATATCGTTCACCCGTGAAGGATCTGTGGATGTGCGGCTCGACCACACATCCCGGCGGCGGCGTCATGGGCGCGCCGGGCCGCAATGCGGCGGCCGAAATCCTGAGAGATGCCCGAAAACCCTTAGCCATGAGCGACGCCTATGCCGTCCTTTGACGCCGTCGTCATCGGGGCCGGCGTCAACGGCCTCGCCTGCGCCGGCCGGCTCTCCAAGGCCGGATTGAAGGTGCAGCTCGTCGATCAGGCCGCGCAGGTCGGCGGCGCGATGGCGACGCGCGAATTCGCGCCCGGCTACCGCGTCAGCGCGGTGGCGCATCTCGTCAACGCGCTCGACGCTCGCGTCGAGTCCGGCCTCGATCTCGCCCGCCACGGGCTGAAATGGTCGGCGCGCGATCTGGCGACGACGGCGCTTGGCGAAAACGGCGATCATCTCGTCCTTTGCGGCGCGTTTGGCGAACGGCTCGACGGGAGCATTTCCGCCGCCGATCGCGCCGCGTGGACGGAACTGCGCGTCCGGCTGCTGCGTTTCGCGGCGGTGCTCGCGCCGTTCAAGGCGATGTCGCCGCCTCGCCTTGCCGCCAATGCCGGCAACGACCTGATTGCGCTGGCGAAAATCGCCCTGAAGCTGCGCCTGCTCGGCCGCGACGACATGCGCGAATTCCTCCGTCTGCTGCTGATCAATGTGGCCGATGTGGTTGAGGACGAATTCGCCGATGACCGGCTGAAGGGTCTGATCGCTTTCGACGCCACGCTCGGCGCGCATCTCGGGCCGCGTTCGCCCAACACGCTGATCCTGCTGTTGAACCGATTGGCGTCGCAGGCGGCCGGAACCGTCGCCGGACTCGCATTGCCCAAGGGCGGCATGGGCGCGGTCGCCGCCGCGATGGCGAACGCCGTGGCGGAACTTGGCGTCGACGTCCGCGCCAACGCGCCGGTGCGCCGCGTTCTCGTCGAAGGCGACCGCGCGGTCGGCGTCGAATTGCAATGCGGCGAAATCATCCGCGCCCGCCACGTCGTCAGCGCCGCCAACCCGAAGACGACCTTTCTCGACCTTGTCGGCCGGCCCCAACTCGATACCGGTTTCGTGCGCCGCACCCGCTCGATCCGCATGCGCGGCGGCGCGGCGAAATTCCATCTGGCGCTGTCCGGCGCCCCCGATTTCCGTGGCGCGGATTTGACGTCCCGGTTGGTGATCGCGCCTTCGGTCAACGCCGTCGAAAACGCCTTCAATGCGGTGAAGTACAATCGTTTTTCCGAAAAGCCGGTGATGGAAATCATTGTGCCGAGCGCTTTCGAAGACGGGCTTGCGCCTGCCGGCCATCACGTTCTTTCGGCCATCGTGCAGTTTGCGCCGCGCGAGGTCGAAGGCGGATGGAACGACAGGCGTGGCGCTTTCGGCGAACGCATCATGGCGACTTTGGAAGCCCATGCGCCGGGCATTTCAGGTCTGATTGTCGCCGCCCAAATGCTGTCGCCCGAGGATATTGAGCGCGACTACTCCATGATCGGCGGCGACTGGCATCATGGCGAATTGGCCGTGGAGCAGATGTTGTTCCTGCGCCCCGCCGTCGGCGCGGCGGGCTATGCGACGCCGGTTCCGGGCCTTTGGCTCGCCGGCGCCGGATCGCATCCGGGCGGCGGCGTCTCGGGCGCGGCCGGTTGGAACGCCGCCGAACGCCTGATCGGATCGGAGGGCGCCCAATGAACGATCCGCGCCTGCATTTCAACACGCCGTTGAAAACCACGCCCTTTCATCCGCGCATCGCGGCGGCCAACAGGCTGAACGCCTGGGGGCCGTGGGGCGGCTACTCGACGGCGCTCGTCTTCGACGACGAGGCGATGGAGCACACAGCGATACGCAACCAGGCGAGCCTCTACGATCTCTCGCCGATGACCAAATACCGCGTCGCCGGGCCGGACGCCGCCGCCTTTCTCGACCGGTTGACCATCCGCAATGTGGCGAAACTGGCGGTCGGTGCGGTCCACTATACCGCCTGGTGCGACGACGAGGGCAAGGTGCTCGACGACGGAACGCTGTTCCGCCTGGCCGAAAATGATTTCCGCCTGTGCTGCCAGGAGCGCCATTTGCCTTGGCTGCTCGACAGCGCTTTTGGCTATGACGTGACGATCGACGACGAGACGGAATCCGTGGCGGCGCTGTCGCTGCAGGGGCCGTGTTCATTCGCCGTGCTCAAGCGCGCCGGCCTCGACGCCGTCGCCGCATTGAAACCCTTCCGCATGGCCGAATTCGCGATCGGTGGCATTCCGGTCATGATCTCGCGAACCGGGTTCACCGGCGATCTCGGCTATGAACTGTGGACGGCGCCGGACTACGCGCTGGCGCTCTGGGACCGGCTGTTCGACGCCGGTTCCCTGCACGGCCTGCGCCCGATCGGCACAAACGCGCTGAACCTTGCCCGCATCGAGGCCGGCTTCATCATCGCCAACATGGATTTCGTGCCCGCCGATATCGCCGTGCGCGCCGACCGCGCGCGTTCTCCCTTCGAGATCGGCCTCGACTGGATGATCGATTTCGACAAGGGCCATTTCAACGGGCGGCGCGCCTTGCTCGCCGAAAAGCAAGCCGGGTCTTCCCGATGGGCGCTTGTCGGCCTCGACATCGACGGCAATGTCGCCGCCGATCACGCCATCGTCTATGCCGGCAGGACGCGAGAGGTCGGCGTTGTCACCGCCGCCGCATGGTCGCCCTCGGTGAAGCGCAACATCGCGCTCGCGATGATCGAGAGACCGTTCCATGCCGAACATTCAGGCGATCTTTGGGTCGAAATCTATGCGCTGCGTGAACTGCAGTACCAGAAGCTGATGATGCGGGCCCGCATCGTCGACCGCCCGTTCTTCAGCCATTCCCGCCGGCGCGCCACGCCGCCGGCAGAGTTCTGAGAGGAGGACGCTTTGAACGAGTCTCCGAAACCGCCGCATCCGTCCTCGCCCCTGCTCGACCATTGGCCGGAAACGCTGCCGGCCTCCTGGTATGTCGACGCCGACTGGCACGCCCGCGAGATCGAGCTGATCTGGACGAAGCAATGGCTGCATGCCGGCCGGGTCGAGGATTTCAAGCCCGGAACCATGCGCCGCCTCGACCTGTTCGGCGAAAACATTGTCGTTGTCCGCGACCGTGGCGGGCGTCTCGCCGCCTTCCACAATGTCTGCCGCCATCGCGGTTCGGAACTCTGCCAAACCGACGAGAAGCCGCTCGCCGGCAGACTGATCGTCTGCCCCTACCACCAGTGGAGCTACGAACTCGACGGCCGGCTGGTGCGCACGCCCCATGTTCTGGAAACACCGGATTTCGACAAGAAAGACCACGGCCTTTTCCCGGTCCATTCGCACGAGTGGAACGGCTTCGTTTTCCTCTGCCTCGCCGATGAGCCGCCGCCATTCGAATCCGCCCCGGACCTGGGCGTGGGCGCCCTCGACAATTGGCCGATGGCCGATCTCGTCGTCGGACACAGGCTGGTGAAAGAGCTGTCCTGCAACTGGAAAATCTTCTGGGAAAATTACAATGAATGCCTGCATTGTCCGGGCATTCACCCCGAACTCTGCGACATGGTGCCGGTCTATCGCCGCGCGATCATGGCGGAAAACGAGGCCGTGGGCTGGACTCCGGATGCGCCTTTGCCGGCGTCGAACCTGAAGCAGGGCGCGCGAAGCTGGTCGCTGAACGGCCAGGCCTGCGGCCCGGAATTTCCACGACTCACCGACGCCCAGCGCGCCGCCGGCTATCATTTCGTCACGCTCTATCCGACGATGTTCATCGTCGCCCATGTCGACTATGTCCGCGCCGTGACGTTGACGCCGCTCGGACCGGAAAGCACGCGGCTCGAGGCCGTCTGGCTGTTTCCGCGGGAAACCATGGTCGCGCCCGGATTCGATCTCGCCAATGTCGTTGATTTCGCCAGCCTCGTTCTCGGGCAGGATGGCGACGCCTGCGAGATGAACCAGCGTGGCTTGCGCTCATCGAAATTCGAGGCGGGCCGCCTCGCGCCGCAGGAGTTCGACATTCACCGTTTTCACCACTGGGTGCGCGCCCGCATGGGCGCGGCAATGCAAGGAGGCAAGCCATGACGGTCGCCCTGATGCCGAACGAGCTGACGGTTCCGGCGAACTGGGATCGCGGCGGCCTGCCCGGCTGGACTTATCATTCCGGTGCTCTGCTCGATCTCGAAAAACGCGAAATCTTCGCCACCCATTGGCAGATCGCCGGCCACGTCAACGATGTGCCCGATCCCGGCGACTATTTTACCTTCGACATCGGCGACGACCGGGTCCTGATCCTGCGCGGCCAGGATGGCGTGGTGCGCGGCTTGCACAATCTCTGCCGCCATCGCGGCGCGCGCGTTGTCGCCGACGAGCGGGGCCATTGCCGCAACGCGCTGGTCTGTCCGTTTCATGGCTGGGTCTACAATCTCGACGGCACGTTGCGCGGCGCGGCGCGGCCGGCGAGTTTCGGCGAACTCGACCGCGCCGAATTCGGACTGAAGGGAATCGAGACGGAAATCTGGAACGGCTTCATTTTCGTCCGCGTCCGCCCGGGACCGCAGCCGTCGGTCGCCGAGATGTTCGCGCCATTCGCCGAGGAGCTTGCGCCCTATCGTCTGGCCGAATGGCTGCCGACGGCCGGCTTCACCCACCAGACCATCCCGGTGAACTGGAAGTCGGTGCGCGACGTCGACAATGAAGGCTACCATGTCGCCATGGCCCATCCGGCCCTGCAGGATCTGTACGGCGCGCGCTACCTCGACCGCTATTTCGAGCAGGGCATTTCCGCCTCTTACGGTCGCCAAAATCCCCATGCGGGCCGGCGCTGGAGCGTGCGCGCCTATGTTCGCAATGCGCCCCAGCACGCGGAACTGCCCGAGGACCGGCGGCGGCTCTGGGCCTATTACGGCGCATTTCCGAACGGCGTCTTCGCCATTACGCCGGAAAGCGTCCAGTTTTATCAGGAGTTTCCGATCGCTCCCGGCAAGACCGCCATTCGCGGCGCGGTCTACCGGCGACCGCACGAGGACCGCCGCACCCGGCTGGCGCGCTATCTGGCGCTGCGCATCGACCGCGACACCTACCGCGAGGACATCCAGTTGTCGGTCTGGTCGAACGAGGCGATGAAATCGTCGGCCTTCGACGGCTTTCACTTGTCCGATCTCGAATACGGCGTTCGCCGTCACCATGACCGGTTGCGCCAGTTGCTGCCGGTGATGACGCTGGACGATGCGCCTGCCGAGACGGGGATGGGCGAGATCAACGCCTTGCTGGGGACAGCTTCACGAAATTCTTGAATCGCCAAACGGAAAAAATTGGATAACATTCCTCGTGGCTTTAAGGGGAACGGGAATGAAAGCGATCACGAGACGCGGCGCTGTCACAATGCTCGGGGGGGCGTTGGCTGCACCTTTCGTCAATCGCGGCCATGCCGGGGAAGGCGTCGTCAATATCTACAATTGGGCCGACTATTTCGCTGAAACGACACTCGACGATTTCACCGCCAAGACCGGGATCAAGGCCGTCTACGACGTCTATTCCTCGGTTGAGGAAATGCAGGCCAAGATGCTCGCCGGCTCCACCGGCTACGACGTCATCGTGCTTGCCGGCATCGATGTCGGTCGCTTCGCCAAATCGGGTGTCGTCGCCAAGTTGGACCGCGCCAAGCTGCCGGGCTGGGGCAATCTCGATCCGGAAATCATGCGCATCCTGTCCGGCTGGGACGCCGGCAACGAACACGGCATTCCCTATATGTGGGGATCGACCGGAATGACCTACAACACCGGTCTGGTCGAACAGGTCCTGCCCGGCGCCGACCTCGGTTCGCTCGACCTGGTTTTCAAGCCGGAGAATGCCGCCAAGCTCGCCGAGATCGGCCTTTCAATGCTCGACAGCCCGTTCGACGTGTTTGCGCTGGCGTTGAAATATCTCGGCCTCGACGGCGACACGACCAACCTGGGCGACTATGACAAGGTGGTCGAGCTGTTCAAGCCGATCCGCCAGCACATCCGCACCTTCGACAACGAAAATAACGTCAGCGCCTTGGCGAATGGCGAAATCGGCGTCGCCAACTCATGGTCGGGCCAGGCCGTCACCGCGCAAAAGAACGCCGACGAAGCCGGCCTGAAGGCGAAATTCTCTTATCAGGTGCCGGTCACCGGCGGGCCGATCTGGGTCGACACATTCTGCGTGCCCGCCGATGCGCCCAACAAGGACAACGCGCACGCATTCCTCGACTTCATGCTCGACCCTGTAAATGTCGCCAAATGCACCGACTATACGTATTACGCCAATGGCAATGCCGCGGCGAAAGCGCATGTCGCGCCCGATGTGCTCGCCAATCCCGCCATTTATCCCGACGCGGCGACGATGGCCCGGCTTTGGGCGCCAAAACCGTTCAGCGAGGAGCAGGACCGGGCGATCACGCGAGCGTGGCAGACCATCAAGACAGGATGACAAAAGGGACGCCGGCTTTACGCCGGCGTCGGCTTTTCAATCGGGCAGGAAAAAAGGGAGGTTCTCAAATGAACAGATTGACGCGACGTTCGGCGATCACGCTGATGGGCGGTGCGCTCGCCATGCCATGGGTCAAGCGCGCCCGCGCCGAAGGCTCGGTCAATATCTACAATTGGGCCGATTATATCGGCGAGACGACAATCGAGGATTTCACCAAGAAGACCGGCATCGAAGCGGTTTACGACACCTATTCCTCGGTTGAGGAAATGCAGGCCAAGATGTTGGCCGGCTCGTCGGGCTACGATGTCGTTTGTCATGCCGGCATCGATTTGCCGAACGTCATCAAGGCCGGTATCTACGACAAGCTTGACAAGTCTAAACTGCCAAGCTGGGGCAATCTCGACAAGGAAGTGTTGCGCATCGCCTCGGGCTGGGACCCGGGCAACGAATACGGCATTCCCTATATGTGGGGTTCTGTCGGCGTGACCTACAATGTCGACATGGTGAAGGAGCGCATTCCCGACGCCGACATGGCCTCGCTCGACCTGATCTTCAAGCCGGAGCTTGCCGCCAAGCTTGCCGATTGCGGCATTTCCATTCTCGACAGTCCGACCGACATCATGCTGATGGCGCTGAAATATCTCGGTCTCGACGGCGACACGACCAATGTCGCCGACTACGACAAGGTCGCCGAATTGTTCAAGCCTGTCCGCCAATACATCCGCACCTTCGACAACACCAATTACCTGAACGCCATCCCGAACGGCGAGCTCTGCGTCGTCAACAACTGGTCCGGCGACTATGCCACCGCCAAGGCGCGCGCCGAGGAGGCCGGCGTCAAGATCAATCTCGCCTATTTCGTGCCCAAGACCGGCACGCCGGCCTGGTGCGACTGCATGTGCGTGCCGGCCGACGCCAAGAACAAGGACAACGCCTACAAATTCCTCGAGTTCATGCTCGATCCCGAAGTCATGGCCAAGTGCACCGACTACACCAACTATGCCAACGGCAACGAGGCGTCGAAAAAATTCATCAATCCTGACGTGCTCGGCGATCCGGCGGTTTACCCAAGCCCTGAAATCGTCGCCCTGATGTGGGCGCCGAAACCCTTCAGCGAGGAGCAGGAGCGCGCCTACACGCGCGCCTGGCAATCGATCAAGTCCGGCAGCTGAGCATCGATCGTGGCCGAGGCAACGAAGGAAGCAAAGCCGGCGACTCCTGCTCCGATATGGGGCAAGGGCGCGCCCCACATTCGCATCGAGAACGTCAGCAAGCGCTTCGGCGACTTCGTCGCCGTCGACAATGTCTCGCTCAGGATCGAGAAGGGCGAATTGTTCGCCCTTCTCGGCGGTTCGGGCTGCGGCAAGACCACCCTGCTGCGGATGCTCGCGGGCTTCGAAAGTCCGACATCCGGCAAGATTTCCATCGACGGGCAGGACATGGCCGGCGTCGCGCCCTATGAGCGGCCGGTCAACATGATGTTCCAGTCCTACGCGCTGTTTCCGCACATGAGCGTGGAAAAGAATGTCGGCTACGGCCTCAAGCACGAGGCGATGAGCGACAAGGAGCGCGCCGACCGGGTCCGCGAAATGCTCGATCTGGTGCAATTGACGCCGCTCGCCGGCCGCAAGCCGCACCAGATTTCCGGCGGCCAGCGCCAGCGCGTGGCGCTCGCCCGGGCGCTCGCCTGCCACCCGAAGGTGCTGCTTCTCGACGAGCCGCTCGGCGCGCTCGACAAGAAGCTGCGCGAGCACATGCAGATCGAACTCGCCAACATCCAGTACAAGACCGGCATCACCTTCGTCGTCGTCACGCACGACCAGGAAGAAGCGATGACGTTGGCGACGCGCATAGCGGTCATGGACAAGGGCGTTGTGCGCCAGATCGGCTCGGCCACCGAAATCTACGAGTACCCGAACAGCCGCTTCGTCGCCGGCTTCATCGGCTCGATCAATCTCGAGGATGGGGTGGTCGACGAGGTATCGGAGGAATGCACCTTCGTCCGCGTCGACGCGCTCGGCGGCGTCTTCCGTGCCCGCGCCGACAAGCGCGTGAAAAAAGGCGACAAGATCACTTTCGCCATCCGTCCGGAAAAAATCACCATCACGCGCTCGAAGCCGGATCGAGCCGTCAACACGATCGCCGGAACCGTCAACGATCTCGGCTATTTCGGCAAGGATTCGCTTTATCGGGTCAAGCTCGCCAATGGCGAAATCGTCTCTGTCAATTTCGTCAATGCGCGCCGCGCCGGCGAGAATGAGCGCATCGCGCAATGGGAGGACAAGGTCTGGCTGTCCTTCGATCCCACCGCCGTCATCCTGTTGACGGAGTAGGCCATGCGCTCCGGGGCAGCACGGTGGTTCAATCTCAACGGCTGGCGCGATATCATCATCGCCGCGCCCTATGCCTGGCTCATCGCTTTTTTCCTGATCCCGTTCTTCATCGTCATCGCCATGAGTTTCGCGGTGACGGCGCCGACCTCGCCGCCCTTCGCGTTCGGCGACGGGTTTCCCTGGATCGACATGCGCAATTTCGCCCGCCTGTTCGGCGACTGGCTCTATGTCCGCGCCTATCTGACCTCGGTGTGGAACGCCCTGATCGCCACGGTTTTGTGTCTGTTGGTCGGCTATCCGATGGCGCTCGGCCTGACGCGGGTGTCGCGGTCGTGGCGCAATATCCTGCTGATGCTGGTCATCCTGCCGTTCTGGACCTCGTTCCTGCTGCGCGTCTACGCCTGGATCGGCCTGATGGGCGCGAATTCCTGGTTCAACCGCGGCCTGACCGGGCTTGTCAACATGGTGCTGCCGGCGGACATGGCGCTGCGCTCGATCCCGATGATGAACACGAATTTCGCCGTCGTGCTCGTCATGGTCTATTCCTACCTGCCCTTCATGATCCTGCCGCTCTACGCCAATCTGGAAAAGCTGGACCAGACGCTGAACGAAGCGGCGATGGACCTCGGGTCGCGGCCGTGGCGGGTGTTTCTCGACGTGACATTGCCGCTCTCCGTGCCCGGCATCATCGCGGGCGGCCTGCTGGTGTTCATCCCGGCGTCCGGCGAACTGATCATTCCGAGCCTTGTCGGCAGCGCTTCCGATCCGATGATCGGCCGTGTCATTTCGGACGAGTTTTCCTCGGCGCGCGACTGGCCGATGGCGTCGGCCGTCGCCGTGGCGCTGCTGTTCATGCTGGTCATCCCGATGATGGTCTATCAGCGTTTCGAGGCCAAGGCGCAGGGCGAGGACGCGCAATGAACCGGCGGCCGATGTTCCTCATTTCCTGCCTCGCCTTCGGCTTCGCCTTTTTCTACGTGCCCATCCTGTCGATGATCTTCTTTTCGTTCAACAAGTCGCGCCTCGCCACGGTGTGGGGCGGTTTTTCCGTGCAATGGTACGGAAAGCTGTTCAAGAATTCGCAAATCATCGACGCCGCCGTTTTGTCGATCGAGATCGCACTGGTCAGCGCCACCATCGCCACCATCCTTGGCGCCATGGCCGGCATCGCGCTCGCCCGATTCCGGCGTTTTCGCGGCCGCACCCTGTTTTCCGGCCTCGTCACCGCGCCGCTGATCATGCCGGAGGTCATCACCGGCATTTCCTCGCTCATGCTGTTCATCCTGATGGCCGAATGGATCGGCTGGCCGGGAAAGCGCGGCTTCACCACCGTCACCATCGCCCACATCACCTTTTCGATGACCTATGTGACGACCATCGTGCAATCGCGCCTGTCGTCCGCCGACATTTCGGTGGAAGAGGCCGCCGCCGATCTCGGTTCCCGCCCGTGGCAGGTGTTGAAGGACATCACGCTGCCAATCATTTCCCCGGCGATTCTGTCGGGTTGGCTGCTCGCGTTCACCATCTCTCTCGACGATGTCGTCATCACCAATTTCACCACCGGCCCGGGCGCGACGACTTTGCCGATCCTCGTCTGGTCGAAAGTGAAACTCGGTGTGACGCCCGACATCAATGCGCTCGCCACCATCATCGTCGTCATTGTCGGCGCCGGGGTGGCGGCCGCGGGGATCATCATGCATCGCACCGATAAGCGGCGCGAGCGCGAAGTCCAGCTCGCCATCAAGGCCAACGGGTGAGCGATGATCCGCATCGAGCATGAGGAAGATCGTCGCCAACGCGATTTCCTCGAGACGCCGCCCGGCGGCGAAAATTCGGGAAGAGCGCGCTACGCCGCCGCCATGCATTTCTTCCAGCGCGGCATGCTTTCGCGCCAGGCGCTCGAGGTCTACCGCGTCTGCGCCAAGCTCGACGCCGAGGACCCGCGCGCATCCCTGTCGCAACTCGGCCTGCTGGCCGAATTGACCGACGGCGACAAGGCGGCAAAAGCGATCGCGGAACTGCTTGCCGCCGTCGATGCCTTTCTCGCCGGCCTTCCGGGGCCAGGTGTTGCCGATGTACGGGCCTTTGTCGCCCGCGGCCGCGACGGTTTCATCCGGCCGCGCCGCGCCGCCGCCAACCCTTTGCTGGACGCCTGGCTCGGTCCCGCCCTCGACGCCATGCAGTCGAGCGGGCAGGCGGCTTTGGCCGCCGCCATCGCCGCCGCCGCGCCTTATCTGCGCTGGATCACTTATGACGGCTATGATCGCGACGCCATCGGCGCAACCTTCGCCGATGGGCACGCCTACGCCTCGATCATCGGCGAGGACGCGGCGATGCCGGGCGAAGACGTCGATCTCGGCCTGTTCCTGATCGCGCCGCATGTGTTTTACCGCGACCACCGCCACGCCGCGCCCGAACTTTATGCGCCGTTGACGGGACCGCATGGCTGGCGTTTCGCGCCCGGAGATCGGCTTGAGTGGATGGAGGCCGGCGAACCGGTGTGGAACGAGCCCTTCCGGCCGCACGCCACCAAGGTCGGGGCCGTTCCCTTTCTGTGCGTTTTCGGCTGGACCCGCGACGTCAATGAGCCGGCGAAGGTGATGCCGGCCGACGATTGGGCGGCGATCGAATCGGGAAAGGTGTGAATTCGATGGGCGCGCCGGACCTTGTCGTCGTCAATGGCGACATCGTCACATTCGACCCGCTGTTCCCGCGCGTGCGGGCGCTCGCCTTACGCGGCGGGCGGGTCGCCGCGCTCGGTTCGGAGGAGGACATCCGCGCCCTTGCCGGCGCCGAAACACGCGTCGTCGATTGCGGCGGCCGCATAGTCCTCCCCGGTTTTCAGGATGCCCACATTCATTTGCAGGATTCGGGCCAGAGCTACGCCTTCAATGCGCCGCTCGACCAATGCCTGAATGTCCCCGACCTTCAGGATGCCTTGCGCCGCCACGCCGAAACGACTCCGGGTCAATGGGTCAACGGCGTCGGCTGGTATTCCGGCATTTTCCACGACGGCAATCTCGACCGCCGCGTTCTCGACGCCGCCGTGCCGGACAGGCCGTGCCTGATCGTCGCATCCGACGGTCACAACGCCTGCCTCAATAGCGCTGCCATTGCCGCGATCGGTCTTGGGCCCGATACGCCAGACCCGGCCAACGGTCATTTCGTCCGCGATCCATCCGGCGAGGCGACAGGCATGCTTCACGAGGCGGCGATCGAATGGGCCGAAGCGCGCATGCCCGCTCCCGGCGACGAGGATTTCGCCGCCGGCGTGCGTCATGCTCAGGCGCTGGCCAACCGGCACGGCATCACCGGCGTTCTCGACGCCTCGGTCGGCGAACGCCATGCCCGCGTTTATCAACGCCTCGCCGACGCCGGCGAATTGACCGTCCGCGTCGGCGCGACGGCGAAGGTCTATCCCGAGGAGGCGACCCGGGCCGCCGTCGAGCGGCTCGAGGGCTTGCGCCGAAACCATTCCGGCCCGATGTTCAAAGTGCATTCGGCCAAGTTCTTCCTCGACGGCGTCATCGAAAACCGCACGGCGGCGATGCTGGCGCCCTACAGCGACGCGGCCGGCGGCAATGCGCCGCTGATGTTCGGCCACAACCAGATCGGGGAATTGTTCACTGCCTTTGACGCGGCCCGTTTCCAGATCCATGTCCACGTCATCGGCGACTTCGCCTGCCGCGCCGCGCTCGACGGTTTGGCGGCGGCCCGCCACGCCAATGGGGCATGGCCGAGCCTGCACCAGATCGCCCATGTGCAATGCATCGATCCGGCCGACATTCCGCGCTTCGGGCGAACTCGGCGCCATGGCCAACATCCAGCCGCTCTGGGCCCGCCATGAACCGTCCGTCACCGACGTGGCGCTGCCGATGGTCGGCGAGGGGCGCGGGCGCTGGATGTACGCTTTCCGCTCGCTGATCGACGCCGGCGCGCCCTATTGCCTGTCGAGCGACTGGGGCGTCTCCACCCTCAATCCCTTCCAGATCATCGAGACGGCGGTGACGCGTCAGCCGCCGGCCCGCGAAGGCGATCACCCGGTATTCCTTCCCGAAGAGCGGCTGACGCGCGAACAGGCCGTCTCCGGATACACGACGCACGCGGCGGCGGCGTGTTGGCGCGCCGCCGACACCGGCTCGCTTTCGGTCGGCAAGCACGCCGATCTCATCATGCTCGATCGCGACATCTTCAGCTGCGACGCCCGTGATATCGGCGACACCAAGGTCCTGCTCACTTTGGTTGGCGGACGCGAAGTATGGCGCGATCCGGATTGGCAAGGAGCCGGATAGGGTGCAAGCGGTCGCTCGACCGCAAGGTTCGGAACGTTGTGGCGCCGGATTTCGAGAAAGTCAGGGGAGACTTCCACGCGGTGCTAGTCATTTAGTCCCCCCCGCCCTGATTGGGCGGCGGAAATTACCGCTGAACTTCAATTGTGGCATGTTCCGGCGGCGTTTATTCAGCGTATGGGTTGCGGCATAATGTTGTCTCTGCGGTATGATTCGCTGGAAATCCATTGAGGGCGGCGTCATTTGGGCCTGGATATCAGACACGCTTGATTTAGGCGGCGCTAAGTATTTCGCCGTCAAGCGGTTTTTTTCGACGTTTTTCCGGGCAGGAAGAAACGCTGCGGCTTGGCTTTGCGTTTTTCAACGTGCTTTCGCGTTCGCGGCCATCGGTTGCCTGCTTTTCGCGTCACCGGCCCGAGCCACCGATACATTTCCCGGCGAAACCATTTCGGGATCGGGCACCATCGTGCGCTCCAATGTCGGCGCCACCAGCCAGACAGGTGAGCCGATCGCGTCGGCGCCCGGCAATACGATGTGGTACTCGTGGACGGCGCCATCGGCCGGTCGCTTGAATGTCGGCACCTGCAATCAGACCAGCGGCACGACAACCACCTTCGATACGTGGATTCGCGTTTTCACCGGCAACACCGTCACGACCTTGACCAGCCTGGTCTCCAATGACGACACGGCGGGCTGCGCCACGGATGCGGCTCCCACCTATGGCTCCACCGGTTCGATCGCCGTCACGGCGGGAACGGTTTACCGAATCCAGGTCGATGGATACGGCAGCGCCACCGGCACTTTCCTGCTGCACTACGGCCTGGCGGCGATTGTCGTGGCGACTACGGATGGTTTCGCGACCGAAGGCGGCGACACTGGCGCTTTCACCGTGCGCCTCAATTCAGTGCCGACGGCGAACGTCACGGTGACGATCGGTGCGAGCGGGCAGTGCAGTTTCTCGCCGACGTCGCTTACCTTCACGCCGACGAACTGGGCGACAGCACAGACCGTCACCGTGACGGCGACCAATGACGGCGCAGCCGAAGGCACGCATTCCTGTTCACCGGCGTCGATCACCGCAAGCGCCACCGGCGGCTACAACGGCGTGCCCGGCACGCCGCCGACCATCACGATCATGGACAATGACGTCGCGTCGTTTTCCATTGCCAAAGCGCAGACATCCGGCTCCAATCCGGTAACGGCCGCCGGCCAGACCATCGGCTACACCATCACCGTCGCCAACACGAGCGGCACGATCCTGACCGGTTTGACCATCTCCGACGCGCTTTTGCAGGCGGGCAGCCCGCGCACCCTGACCTCGGGCCCGACCTATGCCTCGGGCGATGCCGATTCAGACGGCCAGATCGATGTTTATGAAACCTGGACCTATTCGGCTTCCTACACGGCGACGCAGTCCGACATCGACAATGGCGGAACTTTCTCCAACACGGCGACCTTCGATACCGCCCAGACTGCCCCCTCGACCTCGGCTGCGGTGACGACCGCGGTGACGCAATCGCCTTCATTCACCGTGGTCAAGGCGCAGACATCGGGTGCCAGCCCGTTGACAGCAGCCGGGCAAACCATCGGCTACACCATCACGGTCGACAATACCGGCAACCTCACTTTAACCGGCCTGTCCGTTTCGGATGCGCTTTTACAGGCCGGTAGCCCGCGCACCCTGACTTCGGGTCCGACCTATGCATCGGGA
This sequence comes from Phyllobacteriaceae bacterium, assembly GCA_016711085.1. Classification (GTDB taxonomy): domain Bacteria; phylum Pseudomonadota; class Alphaproteobacteria; order Rhizobiales; family Rhizobiaceae; genus JADJTR01. Next base: position 287,673 of record JADJTR010000012.1, on the reverse strand, counting down.
GACGCCGATTCGGACGGGGCCATCGACACGACCGAGGTGTGGACTTATTCGGCCTCCTACACGGCGACCCAATCCGACATCGACAATGGCGGAACCTTCTCCAACACGGCGACCTTCGACACGGCCCAGACTGCCCCTCGACCTCGGCTGCGGTGACGACCGCGGTGACGCAAACTCCCGTCCTTCTGATCACGAAAACCGCCGATCCTGCTTCCCTTGCGGGGAATGTTCCGGCCGGTCACGCTGTCAGTTATACTTACCTCGTCAGCAATACCGGCAATGTAACAATCAGCAATGTCACGGTTTCCGATGCCCACGACGGGCTCGGCACACCGCCGACGCCAGGCTCGGAAGCGGGTGTCGTCACGACCAACGGCTCGACCGATGGCGGTGTCAACGGCAGTTGGGATTTGCTGCGCCCAGGCGATCAGATCAGTTTCTCCTCTACCTATTCGATTACCCAGGACGACGTCGATCAACGACAATAGTTTGCCACATTGTCAGATAGTGACGATTGCGACCGATTGCAGAGAAAAGGTCGCGCCGATTATCTACCGGGAACAGAAATCAGAAGATTTTTGCTCTTTTTTAATTGTATATTTACTTTTTTGGATGCGCACGCCTGAAAAGTCGGCGATACTCGATTGCAATTTGGTGATTCGTTGAATGCGCTCCGCATGTTGCGGGCGGCGTGTTGGCGAAACAGCCGGGCTCTTTTCCCGCGTACCCGGATATCCAAAAACACCGACTGCCGGACGAATGCATATCGCTACGGACGGCGTGCGGGCCATTCGGCCCGCGATGGCGACGTCGCGGCAGCGACCGCCCGGGGCGACAAAAAGGCGATCGGCCAGGAGCACGACCATGGGGTTCGACAATACAGTTGGGGCGGGATTTGTGGTAAGGAGTGGCGCGGGCTGGCGCATGCGGCTGGCTGCGTCGACAGCGGCGGTGGCGTTGGCGATCGGATCGGTGTCGCCGGCTTTCGCCGATGTCACCAACACGGCGACAGCCACCGGTTCTTCGCCCTCGGGCACCGGCGACGTGACCGATGCATCGAACACCGTCGCGGTTGACCCGGTCGACGCCGCGCCGGGAATTTCGATTTTGAAAACTGCCGTCATCACCACCGACGGCGACAGCGATTTGCTTGGCGATTCCGGCGATGTCGTCACCTATACCTACACCGTGACCAACACGGGTACGACCTCGCTGCTCAGCGTCGACATTGTCGATACCCACGATGGCGATGGCGCGGCGCCATCGCCGCTCTTCGCGTCGTGGACGACACAGGCTGGATCACCCGCCGCGACGGTCGGCGCCTCGTCGATCACAATGTATCCCGGAGCCGTCGCCGTGTTCACCGCGACCTATTCGATCAACGGCAATGACATTCTCGCCGCCGGCGGCACTGGCGTCGGCCTGTCGGTCGACAACGACATCGACAACTCCGCCGTGGCGACCGGAGACTATTTCAATGGCGTGACAACGACCTCGGTGCCTTCCGCAGCATCGCTGGCTTCGGTGCCGCTCGATATCGACGCGGTTCTTTCCGTGGCCAAGACCGCCTACGAAGTCGACTATCCGGTCATCGCCGGCGGATCGGCGTCGGCGACAACGCCCGTCGCGGTCGACCGTCCGGTGGGCACCGTGATCTACTACGTCTACGAAATCACCAATTCGGGCAATGTGCCGATCACGAACGTCACCATCAACGACGTCCACAACGGCTTGCCCGGCCCGTTCACTCAACCGGTGTTTTTCGCCCTGACCAATACGTCCGGCCTGTCCAACAATGCGGGCAGCGACGCTACCGTCGAGTTGCTGCATCCGGGCGACGTCGCGATTTATCGTACAAGTTACACGATCACGCAGGACGACGTCGATCAGAACCAGTAACACAACAAGGCCGCCGGAAACCCGGCGGCCATCCACCGCCAAACCGCCGCGCCAGCGCCTTGGCGCGGCGGTTTTGTCTTGGCGTTCGGCAGGAAAATGCAGGAATTCCGGGCGCTTCGGGTAAGCGCCGGCTGGTCGGAGTGGCAGGATTTGAACCTGCGACCCCCTCGTCCCGAACGAGGTGCGCTACCAGGCTGCGCTACACTCCGTGAACCAGCGGTGGCGGGCTTATAGCGGCGCGCCCGTCTGGCCGCAAGCGCCGCGTCCGGCCTTTTTCGCGTCATCGTCAATACGGGCTAACGACATCGCCGGTTTCGACATAGACGGCTTTGACCTGCGAAAAGTGACGCAGGGATTCCAATGCGTTTTCGCGCCCGATTCCGGATTGCTTGAAACCGCCGAAGGGCAGCTCCGGCGGACAGACATTGTAGGTGTTGATCCAGCAGCTTCCCGCCTTGATCTCGCCGATGACGCGGTGGGCGCGAGCCATGTCGCGGGTGAACACGCCCGCCGACAGCCCGAATTCGCTGTCATTGGCCCGCGTCACGACCTCGTCCTCGCCGCGGAAGGACAACACCGCCATCACCGGCCCGAAGATTTCTTCGCGGGCGATCCGCATGTCGTCGCGCACGTGCGCGAACACGGTCGGCTCGATGAAAAAGCCGTTCTCGAAGCCTTGCAGTTTCGGCGCGCCGCCGCCGCAGGCGAGCGTAGCGCCCTCATTGCGGCCGATATCGATGTAGCCGACGATCTTGTCGTATTGCGTCTTGTTGATCACCGGTCCCATCTGGGTGTCCGGATCGAGCGGGTCGCCGAGGCGGATGGTCTTGGCCCGCGCCGTCACCCGTTCGACGAAGCGGTCGTGCAGATTTTCCTGGACGAAAACGCGCGTGCCGTTCGAACAAACCTGACCAGCGGAATAGAAATTGCCGAGCATCGCGCCGGAGACGGCGTTTTCCAGATCGGCGTCGTCGAAGACGATCAGCGGCGACTTGCCGCCGAGCTCCATGGTGGCGTGCTTCATCAGCGATCCGGCAAGACCGAGCACTTTCCGTCCCGTCGGGACGGAACCGGTCAGCGACACCTTGGCGACGTCCGGATGGGAGACCAGCGCATGGCCGACCGCGCCGAAACCCTGCACGACGTTGAACAATCCGGGCGGCAATCCCGCCTCGATGTAGATTTCGGCCAGCGCCAGCGCCGAAAGCGGCGTGTTTTCCGACGGCTTGAACACCATGGCGTTGCCCATGGCGAGCGCCGGTGCCGACTTCCAGCCGGCTCCCTGGATCGGATAGTTCCACGCCCCGATGCCGACGGTGACGCCGAGCGCCTCGCGCCGCGTATAGCCGAAAGCCCCGCCGAGTTCGACGAACTCGCCGTTGAAGCCGGCGACGATGCCGCCGAGGAATTCGAGCGCGTCGGCGGCGGACGCCGGGTCTGCGACCAGCGTTTCCTGGATCGGCTTGCCGGTATCGAGCGTCTCGATGCGCGCGATCTCGTCGTTGCGCGCACGCAAGAGGTCGGCGGCGCGACGCAGCACGCGTCCGCGTTCGAGCGGGCGCAGCCGCGCCCAGGCGATCTGCGCGATCTTTGCCGACGCAATCGCCGCCTCGACGATGGCCGGCGTGGCGGCGTTGAGCCGGGCGATGATTTCGCCAGTCGCCGGATGGATGACTTCAAGCGGATCGCCGGCGGCGTCGTCGACGTAGCGGCCATCGATGAAATGGGAGCCTTTGGGTTGGGCTTTCATGATCGTCCTTAACGGTCGGAGGTTTGCCAGCGCGGATTGATCCAGGGTTCGAGGTTCGACGGCGCCAAAGGCTGTCGCCCGAGAATATGGTCGGCGGCCTTTTCACCGGTCATGATCGAGGGCGCATTCAGATTGCCATTGGTGACGCGCGGAAAGATCGAGGAATCGGCAACGCGCAGGCCCTCGATGCCGATGACGCGCGTTTCGGCATCGACGACGGCGTGGCGGTCGTCGGGCCGGCCCATGCGGCAGGAGCCGCAGGGGTGATACGCGCTTTCAATGTGTTGGCGCAGCCAGTCGTCGATTTCGTCGTCGGTTTGCACCGCGGCGCCCGGCGAAAGTTCGCGTCCGCGAAATGGTTCGAACGCTTTCTGGCCGAAGATTTCGCGTGTCAGGCGGACGGCATGGCGAAAATCGGTCCAGTCGTCCGGATGCGACATGTAGTTGAAAAGAATGCGCGGCGCGACGCGCGGATCGGCCGAACGCAGCGTCACCGCGCCGCGCGATTTCGACCGCATCGGCCCGACATGCGCCTGGAAACCGTGACCGGCCGCGTGCGCCTTGCCGTCGTAGCGGATGGCGGCGGGCAGGAAATGGAACTGGATGTCGGGGTAGTCGACGCCGGCCTTCGAGCGCACGAAGGCGCAGGCCTCGAAATGGTTGGTCGCGCCAAGGCCGGACTTGAACAACAGCCATTCGGCCCCGATCAGCGCCTTGGAAAACAGGTTGAGCTTCGAATAGAGCGTGATCGGCTGGACGCTCTCCTGTTGCACGTAGACTTCCAGATGGTCCTGCAGATTGGCCCCGACGCCCGGCCGGTCGGCGACGACATCGATGCCGAAATCCTTCAGATGCGATGCCGGGCCAATTCCGGACAGCATCAACAATTTCGGCGAATTGACCGCCGAGGCCGCCAGGATCACTTCGCGTCGCGCGTTAACGACCTGAATCACTCCTTGAGCTTCGATTTCGACGCCGACGGCGCGTTGATTCTCGATGATGACCCGGCGCGCCAGGCCACGGACAAGATTGACGTTTTGGCGTTTGAGCGCCGGGCGCAGATAGGCGTTCGCGACCGACCAGCGGCGGCCATTGTGGATGGTCTGCTCCATCCAGCCGAAACCTTCCTGCTTCTCGCCATTGTAGTCGGAAGTGGTTTCGAAGCCTGCCTGCCTGCCCGCCTCGACGAAAGCCCGGTAGAGAGGATTGACGCGATGGCCGCGTTTGACATGCAGCGGGCCGTCGTGGCCGCGGAAGGCCTCATCGCCCTCGGCGGCGTTCTCCATGCGCTGGAAATAGGGCAGCACATCGGCATAGCCCCAGCCCGCCGCGCCCTGTTCCTCCCAGTGGTCGAAATCGCGGGCATGGCCGCGCACATAGACCATGCCGTTGATCGACGAGGAGCCGCCGATGACCTTGCCGCGCGGCGTCGCCAGCCGGCGGCCGTTCAAATGCGGTTCGGGTTCGGTCGAGAAGCCCCAGTCGTAAAGACCCATGTTCATCGGGTAGGACAACGCCGAAGGCATCTGGATCAACGGCCCTATGTCGGTGCCGCCAAATTCGACGACGATGACCGAATTTTTCCCGTCTTCCGACAACCGGTGGGCGAGCGCAGATCCGGCCGAACCCGAGCCGACAATGACGAAGTCGGCTTCATGCGCCGCCGTCCCGGCGCGGAAATGCTTGCCCGAAGTCACCTCATTCCCCCCTCGGAAAACGCTTGGACTCCTCAAGCACATTGAGGTCCATGTGATTGCGCATGTAGCGCTCCGACGCCTTCTGCAGCGGCTGGAAATCCCACGGAAAATAGGCCCCGTTGCGCAGCGCCTCGTAGACCACCCAGCGCCGCGCCTGGCTTTGGCGGATTTGCGCGTCGAAGTCGACGAGGCTCCAGCGGGCGCGAACGCGCGCCATCCATTCGGCGACCAGCGCCGCGTTGGCCGGGTCGGCGGCGAGGTTGGCGAGTTCGCGCGGATCGTCGCGCAGATTGAACAGCATCGGCGGATCGGCTTCGCAGTGGACGAATTTCCAGTCGCCCTCGCGGATGCAGACCAGCGGTGCAATCGAGCCTTCGGCGCAGTATTCGATCAGCACCGGCGTATTTCGTCCGCCGCCCTTCATCAGGGGAACCAGGCTTTCGCCGTCGGTCCACGGCAGGATTTCGGCAATGTCGATACCGGCGAGGTCGGCGAGCGTCGGGTTGACGTCGAGCAGAGAAACGGGATCGGTGACGAGCCGCGGCGCGATGCCCGGCCCGGCGATGGTCAGCGGCACCCGGGCCGAACCCTCGAAGAAGTTCATTTTGAACCACAGGCCGCGCTCGCCGAGCATGTCGCCATGGTCGGAAACGAACACGATGATTGTGTCGTCGAACATGCGTGTCGCGGTGAGCGTTTCGATCAGTTCGCCGACCTTGTCGTCGATATAGCTGACATTGGCGAAATAGCCCTGCCGCGCCCGGCGGACATGCTCGCGCGTGATGTCGAATTTGTCCGTGTCGCAGGCGTCGATCAGGCGTTTCGAATGCGGGTCCTGGTTGGCGTAGCCGAGGTCGCCGACCGCCGGGTCCAGTTCCGGAATGCCGTCGTACAAATCCCAGTATTTGCGCCTTGCGACATAGGGATCGTGCGGATGCGTGAAGGAGACCGTCAGGCACCACGGCCGGCGGCCGGTATCCGTCGATTCGCGGGAGAATTGGTAGAGCTTCTGGTTGGCGAAGAAGGCGACCTCGTCGTCATACTCCATCTGGTTGGTGATCTCGGCGACGCCGGCGCCGGTGACCGAACCGAGATTGTGGTACCACCAGTCGATGCGCTCGCCGGGCATGCGGTAGTCCGGCGTCCAGCCGAAATCGGCGGGGTAAATGTCGGTCGTCAGCCGCTCCTCGAAGCCGTGCAGCTGGTCCGGCCCGACGAAATGCATCTTGCCCGAAAGCGCCGTGGCGTAGCCGGCGCGGCGAAGATGGTGGGCGTAGGTCGGAATGTCGGAGCGGAATTCGGCGGCGTTGTCGTAGACGCCGGTGCGCGACGGCAATTGCCCCGACATGAACGAGGCGCGCGACGGTGCGCATAGCGGCAGCGCCGCATAGGCATTGGCGAAACGCACCGAGCGTGCGGCGAGCGCCTTGAGGTGCGGCGCGTGCAGGAACGGCGCGGGTCCGTCGGAAAACAGCGCGCCGTTAAACTGGTCGGCCATGATGAGGAGGATGTTTGGGCGCTTGGTCATGCGGCGTCTCGGCACAGGAGGGCGTCGAAGGTGCGACGGGCGAGCGCGATGGCCGCGCCGTGAACCGGCGCACCGGCATGGATGGCGCGCCGCAGATAGAGCCCGTCGATGAGGGCGGCCAACACGTCCGCCGCATCTTCGGCGCGCCGGCGGGGGAGCAGACGGGAAAGGCCGCTGAGCAGGTTGGAACGCAGGCGCCGCGCATAGATCGACAGCATCCGGGCAATGGCCGGCGCATGGCGGGCTTCGCCATAGAAGGCCATCCATGCCGTCACCGTCGCGTCCTCGAACTGGCGGCCGGAGAGGTTGACCTCGATCAGCGCTTCGACCCGGGCGCGGCCGTCGCCTCCGGCGGCGTTGAGCGCGGCGCGGGCCTCGCTCGCCAGTTCATTGAGCAGATGGCGCAGCGTCGCTTCGAGCAGATCGTCCTTGGCCCCGAAATAATGATGCGCCAGCGCCGGCGATACGCCGGCGCGCCCGGCGATGTCCTGCATTGTGACATCGAGCGAGCCGCGCGCGCCGATGGCGCCAATGGCGGCGTCGATCAGCGCCTGACGGCGCATGGGCTCCATTCCGATCCTGGGCATGGCAGTCAACTCCTTGCCAAATCCCAAGCGGTTTTTGATTGAGCCGTCAATTAAAAACAGCGTTGGGTTTGGCTCGGCGTCCGCTCGCCCACTCAACCGGCAAGCCAGTGGGAAAAAAGAATATTCGAAACATCTATTGCATCGCCGGCTTCCCTGCGGCAGGTTGACGCGGGGCTGGTTGTGCGCGGAGGGTTCGGGCGATGCCTGAGGATTATACCGTCGACGACGACCATCCCTTTGAGAATGGTTTGGGCCGGCGCATCGCCGATGCGGGGCGCACCCTCGAGCCAGCGCCTGTCAAAGCGGCGCAGCATGGAGTCGCCGGCTCCATTTCTTTGAAAGTCATTTGAAGCTTCGCCGCGGCGCCAATGGCGTTGCGGCAAAGACCGGTTTGGCGGCCCTCCGCCGGCGGCGCGGTGTGATGACGACTGGGCCAGCCGGATGAGCCGGTCGCCTGGAACTAAATAGCGGGAGTAGTCCATGACCATTGACGCCTTTGATCCTGACGCCAACCCGGATCCCACCGCCAAGCCCGTCGAATTCCCGGCCACCAGTCCGAAAAAACTGGCGCCTGCGCCCGAAGTGAGCCCAACCGGCGAATACATGGGCGTCAATCAGGCGCTGAAGCGCAATATCATGCGTTCGCAATACACGCCGGCCCCATTGAGGGGGGCGCCCAAGCCGGCCGAGGTTCCGCGCGCAACCGACACCTATCAGGATGCAGCGGCGGTCCGTAGCAATCCTCTTGCCCATTATGATCAGCCCGGAAGCCCGCTCGGCGACATCGAACTGGCCGACCAGGCGGCTTCGTCGAGCACGACCAACCAACCCGGAGGCGGAGGAGGCGGCGGCGGCGGAGGAGGCGGCGGAGGAGGCGGAGGCGGCGGCGGCGGAGGAGGCGGCGGAGGCGGCGGAGGCGGCGGCGCTGGCGATCAGGGGTTCTGGACGACCGGAAGGATCATCTTCGCCGTGGTGGCGGCCGCGGCGGTGCTCAGCGTCAGCTTCGGCGTTCCCGCCGGGCTCGGCGCCTTTCCCGGGCAGGGCGGAGGGTCCGGCGCAAAGAAACCGCCGAATGCCAAGCCGGTTTCCCTGACGAACCAGCCGGCCGGCAAGGTCGAGATCGACATCCTCAACGGCAAGGATGCCCAGGGCAAACCCTGGGTCGTGGCCGGAGACGGTACGATTTCCGGTTCCGGCGTGAAATTCATGGTCGGCCTGGAAACCAAAACCAGTTACGACGCCGCCGGTGAAGGCAAATGGTCCGTCGATGCGGCGACAGGAAAGATCACCTTTGCGCCGCTCGCCACATTCAAGGGCTCGCCGACGCCGGTGAACTATTTCGTTATCGATTCCAACATGTCGCAGTCCGGGAATGCGGCGATCAGCCTCACCTACGCCGCTGCAATGACATCCGTCTCACCGACGGCGTCGGACATAAACCTGATCGACCAGGTTCCAGGAAAAATCACGATCGATATCCTCAGCGGCAAATCTCCCGACGGCGTGCCCTATGTTGCAAAAGGTACGGGCGCGTTGAAGGGCAATGGCGTTTTTCTCGTGTCCTCCGAAGGCATTGCCCAGAAATTGCCGGTGGACGGGCAAGGCGAGTGGCTGGTCGACATGGCCACCGGGAAAATCACTTTCACGCCGCTTGCCGATTTCCACGGCACGCCGACCGCCGTGCGGTGGAAGGTGCGTGACGATTCCACGCCGCCGCTGTCGTCCAACGAGGCGCTGATCACGGTCATTTCCAAGGCCGGTCCGGTCGCCGTCAACGATGTCGACGGCGCCTTCGCCCGCGCTCAGCCGATGGACATGATTTCGGTGACCGTCGACATCCTCGCCAACGACATGAAGGGCGCGGTCGCAATCGATCCGAAAACGGTGACCATCGTCCGGGCCATCGCCTCCGATCCGTCCTACACGCCGACGGTCACCATTGCCGCCGACGGAAAGTCGGCAGTCGTTTTGGGCGAGGGCAAGTGGACGGTCGATCCGGTGAGCGGGAAAATGACCTTCGACGCCCTGCAGGGCTTCAACGGCCAGACGACGGCGATCACCTACACGGTGGCCGATGCGAACGGCATCCACTCCAACGAAGCCATCGTGCAGCTGAATTCGGAGATCAAGACCGTCACCGACGCTTTGAATAAACTGGTGGCTGGCAGCGACAGCGATTTCTGGTCCGCCTACAAGAAGCACGTCATCGACGATGCCGCGGTCAGTCTCCGCGAAGCGCTGGTCGTCACCTCCCTGTTCGCCGACATTTTCTATCGTTCGCTTGCGCTTGCGCTTCGCCAGTCGGTTGAAAGGAGTGGTCTAGTCACGGCTGCCGAGTTTCAAACCTACGAAATGCAATGGCTGACGGCCAACGCGACCAAGGACGAACTTTGGAAAATCATGCAGGCTGTGCAGACCGATCGCTACGACACCTATCCTGAGGCGATCAACAAGGGGGCCGTCCGCTACATCAGCGCCGATGTCGCAACGCGCCTGCTGCGGGTTATCGTCGCTTCGCTCAACAAGATGCAAAAGTGACGGGAGCGGCAAGGCAATGACCGCAAAGCCGCATGACGCCCCGTGGGGCATGGTGGTTTCGCTGGTGCCGAAATCCGTGGTGGATTATTTCCAACAGGTTGCGCTCAAGGGCGAGGTCGGCATTCCGGTCCCGCCTGTCGAACAGGCGGCGATTCTGGCCCGCCTGAAGGCGATTGGCTTCAATCTGCCGCCCGGCGCGGATATGTCGAAATACGGGGTGACGGGCTACGAATTGTTTCGCCCGGCTTTTGAAGAATATGCCCAATATTATGATTATACCGCAGCGCCGGAAACGCAGGCAAATTTGGCGAAGATGGTTCGGGAATATAACGCGGCGAAGGCCTCGGGCAATTTCACCGATGAGTATTACAGGGCAAATTCCAACGTACAAGCCATTGTTCAAGGCGGCAGGGGCGACGGAACAAAGGCCTGGAATATTGACTTCACGCTCTGGGGCACGACGGGCACGATCTGTGACATTCTCATCGTCAACGGGCTTGATGAGCCGCTGACTGTGGCCGACCCGTATATCGGGCATGGCTATCCGATCTATTTCCCTCAGGTGATGACGCCGATCGACCATGGCGATCCGGTGGTGGCGTCAACCAATGTGATACCCGGCCGCACCTGCATGCCGGATGGAACCAACCGGTTCGGGCTGGGCCTGTTTCGCTTCCAGAAAGGTGACGGCGCCTTTTACGGCACCGAAGGTGCGCTGCAATTGACCACCGCTGATCCGGCCGCGCCGCAGCCCATCGGCATTGCCTGGGGGCTCGACTATGGCAACAACCCCTCCATGGCGGCGACCGCCGACCTGTCGCAATACAACAGCTTGCAGGATTTCTATCAGCAGACCACCGCTGTTTCGAAATCGACCTACGGCGAGGGCAAGTTCGGCGTCAACATCAACTGCTACATCGACTACACATCGAGCCAGCCGCCCGGCAAGGATGACGGCCACCGCGTGCTGACCGTGGTCATCCAGCCAACGGGGGGCGTGAAGGAAACCAATGCGGACCCGGTTGCCGCGTCAGCAAGCCCGCTTCCGGCCATGCTGAAAAACCTGGCCGCCGCCTTGCCCGCCCCGCAAGCCGCGCCCGCGCCGCCATTCCTCGGGCAAGTGAACAAGCCGGGCATCGGCAATCCCAATCATCTGCCGCCCAATGTCGTGCCCTTCGTCAATGACGACGACTGACAAAGCCTTTGAATGACAACCCTGCTGCGGAGTGAACGGACATGCCGGTAAACGCCAAATCCATTGTCGATGGCGCCGCCAGCGCCGCCATGATGACGGCCTTCTGCTTCCAGCCGGAGGGCGTGGTCGTTGCAGCGGCGATTGCCGGCGCAGAGGCGCTGTTCAACATCATCTGGGATGCCGCCGACACCCCCGATCCGGGCAACGCCATGGTCACCCAGAACGGGCTAGACAATGCGGTTGCCGACATCACCAGGAATGTTTCCGATATCGTCAAGGAATCCGCGTTCATTACCGCCTACAATGGCCATTTTGCCAGTGTCCGCAAAATCCAGAACGGGTTGAGCGCCGCCCTGGATGATGGCGTAACCTCCATCGATCTGGTGCTCAAGGGCGGGGCCAAGCTGACTACGGATGAACTGCCGGTGCTGGACAAGAACTGGAGCGACGCACTCGCCCAGGTGGCGTTGACGGTGACAAACTTGTCATCCGATCTTTTCGATGCTCAGGCATGGGTGGAGACCACCCCGCAATACAAATACAACACAATCGATTTCTATGTTTACACCGTCGGAATTTATATCCTCGGCTGCCGCTCGGCCATGGCGATCGAGTTCGCCGCTGTCCTGCACCAGCAGGGGATACTGACCGCACAAAATGACAAGACCGCTCAGGACAATGCGGCCAAATATACGCTCTGGGGCATCCAGAACCCGGACAAGCCGGATAGCCAGAACCCTTTCCGCGCGCCGCTGATGGCCTTTGCCGACGCCAAGGAAGTTGGCTCGCATTCGGTCTATGTCGTGCTGTTCCATTCACGCATGAAGCAGTTCATCAGCTATCTGCAGGGCTTCTGCGACGACCTCGAAAAGGTGCTGGATGGCGTGAAGGCAAAGGCCGATGCGCGCGGCTCGCCAAGGTCACGGTCAATGGCGGCAACGAAAGCTGGTATTTCGGCGATTCGGAAACCGGGGCATCCTCGCTGCCGGCCAGTGTGAGCACTGTCGCCGCCATCCAGGCCGACATCTACAAGGGCACGCTGCTTGCGCCCATCTGGGCCAAGGAGATCGATCCGCTCAAGCTGGCCGGCTGCGACTGGGTCAAACTGGCCAAATTGAAGGCCATTCTCAATGACTGGGAGGTCGGCCAATCGGCGGCGGCGGCCTATATCGCGTCCTACAAACTCGCAAGCACTTGAGCAGGCTTGCCTTGCGCACAGGCATTGCACGGACGGAAAAATACTGATCGCGGCCATGCGCGGGGAGAGGGAAATTGACAGTAACAGCTCACGATGCGCCTTGGGGCCTGGTTGTTTCGCTCGTGCCGAAATCCGTGGTGGATTATTTCCATGAGGTTTCGCACATCGGCGAGGTCGGCATTCCGATCCCGCCTGCCGAACAAGCCGCGATGAAGGCGCAGCTGCAAGCCATTCATACCTGGGCGGACAGCATGGATATCTCGAAGTACGGGGTGACAGGCTACGAGCTGTTTCGCCCGGCGTTCGAAGAACATGCCGTGGTCTATGACAAAGACGGCATGGATCAAGACATGGTCAATATCGCCAAAATGGTCCGGGATTTCCAAGCGGGACTGGCAACCGGCACGTTTACCCGAGAATATGAGAGATGCAGCACCAACCTGGGGCCTTTTGTCCGCAACGGCCGCGGCGACGGCACCGACCCCGCCAACATTGACTTCACACTCTGGAACGCAACAGCCACGGTTTGCGACATCCTGATCGTCAACGGGCTTGATGACCCGCTGACAGCGGCCGATCCGGACATTGGGCATGGTTATCCGATCTATTTCCCTGAGGTGAGGACGCCGATCGACCATGGCGATCCTGTGGTGGCGTCAAGCAATGTCATTCCGGGCCGCACCTGCATGCCGGATGGAACCAACCGGTTCGGGTTGGGTCTCTTCCGTTTCCAGAAGGGGCAGGGTGCTGCCCATGGCACCGAAGGCGCCATGCAGTTGACAACCTCAGATCCAGTCGCCCCGCAGCCTATCGGCATCGCTTGGGGCCTCGATTACCATAACACCCCATCGGCGGCGGTTACCGTAGACCTGTCGCAATACAACAGCCTCGATGATTTTTACCTGGCGACCACCGGCGTTTCGAAATCGAACAAAGGCGAAGCCAAGTTTGGCGTCAGCATCACTTGCTTCATCGACTACACATCGAGCCTGACGCCCGGAAAGCAGGACGGCCACCGTGTGGTGACCGTGGTCATCCAGCCGACGGACGGGGTCAGGGAAACCAATGCGGACCCGGTAGTGCAGGCGGCCAGCCCGCTGAAAACGATCTTGAAAAACCTGGCCGCCGCCTTGCCCGCCCCGCAAGCCGCGCCTGCGCCGCCGTTCATCGGAACCGTGGAAAAGCACGATTTGGGCGGGGGCACGCATCTGCCACCCAACGTCGTGCCCTTCAACAGCAATGACGACTGACAAGGCATTGGCGGCCAAGCCGCGCGGCCATCTGGTCAGGAATTATTCGCTACACAGACGTTGATCGCGCTTGCAAATGGCCGTTTGGCGGTGTCAGGCTTTGATGAAATCGGGAGCCGCCGCCATGACCGCAGCAATCGTCGGATGGTCGCACCTGCCGTTTGGCAGGCATGACAATGAGACTGTCGAAACCATGACCGTGCGCGCGGCGCGCGAGGCGCTGGCCCATGCCGGCATAGCGGCGGCAGATGTGGACGAGATTGTGCTCGGCCATTTCAACGCGGGCTTCTCGGAACAGGATTTCACCGCCAGCCTGGTGTTGCAGGCCGACGACGGGTTGCGCTTCAAGCGGACGACGCGGGTGGAAAACGCCTGCGCCACAGGTTCGGCCGCCGTGCATTTCGCCCATCGCGCCGTGCGCTCCGGCGACGCCCGCATCGTGCTTGTCGTCGGCGTCGAAAAGATGACGTCGACACCCGGCCCGGAGATCGGCCGCAACCTGCTCAAGGCTTCCTATCTGCCCGAAGATGGCGACACGCCGGCCGGGTTTGCCGGCGTGTTCGGCAAGATCGCCCAGGCCTATTTCCAGCGCTACGGCGACCAGTCGGACGCGCTCGCCGCGATCGCCGCCAAGAACCACAAGAACGGCGTCGGCAATCCGCTGGCGCAGATGCGCAAGGATCTGGGCTTTGATTTCTGCCGCACCGAGAGCGAGAAAAACCCCTTCGTCGCCGGGCCGCTGAAGCGCACCGATTGCTCGCTGGTGTCCGATGGCGCCGCCGCTCTGGTGGTCGCCGACGCAACCACCGCGCTGCGTTTTCCTCGCGCCATCGCGTTTCGCGGCATCGGCCACGCCCAGGATTTCCTGCCGATGTCGAAGCGCGACATCATCGCCTACGAGGGCTGCACGCAAGCCTGGAACCGGGCCCACGAATCCGCCGGCACGACGCTCGCCGACCTGTCCTTCGTCGAAACCCATGACTGCTTCACCATCGCCGAGCTGATCGAATACGAGGCGATGGGGCTTTCCAAGCCGGGCGAGGGCGCCCGCGTGGCTCTGTCGGGCGAGACGGAAATGGGCGGCCGCCTGCCGGTCAATCCCTCCGGCGGGCTGAAAGCCAAGGGCCACCCGATCGGCGCGACCGGCGTCTCGATGCATGTGCTTTCGGCCATGCAATTGACCGGAGAGGCCGGCGCCATACAGGTCCCGGGCGCAACGCTCGCCGGCATCTTCAACATGGGCGGCGCGGCGGTGGCGAACTACGTCTCCATTCTCGAGCGCATCAAGTGAAGCGCGCGGCCATCGTCACCGGCGGTGCGTCGGGCATCGGGCTGGCGACGGCGCTGCGCCTGCGCGAGGACGGCTGGCCGGTGGCCATTATCGACGCCAACGCCGAGACGCTGGCCGAGGCCGAAGCCGAGATTGGCGATCCCGACGTGCTGTTCATCCGCGCCGATGTCACCGATGAGGACGACATCGGCGATGCCTTCGACCAGGCGGCGGATGCGCTCGGGCCGATCGGCGCGCTGGTCAATTGCGCCGCCATCGCCCGCGACCAGGCGGTGGAGGACACGACGGCGGAGCAATTCCGCCAGATGCTCGACGTCAATGTCGTCGGTTCGTTCATCGCCTGCCGCGCCGCGCTGGAGCGCATGGCCGACGCGCTCGCCATCGTCAATGTGTCGTCGGTGTCGGGCTTGCGGGCCAATCGCGGCCGCGTCGCCTATGGCGCGTCGAAGGCGGCGGTGAAACTGATGACCGAGACGATGGCGCTGGAACTGGCGGCCCGCAATGTCCGCGTCAATGGCGTCGCGCCGGGGCCGACCGAAACGCCGATGATCGCCCGCCTGCACGGGGCCGACGACCGGCGCGAATGGCTTTCCCATGTGCCGATGGGCCGCTACGGTGATCCGGCCGAATTGGCCGCGGCCATCGCCTTTCTGGTCTCGCCCGAATCCGGTTTCATCACCGGCCACACTTTGGCCGTCGATGGCGGCTTTCTCGCCGCCGGTCTGATGGCGAGGACATAGCGCCATGGCCGAAAATCCTGTTCTTTGCGAAACGACACGCGGCGGCGTGGTCGAAAGCCGCCACACCGGCGCGGTTGTGGCCATCGATGCGCGCGGGCGAGTGGTGTTTGCGCTCGGCGATGTGGACCGCCCGGTTTTTCCTCGCTCTGCCGTGAAAGCCATCCAGGCTCTGCCGCTGATCGAAAGCGGCGCGGCGGACGGTTTCGGTTTCGGGGCGAAGGAATTGGCGCTCGCCTGCTCGTCGCATTCGGGCGAGGAGGGCCATGCCGATCTCGCCGCCGCGATGCTGGCGAAGGCCGGGCGCGACGAAGCCACGCTTGAATGCGGCGCCCATTGGCCGCTGAGCATCGAGGCGGCCGGCAAGCTCTCCTTCGACCACAAACGGCCGACGCCATTGCACAATAATTGTTCCGGCAAGCATGCCGGCTTCGTCTGCACCTGCGTGGCGCTGGAGGACGACGCGGCCGGTTACGTCGGCAAGGATCACGCCGCCATGGAGCGGGTGCGCCGCGCCATGGAGGAGGTCACCGGCGCGGTCCATGATCCTGCCGCCGCCGGCATCGACGGCTGCTCGATCCCGACCTATGCCGTTCCCCTGACCGCGCTTGCGCAAGGCTTTGCCCGCATGGCGACCGGCGAAGGGTTCACCGCTCCCCGCAAGCGCGCCGCCGAGCGCCTGATTTCTGCCTGCATGGCCGAACCTTGGCTTGTCGCCGGGACCGGGCGTTTCGACACCGAGATTATGCAAGCGCTGCCCAGGCAGGTTTTCGCCAAGACCGGGGCGGAGGGCGTCTATTGCGCCGCGCTGCCGGCGCTGGGCGTCGGCGTGGCGTTGAAAATTGACGACGGGGCTGGACGCGCCGCCGAGGTCGCCGTGGCGGCGGCCTTGGCCAAGGTGCTGCGCGCCGGGGAAAAGGCGGAGAAACTGCGCGAACTGGCCGTGCGCCCGTTCGTCAACTGGAACGGCATTCGCGTCGGCGAAGCACGGCCAGGCGAAGCCTTTAGCTGACGTGGTTGCGTTCCACCGTCAGGTGGGAGTAGCCGGTGTCGCCGCCGGGCGCGAGGTCGCCGGTCGCCGGTTCGGCCCAGCGATGGCCGACGATGGCGCCTTCCTTCGCGCCCGAGATCACATTGTCGGCGATGAGCGCCGTGCCCGCGCCCTCGACCACCGACACCATGATTCCGACGCGGCTGTCGCGCACCACATTGCCGGTGACCGCCACATCGCGCAGGAATGGCCCCCAGCCAAGCCCGATGCCCCACAAGGGCGCACCCTCGACGACATTGCCGGTCACCGCGGCGTCGGCTTCGACGGTGATGCCCGCGCCGAAACCCGGACTGTCGGGCGGGTATGGCCCGTCGGCCGACAGGTTGCGCACGACATTGCCTGCGACGGTCGCAAGCCGGCCGCCTTCGTTGAAATTGACCACCGAAATGCCGTGGGCCGCGCCGTCGACCACATTGCCAGTGATTGTCGCCCCTTCGAAGGCAAACTCAGCATAGATCGCGGTTTCGCCGGAGCGGACACAGCGGTTGTCGGCGATGCGAATGGCGGAAGCGCTGTTGGCGCGGATGGCCGAGAAAGCGCAATCGGCGATATCGTTGCCCGAAACGACGCAGCCTTTGGCGCGGAAAAGATTGACGCCATTGCCGTTCTGGCCCGTGCCGCCGTTCAACGCGCGAATGCGGGAGACGCGGTTGCCGGTCACCATCGTGCCGTCTTCGCCCTCGCTCCAGCGATGAATGAGGATGCCGCCATTGCCGCAATCGGCGACGCGATTGCCGGCGATCGTGATGCCGGCTCCCTCGATCGACCAAATGCCGGAGTCGACTGCGCCGGCGATGTCGCTGCGCTCAATCCGGCCGGCGCTGCGCTCCAGCACCACGCCGTTTTTCGACGATCCGGCGAGCGAACAATTGTCGATCAAGACATGACCGACGCCGCGCAGATCGATGAGGCCGCGCGTCTCGTCCGAAAGCCAACGGTTCATGCCGTCGAAGGCGAGGCCGATGAGCTCGATGCGGGCGCTCTCCTCGGCGAGCAGGAAATGGCCGTCGCCGCCATAGACAATGCGGGTCGATCCGGGAACGCCGGTCAAGATCACCGACTTCGGCAAGACGATGTTGGAGACGCGGTATTCGCCGGCCGGCAGATAGACCGGTTTGTCCGCCTCCGACGCTTCGTCAAGCAAACGGGCGAAAGCCTTTGATTGGTCGTCGAACGTTCCGGGACGAATGCCGTATTCACCGGCGTCGATTCCGCCGCGCAGCGATGCATCGGCGAGCAGCCTGGCTTTGCCGGCGAGCGCCGGCGTGACGATGGTGGCGAGTGCGCCGGCGAGAAACAGACGTCTGTCCGGTTTTGACACGCTAATCCGACGCCTCCGCGTTGATTCAGGTCATTTCGCGACGAACGAGTTCGGCGTTCCCTGCATACGGGTTGACGATGCAGGTTCGATGCCGAACAATCGCGATCCCGACGCCAAGGCCGGAATACAGGAGACGAGAGCTAAATGAGCAGCGCCTTCACACGCGAACAGGATGACGAAAACGTTGTGCCGGATGTCGGCGAACGCACGGTCAGCCAGCATCGCAATCTCGTCACCAAGGCGGGGCTGACCCATATCGAGGCTGAACTCGCCGTTGCGCATGAGGATCTGGCCAAGGCCGAAGCCGCCAAGGACAAGCAGAAGATCGCGCTCGCCAGCCGCGATCTGCGCTACTGGGTGGCGCGGCGCGAAACTGCGGAAGTTTCCGAGCCCGACCCGAATTCGGACGTCGTCCGCTTCGGCATGTGGGTGAAGCTGAAGGGCGAGGACGGCAAGATTCGCGAATGGCACATCGTCGGCGAGGACGAGGCCGACGCCGGCGACAACAAGATGAGCCATGCCGGCGCATTGGCCTTGGCGCTCTACGGCAAGGGCGTCGGCGACGATGTCACCGTCAATGGCAAGACTTGGGAGATCGTCGGCGTCGACGCCGTCGACCGGCAGGGCTAGAGCATTTCTCGATCAAATTGAATCGTTTGAGCGCCGGGATTTCGCGACTTGGCCAGAAGCGGAACGCGACGCGGTGCGCGCATCGCCAGCGTTTCGCGACGCCGTCCAAGGCGCGAAAAGAACAAGCTGAAACGATTGCAGTTTGTCAATGAAAACAACGCACTGACCGATCCGGCTTGGCGGTCTTTTCCGCTCCGGTCTTCTCCTTGCCGGATCGAAAATCCCTGCCATCAAACTGCTCCAAATTGATCGAGGAATGCTCGAGAGCGTTACAGCCAGCCGCGTTTCCTGAAATAGAGCAGCGGCAAAACGGCCGCGACGATCATCATGCCGATCGCCAGCGGATAGCCAAAGGGCCAGCCGAGCTCGGGCATGAATTGGAAATTCATGCCGTAGATCGATGCGATCAGCGTCGGCGGCATCAGCGCCACCGATGCGACGGAAAACAATTTGATGATGGCGTTCTGCTCGACCGAGACGAGGCCGACGACGGCGTCGATGAGGAAAGTGACGCGCTCCGACAGGAACCCGGCATGGGCGTTCAGCGAGGCGAGGTCCTTGTCGACCGAAGCCAGCGTCGCCTTTGCGTCGGCGCGCTTCATCGCCGCCGGCACATTCGACTGGGCGAAAACGACAAAGCGCGCCACGCCGGCGAGGCTCTCGCGAACCTTCGACAGGAATTCGCCCTCATAGGCGATCATGCGCAGCGTGCGTTTGAACGCCTCCGTGGTGATCGGCGGCGGCGCCTTGACGCCATTGGCCGCCGGATTGCCGAACAGCCGGCGCGATTCGGTATCGAGGCGCAGGGCGACGTTTTCGAGATGATCGGCGATGCGGTCGGTGATCGTCTCGAGCAGCTCCATCATCACCGACAGACCGTCGGCGCGAGCCGGCAGAGCGCCGCTTCCCGGCTTGGCGCAGCGCGCGATGACGAGTTTGAACGGCGTCGGCTCGGTGTAGCGCACCGTGACGAGCATTTTTCCGGCCAGCACGAAAACGATCGGATCGAGTCCGAAATCGCCGGCCCCGCCGCCATGGATGACCGGCGCGACGAGGTAATGCGCGTCGCTTTCCGAATAGAAGCGGCTCGATTCCTCGATCTCGCGCATTTCCTCGCGCGTCGGCACCGACAGGCCCGAAATGGTTTCGATGTGCCGGTCTTCGTCCGCCGTCGGCGCAAACAGGTCGATCCAGACGGTGTTCTTCGGCAGCGGTTCGCCGACGCCGACGGCCGTGGCGACAAGCATTTCCCCGGCTTTGGCGTAGGCGGTGATCATCGGGCGTGGTCCGGTTTGCGGCCGGATACCATGGCCGCTCGCACCTATCAAACCGCCCGGCAAAAATCGCGGAAGAACATCGCCGCGCCGGTCTCGTCGATCTCGCCCGCGGCGATGGCGAGGACGAAGGCGTAAACAGCTCCGTTATCAGCGACGAGCCGAAATCCATTCACGATAAGAAACGCGCCGGCTGCAACAATCGCCGTTCGCTTGTTTCCGTCGACGAACGGGTGGTTACGTGCAAGTCCATACAAATAAGCGGCTGCCAGATCGAATACGTCGGGATCGCCATAGGCAACCTTGTTGGCGGCCCCTCCCCAAGCCGATTCCAGCGCGTTCTCATCCCTCAAACCCTTTGCGCCGCCGTGGCGACGCAGTTGTTCTTCGTGCATCGCCTCGACGACGGCTCTGGTAAGAAATTGCCAGATCATTCGGCAAGCTTCTGGAGCGCCACTTTGTAGCGGTCCATGACTTCGCGTGCTGCGTTCATCTGCCGCTCGAATACGTCATCGACCGCAGCGAGTTCGAAACCCGATTGGATCTCGCGGATCGAGACGGAATCCCCCGCTTTCAGGTTAAATCGGGCAAGCAATTCCTTCGGTAGGATCACTCCCTCGGAATTGCCGATCTTGCGGATTACGGTATTCATCGCGCGGCTCCTGTTGGAACGCGCATTAGAACCGACGCCTTGCCGGTTTTAACCCTGATTATAACGGGATCACCCCTTTGCGTTCAGCCGCTCCAGCAACCGCGACGCCGCTTCGGGAATCACCGTGCCTGGGCCGAAAATTTCGGCGGCGCCGGCGGCGTGCACGGCGGGATAATCCTGCGGCGGGATGACGCCGCCGACCACGACGACGATGTTGTCGCGCCCGGCCTTCCTTCAGCGCCACCACCAGTTCGGGCACCAGCGTCAGATGGCCGGCGGCGAGCGACGACACGCCGATCACATCGACGTCGCGTTCGATGCCGAGCTTCGCCACTTCCTCCGGCGTCTGGAACATGGCGCCGACGATGACGTCGAAACCGAGATCGCCGAACGCCGTGGCGATGACCTTCTGGCCACGATCATGGCCGTCCTGGCCGATCTTGGCGACGAGCAGGCGCGGCTTGCGGCCGTTGGCTTTCTCGAATTCTTCGACCTGCTTGTCGACCGTCTCGACGACGGTCAATTGACCGACGGCCTTGCGGTAAACGCCGGAAATCGTGCGGATTTCGGCGACATGGCGGCCATAGGCCTTTTCCAGCGCAAGGCTGATTTCGCCGACCGTCGCCTTGGCGCGAGCGGCGCGAATGGCGAAATCGAGCAAATTGCCTTGGCCCGTTTTCGCGACTTTGGTAAGCGCGTCGAGCGCGGCTTCCGTCGCCGGCACATCGCGCGTACCTTTCAGGCTCTGCAGCTTCGACAATTGCCGGGCGCGCACTTCGGCGTTGTCGACCTTGAGCACATCGACCTTGACATCCTCGGTCGGGCGGAAGGCGTTGACGCCGACGACGGTCTGCTCGCCGGAATCGATGCGCGCCTGGGTGCGGGCGGCGGCTTCCTCGATGCGCAGCTTCGGCAGGCCCTTCTCGATCGCCGCCGCCATGCCGCCGAGGCTCTCGACCTCCTCGATATGCATCAACGCCCGCGCCGCCAGATCGTGGGTCAGCCGCTCGACATAGGCTGAGCCGCCCCACGGATCGATCAGCTTTGTCGTGCCCGATTCGTGCGCGATGACCAACTGCGTGTTGCGGGCGATGCGGGCCGAATGGTCGGTCGGCAAGGCCAACGCCTCGTCGAAGGAATTTGTGTGCAGCGATTGCGTATGACCCTGCGTGGCGGCGAGCGCCTCCACCATGGTGCGCATGACGTTGTTCCACGGGTCCTGCGCGGTGAGCGACCAGCCCGACGTCTGGCAATGGGTGCGCAGCGACAGCGAGCGCTCGTCCTTGGGCGCAAACTGCTTCTGCATCAGCGCTGCCCAGATCAGGCGCGCGGCGCGCATCTTGGCGACCTCCATGAAGAAATTCATGCCGATCGCCCAGAAGAAGGAGAGGCGCGGCGCGAAGCGGTCGACATCGAGGCCGGCGGCGATGCCGGAGCGCACATATTCGATGCCGTCGGCGATGGTGTAGGCGAGTTCGAGATCGGCCGTCGCCCCGGCCTCCTGCATGTGGTAGCCGGAAATCGAAATCGAATTGAACTTCGGCATGTGCGTCGAAGTGTAGGAAAAGATGTCGGAAATGATCCGCATGGAGTGCTGCGGCGGGTAGATATAGGTGTTGCGCACCATGAACTCCTTGAGGATGTCGTTCTGGATCGTGCCTTGAAGGTCCTTCAGCGCCACGCCCTGTTCCTCGCCCGCCACGATGTAGAGCGCCAGGATCGGCAGCACGGCGCCGTTCATGGTCATCGACACGGTCATCTCGCCGAGCGGGATGCCGTCGAACAGCTGGCGCATGTCGAGGATGGAATCGATGGCGACGCCGGCCATGCCGACGTCGCCGGCGACGCGCGGGTGATCGGAATCGTAACCGCGATGGGTGGCGAGGTCGAAGGCGACCGACAGGCCCTTCTGCCCAGCGGCGAGGTTGCGCCGGTAGAAGGCGTTCGATTCCTCCGCCGTCGAGAAGCCGGCATATTGCCTGATCGTCCACGGCTGCTGGACATACATCGTCGGGTAGGGGCCGCGAATGAACGGCGCAACGCCCGGATAGCCGTCGAGGAAAGGCAGACCGTCGAGATCAGCGCCGCCGTAGGCGCGCCTGAGCGTAATGCCCTCCGGCGTGTCGCCCGCCGAGCCGGCGTCGACGGCAAACCGCGTGTCCGGTGCGCGCCAATCAATCGCGGAAAAATCGGGGATCATGCCGCCCCTCCGAACGCCATTTCGTCTCGCACCGCAGCCATGCGCTCGCCATGCACCGTGCCATCGGTCGGCAGAGGCATCGCCGGCGCGTTGATGAGATCGAGCGGGCGTTGCGTCGCCGACGCGAATTTGCTGACGCCGATGATGGTTTCCTGCCCGGAAGCAAAACGCCGGGCGCGTTCCGCCGCCGCCGTCTTGACCCGTTGCTGAATCGCGCCGGATTTCAGCGAGGCGAGCAGTCCGCCCTCTTTGCCGATCGCCTGGAATTCGCGCCAGCCGGCTTCGCACAAGCGCTCGGTCAACGCCTCGATGCCTCCCGATCCGGCGGCGGGGTCGGCGACGCGGTCGATGCCGGTTTCATTCGCCAGCACCAATTGCGTGTTGCGCGCGATGCGACGGGCAAACGGGCCGGCAAGTCCGGCGGCGGCGCTATAGGGCAGCACCGATAGCGAATCGGCTCCGCCGATGGCCGCGGCGAAGGCGGCGATAGTGGCGCGCAGCATGTTGGTTTCTGCGTCCTTCGCCGTCATCATCCGCATCGACGTTTCGACGTGGATGCGCGCCTGGCCGGGCGTGAAGCCGCACGTTTCCTGAACCCGCGTCCACAGGAGGCGCATCGCCCGGATTTTCGCCGCCGACATGAACAGGTCGTGGTCGGCGGACAACGCAAATCCGATATGCGGCGCGGCGTAGATGAGCGGCTGGCGCGCCTTTTCGAACATGCGCAAATGCGCCACCGCTCCGGCGAGCGCCGCGCCGAGCTCCTGTCCGGCCGTCGCCCCGGCATTGTGACAGATGCGCCCGTCGGCCTCGAACAGGACGCCCGGCACGCCGAGCGCGAACAGGTGCGACAACGATTGCGGCATCGATTCCTCGAGCGCCTCGATCGACATGCGCAAGCGCCCGGTCGCGGCGAAAACGGTGGCAGGGTCGATGCCGAGCGCGAAATCGAGGCGCGCCGGGTCGGCGCGTCGGCCGGCGAGATAGGCGATGAGCCATTCGACCGAGGCGCGGCTGGACGGGTGCGAATCGATGCGGATTTGCACGCCCGAAAGTTCGATGGCCGAGAGCACCGTGCCGAGCGCGTGCGGATTGCCGGGCAGGCCGAATCCGAAAGCGTTGCCCGCGCCTTCGAACACCAGCGCCAGGCCGGTGGCGCCATTTTCGATTTCCTCACGCGCCTGTTGCGCGGCGCGTCCGATATCGGGATCGTCGATGCGGGCGACGATGGTCCACGATCGGGATGTCCCGGCGCGGGCGAGGTGAACGATGTCGCTCTTTCGTTCGTGCAACGGACCGTAGGCGAACCCGTCGGGCGCATGCGACGCCAGCGTCTCGATCCCGGCGCCCTTGAGCGCCTTCGTTGCGGCGGCGCGCCAATGCGCGACGCCCTGGTCGCCGAAATCCAACTCCAACAGCGTTGCCGGATCCATGCCTTCGTCCCGTTCAGTTTCACTTTTCATTATGGCACAGCAAGCGCAGCCGCAATGCAACGAAAGGGGCGACGAGAATTCAATCGGCGCGACTTTCCATTGTGGCGGGCGCGACGACCGATTATATCGGGTCCGCCCGTCCGACCGCTTTTTCCGGAGCCTTTGCGACCATGACCGACACCGCCTCGATTTTCCTCGGCGCGAGCCGCAAGCCCGATGACTCTTTTCAGCGCGCCGAACAGTTGCTGCTCAAATACGGCAATCGCCACGGTCTGGTCACCGGCGCCACCGGCACCGGCAAGACGGTGACCCTCCAGGTGCTGGCCGAAGGCTTCTCCAACGCCGGCGTTCCGGTGTTCGCCGCCGACATCAAGGGCGATCTTTCCGGACTGTCGATGATGGGCGAGCCGAAGGATTTCCTGCAGAAGCGCGCCGACGCGATCCGGCTCAGCCCTTATGAATTCCAGCAGTTTCCGGCGGTGTTCTGGGACCTGTTCGGCGAACAGGGTCATCCGATCCGCGCCACCGTTTCGGAGATGGGCCCGCTGCTGCTGTCTCGCCTGATGAATTTGTCGGAAGCGCAGGAAGGCGTGCTCAACATCGCCTTCCGCCTCGCCGATGAGGAAGGGCTTTTGGTTCTCGATCTGAAGGATTTGCAGGCGCTGCTCAACGCCGTCGGCGAGCGGTCGAAGGAGTTGCAGTCGCGCTACGGCAATGTCAGTCGCGAATCGGTCGGCGCGATTCAACGTTCGTTGCTGGTGCTTGAGCAGCAGGGCGGCGCGCATTTCTTCGGCGAGCCGGCGCTGCGCATCGCCGATATCATGCGCACGACCCCCGACGGTCGTGGCGCTATCAACATCCTCGCCGCCGACCGGCTGATGATGAACCCGCGCCTTTACGCCACCTTCCTGTTGTGGCTGCTGTCGGAACTGTTCGAGGAGCTTCCCGAAATCGGCGACCCCGAAAAGCCGCGTCTGGTGTTCTTTTTCGACGAGGCGCATTTGCTCTTCGACGAGGCGCCGCGCGCGCTCGTCGATCGCGTCGAACAGGTCGTGCGCCTGATCCGCTCCAAGGGAGTCGGCGTCTATTTCGTCACCCAGAACCCGCTCGACGTGCCGGAGACGGTGCTGGCCCAGCTCGGCAACCGCCTCCAGCATGCATTGCGCGTCTATACGCCGCGCGAACAGAAGGCGGTGCGCACCGCCGCCGACACGTTCCGGCCCAATCCGGATTTCGATTGCTACCAGGCGATCACCCAACTCGGCACCGGCGAAGCGCTGGTGTCGACGCTGGAGGAAAAGGGCATCCCCGGCATGGTGCAACGCACGCTCATGCGTCCGCCGGCTGGCCGCATGGGCGTCATAACGCCGGACGAACGCCGTCGCATCATGGCGACAAGCCCGGTCGCCGGCCAGTACGACAAGCCGCTCGATCGCGAATCGGCCTACGAAATCCTGCAAAAGCGCGCCTCCGAAATGCGGGCGGCCGCCGAAAAGGCGAAGCATGAAGAGGTAGTCGCCAAGGAAGAGCAGCAGTCCGGCGGCGGTTGGATGGACACGGTGCTTGGCGGCGGCGGCGGTTCGCGCAGGCGCGAAAGCGTCGCCGAGGCGGCGATGAAATCGGTCGCCCGCTCGGTCTCGTCCTCGCTCGGCCGCGCCATCGTGCGCGGGATACTCGGCAGTTTGACGCGCAGATAAAGCAACAAAATCAACGCGCCTAACAGTTCGGCGGCTTTTTCGCCGTAGCTGTTGCAAAAGCCGCCGCTCAGGCGATCGCCGGAAGGCCTTCGAGATTGGGCAGGACCGCGTCGGCCGGCAGGTCGGCATATTCGTCGGGCAGGCCGGAACGGTTGATCCACACGGTGCGACAGCCGAATTTCTTCGCGCCCGCCACGTCCCAGCGGTTTGACGACTGGAACGAGATGGCCGACGGGAACAGCCGCCACTTGGTCGCCACCATATCGTAGACGTTCGGATCGGTCTTGTAACGGCGGATGGCGTCGACCGAGAACACCTCGTCGACGACATCGGCGATGACGGCGGTGCGGATCGCCGATTCGAGCATGTCCGGCGAACCGTTCGACAGGATGGCGATGCGCGCGCCGTCTGCTTTCAGCCGCCGCAGCACGGCCGGGACTTCGGGGAACGAGTCGCAGGCCCAATAGGCGTCAAGCAGGCGGGGTTTCAGCGCCGGATCGGCGTCGGGAAAGCGGGCGAAGGCGTGGTCGAGCGCCAGTTTGGTCAGTTCCCAGAAATCGAGATAGGCGCCAGCGAGCGACCGAACCCAGGAATATTCGAGCTGCTTGGCCCGCCACATGTCGGAAAGCGCCGGTCCGTCCGGCCCGACGGCCTCGGCATTGCGGCGCACGGCGGCGTGCACGTCGAACAACGTGCCATAGGCGTCGAAAACATAGGCGGCGTGGCGCATGGCGGGTTCCCCAGCCCTCTTGATACGGCCAGCCGCGCCGTCGTCAAGCAAAGACGGTTCCCGGCGCGCTTATGTCGCCATTCGGCGTTGACGGCAAAGCGCAAACGGCGTTGCCTGCGACAACCGAATCCGGAGCATACATCATGGCCGTGAATACGCAGGCGCAAACCAAAACCTGGACATACGTCGAGGGCGACTGGCTGGAAGGCAATCCGCCGCTGATCGGCCCGCGCAGCCACGCCATGTGGCTCGCCTCGACCGTGTTCGATGGCGCGCGCTGGTTCGAGAATGTCGCCCCCGACCTCGACCGCCATTGCGCCCGCGTCAACGCATCGGCGACCGCGCTCGGCCTGAAGCCGACGATGGCGGCGGATGTGATCGAAGGACTGGCGCGCGATGGACTGAAGAAATTCGATGGCCAGACGGCTGTCTATATCCGCCCGATGTATTGGGCCGAGCATGGCGGCTATATGGGCGTGCCGTCGGACCCTGAATCGACCCGGTTCTGCCTGAGCCTCTACGAGGCGCCGATGATCCCGTCGGCCGGTTTCTCCGTGACCGTGTCGCCATTCCGCCGCCCGTCATTCGAGACCATGCCGACCGACGCCAAGGCGGGCTGCCTTTATCCGAACAATGCCCGCGCCATCCTCGAGGCGCGCTCGCGAGGGTTCGACAACGCGCTGGTCCTCGACATGCTCGGCAATGTCGCCGAGACCGGCTCGTCGAACATTTTCCTGGTCCGCGACGGCGTCGCCTTCACGCCGGCGCCGAACGGCACGTTTCTCACCGGCATCACGCGGTCGCGCACCATCGGCCTGCTGGCCGAAGCCGGGGTCAAAACGGTCGAAAAGGCGCTTTCGGTGAAGGATTTCATGGCGGCCGACGAGATTTTCTCGACCGGCAACCATTCAAAGGTCGTCCCGGTGACGAGAATCGAGGATCGCGAATTGCAGGCCGGACCGGTGGCGCGTAAGGCGCGTGAACTTTACTGGGACTGGGCCCATTCCTGAAACGGCGAAAAACGGTTGCGGATGCGCGCCGACTGCCTATTTACAGGGTGAACACGCGCCAAAGGCGCGGCATTGAGAGGGAGACTTTCCATGGCTTTCGAACTTCCCGCCCTTCCCTACGACTACGAGGCGCTGGCGCCGTTCATGTCGCGCGAGACGCTGGAGTTTCATCACGACAAGCACCACAAGGCCTATGTCGACAATGGCGCCAAGTTCGCCGCCGAAGCCGGCATGGACGGACTGTCGCTGGAGGACATCGTCAAGCAGTCCTTCGGCAAGCACGCCGGCCTCTTCAACAACGCCGGCCAGCATTACAACCATCTCCATTTCTGGAACTGGATGAAGAAGGGCGGCGGCGGAACCAAGCTGCCCGGCGCAATCCAGAAGGCGGTCGACGCCGATCTGGGCGGCTACGACAAATTCCGCGCCGATTTCATCCAGGCCGGCATGACGCAATTCGGTTCCGGCTGGGCCTGGCTGGCGGTCAAGGACGGCAAGCTCGCCGTGATGAAGACGCCGAACGGCGAGAACCCGCTGGTGCACGGCGCCAAGCCGATTCTCGGCGTCGATGTCTGGGAGCATTCCTACTACATCGACTACCGCAATTTGCGGCAGAAGTACCTCGAAGCCTTTGTCGACAATCTCGTCAACTGGGACTACGTCGCCGAAATGCACGCCGCCGCCGTCTGACTGGAATGATTGCCCGCCGCTCCGGTAACGCCGGGGCGGCGCAAATTATTCCACCTTTTGTTGTGAACAGTGTGTCGACTTTTCCACCGCGGGCGTTCACGCGGCTGTGAACTTCAAACGGTTTAAGTTTGTGCATTGTGCCCTTGGCGGCATTCGTCACGACCCAGGAGAATCCCATGAAAAAACTGCTTCTTGCCCTTCCCCTTCTCGCCCTGACCTCGACGGCTACCCTGGCCGATCCCTATGCCGATCGCACGGCCATCATGAAATCTTTCGGCGAGGCGATGAAAGTGCTGGTGCCTACCGTGAAGGGCGAAGCCGCTTATGACGCCGCCGCCGTCGCCGCCGCGCTCGGCAAGATCGGCGAAGGCGCCGCCAAGATCGATGTCGCCGCGCTGTTCCCGGCCGGGTCCAATACGGGCGAGTCGATCGCGTCGCCGAAGATCTGGGAGAACATGGCCGATTTCACCGCCAGGATGGACAAGTTCAAGGCCGCCGCCGCGGCGGCCGCGACGGCCAATCCGGCCGATGTCGAAGCCTTCAAGGCCACTTTCGGCCCGCTTGCCGGCAATTGCGGCGAGTGTCACGAAAACTATCGCATCAAAAAGGGCTGAGCCTTGGCATGATCCGCAAGCTCGCCGTCGCGGCGGCCATTCTAGCCGTGTTTGGCGGTCTGGCGTTCTGGCTTGTCACCCGCCCCGTCGTTCTCGACGGGGCGGTTCTGGCTTCCGCGCCGACGGGCGACATGGCGCGCGGCGAGATGGTGTTCTGGCAGGGCGGCTGCGCCTCCTGCCATGCCGCGCCGGGCGCGAAGGACGCCGATCGGCTGAAGCTTGGCGGCGGCCTGAAACTCGGCTCGCCTTTCGGCGATTTTCATGCGCCGAACATTTCTTCGGACACCGAAGACGGGATCGGGGCGTGGGATTTTCCGGCTTTCGCCAACGCCATGCAACGTGGCGTCTCACCCGAGGGCGAACACTATTATCCCGCCTTCCCCTATTCGTCCTATGCCCGCATGACGCTCGCCGACATCGCCGACCTCTTCGCCTTCATGAAGACGCTGCCGGCGGTGAAGGGTGTGGCGCCGGACCACGAATTGCCGTTTCCCTTCAATATCCGCCGCACGCTTGGCGGCTGGAAATTCCTGTTTTTCCGGCCGGAACCGGTGCTCGCCTTCGACGGCGCGCCGGATGCGGTCCAACGCGGCCAGTATCTGGTCGAAGGGCCCGGCCATTGCGGCGAATGCCATACGCCGCGCAACCCGCTCGGCGGGCCCGATTTGGGCCAATGGCTGGCGGGCGCGCCGAATCCGGAAGGAAAAGGGATCATCCCCAACATCACCGGCGGCGAGGGCGGCATTGATGCGTGGAGCGAAGGTCAGATCGCCTCGTTCCTAAAAGACGGCTTCACGCCCGACTTCGATTCCGCCGGCGGAACGATGACGCAGGTGGTGCTGAACTGGGCGCATGTGGGCGACGCCGACCGCGCGGCGATCGCCGCCTATCTGAAAGCGGTTCCGAAGATGCCGAACGGCTATCCGGCGGCGAAATGACCCGTCACGCCTTCGCCACGGCCTTCAACGCGAAAGCGTAGGCGTAGGCGACCTCCTCCAGCCGGGCGAAGCGTCCCGACGCGCCGCCATGGCCGGCGTCCATGTTGACGCGCAGCAGCACCGGGTTGGCGTTGGTTTTGAGTTCGCGCAGTTTCGCCGCCCATTTGGCCGGCTCCCAATAGGTGACGCGCGGATCGGTCAGGCCGGCGAGCGCCAGGATCGGAGGATAGGGCTGGGCCCTCACGTTATCGACCGGCGAATAGGCCGCGATCGCGTCGTAGTCGGCCTTCGAGGCGATCGGATTGCCCCATTCCGGCCATTCGGGCGGGGTGAGCGGCAGCGTGTCGTCGAGCATCGTGGTGAGCACGTCGACGAAAGGCACCTCGGCTATGATCGCGCCGAACGCGTCCGGCGCCATGTTGACGACAGCGCCCATCAACATGCCGCCGGCCGAACCGCCATGGGCGACGATGCGGTCATGCGCGGTGAAGCGTTCAGCGACGAGATGGCGGGCGGCGGCGATGAAATCGGTGAAGGTGTTGGTTTTGCGGCCCTTTTTGCCGGCTTCGTACCAGGCGTAGCCCTTGTCCTTGCCGCCGCGGATATGCGCGATGGCGTAGACGAAGCCGCGGTCGACCAGCGACAGGATGTTGGTGTTGAAACCGGCCGGAATGGAAATGCCGTAGGAGCCGTAGCCATAGAGCAGGCAGGGCGCGGAGCCATCCATCGCCAGATCGCGGCGATGGATGATCGACACCGGCACCGTTTCGCCATCGGCGGCCGGCGCCATCAACCGGCGCGTGACGTATCGGTCCGGATCGTGGCCGGACGGCACTTCCTGCGTCTTCAGCAGCGTGCGCTGGCGCGTCGCCATGTCGTAATCGAACACCTGCGCCGGCGTCGTCATCGAGGAATAGGTGAAGCGGATGACATCGGTGTCATACTCGGCCGAGCCGATCAGGCTCAGCGAATAGGCTTCTTCCGGGAATGAAATCAGGTGCTCCGCGCCGGTGGCGCGTTCGCGCACGATGATGCGCGGCAGACCGTCCTTGCGTTCGAGGCGGACAAGGAACCGCGCGAACGCCATCGCCGCGAGGATCAGCCGGCCCGGCTCGTGCGCCACGACTTCCGACCAGTTCGACGCCGACGGATCGCCGACGGGCGCGCGCATGATCTTGAAATCCTTGGCGTCGTCGGCGTTGGTGAGGATGAAGAACTCGTCCCCGCCTTCCTCGACGGAATATTCAACGCCGGTACGGCGCGGCGCGACGATGCGGGGCGTCGCCGTCGGGTCGTTGGCCGGCAGGATGCGGTATTCGGTCGTCTCGTGGTCGTGCACGGCAATGAAAATGAAATCCTCGGTGCGCGCGCCGGCGACCGACATGAACATGCCGGCGTCGGCTTCCTCGTGGATCAACCGGTCCTGACCCGGTTCGTCGCCGAGCCGGTGGAACAACACTTTCGACGGCCGGTGGTTGGCGTCGAGGCGGGTATAGAAAAAGCCTGAATTGTCGGCCGCCCACACCGCGCCGCCATCGGTTTCGCCGACCGTTTCGGCGCTGTCAGCGCCGGTCGCCAGATCGCGCACCTTGACGGCGAAATATTCCGATCCCTTGTCGTCGACCGACCAGGCGAGAAGCCGGTGGTCGGGCGAATGGGCGACGCCGCCAATCTGGAAAAACGCCTTGCCGGCGGACTCCTTGTCGCCGTCGATCATGATTTCTTCCGCGCCGCCATCGCGTGGCGTACGGAAATAACGCGGATGTTCGCCCCCGGTCTTCCAGGCGCGGCCATAGGCGAAGGGTCCGTCTTTCATCGGCACGGTGGAATCGTCCTGCTTGATGCGGCCCTTCATCTCCTCGAACAGGATTTTGCGCAGGCCTTCCGTGTCGGCCATCAGCGCCGCCTGATAAGCGTTTTCGGCGTCGAGATGGGCGCGGATCGCGGGATCGAGCAGGGTGGGATCGCGGAATACCTCCTGCCAATTGTCGGCGCGCAGCCAGGCATAGTCGTCGACGCGGGTGACGCCATGGCGTGTATCGCTGACCGGGCGTTTGGCGGCTTGGGGAGCGGCGAGGGAGGCGAATGCGGGCATGGCGTTTCCGTTGAATGCAAGGTTGAACGGCGGATGAACCGGTGGCTCAGCCCGGGTTCAAATGCCTCGGGGCAGTTTTCTACCGTCTCAATGAACCAACATGGCCGGCCCGTCTACTCACGCTCAGCGGAAGGCCCGCCAACAGGAGGAAAACATGGGTAGCCCGAAACACATTGCAACCGCGGTCGTCTTGGCTACGGCCGCGCTGGCCTACGTCTCCGCGCCGGCCGCCGCTTCCGCCTTTGTCGCCTGGCAAGTGACGAACGTTCCGTGGGGCGATGTGCTGAACGCGCGCAAATACCCCTCCAGCGGTTCGCAGATCCGGGCGCCTATCCGAACGGCACCGTGCTGTCGATGACCGGGCGTTGCACCGGAGGCGTCGACCTGAAGAACATTCAGGGTCTGCCGGCGTGGCAGCAGCGCCAGATGGTGCGCTACAAGTGGTGCGAACTCTGGCACGACCCGGCGCAGAACGGCAATTTCAAAGCGGGTTGGGTCTACGGCAAATACATCAAGCCGTATTGATCGGGCCGCTCGCGCAGGAATTGAGGCGGCGGGCTTCATGGCCTGCCGCCCCCCCTTTCGCCGAAAGTATGGATCGCGGCATTGCGCCGACCCGGTAAGGTTCGCCACTCTTGTTTTGCGTTGCCGCCGCCGATAGGCATGGGGCAGAAAAAGAAAAGTGGAGGGTTTCCCATGATCCGGATCGCGGTCGCGGCATTGGTCTTGTTTGTCGCGGCGGTTCTGCCGGCGGCGGCCGAAGATGCGGCGGCGCCGGCGCTCGATCTGAGTCGCCATTGGACCGGTTACCTCTCCCTGGTCATCTTTGTCGGCGCCTACATTCTCGTGGTCTTCGAGGAAGCGTTGCACATGCGCAAATCGAAGCCGGTTCTGATGGCCGGCGGGCTGATCTGGGCCTTGGTCGGCATCGCCTACGCGTTAGCCGGCCAGTCGGACCGGGCGCATGAATTGGCGCTCGGTCTGGTCGAGGAATATGGCGAACTGTTCCTCTTCCTGTTCGTCGCCATTACCTATGTCAACACGCTGGAGGAGCGGCGGGTGTTCGACAATATGCGCGCCTGGCTCGTCAATCAGGGCTTCGGCTACCGGCAATTGTTCTGGATTACCGGCGCGCTGGCCTTTCCTCTTTCCGCCATCCTCGACAACCTGACGACCGCGCTCGTCATGGGCGCCGTCGTCATGGCCCTCGGACGCGGCTCGCCGAAATTCGTCGCATTGGGCTGCATCAACATCGTCGTGGCGGCGAATGCCGGCGGCGCTTTTTCGCCTTTCGGCGACATCACCACGCTGATGGTTTGGCAAGCAGGAAAGCTGACATTCTTCGAGTTCTTCGTTCTGTTCCTGCCGTCACTGGTCAACTGGATCGCGCCCGCAGCAATCATGCATTTCGCGGTTCCCGACGAAAAGCCGCCGATGGTGACCGACAAGGCGCACATGAAACACGGCGCGCGCGTGGTGATCCTCCTGTTTGCCGCGACCGTCGCAACCGCCGTCTCATTCAAGAACTTCCTGCATCTGCCGCCGGCGTTGGGCATGATGCTGGGACTTGGCTACCTGCAGATCTATTCCTATTTCCTCAACTTGCCGCGCCGCCGCGGCGAGGAGCACGACCTCGTTCTCGATTCCTTCAGCCAGATGGCGCGCGTCGAATGGGACACGTTCCTGTTCTTCTTCGGCATCATCTTCGCCGTCGGCGGGCTTGGCGTGCTCGGCTATCTGGCGCTTGCGTCGAACGCGCTCTATGTCGGCTTGGGCGCGACAACGGCCAACATCGTCATCGGCGCCTTGTCTGCCATCGTCGATAACATTCCGCTGATGTTCGCGGTCTTGACGATGAATCCGGAGATGTCTCACGGGCAATGGCTGCTGATCACGCTGACCTGCGGCGTCGGCGGATCGATGCTTTCGATTGGATCGGCGGCGGGCGTCGCCTTGATGGGGCAGGCCCGCGGCCTCTACACATTTTCCAGTCATTTGAAATGGTCTTGGGCGATTGCGCTGGGATACGCCGCCAGCATTGGCGCACACCTTCTGATCAACGGGCGATTGTTTTGAGCGGCGCCCGCGAAGGAACGGTATTTCGCGAAACAGGACGCCGTTGATTCGCAAGTTACCGTCTCGATCGCTTGTAAAGCGGTTGTCTGATATGAAAATATACGGTGATGTGGTTGTAAAACATCGAAACCAAGATATATTCATAGCGTTCGAATGTGATTCCACTTGAAATGTTGGCTGACCGCCGTATGTAAGACGCAGCCGAGTCAATTAATCAGTTAAAACAATCAATCGGCGAACCTGAAACAACAAATCAAAAAGGGGCATACCCATGGACTCCCACGATACCCCCCATCGCAGCGCCGAAAACCTGATCGAACTGACCGCCGACGTTGTCGCGGCTTATGTCAGCAACAATTCGGTGCCCGCTTCCGAATTGCCGGCGTTGATCTCCGATATTCACGGCGCGCTCGGCCGCCTTGGCGGCGCGGTGGAAGCCGCTCCGGCCGAGAAGCCGAAGCCGGCGGTCAATCCGAAGAAATCGGTGTTCGACGATTACATCATCTGCCTGGAAGACGGGAAGAAGTTCAAATCGCTGAAGCGCCACCTGATGACGCATTACGGCCTGACGCCGGAGCAGTACCGCGACAAGTGGAGCCTCGACGCCAATTATCCGATGGTTGCCCCGAATTATGCGGCGGCGCGCTCGAACCTGGCCAAGAAGATGGGCCTCGGGCGCAAGCGCAAGGGCAAGTGAGTTTTCCCCGCTTGCGGGACGGTCAAGGGCGGCGCGAAAGCGCCGCCTTATTTCATGGCGCGCCACGCAAGGCATCGAGCGCCTGCTTGAGCGCGATATGACGGTTGAGGTCGTAGTTCCACGGCCGCGCCGCGCCTTTCAGCCTCTCCCTTTCGATTTTGATTTCGAGACGGCGGCATAACGCGGCGCGCGCTTCGCCGCGCAATCCGGCGGCGACATCGAGGTCGACGCCGCAAAGCGCGAGCAATGCGACCCGTTGACCGGCGCGCGCCCGTTCCTCGGCTTTCAAACGGCGATAGCCGTCGATCTCGGCAGCAATAATTCCTGCGGGCATGTTCGGCCTCCTTCGTGAAGGTCGAAGAGTCGCCGATGGCGCGCAGGGGTGGATGGAAATTTCGGCCAGGAAATAAATAATCCTATTTATATCAAGGAATTATCAAAAAATCGCCACTTCTATGTTCGTGTTTTGTTCACATGGTGAGGTTGCACCGGTATAAGAACCAATTCCTACGTTACGGGGGAAAGTTCGGGTGCAAGCCACTCTCGCCAAGGCAGAAATCAACAAGGAAACGGTTGTTTTGCCGCAGGTGGCGCGCGGCGACCGCGACCGGTCGCTGGCGATCTGCGAAGGCATGATCGACATCGCGGCCGCCTTGTTCAATGTCTCCGGCGGCGATTTGCGCCGAACGGGGCGCTGTCGTCAGGATGTGGCGCGCGTCCGCCAGATTGCGATGTACGTTGCCCATGTCGCGCTTGGCCTGCCGCAGGGCGATATCGGCCGCGGCTTCGGCCGGGACCGCACGACAGTGCTGCATGCTTGCCACCTGATCGAGGATTTGCGCGACGACGCGGAATTCGACCGCATCGTCGCCGCCACCGAACGCGTCGCCCTTGCGGTGTTTGCCGGTGGAGCCGGGAGATGACGGAACAAAACGAAATGGCCCGGCGGCGGGCGCTGCGCTACCTCGGCAATGGCCCAGCCGCAATTCAGCCGGCTTGCGGACGCGGGACGGCGCTGTTGCGTGGCGCGGGCCGGGCGCCGATCGCCGTACCTGTCGACATCATCGCCGGTCTCGCGGCCGAAAAGGCGGTGCGCCGTGAAGGCGGGTTGCTGGTGCGGAACGACAGGGCGGAAGCGGCCGGCCGCCGGCAAATCCGGGAGCGGCGCGAGACGCCCGGCGGCATTGAGGACAGCGACGTCGACGCGGCGGAATCGCCGCTGGGCCTGCTGCGAAGGCTGAAAGGGCGCCATGGCGAGGCCTTTCTTGCCGAAGCGGAATTCCGGGCCGGCGAGAGGCTGCGCATCGATTACACGAAGGGAAACATCATGCCGCGGCTCGGCGCCAATTGGGAGGCAAGCGTGGCGTCCTCCAGGCGCGCTGGCGGGATGGCGGATCTGACCGACGCGGCGTTGGCGGCCCGCCTGCGGGTCGAACGCGCCATTGGAGCGGTCGGCCCCGAATTGTCCGGCCTGCTGATCGATATATGCTGTTTTCTCAAAGGCCTGGAACAGGTGGAACGCGAGCGCGACTTGCCTCAGCGCTCAGCCAAGGTGTTGCTGAAAGCGGGTCTTGCGTCGCTGGCGCGACACTACGAACCCGATGCGGGTGAGGGTCGGCGAACGCGCTTTCACTGGGGAACGGCCGACTTTCGCCCGGCGATCACGCCATAGGTTTATGCCGGCGTGCGCGCCGTCTCGGCTTCGCTTTTCATGCGCCGCACCATCGAACGCAGGCCGTTCGCCCGCTGCTGCGACAGGTGCGTATCGAGGCCGAGCTCGCGGAAAACCGCTTCGACATCGGTCGCGGCGACAGCGCTGGCGGTGCGCCCGGACAACAGCGCGATCATGATGGCGACGAGGCCGCGCACGATGTGGGCGTCAGGATCGCCGCGAAAGGCGATGACCGGATCGGCTCCGGGCGCGACATCGGCGACCACCCAAACCTGGCTGGCGCAACCATTGACCTTGTGGGCGTCGTCGCGGGCAGCTTCGGGAAAGGGTTCGAGCTCGCGTCCAAGGTCGATGAGATAGCGATAGCGGTCTTCCCAGTCGTCCATGACCGAAAAGTCTTCGCGGATCGTGTCGATGTTCAGCGTCATGAGGCGCATATAGAGATGGACGTGTCCGTCGTCACCCCCGGCGAAACGTCACGGCTTGGGTTTGATCGAGCCGGTGACCGATTCGCGATCGGCGTCGCCGAACTCGCGGTCAAGCGCTTCGAATGCCATGCGGGCGCCGTCGCGGGCCCGTTCGCCAACCGTCTGGATGGCTTGCCGGCCAATGGCGCAGACTTCCGGTTTGCGTACGCAAATGGCCGACAGATCGCCGACGGCTTCGCTGACCGCGTACCAGGCCTGCACCGGACTGACGGAATCGGGCCGCGCGGCCTCGCCGCCACGATCAAGCGGAAAAACCAGCAACGCCAAGGCGCCCCAAAACGCCATGCGCAACAGAAAACGCATCGCACCATCCCCTTTTTTGTCCCTGCGCTTGGTCGGCAGGGTTGTCCGTGCCGGATGTTGCATGACCTGGCGCAACGCGGCCCTTTCGCCGGCGGGGGCTTTTAAGGCAAATTTTATTGATCGGCGCGCGCCGGGAGCGGCCATGCCCGGGGTTGGAACAAAATTAACCGCCGCATCCCTTGCGCCGCAGCGCTTCAAGGCCGGAAGTGGCGAGCCGGCGGCGCAATTTACCTCTTGCTAACCCTGAGCGAAGTTCGCGCGCCCAACCCATGGAGAAACCGGCGGCAAGTCGCACGAGCGCGACGGAAACGCTTCAAGTTTATGCATTCCTTAAGCGCTCGGCGACTAGTTTTGGTTCAACGCAAACCGCCTTTCGAGCAGTCGGGGAACCACGCATTTGGTCGGCATGGCCACCTCAATCGCCAATGGAAGGGACGAGTTCGCGCGCGCCGCGTTGCGTCTCGTCCACCCGTCGATTGATGATCCGGCGCTTCGTGACACCCATGGCCGTTTCCTTCGTCTGGCTTTCGTTTCCCCGCTGTTCGCACCGCTGATCGCGCTTGCCCCGCCAGGCGCCAATGCGGCGGCGATCATGGCGGCGACATGCGCCGCGTTGGCGATTGGCTGGGGCGCGGCGTTGGTGGCCATGATCGCCGGCCGTCTGGCGTTTGCCGCCTTGGCGCTGGCCTTGTCGGCAAGTGGCTTTCTGGTGTTTACGGCCGCAGCGACCGGGACGGCGGGGTCGCCGCTTCTGCTGGGCTTGGCGGCGCTGCCCTTTGAAGCCTATTTTGTATTTCGCCACCGCCGCGCCGCTGCGATTGCCGGGCTGATCGCCCTGGCCGGGTTGATTTCGGCGGCCGCGTCCATCGGCGGCGGAGCGTCCGCGACAATTGCCGTTCACTGGATTGCTCCGGCGATCTGGGCCGCATCGGCCTGGATCCGTTTGGACGGGTTGCGCAGCAGGGCAATCGAGCCGGCTCGATCCGAGGTTTGGGAAAAGCTGATCGACGGTGTGGTGCTCG
The DNA here is from genome assembly GCA_016711085.1 of Phyllobacteriaceae bacterium. Taxonomy (GTDB): domain Bacteria; phylum Pseudomonadota; class Alphaproteobacteria; order Rhizobiales; family Rhizobiaceae; genus JADJTR01. Next base: position 249,410 of record JADJTR010000012.1, on the reverse strand, counting down.
GCTTCGACCGCTTTGGCGCAGTGTCGACCGCGTCGGCAGGATCCGAAGCGTTGCTCGGTCTGAAGCCGGGCTTGTTGATCGGCAACGGCTTGTTCGAACGTCTGCATGTCGCCGACCGTGTCGATTTTCTCAGCGCCATGGCCGAACTGCGCGCCGGCGCGCCGCGTCGCGCCCTGGTTCTGCGTGTGCGTGCGCCGGCCGCCGCGCCTGGCGATGGCTCAGGATATCTCGATCTGGCGCTCGATTTGGCGCCGGAGGGCGAGGGCCTGGCCTTCGCCGGCTGGCTGCGCCGCGCGCCGCAGGCGCCGGGCAGGGACATGGCCGGCGAAAGCAGCGATCAACTCGAAATCGCCAAATCGCGTTTCCTCGCCGCCGTCAGCCATGAATTGCGGACCCCGCTCAACGCCATCATCGGCTTTTCCGACATGATGCTCCACGGCTTGTTCGGTCCTTTCGCCGACGAGCGGCAACGCGAATATGTCGGGCTGATTTCGGAGTCCGGCGCCCATCTGCTGAACGTCGTCAACGCGATTCTCGATGTCTCTAAAATCGAGGCGGGAAGCTACGCGATTCGGCCCGAACCGTTCGTTTTCGCCGATGCGGTCGACATGTCGACACAAATGCTGACGCGTCAGGCGGCGGCGAAAAACATTGCGATCGACAATACGGTCAACCACGACGCCGCCGAGGTCATGGGTGATCGCAGGGCCATCCAGCAAATTCTCATCAATCTGCTTTCCAATGCGGTGAAATTCACGCCGGAAGGCGGAAAAATCGAGGTGACGGCGTCGCGTCGCCCCGGAATCTTCGAATTTGCCGTGTCCGATAATGGCATTGGCATCGCCGAAGCGGATTTGTCGCGTCTTGGCCAACCGTTCGCGCAAATCGAAAACGATTTGACGCGCAGCTATGACGGCGCCGGTCTCGGCCTGTCGCTGGTGAAGGGTTTGGTCGAATTGCACAATGGCTCCATGTCGATCGAGAGCGCACCGGGCCGCGGGACGACTGTCCGCGTCGGCCTGCCCGACGTCGCCGGGATGTCGGATACTGAAATGAGCGTTGCCCAAGGGAAGCAACATGAAGCGATCCGCAAGTTCGGTTGACTTGATAGCGCCGGCTTCCGGCGCGCTGTTCGAGGCCGCAGTCGCCGCGACCAGCTTCTTCTGGCGCAATCCTGGCGTCGCCGGCGGGTCGACCGCGTTCGCCGTCGCGTTCCTTTCGTGACCGCCAACGCCGTCTGGTATCAGGACCATCGCCATCCCGCGCCGCTCTTCGCCACGCGCGTTTTGGCGGTTGACGTTCGGGGAGAAGACGGCATCTCGCGTTACCGGGTCGTTCGCGACACCGGCGAAATCAAAGCCGATCCGGCCACCGCTCATGTCCAAAAAGCACTGACGGAGTTGTCAATTTACACCGGCGCGATCGACGGCGTCTCCGGCCCCCGCACGCGCGAGGCCGTCGCCGCCTACCGCCGCAGCATCGGCCTCGATCCCGACGGCGGAGTGGATGCCGCATTGCTGCGTCGGCTCGACTACCAACCGGAAATGCCGCGGCCTTCGCCCGCGCCGCGGCATGTTTCGCTCGCCGAGCGCACCGGCTCGGTGCCGTCACCGCCGTCCGAACCGATCGAGAAAGTGTCGGAAGTTCAAGGCGCGCTGACTCGCCTCGGCTATACCGGTATTGACATCGATGGTGTGATGGGGGCCAAGACGCGCGCTGCGATCCGGGACTTCCAGCGCAAAAACGATCTTGCTGTTACCGGCGAAGTCGACGCGGCGCTGGTCAAGTCGTTGCGCCGGACGTCGCCAAAAGGATGAAAATCAGGTTCACCCGCCAATGCGTGTGACCACCGGCCTGTTTGTTGCGGCGCTGCTGCGCCGGGCGATGCGCGACGGCGGATTTGCGGCCGTGTTGCGAAAAGGAGCCGAGGAAGCCGGCGCGGTGCTGGTGATCGCGCGGACGCCCGGCGGGGCGCAGCAATTCTATCGTCCGGCGCCGCAATCGGCTTATGAAGCCGGCGGACCTCAAGACCGCCGGTTCGTCCGCGATTCCGCGATTGGCGACGACGAGTCCATCGCCCGCGCCATCGAACGCGAGACGCGTTTCGATCCAGATGTCTGGGTGATTGAAATCGAGATCGCCGGCGACGATCCCGGCGATTTGCTGGCCGTTATGACGCCCTGAGCCGAAGCGCCTCGGTCGCGCCGTTGTCGGCGACCGGCCGAGCGGGCTCGATTGCGCGTTGATCGTCGATATCGTCAAGGACCGCGGCGCACGCAGCCCCGTCAAGGGCTTCGTAATCGGCGAGAAACTGGCGAATGAACCGGGCGTCGGCGAGCCGGCCGGGGAAATGGGCATTCACCAGCAGGAACGCCTGTTCGGCGGCGAGTCCGAGCGTGCGGAAGGCGGCGATGGCGAGGACTTCGCTGGCGAGGATCTGGCCGGCGGCGGCGAATCCTCTGTCCAGCGCGTCGGCGAGCGCGGTCTGGAACAGGGCGGGCGACCCCGAAAGCGCGGTGTCGCGCAGATTGCGCCATGGCTGCGGCGCGGCGTTCATTTGCTCCAGGCCGATCGACCGCAACCGTTCGCGCGCCACGGACAGCCGGTCTGTTGTCCCGAAGGGGGCGACGCGACTGGCGATATCGTCGTCGCGCAACGAGGCGAGCAGGGCCGCCAATCGCGGTCCGGGCTCCGGCCGTCGGGCGATGGCGCGGGCGTGGGCGAGGCCGAGACGCCCGATCAATGCAATCAGATCTATTTCGCCCAGCAAGGGCGAACGAACGAGAAGCGGGGCGGACACGGCGACCGGCAATGCCGCCATCAAACGCACCAGCGCGACGGGCGCCGCATGCGATTCGGAGAGCGCGGCGGCGGCAAAGCGCAGCGCCTCGACACTTGCCAAGGGCAAGAGGGGCGAAGCCAGATCATGGAGGCGGCCGGCGTCGGCGCGCGTCGGGCGGGTCAGGAGACGAATGTCGTGACCGCGGCGCGCAGTAGCGCATCGGCCTGATCTGGCGCGCGGCGTTCGGACAAATTGCGGAAATCGGCTGAAGACACACGAACACCCATACGCACGCGACTTGTTTTGCCTTTCCCCGCCCGGAAACCGCGCGAAACGGCAAATTCGCCTCAAGATAAAAGCAATCCGTTAGCAAGCTGTTAACCGTCGCGGGGCTGAATGGGCCGAGCCAGGGGAAGATTCGCGGCGACAAGACGGAGGGTGGACATGGCGCGGATTTTGGCGTTTCCAAAACAGGCCCGCGAAAAACCGGGCGAACCGGTCAAGGGCGGCGGCGCCATCGTCATGTTTACCGGCGTGCGCTATGAGCGTCTGGACGATACGAGAACGCCCACGACGCCGCGCAAGAAGAGCCGCCGCAAGGCGTGAAGCCGATCTAGATTTGCTGGCAATCCGCTTCGGCGAAGAATGTTTCGACCGCCGCGCCATGGGTCCAATCTGGCTGGAAGGCGCGCAGCACCACCAGCCCTTCAGGCGAAGGAACTTCCACCACGATTGAATCCGCCAGCTCCTGCGGTCGATCCTTGCGCAATTCTATCGCCTGAAAAGGTGAGGCCAGGACGATGTCGACGCTGGCGTCGGCCGTCTTGTCGTTGATCGAAAACACGTTGATCCCCTTGCGATCGAAGGCGGACAACGACCAGAAGATCACGCCGGCGGGGGCGGTCAATTGCACCGGACCGTCGCTCAGGTCGAAACGGCACCCGACCGCCCGCAACAGGGGATCGGCCGACCAGAGGGCCGGTTCGCGAGGCTTTGCGCTCGACAGGTCGACGATTTCGAACAGGCCGCCGCGCTCGGCCATGCGGGACCAGGCGTCACGCTCGGAGTAGTGCGGGACGAGGAACAGCACGACAATATGGATCAACGCCGCGCCCACCAGACCGGACGCCAACGCAACGACGAACCTACCCATTGCAAGCGCCCCGGGTCAGATCCGGCAGATCGATCGCGCCAATGTCCGCACTGGCGACGACCGGCGTGTCGTAAAGCGTCAGCACGATCGTCATTACGCCGGTTCCGGTGACCGGAAGCCAGTTGCCCGGCGCGGCGGACGGGCCGATGGCGATCGTCGCCTGGCCGTCGATCCCGCGAAGCAGGCCGCCCGAGTGAAGGGCAGGCGTGCGCAGGTTCCCGGTGGCGATGACGGCATCGTCGCTGCCGCGCGCATGGACGGTAAAAAAGCGGGCCGACGGCATCGCCCCGCTGATCGCGTAGGCGCAATCGCGGCGCAGTTCCCGTCCATCTCTGTCGCGAAACGCCGTGAACACAATGCCTTCGGCATGCCCGAGCGGCAGGCTCGCCTCACGCGCCGCCCGTGCGCGCGAGTAAGGATCTGCCCTTTCGGTGCCGGCGAATGGGCGCGCCGACCAACCGTTGATCGTCAGCTGCGACAGGCCGTCGACGCGCTCAAGCGCCCACCAAAGCGACGACACGCCGAGACCGAAGGCGATGGCGAGTGTCAGGGCCATGAATACAGGAGTTTTGAGCATCGTCGGTCCATGCGGGACCGAAACCGCATAGCGGACAGCGACGGCAAAGGGAAGGCCGAGGCACGGGACCGATCGACATTCATGGCTCGGGCCGCGCCGCAACCATGTTTCAAAGACGTCGCGGCCTATATCGCCGAGACACGCTCGCTCGCCTTCGGGGCGACAATCGGCCTGGCGGCGCGGAATTGTTCGATCAGCGCGCGCAATTCCTTGCTGGTTTGGGTCGACAGGGCGCGAGGCCTTTCGGCGGCCGGCGTGAGGTTCGGCGCTTCGGTTTCCGGCTTCGCCTTGGCGACGGCCGGCGCCGGCATGGTGTTGTCGAGATAGGGGATCGGCTTCAATTCGATGTTCTGGTGGGCGTAGGTCATCAGGCGTTGCCAGACCATGGCCGGCAGCGACCCGCCGGTGAGCTTGTCGGTCGGCGAGAAATCGTCGTTGCCGAGCCAGACGGCGGCGGTGTAGTTGCCGGTGAAACCGACAAACCACGCGTCGCGATAGGCTTGCGTGGTGCCGGTCTTTCCGGCGGCGCGCGTCATGGTCAGCGCGGCGCGTCGCGCCGTGCCCCATTCGGGAATCTGCACCAGGATCGAATTCATCGCCTTCGTCGCTTCTTCCGACAGGACCCGCTTCGGCGCGGCCAGATCCTGGTCTGCGTCCCAGACGACCTCGCCCGACCGCGTCAGCACTTGCGTGACGCCGTGGCGTTTTCCGGCGAAACCGCCGGCGGCGAACACCGAATAGCCGGTCGCCTGGTCCATCACCGTCATGCCCGACGTGCCGAGCGTCATGGTCTTGTGGTCGGAAATCGGCGATTCGACGCCGAAGGATTCCGCCGTCGCCTTGATCGGCTTGGTGGTCAAATGCTCCTTGGCAAGCCGCACCGGCACGGTGTTGATCGACTTGACCAACGCCGTGGTCAGCGTGACGCGGCCGGAATAGCCGCGCGAATAATTGGCCGGAGACCAGCCGTTCCAGGTGATCGGCGCGTCGGGGACGATCGATTCCGGCGTGAAGCCGTTTTCCATCGCGGTCGCATAAACATAGGGCTTGAACGACGAGCCGGCCTGGCGCTCGGCCTTGGTGGCGCGGTTGAACTGGCTCTCGCCATAGTCGCGGCCGCCGACGATGGCGCGCACCGAGCCGTCGTTCTCGATGACGACGAGGGCGCCTTCGCTGACGTGATAATCCTTGCCGAACTGGCGTAGATGGAACTCGAGCGATTCCTCCGCCGCTCTCTGCAGGTTCATGTCGACGGTGGTGCGGGCGACGAGCGAATGGGTGCCGCCCTTCGGCGCGAGGCGGCGGACCTCGTCGAAGGCCCAGTCGAGGAAATAGTCGGGCGACTCGATGGCGTCGCGCTCGACCGGGGTCGCCGGATTGCGCCGCGCCTGCACCACCTGGCCCTCGGTCATGAAGCCGGCCTGCACCGTGTTGGTGAGGACTTCGTTGGCGCGGCCGCGCGCCGCCGGCAAATTGATGTGCGGGGCGTATTTCGCCGGCGCCTTGAACAGGCCGGCGAGCATGGCGGCCTCGGCGAGATTGACGTCGCGGATATCGCGGGCGAAATAGAACTCCGACGCCGCCGCGATGCCGAAGGTGCCGCCGCCCATATAGGCGCGGTCGAGATAGAGCTGCAGGATCTCGTTTTTCGACAGGTTGAATTCGAGCCAGACGGCGAGGAAGGCTTCCTTGACCTTGCGCTCGATGGTGCGCTCATTGGTGAGGAACAGGTTCTTGGCGAGCTGCTGCGTGATGGTGGAGCCGCCCTGGACGACCGAATTGGCGCGGACATTCTCGGTCATGGCGCGGCCGAGCCCGAGCACGTCGATGCCCCAATGCTCGTAGAAGCGCCGGTCCTCGGTGGCGAGCACAGTCTTGACCACGTGGTCGGGCAGCCGCTCGATGGCGACGGGATCGCGCTGCAGGATGCCGCGCTGGCCAATTTCATTGCCGTAGCGATCGAGGAAGGTGACGGCGTAGTCCGACTGGGCCCGCCAGTCGCCCTTGGTCTCCTCGAACGCCGGCAGCGCCAGCGCCAGCATCAGCACCGATCCGGCCGCGCCCATGGTGAAGGCCTCGCCGAGGACCTCGAAGGTCCAGCGCTTCCAGCCGATCGCCTTGAAGCGGCGAAAGAAGATGGTGACCGCCTCCCAGATTTCCGCCAGCCGGAACCCCGCCTCGTAAACGGTGGAATCGATCCAGGCGTCGATCTCGAGCAGGAACGACGCCTTGCGGGCGCGCGGCTTGCGGGGAGGGGGAGCGTTTGTCGTCATTGCCCGGAGATGTAGAGGAATGCGGAGCCGATGTCAGCGCGATTGTGAAGCCGGGCGGTGTGGCGGATTGAGGGCGAAAAAAATAGGAATATATTCTTGACAACGTGACGCTCCTTCTGTAGGTTCTCGCTATCGTCGGAATAGTGCGGGTTCGCCCCGCCGGTCTCGCTTAAGGCCAGTATCCGGCATTTTCTTATCGTGTGGAGAAACCCATGGCGGGCGCGGCGCAAAAACGCTGGGACGCGGCGCGTCGGCTGTTCGAGGGCGAGGCGGTTTCGGCCGAACTGATCGCGGAAATGACCGGGCACACGCTCGCCTCGGTGCGGGCGAAGGCGAAAAAGGAAGGCTGGCGAGGCCATCGCGGCCGCCGAACGCTCAAAGACACGCTGATGCCGTTGATCGATCGCCTCGCCGGCGAAGCGGCGCGCATCGGCGACTTCGAAGGCGACATCGCCCCGGCGCAGATGACGGCGCTCGCCGGCATCTTCAAGACCATTCATGCCATTGGCGACCTGGCCGGGGCGGGCGACGGCCGCGCCGAACGGGCGAAGGAGAACGATGCCCGACTCGCCAAAATCCTCGGACGCATCGACGACCGCATCGAGGAACTCGCGCAAATCCATGCCCGCGAAATGCTCAGGAAAGGGTGGCGGGGGGACGAAACGAAATAAGGTCCCCTCCGGTCCGGCTGCGCCGGACCACCTCCCCCGGGGCGCGGACGGAAAAGCGGCGAAACGGCGGCGTTGGGCGGCCGGGACGCTGGGCGATGAAGCGGCGCTGACCGAAGGCGAATGGATCCACCACGCCCGCTACGAACAATATCCGCTCGGCGGCGCGCCGGCGACCTGGCTGGTGATCGGCGGACGCGGTTCGGGCAAGACCCGGCTCGGGGCCGAATGGGTCAACGCGCTGGCGCGCGGCCTGCCGCCATTCACGCGCCGTCGGCACGGGATCATCGCTTTGGTCGGCGAGACGCTCGCCGACGCGCGCGAGGTGATGATCGAGGGGCCGGCCGGCATCATGGCGGCGGGCCGCAACGAAAGGCCGCGCTATGAATCGACGCGCCGCCGGCTGGTCTGGGACAATGGCGCGGTGGCGCAGGTGTTCTCGGCCGAGGAGCCCGACAGCCTGCGCGGGCCGCAATTCGAGGCGGCCTGGCTCGACGAATTCGCCAAATGGCGCAACGCCGAGGGCTGTTTCGACATGCTGCAATTCGGGCTTCGCCTCGGCGAACGGCCGATGCAATTGATCACCACGACGCCGCGCCCGACGGCGATGGTGAAGCGGCTGCTGGCCGACCCGTCGGTGACGGTGACGCGCATGCGCACCGAGGACAACGCCGCCAACCTCGCCGCCGGCTTCATCGACACGGTGCGCCGGCGCTATGGCGGCACGCGGCTCGGCCGCCAGGAACTGGACGGCGAACTGATCGCCGATCGCGACGGCGCGCTGTGGACGCGGGCGATGATCGAGAGCGCGGCGGCGCTGCCGGCGGCCGCGATCGGCCGCATCGTCGTCGCCGTCGATCCGCCGGCGAGTTCGACGAAAGCATCGGACGCCTGCGGCATCGTCGCCGTCGGCCTCGACGCGGCCGGCCGCGCCGTGGTGCTCGCCGACGCCACGGTGCGCGGGGCGAAGCCGGCCGAATGGGCGGCGCGCGCGATTGCGCTGTGGCGGCGCCTCGAGGCCGATTGCCTGATCGCCGAGGTCAACCAGGGCGGCGACATGGTGACGGCGACGATCCGCGCCGTCGATCCGGCCGCGCCGGTCAAGGCGGTGCGCGCCAACCGTGGCAAATGGGTGCGGGCCGAACCGGTTGCCGCGCTCTACGAGCAGGGCAGGGTGCGCCACGCGGCGCGCCTGCCGGAACTGGAGGACGAAATGGCCGATTTCGGACCCGACGGGCTGTCCTCCGGTCGCTCGCCCGACCGGGTCGACGCGCTGGTGTGGGCGGTGAGCGAGTTGCTGATCAGGCCGAAAAGCGCGCCGAGGGTGAGGGCAGTGTAACGCACTCGTCCTTCGACAAGCCCAGGATGCGGGCGCAGGGCGCGGCTCGCGATGAGGGTGGTGCGACGCCTTTATCTTGGAACAAGAGGAATGCTTCAATGGCCTTTGACTGGCTGAAACGGCGCGCGCCCCGCGTTGCCGAACGCAAGGACGCGTCGGGCTTCATCGCCCTGCAGTTCGCCGGCGAGGCAAGCTGGAGCAGCCGCGACTATGCCGCGCTCGCCCGCGAAGGCTACATGCGCAATCCGGTGGCGCACCGCGCCGTGCGGCTGATCGCCGAAAGCGCCGCGTCGATCCCGTGGCTGCTTTACGAAGGCCGGCGCGAACACGACGCCCATCCGCTGCTCGACCTGCTCGACCGGCCAAACCCGCGCCAGGACGGCGCGACGTTTCTCGAGGCTGTTTACGGCCATCTGCTGATTTCCGGGAACGCCTATGTCGCGGCGCTGACGCTCGACGGCGCGGTGCGAGAATTGCATCCGGTGCGGCCGGATCGGGCGAAAATCGCGGCCGACGCCAATGGCTGGCCCGAGGCGATCGAGATTGACGGCAGAGACGGCAAGCGCCGTCTGTCGCTGGGATCGGCGGCCGAAGGCGGCGCACTGCATTTGGGCCTGTTCCACCCGCTTGACGATCAGCGCGGTTTCCCGCCGCTGGAGGCGGCGTCGACGGCGCTCGACCTGCACAATGCGGCGTCGCGCTGGAACAAGGCGCTGCTCGACAATTCGGCCCGGCCTTCCGGCGCGCTCGTTTACGCGCCGAAGGAAGGCGGCAACCTGTCCGAGGACCAGTTCCAGCGGCTGAAGCAGGAGCTGGAGGACGGCTATACCGGGGCCAGCCGGGCCGGGCGGCCGATGCTGCTCGAAGGCGGCCTCGACTGGAAGGCGATGGCGCTTTCGCCGAAGGATATGGATTTCATGGAGGCGCGGAACGGCGCGGCGCGCGACATCGCGTTGGCGCTTGGCGTGCCGCCGATGCTGCTCGGCATTCCGGGCGACGCCACCTACGCCAACTACCAGGAAGCGAACCGCGCCTTTTGGCGGCTGACGGTTCTGCCGCTCGCCGGCCGCACGGCGCGCGCGCTGAGCGGATTTCTTGGCCCGGCCTTCGGGAGCGATCTGCGGCTGTGGTTCGACGCCGACCGTATCGAGGGTCTGGCGGCCGAGCGCGAGGCGCTGTGGGCGCGGCTCGGCGCGGCCGGATTCCTGACCGAGGACGAGAAACGCGAAGCCGTCGGCTACGGCCCGAAGGGAGGAGCACGATGAGCGAGTGGGCGGGCGCGGCCTGGGTGTTCGCCGCCAAGGGCGTCGGCGCGGTCGCCGGCTCGGCGATTTCGCTCGCTTATCTGCTGCCGCGCGGGCGGCGCGAGGCGGCGCTGCGCTTCACCGTCGGCCTGGTCTCCGGCCTGGTGTTCGGCGGCGCGGCCGGCCTGAAGATTGGCGAAGCGCTCGGCATCGCCGACGCGATCGGCGAGGCGGAGGCGGCGCTGACCGGGGCCGCCGCCGTGAGCCTGACCGCCTGGTGGCTGGTCGGCGCGGCGCAGCGCGTCATCGAACGATTTCCCGCCAACCGAAAGGACGAACCCCATGCTTGACGCCGCCGGACTGGAAAGGGGCGAGCGAAAACACGCCGCGCTTCGCGTCGACGCGATTGCCTCCGACGGCTCGTTCAGCGGTTACGCCAGCCTGTTCGGCGAAGTCGATCTCGGCCGCGACGTGGTCGAACGCGGCGCGTTCGCTGCTTCTCTCGCCGGGCGCGGCGCGACCGGGGTGCGCATGCTGTTCCAGCACGATCCGGCCCAACCGATCGGCGTGTGGGAGGAATTGCGCGAGGACGCGCGCGGCCTGTTCGCCCGCGGCCGCATCGCCGGCGGTTCGGCGAAGGCGCGCGAGGTGCTGGCGCTGATGCGCGAAGGCGCTCTCGACGGGTTGTCGATCGGTTTCAAGACGGTGCGGGCCCGCAACGACGGGGCTGGCGGGGTGCGCCGCATCCTCGAAGCCGATCTGTGGGAAATTTCGGTCGTCACCTTTCCGATGCAGCCGGGCGCGCGCATCGGCCAGGTGAAACGGGCGCTGCCGACGACATGGCAATTGGAAAAATGGCTCCGGCGGGACGCCGGGTTCTCCCGGGGCGAGGCGCGGGCGGTGATCGCGCGCGGCTTCGCCGACAAGAAACGCGGGCGGGACGCCGCGCGGGACACCATGGCCGGGTTGGCGAGCGACATGCGCGCCGCCGCCCGCGTGCTCAACCAAAAGGATGGCGATTCATGAGCGAAATGATCATTGCGGCGCCGGAAGCGAAAGCCGCCGCCGGCGGACCGGACGTGACCGAGGCCTTCGGCGAATTCATGTCGGCCTTCGAGGCCTTCAAGGAAACCAACGATCGCCGCATCGGCGAATTGGAGACGCGAGGCGGCCTCGACCCGCTGACGGCGGAGAAGGTCGACCGCATCGCCGCCGCGCTTGACGGACAGAAGCGGGCGCTCGACCGGCTGAGCCTGAAGCAGGCGCGGCCGGCCCTCGGCCTCGAGACGGCCGAGACGCGATCGCCCGAGACGCGGCGCGCCTTCGAGGCCTATGTGCGCCGCGGCGACGAACGCGCCCTGCAGGCGCTGAGCCTCAAGGCGATGTCGGTCGGGACGCCGGCCGATGGCGGCTATCTGGCGCCCGCCGAAACCGAAGCCGAGATCGGCAAGCGCCTGTCCAACCTGTCGCCGATCCGCGCCATCGCGAGTGTGCGCAAGGTTTCGGGTTCGGTGTTGAAAAAGCCCTACGCGGTGAGCGGCCCGGCGACGGGCTGGGTGGCCGAAACGGCGGCCCGCCCGCAGACGGCGCAGGGGGCGCTGGCCGAGCTGCAATTCCCGACCATGGAACTCTACGCCATGCCGGCGGCGACCTCGTCGCTGCTCGACGACGCCGCCGTCGACATCGACCAGTGGCTGACCGCCGAGATCGAGACGGCGTTCGCCGAACAAGAGGGAACTGCTTTCGTCAGCGGCGATGGCGTCAACAAGCCGAAAGGGCTCCTTGCCTATCCGACGGTGCTCGACAGCGCCTGGACATGGGGCAATCTCGGTCATGTCGTCACTGGCGTTTCCGGCGGACTGCCGGCGACCAACCCCTCCGACAAGCTGGTCGACATGATCTACACGCTGAAGGCCGGCTACCGCCAGAATGCGTCGTTCGTGTTGAACCGCCGCACCCAGGCGACGATCCGTAAGCTGAAGGATGCGTCCGGGGCCTATCTTTGGCAGCCGCCTGCCGCGCCCGGCGGCAAGGCGATGCTGATGGGTTTCCCGGTGGTCGAAGCCGAGGACATGCCCGACATCGCCGCCGACTCGCGGTCGCTCGCCTTCGGTGACTTCAGCCGCGGCTATCTCGTCGTCGACCGCACCGGCGTGCGCGTGCTGCGCGATCCCTACTCCGCCAAACCCTATGTGCTGTTCTACGTGACCAAGCGCGTCGGTGGCGGCGTCCAGGACTTCGATGCGATCAAGCTGATGAAATTCGGCGTCTGACGGTTTTCCCCGCCGCATGACGCCGAACAGGCGGCCCCGGTTTCCTCCCGCCGGGGCCGCCTTCGTTTTCAATGACAAGGAACGACCATGGCGCTTTTCCGCACCATCGACCCGACGGCCGAGCCGGTGACGCTGGCCGAAGCCAAGGCGCATCTGCGCGTCGACGACGACGAGGAGGACGGGCTGATCGGCGAACTGATCCGCGCCGCCCGCCGCCATGTCGAAGCCGACGCCGGACTGGCGCTGATCGAGCAGGGTTGGCGCACGACACTGGACAACTGGCCCGGCGACGACTGCGTCGCCATGTCCATCCATCCCCTCATCACGGTTGTTGCGGTGACGGCGTTCGGACCCGACGGCGCCGGCGCGGTTGTCGACCCGGCGAATTATGCGCTTGACCGGCATGCCAGGCCGGCGCGATTGGCGTTCAGCGACGCGGGCCCGGCGCTGCGGCGCTTCAACGGCGTCGAGATCGACCTGACTGCCGGATTTGGCGCAACCGCGGTCGATGTTCCCGACGAAATCAAGCGGGCGATGCTGCTGCTTGTCGCCCATTTTCACGAATTCCGCGCCGCCTTCGGGCCGGACCAACAGCCGGTGTCGATACCGGCCGGTTACGATCGTCTGATCGCGCCGTGGCGGGCGCGGAGGCTGTGATGGCGCGCATCGCGATCGACCCCGGACGCCTGCGGGCCTTCGCCCGCCTTGAGGCGGCGATGCCGACGCCGGACGGGGCGGGAGGGCATAACGAGAATTGGGCGGCGGTAGCGACGGTTCGCCTGCTCCTCGAACCTTTGGCGGCGCGAAGCGATTACAGCGCCGAGCAACTGCGCGAGACGGCGACACATCGCGCCATTTTCCGCGCCCGCGACGATGTTTCAAGCGGCATGCGGTTCATCGTCCGCGCTCGGCCGATGGCGATCCTGGCCATTCACGACATGGACGAAACGGCGACCCATCTGGTCGCCGTGCTGCAGGAGACGGGACGATGAAGCTCCAGGTGAAATTGACCCTCGACGGCCTGGTGCGGGCGCTGCGCGGCATCGCGCACGACCTCGCCGGGCGGATCGAGGCAGGCGAAACGGACGAATCCCCGCCGCCGGTGAAATCGGGAGGCAAGCGCGATGCGATCCGCCCTTGAACTGCAGAAGACGGTCCACGCCGCCCTGCTCGGCCATGCGCCGCTGGTGGCCAGGCTCGGTGGGTCGCGGGTTCATGACCACGCGCCCGCCCGCCTCGACTTTCCCTATCTGACCCTTGGCCGCGTCAGCATCGCCGACCATTCGACCTCGACCGAAACGGGCGAGGAATTTCTGCTGACGGTGAATGTCTGGTCGCAGGCGAAAGGCAAGCGCGAAACTTACGAGATCGCCGCGCTGGCGCGCGCCGCGCTCGACGATGCGCCGCTCGCCGTCGCCGGCCAAAGCCTGTCGATGTTTCGCTTCGAGGCGCTGGAGGTTCGCTTCGACGCCAGCGCCGGCGTTCACCATGGCGCGTTGCGCTTTCGCGCCGTGACCGAACCCCAACCCTGAACCCGTCGAGGAGAGATCGATGCCAGCCCAAAAAGGCAAGGATCTGCTGTTGAAACTGGCGTCGGCGCCGCCGCCGCACGCCTTCGTCACCGTGGCGGGGTTGCGCGCCAAGCGCCTCGCCTTCAACGCCGAAAGCGTCGACGTGACCGACGCCGATTCGGCCGGACGCTGGCGTGAATTGCTGACCGGCGGCGGTGTGCTGAAGGCGTCGCTGTCCGGGTCGGGCATCTTCAAGGACGCCGCCTCCGACGCCGAGATGCGCGCCGCGTTCTTCGCCGGCGACATTCGCGCCTGGCAGGCTGCGATCCCCGATTTCGGCGTTGTCGAAGGGCCGTTCCAGATCGTGGCTCTGGACTATTCCGGCGCCCATGACGGCGAAGTGGCGTTCGAGATCGCGCTGGAATCGGCCGGCGCGCTGACCTTCGGAGCGCTGTGATGGCGGTCAATCGCAGACGCGGCGAGATCGAAGCCGAACTCGACGGCGCGCCGCGCCGGCTGGTGCTGACGCTCGGCGCGCTGGCCGAGCTGGAGGACGCCGTCCATGCCGACGATCTCGGCAAACTCGTCGAGCGCTTCGCCAGCGGGCGGCTTGCGGCGCGCGACATCGTCCGCGTCGTCGGCGCGGGCCTGCGCGCCGCAGGCGGCGCGGAAAGCGATAACGACGTCGCGGCGATGACGACGGCGGATGGCGCGGCGGGATTTGCCCGCATCGTCGCCGAATTGCTCTCAGCCACCTTCGGCGAGGCCAAGCCATGACGGCTTTCCCGTGGGAAGCGGCGATGGCGCTCGGCCTTGGCCGGTTGCGGATTGCGCCCCAGTCCTTCTGGGCGCTGACGCCGCGTGAATTTGCAGCGCTTGCCGCGGGCCGACGACCGGCGGCAGCCGCGCCACCCGGCCGGACCGATGTCGTCGCCTTGATGCGGGCTTTTCCCGACACAGCGGAGAACATTCATGGACAATGATGTGCGCGTGTCCATTCTCGCCGACACCAGCGCTTTCGAAACTTCGCTGGCGACCCTGGAAAAGCTCTCCGCCGGCTTCGGGGCGCAGCTGACCGGCGCGTTGAAGGCTGCGGTCGTCAGCGGACGGGCGCTCGACGATATTTTGCGCCAGATCGCCCTCAATATGGCCGGCATGGCGCTCGACGCCGGATTGAAGCCGTTGCAGAACCTCGCCAGCTCGTTCTTCGGTTCGCTCCTTGGCGGGCTGACGGGAATTTCCCCGTTCGCCAAAGGCGGCATTGTGCCTTTCGCCGATGGCGGCGTGGTGAGCGCGCCGACCTATTTTCCGCTTGGCGGCGGCGCGGGCCTGATGGGAGAGGCGGGGCCGGAAGCGATCCTGCCGCTGAAACGCGGGGCCGACGGCGCGCTTGGCGTCGCGGCGGCGGGCGGCGGGTCGGTCAATGTTGTGTTCAACGTCACGACGCCGGATGCGGCCTCGTTCCGCAAAAGCGAAGCCCAAATGACCGGCATGCTGACCCGCGCGGTCAAGCGTGGCGCGCGCACCTTGTGAGGGCATCCATGGCGGCTGATTTTCACGATGTGCGGTTTCCGCTGGCGATTTCGTTTGGCGCGACCGGCGGACCGGAGCGGCTGAACGAGATCGTGCGGCTTCATTCCGGGCGCGAAAGGCGCAACCAACGCCATGCCCATTCGCGCCGCCGTTTCGACGCCGGCACCGGTGTTCGCTCCATCGACGATTTGGAGACGGCGCTCGCCTTCTTCGAGGCGCGGCGCGGCTCGATTTCGGCGTTCCGGTTCCGCGATCCCTTCGACTGGAAAAGTTGTCCGCTGACGACGACGCCGACTCCGCTCGACCAGACGATCGGCATCGGCGACGGCGCGCTTGCCGCATTCCCGTTGACCAAGACCTATGGTTCCGGGCCGGATGCGTATGTCCGCCCGATCGCCTGTCCGGTGGCCGGCACGGTTCAGGTCGCCGTTTCCGGCGTCGAGGCGGCGGCCGCCGATTTCGGCGTCGACTGGACAACCGGTCTCGTCACCTTTGCCCCGGCCAAGATTCCGGCGTCGGGAGCGCTGGTGACGGCCGGTTACGAGTTCGATGTTCCGGTTCGTTTCGAGGCGGATGGATTGGCGCTCGGCCTCGCTTCGTTCAAAGCCGGGCAGATCCCCCACATTCCTTTGGTCGAGGTGATGTTGTGACGGGCGTCCCCGAACCCATGGCGTCGCGGCTGGCATTGCCGGCGACGACGCTATGCCACGCCTGGCGGCTGACGCGCATCGACGGCATTCGCCTCGGCTTCACCGATCACGACCGGGTGTTGACGCTCGACGGGCTGCAATTCGAGCCGCAAAGCGGCATGACAGCGAGTGAGGCGCGCGACGGCGTCGGCCTGAATGTCGATACGGCCGACGTCGCCGGCGCCCTGACCTCCGAACGCATCGCCGCCGAAGACATCGACGCGGGTCTGTACGACGGGGCCAAGGTCGAAACGCTTCTGGTCGACTGGACGGAAACGGCGGCGCATGTCGTGCTTCGTACGGCGACGATCGGCAAACTGACGCGCGCCGATGGTGCGTTCACCGCCGAACTCGACAGCATTGCGAAGGCCTACGACCAGCCCAAAGGTCGCCATTTTCGCCGCGGTTGCGACGCCGAAGTCGGTGACGGGCGCTGCGGCGTCGATCTATCCGCCCCGGCCCTGCGCGGGCAAGGCGTCGTCGTCGCCGTTCTGGCCGGCGGGCGCATTCGCGTCACCGGTCTCGACATGTTTTCGCCGAGGGCTGGTTTGTCGGCGGGCTTCTGACGAGAACCGACGGGAAAATACACCGGGTGGCCAGCCATTCCCGGCGCAGCGGAGACGTTGTGCTGGCGCTTGATGGCGAAAATCCGCCGGCTGAAGCTGGCGCATCGTTTTCGGTCACGGCGGGTTGCGACAAATCATTTGCCGTTTGTCGGTCGAAATTCTCCAACAGCCTGAATTTTCGCGGCTTCCCTCATCTTCCGGGTAATGACGCCGTCTATGCCTACGCCACCGAAGATGCCGTTTTCGACGGCGCGCCCCTCGTGCCATGACCGGCCGGAAGGCGGCCGAGCGGGCGCTTAGCGAAGCGCGCCGATGGATTGGCACGCCTTACCGGCACCAAGGCGCGGCCTGGGGAATCGGATGCGATTGCCTTGGTCTGCTGCGCGGCGTGTGGCGTACGCTTTACGGATGCGAACCGGAACGCGCCGGCCCCTATTCGGCCGACTGGGCCGAATTTTCGACCGGACGACCCCTTGCTGGACGCGGCGCGGCGTCATTGCCTCGAAAAGGCCCTTTCGGCGGCAGAGCCAGGCGACATTCTGCTGTTTCGCTGGCGGGCGGGCGCGGCGGCCAAACATCTCGGCATTCTGTCCGAGCACGGGCGGTTCATTCACGCCTATTCCGGTTCGGCGGTGGTTGAATCGGCGCTGGTTCCCCAATGGCGGCGGCGCATCGTCGGCGTTTTTGCCTTTCCCGAAATCCAGGATTGACCCATGGCGACGCTTCTTCTGCAGGCGGCGGGCGCGGCGATCGGCGCGACGTTCGGCGCTGTTGGCAAGGCGATCGGCCTCGCAGCCGGTTCGCTTGCCGGATATTACATCGATCGGGCGCTGATCAATTCGACCCGCACGATCGAAAGCGCGCGCCTGTCCGGACTCCAACCGCTGACCGGCGAGGAGGGGGCGCCCATCGCACGCCTTTACGGCGCCATGCGGCTTGGCGGCACGGTGATCTGGGCAACGCGTTTCGAAGAGGAAAGACAAACGACGCGCCAAGGGTTCAAAGGCGGACCGCGCGTCATTTCCTACCGGTACCACGCCAATCTCGCGATCGGTTTGTGCGAGGGCGAAATCGCCGGCGTGCGCCGGGTCTGGGCCGACGGTCGCGAACTCGATCTGACGACGGTCGACATGCGTGTCCACCGCGGCGATGAAGCGCAATTGCCCGATCCCCTGATCGAAGCAAAGCAGGGTGCGGGAAATGCGCCTGCTTATCGCGGCGTCGCCTATGTGGTGTTCGAGCGATTGGCGCTCGAACCGTTTGGCAACCGCGTTCCCCAACTGTATTTCGAGGTGATGCGGCCGGCCGGCCGGCTGAACCAGCAGGTGAAGGCCGTGGCGCTGATCCCCGGCGCGACCGAATACGGCCTGCACCCGGCGCTGGTGACGGCGACGCCGCAGGAAGGCGAAACCGTCGCGCTCAACCGGCACATGCTGACCGGAGCGAGCGATTTTGTCGCCTCGCTCGACGAATTGCAGGCGCTGTGTCCTCAGGTCGAGAACATCGCGCTGGTCGTTTCCTGGTTCGGCGACGATTTGCGCGCCGGCCACTGCGCCGTTCGGCCGGGCGTGACGACAGCGGAACTCCCCGGCGCTTCGTTGACATGGTCTGTCTGCGGCATGGGACGAGCCGCGGCCCGCCTTGTCTCGACCGTCGACGGCAAGGCGGCCTATGGCGGTACGCCGGCCGACGCCACGGTGATGGCGGCCATCCGTGAAATCAAGGCCCGTGGCCTGAAGGTGACGTTGTACCCGTTCGTGATGATGGACATCCCGGCCGGCGATGCATTGCCCGATCCCTATGGCGCCGTCGGGCAGGCGGCGTTTCCGTGGCGCGGACGCATAACCGCCTCGCTCGCGCCGGGGCGTCCCGGCACGCCGGACAAGACTGCGGCGGCAAGGAGCGAAATCGCGGCTTTCTGCGGCAACGCCGCGCCCGCGCATTTTGCCGCAGGCCCCGATTCGGTAAACTACTCGGGTCCGGCGAGTGATTTCGGCTACCGCCGATTTGTCCTCCACTGCGCCGCGTTGGCGCAGGCGGCGGGCGGCGTTGATGCGTTCCTGCTGGGCTCGGAGTTGCGCGGCCTGACGACACTGCGCGATCAGGCGAACGCGTTTCCCTTCGTCGAAGCGCTGCAGGCATTGGCGGCCAATGTGCGCGCCATGCTCGGCGGAGCGCCGCGGATCACTTATGGCGCGGACTGGTCGGAATATTTCGGCTATCAGCCGGCCGACGGCAGCGGCGACGCCTATTTCCATCTCGATCCCTTGTGGGCCCATCCCGCGATCGACGCTGTCGGCGTCGACAATTACTTTCCGCTTTCCGATTGGCGCGACGAAGATTGGCGAAACGGCAATCCCGATGGCGCGAAAGGTCCTTGCGACCGCAAGGCGATGACAGAAGCCATGGCGGCCGGAGAGGGCTACGATTGGTATTACGCCTCGGATGCCGGCCGGCAGGCCCGCCAACGCCTGTCGATCGCCGATGGCGCCTACGCCAAACCCTGGGTGTTCCGGCCGAAGGATCTGGTTTCGTGGTGGTCGAACCTCCATTTCGACCGGCCGGGCGGCGTCGAATCGACCACGCCGACGGCGTGGATTCCGCGAGCGAAACCCATCTGGTTCACCGAACTCGGATGCCCGGCCATCGACAAGGGGGCAAATCAGCCCAATGTCTTCCCCGATCCGAAATCGTCGGAAGGCGGCTGGCCGCATTTTTCCGGCGGCGGGCGCGACGACGCGGTGCAATCCGCGTTCCTTCAGGCGCACATGGCGCGATGGGACGCCGCCGACGCGGCTCATGACCCTGCCTGGAACCCGGTTTCGCCGGTCTACGGCGGGCCAATGGTCGATGCCGCGCGGATTTATCTCTGGGCCTGGGACGCGCGGCCGTTTCCGGCTTTTCCGGCGTATCGAGATGTATGGGGCGATCACCAAAATCACCAGAAAGGCCATTGGCTGAATGGCCGTCTGTGCGGCGTGACCGTCGGCGCCCTGATCGACGCCATCCTTGCCGATCACGGTCTCCCGCCGGCGGGGATGGACGCCGGGCGCGGCTTCCTGTCGGGCTATGCCGTCGAACGGCCGGGCAGCGCCCGAGAGGCTATCGAACCATTGCTTGACCTTTTCGGGCTAGCGGCAAGGGAAGCGTCCGGCGCGATCGTCGTTGGCGACCTCTGCGCCGCGCCCATCGTCGAGTTGACCAAAGACCGGCTGGTCGCGCCGCCCGACGAGCCCGCAATCATGCAGTCCCGCGCGCCGGATCACGACCTGCCGCATGAAACGCTCTTCGCCTTCCGCGACCCGCTGATCGAGCACCAGGCGGCGACGGTTCGTGTAATCGAGTCCGAAGGGCGCGGACGAAAGACGGAAACGCTCGGCCTGCCGGCGGCGCTGGATCCGGCCCAGGCGGAAGCCTTTGCGCGCGACCGGTTGCGCCGACAATGGGTCGAGCGCTCGGGCGCTTCGATCGTGCTTCCGGCAGCCGAGCGGGCGCCGGCGGTTGGCGATGCGGTTCGCTTCGGCGATGGCGCATTGCCCGGCGACTGGCTCGTCGTGGAAAGCGAAGAAGGGTTGCAGCGTCGCCTGACGCTTGCCGCGCTCGATCGCGCCACCCCTTCCACAGCGCTCGGCGCGGCCTCGGCGAGCACCACGCCGCCGCCCAATGCCGCAGGCCGTCCATTGGTCGAGTTTCTCGACTTGCCATTGGCTGATGTCGAAACGGCGGCCGAAAACCGCCTCCTGATCGCTGCCTGGGCCCGCCCATGGCGGCTGCAGAACGTGCTGGCTTCGCCCGGTCTCGCCGGCTTCGAGGCGAGGGCGCGGCTCGATGCCCCGGCAATCGTCGGCGTCCTTGAAACAGCGCTCCCGGCGCTTCCTGCCGGCGCCAATGGGTTGGTCCGTTCCGAGCAAGTCGTCGTCCGGCTTGTTTCCGGCGCATTGGTTGGCGTCACCCGCGACCTCTTGCTGAACGGTGCGAACTTTGCCGCCATCAAGGCGGCCAATGGCGTCTGGGAATTGCTGCAGTTCGAAGCCGCCGAGGAAGTCGCCGGAGATCGCTGGAAAATAAGCGGGCTGCTGCGCGGGCAGGGTGGAACCGACGATGCAATGGCCTCGGGTGCGCCGGCAGGCGCGCGCTTCGTCTTGCTCGACAGCGCTATCCGGCCCGCCGGCTTGAAGGCGGGAGAACGCGGACTTGCCTTGAACTGGCGGGTCGGCCCGAACGGCGCGGTCGCGGCCGAAAGCTTCAACGCTGTCACCGCCATCGGCGGGATCCGCGCCGGACTGCATTTCACCCCGGCGCATTTGCGCGCGAGACGGCTCGGCGACGGCTCGATCGGTTTCGAATGGACCAGGCGCGGCCGGCACCGGGCGGACGGTTGGGACGGCGAGGACATTCCGCTCGACGCCGCAGCGGAAATCTACCGGATCGTGCTGACCAATGCGGCGGTCAGGCGATCGCCACCGCCGAAACCAGCGAGCCGCGATGGCTTTGGCCGGCCGCAGGCGTTTCGGCGGCGTTTGGGGCCGGCGCCGCGGTCTTCGCTGCCGAAGTCCGTCAGGTCAGTCCGGAATTCGGACCGGGATTGGCAGCGATCCGCAACTTTTCCCTTTGATCAAAACAGGAGAAATCCATGACCATCGCCAAACCCTGGTACCTGTCGAAAACGATCTGGGCATCGATCGTGACGGTCGCCTCCGGACTTGCCGGCATGTTCGGTCTGCCGGTCGGCGGCGTCGACAATGCCGCGCTGACCGAAACGATCCTGCAGGCGATCACCGCTGTCTCGGGCCTGCTGGCCATTTTCGGGCGGCTCAGCGCCGATGCGCGGATCGGGTCGTGAAATGGCGGCAACGTTCATTTGACGTTCAGACGGGCTGCGCTATTGAACGCGCCATGATGTACCGCACCCTCATTTCCAGCCTCGCCTTCGCCGCCACGATCATGGCGACGGCGCCGTCGACAGCCGGGCCCGATTGCCACGCAATTGGCGAACAGGTCGCGGCCGAACACGGCGGCAAGCTCGCCCGCGCCGTTCCCGCCGAGCGCGACGGGCAGAAAGTGTGTGTCGTTGTTGTGCTGGAAGCCGGCCAGCAAGGCGAACGCCCCCGTCGCACCGAGATCATTGTCCCGGCTGAATAGGAACGGGATTTGCCGGTGCGCCCAATTCGGGCACAATCGTCGCAGACAGGGAATCAGCGGCAAACCATGCGTGTACTCGTCGTCGAGGATGACAAGGACCTCAATCGCCAGCTCGGTGACGCGCTGGCGGACGCCGGTTACGTCGTCGATCGCGCCTTCGACGGCGAGGAAGGGCATTTCCTCGGCGATACGGAGCCCTACGACGCCATCATTCTCGACCTCGGCCTGCCGCAAATGGACGGGCTCTCCGTATTGGAACGTTGGCGGCGCGACGGACGCAAGACCCCGGTCCTGATCCTCACCGCGCGCGACCGCTGGAGCGACAAGGTCGCCGGCATCGACGCCGGCGCCGACGACTATGTCGCCAAGCCGTTCCACATCGAGGAAGTGCTGGCCCGCGTGCGGGCGCTGATCCGGCGCGCCGCCGGACACGCCTCCTCGGAGATTTCCTGCGGTCCGTTGCGCATCGACACAAAGACGTCACGCGCCACGGTTGACGGCGCGCCGCTGAAGCTGACCTCGCTGGAATTCCGCCTGCTAGCGTATCTGATGCATCACCTTGGCGAGGTGATTTCGCGCACCGAACTGGTCGAGCATTTGTACGATCAGGATTTCGACCGCGATTCCAACACCATCGAGGTTTTCGTCGGTCGACTTCGCAAGAAAATGGGCGTCGACATGATCGAGACCATTCGCGGCATGGGTTATCGCATCCGTGCGCCAGAAGCGCCGGCTGGCTGACATGGTAAACGCGGCCCGCCTGCGCGTCGGAGCTGCGCGACCTTGACCGGCCTGTTCCGCTCCCTTGTCTTTCGCACCATCGCGGCCTCCAGCCTGTTGGCGATTGTCGGCCTCATCATCGTCGCCACGCTGATTGCCGCGCTTTATCGCCAATCGGCGGAAGCGAATTTTTCCCGGCTTCTTTCGGCGCATCTGTTCAATCTGATCGGCACGGTCGGCGTTGCCGACGACGGCAGCCTGTCCGGCGCGCCGGAATTGGGCGATTTGCGCTTCACCATTCCGAACTCGGGCTGGTATTGGTCGGTCGAAATTGCCGTCGGCGCGGCGGCGGCGCCGTTGAAATCCCCGTCGCTGGTCGGCGACATCCAGGCGCTGTCGATCGCGCGCGCGCCTTTCGACGCCGAGTTCCGCCGCAACTACTCCACCGACGGCCTCGCCGGCGAGACGGTTGAAGTGGTCGAAAGCGAGTTCGTCATCGACAATGACAACCGGATCGCCCGTTTCCGCGTCATGGGAAACCGCAGCGAACTGGGCGGCGAGATCGACGCCTTCGAACGGACCTTGCGCTTCTGGCTGGCCTTGTTCGGTGCGCTGACCATTGCGATCAACGCGCTGGCGATCTTTCTGGGCTTGCGTCCGCTCGGCCATGTGCGCCAGGCGCTGGCCGACATACGCGAAGGCCGGGCCGAGCGCCTGGACGGCGCTTTTCCAGCCGAGATCGCGCCGTTGGCTGAAGAAACCAACAAACTGATCGAATCGAACCATCGCATTGTCGAGCGCGCCCGCACCCAGGTCGGCAATCTGGCGCATTCGCTGAAAACGCCGCTCGCCGTCGTCACCAACGAGGGCAGGGCGCTTGGCGGCGCCAAAGGCAAGCTCATTGCCGATCAAGCCGAGGCGATGCGCATGCAGGTCGATCATTATCTCAAACGCGCCCGCATCGCGGCGCAGAAGGATTCGGTCGCCTTCCGCACCCCGGTCGCTCCGTCGCTCGAGCGATTCGTGCGCGTCATGGGCAAGCTCAATCCGGCGCTTGCCTTCGATTTGCGGATCGAGACGCGCGATCCGGTTTTCGCAGGCGAGCCCGAGGATTTCGACGAAATCCTCGGCAATCTGATTGAAAATGCAGCGAAATGGGCGAAATCCAAGGTCCGCTTGTCGGTCGCCGAGGGTATCCGCGAGGGGATGCGGACCTTGGTCGTAACGGTCGAGGACGATGGTCCGGGCATTCCGGAAGACAAGGCGCGCGAAGCGGTCAAACGCGGCAAAAGGCTCGACGAATCCAAGCCGGGCACGGGGCTGGGTCTGGCGATTGTGACCGATCTGGTCGAGGAATACGGCGGCGCGCTGGCGCTCGACCGTTCGACGCTCGGCGGACTAAAGGCCGAAGTGATCCTCGCGCGCCGCCAATAACCGGCTCCGGCCCTTGCATAGAGGCGAGCGAGCGGGCAGAAACCGCGGGCGGAGTATCCGGAGCGCCGGCGTGAAGAGATTTGTCGCAGCAATCGCCATCCCCTTGATTCTGCCTGCTTGCGCCTCGATCGACGCGGCGACGCCGCCTAAACCGGGCGTGGCCGCTGGCCTGATCGGCGCACTGGGCGAAGGCATCATCGGCGCCGATCTGGGCAGGAAGCTTGGCGCGACGGACCGCTTGCTGGCGCTGGAGTCGGAATACCGGGCGCTCGAATACAATGCTCCGGGGGCCTCAGTCGCGTGGACAGGAAAAAAGGCCGGCCAATCGGGAAACGCCACCGCCGGCCCGCCCTATCAGGTTGGCAGCCAGAATTGCCGCCAGCTCGTCCATGTCGTCACGGTTGTTTCAATGCAACAGACCCGGCGTGGCGCGGCATGCCGGAATGCCGACGGCAGCTGGTCGCCACTCGATTGACGCCGCCAAAAAGCCGCATCGTCCGGTCATTGGCGTCGCCGGTACGCCCGGAGTAAAGACGCATCATGTTGTTTTGGCTTTTCGCCGCATTTTTGACCCTGATCGCCGCGCTCGCGGTGCTGTGGCCGTGGTTGCGCCGGCCTTCGTCTCCGCAGGCCGAAGCCGTCGGCGATCTGGCCGTCTATCGTGACCAATTGGCCGAACTCGACCGCGACGTGGCGCGCGGCGTGATCGCGGCGGAAACGGCGACGGAGGCTCGCGCCGAAATCGCCCGGCGGGTTCTCAAGGCTTCGGCGAAGGCCGGTGAACCGGTCCGGTCGGCGCGTAACCTGCGTCTCGCAGGTGTCGCCGCCGTACTCGCGGTGCCGCTGATCGGTTGGAGTTTTTATGCAACCCTTGGCGCGCCCGGCCTGCCGGCCCAACCGCTGGCCGAGCGCATGACGCGCAACCCGGCCAACAATTCGGTCGAGGAATTGGTCGCCCGGGCCGAATCCCATCTGAAAGCCAATCCGGATGATGCTTCCGGGTGGGAAGTCATCGCGCCGATCTACATGCGCATCGGTCGCGTCGACGATGCGATCAAGGCATATGAAACACTCATCCGACTGGCCGGGCAGTCCGCCGATCGCGAAGCGGCGCTCGGCGAGGCATTGCTGACGCGCGATAATGGTGTCATCGGGCCGGATTCGCGCGCCGCGTTCGACCGCGCCCTCATGCTGGACAGCAAACACGCCAAGGCCCGTTTCTTCGTTGCGCTCGCTCATGCGCAAGCCGGCAAGCTGGGCCAGGCCAAGGCGCAATGGACTTCCCTGATCGCAGACGTCGATCCGGCTTCGCCGTGGGTCGGCGCCAGCCGCGAGGCTCTGGCGCAGGTCGACCAGATCGCCGGCGGCTCAGCGCCGGCGCCAGCGGACAAGGGACCGACGCAGGAGGAAGTCGCCGCCGCCAACGACATGTCGGCCGGCGATCGCGCCGCCATGATCGACAGCATGGTCGCCCGACTTGACGCCAGCCTGAAAGAAAAGCCCGGCGATCTCGATGGTTGGAAAAAGCTGGTTCGCGCTTATCTGGTGATGGGCAAGCCCGACGCTGCAAGAGACGCCATTGTCCGGGCGGAAAAGGGGCTGGATTCCGGCCGTTTCGCCGAACTGAAGACATTCGCCCGCGATGCGGGCATGACGGGACTTGATTGAGATGATGACGCGCAAGCAGAAACGACTATCGATCATCGCCGGCGCAATGGCGTTTCTGGCGCTTGCCGCCGGGCTGGTTTTGTTCGCGCTGCGTCAGGAGATCGTGTTTTTCCGCACGCCATCCGATCTGGTGACCATGTCGATCAAGCCGGGCGTGAAGCTGCGGCTCGGTGGGCGCGTCGAAAAGGGATCGGTCGTGCGCGGCGCCGGAACCCAGGTTTCCTTCGGCGTCACCGATACCGACAAGGCGGTCAAGGTTACCTATGACGGCATCCTGCCTGACCTCTTCCGTGAGGAACAGGGCGTGGTTGTCGAAGGCGCGCTTGCGGGCGACGGCGTGTTCGTCGCCGATACCGTGCTTGCCAAGCATGACGAGAATTACATGCCGAAGGAAGTCGCCGACGCCTTGAAGGAAAAAGGCGTCTGGCAGGGGGCCGCCAAGCCATGATCGTCGAACTCGGCCATTTCGCCCTCACTCTGGCGCTGGCGTTGTCGCTGGTGCAGGCGGCCGCGCCGCTGGCCGGAACGACGCTGGGCGACCACCGCCTTATGGCCGTTGCCGGCCCGACCGCTATGGCGGCGTTCCTGATGACCGCGCTTTCCTTTGCCGCCCTGATGGCGTCCTACGCCGCCTCCGATTTTTCTGTCGCCAATGTCTACGCCAACTCGCATTCCCTGCAGCCGATGATCTTCAAGCTGACCTCGGTTTGGGGCAATCACGAAGGCTCGATGCTGCTGTGGGCGCTGATCCTGACGCTGTTCGGCGCGCTTGTGGCGCTTTTCGGCGGCAATCTGCCCGAACGGCTGCGCGCCAATGTGATTGCAGTCCAGGGCGTTGTCGGCGTCGCGTTTTTCCTGTTCCTGTTGCTGACTTCGAACCCGTTCGCGCGCCTCGATCCTGCGCCGATCGAAGGCGAGGATCTGAACCCGATCCTGCAGGATTTCGGCCTCGCCGTGCATCCGCCGCTGCTCTATCTCGGCTATGTCGGCTATTCGATCTGCTTCGCCTTCGCGGTGGCGGCGCTGATCGATGGCAAGCTCGACGCCGCTTGGGCGCGCTGGGTGCGGCCCTGGACCATGGCGGCGTGGATATTCCTGACGCTCGGCATCGCCATGGGGTCGTACTGGGCCTATTACGAACTTGGCTGGGGCGGTTTCTGGTTCTGGGATCCGGTCGAAAACGCCTCTTTCATGCCGTGGCTCGCCGGCACGGCGCTGCTGCACTCGGCCATTGTCATGGAGAAGCGCGAGGCGCTGAAGATCTGGACGGTGCTACTCGCCATTATCGCGTTTTCATTTTCGCTGCTCGGCACTTTCCTGGTGCGTTCCGGCGTTCTGACCTCCGTCCACGCTTTCGCCACCGATCCGGCGCGTGGCGTTTTCATCCTCGCCATCCTCGTGATTTTCATCGGCGGTTCGTTGGCGCTGTTCGCGTTACGGGCCCAAACCTTGAACGCCGGCGGCCTGTTTCATCCGATCTCGCGCGAAGGCGCGTTGGTTTTCAACAATTTGATACTGGTGACAGCCGCGGCGACGGTCTTTGTCGGCACGCTTTATCCGCTGTTTCTCGAGGCCATCGACGGGTCGAAAATCTCGGTCGGCGCGCCGTTCTTCAACCTCACTTTCGGCGCGTTGGCCGCGCCGCTGCTGATCGCCGTGCCCTTCGGCCCGATGATGGCCTGGAAGCGCGGCGACCTGTTCGCGGCGACGCAACGCCTGTTCGCCGCGCTTGGCGGCGCGCTCGCCATCGGCGCGCTGGTGATGCTGTTCGTCGACCGCAACGCCCTGTTCGCCGCGCTCGGCGCGGCGCTGGCCGCCTGGCTGCTGCTGGGCGCGGTGAGCGACCTTGTCTTGCGCGCCGGTCTGTCCAAAGGCGCGTCGGTTTCGTGGTCGCGTCTCAAGGGCCTGCCGAATTCGGTCTATGGCACGGCGCTCGGACACGCCGGCCTTGGCCTGACCGTGCTCGGCATGGCCATGACCAGCGCCCTGCAGGAAGAGCGCATTCTGGCGATGAAGACCGGCGAATCGGTCGAAGTCGCCGGTTATCGCCTCGACTTCAAAGCTTACGAGCCGACGCAAGGACCCAATTTCACCGAGGATCGCGCGCTCTTCGACCTCACGGGAACGGGTGGCGAAGCGCTCGGCGAGATATTCGCCGGCAAGCGGGTTTATCAGGCGAGACGTATGCCGACGACCGAGTCCGGAATTCGCACCTTCGGCTTCAGCCAGCTCTACGTATCGCTCGGCGATCCTCAGGACAATGGCGGCATCGCGGTGAGGATTTGGTGGAAACCGTTCGTGACGCTGATCTGGATCGGCGGCGTCGTCATGGCGCTGGGCGGCCTCGTGTCGCTTGCCGACCGGCGACTGCGCGTCGGAGCGCCGGCCGCGCGGCGCAAGCCCGTGGCAGTCGTCCAATGAGCCGGACATTGCTTTCCGGCTTGCGCGCGGCGCTGCTCGCCGCCGCCGTCGTCATCGTCGCGCCGGCGTTTGCGGTTTCGCCCGAAGAAGTTCTGGCCGATCCGGCGCTCGAAGCGCGCGCCCGCGCCATCTCGGCCGAATTGCGCTGCCTGGTCTGCCAAAACCAGTCGATCGACGATTCCGACGCCGATCTGGCCGGCGATTTGCGCCGCTTGGTGCGCGAACGCCTGCTCTCCGGCGATAGCGACGAGGAAGTGATCGCGTTTCTGGTTTCGCGTTATGGCGAATTCGTGCTGCTCAAGCCTCAATTCTCGAACCGGAACCTGTTGCTGTGGGCAACGCCGGCGATCGCCCTGCTGGCCGGCGGGGCCTTCGCCCTTTTCGCGGCGCGTCGCCGCAAGCCGGCGCCGACGGCGTTGACGCCTGAGGAAAGCGCTGCGCTCGACGACCTGTTGAAGCGCGTCGACGACGTCTGACGTCGGAAAGTTACGAATATTTCATGTAGCGGAAAGGGCGCTGTAAGGTGGCGTCGCCTATCTGGTTGGGCATGGGCCAATGGCCCGCCCAATCGGAAAGGACTTCCCAATGAAACTTTCGACCTCGCTCGATGCCGGGCGCCAGCGCCTGGCGACGCGCGCCGCCGCCATCGCCATTGCCGCCGTTCTGGGCGTGACCGCCATTTCCGTCACACCGGTTTTCGCCGAAGCGGTTCGCATCAACGCGCGGGCGCAGGTGACCGGCTTCGCCGATGTGGTGGAAAAGGTCACGCCGGCGGTCGTCTCGGTTCGCGTCAAATCGCGGGTTGAATCGACCGGTGGCGGCGAGGGCTTCTTCCCCTTCGGCGGCCAGGGCTTCGATGACCTGCCCGACGACCATCCGCTCAAGCGCTTTTTTCGCGATTTCGGCGGCGAGAACAATCCGTTCGGCGGTGGACCTGATCATCCCAGGCGCAAGGGCCCGCGAGGCGAAGGTCGTTTGCAGCCCACCTCGCAAGGGTCCGGCTTCTTCATTTCCGAAGACGGGTTCATCGTCACCAACAATCACGTCGTCGACGGCGGCGCGGAATTCACCGTCGTTCTCGACAATGGCGATGAGCTTGACGCCAAACTGATCGGCCGCGACGAACGCACCGATCTCGCGGTTCTGAAGGTCGATGCGTCGCGCAGTTTCACCTATGTGGCTTTCGCCGACGATTCCAAGATCCGGGTCGGCGACTGGGTCGTGGCGGTCGGCAATCCCTTCGGCCTCGGCGGCACGGTGACGGCCGGCATCGTCTCGGCCCGCGGCCGCGACATCGGCGCCGGCCCCTATGACGATTTCATCCAGATCGACGCGGCGGTGAACCGCGGCAATTCCGGCGGCCCGGCTTTCAACCAGTCCGGCGAAGTCGTTGGCGTCAACACGGCGATCTTTTCGCCGTCCGGCGGCAATGTCGGCATCGCTTTCGCCATCCCGGCCTCGCTCGCCAAAGATGTCGTCAACAAGCTGATGACCGGCGGCACCATTGCGCGCGGCTGGCTTGGCGTGGCGATCCAGCCGGTCGACCAGGACATTGCCGAGTCGCTGGGCTTGCAAGGCACCAAGGGCGCCCTTGTCTCCGATCCGCAAGACAATAGCCCGGCCAAGGCCGCCGGAATCAAGTCCGGCGACGTCATCACCGAGGTCGATGGAAAAGCCATCGAGTCGCCGAAGGACCTGTCCCGCCTGATCGGCGATTTGACGCCGGGCAAGGAAATCGAGTTGACCCTGATGCGGGGCGGCAAGCCGGAAAAGCTCAAGCTGACGCTCGGAAAATTGCCGGAAGGCGACAAGATCGCCTCCGCCGAGGCGCCGGCGCCAGCCAAGCCGGCGGAAGCGATCAAATTGTCGGCGCTCGGGCTGTCGGTCGAAGCGGCTGAAGGCGGCAAGGGTTTGAAAGTCACCGCCGTGGAAGATGGAAGCAAGGCCGAGGAGAACGGCATCGCTGTCGGCGATGTGATCTTGTCAGTCAACGCCGCCGAGGTCGCCGACGCCAAGGCCGCCGAAAGCGCGGTCGCGGAGGCCGAAAAGGCCGGACGCAAGGCAGTGCTGCTCCAGGTCGAACGCGGCGAGCAGTCGCGCTTCGTCGCCCTGCCGCTCGCCAAGGGCTGAGGCAAATTGGAAATGCGCCGCGGCGACCATCCCCCCGCCGCCCGGCGCATCTCCGACGCGGGCGCCTCGCGCTTCCGCGTTGGCGACAGCGGCTGCCCATCGGCCGCTGTCGCCCGAATTCCGCCGTCCCACTCCGCGCGATGCGTCCGCTTTCCGCTTGCGCGCCGAATCCCGCTATAAGGGCGCCATGAAGATTCTCGTCATCGAAGACGACCGCGAGGCCGCCGACTATCTCGAAAAGGCCTTCGCCGAGGTCGGGCACACCGTACATGTCGCCGGCGACGGCGATACCGGCTTCGCGCTCGCCTCGACGACCGAATATGACGTGCTGGTCGTCGATCGCATGCTGCCGCGCCGCGACGGCCTGTCGGTGATTGCCGGGCTTCGCGCTCGCGGCGAGACGACGCCGGTGCTGATCCTGTCGGCGCTCGGCGAGGTCGACGATCGCGTCACCGGCCTGCGCGCCGGCGGCGACGACTATCTGACCAAGCCCTACGCCTTTTCCGAATTGCTGGCGCGCGTCGAGGTGCTCAACCGCCGCAATGGCGGGCGCGAAGGCGAAACGGTCTACCGGGTCGGCGATCTCGAACTCGACCGATTGGCCCATGTGGCGCGCCGCGCCGGCAAGGAGATCCCGCTCCAGCCGCGCGAATACCGTCTGCTCGAATATCTGATGCGTCACGCCGGCCAGGTGGTGACGCGGACGATGTTGCTGGAAAACGTCTGGGACTATCATTTCGATCCGCAGACCAATGTCATCGACGTGCATGTGTCGCGTCTGCGCGGCAAGATCGAAAAGGGGTTCGACAAGGAATTGCTGCATACCGTGCGTGGCGCTGGATACATGCTCAAGGCGTGATGAGAACGCTTCCCGCCATCATGAAAACGACGGCGGCGCGCCTCTCGGCGCTCTACCTGCTGCTGTTCACCGTCGTGGCTGTCATCCTCGTCTACTACATGACATCGCTGTCGGTGCGGGCGATCACGCAACAAACGCGGATGACGATCGAGGAAGAGGCCGTCGAACTGGGCGGTTTCTATGAGCGCGGCGGCATTGCCGCGTTGCTCCGGGCGCTGGAGCGCCGTTCGCTGCAGCCCAACGCCAATCTCTACCTGATCGCCGACGTCAACGGACAGCCGCTCGCAGGCAATGTCGGAGCGCTGGCGCCGGGCGTCCTTGACGAGGCCGGCTGGACGGAAAGGCCGTTCCGCTACGAGCGCATTTCGGAAGAGGCGGAAACCGGCGAGCCCAAGGAACACCACGCGCTCGCCGTGGTCATCTGGCTTCCCAACAAAATGCTGCTGCTCGTCGGGCGCGATCTCGGCGAGCCGGAAAAGATCCGCGCCATTGTCCGCCGATCGCTCGGTTTTGCCTTGGGGATGATGGCGCTTGGCGGTTTCCTGATCTGGTTTTTCGTCGGCCGAACCGCCCTGAAGCGCATCGACCAGGTGTCGCTCGCCAGCCGCCGCATCATGGGCGGCGATTTGTCGGGACGACTGCCGGTGACCGGAGCTGGCGACGAATTCGATCGCCTGGCGACCAATCTCAACGCCATGATCGAACGCATCTCCGGCCTTAATGATGGCCTGCGCCAGGTCTCGGACAACATCGCCCACGATTTGAAAACGCCGCTGACGCGGCTGCGCAACCGGGCCGAAGCGGCGCTCGCCGGCGCCAAATCGACTGGCGATTATCGCGCCGCGATGGAACAGACCATTGCCGAGTCCGACGACATCATTCGCAATTTCAACGCCATCCTGATGATTTCGCGCATCGAGGCCGGCTCGCAGGCGCAAAACTTCGAGCCTGTCGATCTCGCCGCGGCCATTGCCGATGTCGCCGAATTGTATGAACCGGTGGCCGACGAAGCCGGCGTCGCGCTCACGGTCGGAGAGATCGCCCCGGCCGTCATTCATGGAAACCGTGAGCTGATCGGCCAGGCGCTGTCAAATATCGTCGACAACGCCATCAAATATACCGCCGGCCATGGCGACCGTCCCGCCGTTTCGATCGCGCTAGCCGCCGGTTCGGGCGGGCCCGTCATCCGCGTCGAAGACAGCGGTCCCGGCATCCCCGCGATCGATCGCGAGCGCGTCACCGAACGGTTCGTGCGCCTTGAGAAAAGCCGTACCCGCCCGGGATCGGGCATCGGCCTGTCGCTGGCCAAGGCCGTGATGTCTTTTCACAAGGGCCGCCTCGAACTCTCCAGTCGCAAACCGGAAGAGGGCGACAAGTCCGGCCTGGCGGTGGCGATGGTGTTCGGGGGAAACGCCAGATGACGGAAAATCCGGCAAACCCGGACATTGCCATGCGCTGGTTCGGTCGCAGGCCGGCCGGCCTAGCGCCGCTTGATGAGGCGTCAGCCCGCCGTTGGCTGGACGAATTGACCGCCGGGCTGCGCGAGGCGGGTCATGGCGGCGTCGCCGACGACATTGCCGGCGCGGCCGAATTGTCGACCTTTTTGGCCGGGGTGCTCGATCTGTCGCCCTTCATTCGCGATGCGTTGCGTCGAAATCCCGGCATTCTCGCTGCGCTCGCTCGCGAAGGCGCCACGGCGATGATCGAGTCGACCATTGCCGGCATGGGCAACCTTGCGTCTTCTCCTACGGTGACTGAAGCGCCTTTGATGCAGGGCCTGCGCGAAGCCAAAACCGCCGCCCACGTCGCCATCGCGCTTGCCGATCTTGCCGGCGATCGCGCCGAACGCTCGGTCGAGCGGCTGACGGGGCTGGCCGAGGCGCCGGGTTTCGGCGGCTATCGATTTCCTGCTTCGCCAGGCCCATGAGCGCGGCAAGATCCGGCTCGCCGATCCCGACCGCCCGGGCGAAGGTTCAGGTCTGATTGTCCTCGGCATGGGCAAGCTCGGCGGCGCGGAACTCAACTTTTCCTCCGACATCGACCTGATCGTGTTTTTCGATTCGACCGCCCCGGCGATTGTCGATCCCTACGAGGCGAGCGAGTTGTTCGTGCGCATGGCGCGTCAATTGGTGCGCATCCTGCAGGACCGCACCGAGCACGGTTACGTTTTTCGCACCGATTTGCGCCTGCGTCCCGATCCCGGTTCGACGCCGCTTGCCGTTCCGGTGACCGCGGCGCTCAATTATTACGAAAGCCGCGGTCAGAACTGGGAACGCGCCGCCATGATCAAGGCGCGACCTGTCGCTGGCGACATCGCCGCCGGCGAGGCGTTCCTGCGCGAGCTTAACCCCTACATCTGGCGGCGCTATCTCGACTATGCCGCCATCGCCGACGTCCACTCGATCAAGCGCCAGATCCACGCCCACAAGGGCCATGGCGCCGTCGCGGTGGCTGGTCACAACGTCAAGCTCGGGCGCGGCGGCATCCGCGAGATTGAATTTTTCGTCCAGACGCAGCAGTTGATCGCCGGCGGCCGTTTTCCGGCGTTGCGCGGCAAGCGCACCGTGCCGATGCTGTCGCGTCTGGTCGAGGCCGGCTTCATCGGCGCCCCGGCCGCCGAAACGCTGGCGCGCCAATACTGGTTTCTGCGCGACATCGAACATGCCATCCAGATGGTGGCGGACGAACAATCGCACACGCTCCCCGAAGACGAAGAAGGCCTGACGCGTATCGCCCGCATGCGCGGTTTCGCCGACGCCGGCGCGTTCGCGCAAACCTTCGCCTCGTCGCTGCGCGATGTGGAGAGCCATTACGCCGCCCTGTTCGAGACCGCGCCGCAGCTTTCCGCCGGCGTCGGCAATCTGGTCTTCACCGGCGATGTCGACGATCCCGACACGCTGGTGACGTTGCAATCGCTTGGCTTCGAGCGGCCGAGCGACATGTGCCGCGTGATCCGCGCCTGGCATTATGGCCGCTACCGCGCCACGCAATCGGCCGAGGCGCGTGAGCGCCTGACCGAGTTGACGCCGGCGCTGCTGGCCGCCTTTGGCCGCACCCGCCGCGCCGACGAGGCGCTGATGCGCTTCGACGCCTTCATGGCCGGACTGCCGGCCGGCATCCAGCTTTTCGCGCTGCTTCATTCCAACCCGGCATTGCTCGAGCTCATCGCCACCATCATGGGCGCCGCGCCGCGTTTGGCCGAAATCATCACCCGGCGTCCGCATGTTTTCGACGGCCTGCTCGATCCGGCGTTGATGAGCGAACTGCCTGACAAGGCGTTTCTGTCGGCGCGACTGGCGGCGTTCATGGAAGGAACCCATTTTCACGAGGAGCGGCTCGACCGGCTGCGCATCTTCGCCGCCGAGCAGAAATTCCTCATCGGCGTGCGATTGCTGTCCGGCGCCATCGACCCGGTTCGCGCCGGCAAGGCCTTTTCCGATCTGGCCGATCTGACCATCGCCGCCGCCTTCGACACGGTGCGCGAGGAATTCGCCCGCCTTCACGGCGTCGTCAAAGGTGCGCGCGCCGTCATCCTCGGCATGGGCAAGCTCGGCAGCCGCGAACTGACCGCCGGCTCCGATGTCGACCTGATCCTGCTCTACGATCACGACGCCGACGCCGACGAGTCCGACGGTGAAAAACCTCTGGCGCCCTCCCATTATTTCAGTCGCCTGACGCAGCGCATGATCGCAGCCGTCGCCGCGCCGACGGCCGAGGGCGTGCTGTACGAACTCGATCTGCGACTGCGACCGTCCGGCAACAAGGGGCCGGTCGCCACCCATATCGCCTCGTTCCGCAAGTATTAGCGCGACGAAGCGTGGACATGGGAGCACATGGCGCTGACCCGCGCCCGCCCCGTGGCCGGCGATGAAAGCCTCGGCGCGGAAATCGTCCGCGACATTGAAAGCACCCTTTCGGCCCCCCACGACGCCGCCAAGGTCGCCGCCGACGCAATCGAGATGCGCGACATGATCGCCGAGGAAAAACCGGCGAAGAACGTCTTCGATCTCAAGCTGGCGTCCGGCGGCCTGATCGACATCGAATTCATCGCCCAGACCGCCGTTCTGTTGGCGGGCAGGGGGCGCTCGTCGCCGGCGACAATCGACAATCTGGCGCTCGCCGCCTGTGACGCGCAGGCGCACGAGCAGCTGCGCGACGCCTTTTCGCTTTACCAGTCGCTGACCCAGGTCATGCGGCTGTGCCTGACCGGCCCCTTCGATGCGAAGGAAACGCCGCCGGGATTCGCCGATCTGATGCTCCGTCTCGCCGATCTTCCCGATCTTGGCGTGCTCGAGGCGCATCTGAAAGAGACGCAGCATCGCGTGCGAACCGTGTTCGACGCTCTGCTTCGTAAAGGAAAGGGCAAGCGGTGATGGGAAAATTCCGTTCCGTCCTTTCCGTCACGTCGGGGGTAAACGATGTGAAAAGGAAACCACGATGACCAAGACCTCCAAAATGCTGCTCGCCGCAACCGCGATCGCCGCGCTTGCGGGCACCGCCGCCTGGGCCGGAAATGGTTGGCGCCACCACGGCGGCGACCGGATGGGCCAGGCGGGCATGGACCGCTTCGCCGCCGCCGACGCGGACAACAGCGGCGATGTCACGCCGCAGGAGTTCGCCGCCGCCTTCGACAAGCGCATCGGCGGCGCCGACGCCAATGGCGACGGCGTCTACACGGCTGAGGAGATCGCCGCCGAGATCGAGCGTCAGCGCGCCATGAAAATGGCCGCCCGCATGATCGAACGTTTCGACGCCGACGGCGATGGCAAGCTCACCAAGGCCGAGGAGTGGAAGACCATCAAAAGAAGATGTTCGCCATGCTCGACCGCAACAATGACGGCAAGATCGCCAAGGATGAAATGCCGCGCCACGGCATGCAGGGCGGTCGTCACGGCGGCTGGAACGGCCCCGGCGACATGCAGTGAAAAAATGCCCCGGACGCGATTTCGCTTCCGGGGCAAGTCCAGGGTGGAACCCTTCGGCGAGGGCGGCTCAGGCCGCCTTCGCCAATTCGCCGCTGCGCGGTATGCGCACCGAAACGATGGTGCCGACGCCGGGCGTCGATCGTATCTTCAGCGCGCCGCCATGCATTTCGGCCAATGACCGCGATATCGCCAGCCCGAGGCCGGAGCCGTCATGGCTCTTGGAAAACTGGTTTTGCGCCTGCTCGAACGGCCGTCCGATACGCTTCAGCGCATCCTTGGAAATGCCGCAGCCGCTATCTTCGATGGTTATGGTGACGGCCTTGGCGGTCTGGCGCGCGCGCAGCGCGATCCTGCCCTTCGGCCCGGTAAATTTGACCGCGTTCGACAGCAGGTTGATGACGATCTGCTTCATGGCGCGCCGGTCGGCGGTGATGCGCATGTCGGGCGCGATGACCGTATCGACCCGAACCGACTTGGTTTCCGCCTGCACGGCTATCATTTTCACCGCCTCGTCGATCAGGCCGGTCAAAGCGATATCCTCTCGATCGATGGAGAATCGCCCGGCCTCGATCTTCGACATGTCGAGAATGTCGGAGATGACGCCGAGCAGATGGCTGCCGGAACGATGGATGTCGGCGACATATTCCTCGTAACGCGACGAACCGATCGGCCCGAACAGTTTCTGCTCGATCACCTGCGAAAAGCCGATGATGGCGTTGAGCGGCGTGCGCAATTCATGGCTGATATTGGCGAGGAATTCCGATTTCGCCCGGTTGGCAGCCTCGGCCCTCTCTGTTTCGAGTTTGAGCTGGGCGTTGAGCGCCGCCAGTTCGCGCGTGCGCTCCTGCTCGCTTTTGCGCGCCGTGCTGAGGTCGGCGATGGTCGACATCAGCCGGCGTTCGCTGTCTTCCATCCGTTCCTGCTGCAGTTTCAGCTGCGTAATGTCGGTGCCGACCGCGACTGTGCCGCCATCGCCGGTTTTGAGTTCGGTCACCTGGAGCCAACGCCCGTCCGCCAATTGGCGTTCGTAGGTGGCGCGCGCCGGCCCTCCCGGCGCCGGCGAGACGGCGCTCCAGCGCCAATCCCGTCATTCGGCCTTCAAGTTCGTCCTGCGCGTCGCGCCGGCAGCGCATCGCCCGGCGCCAGTCCGGAGAATTCGGCGAAACGCGCATTCGACAGCACGAGGCGATCTCGCGCATCCCAGAGGACGAACGATTCCGGGATGTTGTCGATCGCGGTGCGCAGCCGCTGGTCGGCTTCCTCGGACCGGATGGCCAAGCGGTAGTGTTCCGTGACGTCGACGGCGATGCCGATCAGATGAACGTCCGCGGCGTCCTCGTCCAGCACCTGGGCCCGGGCGCGGATGATGACGTCGCGGCCATCGGCGTGGCGCATGCGGAACTCATGGTCGACGTGGTCGATTTCGCGCGCCGCGATCCGGTTGGCGAGCGCGAACAGATCGACATCGTCGGGATGAACGAGCGCCTGAATATCGCCGAACGACAGCATCCGCTCGGAGGGATGGTAGCCGAGCATCTGGTACATCGACGGCGACCAGAACATCGAGCCGCGCGCCAGATCCCAGTCCCACAGGCCGCAACGCCCGCGCATCAGCGCCAGATCGGTGCGGTCCTGCGCCTGCAGGAACAGCAGGTCGGCATTTTCCGCCCGGTAAGCCTGGGCGTAGTAGGCGGCCAGCAGCAGCAAGAGCAGCCCCGCCGTCAGCACGTAGAGCGTGATATTGAGGGAGACGGCCTTTTTCCATTCCGCGAATATCGCCGACTCCGGCATCAGAACCGCGGCGGCGGCCGTACGTCCGCTGGTCATGACCAGTGCTGCGCGCCACTTTCCTCGCCAATCGCCACCTGGACCACGCGCGCGCTTTCGCCGAAGAGGAACAAGGGCTGGCCGCCGGCGACGAGGCTTTCCAATCGCTCGCCGCGCCAGACGGTTTGGACCGCCGAGACCGCCAGGATGCGATAGGCGTCGTCCGTGATGGCGAGGACGGCGTTGCGCTCGTGCGCACCGGAAGCGCCAATGCGCATCACCATGTCTTCGGCGAGGCCGGCCGACACCGGGCCATCGCGGCTGGCGAGGTCGTGCGCCATGGCCAGCCGGTTGGCGGTGAGCGCGATTTCGGCTTCGGCCTTGGCGTTCGATGGCGTCGCCCCAGTCGAGCATGGAATTGGTGCGCGCCAGCGCCACCATCGCCAGGAAAACGAGGATCATCGCGGGAATGGAGCGCCGCAGCCACGGCTCGAACCGCGCGAAGCGCCGATAGGCGGGACCGGCGATCGCGGCCGAATGGCCGGCGAGGCCAAAACGGCGTCGCACGCCACGTCCCGCTTTGCGCAAGACGTCCTTGTCGGCCGCGCCGCGCGCGTCCGCACCGCCATGTTCGACCCCCGCATTTTCAGGCTTGCATCCGGGGTACTCCGCACCCCCGGAATCGCAGCCTAGGGAATCAAACACGAATCACATTGTCCAGCCCTCGGCCGAAATATTATCTGCCGCGCTGCCGAAATGGTCAGGCGACGATGCGTTGCAGGATATCGGCGAGGTCGCTCGACAGGCCCTTTGGGCGCGCCGCCGCGGAGGCGAGCGGTTCCCGCACCTTTTCGCGCCGGACCGGCTCCAATTGCCGCCACGAACGCAGGGACGTCGCCAGTCGCGCCGCGACCTGCGGATTGAACGCGTCGATCTCGACAATGGTGTCGAGGAAGAAGCGATAGGCTGCGCCATCGGCACGGTGAAAACCGGTCGGATTGGCCCCGGCGAAGGCGCCGAGCAAGGCGCGGGCGCGATTGGGGTTCTTCAGCGAGAAAGCCGGATCGGCCATCAGTCTTTTCACCCGCGCCAACGCGCCCTCGCCTGGAATCGAGGCTTTGATGGCCAGCCATTTGTCGAGAACCAGCGCGTTGCCGTCGAAACGGCGGCGGAAATCGGCGAGGGCGTCATTCGCCGTCTCGGTTTCGCCGAAGCGCTGCGCTAGCATGGCGAGCGCGGCGGCCCGATCCGTCATGTTGGTCGCGTCGCGGTAGCGTCGCGCCGCGTATTCCGGGTTCGCCGCTCCCGGCGCCGAGATGGTCGATCAACACATTGGCGAGGGCCCGCTTGCCGGCGCTGGCCGCATCCGGACTGAACGCCACCGGCGTCGAGAGCGTTTCCGCGATCATCCGCAGGCTGGCGCGATGGTTCGCGCCGATTGCACGCGACAAGGCCTCGCGCGCCGCGTGGATGGAATCAGGGTCGACATTGTCTCCGATTTCGCGGGCGATCTCCGTTTCGCCCGGAAGCTGCAGTGCCAGCGCCCTGAACGCCGGCTCGAGGGAGTCGTCCGCCGCGATTTGGCCGAGCAGAGCGATCAAAGCGGCGTCGAACAGCGGCGCCTTGCCGCCGCGCGCCGCCTTGGTCGCCTTGATCAGCGCCGCCGTGACGAGATCGTTGATCGCCTGCCAGCGGCTGAAGGCGTCCGTGTCGTGACGGGCCAGAAAGGTGCGATCGGCGTCGCCCTGGGCGAAATGAAGTGTGACAGGGGCCGAAAACGAGCGGTTGAGCGACGCGACGGGACGGGATTGCACGCCCCGGAAGACGACCGCGTGCTTTCTTTTCTTCAAATGGATCACGCCGCCGGAAACCGTCGCGCCCTCGACGCTCTCCCACGCCAGTTCCTTCCCGTTGGCGCCGAGCAGCCCGAAGGCGAGGGGGATGTGCATTGCCTTCTTGCGCGTCTCGCCCGGCGTCGGCGGCGTCGATTGCTCGATGTCGAGGCGGAAGGTTTTGTCGCGCGCCGACCATGTCGCCTCGACATTGAGGTTCGGCGTGCCGGCCTGATGGTACCAGAGCGCGAATTGGGTCAGATCGCGACCGGAAGCCTCTTCGAAACAGGCGACGAAATCCTCGATCGTCACCGCCTGTCCGTCGTGACGTGCGAAATAAAGGTCCATGCCGGCGCGGAAGACATGCGCCCCGAGAAGCGTGCGGATCATGCGCACCACTTCGGAGCCTTTCTCGTAGACGGTCGATGTGTAGAAATTGTTGATTTCGCGGAATTTCCGCGGCCGCACCGGGTGCGCCAACGGCCCCTGGTCCTCGGGAAACTGGTGCGCCTTCAAGGCCCGCACCTCGGCCACCCGCTTGACCGGCCGAGAACGCTGGTCGGCGGAAAATTCGTGGTCGCGGAAAACGGTGAGCCCTTCCTTCAGGCAGAGCTGGAACCAGTCGCGGCAGGTGATGCGGTTGCCGGTCCAGTTGTGGAAATATTCGTGCGCGATGATCGCTTCGATGGCCGCGTAGTCGGCGTCGGTCGCCGTCTCCGGCAACGCCAGCACGTATTTGTCGTTGAAGACGTTGAGGCCCTTGTTCTCCATCGCGCCCATGTTGAAGTCGGACACGGCGACGATGTTGAACACGTCGAGGTCGTATTCGCGGCCGAAGCGCGTCCTCGTCCCAGCGCATCGACCGCTTCAGCGCGTCCATCGCGTATGCGGCGCGCGCCTCCTTGCCGTGTTCGACATAGATGCCGAGCGTCCACGGTGCGGCCCGACGCCGTGACGAAGCGGTCGGCCAACAGGCCGAGATCGCCGGCCACCAGCGCAAACAAATAGGATGGTTTCGGGAAGGGATCGTCCCATTCGGCGAAATGCCAGCCATCGCCGAGATCGCCCGTCACGCCCGGATTGCCGTTCGACAGCAGGATTGGCGCTTCCGCCTTTTTCGCCTCGATACGCACCGAGTAGACCGAAAGTGCATCAGGACGGTCGTAAAAGTAGGTGATGCGGCGAAAGCCCTCCGCCTCGCATTGGGTGCAATAGACGCCGCTCGAGCGGTAAAGCCCCATCAATTGCTTGTTCGATTCCGGATCGACCTCCGTCTCGATGCCGACGACGAAGCTCTTTTCCGCCGGCAGGCCGCCGATCTCGAGCCGGTCGGGCGTTGCGGTGAAGCGCGCCGCCGGAAGGTCGTGGCCATCGACGGTCAACCGCTTCAGCGTCAGCCCGTCGCCGTCGAGCGAAAGTTTCGCTTCAACCGCGGCGCCGGGACGCCGTCGCACTGCGATATCGGCGGTGACCCGTGTCGCGCGCGCATCGAGCCGGAAGCCAAGGCGGGTGCGCTCGACTATGAAATCGGTCGGGCGATAATCTTCCAGATTGAAGGTCTGTCCGGTGTCTGTGCGCATCGCAAATCCTTCGGCGCGGATCCCGGCCGGCCCGGCCCGCGGCATGATTGTTCCGCGACGGTCTTTACACGGGAAGGCGCGGGGGACAAACTGTCGGGTACGGCTCCCCGGCGGGGGCCGTTGTCTTTTCAAGGGAAAGTGCCATGACGGTCGCAACGCCGAAATTCGGCATGGGCGCTTCGGTTCGAAGGCTGGAGGACGACGCGTTCATCACCGGACGCGGCCGCTACACCGATGACATCGCCGCGCCGCTGCACGCCGTCGTCCTGCGCTCGCCGATCGCGGCGGGACGCTTTTCCATCGGTTCGCTTGATGCGGCGCGGTCGGCGCCGGGCGTCGCACTCATCCTCGTTGGCGCCGATGTCGCCCATCTTCCGGCGCTGAAAAGCGGCGTCATGCAGAAACAGCCCGACGGTTCGCGCGCGCCGACCCGCGACATCCCGATCCTGTGCCGGGACGAGGTGCGCCACGTCGGCGACGCCGTCGCCTTTGTCGTCGCCGCAACGCGCCTTCAGGCGGAGGACGCCGCCGGCATGATCGACGTCGATTGGGAACCGGTCGAAACGGTCGTCGATACCGCGCGGGCGCTGGACCGCGACGCGGCCCTGGTCTGGCCGGAGCTCGGCTCAAACCGGGCCTTCCACTACGAGCTTGGCGACCGGGCGAAAGTCGATCGGGCCTTCCGCGAGGCGGCGTCGATCGCCCATGTCGGCATCGTCAACAACCGGCTCGTGTCGAATTACATGGAGACGCGCTCGGCGATCGGATCGGTCGAAAACGGCCGCCTGACGCTGACCACCGGGTCGCAGGGCGTGCATGGCATGCGCTCGATCCTCGCGCCGATCTTCGGCCTGAAGAAGGAAGAGCTTCGCGTCGTCACCCCGGATGTCGGCGGCGGCTTCGGGCCGAAATCCTTCGTCTATCGCGAGCATGTGCTTGTACTGGAAGCGGCGAGCCGCCTCGGCCGCCCGGTCAAATGGACGGCGACGCGCACCGAACACTTCCTCG
The DNA here is from genome assembly GCA_016711085.1 of Phyllobacteriaceae bacterium. GTDB lineage: Bacteria > Pseudomonadota > Alphaproteobacteria > Rhizobiales > Rhizobiaceae > JADJTR01. The sequence continues at coordinate 207,316 of JADJTR010000012.1, read as the reverse complement.
TCGATGCGCACGGCCGCGACAATGTCGTCGAAGCCGAGATGGCGATGGACGCCAAGGGCCGGTTTCTCGCCTTACGTATCGAACTGACCGCCAATATCGGCGCCTATGTCTCGCAGTTCGGCCCTTTCATCCCGTGGATGGGCGCGACGATGTCGACCGGCGTCTACGATATCCCGGCGTTGTCCGTCGCCGTTGACGGCGTCTATACGCACACCTGTCCGGTCGACGCCTATCGCGGCGCCGGCCGGCCGGAGGCGGCCTATCTGATCGAGCGCCTGGTCGAGCAATGCGGCCGCGTCGCCGGTGTGTCCCCGGCCGAAATCCGCCGGCGCAATTTCATCGCGCCAACCGCCTTTCCCTACCGCACGCCGACAGGTCGAAATTACGATGTCGGCGAATTCGATGGCCATATGACGCGCGCAATGGACGTCAGCGACTGGGCCGGATTTCCCGCCCGCGCCGAAGCAGCGCAGGCGCGCGGAAAAATCGCCGGCATCGGCATGGCGACCTATATCGAGGCTTGCGCCTTTGCCGGTTCAGAGCCGGCCAAACTGACGCTGGAGGCCGATGGTGGGCTCACCCTCGACATCGGCACGCAATCGAACGGTCAGGGCCACGCCACCGCCTACGCGCAATTCGTCGCCGGTGCGCTGAATTGCGATGCCTCCCGCATCGTGCTGCGCCAAGGCGATTCCGACGCTCTGCCCAAGGGCGGCGGCACCGGCGGCTCGCGCTCGATCCCGCTCGGCGGCGTCTCGGCGGCGCGCGCCGGCGAGGATATGGCGAGGAAGCTGCGCCGCCTCGCCGCCGACGAACTGGAAGCGTCGCCCGAGGACATCGAACTCGTCGATGGCGCGGCGCTGATCGTCGGCACCGACCGCCGCATCGATTACGCAGCCATCGCCCGCGCCGCCAAATCGGCCGAGGACCGCACCGCGTTCGGCGAATTCGTCCAGGACGAGGCGACCTATCCTAACGGAACCCATATCGTCGAAGTCGAGATCGACCCCGAAACCGGCGCGACAACAATCGTCCGCTACACCATCGTCGACGATTTCGGCGCGACGGTGAACCCGCTCCTTCTCGCCGGCCAGGTGCATGGCGGCGCGGCCCAGGGCATCGGCCAGGCCCTGATGGAAAACGCCGTTTATGGCGATGACGGCCAGATGATCGCCGCCACCTTCATGGATTACGCCATGCCGCGCGCCGATGACTTGCCGCATTTCCATTTCGAGACCCGCAACGTGCCCTCGACCACCAACGCCCTCGGCATCAAGGGGGCCGGAGAGGCCGGCACGATCGGGGCCGCGCCGGCGACGATGAACGCCATCGCCGACGCGCTGTATCGCGCCTATGGAATCGACCACATCGATATGCCGGCGACGCCGCTGCGCATCTGGTCCGCCATCCAGGCGGCGAAGGATTGACCGGAAAAGTGGCGAAACCGGCGACGACAACCGAGAACCGGCCGCTGAAGGGCATCGCGCTGAAGGTCGCAGCCGTCGGCGCCTTCATCGCCATGTTCACGCTGATCAAGCTTGCCGGCCCGCTGCCGCCGGGCGAGATCGTCTTCTTCCGCTCATTCTTCGCCATCTTTCCGGTGACGGTCTATGTGTTTTTCACCGGCGAGGGCTGGTCGGCTTTCCGCACCACCGATCCAGCCGGCCAGATCTGGCGTGGCGTCATCGGCGTCACTTCGATGGGGCTCGGCTTCTACGGCCTGACCCATCTGCCGCTGCCCGAAGCGGTGGTGATCGGTTACGCCATGCCGCTGTTCACCGTGGTGCTCGGCTGGGCGTTTCTGAAAGAGAAGGTCCGTGTCTATCGCTGGAGCGCTGTCATTCTCGGGCTTGCCGGGGTCGTTATGGCCTCCTGGCCGCGCCTGACGGTGCTCAATGCGCCGGACGCGGCAAGCCGGGAACTGGCCTTCGGCGCTCTCGCCGTCATCGGCTCGGCCGCGTTCGCCGCCGGCGCGATGATCCAGGTGCGCCGGTTGGTGGCGAAGGAGGCGACCAACACCATCGTGCTGTGGTTTTCCATGACCTCGGCGGCGTTGGCGTTGCTGTCAATCCCGTTCGGCTGGCAGATGCCGGAGCCGCGCGCCCTCGGACTGCTGGTTCTTGGCGGTTTTTTCGGCGGGCTGGGCCAGGTGCTGATGACCTCCTGCTACCGCTACGCCGACGTCTCCACCATCGCGCCGTTCGAATATGTGTCGTTCCTGCTGTCGCTCGCCATCGGCTGGGTGGTCTTCGCCGACGCGCCGACCTGGCAGATGCTCGCCGGCGGGCTGATCGTCGTCGCCGCCGGCCTGGCCATCATTTGGCGGGAGAGGCGGCTGGGGCTGGAGCGGTCAGCGGAAGGGTAGTCAGACCCCGCCCGTCAGCTTCGCCTTCACCGCCAGGAAATCCCGCCAGGCGAGCTTCTTGTGCGCCGGGTTGCGCAGCAGATAAGCCGGATGCAGCGTCGGCATCACCGGGATCGCCATGCCGGAAGCGGTCCTGTGCACGCCCCAATTGCCACGCAGCCGCATGATCCCTTCCGGCGTGCCGAGCACGACTTTCGCCGCCGGTCCGCCCAGCGTCACCAGCACGTCCGGGTTCGCCAGTTCGATCTGCCGCTCAATGAAGGGCCGGCAGATTTCGGTTTCGAGCGGCGTCGGCGTGCGGTTGCCGGGCGGCCGCCAAGGGATCACATTGGCGATATAGGCCTTGCTCCGGTCGAGGCCGATCGCCTTCAGCATGCGGTCGAGCAGCTTGCCCGAGCGGCCGACGAAGGGCAGGCCTTCGATATCCTCGTCCGGCCGGGCGCCTCGCCGACGAACGTGGTTTCCGGCTTGCGGGTTCCCGTCGGCGAAGACCATTTGCTTGGCGGTGAATTTCAGATTGCAGCCGTCGAACCCGTCCATCGCGGCGCGCAGTTCATCGAGCGTAGCCGCCTGGCCGGCAAGCGCCCGGGCGCGGGCGATCTGGGTGTCGTCGGGAACGCTGGCCCGGTTGACGATGACGGCGGTTGGAAGAGGAGTAGCCGGCCGGCCCGGTTTGATCCCCGTCTCGTCATCGGCGCGCGCCGGAACCGCCTTTGATTCCGGCGCGGCGAAGCGGTTGATCGGCGCATCGGCCAGCGCTGCATCGACGCCGGCTTCGGCGTAGAAACTCAGCACATCGCGAAGGGTCGGCAGCGGCGTCATGCTCCTGATCTATCCGACCATGCGCCAAAGGCCAATCGTCCGTCCGCGACAACCGTTCATATTGACGTTTACGTCAACGGAATATACTTGGGTGTCGTTTTTTATGGGCCAGGTGTCAACGCGGACATCGCGAAAATTTCCGCGCGCGCTAGAGTGCCGTTCATGAGTCAGGAGGAACCGATGAGCGAACGCGAAAGCATGGAATTCGATGTCGTGATCGTCGGCGCCGGTCCGGCCGGCCTGTCCGCCGCCATCCGCCTCAAGGAGCTCAATGCCGATTTGTCGGTCGTCGTGCTGGAAAAAGGCTCCGAAGTCGGCGCCCATATCCTGTCCGGCGCGGTCGTCGATCCGTCCGGCTTCGACGCGCTGCTGCCCGGCTGGCGCAAAGAAGAGGGCCACCCGTTCCGCACGCCGGTAACCGCCGATCATTTCCTCATTCTCGGCCATGCCGGTTCGGTGCGCCTGCCCAATTTCGTCATGCCGCCGCTGATGAGCAATCACGGCAATTTCATTGTTTCGCTCGGTGAAGTGGCGCGCTGGCTCGCCCAAAAAGCCGAGGCGCTCGGCGTCGAAATCTATCCCGGTTTCGCCGCCGCGGAGGTGCTCTACGACGACGCCGGCCGCGTTGTCGGCGTCGCCACCGGCGACATGGGCGTCGAGAAGGACGGAACGCACGGCGCCGGTTATCAGCCGGGCATGGAATTGCGCGGCAAATACGTCCTGATCGGCGAAGGCGCGCGCGGCTCGCTCGCCAAGCAATTGATCGCCAAGTACAATCTGGACGAGGGCCGCGAACCTGGCAAATTCGGCATCGGCCTGAAGGAGCTCTGGCAGGTCAAGCCGGAGCACCACCGTCCGGGCCTCGTCCAGCATTCCTTCGGCTGGCCGCTCGATCTGAAGACCGGCGGCGGCTCGTTCCTCTACCATCTCGGTGACAATCTGGTTGCGGTCGGCTTTGTGGTCCATCTGAACTACAAGAATCCGTGGATTTCCCCGTTCGAGGAATTTCAGCGCTTCAAGACCCATCCGGCGATTCGCCACGTGTTCGAGGGCGGCAAGCGCCTCGCCTATGGTGCGCGCGCCATCACCGAGGGCGGTTACCAATCGGTGCCGAAACTGGTGTTCCCGGGTGGGGCGCTGATCGGCTGCGCCGCCGGCCTCGTCAACGTGCCGCGCATCAAGGGCACCCATAACGCGGTTGTGAGCGGCATGCTGGCCGCCGAACAGGTCGCCGCCGCCATTGCCGAAGGCCGCGCCCAGGACGAACTCGCCGGCTACGAGAATGGCTGGCGCGCTTCGCCGATCGGCAGGGATTTGAGCAAGGTCCGCAACGTCAAGCCGTTGTGGTCGAAATTCGGCACCATCGGCGGCGTCATCCTCGGCGGGGTCGACATGTGGCTGAACACGCTGTTCGGCCTCTCGCCCTTCGGCGCCATGAAGCACGGCAAGACCGACGCGGACTCGACCGAGCCGGCCGCGAACCACAAGCGCATCGACTATCCCAAGCCCGATGGCGTCGTTTCCTTCGACCGCCTGTCGTCGGTGTTCCTGTCCTCGACCAACCACGAGGAAAACCAGCCGGTGCATCTGAAAGTCGCCGATCCGGGCCTGCAGAAAGCCTCCGAGCTTGGGGTTTTCGGCGGTCCGTCGACGCGTTATTGTCCGGCCGGCGTTTATGAATGGGCCGGCGAGGGGGCGGAGGCGAAATTCGTCATCAACGCCCAGAACTGCGTCCACTGCAAAACCTGCGACATCAAGGACCCGAACGGCAACATCACCTGGACGGTGCCGCAGGGCGGCGAAGGCCCGCTCTACGCCAACATGTGATTGAAAAGGCGGTTGCGCCCGGCCCCGACCTTCGCTCTACTGGATAATATCGAGGGAGAAGGCCATGCGACGCGTTCTTTGGCTTGCCGCGATCGCGGCGTCGATCGCATTCGCCGCGCCGGCCATGGCCGGCAAGGTCACGGTCAAGACCGAATATTATTCGATCTCCGGCAAGACCGGTGTCGATCTGGTGCGCTCGATGGCCCGCAAGGGGCCGCGCCACGGGTTTTTATCAAAAGCCATCGCCGTCACCCGCTTCAAGCCGGCCGTGCGTGGCGACATGGTCCACAAGAACGGCGTCTGCCGCACGAAAAACGCCGAGTTCGATCTCGCCATCACCTATGTCTATCCCAAGCCCTCGGGCAAATTGCCGGCCGATGTCTCCAGGCGCTGGAGCGCCTTTATCTCCGGCGTCGAGAAGCACGAGGAGGTCCATGGCCGCCTCGGCAAGGAACTGGCCGGCTCAATCGACCGCAAGCTGCACGGCTTCTCGATGAAGGACAAACCGGGCTGCCGCGCGGCGACCGCCGCCATGATGAAGGACGTCAAGAAAACCGTCGTCGCCTATGACGCCAGGCAGCGCGCCTTCGACGAGAAGGAGCATCGCGACGGCGGCAATGTGGAAAAGATGCTGCGCCGGCTCGTCGCCACGAAATGAGGACCGTCGCGGCCTGGGCGATCCGCAGCCTGGATTGACCCCGGTCAACGTAATCAACCCGATGCTGAAGGATAATTCGCTCCACAGGGGGCGAGGATCATGCGCCGCATTCTGGCGCTTTTGGCAAGTCTGCTGTTGGCCGTGACGCCGGCGATGGCCGACTACGTCGATTCCGGCGGCCAGTTGCATGTCAATCAGCCGCGCGCGTGTCGTGACAATCCCGCCGAACCCTATCCGCCCTGGGTGATCAAGCTGGTTGAACCGGTGGCCGAACCCTTCGGTCGCGCCGCCGCCCATGTCGTCTGGCGACATGGCCGCATCGGCCGGCGGAGCGATGCGATGGCGCTGCTCGCCCGCACGCTCCGGCCCCTCGATATCGTGCTGACCAAATCGAATGGCCGCCTGACCGGCCATCTCATCCCCGGCCAGTTCGCTCATGCCGTGGTCTATCTCGGCGGCGAGAAAGATCTGAAGGCGCTCGGCGTCTGGTCGGATCCGGCCGTGAAGCCTCATCACGCCGCCATCCGCGCCGGCAGGGTCTATGTCGAGGCGCTGTCCAGCCGGGACAAGCTGTCGCCGCTGAACAAGGCCATCGACGCCGACCAGCTGGTCGTGCTGCGCACCGGACTCGGAAAGACCGCCCGCGCCCGCGCCGCGCGCGGCTATTTCGCCCATCTCGGCGTTCCTTACGATTTCCACATGGATGCCGGAGAAAGCGAGGCGCTGTTCTGCGCCGAACTGGTCGACCATGTGATGGCGCTCGGCCTGCCGCGGCGCGAACAATACGGCCGCACCACCATCGTCCCGGCCGAGATCGCCGCCGCCGCGCTCGCCGGCAAGGGCGGCCTCAGCTTTGTCCTCTACCTCAAGGCCGACCGCGATGGCTGGCTCAAAGGGGACAGAGCGATGCTGAAGCGGGATATCGAGGCGGGGTGGTGATTTCCTCCTACCCCCAAGCTTGAAAAGGTGAATGTTTCGGCTACCGTGGCGCCGAGAAGGTGAAAAATGTCCGAGAATACAACGCTTTTCGAACCTGAGGACGACCCAAATTTGCCTGATCCGGACGAGCGTCTGTTAAAGGATCGGCAAGTGATTACACAGCCATACGATGTAGGTGTAGATTCTCTTGTAGATTAGATAAAGGGAGGAGTAATTTTTCTCCGTCCGATTTCAGATCGCCCAAAGGTCCAGAGAAAATATGTATGGAACGATGGCCTCGCGTCGTGTCTAATAGAGTCAATATTGCTGAATGTTCCAATTCCGCCATGCTATTTATCTCAAAATGAAAATTTTGAATTAGATGTTATAGATGGGCAGCAAAGATTATATTCGATTTTTCGATTTTCTGAAAATCAGTTTAAATTAAAAGATTTGGAAGTAATGAAAGAGCTCAATGGTCTATTTTTTTTCAAATACCGGTAAAAATTCAACGCCAAATTAAAACGCATACACTCAGGTGCGTCGTAATAACAAATCAATCTCATCCTGAAATTAAATTTGACGTATTTGAAAGATTAAATACCAATACTGTGCCACTAAATTCTCAAGAGTTGAGGAATTGTATATTTCGTGGACCATTAAATGAATTGCTGTCTGAACTTGCTGAATCGCCGAAGTGGTTGTTGTTGAAGGGGAAAAAGAAACGAGATGAGAGATTGCGCGATGAAGAAACGGTGTTGCGATTTTTTGCTTTCTATAATTTAGGGGCTGCCTCGTACAGGACACCTTTGAAGCAATGGTTAAATGATGCTGCGCAGGAAGGAAGAAAATATAGCCAAAAGAAAATACATGAATTATCATCTGTATGGCATCGTGCGATTGATGTCGCACTTATTTGGTTTGATAATTCCGAATGTTTTCGGCGCACGGGGTCAAGGCAAATTAATAAAGCGCTTTTTGATTTGGTGATGAATTATGCAATCCGGTTCGATGCCAACGGCGCCAAAATTATCAGGGAAGAGTTTCGCAACAAGTATTTTCAGCTACTTCAGATAGAAGAGTTTAACGACCTGATAGGGCGCGCGGTCGATCATACACGAAGAACTAAAAGACGATTCGAGATATGGGAAAAACATTTCAGCGATCTATCCTAAAATGACGCGATTTACCGAATCATATGGCTCTTTTATTGAGAGAAAAAGAGAAGTTGTCATACTTGCGAACTCGGCCGCAAGGCAGCTTAAGCTCGAAGTCCGGGAAGAACAATTCGAAGCAAATGCAATGTGCCGTGGAGCCGTAGTTTTGCTTTCGAGTCATTTAGAAGCATATATAAAAGAACTCGGTGAATTAGTGATTGATAGAATATATGAGCGCAAAGTAGGCAGGGAAAAAATTCCAGTCCAGTTCTATTTTCACATATCAAAAGAAAAAATAGAGGCGATATTTGATTCGCGAGATCCACAGAAGATTGCAGCAAAAATGTTTGATTTCATCGGATCGGAAATTAATCATTGGTCACGTGACGGAAATTTTCCGGTCCAAATACCCGCGAGCGATTTCAATAAAGGATTTGCGAATCCAGCCTTCGATAAGATAAAAAAATACTTCAACAGATTTGGCTTCGAGGGTTTTGAAGCAGCTTTTAAGAGAAAACAAAAAGGAAACTCACTGATTGTAATAAATACCATAAACCACTTGGTAGAAACGAGAAATAATATAGCTCATGGTGATCCCCTGGCAACAAAAACGCCGGTTAAAGTTAAGGATCTAGTCGATAAAGTGACAATATTCTGCCGAACTACGGATGAGATTTTTGCAAATTGGTGTGCTACGGAATATTGCGCGATTAGGTAGTCCCTACTGAAACGCCGTTTCGCTGAAGCTGCGCAATTTGCGCGAATGCAGCTTGTCCGGCCCCATCGCTGCTAGTTTCTCGATGGCCCGGATGCCGATGGTCAGATGCTGCGCCACCTGCCGTTTGTAGAAATCCGTGGCCATGCCCGGCAGCTTCAGTTCGCCGTGCAGCGGCTTGTCGGAAACGCACAGCAGCGTGCCGTAGGGCACGCGGAAGCGGAAGCCGTTGGCGGCGATGGTGGCCGATTCCATGTCGAGGGCGATCGCGCGCGATTGGGACAACCGCCTGACCGGCCCCTTCTGCTCGCGCAGTTCCCAGTTGCGGTTGTCGATGGTCGCGACCGTGCCGGTGCGCATGATGCGCTTCAGCTCGTAGCCGGAAAGCCCGGTCGTTTCGGCCACCGCCTCCTGCATGGCGACCTGCACCTCGGCCAGCGCCGGGATCGGCACCCACACCGGCAGATCGTCGTCAAGCACATGGTCCTCGCGCACATAGGCGTGCGCCAGCACATAATCGCCGAGCGCCTGCGTGTTGCGCAGGCCGGCGCAATGGCCGAGCATCAGCCAGGCGTGCGGGCGCAGCACGGCGATATGGTCGGTGATCGTCTTGGCGTTGGAGGGGCCGACGCCGATATTGACCATGGTGATGCCGCCATGACCGGGCTTGACCAGATGATAGGCCGGCATTTGCGGCAGGCGCGCCGGCGCGACGCCATCTGTCGGCTCCAGATCGCCGGCCCTGGTGACGACATTGCCGGGCTCGATGAAGGCTGAATAGCCTTCGCCGCCCTTGGCCATCAGGTTGCGGGCGTAATCGACGAATTCGTCGATGTAGAACTGGTAGTTGGTGAACAGCACGAAATTCTGGAAATGCGACGGGCTGGTCGCGGTGTAATGCGTCAGCCGGTGCAGCGAATAGTCGATGCGCGGCGCGGTGAAAGGGGCGAGCGGCAGCGGTTCGCCCGGGCGCGGCTCATGCGTGCCGTTGGCGATGCGGTCGTCGAGATGGACAAGGTCCGGCACGTCGAACACGTCGCGCAGCGGCCGCTTCAGCGCGTCGGCCGCGCCTTCCACATGGGCGCCTTCTCCGAAGGCGAAATGCAGCGGCATCGGGGTTTCCGATTCGCCGATGGTGACCGCCACATTGTGGTGGCGGATCAGCAGGCGGATCTGTTCGGTGAGGTAGGATTCGAACAGGTCCGGCCGCGTGATTGTCGTGGCGTAGTGGCCGGGCGCCGGCACATGGCCGAAGGCGAGGCGCGAATCGATATGCGCGAACGATGCCGTCTCGAGGCTGAGTTCCGGATAGGTGGCGCGGTAACGCCGTTCGCCATCCTCGCCAGCGGCGAAACGCGAGAAGGCCTCGCGCAGGAAATTTGTATTGCGGTCGTAGAGCGCCCGCAGCGCCTTCACGGCTTCGGCCGCGTCGGTGAAGCTCTGGCGGGGGTAGGGTTGCGGGCGGGCGATGTCGAAGGGGGTGTGAAGCGTCTTTTCCATGACGCTCTATAGCGGCGATTTGTGACGGTTTACAGCTAAAGCGTTTCGTCCCTGGACAATTCCGCTGGACGACGAAACGCCCTCATCAGCGATTTTGCAGCGCGACATGCAATGCGAAACCGATGCGTGGCGCTTTTCCGCCGCGTCCCTCGATCAGGCGTGGCGAGACGCCGTCGGACGTCGATGCCGAGGGCTTCAGCGCCGCGCCGGCGAGTGTCGCGATGAGCGCCAGCGCCAGCAACCCGGCTTTGGTGGCGATCATGGCGTTTTCCCTGAATGTCTGGCGCATACCCAACCCTGGCGCAGCGCGCAGGGCGCTTCCGGTCCGGCGGCGATGCCGGTCGGTCTTGCCGGGTCGACCACGAAGCTGGCGAATGCGATGCCGAGAATCGTCACCAGCAGGGCGACGATGGCGAACTGGCGCGACGACATGGAGTGTTCCCCTTCCATGCGTGCGACTCTGCGCCCGGCGCTTTGAACCGGTGCTGATCGGGCCGTTCATGCACGGTTCAAGGAGGTTAACGGGAAAGGATACCCCCACCCCTGACCCCTCCCCACGAGGGGGAGGGGGATATCGCACCGACGCGCCGAAGTGTCCGTCATTCGCAGGATAGCGCAGTTCGCCCTTGACTCCCTCCCCCTTGTGGGGAGGGTCAGGGGTGGGGGTGGAATTCCGCTTTCCGCCGCAAAGCCAAGCGTACATTGAATGGACGAAAAGAAAGCCCCGAAATGACCATCCAGACCCAACCCATCGACCTCTACTACTGGCCGACGCCGAACGGCTGGAAGATCACGGTTCTGCTGGAGGAGCTCGGCGTTCCCTACACGGTCAAATACGTCAATATCGGCCGCGGCGAACAATTCGCCCCCGAATTCCTCGCCATTTCTCCGAACAACCGCATGCCGGCCATCGTCGACCCTGACGGTCCGGGCGGTGAGCCGATCTCGGTTTTCGAGTCGGGCGCGATCCTGCAGTACCTCGGCCGCAAGTTCGGCCGCTTCTATCCCGGCGACGAGCGTGGCCGTGTCGAGGTCGACCAGTGGCTGTTCTGGCAAATGGGCGGTTTGGGCCCGATGGCCGGGCAAGCCCACCATTTCCGCCAATATGCGCCCGAGCAGGTGCCTTATGCGATTGCCCGCTACACCAACGAGGTCAATCGCCTTTATGGCGTGATGAACAAGCGTCTCGCCGACCGCGACTTCCTCGCCGGCGACTACTCAATCGCCGACATGGCCTGCGTCGGCTGGGTGCGCCCGTGGAAAAACCAGGGCCAGGACCTCGACGACTTTCCTTTTCTCAAACGCTGGTTCGAGGCGCTGATGGCGCGCCCGGCGGTGGAGCGCGGCATGGCCGTCGGCCAAGAATACCGCCGCAACCTCGCCGACGACAAGGAGGCCCAGAAGGTGTTGTTCGGCCAGAAGGCGCGCTGAAACGAAAAGCCCGGCCGCGATGGGCCGGGCCGCTCGCATCGTACGGAATGTGTTACTGGCGATTCCAGGTTTCGCTGCGGCAGATCAATCCGCCGAGCACGCAGCCGCTCATGACGAGATTGCCGCCGGAAAGCCGACCCTTGCCGTTGTAGGTCTTGCCTTTGTCATGATCGGTGAGCGATCCCTTGTAGCCGCCCGAGCTGGTCTTGAAACTGCCGATCGACTTGCCTGCATGCTTGCCGCTTTTTGCGGTCACACAGAACGAAGCGCCACACGCGGCGATCGACATCTTCGTGCCGGCGGGCGTGACGTAGTTCCCTTCGATAGCGTCGGCCAGCGCCGGCGCGGCGAAAGCGAAAACCGCCACGGCGGCGAATGCGTATTTGCGGATCATGTTTTTCCTCCCGGAAATCGGTTGACGGACCCCAGCGGCCATCATGCAAGTCCCTTGCAGGCCTGACGCTAATGCAGCTTGCGCAAAAACGGAAGCGTCACGTAGCGGAAGCTTGTCCACTTGAATTCAGGCGCGACTATGGCGCGATTTCGCTCGTCCATGGTGAAGGCTTCCTTTCGGCCATCGTTTGCCTTTTCACCAGCGGAACAGCGCCGAACCGGGCGTTTGCAGCCCTTTCGATGTTTAACGAAGTGCTGAATTTACCCTCTGTTTTTGTTTCATTTTCTCTCCCTTAAGCCTTCCGCTTAACGCCGGATTCAAGCCCTGTCGCCATTCTCTCGATCCATGGACGGCCGCTTCTTCAGGGACGAAACGGTGGCCGGGGCGAAAAGAAAAGGACGGGGAAAATGGCGCGTTTCGAGATGCTTGAAGGCCAGATCGGTTCGATGGGCGGTGCGGCGGAAGCCGACATCATGTTCGAACTCGGCATGATGTATGCGACGGGCCGCGATTGCGACGTCGATCTGGTCGCCGCCCACAAATGGTTCAACATCGCCGCGATCAAGGGATCGAGCCGCGCCGCCGAACTGCGCGCCGAACTCGGCCGCTCGATGGACAAGACGGACATTGCTCGCGCCCTGCGTGAAGCGCGCCAGTGGATGACCGTTCACTAAGAACAAACGACGCCTGCCAGGGGCCGTAGGGACTTACGGCGGCAGGCGACATCCGACGCGGCGAGGCAAAGAGGCGACGCGCCGCGCATCGGTCAGACCATTCCCGGGGTGGGGACCTGTCGGGGGACGGACGGACCGGAATTTTCAAGGGCTGCGACCGGGGGGAACATCCGGCGCGGCCCGTTTTATTTTCCGGTCCTTACGCAGCGTCCTCGAAGCGCGCCAGCACCGCGCCATCGCTCACCTGCGCGCCTTCGGCCGCGATTTCGGCAATGACGCCGTCATGCGGCGCGGCGATCGTGTGTTCCATCTTCATCGCCTCCAGCACCAGCAGCGGCTGGCCCTTCTTCACCGCGTCGCCCGCCGTCGCGCGCACGATTTTCACCAGACCCGGCATCGGCGCGGTCAGGCGGCTGGCCGAAGCCCCCGCGTCCTCGTCGCGCTCCAGCGGATCGGGGATCGCAAACGCGACGGCGTGGCCGCGCACGAACACGGTGACGAAGCCGGGGGTGCGGATGGCGGATGGCGATTGGCCATTCTCCCCCCTTGAGGGGGAGATGCCCGGCAGGGCAGAGGGGGGTGACTGGCGCGAGGGGCGCCGACCCCCTCTGTCGCCTTCGGCGACATCTCCCCCGCAAGGGGGGAGATTGGGCCGCGAGACTCAAGCGGGAGGGAAAAGGTCGCGCCGCCAACCGCCACTTCGGCTTCTCCCGCGCCCGCGATGCGCACCGACGCGACGATGCTGTCTCCGCCGCGTTTGATCTCCACCCGCCGCGCCATCGCGCCGAAATGGGCGTAGCCGGCCAAAGCATCCCACGGATCGCCGCCGCCGCCGGCATAAAGACCGGAAGCAGCGAGCGCGGCGGAAGCGATCTGCGCTTCTGCCGGCTCGGGGATCGTCGTCAGCGCCGCCTGTTTGCGCGCAATCAGGCCGGTATCGACTCGCCCGGCGGCAAAATCGGCGTCGCGGGCGAGCGCGGCGAGAAAACCGGCGTTGACGGTGCAGCCGGCGACCTGCGTTTCCTCCAGCGCTTCGGCCAGCCGGGTGAGCGCCGTCGTCCGGTCGGGCCCGTGCGCGACGATTTTGGCGATCATCGGATCGTAGAATGGCGTGACCGTATCGCCAGGCCGCACACCGGTCTCGATGCGCAAATGCGCCGCCGATGGTAAAGCGAGATGGTGCAACGCGCCAGTCGCCGGCAAGAAACCCCGCGATGCATCCTCGGCATAGAGCCGCGCTTCGAAAGCGTGGCCATCGAGGCGGATGTCGTCTTGCGCCAGCGGCAGTTTTTCGCCCGCCGCCACGCGCAACTGCCACTCGACCAGATCGACGCCGGTGACCATTTCGGTCACGGGATGCTCGACCTGCAGGCGCGTGTTCATTTCCATGAACCAGAACCGCGCCGGATCGAGCGGCCCCGATCCGTCGGCGATGAATTCGATCGTGCCGGCGCCCTGATAGCCGATGGCCTGCGCCGCTTTCACGGCGGCCGACGTCATGGCGGCGCGCACGGCGCGGCTCATGCCGGGGGCGGGGGCTTCCTCGATCACCTTCTGGTGCCGGCGCTGGGCCGAGCAGTCGCGCTCGAACAGGTGGACGACATTGCCGTGCGCGTCGCCGAACACCTGCACCTCGATGTGACGCGGCGAGACGACGTATTTCTCCACCAGCACGCGGTCGTCGCCGAAGGCGCTCTTCGCCTCGCGCCGCGCGCCGGCCAGCGCCTCGGCGAAGTCGTCGGGATGCTCGACACGGCGCATGCCCTTGCCGCCGCCGCCGGCGCGCGCCTTGATCAGCACCGGATAGCCGATCTCGCGCGCCTTGCCGGCGAGCAGCACCAGCGCCTGTCCGTCGCCGTGGTAGCCCGGAACGACCGGCACGCCGGCCTTTTCCATCAGCCGCTTGGCGGCGTCCTTCAGCCCCATGGCGCGGATGGCGGCAGGCGGCGGCCCGACCCAGGTCAGCCCGGCCGCGATCACGGCTTCAGCGAAATCCGGGTTTTCCGAGAGGAAACCATAGCCAGGATGGATCGAGTCCGCGCTGGCGGCCTTCGCCGCCGCGATGATCGCCTCGCCCTTGAGATAGCTCTCGCCGACAGGGGCGGGGCCGATGCGCACCGCGCTGTCCGCCATGGCGATGTGCAGCGCGTTCGTGTCGGCGTCGGAGTAAACCGCTACCGTGCGCAAGCCCATGCGCCGCGCCGTGCGCAGGATGCGGCAGGCGATCTCGCCGCGATTGGCGATGAGGAGCGTGCGGATGGCGGTCATGCCGGCTCCTTCCCGAGATCGTCCCAGCTGATCCGTCGCATCCCCGGCGGCAAGCGCATCGCCTTGTCGGCGCTGAGCATCACGGTGCAGCCGGCTTCGCGCGCGCAGGCCACATGCACGGCGTCGGGCAGCTTCATGCCGAAGGCGGCGCGCAGTTCGGCCGACCGGATCATGATTGTCCGGCCGAGTGGGGCGAGCGGGAGCGCATCGCCGCCGTCGAGGAAGGCAAGGATCGCTTCGATCAGCGACTTGTTGCCATCGCGGATCGGCCGCACCAGGCACTCGGACAGCGTCAGGTCGGAAGACAACGCCGCGATTTCGCCGTCCTCGGCGGCGCGAAGGAACGCGGTCTGCGCCTCTGTCGGCGGAGTGTTCCGCTCGATAATGGCAATGACCGTGTTGGAGTCGAGATAGTAGCGTTCCGCCACGGTCACTCGTCCCACTCGTCGCGCAGCGCGCGAATGTCCGCGGTGATTTCTTCCATGGTGCGTCCGGTCGGCGCAATGCCGACGAAATCCAGCAGGCTACGCCGCCTCGGCTGGGGCGGCGCCAACACCGCCTCCTCGAGAATGGCGCGCACCTCCGCCTCGGTAGAGCGGTGGTTGGCCTTGGCCCGCGCCTTTACCGCCTCGATGATGGCGTCGTCGACTCGCCGCACCACGATCTGGCCCATGGGCTGCACTCCGTTGATAGCGGATTGATAGCGTTTTGAGGGCCGAAGGCAAGCGGCGGGCGGCGACGCTCCGCCTATTTTGCCGGTTTGCGTTTGGCTTTTACCGGCGTTGCGGGCGCGGGCGCCAGGCGTTCCATTTCGAGCCGGGCGAGCCGCAGCCTCAGGGTCTTGGCCTCGCGCGCGGCCGTTTCGGCGTCATGAATGTCGCGGACCAGCCGGGACATGGCGTCGTTGCGCGTTTCGGCGGCGTTCGGCTTCGGCTTGAAAATCCCTTCGGGGATGGTTTTCATGGACTTTTCCTTTGCCCCAAACGAAAAAAGGCCGGGGATCCCCGGCCTTTTCCTTCATTGCTTCGACGGCCAGCGCCAGTACATCCGTGGTCGAAGGCCGAAAGCAGCGGTCGATCAGACCGCGCGAAGGTTCTCGGCGGCGAACTTGCCGTTGCGGGCGTCGCGCACCGAATCGAAGGACAGCTTCTGGCCTTCGACGATGGAGCCGAGGCCGGCGCGCTCGACGGCCGAGACGTGAACGAACACGTCGGTCGAGCCGTCTTCCGGCTGAATGAAGCCGAAGCCCTTGGTGGAGTTGAAGAATTTCACGGTTCCGATGGTCATGACGATTTCCTTTCAATCGACAGGAGATTTCAACGCCCGGCAACACGCCGTGCGTCGTATTTTTCGATTTTGAGAAGGAAGATCGTCAGAAGCGCATTGGCGCGGAAACAATGTTCGTCAGCAAATTCGATGGCGCTTATCTAGGCGGCGAATGCGCCAATTGCAAGGCAGTGCGGAAAATACATTGGAAGGATTTCGGCGGGACGCAAAACATCCGTTCACTGGGCTACCCGGCGCCGCGCCTGCCGCAGGGGAGAAACCTCACATCCTGAACATCCCGAACCGCGTCTCCTCGATCGGCGCGTTGAGCGCCGCCGACAAGCTCAGCGCCACCACCTCGCGCGTTTTCGCCGGGTCGATGATGCCGTCGTCCCACAGCCGCGCGGAGGAATAGAGCGGCTGGCCCTCGCGCTCGTATTTGTCGAGGATCGGCGCGCGGAACGCCGCTTCCTCTTCTTCCGACCACGCGCCGCCCTTGCGCTCGATGCCCTCGCGCTTGACCAGCGCCAGCACGGTGGCGGCCTGTTCGCCGCCCATTACCGAGATGCGCGCGTTCGGCCACATCCACAGGAAGCGCGGCGAATAGGCCCGCCCGCACATGCCGTAATTGCCGGCGCCGAACGAGCCGCCGATGATGACGGTGACCTTCGGCACGCGCGCCGTGGCGACGGCGGTGACCAGCTTCGCGCCGTCCTTGGCGATGCCGCCAGCCTCGTATTTGCGCCCGACCATGAAGCCGGTGATGTTCTGCAGGAACAGAAGGGGGATTTTGCGCTGCGCGCACAATTCGATGAAATGCGCGCCTTTCAGCGCGCTTTCCGAAAACAGCACGCCGTTGTTGGCGAGGATCCCGACCGGCATGCCGTGGATATGGGCGAAACCGGTGACCAGGGTCGTGCCGTAATTGCGCTTGAACTCGTCGAGCTCGGAGCCGTCGACGATGCGGGCGATCACCTCGCGCACGTCGTAAGGTGTGCGGTGGTCGACCGGGATGACGCCATAAAGCTCATCGGCCGCGTGAACCGGCGGAATCGGTTTGCGCAATTCCAGGCCGACCTCCTTGTTCCGATTCAGGTTTCTGACGATCCGCCGCACGATGGCGAGCGCGTGTGCGTCGTCCTGGGCGTAGTGGTCGGCGACGCCCGATTCGCGCGTATGCACCTCGGCCCCGCCGAGATCCTCCGCCGTCACTTCCTCGCCCGTCGCCGCCTTCACCAGCGGCGGACCGCCGAGGAAGATCGTGCCGTTGCCCTTGACGATGATGCTCTCGTCGCTCATCGCCGGCACGTAGGCGCCGCCGGCCGTGCACGAGCCCATGACGCAGGCGATCTGCGGAATGCCGGCGGCGCTCATGGTCGCCTGATTGAAGAAGATGCGGCCGAAATGGTCGCGATCCGGGAACACCTCGTCCTGGTTCGGCAAATTGGCGCCGCCGGAATCGACGAGATAAATGCAGGGCAAGCGGTTTTCCAGCGCGATCTCCTGGGCGCGCAAATGCTTCTTCACGGTAAGCGGATAATAGGTGCCGCCCTTCACGGTCGCGTCGTTGACGACGACCATGACCTCGCGGCCCTCGATCCGGCCGATGCCGCAGATCAGGCCGGCCGAGGCGATGTCGCCCGAATAGAGCCCGTAGGCGGCGAACTGGCCGATTTCGAGAAAAGGCGAACCGGGGTCGAGCAATTGCGCCAGCCGCTCCCGCGGCAGCAGCTTGCCGCGCGACACGTGGCGCTCGCGCGCCTCCGCCGGCCCGCCGAGCGCGATCTCGGCCGCCTTGGCCGCGATGTCGGCGCCGAGCGCCTTCATGCGCTCGGCATTGGCGCGGAACGTATCGGAGGAGGGCGAGATGGCGGTCGGAAGAGGGGGCATGGCGAATCCTGGCGTTTCTATCGGACAAGTTCGATCTGACAACCGAGGTTGAGGTCGGCCCATTTCCGGTCCGCCGTCAGGGCCGTCGCTTTCTCGCGGCGCGCCAACGCCAGGCAGGCTCTGTCGCCAAGCGACAATCCCCTGTGAAGCGTCGGCGCATGAAGGCGGGCCGCGTCAATTGCCAAATCGATTCCGAAATCGAAGACCGCCAATCCGAAGGTCTGGAATGCGGCGACCGCATCGTCGAAATCCCAGCCGTTTTCGGTGAGTTTCGAAATGACTTCGGTGACGTTTACGCTGAGCATAGCGGCATCGGAAAGTCTATCGAGAACGCTGTCCCCGCCCGGCTCGCGAAAAACATTCGCAAGGATAACCGATGAATCGACGACAATCACTCCTCACCCCACATGGCGCGCCGATCGCGTAAGAAATCATCGACAACGCTTTCGCCGGGCCTCTTGTATTTCTGCGCCATCTGCTGAATGCGTTTGATAGCCTCGCGCCAATTGCGCACCCGCAATTCGCCGTCTTCGACATGCATCACCAGCGTATCGCCCGGCTTGACGCCCATGGCCTCGCGCAGCGCGGCCGGGATGACAAAGCGACCTCCTTCACCGAGCTTGACTGTCTCGCGCTTGGGCGGCGTAGCAAGGAAAACGGCCTGTGGCGGCTCGTCGTCCTTTTGCGGGGTTTCGGCGAAACCGCCCGATTTCCCGGATGCGTTCATTTGGCAACCTCACTGCTTCATGCCAATTCAACAATATCATGGCACAAATCGATGATCATGGCAAAATGATCTACGCCCCCTCCGCCATCATTTCCCGCCCGATCAGCCAGCGACGGATTTCGCTTGTGCCCGCGCCGATCTCGTAGAGCTTGGCGTCTCGCAGCAACCGGCCGGTCGGGTAGTCGTTGGTGTAGCCATTGCCGCCGAGCAGCTGGATGGCGTCGAGCGCCGTCTGCGTCGCCCTTTCAGCCGAATAAAGAATGCAGCCGGCGGCATCCTTGCGCGTCGTCTCGCCCCGGTCGCAGGCCGAGGCCACCGCGTAGACATAAGCGCGGCAGGCGTTGAGCGAAGTGTACATGTCGGCAAGCTTGCCTTGCACGAGCTGGAACTCGCCGATGGCGCGGTCGAACTGCCGGCGCTCGTGGACATAGGGAACGACCACGTCGAGGCAGGCGGCCATCACGCCGAGCGGCCCGCCGGCGAGCACCGTGCGTTCATAGTCGAGACCGCTCATCAGCACCTCGACGCCCCTGCCTTCCTCGTGCAGCACGTTCTCGAACGGGATTTCGACATTGTCGAACACCAGTTCGCCGGTGTTGGAGCCGCGCATGCCGAGCTTGTCGAGTTTCTTCGCCACGGCAAAGCCCGGCGTCTTCGTCGCCATGACAAAAGCGGTGATGCCGCGGGCGCCGCGTTCCGGATCGGTCTTGGCATAGACCACGATCGTGTCGGCGTCGGGTCCGTTGGTAATCCACATCTTGGAGCCGTTCAGCACGAAACGGTCGTTTTTCTTTTCGGCGCGCAGCTTCAGCGAAACCACATCGGATCCGGCGCCGGCTTCGCTCATGGCCAGCGCGCCAACCGCTTCGCCGGCGCACAGCGCCGGCAGATATTTCGCTTTCTGTTCGGCCGTGCCCCAGCGGTTGATCTGGTTGACGCACAGATTGGAGTGCGCGCCATAGGACAGGCCGACGGCGGCGGAGGCGCGGGAAATCTCCTCCATGGCGATCACATGGGCGAGGTAGGTCATGCCCGACCCGCCGAAATCGGGGTCGGCGGTCACGCCATTGAGTCCGAGCGCGCCCATTTCCGCCCACAGATGTGCGGGAAAATCATTGTCGCGGTCGATCTGCGCGGCCAGGGGCGCGATGCGCTCCTGGGCGAAACGATGGACGGTTTCCTGCAGGGCGACGATGTCGTCAGGCAGTCCGAAGCGCAGCGATTGACGGTACACGGAACACTCCACGGGGCAAGGCGCCGGCGAGGCGCAGGGTCATGGCGACATAGGTTTCGGCGATATCGGCGACGGTCAGGCGCTCGTCGGGGCGGAACCAGACGATGACCCCGGTGATCATCTGGATGATCGCCATGGCGGTGAAGGCGGCGTCGTCAATGGCGAACAGGCCGGCGTCGGCCCCTTCGCGCAGGATGCGGCGCAAATCCTTCTCGTAGGCGGCGCGCAATTTCAGGATCGCGGTCAACCGCTCAGGCGATAACGCCCGCAACTCCATGTTCGACACATGGGTCGAGTGACGTCGCCCGACATGGAAGGCGACGTGATGACGCACAAAAGCCGCCAGCGTGTCATGGGCGTCGCCATTGGCCGGACAGGACATGGTCCACGACGCCAGCAAAGCCGTCATGTGTTCATCCATCAGCGAATACAGCAAATCTTCCTTGGTCGGGAAATAGCGATAAAGCGCCGCCGCCTGTACGCCGACGGCCGCCGCAAGCGCGCGCATCGACATCGCTTCGTAGCCGCGCCGGGCAATCAGCGCCAAGGCCTGTTCGCGAATGGCGGCAAGGGTCTTTTCGCCGTCCGATCCGATCGTGCGCGCCATCTCGTCCTCCCGATTTCACAATAAAACAAACGTTCAATTCTTTCAAGACGAACAGGTGGAAAACCGGGATGCTGACATGTTTCCCGCAAAAATTGCAATTTCGGCAGCGGTGTGTAGCATTCCCGCGGGAGGCGGGCGAATGGGCGTGCGCGAGGCCGAATGGCGGGTGGACGAGCGGCTGCTGACCAGTACGCCAGCGCCGGATTTGGTGGCGCCATTGCCCGCGCCGCGCCCGCCCGCCCGCATGCCCCCGCGCCAATGGTATGGAGCAGTCGCCCTTGTCAGGGCGATGCCGAGAAAGGTTGGACAGGCATTGCCGGCCATTGCCGAGGCGCTGGAAACCGAGCGTCTGCGCGGCGGCGGCTTTCTGCTTGCGCCGCCCTTCTTCGGCGCCGGCGCTTATGTTTATTCCGTCTTGGCGGCGGAACCGGGTTGGATTGCATTGCTCGCCGCCGCCCTGGCGTTGTCGATGGCGCTCTGGCTGGCGCATGGCCGGCCGCTTGCCCGCATGCTGGCGGCGCTGCCCTTGCTCGTTGTCGCCGGCTTGATCGCGGCGAAGGCGGAGTCCTGGCGTCATTCGACCCCCATGCTCGGCAGCGCCGTCGCCACGCAGGTGAGCGGGCGCATTGTCGCCATTGAACGTCAGGCGACCGGTCGGTTGCGGATAACGCTCGATGTGCTGTCGACCCGCGAACCGGCATTGCGTTTCGCGCCGCAGCGCATTCGCGTTACCGCCGCCCGCCTGTTTCCAGGCGCAATACCCGGCGTCGGCATTGAAGGCCGCGTTCGGCTGCTGCCGCCTTCCGGGCCGGTTAGGCCCGGCGGCTACGATTTCTCCTGGCGCGCCTGGTTCGACGGCATCGGCGCCAACGGTTTTTTTCTCGGGACGCCGCGTCCCGCGGCGGCGGCGCCGGCGGGATGGCGGGCAAGTTTCACGGCCGGCGTCGAAAAACTCCGCACCGCCATGGCCGAACGCATCCGCGCCCGTGTCGGCGGGGCGGAGGGCGAAATCGCAGCCGCATTGATCGTCGGCGTCGCCGCGGGCGTACCGGAAGACCTGGCCGACGCCATGCGGGTGTCCGGCCTGTTTCATGTTCTGTCGATCTCCGGCCTGCATATGGCGCTGGTCGCCGGTCTGGTGATGGGCGGGCTGCGTCTCGCCTTCGCGATGTTTCCCGCCTTCGCTGAACGCCATGCGGTCAAGAAATTCGCCGCCGCCGCCGCACTTGGCGCCGCCGCATTTTATCTCTTCCTCTCCGGCGCGGGCGTGGCGACGCAACGCTCCTTCCTCATGGTCGCCGTCATGCTCGCCGCCGTCATGGCCGACCGCGCCGCGCTGACCATGCGCAACCTCGCCATCGCCGCCTTGGCGATCCTCGTCTGGTCGCCGCACGAAATCGCCGGCCCGAGTTTCCAGATGTCCTTTGCCGCGACCGCCGCCCTGATCGCAGGCTGGCGGGTTTTCTCCGTCTGGCGCGCGCAGCCGAACACCGCGCCACGCCAACGCGGCCTCGCGCGAACGCTCACCGGCTGGATCGGAGCGGCGGTCCTCGGCGTCGCCGCCACCTCGCTGCTCGCCGGCGGCGCAACAACGCTGTTTTCGGTCTGGCATTTCCATCGTGTCGCGCCCCTTGGCCTGATCGCCAATTTGGCGGCGATGCCGGTCGTATCGCTGGTCATCATGCCTTCGGCCGTCGGCGCCACGCTGGCCATGCCTTTCGGTTTCGATGGCCCGTTTCTCGATGCGATGGGCCGGGGCGTCGCGACGATGAACGCCATCGCCGTCTGGACCGCGGCGCGTTCGCCGCTCGATGCGGTCGGCATGATCCCCGGCCTTGCGGTCGCCGTATTCTCGCTGGGGCTCGTCGTCGTGGCGGCGGCGACGACCCGCCTCGCCTGGTTCGGCGCGCCTTTGCTGGCGGGCGGCGCGATGCTGGCCTTCACCGGCGAGGCGCCCGATGCCTTCGTCTCCGATGATGGCCGTCTGGTCGCCGTCGCCGACGGCGACGCGTTGCTGGTCAACCGCTCGCGGCCGAACGCCTTTTCGCTCGACGAATGGCAAAGGGCCGTCAACGCTGCCCGCATCGTCAAACCCGGCGTGGGGGGATTTTCCTGCGACGAGGGGCTCTGCGTACACGATTCCGCCGGCCGTCCGGTGGTGGTCCACGCCGAGATCGGGGCCGACGCCGGCGCATGGTGCAGCCGCGCAGCACTGCTTGTCATCGCTGACCCGACGATGAAAAACCCGTGCCGTCGGGGCGAAGCCACGGTCGTCACGCGTCGCACGCTTGCCCGCCGGGGAAGCGCCGCGGTCGAATTCATCGCCACCGGCGAAGGCTGGCGCGCCGAAATCGTCCACGCCGTTGCCGAGCCATTCCGCCCCTGGCACGCCCATCGCGCTTTCTCGCGCGCCGCTCGCGGCTTGTCGGAGCGCAAGAAATGACGCCAGGCCCAATTTGGAAACGTTCCAAACCGCAATGAACTTTCTGGATTTTCGCGCTGTCGGATCCTAGGTGTCTGGCATGACATCCCAAGGATCTTGACCCATGCCGATGTTTTCGCTCGCCGCCCAATCCGGGCTCATCCTTTTGCGCGAAGGGATCGAAGCCCTTCTCGTCATCTCCGCCCTTGCCGCCTTCCTGCATCGCGCCGGGGCGGGCGACAAACGCAAGGTGTTGTTCCTCGGCGCCGGCGCGGCCGTGCTGGCGTCGATTGCCGGCGCTGTCGTGCTTGAGGTTTTTCTTGGCGGCGCCCATGACGACCGCGTCGAAGCGATCGTCATGCTCGTCGCGGCGCTGTTGATGTTCTATGTGTCCGGCTGGCTCTATCTCAAGCAGGATCCGCGCGCCTGGCAGTCCGGCCTGCGCGACACCGCCAACCGTGCGCTGTCGGCCGGCACGACGCTGTCGCTTGTCGCGATCGCCTTTCTGGCGGTGTTTCGCGAAGGGGCAGAGACCATCCTGTTCCTGCATGCGCTGGCCGTTTCGGCCGGCGGTTGGAGCGCCGGTTTCTGGATCGGCCTGGCTTTGGCCGCCGTCGCGCTAGCCGCGATCTGGATCGCCATCGACGCCTTCGCCGCGCGACTGCCGCTGAAGCCGTTGTTTTTGCTGACCTCGGCTTTCCTGTTCGTCATGGGCCTGCGCTTTGTCGGCGGCGCCATCCAGGAACTGCAGGAATTGCAACTCATCGCTTACACCGAAGCGCCGGCCGCCGACCTGCTTGGCATGCTCGGCTTCAACCCGACCGTCGAGGCGCTTTGGGCGCAGGGCGCGTTTGTCGCCCTGGCCGTGGCAGGTGCGTTCTATGCCCGGACCCTGGCCCGCCGCGCCGGTTTCGCGCCCGCCGAATAGGCCGAAGGATGCAAACGGGCCGCCACAGATTGCGAAGGTGGAGTCCCGGCGTCGAGGGCGTCGGCGGCCGCTTCCCGCCCGTCCGAACGCAAGGCCGGCATTGTCAACTACCGTCAATACCGCCTGAGCAGCCCGACAAGCCGGCCCTGTACGCGTACGCGGTCAGGCGGCAGGATGCGCGCCTCGTAGGCCGGGTTCGCCGCCTCCAGCGCGATCGACGCCCCACGCCGGCGATAACGCTTCAGCGTCGCCTCCTGATCGTCGACGAGCGCAACGACAATGTCGCCCGGATTGGCCGAGTTGGCGTTGCGGATGATCACCGTGTCGCCGTCGAGGATGCCGGCCTCGATCATCGAATCGCCCCTGACCTCCAGCGCATAGTGCTCGCCAGCGCCGAGCATGTCGGGCGGAACGGAGATCGAATGGGTCTGGTGCTGGATCGCCTCGATCGGCACGCCAGCGGCGATGCGGCCCATCACCGGGATGGAGACGCCGGAGGCGTCGTCGTCGTTTGACGCCGCCGGGCGTTTCGCCGGCGCGCCGCCCTCGACCACCGTCGGGGTGAACTTCTTCTGCGGGGAAAGCCCCGGCGACAGAGAATCCGGCAGGCGCAGCACCTCCAGCGCGCGCGCGCGGTTCGGCAGCCGGCGGATGAATCCGCGCTCCTCAAGCGCGGTGATCAAGCGATGAATGCCGGATTTCGACGCCAGGTCGAGCGCGTCCTTCATTTCGTCGAAGGACGGCGGAATGCCCGATTCTTTCAGGCGCTCATGAATGTACAATAGCAGTTCATGTTGCTTGCGCGTCAGCATGGCGGTCCCCATTTGGGATAGAATCAAACCTAAACAAACCCGGAACAGACCCTATCTGTTCCAGTTGTGTTCCGCAATGTTTAATTTTTGGCTTATTCAGCGCAGCATCAGCACGCTGCAGGGTTCGCCTTGCATCGCCGCCGGCGCGTGTGGCGCACGCACGATCAGGCCGTCCGCCGCCGCGAGCGTCGACAGCATCGACGAGTCCTGCACCGCGAATGGCGTGGCGACCAATTCGCCCGCCGTAGCCTCGACGCCGGCGCGCACATAATCCTCGCGCTCGTCATTGGCTTTCATCGCCGCGCCGAGGCGGGCGGCGACCGGCGGCGGGGCATCGGGCAAGCCGGCGAGACGGCGCAGCAGCGGCGCGACAAACAGCACCGAACAGACGAAGCTCGACACCGAATTGCCGGGCAGGCCGAGCACGCGCATCGGCCCCAGCCGCCCGGTCATCATTGGTTTGCCGGGTCGCATGGCGATTTTCCAGAACGCGAGCGCCATGCCGGCCTCGGTGAGCGCTTTCTGCACCAGATCGTGGTCGCCGACCGAGGCGCCGCCGAGCGTGACGAGAACGTCAGCATCTGCCGACAGCGCCCGCGCGATGGCGTCGGCCAGATCGTCGAGGCGATCACGGGCGATGCCGAGGTCGATCGCCTCGCCGCCATGGCTGGCGACGATCGCCGCCGTCGAGAACGTGTTGGAGGCGATGATCTCGTCCGGCCCCGGCTTTTCTCCGGGCCGGCGCAATTCGTCGCCGGTGGCGAGAATGGCGACCCGGGGTCGCCGCACCACGGGGAGCGCCGCATGGTTCGCCGCCGCCGCCAGTCCGAGCGCCGCCGCGTCGAGCACGCGGCCGCGCGCCAGCACGATATCGCCGGCGGCGAAATCCATGCCCGCCGGCCGCACCGATTTGCCCTGCGCCACGCTCGCCAGCGCCTCGATCGCCCCATCGGCGAGCCGGCGCGAGTCTTCCTGGATCAGGATCGTATCTGCGCCGTCGGGAACCGGTGCGCCGGTGAAGATGCGCACCGCCTGACCGGGGCCGACAACGCCCGGATAGCCGCGCCCCGCCGCCGATTCGCCAATCCCCGCCAGCCCGGCCGGAACGGTCGCGATGTCGACGGCGCGCACGGCGTAACCGTCCATGGCGGAAGCCGGGAAGGGCGGCTGGGTGCGCAACGCGGGCACATCCTCGGCCAGAACGCGGCCGGCGCATTGGGCCAACGGCAGGGTTTCACTGGCGAGCGGCTTGGCGCCATCGAGAACCATGGCCAGGGCCTCGGCGACAGGGGTCAGCGCCATGCATCATTCTCCCGCGCGGAAATCGCCGGATTTGCCGCCGCTTTTCGCCAGAAGGCGCACGCCGGTGATGGTCATGCCCCTGTCGATGGCCTTGGCCATGTCGTAAATGGTCAGGCAGGCGACCGAGGCGGCCGTCAGCGCTTCCATTTCGACGCCGGTCTTGCCGGTGACATGCGCCGTCGCGACGACGCGCAGGCCGGGCAGCGCTTCGTCGGCATCGATGTCGACGGTGACGCCGGTCAGCGCGAGGGGATGGCACAGCGGGATCAATTCGTGCGTACGCTTGGCCGCCATGATGCCGGCGATGCGCGCGGTGGCGATCACGTCGCCCTTTTTCATGTTTCCGGCGCGGATGGCGGCAAGCGTTGCCGCGGTCATGACGACCGCGCCTTCCGCCGTCGCCTCCCGCGCCGTGTCGCCCTTGGCGCCGACATCGACCATGCGCGCCGCGCCGCCGGCGTCGATATGGGTGAGGCCGCTCACGCCGCCGCCCTCTCGCCGATTAGCGCCCGTGTTGCCGCCGCGACATCGGCCTGACGCATCAGGCTTTCGCCGACAAGGAAGGTCGTCACCCCGGCGCGCTCCAGCCGCGCGCAATCGGCGGGGGTGAAGATGCCGCTTTCGCCGACCATCAGCCGATCGGATGGGATCAGGCGCGCCAGGCGCTCCGTCGTCGCCAGATCGACCTCGAAGGTGCGCAGATTGCGGTTGTTTACGCCGATCATCGGCGAGGCGAGCTTCAGCGCCCTTTCGGTCTCGGCCTCGTCGTGGACTTCGACCAGCACATCCATGCCAAGGGCGGCGGCGGCGTCTTCCAGCCGCTTGGCGTTGTCGTCGGAAAGGGACGCCATGATGAGCAGGATGCAGTCTGCGCCCCATGCCCGCGCTTCGGCGACCTGATAGGCGTCGAACATGAAATCCTTGCGCAGCGCCGGCAGCGCGCAGGCGGCGCGCGCCGCAACGAGATAGTCGGGCGAACCCTGGAAAGACGGCGCGTCGGTCAGCACCGACAGACAGGTCGCGCCGCCGGCCGCATAGGCGCGCGCCAGCGCCGTCGGATCGAAATCGGCGCGGATCAACCCCTTCGAAGGGCTCGCCTTTTTGATCTCGGCGATCAGACCGTAGCGGCCCTCGGCTTGCGCCTGGCGAAGCGCGGCGAGAAAGCCGCGCGGCGGCGGCGCGACTTTCGCCCGCGCGGTGATTTCCGCCATCGGCAGACGCGCCTTGGCGGCGGCGATTTCTTCGCGCTTGTAAGCCTCGATTTTCGCCAGGATGTCCACAGGGCCTAATCCGTGTTGGAGGCGACGACGAGCTTGTCGAGCGCCGCCTTTGCGGCGCCGCTATCGATCGACTGCGCCGCCAGCGCCATGCCGGCCTTGATATCGCCGGCCTTGCCGGCCATCGCCAGCGCTGCGCCGGCGTTGAGCAGCACGATGTCGCGGTAGGCGCCCATTTCGCCATCGAGCACGAGACGAAGCGCCGCGGCGTTGTGTTCAGCGTCGCCGCCTTTCAATTGGTCCCTGTGAACCCGCTGCAGCCCGAGTTCTTCCGGGGCAAGCGAGAATTTCCGCACTGCGCCGCCGGTAAGCGTGGCGACTTTGGTTTCGCCGGCCGTGGTCATTTCATCGAGACCGTCGCCATGGACAACCCATGCGGCCTCCATGCCGAGCGCGTTCAACACGTGGGCGAGCGGCTCGACCCAATCGGGCGAAAACACGCCGATCAGCGCCTTTTTCACCCCGGCCGGATTGGATAGCGGTCCGAGCAGGTTGAAGATCGTGCGCGTACCGAGTTCGACGCGCGTCGGCCCGACATGGCGCATTGCGGCGTGATGGGCCGGCGCGAACATGAAACCGAGTCCGGCTTCCCGGATGCAGCGGGCGATCTGGTCGGGCGCAAGATCGATTTTCACGCCGAGCGCGCCAAGCGTGTCGGCCGCTCCGGCGCGCGACGACAGGGCCCGGTTGCCGTGCTTGGCGACCGGAACGCCGGCCCCCGCCGCGACGAAGGCGGCGCAGGTCGACACATTATAGGAGCCGGACGCATCGCCGCCGGTGCCGACGATGTCGATGGCGTCGGCTGGCGCGTCGACGGTAAGCATCTTGGCCCGCATCGTGGCGACCGCGCCGGTGATTTCCTCCACCGTCTCGCCCTTGAGCCGCAGGCCCATCAGGAAACCACCGATCTGCGACGGCGTCGCCTGGCCCGACATGATGATGTCGAAGGCGGCGCGGGCTTCGTCGATACTGAGATCTGACCGGCCGGCGATTTTGGCGATGTAGGGCTTGAGATCGTTCATGGCGTCAGAAGCTCTTCGCCGCGGCGATGGCGGCATCGTTGACGGTTACGTCGTACTGGCCGCGCAAACGGTTGACCAATTCGTCCAGCAGGTCGTCGGCGATGGCCGAGGCGTAGGCTTTGCGGTCGTCCTCGCCGACCAGCTCGGGGCCGGCGCCGGCGGGGGTGATCGCTTCGGTGACGACGAAAACGAACTGCGAATCGCCGTCAGGTCCGGCGACCACGCCGCTGTCGCCCTGCTTGACCGCAAATACGGCTTCCACCGCATTGGCGCCGAGATCGGAGTCCTCGGCGCCGCGTTTCAGCCCGCGCTTGGTCTGCTTGGTCAGCGCCAGTTCGGTCGCGATCGCGTCGAGCGTCGCGCCGCCGGCCAGTTTTTTGCGCGCGTCTTCCGCCTTGGTCGAGAGCAGGCGTTCGCCCTCTTGCTTTTTCCAATCGGCGATGACCTTGTCCTTGATCTCGTCGAGCGCGCGGTCGCGCGCCGCAGTCACCGCCTTGACCTCGTAAAACACGAAGCCCGAGCCGCCGATCGGCATGGCCGGATTTTCCACGTCGACATCGGAATCGAAGGCTGCGTCGAGCAGTTTCGCCGATTCCGGGATGTCCTTGACGACCGTGCCGTCCGGCGCTTCCCCGGTGCGGCTGACCGCCTCGATGGTCACAACCTTCAACTTCACCTTGGCGGCGGCCTCCTCGAGCGTGTCGCCGCCGGCGCGGGCGTCCTCGTAGGCGTCGTGCGTATCGAGCAGAACGCTCGCCGCTTCCGCCATCGCCAGCTCGTTGCGGATCGTGTCCCTGACCGCGTCGAAAGCTTGCACGACTTCGGCATCGACCTTGGTGACGCGCAACAGCACCGGTCCGAAAGTTCCCGGCAGAACCTCCGAAACCGCGCCTTCGGCCAGTGCGAACGCCGCGTCGGCGATGGTCTTGTCGGCGACTTCGCTTTTGGCCAGCGTGCCGATCGACACGTCGGCGGGCGTCTTGCCCTCGGCCTTGATGACGTCGTCGAATGTTGCCCCGCCCTTGATGCTGTCGGCCGCCGCTTTCGCCGACGCTTCGTCCTTGAACACGATCTGCTCGATGGCGCGCTTTTCCGGCGTCGTGTAGCGGGCGATGTTCTTGTCGTAATCCGCCTTCACCTGCTCGTCGGCAATGGCGGCCGGATCGGCGATGTCGGCCGGCTCCAGCTTGGCGTAGGCGATCTTACGGTATTCCGGCGCGGCGTATTCGCGTTTGTGGTCGTCGAACCATGTCGTAAGCGCCGTTTCGGCCGGCTCGGGTATCGGTTCAACCGAACTGCGCGGAATGGCAACGTAGTCAACCGTGCGATCCTCGCCCTTGAAAAGCGCAACGGCGGTCAGAAACGCATCGGGCGTCTTCAGGCCGTCGGTCGACGCCTCGACGATCTGTTGGCGGATCGCCACCTGTTCGCGGTTCTTGAGGTAGTCTTCCGGCCGCATGCCAACCTGGCGCAGAACATAGTCGAACTGCTCGCGGCTGTAATTGCCGTCCGGTCCCTTGAACGCCGGATCGTCCTTGACCAAGGCGGCGAGCCGGTCCTGCGACAGGCCAAGGCGCATTTCGCGCGCCTGTTCGTCGAGCACCGCGCCGGCGACCAATTGGGCCAGAACCTGTTGGTCGACGCCCAGGCTTTCGGCCTGCTCGCGCGTCAACCTTTGGCCAAGGCGCTGCGACAACACCGAGACCTGCCGATCTCAGGCGAGGCGGTAGTCGAGCGCCGAAACGGTGGTCTTGCCGGCGGTTATGACGGTATTGGAGGCGAACCCGCCCAGCATCTGACCGGAGATGCCCCAGACGGCGAAAGAAAGGATCAGCAGGGCCAGCAGCGCCTTGGCGACCCAGCTTCCGGCGGCGTTTCGTAGTGCCTCAAGCATGTAAGACCCGTCTTGTCGTGAACTGGATGATTTGCCGCTAGGCTCTAGCCATCTTCAACGGCGAAGTCGATTGCTTTGTATGGCGAAGCTGGTAATCGCCTGCCCGGAAACTCTGTCCAAGGAGATGCGGCATGACTCCCGGAATTCGACCGCTTGTGGCGGGAAACTGGAAGATGAACGGTGTGGCGGCGAGCCTCGGCGAGTTGCGCGCCATCGCCAACGGTTTCATGAGCGGCCTCGACGCAGATTGCGAAGGCCTGGTCTGCGTGCCGGCGACGCTGGTCGCACGCGCCGCCGACATCGCCGAAACGTCGCCTGTGAAGATCGGCGGCGAGGATTGCCACGCCAAGGAGACCGGCGCATACACCGGCGACATTTCCGCCGAAATGCTGAAAGACGCAGGCGCGACCCACGTCATCGTCGGTCATTCCGAGCGCCGCCAATACCACGGCGAGACCGATGCGCAGGTCGCCGCCAAGGCTCAGGCCGCATGGCGCGCCGGCCTCGTCGCCATCGTCTGCATCGGCGAGACCGCCGATGAGCGCAAAGCCGGAAAAACGCTTGATGTGCTGACCCGCCAGGTCGCCGGTTCGGCGCCGGCGACGTCGACGGCGGCGAACACCATCGTCGCCTACGAACCGGTCTGGGCCATCGGCACCGGCCTGACGCCGACTGCCGCCGATGTGATGCAGGCCCACGCCCACATCCGCGCCGAGCTTGCCAAACAGGTCGGCGCGCAGGCGGCGAAAATGCGCATTCTCTACGGCGGTTCGGTCAAGCCGTCGAATGCGGTCGAACTGCTTGGCGTCGACAATGTCGACGGCGCGCTGGTCGGCGGCGCGGCGTTGAAAGCGGCCGATTTCCTCGGCATCGCTGAAGCCTACCAGAAGATGTGAGGCTTCAGGCGGCGTGGCGCTTCAGCCACGCCCAAACGCTGGCGGTCGCTTCGTTCGCCAATTCACGCGCGGTCGTCCTCGCCATCCAGAAACGACCACGCAGCGCGCGCTCCGGCCATGGCGCGACGAGCCTGCCGGCGTCGAGCGCGGCGCGCGCCAGCAATGGGCTGGCGAGCGCCACGCCAATGCCGTCCTCGGCGGCCGAAAGCGCCAGATCGGCGTCGGAGAAGGTCAGTGTTCTGGCTCGCCGCAGGTCCGGCCAGTTTTCCAGCCAGCGATCCCAGCCCGCCGTCGATTCGCTCTGCAGCAATACGACCATCGGCGCCTCGGGCAATCGTCGGACGAGGTCGCCGCGCGCCAAAGCGGTGAGTGTTTCCTCGCCGAGCACGATGGCGGTGTCGCTTTCGGTCGGCTGATCGCTTGATTCAATCGCGATGCTCGCTTCGGTCTCGGCGAAATCGACGCGCCGGCCCGATGTGTCGAGCCAGGGTTCGGCGTCGGGACAATCGGCCAGCAACGCGCCAAGGCGCGCCATCAGCCAGCGGGCGGAAAAGTCGCGCGGCGCATAGATCACCACGCTGGCCGGGTTGGCGTAGGGCGCCAGCCGCCGCTGGCCTTTTCGAGACCGTCGAGCGATTCCGCGACGCTGCGGCGATAGTCCTGACCTGCATCGGTCAATTTCACCGGCGGCCGATGCGCCGGAAAAGCGGCTGGCCGAGGCGTTCCTCCAGCGCTCGCATTTGGTGGCTGACGGCGGAATCGGTCAACCCGAGTTCTTCGGCGGCGGCGGCGAAGCTGCCGAGTCGGGCGGCGGCCTCGAAACCCAGGAGATATTGCAATGGCGGAATGCCCCGGAATCGTCTCACGTGAAATCCATTCATCGATTGGAGGAATGCTTCTCGTTTGACACCAAGCCGGCCGCGAATTCAACTGGCGCAACCAACGCAAATGATCGGGAACCTGCCATGCCGATGCGCCAGTCCGCCCATACCGCCCGGGAATTCCCCGTTGCGTCGCAAAAGATGAATGGAATTGGCGTATCCGTACGACGCCCGGCCGAAACCGGCCGTCATGCCGGCACCCTGATGGCCTGGCCGCATCGCTCCGATCTCTACGGTGCGCGCCTCGACGACATGCGCGACGCCTATGCGCGGATCGCACGGACGATCGCCCGGTATGAGCCGTTGACGATGGTCGCCCATCCTGATCACGCGACGCTGGCGCGCCGGGCGCTCGGCAACGAGGTCGAGGTGATCGAAATCCCCATCGACGATTGCTGGATCCGCGATTCCGGCCCGACCTTTGTCCTCGACGGCTCCGGCCGGCGCTCGATCGTCGACTGGCGCTTCAACGCCTGGGGCGGCAAGCATGCGCCCTTTGACGAGGATGCCAGGCTGGCCGGCTGGGTACCTTGCAAGGCGCGCCGGTGCGCGACTCATGGCTCTATTGCGAGGGCGGGTCGCTCGCCTGCGACGGAGAAGGCACGCTGGTCGTCACCGAGACATCGATCCTCAATCCGAACCGTAATCCCGGCGTCAACAAGGCGCTGGCGACCGCGGAGCTCAAGGCCATGCTCGGCGTCGACAAGGTGATCTGGCTGCCGGGCGATCCGCTCGACACGGAAACCGACGGGCACATCGACGGCATGCTGGCTTTCGTCGAACCGGGAGTAGTGCTGTTCGAGTCCAATCCGAATTCGGCCGATCCACATTCGCGCATCCTCGACGTCAATCGCGCCGCGCTCGCCGCCGAAACCGACGCGCGCGGCCGGCCGTTCACGATTGTCGACCTGCCCGAAGCCTGGGATGTGGAGCAGACCAGCGACACATTCTGCCGTTCCTACATCAATTTCGCCCTCGCCAATGGCGCGGTCATCGTGCCGACCTATGGCGTCTCCGGCGACGCCGACGCGCTCGCCATCATCGGCAAGGCGTTTCCGGACCGTGAAATCGTCGGCATCAATGTCAGCTCCATCGCGCCGGGCGGCGGCGCCATCCATTGCATCACCCAGGAAATCCCGGTGGAACCGGCCGCCTGACCTCAAACAAACGAGAGCGCCACCATGACCGCCCTGATCGCCGCCGCAGTCCAGATCGCCTGCACCAACGCAACCGAGGCCAATCTCGACCGGCTGGAAGCGCGGATCGGCGAGGCCGCGTCGCGCGGCGCCGGTCTCGTCGTGCTGCAGGAATTGTTCGAGGCGCCGTATTTCTGCCAGGACATGGACGAGCGCTGGTTTGCCGCCGCACGCCCGTTCGACGATCATGCGGGCATTGCCCGCTTCCGCGCGCTGGCCAAACGCCTCGGCGTGGTGCTGCCCTATTCCTGGTACGAGCGCGACGGCGACCGGCTGTTCAATTCGCTCGCCATGATCGACGCCGACGGTCGTGTCGTCGGCCGCTATCGCAAATCCCACATCCCCGACAGCCACGGCTACTACGAGAAATACTACTTCTCGCCCGGCGACACCGGATTCATGGTCCACGAGACGGCCGTCGGCCGCGTCGGCGCCGGCATCTGCTGGGATCAATGGTTCCCGGAAGCCGCCCGCGCCATGGTGCTTATGGGCGCCGACGTGCTGGTCTATCCGACCGCCATCGGTTCCGAGC
This sequence comes from Phyllobacteriaceae bacterium, assembly GCA_016711085.1. GTDB lineage: Bacteria > Pseudomonadota > Alphaproteobacteria > Rhizobiales > Rhizobiaceae > JADJTR01. Next base: position 173,701 of record JADJTR010000012.1, on the reverse strand, counting down.
CCTCCACGCCAGGCTGGGACAGCCGCGACCATTGGCAGCGCGTCATGCAGGGCCACGCCGGAGCCAACCTCACTCCGGTCATTGCCGCCAATCGCATCGGCGTCGAAAAGGGAAGGGCCGGCGAAATGACCTTCTACGGCTCCTCCTTCATCGCCGATTTCACCGGCCGCAAGGTCGCCGAGGCCGGACGCGTCGATGAGGAAGTGATCGTCGCGAACCTCGACCTCGACGCCATGCGCGAGGCGCGCCGGAGCTGGGGCGTGTTCCGCGACCGCCGGCCGGAGCTCTATGGCGCGCTGACCGGTCCGAAGCCGCGAGCGCTCGATTGTCCCAACGTTTCCAACCCCGCCCGATAGGAGGCCATCGTGTCGTTCAGATCCTTGCGCGCTGCATTTCTCGCCCTGCCGCTGCTCGCCGGAGCAGTCCAGGCCGAGGAGTTGCATCTCTACTCCTGGTCTGACTATTTCGGCCCGGAAACGACAGCCAAATTCACCGCCGAGACCGGCATCAAGGTTGTCTACGATGTGTTCGACAACAACGACATTGTCGAAACCAAATTGCTGACCGGCGGCAGCGGCTACGATGTGGTGACACCGAACTTCTCGCCGCATTTCCTGCGCCAGCTCGGCGCCAAGGTCTGGTCGACGCTGGATAAATCGAAGCTTGCCAATGCCGGCAACATCAGCCCCGGCATAGACGCGCAAATTGCCGCCGGCGACCCCGGCAATTCCCATTCGGTTCCCTGGATGTGGGGCACTGCCGGCGTCATCGTCAACCGCGACAAGGTCGACGCCCTGATGCCCGACGCACCGCTCGATTCCTTCGCCATGCTGTTCGACCCGGCCATTGCCGAGAAGCTGTCGTCCTGCGGCATTTCCATGCTCGACGATGGCGAACAGGTCCTCGGCTCAGCGCTGATATGGCAGGGCAAGAGCATCAACACGGCGACCGAGGCCGATCTCGACGCCGCCGTCGCTCTCATCGACAAGCTCCGCCCGTTCGTGCGCCGATTCCATTCGTCGCAGTACATCGCCGGCCTCGCCGATGGCGATTATTGCCTGTCGCTCGGATTTTCCGGCGATGCACGCCTGGCGCAATTGCGGGCGCAGGAAGCCGGCCGGCCATTCCGCATCGAGTATCATCTGCCCAAGGAGGGCGCGTTGATGTTTTTCGATGTGCTCGCCATTCCGGCCGACGCGCCAAATCCGGCCGCGGCGCAGAAATTCATCGATTTCGTCCTGCGGCCGGACATCGCCGCGGCGGCGGCCGACGCCACCGGTTTCGCCACCGCCAACGCCAAGGCGCTTGATCTGGTCGCGCCGGAACTGAAAAGCGACGCCAATCTTTATCCGGCCGCCGACACCATCGCCAAACTGGCGGTGCCGCGGGTGTTCTCCCAGGACGAGCTGAAACTCTGGCATCGCGCCTGGGACAAGGCGATGGGCCGCCGGTGACACGAATCGGGAATGCAACGAAGGAACCCAAGGTTTTGAAACGCCGCAATTTTCTCAAATCCGCCGTGGCGCTGGCCGGGTCGGGGCTGCTGCCCCGGCCGGGCCTTGCCGCCGGTACTGCCCGCGCTGCCGGTTTTCGCATGCCGGAGGAAACCGAACCGCATGAGCGCACCTTCATGCAATGGCCGGTGAACCGGCAAGTGCATCCCGACCTGGAATTCTTGGCGCTCTTGCAACAGACGATCGCCGACGTGGCCAACGCGATTGGCGAGTTCGAGCCGGTCGCCAGGCTGATGGACAAGGCGCACGAAAAGGCGGCGCGCAAGCTGCTCGGCGGCAAGGTCGAAATCTGGGACATTGCGACCGACGATCTTTGGGCCCGCGATTCCGGCCCGGCCTTCGTTGTCGACGGCAAGGGCGGCCTGGCGTTGACCCAGTTCAATTTCAATGGCTGGGGCGGCAAGCAGGTTCATGGCCATGACGGCGGGATCGCCGCCCGCATTTCCGAACGCCTCGGACTTCAAGTGTTCGACAATGGCCTTGTCGGCGAGGCCGGCGGCGTCGAGCAGGACGGCGACGGCACGCTGATCGCGCACGCCTCGTGCTGGGTGAACCCGAACCGCAACGCCGGTTCGGCCGCCGAAGTCGAAGCCATGCTGCTCGACGCCCTTGGCGCGCAGAAGATGATCTGGGCGCCGGGCGTCAAGGGCGCCGACATCACCGACTACCACATCGACGCGCTGGCGCGTTTCGTTCGCCCGGGCGTGGTCGTCATCCAGATGCCGGAGGAACTCGATCCTTCCGATCCTTGGTCGCGCTCGGCCTTCGAGACGCATGACATTCTGGCCAAGGCGACCGACGCCAAGGGCCGCAGGCTCGAACTGGTAAAACTGCCGGAGCCCGTTGACATTCGCGTTGGCGCGGCCGATTTCGTTTCGTCCTATGTCAACTACTATGTCTGCAACGGCGCGGTGATCTGCGCCGAGTTCGGCGACAGGCACGCCGATGCCGAAGCCGCGACAATACTTGCCGGGCTGTATCCCGGCCGCGAGATCGTGGCGCTCGATATCGACGCCATCGGCGAGGTCGGCGGCGGCATCCACTGCGCCACCCAGGAGCAACCGGAAGTGTGAACAATGTGGGCTTGGGTGAACCGCAACGCCGAGGGTCTGCAAGCCGTCGGCGGCCTTGTCGCCGCGTTGTTCGCTCTGACCGCGCTGATTGTCATCCCGTGGCAGATCAATCAGGCCGATCGCATCCAGCGCGAACAAGGCGCGCGCGACATCTATCGGGAATTCCTCAATATTTCGATCGCCAATCCGAAACTGGCCAATGCCGACTGGTGTGCCCTGTCCGACGCCAACGACAAGGCGGCCTACGAGGCCTATGTCGAATATCTGCTGTATGCGACGGAGCAGCTTGTCGGTGTCGATGCGGATTGGCGCGCGCCCATGGCCACGTGGATGGCCGATCACGCGCCTTATGTTTGCGGGCGCGGCGATTGGGAGGCATACACCCCGGCGGTGCAGGAATTGATCGCCGAGTTCACCGCACGGCAATGCCAGGCGGTTCAGCCTTGCCAGTGAAATGGGCAATCCTCATGCTGGGGCTTCCTGGGCTGGGCTTTTGAATGGCGGAAACGAGCGATATCATCGTCATCGGCGGCGGCATGGCCGGCGTCTCGGCCGCCGCGCGACTGGCGCCGCACGCCCGGATCATCGTGCTCGAACGCGAAACCGCCATCGGTTACCATTCCACCGGCCGTTCGGCGGCGGTGTTCATCCGCAACTACGGCAACGCCACGCTGCGCGCCTTGAACGACGCCAGCGCGGCGTTCCTCGACAACCCCGAAGGCTTGGCGGATTCGTCTCTGCTGACCCGGCGCGGCGAATTGCTGATTGCCGGCGACGACGAATTGGACGCCTTCGCCGCCTACAAGGCCGGCGCGGAGGGTTTGCAGGACCTTTCGCCCGGGGAGGCGGTGGACCTGTTCCCGATCCTGCGACCGGACCGCATTGTCCGCGCCGCGTTCGAGCCGGGCGCGCAGGATATCGACGTCGACCGCATGCTGACCGGTTTCGCGCGGCGGCTGAAGACATTGGGCGGGCGCATCGTATTGTCGGCGGAAGCGACCGCGATTGGGCGCGCAGACGGAAAGTGGCGGGTCACGACGCCCGTCGGCGATTTTGCCGCGCCGATGCTCGTCAATGCAGCGGGCGCGTGGGCGGACGTCATGTGCCGCATCGCCGGCGTTGCGCCGCTCGGGTTGCAGCCGATGCGTCGCACCGCCGCGCTGCTGCCCGCGCCTGCCGGCCATGATGTTACTCGCTGGCCGCTCTGCGCCACGGCGAGCGAGAAATGGTACGCCAAGCCCGACGCCGGCAAACTGTTCTTCTCGCCCGCCGACGAAACCCCGGTCGAGCCGCACGACGCCTGGTCCGACGACATGGCGCTCGCCGAGGGGCTCGACCGTTTCCAGCAGGCGACGACCTGTGAGGTGACGCGCGTCGACCGCAATTGGGCCGGGCTGCGTTCGTTTTTTCCCGATCGCACGCCGGCCGCCGGTTTCGCGGCGGACGGATTTTTCGTGCTGGCCGGGCAGGGCGGTTACGGCATCCAGACGGCGCCGGCGCTATCGCGCCTGGCGGCCGACCTGATCCTCGGCCTGCCGCCGGAATTGGACCCTGCGGTCATCGCGGCGCTGTCGCCGCTGCGTCCGGCGTTGCGCCGAACTGTTTGAATCAATTGGTTTTGGCCGACGCCTTGACCACGGCGTTGACAATGTCGAAGCCGGTCTTGCCCGAAGCCTGGGCGACATCATTGAGCTTGTCCCCTACCGAACCGACCGTGTAGCCGGCCGCCTTCAACGCTTCGGCCAAGGCCTCGCCGGTCAGGCCGAACAGCGGCGCCACCTGCGCCACCGAGCCATTCTCGACCGCTTCGAACAGGGCGCGTTGCGGCGGCCGCCCGCCGCCGGACGAGCCAATCGCCGGGACGGCGAAAGCGATGCCGGCGACGATGGAAAGCGTCAGGCCCAGCATCATCGGCATGCGCTTGAAATAGGATGCGAAGGGCCGCCAATTCTTCCAGATATGGAAGACGAAAGGCAGGATCAGCACCATGCTCAGCCATTCGTGCATGCCGTGGAACAGGCCGGATTCGAGATGGAAGAACAGGGCGACGCCGGAGACGAGCGAAACGACGAACAGCCCGGTGGTCAGCGGCGTGGCGTAGTCGGAGAGAAATTTCTGCATGGTTGTTCTCGTTGCATTGCGCACGAGGCGATACGCCGGTCGGTCGGGGAATTCGACTTAAATTTCGGTAATTGTCGATCCGGCTCGATTGTGCATCGGACCATCGATTCTCCGGATTCAATAAAATCCGCAAGATTAGCTAAACCGGCCGCCAATTTTCGCCGTGTAAGACTGAGCCATCGGATTCCGGCCGGGGCGGCAGAGGCATTGGTACTTCCCGATGACGTTTCAGAGCAGATTGAAATCGATTTTTTCGAGTCGCGCCGGCAACATGGGCGTGACGTTCATCATGCTCAGCGCCGTCATAACCGCTTTCGTTTCGGCCGGCATCGAGACAGCGCGCCTCGCGTCGAACAAGTCCTTCGTTCAGGATTTGGGCGACAGCGCTGCGCTCTATGGCGCGACCCTCGTCAAGGAAGGCGCCCTCGGTGACGAGGCGATCGCCTCCAAGGTGCGCGAGTGGATGATCGCGCAATTGACCGGCGGCGACGTCAAACTTGATGCGGCGGGCATCGTCGTCAGCATCGATCGCACCCGAGGTGCGGTCCGCATCGAAGCCAACGCCAAGCAGCAAATGCTGCTGCCGTTCCTGCAATCGAGCGGCGCCATCGCGTTGACCGCCATTACCGACGCCGGCGCGGCCGATCCCGTTGCCGGCGGTGGCCTCTGCGGTCTGGCCCTCGATCAGGCCGCGCAAAAGGCCATGCATTTTAAAGGCGATGGCGCCATCGACGCCGACGATTGCGTGTTCTGGTCAAATTCGCGCGACAAGGATTCCACCCACGGTTTCGGCGATGGCGGGGCCGCGACGCAGCAGGTATGCTCCGTCGGCAAATATTCGAAAGCCGGGTCCTATGCTATTGCGCCTCCCCCGGAGGACAATTGCGCGCCGCAGGTCGATCCCTATGCCGGGTGGACGCCGCCAAAGGTCGATTGGACGCGATGCGATTTCAATTCGGTGAAACTCAGTGGCGGCGGCGGCGACATCACGCTGTTGCCGGGGATCTATTGCGGCGGCCTCGATGTCGCCAATGCGCGCGATGTGACATTCAAGCCGGGCCGCTATTCCTTCAACGGCAAGACCATCATCGACGCCAGTCGTCGTATCGCCGGCGCTGACATCTTTTGCGCTTCGAAGGCGAGGACACGACAATCGACTTCAAGGCCGACGCGATCGATCTTCGCCACGCCGGAGACAAGGATTTGTCCAAGGTGCTGGTCTACAAGAAGGCCGACGCGACGAAGCAGTCCAAAGTGCTCTTCGAGGCCAAATCGGACTTTCGAGGCGAAGGCGTTTTTTACCTTCCCGGCGACGAAATCGAATTCAAGATCGCCCGCGTTGCCGGCGCGCCGGGCTTTGGTTTCGGCGCCATCGCCCGACTTGTCCTTCTGGATATCGCCAAGGGCGAAACATTCGCCTTCAAGCCCTTGATCCGCATCGAGGACGGCGAGGCGACGCTGAACGAGGGCGCTGCGATCCGGCTCTTGCGCTGACCGTCGGAGCCCGTCTCAGGTTTCCCGGACGACCCGGTATCCGCCTGCCGTCAGCATCGCCTTGAACCAGGCGAGGCCGCGCGTGTGCGCGTCGCGCTCGCCCGCGACCGCCGCCAAAGGCTCGAGCCGGTCGCCGACGACGTGGCGGTCCGGTCCGAACATCTCGAAGCACGGCGTGCCCGGCAAATTCGCCGCCGCGCATTTCAGCGGCGCGACATAGGACCAGACATTCTCGAAGCAGAAGCGGCGCAGACCATTGACGTAAAGCCGGTCGGTGAGCTCGAGGATCGGCAGCGTCCCGTCGCCCATCGCCACGCCCTGGACGACAATGTCGCCTTCAGGCGTCCGCGCCATGACGTGATCCTTGATATGGCAGCAATGGATATACGGCGCCATGGCGTCGAGCGCGTCGAACGGGTCCTCGCCGACCATCTGGCTGTTGCCGTAATCGTAAAGCGCACGGATGCGCGGATGGTCGACGGCGGCGAGGATTGCGGCGATTTCGCGCCCCTGAAAATCCTCGTGGTTCTCCAGCACGATGGTGACGCCGCGATCCTCCGCCTGTGGCGCGATCTCTTTCAGATCGGCGATGGTCCGCGCGATCAGCTCGCCGATCGGTCCATTGTATTTCGTGTAGGTTCGAAGCGTGTCGCCGCCGCAGGCCTGCGTCACAGCGAGCATTCGGCTCATGTTTTCGGGCGCAGTGTCGGAGGTGTCGAGTTCGAGCTTCAGGCCGAGTTCGGCCCGCGCCGCATTCACCTCGGCGAAATGCGCTTCGCTGGTTCCGCAAAGATCGCGATATCCCGGACCGTTGGCCGAGATGTTGACCCCGGTGAAGCCCGCCGCGGCCATGTCTCGCATGTAGCGGAAAACGTCAAAACCGCCGGCGACACATTCAGGGAGGCGGAAATGGTAGCGCAGCGAAAACGAATGGATGTGCAGGCTGATGGTCTTCATGTGGCAAGGCTTTCGAGCAGGGTCGTTTCGGCGGCAAGCGCTTGGGCGTAAAGCGACGCCGTTTCGGGATCGGCTTCGCCAAGCACTTTCGTCCGGTAGGCGCAATAGGCGGCGATGCGCCAATGAAAAGCCGGCGCGTGACGGCGGTAGCGCTCGACGGCCTCGCCTGCGCCATAGGCGGCGAGAAAAGCCGCAGCGTCGTCTTCGTCATGCGGCGGCCGGCGATACAGCGTCATCATCGCCGGCGACAGGAAGCAGGCGATATCTTCCGCAGGATCGCCGAGCGCCGGGCACTGCCAGTCAATCAGCCGCGGCCCGTCCTTCGCCATGACGATGTTGCCGGGGCCGCAATCGGTGTGGATCAGGGCGAGCCTGCGGGGCGGATCGTCGCTTGCCCCCGGCCTCAGCCGGACGAGACCCGCATCGTCTACCGCCCGCGCCAGCATCGCGTCGCCATGGGCGGCGATGTCCGTCGGCGTCGCCGCGACGCGTCGCAGGCCGCCTGGCGGATCCACGCCATGCACCGCCGCGATCAGTCGCGCCGCCGCGCCGATGCCGTCGGACCATGTCGGCCCGTCGACGAAGCGATAGACCAGCATTGCCGGTTCGACGCTCTCCGGAAACCAGGCAACAAAATCCGGCGCCAGGCCGGTCCCGGCAAGATGCCGGAGCGCCAGCGCTTCGTCCGCCGGATGGTTGGGATAGTACGGGTTGTCGTCGTCCGCGGCCGCCATGTAGACCTTGGCGACCAAGCGCTCTTGGCTGTCCCCGACCAGCCAGACGGCGTTCTTGAACCCGCCTTTGAACAACCTCGCCGTCGCCCGGCTGCTGGCGAGGCCAAGGCGGCTGAGCCGGTCGAGCAGCGCCGCGCCGCTCATGCCGCGCGCGCAGCCGCCAGCGCCGGTCCGAAGGCCTCTTCGAGCCGGTCCATCTCCGCCTCTGGGCCGACCGAAATGCGGATGGTCCGGTCGAGGATCGGCGCGGCAGGCTTGCGCACGAAAATGTCGCGAGCGATCAGCCCGTCGAGCACTTTTTTGGCGAAAGCGCCGTCGCGCCCGCAATCAATGGCAATAAAATTGGTGGCAGAGGGCAGGGAGGCAAGCCCGTGGCGCGCCGCCATTCCGGCGATGCGGCTGCGCGCCGCGCCGATGCGCCCAATGACCGAATCGAGCCAGTCGCGATCGGCCAGCGCCGCCAGCGCCGCCGGTTCGGCGATGCGGCTCATGCCGAAATGATTGCGCACCTTGTCATAGGCCCCGACCAGCTCCGGCGGGCCGAAGACGTAGCCGACGCGCAGGCCCGCCAGCCCGAAGGCTTTCGACAGGGTGCGAAAGCGCAGCAGGTTCGGCCGCGACCATGTCGATGGCGGCAACGCGCCTTCCGGCGCGGTTTCACCATAGGCTTCGTCGAGCACCACCAGCGTGCGCGCCGGAATCGCCTCGACAAACGCTTTGACCGCCGCCGCGTCGTGCCAGCTGCCCATCGGATTGTCGGGATTGGCGAGATAGACGATGGCCGCGTTTTCGCGCTTCGCCGCGACGGCTAGCGCTTCGAGGTCCTCGCGGTCGTCGCGGTAGGGCGCGGTGAGGAGCCGCGCGCCGAAGCCGGCGACATGGAAATTGAAGGTCGGATAGGCGCCGAGCGAGGTGACGACCGCGTCGCCGGCCTGGGCAAACAGCCGCACCGTCAGGCCGAGCAGCCCGTCAATGCCGCCGCCGACCGCGATTTGGGCCGGCTGCAGCCCGAGATGGGCGGCGAAAGCCTGTTTCAGGGCGAAATTTTCCGGATCGGCGTACATCCACAATTCGCCCGCCGCCGCTCGTACCGCCTCAATCACCTTCGGCGAAGGGCCAAAACCAGATTCGTTCGCCCCGATGCGCGCGGCGAAGGATTTGCCACGCTGACGGACCAACGTTTCCGGACCGACGAAGGGCACGGTCATCGGCAACGAGGTGGCAAGCGGCGTCAAGGGCGGAAAATCGGATATGGCGGGCCTCCGTGGGGCGCGCTCACCATGGCGCGCCGCGGCGACGATGCAAAGAAAAACCCGGCGTTTCCGCCGGGTTTTTCCGTCCCCCGTTCGAACGGGATCAGAAGTAGCGCGTGACGCGCAGGAAGCCGGAAGCCGCGGCCGGCGCGGTCGTGATCTTGCTGTAGACCAGTTCGCCGCGGATTTCGAGATTGGTGACCGGCGTCCAAACCAGATTGAGTTCCGCCGCCCACATGGAGGGGCCGCCCACGACATTGTAGAGCCGCGAAACGTACTGGGCGCCGACCGACGCTCCGAAGGTCGGGGTGAACTGGCTGTAGAGCGAGCCGAGCACCGACCACTGGTTGCCGACGACGCCGGCGCCGCCGAGGCCGCCCCAGTTGTTGACCGCATAGATGTTGTCGTTGCTCGAATAGTAGCCGATCACGCGAAGGGAAGTGCCTTCCATGTTCGGGATGTTCAGGTGCAGGCCAAGCGAGGCGGCGAAACCAGCCTGGCTCTCGTCATAGGCGACGCGCGCCCACACGTCGCCCCACTTCTGGCCGATGCCGACCAGACCCACCACATCGGGAACCCAGTTGTTGTTGTTGTCGTCTTCCAGCGAGATCGTGGCGTAAAGCCCGTTGCCGCCGGTGAAGCTGTACTGCAGCACGGCGACCTGATGATACGGGGCGTACAGGCCGCCGTCCGAATGCGAACCCCACGAGGAGTTGCCGCCGTTCATGGTGTCGATCCACGCCGTTTCGGTGTAGCCCATGCGCAGGCCGCCGATCGACAGCCATGCCTGATCGGCCGAAACCGCGCCATCGCCGACGCCATTCCAAGTCGACTGCAGGCGGATGAAGGAACGCAACGTGCCCCAATCGGTTTCCGAACGGGCGTCGAAATTGACACGGGCGCGGATGGACTTGTTCCAGCCGCCGGCGGCGAAGCCGTGGTAATTGTTGCCGGCGTTGTTGCCGGCGCCGATCTGGTACCAGACATAGCCGGAAATGGCGAGGCAGGTCTCGGTGCCCGGGATGTAGAAGAAACCGGCGCCGTAGGCGTCGCAGACGCGGACATATTCCATCGGCTCCGGCTCGGCGGCAACAACGGCGTCGGCGGCCTTGGCCCCGGAAACCGTGGCGAGCGCCGCGGCGGAAGCAATGAGAAGCGACTTGATGGTCATGATGTCCCCTTTTGATAGCCAAATCCGCGCCTGAAATTCCGGTGCGGCCGTTGAATGATGTGCCTTTCTGGCCGACAGCCCCTTCGCCGGCAAGGCATTTTCCGGCAAATATCCGCGCCGGATCGCTTCTTTTGGCGATTGTGGCGAAAAGGCAACGCAATGCAGCCCGATTCCGGGCAGATGTTGACCAGGTCGCCGAATTTGTTGGCAATTCATTCGCTATGTCGAAGCGCCGACGACGTCCGGATCGCCTGCGTCGGACGGATTTTCGGTGAATTCCGTTACCGCGAATCACTACCGCCCCCGGCATTCAGGGCGTTGCGGCGATTTGATCCGCGCCGGGCGCGCGCGCGAATACGCTTCGCCATTGCACTGCCGACGCCTTTTCTCTATCCAGCAGCCGCGTGGGAGAGGTGGCCGAGTGGTCGAAGGCGCGCCCCTGCTAAGGGCGTAGGCGGGAAACTGCCTCGTGGGTTCGAATCCCATCCTCTCCGCCACTCAAATCGCCGCGGCATCGCCGCTTTTCGGTATTCTCACCAACCGCCGAATTGGTCCTTCTTCGTGCCCTTCACCCTGGCGCGACCGGTCGCGCTGCGGAGAATGCCGGCAGGGCGCTGAGCGCTAATTCAGCGGCGGCGACACGCGGCATTGCGTCCAGCGATACGCCCCAGCGCCGCGCATTATAGACCTGCGGCGCAAGGCAGATGTCGGCGAGCGTCACCCGGTCGCCAAAACAGAAAGGGCCGGGCAGGGCGGCGAGCAGCGTCTCGACGGCGGCGAGGCCGTCGCCGATGAATTTGTGCATCCAGGCCAGCCGCGTCGCGTCGACTTCGCCGGTGAGTTCGGTCACCTGGTTGATCACGCCGGTGTTGCACACCGGGTGGATGTCCATGGCGATGGCGTAGGCGACGGCCCGCACACGCGCCCGGTCGAGCGGGGCCGCCGGCAGCAGGTTCAGGCCGCGCGTTTCGTCGAGATATTCGATGATCGCCAACGATTGCGTCAGCAGATGCCCGTCAATGAACAGCGCCGGCACCAGACCCTGCGGATTGCGGGCAAGATGTTCGGCCGATTTCTGCTCGTTCTTCAAGAGGTCGACCGGCGATGATTCGTAGGCGACGCCGGCGAGGTTGAGCGCGATGCGCGCCCGGAAGCTCGCCGACGAGCGCCAGTAGTCGTACAGGATGACCGGTGCGCTTTCCGCCATGTCAGGGCTTGCCCAGTTCCTTGGCGTGCAGCCAGTCGGCGTGTTTCGGCGCGCGCTTGGTTTTCGACCATTCCTCGAGCATGTCCCATTTGACGGTGTCGAGCCTGGCCAACAATGCGTCTTCCGCCGGATCGGGGCAGGCGAGTTCGATGCGGTGACCGCTCGGATCGAAGAAATAGATCGAATGGAAGATCGAGTGGTCGGTGACGCCGAGCACCGGAATGCCGTTCTTTTCCAGCTGCTCCTTGAAGGCGATGAGCGTCGCCCGGTCCTTCACCTTGAAGGCGATGTGCTGCACCCAGACCGGCGTGTTGGGGTCGCGGCCCATCTCCGGTTTGGTCGGCAGTTCGAAGAAGGCCAGCACATTGCCCAAGCCGGCGTCGAGGAAGACGTGCATGTAGGGGTCAGGCTCGTGCGTCGAGGGCACCTTGTCCTCGGCGATGGCGAGAATGAAATCCATGTTGAGGTTCTTCACGTACCAGTCGACCGTTTGCTTGGCGTCCTTGCAGCGATAGGCGACGTGGTGGATTTTTTCGATCTTCAGCATGATGGTCCTCCCTGGGTTCACTTGCGCCGTCTGGCGGCCTGGAGCGCTTGAGCCAGAACCTGCCGGTCGCCGATATGGTTGGCGAGCAGCAGGATCAGCCTGGCGTTGAAGGCGTCGCTTTCGGCCTTCGACAGGCCGTCATGCGCCGCCAGCAATTCGGCGTAGAAATCGTCGGGGCCGGCAATGTTGGCTCCGGTGTTGAGTGTGCTCATGCCAGCCTCCCGACCGCCGTGTTGAGCGCGGCGCGCACCGCCGCATCGTCATGGGATTCCCAGCGCGCCGCGACGTGCTGGTCGGGGCGCACCAGATAGACCGCCGATTTCGCCTCGCCGAGATAGCGCTCCTTGAGGAAGCCGTCCGGATCGTCAGCGGGTCCGAGCGCCAGCCGCGTCGCCGTGACGCCGTCGACATCGAGGCTTGCCGGCGCTTCGGCGTTGATCGTGAGCAGATGGAAGCGCCCCGGCAGCCGGTCGAGAAGGAAGCCGTTCGCCGTCGGCGCGTCGACCATGGGCGAAGCCTGGGCGCGCGTCCGCTTCGGCATTTTGGCGTTGTCCGGCCCGTTCAGCGGCGAGCCGTCATAGGTGCAGGGCACCGAAAGCCGACCGGAATTCACCATCGGCCGCGTCGCCGGGAAATGCTCAGCCAGATCGAGCACCGCGTCGCGGAACAGCCGGCTTGCTTCCGATTTCGGCGTGATGAAATCGGTCGAGCGCGACGAGTTGAGAATGTTCTCGTCGGCCCCGTGAATGCGTTCGACATCGTAGCTGTCGAGCAGCGCTGCGGGCGCCTTGCCATCGATGATCAGCTTCAGTTTCCACGCCAGATTGTCGGTGTCCTGAAGGCCGGAATTGGCCCCGCGCGCGCCGAAAGGCGAAACCTGATGGGCGGCGTCGCCGGCGAAGATCACACGTCCCTCGTGGAACTTCTCCATGCGCCGGCACTGGAACGTATAGATCGGACGCCATTCCAGTTCGTATTTGATGTCCTGGCCGAGCATGGCGCGCAGGCGCCTGTCGATATTTTCGGGCTTCAACTCCTCCTGCCGGTCGATGTCCCAGCCGATCTGAAAGTCGATGCGCCAGACGTTGTCGGGCTGTTTGTGCAGCAGCGCCGATTGACCCCGGTTGAAGGGCGGATCGAACCAGAACCAGCGTTCGGTCGGGAATTTGGCCTCCATGACCACGTCGGCGATCAGGAAATTGTCCTCGAAGACACGGCCGACGAAATCGAGGCCGAGCATGGCGCGAATCGGCGAGTTCGCTCCGTCGCAGGCGATCAGCCAGTCCGCCTCGATGGCGTAGGGCCCCTCCGGCGTTTCCACGCCGATGCGCACATGGTCGCCGCGCTGCTCGACCGCAATCGCCTTGTTGCCGCCGCGCAGCCCGATCGGCTTGCCTTGCGCCTGAAGCTCGCGCACGCGGTCGACCATGGCTTTCTCGAAATGGTATTGCTGCAGATTGATGAACGCGGGTCGCCGGTGCCCGCCCTCGGGCAACAGATTGAAGTCGTAGACCTTGCGTTCGTCGAAAAACACCTTGCCGAGTTTCCACTCGACGCCCTTATTCACCATCGGCTCGCCGCAGCCGAGCCGGTCGAGGATTTCCAGCGGCCGCTTGGCGTAGCAGACGGCGCGCGAACCCCACGACACCTTGTCGTTGTCGTCGAGCACGACGACCGGGATGTCGTGCAGCGCCAGGTCGATGGCGGCTCCGAGTCCGATCGGACCGGCCCCGACCACCACAACCGGATGGCGCACCGGAACTGACGCGTCCTGATCGCTCGATCTTGCGTACGGGTAGAGCGGCGTTTCGAAGATTTTCGACATCGGTTCCCTCCCGAAAGACGCTTCAGCCTTGCAGCGCCTGCCACATCGCCAGATCGCGCTCGGCCGTCCAGATGCGCGGCGTGTCGATGCCGAGCGCCTCGTCAAAGGCGCGGGCGACATTGAACGGCAGGCAGTGCTCGTAGATGGCGTAGTCCTTGAACTTCGGGTCGCACACGGCCCGAACCGCCTGCCAGGCCTGTTTCAACCCGCCGCCGCCGCGCGCCACGCGCGCCGCCGGGCGGAACGTGGACCGGACGAAATTTGCCGTCAGGTCCAGCGCAGCCTCCACCGCCTCGCGCCCGACCAGCGCGTCGCCGCGCCCCGGCCCGATGGCGTCCGGCTGAAAGCCGCGAATGCGCTCCAGCGTCGCCGGCCAATCGGCGAAGTGGCCGTCGCCGCAATAGCAGGCCGAGTGGTACTCGACGATGTCGCCGGTGAACATGATGTTGGCGTCCGGCACATTGGCGACGATGTCGCCGGCCGTATGCGCCCGGCCGAGGAACATCAGGTCAACCCTGCGCTTGCCGAGATAAACCGTCATCTTGTCCGAGAAGGTGGTCGTCGGCCAGGTCAGGCCGGGGATCGATTCATGGCCCTGGAACAGGCGCGGAAAGCGCTGGAACTCGCTCGCCCAGTCCTCGGCGCCGCGCTCGGCCACCATGGCGCGGGCCTTGTCGCTCATGATCACCGTCGGGGCCATGTAGGCCGACGCGCCGAGAACGCGAACGGCATGATAGTGGGTCAGCACCAGGTGGCTGATTGGTTTTTCCGTGACCGAGCGGACCTTTTCGATGACCTTTTCGGCCAGGCGAGGCGTCGCCTGCGCCTCGACCACCATCACGCTGTCGTCGCCGACGATGACGCCGGAATTCGGGTCGCCCTGCGCCGTGAAGGCATAGATGTCGCGGCCGATCTCGGTAAACGAGATTGCCTTTTCGGCCATGTCTCCGGCGGAGGCGAATTGTTTTGTCATTTCATTGCGCTCCATCCGGTCGGGTAACGGTTTGCTCGATCGCGCCGAAAATCGAATGACCCTTGGCGTCTTTCATCTCAATGCGCACCGTGTCGCCGAAACGCAGGTAGGGCGTTTCCGGCTTGCCGGCGCCGATGGTTTCGATTGTCCTCACTTCGGCGATGCACGAATAGCCGACGCCGCCATCGGCGACCGGCCGGCCGGGGCCGCCGTCGCTGCCCTTGTTGGAGACAGTGCCCGAGCCGATGATCGTTCCGGCGCCAAGCGGCCGCGTCTTCGCCGCGTGCGCGATCAATCGGCCGAAATCGAAGGTCATGTCGACTCCGGCGTTGGCCCGTCCGAACGGCTTGCCGTTGATATCGACGCTGAGCGGCAGATGCACCTTGCCGTCCCGCCAGGCGTCGCCGAGTTCGTCCGGGGTCGCCGCGACCGGCGAGAACGCTGACGACGGCTTCGACTGGAAGAAACCGAAACCCTTGGCCAGTTCCGCCGGAATGAGGTTCCTGAGCGACACGTCGTTGACCAATACGATGAGACGTATGGCGGCGGCGGCTTCCCCCGGGGTCGCGCCCATCGCCACGTCGTCGACGATTGCGGCCACTTCGCCCTCCAGGTCGATGCCGAAGGCCTCGTCGGCCATGACGATCGGGTCTCGCGGCCCGAGGAACGCATCCGAACCACCCTGTACATCAGCGGGTCACTCCAGAAGCTCTCCGGCATCTCCGCCCCGCGCGCCTTTCGCACCAGTTCGACATGGTTCACATAGGCCGAGCCGTCAGCCCATTGATAGGCGCGCGGCAGCGGGCTCATAGCGTCGTGTTCGTGGAAACGCCCGCTCGGCAGCGCGCCGTGTTCGAGGCTCTCCGCGAGGGCGGCCAGGTGTGGCGCGTACCGCGTCCAGTCGTCCAAAGCCGCCTGCAGAGTCGGGGCCAGAAACGAGGCGTCGGCGTACCGGGTCAGATCTTTCGAGACGACAACCAACCGGCCGTCGCGTCTGCCGTTTTTCAAGGTGGCGAGTTTCATGCGGTTTCCTTTCGCACCGGCCCGATGTGGATTTCCATCCCGTCGCGCCCGACACTCAGCGGACCCGACCATGTCGACGCCGCGGCGGCTCGCCAATCCTTGTCCACCACGGTCGCGTCGTCGGAAGGAATCAAATGATTGAGCGCCAGGTGCTTTACGCCGGCGGCGGTTGCGATTCGGCCGGCGTCCTCGACCAGGGTGTGGGCAGCGTAGAGGTGCTCGCGCAGCGTCGTCACATTTGGCGTGCGCGACACGATGGCTTCAACGCCGCGCCGCAGCATCGCCTCATGAATCAGCAGGTCCGCGCCGCGGGCGAAATCGGCGAGCGGCGGATGATAGGCCGTATCGCCCGAAAACACGATCGCCATGCCGCAGCTTTCGAATCTGAGGGCGAAGGCGTCGACGATGGGCGGATGCGGCACGCGCAGCGCGCTGACCCTGAATTCCTTCTCGTCCAGCACGACGCCTTCGTCGAATTCGATGACCTGAACGAGGCCGCGCAAATCCGGCCGGCCTTCGTCGGCGATGCGCGTGTCGATGTCGAATGCCATCGACGCCATGAACAACTCGGCATGGCGCTTCAACCCGCTCGGACCGAAGACGCGCACCGGCGCGCGCAAAGCCTGTCGTCCACGCCGTGTGCAGCAGCGGACCGAGTTCGAGATAGTGGTCGGAGTGCAGATGGGTGATGAAGATCATCGCCAGGTCTTTCAGCCCCACGCCGGCGTCGACGAGTCCGCGCGTGACCCCGTGGCCGCAATCGACGACCGCCAGTCTACCGCCGATCGCAATCAGCGACGACGTCGGCCACGAGCCGTTCTGGCGCACCGCCGGTCCGCCTATCGTGCCGAGCAGCACGATTCGGGCGGTCATGGCGTCGCGCCTGTCGTCATGCCGCGTCCGGCGGCGGTTTCCGGTTTCCTGCGCATTGTTATGTCTTTTCCTCCCGCGCTTGTCGCGCTATTGGTTTCATTCGTAACCGTTCATTTTGTAACCATCAACGAGGCTATCGTGACGTCTTCGAGTCCGGACCGACCCGCCGCCGGCCTGATCCTGTCCGGTTTCCTGCCCTACCGGCTGCATGCCGCCGCCGAAAAGGTCAGCCTCGCCTTTTCCCGCCTTTACAGGGACAAATACGGGCTCAATCGGCCGGAGTGGCGGGTGTTGGCGATCCTGGCGCAATTGCCCCGATCCACGGCGACCGAAATCGGCGCCTTGTCGTCCATGCACAAGACCAAGGTCAGCCGCGCCGTCGCCGCGCTCGAAAAGCGCAAATGGCTGGCGCGCGCCACCGACGAGGCTGATCGCCGCGTTGAGTGGCTCGCGCTGACCAAGGTCGGCCGGACCCGCTTCGCTGTGCTGTCCGCCCTGGCGCGGGATTTCGAGGCGCGCCTCAAAGCTACTCTTGGCGAAAACGGGGTCGGGCAATTGGAGGCCGGATTGGCGCGCATCGAGGCCGCTGCCATCGATCACCCGAAACGGGGAAAGCGTGGACGATAACCGCAAGCCGGGTCGTCCGCCGTTCATGCCGCCGCCGCGCTCAGGCCGGCGTCGAGCGCCGCCAGTATGCGCTGCACGTCGCCGGCGGTCACGATCAGCGGCGGCGAGATGATGACGTTCGGGCCGGAGGTGCGCACCATCACACCGGCGTCGTAGGCCGCGTCCTGCACTTTCTGCACGGTTTCCCTGGCCGGGGCAGATTTCTTCTCCCGATCCGACACCAGTTCGATGCAGGCCATCAGCCCCTTGCCGCGCGCATTGCCGACGAGTTCGTGGCGCGCGTGCAAATCGTTCAGGCCCGCCAGCAATTCCGCGCCGCGCGCCTCGGCGTTGGCCGCCAGATCGAGCCGCTTCGTCTCGGCCAGCGCCGCCAGCGCCGCCGCCGCGCCGACCGGATGGCCCGAATAGGTGTAGCCATGGCCGATCGAGGCCAGCGGCGATGTCGAGCTTTCGAAAGCCTGGGTGAGCTTGTCGTGGATCATCACCGCGCCGAACGGGTAATAGCCGTTGGTGATGGCCTTGGCCGTGCACATCAGGTCGGGTTGCACGCCCCACAGCCGCGAGCCCGACCAGGCGCCGGTGCGGCCATAGGCGGTGATCACCTCGTCGGCGATCAGCAGGATTCCGTGACGGTCGCACGCGGCGCGCATGAGGGGCATGAAGGTTTCGTGCGGCACGATCACGCCGCCGGCGCCGAGCACCGGCTCCATGATGAAGGCGGCGATGGTGTCGGCGCCCTGGAAGGCGATCTCGTCCTCGAACAGGGCGACGATGCGCCGGGCGATCTCCGCCCCGTCGGCGACGCCGAACGGGTTGCGGTAGTCCCACGGCGCCGGCAAATGGAACACGCCCGGCAGCAGCGGCTCGTAGGCGCGGCGGAAATTGGCGTTGCCGTTGACCGAGGCGCCGCCGAAATGGGTGCCGTGATAGCCCTTCTTCAGCGCATAGAACTTGGTGCGTTCCGGCTGCCCGTTGAGTTTGTGATACTGGCGCGCCAGCCGCAGCGCCGTTTCCACCGAGTCCGAGCCGCCCGAGGTGTAAAAGGCCCGCGTCAGCCCGTCCGCCTTGAAGAATTCGGCAAGCTCCCACGACAATTCGATCATCGGCGGATTGGTCGTGCCGCGAAACGACGAATAGTAGGGCAGCGCCTCGAGCTGGTCGCGGATCGCTTTCTTCACCGGCTCGCAGGAATAGCCGAGATTGACGTTCCACAGGCCGCCGACGGCGTCGAGCACCGTCTTGCCGTCGAGGTCGGTGATCTCGACGCCGGCCGCGCTTGTAATGATCTTTGGCGGATGGGCGCGCATTTCGCCGGCATGCGCCATCGGATGCCACAAATGGCGCGCATTGTTCTCGATGAGGAAATTGGCTTCACGCATGGACGGGCTCCTTGGAACTGACGCCGAGAAGGGCGAGCGCTTCGGCGAAGCTCGCGCCCGGTTCGCTCACGTCGAAATGGATGGTGGGGATGCCGGCGGCGCGGGCGCCTTCGACATTCTTCGATTGGTCATCGACGAACACGGCGTCGCCGGAGGCGACGCCGAGCGCGTTGAGACAATCGGCATAGGCGCGCGGATCCGGCTTGAGGATGCCGGAATGGGTGGCGTCGACGATGACGTCGAAATCGGCGAGTAGCGGCAGCCGCTCGCGGAAATCGGCGCCGTAGAACAGGTCGAGTTCGTTGGACAGGATGGCGAGCCTGGCTCCCGCCGCTTTGGCCGCTGCGATGGCGGTGCGGGCTTCCGGCCGGATGACAAGATCCGGGTCCGCTCCACGCGCCCGCCGTACAAACTCGGCCATTGTCGTCCAGTCTTCGCCGACGAGAAAGCCGACCTCGCGCGCCCGCGCCAGCCAATAGTCGCGCTCGCTGATCTCGCGGCGTTGCATCGACGCCCAAAGCGGATCGGTATCGGGAGCGAAAGGACCGCGCCATGTCAAGGTTCCGCGCGTCAGGCCAAGCGCCTGTTCGGTCATGGCGTGGGTTTCGAACAGGGTGCGGGTGACGACTCCGCCGAAATCGAGAATAAGGGCCTTGCCCGAAAGTTGGCCTGACGCGTTTTCCATGGATCAGGAGGCCTTGCGCAGTGGTTCGCCGTTCGCCTTGCCGAACAGGCGGGCGGACACCTCTTCCGCTTGCGCCTTGACCAACGCACCGAATTCGAAGGCGATTTCCGGCGTCATCCGGCTTGTCGGCATGGCGACGGCGATGGTGCCCACCGGTTTGCCCGAGGCCGAGCGGATCGCCGCCGCGACGCTCGACACTTCCGCTTCGAAGGACTGGTCGGACAGCGAAAAGCCGCGTTGACGCGTCTCCGCCACGATCCGGCGCAGCGCCTCCGCATCGGTCGTGGTCGCTCCGGTGTAGCGCGCCAGAACCCGCCGGCACACCTGATCGATGAAGGCGTCCGGCGAAGCCGCCAGAAACGCGATGCCCGACGCCGTCGCATGCAACGGCAGTTTGAGGCCGCTTTCGAGAATGACCCGGTTGGCCTTGGCCGACTCGATCACGACTATGGGCGACAGGTTCCCGGCGCAATATTCGGCCGCGTGCACGGTTTCCCCGGTCCGTTCGGCAAGCGCCCTGATCGACGGCTCCAGCGCCCGGTAAAGCGGGAAACGCTGCTCACGCGCTCTGCCGAGCGCCTGCAGGGCCGGCCCGAGGGAATAGTCGCGCGTTTCCGGATCCTGTTCGACATAGCCATTGGCCACGAGTTCCAGCAGCAACCGGCGCGTCGTCGCCTTGTCGAAGCCGGCGCGGCGCGCGATTCCCGTCAGGCCGAGCGGCTGGCTCGACGCCTGCAACAGATCGATCAATCCGAGCGCCTTGCTGACCGTGCCCATGTGCCGCCCGTCCCTCCGGGATTTTTAACGTGTGAAACAGCTTGACGCCTGCCGGTGTTTTTTGCAAGTCTATATTTGAAATGCCGGTTCGAATAATGAAACGAGTAAGGGCGGCCGGCATATCGCAGGATCGGAAATGAAACCGAAGGGAGCTGCAACATGAAGTCGTTTCTCAAAGCCGGCGTCGCCGCCGCCGTCATCGCGCTTTCGGCCGCGTCCGGTGCGCTGGCCGAATACCCCGAAAAGCCGGTGCAGTTCGTCGTGCCGTGGCCTCCGGGCGACCTCGAGGACGTGCTTACCCGCCTGATCGCGGAAAAATTCCAGGAAATGTACGGCGCGCCCGCCGCCGTGGTGAACCGTCCCGGCGGCGGCGCTGTCGTCGGCGCCACCGAAGTCGCCAACGCCGCGCCCGACGGCTACACCATCGGCTCCTTCGTCGTCGGCGTGCCGACGGTGAAGACCATGGGCGACAAGGCCCCGTTCAAGCGCGACACCTTCGAGGTCGTCGGCATTTTCCTCACCTACCCCTTCCTGATCGCGGCGAAAGGCGACGCGCCCTATTCCAATGTGGCCGAGCTGGCCGAGCATTCCAAAACCAACCCGGTCCGCCTCGGCCATTTCGGCTATGGCCTGGAGCCGACGTTGTTGAGCGTTCTGGCGCTGCAGGAGAAAGGCGGGAAATTCTCCGCCGAGGCCGCCTTCGACATGGTCGACTGCGCCACGCTGAGCAATGGCGACGCCGATATCATCAACACCACGGCGCAATTGGTGCTGCCCTGCCTGAAGGACATCAAGGTGCTTGCGACGATCACCGAAAGCCGCACCTCGGTGACCCCGGACGTGCCGACGCTCGGCGAGCAGACCGGAGTCGACGCCTCGCTGTGGAACGGCCTGTTCGTGCCGAAGGGCACGCCGCAGGACGTCAAGGACAAGATCGCCGCCGCCGCCAAGGCGGTGGTCGAGGGCGACAAGGCCAAGGAAATCTCGGCCACCACCGGCGCGCTCGTCTACTGGAAGGACGCGGCGGAATCGCAGAAGGTCATCGACACGGACTACGAGAAGCTGAAGATGACGCGCGAAAAGCTCGGCGTGAAAGACTGACGATTATCGCGGAGGCCTTTCGGGCCTCCGCTTTCGTCTGATCCGGGGGAGGGAGCCGTGTCGAACGTTGCGACGCCGACAAACAGGGTGGAAAGCTTCGCGCTGAACGGCGTCTTCGCGGCGATCTCGTTCGCCCTGCTGGCGGCGTTGCCGTTCGCCACGAGAAGCGGCCCGGACAAATCCGGCTGGTGGACGCAGCCCTGGACCATGCCGCTTATCGCGCTGACCGTGCTGTGCATCGGCAACGCGGTCACGCTTTTTCTCGCCGGACGCGATCTGATGGCCAACCGGCCAACCGGCGATGAAGTCGCCGCGGCGCGCGCCGCCATTTTCGGCTGGTTCCGGCCAATCGAGTTTTTCGCCTATTTCCTCGGCTACATCTGGTTGCTCGGCCGAGCCGGCTATTTCCTGTCGACGGCGCTGTTCATCCAGTTCCTGCTGTTTCGGGTCGGGCTTCGCCAGCGCAAATGGATTGTCGCCGGCCTTGCCGCCGCGCTGGCGTTGACCGCGATCTTTCGTTGGGGACTCGGCATCTGGGTGCCGACCGCCGATCTCTACGGTCTGTTTCCCGACGCGATGCGCAAATTCGCCTCCAAGTGGTTCTGAGGGCCGGCCATGGATTTCCTCCTCCTCGGTCTAGAGCAACTGGCGCGCTGGGATGTGGCCTTGTCGATGGTCGCTGGGGCGGTGATCGGGGTGATCGTCGGCGCCATACCCGGCGCAGGCGCGGCGGTCACCATCGCCATCCTGTTGCCGACGACGTTTGCCATGGACCCGCTCGTCGGCATCACGCTTCTGCTCGGCGTCTATTGCGGTTCGGCCTATGGCTGCGCCATTCCGGCCGTCCTCATCAACACGCCGGGTTCGCCCGTCGCCGTGCTCACCGCCGTCGAAGCCTACCCGATGACGATGCGCGGCGAAGGCCGGCGGGCGATGTCGATCGCCTATTCCTCCTCCTTTGTCGGCGGCATCGTCGCGGTGGCGGCGATGATTTTTCTCACCCGGCCGCTCGCCGAATTCGCCAGCCGTTTCGGTTCGGCCGAATTCGCCATGGTGGCGCTCTTCGCGCTCGTTCTCGTCGTCGTCGGTCATGTCGGCCAGCGCGTCGAGGCCGCCGCCGCGCTGTCCTTCGGCCTGTTTCTGGCGACGGTCGGCGTCGACCGCGCCTTCAACACCCAGCGCTTCACCTTCGACCACACCTTCCTGATGAGCGGCATGCCGCTGGTGCCGGTCGTCATAGGCCTGTTCGCCATGAGCCAGGCGATCGTGCAGATGACCGATCGCAGCGGACCTTCGCCCCAACACAAGTTGACCGGACGCTTCTTCGACGGTTTTTTCGAAATCTTCCGTTATCCGGTCACGCTGTTCGGCTCGTCGGCGTTCGGCGTCATGTGCGGCATCCTGCCCGGCGTCGGCGAATTTCTCGCCCAGCAGGTCAGCTACACGGTGGCCAAACGGTTCGCCCGCACCCGCGACCAATTCGGCAAGGGGTCGCCGGAAGGCATCATCGTGTCGGAGGCGACCAACAACGCCGTGCCGCCGGCCGCCTTCATTCCCATGCTGGCGCTCGGCATTCCCGGCGAGGAATTGACGGCGATGATGCTCGCCGTCTTTCTCGTCCACAACGTCATTCCCGGCCCGCAATTGTTCATCGACCGGCCGGAATTCGTCGCCGGCCTCTATACGACGCTGCTGCTGATGAACGTCGTAATCATCGTCTTCCTGATGGTCGCGACGCGCTGGATCGCGCTGGTGGCGACGGTGGAAAAACGCTTCGTCGGCGCGATGATCCTGACGCTGGCCCTCGTCGGCACCTACGCCACCAATTATCGCCTGTCCGACCCGCTGCTGGCGCTGTGCTTCGGCTTTCTCGGCTATGTGCTGCGACGCCACAAATGGCCGGTGACGCCGGTGTTGCTCGGCCTCGTCATGGGTCCCATCGTCGAGGGCCGGTTCCGCCAGGCGCTCGGCACCGCCAACGGCGATTTTTCCGTGTTCGTGGCGCGGCCGATTTCCGCCGCCATGGTGATCGCCATCGTCGTGCTGATCGGACTGGCGATCCGGGGCGAATGGAAACGGCGCAAGCCGCTGGAGGAGTGGCAGATCAATGCCGATTGATCAGAACGCCATCGACGGCCTGCGCAACCGGCCCGTCGGGCCGCAAAGCCTGTTCATCGACGGCGCCTGGGCCACCGCCGCCTCCGGCGCGCGCCTCGACGTTATTTCGCCCATCGACGGCGGGACGTTTGCGACAATCGCCGATGGCGGCGCGACCGATGTCGACCGCGCCGTCGCCGCGGCGCGGCGCGCCTTCGACGCCGGCAAATGGTCGCGCGCCGCCCCGGCCGAGCGCAAGAAGGTGATGCATCGCATCGCCGACCTGATCGAGACGCACGCGCTGGAACTCGCCGTTCTCGGCGTGCGCGACAACGGCACCGAGATTTCCATGGCCTTGAAGGCCGAGCCGGGCAGCGCCGCCGGCACGTTCCGCTACTACGCCGAGGCGCTCGACAAGGTCTATGGCGAGATCGCGCCGACTCCGCCGAACGTCCTCGGCCTCGTCCATCGCGAGCCGGTCGGCGTCGTCGCGGCGATCGTGCCGTGGAATTTTCCGATGATGATCGGCGCATGGAAAGTCGCTCCGGCGCTCGCCGCCGGCAATTCGGTGGTGTTGAAGCCGGCCGAAGCGGCGTCGCTGACGCTGCTGCGCCTTGCCGCGCTCTGCGCCGAAGCCGGTCTGCCCGACGGCGTGCTCAATGTCGTCACCGGCAAGGGATCGGTCGCTGGCGAAGCGCTCGGCCTGCACATGGATGTCGACGTGCTCGCGTTCACCGGTTCAGGGTTTGTCGGCCGCAAACTGCTGGAATACTCCGCGCGTTCGAACCTCAAGCGGGTCTACCTCGAACTCGGCGGCAAATCGCCCAACATCGTCTTCGCCGACGCGCCGGACCTCGACCAGGCGGCGAAAGTGTCGGCCTTCGGCATTTTCCGCAATTCCGGCCAGGTCTGCGTCGCCGGTTCGCGCCTGCTGGTGGAGGAGAGCATTCACGACGAATTCGCCGCCAAAGTGGCCGCCATCGCGGCGAAAATGAAAGTCGGCGATCCGCTCGATCTCGCCACCGAGGCTGGCGCGGTGTCGAGCGCCGAGCAGCTTGAAAAGGACCTCGATTTCGTCCGCCGCGCCGAGAGCGAGGGCGGTGCGATCAAGATCGGTGGGCGACGCATCCTCGCCGAGACCGGCGGCTTCTACATGGCGCCGACGGTGGTGACCGGCGTCGAGCCGTCCATGCACCTTGCCCGCGAGGAGGTGTTCGGCCCGGTGCTCGGCGTGATGCGTTTCGCCGACGAGGCGGACGCCGTGCGCCTCGCCAATTCCACCGTCTACGGCCTTGCCTCGGCGGTGTGGACGGCGAACCTGTCGAAGGCGCACCGCATGATCCGCGCGATCCGCGCCGGCGTCGTGCACGTCAACACCTATGGCGGCGCCGACATGACCGTGCCGCTCGGCGGCGTCGGCCAGTCCGGCAACGGCCACGACAAATCGATGCACGCACTCGACAAATACACCGATCTCAAAACCGCGTGGATCCAGATGTGAGCGCCCATCGCACCATCCTGATCCTCGGCACCTACGACACCAAGCAGGAGGAACTTGGCTACATCCGCGAGGTCATTCTCGCACAAGGCGGCGGCGTGCTGACCATGGATGTCAGTGTGCTCGGCGATCCGGCGTCGCCGACGGATGTCTCCAAGCACGACGTCGCCGCCGCTGCCGGATCGTCGATCGCCGCGGCAATCGCGGCGGAAGACGAGAACGTCGCCATGCAGATCATGGCGCGGGGGGCCGCGGCCTTGGCGGCGCGCCTGTCGGCCGAGGGCCGCATCGACGGGCTGCTGGCGCTTGGCGGCTCCATGGGCACGGACCTCGCCCTCGAAGTCTGCGCCGCGTTGCCGCTCGGCGTGCCGAAATACATCGTTTCGACGGTCAGTTTCTCGCCGATGATCCCGCCCGAACGTCTCGCGCCCGACATCCAGATGATCCTGTGGGCCGGCGGCCTCTACGGCCTCAATCCGGTATGCCGGGCTTCGCTCAGCCAGGCCGCGGGCGCAGTGCTCGGCGCGGCGCGCGCCGTGGAGAAACCCGGCCGCAACCGGCCCCTGATCGGCATGACCTCCTTCGGCAAGACCGTGCTGCGCTACATGGTGGCGCTGAAGCCGGCGCTCGAGGCGCGCGGTTTCGATCTCGCCGTCTTTCACGCCACGGGCATGGGCGGGCGTGCCTTCGAGGCCTTGGCGGCGGAAGGCGCTTTCGCCGCCGTGATGGATTTTGCGCCGCAGGAAATCGGCAACCATATGCACGGTTCGGCCATCAGCGCCGGTCCCGATCGCATGACCGCCGCCGGCCGCGCCGGCGTGCCGCAGATTGTCTCGATCGGCTGCTACGACCTTGTCGATCTCGTCGGCTGGCACCCCATGCCCGAACATTTGCGCGACAGGCCATCGCACGCCCATAACCGCCTGCTCACCTCGGTCGTCATGAATGCCGACGAGCGTCGCGCCATGGCGCGGACCATGGCGGAGCGGCTGGCGACCGCGCGTGGCCCGACGACGCTCATCCTGCCGACAGGCGGCGGCAATGAATGGGACCGTCCCGGAGCGCCGCTGCACGACGCCGTCGGTCTCGCCGCGTTCATCGACGAAATGCGCAAGGCGGTTCATCCGCCGGCGCGGCTGATCGAGATCGACGCCCACATCAACGATGGCGCGTTCGCCGACGCCGCGCTCGCCATCCTCGATGGCTGGATTGCCGACGGTGCGGTCAGGTCGACATTCTAAGCATCGAAATCAGAGCCGGGCCGTCGATTCCAGCAGGTCGAGCAAGCGCTCCATCTCCGCCTTGCCGAGGCCCTGCTCGAGATCGCGATAGATCGCAGTGCTTTCCGGCGCCACCGCCTCGATGAGGGTCTGCGCCGCCGGCGTATTGGAGATCAGCGTGCGGCGGCCGTCATTTTTGTCTTTGCGCATGACGATCAACTTGCGAGTCTTCAACGACTTCAGCATGCGCGTCAGCGATGGCGCGAGCACCAGCGCGCGCTCGGCAAGCTCGGTGGCGTCGAGCTCGCCCGATTCGCACAAGACACGGATGACGCGCCATTGCTGCTCGTTGATGTCATGTTGCGCCAGCATCGGGCGAAAGCGCGCCATCACCGCCTCGCGCGCCCTGAGCAGCGCGATCGGCAGCGAGCGGCGGGTATCGCGCGGCCTGGCGGCGCCGGACAGCGCGACGAGGTCTTCGGCCAGGGGGTCGGCATCGTCGTTCATCGGCGCATATTCCAGAAATGAGGCGCGCCGGCAAATCGAAGGCGCTTGACATGCGGATTATTATTTAACATGTTAATCACATGACGGGAGAGTTCACGGTGCCGCACGTGACAATGGAATATTCGGCCAACCTGGAAACGCGCAGCGATATCGGCGCTCTATGCCGCGCGGCCAGGGCCGCGCTGATGAAGACCGGCCTGTTCGAACTCGGCGCGGTGCGCGTCCGGGCCGTGCGCTGCGACCACTGCGCCATCGCCGACGAACACCCGGACAACGCCTTTCTCGCCGCGCTGATTCGCATTGGCGCTGGGCGGACGCTGGATGAGCGCCGGCAAGCCGGCGCAGCCGTACACGATGCGCTCGCCGCCGCATTGGCGCCGTTGTTCGATACGCCGCATTTCGCTTTGTCCGTCGATCTGGTCGAGAACGATACGGGCTTGAGCTGGAAGACCAACGCCATGCACGCGCGACTGCGCGGAAAGTCCGGGTAAAGACGATGTCCTTCGCCGAAAATGAAATAAAAGCCGAGGCCTACCTGCGCCGGTTCCGCGTTGAAGGCGTGGCGAACCATATTGGCGGGCAAGCGACGCCGTCCTCGTCTGGCGCAACCTTCGAGGTAATCTCTCCGGTCGACCTCAAGCCGTTGGCGCACGCCGCGCGCGGGACGGCGGAAGATGTCGACCGCGCCGCCAAGGCGGCCAAGGCGGCGTTTGGCGACTGGGCCGCCATGCCCGGCGTAACGCGCAAGAAATTGTTGCACAAAATCGCCGACGCCATCGTGGCGCGCGCCGAGGAAATCGCTTTCGTTGAGTGTATGGACACCGGCCAGGCATTGAAATTCATGGCCAAGGCGGCGCTGCGCGGTGCGGAGAATTTCCGCTTCTTCGCCGACCGCGCGCCTGAGGCGCGCGATGGCCGCAGCCTGCGGGCCGAAGGCCAGGTCAATATCACGACGCGCCATCCGATCGGCCCCGTCGGCGTCATCACCCCGTGGAACACGCCGTTCATGCTGTCGACGTGGAAAATCGCGCCGGCGCTCGCCGCCGGTTGCACGGTCGTCCACAAGCCGGCGGAGTTTTCCCCGCTCTCGGCCCGCCTGCTGGTCGAGATCGCCGAAGGAGCAGGTCTGCCGAACGGCGTGTGGAACCTTGTCAACGGCTTCGGCGAGGAAGCCGGAAAGGCGCTGACCGAGCATCCCGATATCAAGGCCATCGGCTTTGTCGGTGAAAGCGGCACCGGCGCGATGATCATGCGCCAGGGCGCGGCGACGCTGAAGCGCTTGCATTTCGAACTCGGCGGCAAGAACCCGGTGATCGTCTTCGCCGACGCCGATCTTGAGCGCGCCGCCGACGCCGCCGTGTTCATGATCTACTCGCTGAACGGCGAGCGCTGCACCTCGTCCTCGCGCCTGCTGGTCGAGGCCTCGATCTACGATCGCTTCACCGAGCTGGTCGCCGAGAAGGCCAGACGCATCAAGGTCGGCCATCCACTCGATCCCGATACAGTGATCGGGCCGCTGATCCATCCTGTGCACGAGAAGAAAGTCCTGGAGTACATCGCCATCGGCAAGTCCGAAGGCGCGACCGTCGTCGCCGGCGGCGTCAAGGTCGACGGCCCCGGCGGCGGCTGCTATATCGCGCCGACCCTTTTCACCGGCGCGAACAATTCCATGCGGGTGGCGCAGGAGGAGATCTTCGGTCCCGTCCTCACCGCCATTCCCTTTGCCGACGAGGCGGAGGCGCTGGCGCTTGCCAACGACGTTGAGTACGGCCTGACCGGCTATCTGTGGACCGCCGACGTCACCCGCGCCTTTCGCTTCTCCGACCGGCTCGAGGCCGGCATGGTCTGGGTCAATTCCGAGAATGTGCGCCATCTGCCGACGCCGTTCGGCGGCGTCAAGAATTCCGGCGTCGGCCGCGACGGTGGTGACTGGTCGTTCGATTTCTACATGGAAACCAAGAACATCGCGTTTGCGACCGCTGCGCACGCGATCCCCGAACTCGGCGGATGAGGGTGAGGCCGGGCCGGGCGCCGCCCTGGTCCGTGAATGCAGGTCGACGCCGCACCGGGAGGAAAAAATGGGCCGGATCGTACTCGCCGCCAAGACCACGCACGTGCCGACCATGCTGATGTCGGAACAGGACGGTCCGTTGAAGGGCAAGCGCCAGCAGGCCATCGACGGCCATCGGGAAATCGGCCGCCGCGCCCGCGATGCCGGCGCCGACACCTTCGTCGTGCTCGACACCCATTGGCTGGTCAACGCCGGCTATCACATCAACGCGCGCGACCATTTCAAGGGCTGCTACGCCAGCCACGAATTCCCGCAGTTCATCCGCGACATGGACTACGAATACTGGGGCAATCCGGTCGTCGGCGACCTGATTGCCGAAAAGGCGCGGGCCAAGGGCGTCTATACGCTCTCCCACCAGGTCAGGTCGCTCGATCTCGAATACGGCACGCTGGTGCCGATGCGCTACATGAACGCCGACAAGGCAATGAAAGTTGTCTCGGTCGCCGCCATGTGCACGGTGCACAGCCACGACTCGTCGCGCAAGCTCGGCGAGGCGATCCGCGAGGGCATCGAGGCGAGCGACGCCAATGTGGCGCTGATCGCGTCGGGATCGCTGTCCCACAGGATCTGGCCGAACGACATCTACGCCGCCAACAACGGCACGTTCACCATTTCGTCGGAGTTCAACCGCCAGGTCGACCTGATGGCGCTCGACATGTGGAAGCGCGGCGATATCTCCACCTTCCTCAAAATCCTGCCCGACTACGCCGAGCATTGCGACGGCGAGGGCGCCATGCACGATACCGTCATGCTGTTCGGCGCGCTCGGGTGGGATGATTATAAAGGGCGCGGCGAATTGATCGGGGAGTATTTCCCCTCGTCGGGCACCGGTCAGGCCAACGTCGTCTTCAGTCTCGACAATTGAGCGGCCAAGCCGCAATCCAGCAGGAAGAACCCCATGCCCGTGCCGCCGCACAATCTGTATCCGCCCTTCAACGTCGTGCGCCTCAGCCATGTGGAGCTTGACGTCACCGATCTGGCGCGGAGTCGCGCCTTCTATGTCGACACGCTCGGCCTGCAGGTGACGCACGAGGATGGCGACGTCATCGCCCTTCGCGGCCTCGAAGAACGCAGCCACCATTGCCTCGTGCTGCGCCGGAGCGGCGCGGCGGCGGCCAATGCGCTCGGTTTTCGCGTCTATGATGAGCCGGACCTCGACAAGGCGCATGATTGGCTCGCCGGTCACGGCCTGCCGGTCGCCTGGGTGGAGCGGCCATGGCAGGGGCGGACTCTGGCGACCCGCGACCCGCAGGGCATTCCGCTCGAATTCCACGCCCGCATGGACGCGCTTGCGCCCATCCACCAGCACTACAAGCTCTATCGCGGCGTGCGGCCGTTGCGCATCGACCATTTCAACTGTTTCACCCGCGATGTCGACGCGTCCGTCGCCTTTTACAACGCGATCGGTTTCCGCGTCACCGAATACACAGAGGACGAGGAAACGAAGCGCCTCTGGGCGGCCTGGATGCACCGCAAGGGCGGCGTCCATGATTTGGCCTTCACCAATGGACGCGGGCCGCGCCTGCACCATGTCGCCTTCTGGGCCCCGACGCCGCTCGCCATCATCGACCTGCTCGATCTGATGTCGACGACAGGCTGGCTGGCGAACATTGAGCGCGGGCCGGGGCGGCACGGCATCTCCAACGCCTTCTTTCTCTACGTTCGCGATCCCGACGGCCATCGCATCGAGCTCTACTGCTCGGACTATCTGACCGTCGATCCCGATCTTGAACCGATCAAATGGGACCTGAAGGATCCGCAGCGCCAGACGCTGTGGGGTGCGCCGGCGCCAAGGAGCTGGTTCGAGGAAGGCAGCCTCTTCAAGGGCGTCGAAGTCGGCGAGGCGACATTGTCCGCCCTGCCGATCGTGGCCCCCTGAGGGCGCCGGCATGGATCAGCCCCGCCTCCTTTCTTTCATTCGCAACAGCCGCCGCGGCTATGGGCTGGCGCGCGATGGCGGCGTCGTGGACCTGTCGGCGCGGCTCGGCGCCAAATGGCCCACATTGCGCAGCGTCATCGAAGCCGGCGCCCTCAACGCCCTGTTTGATGAGGCTGGGCGTCACGCGGCCGATTTCGGGATCGAAGCCGTGGCCTTCGACATCCCGGTTCCCGATCCGGAAAAGATCATCTGCGTCGGCGTCAATTTTCCCGACCGCAACGAGGAATACAAGGACGGGCAGGACGCGCCGAAAAATATGTCGCTGTTCGTTCGCTTCCCGCGCTCTTTCGTCGGGCATGGCCAGCCGATCCTGCGGCCGCCCGAATCCGTCCAGTTCGACTATGAGGGCGAGATCGTCATCGTCATCGGCAGGGGCGGCCGCCGCATTCCCGAAAGCGAAGCGCTGGCGCATGTCGCCGGCCTGTCGCTCGCCAACGAGGGCACGCTGCGCGACTGGGTGCGCCACGCCAAGTTCAATGTCACGCAAGGCAAGAATTTCGACCGCTCAGGCGCCATCGGCCCCTGGCTCGTGCCGTTCACCCATGAAAGCCAGTTGGCCGATATCCGCCTGACAACCCGCGTCAATGGCGAACTGCGCCAGGACGACCGAACCGGCCGCATGATCTTTTCGTTCCGCAAGATCATCGCTTATATCTCGACCTTCACCACCCTCGTTTCCGGCGACACCATCCTCTGCGGCACGCCGACCGGGGCCGGCGCGCGGCTCGATCCGCCGGTCTGGCTCAAACCCGGCGATGTCGTCGAGGTCGAGGCGGACGGTATCGGCCGGCTGTCCAACGGCGTGGCCGACGAGGCTTTGCCATGACGCCCCGGGAAATCGAGGCGGCGGCGCTGGCGCTCGACGAAGCGGAGCGTACCCGCCGGCAGATCGGGCTGCTGAGCCTCGCCCACCCCGACATGACCATGGACGACGCCTACGCCATCCAGGCCGCCTGGGCGCGCCGCAAGATCGCGGCCGGCCGCGCCGTGCGCGGCTGGAAAATCGGCCTGACCTCCAAGGCGATGCAACAGGCGCTCAATATCGACATTCCCGATTCCGGCGTGCTGCTCGACGACATGATTTTCGCCAACGGCGATACGATCCCGAAGGACCGCTTCATCCAGCCGCGCATCGAGGCCGAGATCGCCTTCGTCATGAAAACGGATCTGTCCGGTCCGGCCTGTTCGCCGGCCGACGTCCTCGCCGCGACCGAATTCGTCGCGCCGGCGCTCGAAATCCTCGACACCCGCATCCTGCGCCTCGATCCGGCGACGAAAAAGCCCCGCACCATTGTCGACACCATCTCTGACAACGCCGCAAATGCCGGAATCGTCCTCGGCCGGGATCGTCACAATCCGCTCGCGTTCGACCTGCGCTGGGTCGGCGCCATTGTCTCCCGAAATGGCGAGGTGGAGGAAACCGGGCTGGGGGCGGGCGTCCTCAACGATCCGGCGCTGGCCGTCGCCTGGCTCGCCAATCGTCTCGCCGCCTA
The DNA here is from genome assembly GCA_016711085.1 of Phyllobacteriaceae bacterium. GTDB lineage: Bacteria > Pseudomonadota > Alphaproteobacteria > Rhizobiales > Rhizobiaceae > JADJTR01. The sequence goes on along the minus strand of JADJTR010000012.1, from coordinate 141,542 downwards.
CGGAGAATCGATCAGGGCCGGCGATGTCGTGCTGTCCGGATCGTTCATCCGGCCGCTCGAAGCCCCGCCCGGCAGCCGGATCGAAGCGGATTTCGGCGCATTCGGCCAGGTTTCTTGCCGATTCGGCTGAAACGTGGCGCCCGGCGCCTCGGACGTGTGACCAGATGCGGAGAGTAGCCTAAACCACTCTGAAACCGATCCAGGGATCGGGGAATGGCCCGCTTTGCCAGCCACAAGCTCTTCCGTCGCCGTCGCCGTGGTCGATTCTCCCGATTCGCGCCGTCAGGCCTGCAAAACGGCGTCGAAGCCGCGGTGGAACGGTTTACGACCCGTTAAAAACCGGTCCGCCATTCGACCGAAACGTGGCTTTTGTGCAACAGCGCTTGGCGAAGCGCCGCCCTACGGCCCCGAACAGCAATTTGGAGGTTGATGCGGGCGGTCGCATTTGAGAAGAGGAGGATGAAGAAGAGGCGTGGAGAGCGCGTCGGCTTCAATCCTTGGGGATGGGATGGGACACTGTCCTTCAGAAAAGACCCGGACCCGTTCGTAACTTTGACTGGAGGTCAGAAAATGAACATCAAGAGCCTTCTCATCGGCTCCGCCGCGGCGCTCGCCACGGTTTCCGGCTCCTACGCCGCCGACGCTGTCGTCGCCGCCGAGCCGGAGCCCATGGAATACGTCCGCGTTTGCGACGCCTACGGCGCGGGTTACTTCTACATCCCGGGCACCGGAAACCTGCCTCGCCATCTCCGGCTACGTCTGGTACCAGGTCGGCGCGAACTCGGCCCTCACCGGCCCGGTTAACAACCGTTACGGCTCGACCCTCACCGGTTTCGCCAAGAACGTGCGCGCTCGCGTCAATTTCGATGCGCGTTCGGAAACCGAATGGGGCACGCTGCGCTCCTACATCCGCCTGCAGGCGTCGTGGAACGGCGTCGGCGACGGCCCGGTCGCGGCCGACCAGGCCTGGTTGTCGATCGGCGGCCTCCAGATGGGCTACACCGAATCGGTGTGGGCTGCCTCGATGAACGGCGGCGCTTCGAATTGGGGTTCGCACTCCTGGTCGGGCATGAGCTACGGCTATCAGCAGCGAGCCTTGATCGCCTACCACTTCACCGGCGGCAACGGCCTGTTCGGCTCGATCTCGCTGGAAGACGACAACAACAACAATTGGGCTCCCGATGTGGTCGCCAAGGTTGGCATGACGCAGGGCTGGGGCGCGGTGTGGGCGAAAGCCGCCTATGACGAGTCCGCGGCCGGTTGGGCTGGCAGCCTCGGCGCTCAGGTCAACGTGCCGAACATGGCGGGCTCGAACTTCCGCCTGATCGGCTTCTACTCGAGCAACGCCAACGCCTATGCGGTCGTCGACGGCTTCAACCAGGCTTTCCGCTGGTCGGTTCTCGCTTCGTACAACCATCAGTTCAACGAAAAATTGGGCGCCTCGCTTGGCTTCCAGTATTACGGCGATGCGAACTACGCCGCGGCCGGCAGCCCGAATGGCTGGGATGTCGAATTGTCGGTGGTCTACATGCCGGTCACCAATCTCGAGATCCGCGCCGAACTCGGCTACGGCAGCCGCGATGCGGGCGCTTTCGGTGCCGTTCCCGGCGCCGCTTTCTCGGGCCTCAACAAGGGTTACCTCCGCGTTACCCGCTACTTCTGATCGGTTCACGATCGGTTGAAGGAAAACCCGGCCGCAAGGCCGGGTTTTTCTTTTGGTTCGGTCGCCGGAAAGGAAGAGTCAGGCGCTGGCAACAAACGCCACGATTTTCGCCGGCAATCCCGCCGTCTCTAATAACGGCGCATGACCCTGGCCATCGACGGTGACGGTTACGAGCCCCGGATGGCGCGCCGCCATCTCATCCAACGTCGCGGCTGACAGCAGCTGCGAATTGGCGCCTCGTATCGCCATGACGGGAATGTCACGAAAACCTTCGAACTGCGACCACAATTCCGGGATCGGTTGCGTCAGGTCCATCGCCTTGACCGCATCGATGAGGCCGGATCGAATTCGGCGGCCAGATGGCCATCCTTCTCGCGGAAAATCGCCTGCGTCAGCCTTTCCCAGTCCTTGTCGCCAAGCGCGGGGAAGGTGGCGGCGTTGATCGATTTGGTCGCGGCGACCGCCTCGGCCCAGTTGGCCGGCGTCGGCATGGCCGACAGATAGGTTTTGATCTGCGCCAGGCCTCCGGCCTCGATGCGCGGGCCGATGTCGTTGAGGATCACGGCCTTGAGCACGGTCGGCCGCATCGCCGCCAGCACATGCAGGATCAGCCCGCCACGCGACGTGCCGATGAAGGCGGCGTGGGCGACGCCGAGCGCGGCGAGGCCAGCAAGGATGTCGCCAGCCTCGGTCACCGCATCGTAGGTCTTGGCGTCATTGGCCCATGCCGATTCGCCCCGGCCGCGATAGTCAAACGCGATGACCGGCCGCGGCGTCGCCGTCTGGCGCGACAGGATCAGCGCCAATTCATGGAAATCGCGGGCGTTGCGCGTCAACCCCGGCAGGCAGACGACGGGCAGCGCCGTGAGTTCCCGGCCATAGAGGCGGGCATGCAGGCGCAGTCCGTCCTGGGCGGTGTAGAAGAAATCCTCGAAATCGGCGGGCATGGCGTTCTCCGTTGTGGCGACGATAGGGCGGCTGGCCGAAGGAGGGAAGGGGAGGGATTTTTTGCCTCCGCCTTGCCGGAGTCCGCGCCGAACGCCTGGGTCAGGGGCAATCCTCTCAAGATGGCCCGCAGGCAACCGAGGCAGAATCGGCGCACCTGCCAAAGCCTTGCGGGCAAGGGGACGCGCGACTATGGTGCGCGACCTTCGCGGCCGTTCGCGCCCGTTTCCCATGGAGTTGTCGTCGTCATGTTTTCCGGTTCGATCCCCGCGCTTGTCACGCCCTTCAAGGATGATGGCGGCGTCGACGAGAAAGCTTTCGAAAGCTTTGTCGACTGGCAGATCGCCGAAGGCTCGGGCGGCCTCGTGCCGGTCGGCACCACCGGCGAAAGCCCGACCCTTTCGCACACAGAACACCGCCGCGTGGTTGAGGTCTGCGTTTCGGTCGCCAAGGGTCGCGTGCCGGTCATCGCCGGCGCGGGATCGAACAACACGGCCGAGGCGGTGGAACTGGCCAGGCACGCCGAAAAAGTCGGAGCCGACGCCGTCCTCGTCGTCACGCCTTACTACAACAAGCCGAACCAGCGCGGCCTGTATGAGCATTACGCCGCCATCGCGCGGGCGACCAAACTGCCGATCGTCATCTACAACATCCCGCCGCGCTCGGTCATCGACATGACGCCGGAGACGATGGGACGCCTCGCCAGGGATTTCGCCAATATCGTCGGCGTCAAGGACGCGACGGGAAAGATCGAGCGCGTCTCCGAGCAGCGCGCCGCCTGCGGCAAGGATTTCGTCCAGTTGTCCGGCGAGGACGCGACCGCACTCGGCTTCAACGCCCATGGCGGCGTCGGGTGCATATCGGTCACCGCCAATGTCGCGCCGCGCCAATGCGCCAAATTCCAGGCGGCGATGGCTGCCGGCGATTGGGTCAAGGCCTTGGAATGGCAAGATAAATTGATGCCGCTGCATCAGGCGATCTTCGCCGAAGCCGGCGTCGCCGGGGCGAAATACGGCCTGTCGAAGCTCGGCCGCGTCGGCAACCGGTTGCGCTTGCCGATGTTGCCGGTCGAAGCCGCCGCCGCCGCGAAAATGGATGCGGCGATGCAGGCGCTCGGCCTGACCAACTGACCCGAAAGATCAAGCATCATGGCGGCGGACGACAAGGACAAGCGCGCCCGCGCCGTGGCGGAAAACCGCAAGGCGCGCTTCAATTACGAAGTGCTCGACACGCTGGAATCCGGCCTGGCCTTGACCGGCACGGAGGTCAAATCGCTGCGCACCGGCCAAGCCAACATCGCCGAATCCTATGCCTCCATCGAAGGCGGCGAGTTGTGGCTGATCAATTCCTGGCTGCCCGAATATTTGCAAGGCAACCGCTTCAATCACGAGCCGCGCCGTCGCCGCAAATTGCTGGTCAAGAAGAAGGAGTTGGTGCGGCTCGCCAAGGGCGTCGAGCGCGATGGCATGACTTTGGTGCCGCTCAAGATCTATTTCAACGACAAGGGCAGGGCCAAGCTGCTGCTGGCCGTCGCGCGCGGCAAGAAGCTGCACGACAAGCGCGAAACCGAAAAGACGCGCGATTGGGAACGTCAGAAATCGCGGTTGATGCGCGACAAGGGGTGACGCTCGCGTCGTTCAAGGCTTTCGCGAAATTGTAAAAACGAACTTGACGCATGAATATGTATTCATATATATGGAAACCAAGGCCGGAATGAACCGGCGCGCAACGCCACCCAGCAAACGAGGGAAATCCGATGAACTTCGCTGCCCTGTTCAACCGCGGTAACGCCGCGCCCGCCGGCGCCATTTCCTACGACGAACTCGCCGAGGCCGTCGCCACCAAGTCGGCAACCATCGTCGATGTGCGCGAAGCCCACGAGTTCCGTTCGGGCGCCATCGAAGGCGCGATCAATGTGCCGATGTCGGCTTTCAACCCGTCGAAAATCCCGGCCAACAAGCCGGTCGTCGTCTATTGCCTTTCGGGCGCGCGCTCGTCGATGGCCCAGCAGATCCTGCAGGCCAACGGCTTTGCCGATGTGCGCAATTTCCGCTCGGGCATCGGCGTCTGGCGCATGCAGGGCGGCAATCTGGTCTGATTCTATTTCGCTAAAATGAAGCGATGTCGTTGAAAACATTGATGAACATCGCTTCCGTCAGTCGGCCGGTATTGGTGTTGTAACGCGAGCAATGATAGCTCGAAAACAACGCCAATCGGCCGGCTTTCGTTTGCGCGCCATGGCCGAAAGGATGTTCGGCGACGCGTTCGCCAAGCGCCCGCACCGTCGATTGATGCGCGATCGTACCGAGTGATAAAATCGCGTCCAACTTTGGAAATCGCGCGATTGTCGCCGCGAGAAACTGCCGGCAGGCGTTGACCTCGTCGCCGACCGGCTTGTTTTCGGGCGGCACGCAGCGCACCGCATTGGTGATCGCCATTCCGACCAGACGCATGCCATCGTCGGCGCGCGCCTCGAACCGGCCGGCTGCGAAACCGAATTGGCCGAGCGTGCGATAGAGCAGGTCGCCGGCGTAATCGCCGGTGAAGGGTCGGCCGGTGCGGTTCGCTCCGCGCAAACCAGGCGCAAGGCCGACGATCAGCAGGCGCACCTGTTCATCGTTGTCCGAAAAAGTCGGCACCGGCGCATTGTGCCATGCCGGTTCGCGCTTGCGCCAACCGGCGATGAAGCCGTGAAGACGGGGACAAAGCGCGCAGTCGCGATGCGGTTCGGCCGCGTAGCCGCTCATTCGTCGTCGTCGTCCATCGGTTCGGGACGGCGGACCGGACGCTCCGACGGATCGCGGCCGATTTCGCCCTTCAACGACATCACGTCGATGAAATTGTCAGCCTGGCGGCGCAAATCGTCGGAAATCATCGGCGGCTGCGACGTCATGGTCGAAACCACCGAAACCTTGCGGCCGCGCCGCTGCAGGGCTTCGACCAGCGAACGGAAATCGCCGTCGCCGGAGAAAATCACATAGTGATCGACGACATCGGCGAGCTCCATCGCATCGATGGCCAGCTCGATATCCATGTTGCCCTTGACCCGGCGGCGGCCGGTGGCATCGGTGAATTCCTTGGCCGGTTTGGTGACAACCTTGTAGCCATTGTAGTCGAGCCAATCGATCAAAGGGCGGATCGAAGAATATTCCTGATCCTCGATCAACGCGGTGTAGTAATAAGCGCGCAGCAAATAGCCACGCTTTTGGAAAGCCGACAACAACTTCCGGTAATCGATGTCGAAGCCGAGCGACTTTGACGTGGCATACAAATTGGCGCCGTCGATGAACAATGCAATCTTTTCGCGAGCGTCGAACATCCTATAGTACCCCTTCCGAAATCACTGGGAGATAATCCTTCCCGGTAACGCGATTTTTCGCGTGTCGCAAGGTGAGGCGGCGCAAAAACAGAAGGAGCGTGGCGCGGTCACTCAAGAGCCTTGTTCTCAAGCGCGCGGAGGACCCTGTCGATGCGCTCGATGTTCCCTCTCGTCTCCCGGACGGCGTCGTCCAGCTTCGCCGCTTCCTCGCCCTTGAGGGCCGTCTCGCAGAGTGAGCGCGCGTTGCGTAGAAAATTGGCGTCGCGGTTTGCTTCGCCAATGTTGATCCTGACGCGGCAAAGCGTGTCGGCGACGAGCGCAGCGTTAACGGGGTCGGACTTCATCAGGATGGAATGAGCCGCGTCGAGATTTCCCTCGATTTCGGCCAACCCGGAGAAGTCCTTGCTCCGTTCCGCAGCCAGCACTGCTGAATAGCCGATTGCGTTTTGCCCGCGCGCCCACTTGTCCGGGTCCGCGTTCCGGTCAACCTTGCTGTATGAAGCACGGTAGGCATCGACCGACTCGCGCAAGTGGCCGATCGCCTTATCCCCGGACTCCCGCTGCTCGAGTGCAAGCAGAGCGCCCCCGAGCGTGCCCTGCAGCTCAGCCCACCGTTCGGGATGGCTGTCCTCGCGAATGATCTCCAACGCCGCGCGCAAGGCGCCGATTGCAGCAACCTGATTTTTTCCGTCAGGTTCAAGGTCGGCGAGCGCCAGATGCGCCCAAGCGATCTTGACTTGCGTTTCCGCCCATTCCTTCGGATCGGAACCTCTGCCGATCATCGTCAGCGCCGATTCATAGCTCGCTATCCCGTCGCGGATCAGCGTCGAGTCTACCTTTGAAGTTCCGAGCGCCTTTTTTGAGAACCCCAGGCCGACCGTCAGGGCTCCGCGCCGCGCCGGCAAGGCGCCTTCGCCGAGTTGCTCTAGCGCAGACTGGAATTGCTGGATCGATTTTTCGATGTGGTGCGGCGAGTTGTGTTTGATCCCGTACTCCCGAAGCGAATCCGCGACGACGACGACGACGTTGGATATCTCGGGTGAATTGGATGGCAGCAGTCCGGCCGCCGTGATTTCGGCGAACACCTCCTGCGACCGGTCGATCGCAGCTTCCTCGCCGGTTGCAATGGCAAGCTCGGACAAGAGAATTCCATGCATGGACTTGAATCGCAGCCAAACGGAAGGGGCCTCCGCCGGAGACCATCTGGCCATTGATTGTTCCGCGACGGAGACAGCGCGCCGCAAATACGATACGTCCCCGCTCAGTTTGTAGTAGTCGTGATATGCAAGGCTCAGATTCAATCCTGCAGCCGAAATATATGCCGGAGCCCCGCCTTTCTCGAAATTTTCATAGGCAAATTCGCATATTTTTATCAGATCATTGAGGAGATCTTGCCGGTTATTGGTGAAAATAAATTCTGTCTTTATAGAGCAATACAACGACATTGTTTGTTCGTATTCGTTTGATTTCTTCCTGGTTTCGTAGAAATTCACCAGAGAAATGATCTTTTCGTGCATTTCTCCGATATCAAGCGATTTTTCCAGCATTTGAATCGCCAGGATGTATCTGCTGATCCGAGCCCACGCTTCCGGATAGGTCTGGCGATCGAAGACCTGCAGCGCGGACTCGAACGCATCAAGGGCGTGTTGAAGGTTGGCGAAGTCCGAGGTTTGCATGGCGCGCAAGAAGTAACCAATCCCGAGGTTTTCCCGGCTTTCCGCCCACGGTTTCGGGGTGACGGACTTCGACAGGTTTGCGAGTGCATCTTCGAGCAGGCTGATGCCTTCCAGCGCCTGGGCGTCGTCGAGCCGTCGATTGCCGCGCATGACCATCGCCACGCCAAGGCTGCCCTTCATCTCGGCGTCGTCCGTTGGCGATTGGGCTTTGGCCAGCATACCGATGCGATAGGCGCTGATCGCGTCCGCGAAATTGTCGCCCTTTGTTTCCCTCTCCCCGAGTGTCTGATGGCACTCCCCGATATGCGTATGCAGGCGACGCCAGGCGGCCGGATCGCTTGTGGTCGAGATGTGCCCGATCACTTTCTCATACAAGGCAATTGCATGTCGCAACGCACGCGGTCGATTCTCAACGACTCCGACATTCTGCGATGCGACAGCTTCGTTCTCGGTGTAGAGCAGCGACTTGGCCAGATCCCACTTCTCCACCTCCTTCGCGGCGCGGCGGTACCAGTCCGCCGCGCGTCGGTAATTGAGCGCAAGAGAAGCCGTGTGCGCTTCGTTGGCAAAGGTCGCTGCGACCTCGAGATGCCGCTCCCTGAGGTTTTCCTCTTCATTTTGCAGCAATCCCGACAGGTGTTCGGCCCGCTTGCTGGCGCGCGCGCGGTAATCCAGCGCAAGTGCGATGACGCCTTCGTCCTGCGCCCGGTCGGCCAGCGCCGTCAGGCGCGTGATCTCGGGATCGCTTTGCTCGATGACGGCGCGTTCCTCCTGCAGCGATTTGACGGCGCGCAAACCGTCTTCGAGTTTCTGGCGCAGGCCGGCGCCGGAATTCGCATCGACGCCCAACTGTTCGAGCATGCTGTACAGCAACTCCAGGGGAACATCGTTGCGGGCCGCAAGGTCCTCGACAGCCCTGCGCGTCGCCTCGGGAAGCGCATTGATGCCGACGAGCAATTTGCGGCGTCCGGACAGGATCAGTCCGTCATCATCGTCCCCGATGGCGTCCGTAGCGCCGAAATAGAGCAGTCGCGTCAGGCTTTCATTGACCCATGGACGCTGCCTTCCGCCGGTCTTCAGATAGACCTCCTCGGTCACCATGCGCATGACGGTGCCGAATTCGACGCCCGACGCCGCCGAAAGGTGCCGTGTCAGCGCCGCGGCATACGGGCTTGCGCCGCCTTCATCGCCATCCAGCGCCACCTTGCCTGGTTCCGCCGCGAAGCCGATCACGGCGCCGTAGCCCTCCTGCGCAGGTGGGGGCGAGGAGAGGGCGCTTGCGCTGCGCGTCGCCGCCGAAAGGCCCGACATGACCTGGGTGGGTTTTCCATCGACGGTGAGCATCTGTCCGGCGGCAAGTGGATTGTTCCGGCAGGCGTCGAGGAAGACCAGCGTGACGTTCGCCTTTCGCTGCAGCATGCCGAGCAGCTCCGACACAGCGACGAGATCGCCTGACGCGAGGTCCGACCCCGGCGCGTCGACAGGAACGATCCAGTTGTCGTCTCCGGCCTGAATCCCGTGCCCGGAATAGTAGATGACCGCGACATCGGCCTTCTCGGCGTCGTCGGCGAAGTTCTCGATATCTCGCCGCAGCTTCCGCGCATCGCGGTTGGTGACGATCGTGACCTCGAAACCCATGCCGTCGAGCATGGCGCCGATGGCCTTGGCGTCGTTGCCGGGATTGGCGAGGGCCAGAAGCTCGGAATAGGCGCTTTGGCCGATGACGAGGGCGATGCCGCGCAGTTCGTCGGCTTCCTCGGCGTATGCCGGCAGGACGGCCAGACTGAAGACGAACAGAAGGGCCCGGAACGGGATCAACCTGAAAATCATGCGTATTCGCAATGCCACCCGATAAATGCCTGCAACCTGTCGTCGCCGACCCCTGCTGCTCACTAGTCAGAAACGTCGAATCAAGCAAAACAATGGCGCGGCGGGCATGTCGCCGCCCCCTTCGCCGCAATGCTTGTCATTTCGGCGCAGACAGGCTATTAGCGCGCCTTCCCGAGAGCTTCAGCCGTCAAGAGAGGCATGCCATGGCCCGCGTCACCGTCGAGGATTGCGTCGACAAGGTTCCCAACCGTTTCGATCTGGTTCTGCTCGCCAGCCATCGCGCCCGCCTGATTTCGCAGGGCGGCCAGATCACCATCGACCGTGACAATGACAAGAACCCCGTCGTGGCGCTGCGCGAAATCGCCGACGAGATGCTTTCGCCGGGCGATCTGCGCGAGGACCTGATCCATTCGCTGCAGAAGCATGTCGAGGTCGACGAGCCGGAAGCGCCGGCCGCCCAGATCGCCGCCGACACCGCGACCGCCGCGGTGGAGGTCGACGAGGCCGAGGACAACATCACCTTCGACCGCATGTCGGAAGAGGATTTGCTGGCCGGAATCGAGGGTCTCGTGCCGCCGGAGAAGAACGACGACTTCTGAGACAAAGCGCCCCTATCGCGGTTTGTTTTCCGCGTTTATGTTTGTCAGGCGTCGCGTCATCGCGGCGCCTGATTTCATTTTCGGACAGGGAAGGGCCGTTCGCCCATGATGCGGCACTACGAGCTGATCGAACGCGTCCAGCGCTACAAGCCTGACGTGAACGAGGCATTGCTCAACAAGGCCTATGTCTACGCCATGAAAAAGCATGGCGATCAGCGCCGCGCTTCCGGCGCGCCGTATTTTTCCCATCCGCTCGAGGTCGCCGCCATCCTCGCCGACATGCGCCTCGACGAGGCCACCATCGCCGCGGCCCTCCTTCACGACACGATCGAGGACACCACCGCGACGCGGGAGGAAATCGACGCGATGTTCGGCCCCGACATTGGCCGGCTCGTCGACGGCCTGACCAAACTGAAGAAAATCGACCTGGTGTCGAAAAAGGCCGAACAGGCGGAAAACCTGCGCAAATTGCTGCTCGCCATCGCCGAGGACGTCCGTGTCCTGCTGGTCAAGCTCGCCGACCGGCTGCACAACATGCGCACGCTCGACCATGTGCCGGAAGCCAAGCGTCTGCGCATCGCCGAGGAGACGATGGACATCTATGCGCCGCTCGCCGGCCGCATGGGCATGCAGGACATGCGCGAGGAGCTGGAGGAACTGGCTTTCCGCCATATCAATCCGGACGCCCATCGCACCGTCACCGAGCGACTGAAGGAAACCATTGCCCGCAATGTCGGCGTCATCGCCGAAATCGAAAAATCGCTGATGACGTTGTTCGACAAGTACAAATTGCGGGCGCTGGTCAAAAGCCGCCAGAAAAAGCCGTGGTCGGTCTTCCGCAAGATGGAATCGAAAGGCCTTTCCTTTGAACAATTGTCTGACATTTTCGGCTTCCGCGTCATGGTCGAAACGATCGAGGATTGTTACCGCGCGCTCGGCGCCATCCATTCGACCTGGCCGATGGTGCCCGGCCGTTTCAAGGATTACATCTCGACGCCGAAGCAGAACGACTATCGCTCGCTGCACACCACCATCGTCGGCCCTTCACGCCAGCGGGTCGAACTGCAGATCCGCACTTTCGCCATGGATTCGATTGCCGAATTCGGCGTCGCCGCCCATTCGATCTACAAGGACCACGGCGATTCGGCTGATCTGTTCAACGGCCACCAGATTTCCAAGGACACCAACGCCTACGGCTGGTTGCGCAAGACCATCGCCCAGCTCGCCGAAGGCGACAGCCCCGAGGATTTTCTCGAAAACACCAAACTGGAGCTGTTCCAGGACCAGGTCTTCTGTTTCACCCCGAAGGGTTTGCTGATCGCGCTGCCGAAGGGCGCGACGCCTATCGATTTTGCCTATGCCGTCCACACCGGCCTGGGCGATTCATGCGTCGGCGCCAAGATCAACGGCCGCATGATGCCGGTGATCACCGAACTGAAAAACGGCGACGAGGTGGAAATCGTGCCGGCCAAGGGGCAGGTGCCGCCGGCGGCCTGGGAAACCGATCGTCGTCACCGGCAAGGCGCGCGCCGCCATCCGCCGCGCCACGCGCATGGCGATCCGCAAGCAATATTCCGGCCTCGGCCTGCGCATCCTTGAGCGCGCCTTCGAACGCGCCGGCAAGACCTACGCTCGCGATCTGCTCAAGCCCGTGCTGCACCGGCTCGCCCGCAAGGACATTGACGACGTGCTCGCCGCCGTCGGCCGCGGCGAGATCGAATCGGCCATGGTGATGAAAGCCGTTTTTCCCGATTTCAAGGAAGAGCGCGCCACCGCCACCACCGGCAAGGTGCGCGAAGAAGGCTGGTTCAATCTGCGCAACGCCGCCGGCATGATCTTCCGCGTCCCGGGTCTGGCGTCGCGCCGCGAGAAGGAAGAGGAAAAAGTCGGCGCCGCCGTGCCGATCCGCGGCGTCCATGGCAGTCTGCCGGTGACCTTCGCACCCGATGGCGCCGTGCCCGGCGATCGCATCATCGGCATCATCCAGCCGGGGCAGGGCGTCACCATTTATCCCATCCAGTCGCCGGCGCTCGCCGCCTTCGACGACCAGCCGGAGCGCTGGATCGATGTGCGCTGGGACATCGACGAGAAATCGCGCGAGCGTTTTCCCGCCCGCATTTCGGTGACCGCCATCAACGAGCCCGGCTCGCTGGCGACGATTGCCGGCGTCATCGCCGCCAATGACGCCAACATCCACACGCTTGCCATGGCGCGAACCGGCCATGACTTCACCGAAATGAACATCGACCTTGAGGTCTGGGACCTCAAACACCTCAACCGCTTGCTTTCGCAGTTGAAAGCCGAGAAGAGCGTCAACGAGGCCAAGCGTGTCAACGGGTGAGGAGATCATGACAGTCGAGGAAGTGCTGGAGGTTTTTCGCTCCGCCGGCGCGATATTGCACGGCCATTTCATTCTCACATCCGGCCTGCGCAGCCCGATTTTCCTGCAGAAAGCGCGCGTTTTCATGCATCCGGACAAGACCGAAACCTTGTGCAGGGCGCTGGCCGCGAAAATCCGCGCCTCGGTCGCCGGCCCGGTTGATTTTCTGGTTGGGCCGGCCATCGGCGGACTGATCCCGGCCTATGAAACCGCCCGCCATTTCGGCGCACCGGCGATCTGGGTCGAACGCGAAGGCGGCGAGTTCCGCCTGCGCCGCTTCGACATCGCGCCTGGCGCCCGCGTTGTCATCGTCGAGGACATCGTCACCACCGGCCTGTCGATTCGCGAGACGGTCGATTGCATGCGCAAGATCGGGGCCGATGTCGCCGCCGCCGCCTGCATCATCGACCGTTCCGCCGGCAAGGCCGATGTCGGCGTGCCGCTGATCGCGCTGGCCGAATACGCGGTGCCGGCCTACGCCGCCGACGCGCTGCCGCCGGAGCTTGCCGCCATTGCACCGGTCAAGCCCGGCAGTCGCAACATCTGATCGCGCCGGCAGCGCGCTCAGGTCGCGTTGCGGTTACGGACCGGCGGGACTATATGCGGTCGCGGAGAATTCGAACCCGAATGCTGTTCAAGCGCAGGCAACCCGAATCGATCTTGCGGCGAGTGCGTATCGCCGTCTGGCCACGCCGCTCGTTCCTGCGGTCATGGCGTTATGCTCAAAAGCGCATCCTGCGTATCCGCGCCACGCCGCACGCCATCGCCATCGGCGTCGCCGCCGGAGTGTTTTCCGCCTTCAATCCATTCCTCGGTATTCATACCCTGATTGCGCTCGCCATCGCGTGGGCGTTGTCGGGCAATCTGATCGCCGCGGCGATTTCGACCTGGGTCGGCAATCCGGCGACCTATCCGTTCATTTGGGCGGGTACGTGGGAACTGGGCAGCCTCATGCTGGGCGCTCCGCTCGATCCGGACGCCGGCTCGCACGGCGGCCACGGCATGTCGATGTGGCGCATCGCGGAGTTGTGGGAACCGCTGCTCAAGCCCATGCTGATCGGGTCGATCCCGACCGGGATCGGTTTTGCGGTCATTGCCTATTATCTCGCGAAAAGGGCCGCTACCGCCTTTGCCGCCCGGCGCGCCGGGAGCGCGGGTTCGATCCTCTCCGTTCGCGAGGCGAAGGCGTGATCATCGGCATTGGTTCCGATCTGATCGACATCCGCCGCGTCGAAAAAACACTTGAGCGCCATGGCGAGCGCTTCATCGCCCGCGTCTTCACCGAGACCGAAAAGCGCAAATCCGAAGGCCGCAAGTTGCGCGCCGCCTCTTATGCCAAGCGTTTCGCCGCCAAGGAAGCCTGCGCCAAGGCGCTCGGCACCGGGCTGTCGCGCGGCGTTTTCTGGCGCGACATGGGCGTCGTCAACCTGCCCGGCGGCAAACCGACAATGCATCTGACCGGCGGCGCCGCCGGCCGCTTGCGCGATTTGACGCCCCCCGGCCTCCGGCCCGTCATCCACCTCACCATCACCGATGATTTTCCGCTTGCCCAGGCTTTCGTCATCATCGAAGCCTTGCCCGCATGATCGGCGGCTGCGGCGTTGCCCGGCGCTGGCTGAACGGATAAGACGGGCGCAAATGGAGTGCGGAACAGCGTGAACGCGGACAGCGGCAAAACCGTCCAAAAAGGCGGCGGCATTGGCGAGACCATCAATGTGATCGTGCAAGCCCTCGTGCTTGCCGTGATCATCCGCACCTTGTTTTTCCAACCGTTCTCCATTCCGTCGGGGTCGATGCGGCCGACCTTGCTTGAAGGCGATTACCTGTTCGTCACCAAATGGGCCTACGGTTATTCGCGCCATTCGATGCCCTTTTCGCCGAATCTGTTCTCGGGCCGGATTTTCGGCGCCGATCCCGAACGGGGCGATGTCGCGGTGTTCAAGTTCCCGCCCAATCCGTCGGTCGATTACATCAAACGTATCGTCGGCCTGCCGGGCGATCGCATCCAGGTGCGCCAGGGCGTTCTCACCATCAATGGCGAACCGGTGAAGCGCGAAAAGATCGGCCAGATCGACAATCCCGACATCACCGAAAAGGACTTTCCCGTCGACGTTTATCGCGAGACCCTGCCGAACGGCGTTTCCTACGACACGCTCGACATCATCCCCAATTCGCAAGGCGACGACACCCGCGAATTCGTCGTGCCGCCGGGGCACTTCTTCGCCATGGGCGACAACCGCGACAATTCCTCCGACAGCCGTTTCTCGGTAGGTTTCGTGCCGGCGGAAAATCTCGTCGGCCGCGCCACTTATGTGTTTTTCTCCATCGCCGGCGGGGCAAGCCCGCTGGAAATCTGGCGTTGGCCGGCGGAATTGCGTCTCGACCGCTTCCTCAACCCGGCCCATTGAGGCGAACGGCATGGCGCGCAAGGCCGGTTTTGACCGGGTGGCAGAAGCATTGGCGGCGCTGACCGGACACGACTTCCGCCAGACCGACAATCTGCGCCGGGCGCTTACCCACGCTTCCGCCCGCAATGACGCAGGCGCCGACTATGAGCGGCTCGAATTCCTCGGCGACCGCGTTCTCGGCCTGATCGCCGCCGACATGCTCGTCGCCCGCCATCCGCAAGCCGACCAGGGCGAGTTGGCGCTGCGCTACAACGCGCTCGTCAATGCCGAAACGCTGGCCGGCGTCGCCGACGAACTGGGTCTGGCCGAATTTGTCCAGACCGGCGCGGAAATCTCGCTCGCCTCGGCCCGCAAGCTCATCAATTTGCGCGCCGATATCGTCGAAGCGCTGATCGCCGCCGTCTATCTCGATGGTGGGCTTGAGCCGGCGCGCCGCTTCATCGAACGCTATTGGGGCAAGCGCGCCGACGCCGAACCCGAGGCGCGCCGGGACCCGAAGACCGCGTTGCAGGAATGGGCCCATCGCGCCGCCGGCGCTTCGCCGGTCTACGAAATCGTCGCCCGCGAAGGGCCGGATCACGCGCCGCTGTTCCGGGTAAGGGTCACGGTCGCCGCGCTCGCCCCGGCCGAAGCCGAGGGGCGCTCGCGCCGCGCCGCCGAACAATTCGCCGCCGCGGCGTTGCTGGCGCGCGAGACAAAGGAAGACATGCCGTGAGCGAAAACGCCGTCACCCGGGCCGCATTCGTCGCGCTCATCGGCGCGCCGAATGCCGGAAAGTCGACCCTGGTCAATCAGTTGGTCGGCACGAAAGTGTCGATCGTCAGCCACAAGGTGCAGACGACGCGGGCGCTGGTGCGCGGCATCGCGCTGAAAGACGGCGCGCAAATCGTCCTCGTCGACACGCCCGGCATCTTCGCGCCGAAACGCCGCCTCGATCGCGCCATGGTGGCGACTGCCTGGGGCGGGGCGAAAGATGCCGACATGGTGCTTATCCTCATCGACGCCGAGCGCGGCCTCAAGGGCGACGCCGAGGAGATCCTCAAGGCCGCCGGCGCCATTCGCCAGAAAAAGGCGTTGATCCTCAACAAGATCGACCGGGTGAAGGCCGAATCGCTGCTGAAACTGACGGCCGAGGCCAATGCGCTCGCCACGTTCGATCGCACCTTCATGGTTTCGGCGTTGAATGGCTCCGGCTGCGCCGATCTGCTCGACTGGCTCATTGAAAACGCGCCGGCCGGCCCATGGTTCTATCCCGAGGACCAGATTTCCGACCTGCCGATGCGCCAACTTGCCGCCGAGATCACCCGCGAGAAGCTTTATCACCGCCTGCATCAGGAATTGCCCTACGCCGCCCATGTCGAGACCGAAGAGTGGGAGGAGAAGACGGATGGCTCGGTCGCCATCCGCCAGGTGATTTTCGTTGAGCGCGAAAGCCAGCGCAAGATCGTGCTCGGCAAGGGCGGGCAGACCATCCGCTCCATCGGCGAAGCGGCGCGCAAAGAGTTCGCCGCCATTCTCGAACAGAAGGTTCACCTCTTCCTGTTCGTCAAGGTGCGCGAGAATTGGGGCGACGACCCTGAACGCTACCGCGCCATGGGACTTGAATTCCCGCGCTGACAGGTAAACCATCGCTGCATGGAATGGCGCGACGAAGGAATCATCCTCGGCGTTCGCAGGCATGGCGAAACCAGCGCCATCGTCGAGGTGATGACACGCGGGCACGGCCGGCACCTGGGCCTGGTGCGCGGCGGCCGTTCGCGCCGCCAGCAGCCGGTCTTGCAGCCCGGCAACCGGGTGGAGCTGGCGTGGCGCGCCCGCCTCGACGAACATCTCGGCCAGTTCGCCGTCGAGCCGCTCGATCTGATCGCCGGCCGCCTGATGGAAAGCGCCTGCGCCATCCATGGCGTGCAGACGCTTGCCGCCCATCTTCGCCTCATTCCTGAGCGCGATCCGCATCCGCGCCTGTTCGAGACGCTGGCGCTGGTGCTCGATCACCTCGCGGAACCCCTGTCGGGGGCCGAACTGGTGGCGCGATTCGAACTGATGGTGCTCGACGAATTGGGTTTCGGCCTCGATCTGGCCGAATGCGCCGCCACGGGCGGGCGCGCCGATCTGGCCTATGTGTCGCCGAAAACCGGCCGCGCCGTGTCGCGCCTTGCCGGCGAGCCCTGGGCCGACCGGCTGCTGCCCTTGCCGGCGTTTCTCGATTTCGCCGCCGGGCGGCGCGCCGACGCCAATTCCGTCGTCGACGCCTTTCGGCTGACCGGGCATTTCCTCACCCGCCATGTCTGGGGGGCGCGCGGCGTCGAGGAGCCCGAAACCCGCCGCAGTTACATTGCATCCGTAGTGCGTTCGACCAGCCGCGGCGACGCCGCGGCCTGATTCGGCAACCGCAAGGAAGCGACCGATGTATTTTGGAACGGGTTCCATTCTCCTTCTGTTGCTCATCGTCGCGCTCGGCGTCCTGCTGTGGCGGCAAAGCGGCCGGCTCAACGCTGTCGAGTTCGAACTCGCCAATCTGCGCGATCTGCTGATGAAGTTGCGATCGCAGATCGAAGAGGGCGCGCCGGCGCGCCGAACGATCGCCCCGGCGCCGAAACCGGAATCGGCGGCCGCCGGATCGCAAGAAGCCGCGCCGGCCGCGACCATTGTTGCGAAAACGGTTTCCGAGCCGCTGCCTTCGCTCGAACCGAAAGACGAGGCGCCGATCGAGCTCGGCCCATGGTCGCCGCCTCCTGTCGCGGATGCGCCGGCGCCCGACGCCATGCCAGCGGGCAAGCCCGATATCGAGACCGCGCTCGGCACGCGCTGGGCCGTCTGGGTCGGCGGTCTGGCGCTGGCGCTCGGCGGAGCGTTCCTGGTGCGCTACACCATCGAAGCCGGCCTGCTCGGACCGACGGCGCGCCTGATGCTCGGCGCCCTGTTCGGCGCGGCGTTGATCGCCGGCGGTGAGTTCATTCGCCGCACCGGCTTCGTCGTCAAGGCCGCCGGCGACAACGCCGCCTATCTGCCCGGCATCCTCACCGCCGCCGGCGCTTTCACCTTGTTCGCCGTCGTCTACGCCGCGCACGGGGTTTACGGCTTCATCGGTCCCGGCGCGGCCTTTGCCCTGCTCGCCTTGATCGGGATCGCCACCATGGCCGCCGCCCTTGTGCACGGACAGGCGCTCGCCGGCGTCGGCCTGGTCGGCGCTTACGCCGCGCCTTTGCTGGTGTCGTCGCATGCGCCCAACGCCTGGGCATTGTTCATCGAAGTCGCCGTCGCACTCGGCGCCGCCGCTTTCATCGCCCGCCATCGCCGCTGGCTACCGCTGATGCTCGCCGCCGAAATTGGCGCCGGCCTGTGGCTGCTGGTCTATCTCGCCGATGGCGCAGCGAATGGCGTCTGGCCCTCCGCCTTCATCGGGCTCGTCATGATCGCCGCGCTGATCGTCCTGTGGCTACGCGACCGCAAGGCGGTCGGCGAAGCCCGTTTTGCCGGCGTCGCCGATCCAGTCGGCCTGGCCGTGGCGGTGCCGGTGGGCCTGGCGGCGTTGATGCTCGGCACGGACGGCGACCTTGTCGCCCTGGGCGGCGCGCTTGTCGCGGCGGCGCTGGTGTTGGCCCTTGCCGGCGCGGCCGCATGGCGCGCCGACGCCACCGCCGGCCTTGTCGCGGCGACGGTTGTGGCGGTCGGATTCGCCATACGCGCCGTTGTCGGCGACGAATCGAGCCTGTTGCTGCTGCTGCGCGGCAGCGAAGTGCAGTTCCGGTTCGTCCAGACGCTGACACGCCCGCAATTCCTTGGCTTTGCGGTTCCGGTCGGCCTGGCGATGCTTGCCGGCGGCATCTGGTTTGCCGGCCGTCACGCCTCGGCCGCGCCTTTGCGAGGCGGGCTGTGGGCAGCCGCCGCGGCGCTCGCGCCGGTGGCGCTCGTCACGGCCTCGTGGCTCGGCTACGGCAATCCCGAAATCGACTTCCTGCATGCCTTGTTGTTGGCGGCGCTTGCCGGCGGGCTTTTCTATGCCGGCGAAACGATCGGACGCGACGAAAAAGCCTTCGCCGGCTGGCCGATGTCGGTGCTTTGGATTGGCGCGGCGCTGGCGCTGCTCGCCGCGCTTCACGCCGGTTCCGGTCCGGCGACGACGACCATGCTCGTCGCACTCGCCGCCGCGACAATCGCCTATGGCTGGCTCAAACGCCCGGCCGCCGTGCTCACCTGGATCGCCGCCGCGATGGCGGTCGTCCTCCTTGGCCGCATGGCGTTCGACCCCACCCTGATTGGCGCGGCGTCGCTCGGAACCCTGCCGGTGTTCAACTATCTGCTGCCTGGCTATCTCCTGCCCGCCGCCGCGTTCTCCGCCGCGGCGTGGGCGTTGCGCGGAACGCCGCGCGGTTCGCCCGAATTGCTGGGGCAGGGCATGGCGGCGGTGCTGGCGCTCGTCGGCGCCGGCATGCTGGTGCGGCACGCCATCAATGGAGGCGTGCTCGACGGGTCGGAACCGCAACTGGCCGAAACCGCCATCGATTCATTGATCGCCATCGGCGGCGGCGCGGTGCTGGTGGCGCTCGACCGGCGCGCGGCGAGCCCGGTGTTTCGCGAGGGATCGATGGTGCTCGGCGTCATCTCGCTGGCGCTGGTTCTTTTTGGCCACCTGCTGGCGCTCAACCCGCTGGTGACCAACGCCTCGACGGGGACAATTCCGTTCGTCAACCTGCTGCTGCTCGCTTATCTTCTGCCCGGTCTCGCCCTTGGCGGCCTGGCTTTGTTCGCCCGGCCGTATCGTCCGTTGTTTTGGGTGCGGGCGCTGACGGCGGCGGGTGCTCTGCTGGTGTTTGTCTACGCCACGCTGTCGGCGCGCCGCTGGTTCAAGGGCGAGTTCATCGGTTACTGGAAAGGCCTCGAACCGCTCGAAACCTGGACCTATTCGGCGCTGTGGCTGACGCTCGGCGTGGTCACGCTGTTCCTCGGCGTACGATTGAATTCGCTGGTGTTGCGCTTCGGTTCGGCGATCCTCGTCGTGCTCGCCGTCGCCAAGGTCTTCCTGTTCGACATGTCGGAACTGGAGGGGGCGTTGCGCGCCTTTTCCTTCATCGCGCTCGGCCTCGTCCTGATCGGCATTGGCTTGTTCTACCAGCGCCTGCTGACGAAGAAGGCCGGGTAGGCTCTACATCGCGGCGACAGGATGGGCGTTCGTCACCGGACAGCGTTCGTCCGGACAGGTGCGCAGGTCGCACAGGCGGCAGACGACATCCTGATCGTCGCCGGCGTCGACGATCTTGCCGATGGTCTTGTCCATCAGTCGCGCCAGCGCGGCGCGCTCCGCGTCGTTGAGCGGATCGAGCAGCGCCAAAGCGACGTCATGGCGGGCCGCCAGCATGCGCTCCATCAGCGCCTCGCCTTCCTTAGACAGCGACAGCGAGGTGACGCGTGAATCCTTGACCGCGCCGCGGACACGGCCGGCCAGCCCGTCGCGCTCGAACTGGTCGATGATCCGCACAGCCGCAGAGTGCGACAGGCCGAGAAACCGGCGGAGTTGCTCGATGGAAAGCCCCGGATTCTGGCCGATCTGGATCAGCGCAGCCGACGCCATGACCCCCAAATCGCTGGCTTCGGCGATTGCCCGGGCGATCTTGTCGCCCAACGCCAGGGAAAAAGCGCCAAGGACATTGGCGAGGCGCTGGACCTCGCCATTCTCGACATGTTGGGTCTCGGTCATCTCGCCTCGCACCTCTTGAAAAACGTCGAACTTATAGCACAGGCACAAAAATGTGCAATGCATGCATATAAAATTACTCACCGGCCGCCACCGGCTCCAACTGGTCTTCGGCTTCGGGCTGGGCTGCGCCGATGAACGATCCGAGCACGATCAGCACGCCGCCGCCGTAGCCGATGGCCGTCAATTGCTCCCCGTTGACAAGCGCCGCGGCGATGGCGCCCCAGATCGGTTCCAGAACATAGATCATGGCGACCGTCACCGGGTTCACATGGCGCTGGAAGAAGAGGGCGATGATCGTTGGCGCAACGGTCGTGAAAAGGCCGATATACACGCCCGCAAGCAGCGTTTCGGGATTGGACCAAGCCGTAATGTCCGGTCCGCCGGTCGCCAGCGTCACCACCCACCCCAAACCGGCCATGGTCATGACCTCCAGCGCGCAAACGGACCAGAGATCGAGGCTGTCGCCGCCGCTTCGCGCATTGTAGTCGACCACGAAAATATAGATTGTGTAGGCCAACGCGGCGGCGAGCGCGATCGTGTCGCCACGGATGTCGCCGCCGCTGGCGGCCGATTGCGAGATCAGCACAATCGCGCCAACAGTCGCCAGCAATGCCGATATCCAGATGCCCTTGCCGAGTTTTTGGCCGAGGAAAAGCGTTGCGATCGCCGCGGCGAACGCGCCGTTCAGCGCCGGGAAGAAGGCGGTGTTGGTCGCGGTGGTGAAGTAAACGGCGATCGTGCTGCCGATCACCGCCAGATAGAGGCTCACCCCGAGTCGCAGACCCGAAACAACTTCGCGCCGGGTGACGGCCTTCCGCCGCATGATCAGCAAGGCCATCGCCGGAAGGGCGGCGATGGTGAGTTCCAGCGTCGAAAATCCGAGGGGATCGACGGCGTCGAGCGCGTCTTTGGAAACGGCGTAAAACGACGCCCAAAGAACCGGATTGAGGAAGAGCATGGCAAGCGCGATTTTTCTCATGGCGTCTTTCTCCCTTCATTTTTCCGGTTGCGCGGCAATTCGCCGAAAACCAACCAGGATATCGCCCGTTCCAAATCGGTGAAAATCGAGATCATGGAGAGGTAGGTCATTGCAGCACTCCTTGGCGGGCGAGACCGGCGCCGCGATAAGGGACGAAGCCGCGGAAGTGATCGAGCCAGGCTTCGGCGATGCGGCGGCCGTAAATGTTGGGCAACGCGTGTTCGCGGACACGCTTTTCGCGTTCGGCGAAGGCAGGATCCTTGTGTGCCGCGATCCAACTGTTCCCGCTTGCGGTGACATGCACCGGGCAGCGCGAAGTGCCGGTCGCCGCCTCGAAGCGATCGATGGTTGAAGACGCCAGGCGATGCCAGCGTTCCACGCATGGCAGGAAAAACGGCTCCAGGATTTCGGGATCGCCGATTTCGTGCGGCGGAACGCCGAACTTGGCCACCGAGGCATCGCGGACGAACGAGGAAAATGCGAAAACATCGGAAGCCATGTTCACGCAAACATGGGGCGCCGCCATCAACGGATCGTAGAGCGGATCGTCGCGATCGTCCGACTGGGGGCAGAAAGCGATGCACTCGAAGTCATCGAAATCTGTTTCTATTCCCGTCACCGGGCAGACGAGACGGATGGTTGTCGACAACGCCTCGCCGTCGGCAAGTCGCCAGGCCGGGACGTCGCCCAACACTTCGATTTGTTCGGCGAGGAAGGCGAAAGCCTCTTCCGCTCCGCCATGCCCGGCGTAGTGACGCGGGGCGTTGAAAACGAAGAGGCAGGCGATTTTCTCGCCGCTTCTGAGACTCACGGAAAAACGGCGGAAAATGTCCTTGACCGTTTCTTTCGTGGCGATCTCGATCATATAGCGGCCGCGATTGAATTCGCGCCGTCCGGCAAGACAGAGCAGGCAATCGCGAAACCACGCCAAGACCTCGTCGAGGACGTCGGTGTCGGAACGCGTCACCGGAAAATCGGAGCGCGAAGGGCACTCCACGACGGGAAAAGCTGGCGAAATCTGCGGTCGATTGGCGTTTCGCACCAGCGAGTTTGGTAACAAACGGGGCTTCGACATTTGATCCTCCAAATAATATGTATGCAGCACACATATACAAATGAAATTTCAGGTTGTCAACGACAATTCGTCCAGGCACGGTATTTTTCGTCCCGTCGGGGCTGTGATCGGATCGGCTCGGTCGAATGCCCCTATGGCGCGGCGGCCGACGAGAATCGCTCCACCGGGCGTTCGGCGATCGGCCAGTGCACGATCGCCGCGAACAGCCCGAGCGCGACGCCGAGCCACCACACGCCGTCATACGAGCCATTGAGGTCGTAGAGATAGCCGCCGAGCCAGACGCCGAGGAAAGAGCCGATCTGGTGCGAGAAGAACACGATGCCGCCGAGCAGGCCGAGATGGCGGGTGCCGAACATGATGGCGACAAGCGCGTTCGTCGGCGGCACGGTCGACAGCCAAAGCAGGCCCATGACAATGGCGAAGATGATGATCGAGGTCGGCGTCTGCGGCAGAAGCAGGAACGCCGTCACCGCGATCGAGCGGGCGATGTAGATCAGCGCCAGGAAATACGGCTTGGAATAGCGCTGGCCGATAATTCCGGCGGCAAGCGAGCCGATGATGTTGAAAAACCCGATCAACGCCAACGCGATCACGGCGTAGCGGGCGTCGATGCCGATATCGCGCACATAGGCCGGGAAGTGCGCCGTGATGAACGCCACCTGGAAACCGCAGACGAAAAAGCCCGAGGTCAGCAGCAGGTAGGATTGGTGGCCGAAGGCTTCGCGCAGCGCCTCGCCGATCGATTGCTCCATCTCGGCCCGCGCCGCCGCGCCGCTCTTGGCGTTGCCGGCGAGCGGTATGGCGAACAGCGGGATAACCAGCATCAGACCCGCCATCCACAGGAGCGCCTCATGCCAGCCGACGGCGTCGATCAGGCCCTGGCCGAGCGGCGCGAACAGGAACATGCCGGCCGATCCCGCCGCCGTGCCGATGCCGAACACCATGTTGCGCTGCTCCGGCGCGACATTGCGCGCGAACGCCGCCAGCACGATGCCGAACGACCCCGATGCGATGGCGAGGCCGATCAGCAGGCCGCCGCCGACATGCAGCCAAATCGGCGCCCCGGCAAATGCCATCACCGCGAGTCCGCTTGCGTAGAGCACGCCCGAAAGCGCCAGCACACGCCAGGTGCCGAACCTGTCGGCGACAGCCCCGAAAAACGGCACGCCGACGCCCCAGGCGAGGTTCTGGATCGCCATGGCGAGGCCGAAGGTCGAGCGGTCCCAGCCCTTGTCGGCCAGAATCGGCAACTGAAAGAACCCCATGGCCGAGCGCGGACCGAAGGTCAGCGCAGCGATGACGCAGCCGCAAGCGATGAGGAGCAGGGGAAGCGGCGCGGCGCGAAGTGCGGTCATGGTTATTCCCGAATTGGGGATCGTCGTCCCGATTTCGACCACCATAAGGCTGACCAACTCCCCGCGAAAACGAATTCTGGTTAGGAAACGATCGATTGGGATGATGGAAAACGACATACGGCTTCGGCTCCGGTTGCCGAGCGTTCCCGCGATCGTGACTTGCCGTTCGCGATTACCGCAAGCATTCTGCTTCAATGGGAATCCCGCTTGAAGCCTATCGTCAGGTCGCCCTGCAATGTATCGGCCGGGCCGTATTCTTCGGTTCGTTGGCGATATTCTGCGTCATGGTCGGCATGGCGTTCGATCCGGTCGCCTGTTTCCGGTCCGGCGCCGCCATGACGCTGATCATGACGACGGTTCTGCTCTACAAGAGCCGCGAGGCCGGGCGCAAACCACCGCAGCATACCGAGGTTTGGCTCTATCTCGACGAAGGCATTCGACCCCGCGAGACCCATTCCCGCTTCGCCTTCGCCGCGACAATGCGCGAAATCTACGGCCGCTTCGCGCTTGGCGCATTCTATGTATCGATCGGTTTTTTCGTCGCCGCCCTGGCGCTGCAATTGGCAGGCGTCAAACCCTTCATTGCGCTTCCCGGCTGAATTCCGTTTCGATGGCGGCGAATCGCGCCAGAAACGCCGCCTGCGCCCGCGGCGAGGGCATCGGGTCAAGAGGAAGCAGATCGCCGGGAACCTTGGGTTCGCCGAAGAATTTGCGCGCTTCGGCCACTGAAAATCCGGCGAGGCGGGTTGCTTCGTGGAACGCCGCAACCGCGTCGGCCTTCTTGATCGCCGTCTTCACCCTGGCCGGCGTCGCCGGCGGCAAGCCATGGCGCAGATGGATCGCCCGCATCAGCCGCGCCTCCACCTCCTTGTAGCCGCCGCCGACCACCGCCTTGAACGGCGAGATCATGTCGCCGATCACATATTCCGGCGCGTCGTGCAGCAGCGCCATCAAGCGATGGCTCGGCGTGGAGTCGGGATGCAGCCGCGAAAAGATCGCCTCGACGACGAGCGAATGCTGCGCCACTGAGAAAGCGTGGTCGCCGCGCGTCTGGCCGTTCCAGCGCGCCACGCGAGCGAGGCCGTGGGCGATATCGACGATCTCGACATCCAGTGGCGACGGATCGAGCAAATCGAGCCGGCGGCCCGACAGCATGCGTTGCCATGCGCGCGCCGCCATCACTCCTCGCCCGCCGACGTCGCGTCCGGCCAGCCAAAGGTGACGCCGGGCGGCAGCGTCAGCGCGATATCGACGCCGTCTGCCGTGATCGCCGCGCCGGCATCCATCGCCGCTTTCACCCGGTCGAGCCGGGCGATCGCCAGCGCCCGGCTGCCGGCGGCGGTACCGAGGCGGCCGCAGACCCGCCCGCCGGCGAAAATATCGACGCCGG
This sequence comes from Phyllobacteriaceae bacterium, assembly GCA_016711085.1. Taxonomy (GTDB): domain Bacteria; phylum Pseudomonadota; class Alphaproteobacteria; order Rhizobiales; family Rhizobiaceae; genus JADJTR01. Next base: position 116,225 of record JADJTR010000012.1, on the reverse strand, counting down.
GTTCCAGAACATTGGCTCCCGATGCGATCAGCACCCGTTTGCGCGCCGTGCCGCGGTGTTGCATGCGCGACACCACCTCCTGCCCGACATAACAACCCTTGCGGAACGACACGCCGCCGGTCTGGTCGAAATTCACGTCATGGGGAAACGCATCCGAAGCCGGGTAGTCGGGGCCGAGTTCGGCGACGCCATGGACAATGCGCAACGCGTCCCAGAGGGTGCGCGGCGCATTGGCGGCTTCCGCTGTCGCGCCAAAGCTGCGCGTTACCGCAACGTCAAAACGACCGTCGACAACGCGGCCTGATTCATCGCGCGAAGCGGCGGAATCGCCATCCCATCCAACCGCGACAATGCTTTGTTCCGGCTCGGAAATTTCGGCCTTGGCCCGCATGCGGAAAAGTTTGAGGCGCTTGGCCAGGTCATTTGCCGTCTCAGCGCGCGTGTCGAGAAAGAAGCCGCTTTCGGCGCGAAAAACAAGGAAGTCGAACAGGATTTTGCCCTGCGGCGTCAGCAATGCGCCGGGGCGAGCCAGGCTTTGCGGCAGGCCGGAAATGTCGGTGGTGACAAGGCCGTGCAGGAAAGTCCCGGCGTCCTCGCCGGTTACGCGGATCAAGGCGCGGTCCTCAAGTCGAACGGTCGGCATGAAAATCCTCGCCTTCATTGTTCCGTTCGACTAGGTAAGCCGCGGTCGGGCGCGCGGCAAGGAGCGGTCATGGCGGTTTTCGATTCTGTGCTGAAGGGCGGCGTCGTCGTCAACCATGACGGCGAGGGTGCGCGCGATATCGGCATTGTCGGCGGGCGTATCGCCGAAATCGGCGATCTGGGCCGGGCCGGCGCCGGCGAAACCATCGACTGTCACGGCCTGCATATCCTGCCGGGGGTTGTCGACAGCCAGGTCCATTTCCGCGAGCCCGGTCTCGAACACAAGGAAGACCTTGAAACCGGTTCGCGCGCCGCCGTACTCGGCGGCGTCACCGCCGTTTTCGAAATGCCCAACACCAAGCCGCTGACAACTTCGGAAACCGCGCTCGCCGACAAGGTGGCCCGCGCGACCAACCGCATGCATAGCGATTTCGCGTTTTGGGTCGGCGGCACGCGCGACAACGCCGCCATCGCCGGCGAACTGGAGCGCCTTCCGGGCGCAGCCGGCATCAAGGTGTTCATGGGGTCGTCGACCGGCGACCTTCTGGTTGAAGACGACGAGGGCGTCGCCGCTATCCTGCGGAACACCCGCCGGCGCGCCGCCTTCCATTCCGAGGACGAGTTCCGCCTGCGCCAGCGCGAAGGCTTGCGCGTGCATGGCGATCCGGCCTCTCATCCGGTCTGGCGCGACGAGATCGCGGCGTTGCAATGCACCGAACGCCTCGTCCGCATCGCCCGGCAAACCGGCGCCCGCATCCACGTCCTCCACGTATCGACGGCGGAGGAGATGGATTTCCTGGTTGCGCACAAGGATGTGGCGACCGTGGAGGCGACGCCGCATCATCTGACGCTGACGGCCGACGACTACGCCCGTCTGGGCACGCTGATCCAGATGAACCCGCCGGTGCGCGCGGCACGCCATCGCGACGGCATCTGGCGCGGTTTGGTCCACGGCGTTGTCGATGTGCTGGGCTCAGACCACGCCCCGCATGCGCTGGACGAAAAGGCCAAACCCTATCCGGCCTCGCCGTCGGGCATGACCGGCGTGCAAACGCTCGTGCCGATCATGCTCGATCACGTCAACGCCGGCCGCCTGACGCTGCAGCGCTTTGTCGACCTGACCTCGCACGGTCCGAACCGCATTTTCGGCATGGCGGGCAAGGGCCGTATCGCCGCCGGCTATGACGCGGATCTCACCGTCGTCGACATGAAACGGCGCGAAACGATCAGCAATGAACAGGCCGGCTCGCGCGCCGGCTGGACGCCCTATGACGGCCGACAGGTGACCGGCTGGCCGATAGGCACGATCGTGCGCGGTATCCGCGTCATGTGGGAAGGCGACATTGTTGCGCCGGGGCAGGGCCGTCCCGTGCGCTTTGCCGAGGCGTTGCGGTAGGATTCAATCGCCGGCGAGGAAAAAATCCCACTTGCCGTCCGGCGTGATGCCGACTCGGTAGAAGATGTAGGCGCCGTAGCCCTTCATGTCTTCGTAATCGCCCGCCGTGATCAGCTTGAACAGCTCGACACGCGTGCGGCGTCGTCAGTTTTTCCAGCGGCACCGCGAAGAAATACGGCCAGACATAGAGTTCGGTGTCCTTGCCGGCGTCGAGATGAACGTAGCCCGCCTCCAGCACTTCCAGCAGGATGGCCATGATTTCCTGGCCTTCGCCGTCGCCTGACGATTGCTTGAGGATTTCGACAGGGTCGGCCTCGGCGTCATCGAGCGCCAGTCGGGTCCGGCTTTCGCCGGCGCCGATCAGGGGTCGCAGTTTCTCCGGATCGCCGGTCTTGCAGGCCTCGACGATCAGTTCGCGCATGCGCTTGACCGGTTGCGGCAGGGTTTCGAGGTCGTAGACAATTTCGGGCAGCGGCCCGCCTTCGTCGACCGGCGGGCGTGCCGGGTCGCCGGCTTCGTCGCCGCCTCCCGGAGGGGCCGGCGGCGCCGGTTGTTCGCCCGGCGGGGGAGCAGGTTGCGCGCCACCCTCGTCTTCTCCGCCGTCTTCACCGCCGCCACCCGCTGGCGGGGGATTGGGCTGGCCGCCTGCCGGCGGTTTGGGCAGTTCGCCGGCCGGGGGCGCGGGTTGTGCGCCGCTACCGCCATCGTCGCCGCCGTCCTCCGCGCCGCCGCCTGCTGGCGGCGGATTGGGTTGGCCGCCTGCCGGCGGTTTGGGCAGTTCGCCGGCCGGGGGCGCGGGTTGTGCGCCGCCGCCGCCATCGTCGCCGCCGTCCTCCGCGCCGCCGCCGCCTGCTGGCGGCGGATTGGGCTGGCCGCCCGCCGGTGGTTTGGGCTGCGCGCCGCCGCCCTCATCCTCGCCGCCGTCGACGCCGCCGCCTTCGCCCGGTTGGCCGGGTTTGGCCGGCTTTTTCAATTCTTCGGCGGTCGGCGCGGGCTGCAACTGGCTGAGAGACCAGGCGGGCGCGGCAAAGCCGCCAAGCGCAATACAGGCGGCGCCGGCGAACAACGTCAGGCGAAACGGCATTTTCTTTTGAACGGGACCGGTCATAGGGGAAGCCTCCGAGGTTGGCCCCGTTGATCCGCGCATCAAAACGGCAACCTCGGTCGCCGTCAATGGCATTGGAAAGCGAACCCTAGTGGATTGCGCTGCGTCGGGTGAATTCGCCGGTCGCCACCCGCTCGCGCATCCGGTCAACCAGCGCCAGCGCCGCTTCCTCGCCCGATGCGCGGGCGAATTCCCCGAGCGCTGTGGCGAGCGCGGCCTCGGCGATGATGTCCGGATCGATTCCGGCGGCTTCGCCTTCGGCCCAGGCTTCCGCATGATTTTCAATGGCTTCAAGGCGCTTTTCCTCGCGGATCAGCGCATCGATATCCGTCGCCGTGCGATGCATCGGCTCCACCCTGTGCTCCGCGCCCGTCGCGCGGCCTTTAATGTCCCATTAACACACTAGCACGCGATTGTGGCGAGTCCCTTGGCCATTCGCCGCAGGGTTAAGAAAACCCTAATTGGCGAATCGGGCGACGATATCGCGCGACAGCGCCTCGCCTTCTTTCATGTAGAGGTCGATCGCCGTCACGGCCGCGTCGGTGCACGTGGTGTAGCCTTGGGCATAGGCGCGATAGCCGCGGTTGAAGCGGGCGATGATGCGCGCGCGCCGCTCCGGCTCGGGGTTTTCCGACAGCAGGATCGCTTCCATGCGTTCGCGCCACTGGTTGCCCGGATCGCCGCACAAATTGCGCAGGAAATGCAGCGAACCGAGAACCTCGGACAGGCGCAGCAGCCGCTCGTCATAGCCGGTTTCGGTCGCGCGGACCGGGAAGGCGGCGGCGAGCGCGACAATGATGAGAAACGGGTGGATCAGGCGCATGCCGCCTCTTGGCCGATCATTGCGGCGTGCGCAAGGCGTCGGCGATCGCCGTTGCAACCGCGATGGTCGACGGCGTCGCCGGCAGCGTCGCCATGGCTTCGACCGTGAACCAGCCCAGCGTATTGGCGTCGTCTCCGGCCCGAAGAACTCCCGTCGGCTGCGAACATTGAAAAACGCTCAGGCGATAGAGCACCGGCTTGCCGTCGCGCATCGTGGCCAGTTCGAAGGTGTCGAAAGGCTCGAGTTCGTCGACGTTCAAGCCGGTTTCCTCGGCCAATTCACGCCGCGCCGCGTTCTCGGCCGATTCGCCGATGCGGATTTTTCCGCCCGGAAACGCCCATTGGCCCTTGGCCGGTTCGCGTCCGCGTTCGACCAGCAGGAAACGCGCGCCATCGCGCAACACGACGGAGACGGCGGGAATGATTGGCGGTCGGCGCATGGCCGAGGTTTGGCCGAAGGCGGGGCGCGTCGCAAGCCTTGACGTCCCGCGGCCAGACGGAAATGCTTGCCTGATGTGCGGACGTTTCTCCCTGACGGCTACTCCGGAAGACATCGAGGCGCTGTTCGGCGTCGACGACCTCGACGACTTTCCGCCGCGCTACAACATCGCGCCGACGCAACCGATCCTGATGATCGCCTCGGCCGGGCGGCCGGAACCCGGCTCCAACCGGCCGGACCGCAAGACTGTGCTGGTGCGCTGGGGCTTCATTCCGTCATGGGCGAAGGATCCCAAGGACCTGCCGCTGCTGATCAACGCGCGGGCCGAAACGGCGGCCGAAAAGAATTCCTTCCGCGGTGCGATGAAACGAAGGCGCACTCTGGTCCCTGCCTCGGGTTTCTACGAATGGCGGCGCATGGAGGGCAGGAAGAGCCAGCCCTTCTGGGTTCCCCCGGCGCAAGGCGGCGTCGTCGCCTTCGGCGCGCTGATGGAGACCTGGCATGCGCCCGACGGCTCCGAGATCGACACCGGCGCCATTCTGACCACGGCCGCCAACGCCGAAATCGCGCCGATTCACGACCGCATGCCGGTCGTGATCGAACCGGGCGATTGGGCGCGCTGGCTCGATCCGCTCGTCGACGACGCCCGAAAGGTGGAGGATTTGCTGAAGCCGGCCCGCGCCGGGTTTTTCCGGCCGGTTCCCGTGTCGGACAAGGTCAACAAGGTCGCCAATGCAAGCCCGGATGTGCAGCATCCGGTCGAGGGCGTAGACACGCCGAAGCCGGCGAAGGCGACGGGGCAGGGGTCGCTGTTTTGATCCCGCCTAAGGGCAATCGCTGTCGCGCACGAAACGGGCCTTGACCCAGCCATGGGTGGTGCGGTCGCCATTGTAGTGGCTGACCGGGCACCAGCGCTGGCCCCATTCCACCGATTTCGGCCGGCAGGCGGCGTCGAGATGGATGATGCCGTGCTGGCCGGGAACGAGGCGGTCGACCACCGGCGAATTGGCGCTGGGGCGCTTGCGCATGTTGAGCGCGTCCCAGGACGCGACATTGACCACGACAAGGCAGCCAGGCCCGCTGGTCGCATGCGACGGCGAGGCCGGCGCGAGGCCGGCGAGCAGGACAGACAAAGCGATGAGTTTTTTCATGGCGCTCTCCCGGAGGGGAGAAGGTGCGCCGGGCCGTTCAGGCGGTCAAGCCGCCTTTTTCAACGGCTGGGCGTCGCGCTTCGGCGCGCACAGCAGCGCCGCCGTGATCGCCGCGGGTCCGATGGCGCGATATTGCGCAAGCAGCGTTTCCTTGGCGAGGCGCTCGCGTTCGGCTTGGTAGGAGGTCAGCGGCATGGTTGGTTCCAAATCGATTGAATTCTGCGAGGCGCGGCGAATGCCGGGCGATTTCGGCCGGATTGTGGCCGTTCGCCGCTTTGTCGCGCCTGAGCCGACGATTTAGCGGCATCGCGATGAATGGGGCGTTAACGGACCACACAAGGGGAGAGAGGGCGCCCGCCCCATCTTGACGCCGCGCCCGCCGAAAGCGATAAGCGCCTCATGAGGTCCGCCGCCGCCATCATGATCATCGGCATTTGCAGCTAGCGCTTCGCTGGCCCGGACGTCTTCGCCCTCTCGACAGAGCAGCAGGAACGCCCCGGCCGGCAGGCCAGGGGAAGATTGCGCATGGGAGCCTTCAGGGGATTGAGAGTCTACAACACGCTGACGCGGACGAAGGAGGAGTTCGTCCCGGCCGACCCGTCGAATGTGCGCATGTATGTCTGCGGCCCGACGGTCTACGACTTCGCCCATATCGGCAATGCGCGCCCGGCAATCGTCTTCGACGTGCTGTACCGCCTTCTGCGCCATCTCTACGGGCCGGACCATGTCACCTATGTCCGCAACATCACCGACGTGGACGACAAGATAAACGCCCGCGCCTTGCGCGACTATCCCGGCTTGCCGTTGAACGAGGCGATCGCGAAGGTCACCGAGAAGACCGAAAAGCAGTATCACGAGGATGTCGCCGCGCTCGGCTGCCTGCCGCCGACCTTCGAGCCGCACGCCACGCAGCACATCCCCGGAATGGTGGCGATGATCGACGGCCTGATCGCCAAGGGCCACGCCTATGTCGCCGTCGGGCCGGAGGGAAGGGAGGTGCTGTTCGACGTCGCCTCGATGCCGGACTACGGCGGCCTGTCCAAACGCCGGCTCGACGAACAGCAGGCGGGCGCGCGCATCGAGGTCAAGGACCACAAGAAAAACCCGGCCGATTTCGTGCTGTGGAAGGAATCCGCCGCGCACGAGCCCGGCTGGGACGGGCATTTCCACGCGGATGGGAAACACGTCGACATCCATGGCCGGCCCGGCTGGCACATCGAATGCTCGGTCATGTCGAAGCATCATCTCGGCGAGACCTTCGACATCCATGGCGGCGGGCTGGACCTGATCTTCCCGCACCACGAGAACGAGATCGCCCAGTCGCGCTGCGCCCATGGGACGGAGGTGATGGCGAAATACTGGATGCACAACGGCTTCCTGCAGGTCGAAGGCCGCAAGATGTCGAAGTCCGAGGGAAACTTCGTCACTATCCACGAACTGCTGCACACGGAAAAGTTCGGCGACCGCAAATGGCCGGGCGAGGTGCTGCGCCTCGCCATGCTGATGACGCATTACCGCGAGCCGATCGACTTCAGCGTGCGGAGGCTGGAGGAGGCGGAGTTTATTATCCAACGCCTTTCCGAAGCGGCGCATGAGCGCACTGAACGAAGAGTTGATCCCGTCCTAGATTCAGAATTGGATGCATTGTTAAAAGATGATTTAGATACAGCAGGGTTGATTAATCAAATAAATTTGCATGCAAAAAGAGATAAAATCTCTGTTAAAGAAATATATACAATATATAAATACGCGAAATTAGTTGGTATTAATTTTCATCGAGGGCGCATTTCTTATGTATCTGACAGAGCAGCTTTATTATTGCATGAGCTAAATAAATTGTCAGCAGATCAAAAAGAAGATATTTACAAACTTGGATCAAAGAGGCCTTTTTATAAGAGCGGCAGACTTAGGCCAGAGGCAGAACTTCTTGCTTCACTGAAGGCTATTGCTAAGTTTGTACAAAAATTTGGAAAGGGATCATCATTGTTTGGAATGGAAAGAAAACTCAGAAACGAAATTGCTCATCAAAAAGATGTAAGTAAAAGGTCAACGAAACGAATTTTAACATTTCTGGAGTTTCTTGCGAACGAAAAGAATAAAAATCAGGCGATTATCAATTTGATTGATCGCCGTCTCGCCTTCATCCGTGACAAGAACTGGGCCGAGGCCGACCGCATCCGCGACGAGCTTCTGGCGCAAGGCATCCAGCTGAAGGACGGCAAGGACCCTGCCACCGGCGAGCGCGTCACGACCTGGGAGGTGAAGCGGTGAGGGCGGCGGCGCGCCATACCCCCCTCTGGCCTGCCGGCCATCTCCCCCACAAGGGGGGAGATCGGGTGTCCGCCAGGCTGGCGAATAACCGGCAACGTCGAATGGTGGGAGGGACGGCGGGAACGCCGATCTCCCCCCTTGTGGGGGAGATGGCCGGCAGGCCAGAGGGGGGTAGGTTAACATGACAGCCACTTCCTCCTCCGGCGGCTGCCAGTGCGGAGCGGTGCGCTTTCGCGCCGAGGAGGTCGGCGACGCCGGCTTCTGCCATTGCCGCATGTGCCAGAAGGCGTTCGGCGGCCCCGGCGCGGCTCTGATTTCCGTTCCGGTCGGCAAACTCGAATGGACGCGCGGCCGGCCGGCCGAATTCCGCTCGTCGCCAGTCGTGGCGCGCGGCTTCTGCGCCGGATGCGGCACGCCGCTCTACATGCTGGAGGATGGCTGGCCGGTCTACGACATGGCGATGGGCGCATTCGACGATCCCGCCGCGCTGCCCGCTCCGGACCATCAGGTCGGCATCGAATCGAAACTGCCGTGGTTCGACAGCCTGCATCGCTTGCCGGGCAGGCGCACCGACGAAGACAGGGCGCCGGCGGACCTCGCCCGGCTGAGAAGCCTGCAGCATCCGGACCGCGACACCGCGCAATGGCCGGACATTAAATCATGATGGAGTGCGCACCATGACCCCCTCTGGCCTGCCGGCCATCTCCCCCACAAGGGGGGAGATCGGATGCCCGACGTGCAAGCGAATTACCGGCGGCGCTGGAGGATAGTCGAGGCGGCGGGAACGCCGATCTCCCCCCTTGTGGGGGAGATGGCCGGCAGGCCAGAGGGGGGTGTGTTCTCATGACGACCAAACGCCTCTCCGGCGGCTGCCAGTGCGGCGCGGTGCGCTTTCGCGCCGAAATCCGGCCGGCGACCGCGCATATCTGCCATTGCCGCATGTGCCAGAAGGCGGCCGGCAATTATTTCATGCCGCTCGCCAACGTCATGAAAGCGAAATTCCAGCTGACGCGCGGCGAAATCGCCTGGTTCGCCTCGTCCGATCCGGTGCGGCGCGGCTTTTGCAGCGCCTGCGGCACGCCGCTGATCTTCGAGACGCTTTCGGCAAGCACCTGAACGTCACGCTCGGCGCGCTCGACGATCCGAAAGCGGTGCAGCCGCTGGCCCAGTTCGGCCTGGAGGCGAAATTGCCGTGGTTCGGCGCACTCGATAGCCTGCCCGGAACGGCGACCGAGGACGATCCCGTCCAGGATGGCGTGCGCGTCGCCCATGTGCGCGCCACCAACCGGCAGCATCCCGATCACGACACCGACGATTACTACCCGGAGGGCGGCGACGATGGCGAATAATACGCAAACCGCGATGCCGAAATGGCTCGTCTATGGCCTGATCGCCAAGGGCGTGCTCGTCATCGCCATCACCATCGGCGTGCTATGGTATGCCGGCGCTTTTGGCTGAGGAGGAAGCGATGTTCGATCACACGGGCTTGAGCGTATCCGATTTCGATGCGGCGCGGCGCTTCTACGATGCCGCGCTCGCCCCGCTCGCCATAACATGGCTGATGACGGTGGCGCCGCAGCATACCGGCGGCGTCAAGGTCGGCGGCTACGGCGTGCGCCGCCCGCAATTCTGGCTGCACGAGGGCGAAAAGCAGACGCCGCCGGTTCATGTCGCCTTTGCGGCCGAAAACCGCGCCGCCGTCGAAGCGTTTTACGCCGCCGCCATCGCCGCCGGCGGAACCGACAACGGCTTGCCCGGTCTGCGCCCGCACTACCACCCCGATTATTACGGAGCCTTCGTCCGCGATCCCGACGGCAACAACATCGAGGCGGTCTGCCACCGCCCGGAATGAGATCATGAAAAAAGACCGCGTCTTTTTGTTCGATACGACCTTGCGCGACGGCCAGCAGACGCCGGGCGTCGATTTTTCCGTCGAGGACAAGATCGAGATTGCCCGACTGCTCGACGAGTTCGGCGTCGATTATGTCGAAGGCGGCTATCCCGGCGCCAACCCGACCGACGACAAGTTCTTCGCGAAAAAGCGCACCGAGCGCGCCAAATTCGTCGCCTTCGGCATGACCAAGCGCGTCGGCGTCTCGGCCTCCAACGATCCCGGCATCGCCGCTTTGGTGCAGGCGCGTTCCGACGCCATCTGCTACGTGGCCAAAAGCTGGGACTACCATGTGCGCGTCGCGCTCGGCTGCACCAATGACGAAAACCTCGACGCCATCCGCGCCTCGGTCGAGGCGGCGAAGGCCGCCGGCAAGGAGGCGATGGTCGATTGCGAGCATTTCTTCGACGGCTACAAGGCCAATCCGGACTATGCGCTGGCCTGCGCCAAGGCGGCCTACGACGCCGGCGCGCGCTGGGTGGTGCTGTGCGACACCAATGGCGGCACGCTGCCGTCGGAGGTGCGCGCCATCGTCGAGGCGGTCATCGCCGCGGGCATCCCCGGCGATCATCTCGGCATCCACGCCCATGACGACACCGGCCAGGCGGTCGCCAATTCGCTCGCCGCCATCGAGGCCGGCGTGCGCCAGGTGCAGGGCACGCTCAACGGCATCGGCGAGCGCTGCGGCAACGCCAATCTCGTCTCCATCATCCCGACGCTGGTGCTGAAGCCCGCTTTCGCCGAGCGTTTTGATATCGGGCTCACGAAAGCCGGCGTCGCCGGGTTGAAGCGCCTGTCGCGCGCCTTCGACGAATTGCTCAACCGCGCCCCCGACGCGCAGGCGCCCTATGTCGGCTCGTCCGCCTTCGCCACCAAGGCCGGCATCCATGCCTCGGCCATCGCCAAGGAGCCGAAGACCTACGAGCATGTGCCGCCGGAATCGGTCGGCAACCGCCGCCGCGTCATGGTCTCCGACCAGGGCGGCAAGGCCAATTTCCTCGCCGAGCTGAAGCGGCGCGGCATCGAGGTGGCGAAAAACGATCCCCGCCTCGACACGCTGATCGCCTTGGTCAAGGACCGTGAGGCGCAGGGTTACGCCTATGAGGGGGCCGACGCCTCGTTCGAATTGCTGGCGCACCGCACGCTGGGTTCCGTGCCGGAATTCTTCAGGGTCGATCTTTCCGCTGCATGGTCGAGCGCCGCCATGACGCCAACGGCAAGCTGAAAACGGTGTCGGAAGCCATCGTCAAGGTCAATGTCGACGGCAAGGACCGCATGTCGGTGGCCGAAGGCGCGGGCCCGGTCAACGCGCTCGACAAGGCGCTGCGCAAGGATCTCGGCAAATACCAGAAGGAAATCGCCGATCTGGAGCTGACGGACTACAAGGTGCGCATCCTCAATGGCGGCACCGAGGCGATCACCCGCGTGCTGATCGAAAGCCGCGACGACGCCGGCGGACGCTGGTGGACCGTCGGCGTCTCCGACAACATCATCGACGCCTCGTTCCAGGCGCTGATGGATTCCATCGTCTACAAGCTGATGAAGAACCGCGGCCTGGCTGGCGTCGTGGCGGGGGAGTGAAACCCGACGCTTTCGCATCTTTGGCGGAAAAAACATAGCGACCGCGAGCCTGTTCGAGGTTGGAAAGCGGCGCTATTGACACATTGTGTCCGAATAAATATAGTATACTATACAAATTCAAAAAGGGGCCTTGCCATGACGCGCGCCTTCAAGCTGTTGCACCTGCTGTTTTATGCGATGCTCGTCGGGTTCATGATCGTCGTTCAATGGTCGCTGGTACCGGCACAAAACCGTTTGTCCGCTGAGGCCTACGCGACACTCGAAAAAGGGATGAACAACGTACTGGAAACGCTCACGCCGGTTTTGATGATCGGCGCCTTGGTTTTCGGCCTGCTCGTTCTTTACCTCCGTCGCCGTCAGGCGGCTCGCAACGTTCTCGTGCTGCTTCTCGGCGGTATCGCATGCCTTGCCGTCATGGTCGTCTCGACGCTCTCGATCAACGCGCCGATCAACTTCGCCATCGACGCTTGGGACATCGCCAATTTGCCAGCGGACTGGATGACGATGCGCGACCACTGGGAATTCGGCCACATGATTCGCTCCTACGTCGGCCTCCCGGGGTTAACGGCGGCGCTCGCTGCGGTAATATGGGACGAGTCCTGATCCTTCGTTCGCAATGGACGGAGCTATCCGGCTTGACGAGGGGAATCAGGGGAATTGGCGTCGAATACCAGAATGCATGCCGGTTTTTCGCGACGCGACAGTCTCGGCTATCTTGTCTATCGGCTGGCGCATCTGCTTTCGCGCAGCCTCGACGCACGACTGGCGCCCTTCGGGGTGGCGATTGGACAATTCCGCCTGCTGCTCGTGTTGTGGGAGAAGGAAGACGTGACACAGGCGGAAATTGCCCGTCTTGTCGGAATAGAACAGCCGACCGTCGCAATTACGCTCAAGCGGATGGAGCGTGATGGTCTTGTCAGTTTCCAACCTGATCCGAATGATGCGCGCCGTAGCCTGACACAGCTGACCGCCAAGGGGCGCGCATTGCATGGCGCGCTCACCGAAGAGGCAAGAAAAAACAACGAGAACGCCGTGAAGGTGTTGAGCGTTGCGGAATCACTTCAATTCATCTCGATGGCTCGCCGCATGATCGATGCGCTTGAGCAACCCGGATCGGCGGATTGAGCGTCAACCTGGGAGCACCGCCTCCCATCGTTTCCCCTGATCCAATCCATCAATCCTTTCGGGTGGCGTGATGGGTTTCACCCGTGCGATAGCTTTTCCGAACGGAAAATCCCCATGGCCGCCGGCGAAACAACAACGACAATCGATACAGGCGACACGCGCGCCGGCTTCCTGCTGGCGCTCTTGGTCTATTTTCTCTGGGGTTTTCTGCCTTTCTACATGAAGGCCGTCGCCCATATCTCGCCCTTCGAGGTCGTCGCCCACCGCATTGTCTGGTCGGTGCCGATCGCCGCCGCCGTGCTCGTCTGGCTGAAGCGCACCGATGAACTGAGAAAGGCCATCGGCAATCCGCGCATGCTGGCGCAGGCGGCGCTCACCGCCTCGATCATCTCGGTCAATTGGGGCGTCTATGTCTGGGCCATCGGCGCGGGCAGGGCGCTGGAAACGGCGCTCGGCTACTACATCAACCCGCTGTTTTCGATCTTCCTCGCCTTTGTGCTGCTCGGCGAACGGCTGAAGCCCGCCCAATACGTCGCCATCGCCCTGGCGCTTGTGGCGGTGCTGATCGTCACCTGGGGCGTCGGCGTGCCTTGGGTGTCGCTGACACTCACCGTGTCGTGGGGCTTCTACGCCTACTTTCGCAAGGCGCTTCCGATCGGCCCCAACCAAGGCTTCCTGCTCGAGGTCCTCATCCTGTCGATTCCGCAGCCGCCTACATCGTCTGGCTCGGCGTCGCCGGCAAGGCGGCGTTTCTCGGCGCGCCGGCCGATACCGGCCTGCTGATGTTCTCCGGCGTCGTCACCGCCGTGCCGCTGATGATCTACGCCAACGCGGCCAAGCAGCTTCGCCTCTCCACCATCGGCATCATGCAATACATCGCCCCGTCGATGATCTTCGTCATCGCCATCTTTGTCTTCCGCGAGCCCTTCGACGTGACCCGCGCCATCGCTTTCGCGCTCATCTGGGCGGCGTTGGCGCTCTACACCTTCTCCATGTTCCGCAACCGCGCCTGAGGAGCAAACCGATGTACGAGTTGTTCATCGCCAACAAGAATTATTCGTCCTGGTCGCTGCGCCCATGGGCGGTAATGAAGGCGCTCGGCATTCCGTTCCGCGAGACGCTCGTCCACTTCATCGATGGCGCGAATTTCGACCGCTTCCGCAAATTCGCCCCGAACGGCAAGGTTCCGTGCCTGCATCACGACGGTCGAATCGTCTGGGATTCGCTTGCCATCGCCGAATATCTGGCAGAGCGCCATGACGGCGTCTGGCCGAAAGACGAGGCGGCCCGCGCCTGGGCCCGTTCGGCGGCCGCCGAGATGCATTCGGGCTTCTCGACGCTACGCAATCATCGCCCGATGAACATTGGCGTCCGCATCGAACCGGCGTCAACCGATGCGGCCACCGCAGCCGATATCGCCCGCATCGACGAACTATGGTGCGAGGGGTTGGAACGCTTCGGCGGACCGTTCCTCGCCGGCGCGGCTTTCACCGCCGTCGACGCCTTCTTCTCTCCTGTCGCCTACCGCGCGCAGACCTACGGCATCGTCCTGTCGGACAAGGCGGCCGACTATGCCGCGCACCTGCGCGCGCAGCCCTTTCTCATGGAATGGGAGGAAGCTGGCCTCGCTGAAACCATGCGCGAACCGGGCCACGACGCCGAAATCGCCGCCATCGGCAAACTCGTCGCCGATCTCAGGGGGTGACCCGTCAGTCGCCCCCCACGATAAAATAGACCAGCCGCCGCCAACCAACCCCCGCCCAGGCGGACCCGGGAGCAAGCACCTGCCCGGCCCCCCCCCCGCGCCCACACCCGCCCCCCCCGCCCCACGCTTATGCCCGTTCCGCCGATTGAGGACCCCCCCCGCCCACCGCACTTCTTGCGCCCTCACATCCGGTCGATGATTGCCTTGGTGCCGTGGTCGACGCGCTTTTCGTCGGCCGCGAACAGGATCGCCGGCACGACCTCGGCGACGTCGTCGACGATCAACGGCTTCACCAGACTGCCGGTGTGAATGAAGCCTTCCTCGCGCATATGCGCCAGCATGGCGGCGAAACGGTTCCAGAAGCCGTTGACGTTGGCGAAGACGATCGGCTTGCGATGATGGCCGAGTTGGGCCCAGGTCATCACCTCGACGATTTCTTCCACCGTGCCGATGCCGCCCGGCAACGCCACAAAGGCGTCGGATTTCTCGAACATCAGATGTTTGCGCGCGTGCATGTCCTCGGTGATGATGACCTCGTCGAGACGCTGCACGGCGTTTTCCGAGGCTTCCTTGTTGACGAGGAAGCGCGGGATGATACCGGTGACCTTGCCGCCGGCGTCGAGTGCGCCATTGGAAACGGCGCCCATGATGCCGCGGCTGCCGCCGCCATAGACGAGACGCAGGCCGGCGCCGGCGATGGCGCGGCCGAGCGTCAGGCCGGATTGGTAATAGGCCTCGTCGCGACCGGGCGAGGAACCGCAATAAACGCAGATGGATCGAATCGGTGCCATGGGCCGATAGGGCGTCGCAAAGGCTTCCCGGTCAAGACGCAAGTGGCGGATTGTTGTGACTGAAGCGAAAAACCGTTAGATCAAATCGCGGTGCGGGAGTGAGGAACGATGGCGATCAGCAATTTGCGGGCGCTTCTTTTTGCCGGAGCCGGCGCGGTGATCACCGTCGGCGGGGCCTATGTGACGGGCGTCATGGACATGTTGACGCAATCGCCGCCGGCCAATTTCGCCGAAGCGCCGAAAACCGATCGGCCGGGCGCGGAAAACCCCGCCGCGCCTGAGGCGCCGAAAGCCGAAATCGTTCCCGCCGCGCCGAAGGAAGAAGTCGTCGCCAAGGCCGATCCGGCCGCGCCGGCCAATCCGGCGATAACTTTGCCGACATTCGATGTCGTGCGTGTCGAGAAGGACGGCTCCGTTGTCATCGCCGGCAAATGCGGACCGGCCTGGGACGTCGAGGCTGTCGAATCGGGCAATGTGCTCGGCGGTTCGACTTCCGACTCCGGCGGCGATTTCGCCATCGTGCTCGCCAACGCGCTGCAACCCGGAGATCATGTCGTGTCCCTGCGGGCCCGCAAGGGCGACGTGACAACGGTGTCGCTGCAGACGGCGATCATCTCCATCCCGCAGAAATCGGACGGCGAACTTCTGGTCATGGTCGAGGAGCCGGGAAAGCCCGCCGAGATTTTGGCGGCGCCGGACAAGCCGGCCGAAATCGCCTCGGTCGAACCTGTCGCGCCGGCCCAACCGGCCGCCGCGCCCGAAAAGCCGGCGGAAATCGCCGCCGCCGACCCGGCCAAGCCGGCGGACGCCGCCAAGCAGCCGGCGATCGCCGCCCAGGTTTCGATCCGCGCCATCGAAATCGAGGGCGACATAGCCTTCGTCGCCGGTTCCGGTACGCCCGGTCATGAGGTGCGCGTCTATTTCAACGAGGATCATGTCGGCGGCGACCGGACCAAACCGGACGGCAGCTTTCTCGTCGAAGTGAAGCGCGATCTGCCGGTTGGAACCTATCAGGTCCGGGCCGACTTGCTCGCGGCCGCCGGCGAGGTCATCGCCCGGGGCGTCGTGCCGTTCGAACGCGAGGAAGGCGACAAGATCGCCGCCGTCGCGCCTGGACAGCCGGCGCAACCGGAAAAACCGGCTGTTTCAGACAAACCGGCTGCTCCGGAAAAACCGGCCGAAATCGCCGCCGCCGACCCGGCCAAGCCGGCCGAACCCGTCGCGCCGGAAAAGCCGGCCGAGGTCGCCGCCGGCCCCGCCCCACCGTCGGTGGATCCGCCGGCGGTGGTCGCGCCCAAACTGGAGGCGACCGCCAATTCTGTCATCATCCGACGCGGCGACACGCTTTGGCGCATCTCCAAGCGCGTTTACGGGCGCGGCGTCCGTTTCTCGACGATCTACACCGCCAATCAGAAGCAGATTTCCGATCCGGACCGCATTTGGCCGGGTCAGGTTTTCGCCGTCCCGGAAAAATCCGAGGGCGGCGAGGCTGCCGATTGGGGCGCGATCTCCGATCGCCTCGCACCCAAGGACGGCGCGCCGACGCAATAGGCTTGTGCCGGGCGTATTCATCGTTTATCGACGATGAACGATGAATACGCCGGACACCCTCGCACCTTCATCCGACGACGCCACAATGGTCGGCGCGCTCACAGCGCTTGCCCATCCGGCCCGTCTCGCCATCCTGCGCGAACTGGCCGCGCGCGAGGCTTGCTGCTGCAAGGATGTCGTTGAACGCCTCGATTTGGCGCAATCGACAGTCTCCCAGCATCTGCGCGTGCTCGTCGAGGCAGGCCTCGTGCGCTACGAGCCCGACAACCGCCGATCCCGCTATTCGCTCAACCGCGCCCGTCTGGCGGGTTTGAACGATTCCCTGTCCGCTTTGGTCCACGCCTGTTGTCGCGGCGCGGCGCCCATTTGAAGAAACGGAATTATTGCCTTGGCCAAGACCGTATCCGCCGCGCGCGGCTCGACATTCGACACCATCCGCAACCTGTGGCCCTATATCTGGCCGGCGGGACGGACGGATCTGAAACTGCGCGTGCTGTGGGCGACCGGCGCGCTGATCGCCGCCAAGCCCATCCTCGCCCTGGTGCCGTTTTTCTTCAAATGGGCGACGGATGCGCTAACCGGTCAATCGCAGCCCCATGCGCTGCTGCCGGCGGCGCTCGCCGCGCCGTTGATGCTGGTCGTCGCCTACAATGTCGTGCGCATGGTCCAATGGGGCTTGAACCAGTTGCGCGACGCCCTTTTCGCCGCCGTCGGCCAGTACGCGGTGCGCGAACTGGGCTTCCGCACCTTCGTCCACATGCATCAATTGTCGCTGCGCTTCCACTTGCAGCGGCGCACCGGCGGCCTGTCGCGCATCATCGAGCGCGGCGTCAAGGGCATTGAATCGATCGTCCGCTTCACCGTCCTCAACACGGCGCCGACGCTGATCGAGTTCGCCCTGACAGCCGTCATCTTCGCGGTCGCCTATGGCTGGGTCTATGTCGCCGTCGTCGCCGTCACCGTCGCGCTCTATACCTGGTTCACCGTCAAGGCGAGCGACTGGCGCATCCAGATCCGCCGCGACATGAACGAGTCCGACACCGACGCCAACACCAAGTCGATCGATTCGCTGCTCAATTTCGAGACCGTGAAATATTTCGGCAACGAGCGCATGGAGGCCGAGCGCTTCGACAAGTCGATGGCGCGCTACGAGAAGGCTGCGACCAAGACGTGGACATCGCTCGGCTGGCTCAATTTCGGCCAGGGCGTCATTTTCGGCCTCGGCATGACGGTCGTCATGATCCTGTCCGCCCGCGAGGTCATGGCAGGCACGCAGACCATCGGCGATTTCGTCTTCATCAATGCCATGCTGATGCAGCTCTCCGTGCCGCTCAACTTCATCGGCATGATCTACCGCGAAACCCGCCAGGGCCTGACCGACATCGAGGCGATGTTCGACCTGCTCGACATCGCGCCTGAAGTGACCGACAAGCCGAACGCCGCGGAACTGGCGGTCGGCGAGGGGGCGATCCGCTTCGACGACGTGTATTTCGCCTACGACCCCGAACGGCCGATCCTCAAGGGCGTGTCGTTCGAGGTTCCGGCCGGCAAGACCGTCGCCATCGTCGGGCCTTCGGGCGCGGGCAAATCGACCATTTCGCGGCTGTTGTTCCGCTTCTATGACATCCAGAAAGGCGCCATCACGATCGACGGACAGGATGTGCGCGAGGTTACCCAGGAAAGCCTGCGCCACGCCATCGGCATGGTGCCGCAGGACACCGTGCTGTTCAACGACACCATCGCCTACAATATCCGCTATGGCCGCATCGGCGCTTCCGATTCCGATATCGCCAAGGCCGCCGAACTGGCGCAGATCTCCGGTTTCATCGCCAAATTGCCGGATGGCTTCAAGACCATGGTCGGCGAGCGCGGCCTGAAACTGTCCGGCGGCGAGAAGCAGCGCGTGGCGATCGCCCGCACCATCCTGAAAGCGCCGCCGATCCTCATCCTCGATGAGGCGACGTCGGCGCTCGATACGCACACCGAGCGCGAAATCCAGGCGGCGCTCGACCTTGTCTCGAAGGGCCGCACCACGCTGGTCATCGCCCACCGCCTGTCGACCGTCATCGCCGCCGACGAGATCATCGTGCTGAAGGACGGCGCCATCGCCGAACGCGGCTCGCATCCGAAGCTGCTGGAAATGCAGGGCCTTTACGCCGCCATGTGGAACCGGCAGCGCGAAGCGACCGAGGCCGAAGAGCGTCTGCGCAAGGTGCGCGAGGAGGACGATCTCGGCGTCGTGGCGCGCGGCGAGGCGGCAAGCTGAGCTTGCGCCGAAACCGTGAGATGCAGTCGTCGCATCACGGGCGCAAGGAATTGCGCACGGATGCCGGAACCGTTTCCATCCGGGCGCAAAATGCTCTAATCAGGCGTCGATCAACGAAGCGCCCCTCCCATGACACCTCGCGATATCGCCGACGCCGTCCGCAATGCGTTCGTCCCCATCCATCCGGCCGGCTACCCCTTCATCGGCGGTTTCGCCGTCGGTGCGCTGGTCCGCGGCCTAATCTGGGGACCCCCTGTTCTGGGTCGGCCTGATCCTCACAGCCTGGTGCGTCTATTTCTTCCGCGATCCCCCGCGCGTCACGCCGACCGACGATTTGCTGATGATTTCGCCCGCCGACGGACTGGTATCCGCCGTCGGCCCGGCGGTTCCGCCGAAGGAACTCGGGCTTGGCGACGGCGAGCGCCTGCGTATTTCCGTGTTCATGAATGTCTTTTCCGTCCACGTGAACCGCGCCCCGGTGCGCGGTAAAGTGAAAAAGGTGGCGCACAAGGCCGGCGCCTTCCTCAACGCCGAACTGGACAAGGCGAGCGTCGAAAACGAGCGCAATTCCGTGCTGATCGGCGGCCCGCAAGGCGATGTCGGCGTTGTTCAGATCGCCGGTTTCGTCGCCCGCCGCATCCTGTGCTGGGTCAGCGAGGACGACGCTCTCGGCGTCGGCGAGCGCTTCGGCCTCATCCGCTTCGGATCGCGCGTCGATGTCTATCTGCCGATGGAGGCCGCCGCCCGCGTCGCGGTCGGGCAAACGGCGCTCGCCGGCGAAACGGTGCTTGCCGAATTCGGTCGCGAGAAGCGCCAGACCCTTTGGCGCAGGGCTTGATTGTGGATAGCGCCTTCCCGCCTTTCGAACCGGACGGCCCCGGCGACGGGCGCGGGCCGCGCCTGCGGGAAATCCCGCTGCGCATGCTGGTTCCCAATCTGATCACGCTGCTCGCCATCGGCGCCGGCGTCACCGGCGTGCGTCTCGCCTTCGAAGGCCGCTTCAAGACAGCAGTCGCCATGGTGCTGATCGCCGCGTTCCTCGACGGCATCGACGGGCGCGCGGCGCGCGCCCTGAAAGCGACGAGCAAATTCGGCGCGGAGATGGATTCGCTCGCCGACATCGTCAATTTCGGCGTCGCGCCGGCGCTGGTTCTCTACGCCTGGGTTCTCGATCAGGCCGGCACCTTCGGCTGGATCGCTGCGCTGCTCTACATCATCGCCTGCGGTCTGCGCCTGGCCCGTTTCAATGTCCTCAACGACGATGTCCGCCGCCCGGCATGGCAGACCGACTTTTTTGTCGGCGTTCCGGCGCCCGCCGGCGCGTTGCTGTTGTTGCTGCCAGCCTATGTCGGCTTCCTCGGATTTGCCCGCTCCGATGTCGCCGGTTGGCTGTCGTCGTTCTACACGCTGGTCATCGCATTCCTGCTGGTAAGCAGGCTGCCGGTCTATTCCGGCAAGGGCGCCGGGTCGTTCATCCGCCGCGACATCGCCATGCCGTTGATGCTCGCCATCGTCGCCTATGTCGCACTGCTGGTCAGCTTCCCCTGGCAGTGTCTGGCCGTCACCGCCGTCGCCTATCTGGCGTCGCTGCCTTGGGGCGCGCGGTTGTATGCGCGCAAAGAGCGGGAGCATGCGCTTGTCGTTGACGCCGCGCCCTCCGGGAATGCCGAGGCCCCGCGAAGCCGCCACGCGGCGGCGACGATCCCGACGCCGCGTCGCCGCGCCCGCCGCCCCGGATCACTGCAAACAGCGGGAACCGGCCAGCCGGGGCGCGGCGGGCCGGCGTGGCGCCGGCGAGTCGCCCGGCCGCGGCGGAATGGAGCGCGTCGGGGTCGCCGCGGCGGCACCCCCCCGGAGCGAGAAAAGGGAGCGGCGGGACCCGGCCCGAGACCAAAAGCCGGCCCTCCCCGCCCCGCAACGCGACCCCAGGCGCGCACACCCGGCGCGAGCAGAAACGCCGCGATGACCAAAGCCCCGCGGGCGAGAACCGCGCCGGCCGGCGCCGCCCCGGGCCGCGGGGGGCGCGGCGGGGCCGGGGGGGGGGGAGGCGCGAGAGACGGCGGGAAGCCCGCCGCCCCGGCGGGGGGGGGGGAGGGGGCGCGCGGGCGGTTGGGCCGGGCGCGGGGCTCCCGGGGGGGCCGGGCCCTGGCCGGGCGCGCCCCCGCGGGAGGTTCCGTGGGGCGGGCGGCCGGCGGGCGGTCGGAGCGCCGGGGGGGGCGCGCCGGGCCGGCGGGGGGCGCGGGGGGGGCGCGGGGCGCGGCCCGCGGCGCCGCCCCGAAAGCGCGCGATTGCCACCCAGGGCGCCCCCGAAGGCGGAGCGCCACGCCCGAAGCTCGGACCCTCACCGCAAGCGGGCCGTTGGTCGCCGCGATTTGGGCATGGGCGCGGGCGGCAACGGAACTCGCCGAAGCAAGCGGCATTCGTGAACGGCGACCGGGCGGCGTTTTGCAATCCGCGCTCGAAATGCGGGCGGCACGAACCGCCGCCTTTGCCTTTGTCGGTCACGGCGATCACTGCGGCCTAAACGGTCCCCCTACTTCCCCCGTGGCTTTTTTGGGTGTTGTCACGGCAGTCGTCATCCGAGATCGCGACAGCGCTCCTCCCCCTGGGCGCAAGTAGTTGGCATCCGTCGAACGGGAGATTGCTGACAACCCCGCCACCCCAGGGCTGCAGTCCGGTACCCCGCCTTGGCCTCACCCATCTGGCCGTCAGGACGAAACGAAACCGGCGCCGGTCAGGCCGCCCCGCCAACAGATAGCTTCCACGCGCGCCCGGGGTCCTGCACGGCGAACACCCCCGACGCCCCGACGAATGCCCCAGAACGCAGACCATCGTTCCCTTTCGACGCCGTCGCCGGCGTTTGCCGCACCTTGCGGCCCCTGCGAATTGCCGCAGCCCGCCGGCGAAGCCAAAACTCGCAAGGATGGCGGGCTTTCGCCAATCGGCGAAGTGCTTCTCCGGAACGATGAAAAGCCTGCCGGTATCGGTTGTCGCCGGTGTCAGCAATGGCAGGATGGCGGCGGCGATCTCGGAGGGGTGCGGCAGCGTTTCCGGCTTTTCGCCCGGCATCGCCTGCGCCCGCATGGCGGTGCGGGCCACGCCGGGATCGACGGCGTTGATCCGCACCTTGGTCGAGGCCAGTTCCACCGCCCATGTGCGCGTCAGCGCCTCGACCGCGGCTTTCGACGCCGAGTAGGGACCCCAGAACGGCCTGCAGCTTTGCGCCGCCGCCGACGACAGCACCACGGCGCGACCGGCGTCGGCGGCGCGCAGCAGCGGCTCCATCGAACGCATCACCCGCCACGTCGCGGTCACATTGAGGCCCATCACTTTCTCGAATACCTTCGCCTCGACATGGCCGAGCGGCGAGATCGCGCCCAGCATGGCCGCGTTGGCGGCCAGCACGTCGAGCTTGCCCCAGCGTTCGTGGATGGCGCCGCCCAGCCGGTCGATGCCGGCCATGTCCTCCAGCAGATCGAGCGGGACGAGCGTCGCCGAGCCGCCGCCGGCGCGGATTTCGTCGTCGAGTTCCTCCAGCCCGCCGGTGGTGCGCGCCACCGCGATCACATGCGCGCCGGCCTGGCCCAGAGCCTTGGCCAGCGCATAGCCGATGCCGCGCGAGGCGCCGGTGACGAGGGCGACGCGGCCGGAAAAATCAGGGGACATGAGAGTTCAACCGTTCGAGGCAAGCACCGAGAGGGTGCGGACATTGTCGGCGCCGTCATGGTCGGTCAGGCGCGTCGGGTATTGGGCGGTGAAGCAGGCGTCGCAGAACTGCGGCGCATCGGCGTCGCGGCGGGCCTCCCCGGCGGCGCGATACAGCCCATCGATCGACGGGAAGCCGAGCGAATCGACCCGGATGAAGTCGGCCATCTCGGCGATCGACATGCGCGAGGCGAGCAGCTTGGCGGTCTCCGGCGTGTCGACGCCATAGTAGCAGGACGAGCGTGTCGGCGGCGATGCAATGCGCATGTGCACCTCGCGCGCGCCGGCCTCGCGCACCATCTGCACGATTTTCTGGCTGGTCGTGCCGCGCACGATGGAATCGTCGACGAGAACGACGCGCTTGCCGTCGAGGATGCGCCGGTTGGCGTTGTGCTTGAGCTTGACGCCCATGTGGCGAATCGAATCGGACGGCTGGATGAAGGTTCGTCCGACATAATGGTTGCGGATGATGCCGAGTTCGAAGGGCAAGCCCGCCTGCTGGGCGAAGCCGATCGCCGCCGGCACGCCGGAATCGGGCACCGGCACCACAAGATCGGCGTCGACGGGATGCTCCAGCGCCAGCTCCGCGCCGATCTGCTTGCGCACGGCGTAGACGTTGCGGCCCTCGATTTGCGAATCGGGCCGGGCGAAATAGACATACTCGAACACGCAGAAGCGCGGCTTGACCGGTTCGAACGGAAACAGGCTGTCGATGCCGCGCCCGGTGACGATGACCATCTCGCCCGGCTTGACGTCGCGCACATAGCGCGCGCCGATGATGTCCAGCGCACAGGTTTCCGACGCCAGGATCCACGTGCCGTCAAGGTCGCCCAGCACCAGCGGGCGGATGCCAAGCGGATCGCGGCAGCCGATCATCTTTTTCGACGACAGCGCCACCAGCGAGAACGCCCCTTCGAGCTGGCGCGCCGCGTCGATGAACTTGGCGTTGAAATCCTTCTCCCGGCTCGTCGCCACCAGATGCATGATGGTTTCGGTGTCGGAAGTCGACGAGAAGATGGCGCCGTCCTGCTGCAGGCGGCGCTGGATGGTCAGCGCATTGGTGATGTTGCCGTTGTGGGCGACGGCGAAGCCGCCGTCGGCGAGCTCGGCGAACAGCGGCTGCACATTGCGCAGGCCGGCGCCGCCGGTGGTCGAATAGCGCGTGTGGCCGATGGCGCGGCCGCCCGGCAGGCGGGCGATGATGGACGGGTTGGTGAAATTGTCGCTGATCAGGCCGACATGGCGTTCGACGTGGAATTGCTGGCCATCGAACGAGACGATGCCGGCGGCCTCCTGGCCGCGATGCTGCAACGCGTGCAGGCCGAGCGTGACGATCGCCGCCGCGTCCTGCCGGCCGAAGATGCCGAACACGCCGCACTCGTCGCGGAATGCATCGCCTTCGGCGTCGCCCCACGTCGCGTCCATCGCCAACTCCTCGTTTGTCGGGTCAGCCGTTGCCCTGGCCGTCCGCCGGCTGCTCGTCGCCGCCGGGCAGGATTTTCTTGATGATCGAATTGTCGGTGTCTTCCGGCAGCATCGCCTCGATGCGCGCGCCAATGCCTTCGAGCAGCGGCCGCGATTTCGCTTCCGCAATCCAGCCGGGCATGCGTTCGCCCATCAGCCAGTTAACGAACAGCATGGCGACCGCGACCACGAGGATGCCGCGCGCCGCGCCGTAGAGAAAGCCGAGCGTGCGGTCGAGCGCGCCGATGCGGCTGTCGATGATGAAATCGGCGATCTTCATGGTGATCAGCGACACGATGATCAGCGCGACGATGAACACGCCGCCGGCCGCCGCCGCCATCGCCACTTTCTCATTGTCGATATAGGGGCGACGAAGGGCGTGACCTGCGGATAGAAGAAAACCGCCGCCGCGCCGGCGGCCACCCACGAGACGATGGACAGGATTTCGCGCGAGAAGCCGCGCACCATGGCCAACATTGCCGAGACGAGGGTGAATCCGATCACGATGCCGTCGAGCAGGGTAATGGGCATGGACTTCTCGCTTCTGGGCGCTCGCGCGCGATCACTCATTCATCGTCGTCGCGCCGTTGCCGTCGCGTTCCCGCGATTTTGGCCACCAGTTCGACGAGTTGGCCCGGCTGGAACGCCGCTGAGGCGATGGCGCTGGCCGGATCGTCGCCGCCTGCCGGCATCACCGCCGCCTTGAACCCCAGCTTTTCGGCTTCCTTGAGGCGCTGGGCGGCATGCGCGACGGGCCTCACGGCCCCCGACAGGCTGATTTCGCCGAAATAGACGCAATCGTTTGGAAGGGCAATACCGGCGAGCGAGGAGACCAACGCCGCGGCGACCGCCAGATCGGCGGCCGGCTCGGCGATTCGGTACCCCCCTGCGACATTGAGGTACACGTCGTTGACCGAGAACTTGACGCCGCAGCGCGCCTCCAGCACGGCGAGAACCTGCGACAGCCGCGCCTGATCCCAGCCGACGGCGGCGCGGCGCGGCGTGCCGAGCGGCGAGGGGGCGACCAGCGCCTGGATCTCGACAAGCACCGGCCGCGTCCCCTCCATGCCGGCGAACACCGCCGCGCCCGGGGCCGAGGCCGAACGGTCGGAGAGGAAAAGCTCCGACGGATTGGTCACTTCGCGCAATCCCTTGTCGCTCATGTCGAACACGCCGATCTCGTCGGTCGGGCCGAAACGGTTTTTCACCGTACGCATGATGCGGTAGCGCTGGCTGCCGTCGCCCTCGAAATAGAGCACCGCGTCGACCATGTGTTCGACGACGCGCGGGCCGGCGATCTGGCCGTCCTTGGTCACATGGCCGACGAGCACGACCGCCGCGCCGGTCGATTTGGCGAAGCGGATCAGCGCCTGCGCCGACGTGCGCACCTGCGTCACCGTGCCCGGCGCGCTTTCGGCCGCGTCGCTCCACATCGTCTGGATCGAATCGATGATGACGAGGTCGGGCCGCGTGTCGGCGGAGAGCGTCGCGAGAATGTCCTCGACATTGGTCTCGGCGGCAAGCGCCACCGGCGCATCGGCGAATCCGAGCCGTTGGGCCCGGAGCCGAACCTGGGCCACCGCTTCCTCGCCCGAGACATAGACGACGCGCCGGCCCCGCCGCGCCAGTGTCGCCGCCGCCTGCATCAGCAACGTCGATTTGCCGATGCCGGGGTCGCCGCCGATCAGCAGCGCCGAACCGGGCACGAAGCCGCCGCCGGTGGCGCGATCCAGTTCGCCGATGCCGGACACGATGCGCGGCGCGTCGTCGGTGTCGCCGGACAGCGCCGCCAGCGCCACCGGCCGGCCCTTGCGCCCCGACGCAGTCTTCGCCGGCCCGCCGCCAATGCCGCCGGCCTCGTTTTCCTCGACCATTGTGTTCCATGCGCCGCAATCGTCGCAGCGCCCGGCCCAGCGCGTCGCGGTGGCGCCGCAGGATTGGCAGATGAAGGTGGTGCGGGTCTTGGCCATCGGGAGTCTCCTGGCGGACCCATACAAGTTCCTGAAATGTTCCGCAATCGGACCGCCAGTCAATCGCCCGGACGGCGAATCGAATAAAAATCATAGCTGGCGGGTTGTCGATTATTCGAAACATCCCAACTCTTGGCTTTCGATTGCCGAGGGAATGCCTATGCGCGCCGCTGTCGCCACCGCTTACGGGCCGCCCGAAGTCGTCAAACTGGTCGAGGTTCCCGAACCGGTCGCCGGGCCGGGCGATATCCTCGTGCGCATCCATGCGGCGTCGGTCTCCGCCGGCGACTGGCGACTGCGCAGCGGCAAGGTTCCGACCGGATTCGGTCTCGTCATCCGCCTGATGTTCGGCTGGAGAAAATTGCGCCAGCCGGTGCTCGGCACGGATTTTTCCGGTGTCGTCGAGACAGTCGGCGAAGGCGTGACGCGGTTCAAGCCCGGCGACGCTGTTTTCGGCAGCTCCGGGTTCAAGATGGGCTGCCACGCGGAATTCCGCGTATTTCCGCAAACCGCGTCCATTGCCGCAAAGCCGGAAAACCTGTCGCACGCGCAAGCCGCGGCGCTGCCTTTCGGCGGTCAGACGGCGCTCACTTATCTGCGCGACAAGGCCGCGCTGAAATCGGGCGAGCGCGTGCTGGTTGTCGGCGCGTCCGGCGCGGTCGGGAGCGCCACCGTTCAGATCGCAAAGGCGCTCGGTGCTCATGTCACCGGCGTGTGCAGCGCCCGCAACGCCGATCTGGTTCGCAGCCTCGGCGCGGACGCCGTTGTCGCCTACGACAAAACCGACCTGATGACGCTGGGCCAGCGCTTCGACGTGATCGTCGATGCGGTCGGCGACCCCGGCTATCGCGGTTTGGAGCAATTGCTTACCGAGCAGGGGCGTTTTCTCGCCATCGTCGCCGGCCTGCCCGAAATGCTGCGCGCGGCGGTTGTCAATATGAGCGGCGGGCGCCGGTTGATCGTCGGCGACGGCGGCGAGGGCGCCGCGCTGGTGTCCGATCTTGCTGGCATGGCTGCCACTGGCGTGCTCCGCCCCGTCATCGACAGTGTCCATTCCTTCGCCGATATCGTCCGGGCTCACGCCCGCGTCGATACGCGGCGAAAGGTTGGCGCGGTGATCGTCGAGATGGTGTTTGGTTCTTGACGGCTGTCAGACCTGATTTTTCGCAGCGCGTCTGCCCGTCATGAGGAACCACGCGGCAAGCAAACCAAACCCGCCAAACGCAGCCACATAGAGGATCGGTATCGGCTTGCCCGCGACCGCGTTCATCAAACCCGCCGCTGCCCCGCCAACGCCATAAACGGCGATGAGGACAAGGGTGGTTCGGGCCAGCAAGGCGGAGTCGCGCGAGATCGCCGCCGTGGTCGCCAGCGTCAGCGGCATCACCGCGATAAGGCGCGAGGTCAGCAAATCGCCCGGCCACACCCAGACGAGCTTTGTCGGCCCCTGGTCCGAAGCGAACAAGGCGATCGCCCAAAGCCCGAAAACCACGGCAATGATCGACAGGAACGCCCGCACCGGCCGTGCCGGCGGCGCGGATTCCCCAGGTTTTTCCGCCGACAGGCCGCGCGGCGCTATCGCCAGCCACAGCCCGAGAATCGTCATCGGCGCAACCACGGCGAAGAACGCGGGCGTGATCGGCTTGGCGAAGTCGAAACGGTCGAGATGGAAAAGCAAAATCGCGACTGCGAGCGGGCCGAGATAGATGGCGATCATCAGCGCGTAATACCGCACATGGGAGGCAGTTGGCCGCAGCAGGACCATGAACCCCGTAACACCGAAGGCGAAGGCCGCGGCGGGAAGCAGCCGGCTCGCCAGCGGCGGCAAGTCCCAGGCAAAACTGGACGGATGGTCGATCCACCAGGCGGTTGCGCCGACGAACCCGCCGACGATGGCGAAGGCGGTGAGCATCAGAAAAGCCTTATGCGGCAGCGTCGAAAGGTCGACGCCTTTACGGGCGTTGAAGGCCCAGACCGCCGCAACGCCGGCGAAAAGCAGGCCGAGACCGAGCAATTGCAGCGCACTCTCGCTCATGTCCGTGTCTCCATTCCGGCAGCATATCGCCGTTCCACCCGCTTGCCGATGCCCGTAAGCAATTCGTAGCTGATTGTCCCGGCATGAACCGCGGCGTCGTCAAGCGCGATGTTCGGTCCGAACAACTCGATCCAGTCGCCGGGTTTCACGTCGCCGCAATCGGTCGCGTCGAATAACGTGGCGTCCATGGTGACGCGGCCGAGGATGGGGGCGAAACCACCGCCGACGAAGCCTTCGCCGCCCGGCGAACCGTCGGCGCGCAACGCCACGCCCGTCGCCGAGGCCGAACGCGGCCAGCCATCGGCGTAGCCGATCGCCGCGACCGCGATCAGCGTGTCGCGCGTGAGTGTCTGCGTCGCGCCATAGCTGACGGTTTCGCCTGCCTTGGCGCGCCGGACCTGCGTGATCCGGGCCTCCAGCGTCGCCACCGTCCGCATCGGGTTCGGCTGGCCGGCGACCGGCGCGCCGCCGTAAAGCGCAATGCCCGGCCGGGCGATATCCGACTTGAATTCGTCCCCGAGAAACATCCCGGCCGAATTGGCGAGGCTTGATTCGGTTTCGCCGAAAGCGCCGCGAATGCGTTGAAATGATTCGCGTTGCGCACGGTTCATCGGATGCGCCGGCTCGTCGGCGCAGGCGAGATGGCTCATCAGCAGGCGCGGGCGGAACCGCCCGGCGCAGATCAGCGCTTCGGTTTCGGTGAGCCCGAGCCGGTTGACGCCGGTGTCGACCATCAGCGCGGCGGGCTGACCGCGGCCGTTTTCGAGCCACCAGCCGGTTTCCGCCGTCGAATTCAGCGTCGGCGTGAAACCGCGGTCGCGGCAGACCGCCAGCCCGCCGGTGTCGAGCGCATTGAACACGACGACGTCGGCGTCCGCCAGGATGCGTTTCAGCGCCACGGCTTCGGCCGGAAAGGCGACGAAAAAGGTCCGGCAGCCGGCCGACGCAAGCGCTGGCGCGACGAAATCCACGCCGAGCCCGTAGGCGTCGGCCTTGATCACCGCGCCGGCCCGACCCGGCCGGGCGCGCGCGTCGAGATCGCGCCAATTGTCCTGCATGGCGGTAAGATCGACGGTCAGACGCGCGCCTGCGGGGAGAGGAAAGGTCACGGAATCACTCGAATCTTTCCGGCAGATGGCTGTCCTCGGCGAGGTCGAAGAAGCGGGTGTATTCGGCCTGGAAGCCCAGTTGCACCGTGCCGGTCGGTCCATGACGTTGCTTGGCGACGATCACCTCGGCCTTGCCGCGCGCCTCGTCCATGTCGCGTTCCCATTTCAAATGGTCTTCCGTGCCGGGTTTCGGCTCGCGGTTCTTGATGTAATATTCCTCGCGGAACACGAACATCACCACGTCGGCGTCCTGCTCGATCGAACCGGATTCGCGCAGATCGGAGAGTTGCGGCCGCTTGTCCTCGCGGCTTTCCACCTGGCGCGACAATTGGGACAAGGCGATGATCGGCGTGTTCAGTTCCTTGGCCAGCGCCTTGAGGCCAGTGGTGATCTCGGTGATTTCCTGCACGCGGTTTTCGTTGGCCCGCTTCGACGAGCCGGTCATCAGCTGGATATAGTCAATGACGATGACGTCGAGGCCGCGCTGGCGCTTCAATCTTCTCGCCCGAGCCGACAATTGTGCGATCGAGATGCCGCCGGTCTGGTCGATGTAGAGCGGGATCTTGTGCATCATCTGGCTGCAGGCGACGAGTTTTTCGAAATCGGCCTCGGTAATCTCGCCGCGCCGGATTTTCGACGACGAGATTTCCGTCTGCTCCGACAGGATGCGGGTGGCAAGCTGCTCCGAGCTCATTTCGAGGCTGAAAAAGCCGACAACGCCGCCGTTTTTTGCCTTGAACGAGCCGTCGGCCTGGGGCGCGGGTTCATAGGCGGCGGCGATGTTGAAGGCCATGTTGGTGGCCAGCGACGTCTTGCCCATGCCGGGACGGCCGGCGACGATGATCAGATCGGAAGGCTGCAGCCCGCCCATGCGGCTGTCGAGATCGCGGATGCCGCAGGCGACGCCCGACAGGTGCCCTTCGCGCATGAAGGCGGCGTTGGCCATGTCGATGGCGGTCTTGACCGAATCGGTGAAGCTCTCGAAGCCGCCGTCGTAGCGGCCTTGCTCGGCGATCTCGTAGAGCCGGCGTTCGGCGTCCTCGATCAGGTTTTGCGGCGTGATGTCGGCCGGCGCGTCATAGGAAATGTTGACAACATCCTCGCCGATGGCGATCAGCGCCCGCCGCGTCGCCAGATCATAGATGGCCCGGCCGTAATCCTCGGCGTTGATGACGGTGACGGCTTCCGCCGCGAGCCGCGCCAGATAGTGCGCCACCGTCAAGTCGCCGACCTTGTCGTCGGCCGGCAGGAAGGTCTTGATCGTCACCGGGTTGGCGGTCTTGCCCATACGCACGAAATCGGCCGCCACCTCGTAGATTTTCCGGTGCAGCGGCTCGTGGAAATGAATCGGCTTGAGGAAATCCGAGACGCGGTAGAACGCCTCGTTGTTGACGAGGATCGCGCCCAGCAGCGCCTGCTCGGCCTCGATATTGTTGGGCGCTTCGCGATAGAGCGGGGTTTCGACGGCGACGAGTTTGCGGGCGGGTTCAGCCATGGGAGTCTTCTTTTGTGTTCGCACCGGCTTATCAGGTTCGGCGTCCAGACCAAGCGGCGCGACACGAGGGTTACCGACCTCCGCCGCCTTCACCCGTTATCCACAGGGTCCACAGGCGATGATGCAACGCAGCGGAAATATTTCGTTCGCCGCCTTGACGCGAATCGACAAACCCGAACGGCAAGAATAGCGCCTTTGTAGGCTTGCGGAACGAAAAACGCCCGGGACGCTGCCGCGCCCCGGGCGTTTGCTTTCGTTTCGCGCGAATTCAGCCTTCTTCGGCTTCGTCGGCGTTCGGATCGAAGAAGGCGTCGGGCCGCGCGGCGGCGTTGACATCGTCGCCATAAATCGCCTCGGCCGTGTTGAGCGTCTCGCCCTGCGCCTGCCGGGCCGCTTCATCGGCGGTGCGCGCGACGTTGACCGTCACCTTCGCCTCGACTTCCGGATGCAGCGCGATGACGACCGTCGAAAGCCCGATGGCCTTGATCGGCGTCGTCAGCTCCACTTGGTTGCGGCCGATGGTGAAGCCGTCGGCGATCACCAGATCGGCGATGTCGCGGGACGACACCGAACCGTAGAGCTGGCCGGTCTCGCCGGCCGAGCGGATGACGGTAAACGTCCGGCCGTCGAGTTTCTCGGCGATCTTTTGCGCTTCGCTCTTGCGCTCGAGGTTGCGGGCTTCGAGCACGACGCGCTCGGCCTCGAAACGCTTCTTGTTGGCTTCCGTTGCGCGCAGCGCCTTGCCACGCGGCAGCAGGAAGTTGCGGGCGTAGCCGTCCTTGACGCGCACGGTCTCGCCCATGTGGCCGAGCTTGGCGACGCGTTCCAGAAGAATCACTTGCATGATCGTTGTCCTGACGTTTTGGCCTTCAGGGCCGTTTCTTTCCCGGTCGGGCGGCGGGGCGCTTGGTCGAAGCGCTGGCGCTGTCCTGCCGGGGCGGCAGTTAGGACCGGGTCATGCCCGGTCCAGCGGGGAAAACCGGGCGGCGCCAAGGCCGCCCGGGCAAAAAAATCACTTCACCAGATACGGCAGCAGGCCGAGGAAGCGGGCGCGCTTGATGGCGGTCGCCAGTTCGCGCTGCTTCTTGGCCGAGACGGCGGTGATGCGCGACGGCACGATCTTGCCGCGCTCGGAGATGTAGCGCTGCAGGAGCTTGACGTCCTTGTAGTCGATGGCCGGCGCGTTGGCGCCCGAGAACGGGCAGGTCTTGCGGCGGCGGTGGAACGGCCGGCGGGCGGCCGGGGCTGCGGACTCGCTCATCTGGCGTCTCCTTCCTCGTCACGTGGGCGGCGCGGCGGACGATCGTCGCGGTCGCGGCGCGGGCCGCGGTCGCCACGGTCGAAACGGTCGCCGCGATCGGGGCGGTCGCCGCGATCGTCGCGGTCGCGACGCGCCAGCATCGCCGAAGGGCCGTCCTCGTGCTTCTCGACCTTGATGGTCATGAAGCGCAGAACGTCTTCCGACAGGCCCTGCTGGCGTTCGATCTCGCGCA
This sequence comes from Phyllobacteriaceae bacterium, assembly GCA_016711085.1. Taxonomy (GTDB): domain Bacteria; phylum Pseudomonadota; class Alphaproteobacteria; order Rhizobiales; family Rhizobiaceae; genus JADJTR01. The sequence continues at coordinate 84,218 of JADJTR010000012.1, read as the reverse complement.
CGGCGGAGGCCGGGCCGTCGATGTCGATCAGCGTGAAATAGGCTTTGCGGTTCTTCTTGACGCGATAGGCGAGGGATTTCAGTCCCCAATTCTCCACCCGGCCGATCTTGCCGCCAGCCGCCTCGACGATGCCCTTGTATTGCTCGGTCAGGGCATCGACCTGCTGCTGCGACAGATCCTGTCGGGCAAGGAACACATGTTCGTAGAGAGCCATGAATGTCTTGCCTTTCTTCCTCTTCTCGCCGGGCGAAGCGTCTAAGCCTCTCGAACCCTGCCTTGCCGCTTGAACAAGCGGGGAAGAAAGGGACGTATCGGTTGCGGTTCTGAGCGAAGACACGGGAAGCGAAAACCGTTCCGGTTTTCTTCCGGAGAAACTCTCCGGCCTTCCGTTCAGCCCCCGGCTGCGACCGGCGAATGGCGGGCGTCTACAGGACAACGGACCGTATGGCAAGCCGGGCGAGGCTCAAATCGCCAGCAGCACTCCGACATAGAGGGCGTAAACGCCGAGCATGGCCAGTCCGGCGTTGCGCGTCAGCACCTTCAGTTTGAAAACCATCGCCGCCAGCCCCGCCAGCACTGCCGTCATCAGCGGAATGTCGATGGCCGCCATGCCGGGCGAGATCGCCATCGGCCGGATGATGGACGATAGGCCGAGAATGCCCAACGTGTTGAAGGCATTGGAGCCGGCGATATTGCCGATCGCCACATCGGTGTGGCCGCGTTTGGCCGCCGCTACCGATGCCGCCATTTCGGGCAACGACGTGCCGATAGCGACGATGGTCAGCCCGATGACGCGTTCGGAAAGGCCGAAGGATTGCGCGATGGAAACCGCCCCGGAGACGAGTGCTTCGGCCCCGGCGAACAACAGCGTCAATCCGCCAAGCACGAAGGCGACGGCCAAGCGCGGCGCAAGGCGCTCGTGAACCTCCTCGTCGAAATGGTCGACCAGCGGCGGCGGGTCGACCTGCTCCTGCCGGTAGACGTAATAGAGGTAGACGGCGAGGATCGCGACCATGGCGAAACCGGCGAAACGCCCGATTCCGCCCGAAAAACCGAGCAACATCAACAGGAATGCGCCAGCCACGCCAAATAGCGCGTCGCGCTTCACATTGCCGTTCCAGCCGGCGATCGGCGCCACCAGCGCGGCGACGGCGAGGATGACCAGGACATTGGAGATGTTGGAGCCGACGACATTGCCGATGGCGATGTCGGACGAGCCGGCGAGCGCCGCGCGCAGCGACACCAGCAGTTCGGGAAAAGACGTGCCCATGCCGACAATGGTCAGCCCGATGACGAGTTTCGATACGCCGAGGCGCTCGGCCATCGCCACCGCGCCGCGCACCAATCCCTCGCCGCCCGCGAACAACAGGGCGAGTCCGAGCAGAACGAGAAGAAAATCCATGGCGGTCCCCTGCCGACCATGGGCCGGCGGGCGTTATCTAGTGCGCTGCGGCTTATTGGGGAAGGGGCGTCCTCACTCCGCCAATTGCCTGACCGCCCCTTGGCGGCGCTGGCGGCGAACGCCGCACAGGCCTTCAGCGCCGCGGGGACGGCGCATGCCGCCCCGCCGCGTCGTTCCGGCCGGATTCGACCGGCTGCCGGCGCCGCGCTTAACCTTCCGCCACGCCTTCGCGCCAGGCGATGGCCTCAAGTTCCACGCGAACGGCGTCGGAAATGTCGAGAACCGGATTGACCGCGAAGGCAAAGCCCGGAAACGCCGAACAGAACTTGTGCAGGGCCGCGACATCGTTGCACTCCATCAGGATATAGCCGCCCCATTCGCCGAGCCGTACGACGAACGAATGGATTTTCCACGTCGAATCCATTGGCCATTGGCGGAACAAGGTGAGGATTCGCTTCTGAACGTTTTCGTATTCGAGCGCTGAACCTTGTGGACGCTCGTGCCAATTCAGGACGTATTTCATCGGTATTCTCCGCTTTGCCAAGGGTATGCCGGAGCATTCCATCGGCGAAACGTTGCGCCATGGCGATACCGGTGGCATCATCGGTTCGGGGTATGCGTCTTGGCCGCTGGGTGATCCGGGCTGGTTTTCGAGGGGATATTGCGAGGAAAACTCATCTTGGACCGGCATGCCGTCCTTTCCGCCGTCGGCGAATTCTACGAGGCGGCGCTCGACCCCGAAGGCGCCGGGCGGTTGGGCGACGCCTTCCGGCGCGCTGCCGGCGTTCGCTCCAATCTGGTTATCCTCGCCAATCACCGCACCGGCGCGCTCGAGCGTCTGATCGACGTGTCCGGAAATTTCGACGAAGCGGCGCGGCGCGATTACGCGGCGCACTACCACGCCATCAATCCCTGGTACCGTTCAGCCCGTCTTGTCCGTCCGCCTTATGTGGCGCGCGGCCAGGAGTTGATCGCGGATCGCGATCTGGAACGCAGCGAGTTCGGCGCGGACTGGTGTGGTCGCACCGATATCTTCCACATGATCGGTGGCGTGCAGCTGGTGGAGGGTGACATCGTCGTCGCCAGCGGCATTCATCGCCCGCGCAGCGAGGAAGCTTTCGACCTGGACGAAAGACAAGCCTACGCGCTCGTCCTCGAACACCTCGGTCGCGCTTTCCGGATCGCCATGCGCCTGGGGCTGCTGCGGGGTCGCGAAGCCGTCTCGCTCGACGTCATCGAGCGGCTCGAAACCGGCATTCTGCTCATACGTTGCGACGGCGAACTTGTTTTCGCCAACCCGATCGCGGAAAAATTGTTGCGCGCGAACCGGTGGTTCTCTTGCCGGCACAAGCGGATCAAGCCGATCTACGCCGACGACGCCGATCGTTTCGCGGCCGAGATCGCTTCCGCCGGCGCGGCGGCGGCGAGCGACAACCACGGCGCGCCGTTCGCGGTTCGCGATCCGATAGAGGGAGCGTTGCTGCTCCAGATCCTTCCGTTCCGACCGTCCGCCCCCATTGCCGATGCGTCCGGTGCCTGCGCCGTCGTCATGTTTCGCGATCCCGACCGCAGGAAAGCCATATGGCCCGACAGTTTGGTCCAGGCGTTCGGCCTGACGCGGGCGGAGGCCCGGCTCGTCGCCCGCCTGCAGGAGGAAGAATCGCTGACGGCCGCGGCGGCGACGCTCGGCGTATCCGAGGCGACCGCCAGAACCCAATTGAAATCGGTGTTCGCAAAGACCGGATTTCGCCGCCAGGGCGAGCTGTTTGGCGCCATCGGCGCCAATCCGCTGTTTCGACGCTGAGCTGCTACTCCGGCAATTGCCGAACCGCCCCTTTCGCCGCGCTGGTGGCGAACGCCGCATAGGCCTTCAGCGCCGTGGAGACAGCCCGCTTGCGCGGCGTCGCCGGCTTCCAGCCGAGTTTTTCCTGCTCGCCGCGCCGTTCCGCCAGCACGTTGTCGCCGACCGCGAGGCTGATGGTCCGGTTCGGGATGTCGATGTCGATCTGGTCGCCGTCGCGCACCAGCCCGATCATTCCGCCTTCCTCCGCCTCCGGCGAGACATGGCCGATGGAGAGGCCGGACGTGCCGCCGGAGAAGCGCCCGTCGGTGATCAGCGCGCAGGCTTTGCCGAGGCCCTTCGATTTCAGATACGAGGTCGGATAGAGCATTTCCTGCATGCCCGGACCGCCGCGCGGACCCTCATAGCGGATCACCACCACGTCGCCGGCGACGACCGCGCCGCCGAGAATGCCCTGAACCGCCGCGTCCTGGCTTTCGAACACTTTCGCCGGGCCGGAGAATTTGAGGATCGACTCGTCCACGCCCGCCGTTTTCACCACGCAGCCGTCGAGCGCCAGATTGCCGGTCAGCACGGCGAGCCCGCCATCGGTGGAGAACGGCGTTTTGGCCGAACGGATGACGCCTTTTTCGCGGTCGAGATCGAGATCGTCGAAGCGGCGCGATTGCGAGAACGCCACTTGCGTCGGCACGCCGCCCGGCGCGGCGCGGAAGAAATCGAGGACCGCCGGATCGGCGGTGCGCGTCACGTCCCAGAGTTCGATCGCCTCGCCGAGCGTGGCGGCGTGCACCGTCGGCTGGTCGCGGTTGATGAGGCCGGCGCGGTCGAGTTCGCCGAGGATGGCGAAGATGCCGCCGGCGCGGTGAACATCCTCCATGTGCACGTTGGCCTTCGCCGGCGCGACCTTGCACAGCACCGGAACCTTGCGCGACAGCCGGTCAATGTCCTCCATGGTGAAGTCGATGCCGGCCTCGTGCGCGGCGGCGAGAATGTGCAGCACCGTGTTGGTCGAGCCGCCCATGGCGATATCGAGCGCCATGGCGTTCTCGAAAGCGCCTTTCGAGGCGATGAGGCGCGGCGCCAGGGTTTTCTCGTCCTTTTCGTAGAAGCGCTTCGTCACGTCGACGATGCGTCGTCCGGCTTCGCGGAACAGCCGCTCGCGGTCGGCATGGGTGGCGAGCGTCGAGCCGTTGCCGGGCAGAGACAGGCCGAGAGCCTCGGACAGGCAGTTCATGGAGTTGGCCGTGAACATGCCGGAGCACGATCCGCAGGTCGGGCAGGCCGAACGCTCGATGATCTTGACATCCTCGTCGGAGACCTTGTCGTCGGCCGCCGCCACCATGGCGTCGACGAGGTCGAGCGCGTGGGTCTTGCCGTGCAGCATCGCCTTGCCGGCCTCCATCGGCCCGCCGGAGACGAAGATCGACGGAATGTCGAGGCGCAGCGCCGCCATCAGCATGCCGGGGGTGATCTTGTCGCAATTGGAGATGCACACCATGGCGTCGGCGCAGTGGGCGTTGACCATGTATTCGACCGAATCGGCGATCAGCTCGCGGCTGGGCAGCGAATAGAGCATCCCGTCATGGCCCATGGCGATGCCGTCGTCGACCGCGATGGTGTTGAATTCCTTGGCGACGCCGCCGGCCTTTTCGATCTCGCGGGCGACCAACTGGCCGAGGTCTTTGAGATGCACATGGCCGGGCACGAATTGCGTGAACGAGTTGACCACCGCGATGATCGGCTTGCCGAAATCGCCATCGGTCATGCCGGTGGCGCGCCACAGGCCGCGCGCGCCGGCCATGTTGCGGCCATGGGTGGAGGTGCGGGAACGGTAAGCGGGCATCGTCGCGTCCTGTCGGTTGGTCTCGAAAGCGCCTGATTATAGCGCCGAACGCAGCCTGCAAAGCGCAATTCGGCGCGAGCAGGCGGCGGCGCGGCCTTGACTCGGCCGGACTGGAAAAGTCTAACGGCCGAAATCGGCCGCAACAGGGCATGTTTCATGGCGATCGCATTCACGTTTCCGGGGCAGGGCAGCCAGGCCGTCGGCATGGGCAAGGATCTGGCCGAGGCGTTTCCCGAAGCCCGCGCCATTTTCGACGAGGTCGACGAGGCGCTCGGCCAGAAGCTCTCCCAAATCATCTGGGAAGGCCCTGAGGAGACGTTGACGCTCACGTCGAACGCCCAGCCGGCGCTGATGGCGGTGTCGATGGCGGCGCTGCGGGCGCTGGAGGCGCGCGGCTTTTCGCTGAAGGACAAGGTCTCGTTCGTCGCCGGCCATTCGCTCGGCGAATACTCGGCGCTGTGCGCGGCCGGCGTCTTTTCGCTTGCCGATACGGCGCGGCTGCTGCGCATTCGCGGCGACGCCATGCAGCGGGCCGTGCCCGTCGGCGCCGGCGCCATGGCGGCGATCATCGGTCTGGAGCAGGACGCGGTCGAGGCCGCCTGCGCTGAAGGCGCGCAAGGCGAGGTGTGCCAGATCGCCAACGACAATGGCGGCGGTCAATTGGTCATTTCCGGCGCGAAAGCGGCGGTCGAACGCGCCGCTGGCGGCTGCACCGCGCGTGGCGCCAAGCGGGCGTTGATGCTGCAGGTATCCGCGCCGTTCCATTCCGCCCTGATGCAACCGGCCGCCGACGCCATGGCCGAAGCCTGGCGAAGGTCGAAAAAGGCGCCGGCCGTTCCGGTCGTCGCCAATGTCACGGTTACGCCAGTCACCGATCCGGACGAGATCGCCCGCCGCCTGGTCGAGCAGGTCACCGGCCGCGTGCGCTGGCGCGAGACGGTGGAGTGGTTCGCCGCCAACGGCGTGACCGGGCTTTGCGAAATCGGCTCCGGCAAGGTTCTGTCGGGTCTCGCCCGCCGCATCGCCAGGGATGTCGCGACCACCAATGTCGGAACCGCGGCGGATGTTGAATCGGCTCTTGCCGCGCTCGCCTGAAAAACAAGGGAAGGATGCGTCCGATGTTCGATCTTTCAGGGAAGAAAGCGCTGGTCACCGGCGCTTCGGGCGGCATCGGCGAAGCGGTGGCGCGGTCGCTGCACGCCGCCGGCGCAACCGTCGGCCTGCATGGGACGCGCGTTGACAAGCTCGAGGCGCTGGCCGCCGGGCTCGGCGAACGCGCCCACGCCTTTCCCGCCAACCTGTCGGATCGCGCCGAAGTCAAGGCCCTGGCCGCCAAGGCCGAAGCCGATCTCGGCGGCGTCGACATCCTCGTCAACAATGCCGGCATCACCAAGGACGGCCTGTTCGTGCGCATGTCCGACGCCGACTGGGACGCCGTGCTGGAGGTCAATCTGACCGCCGCCTTCATCCTGACGCGCGAACTCACCCATCCGATGATGCGCCGCCGCTGGGGCCGCATCGTCAACATCACGTCCGTCGTCGGCGTCACCGGCAATCCGGGGCAGGCCAATTACTGCGCCTCGAAAGCCGGCATGATCGGCTTTTCCAAATCGCTGGCCCAGGAAATCGCCAGCCGGGCCATCACGGTCAATTGCGTCGCGCCGGGCTTCATCGAATCGGCGATGACCGACAAGCTGAACGACAAGCAGCGCGAGGCGATCATGGGGGCGATTCCGATGAAACGCATGGGTTCCGGCGCCGAGATCGCCGCCGCCGTGCTGTTCCTCGCCTCGGCCGAGGCGTCCTACGTCACCGGCCAGACCCTTCACGTCAATGGCGGCATGGCTATGGTCTGAGCGGCGTGCGACGGGAAAAGGCGAATTAGCGCTTGGACGCACGCAATATTTCGTGATAATCGCCGCCCGAACGACCGTTTACAGCCAGCCCGAAGGGATGCGGATAACGGTTTTCCAGATCAACGGTACCTTCAAGAGGGGTCAGACATGAGCGACACCGCCGAACGCGTAAAGAAGATCGTTGTCGAGCATCTTGGCGTCGATGCCGAAAAGGTTTCCGAAGCCTCCAGCTTCATCGACGATCTCGGCGCGGATTCGCTCGACACGGTCGAACTGGTCATGGCGTTCGAGGAGGAATTCTCCGTCGAAATCCCCGATGACGCCGCCGAGACCATCCTGACGGTCGGCGACGCCGTCAAGTTCATCGACAAGGCCAAGGCCTGATCCGCTTCACCGGATGATGCGGGCGGAAAACCGTCCGCATCGGGAGGAAACCGCGTGAGGCGTGTAGTCGTAACCGGCGTCGGTCTCGTTTCGCCCTATGGCGTCGGGGCCGAATTCGCTTGGACCAAACTTCTTGCCGGCGTTTCAGCCGCCAGGGTGATCGACAAATTTCGCGTCGACGATCTGGCGTGCAAGATCGCCTGCATCACGCCGCGCGGCGACGGATCGGATGGAACGCTCAATCCCGATCGGTTCCTCGAGCCGAAGGAACAGCGCAAGATCGGCGATTTCATCATGTACGGCATCATTGCCGCAGATGAGGCGTTGAAAGATTCCGGCTGGGTTCCGCAAACCGAAGCCGACCGTTGCGCCACGGGCGTCATGATCGGTTCGGGCATCGGAGGCATTGAAGGCATCTCCGAACAGACCCTGATCCTGGAGGAAAAGGGGCCCGCGCCGGATCACGCCGTTCTTCATTCCGGGCAACATCATCAACCTGGTTTCGGGTCAGGTGTCGATTCGCCATGGCCTGAAAGGGCCGAATCACGCGGTGGTCACCGCCTGTTCGACCGGCGCGCACGCCATCGGCGACGCATCCCGCCTGATCATGTTCGGCGACGCCGACGTGATGGTCGCCGGCGGCGCCGAATCGCCGATCACCCGTCTGTCGATCGCCGGATTTTCCGCCAGCCGCGCGCTGTCGACCAAGCGCAACGATGATCCGACCAAGGCCTCGCGCCCTTATGACCGCGACCGTGACGGCTTCGTCATGGGCGAGGGCGCCGGCGTCGTCGTGCTGGAGGAGCTCGAACACGCCAAGGCGCGCGGCGCCAAAATTTACGCCGAAGTGGTCGGTTACGGCATGTCGGGCGACGCCTATCACATCACCGCGCCTTCGGAAGACGGCGACGGCGCCTTCCGCTGCATGGGCGCGGCGCTGAAACGCGCCGGCCTTGCGCCCGCCGATCTCGATTACATCAACGCCCATGGCACATCGACCATGGCCGACACGATCGAGCTCGGCGCGGTCGAACGGCTGGTCGGCGACGCGGCGTCGAAGATCTCCATGTCCTCGACCAAATCGGCCATCGGCCACATGCTGGGCGCGGCGGGCGCCGCCGAGGCGATCTTCTCGTTGTTGGCGATACGCGACAATATCGCGCCGCCGACGATCAATCTCGACGATCCGGAGCGCGAAACCGCCATCGATCTGGTGCCGCGCAAGGCGCGCGCGCGCCGCGTCGATGTCGCCATGTCGAATTCCTTCGGCTTTGGCGGCACCAACGCGACACTCATCTTCCGGCGCCACGCCTGAGGCGGCGCGCCGCGATTTCGGCCAGATTGATGGGTATTCGGGCCACATCGCCTGACCATGAAACGCATCCAGGGACGCATTGGGTATGACCGACGAAACTGCAACGATCGCCGCGGCGCCAGTTCAGGCCCAGCCGAATGCCGCACCGGTCCAGCCGGCAGTGAAATCGCCGGCGCCGGCGTCCGCCGCAGGTCGCGCACGTCCCGCAGCCAGATCGTCGTCTTCCTCAACTTCATGATGACGTTGGTGATTATCGCCGTCGTCGTCGGCGCCGGACTGGTCTGGTATGGCAAGGGCGAATTCGAAAAACCCGGCTCGAATCCGGCCGATACGACATTCGAGGTCAAAGCCAATACCAGCCTCAACGCCATTTCATTCGATCTTCAGGATCGCGGGCTCGTTTCCAATGGCCGCATTTTCGAACTCGGCGTTCGCGCCGCCGGCAAGGACGGCAAACTCAAGGCCGGAGAATACGCCATCAAGGCCGGCTCAACCATGCGCGCCATCATGGACGTCCTGGCCAGCGGCAAATCGATCATGTATTCGATGACGATTCCGGAAGGCTGGACGGTCGCGCAGGCGCTCGCGAAAATCGGCGCCGATCCGGTGCTGGCCGGCGACCTGCCGGCAACGCCTCCGGCCGAAGGCTCGCTGGTCGCCGACACCATCCTCTTTGCCCGTGGCATGACCCGCGCCGGCATTCTCGACAAGATGGCCGCCGATCAAACGGCGCTGGTGGAAAAAATCTGGGCGACCCGAGCCGCCGACCTGCCGGTCAAGGACATCAACGAATTCGTCACGCTTGCGTCCATCGTCGAAAAGGAAACCGGAATCGCCACCGAAAGGCCTCATGTTGCTTCCGTTTTCGTCAACCGGCTGAAAAAGGGCATGAAGCTCCAGTCCGATCCGACCATCATCTATGGCCTTTTCGGCGGCGCCGGCAAACCGGCGGATCGGCCGATCTACCAGTCGGACATCGCCAAGGAGACGCCTTACAACACTTATGTCATCCCCGGCCTGCCGCCGACGCCGATCGCCAATCCGGGCAAGGCGGCGCTGGAAGCGGTCGCCAACCCGGCGCAGACCGAGGATCTCTACTTCGTCGCCGACGGAACCGGGGGGCATGCCTTCGCCTCGACTCTCGAAGAACACAACGCCAATGTGGAAAAATGGCGCGCCATCGAAAAGCAGCGCGCCGAAGAAAAAGCCGGCGCGCCGGCCAACGGGTCGGGTTCGACCAACCAGTAGGCGCGTCGTCGCCGGGGGGCCAATGAGCGTATCGTCGATGACGGGCTTCGCCCGCGCGGAAGGCATGACGCCGGCAGGTGGAATTGTCTGGGAACTGCGGTCGGTCAATGGCAAGGGCATGGAAATCCGCTTGCGCCTGCCGCCAGGGCTCGAACGGCTCGAAACCGTTGTTCGCCAGGAAATCCAGAAGCGCTTTGCGCGCGGCAATATCCAGGCGACGCTGAACCAGGCCAAGCCGGTTTCCGCCTCGACACCTGTCGTCAATGAAGCGCTGTTGCGCGACATTGCCGGGCTGGCCGGCCGGCTTTCGGCCCAATACGGCCTCGCCGCGCCTTCGGTCGACGGCCTGCTGGCGTTGCGCGGCGTTCTCGAACCGGCGGAAGCGGAAGAATCCGAGGAAGAGCGCGCCGCCGCCGATGTGGCGATCCTGAATGCGCTCGCCCGCGCGCTCGATGCGCTCGCATCGGCCCGCGCCGACGAAGGCCGGGTGTTGGCCCCGGTGTTGCTCGGCCATGTCGGCGAAATCGAGAAATTGACATTGGAGGCGGAAGCCGACCGGTCGCGCGATCCCGACGTGATCCGCGCCCGCCTGGCCGAACAGGTGCGCCTGTTGATGGACGCCGCTTCCGGCCTCGACGAAGCGCGCCTTCACGCCGAGGCGGCTTTCCTCGCCGTCAAGGCCGATGTGCGCGAAGAGATCGACCGTCTCAAGGCCCATATCACGTCGGCCCGCGACCTGATCGCCAAGGGCGGTCCGGCGGGGCGCAAACTCGATTTTCTCTCGCAGGAATTCATCCGCGAATCCAACACCTTGTGCTCGAAATCGAATGCTGCGTCGGTGACCGGTATCGGCCTCGCGCTTAAAGCGGTCGTCGATCAGTTCCGCGAGCAGGTGCAGAATCTGGAGTGACCATGGCGAAACCGCGCCCCACCGATCCGATCGCCCGCCGTGGCCTGATGCTGGTGCTGTCCTCGCCCTCGGGGGCCGGCAAGTCGACCATTTCACGCGACCTTCTCAACGATGACAATCTGTTCGAATTGTCCGTGAGCGTCACGACCCGGCCGCGCCGCGCTTCCGAAATCGAAGGCGTGCACTACCATTTCGTGTCGAAACGCGAGTTCGAAATCCGGCGCGATTCCGATGCGCTGATCGAATGGGCCGAAGTCCATGGCAATCTCTACGGCACGCCGCGCGAGCCGGCCGAAGCCGCGCTCGGCGAAGGTCGCGACATGCTGTTCGACATCGATTGGCAAGGGGCCGACCAATTGAAAGAGCGGATGCGCGGCGATGTCGTGTCGATCTTCATTCTGCCGCCATCGATGGCGGAACTCAAATCGCGGCTGAAGCGGCGGGCCGAGGATTCCGATGCAATCATCGCCACGCGGCTCGGCAATGCCCGACTCGAAATCGAGCAATGGCGAAAGTACGATTATGTCATCGTCAACGACGATCTCGATCGCGCCTTTTCCGAGGTCAAGGCCATCGTGCTGGCCGAGCGCCTGCGCCGCGATCGGCGCCACGGCCTGTTCGGATTTGTCGAAGGATTGCTCGCCGAGAAGATCGGGTGACTACGCCAAGGCGTTGGCGAGGCTGACGAATTCCGCCACCGATAGCGTTTCGGCGCGCCGCGTCGGATCGATGCCGATGCGAACGAGCAGCGCCTCGCCGCCGAGCGCCTTGAGGCTTTGGCCGCAGCATCTTGCGGCGCTGGCCGAAGGCCGCCTGGGTCACTCGTTGCAGCTTGCGACAGCGTCGCAGGGCAGCGGCTCGGCGCGCGGCGTGATCGACACCACGGACGACCACACTTTCGGCGGCGGCGAGAAGGCTTGCGGCGAAATGTCGAAGACGATGCGCGCCTGCGTGCGCCAGCCGGCGAGCACGCCGAGCCGGCCATAGGCGTCGTCGCCGGGGCCGGCGACGATGCGCTCGGCCACCTCGCGCTGGAACATCAGCGTCAGGTTTTCGTAAAAAGGCGGCCACGGCCCGGTCAGCCAGCCGATCAGCAGTTCGGTGCCGATATTGTAGGGCAGGTTGGCGACGATTTTCGTCCGCCTTCTGGCCGAAAGCGCGGAAAAGTCGGTCTTCAGCGCATCGCCGGCGACGATGTCCAGACGGTTCGGCCAGTGCGCTGCGATTTCTTCCAGCGCCGCGAGGCAGCGCTCGTCGCGCTCGATGGCGATCACCCGCTCGGCGCCGGCCGCGAGCAGAGCCCGCGTCAACCCGCCGGGACCGGGGCCGACCTCGATGACCGTGACGCCGGCGAGATCGTCGGCCGCCCGCGCCACCTTGGCTGTCAGATTGAGATCGAACAGGAAATTCTGGCCGAGCGCCTTTTTCGCCGCGATGCCGTGGCGCGCCACCACTTCGCGCAACGGCGGCAAGCCGTCGCTCACGCGCCGGCCTCGTTGGCGGCGAGTTCGGCGGCGAGACGCAGCGCGGCGATCAGGCTGTCGGGGCGGGCGATGCCTTTGCCGGCGATGTCGAACGCCGTGCCATGATCGGGCGAGGTGCGGATGAAGGGCAGGCCGAGCGTGACGTTGACCGTCTCGTCGAAAGCCAGCGCCTTGGCCGGGATCAGCGCCTGATCGTGATACATGCAAAGCGCGGCGTCGTAGGTCGCGCGGGCGCGGGCATGGAACAATGTATCGGCGGGCAGGGGACCGAACGCGCCGATGCCCTCCGCGACCAGTCTTTCGATGGCCGGGCGGATGATGGCGTCGTCCTCCTTGCCGAGCGCGCCGCCTTCTCCGGCATGCGGATTGAGGCCGGCCACCGCGATGCGCGGTCGCGCGATGCCGAAACGCCTGGACAGATCATGAGCCATGATGCGCGCCGTCTCGATGATGAGATCCTCGCTCAAGAGCCCCGGCACGGCGGAGAGCGGAATATGGATTGTCGCCGGCACGGCGCGCAGTTCCGGCCCCGCCAGCATCATCACCGGACGGACAGGGCGTCCGCTCGCCTGTTGGGCCAGATGGGCCAGATATTCGGTGTGGCCGGGAAATCGAAAACCGGCGTCGTAAAGCGGCTTCTTGGCGATCGGGCAGGTGACCACCGCCGCGGCTTCGCCCGAAAGCGTGGCGGCGACAGCGCGGTCAATCGCCTCGATGATGCCGGAGGCGTCGGCGATGTCGGGTACGCCCGGTCTGTCGGTCAAGCGCGCCGTGAGGGGAATGACGGGCAAGGCCCGCCGAAAGACGCCCGACGCCTCGGCCAGAGATGTTTCCTCGATTGGAACGGAAACGCCAAGCCGCCTTGCGCGCGAGGCGATCATTGCCGGATCGCCGAAAAGAGCGAACGCCGGAACGCTTTCCTCCAGATGTCGATCCCAGGCAACGAGCGCGACGTCGACGCCGATTCCGGCGGGATCGCCGATCGTCAGCGCCAGAACGTCAGCGTTCCTCGATATTGGCTTTGGCACGGAGTTCTTCGGTGTATTTTTTCGACAATTCGGTGGCGCGATCGTCGGTCTTGCCGTCGTTGGAAAAAACCAACTGGGCAACCTTGTCGTCGGAGACTTCGCGGGTCGAACAGATCCCGAGAAATTCGACGCCCTTTTCGGTTTCGCGCACCGGCGTCGCCTTGCCGGGTTGCGTCGCCTTGACGTCCTTCTCCCACTCCGGAGGCAGTTCCGGCGCCAGCAGGCGGCCGAGATCGCGCACCGTCACGTCGACGAGACCCTTGGCGAATTCGCGCGACGAGGCGCAGCCCTGGTAACGCTGACGAAATGCCTCGGCTTCACGTTTGCGCGCGCCGATCTTGCCCTTGCGCTCCTTGGCCGGAACGACGAACACGACCTGTTGCAGCATGTACTCGGTCGCGGTCGGCTTCTTGCCGCCATCGCCAAGCATTTTCTTGACCGCGTCCTGTTCTTTCATCAGGCCTTCGGAGCGGAATTTCGCCGACAGGGCCTGGTTCCAACCCATTTGGGCGCGGATGTAGCCCTTGAAATGCTGCGGCGTAACGCCCGATTGGTTCATGATCTGGTCGAGCTGCTTGGTCGACAATTTGTTCTGACTGGCGAAACGGGCGTAGGCTTCGGCCACCGCCTTGTCGGAAATGCGAATGCCCAGGCGCTTCATCTCCGCCGCCTGGAGCGCCTCATCGATCAACTCGGCCTTGACCGCGGCCGCGCCGCCGGGCTTGCGCGCCAGTTTGAAAAAGGCGTTGCGGCGCTGGAAATCATAGCTGGTGATCGGTTGGCCGTTGACCACGACCTTGATCTCGCTTGCCGCCGCCGGCGTCACAAAGCGATTGGGCGAAGCCGCGAAAATGGTCAGTGAAAAGGCCAGGGTCGCCAGGAAACGGCCGGCCTTCGCAATCGCGCGTCGTGTCAACATCATGGTCATCGCGTTTCCAGTCAGGCGCATCCGTAGCGCATGGCGTGTTCCATGACGCTCCAGTTTGGCCAAAGCGTGTCCGAATGTCACTTGGCGATCGCTGAAGAGTCGGTGCCGAAATCGCCGATCGTGCGAAGCGAAACATGGAACCCGAACGATCGCGATACCGTCGCCGGCGCGCTCGCCGCCCGGTATTCATTGTAGGTCAGCGAATAGGCAGTGCATTCATCGGCATAACCCGCGCCAAGCGAAGCTTTGGTCATGACATTGGAGGCGAGGTCGTAGGTGCCCGAACCATAGACGCTCCACTTGTCGTTGAGATGCGTCTTGCCGGCGAGGGTGACCTCATGGCGGTCATTGGGGAATCCGTAGCCCGGCTGGGCCTGGATATAGGCGTAGCGGCCCGAGAACGACAGTTTCGGGGTCGCGACGGCGATAGCGGCTTCCGCGCGCCGAACCTCGAATGTCTGCTCGTCGAACCGCGCCTTCACGCTTGCCGAGGTTCCGCGATCATTGGCCACGCCGATCATGCCGACATAGTCGGAGCGGGCGGATTCGAGACCGGAAAAGACGCCGGCATTGACCAGATCCGGCGAAGCGAAGGAATTGACGCCGGCGATGTGGAACGACTGGCCGAACACCGCGTTGGCGGTCCAGCCATTGGCGAAGCTGCCGGAATAGCGCAGGCCGAGATTGGCGCGCGTGCCGCCTTCCATGCGGTCCCAACCGGAAAACTTGTCGCGATCGAATAGCGATGTGGCGTCAAAGACGAGGCTCTGGGCGTCTTCGTTGGGAATGCCGAGCGTCGTTGCGTGCATTTCGTTCGGCCGCACGAAAATCTGCGCCACTGGTTCGAGCACGTGGGTAGCGCTGGTGGTCGAGAAAAGCACCGGCCAGCGCAGTTCCAGCCCGGCCGTCGCCATGGCGCGCCAATAAGCGGCGCGAACATCGGCCCCGGCGTCGAAAGCGAGGATCGAACCCTGCGCGGCCCCGTCGAGATGATGGGAGTCGCCACGCGCCGCCAGCAGGGCGGTGATCGCCAGCCCGCCTGAGGTGACGAAAGTGCGTTTCCATTCGACTTCCGCAGACAGTCGCGAATTGAGGCCGGCCGCGCCGCGCAATGCCGTTCCGTCATTGTCGGCAAGCGCGCGCTTGAGGATACGCGAATTGACGCCGACATTGAACTCGCCGCCAGCGACCGGATTGTCGGCGGTCCAGGAGTAGTCGAATGTCGGCAGCACCCAAGGCTGGACCGGATTTGCCGCCGCCGCGTTGGTGTCGAGGATCGATTCCTGAATCTGGAATTTTTGCGCCCGCAAATCGAAAAAGTTACGGTCGTTGAGGCCGGTCAGGAAAATCTGCGATGTGTGGTTATAGGCGGTGAAGCCGTCGATCTTGTAGCGATAGGAAAAACTCTTGTCGGTCTGGGCCAGCACATCCCAGCCGAACGTCCAACGTTCATTCAAGGCGAAACGTCCGGTCGAACCGATCATTGCGCGGCCGGTGACCGCCCCATCGACGGTGCCGGAGCCGAAAAGGCCGGGATTGCTCTGGATGATGCCGGCGAGCCGCACCGACATGGAGCCGTGCTCGAACCGCTTGCGCCACTCGGCTTCGCCCAGAAAGCCCTGGTTGGTGTAATAGGAGCCATAAAAGGTCGCGTCATGGGTTGGCGCAAGCACCAGATAGTATGGAACCTTGACGCTGTAACCGAGCTCGGTCGTGAAGCCGATGGAGGGGAACAGGAATCCGGATTTGCGCTTGACCGTCGGATCGGCGATTTCGAAGAAAGGCAAACCGGCGATCGGCAATCCGAACAATTCGAAACGCGGCCGCTCGAAGCGGATGGTCTTGGCTTTGCCGTTCCAGATGATCTTGCGGGCCTTGACCCGCCAGATCGGCGCCTTGTCGGGATCGTCCTCGCACGGCTCGCACGCCGTGTAGACGCCATTCATGAAAGTCGTCGTGTGGCCGCCTTCGCGGCTGGCGCTTTCAGCGCCGAAATAGATCTTGTCGGCGGTTTCGACCCGCAGCGCCTGGACGAACCCGTCCTTGAAATCGTCGGTGATGTCGATTTTTTCCGAGGAAACCTTGGTTCCGCTGGCGTCGACCAGTTCGACCCCGCCTGACGCGATCAATCGTCCGGTACGCTGGTTGTAGACGACACGCTCCGCCACCAGCTTGTATCCATTGTAGTCGATTCGTACCGCGCCGACCGCCGTGACCGTCTGGTTGTCATTGTCATAAACCAGCGTGTCGGATTCGAGCAGCATCTGGCCATTGCCGAGATCCGACGGCACGGCGATTTCCTGGGAATGGGCGGTCGAGGGAATCAGCAGCGCAGCTGACGAAAAAAGCGCGAGCGCCAGCGCGCGACCGCCGAAACACGACGGCCGGACGCCCGGCATCCGGTCAAATACGCCTGGCCTCACTAACCATCCTCTCTGTGCAGCAGAAACGTCACCCCGAAAAACAACGCAATCACCACCGGAAACCACGCCGCCGTCACCGGCGCGACGATTCCTGCCGAACCGAATGCCTTCGCCAGCACCGTGCCGACATAAAGCAGAAACGCCGCCGCGATTCCACCCGAAATCAGCATAACCGATTGCCCCAGGCGCACAAACTGCAATGAAACCGTCGCCGCGATCAAAGCCATTGCCACAAGCAGCATCGGCAATGCGGTCAACGCCTGCAATTGGGTGGACAAGGCCCTAACGGGGTAACCAAAAGCCTTGGCGGCGCGGATTTTTTCGAAAAGGTCGTTGATGGCGATCATTTCCGGCCGGGCGATTCTTTCGCTTACGGCAATCGAATCAAGCGTGGTTTCCACTTGCAAGCGGTCTTGGCGCGTGACATCGCCATTCGCAGCGCGGCGACTGACATTTTCCAGCGCCCAGAAGCCATCATTCAGCGTGGCCTTCTCGGCATCGACGCGCTCGACAATTCTATCGTCTTCGCCAATCCGGTAGAACGTGACATCACGAAGGTCGGAACCACCATTCAACACAGCATGCGCCCCGATCACCGTGACGGCGGAGCCGACTTTCTGCCGCAGCCAGGGCATGTCCGAGGCGGTTGTGCTGTTGCTCGCTCCCGATTTCCACAAGGCTTCGATGTTGCTGGCCCGCTGTATTCCGGCCGCGCCGATCGGGTTCAGCACCAATACGGAAAACAGGCCGAACAGGAATGCCGAAACGCCAATGGGCAAAAGGAATTGCCAGGCCGAAACGCCGCAGGATCGCGCCACCACCAGCTCGTGCTTGCGGTTGAGAGCGATCAACGTCGTCAATGTCGCGAAAAAGCCGACGAACGGTATGATTTGTTGCACGACGAACGGCAGCCGCATGGCCGAAAGCCCGAGCGCGGTCATCGAACGGTAGGAAGGCAGCGAACCAGTTTGGCGCGAAAATTCCGTGAAATCAATAATGTAGACCAATGCACCGACGCCAGCCAGAAACCACAGCGTTGTCACCGCGTGGCGTCGGAAAATGTAGCGGGCGAGGGTGCGGCCGATCATCCGCGGCATCCGGTTGAAGGGCGGCCGCGCGACGCCGCCGCCCGGCGGATTGGTGTGGCCACGGTTCTCATCTCCTCAAGCGTTCCGATCCGCCATGGTCATGTCGTCCAAACCGCCTTGTCGAAGTCGATCTGCCGACTTGCCTTTTACTCGATTTTTCATGACCGGGTTAACCCATGGACAACCAGGGATGCAACAGCTTGTCACCATGGTTAGCTCACGGTTAATCCGCATTGCCGGCATTTTCAGATGACGTCACGCCGTTTGCGCCTTGCCAAAGCGGACAAAACCAACAACATCGCCCAACCGCATCGATCCGGATCCGATTCATGACCAAGCAGCCTGTCATCGCCTTCGCGCGCCCCGCAATCGTCAAGAACGCGACAGTGATCGCCTTTGCCGGCGAAGGACCGGTGGTCGCATCCGCGGTCGAGGCTTTGGCCGAGCCGGGACAATTGTCCCGTGCTTTCCGCGCCGCCGGCTTCACCGGCAAGTCCGGACAAATCGTCGACATCCTGGCTCCGGCCGATTCGACGATCGACCGAATTGTCATCATCGGCGCCGGCAAGACCGATGCGCTGGACGGGAATGCCTGGCTGAAATTCGGCGGCAGCGTCGCGTCGCAATTCGGCAAGGCCGAAGAAATCACCGTTCTGACCGATTTTTCAGGACAGGTGGCCTCCGGGACGGACGCGGCCAATCTGGCGCTCGGCATTCTGATGCGCGCCTATACGTTCGAGAAATACAAGACCAGAAAGGACGACGGCGAAGACCGGAAACGGACAAAACCGGTTCGCGTGACCATCCTGTGCGCCGATCCCGCCGCTGCGAAAAAGGCTTTCGCCGAGACATCGGCCATCGCCGATGGCGTCACCTTTGCCCGCGATCTCGTCAACGAGCCGGCCAACATCCTTGGCCCGGTCGAATTCGCCGCCCAGCTCGCCGAAATGGAAAAGCTTGGCGTCAAGGTCGAAATCCTGACCGAAAAAGAGATGAAGAAGCTCGGAATGGGTTCCTTGCTCGGCGTCGCGCAAGGTTCCGTCCGTCCGCCGCGTCTCGTTGTCATGCAGTGGAGCGGCGGCAAGGCCAAGCAGGCGCCTGTCGCTTTCGTCGGCAAGGGCGTGGTTTTCGACACCGGCGGCATTTCGATCAAGCCGGCCGCCGGCATGGAAGACATGAAGGGCGACATGGGCGGCGCCGCCGCTGTGGCCGGCCTGATGAAGGCGCTTGCCGGCCGCAAGGCCAAGGCCAATGTCGTCGGCATCGTCGGCCTGGTCGAAAACATGCCGGACGGCAATGCCCAGCGTCCGGGCGACATCGTCACCTCGATGTCGGGCCAGACGATCGAGGTGCTGAACACCGACGCGGAAGGCCGCCTCGTGCTGGCCGATGCGCTCTGGTACTGCAACGACCGCTTCAAACCGCGCTTCATGGTCAATCTGGCGACCCTGACCGGGGCGATCATGGTGGCGCTCGGCCAGACCTATGCCGGCCTGTTTTCCAACAATGACGAACTCGCCACGCGGCTGTCCGCCGCCGGCGAGGCGACGGGCGAGAAAGTCTGGCGCATGCCGCTCGGTCCGGACTACGACAAGATGATCGATTCCAAGACCGCCGACATGAAGAACATCGGTGGCCGCAACGCCGGATCGATCACGGCGGCGCAGTTCCTCAAGCGTTTCGTCAAGGAAACGCCCTGGGCTCATCTCGATATCGCCGGGGTCGCCATGGGTTCGCCGTCGACCGAGATCAACCAGTCGTGGGGATCGGGCTGGGGCGTACGCATCCTCGACCGGCTGGTGCGCGACCACTACGAGTCGTGAACGGATGGCCGAGGTCTGGTTCTATCACCTGACCGATTCGACGCTCGAGGCGACGCTGCCGGGCTTGCTCGAAAAAAGCATCGAGCGCGGCTGGCGCGCCGTCGTGCAGACCGGTTCGGAAGAACGCCGCGATGCGCTCGATGCGCACCTGTGGGCGTGGTCGGAAGAATCCTTCCTTGCCCACGCCACCGACCGCGAGGCGATGCTCGAGCATCAGCCGATCGTGCTGACCTGCACCGACGCCAACCCCAATGGCGCGGCGATCCGCTTCCTTTGCGATGGCGCGGCGCTATGCGCGCTCGACAGCTATACGCGCGCGGTATTCCTGTTCGACGGCCACGACCAGATGCAGCTCGAAGCGGCGCGCAGCCACTGGAAAACGCTGAAATCGGCTGGACATGCCGTGACCTATTGGCAACAGGCCGGCGGCCGCTGGGAAAAGAAGGCGTGAGCGAAAACAGCGATTTCGCCGCCCGTCGCGCCGCACTCAGGGCGCGCATCGATGCCTTGGAGGGCGCGCAGGGCGCCAGCCTTTCGGATCGCAAGCTGTTTTTCGACGCCGTCTATGAACGCGCCGGCGGCGACGCGGCCAATGTGCCGTGGGCCGACCTGAAGCCGAAGGACCGCCTCGACGCCTGGTTGGCGGACAATCCGGGGCAGGGACGGCGCGCCATCGATGTCGCCTGTGGCCTTGGCGACAACGCCGAGGCGCTCGCCGCCGCAGGCTGGAAGACCACCGCGTTCGATCTGTCGGCGCGCGCCATTGGCTGGGCGCTTGACCGCTTTCCGCAAAGCCCGGTCGACTACGCCATCGCCGATCTCGCGGCGCTGCCGCCGCCTTGGGCCGGCGCTTTCGATCTGGTCAACGAATGCTACACGATCCAGTCTGTGCCGGGCGAATTGCGCACCCTGTTCTCGCTCGCCATCGCCTCGCTTGTGGCGCCCGGCGGGAGCTTGCTCATCTACGCGCGAACGCGACCGGACGATGCCCCGACCGCGGGTCCGCCCTGGCCGCTTTCGCCGCGGGAAGCAGGCATTTTCTCCGAGATGGGGTTTCGCCGCATCGCCGCCGAGCATTTCGAACAGGTGCGCCCGGACCGCGTCATTCCGCATCTTTTCGCCGTCTGGCAAAGGGTTTAGGGGAAGGGCGAGAGGTCTTTCATGCGCATCCTGTTCCTGCTGATTGCTCTGGCCGGCGTGGCGCTCGGCATCGTCTATCCGGCCGTGATCGACACCATGACCGGCAGCGAAATCGGCCGCTTCCGTGTTTATGAGCGCTCCGGTTTCACAAAGGCGACGGCGGTTCTGGCCGAAGCCGATGCGCCTGTCCGCGCCATTCTCGAAATGACGACGTCGGGAGTCTACACGATGCCGTCGGCCGCCGCGCATCTGACTCTGACCGCCACCATTGGCGGCAAGACGGTTCTGGCCGAACGCGTCGTGTTCGTCTCGCAACAGCCGCCAAAGGATGTGCCGTCCGAACAGAATCTGGTCGCAGCCGCCGGAACCATCGACCCGGTGACGCCCGGTCCGCATCTCTTCGTCGCGGCGCTCGGCGACGTCGATTCCCTGCCGATGAAAAGCGTCGACCTTGTGCTGAGGCGCAACGCGCAATTGCCCGACGAACGCGCCCAGCCGATCGGCTACATGCTGATCGCCATCGGCGTCATCGGTTTCATCCTGTCGCTGTCGCGACGCGGCGGCGGCAAGCCCGACGAACCGCCGAAACCGCGGTGGGGAAGGGAAGCGGCAGGCGGGCAATAGAGCGCGCTCACCCGGTCATCCCCGTCTCGTATTCGTCCGACAAATGCAGCCACGCCTCTTCGTGGTCGGCCAGTTCGGCCGCCTTGTCGGCCCGGATCTTGGCGAGCGCCGTGGTCTTCGCCGCATCTTGCGCATAGAGCGCCGGATCGTGAAGCTCCGCGTCAAGCGCCTGAATCCGTTTGCGAAGCGCCTCGATCAAGGATTCGGTTTCCTTGATCTTTTTGGCGAGCGGTTTCAGCGCTTCGCGCCGCGCCGCCGCGTCGCGCCGCTGGTCGGCCTTGGAGACGCCGCGGTCCTCGACGCGCGCCTTTTCGGCCGAGGTTTCGCTTCTGGTGACGATGCGGCGATATTCGTCGAGATCGCCGTCGAAGGGATTGACCGCGCCGTCGCGCACCAGCCACAGCCGTTCCGCCGTCGCGTCGATCAGGTGGCGGTCATGCGAAATCAGGATCACTGCGCCTGGAAAATCGTTGAGCGCCTCGATCAGCGCCGATCGCGAATCGATGTCGAGATGGTTGGTCGGTTCGTCGAGGATGATCAGATGCGCGCCGCCGAACGTGGCGAGCCCCATCAGCAACCGCGCCTTTTCGCCGCCTGAGAGATCGCGCGCCTTCGTCGCCATTTTTTCCGTCGTCAGGCCCATTTTCGCCACGCGGGCGCGCACCTCCGATTCCTTCGCCATCGGCATCAGCAGGCGGACATGGGCGACCGGCGTTTCGTCGGGACGCAGTTCGTCCATCTGGTGCTGGGCAAAGTAAGCGATTTTCAGGCCCGGCGCCTTGGTGATCGTTCCCGACAGCGCATCGAGCCGGCCGGAAATCAGCTTGGCGAAGGTCGATTTGCCGTTGCCGTTGGCGCCGAGCAGGGCGATGCGGTCGTCATGGTCGATCCTCAGATCGAGATTGCGCAGCACCGGCTTGTCGGCGGCGTAGCCGGCCTCGACGCCCTTCAGCGCGATGATCGGCGAGGCGACGGGCTTCGCCATCGCGGTGAAACCGATCGGCAGCGTCCGTTCGTCGAGCATGGTGGCCACGGGGGCCATTTTCTCGAGCATTTTCAGCCGCGATTGCGCCTGGCGCGCCTTCGACGCCTTGGCGCGGAAGCGGGCGACGAAGGCCTCCATGTGCTTCTTCGCCGCCTCCTGCTTTTCCCGCGACTTGGTCAAGGCCTCGGCCCGTTCGGAACGCTGGCGCTCGAACTGGTCGTAGCCGCCGCGCCAGAAGGTCAGCTTGCGCTCCTCCAGATGCACGATCGAGGTGACGGCGGTGTTGAGCAGGTCGCGGTCGTGGCTGATGATCAGCACGGTGTGCGGATAGCGCCGCAAATAATCCTGCAGCCACAGCACGCCTTCCAGATCGAGATAATTGGTCGGCTCGTCGAGCAGCAGCAGGTCGGGTTCGGAAAACAGGATGGCGGCGAGCGCCACGCGCATGCGCCAGCCGCCGGAAAAGGCCGAAGCCGGCCGGCGCTGCGCCTCGTGGTCGAAACCGAGGCCCGAAAGGATGGCGGCGGCCCGCGCCTCGGCCGAATGGGCGTCGATATCGGCCAGCCGCATATGGATGTCGGCGATGCGATGCGGATCGGTCGCGGTCTTCTCCTCCGCCAGCAGCGCGGCGCGCTCGAGGTCGGCGGCGAGCACGATGTCGATCAGCGCCTCGTCGGTTGCCGGCGCTTCCTGCGCCACCTGGCCGACGCGGGCGTTTTTCGGCAGGCCGATCGCGCCGGTTTCGGCGGCGAATTCGCCGGTGATCGCCTTGAACAGGGTGGTCTTGCCGGTACCGTTGCGCCCGACCAGGCCGGCCTTGGCCCCGTCGGGCAGCGCCAGGATGGCGTTTTCGAGGAGCGGCCGTCCGGCAATGCGCAGCGTGAGGTCGGTAATCGTCAGCATGGCCGCGCTTTTGGCGGAGGGAAGGGCGGCGCGCAAGGGGCAGGCATGCTTTCTCCTTGCCACGCCCCGTTCCCGGTCTGGCTGTTGGTAGGCCCCCTCATCCGGCCCTTCGGGCCACCTTCTCCCCGTTGGGGCGAAGGAAAGAGGCGGGCGTCAGGGAGACGGGCGGCCGAAAGATCGCCTGTCTGATTAGTATCCGCGAACTCGCGGCCGCCCGTCCGGCTTCGCTTGCGGTTGCCGAGCCGCGACAGGATGCGCAAGGGCGAACCCTTGCCGCGCCGGCGGAGCCTTCCGCGTTTCCGCGGACTTCGATCCGGCGCTGGCAACCCCCCTCTGTCGGCTTTCGCCGACATCTCCCCCGCAAGGGGGGAGAGTGGGGAGAAACCATCCTGCCGCATGTCCCGCGTCTGACAGGCCGTCGATCGCATCCTGTCCTTTTGCCCCGCCGCCGCATGACCGAACGGCGGAGCTTATTCCTCGGCGCGGGTCCGGCGCCAAAGTCACCGCCCCGCTCTTGCCGGTCCGGGTCCGGTTCGGGCGGGAGCCGGTTCCCCCCGCATGATGCAGCCGGTACCGCAGCATGCTCCCTGCGGGAGAAACTGCGGAGAGTATGGAGGAGGTTCGGAAAGGGTGGATAGATTGACGAGGACATCAGCGGAATAGGGCAATAGGGCATTGAAAAGAGTGGGGAAAGGGTGGCGCGGGGACCTATCTTCCCCGCAAAGGGGGGAGACAGCGCGTGCCTCGACCCGTCCTTTGGACCCCCGAGGGGAGAGGAAAAAGGGGCGGTCAGGGAAGACGAAGCCGCCACCAAGCCTTCTCTGGGCCGGCGGAAGTGGCTCGCGCTTTCCCCGACCCTGCGCTTGCTCTCCGGGCGTTCGTCGCTCGAAAAGCCAAATCGTTGGCTTCCGTGGGCTGCGGCCAACGCTACTCATCCCGTCCGGCTTTTCCGCGGCTGTCCGCGCCTCGAAAGGTTGCGCCGGGGCTGTCCCTGGCCTCGCCAGCGGAGATTGCCGCGCAATCAAGTTTGGTTCACGCACCTTTCATAGAAAGCCAAGATCGAAAAGCCGGAGGCGAAATTGGCGAATCCGAAATACCCAAGCCCGTCAAGACGTGCGGTTTTTCCTTTGGTGGCGACTTCTCCGCGGAATTTCGTCGGCAACTGATCGCAGCAATTGTCGCCGGGATGTTTGCCGGATTTTTAGCCGCAGTCGGCGCGATCTGGGCTTACCTTCAGACATTTATCGGCAGTTTCGGGCTTGTTCCAAAGGATGCCGTTGTTGCGTTTGTGGGCAAGTGCCCGTCTCAGGGATGGGATGATTACACCGATGGTATCGGCAAATTCATCGTGGGCGCTGGCGCCGGCGGCAAGTTGATGACGGGGGAAGCGCGGTGGATTTGACGGGCCAAGGCGCTTCTGGATCAGGGCGGCGAAGAAACGCACATTTTGGCATTGAATGAAATGCCGAGACACAACCATCGCGTTTCGTCGATTTATGATTGGGATATTCACGATGGTTTTGGAGGATCCAACGAGAATCGTGGATTGAACCAGGTATTCAATCCCAATACCCCGACCAAGCCCGGTTGGTCGGAAACCGTTCACGACGAATTCCTCGAGAAAACGGGCGGCAACGCGGATGGAACTACTGCCGCCCAAAATAACATGCCGCCCTACATCGCCCTGACATGGTGCAAGCGCACCGGCTGACGCGTCGCGCCGTTACCGGGGCGCATTCGCCCACCGGGTTCGCGACGGTGACAGGCAAGTGCGGGCAGCGTCAGGCTCCAGTTTCGGGAATTCCACCTCGCTGATCCGCCATTGCGTCGAGCCCGGCGTTTATTTATGGTCATTTTAACCAGAAAGGTGATCGAAATGGCCAAAACAATGGCGGCGACCGAGGCCAAGCAACGGTTTTCTTCCGTGCTCGCCGATGTGGAGCGGGGCGAAACGGTGACGATTGAGCGCCGCGGCAGGCCTGTCGCGCGCATCGTGCCGGTCGGATCCACCCTTTCCGGGCAAAGGGCGGCGGCCGCGGACGCGCTTCGCGCCCTGCGCAGGGAGACCGGGCGCATGGATGCCGCGACCATTCTCGACATGCGCGACGAAGGACGGCGCGGGTGACGCCGGTCGTCGTGGACGCGTCCGTCGCGGCCATCTGGGCTTTCGACGACGAAGACGCGCCGGTCGCCGAACCGGCGCTGGCCGCAGCGATCGAAGGACTGGCTGTCGCGCCGCGCTTGTTCTGGTACGAAGCGCGCAACATGGCCATCGTCGGCGAACGGCGCAAGCGATTGACGCCAGAGCAATCGGCCCGATTTGTCGAATCGCTGGCGGCGCTGGACATCGCCATCGACGACGAGCCGGACGAACGCGTCGCGTTCATGCTGGCGCGCCGTCACGGATTGACCTTTTACGACGCGTGTTATCTTGAACTGGCGATGCGCATGAACGCGGCGATGGCGAGCCTGGACAGAGCGCTGCTTCGCGCCGCATCGGCCGAAGGCGTCCCGCTGCTCGCCGCCTGACCCCTCACGCGAACTCACGCCCCTCCGCCTCGCGCTGGAAATAAATCAGATCGAGCGGCGTCGAGTCCTGCCCGAGCCTTGTCAGCAGCGCGTGGACCTGGCCGCGATGGTGGGTCTGATGGTTGAAGAAATGCGCCAGCGCCGGCGCGAGGCGCTGGCTCACCGTCCTGAGATCGGTCACCGTGGTGTAGGTGAAACGGCCGGAAAGCGCCGCATCCGGCAGATCGTCGATCCAGTCGACGATGCGCTGGTCCTCGCTTTCGCGCGCGGCGGCGAGCAGGGCGAAATCGTCGGCGACGATCGTATCCAGCGCGCGCGGCGCGTCGCCCTCGCCGGTTAAGCGCTTCATGCAGATGCGGTCGCCGACGAGGATGTGATTGAGGTGCGGTGCACCGAGCCGAAGGCCGCGCCGAGATCGAGGCGGTAATCGTCGTCGTCGAGCCGGCCGGCGGCGGCGTAGATCTGCCGGTTGGCCCAGCGGTTATAGGCCGCGAACATGCGGAAATGCTTTTTCAAGGGGAGGCTCCGTGTGGCGACGACGCGTTGTGGCACGTTGCCCCGCGGCTTCACAAGGACGGCGATCGCGCTCGACCCCACCCCCACCCGGATCGCCTTCGGCCTTCGGCCTCGCCTCTCCGGCCTTCCCTCAAGGGGGAGGCAAAGAGGCGCCCGTCGCGCCAACCGTTTTCCCCTCCCCCTTGAGGGGAGGGGCCAGGGGTGGGGGTCAAAACCGCGGCGATCGCAAATACGCCTGCACGAGCTTCACAAGGCATCCACCCTCGGCTATGGAGCGCGCGATTTCCCCTCCCGAAACACAGGAAACGACGCCATGGCGACCGAACGCACATTTTCCATGATCAAGCCCGACGCGACCAGGCGCAACCTGACCGGCGCCATCACCAAAATGCTCGAGGACGCCGGCCTGCGCGTCGTCGCCTCGAAGCGCGTGTGGATGAGCCTGCGCCAGGCCGAGGCCTTCTACGCCGTGCACAAGGCGCGCCCGTTCTTCGGCGAACTGACCGAGTTCATGTCGTCCGGCCCTACCATCGTGCAGGTGCTGGAAGGCGACAACGCCATTGCCAGGAACCGCGAAGTCATGGGCGCCACCAACCCGGCCAACGCCGCCGAAGGCACCATCCGCAAAATCCACGCATTGTCGATCGGCGAGAACTCGGTGCACGGCTCCGACGCGCCGGAGACGGCGGCCGAGGAAATCGCCTTCTGGTTCGGCGGCAACGAGATCGTCGGCTGAGCCGAAATCCCGGCCTGATCGCTCAGGCCATTGAAAGACAAGACCAAACAAGCCGGGGCTGACGCTTCGGCTTTTTTGTTTCATTCAGATTTCATGGTCAGTCGCAGTTGGAAATGCAGCCTGCCTCTGTCCGGAGAAGGTGGTTGGTTGTCCGTCAACGCGGTCGATACCGCCGCCGGCATGTTCTTGACGCTTGGTTCGGGCACGATCCTGATGGCCGGCGTCCAACCCTGGCAGCTCGACTGGAGTCCCGATTTCGATTTTGGCTGAGGCGAAGACGCCGTCAGGCCCGCGTCGGCAAACGGACGACCACGTTTTCGCGCGGGCTGGACTTGCCGCGCGCCAGCGCCAGGAAATCGTCCGCAGGCTTCGGCGCGGCGAAGAGGTGGCCCTGGAAGCGTTTGCAGCCATTCTCGACGAGGAAGTCGAGCTGGGCTTCGGTTTCGACATGCTTGGCGACGGGTTCGATTTCGAGCGTCGCGGCGATGCCGAGCAGCGCCTTGACCAGCATGCGGCCGACCGCCTGGGTCTCGACGCGCGACACAAAACCGCCGTCGATTTTCACCGGTCGAAGTCGAAGGCCTTCAGGTTCTCGATCGACGAATGTCCGGAACCAAAATCGTCAAGCGCGAAACGCACGCCGAGCGCCTTGACCTCAGCCATGCGGGCGCGGACGGCGTTGTTCTCCTTGCTCAGGATTTCCGCCGGCAATTCCAACGTCAACCGCGACGGATCGATGCCGTGAAGGTCGATCATGCGGCGCAGATGGGCGGCGAAATCGGGGGCCAGAAGCGACGGTATGCCGATATTGATCGACAAAACGAGGTCGGCCGTTTTCTTCGAAGCCTGCCAGTTCGCCAGCGTCCGGAAGCCGATCGACAGCGCCAATTTGTTCATGTCGTTGAGCAGGCCGGCTTTTTCCGCCAGGCCAATGAAATCCTCAGGCCCGATCATGCCGCGTGTCTCGTGCGGCCAGCGCAGCAAACCTTCCGCTCCGACAATCCGCCCGCCATCGTCCATCACCGGATGCATGAACAGTTTCAACCGTTCCCAGGTGATCGCGCTTTGCAACTCGCCGATCAGTTGGTAGCGCTCCGACTGCTGTTCTAAAAGGCCGGAATCGAAGACGAAAATGCCGCCTTTGCCGGATTTCTTCGCGTCGTACATGGCGAGGTCGGCGGATTTGATCAATTCGTCGCCGGAGGGTTCGGTCCCGTTGAAAACCACAATGCCGATGCTGGCGCTGGCAATGTGGCGCAAATTCCCGGTGCGCGGTCCCATTTTGAGTCCGGCCAGAATCTTGGCCGCCACGCAGCGCGCCGCATCGCGGGCGACCGCGATATCCTCGCCGATGTCATCGAGCACGATTATGAATTCGTCGCCGCCGAAACGGCTGACAATGTCGTTGCGGCGCACGGATCGGCGCAGGCATTCGGCGACGCCGACCAGATACTCATCGCCGGCGTCGTGCCCGAATGAATCATTGATGGTCTTGAATTCATCGAGATCGATGAAGAGAAGCGCGCCGTGATTGCGCCGCCGCGCTGTCGCTGCCATCGCCTGCGGCAGGCGTTCGCCCAGCATTCGCCGGTTGGGCAGACGAGTCAGCGTATCGAAAAAGGCCATGTCGGCCACCTCGAGTTCGCGCGCCTTGCGGTCCGTCGTGTCGTGCAAGTGGCCGTGCCACAACACGCCTTCAGCGGTCGTTTCGGGCGTGGCGAACGCCTGAATCCAGCGGATCGCCCCGTTTTCGCCGCGGACGCGGAAAACGTGAGACCAGGGGGAGCCGGTTTTCTGCGCCGAATTCCGCGAGGATATGAATTCGGCGCGATCGTCCTCATGAACCCAAAGAAAAGCCGCGGCGGGATCGAAATGCCCCTTGTGCCCCAGCGTCGGCATGAGCCCCGAAGATGCATACGCCGCGGTGGCGACGCCTTTGGAATCGACAAGGACCTGGAAAAAACCGCCCGGCGCCTGCTGGGTCAGCTTTTCCAGCCTTTCCTCCAGTTGGAAATGGCGCATGTCATCGCTGATGTCGCGGACCGAACCTTCATAATAGACCGGTTTGCCGACAATCGGATCATAGACAAGGCGCGCTGATTCCGACACCCAGATGCGTTCTTGCGTTCCGTGTCGCCTGATTTCCGAGACGAAATCGATAACGCTGCCGTCGCGGTCGAGGGCGCGCCGGAAGGTCGCCCGACGCGCCGGATCGACATACCATTCCGTGGCGATGTCGCGGACGGCGCCCAACAATTCCGCTTCACTGGCATAGCCGTTCAATCGCGCGAGCGCGCTATTGGCGCTGAGCATCTTTCCGTCGAGCGACGACGTGTAGATGCCTTCGGCGAGGTTTTCGATGAGATTATGCTTGTTGCGCCGTTCGGCCTCGGCCCGCATGTACAGGCGACGATAGCGCAGCAGCCAGGCCAGCAACAACACCGACAGGATCGTGTTGGCCGTGATCAGCCACGCATGATCCCGTCCCAGACCGACCAGCACATCCAGAAACGCGAACATTCCGCCGCCACCGATTGTTCACGCTGACTTGGCGACAGCAGGAATTGAGAAAGCTCTAAATCGGCGCGAAACGAGGGGCTTTGCCCGCCAACGCGCCCAAAGCTTGTTTTGAAGGTTAACGGGCGCTTAGTCCCGACCAGCGCTCGCCGGCCTCATCGTCCTCGGCCTTGGCTGCGACCCAGTCTCCGCCGCCGGCGCGCGGATGCTCCTTCTTCCAGAACGGCGCCCGCGTCTTGAGGAAATCCATCATGAAATCGGCTGCCTCGAAGGCGGCGCAGCGATGCGCCGAGGCGGCGACGACAAGCACGATGTTTTCGCCCGGATGGATCAAACCGTGACGGTGAATGGCGGTCAGGCCGGTCAATGGCCAGCGGCCGAGCGCGTCGGCGGCGATGCGGGTGATTTCGTCTTCCGCCATGCCGGGGTAGTGTTCCAGTTCAAGCGCCGAAAGCGCGCCGCCTTCGTCGCGGCAAAGCCCGGCGAAGGCGACGACGGCGCCGATATCGGTTCGCCCGGCGGTGAGTGTGGCGATTTCCGCGGCGACGTCGAAATCCGCTGTCTGCACGCGCACAGTCGCCACGATCGACATCGTCACCCTCCGGTCATCGGCGGGAACAGCGCGACTTCGCGCGCCGCGCCGAGCGGCTGGTCGTGATCGGCGTGCTGGCGGTCGAGCGCCACGCGGATCGAGGCCGGATGAACCAGGGCGTTTTCGTATTCTTCGCCGAGCGTTTTCAACCACCCCAGCAACTCGCCGACGGTCTTGACCGTCGGCGGCGGCGAGCGTTCTTCCTCGGATCGGCCGATGCGTTCGCGCACCCAGGCGAAATAAACGAGTTTCATCCGGCCTCCGCTTGTCGGCCGGTCACTCGCCCACGACGTGCTTGAGACCGGCCCGGAAATAGTCGTACCCGGTATAAAGCGTCACCACGGCGGAAATCCAGAGCAGCACGATGCCGATTTCGACGGTGTAGGGCAGGATTTTCTCCCCCGCCGGCCCGGCGAGCAGGAAGCCGATCGCCACCATTTGCATGGTGGTTTTCCATTTGGCGAGCCTCGTCACCGGCACCGAGACTTTCAGTTCGGCCAGATATTCGCGCAAGCCCGACACCAGGATTTCGCGGCACAGGATGATGATCGCCGCCCACAGCGCCCAACCGGCGATGGTGCCGTCGGCGGCGAGCAGCAACAGCGCCGCCGAGACCAGCAATTTGTCGGCGATCGGGTCGAGCATGCGACCGATATTCGACGTCTGCTGCCAGATGCGGGCGAGGTAGCCGTCGAGATAGTCGGTCAGGCTGGCGACGACGAAAATCGCCAGCGCCATCCACCGCGCCGGATCGCTCGATTTCAGTTTGCCTTCGAGAAAAAAGCACAGCACCACCAGCGGCACCGCGACGATGCGCCCGTAGGTCAGCAGGTTCGGCAGGCTCCACGCGTGTTTGCCCATGTCGAATCGGGGCTCCTTCTCGCCGCGCATCAAAGCCGCGTCATGGGCCGGCGGTCAATGCAGGCTCGAATGGCGTTCACGAGGATTCGTGAAAATGGGCGTGGATCAGCTTCGCCATCGCCTCCGAAATGCCGTCGACGGCGACGAGGTCGGCGACGCCGGCGCGGCTGACGGCCTTCGCCGTGCCGAAATGGTGGAGCAGGGCGCGCTTGCGCGTCGGGCCGATGCCGTCGATCTCGTCGAGCGGATTGCGCACCAGCTCCTTCTTGCGCCGCGCCCGGTGCGTGCCGATGGCGAAGCGGTGCGCCTCGTCGCGCAGGCGCTGCACGAAATAGAGCACCGGATCGCGCACGGGCAGCGAAAAGGGCGGCTTGCCGGTCATGAAGAAGCGTTCGCGGCCGGCCTCGCGATCCTGCCCCTTGGCGACCCCGACGGCGGTGACCTTATCCGACAGGCCGAGGCCATCGAGGATGGCGCGCGCCGCCGCCAATTGGCCCTGGCCGCCGTCGATCAGCACGACATCGGGCCAGTCCGGCATCGACTCGTCATCGGCGGCGACAACGGAATCGCCTTCGGTTTCCGCGGATTCCTTGACCAGACGGCTGAAACGCCGCTCCAGCACCTCGCGCATCATGGCGAAATCGTCGCCGGGCGTGATCGCCGTCGAGCGGATGTTGAATTTGCGGTAATGCGCCTTGGCGAAGCCCTCCGGCCCGGCGACGATCATGCCGCCGACGGCGGCGGTCCCCATGATGTGGCTGTTGTCGTAGACTTCGATGCGGCGCGGCGGTTTGGCCAATCCGAAGGTTTCGGCGAAACCGGCCAGCAGGCGCGCCTGCGTCGACGTTTCGGCGAGGCGCCGGCCGAGCGTTTCGCAGGCGTTCTGGCGGGCGTGGTCGACAAGATCCTTTTTCTCGCCGCGCTGCGGCACGGCGACCTCGACCCGGCGTTCCGCCTTGGCGCTCAACGCCTCGGCGATGAGGGGGCGTTCCGGGACCTCGTGCGACAGCAGCATGAGCCGCGGCGGCGGCTTGTCATCGTAAAACTGCGTGAGGAACGAGCCGAGCACTTCTTCCGGCCCGAAGGAGGCGTCGGCGCGCGGGAAATAGGCGCGGTTGCCCCAGTTCTGCCCGGTGCGGAAGAAGAACACCTCGATGCAGTTCTGCCCGCCTTCCTGGTGGATGGCGAAGACATCGGCCTCTTCGACGCCGGAGGGATTGATGCCTTGCTGGGCCGTCACATGCGATAAAGCCGAAAGCCGGTCGCGATAGACGGCGGCGCGTTCGAAATCGAGCGATTCGGCGGCGGCGCCCATGGCGCCGGCCAATTGGGCCTTCACGCCGGAAGCCTTTCCCGACAGGAAATCGCGCGCCTGGACGACGAGTTCGGCGTAGTCGGCCGGCGGAATTTCCCCGGTGCAGGGGCCGGCGCAGCGCTTGATCTGGAACAGCAGGCAAGGGCGGGTGCGCGCCTCGAAGACGGAATCGGCGCAGGTGCGCAACAGGAAGGCGCGTTGCAGCGCATTGATGGTGCGGCCAACGGCGGTGGCCGAGGCGAAGGGGCCGAAATAGTCGCCGCCGCGCGAGCGCGCCCCGCGATGCTTGAAAATTCCCGGAGAGCCGTGATCGCCGGTCAGCAGGATGTAGGGAAACGATTTGTCGTCCCGCAGCAGCACGTTGAAGCGCGGCTTCATCCGCTTGATCAGATTGATCTCGAGCAGCAGGGCCTCGGTCTCGGTGCGCGTCACGACGAATTCCATCGTCTTCGTTTCGCGGATCATGCGGGCGATGCGGTTGGCGTGGCCGCGCCCCTGTGCGTAATTGGCGACGCGCTTCTTCAGGCTGCGCGCCTTGCCGACATAGAGCACGTCGCCGGCAGCATTCATCATGCGATAGACGCCGGGCGCGTTGGGCAGTCGCTTGACGAAGGCGGCGATGGCGTCGGCGCCGGACAGATTGTCTCCGTCCGTGGCGCTCGGCGTCCAATCGAGCGCGATTTCGGCGGGCGCAACGGTCGGCGCATCGTCGTCGTCCTCGACGGCGTTTTCGGGCGGGAATCCCGCCATGTCGCCGGGCGCAAACTTCCCGGTCATTCGACGATTCCGGCGATGTCCGGCGTCTCCCAGGCAAGATGCTGGCCGCCGTCGAGCTGGATCAACTGCCCGGTCACCGAGCGGGCCGACCACAGCCAGCGGATGGTCGCGCCGAATTCGTCGAGGGCGGGACCGCGTTTGAGCAGCAGGCCGTCGAGCTGGGCGGCGAAATCTTCCTCTTTCTGACGCTCGTTCGCCAGCGTCGGCCCGGGGCCGATGGCGTTGACGCGGATGCGCGGCGCGAAAGCCTGCGCCATGGTCCTGGTCGCCGTCCACAGCGCCGATTTCGACAGCGTGTAGGAAAAGAAACGCGGATTGAGCCGCTCGACCCGCTGGTCGATGATGTTGACGATCAGTCCGTCGCGGGCCGCGGGCAGGGCGGCGGCCATGTCGCGCGCCAGCAGCGCCGGCGCCTTGAGATGAACGGCGAAATGCGCGTCCCATTGCGCCCAGTCGAAATCGGCGGCGCTGTCGTCGATGAACAACGAGGCGTTGTTGACCAGCAAAGCGACCGGGCCGAGCCGTTCGGATACCGATTTCACCAGCGCAGCGACGTCGTCCATGTCGGTCAGGTCGGCGGCGAAGCCGGCGGCGTCGCCGCCCGACGCGGCGATTTCCGCCGCTGCCGCCTCCGCGTCGTTAAGACTTCGGGCATGCAACGCCACCGAAAAGCCATTTTTGGCCAAGTCCGAGGCAATCGCAGCGCCGATGCGCCGCGCCCCGCCGGTGACGAGAGCGACCGGTCTTTCAGCCATGCCGGGAAGCGCTCCGGCCGCCGGCCATGACGGTCAACGCCGCCGTACCCTCGTTCCGCGCAAACATCGATTTCATCGGACCTGCCATGGTTAACGCGCGCCGCTCCGCCAATGTCCGGCGAGTCGGCTCGACATCGACACTATAGGCGGAGGTTTCAACGACACAAAGGCATCGCGGAAGCCTCCTGACAGAGGATTTGTTGCGCAGCCGCGACAGTTCCGTCCGCCTTTCCCGCCGCCGGATTTCCCTTTTTCGCCTTCGCCTGCCGCATTCGGGGCGGACCATGATGCTCAACCACCGCGCATCCCGGGGACAGCTTGGGGCCGCAGCGGCGGGGAGAGTGAAGGAGTTATCAGATGCGTGATGCCATCCCCCAAGTATTCGCGCTCGCCGCCGCCCTCGGCGCTGCCGACGATCGCCCATTCCGCCGACGTCGTCGGCGAAGAACCGCCGGCCCCGTCCGTTCCCTATGAGGAACCCGCCGCCGCGGGCGGCTGGGCCGGACCCTATCTCGGCGCGACGCTGGGCTACGGCATCGGCACGGCGACCTCCAACACGACCGGTTCGGGCAATCTGCGCGGCCTGGACGGAACCGTGTTCGGCGGCGTCCAGGGCCAGTCGGGACAGATCGTCTACGGCGTCGAAGGCGATGTCGGTTACGACGGCGCCACGGCGACAATGGGCGCGACGACCGTGCGGCGCGGCGTCGACGGTTCGTTGCGCGGCCGCCTCGGCTATGCGGTCACCGATCAGGTGCTGGTCTATGGCGCCGCCGGCGGCGCGGCCAAGCAGCTGCGCATTTCGGACGCATCCGGCAACGCGTCCGGCGTGGCGCTCGGCTGGACCGCGGGCGCTGGCCTCGATGTCAAGGTTACCGACAAGACGTTCGTTCGCGGCGAATACCGCTACACCGACTACGCCGCGAGTTCGCTCAACACCGGCTCCGGCGCCCAATCCATCGACGCAAGGCTCGGCGCATCTGGCTGGCCTCGGCATCGAAGTTCTGATCGCAGCACCTGTTGAACTGGCCAGGCTGATGCGCCGGGCCGTTTTTATTTTGGCAGCAGGTCGGCGAGGGCGGGGAACTTCCTGTCGAACGCCTTGGTCCAGCGGGTCAGCCGGCCGCGGCCCTTTTCCCATTGGCCGGCGAAGCGCAACGTCGCGTAGCCGAGCGTGGCGCGCAGCGCCAGATGACCGGCGTTCGGCCTGCGCCCGACCTTGGGCGGGTTGGCGTCGAGGTGGTCAAGGCCGCGAAGCGCCTTGGCCCATTGCTTGTCGAGCCAGGGCTGGTGGATCTTTTCGGCCGGACGGAAGCGGCGCTCGTAGACATGGGCGAGCAGGCAATCGCAAATACCGTCAGCGAGTGATTCCAGCCGCTCGGCGTCGGTGCGTTTGGCGGCGTTGCGGGGGTAGAGCGCGCCTTTCGACTGCCGGTCAAGCCAATGGGTGATGGTCCGGCTGTCGTAGACGGCGCAGCCGTCATCGGCGATCAGCACGGGAATCTTGCCGAGCGGGTTGTTGGCGACCAGCAATTCCGGCTCGGCGTTGGTGTCGACGGCGATCGATTCGCAATCGATGCCGGCGACAAGAGCCGCCATGCGCGCCTTGGCGCTGTAGGGCGAGGCGTTGGACCAGAGGATTTTCGGCATGTCGTTCTCCCTCTTCAACCGCCGCGCACCGGCGGCATGACCGCCTTGTCGAGGCGGCAGGCGTTGCGGTCGATCTCGGCGCAGGCGCGAAAATCGAGCGATTTTGTCAGGCAAATGCGCATTTCCGACAGGAAACGCTTGCCGCACACCGGCGCCATGGCGTCGAGGCCGAGGCCGGGATTGGCGGCAGCGAAGGCGCGCTCCAGTTCTCCCGGCTTCACCGAGGTCCAGCGCTCGAGGCGGCGGAACTCGGCCGGAATGGCGATTTTGGCGAAAGCGGCGCGCGTTTCGGCGAAATAATCCTCCGGGGAATGTCCGGAACACGTCCCGTGCGCCCGCCATTCGTGCCGCACCAGACCGGGCGCCGGCATGATGTCGAGCATCGCATCGACCAGCGCCCGATCCGGTTCGCCTTGGGTTGACGGGCAATCGCGGGGAAAGCCACTTTCGAATTGCGGCCACAGGCCATGGACGACGAAGGCGTAGGGCCGCCCGGAATCGCATTGCGCCTTGTCGGCGTCGGCGCCTTCGATCTCGCAATAGGAGGGCGACCACGACAGCGACAGCACATAGAAATCGAACCCCGCTTCGACCGTTGCGGTTTCCGGCGCGCCGGCGCGCTGGCCCGAACCGTCGCCGCCGAAGCGCTGCGCCAGCACCGCCAGGACAATCAGCACGACGAGATAGCCAAGCGATTTCAGCGTCTTGGCGTTCACGGCCGAATAGGCTTCAGTTGAGAACGCGGCAACGGCCGGAATAGACGTACCAACGGTCGAAGCCGCTGACGCAGAATTCGACATTGTTGCCGACGCCGGCATAGCCCCACGGATTTTCGATCAGGTACCAGACATAGCGTTTGCGGCCATCGGAGAGTTGCGCCGTCGCGCCGCAATAACGCCGCGCCACCGGCCATTTTTCCTTCGCTGGCAGATAGCGGTGCTGGTGGATCCTGCGAAAACCGTCGATCGAGACGTCGGGCAGATGCGGGACATTGCGCACCTGATGGTCGAACTTGCTCTGGATGCGGCCGAGAATGCCCGGATCGGCGCATTCCTTCGCCACGCGCTCCCCGGCGATGGCGGGAGCAGAGAGAAGGACGAGGACAAGGGCAAGGATCGGTTTCATGAGTCGGCCGCCTGATTGAGCGCGCGGACTGTGGTCGAGGCGGAGCGCAGGGTCAAGCTTCCCCCGCCAGCCATTCGACCGACCAGCCGCCCTGGCCGCTTTCCGCCAGGACCGGCGCCAGCGCCGCCAGCAGCGTTTTCGCCTCGGCTTCCAGCGTGAACGGCGGATTGACGACGATTAGCCCGGTTCCGTCGAAGCGCGCCTCGGCCGAAGGTGGGCGGATCGTCAGCACGCAATCGAGAATCCTGGCGATGCCGGTTTCGATCAGGGCCCTGCGGAAACGAGCCAAGGCTTTGCGATCCTTGACCGGGTACCACAGCGCATAGGCGCCGCCCGGCCAGCGCCCATGCGCCTTTTTCAATCCTTCGACCAGGCGCTCGAACTCGTTCGGCTCCTCGAAGGGCGGATCGACGATGACAAGGCCCCGTTTTTCCTTCGGCGGCACATGGGCGCCGAGCGCCAGCCAGCCATCGAGTTCGATGACGCGGACCTGAAAGTCGCCGTCGAATTGCCGTTTCAAGGCGCGCGCATCCTCCGGATGCAGTTCGATCGCCGTCAGCCGGTCCCGGCCCCGCAGCAGCGAGCGGACCAGAAAAGGCGAGCCGGGATAACGGGTTAGCCCGCCGTCGGGATTCACCTGGCGAACCGCTTGATTCAACGGTTCAAGCAGCGCGGCGACCGGCGGCGCAAGTGCGGCCGCCATCACACGGCCGATGCCGTCGCGCCATTCGCCGGTCTTCTGCGCCGGCCCGGACGACAAATCGTAAAGGCCGATTCCGGCGTGGGTATCGATGCAGCGGAACGCCTTGTCCTTCTTCTTCAAATGCTCGACGATGCGCGCGATCAACGCGTGCTTGACCACGTCGGCGAAATTTCCGGCATGAAAGGCGTGGCGATAGTTCATCGGA
Organism: Phyllobacteriaceae bacterium; assembly: GCA_016711085.1. Classification (GTDB taxonomy): domain Bacteria; phylum Pseudomonadota; class Alphaproteobacteria; order Rhizobiales; family Rhizobiaceae; genus JADJTR01. The sequence goes on along the minus strand of JADJTR010000012.1, from coordinate 46,752 downwards.
ACCGATGGGTGGGGGCAGGAGAATTGACCGATCCGGCTCTACACAATCGTGTCCGCGCCGGATAGCCTACCAAAATGAACGCTCCCGTCCGCATCGGTCATTCCGCTTGTCCGCATGATTGCCCGTCGACCTGCGCCCTCGATGTCGAACTGCTCGACAGCGGCGGCATCGGCCGCCTGCACGGGGCGAAGGACAATTCCTATACCGCCGGCGTCATCTGCGCCAAGGTCGCCCGTTACGGCGAGCGGCTCAATCATCCCGGACGCCTGCTGAAGCCGCTCATCCGCGCCGGCGCCAAAGGCGAGGGCAAGTGGAAGGACGCGAGTCTGTCGGCGGCGCTCGATCTGGTGGCGGAAAAATTCCTCGCCGCCGAAGCGAAACATGGCGCGCAAACGGTCTGGCCCTATTTCTACGCCGGCACCATGGGGCTGGTTCAGCGCGACGGCATCAATCGCCTGCGCCACGCCAAGGGCTATTCCAACCAGTACGACACGATCTGCACCAACACCGCCTGGACCGGCTGGGTGATGGGAACCGGCGCGTTGCGCGGCGCCGACCCGCGCGAAATGGCGAAATCCGATTGCGTTGTGATCTGGGGCACCAACGCCGCGGCGACGCAGGTCAATGTCATGACCCACGCCATCCGCGCCCGCAAGGAACGCGGCGCGAAGATCGTCGTCGTCGACATCTACGACAACGCCACCGTGAAGCAGGCCGATCTGGCGCTGGTCCTCAAGCCCGGAACCGACGCGGCGCTGGCCTGCGCCGTCATGCATGTGCTGTTTCGCGAGGGCTTCGCCGACCGCGACTATCTCAATGAATTCAGCGATGATCCGGCCGGCCTTGAATCGCATCTGCAATCGCGCGACCCGACCTGGGCCGCCGCGATAACCGGCCTCGCCGCCGACGACATCGAGGCCTTCGCCCGCCTCGTCGGCGAACGCAGGCGCACGTTTTTCCGCCTCGGCTACGGCTTCACCCGCAACCGCAACGGCGCGGTCGCCATGCACGCGGCCGCGTCCATACCGGTCGTCACCGGCGCGTGGAAACTGGAGGGCGGCGGCGCTTTCCACAACAATGGCGCTATCTTCAAGGTGCTGGACAAAAGCCTGCTCGAAGGCGCGGCCGACGCCGATCCGAAAGTGCGTTATCTCGACCAGAGCCGCATCGGCCGCGTCCTGACCGGCGATGCGCACGAATTGCGCGGCGGCCCGCCGGTCACCGCCATGCTGATCCAGAACACCAACCCGATGAATGTGACGCCCGAACAACGGCTGGTGCGCCAGGGCTTTTCCCGCGAGGACCTGTTCGTCTGCGTGCACGAGCAGTTCATGACCGACACGGCGGCGATGGCCGATGTCGTGTTGCCGGCGACGATGTTCCTCGAACATGACGACATCTACAAGGGCGGCGGCAACCAGCATATCACGCTCGGTCCGAAGCAGGTCGAACCGCCGCCGGGACCAGTTCCCAACCACACCATCATCGAAGAACTGGGCCGGCGGCTTGGCGTTTCCGATCGGCCCGGCTGGGGATTAAACGAACGCCAGCATATCGACGCCATGCTGCGGCGCACCGGCGAGAGCTTCGGCAGCCTTGCCGAAAAGCGCTGGCTGGACATCCAGCCGAATTTTGAAACCGCCCATTATCTCAAGGGTTTCGCCCATGCGAGCGGCAAATTCCGCTTCCGCGCCGACTGGAAAAACACGCCGGCCCCGGACCGGCCGCCGGCATCGATCGGCCTGTTCGGCGACCTAGCGCGCCTGCCGGAATTTCCGGACCAGATGGATTTCATCGACGCGGCCGACGCGGAGCATCCGTTCCGCCTCGCCACTTCGCCGGCCCACTCCTTCCTGAATTCGACTTTCTCGGAGACGCCGTCTTCGCGTGAACGTGAGAAGCGCCCCGAACTGATGATCCATCCCGACGACGGAGCAAGGCTCGGCCTCGCCGATGGCGACCGCGTCGAGATCGGCAATGCGCAAGGCATGGTCGTTTTGGATGCGCGCCTGTCGGGCAAGGTGCGGCCGGGCGTTGTCATCGCCGAGGGCCTGTGGCCGAATACGGCGCATGAGCGCGGCGAGGGCATCAACACGCTGATTTCCGCCGACATGGCCCCGCCCTATGGCGGCGTGCCCTTTCACGATGCGAAGGTGTGGGTGCGACGGGCGGACTGATATTTCACTCGCGGTTCAGTCGGCCCGGCGCCGGGACCTCAGTGCTTCCCGTTTTTCCATGCCGGCCGCGATCTCGGCGTGATTGAGAAGGAGCAGGCGAAAGAAACCAGAACGCGGCGCCGCCGCGCCGCCGATAATCGCTTCGACCGTTTTTTCGGTTTCGAGCAACGGATCGAGCAAGCGGTCGAGCCAGCGCAGGATGGCGAGTTGCTTGGTCAGGATCGCCACTGACAGGCGCGGGTGCTTTTCATGAAAAATCGCGCCCATTCGTCCCCGGCTGCGCTCCAGACGAAGGCGGATGGGAAGATTGTCGGTGATGCTCGTCGGCTTGTAGTGCAGGACTGGCGCGGCGACGAGGAATTTACGTATGGCGCCGAGGCCGCGAAGCCGCTCCCAGAACTCCAAATCCTCCCAGCCATACTCGTTGAAGTCCTCGTCGAACAATCCCGCATCGGAGACCAGTTTAAGGTGCACCGAGACATTGCCGCTTGGAAAGGGATTGCGGTGCGCCTGCACGATCCGCCCGTCCGGCGTCGGACGGGCGGCGGGCAGATTTGCGATATCGATAATCGGGCCGGTGGCGACGATTTTTGGCGCGTTCGCATGGGCAGCGAGGTGGACTGCAAGAAAATCCTCGCCTACGAAACAATCATCGTCGACTAAAATGAGTATGTCGCTCCGCGCCTGCCGAATCGCGATATTGCGCGCGGCGCCGGCCGCGACTTGGCGGTCAAGCCGTTCAGCGACGAGTCTGCCGCAGGCTGCCTGCCGGAGAATGTCTGGCGTGTCGTCGGTCGAAGCGTCATCGACGACAATCACCTCGTAGTCGCCGCCATCGATTCGTTGGCTAAGGAAAATCGGCAGTGTTCGCGCAAGAATCGCCGCGCGATTACGTGTCGGGATGATAAAGCTCGCATCTAATTTTTCATGCACGCACCGAAGGCCTAAATATAAGTTTGGTCGCCCTTGAACAACAGGGCACCCTCTTCTATTTCAATGAGTAATAGAATTCGACCTAAGGCTACCATCATTATTTATGACAATCGATAATCATTAGTTAAACTTACAAGACGCAACCAAACGAGGTCAAATACATGTAATTATTTTACCACGCGTCTGCATTTGAGTCTATTGGAATTTTTTAGTTTGTGCAACCGGAAGTATATGTTCGATATTTTGCTTAGCGAGCAAAATATATCAATGAAATTTCAATCTTATTTCTGAGTAAAATACTGCTATCCACCAGTATCGAAAGATGTATTTAATTCAGAATTTTTGTTTGAATTTTGGATATGCCATACTTTACAATCGCGTGCCAGGTAAATATATAAACAGCAAAAGACTTAAAATAAACAATATCAGAAGTGCTTTATATACAATACGATATATTAAATGTTTTAAAAACTAATCAATATCATTATAACTCACTTTGACATCAAAGTAAAGAAATAACTCGCTCTACACGAATGGCAAATCGTCATATGCCATCCACGAAGACGAGAAAATCCGTTAAAGGCCGGAATGTAACAATCTGTTTGCCCGATCCAAAGCGATGCCGCGTTGACTTCTGTCAAAGGTACCGAAGGGATTTCGACCAAGAATACCGCCGAAAGGAGGATTCCCATGGGCGTTCTCGATTTCCTGAAAAAGATCGGCGTCATCCAGGTCGGCGGCGGCGCGGCCGTCTATAAGAAAGCGACCGAGCGGCCGGGCTATCTGGACGACAACGACTACGGCGGCAACGACAATCGCAAGCCGGCGCCGGAAGACAAGTCCGCTTCCGAACCGGTCGAAAGCCGCGACGATTGACGATCAGGCCGGCCGGTACGGCGCGCCGTCGCCCGCCAGCAGCCTGAGCGCTTCCGGATAAAGCCGGTGCTCCTCGAGCAGCACGCGCGCGGCGAGCGTTTCGGGCGTGTCGTTGCCGAGCACCTTGATGCGCGCCTGCGCGATGACCGGGCCGCCATCCATTTCGGCGGTGACGAAGTGCACCGTGCAGCCATGTTCGGCGGCGCCGGCTGCAAGCGCGCGGGCATGGGTGTCCAGTCCCTTGAAGGCCGGGAGCAGGGATGGGTGGATATTGATCAGCCGACCTGCCCAGCGTTCGACAAAGGCTGCCGACAACAGCCGCATGTAGCCGGCGAGACAGACGATCTCGACCCCCCAGGCTTCAAGCCGCGCCGTGACCGCCGCCTCGTGCTCCGCTTTCGCCGCGAAGGTCTGTTGGGCGAGCGTGGCCGTGGCGATTCCGGCCCGCGCCGCCCGTTCCAGTCCGCCGGCGCCGGCGACATTCGACAGCACGCCGACGATTTCGGCCGGATAGGCCGGATCGCGCGCCGCTTCGATCAGCGCCGCCATGTTGGACCCGCGCCCGGAAATCAGGATGGCGACGCGCTTTTTCCTCAAAGGCCGATGGTCCCGCGATAGACGACGCCCGTTCCCGCGCGCGGGATCAGGCGGCCGATGCGCATGACCGTTTCGCCCTGCGCTTCGAGCGCCGCGACGACGGCATCGGCCTTGTCCGGCGCGACGACGGCGATCATGCCGACGCCGCAATTGAAGGTCCGCATCATTTCCGCGTCGGCGACGCCGCCGGTCTTCGCCAGCCAGGAAAACACCGGCGGGACCGCGATTGACGAAAGATCGAGTTCGGCCGCGAGCGTCTTCGGCAGCACGCGCGGGATGTTGTCGGGAAAACCGCCGCCGGTGATGTGAGCCAGCGCCTTGATCGCCTGCGTGGCGCGGATGGCGGCAAGCAGCGGCTTGACATAGATGCGCGTCGGCGTCAGCAGCGCTTCGGCCAACGTCGCGCCCGGTGCGAACGGGGCCGGCGCATCCCAGGCAAGGCCGGAGCGTTCAACGACGCGGCGCACCAGCGAAAAGCCGTTGGAATGCACGCCCGACGAGGCGAGGCCGATCAGTACGTCGCCTTCGGCCAGATCGCCGGCGGGAAGCAGTTCGCCGCGTTCGGCCGCGCCGACGGCGAAACCGGCGAGATCGTAGTCCCCCTCGCGGTAGAGGCCGGGCATTTCGGCGGTTTCGCCGCCGATCAACGCGCAACCGGCCTGGCGGCAACCTTCGGCGATGCCGGCGACGATGGCCGCGCCCTCGTCGGGATCGAGTTTGCCGGTGGCGTAATAGTCGAGGAAAAACAAGGGCTCCGCGCCCTGCACCACGAGATCGTTGACGCACATGGCGACGAGGTCGACGCCGATCGTGCCGTGCAGGCAGGTGTCGATGGCGATCTTCAGCTTGGTGCCGACGCCGTCATTGGCGGCGACGAGGATCGGGTCGACGAAGCCCGCGGCCTTCAGGTCGAACAGGCCGCCGAAACCGCCGATTTCGCCGTCCGCACCCGGCCGCCGCGTCGAGCGCACCGCCGGCTTGATCTTTTCGACCAGCGCATTGCCGGCATCGATGTCGACGCCCGCGTCGGCGTAGGTGAGGCCGTTGGTTGCGTCGCTCATGGCCCGACTCCGCGAATTTGGCGGCGTCTTGGCACGGTCGCACCGCGCCTGCAAGCAATCGCCCCTTGCCGTTTGGATCAATGCAAAGGAAAATGTCGGCGCAATAGCCGGAATACGCCGTGACCATACCCAACCTTATTACGCTCCTGCGCTTTTTTCTTGTGCCAGCGGTGATCTTCGCGCTGTTGAGCGGGGCGACGGGCTGGGCGTTCGCCTGCTTTGTCGTCGCCGGCATCTCCGACGGCCTCGACGGCTGGATCGCCCGCCGCTTCGACATGCGCTCCGAACTCGGGGCCTATCTCGATCCGGTCGCCGACAAATTGCTGCTGGTTTCCGTCTTCATCGTGCTCGGGCTGGAGCAGCACCTGCCCTTGTGGCTGGTCATCGCCGCCGTTTCGCGCGACGGGCTGATCGTCGGCGCGGTCATCCTGTCGACGATCATGGGCAATCCGGTCGAGATCAAGCCTCTGTTCGTCTCCAAGGCCAACACCGCGTTGCAGATCGTGCTTGTCGGCGTCGTGCTGTTCGATCTGGCCTTCGCCGTCGGATGGGCCCGCGCCGCGCGCTGTTCTCGTCATTGTCTCCGGTCTCTTGACCGCCGCGTCGGCCGCGGCCTATCTCCTCGGTTGGCTCAAACACATGGGCGGTTATGGCGAAACAACCGACAAAAGCTGAAATCGCCGCGGAAGCGGCGGCCGAGGCCGCGCTCTCCAGGGCTTTCCGCCGCCAGATCATGTTCTGGCTGGTGGTGGCGGCGCTGTTCGTCGCATTCCTGATGGTTTTCCGCACCATCCTGCTGCCCTTCGTCGCCGGGCTGGTGCTCGCCTATTTCCTCGATCCAGTCGCCGACCGTCTGGAACGGCTCGGCCTGTCGCGGGTCATGGCGACCGCGGCGATCCTGGCCGGGTTCGTCGTCGTTTTCGCCATCTCGCTGATGATCGTCGTGCCGCTGCTGATGTCCCAGTTCGGCGATTTCGCCGCCCGCATTCCCGATTATATCCAGCGTCTGCAGGGACTGATCACCTCTTTCGACACCTCGTGGCTTGGTCGCTTCGGCATCGATCATGCCGGCCTGCGCGACAGCCTCAACGGGCTGGTGACACAGGGCGCCGGCTTCCTGACCGGCCTCTTCGCCTCGCTGTGGAGCTCGGGCAAGGCGCTGCTCGACGTTGTCGGCCTGTTCGTCGTTACGCCGGTCGTCGCCTTCTACATGCTTCTCGACTGGGATCGCATGGTCGCCAAGGTCGATGGCTGGGCGCCGCGCGACTATGTCGCCTCGGTGCGCCGCATTGCCGCCGAGATCAACGAGGTCACCGCCGGTTTCGTGCGCGGGCAAGGCACGCTCTGCCTCGTGATGGGCATTTTCTACGCCACCGGCCTGACGCTCACCGGCGTCAATTTCGGCCTGCTGATCGGCATGATCGCCGGCCTGATCTCTTTCATCCCCTATGTCGGCTCGATTGTCGGCCCTGGCGCTGTCGCTCGGCGTCTCCATCGTGCAGTTCTGGCCGGAATGGGGACCGATCGTCACCACCGCGATCGTCTTTTTCGTCGGCCAATTCCTCGAGGGCAACATCCTGCAGCCGCGCCTGGTCGGCAAAAGCGTCAACCTGCATCCGGTTTGGCTGATGTTCGCGCTGTTCGCCTTCGGCGCGCTGTTCGGCTTCGTCGGCCTCCTCGTCGCCGTGCCGGCCGCCGCCGCCGTCGGCGTCCTGGTGCGCTTCGCCATCGAGCGCTACCTCGAATCGCCGCACTACAAGGGCCACGGGCTGCGGGACAAAGCCCGGCCGTGACCGGTCCGCGCCAATTGCCGCTGGCCTTTCCAGCCGGGACCGGATTGACCCGCGAGGATCTGGTGGTCACGCCCGCCAATGCCGCCGCCGTGCGCCTGGTCGACTCCTGGCCGGACTGGCCTTCGCCCGCCGCGCTGCTCGTCGGCCCGGCCGGTTCGGGCAAGACCCATCTCGGCGTCATCTGGCGCGAACGCACCGGCGCAATTGTCGTCGCGCCGGAGGCGGCGGAAGCCGCCGCGGTAATGCTTTCCGGCCCGGCGCTGGTTGAGGATTGCGACTGCGGACGCCTCGACCAGACCGGCCTCTTCCACCTGCTGAACGCCGCCCGCGCCGCCGGCCATTCGGTCCTTTTGACCGCGCGCACGCCGCCTGCCGCCTGGGGGTTGACACTGCCCGACCTCGCCTCGCGCCTGAAAGCGGCGACAAGCGTCGATATCTCCGAGCCCGACGACGCGTTGCTCGCCGCGGGTCATCGCCAAATTGTTCGCCGACCGCCAGGTCGAGGTCGAACCGCATGTGGTTTCCTATCTGGTGCGCCGGATCGAGCGCTCGCTCGCCACCGCCGCGCGCGTCGTCGACAATCTCGACCGGGCGGCGATCGCCCGCCAGACGCGCATCTCCAGGGCGCTCGCCGGCGAAATCGTCTCGGCCCTCGACGAGGGCCAGGGGCAATTGTCGCTGTGAACATTGCGGGCGTCAAAAAAGGCGTGTATCGGCGGAGCGTCCGTCGTCCGGAGCGTAGCGCAGCCCGGTAGCGCATCTGGTTTGGGACCAGAGGGTCGGGAGTTCGAATCTCTCCGCTCCGACGGACGGGCCCGCGAAGGGGAAGGCACATGACGGCGCGAATCTATTCACCGGCCCGCACGGCGACGCAGTCGGGCAAGTGCAAGGCCGGCCTCTGGCTGCTCGAACATGAGCCGGAAGCGGCCAAATCCATCGATCCGCTGACCGGCTACACCTCGAGCGTCGACATGAAGGCGCAGGTGAGATTGCGTTTCGCCTCGAGGGAGGAAGCGGTCGCCTATGCCGAAAAACAGGGCCTCGCCTACCGTGTCGAGGAGCCGCATGCGGCGCGGCCGAAGGCCGTATCCTATTCCGACAATTTCAAATTCGACCGCAAGCAATCCTGGACGCATTGATAATTTCAGGGACAGTTTACTTAATTCCCCGTATCCAGATCTGCCTCGTCACGGGGTCCCGGAATTAAGTAAACTGTCCCTGAAATTCACGTCGAATCTGCCGCGCTTGGCGCGGATGCCAATTTTCCTGTAAACGGCGAAATCAGCGGTCCCGTAGCTCAGCTGGATAGAGCACCGGCCTTCTAATTCGAGAATCTCGGGGGGCTCACCCACGCTGACCCGGTTTTTACCTAGGTTTTTCAGACACTTCGGTTGATCAGCCCCGATATTGCGTGCCGTGCAGTTGCATAGTCGATTGCATGGAGGCCGCTATGGCAACGCAAGAAATGACCTTTCACGAAGGGCGCGCTCGACAAGGCCGCGCACAACGGCGGGCAGGCAACCCGGTATCGTGACGCCCGCTATCCGAACCTCTACCTTGAAGTCGGCACGCGCTCGAAAACGTGGCGCTATCGTAAGTTCTGGAAGGGCCAGAACTTCACCGAGACCCTTGGGACTTGGCCCAACATGGGCGTGATCGAAGCGGCCCAGACCGCAGCCGAGATCAACCAGCGCGTTGAGGAAACAGGCATCACGCGGCATGATGATCGTCGCCGCAATGCGCCTGAGATCACGCTGCGGGTCGCGTTGGAACAGCACTGCACGCGCGCGCTCGACCCACGGCAGCGCAAGGTGTCTGTGGAAACCGCTGCTGGCTATGCGGCCATGCTGCGCTTGCACGCCCCGCGCTGGCTCGACATGCCTATCTCCTCGATCACTCGCCAGATGGTCAACGAGAAGATCAAAAGCATGCCGGACAAGCCGACGACAGCAAGCGCGATGCTGCGCGCACTGTCTGCGATATACGGGAGTCAGCTTGCCTATCGCGACGATGGCTATGAGCATGACCCGACTTACCGCGTGAAAGGGTATGAGGCCCGCACCCGCGACTTGCTGTTCGACGAGGCGAAGCGCTGGCCTGCGCTCGACGCCATTTCGGGAGTGCCAAACCTCACCCGCAGAGCGGCTTGGGTTGGCACTCTTGTTCACGGGCTTCCGCATGAGCAACATTCGCGCCCTGCGCTGGTCGGACATCGACTTCGACGAGGGGATGCTGACCCTCGAACGGATGAAGAACGGCCTGCGTCGCACCTTCCCGCTGTCTGACCAGGCGCTTGAAGCTTTCCGGCTGACCCCGCGCACCCATGACGTGATCGTCTTCGAGGGGCGGCACTACAACAAGCCTATCACTGGCCTGCGGCAGATCGACATTGACGGCAACGAGGTGGACAAGGGCGGGGGGCTGCGCGCCCATGACACGTGGGAGCTGTTTTCATCTCCTGCCGCGAAGGCAGGTCTTTCAGGTCCAGTAATCAACTGGATGCGCGGGGACGTGACCATCATGCAGGGGGCAGCGAGCCGCTATATGCACGATCTTGGGTCTCATGCCGATGCGAACGCCATCGCGAACCAGATCGTCGCGAAGTGCGGACCTGCTTTGCCTCTTGCGGAAATGCTCAAGCGGGCCTAAGTTTCAACCATCTTGCCTCCTCCATGCCTAGCCGCAGGCTTGGTGAGGCCGCGTTCCGAACTGCCCTGTGCATCGCGACCAGGGACACGTCAGGAGAGCGGTCGCGGTCATAGGCTCAAACCTGAGAGTGCACCTATGACCGAAGACCTCTCGCCGAGTTGCGCGCGGCTATTGAAGCGCAGTCCTTTCCTGAAATCATGAACCCCGCGCAGGCGGCGCAGTTCCTTGGCGTGTCTGAGGATTATCTGCGCGATCATCGTCGCACGCGTTCTGGTCCCCCGTATCACCAGCCAGCCGCGAAAGTGATCCGCTACCTTCGCGCCGATCTCCTCGCCTGGCTCGCACGTTCGCGCGTCGAAGCATGAAATAACCGCGGCAAGCTGGAACTCGCCGCGGTCGATCATGTTAGCGCAGAGCAACGCCAAGTGTTTGGGATGACTTGGTTATACAACATGCTCGCGCCTGCTTCGACCACAGTTTGAGGAGCCAGCTTGTCCAAGTTTAGGACAAGATGATGACTTTCAACGAACTTTTCGCTGGCAACGATGATGTCTATCTGACGTTCGATCCCAAAGTGGTCGAGCGGACAGATGCCAAGACAAGCCGACCGACTACCGCACCATCTACCGCATCGACCCGAAGAAGGGCATTGAGCGGTCGCCTGAGGAATGGTCGCGCATCGTCAACGGCGCAATCGACAGCCACCTGTCTGGGCACCAGTCCTTTGGGCGTGCGCCGCAGCGCGACGGGAAAGTGCGGTTCGCCGCGCTGGACATTGATCTCTATCCGTTCCTCGAAAGCGACGACGAGATAGACGCCTTCATGAAGGCATGGGCTGACCCCTGCCTCATCGCGCGCACGAAGTCGAACGGTATCCATGTCTATGCCTTCTTCGACGAGTGGATCGACGAGGACGAGGCGCGCAAGTACATCGAAGCGCAGCGTGACCGCGTGCTCTCGGGCGAGGCTCTTGCCAACTCGAAAGAGGTATTCCCGAAGCCCGTGAAGGACGGCGGCTTGCCGCCGCAGATCAACTTGCCTCAGTGCGGCGACAGCCGCCCGGTCCTGCGTGGTCTGGCCGGAACGGCTGGTCCCAGCGCTGCAACACCAAGACCAAGATGGGCGACGAGGTTGGCGTCGATTGGGACGAGGTGTCGGAGAAGTGCCGCGTATCGCGGGCGACGGTCTTGGAACGGCTTCTGGCGAAGCTGACGCCAGCGCCGAAGACGGGCAAGAAGGCGAAGAAAGTCGCAAAGTGGGACGGCTCGTTCAAGCGCCCGACTGACGGCAAGGCGATGGAGGGGCGCAACTCGTGGCTGTATCACTGCGGCTCGTCGATGCGTGGGCGCGGGGCCTCTGACGAGGAGAGATCGCCGCGACGATCTGGGAACTTGTCGAGGAGTTCGACGACCCGGCCAACCCTTGGCACAAGCCAGGTGATCCGCTGGCCAAGAAGGAAGTCGAGAAGGTCATTGCTCAGGTGCAAGCGCTCGAACAGGTCGAGCCGCGCGCCCCTTACTCAGCCGTCGAGCGCATGAATGAAGAATGGGCGTTGATGAACGTCGATGGCAAGGTTGAGTTCCTGAACGTGAAGACGGGCGAGGTGTCGAACAAAGGACAGTTGGACGCTCCTCGTCGCACCCTATGCGCAGGTCGCGGATGCGTGGTTGTCGGACTCGGAACGTCGGCATTTTCATGGCTATGTGATCGAAGACCCGAGCACCTACGACGGCCCCGGCTACAACGTCTTCAAAGGCTATCCTATCCAGCCCCAGCTTGGCGACGTGTCGCTGTTCCTGCACTACATCGAGAACATCCTGTGCGGCGGCGGCAAGGCGCTTGCTCACTGGGTCATGACGTTCATCGCGGATGCGGTTCAACGCCCCTGGTCGGAACGTCCGGGGACGGCACTCGCCTTGCGCGGCCCGCAAGGCGGCGGCAAGTCGTTCCTCGGCTTCATCTTGGAAAGATCCTCGGCAGCGGCCTCGTGCTTGAGATCATGGACTCGGACCAGATCACCAAGTCCTTCAACGCTGACATGTTCGCGAAGACCTTCATTCTTGGCGAGGAGTCATGGTTCGTCGGATCGAAGCAGCAGGCGCAAATCCTCAAGGACCTCTGCACGGCACGCCAGTGGCCGTATGAGCAGAAGTATCGGGCGGCTTTCCGTGGCAAGAACGTCCATCGCATCATCGCGACGACCAACGAGGCGCAGGCCGTTCGCATCGACTATGACGATAGGCGCTGGACCGTGATCGAAGTCGAGAAGGTTTGCCCGTATCCGTCAACGAGCGCGGAATCGTGGAATTGGTGGACGCCCTACTATGACTTCGTCAGAGACAACGCAGGCGCGATCCTTCGGCACCTTCTCGAATATCCAGTTGACCGCTCGCTGATCGGTAGGCCGCACCACACCAAGGCGAAGGCCGAAGACAAGAAGTCGTCAGACCCGCTCCTCGCTGTGCTCGACCATATCGCGCAGACGGGAGTGTGCCCGGATGATGAACGCGGCGACGGTCGTATCTCGACGGCGACCTTGGGGCGCGAGTGCTATGCCGCTGGCGCGTCGCGGCAGACATCTTCGCGCACCTTCGCGAACGAGGCACGCAAGCGGTTCCGTGCGGCAACTGCGATCAACTGCATCCACTGGAAAGTCGAACAGGTTTCGCGCGATGGTGACGGCACGCATTCTGTCTACGCCATGAAGCGGACGGACATGCCCGGTATCAAGTTGCCGCCTCTCGATCAGTTTCGCGCGTTCTTGGCTGAGATCACGCAGGAGGTCTATCCCGAGGGTGGATCGTGGGGCGTGTTCGAGGCATCGACACTTGAGACGGTCAGGAAGGCCGACCCGAACGGCGGTGACGCGGACGCTGTTGAGGAGCAGGTTCGCTACATCAAGGACAAGGGTTCAGTGGTCAAGGACGACATTCCGTTCTGATCTTTCCCAAGGAAGCGGTCATTTTACCAAGGAAGCCAAGCTGCGGTGCGTAGCTTGGCTTTGCTTTTTTGGTTATGGATCATACGGTTAGGGTGGTTTTCCCAAGCTACCAAGCTGCACAGGCAGTTTGCAGAAAGTTCTGACGCAACGCGTTGTGGTGCGTGCGCGTCAGCACGACGACACGTCAGCCACTACTTTCATCATTTTTCCTTGGGTAGCTTGGGTAGCTTGGGAATGGCATTTGTATCAATGGGTTAGACGCCGTAAATTTTCCCAAGCTGCAAATCGTAGCTTGGTAGCTTGGGAAAGGTGGTTGTCGTCGTGTCGGGGGCAGGAGCCACACCACTCGCGGCGCTCCGTCCCCTCCCACATTTCCGCACAGTTCCGCCGCCAATTCCGTGCATCTGTGCGAAAGTGGCATGATCGAAACCGCCCAATTGCACGGTTCTGATTGCATAGTGCTGCCTGCCGCTAAGAAATCAACAGGTTAACCGCCTAGAACAGTGAATATTGTATCAGTGCCGCCGATGCTGGGTCATCCGACCGACTGCTCCTGTCTCTGCGCGAAAAGGTGTTGGCACAGGACGCAACGCGCAGTCGGCTGCACGATCACGACGGCAACGCCATCAGCGCCGCACAGCGCTGGGCAGCGCTTGGTCGTCTTGGCACAGGCCCCTGTGATCCATCAGCAAAGCACTCCACCGCGTCAGCGCCGAAGCCAGCACGCCACCCAACATAACCGACGCGTCACCCGATGCTTCGCTCGAAGCAGGCGTCAGCAGTGCCGATGATGCAACCAGTCGGCAGGCTGTTGCCCAGTCGGCGCGCCCGGTCCTGCCGAACCCGACCCTCCTTGCTGGGCGCGCCACCAACAGAAGGAACCCGCCCCATGGCACAGACGATCAACGGCCAGCCCGTCACCAACTACTCTGACCCGTCGCCCGCCGATGCCGCCGCGACCATCGAACGGGCGCAGGAGACCCGCGCTGTCACCCTCGCGCGGCTGGTCGCATCCTACACGGCCTACCATGCGGCCATCGTGGGTGAGGACGACGAACTCACCATTCACCGCTTGGGCATCAAGCTCGGGGAAGCCGAGGTCGCCTTCGTCGATGCTTTCGACGCATTGCAGGAGGTCGAGTGATGGTCACGCTCATCACTGGTCAGCACACGCTCATGGAAGTCGACGCCATGCCGACTCAGGACAACCCGCGCCGCAGGTGCCCCTTGGCGACCGAGGACAACCCGATCCTCGTTGACGATGCTGGGCATGTGATCGCTTACCATCCGTCCCTTGAGGAGGAGGTCCACCACATCATCCTGTCTGGCAACAGCGAAGGCAGGTGCGACCGCCTCATCCGTCTGTGCATGGACCTCGTGACGGTATGGCCGACGACCTCACTCCGCGTCACGCATTTGCATGACCACAAGGGCTATCTCTATTACCGGACGACCAGCCCGACCCGTAGCGACGCGGCAGGCACAGAGTCCGTCTTGAAAGCTCTCTGGGAGAAGTATGACGGCTGCGACAACGTGGAACACATGGACGAGTGCATCGGCTCGTTCAACTTCCGCGTTTTCGCACGGTTCCCGGTTGTCGTGTTCAGCAATGATCTGGAGTCGCCGCACTACGAGATCCCGCTCTAGGTCGCGGCACCTGAAACAGAACCCCTAAAGATCTGAAACTCCACATTATTCCGTGCTGTTCCGTGTCATAAATGACGAGCGCGCATCGGCTCATCTGGGCGGGGAGAGGTCGCGCCTGAGCCTTTCACTCTCTCCGCCCGCCTAATGGCAAGGAACCCCACCCATGGAATTTTCGATCATCGACGAGGGCGAATACTGCTCTCTTACGGCCAAAGACTGCGCGACGAGCAACGTCTTCCGGGTCGCCGTCACCAAAGCCACGCTCCTCGAAGGACTCCGCACGATCTTGGCCGATCCCGAGGCGAAAGAGATCATCGCGGGCAACGTCCTCCTGTTTCGCAAGAAGGCCGGAATCGTCGTCGCGCCGCGTGCAGGCGCGCAGTTCGAGATCCCTATCTCCACCTTTCCCGCTGGTGCTCGCATGAAGAAGCCCGCCCCCAAGCCCGCCCCCGAAACCGGATGAACGCCTCGCCCTTCTCCTTGGCAACTGCCTCGACGTTGCCGGGATCGCTGACCGGGACAGCACGCCGCTGATCCTCTGGAACAAGCCCCCGACTGAGGCCGACCGTGCTTTGGCAAACTCCCTGCTGCCCGGAGCCTTGCACGATGCTTGACGCGGCAACACTCGTGGACGTTCGGCGCACTGACCGCACCATCACTTTCTTTTGGGATGGCCAGCCGACAGGCTACCAGCGCAAAGTTGCAGAAGATGCGAACACGTCGAAGGGTCTGCGCGTAGGCCATTCCTGGCCGGGGCCGCGTGACGAAGGCGCACCGGGTGCCTATCGTATCACAGGGGCGAGACCTTTCTGATGGTATGGCGCGCTCTCGACCTGACAGCCAACCTTTTGCGCGAACGCGGCCTAGATGTTGTCGCGGTCTGGACGCCTGACGAGGGTCTGACCCCGCAGACCGTCTATGTCCGATGGCAGAAGACGACGGCAGCAGCCGAGCGCGCAGAGGCCGAGAAGTTCATCTTAGCGCCAGTCATCCATCACTTGGACATATGGCAGAAGCCCGAGGGTTGCCCGTGGTGACAGTCGCTTACGAGGAACAGCAGCTCTACATCGCCGTCATGAAGCAAGCGATTGTCGATCTGTTCGCGGGCAGCCCGTCCGCGTCGAACCCGAAGGAAGGCGACTTGATCCGCCGTGAAGCCCTCCTGTTTCTGACGGCACCCACTGGCCCTTGGGCAGACATGCGCGCGGAAATCGGCCTCGTGATCGACCGAGACCCGAAAGAGGTGCGCGAAACCATCATCGCCATACTGGACGGCGGCGACATGCCTTATCTTGGCGACGTGCGCGCAACTGGCGTCGAAAAAGCCCGCGCCCTCTGGGCCGAACAGAAAGCCTTTGAGGGAAGCGGCCCACGCGGAACGCCTGCGCCGTCGTGCCGAACGCCCGAAGCGCGAAGTCCCAGCCCTTCCGCCACCGACGCCCGCAGAGAGACGAGCCGCCGCGACTTCCCGGATCGTTACGAAGATAATCGCGCCGCCCCAGCAGCACCCCACCGCCTGCGCCTGTCACGAAGTCAGGTCGTACCAAGGAGACCCGGCGAGCAGCCAAGCCTTGGCTCTGCCCGCCTCGTGATCCGGCTGACGACTGGCTCTATGGAATCTCGGCCTGACCTCCACCTTTCTTATTCAACCTCCACCTCATTCTCGAATTTTAGACGCTGTTTGAATGACTTATCGTTCGTTCACTGGCAGGTCAGGCTTGCTACTTCTCTCAGGTTGACGGGAGCGGCAGGCCCTAGCTCGGAACGGGTCTGCCGCTTTTGTTTGAGAGAAGGAACAGACAATGCCCGACCAAAACGACCAGCAGGCCCAAGCCCTGATCGAAGCCCTTGCGCCGAAACTCATCGAAGCCATCTTGCCGAAGATCGCGGAATCCGTGGAAGCGCAAATCGGCGGCATCAAGAAAAAGAACGACGAACTGCTCGGCAAGCTGGCCGACACGAAGAAGCCAGACTCCATCGCGGCCATCGACAACCTCATGGCCATGCTCTCCAAACAGGAGAAGGAGCGAGCGATGCAGAACGCTGGCTTCACGCAGGACGCCACAGGCAACTGGGTGCTTGGCGGGTCGCAGCAAGAGGCGGGCGTTTATCTGTCCCGCGAGGATGCCCGCAACCCGAGCAAGTACCGTGAGGCGAAGCAGGAAGCCGAAAAGCGCGGCGTGCCGCTGCGCGTGACGGATACCGCCGAAGACCCGACGCGACGCAACACCGGCCAGTCGGAAATCATGAAATCGACCGTGTTCACTTTCGACGACGAGCATGAACGCGTCCGGTATGTCCGGGCCGACATGCAGACCGGCACGGGCATCGTGCACCGGCGTTTGCAGGCCGAGCGCGAAGGCTACAAGGTTCGCACCTTCCGCAGCTTGGATGATCTCCCCGGCCACATGCAGGACAAGTTCCGCCGCATGGAAATGGCCGCGAACGCCGGGGGCAACAATGCCGACCCTGACGCCTGAGGAACAGGCCTGCCTCGAATGGGCCTACCGATCTGCGACCGACGCCTTCGGCAAGCTCGTCTTCGTGTCAGAGACGGGGCAAGTGTGGAGCGCGGCGAGCAGTTCTTCCTAGACCCAACAGCAGCTTTCACGGCTGGATCGCTTTGCTCGCGCAGGCGGTTGAGTGTTACCTGGCTGGGATGAAGCCGGGCGAGCAGCGCCGCAACCTCCTCGCGGCTGGTGTGCGGGAAGAAGCGGCAAACTTTGTCCATGACCATTTGGCTGATGTCTCCGTTGACGAGATGGCTGACCTGCGCCAGCGCGTTCAATTCTACCGGGACGATAAGGCCCGCCGTGACGGGCGCTCAACCACACTCGGGGGTCTTTCCTGATGGCACCGCGCTTCAAGCTGGATGAACTGCCTGCGGCGTCGCAGCAGAAGATCAAGGAAGACATCATCCTCGGCCGCCGGTCGATGTTCGAGGTGGCGAAGCAAGTCGGCATTGCGGACACGTCGGTCGCACGCTGGATGCGCAAAATGCCCGAAGAAGAAAGGCTGCGCATCTTGGCGAAGAACCGTGTCGAGGGATCGAGGCGGATGCAGCCGTCGTCAATGAAGACCGGATGGACATTGCGAACACCTACGAGTCCTTGGCTCGCCGGGTCGAAAAGCTGATCACGAAGGCCGAGGCGGCGAATGACGATGCCTTCGCGCTGGCCGCGATGGAGGGCTTGCGGAAGGTGCTGCGCGACATTGCGACGATGCAGGGGAAACTCGCAACTCAGGTCAACGTGCAAGTGACCCTCGCGCAGTCGCCGGAATGGATCACGATGCGAGCTATCTTGCAGGAGGTTTGCGAGGAAGTTCCAGCCGCCCGCGAACCGCTGCTGCGGAGGATGCGCAAACGCGTCCTATCGCTGGGGGATGCCGTTGTTTGATGCCCTTCAAGACTGGTGCCGCGACCTCGAACGTCGCCTAGACCCATCGGCCCTTACTGGCGCACTTCCTGTCCTCGAACTGGGAAGGGAGGCGACGCCTGACCCGTTTCAGGTTGAGGCGATTACAAGCACAGCATCGACGGTCGCCCTGCGCATCGCGCGGCAATCGGGCAAGAGCTGCGTTCTCGCGGCACGCGGGGTCATGGAGTTGCAGCGAGGCGGAACAACGATCTGTCTTGCGCCAGCAGAGCGCCAAACGCGCGAGATCACGCGCAAGGTCGGTCTCTATCTGCGCGGCACGGACATGGTGATCGAACGGGCGACGCAGACGGAGATTGAGGTCAACACGGGCGGGCGGTTCATCGCCGTGCCAGCGTCGGGCGCGACGATCCGGGGCTATACGGCAACCTTGCTGCAAGTGGACGAGGCGGCTTTCTTGCCGGGGGACAACGGCGGCGAAGACGTGATCACGGCCATCTTGCCGATGCTGACGGACGACGGGCAGGTGTTCTACGCGTCAACGCCTGCGGGCAAAAAGAACTTCTTCGCTGGCCTGTTTCTGAACGCCAAGCCCGACGACGGTATTCACCGGATCGTGGTTCGCGGGACGGACATTCCGCGCATGTCGGCAAAGGTCGAACGGCTTCGGCAGCAGCTTTCCCCGACGAAGTTTCGGCAAGAGGTGCTCGTGGAAATGCTCAGCGACGGGGTCAGCTACTTCGACCTCGACATGATCGAGAAAGCAAATTCTGAGGAGGCGGCAGTATGGCCCAAACTTTGAACTTGATCAACCTGCCAGATGGCCGTGTCGTCAACGAGACAAACCACGATCCGGCAATTCCGCGCGTCACAGGCTATGACCGTTTCTGGCTTTCGGCGGACTTGGGGCAGGCGAATGACTTCACGGCCATCGTCGGAATCCGTGACAAGCAATTTCCAACCGTGGACGGCGGGCGCGTTGTTCTTGGGCCGCGCGAGCGCACTATCGTCTATGCGGATCGCTTTCGGGGCGTGTCCTACGTCGATGTTGTTGACCACCTGATCCGCCTCAAGAACGCCCAGCCGTTCACAGGCAAGACAGACCTTTGCATCGACGCATCGTCCTTGGGGCGTGTCGTGTCGGATCAGTTGACGGAACAGAACTGCCCCCACCTCGCAATTCAGATGGTGGCAGGTCAGAACTGGGTGCGGAAAGGCAAGTATGTGAACGCGGCAAAGTCGCTGATCATCGAAGCGCTTTCCGTCATGTTCGCATCGGGCGAACTGACATTCGCGAAGGACTTGCCATTGCGGCAGGAGATCGAAGAAGACCTCGCGTCGTTCCAACTGACGACAACGGCGGCTGGAAACCAGATCATCACGCAGTCCCGGAACGCATCGGGCCACGGAGACCTTGGGGTAAGCCTCGCAATCTGCGCCTTCGCGTCGCAATACCTCAAGCCGCAGCGCATGGAAGTCGGGCACTTGAAGGGCTATTACTGACAGCGCCGCCTAGCGCCGGTCAGCGCTGGGCCGCTCGACGGTTGGCCCCTGCACATGTGGCAAACGGCCTACCGCCCGTCTCTGAGGCGCTGCTGATGCGGAAACGGGCGGCCTTCGACGAGGCCGCCCATGTCGTTTAAACGGTGTGCGGCTCAGAAGCGGACGGGACCGCCGATTGCTTCGCCGCCAAAGTGCGGCCTGTCGCTGGATGCCCATTCGTCGAGGATGCGGGCTGTCTCGCCGTCAAGTTCAACGTGCGCCGCGAGATCGAACAGGCGGTAGGTTTCTTCGGGCGTCAGCAGGACCGTCAATTCGATCAGGTTTGACCCGTCAGGTTGCGCGACGTAGCGCGAGGGCGCGTTGATGAACACGGGCAGAAGGCTTCTCATGCGACCCTCCTGACCAGCGGGGCCGGAACGCGCCACTCAACACCATCAGCCGTGCCGATGGCTCGACCGACGAGGAAGGCAGGCGTCACGTCTCGACCGAAGTCGTCGCGCGTCGGCACGCCCATACGATAGACGCGGCACTCGACCATCTGGCCGCAGGCAAGGGGACAGTGCACGCGCCTCGCGCATCGCAAGGCCCTGCGCCTCAGATGCTGTCTCGCGCGTGTCGAAAATGGCCGGGGTAATCAGAATTCGGAACATGATGATACCTCTAGGAGTCAGAAGGGCCGCGCAGATTGCGCGGCCCTTTCCGAGTCCCGGTTGATGGTTGGGGTTATCTGTTGGCGGCTTTGTCGGCGTTGGCGGCGGCAGGCCGCAGCGGCACGACGTTCGACCCGTTCGGGAGCATCAGGATCAGCAGGCCGTTTTCGCGGCGCACGCCGAGACCAGCGGCCTTGAGGTCGGTGTAAATCGCCGCGCCCGCAACGTCGCGCTTCCAGCCCGTGGCCGTCGCGAGTTGGTCCAAGGTGCAGCCTTTCAGAAGGGCCTGAACCATCGCGTGCCGCTTCGTGCCCTCGCGTATCGGGCGAACATTCGACAAGTCGCTCGTCGGCTCGACGAGAACGCGATCTTCCAAGGCGCGGACCTTCTTCGTCGTCGGCAGGGCGACGACGTTCGAGGCCGCTTTCGCTTTGGCTTTCGTCAGCATCGCGTTCAGGTCGGGAGGGAGGTCTTCTTGATCTGGCTGGCCGTCAGAGGTGACGCCGAGGGTTTCCAGTTCGCGGGCGATTTCTTGCTTGGTCATTTCTATCTCCGTTGATGGTGAGGTAGCATGATACCTCATGCAACGACGTTACGTCCTTCCCCGGAAGCGGTTCAACCGGGGTTGTGATGGGCCGCTGCGGGAGACGAAAAACGTGGGTGGCACTAGGGATTGGTTGCGGTGAGCGCGGTTTGTGGCGCATATAGTGGTGAACCGCCCCAGCCCAGCATTGAGATTCCATGAAGCACATTCCTGCCGATCAGACAGCATCCTTGTTCCAAGCCGCGGAGACGACGCAGGTTATCTGTGCGGATGACATCCTGTCGGCTGACTGGACGGCGGCGAACTTCATCATCAACGGCGATGCAGCGGAAGTTCTCGCTCGAAGCCCCAAGGGGGTATTCAACACGGCGGTCACCAGCCCGCCCTACTTCGGTCAGCGTGACTACGAAGTCGAAGGACAGGTTGGGTCAGAGGAAACGCCCGCGCTCTACATCGACCGCCTTGTCACAGTGTTCCGGCACGTTCGCGAGGCATTGCGCGACGACGGCACCTTATGGTTGAACCTTGGCGACAAGTACCGCGATGGCGCGCTGCTGGGTATGCCATGGCGTGTCGCCTTGGCCCTCGTGGACGATGGTTGGACCCTTCGCTCTGACGTGATCTGGCACAAGCCGAACGCGATGCCTCACTCGGTGAAGACGAGGCCGACGACTGACCACGAATACCTTTTCATGTTCAGCAAGACGAAGGACTACTACTACGACGCAGATGCCATTCGAGAGCCGCACGTCACATTCTCTGAAAACAGCAAAATGCGCGGTGGCCGCAATCACTTGGGCAAGCGTGGCAGCACGCCGGAGTCAGGGAAGAACGGCGGCAACTCGAACCTTCACGATGCCCGTTGGGATCAAGCGTTTCATCCCCTTGGACGCAACAAGCGCACGGTCTGGTCAGTGTCCCTCGGGAAGTTCCGCGAGGCGCACTTCGCCGTGTTCCCCGAAAAACTGATAGAGCCTTGCGTGCTTGCAGGCAGTCCTCGCGGCGGTCTTGTCCTCGACCCCTTCTTCGGGTCAGGCACGTCGGGGCTTGTCGCCTTGAACAATGGTCGCCGCTTCGTCGGCATCGACCTGAACCGCGATTACTGCGAGATGGCGCAGCGCCGCCTCATCACATGATTGACTGAAAGGCGGGAAGCCGTCTTTCGAGTTCAATGGCAAGCAGCGGTTCGACTTCAATGATCTGGTTGGGGTTCATGTTTATATAGACGTGATCCTTGCAAGAAAGGGTCGTCAAATCCCCGGCCCAGCTTTCCGCGATGATCACGGGCAGGCAATCGAATCCAGATTCGTGCGCGACGGCAATCGACTTGTGAATATCTCGCGTGAAAAGGAGCGCGTGACCGCCACCCATTGTTTCGCGCGTTTTCACGGGGATCAGGATTTGCCCTTTGCTGCCGACCACGCTCACGTCATAGGTCTCACCGCCAAGCCTGATTTCTGTCTTGCCGATTTCCAGCTTGACCTTTTGGGTCGCGAAAATCTTCTCAAGGTTGCGTCGAACAATGGCCTCGAACAGGGTGCCCTTGATTGCTCGGCGGCTTCCCTCAAGTCGGTCGATCACGACTTCAGAAACGGCGGTCCACTCCCAACGTGACGCCTCCGGGAAAATCTCGCCTGCGAACGCGCGCAACTGGTTCAGGAGGTATGCCTGCTTTTCAACAGTATTGCGCCCAGGCATAGAGGCCACCATTGGCCTTAGCCGTTGCTCTGGCGCATCGCGGAATATCCATCCAAGGAGGAGCCACTTGGCTTTCTCAGGCGCATAAGGGCGCGCAATTCCGTCATAGAGCACGACGCCTTTCGGCAACGGTGTTCTCAGGAAACTGAGAATCACCGCTCCTGCCTTAGCCTCGTCACTTTCCAAGACGAAAGCCTGCAACGACGGATAGCCTGCTGCCTGAACGAATTGAACGAAGTACTCAAATGCGGGGCGGTTCTGCTCCGCGACGATTGCCAGTTCTTTCAGTCGAAGGTTTTCAATGACAAAGGCCACGGGATCACTACTCGCGTTGTTGATGCTCGCGGGCAGGTTCTCACTTTGGCGGCGTCGCAGCAAGGCCTGTGGCAGGTGACATCTACAACTTCGGTTAGGTAGCGCAGTCGATCCTGCGACGATGCGCGCATGGACACGCGAACCAGAATCCAGCCACTCGATGAGTTGCCTTCGCTCGACGAGGCGAAGCGGCTTGGTGTGGCGTGGTGCAATCGGGGCCTCCCCTGCAAGCACGGCCATGTCGCACCTTGGAACTGGAAGCAAAGCTGCTGCCGCGAGTGCCTGCAGATCAGGCAGAAGCAGTATGAGGCGACCGACAAGGGCCGCAGGGCGCAGTTGGAGGCGCAGAAGCGCTATTCGGCCTCTCCGAAAGGCCAAGCCTTCGAGAAGGCGTATATGCGCGACTTCTACCGGCGCCCCGAGGTCATGGAAGCGGCCCGCGTTTTCTGTCGCGCCTACTACAAGCGCCCCGAGGTCAAGGCGCGCTGGAAGGCGATGGAGGCAGAGCGCCGCGCGCTTGAACTGTCCGCGACACCTCCTTGGTTGAGCGAAAGCCAGCGGGCGGCGATCAAGTCAGTCTATGCAGAGGCAACACGGCTCGAACGTGAGACGGGCACCTCGCGTCACGTTGACCACATAATCCCCTTGAAGCATCCTCATGTCTGCGGCCTGCATGTGCCTTGGAACCTGCAAGTGCTGACAGCGACCGAGAACTTGTCGAAGAACAACCACTTCGACGGGACGATGGACAACGAAGGCTGGCGCGAACGCCTTGCCCAGAGGACACTACTCGTTTAAACGTGGGGCTTGCTGGTCCCGTAGCTTAATGGATAAAGCCTCGGTCTTCTAAACCGATGATTCCGCGTTCGAATCGCGGCGGGATCGCCAGCCTTCGCCAATTGCATCGCAATTGCATAGTGTCAAAACAGGCGATAGAAAACGCTTAGAAATTAAGTGGTTACGTCAAGAGACCAGTGACCTTCTAAGCCGATGGTCGCAGGTTCGAGCCCTGCCGGGATCGCCACTCATCACACGCACGCCGGCGAGGAAGCTCCACGGCGTCGCCCGCCGCATCCGGACAATCTTGTGGCGTCCTCAACCCCGAAACGGGCGGAGATCCATTGGGCCGGCGCGCCTGAAAACGCCGCGGTGATCAGCCATGACGTAGATCACGGCTGCTGGCGTTGTCCGCCATCGCCAACGTGAAAAAGGACGCGCCCTGTTCGCGCGATTTGGAAATCTCCACGCGCATCGGCATTCGGCGAACGTGCGCCAAGCAAATCGAAAATCCGTTTGACTTGAAACCAGACACACCATTAGGTTGCTGACCCGAGGCAACGCAATGGGGAGCAGCGCAATGCACGGTTGGCGCCTTCGATTGCGGAGCCTTGCCGCCGGAGTGCTTTTCCTGGTGGTCGCATCCCTCCCGGCGCTCGCCCAGGAGGCAACAAGCGGCGAACCCGCCGCGCCGGCCAATGTCGAAACCGCGCCGGCCGTCGATCCGCCGGACACGGCGGCGCCCGAGCCAAAGCCCGACGCCAGCGCCCAACATCCGGAAAAGCCGTCGGATGCGCAGGCTGCCGAAGAAGGCGCCGACGCTCCTCCCGGTGCGGGTATGGCGGCGCCGGCGACCGTCGGCGCGCAGACGGGATTGATCCCCGAAGTCAAGGCGCCCGAAGTCAGGCTGCCCGACGCCAGCGGCAACGGCGCGCTTGCCTTCGCATTTCCTCTTCCGGCGCCGGATTTCCGCGACATCGAACCGGCATTGTCGTTCGAATACGAATCCATCCGCAAGAGCCGGCTTGGCGGACAATACCAAGGCTGGCTCGGTTATGGCTGGGGCTTGAGCGGCCTTCCTGTCATCGAGCGCGCCCGCCCGCGCCTGGGCGTGCCAGCCTTCGACAACAACGATGTTTTCCTGCTTAACGGGGAAGAACTGGTCCCTTGCGGCGCGAGTGTGGTCAGTCCGTCGTGCGCCGCCGGCGGCACCCATGCGACCGAGCGGGAAAGCTATCGGCGCATTCGCTTCGATACGGTCGCCAATGAGTGGGAAATCACGGCCCGCGACGGCGCAAGAACCGTGCTGCGGTCGGTCGGAGCATTGTCGGCCGCCGGCGCGCTTGCGCCCGGCAGCCAGGACCACGACCTTGCCTACCGCTACCGCTGGCTGGCCGGAAGCGTCACCGACACGCACGGCAATGCGGTGACCTACGCCTGGTCCTGTCCCGAGCGGCCGGTCTGTTATCCCGAGACCATCGCCTATAACGGCGTCGTCATCCGCTTTTATCGCGAGGCGCGGCCCGACTTCATCCTGCAGGCCAATGGCCGTTCGCTGTCCGAGACCCGGCAGCGCATCCGAAGCGTCTCGGTCAGCGTCGGCGGCGCGATGCGAAGCGCGTTCGCCCTCGAATACGACGCGGCGCCGGTGTCGGCCGCTTCGCGGCTGATCCGCATCCGGCAATACGGGTCGGACGCGGTCGTCAATGCTTCCGGAGCAGTGACGGCGGGGACGCAACGCCCGGTCACCACCTTTACCTATGCCGGCATCGACGGGAACTGGGACACAGCCACCATAGGCTCCAGCCAGCCGGGCAGCCTGTCGCCCGAAACATTCGCCTACGATGTCAATACCGACGGCCGCGACGACCTGCTGGTGCGCGACAATTCAGCCACAGCCTTTCGCCTCAAATCCTTCAGCACCTCCAACATCATGACCGACCACGGCCAGGTCAGCTTGAATCCAGGTGTTGGTGATTTCGATCGCTTCGGCAGCAGCCGGATGCGGTTCGGGCGTTTCGCGCCTGAGCGCAGCCGCAGCGCCCTGATTTATCCGACCTTTGACAGCCGCGTCGCCGGCATTGTCGAATTCCAGGCCGATCTCTCGCGCACGACGGTCTATTGCAACGCGGTCAACCACCCCGGTCTTCAGCAGGATTGCGCTGAAGCGCCAACGGATCCTTATCAACCGGTCGCCGAAGCCCGGGTTACTGTCGATCTCGAACCCGACGGCGTCGACCGCAATTTGCGCGTCTCCGGTTACGCGACCCATCCAAGCTATGCGTTTTCCGGCGAATGGCAGCTGAGCTGGCCGCTGCCATCGCTCATCGGCGAGATCGACGTGCATGGCGACGGCCGTCCGCGGTTGCTCGCCTATGGCGCCGCAGTCAACAGTTACGATCTGTTGGAACGCAACGGCGCGCAATGGACGGTCAGCCACCCGGCATTTTTCTTGGCGAGCGGCGCGCCGGTCAGCGTCGTCTGCACCGCCGCGCCGAACAGCGGAGCACACGCCGGCTGCCGCATCGGCGATGTCAATGGCGATGGCGTCGACGATATTGTCGAAATGGCGACCAGCTACGCTTGCCAGTCGTTGTATGGCTGCGGCTCTGAGACTCCCCAGCTGTCGGGGCGGGTGTTCCTTGGCACCGGAACGTATTTCATCAATGTATTGAATACTTCTGCCGCCGGCGGGTCCGGCAGCCTCGGCGCGGGCCATGGCGACCACACCTATCTCGGCGATATCGACGGCGACGGCCGTTCGGAAATCCTCGCCGCCGAATTCCCGATCGACCGATACGCCGTTTACACCCAGACAGGGCAGTTGCCGGACATTTCCGGCCAGATGTTCCCGCTCGCCGTCTACGCCCTTCGCAGCGGCGCCGGCGGAGCCGGCACGCATGCCGTCGCCGGCGTCTCCCTGACCGGCGGCTTTGGCGCGAGCGACTTCAACGGCGACGGAATGGTCGACACCGTCAGCCAGATGCTGAGTCGAACCGGTGGCGCCCAATGGATGGTCTACTCGACATGGCAGGTCAGGCTCTCCAGGGCCGGGAGCGCCGCCCCGCACCTCATGACCGGCGTGACGACGGAATTCGGCGGCGTCCTCGGCTTTCAGTTCAAGCCGTCCTCGACCTGGGCCAACGCCTACCTGCCGCAGGTCATCGCGACGCTCACGCGGATGTCGATCTCCGACGGTCGTGGCCCGGCGGCGGCGACGAATTGGACATACGAAGGCGGCAAATACGATCCGCGCGAACGCAAATTCCTCGGCTTTCGCAAGACCGTCGAAACGAAACCCGCGGCCAATGGCGAGACCGCCAGTCCGACGGTTGAAACAATCTGGCGGCAGGACCTCGCCAGCCACGGCCTGCCGGAAACCATCGTCTGGAAGGACGGAGCGGGCAACGAGGTCAAACGGGTCGACGAGACCTGGACGGTGAATGCCGCCGTTCGGCCGTGGTGGGCGCTGAACACCGCCACCGAAACCAGGCTGACCAGCGGGATATCGCTCGTCACACGCATCGAACGGCAATTCGACGCCTGGGCCAATGTCGTCGTCGATCGCGATCTTGGCCGCGTCGACTTCGTCGGCGATGAAAAGACCACCTACCGCGCTTTCGCCGCGGATCCGCAGGCCTACATCACCAACCTTGCCCGGTACGATACTGTTCTTGCCGGGGCGACGGCGACCGATCCGCGCCTCGCCTTGACCTATTACTACTACGATGGGGGCCCCAACGAAGCGGCGCCGCGCAAGGGCGAACTGACCTCGCAAATCGAGTTCATGAACTACTATGGACCGGAGCCGAGCCGTTACCGCACGCATCATTTCACGTATGATTCCTGGGGCAACCGCCTGTCGCATGTCGATGGCGCGGGCCAGCGCACCGAGTGGGACTACGACAGCCTTTACCACCTCTACCCCGTCGCCGAGCGCGCGCCGCGCTTCTTCGCCCTCGGCGCCAATCCCGCCGATGCGCGCTTTGTCGCCACGACCGTATGGAACGCCGCCTGCGGCGTTCCCGCCGCGAAGACCGACTGGAATGGCATCGTCCATACGTTCCAGCAGGACGCCTTTTGCCGGCCGGCGCGCTACGCCGAATCGGCCGGGGGATATTTCCGCAATACCCGCTTCGAATTCGAGGGCGACCCGGCCCGTCAGGCGATCGTCGTCGCCGAACCGCTGCCGAATGGCGCCGGCGAGAAAATCTCGCGCAGCTTTTTCGACGGTCTCGGCCGCGTCTGGCGCGAGGAAACGCCGGGCGACGCCGCCGGCGGCCCGACGCGGCGCGTCGATACGGTCTTTGACGCCAGAGGCAACATCGCGCAGAAAACCTTTCCGTATTTTTCCAACGAGTCGGCTTTTTACACGGTCAATTCGTTCGATTGGGCCGATCGTATCGTCAAGACGGTCAATCCCGACGCTTCGTTCCGGACCTACTTTCATTATCTGTATGCAACGCCGTTCTCGGCCAATGCGCCGCTTCACCTCACGCGGCTGTCCGACGAACTCGGCCAAATCACCGACACGTATACGTCGACACGGGGCGATAGGATCTGGCGCAGCGATATGGCGCCGACGCCGGCGGTCGGCCCTTCATTCACACGCGGTTCCCTGGCCACCTACGATATCCTCAACCGGCTGATCGCGGTGCGCGACCATGACAGCGCGTCATGGTCCTACCGGTGGGACATGGCGGGAAATCGCGTCGGCGCCTCCGATCCCGATCTCGGCACGTGGACCTACGCCTACGACAACGCCGACCGCATGATCCGCCAGAGCGATGCGCGCGGCGTCGTCACCACCATGAGTTACGATCAGCTCGGCCGGCCGCTGGCCCGCCGTATCGCCGCGCCCGTCGTCGCCGATCCGGCGTTGATGACCAACATCTACGACGAGGCTCGCCCCGGCGCCTTCAACATCGGCCGGCTGACGTCGTCGTCCAACGCCGCCGCCAGCCATGCGATCGATTATCACCCGTCCGGCGCGGAGAAGAAACGCGTCGCCACCATCGCCGGCCTCGTCCATGAAACCACGCATGGCGAGGATGCGGGCCGCGCCAATCTGTGGACCTGCTATGCGCCGTCGCCGGTCTGCGCGGGCACGGCCGGCCAGCCCTGGCAGTACAACGCCGCCGGGCTGCTGCGCTCCATCCCCGGCCTTGTGACCTCCATCGATTACGAGGCCGACGGCCAGACGCGGCGCATCGTCTACGCCAACGGCGCGGCGACGGATTTCGCTTATTCGCCGCAGCGGCGCTGGCCGATGCGGGTGCGCACCGCGCTCGCCGGCGGGCAGGTCGTGTTCGACAACGCCTATGCCCGCGACGCACTCGGCCGCATAACGGCCATCGACGGCATCCAGGACGCCGAGGACTGGACCTATGTCTACGACGGCTTCGACCGGCTCGTTTCGGCCGCCAACGCCGGCGATCCCGGCCTGTCGGAGACCTTCGCCTACACGCTGTCCGGCAATCTGACCGGCCGCTCGCGGCTTTCCGGCCAGGGCGCCTTCGCCTATCCCCTCGGTTGGCTCGCCCGCCCGCACGCGCCGCTGGCGCTGGGCAGCCGCGCCTTCGCCCACGACTTGAACGGCAATCTGACTTCCGACGGGCTGAGGACCCTCGTGTGGGACGAGGCCAACCGACTGAAACGCGTGACCATGGCGGGCGTCGCGACCGATTTCGCCTACGGGCCGGACGGGGCGCGGGCGATGAAGGACTCGCCGGTCTCGACGGTTCGCTACCCGGCCGCCGACGTCGAGTTCGAGAAGCGCCCCTCCGGGGCGACGTTCACCCGATACCCATGGATGGATGTCAGGCTGACGGGGACGACGCCGGCCTTTCTCCACCGCGACCATCTCGCCTCGGTCAGGGCCGTCACCGACGCCTCCGGCGCGGTCGTCGAAGCGACGGCCTACGCGGCCTATGGCGAGAAGACCAACGCGGCGTTCGCGATGGCGAAATCCTACATCGGCGAACGCTACGACGCCGAAACCGGGCTGATGTATCTCAACGCCCGCTATTACTACCCCGTCTTCGGCCGCTTCATCAGCCCCGACGATCTCGACCCCGTGCTCCCCGGCGTCGGGACCAACCGCTACGCCTATGCCGACAACGACCCGGTCAACAAAAGCGATCCCAACGGGCACACAGTCGACAATCCCGGATATTGGGGAAAAAGTTGGACCAATCGGCCCAGTAAATACTGGAGTACATTCGCTCGACGTATTTACGAATTCATCCATATCAATAGCGAATTCGGTGGTTAATCCCGTCGCTGATTTATTGGGCGCAGTTGCCACATACAACGAAGCTCTTATCGGCCTGGATCAGGCAGCAAGAGCTTCTCAGGTCGCTCTCCCAGGCGTTGGCGGCGCAAGCCGGGCGGCCAGCACGTCTGCCTTGGCGGCGGGGCACCTCGGACGTTCGTTGACCGTCTCGAGAAGCACGAACTCGGCAAGAACGGCATTTCGATCCGGCCTTGTGGCCACGGGCAAAATGTCGCCGGGAATGCAGGCCCATCATATTGTCGAACTTTCGGACCCGGCCGCCGCAAGGAGCAGGTCAATTCTCGGCAAGTTCGATATCGACATAAATGACATGGCCAATGGAATCGGTTTGACAAACCACTCCGGACGACATTCCGTAGCCTACTCGCGCGCAGTGCAAAGCAGGTTATCCGGAGCTCAATCACGACAGAAAGCGCGGGAGATACTCGACCAAATGCGAAATGAGATTGGCGCAGTTGACCGGAATATCTCCGCTGGGAAGAGATCGGAAAAAAGCTCGCTGGAGGGCTGGGCTAACGACCAAGGCAAGAAAGACTGAATGCACTTATGTATTGGCTAACAAAAATAGACAAGGGAGTCGATCCGGGTATTGCGGGTTTTAACAATCCGTACGGTGTAGCGGATTTTTTCCTTGAGAAAGAGCGCTCTGAATTGAAAAACAAGAAGATGGAATTTCAGTTTGTCGAAAGAAATCAGAACTTTGATAGCCTGGAAGATTTTATTTGGAATCCTGAGCACCCATTGTTGGTTGTAAAAGAACCATTCTACCTTCTTAGTATGATGGCATTTTCGCATTGTTTTGATGTTTTTCATGGTAATATCGGGAAAAACAGATTGTTATTATTGTTTCCTGTTGTTGAGATCAAATGCTTTGACTATATGAATTCCAAATTTGAGCGATTTAAATATGCGGAACGAGATATTGATAGTATTACGATATTTCGTATATTGTCAGATAAGTTAATCGGGGCGCCAGATTTTTTTCGCATTGGGGATGAGTATGCCTTGCGTTTTTACTTAATTACGAGCGATAGATTTAAGTCATACTATGAAAAATCAGGATTTACGGGCCTTGTTTTCAAACCTGCTTGTTAGCCGAAGACCCAACTATCCGCCGGTATTGGGCGACGGCGCTGGAGGCGTTCGGTTCGGCCTACGACGCCTGGGATGTCTATTCGACGTTCACCGATCCGCAAGCGACGACCCAGGACAAGACCATCTCTGTCGTCGGGTCCGCCGCTGGGTCCTTCCTGCCCGGCGCCGGCTTCAGTGTGCTCGGCAAGCAGATCGCCAAGCGGTCGGACGAAGCGGCGCAGGCCGCAAAACTCTCGCCAGCCGAAAAGGGCAAGATAGTCGGCACGCCGCAACGGACATCGCGGGAAGCCGTCAGCGCCAAGCCGTTGGATGCTCACCAAATCGGGTCGCTGCGCGCGGCAATCACCCACGCCAAGAACCCGGAGGTGGGCAAGGTCTTCCTCAACAAGAGCGTCAATACCGTGCTAGGAACGAAGGGCGTATCGTCGAAACGGCCGGATGTCGCGGCGACTTCGTGGGACAGGAAGAAAGTGTGGATGGATGAAGTGCCCTCCGGGCGGCAGACTTCAAGAAACCAGCGCGGAAAGATGGATGCAATCCGTGATCGCCCCGGATTTCCCGATAAGGACAAGACCCGCAACAGCATCGCCGGCCGAAAGAGCCGCGGCGAGTGAGTGCAGGGACCGCTCCGAATGACGAATTCCGTTCCTTCGGGCAGCCACGCGACTTTCGCCACTGATCCGACCTTGGTTTCGGTGCTGTCGATCTGGTCCTGGCCGGAAACGACGGGTGCGGAGGCCTTTTTCCCGTTGATGGTCGATATCGCCGGGGAGATCGGCATGGAGCCGGACCAAGGGTTCTATGGCGTTCCAAGCAACCTAAATTTGAAATATTACACCATGAAGAATCTGAAATCAAAGCTTTCCGAAGTAAATGATCGCATTCATTGGCTTGGAATAGAAAAGGTAACAAACAGATCAAAACCACGCGTTGAAAGCACTGAATATTATAGCCATTTCATCGATGTCGAGTGCCGGAAAAGCGAAAAACACATGAATGTCGTCTTCGAGGGTCACCTCGAATTTTACAACCCTCTCTACCTATCCGATATCGTCCGCCGCGTTTCTGCACTGGTAACGCCGTGCTACGCTTTCGCCACGCGCATTCCGCAAAGCGTTGATGTGCCGATGTTCCTTTATGGCGTCGGCGAGGGCGAGCGCGGCCAACGCTTTCGCCCGCAACTGGAACGTATGAAGAAGGAATGGGGCGGCGACATCGCCGCCGGAACCCATTGCATTGACCGCATCCGCGACCTTTACACCCACAATTTCCTGAACCGCACGCATCTGGCTTCGCCGGTGCGCTCGGGCGGAAGGGTCTCCAGCTGGAAGGAGTTTATCGAGCGCGCCGGCTTCGGAACGCTGACGCCAGTGACCGAGCATCTGTGGCGCTGGTCGCTCGACGATGACGAGATCGCCGCCTGCCGTCCGACCCTGCTCGCTTCGGGAAAGCTGGTCATGTCGGAGTAGGGCGGCCAGACCAGGCGCATCGCTTACGCCAACGGCGTTGCCACCGATTTTTCCTATTCGCCGACACGGCGCTTCCTCACCCGCATCGTCACCACGCGGCCGGGCGGAACAAAACTCCTCGACACGTCATACGGCCGCGATGGCGCCGGCCGCATCGTCGCGGTCGACGGGCTGACCTCGGCCGAGGACTGGAGCTACGCCTACAATGCGCTTGACTGGCTGACCGGCGCCACCAATGCCGGCAACGCCGCGCTCACCGAGACGTTTGCCTACGACACGAACGGCAACCTGACGACCCGGACGCGGCTTAACGCGCAGGGGGCGTTTGCCTACCCCCGCCCAGACCGCCAGTCTCTGCCCCGCCCTTAGGCTCCTCGCAGCGCTCGTCGCTGGCGGGGACCCCGGTTGCCCCGCCCGCACGCGCCGCTGGCGCTCGGCGCCCGCGCCTTCGCCCACGACTTGAACGGCAACCTCACCGCCGACGGGCTGCGCACGCTCACTTGGGGTGAGGCGGAAAAGCGGACATGGAAGGACCCATGTCCGCCCGCCGAACGGCAACCGGCTGGCCTCGGTGGCCGGTCCGGCAATGACGACCTTCGCCTACGGACCCGACGGCACAAGGGTGAAAAAGGCCGGCGCGGCGGCGACGCGCTACCCGGCCGCCGACGTCGAGTTCGAGAAGCGCCCCTCCGGGGCGACGTTCACCCGATACCCATGGATGGATGTCAGGCTGACGGGGACGACGCCGGCCTTTCTCCACCGCGACCATCTCGCCTCGGTGCGCTTCGTCACCGACGCGTCGGGAGCCCTGGTCGAGCAGACCGGCTACGCCGCCTATGGCGAGAAGACCAACGCGGCGTTCGCCGACGAACAAGGTCTACATCCCCTCCCGGCATTTGCTGCGCAATTGCCTGCCGGGCAGCGGGCGAACGCTACGACGCCGAAACCGGGCTGATGTATCTCAACGCCCGCTATTACGACCCCGTCTTCGGCCGCTTCATCAGCCCCGACGATCTCGACCCGGTGCTGCCCGGGGTGGGAACGAACCGCTACGCCTATGCCGAGAACGATCCGGTCAACAAGGCGGATAATAATGGGCATGTGGCCAAGTCGCCCTCGAAGGATCAAGACAAAGCCGACCCTGCCAAAGCCAAGGACACCAAACTGGCTCAAGTCGCGGCACCCGCTCCCCTACCTTTGCCCCTTCCCCCGGTGGCGATCCCGGGTACGAAAGAAAACAAGCAATTTGTCAAACAGGCGACGGGGGTTCTAAATGCCATAGGCGACGCGATTTCGCGCCTTGGCGCCGCGGCGGCGGGCAAAACCGATACGTCCGGCACGGCTGCAACGCCGCCCGATCCGGAGAAGGATGACAACGAGAAGGAAACGAAACAAGAAGATCGTTCGGTGGAATTCGGCAGAAACACGAATCAGGAATATCATTCAACCCGTCATGTCGAAGCGGCAAAAATGGATGTCGCAAAGGTACAAGAGGCCATCCGAAACGATCTTGCAAAGACAAATGTGCCGATTGGTCATACCATTTCCCGTTCCATCACCGTCGACGGGCGGACAATATCCTACAATGCGTTTGGCAGGTCGAAGGACGTCGTGAATGTCGGTCGCATTACCGTTAAGTAGAGAGCGCTATGAGGCCGAACGCAAGCGGTTAACCGAGTACCTCTCGGAACTTGCGGGTCTGGAACACGACCCGACCGCCCATTACGCGCCATTCGACGACGGGGGCATGGGCAGCTTCCGTATTGTTGACCGGTCTTCCGGGGTAGAAACCCCGGAAGCTGTGATCGACGAATATTGCTTTGATGATTTGGACAACGTCGGCGTTTTGGTTACGGTATATTCCAAGGGAGACGGTTTTATTTCTAGTGTGGACTTTTGGAAATTGGATTTTTCGCCAATCAAGGCATTCCCATCAAATGCCGATCTGAGGAAGCCGGAAATAGTCAACCGCGATATCTGATTTCCGAATCGGCCGATTCGTCAGCCCCGACGACTGGGATCCGATCCTGCCCGGGGTCGGCACCAACCGCTACGCCTATGCCGAAAATGACCCGGTCAACAAGGCGGACAATAATGGGCATGCTCCGAACAAAGCCGGAGCTACCGATCCGAAAAATGTCGAAAAGGATTTTTCCAAATTTGAGAAAGATTTCAGGGCAAAGAACCCAAAGGCAACGGCGTATGACGTTCTGTCGGGCTATGCTGCATCAAAAATAGGAAAGAAGGCGAACGAAAACCGTTACTTTTACACGGAAAAATACGGCTGGGTCGACACGAGGCACTTGGCGGAAGCGGCAGCGTATTCCAATCGGGGCGTCCCGGTCAGGGCCGTTGAGGTTTTGGGCGTCGCAAATGAGGTGAGGCAGGCAGTGGGCGAAACGTATGGCAGAGCGCGCGGCAAAGAATCTTATCGATCAGCTTTCTCGAAGGAAGACATTCCGAGCAATCGTGCGGGAGCCGAGTTCGGCAAGACAATTGCGAAAGGCCAGACGATTGCGGAAGCCTTTTCGAACTGGGCCGGGACCGTTGGCGCCCGCAGCACCGCATCGGCCGGGCAGCACTATTCGGGATTGCCCGATACCGACCCGGCGATTCCGGGGCGAAACGATTTCCAAACTGGATCGAGTAACAATGTCGATTCGATCGATGTCATGCATAGGTGGTAATAAATCGCTCAGAAGAAATAAAGAAAGGTGTAATCATGTTGGTAATTATTAAACAGATATTTTCACTATTGTCACTGATCATTTCGTTGGTGTGGATATTATTAAGAGCTACTGACCTAAATTGGGAGAGTGATTTATATCCGGTTGATGTTGCGGCGGACTCAATTTTTACAATATTTTTCTTCATGCTTTATGTGATTTTTCATGGCAGAAGCGTTTATTATGTATTGTTAGAAATAGCTATTTATATATTATATATTGTGTCTACATTCGCTTTGGCTTCATTTTCAAATGTCGGTTAATGGCTGTCGTGCATCTTTTTTGACAAGCCGCGCTCGGCCGCATCGTCGCCATCGACGGCATTCCCGCCACCGACGACTGGACCTACGTCTACGACGGCTTCGACCGGCTCGTTTCGGCCGCCAACGCCGGCGACGCCGGCCTGTCGGAGACCTTCGCCCATACGCTGTCGGGCAATCTGACCGGCCGCACCCGGCTTTCCGGCCAGGGCGCCTTCGCCTGGCCCTCCGGTTGGCGCCGTATTCATGCCCCGCCCTTAAGCTCCTCGCCTTGCTCGTTGCCGGAGGTGACCGCCGGCCTGCCCGCGGTACCGGGCGTGGTTTACGCCGCCAACCAGATCGGCGAGCAAACGATCCATCGGTTACCGTCCTTCCGAGACGGCCGATGATGTCTCACCCCGCCGCCGCTCTCAACCCCCGTTCGATGTCGGCCTTCAGGTCAGCGACATCCTCCAGGCCGATTTGCAGCCGAATCAAGGGCCCGGCGTAGGGACCCTTGGCCACGACGCGGTCTGAAAGGTTGACGTGGACGGCAAGGCTCTCGTAGCCGCCCCACGAATAGCCGAGGCCGAAAATCTCCAGCGCGTCGAGGAACCGGTGCGCCGCCTCCGTCCCGCCGCCGTCGAGCACGATGGCGAACAGGCCGGCAGCGCCCTTCATGTCGCGCTTCCACAAATCGTGTCCCGGAAAGGAGGCAAGGGCGGGATGCAGCACGCGGGCGACGCCCGGCTTGCCTTCAAGCCAGCGCGCGAGGGCGAGGGCGTTTTCGCCCTGCTTGTCGAGGCGCAGCTTCATCGTGCGCAAGCCGCGCAGCACCTGGTAACACTCCTGCGGCCCGGCCGGGACGCCGAGCGCGATGAAGGCGTCGTGCAGGCGTTTCCAGGTCCGTTGATTGGCGGAAACCGACCCGAGCAGCGTGTCGGAATGGTCGGACGGGTATTTCGTCGCCGCATGGATGGAAATGTCGACGCCGAAATCGAGGGCGCGAAAATTGAGTGGCGTCGCCCAGGTGTTGTCGATCATGGTGACGATGTCGCCGGCCGCCTGCGCCGCCGCGACGATCGCCGGAATATCCTGCATCTCGAAGGTGTTGGAGCCCGGCGATTCGGTGAAGATCACGCGCGTGTTCGGCCGGATCAGCGCCGCTACGCCGGCGCCGATGGCCGGATCGTAATATTCGGTTTCGACACCGAGCCGCTTCAGCATCGTGTCGGCGAAAAGCCGCGTCGGCCCATAGACCGAATCGACGCAGAGCAGGTGATCGCCGGCGGCGAGAAATGCCAGCAGCGGCACGGTCACGGCGGCGAGGCCGGAGGGCACGAGGATGGTGCCGGCCGAGCCTTCAAGCTCGTCGAAGGCGGCGGAGAGCGCGTCCGAGGTCGGCGTGCCGCGCGTGCCATAGACGTATTTCTGGCTGCGCCCGGCCATGGTCGCCGCGTCGGGAAACAGCACCGTCGAGGCGTTGACCACCGGCGGATTGACGAAACCGTGGAAATCGAAAGGATCGTGCCCCATATGGGCGAGCCGCGTGTTGGACCCGTGATTTTGCTTGCCGCCGCTTTGCCGTTTGGCCATGACGTTTCCCATGAATGAACCGAAGCCAGTGCATAGGCCGCCGGCCAGAACCGCGCAACCGGTGCCGCGCGCGCGCTTCGGCGACGCGATCGGCGGCTTTCGGCGCCGGCTGAACCGTCATCCGGCGAGCCATGCCTTGCGGCCGGCGACGCCGGCCTTGGGGTTCGCCGCCGCGTTTGCGCTGGTGATCGTACTCGCTGTCATGCCCTTCGACGAAATGGTCTTTCGCGCCGTACGCGCCAGCCGTTTGCCGGCGCTCGCGTTCATGCGCGCCATCACCGATGTCGGCAAATCCGGATGGTATCTGGTTCCCGCGGCCTTGTTGTTGCTGGCCTCGGCGGCGGCCGACTGGTCTTTGCGGGGCCGGCGGGGCAAAGCCCGGTTGGCGCGATTTTTCGGGCGATCGGCCTTTCTGTTCGCCGCCATTGCCTTTTCCGGTCTGATCGTCAACGCATTGAAGATCGTTTTCGGCCGATCGCGGCCGCGCCTTTTCGACCAGGACGGCGCCTGGCATTTCGAGCCGTTCACCTTCGGCAGCGCCCATGCGAGCTTTCCGTCGGGCCATTCCACCACGATGGGGGCGGTCGCCGCCGTTCTGTTTTTGTGGTTTCCGCGCTGGCGCTGGCTGACCGGGCCGCTCGGATTGTTCCTGGCGGCCACCCGGATACCGGCGCTTGCCCACTATCCTTCGGATGTCGTCGCCGGTTTCGCGCTCGGCTTTTTCTACACGGTATATCTGGCGCGATGGCTGGCGGCGCGGCGACTGGCTTTCCGGTCCGAGCGCGCCGCCCTGTTGCCGCGCCTGCGCGCCGGCGCGTGAGGCGCGGTTGAAACTTCAACTAAAGTCAGGACCGCCCTTGACCCCGCAGTGTTTATCGCCTTCGATGCGGTTTGTGACGGGAGGGTTGCGCGCCGCCAATGGCGCGTCGGCTTGCCTCCCTCCTGGGTCAAGCGGCGAAGACCGCGTAACGGAAGGTGGAGTTCAATGAAAACCAGCACTCTGACGGGAATTCTCGGCGCCGCGGCGCTTGCGCTGTCGGCTTCGGTCGCTTCGGCTGCGACGCTCGATGATGTCAAGGCCAAGGGCTTCGTTCAATGCGGCGTCAATGTCGGCCTCGCCGGTTTCTCCGCCCCGGACGACAAGGGCGAATGGTCCGGACTCGACGTCGACTATTGCCGCGCCATCGCGGCCGCCGTTTTCGGCGATGGCGCCAAGGTGAAATTCACGCCCCTCTCGGCCAAGGAGCGCTTTACCGCGCTTCAATCCGGCGAAATCGATGTGCTGGCGCGCAACACCACCGGACCATCAGCCGCGATACCTCGCTCGGCCTCAACTTCCGCACGATGAACTACATCGACGGCCAGGGGTTCATGATCAACACCAAGAAATTGTCCGGCGTCACTTCGGCGCTGCAGCTCTCCGGCGCTTCGGTTTGCGTCCAGGCCGGCACGACCACCGAATTGAATCTGGCCGACTATTTCAAAGCCAACAAGATGGAATACAACCTCGTTGTTTTCGAAAAGAACGAGGAGGTCAACGCCGCCTATGACACCGGCCGTTGCGACGTGCTGACCACCGACCAGTCGGGCCTTTACGCCACGCGCCTCGCCCTTGCCAGCCCGGCCGATCATGCCGTTCTGCCCGAGATCATCTCCAAGAGCCGCTCGGCCCGGCCGTTCGCCAAGGCGATGACCAGTGGTTCGACATCGTCTCCTGGGTTCATTACGCCATGCTGAACGCCGAGGAATACGGCATCACCCAGGCCAATGTCGAGGAAATGAAGAAATCGACCAACCCCGACATTCTCCGCATTCTCGGCATGGAAGCCGAAACCAAGATCGGCACCGATCTCGGCCTGACCAATGACTGGGTCGTCAACATCGTCAAGGCGGTCGGCAATTACGGCGAGTCGTTCGAGCGCAATGTCGGCCAGGGCTCGGCCCTGAAGATCGCCCGCGGCATCAACGCGTTGTGGGCCAAGGGCGGCCTGCAATACGCCCCGCCGATCCGCTGAACCGGAGCGATCGCGGCGGAGGGACGCCCCTCCGCCGCTTTCGGTATCCCGCCATGGCCAACATCGACACCGCTGGTGATCGCGCTCCGCGCGCATCGCTGTTTTATGACCCCAAGGTGCGCGGCATCGTCTTCCAGACGGTGATGTTCGTATTGCTTGTGGCCTTTTTCTACTGGATCACCGCCAACACGGTAGCCAACCTGGCGCGCGCCGGCATCGCCTCCGGATTCGGATTTCTCAAGGGCCGGGCCGGTTTCGACATCGCCAGCACGCTGATACCTTTCACCAGCGATTCAACCTACGGCCGCGCCCTCGTGGTCGGCATGCTCAACACCATCCAGGTCGCCGCCTTCGGCATCGTCACCGCGACCATAGTCGGGTTCCTCATTGGCATAGGCAGGCTGTCGCGCAACTGGCTGGTGCGCAAATTGAGCACCGTCTATGTCGAGATTTTCCGCAACATCCCGCCCTTGCTGGTGATTTTCTTCTGGTATTTCGGCGTTTTATCGGTGCTGCCGCAACCGAAGGAATCGATCGCCCTGCCTTTCGGCTCCTACCTCAATTCGCGCGGTTTCTTTCTCGTCAAACCGATCTTTGGCGAGGGCTCCTGGCTGATCGTCGCCGGTCTGGTCGTTGGCGTCGCTCTGGCGATTTACGTCGCCCGTCGCGCCGCCCAACGTCAGGCCGCCACCGGCAAGCCTTTTCCGGTATTTTCGGTTTCCGCCGGCCTCGTTTTCGGCCTTCCCCTGCTTGGATTCCTCGCCGCCGGGCTTCCGGTGACGTTCGAGTTCCCGAAACTCGGCACGTTCAACATGCAGGGCGGGGCGCGGGTGCAGCCCGAATTCCTGGCGCTTTATCTGGCGCTGTCATTTTACACCGCCGCCTTCATCGCCGAAATCGTGCGCGGCGGCATCGTGGGCGTGCACAGGGGGCAGTCGGAAGCGGCCCATGCGCTCGGCCTGCGCCATGGACCGACATTGCGCCTTGTCGTCGTGCCGCAGGCATTGCGCATCATCATTCCGCCATTGACCAGCCAGTACCTCAACTTGACGAAGAACTCGTCTCTCGCCATCGCCATCGGGTTCCCCGATCTTGTCGCAGTCGGCGGCACCATTCTCAACCAGACCGGTCAGGCCGTCGAGGTCGTCGTCATCTGGATGGCGATCTATCTTGGCCTGTCATTGCTGACCTCGGCTTTCATGAACTGGTTCAACGCCAAGATGGCGCTGGTGGAGCGGTGACATGACCGGCTGGGTTCGATCGGAAATGGCCTCTTCATTGCCGCCGCCAAAAAGCGAGACGGGCCTGGTCCACTGGCTGCGCGTCAACCTGTTTGCGACACCGGTCGATTCGGCGCTGACCCTGCTCGCCGCGCTGTTTCTTGCATGGTCGCTGCCGCCGCTGTTCGATTGGGCCTTTATCCAGGCGCAGTGGACCGGCGAAGGCCGCGAAGCCTGCGCCACGGCGGCCCAGGGCGGCGTACGGCCCGATGGCTGGGCAGGCGCCTGCTGGGCCTTTGTCGGCGCGAAATGGCCGCAATTCCTTTTCGGGCGCTATTCCGACGCCGAGCGCTGGCGCGTGGTTGTCGCCGCCATCCTGATGTTCGGCCTGCTCGTCCCGCTGCTCATTCCCAAGGCGCCATTCAAGGGCTGGAACGCGGTGTTGTTGTTCGGCGCCTTTCCGGTTGTCGCCTATTTCCTGCTGGTCGGCGGCGTCGCCGGCCTGCCCTTTGTCGAAACGCCGCTGTGGGGCGGCTTGCTGGTGACGTTGACGCTGTCTTTCGTCGGCATTGCCGTTTCGCTGCCGCTCGGCATTCTGCTCGCGCTTGGCCGCCGCTCGAAAATGCCGGTCATCAAGATGTTCTCGGTCGTTTTCATCGAGACCGTGCGCGGCGTGCCGCTGGTGACCGTGCTGTTCATGGCCTCGGTGATGCTGCCGCTGTTCCTGCCGCCGGGCCAGACGATCGACAAATTGATGCGCGCCCTGATCGGCGTCGCGCTTTTCGCCTCCGCCTACATGGCCGAAGTGGTGCGCGGCGGCCTGCAGGCCATTCCCAAGGGGCAATATGAGGCGGCGGATGCGCTCGGCCTGACCTTTTTCCAGAAGATGGCCTTCATCGTGCTGCCGCAGGCGCTGAAACTGGTCATTCCCGGCATCGTCAACTCGTTCATCGGGCTCTTCAAGGACACCAGCCTGGTCTACATCATCGGCATGTTCGACCTGCTCGGCATCGTCCGCCAGAATTTCTCCGATGCGTCCTGGTCGACGGTGCAAACGCCGGCGACCGGATTGGTCTTCGCCGCCTTTGTCTTCTGGCTCTTCTGCTTTTCGATGTCGCGCTATTCGCAATATGTCGAGCGCCGCCTCGACACCGGCCACAAACGATAGGGAACGCCATGTCCAAGCCCGAGCCGCAACACGCCTCGTCGCACGCCTCAGCGACCGATGTCGCCGTCGATCTCGTCGGCGTCCACAAATGGTACGGCGAGTTTCATGTGCTCAAGGACATCAATCTGCGGGTCATGCGCGGCGAGCGGATCGTTGTCTGCGGGCCTTCGGGCTCGGGCAAGTCGACGCTGATCCGCTGCATCAACCGCCTGGAAGAGCATCAGGCCGGCCAGATCATCGTCGACGGGATCGAGCTTACCAACGATCTGAAGAAAATCGACGAAATCCGCCGCGAAGTCGGCATGGTGTTCCAGCATTTCAACCTGTTTCCGCACCTGACCATTCTCGAAAACTGCACCCTGGCGCCGATCTGGGTGCGCAAGATGCCGAAGAAACAGGCTGACGAAGTGGCCATGCAGTTCCTCAAGCGCGTGAAGATCCCCGAGCAGGCCAACAAATTTCCCGGGCAGCTCTCCGGCGGCCAGCAGCAGCGCGTCGCCATCGCCCGCGCGCTGTGCATGAATCCGCGCGTCATGCTGTTCGACGAGCCGACCTCGGCCCTCGATCCTGAGATGATCAAGGAAGTGCTCGACGTCATGGTGGAGCTCGCCGAGGAAGGCATGACGATGCTGTGCGTGACGCATGAAATGGGTTTCGCCCGCCAGGTCGCCGATCGCGTGATTTTCATGGATCAGGGCCAGATCGTCGGGCCAGAACCCGCCCCCGCCTCCTTCGACAACCCGCAGCATGCGCGAACCAAGCTTTTCCTGAGCCAGATACTGCATTGAAAAAGGGAAGGGCGGCTCGCAAGCCGCCCCGTTTTCCCGCCGGCAGGGCGATCAGGCCGCTTTCACCTCGACCTTTTTCGCTTTCGGAGTTTGCACCGCGGGCCGCGGCGCGAACACGGTGAGCACGCCCTTGTCGAGTTTCGCCTCGATGGCGTCCGCCTCGGGCTCGTAGCCGAGCGGCACGACGCGCCGCAGGCTGCCAAAGCTGCGTTCGACGCGATGCCAGTCCTTGTCGCCTTCCTCGGTTTCGGCTTTCTTTTCCGCTTCGATGACAAGGCTCGCGCCGTCGACGGTCACCGTCATGTCGCCAGCTTCAATTCCGGGCAATTCGGCCCTGACGGTCACGTCCTTGCCGGACTCGGCGACGTCGACGGCAAAGCCCGCCCCGGCGAAGGCGGCAGGCAGATTCATCGACGGGAATTCATCGAAAAAGTTGGAGAAGAGATCATCCATCTGGCTGCGCAGGCGGCCGAAAAGATCGACGGGCCGCGCAGTCTGGACGGCAGGTGTCCTGACTTGCTTGTTCATGTTTCCCTCCTGTTGTGGGAACGAAACACGGTCAAGCTAGCATTTTTCCGATGCGAAATCCTTGACGCCAATCAATGTCCGGCATCAGCATCGTGGCCGTAGAGCCAGTCGAGTTGGGCGGCGAGGCGCCGGCCGCCTAGCAGGCCCAGCGTCATGTCGCGCGCCAGGGCCATGGGACCCGCGGCATGCCACGAAAAATGATTGAACGCACCGCGTTTGGCGACGCGCGCCAATCGGGGATCGCGCGCCGCCGCGTAGCGGGTCAGTGCGTTGGCCGGGCTTTTTTCGCCATTCAGCGAGCGGGCGAGGGTGGCGGCGTCCTCGATCGCCATTGCCGCCCCTTGCGCAGCAAACGGCGTGACGGCATGGGCGGCGTCGCCGACATAGGCGACACGTTCGCCGTGGCGCCACACCGGCTTCGGCCCGACGGCGTTCAGCGGCCAGGCCAACCAGTCCTTGATCGCGCCAAATGGTGAGAAAGCCGAGGCGAGTTGCGCGAGTCGCGCCGGAAAGGCAGACGAGTCGGGAACGCCGGTCTCCTGCGATATCGCCACAGTTGAGGAAGGCCTTTCCGCCCCCGTATCGGATAGCAGACGAGGTGGATGTCGGGATGGAGGAAGGTCGTCACCACGGTCGGATCGAGGCCCCCGCTTGATCGCGGGATCATCGAGCAAAGCGGTCACACGCCGAGATGTGGCCGGTCGGTTTGGCGCGATTCCGGAGAAAGCAAAGCGCGCAGGTCGGACCGCACGCCATCGGCCGCGATCAGCAATCCGGCGGCGAATTCGCCTTCCGCCGTCGTCAGCCGCACGCCATCGCTCCCGGTCGTCGCCTTTTCCACGGCGGCGCCGAGAAGCATGCCGATGGAGGGCGAGTCCTCGACCGCACCGGCGAGGGCGCGCTGCAGATCGGCGCGATGGACGGTCAGGTAGGGCGCGCCCATCGGGCTTTCCGCATGGCGGCCAAAGGGGATGCGCGCCAGCTCACGACCGGTGTCGGCGCGCCACCAACACGACCGCCATGGGACGGGCCAATGCCGTCAAGACGGTCGAGCACGCTAAGCCGGCGCAGGGATCCGCGTGGCGTTCGGCGACACTTGCAGGCCGGCGCCGACTTCTCCGTGGCCGGCGCACGTTCGAGGATCAGGCATTCCCGGCCTGTTGCCGCGAGGGCCAGCACTGGCCAGACCGGCGTATGCCGGCGCCTGCGACGAGAACATTTTCAGGGGTTGATGACATGGTTGGCCCGTCCGGGCGTCAAGCAGCCTTGGCGTGATAGACACACCCGGAAGGGCGGCTTCCCAATGCGCCGAGCGGCGAATCGAAGATATAGCGGGTGGAGCAATAAGGGCAGACTTTTTCGTTTTCGGCGCCCATGTCGAGAAAGACATGCGGGTGATCGAAAGGCGGAGTGGCCCCGACGCACATGAACTCCTTGGCGCCGATGATGATCGTTTCGTGACCGCCGTCATTGTGGAAATGGGGTACGCCGTGACCCGCCATGCTCGAACTCCGCGGTTGCAGTACTGACTTGCGTTTGGAACAGTTGGCATCGCTTTGCAAGCTCGATTATGAGGTGGTCATGTCGCGGGCCGACCAGACGCGCTGGCGGCCGGGCGACCGGGCCGGAATGGAGCAGGACAATGGACGCGGGCACGCCAGACGGCGCCGGATTTTCGACTCCGGGCGCGGCAATCGATTTTTCCGGCCCGGAGCGGTTCGTCAATCGGGAG
Source organism: Phyllobacteriaceae bacterium (assembly GCA_016711085.1). Lineage (GTDB taxonomy): Bacteria > Pseudomonadota > Alphaproteobacteria > Rhizobiales > Rhizobiaceae > JADJTR01. The sequence goes on along the minus strand of JADJTR010000012.1, from coordinate 2,343 downwards.
TTTTCGTGGCTTCAGTTCAATCGCCGCGTTCTCGATCAGGCTCGCAACGACAGCCATCCGCTGCTGGAGCGGATGCGCTTCCTGTCGATTTCGGCCACCAATCTCGATGAATTCTTCATGGTCCGCGTCGCCGGTCTCGCCGGTCAGGTGCGCGAGGGCATTGTCGTGCGCAGCCCCGATGGGCTGACTCCGGCCGAGCAATTGGAACGCGTTCTGGCCGAAGTCGCCAGCCTGCAAAAAGACCAGCGCGCCGTCTTCGCCGAACTGTCGGCGCTGCTGGCGAAGGAAAAATCGTCGTTGTCGGGGCCGACGGGGCTCACGGCGAGCGAGAAGACCGCTGGCGCGCCACTTCGACGACACGATCTTCCGGTGACGCCGCTGTCGATCGATCCGGCGCATCCGTTTCCGTTCATCCCCAATCTCGGTTTTTCCATCGCGCTGGCGCTCGCCAACCGCAAGACCGGCGAGGCGATGAGCGGCGCTGCTGCGCTTGCCGCCGGCCCTCAAACGCTTCATCCGCCTGCCCGAAAAGCGCGGCGCCTATCGCTTCATCGCGCTCGAGGATGTGGCGGCGCTTTTTGTCGATGAATTGTTCCCCGGCTATGCCGTTTCCGGCGTCGGCTTTCCGCATCATCCGCGATTCCGACATCGAAGGTGGAGGAAGAGCCGAGGACCTTGTCCGCTTGTTCGAGACGGCCCTGAGGCGGCGTCGTCGCGGTTCGGTCATCCGCATCGAGTTCGACAGAAAACGGCGCCGCAGGGCTTGCGCGATTTCGTTTCCGAACAGCGGCGTCGCCGGAAACCGCATTTCCACTCATTCGACCGAGCTGGCGCTCAACCAGATTTCCGAGATCGTTCGCAGTCGAGCGCGAAGACCTGAATACGGTGCCTTACCAGCCGCGCCTTTCCCGGAGCGCATCCGCGGAGCAGGGCGGCGATTGCCTCGCCGCAATCCGCGAGAAGGACATCGTCGTCCACCACCCTTACGAGATCCTTCGACGTGGTGGTGCAGTTCCTCCGTCAGGCCGCCTTCGATCCCGATGTCGTCGCCATCAAGCAGACGCTCTATCGCACCTCCAACGACAGCCGATCGTTTTCGCGCCCTGATCGACGCGAGCCGAGGCGGGAAAATCGGCGGTGACCGCGGTGGTCGAACTGAAGGCGCGTTTCGACGAGGAGGCCAACATCAAATGCAACCAGATCTCGAACGGGCCGGCGTGCAGGTGGTCTATGGCTTCATCGAGTTGAAGACCCACTCCAAGATAAGCCTCTTGTCGTGCGCCGCGAGGATGGCCGCCTGCGCAACTATGTCCATCTCGGCACCGGCAACTACCACCCGATCACGGCCCGCATCTACACCGACCTGTCGTTCTTCACCTGCGACGCCCGGGATCGCCCGCGACGTGCAGCACATTTTCAATTTCATCACCCCTATGCCGAGCCGGCGACCGACATGCGGATCGCCTATTCGCCGCATACTTTGCGTGTCCGCGGGCATTCTTGGCCATATCGCCAACGAACGGCCAATGCAAAAGCGGGCCGACCGGCTCAAATCTGGATGAAACTCAACGCGCTGGTCGATCCGGAAATCATCGATCACCTCTACGAGGCGGGCCAGCGGGCGTGGAAGTCGATCTGGTTGTGCGCGGCATCTGCTGCCTGCGGCCGCGGGGTGCCCGGCCTCGACAACATCCGCGTGTCAAGTCGATCGTCGGGTGTTTCTGAGCACAGCCGCATTTTCTGCTTCGGCAACGGCCAGCATTGCCGTCGCCGCAGGCGTTGGTCTATTTCGGCTCGGCCGACATGGTGCCGCGCGAAATCTCGACCGCCGCGTCGAAACGCTGGTGCCGATCTCAATCCGACGGTGCACGAACAGGTGCTAAGGCCAGATCACGCTCGGCAATCTGATGGACAAGTGCCAGAGTCGACGTCCTTGGCGATGGCACCTCCCGGCGCATCGTCTGCGGCAGCGATGAGGAGCGGTTCAACGCCGGGGGAGTATTTCACGGCCAATCCGAGCCTGTCGGGTCGCGGCGAGGGCGCTCCATCCGCACGCGCCGCGTCGGTTTCTGCGCGCAGCCCGACGCAAGGGCGGCCAGCCGAATGACCGACGCATCGCAAGGCCGGCTTCCCGGGCGCGGTTCGTCGCGGTTGTCGACATCGAATCCAACTCGGTGCGCCTTGTCATCTATGAAGGCGTGGCGCGTTCGCCGACCGTGCTGTTCAACGAAAAATGCTGTCCGGCTCCGGCAAGGGCATCGCGCTGACCGGCCGGCCGATCCTGTCGCGGTGGAACGCGCGCCGGAGGAGTTTCGCCGATTCAGGGGCGCCGGCCGATCAGGC
>JADJTR010000011.1 GCA_016711085.1 Phyllobacteriaceae bacterium | reverse complement strand
GCGCGCTGGTCGACGCGATGGCGGCCAAAGTGGCGAAGGTGCGCATATTACCGACTTCCGCGCGTGATCGGCTGGATCGCCGTGCAGCCGACGAGGAAGCCGCCCGTTAGGCCGTGCCGAGCAGGTTGGATCATGGTCGCGCCGAATCCCTTCCGATCCGGCGCGCATCGGGATCAGCATCGACGTACGCCATTGCCGCCGAGCAGGATGGCGGCGGCAACAAGGCAGGAGCGGGCGTAGCGCGGTCATGGGGTGCCGAAGAGAGAATCGGACGGAACTAAGCGCTTTAGCTGGCTGGCGACGCGTCACCGAATGCGCGGGGCAGGGGCGATTTTGCCGCCATCCTTGACAAAACCCGCGCCTCGCATGGCCTTAGGTCCGCGCGAAATTTCAGCGCGATTTGCGCCCTGTCCGGAACCTTTTCCCATGTACGCTTACCGCAGCCACACCTGCGCCGCCCTGCGCAAATCCGGACGTCGGTTCGACCAGGTCCGCCTTCGGCTGGGTCCACTGTGTCCGCGACCATGGCGGCCTGCTGTTCATCTGACCTGCGCGACCATTATGGCATCGTCCAGATCGTCGTCGACCCGGATCTGCCCTGCTTTCCAAGATCGCCGAGACGGTGCGCGGCGAGTGGGTCATCCGCCGCAGATGGCGTGAGGTCAAGGCAAGGGACGTGCGGCGGCCGTCAACCCCGTAATCTCGCCATCACTGGCGAAATCGAGGTTCGCCCGCGCTTTCATGGACGTGTGCTGTCGGCGGCGAAGGAAATTGCTGCCGCCCGTCTTTGGCGAGCCGGATTATCCCGGAAGACATTCGCCTTAAATATCGCTTCCTCGATTTGTTTGTTTCACGCAATAGAACATCATACGCGCCAGCGCGTCATCGCCCGATGCGCCGTCGCATGGCCGAGCTGGTTTCAACGAGTTCCAGACGCCGATCCTCACCGCTCTCGCCGGAAGGCGCGCGCGATTTCTCGTGCCGTCGCGCCTGCATCCGGGCGAATTTACGCCGCCGCAGGCGCCGCAGACTCTGCCAGCAGCTGCTGATGGTCTCCGGATCTGACCGCTATTTCCAGATCGCGCTGTGCTTCCGCGACGAGGACCCGCGCGCCGACCGGCTTCTATGGCGAGTTCTACCAGTCGATGTCGAGATGAGCTTCGTCACCCAGGACGATCTTTGCTCGGCACGATGGAGCTGATCCTGCGCGGCGTGTTCGAGGAATTCGCCGAGGGCAGTGCCGGTCACGGGGTCATTCTGCCCGCATCCCCTATGACGAGGCGATCCGCCGTTACGGCTCCGACAAGCCCGATCTGCGCAACCCGATCGTCATGGACAATGTCTCCGACGCCTGCGCCTCGGCTTCGTGTTCGCCGGCATCCTCGCCAACGATCCGAAGGCCGAGGTCTGGGGCATTCCCTGGTCAAGGGCGGCGGCAGCAGGGCCTGCACTGCGCATGAACGCCCTGGCGCAGGGCGAGGCCAGCCGGGGCTGGGCCACTTTCTGGCGCAAGGAAGGCGAGAAGCTCGAAGGCGCCGGGCCCGGTAGCGAAAAATGGCGAGGAGCGCACCGAGTCGATCCGCACGCAACTTGACCTTCCGCGATGGCGACGCCTGCTTCGTCGCCGGCGACCCGACGAAGTACTACCGATCTGCCGGCGATGCCTGCGACGCGCGCCGGCGAGGAGATGGAATCGCTCGATCGCGACGCGCTTCGAACTGGCCCGGATCATCGATTTCTGTTCCTACGAATGGAACGAGGACGAGAAGAAGATCGACTTCGCTCACAACCCGTTCTCCATGCCGCGCAGGGCGGGCTGGAGGCGTTAATCATGACCTGCTGGCGCTGAAAGCCTTCCAGTACGATCTCGTCTGCAACGGCTTCGAGATTTCGCGGCCTGCGCAACCATCGCCCTGAACTGATGGTCAAGGCCTTCGAGAAGGTTTAATCTGTCGGCGTCGGACGTCGAAGAGCGCTTCGGCGGCCTCTATCGCGCCTTTCCAGTATGGCGCGCCGCCTCATGGGCGGCATGGCCGCCGGCATCGACCGCGTCGTCATGCTGACCGGTGGCGCGAAGAACCTGCGGCCAGACATCGCCCTGTTCCTGATGAACCAGCAGCCCAGGGATTTGTTGATGCCGGCGCGCCCGGCCACGCCACGCCGGTGCAGCTGCGCGAACTGGGCTTGCGCGTGCTGGGAGCCGAAGAAGGCTGACCGGCGATTACCCCACCTGAAAGGGGGAGGTGGCCGCGAAGCGGCCGGAGGGGCAAGCAAGTTCCGTGCAGCCTGCCGCACTTTTGCAATGCTCAGGGCGACACCATCCTCGGAAGGGGAGGGAACGTGGCGATGTATGTCGCGCCTATTCGTTCGCCTTCACCGTCACGCCGGGCGTCGTGATCGGCGCCTTGGGGTCGCCTTGCCGGGCCGCCATCGGCATGGCGAAGGGTGGGGGGCTCGCCGGTTTGGCCGCGATCTCGATCGATTTCCGGATTGTCGATGAAGGCGTTGACGGCGGCCGGAGACCTGCGCGGTGAATTCCGGGTTCTACAATTGCGCCAGCATGAACGGCACTAAACCGCCTTGGTCTCTGGTTGGCGGCGTCGACGGCGGTCATGCCCTGCTGCTTGCCGGCATAGTCGGGCGCCTTCTGCGTCAAACCGTCATCGTCGAAGCGGATGGTGGCCGACGCGAAGGTCAGCCCTGCAACATGCCGAGAAGCGCCGGCCCTGCGCCGATTTCTGCTCGTCGGTCAGCCGGGCGCGTTCATCTTCTGCGCTGGCGTCGCGCAGTTGCTTGGCGATGGCGAGCGTAGCCGGAGAGATCAAGCGTCAGGCCGAGCGTGCCGGCGTCGTCGACGGTGGAAGGAGTAGTCGTCCAGCGTCGTCTTGCCGGGATACCGGATCCCACCCGCCAGACAGCGTCACGCCGCCCGACAGCGTGTTGCGGCGAACGCCGCCATCATGTCCTCGGTCTCTGGTCCGGGCGATTGGGTCATATCGATCGACAGCGTGTCGACGCCCCCTCGAAGGTCAGCCCGCCCGTGTCGGTGCGGTCGCGGTCATGCCGAAATCCCTCATCGTCGCCAAATTTTGCCCCGGCCTTGTCGATCTCCAACTTGCCGACCGACATGCCTTCTCGCAGATGCCGAGCCCGGTCAGTTCGCCATCGGTCGTCGCCGGTCCGGCGAGGGGTCGATGCCTTCGGCGATGATTTCGGTGATGGCGAGATGGCTGCCGTCAGGCGAGGTTGTTTCGAAACTCGGCAACGACATCGAACCGATGCGAATGACATCATCGTCCTCTTCCGTGACATCCGTGAGCGTGATCTGGCCTATCCCCCAACACGCGTCTCCGGATCGGCGGCAGCGCGGACGACATGAATCGAGCACGATGTCATCGTCCTGCGGCGTCGCCGCCGTCCACGCCATGTCGAAGCCCTGTTCGGTGACCATCGCCTTCAGCCGGTCGAGCGCCGCCGTTGTCTCGAAGGCGAAGCCTGCGGCGCGACGCCCGACATTGCGGCGCAAAGCGCGGCGGAAAGAGCAAAGGTACGGCTTGTCATGGCGTGGAAAATCCTCATTTGAAGGCCTGCGCTTCGCCGGCGCCATTGTGTCGTGGCGAATAGAGCATCCTCAAGATGGCGGCGCGAAATAATTTCGGGATGGTCGTCGAGGCGTAAACCTGTCACACCGTCAGGTGCCGGCGCACTTCCGGCCGGTCGAGGCTTCCGCATCGCCGCTGATGGACGATCTCGGGCCGCGATCCATGATGTAGACATCATCGGCCAGCTCGCGGCAGAAATCGAGATATTGCTCCACCAGCAGCACGGCGATGCCCTGCGTATCCCGCAGGAAGCGGATGGCGCGGCCGATATCCTTGATGATCGAGGGCTGGATACCCTCGGTCGGCTCGTCGAGCAGGAGAACGCCCGGCCGCATGGCCAGCGCCCGGCCGATGGCCAGTTGCTGTTGCTGCCCGCCCGACAGATCCCCGCCGCGCCGGTTGAGCATGTCTTCAGCATCGGGAACAAGTCGGACACGTGGCCGGGATCGACCGCTGGGCGCCGGGGGGGGGCCGCATAACCGGTTACCAGGTTCTCGCGCACGGTGAGCAGGGGAAAATCTCGCGGCCTTGCGGCACCAGTCCGATGCCGGCGCGCGCGCGGTCCTGGCCGCTTCGCCTTGGCGAGTTGCTGCCCGTCAAGCGCGATTTTCCCCGCGCTCAGGCGTGCTGGCCGGTCAGCGCCCGGATCAGGCTGGTCTTGCCGACGCCGTTGCGCCCGAGAATGCACGTGATCTGCCCGTCTTTGGCATCCAGCGACACGCCGCGCAGCGCTTCGGCAGCGCCATAGTGGAGGACAGCCTTGTCGACTTTCAACATCGCTATCTCCCCAGATACACTTCAATGACGCGCGGATCGGCGCTGACGAAATCCAGACTGCCTTCCGAGAGCACCGATCCTTCGTGCAGGCAGGTGACCTTGACGCCCAGCGAACGGACAAAATGCATGTCATGTTCGACGACAACGACCGAGCGCGTCTTGGCGATTTCCTTCAACAGGCTCGCCGTCTCTTCCGTCTCTGCGTCGGTCATGCCCGCCACCGGCTCGTCGACCAACAGCAGCTTCGGCTCCTGCGCGAGCAGCATGCCGATTTCGAGCCATTGCTTCTGGCCGTGACTGAGGTTGGCGGCAAGATCATGCCGCCGCGCGGTCAGGCGCACCGTGGTCAAGATCTCGTCAATCCGCTGCACTTTGCGCTCTTCCCGTGCCAGAACAGCGCGCGGAAACATTGCGCGGTCGCCAGCGCCAGCACCAGATTGTCCTCGACCGTGATGCTTTCAAACACGGTCGGCTTCTGGAATTTGCGGCCAATGCCCTTCTGGGCGATTTCGGCCTCGTCATGCTTGGTCAGGTCCAGGTCGCCGTCGAAAAAGACCTCCCCCTTGTCGGGCCTTGTCTTGCCGGTGATGACGTCCATCATCGTGGTCTTGCCCGCGCCGTTGGGTCCGATGATCGCGCGCATCTCGCCTTTCTGCAGGATGAAGGACAGGTCGTTGATCGCCTTGAATCCATCAAAGGCGACCGAGACATCATCGAGATAGAGGAGGCTTTCCTTGCGCGCCATCGGTTTACTCCGCCGCATCCGGTTGTGCTGGGCCGCGCCTTGCGTGCGGACAGGAGCGGCGCAGCGCCGGCCGCCTGAATTGCGCGGACAAGCCCGGCCAACCCCTTGGGCAGGAAGGTGGTGGCGAAAGAACAGCGCGCCGAGCGCGAACAGCCAGTATTCCGGCAGGATGCCGGTGAACCAGCTTTTCCCGCCGTTGACCAGCAGCGCTCCGGCGATCGGCCCGAAAATCGTCCCGCGCCCGCCAACGGCCGTCCAGATCACCACTTCAATCGAGTTGGCCGGCGCAAACTCACCCGGGTTGATGATGCCGACCTGCGGCACGTAGAGCGCCCCGGCAACGCCCGCCATCATGGCCGACACGGTGAATGCGAACAGCTTCACATATTCGGGCCGGTAGCCGAGGAAGCGGGTGCGCCTTTCAGCGTCGCGGACCGCGACCATCAGCTTGCCGTATTTCGACGAGACGACCGCCGAAACAGGAACCAGCGCGCCGGCCAGCGCGATGGCGCCGGAGCAAAAACAGCGCCGCCCGGGTCGCGGCGCGGAAACGGAATGAGCCGAGGATTTCCTTGAAATCGGTCAGGCCGTTGTTGCCGCCAAAACCGGTCTCGTTGCGGAAGAAGGCCAAGCATCAGCGCATAGGTCAGCGCCTGGGTGATGATCGACAGATAGACGCCGGTGACGCGCGACTTGAAGGCGAACCAGCCGAAAACGAAAGGCCAGCACGCCGGGCACCGCCACCACCATCAGCGCCGCAAACCAGAAATGGTCAAAGCCATACCAGAACCACGGCAGGTCTTTCCAGTTGAGGAATACCATGAAATCCGGCAGCAGCGGATTGCCGTAAGACGCCGCGCGCGCCGATCTGGCGCATCAGATACATGCCCATGGCGTAGCCGCCGAGGGCGAAAAAGCGCCATGGCCGAGCGAGAGGATGCCGCAATAGCCCCACACCAGATCAAGCGCCAGCGCCAGCAGCAAAGCAGAGATATTTGCCGATCAGCGGCACCAGATAGGGCAGGGCGCCAGCGGATGTCCGGCCGGCAGCGCCAGCGAGAGTGAGCGGAACGGCGACGCGGCCGGCAAAGCGAGCAATGTCGTCGCACGCACCGCGCGAATGCCGGCCCCGGCCGGAAAAGCCGCATTAATATCATTGCATCCACCGCCCGGCCGCGCTGGGCGAACAGGCCGCGCGGGCGGCGTTGGATGAACAGGATGATGAGGACGAGAACCAGGATCTTGCCGAACACCGCGCCGGCGTAGGGCTCGAGAAACTTGTTGGCGACGCCGAGCGTCAGCGCGCCGACCAACGTGCCCCAGAGATTGCCGACGCCGCCGAAGACGACGACCATGAAGCTGTCGATGATGTAGCCCTGGCCAAGGTCTGGCGAGACATTGTCGATCTGGCTGAGCGCGACGCCAGCAATGCCGGCGATACCGGAGCCGAGTGCGAAAGTGAGTGCATCAACCCATGGCGTGCGGATGCCGACCGATGCCGCCATGCGGCGGTTTTGCGTCACGGCGCGCATTTGCAGGCCGAAGGCGGGTGCAATTCAGAACGGCCAACAACGCGGAGAACATGGCGAGCGAGAAAGACCAGGATCCAGAACCGGTTCCAGGTGATCGCGATTTCGCCGATCTGGAACCCGCCGGTCATCCATGGCGGGTTGCCGACCTCGCGGTTGGTCGGGCCGAAAACGCTGCGCACCGCCTGCTGCAGGATCAGCGACACACCCCAGGTGGCGAGCAGCGTTTCCAGCGGCCGGCCATACAGGAAACGGATGACCGAGGCGCTCGATGGTCAGCCCGGCGGGCCCGCGACCAGGAACGCCAAGGCCAGCGCGAACGCCAACGACCATTCGAACCAGCCGGGCGCGTGCGCGCGGATCAATTCCTGTACGACGAATGTGGTGTAGGCGCCGAGCATTAGCATCTCGCCGTGCGCCATGTTGATGACGCCCATGACGCCGAAGGTGATGGCGAGGCCGATCGCCGCGAGCAGCAGCACCGAGCCGAGCGAAATGCCGTACCAGATATTCTGGCCGGCGTCCCAGAGGCCAGCCGCTTGTGCAGGCCGCTGATCGCGGCGTCGAGCGCCTCGCCGCCTTGCCCTCGACCTTGCCGACGGCGAGGAGAGCAACGCCAGCGCGGCGCGGTCGCCGCGCGCCAGGATCGTGTTGATGGCGGCGACGCGCCCGGCTTCGTCCCTGGAGGTGGCAAGGACGATGGCCGCGCGGGCTCCTGCATCCGTCGCCGGATGCCGGCATCCGTTTCGCCGGCAATTGCCGCGTCCAGCGCCGCGCTTTGGGTCGCATCGGGCTTGGCGAAGATCGTGCTGGCGGCGGCGAGCCGGACTTGGCCGGTCTTTGGCCATCAGCGTCAGGCCGGAAATGGCGGTGGCGATGTTGCGCCGGATCGAGTTCTTGATTTTCACCTTGTCGATCGTCGCGGTCGCCGCATCGCCGACGACGATGTCGCCATTGACCGGGTCGGTGAGCGCCTCCTTGCCGCCTGCGGCTCGGCGACGAGAACGGCGCGGTCATCCTTGCGGAGGACCAGGCGACCGTCATTGAGTGCATTGAGGCCGCGGCCGCCAGCGGATCGCCCGGACGCGCCGAGTTCGCCGATCACCGCCTCGATGGCCGCATAGTCCTGCCGCGTCGGCGAATTTGGCGATAATGGCGGCGCGGCGCGGCCGCCCGCGCCGTCGGAGCGAAGGCGAGCAGGAACAGGCCGAAAAGGAAGGCGACGAAGCGCATCGACGGTCTTTCCCGCGGAGGAAATGGCCGGGCGGAGTTCGCCGCCCGGCTCCGATTCAGGCGATCAATTCGCGGCGGCCGTGGTGCCGAGGCACTTTTCGTCTCGGTGTTGTAGTTGCCGCACTTGAGGTCGACCCAATCGGCCTCGAGCACCTTGGATTCCGGCAGGAAGTCGGTCCAGGCGTCGCCCGGCACGAGGTCCGGCGTCTTCCACACGGTTTCGAACTGGCCGTCGGCCTGGATTTCGCCGATCAACACCGGCTTGGTGATGTGGTGGTTGGCGAGCATTTTCGACATGCCGCCCGTTAGGTTGGCCGCCTCGATGCCGGGCAGCGCTTCGATCACCTTGTCGGGTTCGGCCGAACCGGCCTTTTCCACCGCCTTCACCCACATGTTGAAGCCAACGTAATGGGCTTCCATCGGATCGTTGGTCACGCGCTTGTCGTTCTTGGTGTAGGCTTTCCAGGTCTTGATGAACTCGGCATTGACCGGCGCATCGGCAGACTGGAAATAGTTCCAGGCGGCGAGATGACCAACCAGCGGCGCGGTGTCGAGACCGGCAAGCTCTTCTTCGCCCACCGAGAAGGCGACAACCGGGATGTCTTCGGCCTTGATCCCGGCATTGCCGAGTTCCTTGTAGAACGGCACGTTGGCGTCGCCGTTGATGGTGGAGACGACGGCGGTTTTCTTGCCGGCCGAGCCGAATTTCTTGATGTCGGCGACGATGGTCTGCCAGTCGGAATGGCCGAACGGCGTGTAGTTGATCATGATGTCGTCGGGCTTGACGCCCTTGGCGATCAGATAGGCCTCGAGGATCTTGTTGGTCGTGCGCGGATAGACGTAGTCGGTGCCGGCCAGCACCCAGCGCTCGACCTTTTCGTCGTTCATCAAATAGTCGACGGCGGGGATTGCCTGCTGGTTCGGCGCCGCGCCGGTGTAGAACACATTGCGCTCGCTTTCCTCGCTCTCGTACTGGACAGGGTAGAACAGCAGCGAATTGAGTTCCTTGAACACCGGCAGCACCGATTTGCGGCTGACCGAGGTCCAGCAGCCGAAGACGGCCGAGACCTTGTCCTTCTCGATCAGTTCGCGCGCCTTTTCGGCGAACAGCGGCCAGTCGGACGCCGGGTCGACGACGACGGCTTCAAGCTTCTTGCCGAGCAAACCGCCTTTTTTGTTCTGCTCTTCGATGAGCATCAGCATGGCGTCTTTGAGCGTCGTCTCCGAAATCGCCATCGTACCCGACAGCGAATGCAGGATGCCGATCTTGATCGTGTCCTCGGCGAACGCCGGCAGCGTCAGCGCGGAGGAGGAGAGCAGGGCGGAAAAAGCAAGGGCAAGGCGGGCGGTACGGTTGGTTACGGAAGCCTCCGGCTGTTTGTTTGCACCGCAGCAAGGGCAGCAAGCGGCGTGCCAGATGGTTTCGCCCAACCTGAATGGCGCAAAATGCCAAGCATTAACAGCGCGTTAAGCTTGGAATGCTCGCCTTTGGAGGCAAAGCCTTGCTGAATCGCATTTATGCAGTGCATCATTCGACGGCAGATGGATGCTGAAAAAGGCAGCAAAATCGAAGAGCCTAAACAATAGGCAAATCGGAACGAGCCATCCGCCCGCCGGCCAGCCATTGCCCGCCACCGCGCCCCTTGCTAACCCCCGCCCATGGCCAAGGAAACGCCGCCGCCCGATTCGGGCCGCGACAACATCGAACCGGTAGACCTGAAGGCGGCGCTGGAAGAGCGCTACCTCGCCTATGCCCTGTCGACCATCATGCACCGGGCGCTGCCCGACGTGCGCGACGGGTTGAAGCCGGTGCATCGCCGCATCCTGCACGCCATGCGGTTGCTGCGCCTCAACCCGGAAGCCGCCTTCGCCAAATGCGCCCGCATCGTCGGCGACGTGATGGGCAAGTTCCATCCCCATGGCGACCAGGCGATCTACGATGCGCTGGTGCGCCTCTCGCAGGATTTCGCCCAGCGCTATCCGCTTGTCGACGGGCAGGGCAATTTCGGCAATATCGATGGCGATAACGCCGCCGCCATGCGCTACACCGAAGCGCGCATGACCGATGTGGCCGCCCTGCTGCTGGAAGGCATCACCGAGGATGCGGTCGACTTCCGCCCGACCTATAACGAGGAAGACGAGGAGCCGTCGGTTCTGCCCGGGGCCTTCCCCAACCTGCTGGCCAACGGCTCCACCGGCATCGCGGTCGGCATGGCGACCTCGATCCCGCCGCACAACGCCGCCGAATTGTGCGAGGCGGCGCTGCACCTGATCGAACACCCCGACGCCACCGTCGCCGACCTCGCGCGTTTCGTGCCGGGACCGGATTTCCCGACCGGCGGCACCATCGTCGACGATCAAGCCTCGATCCTCGACGCCTACGAGACGGGCAGGGGCGGTTTCCGCGTCCGCGCCCGCTGGGTGCAGGAGGATCAGGGCCGCGGCACATGGGTCATCGTCGTCACCGAAATCCCCTGGCTGGTGCAAAGAGGCCGTCTCGTCGAGAAGATCGCCGAGCTGCTGCTGGCCAAGAAGCTGCCGCTGCTCGAAGACGTGCGCGACGAGAGCGCCGAGGACATCCGCCTCGTGCTGGTGCCCAAGAGCCGCTCGGTCGATCCGGCCCTGCTGATGGAATCGCTCTACAAGCTGACCGAGCTTGAAAGCCGCATTCCGCTCAACATGAACGTGCTGTCGCGCGGCAAGGTGCCGAACGTCCTGTCGCTGAAAGGCGTGCTGGCCGAATGGCTGGAGCACCGCCGCGACGTGCTGATCCGCCGCTCGAAGCACCGCCTCGCCGAGATCGAGCGGCGGCTGGAAATCCTCGGCGGCTATTTGATCGCCTATCTCAACATCGACGAGGTGATCCGCATCATCCGCGAGGAGGACGAGCCGAAGCCGGTGATGATGGCGCGTTTCGGCCTGACCGACGTGCAGGCGGAAGCGATCCTCAACATGCGCCTGCGCGCGCTGCGCAAGCTTGAGGAATTCGAGATCAAGAAGGAATTCGATGGGTTGACGGCCGAAAAGGCGCAGATCGAGGCGCTGCTCGCCTCCGATCACGTGCAGTGGAAGACGATCGCCTGGGAAATCGCCAAGGTGCGCGACAAGTTCGGCAGGGAAACGCCGCTTGGCCGCCGCCGCACCGATTTCGCCGATGCCCCTGAACACGCCGACGAGGCCATTCACGAGGCGATGATCGAGAAGGAGCCGGTCACCGTCATCGTTTCGGAGAAGGGCTGGCTGCGCGCCATGAAGGGCCATGGCCTCGATCTGTCCGCGCTCGCCTTCAAGGACGGCGACAGGCTGAAAGTCGCTTTTCCGGCGCAGACGACCGACAAGCTGATCATTTTCACCACCGGCGGTAAGTTCTACACGCTCGGCGCCGACAAGCTGCCCGGCGGCCGCGGCCATGGCGAGCCGGTGCGGCTGATGGTCGACATGGAGGCCGATCAGGACATCGTCGCCGTGTTTGTCCACGATCCCGAGCGCCGTTTGCTGCTCTGCTCCTGGCAGGGCAACGGTTTCGTCGTGGCGGAAGCGGAAGTCGTCGCCAACACGCGCAAGGGCAAGCAGGTAATGACGGTCAAGGCGCCGGACGAGGCGAAACTGTGCGTGGCGGTTTCCGGCGACCATGTCGCGATCATCGGCGAGAACCGCAAGCTGCTGGCCTTCCCGCTCGCCGACGTGCCAGAGATGGCGCGCGGAAAGGGCGTACGCCTGCAGAAATACAAGGATGGCGGCGTGCTCGATCTGAAAACCTTCGCGCTCGACGAGGGCCTTTCCTGGCTCGATTCCGCCGGGCGGACATTCGTCAAGCCGAAGGCGGAGCTGGCCGAGTGGCTCGGCGCCCGCGCCTCCGCCGGCCGCATGGCGCCCAAGGGGTTTCCACGGACGGGGAAGTTCGGGGGATGATCAGCCACTCTCCCGCCGCAACTGCCACACCGAATGCGCCGCCAGCGCGGCGATCAGGATCAGCCCGCCGACGAGGCTCTGGTTCGACGGCCGTTCGGCGAACAGCATGTAGATCCAGATCGGCGCCAGCACCGTTTCGAGCAGATAGAACATCGCCACTTCCGGTGCGGGAATCCATTTCGGCGCGTTGCCGAGCAGCGCGAAGGACAGCGGCATCACCACCGCGCCGTTGAACACCAGCCACCACGGCTGCTCGACCGCGAAGCCCGAACCGCCGACGACGAAGGCCGCGGCCGCCGCCGGCACGACGGCCGAGATCAGCGCCGCGAAACCCATGTCCTTGCCCGACGCCCGCGACACGGTGATGGCGGCGGCGGCGAAGAAGGCGGTGGCGAGCGCCAGCAGATCGCCCAGCCAATGGCCGGCTGAAATGCCGTCCTCGACGATCAGGAGGACGGCGAACACCATCACCGCCATGGCGGCGACGGTGTAGAGATGCGGTCGCTCCTTCAGGAAGATCGCCGCGAACACCGCTGCGAAAAACGTGTTGAAGGCGAGGATGAAGGCGACATTGGCCGATGTCGTCAGATGCACGGCCAGCATGAAGGTGACCGAGGTCAGCCCGTACAGCGCCGCGACGACCAGTCCGGCCTTGCCGGGGATCATCGGCGGCGTCGTCGCATCGCGCCGTCTGAGCAGCGCATGCAGCGCCAGCGCCGCGACGACGGTGACGCCCGAGCGCAGCAGCATCACCGACCACGCCTCGCCATTGGCGAGGCGCAGCAGCGGGATGTCGAAGGTCAGCATCAGCCCGCCGAAAGCGGTGAGCAGCAGGCCTTTTTTATGGTCGATGGGTCCCAATCAGTCGACCGCCGGGGCGGGAAACCGCGCCCAGCCCTTCGGCCCCAGATGTTCCTGCGGCTGGAAGCGCACCTTGTATTCCATCTTGCGCGAGCCCGCGACCCAATAGCCGAGATAGACATGCGGCAGGCCCTCGGCCTGCGCCCGGCCGATATGGTCGAGGATCATGTGGACGCCGAGCGAGCGGCCGGAAAGATCGGCGTTGTAGAAGGAATAGACCATCGACCAGCCGTCGCCCATGCGGTCGGTCAGCGCCACGGCGATGAGCTCGCCGCCGCGCGGCCGGTCGGGATCGGGCAGGCGGTATTCGGTGACGCGGGTGGTGACGTGGCTGTCCTCCATCATCATGGCGAAGTCGAGCGCCGACATGTCGCTCATGCCGCCGCGCCGGTGGCGGTCGTCGAGATAGGCGCGAAACAGCGAGAACTGCTCGGCTGTCGGCGACGGCTCTCCCGTCGTCACCACGAGATCGGCGTTCTTCTGCGCGATCCTGCGCATGGTGCGCGAGGCGACGAACTCCTTCGCCAGCACCCGGACCGAGACGCAGGCCCGGCAGCTTTCGCAGGCCGGCCGGTAGGCAATGTTCTGCGACCGGCGAAAGCCGCCCTGGGTGAGGATGTCGTTCAGCTCCGGCGCGCGCTCGCCGACCAGATGGGTGAACACCTTGCGTTCGAACTGCCCCTCCAGATAGGGGCAGGGCGAGGGCGCGGTGAGAAAGAACTGCGGCGTTGCGCCGGGCTGCTGCGTCATGGGGCGACCAAATCAGATGGTCGCGCCAGATTGGTGGGCTTCGCGCGTCAGGTCAATGGCTTATGGAGGCGCGAACGACCTGGGCGCCGAGCAAATTGTCGTGGAGCGTCCGCTTGCGCCAGGTGAACAGCGTGGCGAGAAGGATCAGCGGCGAAAAGATCGCGTTCGCCAGCCAGAACAGCACGGTGTGGACGATCGCCGTCATCGGGTCGACGAAACGGCCGTCGAGACGCTCAATGCGGATGTCCATCGCCTGCATGCCGAAGGTCGCCTGGCGCGGTCCGCCGAGGGTGAGCGCCACATAGGAGAGCGCGGTCAGCGGAAACACCACGCCGAAAAGGGCAAAGCCGAAGCCGAAGGTGAGCAGGCCGAGCACCGCGACGATCAGCCAGACCGGCGCCATGAACAGCGCGATCAGCGCGTAATCGATCAGGAACGCGGCGACGCGGCGCGAGCGCACGCCGGCGAGCGCCTCCTCGGGGAGATAGGGAACGGTGTCGGCGGCGGCGGCGGTCATGGGCGTGGAAACTTTGTCGGGGAGAATGTGGGGAGGGCGAGGGGCGCGGGCAAGGGGGCGGGCGTTTTGGACCTTCTCCCCTTGCGGGAGAAGGTGGATCGGCGCGCCGGCGCCGAGGCGGTTGAGGGGGCAATCTCCCCTCATCCGACCTCGGCTTCGCCTCAGCCAACTCTCCCCGGTGGGGGGGAGATTGAACCCGCGCCTTCAACCTCGCCCCGCTCGCGGGGAGAGATGGCTCGAAGGGCCGGAGAGGGGCATGGTTTCTCCTCGCCACGCCCCGTCGCCGGTCTGGCTGTTGAAATTTCCCCCTCACCCGATCGCTCCCCTTCGGGTCGCTCTCGTCCGTTCCGGGGTCGAGTCGCTTGCCTCGACCCGTCCTCCGGACCCCGGCGGGGAGAGGTACAGGGGTGGGCGGTCAGGGAAGACGGGGCTGCGCCCGAACCTCTCTGAATGTTTGACTGTGGCTCGTGGCCAGCAGCCCCGTCCGGTGTTTTCGCCCCGGACTGTCGCCGTCATCAGCGCACTGAGCGCCTCGGGCCGTCCTGAAGGGCCGGGAGCGCATGGCCCCGAAAAGTTGCAGACTTTTCGGGCAAGGCCATGCGCCACTTTTCTTGGTGGCCGCGTTTCGCCTGCGGCGAACGCGGGCAGGGTCTCCGACCAGAGGACCAAACCGTCGTCCTCCGGTTCCGCACCGTCCCCCCGCCCCGGTCCACCGGCTCATGAAACCGGGTTCCCTGTCGCGGGAGGCGAGGGAGATTATCGGGGAGGTTTGGAGAGGGTGGACAGATTGATGAGGGCAGCAGGGGAACAGGGCGCCAGGGCATTGAAATGGTTGGGGAAATATTTCCGGTGGCGCGGCGGCCCTTCCCTTCTCCCCTCGTGGGAGAAGGTGGCCGAGGCTGAGCTTGCCGAAGCCGAGGCCGGAAGAGGGGGCTTGCCGCCGAACACCCCTCATCCGTCCCGTCGCGTTCCGCGACGATCCACCTTCTCCCACAAGGGGAGAAGGTCTGGAGCTCTCCCCTCAAAGGGGAGGCAAAGAAGCCTCGGCCCCCTTGATTTTCGCCGCCCTTCCCGCCACTTCTGCGTGCGGGAATGGGGAAGCGCGATGGCGGGCATACCGGAGGAGGGATTTACCGACGCCAAGCAGGTCGAGGCGTGGCTGAAGGCGCGCCCGAAAAGCGATGATCGCGGCGTTTTCGAGGGTCGGCGCCCTGCGCGCGGCATTGCGGGCGCTGCCCTTCGCGGGCCGCGCCTGGAGCGCCGGATACCGGGATCGGACGATTGCACCGCGCTTGACAGAAGCGGTTTTTCAGGCGAACGCGATTTCGCGGGTCGCCGCCACATATCCGACCCGCGAAATCGAAAGAGCCGCCGCCTCCGCCGCCAGAGCCGCCGCCGCCGCCGCCGCCTCCGCCGCCAGAGCCGCCGCCGCCGACGCCGCCTCCGCCGCCGCCACAGCCGCCTCCGCCGCCACAGCCGCCGCCGCCTCCGCCGCCAGAGCCGCCGACGCCGCCGCCGACGCCGCCAGAGCCGCCGACGCCGCCGCCTCCGCCGCCAGAGCCGCCGCCTCCGCCGCCAGAGCCGCCGCCGTCATTTGGGCCGCCGTGACCGCAGACGCCCGTGCGCTCGAAAGCGGCGTTTTGCCGACCGAACTCGCCGACCGCCCACTGTGGCCGGGCGAGGCCCCCGACTGGTGGGAGCATGAACGCCTGAACCTCGACAAGGCGCTGGCGACCGCGCCATCGTCCGATCCCGAAAAATACCCCGAAACCCGTTGGCCGATCTGGAGCGAATGGTATCGCTCGCGCGTGTTCGGCACGCCGTCCTTCGGCCTGCCGCGCGAAATGGCCGATGAACTCGACCGCCGTATTGCCCTCGGCGGCGGACGCAAAGATTTCTGGGATCGGCCGGCGGAGGCGATCAATGGCGAGATTGCGGGGTGGGTGGAGGAGGCGCGGCGTCGCGCTCGGCCTGTTTTCATCAGCTACAATTCGGCCGATCTCGACGCGGCGAAACAGATCGGCGGCGTGATTGATGAAGGTGGCTACAGCGTTTTCGCACAGTACAAGGATATGCCGCCCGGCTCGAATTTCATCGCCGAGATGCAACGCGGTCTCGAAAATATGGGCAAATTTTCGCCGATCTATTCGCCCGACTATATCGCGTCCGACATCTGCCAGGATGAATGGAACGCCGCCTACAACATGGATCGCGGCGGAAGACGGCGGTTGATTGTCGGATTTCTTGTTCGGCCGACCGTATTGAAACCGCTCCAGAAGCAGATCTGCTACGTGCCGCTATATGCCGTTCCGGAAGACAAGGCGCGCCAAGCCATCCTCGACGCGCTCGCCGCTGACGGTACCAAACACTCGCCGGAACGTTCTCGCGGCGAAGCACGGGAGGCCGCAAGCCCCGACCCGGTGATTCATGACGGCAGAATCGACGTCAACGCCGAATCGCCCATCGAGCAGCCGTTCATCGACGATGAACTCGCGCATCTGCCGGAAGAGATGCGAAAACTGCTCCGCTTGATCATTGCTTCCATGTCAACCGCCAATGCGCCGATTATGGCAAGGGAGGCGGCGACCGACTATCGCGACGAACTGATAACAAATGGTGCAAGACCGCATATGCCAGACCTGATCCGGTGCGCCGAATTCATCCAGGCCGATATCGAGATTGCCGTCCAGTTTGATGCCAGCTGGTATGCGGGAGGATTGAAAAAGGCGCTGGAAGAATTTTCCCGACTGCATGAGAAACTCAGGCAGCGTTTTCCTCTTGTGATGTTGCGCGACCACGCTATCGAAAACTCGTCAATCGATTCCGCATCTTTCGACAAACCGGAATTTTCTTCATCGCACAAGCAACTCGCCAATGCGTCTGGCAAAGCTGAAGACGATGGAAAAGCGTCGGAGGAGTTCCGGCGCGTGATGGAGCGCCGCGAGCGCCAGCGCCAGGACATTGAATCCCTGCGCGAACCGGCAAAGCCGGTCGATGGCGAACTCATTCCGGCGGACAAGGATCGCGTATCTCCGGCAAATTTGAAGAAACGCTTCCTTTTCGATGTCAGCGGCACCGCTGATCGTCTGCTCGAACGCGTCGCCAAGGTAACCGACATTGCCGACTCCGAGGCCGGCAAGGCGATCATCAAGGCCTCAAAGGAAATGCTGAAAGCGATTTGGGGTGGATGAACCGCCGCTCTTCCCCTCCCCATTGCGGGGGCCAAAGGCTGGCGAGTCCAGTGGCTCGCCCTTGGTCAGCTGTGGGGGTCGCCGCAGTTCGCGGCGTGGATGAAATGCCCCCACCGGCTCTGTCCCGGCTTCGCCGGGCCAATCGCCGTCCTGCGGCCCCCCTCAAGGGGGAGGCAAGAAGGCGCCGCCGCTAGCCCTTCAGCATCTCCGCCACGCGCGGCGCGAAATAGGTCAGGATGCCGTCGCAGCCGGCGCGCTTGAAGGCGAGGAGCGATTCCATCATCGCCCGCTCGCCATCGAGCCAGCCATTCGCGGCCGCCGCCTCGATCATCGCGTACTCGCCCGACACCTGGTAGGCGAAGGTCGGCAGGGCGAATTCGTCTTTCAAGCGCCGCACAATGTCGAGATAGGGCAGTCCCGGCTTGACCATCAGCATGTCGGCCCCTTCGGCGACATCCTGCTCGGCCTCGCGCACCGCCTCGTCGGCATTGGCCGGGTCGAGATAATAGGTCTTCTTGTCGCCCTTCAAGAGCCCGGCGGTGCCGACCGCCTCGCGGTAGGGGCCGTAGAAAGCGGAAGCGAATTTGGTGGCGTAGGACATGATCGCGACGTCGGCAAAGCCCGCGCCGTCGAGCGCGTCGCGGATCGCGCCGATGCGCCCGTCCATCATGTCGGAGGGGGCGATGATGTCGGCCCCGGCCTCGGCCTGGCCGATGGCGGCTTTCGCCAGTTGCTCCACCGTTTCGTCATTGACGATGACGCCGTCGCGCAAAATGCCGTCATGGCCGTGCGCCGTGAACGGGTCGAGCGCGACGTCGGTGATGACGCCGATCTCGGGGACGGCGTGCTTGATGGCGCGGGTGGCGCGGTTGACGACATTGTCGGGATCGAGAATGGCCGAGCCGGTCTGGTCGCGTTTGGCGAGCGGGATGTTGGGAAAGGTGGCGAGCGCCGGAATGCCGAGTTTGGCGGCGCGCTCGGCTTCTTTCACCGCGAGGTCGACGGTGAGGCGGAAGACGCCCGGCATGGCGGCGATTTCCTCGCGGACATTGTCGCCCTCGATGAGAAAGATCGGCCAGATCAGATCGTCGACGGTGAGCGCGTTCTCGCGCACCAGCCGCCGCGACCAGTCGGCTTTGCGCATGCGGCGCAGGCGCCGGCTCTCGACGATCTCGTCGACGGTGCGGGACATGATTTTCGCGTGGCGGTTCATGGGCGGGTTCCCCGGGTTCGCGGCGTCAATAGCACCGAAGCGGTCGGCAAGGAACGCCGAGGACGATCGGAATTTCGGGGACAGTTTACTTAATTCGAAATATCGGCGTTCCCCGGTTGCGATGCATCAGGATGAATTAAGTAAACTGTCCCCGAAATTCCCGCGATTGACGCGGCGCTTGCGTTGCGCGAAATCCGGGCCATGGATGGATTGCAGGATTTCGACGGCGGCGACGAGATGCGTTTCGAACGGCGCGGACGGGCCGGCGTCGTCACGCTGACGCGGCCGCAGGCCTTGAACGCCGTGACGCATCGCATGGTGCTGGCGCTGTCGAAGGCGCTCGCCGCCTGGGAAAACGACGACAGAATCGTGCTGGTCGTCATCCAGGCCCAGGGCAGGGCGTTTTCGGCCGGCGGCGATATCCAGCACATTTACGAGGCCGGGCGGAAGGGCGAGCCGCTGATCGGCTTCTTCGCCGACGAATACCGCCTCAATGCGCAGATCCGGCGGTTCGGCAAACCCTGTGTGGCGCTGATCGACGGCATCGTCATGGGCGGCGGCGTCGGCGTGAGCTTCCACGGTTCGCATCGCGTCATGACCGCGAACGCCCGCTTCGCCATGCCCGAATGCGGCATCGGTTTCTTTCCCGATGTCGGCGGGTCGTTCTCCTGCCGCGGTTGAACGGCGAGACGGGTCTGTGGCTCGGCCTGACCGGCGAACGCATCGGCGCCGGCGACGCCAGGGAATTCGGCCTCGCCACCCATACGGCGAACGCGCCGGATTTGCCGGCCATCATCGACATGCTGACCGAAACCGGCGATCCCGCCGTGCTCGATCTGGTCGAGGCGAGGCTGCCGGCGACGATCGAACCGGACCGGCGCGCGGCAATCGACCGGTTTTTTTCCGCCAACCGGCTGGAGCGGCTGATCGGGCGGCTTGAAGACGAGGCGGCGCGCGGCGACGCGTTCGCGTCCGCGACGCTCGCCACGCTGCGGGCGAAATCGCCGACCAGCCTGGCGGTCGCCTTCCGGCAAATCCGGGAGGGCCGGCGCCTGGCGATGGACGAGGCCATGCGCATGGAGTACCGCATCGTCTCCCGCATGCTGGCGGGCGAGGAATTCTACGAGGGCATCCGCGCCGTGGTGATCGACAAGGACAATGCGCCGCGCTGGCGGCCGGCAAGTCTCGAAGAGGTTGCCGAGACGAGCGTCGACGCCTTTTTCGCGCCGCTCGGGCCAGGGGAACTGGCGCTTTGAACCGGCGCGATCCCGAGGCGGCGCTGCCCGGTCCGACGACGGCGGAAATCGCCTTCGTCTGGTTCTACCGCATCATGGCGGCCTATTGCCTGCTGTTCGGCACGCTCTATTGGGTCCGCCTCGTCGGCGTCATTCCGGGCGGCAATTGGCGCTTCGACCTGATGGCGACGCATTGGCAAGTCGCGGCGACCGCGCTCGCCGTGCTGTTTCCCTTCGCCGCCACCGGCCTGTGGATGACGGCGTCCTGGGGGCCGGTCGTCTGGTTCCTGTGCGCGACGGCCGAAATCGTCATGTATGTCGGTTTTCCCGAGCTTTTCGGGTACAAGCCGGCCATCGCCCTGTCGCACGGGCTGGTGATGACGCTGTTCCTGGTGTTCCGCTTATTCATCGCCCGCCAGCGCCGCGCCGCCGAGGCGTTAACCGCGCATTGACCGGTTTTCCGGCCGGCGCGATGAAACGCCTTGTTAAGGCTGCGTTTTAAGTCGAATTTTATTTGCATTGGCTAGGGTCTGGTCACACGGCGGACAAAACAACGCCGGCATTGAACAGTGAGGCTGACCCGATGAACTCTTTGCGCACGGCCAAGACGGCCGCCGCCGGCGACCCCGATCGCGGCGACGCGATCCGCTCGCTTTACATGGAATCCCTGCAATTGGTGGAGCGTCTGCATCGCCGCCTGCTCGATGTCATCAAGGACGAATTCGACCGGCGCGGCCGCGACGACATCAACGCCGTGCAGGCATTGCTGCTGTTCAACATCGGCAATGCCGAACTGACCGCCGGCGAACTGCGCTCGCGCGGCTTCTATCTCGGCTCCAACGTTTCCTACAATCTCAAGAAGCTCGTCGATCTCGGCTTCATCAACCACCAGCGTTCGCGCATCGACCGCCGCTCGGTCCGCGTCAGCCTGACCAAAACCGGCGCCGAAGTGGCCGAGGTCGTTACCGGGCTGTACGACCGTCACATCGGCTCCATCGAACAGGTCGGCGGCATCAACGCCGACGAATTCCGCTCGATGAACCGGGCGCTGCAGCGCCTCGACCGCTTCTGGAACGACACCATCGCCTACCGCATGTGAGTCTTGGGGAGCATGAAAAAGCCGCCGGCGTTCGCGCCGGCGTTTTTTCGTTCACGCCGGCGTGTTCGCCGAGGTCACGAAGCCGCCATATTCCTCTGAGAACCCCTTTTGCCGAAGGGTGGCGCAATTCGCCGCCGCGAAACCCGGTTATGGTTGGCGAATTGTTAATCGGCCGGATTTAGGTTCGCCGGACGTTTTTCCGCCCGCGGGCGGGCGTCGACAGGGCGAGACAAAGAGGGGCCGGCATGAGCAGAATCGTCAAGACCGTGGAACGCCGCGCGTTTCTTTCGGGGCTCGGTGCGCTCGCCGCTTCGGTCGCCACTGGCGCGCGCGCCGAGGATTTCATCCAGGACATCATCAACGCGCCGCGCCGCGGCAATTGGAACGACGAGTTCGACGCCAAGGCGTCGCAGTCCTCGGGCAAGGTGAAATCGACGCTGCCGATCTTTTCGCCCGAAACGGCGATGCATATCGAGCGTGCGATCGGCCAATACCAGGGCCTCGTCGCAGCCGGCGGCTGGAACACGGTGCCGGCGACCAAGAAACTGAAGCTCGGCGTCATCGATCAGGACGTGCAGCCGCTGCGCAAGCGGCTGATGTTCTCCGGCGATCTGTCGCAATCGGCCGGCCTGTCGGATTCCTTCGATTCCTATGTCGACGCGGCGGTGAAGCGCTTCCAGGCCCGCCACGGCCTGCCTTCCGACGGCGTGCTCGGCAAATACACTTTCGCCGCGTTGAACGTTTCGGCGCCGGTCCGTCTTGGCCAGCTGGAGACCAATCTGGTGCGCCTGCGCTCGATGTCGGGCTTCCTCGGCGACCGCTATGTCATGGTCAATGTTCCCGCCGCCCAGATCGAGGCGGTGGAAAACGGCCGCGTCGTGCTGCGCCACACGGCAATCGTCGGCAAGATCGACCGCCAGACGCCGATCCTCAATTCCAAGATCAACGAGATCATCGTCAATCCGTACTGGAATGCACCGGAATCGATCGTCAAGAAGGACATCATTCCGCTGATGCGCAAGGACCCGACCTATCTGACGAAGAACAACATCCACATCCTCGACACCGCGTCAGGCCAGGAGATCGACCCGACCACGATCGACTGGAACACCGAGGACGCGGCGCGTTACCGCTTCCGCCAGGATCCGGGCAAGATCAACGCCATGGCCTCGGTGAAGATCAATTTCCCCAACCCGCACGACACCTACATGCACGATACGCCGTCGCAGGGCCTGTTCAACAAGCTGCTGCGGTTTGAATCATCGGGCTGCGTGCGCGTCCACAATGTCCGCGACCTGGTGACCTGGCTGTTGAAAGACACGCCCGGCTGGGACCGCCGCCATTTCGAGGAAACCATTGCGTCCGGCGTCAACACGCCGGTGCAGCTTGCCGCGCCGGTGCCTGTCTATTTCACCTACATCTCGGCCTGGTCGACCGGCGACGGCGTCGTCCACTTCCGCGACGACATCTACGGCCGCGACGGCGTGGACGAGTTGCAGCTGTCGACGGCGCTGTAGGGGGCGGCAAACAGCCTACCGCCGCCAACTATTTCGGTTTGCGGGCCGGCGAGCATGGGGCCGGATTGATTTGTTGCCGTTGCCACGGCAAGAGCAATGCGCGCCGAAGCCTCGGCGCTTTGGCGCATTGATGCTCCGCCCATCTGGAAGTCGTGATACATATCCGGCCAGACATCGAGCATAATGTCACAGCCTTGATCTTTGGCGGCGTTGGCAAAGTCGCGGATCATGTCGATGAGGATTTCTTTCCCTCCCCCCTGCAGATAAAGCGGCGCAAGTCCCCGGAAGTCCTGCGATATCGGCGATAATTGCTCGCGCGTTGCGCCGCTTTTGCCAATCAGCCATTGCCCGTAGCGGATGGCCTGCCAGCCTTGAACCAGATCGGAAACGTCATTGGCGTGCAGGCTATGGCCGCGTTCCCCGATATCGGTCCAAGGGCAAAGACCGATCGCCAGCGCAGGCTGCGGCAGGTTGCTTTTGTGCAACGCGATCACCGTCATGAGCGTAAGGTGGCCGCCAGCCGAATCCCCGATGATGACCCACTTTGCCGGATCAACGCCGCCATCCAAAAGGTAATGGCAAGCGGCCATCGAATCATCGATCTGCGCTGGATACGGATGTTCAGGCGTCAGGTGGTAATCCGGCGCAAAGACCTTGGCCCCGGTTGCATCCGCAAGTGTTTCAGCAAGCAGATTGGCAGTGAACGGATTGAAGGCGTATCCGCCACCATGCAGATAAAGGATTGTGGCTTTCGAAGTAATTTTATCCGGAACGAACCAGGCGCCTCTCGGCTCATCCGGTCCGGAAGGCAAGCGCCGGACCGGATATGGCGGTCCGGGAAAGTCTGCAGGGAATCGAAATAGGCGCGCCCTTCAGCCATGTCTTCAAATGCGAACGCCTTGTTGAACTGAAATCGCCAGAACCGGACGCCGATTTCCGTTGTTGTGGTCCATCCGGCTACGAGCGGGCCTTTCGCCAGCCGGCGCAATGTCGTTGCCGTTCCGATTGCCATCAGCGCGGCGAAGCTGGCGAAGCGATGGCCAAACTTGCCGGTAAAAACTGTTCGGGTCATTGGCGCGGCCTTTTTCAGGATATGCCTGTCTGGCGGCTTCAAGACTCGGCGTATTGAACGAATGCGACATCGGCCAGTACCAGTCTTGCCCGAGCGGGTGTCCGCACTACAATGCGAAAATGCCTGCAGAACTCTGTGAGATCACCGTAGCCTCAAAGTCGGCATTGTTCATGCCGAAGGCCGGACTTTCCGGATGCGTGTTTGCCGCGATCGTGCGTGACACACGCGGATGTGGTTTGAGCGAGGCCCAGCGTTGGAACTTTTTCCCGGCATCGCCATTGTGTTCGGTTACCTGGTATTTCGAAGGCTCGGCAAAATGCGGCTTCTTTTGCAGCAGCAGAGAACTGGACCACATTGGAGAAGTCCTGCCGAAGGTGTTTGTCACGGGGCCGACCTCGCTGCCGCTTGCCAGTTGGAACCCTGGACCGGTACTAGCGCTGACGGCCGGCTTCTTTCCGGAATCGTGGGCGCTGCTGTCGGGCCGTCCGGTTGCACCGATTGCGAACCGGATTGCCAACCCGCAGGAGGCCTGCAGTTCTGATTTCGCAGCCATATTGGAAGAGGTTGGCAAACAAAACGATCCGGTCCCGGCTTGGGCTTTGCTCGAAAGAAAATTGGAATCGTTGTGGCAGGAGCGGCGACCTGCCAGCCATCCGGCGCCCCGACAACTGGCGGATTGGGCGCGCTCCGTTTTTACGCGAAGCATGGTTTCAGGGGCAGGGCGAAGCGTGCGGCAGGCGCAGCGCCGAGCGATTGCGCGGACCGGGCAAACACTGCGCGACCTTCACAAGATTGTCCGCCGCGATGCCGCATTTCGCGCTTCGGCAGATGCCAAGCGGTCCGGCAATGCGAACTGGTCACAGGTGGCGGCAGATTCCGGTTTTTCTGACCAGTCGCATTTCATCGGATATTTCCGCAAGGCGACCGGTTTCACGCCGCAGCGCATGGCGGACCTGATTGATGCGGACGAGGCCCTGTGGTGCTACCGGCTTTTCGGAGGGAATTACTGATGCGCATCGGGTGCACTGCCTGCGGGCGGCTTTTTGCTGTCTGTCGCGATTGCCGCGCGGTTTCGCCCGCGCCTTCTTCGTGCTAGATGCGCGCCTCTTTCCCGCCCGAACCAGAAAGACTCGCCATGGCCGCTTCGATGACCGAATTCTTCAATCGTCCGCTTGCCGAGACCGATCCGGAGATTTTCGGCGCCATCCGCAACGAACTCGGCCGCCAGCGCCACGAGATCGAGCTGATCGCCTCGGAGAACATCGTCTCGCGCGCCGTGCTCGAGGCGCAGGGCTCGATCATGACCAACAAATACGCCGAGGGCTATCCCGGCAAGCGCTACTATGGCGGCTGCCAATATGTGGACGTGGCGGAATCGCTGGCGATCGAGCGGGCCAAGGCGTTGTTCGGGGCGAATTTCGCCAATGTGCAGCCGAACTCCGGCAGCCAGATGAACCAGGCCGTGTTCCTCGCGCTGCTGCAGCCGGGCGACACCTTCATGGGCCTTGACCTCAATTCCGGCGGTCACCTGACGCACGGTTCGCCGGTCAACATGAGCGGCAAGTGGTTCAATGTCGTCTCCTACGGCGTGCGCAAGGAAGACCACCGTCTCGACATGGACGAGATCGAAAAGCGCGCGCATGAGGCCAAGCCGAAGCTGATCATCGCCGGCGGCACCGCCTATTCGCGCGTCTGGGACTGGAAGCGCTTCCGCGAAATCGCCGACGCCGTCGGGGCCTATCTGATGGTCGACATGGCCCACATCGCCGGTCTTGTGGCGGGCGGCGTGCATCCCTCGCCGATCCCGCACGCCCATGTCGTCACGACGACGACGCACAAATCGCTGCGCGGCCCGCGCGGCGGCATGATCCTGATGAACGACGAGGACATCGCCAAGAAGATCAACTCGGCCGTGTTTCCCGGCCTGCAGGGCGGCCCGCTGATGCATGTCATCGCCGCCAAGGCGGTGGCCTTCAAGGAGGCGCTCGAGCCGTCGTTCAAGGCCTACGCCGCCCAGGTGGTGAAGAACGCCCAGGCGCTGGCCGCGAGCCTCAAGGCCGAGGGCCTCGACATCGTGTCGGGCGGCACCGACAACCATCTGATGCTGGTCGATCTGCGCCCGAAGAACGCCACCGGCAAACGCGCCGAGGCCGCGCTCGGCCGCGCCCACATCACCTGCAACAAGAACGGCATTCCCTTCGATCCGGAGAAGCCCTTCGTCACCTCTGGCGTCCGCCTCGGCGCCCCGGCCGGTACGACGCGCGGCTTCGGCGAGGCCGAATTCGCCGAGATCGGCCGACTGATCGCCGAGGTGCTGGACGGCCTGCGCGTCGCCAACGCCGACGAGGGCAACGCGGCCGTGGAAGCGGCGGTGAAGGCGAAGGTGAACGCGCTGACCGGGCGGTTCCCGATGTACGGCTACATGGGGTGAGGGAGGAACGGTTTGCGTTCCCCTTTCGGCGACTTTCCTGCTAGACCGCTGGCGACACGATTCCGCCGGAAGCATCCATGCGCTGCCCCTATTGCCAGTCCGCCGATACCCAGGTGAAGGACAGCCGTCCCGCCGAGGACGGCGTATCCATCCGCCGCCGCCGCGTCTGCCCCGATTGCGGCGGGCGTTTCACGACCTTTGAGCGCGTGCAATTGCGCGATCTGGTGGTGGTGAAAAAATCGGGCCGTCGCGCGCCCTTCGACCGCGACAAGCTGGCCCGCTCGATGGAGGTGGCGCTGAGGAAGCGCAATATCGAACCGGACCGGCTCGACCGCGCCGTCACCGGCATCGTGCGTCAGCTCGAAAGCTCCGGCGACAGCGAAATCCCCTCCGACCAGATCGGCAGCCTCGCCATGGAGGCGCTGAAGAACCTCGACGATGTCGCCTATGTGCGCTTCGCCTCGGTCTACAAGAATTTCCGCGACGTGCGCGAATTCCAGCAGGCGCTGGGCGAACTCGGCGAGACCGAGGACGAGACGCGAGGCTGAAGCGGTGGACGAAGACCGCCGCCTCATGGCCGCCGCCATCCGCCTGTCGCGCAAGCATCTTGGGCGCACGGGCACGAATCCGTCGGTCGGCACGCTGATCGTGAAAGACGGATCGTCGTCGGGCGCGGCGTCACGGCGATCGGCGGGCGGCCGCACGCCGAGACCCAGGCGTTGATCGAAGCGGGCGAGGCGGCGCGCGGCGCCACCGCCTATGTGACTCTCGAACCCTGCGCCCATCACGGCCGCACGCCGCCATGCGCCAACGCGTTGGTGACAGCCGGAATCGCCCGCGTTGTCGGCGCGGCGGCCGACCCGGACCCGCGCGTCGCCGGCCGGGGCTACGCCATCTTGCGCGACGCCGGCATCGAGGTGGTCGAAGGCGTGCTCGCGCATGACGCCGCCGACCTGATGGCCGGTTATCTCATGCGTTCCCTGCGCAAACGCCCGGAAGTTATTCTGAAGCTTGCCGTTTCCGCCAACGGCATGATCGGCCGCAAGGGCGCAGGGCAGACGCCTATCACCGGCGAAATCGCCCGCGCCCAGGCGCATCGCATGCGGGCCGAGGCCGACGCGATCCTGATCGGCGTCGGCACGGCGCTCGCCGACGACCCGGACCTGACCGTGCGCCTGCCCGGCATGGAAGACCGCTCGCCGATGCGCATCGTGCTCGACAGCGCCGCCCGCCTGACGATGGATCCGGCTCGTGCGGACCGCTCGCCAGACGCCGGTGCTGGTCGCCGCCGGCCATGAAGGGCCTGCCGACCGTCTGGACGCGCTGCGCGACGCCGGGGTGGTGATCCTCGCCGCCGAAACCGTCGACGGCCGCGTGGCGCTGCCTGAATTGCTCGACGATCTGGCCCAGCGTGGCGTCGCGACCCTGTTCGTCGAGGGCGGGGCGCAAGTGGCCCAGGCATTCGCGGACGAGGGACTGATCGACCGGTTTTGCCTGTTCACCGGGCAGGCGACCATCGGCGCGGACGGTGTGCCGGCGCCGTTCACGGCGCTTGCGCCGCCGCCCGGACTGGTCAAGTTCGACGAACGCCGCTTCGGCGACGACAAGTACGAGGAATGGACATGTTCACCGGCATCGTGACCGATATCGGCCGGGTGGAGGCGGTGACGCCGCGCGCCGAAGGCGTGCGCCTGCGTATCTCGACAACCCATGATCCGGCGTCGATCGCCATCGGCGCGTCGATCGCCTGCGCCGGCGTCTGTCTGACCGTCGTTGCGCTGCCGGGTGCGGGCTCGAACGCGCGCTGGTTCGAGGTCGAGGCGTGGGAGGAGGCGTTGCGCCTGACGACGGCCTCGTCCTGGAGCGTCGGAACGCGCCTCAATCTCGAGCGCGCCCTGAAGCTCGGCGACGAATTGGGCGGCCACATCGTTTCCGGCCATGTCGACGGACAGGCGACCATCGCCGAGCGTCGCGAAGAGGGCGAAGCGGTTCGCTTCGTCATCGACGCGCCGCATGATCTGGCGAGGTTCATCGCGCCGAAAGGATCGGTGGCGCTCGACGGGACTTCGCTGACGGTGAACCGCGTCGCCGGCGAACGTTTCGATGTTTTGATCATCCGTCATACGCTCGAGGTCACGACCTGGGGCGAACGTCGCTCGGGCGACCGCGTCAATCTCGAGGTCGACACCATGGCGCGTTATGCCGCACGCCTTGCCGAGGCGGGGAAAGACGCCTAAATCGACGCGGCAACCGCCCCGACCAGAGACGATGAAATGTCCAAAAAGAAGAATTTGCGCGTCCTCGTCGTCGAGGCCCGCTTTTACGACGACATGTCCGACGCGCTTCTCGACGGCGCGAAAGCCGCACTCGATATCGAAGGCGTCGAGCATGAGGTCGTCACCGTGCCCGGAGCGCTGGAAATCCCCGGCGCCATTGCCATGGCGATGCAGTCCGGCGAATTCGACGGCTATGTCGCGCTCGGCGTCGTCATCCGTGGCGAGACCTATCATTTCGACATCGTGGCCAACGAATCGGCGCGCGGCATCATGGATCTGACGGTCCGCAAGCACGCCGCCATCGGCAATGGCGTGCTGACCTGCGAGACCGACGAGCAGGCGTGGGCGCGGGCCAGGCGCTCCGAGGGCGACAAGGGCGGTTTCGCGGCGCGCGCCGCGCTGACCATGATCGGCTTGAAAAAGCGGTTCGGGGCCTGACGTGCCTCAAAAAACCACCGAACGCGAAATCAAGCCGGCCAACAAGCGCGGCGCGGCGAGGCTCGCCGCCGTGCAGGCGCTCTACCAGATGGATGTCGGCGGCACCGGCCTGCTTGAGACGACGGCCGAATACGAGGCTTTCCGCCTCGGCAAGGAAATCGACGGCGCGCAATACCGCGAAGCCGATGCGCAATGGTTCCGCCAGATTCTCGCCGGCGTCGTCGGCCGCCAGACGGCGATCGACCCGGCGATCCACGCCGCGCTCACCGACGACTGGCCGCTGTCGCGCCTCGATTCGACGCTTCGCGCCATTCTGCGCGCCAGCGTGTGGGAATTGATGGAGCGCCGTGACGTGACCACCGCCGTCGTCATCTCCGAATATGTCGATGTCGCCCGCGCCTTTTTCGGCGACGAGGAACCGCGTCTCGTCAACGCGGTGCTCGACCGCGCCGCCCGCGACATTCGCGGCGAGGGCAGAGGCTGATGACCGAACGCCGCACCCGCCGCAATGCGCTCGTGCTGGCGGTGTCGCAGGCCGTCGTCGGCTCGGCGACGCCGATCTCCATCTCGCTCGGCGCGCTCGCCGGCCACTATTTGCTCGACGCCGACAAGTCGCTGGCGACCGCCCCGGTGACGGCGCAGAACATCGGCCTGGCGATTGGCACGCTGCCGGCCGCCTGGGTCATGCGCCGTTTCGGCCGCAAGATCGGCTTTCACACAGGAACGGTGATGACCGGAGTAGCCGGTTTGGTCACGACGCTGGCGTTGTTCCGCGATTCGTTCCTGCTGTTCGCCCTCGGCATGGCGCTGATCGGCCTCGGCGCCGCCTATGTCCAGCAATACCGCTTCGCCGCCGCCGATGCCGCGCCGCAGGACGACAAGGCCAAAGCGATTTCGATGGTGCTGGCGGGCGGCGTCTTCGCCGCCATCATCGGCCCGCAGACCGTGATCTGGACGCGGGAAATGTTCGCTCCGGTGATGTTCGCCGGCGCCTTCGCCGCCATCGTTGCGCTGGCGCTCATCGGCGCCTTCGTGCTCTCCTTCCTCGATTTGCCCAAGGAGGAGGAAGCCCACGCCGCTTCAGAATCGACCGGGCGTCCCCTGATGCAGATCGCGCGCGAACCGCGCTTCATCGTCGCCATGGTGTCGGGCGTCTCCTCCTACGCGCTGATGAGCCTGGTGATGACCGGCGCGCCGCTCGCCATGGTCGGCTGCGGCTTCACGCCGGACGAGGCGACGCTCGGCATCTCCTGGCATGTCATGGCGATGTTCCTGCCGAGTTTCTTCACCGGCCATCTGATCGCCCGTTTCGGCAAGGAGTCGATCATCGCCGTCGGCCTCGTGCTTCTCGCCGGCTCCGGCCTCGTGGCGCTGTCCGGCATCCAGCTCTGGCAGTTCTGGGGCTCGCTGATCCTGCTCGGCGTCGGCTGGAACTTCGCTTTCATCGGCGCCACCGCCATGGTCGCCGATTGCTACGCCCCGGCCGAGAAGAACAAGGTGCAGGGCCTGCACGATTTCATCCTGTTTTCCACCGTCGCCTTCTCTTCGCTGATGTCGGGCTGGGTGTTCAACGCCTGGGGCTGGGCGATGCTGAACTGGATCATTTTCCCCGTGGTGATGACGAGCTTGATCGCCGTGGCGATGCTGATCTCGATGCGGCCGCGCCGCATCGTTTGAAGCGAAGCGACGCGTCCTTCGTCGATCTTGACGTTTCCTCAAGCCTTGCCCATAAGCCGCGCGACGCTTGGAGGGGGCGTTCAATGTCTCCCCCTATGCGATTCCAACCGGCCCGGAGCGGGTTTTTCGGGCCAAATCCCAGGGGAATCCGACATGACCATGCTTCTCATCGTCATCCTCTGCGGTCTTGCCTCCATCGCTTACGCTGTCTGGGCCACACGGTCCGTTCTGGCCAGCGATCAGGGCAATGCCCGCATGCAGGAAATCGCCGGCGCAATCCGCGAGGGCGCGCAGGCCTATCTCGCCCGCCAGTACACCACCATCGCCATCGTCGGCGCGGTTGTCTTCGTGCTGGCCTGGTGGCTGCTTTCGGCGACCGCCGCCATCGGCTTCCTCATCGGCGCGGTGCTGTCCGGCGCGGCCGGCTTCATCGGCATGCATGTCTCGGTGCGCGCCAATGTGCGCACCGCGCAGGCTGCGATCAAGTCGCTGGCCGGCGGCCTCGACATCGCCTTCAAGGCGGGCGCGATCACCGGCATGCTGGTGGCGGGCCTCGCGCTGCTTGGCGTGGCGATCTATTACTGGATCCTCACCGGCCCTGTGCTACGCCCGGCCGACCGCCGCGAAGTCATCGACGCGCTCGTCGCGCTCGGCTTCGGCGCCTCGCTGATCTCGATCTTCGCCCGTCTCGGCGGCGGCATCTTCACCAAGGGTGCGGACGTCGGCGGCGATCTCGTCGGCAAGGTCGAAGCCGGCATTCCCGAGGACGACCCGCGCAACCCGGCCACCATCGCCGACAACGTCGGCGACAATGTCGGCGACTGCGCCGGCATGGCCGCCGACCTGTTCGAGACCTATGCGGTGACCGTCGTCGCCACCATGGTGCTGGCGGCGATCTTCTTCTCGGCAACCGGCAATCTCGATTCCATCATCGTCTATCCGCTCGCCATTTGCGGCTTCTCGATCCTGACCTCGATCGTCGGCACCTTCTTCGTCAAGCTCGGCGCCAACGGCTCGATCATGGGCGCCCTCTACAAGGGCCTCATCGTCACCGGCCTGCTGTCAATCGTCGGCCTGGGCGGCGCAACCTCGCTGACCATCGGCTGGGGCGAAATCGGCGTCATCGACGGCAAGTCGATCACCGGCTGGAACCTGTTCTGGTGCGGCGTGCTCGGCCTCGTCGTCACCGCGCTGATCGTGGTGATCACCGAATACTACACCGGCACCGGCAAGCGCCCGGTCAACTCGATTGCCCAGGCCTCGGTCACCGGCCACGGCACCAACGTCATCCAGGGCCTCGCGGTCTCGCTGGAATCGACCGCGATTCCGGCCATCGTCATCGTCGGCGGCATCATCGTCACCTATCAGCTGGCCGGCCTGTTCGGCACCGCGATCGCCGTCACCGCCATGCTCGGCATCGCCGGCATGATCGTGGCGCTCGACGCCTTCGGCCCGGTCACCGACAATGCCGGCGGCATCGCCGAAATGGCGGGCATGCCCAAGGAAGTGCGCCAGTCGACCGACGCGCTCGACGCCGTCGGCAACACCACCAAGGCGGTGACCAAGGGCTATGCCATCGGCTCGGCCGGTCTCGGCGCGCTGGTGCTGTTCGCGGCCTACACGAACGACCTGACCCACTTCGCGGCCGAGGCCAACAAGGAAGGCTCGACCCTCTATCCCTACTTCAAGGGCATGGGGGAGATCACCTTCTCGCTGGCCAATCCCTATGTCGTCGCCGGTCTGATCTTCGGCGGCCTGATCCCCTACCTGTTCGGTGGCATCGCCATGACGGCCGTCGGCCGTGCGGCCAGTTCCATCGTCGAGGAAGTGCGCCGCCAGTTCCAGGCGAGAACCCGGGCATCATGGCGGGCACCGTCCAAGCCCGGACTACGCCCGCGCCGTCGACCTGCTGACCAAGGCCGCGATCCGGGAAATGATCATCCCGTCGCTGCTGCCGGTCCTCGCCCCGATCGTGGTCTATTTCGGCGTGCTGCTGATCTCCGGCTCCAAGGCCTCGGCCTTCGCCGCGGTCGGCGCGTCGCTGCTCGGCGTCATCGTCAACGGCCTGTTCGTCGCCATCTCGATGACCTCGGGCGGCGGCGCGTGGGACAACGCCAAGAAGTCGTTCGAGGACGGCTTCACCGACAAGGACGGCGTCAAGCACATGAAGGGCTCCGAGGCGCACAAGGCCTCGGTCACCGGCGACACCGTCGGCGATCCCTACAAGGACACCGCCGGCCCGGCCGTCAACCCGGCCATCAAGATCACCAACATCGTGGCGCTGCTGCTGCTCGCGGTGCTGGCGAACATCGGCGCCTGATCTTCGCCACAGCGGAAGACCAAGGCCGGGGCGCAAGCCCCGGCCTTTTCAATTCAAGCCACCAGCGGATTGGCGGTTTTCAACGCCGGAAAGCGCGAAAAATCGCGATCCGCCGTCCACCGCGCCGACACGCCGTGCCCGATGCAGATGGCGGCGATGCGGGCGTCGTGGACCTGGCCGCCGGCGATGGCCAGCTGGCGCGAGATGTCAGGGAAGATCTCGTTGTCCAAGGTCGCGGTCGGCGTCGGCGTGTCGCGGCAGGCAGCTTTCGCGACTGGAGCCGACCGGCGCGAAATCAAGCACGTGAACGGCTCGAAAGCGCGCTAGAGCGTTTCTCGATCAAATTGGAGCAGTTTGATGGCAGGGATTTTCGATCCGGCGAGGAGAAGACCGAGCGCGATATGAATATCGCGCGAGGATTTCGACGCGGCCGGAGCGGAAAAGACCTCGCCGGATCGGCCAGCGCGCTGTTTTCATTGGCAAACTGCAATCGTTTCAGCTTGGTCTTTCGCGCCTCGGACGGCGTCGCGAAACGCTGACGATGCGCGCATCGCGTCGCGTTCCGCTCCTGGCCAAGCCGCGAAATCCCGGCGCTCAAACGATTCAATTTGATCGAGAAACGCTCTAGGCCTCGGTCACCGGCGACCCCGTCGGCGACCCCTTCAAGGACGCCGTCGGCCCGCCCGTCAACCCGGCCATCAAAATCACCGACATCGTGGCGCTGTTGCCGCTCGCGGTGTTGGCGGGGCTTTGAACCCGGGCTCCGACCGAGCGGCAACGACCGGCGAGGCTCCGCCGCGGTTTTCTTTTCCCGCGCCAACAGTTTTCAAACTATCGCCTTGTATATAAACGCGCTTTCCCCGGCGTAAATTTTGGTTGTGTATTCTTGAATCGTGGCGTATAAATTTAGCAGGGGCTTATTCCTCATTGGGGAGTACGCACGATGTATGCTCTAATAAAAAGCATGCCGCTTTCCAGATTGCTGCAAGAACAATTGCCGGTTGTCGGGATTGCTTGGATGGCCGCTGAGTTGTTTTATAAATTTCACAGTTTTACATTGGAATGCGCTGCATTCCTCGGGACTTGGTTCGTCCTCGACGCGGCATTTGCCGGATTGAAAAAGACCTTCGGGCGCAAGGGCGCTGCCTGAACAGACCGGATTCAATTTCGAATTGAGGGGTTCGTCATGCCTTGCTGCGGACGGAATGCCAATGGTGCTGCTCAAGCGAAAGGGTCCTCGCGGCGCGGATGCTGGTTGTGCAAGGCCTGGGCCGTGTTGACGCGGAAATCGAAAACCCCGGAAGGCGATCCCTGCGTCACCGTTCCCGGGCGTCTGGTGCGCAAACCCGATCCCTGCATCTACAGCCAGTTCCTGCTGATGCAGCTGGGAAAGCCGGTCACCTGGGACAACCCGGACGTCCGCATTTTCCGAAACGGCGTCGAGCAATATACCTATGATCTGGTTGCCGACACCGATTACGACGTCGAAATCACCGTGCACAACAGTTCGCGGGACAAGCCGGCCGATGGCACGGTTGTCGATGTCCGCTGGATCGAGTTCGGGGCCGGCGGCCAAATCCGCACGCCGATCGCGGCGCCGGCCGTGAATGTTCCCATCTGGCCGGGAACGGTTGTCGCGCCGATGAAGTGGCGCACACCGGCGTCGCCTGGCCACTACTGCATCGAAGTGGAGCTTTCGCACCCCAACGACGGAAACCCGGCCAACAATCGCGGCTGGAACAATACGCAGGTTCACGCCGCCAATTCGCCGGTCGACCGCAAGGTCCGGATATTCAATCGGCATCCCGGCGAATGCCCGAAGGTGGCGGAGGGCGGCGGACCGTTCCTCGACTATCGCCGCGCGCTCTACGGATGGGGCCTTCTCGCCGCCATGGCGGCCATGTTCTACGCCCATACGATGCACGGGGACATGGGCTTCGGCCGGCGATACGGCCTGACCATGCTGATCGCCTATGTCCTGGCCGCGGCGGCGGGCGTGATCTACTATTGGAACATCAACCGGGGAAGACGCGCGCCGAAAGACGCGCCGCCCACCGACCGCAAGCGCATTGACTGTCACCTCGTGACCACAGCGATCGATTCCTATGAGTTCGCCGACGGAACCGGCAAAACGTTCGATCCGGACGCTGTGTTCGGGGGCAAGCCGCCGATCTGGCCGGCTCACATCGACCCGCCGAGCTTTGTGTTTCTTCCCGGAGAAGCATTCCGCGACGTTGATTTTCACACCGATGCGCCGGACGAACCCGGTCCGCCCGCGAATTTCAACGTCAACATCTGGCAGGGCGGCGAGCCGTCCGGCGGCGTGACTTTCACCATTACGCGGGGAGGATGACCCATGTCCGGCTGCGACACGAAACATGATGGCGAAGGCAATCCCGACGCCGGGCGCGACCGGGTTCTTGGCTGGGTCGGCGGCGGAGCGGCCATCGTCGGGACAGCCGGGGCGTTGTCGGTCGCCGAAGTCGGCGTCGCCGGCGGCCCGGCGGCGCTCGTCGCCATCGGCGTCGTTCTCGCGGCCGCCGGCGCTGGCGCGATACTCGGTTTTTTCATCGGATTCGCGGTTGCCTGGTTCGACCGGCTATTCGTCCAGAACCCCAGTGAAATCACCATGTCGGGCTGCGTACTGTGCGCCGGAAAAAACACCGGATATCCGCCATTCCACGACAATGACTGGACCTTCAATCTCGGAGGCCCGTCGCTGACCGTCGACGGCCCCGCCGGCTTCGGACTGACTCTGGACGTGATCCGCACCCGGGCTGCGCCCGGCGGGGGGCCGGCCTTCACCGTCGTCGATCCGGCCAGCATGCTCGCCGCGCTGCATTGCGAAATCGGTTCGCGCATCGGCGACTACGCC
Source organism: Phyllobacteriaceae bacterium (assembly GCA_016711085.1). Taxonomy (GTDB): domain Bacteria; phylum Pseudomonadota; class Alphaproteobacteria; order Rhizobiales; family Rhizobiaceae; genus JADJTR01. The sequence continues at coordinate 44,007 of JADJTR010000011.1, read as the reverse complement.
GCAGTCGGCGCCGCGGCCGGATCGGTCGCGGGCGCCATAGCCGGCGCCGTGATCGGCGCCGCGATTTGTGTGGCACTCGGCCTGGCCACATTCGGCATTGGCGCATTGCTCTGTCTTCTGGCCGTCGCCATTGCGATCGCCGTAGGCGCTTTCGCCGGCGGCGCGATCGGCAACACGATCGGCGCGGGCATCGGCTGGATCGCCGATGCGGCATCCGATTTTGACGAAAGGGGGGAGGCGATCAGTTCCGGTTGCCTGATGACGCTCACCGGACGCTGGGTGACCGACTCCAGTCACCAGCACAACGAAATCCACGACATTTCCAGCGCTCAGCTTATCGAATGCAACGACTGTGTCGGCGCGACGGGTTCCAGTTCGTCCGGACTGATCGCGGCGGTCGGTATCGGCAGACACCCGACCGGGCGAGATCCCTGACCGCCGCCGCCCCGGTCAGCCGCCGGCGCCAGGCAGTTTCGGCGCCGACTTGCTGCCGAGGCCGCTGAGAATCTGCCCGATGAAGGTCTGGTCCTTGCCGCCGGTCGGCGTCACTTTCCTGACGAAATCGAACACCTTGCCGTCATTCATGCCATAGGCGGCGATGTTCTCGACGCGGCCGTCGGCGCCGAAATAGACCGCGAGAATGCGCTGGTCGACGAGCTTCGGTTTGGCGAAAGCGGCGCGCCGGATGCGCTGCTGCGAGATGTAATAGAAAACCTCATTGTCGAAGGTCGCCGTCGTCGTCGGCGTGCCGAGCGCGAGCAGCACCTGTTCTCGGCTGGAGCCAACCGGCACGAAATCGAGCGCCTGCTGATCGAAGACATAGCCCTGGTGGATGTTTTCGCGCGCCGACAGCGCCCCTTTTGGCGCGAGCGCGTCGGCTGTGCCCTTGCAGCCCGCCAACGCGATGCCCGCCATGGCAGCCAGCGCCGCAGCACGCGCAACCCTGTTTGCCGCTTTGTCCAAGGCACTCTCCTGTTCTTCGGCGCGAAAGCCGCGCTTGCGCCGGTAGCCAAACTCGGTAAACCAGCTTCAAAGCAGTTGCAACTCGCCCGTCAAGGACCGTTCCGCCGCTATGCTGAGGCGTTGGTTTTCAAGGCGAAATGCCCCGGATGAAGCGCTTCGTGACGCCGCTTACGGACAAATCGTGGCGGCGGCGCGGCAGACGGCGCTATTTGCCCGGTGGGGTGTGCCGGACACGACGCTCGGCCGTTTCGAGATGGTGTCGCTGCACATGATCCTGGCGCTTCGCCGCCTTTCGGGTCGGGGCGAGGCGGCGGAACGCCTCGCCGGCGGCCTCGCCGACCTGTTTTTCTCCGAAACCGACCGGGCGCTGCGCGATCTCGGCGTCGGCGACGGCCGGGTGCCCAAAACGCTCAAAGCCATGGCCGAGATGTTTTACGGCCGCGCCAAGGCCTATGGCGACGCCATCGGCGCCAGCGATGAGGCGGCGCTCGCCGCCGCACTGCGGCGCAATGTGCGTCCGGACGGGGCCGATTGGCCGCAAGTGCAAGCGCTCGCCCGTCATGCGCTCGCCGTCGATTCAGCTCTCGCCGCCCTGACCAACGAGGAGATCGCCGCCGGCGGATTCGTTTTCCCCCAACCGGCCGCCAAGGAGGCCAACCCATGAGCGCAAATTCCCGCGCGGTCGACAAAAGTCCGTTGTCGTTCGATGTCGAAGTGCGCCGGCTGCCGGCGCGCGGATTCCCGGTGAAAATCGACGCCGACGCGGAAGCCCGCGCCGCGCTCGCCGACGCCCATGGTCTGGAATCGGTCGACAGGCTTCATGCCGAACTGCTGGTCGAACGCTGGGGCAAGGATGGCGCGAAGGTGAGCGGACGGGTCGTCGCCGATATCGTCCAGTCCTGCATCGTGACGCTCGAACCGGTGCCGGCCACCATCGATGCCGCCATCGATGGCGTTTTCGTGCCCGAAAACTCCCGCCTTGCCGTCCCCACCTATGGCGAAATCCTTGTCGATCCGGAAGGTCCCGACGCACCGGAAACCTTTTCGGGCGATTCAATCGACGTCGGCGCGCTGGTCGAGGAATTCTTCGAACTCGCCATCGATCCCTATCCGCGCGCGCCGGGCGCCGCGTTCGGCGAGTCTGAAACCGGCGACGGTGCGATGAACCCTTTCGCCGCGCTGGCCAAACTGAACGAAAATCGCTGAACGGATTGGCCGCGCGACCTCAAAGTGGTTGTGCGGCAACGGAAATTGGCTATTGTCCGCCCGCGCCGCCGGGAGCGTGACCGGATAAGCGCACGGGAAGGCGAAGTGACCAGGATTTCAGTCGATGTGATGGGGGGCGATCACGGTCCCGCCGTGGTTCTGCCCGGTCTGGAGCGCGTCGCCGTTCGCCGGCCGGATGTGCATTTCCTCCTTTTTCGGTCGCGTCGCCGACATGACGCCGGTCCTTTCGACGCTGCAGGTCCTGCCCAAGCGCTGCACCGTCATCCATTGCGATGTCGCCGTGTCCATGTCCGACAAGCCGAGCCAGGCCTTGCGCCATGGAAGGTGGAAATCGTCGATGTGGAAGGCGATCGAGGCGGTCAAGAACGGCGAGGCCGAAGTCTGCATCTCCGCCGGCAATACCGGCGCGCTGATGGCGATGGCGAAATTCTGCCTGCGCACCATGGCCAGCATCGAGCGGCCGATCCTGGCCGCCATATGGCCGACGACGCGCGGCGAATCGATCGTGCTCGATGTCGGCGCGACCATCGGCGCCGACGCCCACCAGTTGATCGATTTCGCCATTCTCGGCGCCGCCATGGCGCGCGCCGTTTTCGACATCGAGCGGCCCACCGTCGGCCTGCTCAATGTCGGCGTCGAGGAGATTAAGGGCCAGGAAGAGGTCAAGGCCGCCGGATCGATCCTGCGCGACGGCCTGGCGCCCGGCATGGATTATCGCGGTTTCGTCGAAGGCGACGATATCGGCAAGGGCACGGTCGACGTGGTCGTCACGGAAGGATTTTCCGGCAACATCGCGCTCAAATCGGCCGAAGGCACCGCCAAGCAGATCGCCGGCTATTTGCGCGACACGATGAGCCGAACGCTTTCGGCGCGCATCGGCTATTTCTTCGCCCGCGCCGCCTTCGCGGCCCTGCGCGAGAAACTCGACCCGCGCAAACTCAACGGCGGCGTCTTTCTCGGCTTGAACGGCATCGTTGTCAAAAGCCATGGCGGCGCCGACGCGGAGGGCATCGCCGCCGCCACGGAACTGGCCTACGACATGGCCGTCGGGCGCGTCGTCGACAAGATCCGGGCGGACCTCGACCAATTCCATTTGCGCCAGACCAGAAACGAAACAACGGCTGTATCGTCGACGGCGCCGGGGCCCGGCGCATGATCCGCTCCGTCGTCCTCGGCGCCGGCGCCGCGCTTCCGGCCCGCATCATGCGCAATGCCGATTTCGAGGGGGTTGTCGAAACCTCCGACGAATGGATCGCCCAGCGCACCGGCATTCGCGAGCGCCGCATCGCCGGCGAAGGCGAAACCACCGCGTCGCTCGGCGAAGCGGCGGCGCGCGCCGCGCTGGCGAACGCCGGCGTCGACGCCTCGTCGATCGACCTGATCGTGCTTGCCACCTCGACGCCGAACAACACCTTTCCGGCGACGGCTGTCGAGATTCAACAGCGCCTCGGCATTTCGTCGGGTTTCGCCTTCGACATCCAGGCCGTCTGCACCGGCTTCGTCTATGCCCTGACCACCGCCGATCTCTACTTGCGCGGCGGCCAGGCCAAACGGGCGCTGGTCATCGGGGCCGAGACCTTTTCGCGCATCCTCGACTGGACCGACCGCACCACCTGCGTGCTCTTCGGCGATGGCGCCGGCGCCTTGGTGCTCGAAGCACAGGAGGGGAGCGAGCGCGGCGTGCTGTCGGCGTCTCTGCGCTCGGATGGCAGCCACAAGCACAAGCTCTACGTCGATGGCGGCCCGTCGACCACCGGCACGGTCGGCATGCTGCGCATGGAAGGCCGCGAGGTGTTCAAACACGCCGTCGGCATGATCGCCGACGTGGTGGTCGACGCGTTCGCCAAGGCCGGCAAAACCGCCGCCGACCTCGACTGGTTCGTGCCGCACCAGGCCAACAAGCGCATCATCGACGCATCGGCGAAGAAGCTCGAAATCGACCCGGCCAAAATCGTCGTCACCGTCGACCACCACGGCAACACGTCGGCGGCGTCCGTGCCGCTGGCGCTCGCCGAGGCCGTCGCCGACGGCCGCATCAAGCGCGGCGACCTTGTCATGGTCGAGGCGATGGGCGGCGGATTCACCTGGGGAGCGGCGTTGCTGCGCTGGTGACGCGCGCGTCACGCGTGTGCTGCCAAATTGGCTTGTTTCCGTTGCGCAATGTCGCTACGTTTCTTTTTAGTCTCGAAGTATGTGTCTGATGAGTTGGGGGAAAACCATCCGATGAGCAGCAGGACGCTGACGCGCGCCGATTTGGCCGAAGCCGTCTACCGTAAGGTCGGGTTGTCGCGAACCGAATCGGCGCAACTCGTGGAATTGGTGCTCGACGAGATTTGCGATGCGATCGTGCGCGGCGAATCGGTGAAGCTGTCATCCTTCGCCACCTTCCAGATCCGCGCCAAGAACCAGCGTATCGGCCGCAATCCCAAGACCGGGGAGGAAGTGCCGATCCTGCCGCGCCGCGTGCTCACCTTCAAGGCGTCGAATGTCTTGAAAAGCCGCATCCTGCGCGGCCACAAGGCGCCGAAGGCGCGCGCCCGCAAGACCGTCGACGCCTGAGCGTTTTCCGGCTTGCGGCTTCGGCCGCAAATGGTTGAAATGGCGGGATTGGCCCAAGGATTCGCACTCGCCCCATGGATAAAAGCCCCGACGCTTTCCGCACCATCAGCGAAGTTGCCGACGACCTCGACTTGCCGCAGCACGTGCTGCGCTTCTGGGAGACACGGTTCATCCAGATCAAGCCGATGAAGCGCGGCGGCGGCCGCCGCTATTATCGTCCGCAGGATGTCGAGTTGATCAAGGGCATCCGCCACATGCTCCACGATCAGGGCTACACCATCAAAGGCGTGCAGAAATTGCTGCGCGAGCGCGGGGCCGCTTTCATCGGCGCGCTCGGGTCGGGCAATCCCGAAGCGGCCAATGCGTTGCTGGCGTCGAAGGCGCAGGAGGGCGCGGCCGCGAACCTCCCCGACAATGGCGACGAGATGCTGGTCGGTCAGGCCAGGGCCAAGCCGTCTCGCCGCTTCTTCGGTTTCGGCGGCAAGGAAGAGGAGGGGCCTGTTCCCGCCGGGACCGACCGCCTGTCGCGCGACAATCGCGCTTTGCTGCAGGAAGCCTTGTTCGACCTGCTCGAATGCAAGCGCCTGCTCGACCAGGTGCGCTGAACCCGGAGAGACGTCCATGCCCGCTTTCGTCATCGCCGACACCAGGATCGAAAACGCCGCCGAATACGAGGCCTACAAGGCGAAGGCCCGCGCCATCGCCGAATCCTACGGCGGCGTCTATCGCGCCCGCGGCGGCGATCTCGACGTGGTCGATGCGCAATTGTGGTCGCCGACCCGCATCGTCATCATCGAGTTTCCCGACATGGCCTCGGCCCGCGCTTTCGCCCGCTCGCCGGAATACGCCCCGGTGGCGAAATTGCGCCACGCCAACGCCAAGAGCACGGTGATCATCGTCGACGGGATGTGAGGGGCGGATTGGCGGCAAGCCGACGCGGGAGCGCGCGAGGCATTCAATTTTCACTTTTCAAGGCCCATATAGGGTGTGATTGATGCCGACACCGCCTTCGGGCCTTCCTTCGGGGAGCATGTCCAGATGAAGAGGACCTATTCCATCGCAGCTCTTTGGGATGACGAAGCCAAAGTATTTTATTCCGAGAGCGATATTATTGGCCTCCACATCGAAGCCGGGACGATCGAGGAATACGAGACAGTAATGCACGAAGTCGCGGTTGAGTTGATCGTCGCGAACCACCTGACCGCGTCCGAAATTGCGAATAAATCGCTGAAGGACCTGATGCCGGCCATTCTTTGGCAGCGTCCGATTGCGTTGTCGCCTACGTGAACCGTGGTTGTGGGGTTCTACAAAGCCGTTTGCGCCGAGTTGAAAGCCCACGGATTCGGATATTTGGAAAACGCAAAAAGCTCACATGAGAAATGGAAATGCCACGAAACCGGCGTCGTCGTTCTCGTTCCGCGCAATCTCATGAGCCGGTTTACGGCAAACGGCATTCTCAAGGATGCCGGGATCGACAAGAAGTACTGATTTCCGACAAGGACTTCCGGTCAAGCCCTTGATTTTAATGGTCGGAGCGGCGGGATTCGAACCCACGACCCCTTGACCCCCAGTCAAGTGCGCTACCGGGCTGCGCTACGCTCCGAACCGGGGACAGGCTTTAGAGGGCTTGGGGTTCCGGCGCAAGCGGCAATCGCGGCGCCGGCGCATTTCCGGACGCGCGCGTCAGGCGGGCGCGATAGTCGAGCGCCATGCCGGCCCAGACGAGGCCGATCAGCAGGTAGAAATGGCGCCAATGGTCGGTATCGATGACGGTGCCGAGCAGCACATGGCCGAGAACGGCGGCCCAGGCGCAGGTGACGTAGGCCTGCCACGGCGTCCTGGTGAACAGGATGCGGAAGCCGCCGGCGAGCGTCCACACGATCATGATCGTCCAGGCGGCGAAACCGAGCCAGCCATAATCGAGCAGCGCTTTCAGCCACATGTTGTGGGTGTCCTCGCCGAGCTTGAGGCCGAATTCGAGCGGGCCGATGCCAAGCGGGTTTTCCATCGCCATCAGGAAACCGATGGCGTGACGGGCGAAGCGGCCGAGGCGGGCGCCGTCATAATCCTGCACCAGCTTGGCGCGGGCGAAGAACAAATCGGCGATGGCCGGGATTTGCAGCGCGATTACCAGCGCCGCCGCGATCAGGGCGACGGCGACCATGGCCATGATCAGGATGCGCAGGCGAAAGGCCGGCGAACGGTTTTGCAGCAGCAGCATGAAGGTCGTGATCAGCGCCGCGAAGGCGAACAGGCCCCATGCGCCGCGCGAGAACGACAGGAAAATGGCGAAGACGATGAACAGCAGGGGCAGCGCGTACTTCGCCATGTCGGCGATGCGGCCGGTCATGATGCGGGTCATCAGCCACAGGGCCGGCAACGTCAGATAGGGGCCGAACACGTTCGGATCCTGGAAGGCGCCGGCGGCGCGGGTGTATTTGGTGAACATGTCCGCGCCCGGAAAGGCATGGAAATAGCCGGCGACGCCGAGAACCGAAGTGAACGTCGCCGCAACGATCCAGGCCTTGAAAATCAACGGGTAAAGCGTCGGCTTACGCTCGACGACCGCCGCGAAAAATACCGCCGTGAAGGCCAGGAACAGCGACACGGCGATGTACATCGGCGTGTCCTTGACATCGTCCATCTGCAAGACGGACATCATGCCGCCGATGTTGAACAGCACCAGCAAGGCAAGCAATGGCGTCACCGCGCGCGAGATGCGCAGGCCGAGAAACGCCCATACGCCGATGAGCCCGGCCATGTAGAGTTCGTAAGGCGCCGGCTCGAACAGCACGAAGCCGGACAGCAACACGCCAAGGCTGACGGCGCCAGCCGCCAACAGCGACACCAGCCGGGCGTCGATGGCGCTGCGATCGGGAGCGAGGATGGCGGCGGTCAATAGGCGTTTTCCGACTTGAGCAGGCGGATCGGCGTCAGGAGCAGGATTTTCAGGTCGAACCACAGCGACCAGTTCTCGATGTAGTAGAGATCGAACTCGGTGCGCTTCTGGATCTTTTCGTCGGTGTCGATTTCGCCGCGCCAGCCATTGATCTGGGCCCAGCCGGTGACGCCGGGTTTGACCTTGTGGCGAGCGAAATAGCCGTCGACGATTTCATCGAAGATGCGGTCGTGCGCCCGGGCCGAAATGGCGTGCGGGCGCGGCCCGACCAGCGACAGCGACCCGGCCAGCGCATTGAAGAACTGGGGGAATTCATCGATCGAGGTCTTGCGGATGAAACGGCCGACGCGGGTGACGCGCGGATCGTTCCTGGTCACCGCGTTCTTTGCCGTCGGGTCGGACAAATGCGTGTACATCGAGCGGAATTCCAGCACCTCGACGACTTCATTGTTGAAACCATGGCGCTTCTGGCGAAACAGCACCGGACCCGGCGAATCGAGCTTGATGGCGATCGCGGTCGCGATCATCACCGGCATCAGCAGGACGATGGCGATCACCGAAAAAAAGATGTCGAACAAGCGCTTGGCCACCGAATCCCAGTTCGAGATCGGCTTGTCGAAAATATCGAGCATCGGCACCCGGCCGACGAAGGAATAGGCGCGCGGACGGAAGCGCAATTGGTTGGAATGCGCCGACAGGCGGATGTCGACCGGCAGCACCCAGAGCTTTTTCAACATCGAAAGCACGCGCGATTCCGCCGTCAGCGGCAGCGACACGATCAGCATGTCGATGCGGGCGAGGCGGGCGAACTCGATCAGTTCGTCGAGCGTGCCGAGCTTGGGATAGCCCGCGACAATGCGCGGCGAGCGCAGATCGTCGCGGTCGTCGAAGATGCCGCAAATGCGGATGTCGTTGTCCGGTTGCTGTTCCAGCGCCCGAATGAGTTTTTCGGCGTCGCGGCCGCCGCCGACAATGACGGCGCGCCGTTCCATCGCTCCGTTTCGCGCCCATTTGCGGATGACGCGCGATACCGCGAAGCGTTCGATCATCAACGCCGCAAACCCGAGCCCGTACCAGGCCATGAACCAGACACGGGAGAAATCGGCGGACATCTTGGCGAGGAATCCCGCAAGCGTCAGGACGGCGAAAACACCCGACCATAACAACAGGATCAGGCCGCTCTGGCGCGGCGGATTGCGCAGCGCCGGCAGTTGGTAAAGATCGGCGATTTCCAGGGCGAGCACCGCCGCCGCGGCGCCGCCAACAATGACCGCCAGGTAAGTCGCCCACAGGGGGCCTGGAAATCCGACATAGTACTCGGCGACGGCGAGGCCGATCAGCGCCACCAGGGCGAATTCGCCAAGCCGCAACAGGCCGATCACCATCACCGGCGACATTGTGTCCTTGCGGAACTGGTTGGCGATCTGGATCGCCATCGGGTTCAGTTGGCCGATGCCACGGCCGCCGCTCGCGCCCGGTGCGTTGCGCACGGCGTCGGCGGTAATCCGCAGGGCAGGATCGATTTCGTTCATGGCGCTTGCTGTTTCGTCCGCGGCAAAGCTTACGGCTCAGGCGTTAGGAAACCATTGAAAGGGCTTCACGCCGGCGTGATTGTCCGGGCGTAGACGGCCGAAATGGCGTCGGCCATCGCCTCAACCGAAAAACGGCCGCGTAACGCGGTCGGTTCCGGCATTGTTGCGGCGAGGGCGACCGGGTCGGAAAGCGCGTCGTCCATGCGCCCGGCAAGGCTCGGCAGGCTTGCGTCGCACAGGGTTGCGGCCGCGTCGCCGAAAATCTCGGGAATGCCGCCGACCCTTGTGGCGATCAGCGGCTTGCCGGCGGCAAGCGTCTCCAGCACGATGTAGGGCATGGCCTCGGCCCGCGACGGCACCACGACGTTGCGGGCGAGGGCGAAGGCCTTGCGCGCCGGCATCGGCGGGAGAAAACGCACCGAATTGGTCAGGCCGAGCCTTTCGACCATGGCCTTGTAGCGCGGAAGGTCGTCGCCATCGCCGACCATGACCGCCGTGGTCGGTCGTTTGGCGGCGATTGACGCCACGGCCTCGATGAAAAGGTCCGGACCTTTAAGATCACGCATCATGCCGATGTAGAGGAAGTCCGCGGCGTCCGGCGCCGCGCTGACCGGCTCGAACTCGCCGGGTGCGATGCCGTTATAGACGACGGTCCAAGGCGTGTGCGGACCGCCGATCTTTTCGGCGAAAACGCGACGTTCGTAGTCGGCGACGAAAACGAGATGGTCGGTCGCCATCTCGAGCAGTCGCTCGACCAGGAAAAACGCCTTTCCGGTCAGCGAATCGTCGTCATAGTGCAGGCTTCCGCCATGCGGAGAATAAAGGCGGGCGACGCGTGACCTTCCAACCCGCAGCATCGAGCCGAAGGCGCGGGCGTAGAAACCGCCCTTGGCGCCATGTCCGTGCAGGACATCCGGCTGCAATTCCTTGATCAGTTTCCATGTGCGCCAGGCAGCCGCGACATCGCCGGGTCCGATATGACGTTGCATCGGCGTTCGGTGCGCGCCGAGCGACAGATGCGGCGCGAGATCGGCGATGAGGCGATCCTCGTAGTCCCCGCCGGTCGACGAATCGCAAATGATGCCGACCTTGTGGCCGGCGTTTTCCAGGGCAAGCGAGAGGTCGCGCACATGCCGGAAGATGCCGCCGACCGGGGAGCGGAAGCAGTGGACGACGCGCAGGGATTTCACCGCCGCCCGCGCCCGTCAGAACAACCGTTCGCGCACGTAAACCGTGTCGCCGGGCAGAAGCGGATCCGAGATGCGCACGCGACCGGTCATCACCTTTCCGTTGACGCCACGAGTGATATCGACATTGAGCTGCTGCGCCCGCGCCGTGTAGCCGCCGGCGACGGCGATCGCTTTTTGCACGGTCATGCCCGGCACGAAAGAGTATTGTCCGGCGGCGCCCACTTCGCCCATGACGAAGATCGGCCGGTATTTATCGACCTGCACCGAAACGTCGGGATCGCGCAGATAGCCGTTGCGCAGGCGCGCCGCGATGTCGGCCTCGATTTCCGGGGCGGTGCGGCCGCGCGCCGGCACCTGGCCGACAAGCGGGAAGGCGATGTAGCCGGCCTGGTCGATGGCGTAGGTGTTGGTCAGGCCCTCCTGCTCGAAGACCGTGATGCGCACGTTGTCGGCTGCGTCGAGCCGGTAGGGTTCCTGCAGCGCGGCATGGAAGGCGGCGGGGGCCGGCTGGTAGGCGGCGCAGCCCGAAAGAGCCAGACTCGCGCCGAGAACGAGGGTTGCGATCGATTGTCTGCTCACGTCGTGGTCATCCCTGCCAAGCCAATGCGGGCGCGACCGGCTGTCCGGTCAACACCGTTATCGTCCTGTTAGGGTTAATGCCGGGTAAAGCGGGATCGCCGGATTCGTCCCGCGCCTTAACCGCTCGGTTACCATGTCTGTTTACCATGGCCGGCCAGAGTGGAGTTTTTGACAATGGCTGGCGTAACCGCGGATGAACCCCAAATCGACGTCGATCTGCGCGTCCTGTTCCTCAGTCTCGCCAGGAACTGGAAGCGGATGCTGTTCGTTTCGCTGTTCGCCGCCGCGGCGGCGTTCGCCTATGTCATGCTGGCGACGCCGGAATACAAATCCGAAGCCCGGCTGCTGATCGAAACGGGCGAGTCCATCTATACGCGCTCGCCGGCCAATCCCGACACCGATCGATCGCTGCTCGACGAGGAGGGGGTGACCAGCCAGATGCAGGTCATCACGGCGACCGAACTGCTGAAGACGGTCGCCGACAAGCTCGATCTCGCCGGCAAGCCTGAATTCGATCCCGCCGCCGACATTTCGCTCGCCGACCGTTTGATGATCATCGGCGGTATGATGAACGATCCGGCCGACACGCCGGCCGAGGAGCGCGTGCTGAAGGCATTGCGCGAGAAGATCAATGTCTATCGCGTCGAGAAATCGCGCGTCATCGTCATCGAGGCCGTTTCGGAGGACCCCGCGCTCGCCGCCGCCATCCCCAACGCCATCGCCGACGCCTACATCGCGGTCAATCAGGCGGCGAAACTGCAGGTCAATTCCGACGCCACGAGCTGGCTTGAGCCGGAAATCGCCGATTTGCGCGCCAAGGTGCGCGACGCCGAGCGCAAGGTCGCCGATTACCGCGCCTCGTCCGACCTGTTGGTCGGGCAGAACAGCTCCTCGCTCGCCTCGCAGCAATTGTCGGAGTTTTCGACCGAACTGTCGCGGGTCAAGGCAGCCCGATCCACCGCCGAGGCGCGCGCCGCCGCCATTCGCGATGCATTGAGGAATGGCGCGGCGCTGGAGTCGATGCCGGAAGTGCTGTCGTCGGCGCTGATCCAGCGCCTGCGCGAGCGCCAGGTGCAGTTGAACGCCGACATCGCCGACGCGTCGACGACGCTGCTCGACGGTCATCCGAAAATCAAGGCGCTTCGTTCGCAACTCTCCGACCTCGATCGCCAGATTCGTTCCGAGGCGCAGAAAGTGATGACCGCGCTCGACAATGATGCGCGCACGTCGAAATACCGCGAGGCCGAACTGTTGGCCGAACTCAACCGGTTGAAGGCGGAATCCGCCCGCGCCGGCGGCGAAGAGGTCGAATTGCGCGCGCTCGAACGCGAAGCGACGGCGCAGCGCGAATTGCTCGAATCCTATTTGACGCGCTATCGCGAGGCTGCCTCGCGCAACGAACGAAACTACCTGCCGGCCGATGCCCGCGTCTTTTCGCGCGCCGACGTTCCGGCCGAACCGTTCTCGCCCAAGAAAGTGCCGATCGTCGCCGCGGCTTTCGCCGGCTCGCTGCTTCTGATGGCGATCGCGACGCTTGTTTCGGAGCTGTTTTCCGGTCGCGCCATGCGCGAAACGTCCGGGCGCGCCATGTCGCCGGTCGCGGAAGTCGCCATGCCGGGAGCCGTGGACGGCGACCTCGCCGTCGCGACGCGTCTGCCGGAAACGCCTGCCGGCCCCGAAAGGTTCGGTGGGGTGACCGCCGCCGACGCCGCTGAGTCGTTGATTGCATCGGGCGCAACGCGGGCGATCTTCGTTTCGCCGGAAGGCAATGAAGCGGCGGCATCGTCCGTTGTCGTCGCACGCGCCGTCGCCGATGCGGGATTGCGGGTGATTCTGCTCGATCTGACTTCGACCGGCGCCGCTTCGCGGCCGATGACCGACGGCGCCAAGAAGGCCGGGATCACCGATTTGCTCTGCGCCGAGGCCTCGTTTTCCGAGACCATTCACGCCGACTTGTATTCCGACAGCCATGTCATGCCGACCGGCGCGGCCAATGCGGCGCGCGCCATGCGGGCGGTGGAACGTCTGCCGATCATCCTCGACGCGCTGGGCTCGGCTTACGAGATGGTCGTCATCGAATGCGGGGCGGCCGACGCGGCGGCTGTGGAGCGCCTGATCGGCGACGATGGCGACGTGTTGCTGTCGGTGATCGATCCGGCGGATGCCCAGGTCAGGACGACAGCCGAGGGTTTGGCGGCGGCCGGCTACGACGTGACCCTCGTTGCGCCGCCGACCATCCCTTCCCCCGTCGGACGCAACCGTTCCGTCGCTTGACGCAACAGGAAAAGTTTCAGTCCTCGTCGGTCGTGGCCGGTTCGCTATCGCGCCGGCGCATACGTTTCAGGGACGACCAGAGTTTCCGGTTGGATTTGAGTCGCCGAACCAGCGTCGAGCGCAGGGAAAAAAATCCGGCGAGAAGCGCCCCCATGAGACCCAGGGGGTAGTGGATGTCGACATAGGTGGTTTCAATGTCGCACCACATGCGCTTGTAGGTTTCGTCGCCCACCGAGAAATCGTAGACCGACTTGCCCGTGCCGCACGCCGCCGCGATATTCTCGAAAAACAGGTAATCTCCGGGACTTGCCCTGGTCAAATCGTCGTCGGCGATGGCGGAAAACTCGCAGATCAACCGGTCGCCGCAATGGCTCGATCCGGTGATCGCCCGCGTTTTTCCGGCGACGGCGAGGTGGTCGACGACGAACTCGCCACCCCTCGCGTCGGCAAAAAGGCGTTTGAAGAAGGCGCGGATTTTGGGATCGGCGAAGACGTCGGCCACGCCCAGGCGCTTGAGGCGGTCGCCCTTGATCGTGAAGAAAATGTCGAGAAGGCCGGCGATTTCCTCCGGTCCCTCGGCGCGCTTGACCGAAATCGGGCCGAGGGCTTCGAATTTTCGCGCCTGCGCTCGGTGTTTCTTGCGTTTGCGCTTGCCGGAGGCGCGGCTCATGACGCCGTCGAAGCCGCCGTCGAGGTTGACCGCCAGTCCGACATTCGGATGGGGGTGATGCGGCAAGGCGATGAGGGGATTGGCCAGCCCGTCGAGTTCCGGCGACATGCGCTCGAGCCGGAAAAGGTCGATGTCGGGCCGGGCCCTGCCGATCGCGGCGAACAGGGCGTCGAGTTCGGCGGCGAGCGGCGGCGCGACGCGGCCACACGGGGCGAAATTGCCATTGGCATGGCTGCCGCCCGGAAAACGCGCCACCCCGGAATGGGCCAAAACCCACGATTTCAAGCGCGATGGCGAAAAGCGGGGATCCGTCGCGGGCGATGCGGCCGACAACGATGTTGGAATTGACGGTTTCAGCCCAATGGCGTGTCCACGCTTCGCCTTGCGGCGGTGCGTGGGTGAGGGCGGACGCCGCGGCGGCGTAGGCGGCGATCGCTTCAGCGCCCGTAAAGGCCGAAATATCGACGCGTTGCCTCGACGCGCGCTCCAGCGGCGCATCATCGGCGGCGAGTCTGTTCAATGTTGGAGCGGCGTCGATCATCGCACATCCGGCGCGCCACGCCGGACATGGCGCGGTTCCTTCGGCGATGATCGCCCAAAAGATGAAGGAACGGTCGACGATCAATCCCGGCGTTTTGGCCCGGCCATCCACTTGATCAAACCCATGGCCGGCAAGACCCAAAGCAGGCCGGTGACGAGGAAGTAGGTGAAATGAACCAGCGCGGTCGATTCCGCCAGCCGCGCCGAAGCGACGGTGACAGCGACGAGCGCGTAGATGACGACCAGCGCCACCAGCAGAAAGGCGCCAATCAGTTTGCGCCAGCCATGCGTCATGTTTCCTCCGCTTGCGTCGAACCAATTTCGATCCTGCCCTTGATCCGCCCGAATGCTTTCGTCAAGAAGGCACGCCGGGAGAACGCCGAATGACTGTCATGACCGCCGATACGATGTCGCCCTGGGCCTCGCTCAGCCGCGAGACCCGCAACCGCGCTTTGGTGCGCCGGTGGCTCTACGCCGTGCTGTTCCTGCTGTTCGCGCTGGTGTTGATCGGCGGGGCGACGCGGCTGACCGATTCCGGGCTGTCGATCACCGAATGGAAGCCGATCCATGGCGTCATCCCGCCGCTTTCCGACGCCGACTGGCAGGCCGAATTCGGCAAGTACAAGCAGATTCCGGAGTTTTCGACGATCAATCCGGACATGGACCTCGCCGGCTTCAAGACCATTTTCTGGTGGGAGTGGGGCCACCGGTTCCTCGCCCGATTGATCGGTGTGGCTTTCGCCGTTCCGTTCGCCTTTTTCTGGGCGACGGGGCGCATCGAAAGCCGCCTGGCTCCCAAACTGCTCGGCATTCTTGCGCTTGGCGGCTTGCAGGGGTTCATCGGCTGGTGGATGGTGTCCTCCGGCCTCGTCGATCGTGTCGATGTCAGCCAGTACCGCCTCGCCATCCATCTGACCCTCGCCGCCCTGATCTTTTCGGCCGTCATGGCCGTGGCGCGCGGGCTCGCGCCGCACAGCGAGGCGCCGGCGTCGGGGGAAGCGCGGGTCATGTCGGGTTTCATCGTCGCCGGCCTGCTGGTGCAGATTTTCTTCGGCGGCATCGTCGCCGGGCTCGACGCGGGACTCGCCTACAACACCTGGCCGCTGATGGGCGGCGCATTTGTGCCGCAAGGCCTGTTCGTGCTCGATCCGGCCTGGCGCGACCTGTTCGAAACGCCGAAGACGGCCCAATTCGTTCATCGCGCCATCGCCTACGGCCTGCTGGCCATCGCGCTCTGGCACATGATCGCTGCGCTGGCGCATGAAAAGGCCCGCACCCATGCGCGCCGCGCCGTGGTTCTTTTTGCGCTGGTTCTGGCGCAGGCGGCGCTCGGCGTCACCGCGTTGCTGCTCGCCGCGCCGCTGCATGCCGCGTTGGCGCATCAGGCGATGGCGCTGATCGTGCTCGCCTTCGCCGTCGCCCATTGGCGCGGGACCAAGGGCAGTTACCCGCCGGCGACGACGGTGGTGGAAAGGCATTGAGGGACGACCCGCGGCATTGAATATACGTGCCAAAAATGGCACGTATTGTCGGTGATCGACCGCGCCAAACAGATACAGGCTCGTTTCCGGGAAAGCGGCGGCGGGCGCAAGCCGGTTTGCGAAGGGCTCCTGAAATCGGCAGCGAAGACAGCCGGACGGTCCGCAAGGATATTCAGTAGGCCGAATTCGGTTGGCCGATGGGCCGACCGCATTGCGCGGCCTTGGGTGATGGACTTTGAGATGTGCGCAGCGATCCGGCCGGCAATCGCATCGCGCGCGTTGTTTTCTGCATCGTCGCCAACGAAATGATTCTCCTGCACGCCTTCATCAAGAAAACCCAAAAGACGCCAACGGCCGGCCTGGAAATCGCGCGCAAACGAAAGGGAGCAGTGAAATGACGAACAAGATGGCGACCGCCCGGGCAAGCGCGGAAACGTTCGACGAATTTCTCGAGAACCGGGGCCTGCTTGCGGAATGCGAGGAGCGCGCGATCAGGGAAATCATCGCCGCCCAATTGGCCGATGCGATGCGTGAACAAGGCATCACCAAAACCGCGATGGCCGGGCGCATGCAGACCAGCCGGCGGCAATTGGACCGCTTGCTCAATCCGGAGGCGTCGTCGGCCACCCTGGATACGCTGCTTCGCGCGGCGAAGGCGGTGGGCAGGACCTTGCGGATCGAATTGGCCTGACGGCGCCGGATGCGCCGTTTTATTCAGCGTTTCGCCATCCCGGCCGCGGCCGCGCGGATGGCGCTTTTCAGGCTCGCTTCGTCGACGCTGTCGAGTGCGACGCGCGTATAGCCCTTGGCGCCCCACGATCCCGCCGCCGGCGAAAAGGCGACTGACTCGGCCATGAACAGTTCCTGCTCGTGCGGCGTCAGTTTCACCATGCCGAATCCGGGGGCGGGGAGCGACGCGAACACCTTGCCGATGCGGAAATCGGCGTGACCGCCATGCGCGCCTTCGACCGCGCCCGCCTCGGCCAGCGCCAATTGCCGGAAACGGGCTTCGCTGACGGGCACTACGCCGCGCCGATCATCAGGTCGAGGTTTTGCACCGCCGCGCCGGACGCGCCCTTGCCGAGATTGTCGAGCGAGGCGATGAGGTTGACCTGTCCCTTGCCATCCGCCCCGAGCACATAGAGCTTCATGCTGTCGGTTCCGCGCATCTCCTCCGCGTCGATGCGGGGGAGCGCCGTTCCGACCGCCGGTGAGACCACCTCGACGATATTTTGCCCGGCATAGTGCGCCGCGAGCGCCTCATGGATCGAGGCCAGCGATGCGCCGTTCGTCAAATCGGTGAACAGCGGCAGATTGACCAGCATGCCCTGGGCGAACCGGCCGACGGCGGGCGTGAAGATCGGCCGGCGCGTGAGCCGACCATGCGCGACGATCTCGGGCACATGCTTGTGCGCCAGCGTGAGCGCATAGGCGAAATGATTGGCCGTGATCGCGTCGTCGCGGTTCCGGTCTTCCATCTGCGCGATCATCGCCTTGCCGCCGCCCGAATAGCCGGACACCGCATTTATGGTGACCGGATAATCGGCCGGCAGCAGGCCGGAATCGGTCAACGGCCGGAGGAGCGCGATGGCGCCGGTCGAATAGCAGCCGGGATTGGAGACGTTCTGCGCGGCCGCGATGGCCGCCGCCTGGCCCCTGGCGATTTCGGCGAAACCATAGACCCAGCCTTCCGCCGTGCGATGCGCGGTCGAGGCGTCGATGAAGCGCGTGCCCGAACCGGCGGCGAGCGCCACGGCTTCTTTCGCCGCATCGTCGGGCAGGCAGAGGATGGCGATGTCGGCCGCCTTCAGCAGCTCCTCGCGCAGACCGGCGTTGCGCCGCTCGGCCGCCGGAATCGACAGCAAGTCGATATCGTTCCGACCGGCGAGGCGCTCGCGGATTTGCAGGCCGGTGGTGCCGTGTTCGCCGTCAATGAAAATCTTCGCGGGCATGGGGCGGAGTCCTTTTGACGTGCGCGATCAGATAGTTGGGCGATACTCCGGAATCAATGCGGGAATTCCGGAATTTCCGGGACAGTTTACTTAATTCGCTTGCCGCCCAATCCGGACGGCCTTCCACGGAAACGAATTAAGTAAACTGTCCCCGAAATTCAGCGCGCCCGTTTTTGCGCCAGCAGACCGAGATAATGCTGCGCCACAGCCGCGCCGGCAATCGCGGTGATGTCGGCGTGGTCGTAGGCCGGCGCCACCTCCACGACATCGGCCCCGACAATATCGAGGCCGCCGAGCTTGCCCAGCACCGACAGCATCTTGGCCGACGAGGGTCCGCCGGCGACCGGCGTGCCGGTGCCCGGAGCATAGGCCGGATCGAGGCAGTCGATGTCGAAGGTTATGTAGGCCTTGCGCTTGCCGACGCGCTTGAGGATGGCGTCGGCGATCGCCTGCGCGCTCATGTCCTCCACATCGTAACCATGGATGATCTCAATGCCGCAGGTTTCCGGCGCGTGGGTGCGAATGCCGACCTGAATCGAATGATCCGGATCGATGGCGCCGTCGCGCGCCGCCCGGCCGACGAAGGAGCCGTGATCGATGCGGCCCTTTTCGTCCGGCCAGGTGTCCTGATGGGCGTCGAACTGCACCATGGCGAGCGGGCCGTGTTTGGCGGCGTGCGCTTTCATCAGCGGCCAGGTGACGAAATGATCGCCGCCGAGCGACACGAGAAATGCGCCCGACGCGATGATTTTTGCCGCCGTGCGCTCGATGATGCGGGGCGTCTTGCCGTGATGGCCGTAGTCGAGCTTGACGTCGCCATAGTCGATCACCGCCATGTCATTGAACAGGCTCATGTGGAACGGGTATTGCGGGTCGGTGTCGAGGATGGTCGAGGCGCGCCGTATCGCCTGCGGCCCGAAGCGCGCGCCCGGCCGGTTGGAAACAGCCGCGTCGAACGGAATGCCCATGACGACGGCGTCCACGCCCTTGAGGCTCTTGGTGTATTTGCGCCGCATGAACGAAAGCGCCCCGGCATAGGTCGGATCCCACGACCGGTCGTAGAGGTTCCTGGCGGTGAAGGCGTTGTCGATTTCGCTCGGCATGGCGTGCTCCCTTGGCCGATCCCTAGCCGAAATGGCGTGCGCGCGAAAGCCGGCCCGTAACCTGCATTCATCGAAGCTGAACGTCTTTGAGCTAGTTGAAGCCGTCCCGCCTTGGGACAGGCTGCATTGAAACCGGAGCACATGCCCTTGGCGGAGGCGAAATCCGTAACGTTTGTCGAGGCCGGGCGACCCGCGGCGACCGTCGCGGCAGGCGAACGCTACGAGGCGCTCGATGCGTTGCGCGGCGTCGCGGCGCTGATGGTGGTGCTGTTCCACTGCGAAATCCTCAGCCATCTGAACGACTGGACGCTGGTGCGCCGCGGCGAGGCATTCGTCGATTTCTTCTTCGTTCTGTCGGGTTTCGTCATCGCCCGCGCCTATTCCGGACGGCTCGGGTCGGGAACCGAACTCGCCCGCTTCGCGCTCCTGCGCGTCGGCCGAGTCTGGCCGTTGCACGCCGTCATGCTCGCGCTTTTCGTCGCCGTCGAGATCGTCAAGGCGTTCGTTCCGGCCTTCGGCGCGGGCGGCGATCCGGCGTTTTCCGGCGCAAATGCGCCGTCCTTCATCCTGTCCAATCTGCTGCTGGTCCAGGCATTCGGCCTCGACGGCGAATTGTCGTGGAACACGCCGGCGTGGAGCATCTCGGCCGAGATCGCCGCCTACGCCGTGTTTGCATTCATCGTGTTCCTGGGCGGTCGCCGCTGGCCGCTTTTCATGGCCGCGACGCTGGCCTTGGCGCTTTTCGTCCTTGCGCACGACGCGGAAGGCATGGCGACGACGGCCCGCCTCGGCGCGGCGCGCGCCATCCTCGGGTTCGCGGCCGGCGCGCTGTTGGCCGGCGCGACGCGCGGCGATCGAAAGGCCGACGCCGAACCCGGAAATTTCGTTCTCGCCACCATGGCCGAACTGGCCGCCGCGACTCTTGTCGTTTTGCTGGCTTTCGTGCCCGAGGGCGACTGGCGCACCTTCCTCGCTCCCGCCGGGTTCGTCATCGCCGTCCATGTGTTCGCGCGAGAAGGCGGGGCGCTGTCGGCATTGTTGCGGACACGTCCCTTCGTGGCGCTCGGCGGACTGTCCTACGGCGTCTACATGGTGCACATGTTCATCAATCTGCGCCTGCTCAATGTCGCGAGCCTCGCCGACAAGGCGTTCGCCGCGGGTTGGCGGCTGCCGGCGGGCGAGGGGCCCGCCTTCGCGCCGAAGCTCGATTTCGGCGGCGCATGGGCCGGCGATCTGGCGACCGTCGCGCTGATCGCGTTTGTCATCATGGCCGCGGCGCTGGCCAAACGCTTTGTCGAGGATCCCGGTCGGCGCTTCGCCCGCCGGATGGCCGCGCGGCTGTAAAACAAAAAGGCCGGGCGCTTCGCCCGGCCTTCGCTGCGTCCGGCGAAAGCCGGAGAACAATCAGCGCTTGGAGAACTGGAAGGAACGACGGGCCTTGGCCTTGCCGTACTTCTTGCGTTCCACCACGCGGCTGTCGCGGGTGAGGAAGCCGCCCTTCTTGAGCACGGCGCGAAGCCCCGGCTCGTAATAGGTCAGCGCCTTGGAGACGCCGTGGCGCACCGCGCCGGCCTGGCCGGACAGGCCGCCGCCCTCGACGGTGGCGACGATGTCGAACTGGCCGTCGCGATTGGTGGCGACGATCGGCTGGCGCAGGATCATCTGCAGCACGGGGCGTGCGAAATAGTCGGCGAAGGCCTTGTCGTTGACGGTGATCTTGCCCGAACCGGGCTTGACCCAAACGCGGGCGACGGCGTTCTTGCGTTTGCCGGTGGCGTAGGCGCGGCCCTGCTTGTCGAGCTTCTGGACATGAACCGGCGCGGCCGGTTCGGCCGATGCGGCGGCGGGCTTGAGGTCCTTGAGGGAGGAAAGGTCAGCCATCGGTTCAGGCCCTCTTGTTCTTGCGGTTCATGGCGGCGACGTCCAGCGTGACCGGCTGCTGCGCCTCGTGGGGATGGATGGCGCCGGCGTAGACGCGGAGGTTCTTCATCTGGCGGCGGCCGAGCGGCCCGCGCGGGATCATGCGCTCGACCGCCTTCTCGACGACGCGCTCGGGGAAACGGCCTTCCAGCACGTCGCGCGCGGTGCGCTCCTTGATGCCGCCGATGAAGCCGGTGTGCCAGTAATAGCGCTTGTCGGCGCGCTTGTTGCCGGTGAACACCACCTTGTCGGCGTTGACGATGACGACATTGTCGCCGTCGTCGACATGGGGGGTGAAGGT
This sequence comes from Phyllobacteriaceae bacterium, assembly GCA_016711085.1. Lineage (GTDB taxonomy): Bacteria > Pseudomonadota > Alphaproteobacteria > Rhizobiales > Rhizobiaceae > JADJTR01. The sequence continues at coordinate 22,817 of JADJTR010000011.1, read as the reverse complement.
GGCCTTGGTCTTGCCGCGCAGGATCATGGCGACGATGGTGGCGAGACGGCCGACGACGAGACCCTCGGCGTCGATCAGTATCCACTTCTTCGTCACGTCCGCCGGCTTCTGAACGAAAGTCGTCATCGGTGTCTCTCTTGATAGGACCCGGTCAGCCGGGCGTTTCTTGTTGCTTGGGTTGGAAAGCGTGAACGCCGCCAACGAAAATGCGGCCCGTCAGGACCGCTGGCGGGGTCTATAGGGGAAGGGCGAGGGCAGGTCAAGGCGGGTTCCTGTGTTTAATTTTCACTAAAACTACATGATATCAATAGGATAATAAGGGGGTATTATAATACCCTATATCGCCAAATGCCGCAGCGAAGGAAAAAGTAGCTCAAAGCTAATTTAATTTGCAGTCGAGGTAGCATTCAGCTACAATCAGGCATGCGAACGGTTGCATATTCGCGGGAGGCCGAAAAAGCGCTGCGGCGCATGCCGGCGAATGTGGCGCAGTTGATTGTCGCGAAAATCAACCAATTTGCGCGCGATCCGGCGTCGCTCGCCAACAACGTCAAGGCTTTGGCGGGCATGTCGGACTATTTGCGCCTGAGGGTAAGCGACTGGCGCGTGATCTTGCGGGAGGACGGCCTGGTCGTCGCAGTCATCCGCATTGCGCCGCGCGGGGAAGCGTATCGATAACGGAAAGGAACCGCCCATGAATCGGCAGATCATCACCACGCCCTCCGGAGAGCGCCTCGTCGTTGTGCCCGAGAGCGAATTCGACGCTTTGATTGAAGCTGCCGAGGACGCCGAGGACCGCGAGGCGGTGCGCCGGTTCGAGGCGCGACTGGCGACCGGCGAGGAGGAGCTTGTCCCCGCGCAAATCGTCGAGCGATTGCTGGCGGGCGAGAACCGCGTCGCCGTCTGGCGTTCATATCGCGGCCTGTCGGCTAAGGCGCTGGCCGACGCCGCCGGCATCGCGCCGGCCTATCTTTCGCAGATAGAGGGCGGCAAGCGCGAGGGTTCCGTGCCGACGCTGAAGAGGATCGCCGGGGCGCTGCGCGTTTCGCTGGACGACCTGGCCTAACGCCTCCTCGGCGGCAAACTATACGTCCCCGTCGCGTGCGCGATGGTGTCGCCGCCGCCGGCGGGAACGATGTCGATGTCGAACACCATCAGGGCTTTGCCCATCTTGAGGATGCGGCAATGGCCGTCGAGCGGCCCGGCCGCCGCCTTGCGCATGAAGTTGATGGAGAGGTTGGTGGTCACGGCCAGCGCGTCCGGCTCGGCATGCGACAGCGCCAGCACATAGCCGCCGATATCGGCCAGCGTGAACAGCGACGGGCCGGAAACGGTGTCGCCGGGGCGCAGATGCCGCTCGTCGGCGTCGAGCCGCACGGTGCAGCCGCCGGGATGGATCTCCAGCGCACGATAGGCGGCGTGCGTGTCGTTCAACTGCGGATAGACCGTCTTCAGCAGGGCGTTGACGGCTTCGGCGTCAAGGCGCGGCGCGATTTCGTGCTTGGGCAAGGCGGGACTCCGTTTCCCTTCGCATCAACGTCAATGTCGCGGTTTTTCGGCAGCGCTTCAACCGGTTTGCGTGTTAGCTTGAGAGGATCGCGGGAGGAAGATGGCCATGGCGAAAACGGCGGAACTGGTCCGGAAAGCGTTCACTGACGGCGTGCTGACCCTGACGCTGGCGAACCCGCCGGCGAACGCACTGTCGATGGCGCTGATCGGCGAATTGCACGCGGCCATCGACGCGGCGGCGGACGATCCGCTGGCGCGCGTGGTGCTGATCGCGGCGCAAGGGCACATTTTCTCCGGCGGCCATGATCTCAAGGAAATCGCCGCGCATCGCGCCAGCGACGCCGATGGCGGCCGCGCTTATGCGACGGAACTGTTCGCTCGCTGCTCGGCGCTGATGCTGGCCATCGCCCGCTCGCCGCGCCCGGTCATCGCCACGGTCGACGGCATCGCCACCGCCGGCGGCTGCCAGCTCGTCGCCGCCTGCGATCTCGCCGTGGCGTCGGATCGCGCCCGCTTCTGCACGCCCGGCGTCAACAATGGCGGCTTCTGCACCACGCCGCATGTGGCGATCGTGCGCGCCATCGGGAGGCGCGCCGCGCTGGAGATGGCGCTGACGGGCGAGATGTTCTCCGCCGCCGATGCGCTGCGTTTCGGCCTCGTCAATCGCGTCTTTCCCGCCGAGGGGTTCGCGGCGCAAGCCCACGCCTTCGCCGCGCACATCGCGTCGCGCTCGGCGGAGGCCATCGCCCAGGGCAAGCCGGCGCTTCACGCCCAGGCCGAGATGAATCTCGAGGACGCCTACCGCTTCGCCACGCCGGTCATGGTCGAGGGCATGCTGTCGGCCGCCTCGGCCAAGGGAATGGCGGCGTTCGCGGAGAAGAAGAAGGTGGAGTGGCGATGACCCTTTCCCCCCGCATCACGCTGATCACCCTCGGCGTCGCCGATGTCGCGGCGTCGACGGCGTTCTACCAGAGGCTCGGCTGGCGGCTGTCCCCGGCGTCGAACGAACACATCTCGTTCTTCGGCCTCGACGGGACCAAACTCGGCCTGTTCTCCCGGCAATCGCTCGCCGACGACGCGCATGTCGAAAACTCGCCGCCCGGTTTTTCCGGGGTGACGCTGGCGCACAACTGCAATTCGCAAGCCGAAGTCGACGCGGCCTATGCCTTCGCGCTTTCCTGCGGCGCGACGGCGGCGAAGATGCCCGAAAAAGTCTTCTGGGGCGGTTATTCCGGCTATTTCGCCGATCCCGACGGGCATTTGTGGGAACTGGCTTTCAACCCGTTCATGCCGCTCGGAGAAGATGGACAAATGACGCTGCCGTGAACCACGACTCCTACGCCAACGACTACATTGCCACCATCCTGCGCGAGGTGAAAACCGTCGCCATCGTCGGCGCCTCGGCCAACGATGTGCGGCCGAGCTTCTTCGTCGCCAAATATCTGATCGACAAGGGCTATGTCGTTCAACCGATCAATCCCGGCCACGCCGGCAAGGCCATTCTCGGCCGCATGACTTTCGCCAAGCTCGCCGACGTGCCGGCGCCGGTCGACATGGTCGACGTGTTCCGTGCCTCCGCCGCCGTGCCGGCCATCGTCGACGAGGTGCTGGCGCTGTCTCCCCTGCCGAAAGTGGTGTGGATGCAATTGACCGTGCGCCATGACGAGGCGGCGGCGCGGCTGGAAGCGGCCGGGATCAAGGTGGTGATGAACCGCTGCCCGAAGATCGAATATGCCCGGCTTGCCGGCGAAATCGGCTGGACCGGCGTCGCCTCCGGCGTCATTTCGGCGAAAAAGCCGGAGATGCGCGGGGGGGTCCAGCATTTCGGCCTCGGCAAGGACTGAGGCCCTAACCCGATCTCAACCTTTGCGCGCAAGAATGGGCCGAACCGGTTCGGGAGGTCCGTCATGATGCGCCCTGAAATGTCACTGTCTGCCGCCCGCGCCGCGCCGCGCCGCGGGCGCGTGTCGAAGGGCGAGGGCGCGGTCTTCACCCCCTCTGTCGCCCTCGCCAGGCTCGGGGCGTCATCTCCCGCTCGAGAGGGAAGAAAAGCGCGCGCCGCGTCCGCGACGGGAGCCTCCGCATGACCCGCCTCGGCAAGACCGTGCTCGCGCTCGCGGCGGCGGCGGCCGTCGGGTATGCGTTGGTTGTTTCGCTGTTCCCCTCATGGTCGTGGCGCCAAAAACTGACCGTGGCGGTGGAAACGGCCGAGGGCGAGAAGAGCGGCTCGGCCGTGGTCGAGGTCGGCTGGTCGGTGGACACTTTCAATCCGGGCAATCCGGGCCGGGCGCACGACCGGTTGCGCGGCGAGGCGACAATCGTCGATCTCGGCGGCGGCAAATATCTGTTCGCGCTGCTCGGCGGGGCGGAAGGGCTGGCGCAATATGTGTTGCTCGACAAGGCCATGTTGAACACAAGCATGGCGGAGCGTGGCAGCGCCCTGCAACAGGTCGGCCTGAGCGGCGAGGCGCCCTCGACTCTCTATCCCCTCCTCGTCACGTTTACCGACATCGCCGATCCGAAGACGGTGAAGCGGGTCGATCCCGACGATCTCGACGCCGCCTTCGGCCTGTGCCCGGACGGGACGGGGCTGAACGACGCCGAAGCGCCGTGGCGGGCGGCGGGGCTGATCTGGCGGCGCTGGGCCCGGTGGCAGGCGAGCGGCCTGACGCTCGACGCCTACAAGGCGAAATACGAAGGCCGTGTCCTGCCGGAATGGATCGAGGCGTTGGACCGCATGATCACTCCGCGCGACCGCTCGACCGATTGCCGGCGGCTGAAGGCGATGACGCTCACTATCACCGACGAGAAGGTGACCGAGGGCAGGGTGGAAGCGGTGTTCACCAAGGCTTTTTTCGAGAGATGGCGCGATATTCACAAGGAAGCCATCGCTCGCGGATTCAACGATCCGTACTTCAAGACACTGTTAGCTAACCTCATGCGCGGCGACTTTCAAAGGAAAGTAAAATGAGCATTTCCGCTGACTTGTTTTTGGCAAGGGGCTGGCCCAGATAAGCGATCAGTATAGCGCGGAGACCCACCGACGTAAAACCTTCAAGAGGTTGTCGGCGGGGCGGTGATTGAAGCGCCATTCGCATTCCTTGAGATAGCGCGGGAAGTGCTGACGCGGGATGCCGTTGAAGCGGCGCAGGTGACTCTTGGCTCCCTTACGGCGTTTGCCAGCAAACGCCTGCCGGGCAGCGGATTCCAGAAGTTTTCGATGCCGTTGATGTGGCGGGCTTCGTCGGCGAAGCGCTCCGAGTGGTTGATGCGCAAATGGTGAAACTCGGAAACATCGAGCACGTCATAGGCGGTGAAGCTGTCGGAATAGACGATGGAGTCGGGCTTGATCTTGTCGCGGATGATCGGAAAAAGCGTGTCGGAACGGACGTTTGGGATGATGATGGCGTGGACCTTGCCGCCCCGCTTCAACAGCCCGAAGACCGGAACCTTGCCTGCCGCGCCGCGGCCGCGCTTGCCTTTCCGCGCACCGCCGAAATAGCTCTCGTCAACCTCGATCTCGCCGGACAACAACTCCGGCGCCTCGGCCCCGGTCCGCTCCGCAATGACCTCCCGCAGTTTGTGGAAGAACAGGGTCGCCGTATGCCGGTTGACCCCGGTCAGCGCCGCGGCAGACCGCGCCGTCGCGCCGACGACGAAATGCTTGATCAGCTCGTCCTGGATACTTGGCCGCAACCGGCTTCGCCGTCTTGCCGTAACCATCCGTCCCAAATAGCCTTTCCCGGCTATCTAGGCCAGCCCCTTTGGCAATTCTTTCGATGGATGCCTACAATCGGAATTATGGTTCCGGTATTGCGCTCGCCGAAAATCAGATTGGTAATGCGACCGTACTCGTCGATTCGGAAACGGTGTTCGCAGACCCGACTGCCGCCGCAGATACGCCGACGCCGGCCCAAGCCGCCGGGTTCTACGCCGTCGCCTACACGGTCAATGGCGTCGACGACATCGCCGACCGGACCACGGTGATTTCCTGGCGCGCGGCGTTCCGCCCCCGCCCTTCGCCACGCCGCTAGGCGGCGGCTCGGGGTGAGGCTGGTGCCTTCCCCCCTGTCGCCCTCGCCGTGCTCGGGACAACATCTTCCCTCGAGAGCGGTGTAAAAGTGCCCCACCCATCGGTTCCCTTCATCGACCCTTCACGAAAACGCGGTTTCATCCTTGCCGCGAAACGCGGTATAGTGCGACGCCAACCCGACCTTGAACCGGGAGAAGGACATGAACGCCCGCATCCAATCGAGAAATGAGCGCATCCAGCCGGTCGATCCGATCTGGTCGACGGTGCGCGAGGAAGCCGAGGCCGCCGCCGCGCGCGATCCGCTGCTCGCCGCCTTCCTCTACGCCACGATTTTGAACCACCACAGCCTCGAGGAAGCGGTGATGCACCGCATCGCCGAGCGGCTCGACCATCAGGACGTGCCGGCCGACCTGATCCGCCAGACCTTCGAGGCGATGCTGGCGGCCGAGCCCGATTTCGCGTCGGTGCTGCGCACCGACATGCAGGCCTATTTCGACCGCGATCCGGCCTGCGTGCGCTATTTGCAGCCGGTGCTGTATTTCAAGGGCTTCCACGCCATCCAGACGCATCGCCTCGCCAACTGGCTGTGGCGCTCTGGGCGCAAGGATTTCGCCCTCTATCTGCAAAGCCGGTCGTCCTCGGTGTTCCAGACCGACATCCATCCGGCGGCGACGATCGGGCGCGGCATCTTCATCGATCACGCCACCGGGCTGGTGATCGGCGAGACGGCGAGCGTCGGCGACGATGTCTCGATGCTGCACGGCGTGACGCTCGGCGGCACCGGCAAGGAGGGCGGCGACCGCCACCCGAAGGTCGAGCGCGGCGTGCTGATCGGCGCGGGCGCGAAGGTCCTCGGCAACATCACCGTCGGCTGCTGCGCCAGGATCGCCGCCGGTTCGGTGGTGCTGCACGCGGTTCCGCCGGCGACCACGGTTGCCGGCGTGCCGGCGAAAGTGGTCGGCGAGGCGGGCTGCGCCGAACCGGCGCGCCAGATGGACCAGTCGATCGACGACGGTCCTTGAGGCGCGTCGCGCCTTTACAGCCCCGTGCCGCCATGGCACATGCGCGGCCGAAGCAACGCCGCGCACCCCGTTGTGCGCCGATCGGAACGAGCCCATGAACCCGGACGAACTGAAGAAACTCGACGCCTATTTCAAGCGCCTGTTCCAGAACCCGAAACTCATCGTCCGGGCGCGGCCGCGCATCAAGGATTCCTGCGAGCTCTATCTCGACGACGAGTTCCTCGGCGTCATTTCCAAGATCGAGGACGAGGGCGAGACCTCCTACGATCTGTCGATGTCGATCCTCGATATCGACCTGAATTAACCGTCAGCGGCTGGCGGTTTTCACCATCTCCAGCGCCTTGGCGCGGACGGCGTATTCGAGCTTCGGCCATGCGGCCAGCAATTCCGCCGGAAAGCGGTAGGTCAGGCTCAAATCGTCGCCGACCTGGATGTCGCGTTCGCACGGGGCCAGCAATTCGGCCGCGGCCGCCCCGTGCAGGCAACGCGCCACCAGCGCCTCGCCGCCGGGCCGCGCCTTGATGGCGAGCATTTCGCCAAGATAGCCGGATTTTTCGGTAAACCGGTGCATCAGGACGCCACTGTCCGATTTCTCGCCGGCCGGTTCGATCAGCGACCGGTAAATCGGATCCAGCCGTCCGGACATGTCGCGCGACATGGTCCGCGGCTCCAACGTCATGTAGATCAATGCCTTGCGCCCGCCGACGATATTGAAATCGTCGCGCGCCGCGTTCGAGTAGCCGGTCATGTCGGGCCAGCGCAGATAGAGGTCGAGGCGTTGCGCGACGCCGTCATGGCGCGCGTGGTCGAAGCGGATGGCGTTGGCCGGCGCAACCACCACGTCGTTGCCGATCACCACTTCTCGCGTCGTCGTGTCGGTCGAATGGCCGCCAAGCGCGATCGACGCGCCGGCAAATCGGCCGGCGACATTGAGGGCGAGGGCGACGACCGCAAGCGCGGCGAAGGCCATGAACACCTTGACGACGAAGCGTTCGTCGAGGGCGCGAGGGTTGAGGATATCCGGGTTCATGCGGCCATTCCCGTCCAGCGCCCCAAAGCGGCACAGGGCCGGCCGGCGCGGATTTTGCACGCCGAACATGATCCGACGCGGTTAAGGTCCGGTTAACCATGATCCAGTTTGCCTTCGCCCTCATTGCGCTCGCCGCCGGCCTCGCCGCCGGTGGCATGGCCGCCTCGATCGCCCAGGAAATCACCGGCCGCCCGCCGGGCTTCGCGCCGCCCTTCGTGCGCCCCGGACACATCATCGCCTCGCTGGCGGTGACGGCGTTGATCGGCCCCTACATGCTGTTCAACGAAGCCCTGGCGGCATGGCGCGAGGAACGCATCGGCCCGGTCATCGTCGCCACATCCGGGGCGATCGCGCTCGGTTGGGCGCTTGCGTGCGGCATCGTGCTGGTGTTCCTTGCCGGCAGGCTGGTTGCCCCATTCTGAATCGCAGGAAACAAGATCATGCCGCTTTTTGCGCTCGACGGCGTCGCGCCGCAATTCGTCAACCGCGCTTCTTCCTTTGTCGCGCATGATGCGACGCTGATCGGAAAAATCGTCGTCGGCCGCGAGGCCAGCATCTGGTTCGGCGCGGTGCTGCGCGGCGACAACGAACCCATTGTCATCGGCGACGGTTCCAATGTGCAGGAACATGCCGTGATGCACACCGACATGGGATTTCCGCTGACCGTCGGCGCCCATTGCACCATCGGTCACCGGGCGACGCTGCATGGTTGCCAGGTCGGCGACAATTGCCTGATCGGCATGGGGGCGATCGTGCTCAACGGCGCGAAAATCGGCGCCAATTCGATCGTCGGGGCCGGCGCGCTGGTCACCGAGGGAAAGGCGTTTCCCGACAATTCGTTGATCGTCGGTGCGCCGGCGAAAGCAATCCGGACGCTCGACGCCGAGACGGCGGCCCGCATTCGGGCCTCGTCGGAACACTATGTCGCCAATGCAAGGCGGTTCATGGCCGGTCTGGCAGAGGCAGCGTCCATCTGAAAAAGGCGGAGCCGGCCCGGGGACAGGGGCCGGCTCCTTGACCCGGTCGTTGGGGACGGGGAGGGTGGGGACTCGACCGGGTATTCCTTGTCTATTGGCCGATGGAGCCGACCGGAACGGGCTTGCCGCCGCCGATCGCCACCCATTGGCCGGAGTTCTTTTCCGACTGCCGCTTCAGGAAACGGTAATCCGTCTCGTTCCAGGCCAGGACGCGGCCTTCCATGTTGTCGAGGACGTAGTCGCCCATGTCTGTGCGCACAGCGAGAACGGCGTGCCCGTCGCCATTGCGTTGGCGCACAACGGTGATCAGCAGCGCCGAAGCCGGAACGCCGGCCGAAACCAGCAGGCGACGCTTTTCCAGCGCATAATCCTCGCAATCGCCTTCGCGGCCGGGATAGGACCAGACCTCTTCGCGGCCCCACATTTCCATGTCGGTCCTGGGGGCGACCATGGCGTTGACGGCGTTGTTGATATCGACGATGCGGCTCCACAATTTGCGCGAAAGGTGCACCGGCGCGCCCTGGCCGCCATTGGGACCGCATTCGGCCGGGTAGGCCGAGCAGAATTCGTAATGACCGATTGGCTGGGTTGTCTTGCCGCCATTCGGCATGAATGGCTGCGCGGCTTGCGCGGGCAAAGCGATGCTGGCGGTCGAAACCACCAGCCCTGCCAAAATTCCCCGGATGCGCCTTGTCATGGCCACGTCTCCCCTCGTGGCAAGAACATGACAGACGCGGATTTATTTCACGCGAACAACGGAAGTATAGATCGATTTAATACTTTAGAAAAATCAATACAAACTTGATTAGAAAGCGAGTAAAAATTGGATCGAAAGCACATCGATTTTCTTGGCGAAACGTAATCCCCCGTTCACCATGCCGGTTTGGGCGCCAAAACGCAAAACGCGGCCCGCAGGCCGCGTTTTGTGAACAGGAATCCGGATTGGAAATCAGGCGGCGGGGTGGCGCTGCTCCAGCGCGTCGTCGATCGAATCGCGTCGCTGAACGGCGGCGAATTCTATGGCGACGCCTTCATCGAAGTGGCGCACGACAACGCCCCTCATCGAACCCAGAGAGACATGGGTGCCGAGCGCCGGTCGGACTTCAAGTTCGACGCCGGCGCCGGACATCGACAGATCGATGATGCGGCACTGGTATTGGCGGCCATCGTCCAATTGCAGGACGCTGATCGGATTGCGCGGCGCAATGCGCTCGTGGCGGCGATCCTCGGGCAGGTCCAGTTCGTGCTTGTTGGCGAGCCAGGTGAGCTGCGCGGCGAGTTTGTCTTTCTTGCGATCGGACGCAAGGATCGTCATGGCGAAACCGTCGTCGAGAAGACGGGTCACCACGCCCTCGATCCGGCCAAGGTGCTCAAGATAGGCGATGACCTTTTCGCCGAGGGAGGCGGCGCGATCGGTGATCAGGGCGGCGTTGCCGGGAGATATCTCTGTAACCTGGCACGGATGTTCGGTGCGGTCCTCAAGCATGTAACGGCCATAGACGCGGATCGGAACGCGTTGAAACGTTCGGCGTTCCGAGCCGGATCGGACGTGATCGTGGGCCGTGGACATCATTGGCTCATCCAAGCGCGGGCACGCGCCTCTAGGTTTTACGATCCGAAGCTAAATCAACACCGGTTAACAGCGGGTAATCAATCGTCCCAATTCCGGGTCAATCGCACTTTCCGCCGTCGAGCACGACCAGATGACGCACTTTGCGCTGGGCGCGGGGCGTTCCGGCCGGTGCGACGTGTAGCGCGAAGGGCGCCAAAGCGGGTACTTCCACCGCCGGGCGATTGTCGAGAAAGACGTGATCGCGATCCGGATCGATGACCCGCAGGGAGCCGATGCGCAATTCAACCAAGGGTTCGGCGCCAAGCCAGAAGGGTTTGTCCTCGGCGAACACCGCGCCAAGCAATCGCGGATAGTCGACGCCGCCGTCGAGCGGAAACAGGGCCAGTTCGAAAGCGGTGAAGCGGTTCTTCGCCGTCGCCCCTTCGAAGGCGACGACCACGATCGATTTGTCGGCGACGACTCCTTTCACCAGACGCCCGATGGCGCGCTGATCGCGCTCGCGCCACAACGACAGGAACGCAAAGCCGCGCAATTCCCGCCCGAACGTCGCGCAAAGCCGCGTGCCGGCCAAACGAAAAATCGCGTTCCCGCGGGTATCCATTTCGAGAATGAAAGTATCGGCAAGCAGGGTGCGGATGTCGGCCGGTTCGATCTCGGCCCGCGCCGGGGCAGGGCGGCCGCGCCGCAGCCGGTTCCAATACTGGTACAACTCGATCGTGCCGGCTTGACGCATGCTTTCGAGGCCTTTGTTCGTTCTGTCCGAAATCCGGACGGAAAGCCGGGTTTTCCCGGCGCACCCGACATGTCTTGCAGGGCCTGCGCCAATCACGTTCGGCGACGATCCACCGCCCGCCGACGGTAAGGTTAACAAGAGGTTGACGTTGCCTGCCGAGCCGGTCCGTGAGACAACACAATCATTCCGGACGCTCCATTGAGCATCGCAGCACGGAACCACTTTGGGGAGCCGGGGCCGCCAGCCGTTCAGGGGAAACCTTGAACGGCTTTGTTTTTTCCCGTATGCGGCAGCCGAAGCGGAGCCGCAGGGCCATGTTCCCCGATATCGAAAAGCCGATCCGCCGGGATCCGCCCGACCGCGAGCCCGCATTCAATCTTGCCGGCGTGGTGGTGTTCGCGCTCGCATTGCTGGGCGCCATTCACGCCGCGCGCATCTTCCTGTTTTCCCCGCAGATGAATGACGCTGTCATCGTCATTTTCGGTTTTTTCCCGGCCGGCGGCATGGCCCGGCCGCTCGACTGGATCGATCTCGTCACCCATTCGCTGCTCCATGCCGACGCGACGCATCTCCTCGTCAACGCCATTTGGCTCGCGGCTTTCGGCTCGCCGCTTGCCGCCCGAATCGGCTGGCCGCGTTTCATCGCCTTCTGGATGGCGACGGCGGCGGCGGGAGCGTTGATGTATTTGGCGTTCAATCCCGAATCCGGCGGCGTTCTGGTCGGGGCGTCGGGCGCAATATCCGGCATGACCGGCGCGGCGGCGCGATTCGGGTTCCGGGTCGATCGGACACGACGGCCTTCGGCTTTTTCGGGCGCGCTCCAGCCTCTGACGTACGCTGTCCGGTCGCCCTCGGTGCTTTCCTTCCTCGCGGTCTGGATGGCGATCAATCTTGTGGCCGGATCAGGCGTGTTCACCGGCGGCGCGGCGGGGCCGGCCATCGCCTGGGAAGCCCATCTCGGCGGATTTCTCACAGGCTTTCTCGGCGTTGGCCTGTTCGATCGCAAACTTTGAAGCAAACCGGACTCTTGACCCTTGCCAAGTGTGATTTGCAGTTGCACCATCCAAAGCATCGGTCGATGCGTGGGAGGACGCCATGTCAGTCAAATCCATCCTGCAGTCCAAGGGCCGCGAAGTCGCGACGATCGCGCCGGACGCGACACTTGGACAGGCAACGAAAATCCTCGCCGAAATGCGTATCGGCGCCCTTGTCGTCACCAAGCCGACCGGCGCCATCGCCGGCATCCTCTCGGAACGCGATATCGTGCGCGCGGTTGCCGCCGACGCCGCCGGCGCGATGAAAAAGCCGGTCTCGGCGTACATGACCGCCAAGGTCAAAACCTGCCGCGAGGACAATTCCGTCAACGATGTCATGGAAATCATGACGGCAGGCCGCTTTCGCCATCTGCCCGTCGAGAAGGACGGCAAGCTTGCCGGCATCGTCTCGATCGGCGATGTGGTCAAGCGGCGCATCGAGGATGTCGAACGCGAAGCCGAGAGCATCCGCGCCTACATCGCTTCCGCCTGATCCTGCGAGTCTGCAAAAAAAACGGCCCGGCTTTTAAGGTCCGGGCCTAGGCAGAGGGAGATGCAGGGAACGGGCTCAAGCGGTGGCGAACCGGTTCCAATTCGATGGCTGGCGTCTGGTGCTCCCGTCCCGTTCTGATCGATGCGCTGTCAGGCGCTTCTTATTTATGCGTTGAAATGAATATGTCGCCGGTATCGGCGCGAATTCCTTGATCCAGATCAAGCGAATCCGCGTTTCGTGCGTAAGCCGACGCATTTGCGGCGGCGCATGCCGCCGCAGGCATGCATGTTGGGGCGAATCCGGTCCAGTTTCGGGACTATCGCCTTGATAGGCCGGGTCGCGGGGACAAGAATGAGCGCGCCGGATGACCGGTCAGAGCAGGACAGGGCGGGTCGCGCGCGCGCCGGCGTACGTCAGTTCGCGTTGCTGGCGGCGCTCGAGGCAACGTCGCGCTCGGTGCTGATTTCCGTCTATCCGATCCTGATGTACCGCAGCCTCGGCGACGCCAAGACGGTTTCCGAGGTGTATTTCGCCATCGGCGTCACTGCGCTGGCGGCCGCGCTGATGACGCCATGGATCGGACGCTTTGTTCCCCGCCGTTTCCTCTATACCGGCGCCGGCGCCCTGATGTTCGCCGCCTCGATGGTCGGCCTGTTCGGCGGCCTGGCCTTCATTCCGTTCGCCGTGGCGATGAACGCCGTGGCGCTGGTCGTGCTGACCATCAACCTCAGCGCCTACCTCATGGATTTCATCGAGCGCACCGCCATGGGCCGCAACGAGGCGATGCGCCTGGTCTATTCGGGACTGCCCTGGTCGGTCGGCCCCTATCTCGGCGTCTGGCTGATGGACCGCCATCCGACGGCGCCGTTCCTGCTTTCGGCGGCGGCCGGGGCGGCGCAGATGGCGTGGTTCTGGTATCTGCGCCTCGGCGATGGCAAAGGTCATCGCCTAGGCGACGAAACCGCCGGCCAACCCGTTCGCCTTCCTGCCGCGCTTCTTTCGCCAGCCCCTGCTGGTCGCCGGGTGGACATTTGCCGTGATGCGATCGGTAGGCTGGGCGATCTTCATGATCTACCTGCCGATTTTCGCCGTTGAAGCCGGCATGGACGCCTCGATCGGCGGGCTGTCGATGTCGATCGCCAACGCCTTCCTGTTCCTCACCCCGGTCGTCATGCGGCTGCTCAACGCCACCAATGTGCGCATCATGATCGCCGGAGGGTTCGCCGGCGCCGGCATCCTGTTCGTCGCCGCGACCATCGCCACGCCGGCCCCGCCGCTGGCGGTCATGTTGCTCGTGGCGGCGACAATCTTTCTCGTCTCGCTCGATGTCACGGGCGGCCTGCCGTTGCTGATGTCGGTCAAGCCGTCGGAACGCGCCGAAGCCGCCGCCGTCTACGCCACCTTCCGCGATGTTTCGGCGGTGATCTCGCCCGGATTCGCCCGAATCATCCTCGCCTTCGGCCCTTTGCCGGCCGTGTTCGGCGCCTGTGGCGCGGCGCTGATCGGCTGCGCGCTGCTGGCGCGGCGTCTGCATCCGCGCCTCGGGCGCAAGCGCGCCGCCGGGCCGGATAAAAGCGCGGTTGAACCGGCCTGAAACCCGGTCTATGTCGGGCCGACATTGAATGGACCCGCCATGAGCATCGTCGACACCCGCATTCCCGACCCCAAACGCTTCATCGCCGGCGCCACCGGCGACTGGGAAATCGTCATCGGCCTTGAGGTCCACGCCCAGGTGACCTCGCAGGCGAAACTGTTTTCCGGCGCCTCGACGGCTTTCGGTTCGGCCCCCAACGCCAATGTCAGCCTCGTCGACGCGGCCATGCCCGGCATGCTGCCGGTCATCAACGAGGAATGCGTGCGCCAGGCCGTGCGCACCGGCCTCGGCCTGAAGGCGCAAATCAATCTGAAAAGCGTGTTCGACCGCAAGAATTATTTCTATCCCGACCTGCCGCAGGGCTACCAGATCTCGCAGTACAAGCAGCCGGTGGTGGGCGAGGGCACGGTGACGGTTTCCGTTGGGCCGGATCGCACCGGCCAGTACGAGGACATCGAGGTCGGCGTCGAGCGCCTGCATCTGGAGCAGGACGCCGGCAAGTCGATGCACGACCAGCATCCGACCATGTCCTATGTCGACCTGAACCGTTCGGGCGTGGCGCTGATGGAGATCGTGTCGAAGCCCGACATGCGCTCGGCCGACGAGGCGAAGGCTTACCTGACCAAGCTGCGCACCATCCTGCGCTATCTCGGCACTTGCGACGGCAACATGGACGAAGGCTCGATGCGCGCCGACGTCAATGTTTCGGTGAGAAAGCCAGGCGGAGCCTTCGGCACGCGCTGCGAGATCAAGAACGTCAATTCGATCCGTTTCGTCGGCCAGGCGATCGAGCACGAGGCGCGCCGCCAGATCGACGTCCTGGAATCCGGCGGCTCGATCGATCAGGAGACGCGCCTGTTCGATCCCGGCAAGGGCGAGACGCGCTCGATGCGCTCCAAGGAAGAAGCGCACGATTACCGCTATTTCCCCGATCCCGACCTGCTGCCGCTCGAATTCGACCAGGCGTTCGTCGACGCGCTCGCCGCGCACCTGCCGGAACTGCCGGACGCCAAGAAGGCGCGTTTCGTCGAGACGATGGGTCTGTCGGCCTACGACGCCTCGGTGCTGGTCTCGGAAAAGGCGCTCGCCGACTACTTCGAGAAGGCGGCCGCCGGGCGCGACGCCAAGGCGGCGGCGAACTGGGTCATCAACGAATTGCTCGGCGCGCTCAATCGCGTCGGCAAGACCATCGAGACCTCGCCGGTTTCGCCCGACCAGCTCGGCGCCATCGTCGATCTGGTCAAGGAGGGCGTCATTTCCGGCAAGATCGCCAAGGATGTCTTCGCCATAGTGCTCGAAGAAGGCGGCGACCCGCGTGCGCTGGTCGAATCGCGCGGCCTGAAACAGGTCACCGACACTGGCGCCATCGAAATGGCCGTCGATGACATCATCGCCGCCAATCCCGACAAGGTGGAGCAAGCCAAAGCCAAGCCGACGCTCGCCGGCTGGTTCGTCGGCCAGGTGATGAAGGCGACCGGCGGCAAGGCCAATCCCCAGGCGGTCAACGATCTGGTCAAGGCCAGGCTCGGCATCGAGTAAAAGGGGTGTTCATCCGCACCGCCATGGCGGCCGATCTGCCGGCGATCCACGATCTGCTCGTGGAAACCTGGCATGACGCCTACGACGCCGTTTTCGGCCGCGACAAGGTTACGGCGATCACCGGCGAATGGCATTCCGTCACGGCGCTCCGTCGCCGCCTCGACCGGCCGCATTCGGAGTTCATCGTCGCCGACGATGGCGCGACCATTGCCGGCATGGCTTTCGCCGCGGCGGGCGCCGACGGCAAGGTGTTGACCCTGCACCAGCTTTATGTCCGTCCCGCCTTCCAGCGCGGCGGCATTGGCGGCCTGCTGATGGACGAGATCCTCAACGCCTTTCCCGATGCGGAGACCTGCATACTGGAGGTCGCCGAGGGCAATTCCCGCGCCATCGCCTTTTACCAAAGCTACGACTTCGCGGTCGCCGGCGGGCCGGAGGGCGAATTGCGCCATCTGCGCATGGAGCGTTCGCTCGGCGTCGACGCCGATTGAGGCGCCGCGCTTGACCCAATGCCGTCGGCGTGTTCGGCTCTCGCCAAACGACACGGGATCGAGGGAGAACCGCATGACCGCGCCATGGACGCTTTACGGAATCTGGGCATCGGGCCCGACCTACAAGGTGGCGCTGATGCTGGCGCTGACCGGTACGCCGTTCGACTTCGCCGTCGTCACGCCGCGCGGCACGGCCAAGGAGCCGGCCTATCTGAAAATCAACGCCTTCGGCCAGGTGCCGGCCCTCGTCGACAACGCCACCGGCAAGGCATGGCGGCAGTCGGCCTCGATCCTCGAAATCCTCGCCGAGCGGACGGGAAAATTCGGCGGCAGGGACGCCCACGAGCGCTGCCGCGCGCGAGTGGATGTACTGGGATTTCGACAGGCTCGCCCCGCCGATCTACCGCCTGCGCGGCCAGCGCATCGGGGTTCGCCAGATGAACCAGGCGACGGCGGAAATGTATTACGCCGAAGGGCTCGCGGCGCTCGGTGTGCTCGAACAGGCGCTTGCCGGCCGCGATTGGCTGGTCGGCGACGGACCGACCATCGCCGATATCGACGTCTACGGCGTGCTCGATTACGCCGAGGCCGGCGGTTTCGATGTCGCGCCTTTCGCCAACGTCGCCGCGTTCATGAAGCGGGCGCAGGCGCTGCCGGGCTTCGGCCGGCCGCTCGACCTCATTCCGAAGGAAAACCGCAAGGGGTGAAGGCTCACTCCGCCGCGATTTCCTTGCCTTGCGGGTCGTAAAGCACGCCGACGGAACAATCCGAAATGAACGCCTTGTCTTGGGTCTCGCAGCGCAATTTGCCGGCGGCGATGGCCGCCTCCTTCGTCGGCCAGCCGCAGGAAAATTCGCTCCAATGGATGCCTTCCTTGTGCATGACGCCGATGCCGGCGCTCCAGCCCGAAGGGAAGCACCAGGCGACGCGGGCGCAATCGGCCTCGGCCGCGCCGGACTCGGCGCATTTCTTTTTGGCGCAGGCGAACGCCTTGTTGGGATTGCCGCCCGCGCACACGCCCATGCCCTGTTCGGGCGCATAGGCGAACGCGATGCCGGTCTGGTCGGCGAAGGCGGGGGCGGCGAATAACAGCGCTGAGGCAAAAAGGACGAAACGGCTGGCGATCATGGCATTTCCCTTGCGGTTCTCATGCAGCCTAGCGCTTCGCCTTGCGCTGGGAAAGCGGGGGAAACCTGAGTGGAAAATGGCCATTCAAAATCAAACGCGACTTCGGTTGCAAACAGCGATGCGCTGGACAATCGCGCGCGCCCTGCCTTAGAAATTGCTGAAAAAGTGGGGAGTTTGCTCATGGCGATCGAGACAGGCGGGCCGGGCGCCGACGCGCTCAACGGAACTGCCGGGGCGGATACGCTGACCGGGGCGGGCGGCAATGACAACTACACCGTCAATGATCCGGGCGACCTTGTGGTTGAACTGCCCGGTGAAGGCGTGGACCGTGTCGAAGTGTCCATCAACAACTATGTCCTGCCCGACAATGTCGAGGACCTCCTGAGCAATGTCACCAGCTACATTTACAACTATTACGGCAACAGCCTCGGCAATCACATGAGTGTCGAGAAAGGCGTTCTTTACGGCTATGGCGGCGATGATCACCTTACTGGACAAGGGACATTTTATGGCGGCGATGGCGCCGATACTCTCCAACTGTTCGCCGGTGACGACGGATGGACTGCAAGATTTTACGGCGGAGAAGGAAATGATGAATTTAAAATACTATCTATGAAATTCACTACGTCGGTAAATATCATATTCAATGGCGATGCCGGCGCTGATGATTTTTCTTGTGATTTGCGACTAAATGATTTTGACAATATTAAGCTATATGGGGGCGCTGACAGCGACCATTTTAAACCCACTGGATTTATTCTATCAAATGCGACCGTGACGATTGACGGCGGTTCCGGCGCAGACGCGATCGATCTTTCCTTCCTGTCGCTGATAGGAGTGAACAACACCATTTCCATCACCGGCGGCAGCGGCGACGACACCTACACTGTCGCACGCGCATGGACTCTGACCGAACTTTCCGGCGGCGGTCATGACACGGTCAACTCCAGCGTGACGTTCAGCCTTGGCGCTGAATTCGAAGACCTGGTGCTGACCGGCGCATCGGCCATTGACGGCGCAGGCAACGGCCTCGCCAATGCCATCGCCGGCAATTCGGCGGCCAACATCCTGACCGGCGGCGGCGGGGCCGACATGCTGAGCGGCGGAGGCGGCAATGACCGTTTCCGCGCATCGGGCGCGGACCTGGTTTCGGGCGAAGGCATCGACGGCGGCGCGGATTTCGACACGCTGGAAATCACCGGCGGCGGCGCGGTGTCGCTGGCGGGCATCACGCTCACCGGCATCGAGGCCATCGAACTGGCCAATGCGGGCGGGACAACGCTGACGCTGGCGAGCTCGGCGCAGTCAACTTTGGTCACCGCCGCAGCGGGGGCGGCGGACACGCTGGTCATGGGGGCGTGGGAAGCCGATTTCGCCGAAATCGACCGCCTGATCGCCGCCGGCGTCGAGACCGTTCAATTCACCGACGGGCCGGGGCGTCGACCACCGGCTGGACCGGGCTGGCCACGGCCCAGCCGGGCGGCGGCTACACGATCCTGCTTACCGATACCGGCGCGACGGGAAGCTGGGCCAGCGTGACCTACACGAGCACGTCCGGCAGCGCCATCGATGGCCGCTTCACGGTCAATGACGATGGAACCGATCAGGACGATGCCTTCGTCGGCGGGTTCCTGACCCATCGTCTCCAGACCGATCCGCTCAATGCGGCCTATTGGACCGACATCGAGACCAATTACAGCGCCGCCGGCGTCATCCAGTCGCGCATCGTGAACCAGGACAACGGGATCAAGGTCACGCAGAATTTCACCGCCGGCGTCCTGACGTCGACGCTGCATGAAGACACGCTGGATGCGTTCGGCTGACCAGCGTCACGACCAATTACACCGCCGGGCAGGTGACGCAGCGCATTTCCCTCAATGATGACGGGATCAGGGTCACGCAGAATTTCACCGCCGGCGCCCTGACATCGACGTTGCATGAAGACACGCTGGATGCGTTCGGCTGGACCAGCGTCGAGACAAACTACACGGCCGGGCAGGTGACCTCGCGCATTTCCAACTATGACGACGGAAACAAGGTCACCCAGACCTACACGGGCGGCGTGCTGACGTCGGCCTTGTACGAGGACACGCTCGATGCCTACGCCTGGGCAACGGTGGCGACGACCTACGGCGTCGGCGCGGCGGTCACGATGAGTCGGGAGACGCGCGACAGCGGCGTGCAAATCGTCTCCGGTTTCGCCGGTTCGCAGATCCTCGCGGGCGGGGCGTTCAACGACTACCTGTTCGGCGGGGCCGATGGCGACGTCTTCGCTTTCGGGCCGGCCGGCGGCTTCGATCGCGTCATGGACTTCGCCGATGGCTCTGACCTGATCAACCTGACCGGGTTTGGCGTCGACACGCTGGTCGAACTCCAGGGGCAGGCGACGCTGACCGATACGGCGGGCGGCCTGCACATGGATTTCGGCGGCGGCAATATCCTGCTGATCGCCGGCTTCGACCTCGCCCATCTCGGCGATGCCGATTTCGACGCCGGGGCGATCGTCTAGGAAAAGCGGGTCGAGGCCGCCTTGCATTCGGGCGGCCTTGGCGGCATAAGCGGCCAACCGGACGGGAGACCGCCATGCTCGCTTTTCTCAAGCAGTTCTTCACGTGGTGGAGTGGCCAGACGCTCGCCACGCGCTTTCATACCTGGCGCAAAGGCGAGCGCGTCGGCGAGGATGAGGCAGGCAACGTCTATTACCAGGGCGGCAAGGATTCCGAGGGCCGCACGCGGCGCTGGGTGATCTACAACGGCTATGCCGAGGCGAGCGCCATTCCGCCCGGATGGCACGGCTGGATGCATCACCGCACCGACGTGCCGCCGACCAAGCAGGATTACAAGCCGCGCGACTGGCAAAAGCCGCACCGGGAAAACCTGACCGGCACGGCGCAGGCCTGGCGGCCGCAAGGCTCGATCCTGGGCAAGGGCGAGCGTCCGAAGGTCACGGGCGATTACGACGCCTGGACGCCGGGAAGCTGACGCATTTCTCGCCACAATTGCCGGTTAACCGGCTGTTGACCACATCCGGGCGAAATGATCCGGACGAGACGCGGCGGAACGGATGCGCAAACGAGCCCTGACACTTTTTTCGGCCGGTCTTTTTCTTGGCGTCGCCTCCCAGGCGGCCTTGGCCGAGCGCATCGCCAATCCGGTCGCCGAATTCACCGGAATCGACAAGATCACCGGCCGCATCATCATTTTCGATGTCTATGTCAACGAGACGGTGCAGTTCGGCGCGCTGCAAGTGACGCCGCGTGTGTGCTATTCACGCCCGCCGGAGGACCCGCCGAAAACCGATTCCTTCGTCGAGGTCGACGAGATCACGCTCGACCGCAAGATCCGCCGCATCTTCACCGGCTGGATGTTCGCCGAAACGCCCGGCCTCAACGCCGTCGAGCACGCCGTCTACGACGTGTGGCTGAAAGGCTGCAAGGCGAAATCAAGCGTACCCGCGCCGGACGCGACCAACTAATTCAATTAAATACCGCGTCTTCTTCATTCACCGCCTGAGCCAGAAGGCGCTCGTATCTTCGCCTCGGCACATCGATTGCGCCGAAACGTTTGAGATGTTCGGTGGTGAACTGCGTGTCGAGCAACGTGAAGCCGCGCGCTTTCAGCCGCTCGACCAGATGCACGAGGCAGACCTTCGAGGCGTCGGTTTGGCGCGAAAACATGCTCTCGCCGAAAAACGCCCGTCCGAGCGATACGCCGTAGAGGCCGCCGACAAGGCGTCCGTCGCGGTGCGCCTCAACCGTGTGGCAATGGCCGAGGCGAAACAGCGTCCCATAGGCTTCGCGGATCGTCTGGTTGATCCAGGTGAGGGGCGACCTTCGTTCGATTCGGCGCAGCCGGCAATGACGGCGTCGAAATCCGTGTCGAACGCGATGTCGAATATCCCGCGCCGCACGGATTTCGCCAAGGTCCGGGGAACATGAAAGGCGTCGAGCGGAATGACGCCGCGCGTTTCCGGCCTGACCCAAAACACTTCCCTGTCGTCGGCGCTTTCGGCCATCGGGAACATGCGGCGGGCGTAAGGCCGCGAGAAGCAGGTTGGCCGCATCGATCACAGGCGGCGCCGGCCGTCCATCGCGCCTCAGCCTTGTCCGGCGAGATGCTTCTCCAGCCAGTGGATGTCGTAGTCGCCATTGGCGATGTCGGCATTGCCGACGAGGTCGCGGAAGAGCGGCAGCGTCGTCTTGACGCCGTCGACGACGAACTCGTCGAGCGCCCGGCGCAGGCGCATCATGCATTCGACGCGGTTGCGGCCGTGCACGATCAGCTTGCCGATCAGGCTGTCGTAGTAGGGCGGGATGCGGTAGCCGGAATAGGCGCCGGAATCGACGCGGATGCCGAGGCCGCCGGGCGTGTGGAAATGGGTGATCGTGCCGGGCGAGGGCGCGAAGGTGCGCGGGTCCTCGGCGTTGATGCGGCACTCGATCGCATGGCCGTGAAACGGACATCCTCCTGGGTGACCGAAAGGCCGCTGCCGGAGGCAATGCGAATCTGCTCGTTGACGAGGTCGATGCCGGTGATCGCTTCGGTCACCGGGTGCTCGACCTGCAGGCGGGTGTTCATTTCGATGAAATAGAACTCGCCGTCCTCGTAGAGGAATTCCACCGTGCCGGCGCCGGAATAGCCGAGGTCGCCGATCGCCTTGGCGACGACGATCGCCGATCTGGGCGCGCTCTTCGGCGTTGAGGGCCGGGAATTGGCCTCCTCCCAGACCTTCTGGTGGCGGCGCTGCAGCGAGCAGTCGCGCTCGCCGAGATGCACCGCGGCGCCCTTGCCGTCGCCGATGACCTGGATCTCGATGTGGCGCGGCTTTTCGAGATACTTCTCGATGTAGACGGCGTCGTCGCCGAAGGCGGCGCCCGCTTCGGAGCGCGCCGTCGCCAGCGCGACGGGCAGGTCTTCGGCGGTACGCGCGACCTTCATGCCGCGTCCGCCGCCGCCGGCCGACGCCTTGATCAGCACCGGATAGCCGATCTCGGCGGCCACGCGCTTGGCGTGCTCTTCGTCGCGCACCGCGCCGTCCGAGCCAGGAACAACCGGAATGCCGAGCCGCTTTGCAGTGCGCTTGGCTTCGATCTTGTCGCCCATGATGCGGATATGATCGGCGGTCGGGCCGATGAAGGTGATCTTGTGGGCTTCGAGGATGTCGGCGAAGCGGGCGTTTTCCGACAGGAAGCCGTAGCCCGGATGGATGGCGTCGGCGCCGGTGATCTCGCAAGCCGCGACGATCTGGTGGATGTTGAGATAGGAATCGCGCGCCGGCGGCGGTCCAATGCAGACGCTCTCGTCGGCGAGGCGCACATGCATGGCTTCCGAATCGGCGGTCGAGTGCACCGCCACGGTGGCGATGCCGAGTTCCTTGCAGGCGCGCAGCACCCGGAGCGCAATCTCGCCGCGATTGGCGATGAGGACCTTCTGGAACATCGCCGCCTTACTCGATCACGACCAGCGGCTCGCCGAATTCGACCGGCTGGCCGTTTTCGACGAGGATTGCCGTAACCGTGCCGGAGCGCGGGGCGGGAATCTGGTTCATTGTCTTCATCGCTTCGATGATCACCAGGGTCTGGCCTTCGCGCACCTTCTGCCCGACAG
This sequence comes from Phyllobacteriaceae bacterium, assembly GCA_016711085.1. GTDB lineage: Bacteria > Pseudomonadota > Alphaproteobacteria > Rhizobiales > Rhizobiaceae > JADJTR01. Next base: position 54 of record JADJTR010000011.1, on the reverse strand, counting down.
CGATGAAGGAATCCGCCTCGGGCGAAGGCGCGAGATAGATCGTCCCGACCATCG
>JADJTR010000010.1 GCA_016711085.1 Phyllobacteriaceae bacterium | reverse complement strand
GTCGAGGATCGAGGTCGCGAACTTGATGCTGTCATTGCCCTGCACCGGGCCGTTCGGCTCGAACCGGGTGAAGGTGAAGGCCTCGACATATTCCTCCAGCGGCACGCCGTATTGCAGGCCGAGCGAAATGGCGATGGCGAAATTGTTCATCATGGCGCGGAAGGCCGCGCCTTCCTTGTGCATGTCGATGAAGATTTCGCCGATGCGGCCGTCGTCGAATTCGCCGGTGCGCAGATAGACCTTGTGGCCGCCGACCACGGCCTTCTGGGTGTAGCCCTTGCGGCGGTCCGGCATCTTCTCGCGTTCGCGCACCACGCGCTCGATGATGCGTTCGACGATGCGCTCGGCGACCACCGAGGCGCGCGCCGACATCGGCTGGGCCACCAGCTCGTCGACGCCGTCATCGTCGTCCTCGTCGGCGATCAGCGAAGCGTTGAGCGGCTGGGAGAGTTTCGAGCCGTCGCGGTAGAGCGCGTTGGCCTTCAGCCCGAGCTTCCAGGACAAGAGATAGGCGTTCTTGCAATCCTCGACGGTGGCCTCGTTCGGCATGTTGATGGTCTTGGAGATCGCGCCCGAAATGAACGGCTGCGCCGCCGCCATCATGCGGATGTGGGAGTCGACCGAGAGGAAGCGCTTGCCGATCTTGCCGGTCGGCGTGGCGCAATCGAACACCGCGAGATGCTCCGCCTTCATGTGCGGCGCGCCTTCCAGCGTCATGGCGCCGCAGACATGGATGTTGGCGGCCTCGATCTCCTTGCGGGTGAAGCCCAGCGCGACCAGCATGTCGAAGGACGGGTCGTTCATCTGCGCGTCGGTGAAGCCGAGGGCGATCTTGCAGAATTCCTCGCCGAGCGTCCATTTGTTGAAGACGAACTTGATGTCGAAGGCCGCTGGCATCGCCGCGTTCAATTTGGCGATGCGCTCGTCGTCGAAGCCGCGGGCTTTCAGCGCCGGCGGTTGATCGACGGGGCCTGGTTCATGTCGCCATGGCCGACGGCGTAGGCCTCGATCTCGGCGATCTTCGCTTCCGAATAGCCGAGCGCGCGCAGCGCGTCGGGCACGGCGCGGTTGATGATCTTGAAATAGCCGCCGCCGGCGAGCTTCTTGAACTTCACCAGCGCGAAATCGGGCTCGATGCCGGTGGTGTCGCAATCCATGACGAGGCCGATCGTGCCGGTCGGCGCGATGACGGTCGCCTGCGCGTTGCGGTAGCCGTGCTTCTCGCCGAGCGCCAGCGCTTCGTCCCAGGCGCGCGTGGCGCGCTCGATCAGCGCGGCGTCGGGGCAGGCGGCGTGGTCGAGCGGCACCGGTGCGACCGCCAGGCCCTCATAGCCCTGGCCAATGCCATGGGCGGCGCGGCGATGGTTGCGGATGACGCGCAGCATGGCGTCGCGATTGCGGTCGTAATCCGGGAATGCGCCCAGTTCCTTCGCCATCTCGGCCGAGGTCAAGTAGGAGACGCCGGTCATGATGGCGGTGAGTGCGCCGGCGAGCGCGCGGCCGGCGTCGGAATCGTAAGCGATGCCGAGCGTCATCAGCAGGCCGCCGATATTGGCGTAGCCGAGACCCAGCGTGCGGTATTCGTAGGAGAGGCGGGCGATTTCCTTCGACGGGAACTGCGCCATCATCACCGAGATTTCCAGCACCATCGTCCACAGGCGCACGGCGTGCTCGTATCGGGCGATTTCGATGCGGCTGGTGGCGCGGTCGAGGAACTGCAGCAGGTTGAGGGACGCCAGGTTGCAGGCGGTGTCGTCGAGGAACATGTATTCCGAGCACGGGTTGGAGGCGCGGATGCGCCCGCCGGCCGGCGACGTGTGCCAGTCGTTCATCGTCGTGTTGAAATGCAGGCCCGGATCGGCCGAGGCCCAGGCGGCGTAGGCGATCTTTTCCCACAGGTCGCGCGCTTTCAGCGTCTTCGTCGCCTTGCCGGTGGTGCGGCTGGTCAGGGCCCAGTCGCGGTCGGTCTCGACGGCGCGCAGGAAATCATCCTTCAGCGACACCGAGTTGTTGGAGTTCTGGCCGGATACGGTGAGGTAGGCCTCCGAATCCCAGTCGGTGTCGTAGACGTCGAAGGCGATCGCCGTATAGCCCTGCTTGGCGAACTGGATGACGCGCTTGATGTAGTTTTCCGGCACCTGCGCCTTCTTGGCGTCCTTGATGGCGCGCTTGAGCGCCGGGTTCAACGACGGGTCGAAGCAATCGTCGTCATGGCCTTCGCAATTGACGCAGGCCTTCATGATGGCCGCCATGTGCTGCTTGACGGTCTTGGAGCCGGTGACGAGGGCGGCGACCTTCTGCTCCTCCTTCACCTTCCAGTCGATATAGGTCTCGATGTCGGGGTGGTCGGCGTCGACCACCACCATCTTGGCGGCGCGGCGCGTGGTGCCGCCCGACTTGATCGCGCCGGCGGCGCGGTCGCCGATCTTGAGGAAGCTCATCAGGCCGGACGAGCGGCCGCCGCCCGACAGCTTTTCGCCTTCGCCGCGCAGCATGGAGAAGTTGGAGCCGGTGCCGGAGCCGTATTTGAACAGGCGCGCCTCGCGCACCCACAGGTCCATGATGCCGCCCTCGTTGACGAGGTCGTCGCCGACGCCCTGGATGAAGCAGGCGTGCGGCTGCGGGTGCTCGTAGGAGGATTTCGACTTGGTCAGCTTGCCGGTGAACGGATCGACGTAGAAATGGCCCTGGCCGGGGCCGTCGATGCCGTAGGCCCAGTGCAGGCCGGTGTTGAACCATTGCGGGCTGTTGGGCGCGACGCGCTGGGTGGCGAGCATGTAGGCGAGCTCGTCCTGAAAGGCGCGGGCGTCGTCCTCCGAATCGAAATAGCCGCCCTTCCAGCCCCAATAGGTCCAGGTGCCGGCGAGCCGGTCGAAGACCTGGCGCGCGTCGGTTTCGCCGACGATGCGGGTCCTTCGGCAGGTCGGCGAGCGCCGCCTCGTCCGGCTCGGAGCGCCACAGGAAGGACGGGACGTCGTTTTCCTCGACCTTCTTCAGGCGCGCCGGCACGCCGGCCTTGCGGAAATATTTCTGCGCCAGGATGTCGGCGGCGACCTGGCTGAACTGCGCCGGCACGTCGATGTCGGCGGCGCGGAAGACGATCGAGCCGTCCGGATTGCGGATTTCGCTCGTCACCTTGGTGAACGGGATGTCCGCGTAAGGCGACTGTCCGGCCTTGGTGAAATGGCGCTCGATCCGCATTGTGGTCGTCCTTCTCTCTATATGTAGCACATGCCGGTCCGGATGTCCCGGAGCGCGAGGCAAGGCGAATTCAGGCCGTTCCGGGAAACGCGATCGCGCTTTCCGGTCTCCATCATCGCGCGGTCCATCCGCCTCTCGGGCAAACGCGTCCCGGGACACAAGCCCGACGCAGACCGGCCGCACGGTCCGATACTGATACTGGTTTTCTGATTCCCCGCCGAAACGGGATTGCACTATATCTAGTAGCCATGGTCGGAGACAATACTAAATTTTGTGTTAACGCTCCGTATCCACCGCTACTTTTGCACGCCCCCACCATTCCCGCCGTTCGACGCAAACCTGCTTCCCCTCCGCCTGCTTGTACGCGGCGGATGCGCCAGAACGCTCTTACATTGCCTGAAAATTCGCCCCGGCCGCTTTTCGCGGCCGCATCCCGAACGCGGATGCCTCGTGAATAAAAGCGACTCGCGGGCGGGCGTCAAGGGTTCGATTGGAAGCCGGCGCAAAAGACTAGATGTTGTGTGTGCGCGGTGTGGAAAACGGGGAGAACCGTCAGGCCTTGCGCCGGCCGGAACGATTCGATGATCGGCGCCAATCCCGGCTCGCCGCAGGCCTCGACCGCGCGGGCGGTCGTAAACCAGCGCCGGTCGCGTTCGCACATTTCCGGCCAGATGTCGTCGACGCGCCGGACCTCGAGGCCGAAGACCTCGACGTGGCAATGACGCGTCGCGCCCGAGCGCAACAGCTTGTCGTATTCGAAGGCGCCGACAACGACGGGCGAGGCGATGCCGGTGACGCCGGCCTCCTCCCAGGCTTCGCGCGCCGCCGCCTCGTTCTTCAGTTCTCCGCGCTCGCTCCAGCCCTTGGGGATGATCCAGCGGCCGGTGCCGCGACTGGTGACGAGCAGGACTTCCACGCCGTCCCGACCGCGCCGCCACGGCAGGGCGGCGACCGCGGCTTCGGCGTCGGTGCCGAACAGGCGGCGCGCCACGCCGGCAAGCTTGATGTCGGTCCCGTCGACCATCGCCCGAATCCCGTGTCCGATCATTCGTCAGCTAAGCTGATTCGCGGCCGAAGAATGCACGAAGGAATATGACGTTCAAATGAACGCGCTCGCCAGCATGTAGGCGATCGCGGCAATGAGCGCCGACGCCGGGATGGTGATGATCCACGCGTAGACAATGCCGGTGGCGATGTTCCAGCGCACCGCCGAAACCCGCCTGGCCGCGCCGACGCCGACGATGGACGAGGTGATGGTGTGCGTGGTGGACACCGGAATGCCGAGGGATGTCGCGCCGAACAACGTGATGGCGCCGGCGGTCTCGGCGCAGAAGCCCTGCATGGGCGTCAACCGGGTGATCTTGGAGCCCATCGTGTGGACGATGCGCCAGCCGCCGAACAACGTGCCGAGGCCCATCACCGTGTAGCAGGCCAGTATCACCCAGCCGGGCACGGTGAATTCGGCGTAGACGCCGTTCGAATACAGCAGCACCGCGATGATGCCGGCGGTCTTCTGCGCGTCGTTGGAGCCGTGGCCGAGCGAATAGAGCGCCGCCGTCACCAGCTGCAGACGGCGAAACAGGCTGTCGGCGAAGGCCGGGCTGGCGCGCAGGAACAGCCAGCTCACCAGAAGCACCAGCAGCAGCGCGAGGATGAAGCCGGTCACCGGCGACAGCACGATGGCGTAGAGCGTTTTCGACAAGCCGCCCCAGACGATGGCGGAAAAGCCGGCCTTGGCGACGCCCGCCCCGACAATGCCGCCGACGAGGGCGTGCGACGACGACGACGGTATGCCGCCCCACCAGGTGATCAGGTTCCAGGCGATGGCGCCGGCGAGCGCGCCGAAGACGACGGCGTTGTCGATCAGGTCCGGCGAGATCAGCCCCTTGCCGATCGTGCTGGCGACATGCGCCTCGAACAGGAAATAGGCGGCGAAATTGAAGAACGCGGCCCACAGCACCGCCTGGAATGGCTTCAGCACGCGGGTGGAAACGACGGTGGCGATCGAATTCGCCGCGTCGTGCATGCCATTGATCAAATCGAACAGCAGCGCGACGCCGATCAGGAAAACCAGCAGAAAGGTAACATGTTCCATCGTGGTCTTCCCGGCGCGGCGTCAGGCGTGATCGATGACGATGCCGCTCATGGTGTTGGCGACCTGCTCGAAGCGGTCGCCGACCTTTTCCAGATGGGCGTAGATTTCCGAGCCGACGATCCACGCCATGGCATCCGATTTGGCGGGACCGGCAAGCAGCGCCTTCAGTCCGGCGTCGTAGGTGTGATCGTTCTCGCCCTCGACGCGGACGATTTCGCCGGTCAGTTCGTGCAGGCGGGCGGAATTGCCTCCGATGTTGCGCATCAGCGGCAAGGCTTCGGCGGTACGCTCGGCGAGGCTGACGATCTGGTCGCCCATGGCGCGCATTTCGGGATCGAACGAACGCACGTCGAACAGGGCGATCGCCTTGACCGTCTTGTTCATCTGGTCGAGCGCGTCGTCCATCGCCGTGATCAGGTCCTTGATGTCGGTGCGATCGAAGGGCGTGATGAAGGAGCGATGAATGGCGTTCATCACGTCCTGGGTGACGTGGTCGGCGTCGTCCTCGTGCTTCATCACAATCGCGCTGTTGGCGGCGATGGCGTCGCCGCCGTCGAGCACGGCGCGCAGCGCCCTCGCGCCGGCGACCGAAAGCGCGGCGTGACGCTCGAACATGTCGAAGAAGCGCTCCTCCTTCGGCATCAGCTTCTTGAAAAACCCGAACATCGTGATCCTCGCGCATCGCCGGCGAAATTTTAGCCGGCAATAACGCAATGGCTGCGTTTTCGACAGTGCCGACAGCCGGCCGTCAACAGGAAAGCAGGCGCCGCCTCGCCTTTTCCTCCGAATCGGAGTTGCATTGCGCTGACGTAGGGACGGCGGGTTGATCCGCCCGCCAAATCGCGTCGTAGAACGCAAGAAAGCGGGCGAGACGTGATTTCACCGGGTTCTGAAAGGAAGCAGACGACTGGCGCGGTCCAGCACGCGCCGGCGAAGTCGCGTTGGCCGCGGCGTCTCGGGCTGGGCATGGCGCTTGCGTTGGCGGCTGCCGCCGGCCTGTCATGGGTAAAACCATGGGACGTCAAGCCGAAATCGGTCGTCATGGAAACGATGACGCCTGGGCCTGTCACAAGGGTCCTCGCTGTCAACGGCCGCGTCGCGGCCAGGCGAACGATCGCGGTGCGTTCGCCTGTCGCCGGCGAAGTCGTCGAGGTCGCCGCGGCCGAGGAACGCCGGTCAAGGCCGGAGTGATGCTGGCGCGGCTGAAGGACGATGTGGCCAAGGCGATCGCTGATCAGGCGGAAGCGGCGCTCGCCTCGGCCGAGGCGCAGGCCGCCAAGGCGCAAGCCGACGTCGACCGCACCCGTGGGCTCGGTTCCTCCGCGCCGAAGAAAGCCCTGGAGGACGCCTTGGCGGCGCTCGCGGTGGCGCAGAGCGAAGTTCGCCGCTTCGCGGCCGCCTACGACCAGGCGAAAAGCCAACGAGCGCTTTATACGCTCGCCGCGCCATTCGACGGCGTGACGATGACGCGCGATGTCGAGCCGGGGCAGATCGTCGACACGCAACGACGCTGTTTACGCTGGCTGATCTCGCCGACCCCCTTGTCGAAACTGAAATCGATGAACTCTACGCCGCGGAAATCGCCGTCGGTGCGAAGACGGCGTGCTGCCGACCGGAATGGGCGGAACGCTGGCGGCCCGAATCGCCTGGCTTGCGCCGGAAGTCGATCCGTCGACCGGTGGTTTGCTGGCGCGCATCGCCTTCGACACGCCCGTTGCGCTACCGCCGGGCCTGTCGGTGACCGCGAACATCGTGGTCGAGGAAAGCGCCGACGCGCTGACCGTACCGCGAAGCGCGCTGATCGGCGGGGCGACAGGACGGACGGTTTTCATCGACATCGGCGGTTTCGCCGCACGCCGGGCGGTGACGGTGAAGAGTGGCCGGCCGATCGGCTGCGCATCGTTGATGGACTGGCCGCCGGAGACCGGGTGATCGTCGATCCGGCGGGGATCGGCGAGGGCGACGCGATCGCGGCGAAACGGGGCGGTTGATGCGCCACGTGCTGAAGGTGGGTTTGCGATACGTGACGGCGACGCCGGGCCAGAGCGCATTGCTGATCGTCGGCGTCGCGGTCGGCGTGTTCGTCTTCATTTTCATGTCGGCGCTGATCGGCGGCCTCGCCGTCTATCTGGTGCGACAAACCCTCGACGATATCGCTCGTCGTGGTCAGGGCCCGTCGTGGACGCGGGACCGATTGCGGGCGCGTTCGAGGGGACCGTCCTGACCGCCCGCCAGCAAGGCGAAGGGCGCCTGACGCAGATCCGGACGGCGGCGACCTTTGCCCCCGTCATCGCGGCGTTGCCCGGCGTCCTCGCCGTGTCGCCGCAGATTGCCGGCAACGGCTTCCTCGTGGTCAGCGAAACCGCCGCCAATCGCCGTCACCGGCATCGAACCGGACAAGGTCTCGGCCATCGCCAATCTGAAGGGCCGCCTCGTCGCCGGCGACGCCTCGGTTTCCGGCGACACGATCCTGATCGGCAAGGCGCTTGCCGACGAACTCGGATTGGGCGTCGGGCGCATCGTGCGTTTGCGCTCCTCGACCGGGATCGAGCGGGCGAT
>JADJTR010000009.1 GCA_016711085.1 Phyllobacteriaceae bacterium | reverse complement strand
GGACCCGCGGCATGCCACGAAAATGATTGAACGCACCGCGTTTGGCGACTTGCGCCAATCGGGGATCGCGCGCCGCCGCGTAGCGGTCGCAGTGGTAGCCGGGCTTTTCCGCCATTCAGCGAGCGGGCGAGGGTGGCGGCGTCCTGGATCGGCTGTTGCCGCCCCTTGCGCAGCAAACGGCGTGACGGCATGGGCGGCGTCGCCGACACCGGCGACACTGCGTTCGCCGTGGCGCCACCCGGCTTCGGCCGGACGGCGTTCAGCGGCCAGGCCAACCAGTCCTTGATCGCGCCAAATGGTGAGAAAGCCGAGGCGAGTTGCGCGAGTCGCGCCGGAAAGGCAGACGAGTCGGGAACGCCGGTCTCCTGCGATATCGCCACCAGGTTGAAGGCCTTTCCGCCCCGTATCGGATAGCAGACGAGGTGGATGTCGGGATGGAGGAAGGTCGTCACCACGGTCGGATCGAGGCCGGCCCGCTTGATCGCGGGATCATCGAGCAAAGCGGTCACACGCCAGGCGATGTGGCCGGTCGGTTTGGCGATTGTTTCCGGAGAAAGCAAAAGCGCGCAGGTCGGACCGCACGCCATCGGCCGCGATCAGCAATCCGGCGGCGAATTCGCCTTCCGCCGTCGTCAGCCGCACGCCATCGCTCCGGTCGTCGCCTTTTCCACGGCGGCGCCGAGAAGCATGCCGATGGAGGGCGAGTCCTCGACCGCACCGGCGAGGGCGCGCTGCAGATCGGCGCGATGGACGGTCAGGTAGGGCGCGCCCCATCGGGCTTCCGCATGGCGGCCAAGGGGGATGCGCGCCAGCTCACGACCGGTGTCGGCGCGCACCAACACGACCGCCAGGGGACGGGCTGCAATGCCGTCAAGACGGTCGAGCACGCCAAGCCGGCGCAGGATCCGCGTGGCGTTCGGCGACAATTGCAGGCCGGCGCCGACTTCTTCCAGGGCCGGCGCACGTTCGAGGATCAGGCATTCCCGGCCTGTTGCCGCGAGGGCCAAAGCACTGGCCAGACCGGCCATGCCGGCGCCTGCGACGAGAACATTTTCAGGGGTTGATGACATGGTTGGCCCGTCCGGGCGTCAAGCAGCCTTGGCGTGATAGACACACCCGGAAGGGCGGCTTTCCTGTGCGCCGAGCGCGGAATCGAAGATATAGCGGGTGGAGCAATAAGGGCAGACTTTTTCGTTTTCGGCGCCCATGTCGAGAAAGACATGCGGGGATCGAAAGGCGGAGGGCCCCGACGCACATGAACTCCTTGGCGCCGATGATGATCGTTTCAGACCGCCGTCATTGTGGAAATGGGGTACGCCGTGACCCGCCATGCTCGAACTCCGCGGTTGCAGTACTGACTTGCGTTTGGAACAGTTGGCATCGCTTTGCAAGCTCGATTATGAGGTGGTCATGTCGCGGGCCGACCAGACGCGCTGGCGGCCGGGCGACCGGGCCGGAATGGAGCAGGACAATGGACGCGGGCACGCCAGACGGCGCCGGATTTTCGACTCCGGGCGCGGCAATCGATTTTTCCGGCCCGGAGCGGTTCGTCAATCGGGAGTTTTCGTGGCTTCAGTTCAATCGCCGCGTTCTCGATCAGGCTCGCAACGACAGCCATCCGCTGCTGGAGCGGATGCGCTTCCTGTCGATTTCGGCCACCAATCTCGATGAATTCTTCATGGTCCGCGTCGCCGGTCTCGCCGGTCAGGTGCGCGAGGGCATTGTCGTGCGCAGCCCCGATGGGCTGACTCCGGCCGAGCAATTGGAACGCGTTCTGGCCGAAGTCGCCAGCCTGCAAAGACCAGCGCGCCGTCTTCGCCGAACTGTCGGCGCCGTTGGCGAAGGAAAAAATCGTCGTTGTCGAGGCCGACGGGCTCACGGCGAGCGAGAAGACCTGGCTGGCGCGCCACTTCGACGACACGATCTTTCCGGTGATGACGCCGCTGTCGATCGATCCGGCGCATCCGTTTCCGTTCATCCCCAATCTCGGTTTTTCCATCGCGCTGGCGCTCGCCAACCGCAAGACCGGCGAGGCGATGACGGCGCTGCTGCGCTTGCCGCCGGCCTCAAACGCTTCATCCGCCTGCCCGAAAAGCGCGGCGCCTATGCTTCATCGCGCTCGAGGATGTGGCGGCGCTTTTGTCGATGAATTGTTCCCCGGCTATGCCGTTTCCGGCGTCGGCACATTCCGCATCATCCGCGATTCCGACATCGAAGTGGAGGAAGAGGCCGAAGACCTTGTCCGCCTGTTCGAGACGGCCCTGAAGCGCCGTCGTCGCGGTTCGGTCATCCGCATCGAGTTCGACGAAACGACGCCGCAGGGCTTGCGCGATTTCGTTTCCGAACAGCTTGGCGTCGCCGGAAACCGCATTTCCATCATTCACCGACCGCTGGCGCTCAACCAGATTTCCGAGATCGTCGCAGTCGAGCGCGAAGACCTGAAATACGTGCCTTACCAGCCGCGCTTTCCCGAGCGCATCCGCGAGCAGGGCGGCGATTGCCTCGCCGCAATCCGCGAGAAGGACATCGTCGTCCACCACCCTTACGAATCCTTCGACGTGGTGGTGCAGTTCCTGCGTCAGGCCGCCTTCGATCCCGATGTCGTCGCCATCAAGCAGACGCTCTATCGCACCTCCAACGACAGCCCGATCGTTCGCGCCCTGATCGACGCGGCCGAGGCGGGAAAATCGGTGACCGCGGTGGTCGAACTGAAGGCGCGTTTCGACGAGGAGGCCAACATCAAATGGGCCCGCGATCTCGAACGGGCCGGCGTGCAGGTGGTCTATGGCTTCATCGAGTTGAAGACCCACTCCAAGATGAGCCTTGTCGTGCGCCGCGAGGATGGCCGCCTGCGCAACTATGTCCATCTCGGCACCGGCAACTACCACCCGATCACGGCCCGCATCTACACCGACCTGTCGTTCTTCACCTGCGACGCCGGGATCGCCCGCGACGTGCAGCACATTTTCAATTTCATCACTTCCTATGCCGAGCCGGCGACCGACATGCGGATCGCCTATTCGCCGCATACTTTGCGTCCGCGCATTCTTGGCCATATCGCCAACGAAACGGCCAATGCAAAAGCGGGCCGACCGGCGCAAATCTGGATGAAACTCAACGCGCTGGTCGATCCGGAAATCATCGATCACCTCTACGAGGCGAGCCAGGCGGGCGTGGAAGTCGATCTGGTTGTGCGCGGCATCTGCTGCCTGCGGCCGCAGGTGCCCGGCCTTTCCGACAACATCCGCGTCAAGTCGATCGTCGGGCGTTTCCTCGAGCACAGCCGCATTTTCTGCTTCGGCAACGGCCAGGCATTGCCGTCGCCGCAGGCGTTGGTCTATTTCGGCTCGGCCGACATGATGCCGCGCAATCTCGACCGCCGCGTCGAAACCATGGTGCCGATCGTCAATCCGACTGTGCACGAACAGGTGCTGGGCCAGATCATGCTCGGCAATCTGATGGACAATTGCCAGAGCTTCGACGTCCTGGCCGATGGCACCTCCCGGCGCATCGTCTGCGGCAGCGATGAGGAGCGGTTCAACGCCCAGGAGTATTTCATGACCAATCCGAGCCTGTCGGGTCGCGGCGAGGCGCTCAAATCGCACGCGCCGCGCCGTTTCGCCGCGCAGCCCCGACGCAAGGGCGGCCAGCCGAAATGACCGACGCATCGCAAGGCCGGCTTCCCGGGCGCGAGCCCGTCGCGGTTGTCGACATCGGCTCCAACTCGGTGCGCCTTGTCATCTATGAAGGCGTGGCGCGTTCGCCGACCGTGCTGTTCAACGAAAAAATGCTGGCCGGCCTCGGCAAGGGCATCGCGCTGACCGGCCGGCTCGATCCTGTCGCGGTGGAACGCGCGCTGGAGGAGTTTCGCCGATTCAGGGCGCTGGCCGATCAGGCCCAGGCCAAAAGCATCCACGTCATCGCCACGGCCGCGGCGCGCGAGGCGGAAAACGGCCCGGATTTCATCGCCGCCGCCGGCGCGATTTTCGGCTCGCCAATCCGTGTGCTGTCGGGACGCGAGGAAGCGCATTTCGCCGGGCTCGGCGTCGTCTCCGGCTTTCACCGCCCGGACGGCGTCGCCGGCGATCTGGGTGGCGGTTCGCTCGAACTGGTCGATATTCACGACCGGTCGGAGGGGGAGGGCGTCACGCTGCCGCTCGGCGGACTGCGCCTTGCCGACATGGCGCGCGGCTCCCTGTCCGAAGCCCAGAAAATCGCCAAGAAGGAAATCGCCCGCTCCGGCTTCGCCAGGCTCGGAAAGGGGCGGCCGTTCTACGCCATCGGCGGCGCCTGGCGAAATCTCGCCCGCCTGCATATGCTGTCGACCAGCTATCCGCTGGAGGTCATGCATCACTACGAGACCGATCCCTCCGGCATCGCCTCATTTCTCAAGCAGGTCGCCAAGGGCGACGCCGACAAGATCAAGGGCATCGACCAGATTTCCAAAAGCCGCCGCGCGTTGCTCTCCTACGGCGCCATCGTGCTGCAGGAGGTGATCGACGCGCTGAAACCTTCACGCCTGATTGTTTCCGCCTTCGGCGTACGCGAGGGTTATCTCCATTCGCTTCTGTCGACGCAGGACCAGAAAGCCGATCCGCTGATTTCGGCCGCCGAGGAACTTGCCGTTCTGCGCGCCCGCTCGGTAGCCCATGCCCGGGAACTGGTGCGCTTCACCGCCGAGAGCTTTCACGTTCTCGGCATTTCGGAAACAGAGAACGAAGCCCGCAGCCGCATCGCCGCCTGCCTGCTCGCCGATATTTCCTGGCGCGCCCACCCGGAATATCGCGGCTTGCAGGCGATGAATCTCATCAACCACGCCTCGTTCGTCGGCATCGACCACGCTCACCGCTCGTTCATCGCACTCGCCAATCTGTGGCGCCATGAGGGGCTGTACGACGACGCGGCATCGGAACCGCTGCGCCGCATCACGCCGGAACGGCTGATCCAGCGGGCCAAGGTGCTCGCCGCGCTGATGCGCGTCGTCTACATCCTGTCCGCATCCATGCCCGGCCTGATTCCGCGTCTGCGCTGGATCGACCATGGCGATCACGGGCTGTCCCTGATGGTGCCGAAGGACAAGGCCTGGCTCGTCGGCGAGCGGCCGCGCGGCCGCCTCGATTTGCTCGGCCGCATCGTCGGCCTCGATCTCGACATGCAGGTGGACACCGCCTGACCAGGATCATGGCGCCGCCGGAGGGGTCAGCCAGTCTTGCCGGGCGACGTTTCAGGAGTTGTCGTCATGACCAAGCTCGATCTGCGCAAAACCTTGCAACATTTCTACGAACCATCGCCCAAAGCCTTCGCCGTCATCGACGTGCCGGCGATGAATTTCCTGATGATCGACGGCGAGGGCGATCCGAATGTCTCGCCCGTTTACGCCAATGCGATCCAGTGGCTCTACGGCGTCAGCTACACGCTGAAATTCGCGTCGAAGGCCACGGGAACCGATTATGGCGTCATGCCGCTCGAAGGCCTCTGGTGGGCCGACGACACGGAGACCTTCATCACCCGCGAAAAGGCGGCGTGGAAATGGACCATGATGATCACCCAGCCCGATTTTATCGCGAAGGACATGGTCGCCGCCGCCATCGACAAGACCCGCGCCAAGCTCGGCGACCCGCCCCAATCCCTGCGGCTGGAGCGCTTCGCCGAAGGCCTGTCGGCGCAGATCATGCATATCGGACCCTACGACGCCGAAGGGCCGACGATCGCGCGCCTGCACAAGGAATTCCTGCCCGGAAACGGCCTGACCGAAAACGGTCATCACCACGAAATCTACCTCTCCGACCCGCGTCGCACCGCGCCGGAGAAGCTCAGGACCGTGCTCAGGCAACCGGTTCGGCGGCTTTGACGACTAGACTTCGAACACGCCGAGCTTGCGGTCCTTGAAACGGATCGCCAGCTCTCCGCGCGCCAGCTTCAGCGCCTTGTCGCCGAACACGTCGCGCCGCCAGCCATGCAGCGCCTGCACATCGGCCTTTTCGCCCTCCGAGGCGATGCGCTCCAGATCGTCGCCCGAGGCGATGACCTTGGCGGCGACCCCATGGTCTTCGGCCACCAATTTCAGCAGGACCTTCAGCAATTCCTGCGCCGCGCTCGCCCCTTCCGGATTGTTGGCCGGTTTCGGCAGTCGCGGCAGCTCCTCTTTCGGAATCGCCAGCGCCTTGTTGACCGCGAGCACAAGTCCGGTCGCCGCCGAGCTGCGCTCCCAGCCCTTCGGCGTCGAGCGCAGTTTCGCCAGCGCCGCTGTATCCTTCGGCTGCTGCTGGGCGATCTCGTAGATGGCGTCGTCCTTGAGAACGCGCGAGCGCGGCACGTTGCGTTCGCGCGCCTCGAGCTCGCGCCAGCGCGCCACCGCCTGCAGCACGGCGAATTCCTGCGGCTTGCGCACCCGCATCTTCAACCGCGTCCATGCGTCGTCGGGATGCAAATCGTAGGTCGAGGGCGAGGTCAGCACCTCCATCTCCTCGTTCAGCCAATGGGCGCGATCCTCGCGCTTCAACTCGGCGGCAAGGTGCTTGTAGACGTCGACCAGATGGGTCACGTCGGCCAGCGCATAGACGAGTTGCTTTTCGGACAGCGGCCGGTGGCGCCAATCGGTGAAGCGCGATGTCTTGTCGATATGGGCGCCGGAAATTTTCGCCACCAGCTGGTCGTAGGAGATCGAGTCGCCGAAGCCGCACACCATGGCGGCGACCTGGGTGTCGAACACCGGGTGCGGGATGAGGCCGCCGCGATAGTGGACGATTTCGATGTCCTGGCGCGCCGCATGGAACACTTTGAGGATCGACTCGTTCGCCATCAGGTCGAAGAACGGTTTGAGATCGAGACCCGGGGCCAGCGGATCGACGAGCGCCGTCGTCTCCTCGCTCGCCATCTGGATCAGGCAAAGCTCTGGCCAGAATGTCGTTTCGCGAATGAATTCCGTGTCGACGGTGACAAAGGGCGAACGCGACAGGATGTCGATTGCGGCCTGGAGTTCCGCCGTGGTGGTGATCAGCTGCATGGCCGCGCTATAAAGCTTCAACGCCCGGCGCGAAAGGCCTGTGCGCGCGTTTTACCGTGGTTGTTCGTCGCTTGGCGCGGTTCCCGGCAATTCGACCGGGCTCGGCGTGAACTCGCCGCGTTCGCGGGCGGGCGACCGCACGCCGATGCGCCAGGCGGTGACGACGACGAACAGGCCGTGGATCGCCGCGACGTAGAGATAGAGCGCATGGGCGCCGAAATTCTGCATCGCGGCCGCCGCGAAGAGCGGTCCGCCGACCGCGCCGATCGCCCAGAACAGCATCAACGCCGCCGACAGCAGCACATATTCGTCCGGGCGCGCCCGGTCGTTGGCGTGGGCCGAAGACAGCGGATAGATCGGCATGGCGGCGCAGCCATAGAGAAACACCAGCAGGAACAGCGTTTTCGGATCGCTGCCGGTAAATGCGAGCGCGGCGGCGAACAAAGTCGCCAGCGCGCCGACCAGCAGGATGGCGCCGCGCCGGTCCCAGCGGTCGGACAGCCAGCCGAGCGGGAACTGTACGATGCCGCCGCCGATGATGCCGAGCGCCAGGAAGGTGACGGTCGCCGCTTCGCCGAGCCCCATGGCGGCGGCAAACACCGGTCCCATCGCCCGCGACGCGCCATTGGCGAGCCCGGCGGCGAGCGCTCCGAAAACGCCGACCGGCGAAATGGCGAAGGCGCGCCTGAAATCGAGTTTCACATTCGCCGGCGCGGCCGGGTTGGAGCGGTCGCCAAGCGACACAGGCACCAGGGAGAACGTGATCATCATCGAGGCGATGGCGAAAATGCCAAAGGACGACGCCCCGAACGCCGGGATCAGATAGGGCGCGGCCGAAGCCGAGGTGAGGTCGACCACGCGGTAGATCGACAGCAGCCGCGCCCGGTGTTCGTTGCCGACGCCGGCGTTGAGCCAGGCCTCCATCACCGTGAACAGGCCGGCGAAAGCGATGCCGGTGACGAAGCGCAACACCAGCCAGACTGCCGGGTCGATCCACAGCACCAGCGTCAGCGCGCTGGTCGACGCGATGGCGGCCAAAGTGGCGAAGGTGCGCACATGGCCGACCGCGCGCATCATCGGCTGGATCGCCAGGCAGCCGACGAGGAAGCCGCCGAAATAGGCCGTGCCGAGCAGGCCGATCATGGTCGCGCCGAACCCTTCCGATCCGGCGCGCATCGGGATCAGCATCGATTGCACGCCATTGCCGCCGAGCAGGATGGCGGCGGCAATAAGCAGGGGCAGGAGCGGGCGTAGCGCGGTCATGGGGTGCCGAAGAGAGAATCGGACGGAACCAAGCTTTAGCTGGCTGGCGCACGAAGCGTCACCGGGAATGCGCCGGGGCAGGGGCGATTTTGCCGCCATCCTTGACAAACCCGCGCCTCGCATGGCCTAGGTCCGCGCGAAATTTCAGCGCGATTTGCGCCCTGTCCGGAACCTTTCCCATGCACGCTTACCGCAGCCACACCTGCGCCGCCCTGCGCAAATCCGACGTCGGTTCGACCGTCCGCCTTTCCGGCTGGGTCCACCGTGTCCGCGACCATGGCGGCCTGCTGTTCATCGACCTGCGCGACCATTATGGCATCGTCCAGATCGTCGCCGACCCGGATTCGCCCTGCTTCAAGATCGCCGAGACGGTGCGCGGCGAGTGGGTCATCCGCGTCGATGGCGAGGTCAAGGCGCGCGACGCGGCGGCCGTCAACCCCAATCTCGCCACTGGCGAAATCGAGGTCTTCGCCCGCGCCATGGACGTGCTGTCGGCGGCGAAGGAATTGCCGCTGCCCGTCTTTGGCGAGCCGGATTACCCGGAAGACATTCGCCTTAAATATCGCTTCCTCGATTTGCGCCGCGACGGCATGCACAGGAACATCATGACGCGCCAGCGCGTCATCGCCTCGATGCGCCGTCGCATGGCCGAGGCCGGTTTCAACGAGTTCCAGACGCCGATCCTCACCGCTTCCTCGCCGGAAGGCGCGCGCGATTTCCTCGTGCCGTCGCGCCTGCATCCGGGCGAATTTTACGCTTTGCCGCAGGCGCCGCAGATCTACAAGCAGCTGCTGATGGTCTCCGGATTCGACCGCTATTTCCAGATCGCGCCGTGCTTCCGCGACGAGGACCCGCGCGCCGACCGCTTCTACGGCGAGTTCTACCAGCTCGATGTCGAGATGAGCTTCGTCACCCAGGACGATCTGCTCGGCACGATGGAGCCGATCCTGCGCGGCGTGTTCGAGGAATTCGCCGAGGGCAAGCCGGTCACGCCGTCATTCGCCCGCATCCCCTATGACGAGGCGATCCGCCGTTACGGCTCCGACAAGCCCGATCTGCGCAACCCGATCGTCATGGACAATGTCTCCGACGCCTTCCGCGGCTCCGGCTTCAAGGTGTTCGCCGGCATCCTCGCCAACGATCCGAAGGCCGAGGTCTGGGGCATTCCGGTCAAGGGCGGCGGCAGCAGGGCCTTTTGCGACCGCATGAACGCCTGGGCGCAGGGCGAGGGCCAGCCGGGGCTGGGCTACATTTTCTGGCGCAAGGAAGGCGAGAAGCTCGAAGGCGCCGGCCCGGTGGCGAAGAACATCGGCGAGGAGCGCACCGAGGCGATCCGCACGCAACTGGGCCTTGAGCGATGGCGACGCCTGCTTCTTCGTCGCCGGCGACCCGACGAAGTACTACCGATTCGCCGGCGATGCCCGCACGCGCGCCGGCGAGGAGATGAACCTCGTCGATCGCGACCGCTTCGAACTGGCCTGGATCATCGATTTCCCGTTCTACGAATGGAACGAGGACGAGAAGAAGATCGACTTCGCCCACAACCCGTTCTCCATGCCGCAGGGCGGGCTGGAGGCGTTGGAATCGGGCGACCCGCTGGCGCTGAAAGCCTTCCAGTACGATCTCGTCTGCAACGGCTTCGAGATTGTTTCCGGCGGCCTGCGCAACCATCGCCCCGAACTGATGGTCAAGGCCTTCGAGAAGGTCGGCCTGTCGGCGTCGGACGTCGAAGAGCGCTTCGGCGGCCTCTATCGCGCCTTCCAGTATGGCGCGCCGCCTCATGGCGGCATGGCCGCCGGCATCGACCGCGTCGTCATGCTGATCTGCGGCGCGAAGAACCTGCGCGACATCGCCCTGTTCCCGATGAACCAGCAGGCCCAGGATTTGCTGATGGGCGCGCCCGGCCACGCCACGCCGGTGCAGCTGCGCGAACTGGGCTTGCGCGTGCTGGAGCCGAAGAAGGGCTGAACCGGCGATTACCTCCACCTGAAAGGGGGAGGTGGCCGCGAAGCGGCCGGAGGGGCAAGCAAGTTCCAGGCAGCCCGCCGCACTTTGCAATGCTCAGGGCGACACCATCCCCTGGAAGGGGAGGGAACGTGGCGATGTATGTCGCGCCTACTCGTTCGCCTTCACCGTCACGCCGAGCGTGGTGATCAGCATTTTCGGATCGCCCATGCCGGCCGCCAGCAGCATGGCGAAGGGTTGGGGCGTCGCCGGCTTGGCCGCGATCTCGATCGATTTCGGATTGTCGATGAAGGCGTTGACGGCGGCGGAGACCTGCGCGCTGAATTCCGGGTTCTGCAATTGCGCCAGCATGAACGGCACCACCGCCTTGGTCTGGTTGGCGGCGTCGACGGCGGTCATGCCCTGCTGCTTGCCGGCATAGTCGAGCGCCTTCTGCGTCAAGCCGTCATCGTCGAAGCGAATGGTAGCCGACGCGAAGGTAAGCCCCTGCAGCATGCCGAGCAGAGCCAGACCCTGCGCCGATTTCTGCTCCTCGGTCATGCCGGGCGCGTTCATCTTCTTGCTGGCGTCGCGCAGTTGCTTGGCGATGGCGAGCGTGTAGCCGGAGAGATCAAGCGTCATGCCGAGCGTGCCGGCGTCGTCGACGGTGAAGGAATAGTCGTCCAGCGTCGTCTTGCCGGATACCGGATCCCACCCGCCAGACAGCGTCACGCCGCCCGACAGCGTGTTGTAGCCGAACGCCGCCATCATGTCCTTGGTCTTCTGGTCCGGCGATTGGGTCATGTCGATCGACAGCGTGTCGACGCCGCCCTCGAAGGTCAGCCCGCCGGTGTCGGTGCGGTCGACGGTCATGGCGAAATCCTGCATGGTCGCCATTTTGGCCCCGGCCTTGTCGATCTCCAACTTGCCGACCGACATGCCTTCGTAGATGCCGAGCTTGGTCAGTTCATCGGTTGTCGCCGGTCCGGCGAGGTCGATGCCTTCGGCGACGATTTCCGTGATGGCGAGATGGCTGCCGTCTGGCGAGGTTGTCTCGAAACTCGGCAACGACATCGAACCGATGCGAATGATATCATCGTCCTCTTCCGTGACATCGGTGAGCGTGACCTGGCCGACCGTCACGCGTTCCGGATCGCCGGCGAGCGCGAACGACACGCCATCGAGCACGATGTCATCGTCCTGCGGCGTCGCCGCTGTCCACGCCATGTCGAAGCCCTGTTCGGCGACCAACGCTTTCAGCCGGTCGAGCGCCGATGTTGTTTCGAAGGCGAATGCCTGTGGCGCGACAGCCGAAATTGCGGCGCAAAGCGCGGCGGAAAGAGCAAAGGTACGGCTTGTCATGGCGTGGAAAATCCTCGTTTGAATGCTGCGCTTCGCCCCGGCGCCATTGTGTCGAGGCGAATAAGGACCGCAAGATGGCGGCGTGAAATATTTTCGTGATGGTGTCGAGGGCGTAAACCAGTCACACCGTCAGGTGCCGGCGCACATCCGGCCGGTCGAGGCTCGCCGCATCGCCGTGATGGACGATCTCGCCGCGATCCATGATGTAGACGCTATCGGCGAGGTCGCGGCAGAAATCGAGATATTGCTCGACCAGCAGAATGGTCATGCCCGCTTGTTCCTTCAGAAAGCGAATGGCGCGGCCGATATCCTTGATGATCGACGGCTGGATGCCTTCGGTCGGTTCGTCGAGCAGGAGAACGCTCGGCCGCATGGCCAGCGCCCGGCCGATGGCGAGCTGCTGCTGCTGCCCGCCCGACAAATCGCCGCCGCGCCGGCCGAGCATGTCTTTCAGCACCGGAAACAAGTCGAACACGTGGCTCGGAATCGACCTCTGGGCGCGGGGAAGGGCGGCAAAGCCGGTTTCGAGGTTCTCGCGCACGGTGAGCAGGGGGAAAATCTCCCGGCCCTGCGGCACCAGTCCGATGCCGGCGCGGGCCCGTTCATGGCCGCTCGCCTTGGCGAGATTGCGCCCGTCAAGCGCGATTTTCCCCGTGCTCAAGGCGTGCTGGCCGGTCAGCGCCCTGATCAGGCTGGTCTTGCCGACGCCGTTGCGCCCCAGAAGACAGGTGATCTGGCCTTGTTCGGCGACAAGCGTCACGCCGCGCAGCGCTTCCGCCGCGCCGTAGTGCAAATGAATGTTTTCCGCCGCCAGCATGGTCAACGCCCCAGATAGACGTCGATGACGCGCGGATCGGCCGAAACATGGTCGAGCGTGCCTTCGGACAGCACCGATCCCTCGTGAAGGCATGTGACCTTGACGCCGAGTTCGCGCACGAAACCCATGTCGTGCTCGACGACGAGGACCGACCGCGTTTTGGCGATCTCTTTGAGCAGATGCGCCGTTTCGGCGGTTTCCGCATCGGTCATGCCGGCGACCGGCTCGTCGACCAGCAGCAATTTGGGATCCTGCGCGAGCAGCATGCCGATTTCCAGCCATTGCTTCTGGCCGTGCGACAGGTTCGCGGCGTCGTCGTTGCGCCGCGCCGTCAGGCGGACGGTGGCGAGGATGTCGTCGATCCGCTGTTGGTCCGCCCCGTCGCCGCGCCAGAACAGGGCGCGGAAGGCGCGGCGGTCGCTTTTCAGCGCCAGCAACAAATTGTCCTCCACGGTGAGCGAGTCGAAGACGGTCGGTTTCTGGAATTTGCGTCCGATGCCGAGCGCGGCGATATCGCTCTCGTCATGGCGCGTCAGGTCGACCGCGCCGTCGAACACGACTTCGCCCTCGTCGGGCCGCGTCTTGCCGGTGATGATGTCCATCATGGTGGTTTTCCCCGCGCCGTTGGGTCCGATGACGGCGCGCATCTCGCCGGGGTTCAACGTCAGCGACAGATTGTTGATCGCCTTGAAGCCGTCGAAGGACACCGAGACGCCGTCGAGATAGAGCAGGGCCGCCGTCTCGCGCATCGGTTCACTCCGCCGGATCGGGTTGGGGAAGGGGCCGCGCCTTGCGTGCGGACAGGAGACGGCGCAGCGCCGGCGCCGACTGCGCGGCAAGCCCGGCCAATCCCTTGGGCAGGAACAGCGTGACGGCGACGAACAGGCCGCCGAGCGCGAACAGCCAGTATTCCGGCAAGGCGCCGGTGAACCAGCTTTTCCCGGCATTGACGAGCAGCGCTCCGGCGATCGGCCCGACCAGTGTGCCGCGTCCGCCGACCGCGGTCCAGATGACGATCTCTATCGAATTAGCCGGATCGAATTCTCCCGGATTGATGATGCCGACCTGCGGCACGTAGAGCGCCCCGGCGACGCCGGCGATCATCGCCGACAGCACGAAGGCGACGAGCTTGATGTTTTCCGGACGGTAGCCGAGGAAGCGCGTCCGGCTTTCGGCGTCGCGCACCGCGACCAGCACCTTGCCGTATTTCGACGACACCACCGCCGAAACAAGAACCAGCGCGCCGGCCAGCGCCAGCGCCGAAGCAGAAAACAGCGCCGCCCGTGTCGCTGGCGCGGAAACGGAATGGCCGAGGATTTCCTTGAAATCGGTCAGGCCGTTATTGCCGCCGAAACCGGTCTCGTTGCGGAAGAAGGCAAGCATCAGCGCATAGGTCAGCGCCTGGGTGATGATCGACAGATAGACGCCGGTGACGCGCGACTTGAAGGCGAACCAGCCGAAAACGAAGGCAAGGACGCCGGGAACCGCCACCACCATCAGCGCCGCGAACCAGAATCGGTCGAAGCCGAGCCAGTACCACGGCAGGTCTTTCCAGTTGAGGAAGACCATGAAATCGGGCAGCAGCGGATTGCCGTAAACGCCGCGCGCGCCGATCTGGCGCATCATGTACATGCCCATGGCGTAACCGCCGAGGGCGAAAAAAGCCCCATGGCCGAGCGACAGGATGCCGGCGTAGCCCCACACAAGGTCGAGCGCCAGCGCCAGCATGGCGAAGCAGAGATATTTGCCGATGAGCGGCACCAGATAGGGCGAGGGCGCCAGCGGATGTCCGGCCGGCAGCGCCAGCGAAAGGAGCGGAACGGCGATCGCGGCGAGTATAAGCAGCAACGTCGTCGCACGCACCGCGCGCGAATGCAGGCCCCGGCCGAGAAACCGGATCAATATCATTGCTCCACCGCCCGGCCGCGCAATGCGAACAACCCGCGCGGGCGGCGCTGGATGAACAACACGATCAGCACCAGCACAAGGATTTTGCCGAATACCGCGCCGGCATAGGGCTCGAGGAACTTGTTGGCGACGCCGAGCGACAGCGCCCCGATCAGCGTGCCCCACAGATTGCCGACGCCGCCGAAGACGACAACCATGAAGGAATCGATGATGTAGCCCCTGTCCAAGATTGGGCGAGACATTGTCGATCTGGCTGAGCGCCACGCCGGCGATGCCGGCGATGCCGGAGCCGAGCGCGAATGTCAGCGCGTCGACCTTCGGCGTGGCGATGCCCATGGCCGCGGCCATGCGCCGGTTTTGCGTCACCGCGCGCATCTGCAGGCCAAGGCGGGTGAAATTGACCACGGCGAGCAGCGCGGCGAACACAGCGAGCGAAAAGACGACGATCCACAGCCGGTTCCAGGTGATCGCCATTTCGCCGATCTGGAACGCGCCGGTCATCCACGACGGGTTGCCGACTTCCCGGTTGGTCGGACCGAATACGGTGCGCACCGCCTGCTGCAGGATCAGCGACACACCCCAGGTGGCCAGCAGTGTCTCCAGCGGCCGTCCGTACAGAAAGCGGATGACGAGGCGTTCGATGGCGAGCCCGGCGAGGCCGGCGACCAGGAACGCCATGACCAGCGCGATCGTCAACGACTGGTCGAACCAGCCGGGCGCATGGGTGCGGATCAGTTCCTGCACGACAAAGGTGGTGTAGGCGCCGAGCATCACCATTTCGCCATGCGCCATGTTGATGACGCCCATGACGCCGAAGGTGATGGCAAGCCCGATCGCGGCGAGCAGCAGCACCGAGCCGAGCGAAATGCCGTACCAGACGTTCTGGCCGGCGTCCCACAGCGCCAGCCGCTTCTGCAGGCCGCCAATCGCCGCGTCGAGCGCCTTCGGCGGCCTTGCCCTCGACCTTGCCGGCGAACGACGAGAGCAACGCCAGCGCGGCGCGATCGCCGCGCGCCAGAATCGTGGCGATGGCGGCGACGCGCGCGGCTTCGTCCCCCGAGGTCGCAAGGACGATGGCCGCGCGCGCCTCCTCCATCCGTCGCCGGATGGCGGGATCGGCTTCTGCCGCGATCGCCGCGTCCAGCGCTACGCTTTGGGCCGCATCGGGCTTGGCGAAAATCTGCTCGGCGGCGGCGATCCGGATGGCCGGGTCTTTCGCCATCAGCGTCAGGCCGGAAATGGCGGCGGCGATGGAGCGCCGGATCGAGTTCTTGATTTTCACCTTGTCGAAGGGAACGGTCGCCGCATCGGCGACGACGATGTCGCCATTGACCGGATCGGTGAGCGCCTCCTTGCCGTCCCGAGGTTCGGCGACGAGAACGGCGCGGTCATCCGCGCGGACGACAAGGCGTCCGTCATTGAGCGCATTGAGGCTGCGCGCCGCCAGCGGATCGCCCGACGCGCCCAGTTCGCCGATCACCGCCTCGATCGCGGCGTAATCGCCCGCGGCGGCGAATTTGGCGATAATAGTTCGCAGCGCGGCTCGTCCGCCCGCGCCGTCGGAGCGAAGGCGAGCAGGAAGAGGCCGAAAAGGAAGGCGACGAAGCGCATCGACGGTCTTTCACGCGGAGGGAAGGCCGGGCGGATTTCGCCGCCCGGCTCCGATTCAGGCGATCAATTCGCGGCGGCCGTGGTGCCGAGACACTTTTTCGTCTCGGTGTTGTAGTTGCCGCACTTCAGGTCGACCCAGTCGGCTTCCAGCACCTTGGATTCCGGCAGGTAGTCGGTCCAGGCGTCGCCGGCCACGAGGTCCGGCGTCTTCCACACGGTTTCGAATTGGCCGTCGGCCTGGATCTCGCCGATCAGCACCGGCTTGGTGATGTGATGGTTGGCGAGCATTTTCGACGTGCCGCCGGTCAGGTTGGCCGCCTCGATTCCGGGCAGCGCCTCGATCACCTTGTCGGGTTCGGCCGAGCCGGCCTTTTCGACCGCCTTCACCCACATGTTGAAGCCGATATAGTGGGCTTCCATCGGATCGTTGGTGACGCGCTTGTCGTTCTTGATGAAGGCTTTCCAGGTCTTGATGAATTCGGCGTTGACCGGCGCGTCCGCAGACTGGAAATAGTTCCAGGCGGCGAGATGGCCGACCAGCGGCGCGGTGTCGAGGCCGGCCAGTTCCTCTTCGCCGACGGAAAAGGCGACGACCGGGATGTCCTCGGCCTTGACGCCGGCGTTGCCGAGCTCCTTGTAGAAGGGCACGTTGGCGTCGCCGTTGATGGTCGAGACGACGGCGGTTTTCTTGCCGGCCGAGCCGAATTTCTTGATGTCGGCGACGATGGTCTGCCAGTCGGAATGGCCGAACGGCGTGTAGTTGATCATGATGTCGTCGGGCTTGACGCCCTTGGCGATCAGGTAGGCCTCGAGGATCTTGTTGGTCGTGCGCGGATAGACGTAGTCGGTGCCGGCCAGCACCCAGCGCTCGACCTTTTCGTCGTTCATCAAATAGTCGACGGCGGGGATTGCCTGCTGGTTCGGCGCCGCGCCGGTGTAGAACACATTGCGCTCGCTTTCCTCGCCCTCGTACTGGACAGGGTAGAACAGCAGCGAATTGAGTTCCTTGAACACCGGCAGCACCGATTTGCGGCTGACGGAAGTCCAGCAGCCGAACACGGCGGAAACCTTGTCCTTCTCGATCAGCTCGCGCGCCTTCTCGGCGAACAGCGGCCAGTTCGACGCCGGGTCGACCACGACCGCCTCGATCTGCTTGCCGAGCACGCCGCCTTTCTTGTTCTGCTCGTCGATGAGCATCAGCATGGCGTCTTTGAGCGTCGTCTCTGAAATCGCCATCGTGCCCGAGAGCGAATGCAGGATGCCAATCTTGATCGTGTCCTCGGCGAACGCCGGCAGCGTCAACGCGGAGGAGGAGAGCAGGGCGGAAAAAAAGGGCAAGGCGGGCGGTACGGTTGGTTACGGAAGCCTCCGGCTGTTTGTTTGCACCGCAGCAGGGCAGCAAGCGGCGTGCCAGATGGTTTCGCCCAACCTGAATGGCGCAAAATGCCAAGCATTAACAGCGCGTTAAGCTTTGGAATGCTCGCCTTGGAGGCAAAGCCTTGCTGAATCGCATTTATGCAGTGCATCATTCGACGGCAGATGGATGCTGAAAAAGGCAGCAAAAATCGAAGAGATGGTGCGCCTCGCGCAGGATTTTGCCATGCGCTACCCGCTCGTCGACGGGCAGGGCAATTTCGGCAATATCGATGGCGATAACGCCGCCGCCATGCGCTACACCGAAGCGCGCATGACCGATGTGGCGAGCCTGCTTCTCGACGGCATCACCGAGGATGCTGTCGACTTCCGCCCGACCTATAACGAGGAAGACGAGGAGCCGTCGGTTCTGCCCGGGGCCTTCCCGAACCTGCTCGCCAACGGCTCGTCCGGCATCGCGGTCGGCATGGCGACCTCGATCCCGCCGCACAACGCCGCCGAATTGTGCGAGGCGGCGCTGCACCTGATCGAACACCCCGACGCCACCGTAGCCGACCTCGCGCGTTTCGTGCCCGGACCGGATTTCCCGACCGGCGGCACCATCGTCGACGATCGGGCCTCGATCCTCGACGCCTACGAGACGGGCAGGGGCGGTTTCCGCGTCCGCGCCCGCTGGGTGCAGGAGGATCAGGGCCGCGGCACATGGGTCATCGTCGTCACCGAAATCCCCTGGCTGGTGCAAAAGAGCCGTCTCGTCGAGAAGATCGCCGAGCTGCTGCTGGCCAAGAAGCTGCCGCTGCTCGACGATGTGCGCGACGAGAGCGCCGAGGACATCCGCCTCGTGCTCGTGCCGAAGAGCCGCTCGGTCGACCCGGCCCTGCTGATGGAATCGCTCTACAAGCTGACCGAGCTTGAAAGCCGCATCTCGCTCAACATGAACGTGCTGTCGCGCGGCAAGGTGCCGGAACGTCCTGTCGCTGAAAGGCGTGCTGGCCGAATGGCTGGAGCACCGCCGCGACGTGCTGATCCGCCGCTCTAAGCACCGTCTCGCCGAGATCGAGCGCCGGCTGGAAATCCTCGGCGGCTATTTGATCGCCTATCTCAACATCGACGAGATCATCCGCATCATCCGCGAGGAGGACGAGCCGAAGCCGGTGATGATGGCGCGTTTCCGGCCTGACCGACGTGCAGGCGGAAGCGATCTCAAACATGCGCTGCGCGCGCTGCGCAAGCTTGAGGAAATCGAGATCAAGCATGAATTCGATGGGGTTGACGGCGAAAAGGCGCAGATCGAGGCGCTGTTCGCCTCCGATCACGTGCAGTGGAAGACGATCGCCTGAAATCGCCAAGGTCCGCGATAAGTTCGGCAGGGAAACGCCGCTTGGCCGCCGCCGCACCGATTTCGCCGACGCCCCTGAACACGCCGACGAGGCCATTCACGAGGCGATGATCGAGAAGGAGCCGGTCACCGTCATCGTTTCGAGAAGGGCTGGCTGCGCGCCATGAAGGGCCATGGCCTCGATCTGTCCGGGCGCTCGCCTTCAAGGACGGCGACAGGCTGAAAGTCGCTTTTCCGGCGCAGACGACCGACAAGCTGATCATTTTCACCACCGGCGGTAAGTTCTACACGCTCGGCGCCGACAGCTGCTCGGCGGCCGCGCCATGGCGAGCCGGTGCGGCTGATGGTCGACATGGAGGCCGATCAGGACATCGTCGCCGTGTTTGTCCACGATCCCGAGCGCCGTTTGCTGCTCTGCTCTCGCAGGGCAACGGTTTCGTCGGGCGGAAGCGGAAGTCGTCGCCAACACGCGCAAGGGCAAGCAGGTAATGACGGTCGGAAGGCGCCGGACGAGGCGAAACTGTGCGGTGGGTCGGTTTCCGGCGACCACGTCGCGATCATCGGCGAGAACCGCAAGCTGCTGGCCTTCCTGCTCGCCGACGTGCCAGAGATGGCGCGGGGCAAAGGGCGTACGCCCGCAGAAATCTGGGCGACGGCGGCGTGCCTGACCTGAAGACCTTCGCGCCCGACGAGGGCCTTTCCCGGCTCGATTCCGCCGGGCGGACATTCGTCAAGCCGAAGGCGGAACTGGCCGAGCGTGGTTTGGCGCCTGCGCCTGCCGGCTGCATGGCGCCCAAGGGGTTTCTACGGACGGGAAGTTCGGGGAGTGATCAGCCACTCTCCCGCCGCAACTGCCACACCGAACAAGGCGCCAGCGCGGCGATGAGGATCAGCCTGCCGGACGAGGCTCTGGTTGGACAGGCGTTCGGCGAACAGAAGTGGTGGATCCAAACCGGCGCTGACACCGTTTCTGAGCAGGTAGAACACGCCACTTCCGGTGCGGGAATCCATTTGCCGGCGCGTTGCCGAGCAGCGCGAAGGACAGCGGCATCACCACCGCGCCGTTGAACACCAGCCACCAGGCGCCGCTCGACCGCGAAGCCCGAACCGCCGACGACGAAGGCCGCGGCAAGCGCCGCCGCACGACGGCCGAGACCAGCGCCGCGAAACCCATGTCCTTGCCCGAAGCCCGCGAGCTCGGTGATGGCGGCGGCGGGCGAAGAAGGGGGCGGTGGCGAGCGCGCCAGCAGGATCGCCCAGCCAATGGCCGGCTGAAATGCCGTCCTCGACGATCAGAAGGACGGCGAACACCATCGCCGCCATGGCGGCGATGGTGTAGAGGTGCGGGCGCTCCTTCAGGAAGATCGCCGCGAAAAGAGCGGAAAAGAAGGTGTTGAAGGCGAGGATGAAGGCGACGTTCGCCGATGTCGCTGTGATGCACGGCCAAAGCATGAAGGCACCGAGGTCAGCTGCGCCAGCGCCGCGATGACCAGTCCGGCCTGCGCCGGGATCATCGGCGGCGTCGTCGCATCGCGCCGTCTGAGCAGCATGCAGCGCCAGCGCCGCGACGACGGTGACGCCCGCTGAGCGCAGCAGCATCAGCTGACCACGCCTCGCCATTACGAGGCGCAGCAGCGGGATGTCGAAGGTCGCTAATCAGCCCGCCGAAAGCGGTGAGCAGCAGGCCTTTTTTATGGTCGATGGGTCCCAATCAGTCGACCGCCGGGGCGGGAAACCGCGCCCAGCCCTTCGGCCCCAGATGTTCCTGCGGCTGGAAGCGCACCTTGTATTCCATCTTGCGCGAGCCCGCGACCCAATAGCCGAGATAGACATGCAGCAGGCCCTCGGCCCAGCCCGGCCGATGGTCGAGGATCATGTGGACGCCGAGCGAGCGGCCGGAAAGATCGGTGTTGTAGAAGGAATAGACCATCGACCAGCCGTCGCCCATGCGGCTTATCAGCGCCACGGCGATGGTTTGCCGCCGCGCGCCGGTCAGGATCGGGCAGGCGGTATTCGGTGACGCGGGCGGTGACGTGGCTGTCCTCCATCATCATGGCGAAGTCGAGCGCCGACATGTCGCTCATGCCTCCGCGCCGGTGGCGGTCGTCGAGATAGGCGCGAAACAGCGAGAACTGCTCGGCTGTCGGCGTTTGGCTCTCCTGTCGTCACCACCAGATCGGCGTTCTTCTGCGCGATCCTGCGGATGGTGCGCGAGGCGACGAACTCCTTCGCCAGCACCCGACCGAGATCGCAGGTCCCGGCAGCTTTCGCAGGCCGGCCGGTAGGCAATGTTCTGC
Source organism: Phyllobacteriaceae bacterium (assembly GCA_016711085.1). Classification (GTDB taxonomy): domain Bacteria; phylum Pseudomonadota; class Alphaproteobacteria; order Rhizobiales; family Rhizobiaceae; genus JADJTR01. Next base: position 4,197 of record JADJTR010000009.1, on the reverse strand, counting down.
GACCGGCGAAAGCCGCCCCGGTGAGGATGTCGTTCAGCCCGGCGCGCGCTCGCCGACCAGATGGGTGAACACCTTGCGTTCGAACTGCCCCTCCAGATAGGGGCAGGGCGAGGGCGCGGTGAGAAAGTTAAGAACTGCGGCGTTGCGCCGGGCTGTTGCGGCGTCATGGGGCGACCAAATCAGATGGTCGCGCCAGATTGCGGGCTTCGCGCGTCAGGTCATCGGCTTATGGAGAAAGTAAACGACCTCGGCGCCGAGCAAATTGTCGTGGGAGCGTTCGGTTGCGCTGTGTGAACAGCGTGGCGAGAAGGATCAGCGGCGAAAAGATCGCGTTCGCCAGCCAGAATAAAGTCGGTGTGGACGATCGCCATCATCGGGTCGACGAAACGGCCGTCGAGACGCTCAATGCGGATGTCCATCGCCTGCATGCCGAAGGTCGCCCGGCGCGGTCCGCCGAGGGTGAGCGCCACATAGGAGAGCGCGGTCATGGGAAACACCACGCCGAAAAGGGCAAAGCCGAAGCCGAAGGTGAGCAGGCCGAGCACCGCGACGATCAGCCAGACCGGCGCTGCGAACAGCGGGATCAGCGCGTAATCGATCAGGAACGCGGCGACGCGGAAAGAACGGCACGCTTTCGGCGAGCGCCTGCTCGGGGAGATAGGGAACGGTGTCGGCGGTGGCGGCGGTCATGGGCGTACTTCCTTGTCAGGGAGAAATGGGAGGGGCGGGGGAGGCGGCAAGGGGGGGGTTCTGGACCTTCTCCCTTGCGGGAGAAGGTGGACTGGCGCGCCGGCGCCGAGGCGGTTGCGGGCATCTCCCCTCATCCGACCTCGGCTTTCGCCTCAAACAACTCTCCCCGGTGGGGGGGAGATTGAACCCGCGCCTTCAACCTCGTTCCCGCTCGCGGGGAGAGATGGGTCAGCGGGCCGGAGTGCGGGTTTCTCCCCGCCACGCCCCGTCGCCGGTCTGGCTGTTGAAATTTCCCTCACCTGATCGCTTCCCTTCGGGTCGTTCTCGTCCGTTCCGGGGTCGAAGTCGCTTTGCCTCGACCCGTCCTCTGACCTCCCGGCGGGGAGAGGTACAGGGGTGGCGGTCAGGGAAGACGCAGGCTGCGCCCGAACTTCTGAATGTTTGACTGTGGCTCGTGGCCAGCAGCCCCGTCCGGTGTTTTCGCCCCGGACTGTCGCCGTCATCAGCGCACTGAGGGCCTCGGGCCGTCCTAATGGGGAGCGCATGGCCTGAAAGTTGCAGACTTTTCGGGCAAGGCCATGCGCCACTTTTTGGTGGCTGCGTCCGCCCGCGGCGAACGCGGGCAGGGTCTCCGGACCAGAGGACCAAACCGTCGTCCCCTGGTTCCCTACCGTCCCCCGCCCCGGTCCACACCGGGCCTGGCGAAACCGGGTTCCCCGTCGCGGGAGGCGAGGGAGATTATCGGGGAGGTTTGGAGAGGGTGGACAGATTCGATGAGGGCAGCAGGGGAACAGGGCGCTGTGGCATTGAAATGGTTGGGGAAATATTTCCCGGTGGCGCGGCGGCCCTTCCCTTCTCCTCGTGGGAGAAGGTGGCCGAGGCTGAGCTAGTTGAAGGGAGGTCCAAGAGGCCCTTGCCGCCGAACACCCCATTATCCGTCCCAATGCGTTCCGCGACGATCCACCTTCTCCCACAAGGGGAGAAGGTCTGGCTTCTCCCCAAAGGGGAGGCAGCAGTCTCGGCTTCTTGATTTTCGCTGCCCTTCCCGCCACTTCTGCGTGCGGGAATGGTGCCGCGATGGCGGGCATACCGGAGGAGTGGATTTTACCGACGCCAAGCAGGTCGAGGCGTGGCGCCGAAGGCGCGCCCGAAAAACATGATCGCGGCGTTTTGGAAGGTCGGCGCCCTGCGCGCGGCATTGCGGGCGCTGCCTCGTAACGCGCCTCGAGCGCCGGATACCGGGATCGGATGATTGCACCGCGCTTGACAGAAGCGGTTTTTCAGGAGAACCGCGATTTCGCGGGTCGCCCTTATATCCGACCCGCGAAATCGAAAGAGCCGCCTCCTCAGCCAGAGCCGCCGCCGCTCGCCGCCGCCTCCGCCGCCAGGAGCTGCCGCCGCCGACGCCGCCTACGTTGCCGCCAGAGCTGCCTCCGTTGCCAGAGCCGCCGCCGCTCTGCCGCCAGAGGCCGCCGACGCCGCCGCCGACGCCGCCAGGAAGCTGCCGACGCCGCCGCCTCCGCCGCCAGAGCCGCCGCCTCCGCCGCCAGAGCCGCCGCCGTCATTTGGGCCGCCGTGACCGCAGACGCCCGTGCGCCTGAAAGCGGCGCGTTTTGCCGACCGAACTCGCCGACCGCTCACTGTGGCCGGGCGAGGCCTCTGACTGGTGGGAGCATGAACGCCCGAAAGTCGACAAGGCGCTGGCGACCGCGCCATCGTCCGATCCCCGAAAAATACCCCGGAAACCTGTTGGCCGATCTGGAGCGAATGGGGCCTGCTCGCGCGTGCTCGGCACGCCGTCCTTCGGCCTGCCGCGCTGACATGGTTGATGAACTCGACCGCCGTATTGCCCTCGGCGGCGGACGCAAAGATTTCTGGGATCGGCTTTGTGGCGGAGGCGATCAATGGCGAGAGGGCGGGGTGGTGGAGGAGGCGGCGTCGCGCTCGGCCTGTTTTCATCAGGCTACAATTCGGCTGATCTCGACGCGGCGAAACAGATCGGCGGCGTGATTGATGGCTGGTGGCTAACGTTTTCGCACAGTACAAGGATATGCCGCCCGGCTCGAATTTCATCGCCGAGATGCAACGCGCGGTCTCGAAAAATATGGGCAAATTTTCGCCGATCTATTCGCCCGACTATCCTGCGTCCGACATCTGCCAGGATGAATGGAACGCCGCCTACAACAACATGGATCGCGGCGGAAGACGGCGGTTGATTGTCGGATTTCTTGTTCGGCCGACCGTATTGAAACCGCTCCAGAAGCAGATCTGCTACGTGCCGCTATATGCCGTTCCGGGAAGGCCAAAGGCGCGCCAAGCCATCCTCGACGCGCTCGCCGCTGACGGTACCAAACACTTGCCGGAACGCCCCCGCGGCGAAGCACGGAGGCCGCAAGCCCCGACCCGGTGATTCATGCACGGCAATCGACGTCAACGCCCGAATCGCCCATCGAGCAGCCGTTCATCGACGATGAACTCGCGCATCTGCCGGAAGAGATGCGAAAAACTGCTCCGCTTGATCATTGCTTCCATGTCAACCGCCAATGCGCCGATTATGGCAAGGAGGCGGCGACCGACTATCGCGACGAACTGATAACAATGTAGGTGCAAGACCGCATATGCCAGACCTGGATCCGGTGTGCGCCGAATTCATCCAGCGGATATCGATGCATTTCGCTGTCCAGTTTGATGCCAGCTGCGGGCGGGAGGATTGAAAGGCGCTGCAGAATTTTCCTGACTGCATGAGAAACTCAGGCAGCGTTTTCCTCTTGTGATGTTGCGCGACCACGCTATCGAAAACTCTCCGTCAATCGATTCCGCATCTTTCGACAAACCGGAATTTTCTTCATCGCACAAGCAACTCGCCAATGCGTCTGGCAAAGCTGAAGACGATGGAAAAGCGCCGGAGGAGTTCCGGCGGGTGATGGAGCGTCGCGAGCGCCAGCGCCAGACATTAACCGCGCGAACCGGCAAAGCCGGTCGATGGCGAACTCATTCCGGCGGACAAGGATCGCATCTCCGGCAAATTTGAAGAAACGCTTCGATGTCATGGGCACCGCTGATCGTCTGCTCGAACGCGTCGCCAAGGTAGACCGACATTGCCGACTCCTGAGGCCGGCAAGGCGATCATCAAGGCCTCAAAGGAAATGCTGGAAAGGATTTGGGGTGGATGAACCGCCGCTCTTCCCCTCCCCCATTGCGGGGGCTAAAGGCTGGCGAAACCAGTGGCTCGCCCTTGGTCAGGTTGTGGCCGCCGCAGTTCGCGGCGTGGATGAAATGTTTCACCGGCTCTGCTCCCGGCTTCGCCGGGCCAATCGCCGTTCCGCGGCCCCCGCAAGGAGGCAAGAAGGCGCCGCCGCTAGCCCTTCAGCATCCGCCACGCGCGGCGCGAAATAGGTGAGAATCCCGTCGCAGCCGGCCCGCTTGAAGGCGAGCGATTCCATCATCGCCCGCTCGCCATCGAGCGAGCTTACTGGCGGCCGCGGCCTGGATCATCGCGTATTCGCC
>JADJTR010000008.1 GCA_016711085.1 Phyllobacteriaceae bacterium | reverse complement strand
AAGAAATACCTCTGCGCCATCGGCAGCACCGTCGCCGGTTCGCAAGTAAGCAGCATGCCGTCGGCGCGGACTTCGTAGGTCTCCGGGTCGACCTCGACATGCGGGGTCAGATCGTTGAGCTTCATCGACGCTTTCCAAAATGCCGCGGCGGGTGTTTTCCACCGCGACCATCGCTTTCGCCGTGCCGAGGCGGGCGGAAAGGCCGCCGTCGAGCGCCGCCTTGGACACGAAAGTGACCGACGAATTCATCCGCGATTTGCCGAACGCGCCGAACATCGGCCGGTAATGCACCGGCTGCGGCGTCGGTATCGAGGCGTTCGGATCGCCCATCGGCGCCGCCGCGATGGTTCCGCCGAGCAGCACCATCTCCGGCTTGACGCCGAAAAAAGCCGGCGACCAAAGCACCAGATCGGCGCGTTTGCCGATCTCGATCGAGCCGATTTCTTGGCCAGCCCCTGCGCGATGGCCGGGTTGATCGTGTATTTGGCGATATAGCGGCGGACGCGGAAATTGTCGTTTTCGCCGGTCTCCTCCTTAAGCCGCCCGCGCTGGCGCTTCATCTTGTCGGCGGTCTGCCAGGTTCGAATCAGCACCTCGCCGACGCGGCCCATGGCCTGGCTGTCGGACGAAATGATCGAGAACGCGCCGATGTCGTGCAGCGGGATGTCCTCGGCGGCGATGGTCTCCTTGCGGATGCGGCTTCCGGCAAACGCGATGTCTTCCGGAATACGTTGGTCGAGGGTGTGATGGCACACCATCAGCATGTCGAGGTGTTCGTCGACAGTGTTCACCGTGTAGGGCCGGGTCGGGTTGGTCGACGAGGGATGACGTTCGGCAGTCCGCAGACCTTGATGATGTCCGGCGCATGGCCTCCGCCCGCCCCTTCGGTGTGGAAGGCGTGGATGGTGCGCCCGGCGATGTCCCGGATCGTCTCCTCGACGAAGCCGCTCTCGTTCAGCGTGTCCGTGTGGATCATCACCTGCACGTCGAACGCGTCGGCGACGGAAAGGCAATTGTCGATCGCGGCGGGCGTCGTGCCCCAGTCCTCGTGCAGCTTCAGCGACGAGGCGCCGGCAAGGATCATTTCCTCCAGCGCGCCGGGCAGAGATGCATTGCCTTTGGCGGAAAAGGCGAGATTCATCGGAAAGGCGTCGGCCGCCTCGATCATGCGGGCGAGATGCCAGGGCCCGGGCGTGCAGGTGGTGGCGAGCGTGCCATGGGCCGGGCCGGTGCCGCCGCCAATCATGCAGGTAACGCCGGAATAGAGCGCCTCGTCGATCTGCTGCGGGCAGATATAGTGGATGTGGGCGTCGACGCCGCCGGCGGTGAGGATCCTGCCTTCCCCGGCGATGACTTCGGTGCCCGGGCCGATGACGATGGTGACGCCCGGCTGCGTATCCGGGTTGCCGGCCTTGCCGATGGCGGCGATACGGCCGCCCTTCACGCCGATGTCGGCCTTGTAGACGCCGGTCCAGTCGACGATCAGCGCGTTGGTGATGACGGTGTCGACCGCGCCTTCGGCCCGGCTCGCCTGCCCCTGCCCCATGCCGTCGCGGATGACCTTGCCGCCGCCGAATTTCACCTCCTCGCCATGGAGGGTGAAATCCCTTTCCACCTCGATGAACAACTCGGTGTCGGCGAGACGGACGCGGTCGCCGACGGTCGGCCCGTACATGGCGGCGTAGGCGGCGCGGGAGATGCGGGCGGGCATGGGGTCTCACTCCGTGGGATGGCGGAAGCCCGGATGGCGCAGGGCTTTCCGGTCGAGCGTCAAAGTCGCGATGCAGCCGGCCGCCTCGTTTTCGCGCTGGATCAGAAAATCGGCGAAGTCGGCGCTCATTTCGGCGTAGTCGTCTATGGCCTGCATCAAAATGTGACGATCTCCGAACCGAAACGCGCCGGTCATGGCGACGAGGCGCAATGCGCCGACGATTTCGACTTTCGGGCGTTTCAACTGCTTCGCCAGGACCCAAACCAATTCGGCGAGCACGACAAAATCGATCCGGAGTTCGCGGCGCATCTCGACCGGAAGGGTGATCTGGCCTTTCGACGTGATCTTGGCGCTGATATTCATCGCAGCCTCCTTACTTTTTGGACGCAATGTAAGGATTTGATGAGCGCTTGGCAAAACATGTTTCCGCGATCCTCAGGCGGCGTCGTTCTTCTGGTGCGGGATTTCGCGGTTTTCGGCCAGGGCGAACCCTTCGGGCAGAAGCGCCAGCGACGCCGCCTCGATGCGGTCGTGCAACAACGCCATGAACTCGGCCTGGGCAGGCCCGGCGGGATCGGCTCGAGGAAGGCGTTGACCGCGACGCCGGGGCGAAGCGTCCATTTGTCGAGCGGCCAGAACAGGCCGAGATTGGTCGCGACCGGCAAGACGGGGCATCGATAGGCCTCGTACATGTGAAAGACGCCCTTGCGGTAGGGCATGTAGAAGCCGACGGGAACGAGCTTGCCTTCCGGGTAGATCAGGATCCGGCGGCCCTGCGTCCGCGCTTGCACGAGTTCGGTGTCCATCAATGCGGCGCGCGATTCCGCGCCGCCGCAGCTCGCCACGACGATCGCCTGCATCTTCTGCAGGATCCAGCCGACCAGCGGCAGTTTCTCCAGATGATCGCCGGTGACAAAGGCGAGGTCGTCAAATTGGGCGAACATGCAATAGCCGTCGCCCCAGCTCTGGTGTTTCGAGGCGATGATACAGGCGCCTTCGGGGACACGCTCCTTGCCGCGCACCTCCAGGCGGATGCCGCAAATCGCGCGCATCCAGAACACCATCAGGCGCGAATAGAGCCTGATCCAGATCATCAACGGCCTGCGGCCGGGGACCAGCAGCAGCGGCAAGGCGAGGATAGCGACGACGATCGACGTCATCCAATAGGCGGCCTGGAACAGGATGTTGCGCCATCGGCTCGTTGGCGGCGTCGTTTCTGCCCGATTTGGGGCGGCCATGGTCAATTGCCCAGTCCTTCCAACGAATCGTTCAATTCCGCCGTTCGCGTCCTTGTCAGTTCCGCCATGCAGCCGGAAACCAGCATCGGTTCCAGCGAGCCGCCGCGCGCCTGATAGCCGTAATAGGCGCACCACTCGTCGCGAAAGCCAATCCAGGCGCGCTGCGCCGCCTTCAGCGTCTCCTCGTAACCGGGGCGGCCATCATCGCCCATGTCGGTGAGGCTGGCGTCGCTGTCGCGCGCGGCGGCGAGCGCATCTTTCCACACGCTGTTGAGTTCGGCGTCGGCTTCCTCGAAATCCTTGCCCGCGCACCAGTTCATGTCCTGCTGCGCCATGGCGTTCTCGCAGTCGATGGCCGGCTCGTCTTCGGCGAAAGCGGGCGGCAAAGCGCCATCGCCAAACCCAATGTCGCGGGAATTCTCATAGTTCCCCATCACGTCCTGGCGGAAACCGTAAATGCGCCGCGCGCCGCCGATGTCGATCAGCGTCACGTCGCGCTTCTGTCCCGGCTCGAAGCGCACCGCCGTGCCGGCGGCGATATCGAGCCGCTTGCCGGCGCGGCGGCACGATCGAAGGCGAGCGCCGGATTGACCTCGGCGAAATGGTAATGCGAGCCGATCTGCACCGGCCGGTCGCCGGTGTTGGCGACGGTCAGCGTCACCGTGGCGCGGCCGGCGTTCAGCTCGATGTCGCCGGCGGCGGGCAGGATTTCACCGGGGATCATGCCGTTTCTCTCTCAACGAATGGGTTCATGCACGGTCACGAGCTTGGTGCCGTCGGGGAACGTCGCCTCGACCTGCACCTCGTGGATCATCTCGGCGATGCCGTCCATCACCTGGGCGCGGCTCAACACCCGCGCGCCGGCCTGCATCAGATCGGCGACCGAGCGACCGTCGCGCGCGCCTTCGACGACGAAATCCGGAAATCAGGGCGATCGCTTCAGGGTGGTTCAACTTGACGCCGCGCTCCAGCCGCTTGCGCGCCACGATGGCCGCCATGGCGAGCAACAGCTTGTCCTTTTCTCTCGGGGTCAGATGCACGCCCTATTTCCTCATGTTGCCCAGATTTTCGGCAGGCCCGCCACCCCATTGAGCATGGCGAGCGCCGGTTGCAGCGCCTTTCTCAGGCAGTATCCATCTTTCGCCGCCAGCCTTGCAAGAAGCTTGCCGGATTGGCCGACGCGCCAGAAACTGGCCCCGGCGGCGGCCTCGGATTGCGAAGAGAATAGCCGGCGCAGCGGATCGAGCAGCGCTTCGCCATCCTCGCCGACCAGCAGCAGCGTCGCGAAGGCCGTTCGGCCGCCGCCGGTCGCGGTCTGCGACAGGATAGCGGCAGCGTCGCCGTCGACGCGGAAATCCTCGGCATGGACGAGCCCGCCATCGACGCGGACGCGCCAGCGGTCGCGCAATTGGATCGAGCGGACGACTTCGCCCATTTCGGTGCGGCCAAAACGAAGGATTCGGCCAGCAGCAGGCGCGCGCCGGGCTTGATATCGACGTCGATTGATCGCGCCAGGCCGAGCGATCGAACAGGATGGTTTCCTGCGGCAACCAGGACAGGTTTGCGCCCTTCCCAGCCGCGAGCCGGACGGCGACTTCGCGGTTCCGGCGTCGGCGCGATAGGTTTTCTCCGAAGCCTGCGTCGTCAGCGTCGCCGACGCGGCCCGGCCCACATCGACGGTCCAGTCCATGCGGTCGCCGCCGGTAAGACCGCCGGAGGTGGCGATCAGCACCGCCTCGAGCGGCGCGCCGGCTTGGGCGTACGGAAAGCGGATTTTCGCTGCGCCCTCCTGGTAGAGGTCGGCGAGCCAGTTTTCGCCGTCGCGCCGTTCGACGCCGAGACGGCAGACGCCTCGAACCCGCTGCATCGAGGCGAACGAGGACGCGCTGTCCGGCCGGGCATTCACAGCCTAGCCGGGGTAATCAGGCAGGCTTTTAAACGCATTCTTCAACGCCTGCCCCCATCCATCGGATATTGCGCGATAATAGGCATCTTCGCCGTTGATGCGTTTTTTCTGTTTGATGCGGTGCGCGCCGTTTTCGTACCACAGCATGTCGAGCGGCAGGCCGACGGACAAATTGGATTTGACGGTCGAATCGAACGACACCATCAGCAGTTTGGTCGCTTCCTCGAAGCTCATGTCGCGCTCATAGGCGCGCAGCAGGATCGGCCGGCCGTATTTGGTCTCGCCGATCTGGAAGAAGGGCGTGTCTTCGGTCGCCTCGATGAAATTGCCTTCAGGATAGATCTGGAACAGTCGCGGTTCGGTGCCGTTGATCTGGCCGCCGAGTATCAACGAGGCGGCGAAGGAATCCTGCTTCTGGCCGTGCGGAGTCGCCGCGGCGATGACCTCGCGCAGCGTCTCGCCGACCAGCTTGGCGGTCTGGAACATCGACGGCGTGCCGAGCAGGTACGGATGGCGCTCGGACGGGGCCTTGGCGCGCTCGTCGAGCAGGCTGATCACGCCCTGCGTGGTGGCGAGATTACCGGAGGACAGGAGCACGATGACGCGCTCGCCCGGCTCTTCCCAGACATGCATCTTGCGAAAGGCGGAGATGTTGTCGACCCCGGCATTGGTGCGCGTGTCGGACATGAAAATCAGGCCGCGATCGAATTTCAAGCCGACGCAATAGGTCATGAGGCGATTCCGGTTGCCATTTCGTCCCTTATTGTTCGACGGAAACGGAGACTGCAAGGGTTTCGCGCGCCGTCCCCAGCACGATTCCGGCGACCGGCATGGCGTCGCGGTAGTCGCGTTTGATGGCGAGGCGGACGTAGCGTTCGTCGGGCGATTGATTGTTGGTCGGATCGAAGTTGACCCAGCCGAGACCTTCGACATGGGCTTCGGCCCAGGCGTGGCTCGCCGCCTGATGGATGCCGTCATTGCGCATGAGGTAGCCCGAAACGTAGCGGGCGGGATAGCCGAGCAGGCGCGCGGCGGCGCAGAAGGCGTGGGCGTGATCCTGGCAAACGCCCCTGCCCTGCGCCAGCGCCTCCTCGCCCGAGGTATGGACTTCGGTCGATCCGGCTTCCCAGACAATGGCGTCGGCGAGCGCAGCGTTGATGGCGTGCAGGCTTTCCAGATTGCCGCCCGGCGGCGCGGACGCGGCGACGGCTTCAATATGCGGGCCAGGCGCGGTCAGCGGCGTCGGCATGGCGAAGAGCCAGAGCGGCGTATGACCGAAATGCGGACCGAAAACGCCGGACAGATCATGGGTTTCGACCTCTCCCGCGGCAGTGATGGAAATCTGGTGCGGTTCGGAATGGGCGCTGAGCAGGCTCGACGCGTTGCCGTAGGTGTCGACATAGTCGACCTCCCGATCCGCGCCGTCGATCGACAGCGACCAAGACAGGATGGTTTGCAGACGGCCGGTCGCCGGCGTCAGGCGCAAGCGCAGCAGCGCATAGGCGATGGGTGAATCGTAGGAATAGAGCGTGCGATGGGTGACGTGCAGCCGCATCGGCGACCTCACGCGAACCGATAGGCTTCGGCGATTTCCGCGCCGAGCTTGTTGTTGTCGACGATGATGCCGGCAAGGAACTCATGCAGGCCGACGTCGATGATATCGCGCACCGAGGCCACGGCAAGCTTGGCCTTCATGGCGTCGAGCGTTTGGTGGCAGGCGTGGCGCGCGCCATAGTCGGCGGCGCGGAAGGCAAGCGATTCCTCGATGAAACGGACGCAGAAGGCGAGCGATCGCGGCATGCGCACATTGAGGATGAGAAAATCCGCGATGTTCTGCGGCCGGTACTGCGCCTCGTAGACGAAGCGATAGGAGCGATGCGCCGAAACCGATCGCAGGATCGATTCCCACTGGTAGTTGTCGAGGCTCGAGCCGACCCAGGACACCGACGGAAGCAGCACGTAATATTTCACGTCGAGGATGCGGGCGGTGTTGTCGGCGCGCTCGATATAGGTGCCGAGCTGGCAGAAATCGAAAATCTCGTTCCTGAGCTGCGTATTGTAATAGGCGCCACGAAACAGCGCGGTCTCGCGCTTGATGCCGGAGAGCACTTTCGGCAGGTCGCGGCGCTCCACCTTGCGGCCGAGCATCGTCCGGGTCGCCAGCCACGCTTCGTTGAGGCTTTCCCAGGTGTCGCGCGTCAGCGCCGTGCGCACCATGCGGCCATTGTTGCGCGCCGAGTCGAGGGCGGCCATGACGCTCGACGCGTTGTCGGGGTCGCGCAGGATGAAGTCGACGACTTTTTCCTCCTCATAGGCCCCGTGCTTCGCCTTGTAGGCCGAGTCGGCGGCGGCGCTCATCAGCACTGAGCCCCATTCGTCGGTTCCGGCCGTCGATGTCAGCGACATGCGCAGGCCCGTTTCGAGCAGACGCGCCATGTTTTCGGCCCGCTCGACGTAGCGGTTCATCCAGTAGAGGCCTTGGGCCGTGCGTCCGAGCAGCATTTCAGTCGTCCAATACCCAGGTGTCCTTGGTGCCGCCACCCTGCGAGGAATTGACGACGAGCGACCCCTCCTTCAGCGCCACGCGGGTCAAGCCGCCCGGCACGATGCGCACGCGGTCCGACACCAGCACGAAGGGTCGCAGATCGACATGGCGCGGCGCCAGGCCCTTTTCGGTGAGGATCGGCACGGTGGAAAGCGCCAGCGTCGGTTGCGCGATGTAGTTGCCGGGCCGGGCGCGCCATCAGCTTGGCGCGAAAAAGCTTGGTTTCCTTCTTCGACGCCGCCGGCCCGACCAGCATGCCGTAGCCGCCGGAGCCGTGCACTTCCTTGACCACCAACTCGTTCAGATGCTCCAGCACATAGGCGAGGCTGTCCTGTTCGGAGCAGCGCCAGGTCGGCACGTTGCCGAGGATCGGTTTTCGCCCCGTATAGAACTCGATGATGTCCGGCATGTAGGAATAGATCGCCTTGTCGTCGGCGATCCCTGTGCCGGGCGCATTGGCGATGGTGATGCGGCCGGCGCGGTAGACGTCCATGATTCCCGGTACGCCGAGCGTCGAATCGGGCCGGAACGTCAGCGGATCGAGGAAGGAATCGTCGACGCGGCGATACAGTACATCGACGCGCTTGTAGCCCTCGGTGGTGCGCATGGCGATGGCGCCGTCGATGACCCGCAGATCGGACCCCTCGACCAATTGCACGCCCATCTGGTCGGCCAGGAAGGCGTGCTCGAAATAGGCCGAATTGTAGATGCCCGGAGTCAGCACCGCCACGGTCGGCGCGTCGCCCGCGCCGGCGGGCCGGACGGCGGCGAGCGATTGGCGCAGCAATTCGGGGTAATTGGCGACGGGCCGCACCTTCACGTCGTGAAACAGCTCAGGAAAGAGCTGCATCATCGTCTCACGGTTCTCCAGCATGTAGGAAACGCCGGAGGGCGTGCGGGCGTTGTCCTCCAGCACGAGGAACTCGTTCTCGCCGGTGCGCACGATGTCGGTGCCGACAATGTGGGTATAGACCCCGCCCGGCGGCTTCACCCCGATCATCTCGGGCAGGAAAGCCTCGTTGCCGGCGATCAGTTCGGTCGGCACGCGGCCGGCGCGCAGGATTTCCTGGCGATGGTAGATGTCGTCGAGAAATGCGTTGATGGCGATGACGCGTTGCTCGATGCCTTGCGCCAGCCGCCGCCATTCGCGGCCCGACAGGATGCGCGGCACGATATCGAACGGAATCAAGCGCTCGGCCGCTTCATTGTCGCCATAGACGGCGAACGTGATGCCGGTGCGGCGAAACACTTCCTCGGCATCGCAGGCCTTGTCGACCAATCGGCCATTGTCCTGCACCAACGCGGCCCGCCGCCGCCCCGGCGACTTCATGATCTGGCGCTAGCGGGCGTCGCCTGGATCGCGGCGCGCAAGCCTTTCATCAGGTCTCCTGATAGGGAGGCGACGTGCTGACCGCGTCAGCATGCGGGGCGCCCCCCCCCCCCCGAGCGCCCTGCCGGCCATCATCTGATAATAGGCCAGATGACGCTGGCCCCCCCCGCCGGTTGACAAGGGTGCAGATAGGCGCGCGAATAGTCGCGCGCGGCCGGGCAGTCGCTGTCGGCGTCGAGCGGCCGCGGGTCGTCGGCGTGTCGGGCGTTCCGCAGGTTGACCTTGCCGCGGCGCGTGTAGGCCAGCCCGTGCCGCCCTGCCCGCGTCGGCATGACGCAATCGAACATGTCGATGCCGCGCCGCACCGCTTCGATCAGGTCGTCCGGCGTGCCGACGCCCATCAGATAGCGCGGCTTGGCGGACGGCAGCACCGGTTCGACCACGTCGATCATCTCCAGCATCACCGCCTGCGGCTCGCCGACAGCAAGCCCGCCGATGGCGTAACCCTTCAAATCCATGCCGGTCAGCGCGACGGCGGATTCCTCGCGCAGCCGCGCCTGATCGCCACCCTGGACGATGCCGAACATCGCCTTGCCCGGTTGGTCGCCGAAGGCGTTCCTGCAGCGCTCGGCCCAGCGTAGCGACAAATGCATGGCCTTGACCATTTCCTTCTCGGTCGCCGGCAAGGCGACGCACTCATCGAGCTGCATCTGGATGTCGGAATCGAGCAGGCCCTGGATTTCGATCGAGCGCTCCGGCGACAGTTCGAATTTCGCCCCGTCGATGTGGCTGCGGAAAATGACGCCGTCCTCGCCCATCTTGCGCAGTTTCGACAGGCTCATCACCTGGAAGCCGCCGGAATCGGTGAGAATCGGACCCGGCCAGCGGGCGAATTCGTGCAGGCCGCCGAGGCGGGCGACACGCTCGGCCCCCGGCCGCAGCATCAAATGATAGGTGTTGCCGAGGATGATATCGGCGCCGGTGGCGCGCACATCGTCCATGAACATGGCTTTCACGGTGCCGGCGGTGCCGACCGGCATGAAGGCCGGCGTACGCACGACGCCGCGCGGCATGGCGATTTCGCCGGTGCGGGCGCGGCCGTCGGCAGCGTGGCGGGTGAAGGTGAAGCGGGCGGCGGCGTTTTCCCCTCCCCCTTGAAGGGAGGGGCCAGGGGTGGGGGTCAATGTCTTCGCCAATTCCCGACCTCGTTTCACAATCCCTTTTCGCGGCTCTCGCTGTCGACACGCCGCTACCCCCACCCCTGGCCCCTCCCACTAGGGGGAGGGGAAAAGGCGATGCGCTCCAGCAAACACGCGTCGCCGTAGGAATAGAACCTGTACCCCGACGCAATGGCGTGCGCATAGGCCGCGCGCATCGTCTCCAGCCCGGAAAACGCCGAGACAAGCATGAACAAGGTCGAGCGCGGCAGGTGGAAATTGGTCATCAGCAAATCGGCGGTGCGGAACGCATGCCCCGGCGTGATGAAGATCGCCGTCGATCCCGACCATGGCCGGAACCGGCCGTCTTCGCCGACCGAGCTCTCCAGCAGACGCAGCGACGTGGTGCCGACCGCGACGATGCGCCCGCCGCCCGCCCTGACCGCGTTCAGCGCCGCCGCCGTTTCGGCGGAAATTTCACCGGTCTCGGCGTGCATGCGGTGTTCGGCCGTATCGTCGGCCTTGACCGGCAGGAACGTCCCCGCCCCGACATGCAGCGTGACAAAATGCCGGGAAACGCCCCGTGCATCGAGCGCGGCGAACAGGTCCGGGGTGAAATGCAGCCCGGCCGTTGGCGCGGCGACGGCGCCCTCGGCGCGGGCGTAGATCGTCTGATAGTCGGCAAGGTCATGCGCGTCGTCGCCGCGCTTTCCGGCGATGTAGGGCGGCAGCGGCGTGTGGCCGACGGCGCGAATGGCGTCGTCGAGCGCCGGGCCGGCCAGATCGAAGGCGAGCGTCGCCTCGCCGCCCTCGCCTTTCACGACCACCGTGGCGTCGAGCGCGCCGGCGAGGCAAGCCTCGGCGTCGCGGCCGAAACGGATGCGCTCGCCGACCTTCACCCGCTTGGCCGGGCGCAGAAAGGCTTTCCAGCGATCCAGGGCGACGCGCATGTGCAGCGTCGCCTCGATGCGGGCCTCCTGCCCGTCGCGCGCCCGACGGCCGAAAAGCCGGGCGGGGATCACCTTGGTGTCGTTGAACACCAGCGCATCGCCGGGGCGCAGCAAGTCCGGCAGGTCGCGGACGAGGCGATCGGAAAACGGCTCTCCCGTTTCGACCACGAGAAGTTTCGCCGTGTCGCGCGGGCTCGCGGGACGAAGGGCGATGCGGTCTTCCGGTAGGTCAAAATCGAAGAGGTCGACCCTCATCCCCGCTCCGAGCAGTCGACCACCCAGGCGCCCTTGTCTTTCATCGAGAACACGCCGCCCGACGCGTAGAATCGCCTTCGTTCGCCGAAAAGGCGCGCAGGCGGGCGATGATGGCGCCGGCCGGCTCGGCGACGTAATCGACCAGCAACCGGCCGTCGTTCTCAAAACCCTGGCCGACGGCGATCGGCTGGCCCTCCTGGACGCCCGGATCGGACGACCAGCTTTCCTCGCCGATGGTGACGATCGATCGCAGGATGGTCAGCGCTTCGCTGCGTGACACCAGCAAAGACACGCCGACATCTGCCTCATCGTTATGGCAATAGATGTCGCCGGTGGCGGCGGCCGGGCCGGCCGAAGCCAGACACATCGCGATGGCCGCCGCCGCCTTTTTCATGGCTCAGGCGTCCGCCGCTACCCTGATCGAGACGATCTTGTCTGGATCGACAACCGGTTCGCCGCGCTTGATCTTGTCGACATTGTCCATGCCTTCGATCACCTGGCCCCAGACCGTGTATTGGCGGTTGAGGAACGAGGCGTCGCCGAAGCAGATGAAGAACTGCGAGTTGGCCGAGTTCGGGTTCTGCGACCGCGCCATCGAGCAGGTGCCGCGGCCGTGGTTCATGTTGGAGAACTCGGCCTTCAGGTCCGGCTTTTCCGAACCGCCCATGCCGGCGCGGGCCGGATGGAAATCCTTGCCGCCCGATTTGCCGAATTTCACGTCGCCGGTCTGGGCCATGAAGCCCTCGATGACGCGGTGGAACACGACGCCGTCATAGGCCCCTTCCCGCGCCAGTTCCTTGATGCGCGCGACATGGCCCGGCGCCAGATCCGGAAACAACTCGATGACGACCTTGCCCTTGGTCGTCTCCATGATCAGCGCGTTTTCCTTGTCCTTGATCTCGGCCATTTTCTGCCCCTTTTGAAAAATCGTTATTTCTTGTCGGCCGCGACGACGACCTTGACCATGCGGTCGGGATCGACGACCGAGCCATTGTCGGCTTCGCTGCCGCGCTTGATCTTGTCGACCGACTCCATGCCGCTCTCGACATTGCCGACGATCGTGTACTGGTTGTTGAGGCTCGGGTAAGGCCCGAACATGATGAAGAACTGCGAATTGGCCGAATTCGGGTCCTGGGCCCGCGCCATGCCGACGACGCCGCGCTCGAACGGCTCGGCGGAGAATTCGGCCGGCAAATCCGGATTTTTGGAGCCGCCGGTGCCGGCAAGACCGGCGTCGTAGCCATTTTCCATGTCGCCGTACTGAACGTCGCCGGTTTGGGCCATGAAGCCTTCGATGACGCGGTGGAAGGCGACGTTGTCATACTCGCCGGCGCGCGCCAGCGCCTTGATCTGCTCGACATGCTTCGGCGCCAGGTCCGGCCGCAACGCAATGGTCACGTCGCCATCCTTCAGCATGATGATGAGCGTGTTTTCCGGATCGGCGGCAAAGGCGGCAAAGGCGGTCGAGGCGGCAAGCGCGATGGCAAGGCTCAGGCGTTTCAGCATGGAACGAGGCTCCGTTGATTCAGGCGGTGAATTTCGCCGCCAGCGCGGCCGCGACGGCATGGGGAACGAAGGGCCGCACATCGCCGCCCATGCCGGCGATCTGGCGCACCAATGTGGCGGTAATGGTGCGCACGGCCGGGCTGGCGGGAAGGAAAACCGTTTGAAGATCGGGCGCCATGGTCTCGTTCATGCCGGCCATCTGCATCTCGTAGTCGAGATCGGTGCCGTCGCGCAGGCCGCGAATCATGATCGTCGCGTCATGCGAACGGGCGCTGTCGATGACGAGACCGTCGAAGGCGACGACGCGCAACCGCTTCGCGTCCGCGCCCAGTTCGGCGTCGCAGGCGGCGTGGATCAGCTTCAGCCGCTCCTCGAAGGAAAACAGCGGCTTTTTGGCCGGCTGGATGCCGATGGCGACGAACAGCGTGTCGCAGACCGCGAGCGCGCCGCGAATGACGTCGAGATGCCCGTTGGTGAGCGGGTCGAAGGAGCCGGCGTAGAGGGCGGTGTGCTTGGTCATGGCGCGCGTTCTAGTGCGCTTGGCCGGCGAAGGCAATTCGCCGCCGCGGCAATGAACCCTTGGAGCAGCCGGCGCGACTTAGCGGCGAACAGCCCGGAAGGAACCGCCATGCCCATCCTCGTTTTCGCCTTCGCCATGACCGCGATCATGCTCGTCGGCGTCGTCCATTCCATCTTTGTCGAAGCGCGCGATCGTCGCGACGACAATTCGGGTTCCGCCGGACGGGAGAGCCGTTCGCTCAGCCGCCTTTCGTGACGAACACGCCGTGAAAGGTCATCGGCACGCGCTGCCTGAACCAGACCTTGCACTGCGGGCCATCCGCGAGACGACGCGCGTCGAGCACGGCCAGATACGATTGGCGCCGCGCCGGATCCTGGAACATCTGCAAGACCCAGCCATCGCCCTCGCCTTCGCCATCGGGGACGAAAATCGGTTCGACGCCGAGATGATCTTGCGGCGCGCCCCAGGCGTCGACCGCGCCGGTCTCGCAGTCGAAGCGGGCGACGCCCGGCGCATGGCCCGCGTCCGGAAAGGTCTGCAACCAGGTGTATCTTTGCCGCGCCCCGGTCCGGCGCGGATTCACCGAGGGGAACTCGCACGGGGCCGACCACATCGCCTTGCCGCGAAAGGTCTTGCGCACCGGGTCGAGGGCGAAGCGGTAGAGTTCGGGCTTGCTGTGCTGCGGGCCGGCGCTCGACGGCGCGGCGAGCGCGCCGAACGTGTCGTGCCGGCACAGGTCGACCTGGATGATTGCGCCGTCCTCGAAGGCGTTGACGAAATGCCAGACCCAGAAGGTTTCGGTCAGGAACTGCACGGCGCGGCCCGGATCGTCCAGAGGGACGACGACAATCGCCGTCCCCGCATTCCGGTCCCAGCGAAAGAAGGTCGACAGGTCGGTACCGAACATGGCGGTCAGCGGTTTCAGCTTTGCCGGGCCGATGGCGAAGACGATATGCCGGTCGGTGGCGATGAAATCGTGCACCATGCCGAACCATGGCGCCGAAAACCCGCCGATGCGGCGCGCCGGCCCTTCGTCGGGAAAGGCATAGAGATCGAATTCGCGGCCGCGCTGGCCGAAATTGAATGTCGTCTTCAGCGATTCGACACGGCGCGGGTGGGCCGAGAACGCTGTGTCGATGACCCCGAAATCGCGCGTGGCGATCGTGTCGAGCGTGGACGCGTCCAATTCGACCGGCAGCGCGTTTTCGACCAGCGCCAGCAAATGGCCCTGCCACGACAGGAGATTGGTGTTGCCGGTCGACTTGACGCGGCCGGTCATAGCGTTGAGCAAGCGGCGCGGCAACGCCGCCGAAGGCGAATAGAGATATCGGCCGGCATTTTCCTCCTCGCGAAAATCGGGCGATTCGACCGGCCGGCTCGCGCCGAAGACGCCATCGTCGGCAAATCGCACCGCTGTGACCAATCCATCCGCCTCGAAAGGGTGAGCGACCCGTTGCCCGAAGCGTTCCAGCAAACCCGGGCCGGTGCGGTAAAGCGATCCACGCAGCGCCCGTGGCGGAACGCCGTCGACCTCGAGCCGTTCGAAAGCGTGCACGCGCTGGACGTTGTGATCGAGCGTGTCGAGCGGCGGTTCGTTGCGGTTCGGCATGGGTTTCTCCGGGCGTGCGGGTTCATTTTCCGGCGCGACGCGTCGGAATGGCTAAATCCGGGCGTATGCGGACGATCAGCTTGTGTTGTTTGCCGGGTTCAACTCCCAAGCGACGACGGCGCGGCCGGCCATGCGCAGATAGGCGATGGCGTCGACCAACGCGCCCTCCGCGGCGCCGGGGCCGACGAGACCCGCCAGCCCCTGGGCGAATATCCACATCAGCGCATGGATGCGGCGCAGATGCGCGTCGTCGAGCTGGCAAAGCGCCGGGTCGGCCCGCATGGCGGCAAGCACGGCCTCCGGCGGCGGGTCGAGCAGGCGCGCGCGCATGAATTCGCCGGCCAGACGAAACAGATGCGGCTCCTCATGGGCGAAACGCAAGGCGCCGATGCCGATCTGCAGGAAGGGCGGCTCGCCACCCCGGCCGGTGCGCATGAAGGTCTCGGCGACGATCTTGCAGCGCGCGCCGACGGCCTCGCGCACCGTGGCGATCGAACCGCAGGCCGTATAGACCGGCTGGGTGGAGCAACCGATCTTTTCGGCGATGGCGCGAACAGAAAGCGCATCGGCGCCGGCGGCGCGGACGATGTCGAAAGCGGCCTCTTCCACCATGGCGCGGGTGACGGCGGTCTTGGGCGGCATGATCGCGGTTCCAGTTACATAACTACTGTTATATAACGTTCGTTATCCTTGCCGTCAAGCCGATATCAGGCAATTTCCTTCGCCATGTCGACCGCGGTCCAGCCGGGGCGAGCCGGGTTTTGCCGCCGACCGGTCTCGCGGTAGCCGAAGGATTTGTAGAGCGCGATGTTCTTGTCCATGCGGGCGTTGGTGTAGAGCCTGATTTCGCCGACCCCGGCCTTTCGCGCCAGATCCTCGGCGAAGCGCAGAAGGTGGATGCCGAGGCCGAGGCCCTGGAATTCCGGCGCCACGGCGACGGAGAAAATCATCAGATGGTCGCGATGGGTCTCGACGACGAGCAGTCCGGCCGGCTGCCGGAGACGGTCGAGAATGTACACTTCGCCTGCCGCGATTCGCGGTCCGTAATCCTCGGTCACCGGGATCGGCGCGCCGCCAAGAAGGTCGGTCCATGGCGAATAGGCGTCGTGCGTGAGCTTCGCGATGGTCGCGGCATCGGTCGGCAGCGCCTGCCTTATCGCGCCACGCTCAGGCATCGCCCGGTCCCGCGGCCATTTCGGTCACCGCTTCGTCCTCGCCTTCCGGCTCCGATATCCGCTCGACCGATACCACTTTTTCGCCCTCGGCGGTGTTGAAGATGGTGACGCCCTTGGTGGCGCGGCTGGCGATGCGAATGCCGCCGACAGGCACGCGGATGATCTGCCCGCCGTCGGAAATCAGCATCAGCTGATCTTCGGCGCCGACCGGGAATGCAGCGATAAGGCGGCCGATCTCTTCAGTCTTCGAGACGTCGGTGGCGCGGATGCCCTTGCCGCCGCGGCCGGTAAGGCGGAAATCATAGGAGGAGGAACGCTTGCCGTAGCCGAGTTCCGAGACCGTCAGCACGAATTGCTCGGCCGCCTTCATCGCCTGGAAGCGTTCTTCCGAAAGGTCGGCGTCGCCCGCGACCTCCTCGCCGACCAGCGCCACCTCCTCGGCATCCTCCGCGCCGGCGGCCTTGCGTTCGGCGACGGCGCGTTTGAGGTAGGCGGCGCGCTCCGCCGGCGTCGCATCGGAACCGGAAAGGATCGCCATCGAGATGATGCGTTCGCTCGCCGCCAATTGGATGCCGCGCACGCCGACCGAGGATCGGCCAGCGAAAACGCGTACGTCGGCGACCGGAAAGCGGATGCATTGGCCCGAATCGGCGGTGAGCAGCACGTCATCGGCCTCGGTGCAGACCTGAACAGAGAGGATTTCGTCGCCCTCCTCCTCCAGCTTCATGGCGATCTTGCCGTTGCGGTTGACCTGGACGAAATCCGACAATTTGTTGCGCCGGACGGTGCCGCGCGAAGTGGCGAAGACCACGTCGAGCGTTGCCCATGTCGCCTCGTCCTCGGGCAGCGGCATGATCGAGGTGATGCGTTCGCCCTTGTCGACGGGCAAAAGATTGACCAGCGCCTTGCCGCGCGATTGGCGCGTGGCGATCGGCAGGCGCCAGACCTTTTCCTTGTAGACGATGCCGTGCGAGGTGAAGAACAGGATCGGCGTGTGGGTCGAAGCGACAAACAGGCGGGTGACGAAATCCTCGTCCTTGGTCGCCATGCCGGAGCGGCCCTTGCCGCCGCGGCGCTGCGCCCGGTAGGTCGAGAGCGGCACGCGCTTGACGTAGCCGCCATGGCTGACGGTGACGACCATGTCCTCGCGAGCGATGAGATCCTCGTCCTCCATGTCGGCGGCGCCGTCGAGGATTTCGGTGCGGCGCGGCGTGGCGAACTCGTCCTTCACCGCCGCCAGTTCGGCCTTGATGATCGCCTGGATGCGGGCGCGCGAGCCGAGAATGTCGAGGAAGTCGGAGATTTCCGCGCCGATGGCGTTCAGTTCGTCGGCGATTTCCTCGCGGCCGAGCCCGGTCAGGCGCTGCAGGCGCAACTCGAGAATCGCGCGGGCCTGCTCTTCGGAGAGATTGTAGGTGCCGTCCTCGTTGATGCGGTGGCGCGGATCGTCGATCAACATGATCAACGCCTCGACGTCGCCGGCCGGCCAGCGCCGCGTCATCAGGCCTTCGCGGGCCGCCTGCGGATCGGGCGCGGTGCGAATGAGCTGGATCACCTCGTCGATATTGGCGACCGCAATGGCGAGGCCGACCAGGACATGGGCGCGGTCGCGCGCCTTTTGCAGCAGGTATTTGGTGCGGCGGCTGACGACCTCCTCGCGAAAGGCGATGAACGCCTTCAGCATGTCGATCAGCGTCATCTGTTCCGGTTTGCCGCCGTTCAATGCCACGACATTGGCAGGAAACGACGTCTGCAGCGGCGTGAAACGGTAGAGCTGGTTCAGCACAACGTCGGCGGCGGCGTCGCGCTTCAGCTCGATGACAACCCGGTAGCCCTGACGGTCGGACTCGTCGCGAAGGTCGGAAATGCCCTCGATGCGCTTGTCGCGCACCAATTCGGCCATTTTCTCGATCATCGTCGCCTTGTTCACCTGGTAGGGCACCTCGGTGATGATGATCTGCTCGCGGTCGCCCTTGAATTGCTCGATCGTCGCGCGGCCGCGCATCAGGATCGATCCGCGCCCGGTCGAATAGGCTGAAAAAATGCCGGAACGGCCGAGAATCATCGCGCCGGTCGGGAAATCCGGACCGGGAATGATCTCCATCAGCGCGGCCAGGTCGATGGACGGATTGTCCATCAGGGCGACGACGCCGTCGATCACCTCGCCCAGATTGTGCGGCGGGATGTTGGTCGCCATGCCGACGGCAATGCCGCCGGCGCCGTTGACCAGCAGGTTCGGGAATTTCGCCGGCAGAACTTTCGGCTCGGAGGACGAGTTATCGTAGTTTTCCTGGAAATCGACGGTGTCCTTGTCGATATCCTCGATGATTTCATGCGCGACCTTGGTCAGGCGCGCTTCCGTATAGCGCATCGCCGCCGGCGGATCGCCGTCGATCGAGCCGAAATTGCCCTGCCCGTCGATCAGCGGCAGGCGCATCGACCAATCCTGCGCCATGCGCACCAGCGCGTCGTAGATCGAGGCGTCGCCGTGCGGATGGTATTTGCCCATGACGTCGGAGACGGGACGCGCCGATTTCACGTATTTGCGGTTCCAGTGGTAGCCGCTCTCGTGGGAGGCGTAGAGGATGCGCCGATGCACGGGCTTCAGCCCGTCGCGCACATCCGGCAAGGCGCGCGAAACGATCACGCTCATGGCGTAATCGAGATAGCTGCGCTGCATTTCCTCGACGATCGAGATCGGTTCGACGCCGAAAGCGCCGTCGCCCGATCCGTGGGGCGGTTTCATGTCAGCCAAGGCACTTATTTTCCTGAATGGGAATCACTTGTGAGCTTATACAGGATCGGCCCCGCCCGACCAATGAAGCCCGGCCAATCGGTCGTGGACAAGCACCGGAAAAGCAAGGGTTTGGCGACCATGCCGGCGTAATTGCCGGGAGGCTGCGGTGACGGCCCGCGCCGTCGCTGCTATGGCTTGACGCGTCGCCATCCGATTCCCGCGCCGGAGCCCCGCCCTTGTCCCGTTCCGCCCAATTCGACCATTACGTCGCCCGCGTCCGCGAAGGCAAATCCGGTCTTGGCCGCCTTGCCGCAGGCACCCTGCTCGTGCTGGTCGCCTGGGGCGTGGCGACCGTCGCGGCGCTGTTCTTCGGCATGGCGGCCTTGCTCGTCATTTCGCTCTCCGGCGGCGAACCGTTCGATTTCTCCGATCCCGCCACGCTGATGCAGCGCTTCACGGCATCGCGCACCGGACTGTTGGCGTTGCTGCTGTCGCTCGCCGGCCTTTGGCTCGGCGTCTGGATGGCCCTGAAGTGGTTACACAAACGCCGGATCAGCACCGTGTTGTCCGCCGCCGGCCGGCTCGACCGCGGCGATTTCCTCAAGGCTTTCGCCGTCTTTTCCATCCTGCCTTTCATCCTGCAAATCATCAGCCTGACCACGGAGGAAGGCGTCGTCGCCAATCCGATCGGCGTCGCCGGCTGGCTGGTCGGCGCGCTGGCGCTCGTTCCGGTGCTGCTGATCCAGACTTCGGCGGAAGAGGTGTTCTTTCGCGGCTACCTGCCGCAGAATCTCGCGGCGCGCTTTGGCTCGCCGCTGATCTGGGTCTGCTGCCGGCGCTGGCCTTCTCGCTTCTGCATTGGCGCGGCGGCATTTCGATGCAAATGAACCTCGCCATGTTCGGCGGCATCCTCGCCTTTGCGCTGGCGTTGACGGCGCTGATGGCGCGCACCGGTTCGCTCGCCGCATCGATGGGAGCGCATTTCGGCAACAATTTGATGGCGATCCTGTTCGTCAGCCATGACGATTTGTTCGCCCAGGCCGCGCTGTTCAACGGCATGCCGTTGCATTTGATCGATGCGGGATGGGCGTCGGCGGCCGGGCAATTGGCGGCGACGGCCGGGATGGTCGCCATCGGCTTCCTGGCGCTCATGCATCCGCGTTCGCCGCTGGCGCTTGACGCCGTTCGCGGTCACAATGGCCGAGTTTTGACCTGACGGGACACCATGCCGGGCATCGACGCTCTTCTCAACGCGCTCACCGCGCTGATCGTGACCATCGATCCGATCGGGCTGGCGCCGCTGTTTCTCGGCGTGACACGCGGCATGGACGGGCCGCAACGCCGGGTCGTCGGCGTGCGCGCCGCCGTCATCGCCTTTGCCGTGCTGACCCTGTTCGCGCTCGCCGGGCGCTCGGTTTTGGGTGTGCTCGGCATCACCGTGCCGGCCTTCCGCGTCGCCGGCGGGCTGCTGCTGTTCGCCATCGCCTTCGAGATGGTGTTCGCCAAGCGTTCGGAGCGCAAGGAGCGCTCGGCCGAGGTGGCGGTAACCAAGGACATGATGCATGATCTTGCCGCCTTTCCGTTGGCGATTCCGCTGATCGCCGGCCCGGGTGCGATCTCGGCGACGATCATCCTGTCGGGCGCCTTCGCCGACGCGGCTGGCCGCACGGCGCTGGTCGGCATCATTTTCGTCTGCCTAGCCGCCGTGCTCGCGGTGTTTCTCGTCGCCGAGCGGGTCGACCGGTTCCTGGGCGAAACCGGCCGTTCGATCCTCACCCGTCTGCTTGGCGTCATCCTCGCCGCGCTCGCGGTGCAATACGTCGCCGACGGGGTCCGGGCGCTCGCCGGGGCGTGAGCCCTAAAGTCGACCCTTCATTTCCACGACCATCTCGACCCCGCCATAACCGTGTAGGCTGTCATGGGCGCGGACGGCCACTTCCTCGACATCCTCGCCGATCTCGACTCCGGCAAGGCCGCGGGTGAACGGTTGCTACTCGACATGGGGATGGGCGAGGATTCGCGTGGCTATCACCGCGCCATTCGGGCCGACGATTTCCCAGCGGTCGGCGAAATGGTCCGGACCGGCGTCGGCGTGGCGAACGGTCACGTCGAAGGTGTAAGTCCCGTCGCTGGCCTGCACGTAGCGCACGTCAATGACGTCGGCCTCGCCGGCGAAGGCGGGCGCGGCTGAAAGGCAAAGGGCTGCGAGCAGGCGGCGCATGATGCTTTATGCAGTCCGGAGCGCCGGCATTCCAGTCAAACCGGCGTCACGATAAAGCGAGACGGTGGCCGGGCGCGAATTCAACGAGATCCCAGAGATTGCCGAACGGGTCGGAGAACACGCCAACCCTGCCGTAGTCCATGGTTTTCGGCTCGCGCACGAAGCGCACGCCCTTTGCCATCATGGCGGCATGATCGCGGGCGAAATCGTCGGTCGACAGAAACAGGAAGACGCGGCCGCCGGTCTGGGCGCCGATGGCGGCGCGCTGAACGTCGTTGGTCGCCCGGCCGAGCACGAGGCTGGCGCCGCCGGCCGCGCCCGGCGGTTCGATCACCACCCAGCGCTTGTCCTGCTCGGCCTGGACGACATCCTCGACGACGCGAAAGCCGAGCACGCCGACATAGAAGGCCAGCGCCTCGTCATAGTCCGGCACGACCAACTGGACGTGGACGATCGCCTGTCGGGTCATGCGCGTTTCGACCGCATGCCCACCGTCTGCTCCAGCGCCGGGTCGGACGCGTATTTCGCGTAGTCGGCGCTGCCCAACGCCGCCAGCGCGACCCGGCCTTCGCCGTCATGATGGACACCCCAACCGAAGGATTTGACCAGCGGCGAGGAGCGCTGGCAGGCTTGCCCTTTGGAAAAGTAGGCCGCGCGGGCGGCCGGACGCTCGGCTTCGGCGAGGCCGGCGCGGTCGGCGTGGATCGTGAAAATCACGTCGTCGCTGGTCAATCGGTGCGGCGCGCCGGCGATCATGGCGTATTGCCGCCCGGCGACCGAGCCGGGCTTGTCGGGAACAATGGCCCCGACCGCTTTCGTGTCCGGCGAAACGGCGATGAAGGCGTTGCGGTAATTGGTGGTGTGCATCGCCGTCGCCATCGAACTCAGAACGGAATTTCGTCGTCGAGGTCGCCGCTGCGCTGGAAGCCGCCGCCGCCCTGGCCGCCCGAGCGCTGGCCGCCGCCGGACGAACGCGCCGGCGCGGCGAAATCGCTCGTACCGGACGAACCGAAATCGGAGCCGCGCCCGCCGCCCTCGCCCTGGCCGCGGCTGTCGAGCATCTGCAATTCGCCGCGGAATTTCTGCAGCACGATTTCCGTGGTGTAGCGGTCCTGACCGGACTGGTCCTGCCATTTGCGCGTCTGCAACTGGCCCTCGACATACACCTTCATGCCCTTTTTCAGGTATTGCTCGGCGACCTTGGCGATCTGGTCATTGAAGACCACGACATTGTGCCACTCGGTCTTTTCCTTGCGCTCCCCCGAATTCTTGTCGCGCCAGGTTTCCGAGGTGGCGACGCGGATATTGACCACCGGATCGCCTGAAGACAGCCGCCGAATTTCGGGATCGGCCCCGAGATTGCCGATCAGGATCACCTTGTTGAGACTGCCCGCCATGACGCCGCTCCTTCGCTCGCACTGGTTTCCTTGTAGACCACCGCCCGCCCGCGCGGGGCGCGTGGCGATCTTGTCCACAACGGAAAATTGTTCCCTTTTTGTTCCTTTCACGCCGGATTGTCAAGGCCAAAAGAAGCGGGCTTCGCCGCCTTCCGTTTCTCCGGCGCGCGAAGCCCTTTTTTCGTCCGGGGCCGCTGGGGCCCGCATTTCGCACGGCAGCCAGACTGCCGTTGATCCGATCGAATTGTGGGGTGAACCGGCGTGGTTTTCGTCCGCCTCGGCGGCCGATCTGTCGCGCCGCGGCTCCGTCAAGGCGGAGCCCTCAGGACTGGTCCGGCGGGGTCATGCCTCCGCTCCTTTTGTTCCTGCGCCATGCCGAATTGAAGCGGGAGCCGGGCGAGGCCGGCATCGAAGGGGATCGCACAGTCCCGCCTCTTTCGACGCCGGGACGATGCGCCTGCGATCGGCGCCCGTCAACGGTCTTGCGATCACTTTTGGTTTCGGCTAGCTGAAAGCGTTCGATCTTTGTTCCGGTCAACGCGCGCCTGTGGACAGCGTCGCGCGCGCGCATCCGGAACCCGCGCGCCACGCTATGATGGCGCGATCACGAGGACGCTCATGGCCGACCAGAAATTCATCTCCGTGCGCGGCGCGCGCGAACACAATCTGAAGAACATCGATCTCGACATACCGCGCGATCGGTTGACCGTGATCACCGGCCTGTCGGGCTCGGGCAAATCGTCGCTCGCCTTCGACACGATCTATGCCGAGGGCCAGCGCCGTTATGTCGAAAGCCTGTCGGCCTATGCCCGCCAGTTCCTCGAAATGATGCAGAAGCCCGATGTCGACCAGATAGACGGGCTGTCGCCGGCCATTTCGATCGAACAGAAAACCACCTCGCGCAATCCGCGCTCGACCGTCGCCACCGTCACCGAAATCTACGATTACATGCGCCTGCTGTTCGCCCGCGTCGGCATTCCCTATTCGCCGGCGACCGGCCTGCCGATCGAAAGCCAGACGGTCAGCCAGATGGTCGACCGGGTGCTGGCGCTGCCGGAGGGCACGCGCCTGTTCGTGCTCGCCCCCATCGTGCGCGGCCGCAAGGGCGAGTACCGCAAGGAAATCGCCGAACTGCAGAAGAAGGGCTTCCAGCGCGTCAAGATCGACGGCGTGTTCTACGAGATCGCCGACGCGCCTGCGCTCGACAAGAAATACAAGCACGACATCGACGTGGTGATCGACCGCCTCGTGGTGCGCGCCGACATCGGCACGCGTCTGGCCGACTGATCGAGACGGCGCTGGAGCTGGCCGAGGGCCTGGCGGTGGCCGAATTCGCCGACAAGCCGCTGCCCGGAGGAACGGCCGAAGGCGGCCGCCAACCCCGAACGAAACCCATGAGCGGCTGTTGTTCTCGGAAAAATTCGCCTGCCCCGTCTCCGGCTTCACCATTCCCGAGATCGAGCCGCGGCTGTTCTCGTTCAACAATCCGTTCGGCGCCTGCCCGGCCTGCGACGGCCTCGGCACCAGCAGGCGATCGACCCGGAGCTGATCGTGCCGGACGACCATGCTGACTTGCGCGACGGCGCGGTGGCGCCCTGGTCGCGCTCGTCCTCGCCCTATTATGTCCAGACGCTGGAGGCGCTCGCCCGCGCCTACAATTTCCGCCTCGCCGACCGCTGGCGCGACCTTTCCGAGGCCGCCAGGGACGCCATCCTCAACGGCACGCGCGGCAAGGACATCGCGTTCACCTATGACGACGGTCTGCGCTCCTACAAGACAAGCAAGCCATTCGAAGGCGTGGTGCCCAATCTGGAGCGGCGCTGGAAAGAGACCGAATCGGAGTGGAGCCGCGAGGAAATCGAGCGCTACATGTCGTGGCACCCCTGCCCGGCCTGCGGCGGCCACCGGCTGAAGCCCGAAACGCTGGCGGTGAAAATCGGCGGCCTGCACATCGGCGAGGTGGCGGAAATGTCGATCCGCGCGCCAACGAGTGGTTCGCGGACCTGCCCGACCGGCTGACAGCCAAGCAGAACGAGATCGCGCCGCGCATCCTCAAGGAAATCCGCGAGCGGCTGCGCTTCCTCAGCGATGTCGGCCTCGATTACCTCACCCTGTCGCGCAATTCCGGCACGCTGTCGGGCGGCGAAAGCCAGCGCATAAGGCTGGCCTCGCAGATCGGCTCTGGCCTGACCGGGGTGCTCTACGTGCTCGACGAGCCGTCCATCGGCCTGCACCAGCGCGACAATGCCCGGCTCTTGGACACGCTTCGCCATCTGCGCGACCTCGGCAACACGGTGATCGTGGTCGAGCACGACGAGGACGCCATCCTGACGGCCGATTACGTGGTCGATATCGGCCCGGCCGCCGGCATCCATGGCGGGCGCATCATCGCCGAGGGCGTTCCCGCCGCCATCATGGCGCATCCAAACTCGCTGACCGGCAAATATTTGTCCGGCGCCATGGAGGTCGCGGTGCCGCGCGAGCGCCGCAAGGGCAAGAAGGGCAAGCGCATCAGGATCGTCGGGGCGCGCGGCAACAATCTGAAGAACGTCACCGCCGAGATCCCGCTCGGCACGTTCGCCTGCGTCACCGGCGTGTCGGGCGGCGGCAAGTCGACGCTGCTGATCGAAACGCTGTTCAAATCCGCGTCGCGCCGCATCATGGGGTCGCGCGAGCATCCGGCCGAGCACGACCGCATCGAGGGGCTGGAATTCATCGACAAGGTGATCGACATCGACCAGTCGCCGATCGGCCGCACGCCGCGCTCCAACCCGGCGACCTATACCGGCGCCTTCACGCCGATCCGCGACTGGTTCGCGGGCCTGCCGGAGGCCAAGGCGCGCGGCTACCAGCCGGGCCGCTTCTCCTTCAACGTCAAGGGCGGCCGCTGCGAGGCCTGCCAGGGCGACGGCGTCATCAAGATCGAGATGCACTTCCTGCCCGACGTCTACGTCACCTGCGACGTCTGCCACGGCAAGCGCTACAACCGCGAGACGCTCGACGTCACCTTCAAGGGCAAGTCGATCGCCGACGTGCTCGACATGACGGTCGAGGAAGGCGTCGAGTTCTTCGCCGCCGTGCCGATGGTGCGCGACAAGCTGGAGACGCTGAAACAGGTCGGCCTCGGCTACATCCATGTCGGCCAGCAGGCCACCACGCTGTCGGGCGGCGAGGCGCAGCGCATCAAGCTCGCCAAGGAATTGTCGCGCAAGGCCACCGGCAAGACGCTCTACATCCTCGACGAGCCGACCACCGGCCTGCACTTCCACGACGTGGCGAAGCTGCTCGAAGTGCTCCACGAGCTCGTCGACCAGGGCAACACGGTCGTGGTGATCGAGCACAACCTCGACGTGGTGAAGACCGCCGACTGGGTGCTCGACCTCGGTCCGGAAGGCGGCGATGGCGGCGGCGAGCTGGTCGCGTCCGGCGCGCCGGAGGACATTGCCGCCGAACCGCGCAGCCACACCGGGCGGTTCCTGAAGGAGTTGCTGGGGAGAAGGCCGGCGAGGAAGAGGGAAGCGGCGGAGTGAGGGCTGTTGCCCTAATTCACCGGAATTGAAATGTCCAAGAAGGCGCGAAGGCGATTTGTCAGTTCTTCACGTCGGCTTGGCGTTGTTTCGCATTCCCACACGACCAGTAAGTCCCAACCTAAGTTTCTCAATCGCGATTCGTTTACTTGATCTCGCGCACAATTACCTTCGAGCTTCGGAATCCAGAATTCCTGCCTCGACTTCGGCACACGCGAGCGCCAACAAGAGGGGTCCGAATGCTTGTGCCAGAAGCATCCGCGTACCTCGATCGCACGTCTTAGGCGGGGCAGTACGATATCGGGCTTTCCCGGCAGGTCCTTGCGGTGGAGGCGGAAGCGGAATCCAAGCGCATGGACGAGCCGACGGACGATCATCTCGGGCTTGGTATCCTGGCCTCGAACGAGCGCCATCTGCGCGCTACGGGCGTGATCGACTTCCGTTTTCGGAGGCCTTCTGATCAAGGGCAGCTTCCCCTACCTCTAGATTACCTTCTTCATCCGTTACCGGAGAAGTAGCGATAAGTGGGTCTTGAGCAAAGGCTTCCAGGAACCTGTCGATGATATCGTCACGGTTCGTAAATGGTGGATGTTTCACGAAGTGATTTGCAATGTCCTGAAGTATCCGTTCGGGTGGTCTTGCGTCTTCGAGTTTTTCCAACATAGCCCAAACACGCCCCGGATGTATAACATCCCATGGCGAACGGCTATTGCTGCGACCATCGGTATCGCCGTGCTTAGAGATACCCCAGCAGACGTTGGTGTCCCAGTTCCAGATCGGCTTGAAAATATCGATCAAATGCGCTTCGGCAAAGAGCTGAGCATTCGTCGCCGTCACCAACTTCCTGCATTCAAAATCCGAAACTAAAAGCAGGTCGGGCAGACCGTTCTTAAGTGCGTGGGCCTCGACCGTTCGGATCGCCTTCCGGTGGTCTACCAGTCTGCTATAGAGGCGTGGACCTTGCTCTCTTGGGGTGCGGGCCTGCGGCGACGCCGGATCAGCCTTGCCAACGTAGATCGGCGACTCGGTTCCGCTAATAGCGGCATAGGCCGGATGTTTCCCGATGTAGTAGATCGCGTACACGCCGCCCCCATAAGACCTGAAAATCCGATCGAATGGCACGCGGGGCTGAGCGAGCAGAGCAACGGCCACTAGCCTTCCGGCGGTCTGAGGGTCAGATGGATCGAAAAAAGATGTTGGCTCCTTCACGGAGTCCAGAGAGGCGATCGTCCGGAATAGGTCATTTTTTACGTGGTCGAGAAGAAGCTGACGAGTCCTATTAGACGCTACTACGGAAAGCGTTGCCGCCAGCCCTTCTAATTCCGCGAAGTGTTCGCGGATCACTTCGACGATCTGGATTTGCCTAGCCCGTTGCTTCGGCTTGTCTTTATTCGTCATCACGCCGCCCTACGGGAGGGCCTATTCGCCTCAGAGAAAATTCCTTGAATGTGTCGGCCGAAAGCTTCGGCGAGTTGAACAGGCGCGGCGTTTCCGAGCTGACGCATGTTTTCGGTCCAACTACCGACAAATTCGTAATCGTCAGGTAGACCCTGAAGGCGAGCGGCTTCACGCACCGTAAAGTAGCGGACGCTGCCGTCCGCGAAGGCTATCATGTTCTCCCCGCCGGGCACGCCATGCACACCAGCTTTCAGCGCCTTGGCCGGCTCATCAAGCGGACTGCCTGTATGGCCCGGGTAAGCCCGGGCGCCGGGCTGGAGTACGTGGTTTGCAATGTCGCTTCGTGATCCCGGCTCGCCCAGATCGGCTGTAGCATCACGAACGGTTACCCAAGGCAACCCCTCTGGCATTCGGCCGCTAGAACGTATAGCTTCTACCAACAGCCGATCAGTCGAATTCGTAGGCTTGGAAGGAGGATTCTTGACGTTATGCCTCCGCCAATAGTCCCCCGTCACATACTGGTCCCACAATAGCCTTTCTCTTGAATGAGTTGGTTTTGGCGCTTCGACGAATTGCGCGGCGCTCTTCCTCACTCCTAAGAAGAGAACTCGGTGCCGTTTCTGAGGCGCTCCGAAATCGGCGGCGTTCACTTTCACTACAACGACGCGGTATAGGCCATCCTTCTCTCCCTCACGCAGCCGCACCAGATGGTTGCCGCGATCCTCATCCGCGTCCTGTGGCAGGTTCGGCGCGGTCAGCGATAGTCTGATCCAGTCGAGATGGTCCGAAAACTTCGATCGGAGCAGGCCTCGTACGTTCTCAAAAAGGAACGCTCGAGGTGCGATCTGCCGAACCGCCCGGACAGCCTCAGGCCACATGTCGCGAGCGTCCTCTTCGCCGCGATGCAAGCCGCCGATTGAGAAAGGCTGGCACGGCGGGCCGCCAGCCACAAAGTCGACCAGCTCTGTAAACATGCCCCATCTCACTGCTCGAACATCGTCGGAATGGACTTGCCAATGGCCGACGTGCTCGATGTCCCGTGCGATGTTGTGCCGTACATTCTCGACGGAGTGCCTGTCGCGCTCTACAAGGAGCAAATGATCAAAACCAGCGCGGGCCAAGCCCAGTGCAAGTCCGCCGCATCCGCTAAACATCTCTACGCTGCGCATCAATTTCCCCACCGAATCGTAGAGATTGCCCTCTTTGCATCGCAACCCTATCCGGGTCTGTCGGAAAGAGTGAACTGTTTTCGCTCCAATTTCAAGAACATTTAGTGAACATTTCGAGACGCGCGCTTCACCCCTCACCATGGCGTCGGGTGATTGTCGATCCGCATCTGGAACACGAAATAGGTCGGCGAGCAGAAGCCAAAACCCTTGACGCGGGCGAGCTTTGGCGTGTCGGGCGGAAAGTCCTGGCACATATAATCCTCCCGGCATGGCATTGAGGCCGAGCAGGTCTGGCGGTTGCCGCGCACCGTCGCCGCGCCCAGGCATTCGTCAAAGGCGTTGGAGGCGGCGCATTTGTCGAAGGCCTTGCCGCCGACCAGCCCGCAGATTTCGTCCGGAGGCGGTTGGCCTTGCTTGAAGCCGGCGAAATCGCGGTCGGCCTCTTTGCAGGCGCGGTAGGTCAAACCGCCGGGCACGCCGATTACGGGTGGGCGACAATTGTAGGCGTCGCGCGAGATGGCCGGCGCGAAGGCGGCAAACTGGCTGTCGACACGGTAGCGGTCGTTGAAGGGCTGCCCGGTCCAGGTCGAAATGGTTCCGGCAAGGCAGGCCTGGCCCGAATACATCTTCGCCGAACCGGGTGGCAGCAGGCACTGGCCCATCGCCAGCGGCGCATCGCTGACCGCGGCGATCGACCGGCATTGCAGACCTTCCGCACAGGCCCAGCGCTCGGCGTAATCGCCATCGCCCGCCAGCGAACAGGGCTGGCCCGGACCGGCCGGGGCGAAATCCGGGTCGCCGGACGACCAGTCGGCGGGCGGCGCGGCCGACAGCGGCCGATAGGCGTTCGGCTGATGGCCGCCGGCCACCGCGTCGAGCCACATTTGCCGGCGCGGCAATTCGGCGGAAAAATGCGGGCTGAAGCCGACCGCAATGCGGTTCAGCGGCGAGGCGGAGGCGTCGTCGCGGCCGATGAAATGAAAGCCGGCCGTGGCGCCGGCCTGATGGCAGCCCTGGCAGGTCGCATTGTCGAGGCGGGCGATCAGGCCTTTAGCGTCGCGAAAATGCGGCAAAACCGAAAAATCGACCGCTGCGAAATCGGCTTCCGCGAGGAGCCCGGCATAGGGACGGTTGCCGCGGCGGAGCGAGCCGAAGGTCGACCAGGAAATCGCCTTTTCGGCCAGCAATGGCGTTGGAAGTTTGAATACGCCTTGGTCGATCGCCGCGGCGTTGGCGACGACAAAATCGCCCAGCGCGCCTTTCAGCGCCGGATCGGCGGCGATGCGCGGCGCGTCCGGCGTGTTTTCCAGCGGCTTCGGCGAAAGCCTGCCCTCGGCCAGCGTGAACACGCGCAGCAAATAGGCCGCCTGGCCGCCGAAGGTGGTTTCCAGACCGGCCGGCAGGCGGACGATCTGCGCATTGAGCTCGATCTGGCGCAGCTTGAGCCGGTCCTTCGCCAGCGGGCCGCCGGTCAGCCAGCCGGCGTCGACAGTGGCGTCGACGCCCGGTTTCCACAGCAGCGCCGCCGCCGCGCAGCCGCCGTCGGCATCGGGCGGAACCGAATAGACGACATTGACCGAAAACGGCATGCGCGAGGCGAAACGCTTGCCCTTGGCGCGAAAATCATAGGCAAGGCGATAGAGCAGCCGCGTCTCGCCGCAATCGCGTTCGCCTGCGGCCGCATGGAAATCGGCCTTGTCCATGCGGTTGACGACGCCGACCAGGCGCAGGCGCGCCGCTTCGCTGGTCAGCCAGCGCACATCCATGACGCGGCCGATATTGTCGTCGGTGACTTCAAGCAGCTTGCGCCCGCCCGCCGCCATCTCGGCGCGTAGCGCAGCGATGTCGCCGCCAACCGTGGCGACGAATTCGCGCCAAGGCGCGGATGCTTTCGCCAACGCCTTGAGATCGGCCGCGGTGGCCGCTCCCAGAGCATCGGCGAAGCCGAAGCCCGATTTTTCAATCGCGGCGAGGATTTTCGGATCGTCGACATGGGTGACGAAACCATCGGCCTGGGCAACGACTGCGGACAGAACCGCCGCAACCAAGGCTAGCGTCGCCATCCCCGGGATATTCCCGGTTCGGCGGCGCGCCGGTCGGACGTCACGGACGAACATGGCCCTGGCGCTTCACCTGCCCGAGGCGCAGCGGTTCCCAATGCGTTTCGGCCGTGAATGGCTCGAGGAAATGGTCAGACGTCAATTCGTCGCGCACGAAGAACGCATTGATGCCGAACAGGTCACATCCGACCAGCGCCATGGCTTTGTCCCGTCCGATCAGTTCGAGCGACTTCAGCGACGCGCCGAAATAGGCGCTCCCGCCCCAGACGCCTTGCGGATCGTACTCCGCCTCGAAGGGGACAATAGGAGGGAAATTGCCATTGTATTCGATGCAGGCGAAGCGCGGGCGGGTCGTGATGGCGCGCCAGATATGCGACGTGTTGAGGTCGATATCGACCGAAAGGAAATCGAGATTATCGGCGAACCCCGCGGCGGCGAATTCGCCCTGGATGTTGTCCCGCGTGGCGAATTTCTCAACGATTTTCAAGCGCCCCTCGTCGATCTCGCGAGCGAAAACGGTCCGCGCTCGAGCGGCGTGGTCGGCGGAACCCTCGATCCAAAGTCCGCGCCAGCCCATCTGCAGCAACAGCCGCGTGTTGCTTTCCTCGCCGCTCTCGGTGCCGATTTCCACGAAGGTCCGGGTTCCCGCGCCGATGCGCGAGACGATCTCGGCGATGATCGAATCCTCGAAATTCTGCGAGTACATGTGCGCGTTCCAGCGCGTCACGATCTTCTCGCCTTGCCGCGCCAACTTGGCGCGCAACAATTGTTCGTCGATCCATTCGTTGAGCGCGCGGTTGGCCCTGCCCGGAATCAATCGTCGCCTTCGCCACGGATTCCACCAAGGCATGTCGTCCCTCCTTCGCCGCATCCCCAATTGCCCCGAATTAGGCCCCCCGGGCGTCGACGGTCAATACGGAGGCGTCGACGCAACGCCATGCAGGCGGCGCGGCCGCGAGCGCCCTCACCCGGCCAACTCCGCCAGCACCTGCCCGGCCGCCGCCGGCAGATCGTCGGCGATGAGCGAGCGGCCGAGGCGGTTGGCCGCCTCGCCATGGGCCCAGACCGCGGCGCATGCGGCCTCGAAGGCCGGCATGGCCTGCGCCGTGAGCCCCGCGATCAGTCCGGCGAGCACATCGCCTGACCCGGCGGTGGCGAGCCAGGGCGGCGCGTTGGCGTTGATGACGGCCCGGCCGTCCGGCCCGGCGATCACCGTGTCGGGGCCTTTGAGCACGACAACGGCCCCTGATCGGGCGGCGGCGGCGCGGGCGCGCTCCAGTTTCGACGGCAGTTCGGCGAGATCGGCGAACATCCGGGCGAATTCTCCCTCGTGCGGGGTGAGCACGCAGGCCTGGCGCGCCGCGCCGATGGCGGCGAACAGCGCGTCGGGATTATCGGCGAAACTGGTCAGCGCATCGGCGTCGAGCACGACGCCGCGCAAGCCGCGGCCGCTTTCGTCGGCGGCCCGGAACGGGTCGAGCGCCAGCGTGGCGTAGGCGCGCGCCCGCTCGCCGACGCCGAAGCCCGGCCCGAGCACGATGGCCGCGGTTTTTCCCGTCTCCAGGAAGGCGCAGACCTGATCGGCATCGGCGATCGCGCGCACCATGATCGCGGTCAGTTGCGCCGCATTGACGATGAGCGCGGCAGGCGGCGACAGCACGGTGACGGCCCCGGCCCCGGAACGCGCCGCGGCGAACGCGGCCAGCCGCGCCGCGCCGGTGGAGGCCGGCCCGCCGGAACAGACCGCAACAGCGCCGCGGGCATATTTGTGCGTCGTCGCTTCGAGGCGCGGCAAGGCGGCGGAAAAGAGCGCCGGATCGTTGCGCCAGGTGCGCACGGCGAGAGCGGCGATCACGCTGTCGGGGATGCCGATATCGGCGAGAATGGTTTCGCCGCACAGCGCCCGGCCGGGAAAGAGCAGATGACCGGGCTTCAGCCGCGCGAATGTGACGGTGAGCGTGGCCCGGAAGACCGGCCCCGCCGCCCGCCCCGTCGCGCCGTCAAGACCGGAAGGGACATCGACTGATATCACGGGGACGCCCGCGTCGATGCAGGCCTGCGCCGCCCGCGCCGCTTCGCCATTGAGCGGGCGGGCCAACCCCGCGCCAAACAGCGCGTCGATGACGACATCGCCATCGGCGGGCGAAAAGCCGGCCAATAGCGTTACAGGCAGCGGGCAACCGGCGGCGGCGAGCGCCGCGTCGGTTCCGCCTTTCGGCGCGCCAAGGGCGAAGATCGCGACCGGCGCGCCGCGTTCGACCAGCAGGCGCGCGGCGACATAGCCGTCGCCGCCATTGGCGCCCGGACCGCACAGCACGGCAAAGCGCGTGGCGTGCGGAAATCGCGCCAGCGCCGCATCGGCCACGGCCGCGCCGGCCCGCGCCATCAATTGCCGACCGGAAAAGCGGCCGGAGTCGATAGTCAAACGGTCGGCTCGCGCCATGTCTTCAGGTAAAAGGAGTACGTGCATCGACAGGCTCCGTGACGCGACTGTGCCGCCGCGCCAGATGAATTGCAAACGCCGCATTCCGCCTTTTTATTAGGCAAGGCCGCCTGTTTTTTAATCAATGCCGACGCCAGACCAGCTCGTCTTCCTTGTTCCCGCCGGCCGATCCGCCGGGCATGCCCGGGCAAAACCGCAATGATCAACGACGCTGCGAAAAAACGGTTCGCATTTGCGAAATCCCGTGGAATTGGCACGGAAACTGCATTAACGAGGCCGGGCCGGGCCAAAATGCCCGCAATCGGACTGGATCGGAGGCCGTTTCAGCGCATGAAAAAGATCGAAGCCATCATCAAGCCGTTCAAGCTGGACGAGGTCAAGGAAGCGCTCCAGGAGGTCGGCCTCCAGGGCATCACGGTGATCGAAGCCAAGGGCTTCGGCCGCCAAAAGGGGCACACGGAACTCTATCGCGGCGCCGAATATGTCGTCGATTTCCTGCCCAAGGTGAAGATCGAGGTCGTGCTGGGCGACGACGCCGTCGAAGCGGCGGTCGAGGCCATCCGCAAGGCGGCCCAAACCGGCCGCATCGGCGACGGCAAGATCTTCGTCTCCAACGTCGAGGAAGTGATCCGCATCCGCACCGGCGAGACCGGCCACGACGCGGTCTGAACGCCACTCATTTCCATCGTCAGACACAGGAAAGATTATCATGACGACAGCCAAGGACATCCTCAAGGAGCTCAAGGACAAGGACGTCAAGTTCCTCGATCTCCGCTTCGCCGACACGCGCGGCAAGATGCAGCATCTGACCATGGACGTCGGCCTCGTCGACGAGGACATGTTCGCCGACGGCGTGATGTTCGACGGCTCGTCGATCGCCGGCTGGAAGGCGATCAACGAATCCGACATGGTGCTGATGCCCGACACCGCGACCTTCCACATGGACCCGTTCTTCGCCCAGTCGACGGCGGTGGTGTTCTGCGACATTCTGGATCCGATCTCGGGCGAAGCCTTCAACCGCGATCCGCGCGGCATCGCCAAGAAGGCGGAAGCCTACATGAAGTCGGAAGGCATCGGCGACACCATCTATGTCGGCCCGGAAGCCGAATTCTTCGTCTTCGACGACGTCAAGTACAAGGCCGATCCCTACAACACCGGCTTCAAGCTCGATTCGACCGAACTGCCGTCCAACGACGACACCGACTACGAGACCGGCAACCTCGGCCATCGTCCGCGCGTCAAGGGCGGCTATTTCCCGGTTCCGCCGATCGACTCGGAGCAGGACATGCGCTCCGAGATGCTGACCGTGCTGGCCGAGATGGGCGTCGTGGTCGAGAAGCATCACCACGAGGTCGCCGCCGCCCAGCACGAGCTCGGCCTGAAGTTCGACACGCTGGTGCGCAACGCCGACAAGATGCAGATCTACAAATATGTCGTGCACCAGGTCGCCAACGCCTACGGCAAGACGGCGACCTTCATGCCGAAGCCGATCTTCGGCGACAACGGCTCGGGCATGCACGTCCACATGTCGATCTGGAAGGGTGGCAAGCCGCTGTTCGCCGGCAACGAATATGCCGGCCTGTCGGAATCCTGCCTGTATTTCATCGGCGGCGTCATCAAGCACGCCAAGGCCGTCAACGCCTTCACCAACCCGCTGACCAACTCCTACAAGCGTCTGGTGCCGGGCTACGAGGCGCCGGTGCTGCTCGCCTATTCGGCGCGCAACCGCTCGGCGTCGTGCCGCATCCCGTTCGGCTCGTCGCCGAAGGCCAAGCGCGTCGAGGTCCGCTTCCCCGATCCGGGCGCGAACCCCTATCTCGGCTTCGCGGCGCTGCTGATGGCCGGCCTCGACGGCATCAAGAACAAGATCCACCCCGGCCAGCCGATGGACAAGGATCTCTACGACCTGCCGCCGAAGGAACTGAAGAAGATCCCGACCGTCTGCGGTTCGTTGCGCGAAGCGCTGCAGTCGCTCGACAAGGATCGCGGCTTCCTGAAAGCCGGCGGCGTGTTCGACGACGACATGATCGACGCCTATATCGAGCTGAAGATGACCGAGGTGATGCGTTTCGAAATGACGCCGCACCCGATCGAATACGACATGTACTACTCGGTCTGATCCTCCGGTCGGAGGAAAGCGAAAACCCCGGCTTAGAAGCCGGGGTTTTTGTTTGCGATTGACTCGGTTCACGAGGTTTCCTCGCGCAACGCGCGAGATGCGAATCAGCCCCTTCCGTTTCCCCCGACCAGATCGGAAAGCAGCGCCGGCCGGTCGGCCCGGGCAAGGAAATCCTCGTGCGCGCGCAGCAGGTTCATGCGCAGGAAATTGAAAATGTAGTCGTAGTCGGGCGCAACCAGGTTCTGGTGCAACGGCAGCGCCTTGTGGAATTTCTTCGCCAGCGGATCGGGCATCGCCGCCACCGCCCGGGCCGGGCGCGATTGCGCCTCGGCGAGCGTTACGGCGATCAGCGCATTCGATTTTTCCCAGAAGTCGTCGCTTTCGCCGGCCGGAACCGGATATTTCGCCGTAAGCCGCGCCGCGGCCGCGGCGAGCGTGCCCGGCAAACGCAAGCGCTCGACGCCGGCGGTCTCGCGCAACGCCGCCTCGACCATCTCGGCCAGCATGGCCAACGCCAACGGATAGCCGCGCCAGCGCGACAGGGTCAGCGCCTGCTGGAACTCGGTCTCCCCGAACAGCTTCTGCCAATGGCCGCCGGCGCGCACGCGGCAGAATTCAACGATGCCCTTCTGCGTCAGGAACGCGGCGCGCTCGTCCATGAAGCGCTGGAGCGCCTCGACATCGGCGATTCGCTCCGGCTTGCGGAAATACCGCCCGAACAGGTTCTGCAGCACTCCGCCGTCCGCCATCGTATCGCTCCGGGAGCCTCCAGCGGCCCTTCTAGGGATAAGCCAGTGATATGGCAAACGCCGGTTTTCAAGGCATTGTGGCGGCTTTCCGCCCGAGGCGATTCCAAAGTCTTATGCGCAGGTCCGATTAACCGGTGCTAAACCACGCCGAGGTTCGCCGTGGACTGACAAATTGTCCGTGGAGCGCCTTTGGGGCAAGCCGAGGATTCGGCGGCGCACCGAAATAGCCAATAAAGCGGCACGCCGAATAAGCGGCGGAGTCGATCTCAGGAGGAGGAAGTCACGATGGCAGCGCCGGATCGTGTACGCTACTGGGAGAAGACGAGAAACCTGATGATCATCATGATGGTCCTCTGGGCGATCTTCTCCTTCTTCATCCACATGTTCGTGGGTTCGCTCAACAACATCGTCATTCTCGGCTTCCCGCTCGGCTTCTACATGGCCGCGCAGGGTTCGCTGATCGTGTTCGTCGCCATGCTGTTCTGGTTTGCCCGCAAACAGAACGCCATCGACGTCGAGCACGGCGTGGCCGAAGACTGATCGGGAGGGACAGACAATGGCTGTAGCAAAAGGGGCCGGCGGCGACTTCATGTCGAACCTCGGCCGGGTCTACACGATCTATACGGGCGGATTCATCGCCTTCATCGTCGCCATGGCGATTCTGAGCGCCGTCGGCGTTCCGAACAAGATCATCGGCTATTTCTTCATGGGCTTCACGATCGTCATCTACGCGGCGATCGGCATCCTGTCGCGCACCATGGAAGTCGGCGAATACTACGTCGCCGGCCGCCGCGTGCCTGCCATCTACAACGGCATGGCGACGGGCGCGGACTGGATGTCCGGCGCCTCCTTCGTCGGTATGGCCGGCACGCTCTATGCGCTCGGCTATGACGGCCTCGCCTTCGTGCTCGGCTGGACCGGCGGCTACGTGCTGGTGGCGATCCTGGTTGCGCCCTACCTGCGCAAGTTCGGCGCCTACACGGTTCCCGACTTCCTGTCGGCCCGCTACGGCGGCAACCTGGCGCGCTTCATCGGCGTCATCGTGCTGATGAGCTGCTCGTTCACCTATGTGGTCGCGCAGATCTACGCGACCGGCATCATCTCGGCCCGTTTCCTCGGCATCGACTTCAACGTCGCCGTCTATGTCGGCCTGGCCGGCATCCTGGTCTGCTCCATGCTCGGCGGCATGCGCGCCGTCACCTGGACGCAGGTCGCCCAGTACATCGTCCTGATCATCGCCTACCTCATCCCCGCGATCTGGATGTCGACGGTGAAGACCGGCGTGCCGCTCCCGCAGCTGATGTACGGCCAGGCCTCGCAGGGCATCGGCGCGCTCGAAACCGCCCAGGGCTTCACCGAGGCAAGCACGTCACGCCGTTCAGCCATGGCGGCTACGACGCCAAGAACTTCTTCTGGCTCATCCTCTGCCTGATGGTCGGCACGGCGTCGCTGCCGCACGTCCTGATGCGCTACTTCACCACGCCGTCGGTGCGTGAAGCGCGCATTTCGGTGGCCTGGTCGCTGCTGTTCATCTTCATCCTCTACTTCACGGCGCCGTCCTATGCGGCGTTCGCCAAGTGGACCATGCTCGACCTCGTCGCCGGCGGCCTGACCCCGACAACATCGCCGAGAAGGCCGGATGGATGGTGAGCTGGGCGCAGGCGGAAAACGGTCTGGTGCAGATCTGCGGCAAGGCGGCCGTCGATGCCGCCGCGATTGCCGCCGCCTGCGCCGAGAAGGGCGTCACCGGGGTGCTGGCTTTCAAGGACATCGCGCTGAACGCCGACATGATCGTGCTTGCGACGCCGGAAATGGCCGGCATGCCGTATGTCATCTCCGGCCTCGTCGCCGCCGGCGGTCTCGCCGCCGCGCTGTCGACCGCCGACGGCCTGCTGCTCGCCATCGCCAACGCCCTGTCGCACGACGTTTACTACCGGATGATCGACACCAACGCGCCGACCGCGCGCCGCCTCACTGTGTCGCGCGTCCTGCTGGTCATCGTCGCGGCTATCGCCGCCTACACGGCGTCGACCAAGCCGGCCGATATCCTGTCGATGGTCTCGTGGGCGTTCTCGCTCGCGGCTGCCGGCCTGTTCCCGGGCTCGTGCTCGGCGTGTGGTGGAAGCGGGCCAATACGGCCGGCGCCATCGCCGCGATCATCGTCGGCTTCGGCGTGACGCTCTACTATCTCGTCGCCACCCGGTATTTCGCGCCGGGCTTCGTCGAGATGTGGAACGGCCTGTCGTCGACCCCGATCGACATGGGCCTCGTCGGCAAGCTGAAGGAACTGACGGCCGCGCTCGCCGCCGCCACTGACGACGCCGCGAAAACGGCGGCCCAGGCGGCGATCGACGAGTTCTCCAAGGCCAACGGCAAGGGCGTGGCCACCGCCGCCAAGTTCGTCGACCTCAAGGATGCGTGGATGAACGCCGCCGCCGACGCCAAGGGCGCCGCTTGGAAGGCTTTCGACACGCACGCCCAGAGCATGGCGAACTGGTTCGGCATCAAGAACATCTCGTCGGCCGCCTTCGGCCTGCCGGCGGGCTTCATCGCCTTGATCGTGGTGTCGTTGCTCACCAAGGCGCCGTCCAAGGAAATGCAGGACTTCATCGACAACGTCCGCATTCCCAAGGGCGGTTCGATGATGGAAGAAAAGACCGCCTGAACAGCGGCCTGAAAAATCGGCGGGGCGCGCGTCAACCACGCGCGCCCCGCTTTCTTTTTGGCCGGCGACGCGCCATAAGCGCCGCGACCCGATCGGAAAGCGACAATGGATTTCTGGGGCTACTGGTATTTCCACCTTCCGAACTACGTGCTGGCCGCGTTGCAATACACCGTGCTCGGCCGGTTATTGCTCGGCTTCTTCGTCGCCGACGACTGGGACAATTACATCTGGAAAGCGTTCAAGCGCCTGACCGATCCGGTCGTCCGCCTGGTCCGCGCGGTCACGCCCGCCGCCCTGCCGCACAATCTGGTGCTGGCGTTCGCCGTGCTGTGGATCCTCGCGGCGCGCGTCGCCTTCATCATCATCCTGCTGCGCGCCGGTCTCGCGCCGGCCGTTTCGTCCGGAGGCTGACGCCATGCGCAATCCCTTGATCTTCGCCACGGTCGGCGCCGCCATCTTGAACGGCATTTTCTCGCCGCTGCTGCTGTTCATATTCCTGCTGCGCTGGGCCTGGTACCCGGGCTTCTTTCCGGGAATCACCGAG
Source organism: Phyllobacteriaceae bacterium (assembly GCA_016711085.1). GTDB lineage: Bacteria > Pseudomonadota > Alphaproteobacteria > Rhizobiales > Rhizobiaceae > JADJTR01. Next base: position 78,905 of record JADJTR010000008.1, on the reverse strand, counting down.
GTGGTCGTGGCGCTGTCTTCGCTGATCCTGTCGACCCTGACGCTGATGATTGCCGGCGTGCCCGCGGCGCTTTACGAGAAGCTGCGCTCGCCGGGTGAAACCACGCCGGCGTCGGCGGCGATCTGGCTCGCCGCGACCATCCTTCTCACCTTGCCGGCGTTGCCGAACCTGCTGCGCGCCGCCGGTTTGGGCGGCTGATCAGGACAACGCCGCGAGCAGCGCCGCCGCCGCCATCATCTCCGTCCTGCGAAAGGCGCGCCGCGCCGAGGCTTCGGCGTCTTCGCCCCATAGGGAGACGTTGAAATCCTCGTCGACATGGGCGGCGGACCACGCTTGCTCGACCATCAATTCGCCCATGGCCACCGCCAGCGCCAGCAGCGCCGAGCCGGTCAACGTCGTCATCGAATGGATGGCGGCGAGCGACAATGGGTCGGCGAAACGGGCGAGCGCCGTATCGAAAGCGGCGAGCGCCTCGCGTGGCTGGGGGACGGGCATGACACCCTCGGCCAGGATGAAGCGCGCCCCGAGCGATTTCCGCGCCCAGCCGATGACTGGATCCCAGGCCTCGCCCTGCCTCGCCGCCAGCGAGGCCGGCGAACCGGCGCGGTAGCACAGCAGGTCGGACGACGAGAACCGCGCGATGTCTTCATGAACCGCCCGCGGATCGGTCGAAACGCCATCGATCGCCGAATTGACCAGGCGCAGCACCGGCATCGAAACCGGGTCGATGACGTCGACCTGGGCGGAAAATTCGTCAGCGACCAGTTGCGCCGCCGCCCCGGTCGGCAGCGTCAATGCGGCTCGCCCGGGCGTTCTGGCCGGCTTGCTATCGAGCAAGACAGCGAACCCGCCCCCGCTTTGCCCGACTGTCGCTTGCTGGTAGAATCGTTTCGGCAGCGGCGTTTTCATCGCGTTGCGGACGCGTTTGACCGGATCGTCGCCGCCATCAAGGTCAGTGAGAAGATCGCGCATCCCGTGGCCCTCTACCGTTTCGCTCTGCCGGCGATGTAGAGACCCAGGCCGATCAGCGCCAGCGCGGCGAACAGTCGCCATGTCAGGGGTTCGCCGAGCAGCAGGCCGCCGGACAACACGCCGAAGGCCGGCGAAAGAAAGGCGAAATTCGACAGAGCTGACGCCGGATAGCGCCGCATCAGGCCGAACCACACGACATAGGTGAAGGCGACGACGAACATTGCCTGGAACAGCACGGCGGCGATCGGCAATGGCGCGACGGCGCGCATCAACGGTCCGGCGAGGCCGACAAAAGGCGCGGTGACCACGGCCGAGACGGCAAGCTGGTAGAGCAGGACTTTTTCGGCCGCGATGGCCGAAAGGCGCGACCCCTTGATGACGAGCGTCGTCGCCGCCCACAACGCCGCCGCGCCGAGCATCAAGCCGTCGCCGATCAGCGCGCGCGAATCGGGCAGCGACAATTTGTCGGAAAACACCAGCGCAACGCCGCTAAAGGCGAGCGCCATGCCGACGAGTTTGAGCGAAGTGAGCCTTTCGCCGAGCCAGAGATGGGCGCCGGCGGCGACGAAGAACGGCATGGTGTTGACCATCAGGACGCCGCGCGCCGCCGTCGTCAGGTCGAGGCCGATGAAAATCAGGGCGAACTCGGCGCCGAAGAGAACGCCGGCGACAATCCCGGCGACAAGCGCGCCATCGCGGTCGAAAAGCGGAATTCCCCTGTACCGGCACCACAAAGCCACCAGCAGGCTCGCCAGCGCGGCGCGGAAAACGGCAACGGCGAGCGGGTTGAACCCGCCATTGCCGATTTTGATGGCGACCTGGTTGAAACCCCAGGTCATGGTCAGGCCGATCATCGCCGCGACGGCGAACCCGTCGAGCCGGTCATGGCGGACAGCGGCGGGCGGGTTCATTCGCCGGCGCTCGCCTCTTCGAAGCCGAGCATGTTCCAGCTTTGGCGCATGTGCGGCGGCAAAGGCGCGGATACGTCGATGACGCCCCCGTCAGGATGGGGAATGACCAGCCGACGGGCGTGCAGATGCAGGCGATTCTGCATGCCGCCCGGCAGCGACCAATTGTGATCGGCCTCGAAATATTTCGGATCGCCGATGATCGGGCAACCCATCTGCACCGCATGGACGCGCAATTGGTGGGTGCGGCCGGTTTCGGGGCGGAACTCGATCCAGGTCAGTTGCTGGCCGGCCTGCTCGACGACGCGCCATTCGGTAATGGCGTGTTCGGCGCCGTCCTCGCCATGCTTGGCGACGCGGACCCGGTCGCCCTCCGGCGTCGCCTCCTTGACCAGCCAGGACGAAATGCGCCCTTCCCGCTTGCCCGGCGCGCCCTTGACCAGAGCCCAGTAGATTTTCTCGGTGGTGCGATGACGAAAGGCCTCGGCGAGCTTCATCGCCGCCAGCCGCGTGCGCGCCACCGCAAGCACTCCGGACGTATCGCGGTCGAGGCGGTGGACAAGGCGCGGCTTCTCGCCCTTCTTGTTGCGCCAGGCTTCCAGCATGGAATCGACGCTGCGCACGACGCCCGAGCCGCCTTGCACGGCGAGACCGGACGGCTTGTCGAACACCAGCACCTTCGGATCCTCATGCAGCAGCATCTTGGACAGCGCATCGCCATCGTCGAGGCTTTTCAGCGTCTTTTGCGTCAGCGGCCCGGCGCCGGCCTTGTCGACGCCTTGCAGCGGCGGCACCCGAACCGTCTGGCCGGGCTGCACCCGGGTGTCGGATTTCGCCCGCCCGCCGTCGAGCCTCACCTGACCGGTGCGCAACAGTTTTTGCAACTGGCCGAAGGCAAGGCCCGGATAATGCGCCTTGAACCAGCGGTCGAGGCGCATGCCGGACTCGCCTTCCTCGACCGCGACCTGTTCGACGCCGGCCATCAGGCGAACCGCATCAGCGCGAGGCCGGCGAAAAGCGCCAGGATCGACAGGACGACGCTGGCGCCGGCATAGCCGAAGGCGCTCATCGCAGCGCCGCGCTCGACCAGCGTGGCGAAATCGAGCGAAAAGGCGGAAAAGGTGGTGAAGCCGCCAAGCACGCCGGTGGCGACAAACAGGCGCAATTCGTTCGATGCTTGCGCCCGCAAGGTCATCCAGCCGATGAACAGGCCCATCGCCAGCGAGCCGGCGACGTTGATCGCCAGCGTTCCCCAGGGAAATCCGGGACCGACGAGGCGGAGCGCGGCGAGATTGGCCAGATGGCGCAGGCCGGCGCCGATGGCCCCGCCAAGGGCAACGAGAAACAGGTGAAACATCGCCCCTGATAACCGAACCTCCGGCGCTCAGGAAGGGCCGTCTGTCACGCCGGCGCAAGGAAATCGGCGATGAACCGGGCCAATTCGTCCCATTCGGTGAATTCGTGGTTTTTTGTCGTGTCGGTCGACGCGCCTTCCTTGCGTGCGATGTAACGCATCAACAAGCGCTTGAGGAAATCGTAGTCGGCGTAGCGCAACGCGCCGGCGGCCTGATGCACGGCGTTCGGCGCAAAGCCCGTTTCCTCGAAAAAGGCGTTGGTGATCTTGTCCAGCGCCTCATGCTCCTCGGCGAATTGCGACGCCGCCGACAGCGAAACCGACACGAAAGCGGTCGGCATGGCCTTGAGGCGCAAGCGATTGGCCTTGATCCATTCGGCGACTTCGCGCGGATAGTCGCCGGCATGCACCGGCGCGGCGATGATGACCCGATCGGCATGGGCCGGATCGGCCTCCGCCAGATCGTTCATGTCGTAGACCGTGGCGCGCCAGCCCTTGTCTTGCGCCGTTTCGGCGATGGCGCGGGCTATCTTGCGGGTTTGCCCTTCGATTGTGCCGTAGATGACGAAAACGCGCATGGAGGGCTCCTTTCAGCAGACCTGCTCCTTGCATTCGGCGAATGTGAACGCCGGATCCGGCGTCGCCCGGCTCGCGTCGTAGCGGCGGCCGTCGACGCATTGCAGCCGCGCCTCTTCGATGTGGCGGCTGCCGAGATCGAACTCGCGCATGTTGATGAGGTAGGCGACCTCGCATTGAAGCGACTGGGCGGCCTGGGCGGACATGGCTTCCACCCAGGCGGGATTTTCCGCCTGCCCTGAAGCGCCGTATATCCACGATGCCGAGACAAGACCGGCGGCGAGCAAACGAAAAAGGCGTTTCATGATCCGGCCTCCTTCCAAGCGAAGGATACCTCCCGCCGACAAACCGGCCTTGACCCGCGTCAACGCCTCAGCCGGCAGTCGAGCCTCGGGCGACCTTGATGACGACGATCGCGATCGGCCACAGGTGCCAGAAGACATCGAAAACATCGATCATTTTGAACGGTTGCCCGGTCACGATCCAGCGCGCCTTTTCCACCAGATGCGGTTCGGGAAAAACGGCGCCAGTCCCAGCAGGATCGCGGCGACGACGACGGTGACGAACGGCAGGCGGTCGATGAAATCCAGGGCGGCTTGCATGACGGGACTCACATTCATGTTCTTGAATGTAAGATGCGCGCCGCGCCGGTTCCAAGGGGCGTTTGGCCGCAGGCGGCCCTATTCCCCGCCGCGCTCACTGCGCAATTTCGCCCACCATTCCAGACGTTTGCGGATATCGCGCTCGAAGCCGCGCTCGGGCGGATCGTAAAAAGCGCGCCGGCCCATTTTCTCGGGGAAATAATCCTGACCGGAAAAAGCGTCCGGTTCGTCGTGGTCGTAGCGGTAGCCTTCGCCATAGCCTTCTTCGCGCATCAGCTTCGTCGGCGCGTTGAGAATGCGGCGCGGCGGCGGCAGCGAACCAAACTCCTTGGCCGCCGCAGTCGCCGCCTTGAAGGCCGTGTAGACGGCGTTCGATTTGGGCGCCGAGGCGAGATAGACGCAAGCCTGCGCCAAGGCCAATTCGCCTTCCGGCGAGCCGAGAAAATCGAAGGCCTCCTTGGCGGCGTTGGCGACGACAAGCGCCTGCGGATCGGCAAGACCGATATCCTCCACCGCCATGCGCACCAGCCTGCGGCCGATGAACAGCGGATTTTCGCCGGCGTCGAACATGCGGGCGAGATAGTAGAGCGCCGCGTCCGGATCGGAGCCGCGCACCGATTTGTGCAAAGCCGAAATCAGATTGTAATGGCCGTCCTGGCCCTTGTCGTAGATCGGGGCGCGGCGCTGCAGCAGGCCCTGCAAGGCGTCGGCGCTGAACACTTCGCCGTCGCTGGCGGCGCGCCAGGCCTCCTCGGCGAGCGTCAGCACGGCGCGGCCGTCGCCATCGGCCATGCGCAGCAACACGGCGCGCGCGTCGCCATCGAGCGGTAGCGGCCGTCCCTCCAGCGCTTCGGCGCGGGCAAGCAGGTTTTCCAGCGCCGCCTCGTCGAGCGCCTTGAACGACAGCACGCGCGAGCGCGACAGCAACGCGGCGTTCAGTTCGAAGGACGGGTTTTTCGGTCGTCGCGCCGATCAGCACGACAGTGCCGTCTTCCATGACGGGGAGGAAGGAATCCTGCTGCGCCCGGTTGAAGCGGTGGATCTCATCGACGAACAGTACGGTCTGGCGGCCGGTTGCGCGGCGCATGCGGGCCGTCTCGAACACTTTCTTCAGATCGGCGACGCCGGTGAAAATGGCCGAAACCTGATCGAAGGCAAGCCCTGTCTCGCCGGCGACCAGGCGCGCGACGGTGGTCTTGCCGGTGCCGGGCGGCCCCCAGAACACCATCGAACCCAGTGATTTGGCCGCGATCATGCGGGTGAGCGCCCCGCCCTCGCCGGTCAAATGCTCCTGTCCGACCACTTCGGCGAGCTTTCAGCGCGACTTTTCTGCCAGGCGGCTTCCATCAAGCCGTCGGCATGACGATTTCGGCGCCGTTGACCGAGCGAACGATATCGCCCGGCTGCATGCCGAATTGCGCCGCAGGCGAACGCGCGTCGACCTCGACGATGGCCACGCCCTTGGCGTTTTCCGGCAGGCGCAGCTTCTGGGCGAGGCGCGGCGACAATTCCGCCACCTTGGCGCCCGCAAAGGGGCTCGCCCCGTCGACGGTCGCCAGCGCGGCGGCCGAGCCTTCCGGCGCGCGCGCGGTGGTGAGCGCCAGCTCCATCGCCTTGCCCTGCCGCCAGACGGTCAGCAGCGCCTTGCCGCCGACGGGAAGCGTTGCGATGCGGTAGCCGAGCGCGTCGGGTTGCGTGACCTCGACGCCATTGACGGCGAGCACCAGATCGCCGGCCTTGAGGCCGGCCGTCGCCGCCGGCCCCTGCGGATCGACATCGGTGACGAGCGCGCCGGTCGGCCGCTCCAGCCCGAGCGCCTCGGCGACCTGCGCCGTGACATTCTCGAAGGTCGCGCCGATCCACGGCCGCTCGAAGAAATCCTGGCCCGTGCGGGCCGCATTGACGACCGCGTGCACCATGTTGGACGGAATCGCGAAGCCGATGCCGATCGAGCCGCCGCCCTGGAGAAGATCGCGGTGTTGATGCCGATCAGCTGACCCTTGCATGTCGATCAGAGCTCCCCCGGAATTGCCCGGATTGATCGCCGCATCGGTCTGGATGAAGAAGCCGAAATCGGTGACGCCGATATGACTGCGCGCCAGCGCCGACACGATGCCGCTGGTCGTCGTCTGGCCGACGCCGAACGGGTTGCCGATGGCGAGCACGAGGTCGCCGACCTCCATCGCGTCGGAATCGCCGAGCGCGAGGGCGACGAGCGGCCTTGGCGTTTCGATTTTCAGCACGGCCAGATCGACCGTCTCGTCCTGCAGCAGAACCGGCTGTCGAATTCGCGCCCGTCCGCGAGCGCCACCTTCACCTTCGTCGGCGTCGCGGATGACGTGGTTGTTGGTGACAATCAGGCCGGAAGCGTCGACCACCACGCCGGAGCCGAGCGAGGAGGCCTGGCGCGGCGGCATGGCGTCGCCGAAGAAACGGCCGAAGAATGGGTCGTCGAAGAAAGGCGACTGGCTGACCTTGGTGGTGGCGTAGACATTGACCACTGACGGCGCGGTCGCCTTGACCAAAGGCGCGAACGACAACTGGATTTGCGCTTCGCTCGCCGGCGCCTGCTTTTCCCCGGCCGGATCGGACTGGCCGGTCAGGCTTTTCAGCAGGTCGGACAGCGACTTGCCGGCTTCCTCTGCGGCGGCCGGCGCGGCAAAGCCCAAAGCAAGGATGGTCGCGGCGATGCGGGCGAAACGGGTCATGGCGAAGCGCTCCCGAAAAATGCGGATCAGGCTTCAGCCTCTAGCACGGCGAAAGCGGCGAGTGTGAGGCGTCGTTTCGGCGCGGCGGCGGACAAAGAAAAAGGGGCCGCGAAGGCCCCTTCCCCGAAACTCCGCTGCGAAAGCGATCACGCCGCTTCGGCTTCCTTGGCGGCGGCCGCCTCGGCTTCGGTGCGGGCCCGGTCGGCCGCGCCCTTGGCCGACACGTCGCGGTCGACGAACTCGATGACGGCGAGCGCGGCGTTGTCGCCGTAGCGGAAGCCCGCCTTCATGATGCGCAGATAGCCGCCATTGCGGGCGGCGTAGCGCGGCGCGACCGTCTCGAACAGGCGCTTGGCGGCGGCTTCCGAGCGGGTCGACGAGATCACCTGACGGCGGGCATGCAGGTCGCCGCGCTTGCCGAGCGTCACCAGCTTCTCGACGATGGGCCGAAGCTCCTTCGCCTTTTCCAGCGTGGTGACGATCTGCTCGTGCTCGATCAGCGAGGCCGCCATGTTGGCGAACATCGCCTTGCGGTGGCTGCGACCGTCCGGTTCAGGCGGCGGCCGGTTTTGTTGTGACGCATGGTCGTGTTCCTTCAACTATCCTGTTCGGCCGGGACGGATCAGTACTGATCCTCGTAGCGCTTGGCCAGTTCCTCGATGTTTTCCGGCGGCCAGTCCGGCACTTCCATGCCGAGATGCAGGCCCATGGAGGCGAGCACTTCCTTGATCTCGTTCAGCGACTTGCGGCCGAAGTTCGGCGTGCGCAGCATTTCGGCTTCGGTCTTCTGGATCAGGTCGCCGATGTAGACGATGTTGTCGTTCTTCAGGCAGTTGGCCGAACGGACCGACAGTTCCAGCTCGTCGACCTTCTTGAGCAGCGCCGGGTTGAAGGCGAGCTCGGTGACGGCTTCCTTGGCTTCGGCCTTCTGCGGCTCGTCGAAGTTGACGAAGATCGACAGCTGGTCCTGCAGGATGCGCGCCGCATAGGCGACCGCGTCTTCGCCGGAGATCGAACCGTCGGTCTCGAGCGTCATGGTCAGCTTGTCGTAGTCGAGAACCTGGCCCTCGCGGGTGTTTTCGACCTTGTAGGAGACCTTCTTGACCGGCGAATACAGGCTGTCGACCGGAATCAGGCCGATCGGCGCGTCTTCGGCGCGGTTGCGCTCGGCCGGGACATAGCCCTTGCCGGTATTGACGGTGAATTCCATGCGGATTTCCGCGCCCTCGTCGAGGGTACAGATGGCGTGCTCGGGATTGAGAATCTGGACGTCGCCCACGGTCTGGATGTCGCCGGCCGTCACCACGCCCGGGCCCTGCTTGCGCACGACCATGCGCTTCGGGCCGTCGCCTTCCATCTTGATGGCGACTTCCTTGATGTTGAGGACGATGTCGGTGACATCCTCGCGCACGCCCGGAATGGAGGAGAATTCGTGCAGTACGCCATCGATCTGGACGGCGGTGACGGCGGCGCCGCGCAGCGACGACAGCAGCACGCGGCGCAGCGCGTTGCCGAGCGTCAGGCCGAAGCCGCGCTCGAGCGGCTCGGCGACGAGCGTGGTCAGGGTGCGGCCCTTCGACGAGAAGTCGATTCGGTTGGGCTTGATCAGATCCTGCCAGTTTTTCTGGATCATCGGTCAGTCCTCATTTGCGCCGCGCCACCATTCAATCGTGGCGGGCGGCTGAAGAATTCGCCGCCGAGCGCGCCCGGCGGCGCGAAAGCTGTCAGACGCGGCGCTTCTTGCGCGGGCGGCAGCCATTGTGCGGGATCGGCGTCACATCACGGATCGAGGTGATCGTGAATCCGGCTGCCTGGAGCGCGCGCAGCGCCGATTCACGGCCCGAACCGGGACCGGACACTTCGACCTCGAGCAGGCGCACGCCGTGCTCCTGGGCCTTCTTGGCGCAATCCTCGGCAGCCACCTGAGCGGCAAACGGCGTCGACTTGCGCGAACCCTTGAAGCCCTGAGCACCGGCAGACGACCAGGCGATGGCATTGCCCTGCGCGTCGGTGATGGTGATCATGGTGTTGTTGAAGGAGGAGTTCACGTGGGCTACGCCCGACGAGATGTTCTTGCGTTCGCGACGGCGGACGCGTGCGGCTTCCTTGGCCATTGTCTTCCTTTCGTCGATCTCAACGCCGCCGTAATGCCAGCGGCTACACCGGGAAGCAGCCGGTCGTCCCCCCCCCGCCAATTACTTCTTCTTGCCCGCGATCGCCTTGGCCGGCCCCTTGCGGGTGCGGGCGTTGGTGTGGGTGCGCTGTCCGCGCACCGGCAGGCCGCGACGATGGCGCAGGCCGCGATACGCGCCCAGATCCATCAAACGCTTGATGTTCATCGACACTTCGCGGCGCAGATCGCCCTCGACCTGATAATCGCGGTCGATCGCTTCGCGGATTTGCAGCACCTCCGCGTCGGTCAGCTGATGGACGCGGCGCTCGGCCGGGATGCCGACCTTGTCGACGATCTCCTGGGCGAACTTCGCGCCGATGCCGTGGATGTACTGCAGCGCGATGACGACGCGCTTGTTGGTCGGTATGTTGACGCCGGCTATACGGGCCATATCGCTTCTCCATGTGGGCCGGACGAGCCGGCGCTTGATGTTGACCCGCGTCCGGTGGAGGCCGGCCCCTGCGGGTGATCCTTCGACCAAAACGGCCGCGTCCGGCCAACCGCTGTCGCGACCTGGGAGACGGCCCGCCGCTATTCGGCCGGGCGCCGCCTCGTCAACCGGCGCAAGGCCGCCTATTCCTGCGATTTCGCCAGTAAGGCTTCGATCTGGCCGGTCACGTCGTCGATCGGCGCCATGCCGTCGACCTGCTTGCAGCATGCCCTTGGCGTGGTAGTAGCCGATCAGCGGCGCGGTCTTCTTGTAGTACTCGCGCAGGCGCTCCTCGAAAACCACCGGGTTGTCGTCCTTGCGCACCGGTTGGCCGGCGGCCTGGGCTTCCTCGGCGCGCTTGACGATGCGCCCGACCAGGCGCCTTGTCGTCGACGACCAGTTCGATGACCGCGTCGAGCTTCAGGCCCTTGGCCTCAGCATCGCCTCCACCGCATCGGCCTGGGCCAGCGTGCGCGGATAGCCGTCGAGGATGAAGCCCTTGGCGCAATCGGCCTGGTCGATACGCTCGGCGACGATGGCGTTGACGATGGCGTCGGAGACAAGCTCGCCGGCGTCCATCACGGCCTTTGCCTTGAGGCCGACGGGCGTTCCCGCCGCCACGGCGGCGCGCAGCATGTCGCCGGTCGACAATTGCGGAATGGCGTGCTTCTCGACGAGGCGTTGCGCCTGCGTCCCCTTCCCCGCCCCTGGCGGGCCCAGCAATATGAGCCTCATCTGCCCCTCTTCCCCCGCGCAGCTTCGCCTTCTTGATCAGCCCCTCATATTGGTGCGCGATCAGGTGGCCCTGGATCTGCGCGACCGTGTCGAGCGTCACGGAGACGACGATGAGAAGCGACGTGCCACCCAGATAGAACGGAACGGCGAAAGCGGAAATCAGGAATTCGGGTAAGAGGCAGACGAGCACGAGATAGATCGCGCCGATCAGCGTGATGCGGGTCAGCACGTAGTCGATGTATTCGGCGGTGCGCTCGCCCGGACGATAGCCGGGGATGAAGCCGGAGTGCTTTTTAAGCTGGTCGGCCGTGTCCTTCGGATTGAAAACGATCGCCGTGTAGAAAAAGGCGAAGAACATGATCAGCCCGGCATAGGCCAGCATGTAGAGCGGCTGGCCGTGGCCGAGCGCGGCCAGCACGGTGTTGGCCCAGGCCGGCATGGTGGCGGTGTTGGCGAAACCGGCCACCGTCGCCGGCAGCAACAGCAGCGACGAGGCGAAAATCGGCGGGATGACGCCGGCGGTGTTGAGCTTCAGCGGCAGATGCGACGTATCGCCCTGGAACATGCGGTTGCCGACCTGGCGCTTGGGATACTGGATCAGCAGGCGGCGCTGGGCGCGCTCGAAGAAGACGATGACGGCGATCACGGCGACGGCGATGACGATGATCGCCAGGATGATGCCCGTCGACAGGGCGCCGGTGCGGCCGAGTTCCAGCGTTCCCGAGATCGCCTGTGGCAGGCCGGCGACGATGCCGGAGAAGATGATCAGCGAAATGCCGTTGCCGATGCCGCGCGCCGTGATCTGTTCTCCGAGCCACATCAGGAACATGGTGCCGCCGACCAGCGTGACGACGGCGGAAATGCGGAAGAACCAGCCCGGATCGGCGACGATGCCGTTGCCGCCTTCGAGGCCGACGGCAATGCCGTAGGCCTGCACCAGGGCGAGCAGCACGGTGCCGTAGCGGGTGTACTGGTTGATGACCTTGCGGCCCTGCTCGCCTTCCTTCTTCAGCTGCTCGAGCGCCGGAACGACCGACGTCATCAGCTGCATGATGATGGAGGCGGAGATGTAGGGCATGATGCCGAGCGCGAAGATCGCCATGCGCTCGACCGCGCCGCCGGCGAACATGTTGAACATGCCGAGCACGCCCTTGCTCTGCGAATCGAAAGCGGCGGCGAAGGCGTCGGCGTCGATGCCGGGCATCGGGATATAGGTGCCAAGACGATAGACGAGCAACGCGCCGAGCGTGAACCAGATGCGCTTCTTGAGGTCCTCGGCCTTGGCGAAGGCCCGAAGTTGAGGTTGGAGGCAAGCTGTTCGGCAGCCGACGCCATGAAGGTCTCCTCCGCGGTCAGGCGGGCGCGCCGCGCGGCGGGCAGGCCGGAGATAGGCCCGCGACGGCAAACATGCAGCGGCGGCGCCGGCCGCCGCTTCGGGCAGCTTGACCGAGCCGCCGGCCTTTTCGACCTTTTCGATCGCCGCCTTGGAGGCGCCGGCCACGTCGAGGGTAAGCTTGGCCGTCAGGTCGCCGTCGGAGACGACGCGAACGCCGTCCTTGGGGCGCCGGATGACGCCGGCCTTGACCAGCGCCTCGGCGTCACGGCGCCTTGGCGTCGAGCTTGCCGGCGTCGACGGCCTTCTGCATGCGGCCGAGCGAAACGACGTTGAAGTCCTTGGGGAAGATGTTGTTGAAGCCGCGCTTGGGCAGGCGCCGGTAGAGCGGCATCTGGCCGCCCTCGAAGCCGTTGATGGCGACGCCGGAACGGGCGTGCTGGCCCTTGACGCCGCGGCCCGAGGTCTTGCCCGAGCCGGAGCCGATGCCGCGGCCGACGCGCGTACCGTTCTTGGTGGCGCCGTCCTTGTCACGCAGATCGTTGAGTTTCATGGGTGTCTCCTTGCCGCCTGGGCGTCAGGCCTCGTCCACGACGCGGACGAGGTGCTGCACACGGGCGATCATGCCGCGCACGGAGGGGGTATCCTCCAGCGTGCGGCGGCGGTTCATCTTGTTCAGGCCGAGGCCGACCAGCGTGGCGCGCTGCTCCGCCGGACGGCGGCTCGGGCTGCCGATCTGCTCGACGGTGACGCGTCTTCTTGGCCATTTCTTTGCCATGGGTCCGCTCCTATTCTTCGACCGCCGGCGCCGGCGCGCCGCCGGCGGCGGGCCTGCAGCGTCGAGTACCTTGATGCCGCGCTGGGCGGCGACGCTCCTGCGGGATGCAGCTGGTTCTTCAGCGCGTCGAACGTGGCGCGCACCATGTTGTACGGGTTGGACGATCCGAGCGACTTGGCCACGACGTCCTGTACGCCGAGCGTCTCGAACACGGCGCGCATCGGGCCGCCGGCGATGATGCCGGTGCCGGGCTTGGCTGCGCGCATCAGAACGCGGCCGGCGCCGTGGCGGCCGAACACGTCGTGGTGCAGCGTGCGGCCCGAACGCAGCGGCACGAAAATCAGGTCGCGCTTGGCCGACTCGGTCGCCTTGCGGATGGCTTCCGGCACTTCGCGCGCCTTGCCATGACCGAAGCCGACGCGGCCCTTCTGGTCGCCGACGACGACGAGCGCGGCGAAGCCGAAGCGGCGGCCGCCCTTCACGACCTTGGCGACGCGGTTGATGTGGACCAGCTTGTCGACGAACTCGCTGTCGCGCTTCCTCGCGGTCACGGCCGCGATCGCGGCCTTCCCTGCGTTCTTGTGCCATGATCCTGTTCCTTGTTTTTTTCCGGACAGCACGTTGGTTTTGCCCGCCCGGGCGGACGGTTAAATCAGAAGCTCAGGCCGCCTTCGCGCGCGGCATCGGCCAGCGCCTTGACGCGGCCGTGATAGATGTACGGACCGCGGTCGAAGACCACCTCGGTCACGCCGGCCTTGGCGGCGCGTTCGGCGATCAGCTTGCCGATGGCGGCGGCGGCCGCCATGTCGGCGCCCGTCTTCAGGGCGGTCCGCAAATCCTTGTCGAGCGTCGAGGCCGAGGCGAGCGTCGCCCCCTTCACGTCGTCGATGACCTGGGCATAGATGTTCTTGGACGAACGGAACACCGACAGGCGCGGACGGCCATTGGCCACCGCCTTGATCTGCCGGCGCACGCGCGCCGCGCGGCTCTTGAGCGCTTCCTTGTTGGCCATGGTTCCGTTCCTTACTTCTTCTTGCCTTCTTTGCGGACGATCCGCTCGCCGGCATATTTCACGCCCTTGCCCTTGTAGGGTTCGGGGCCGCGGTATTCGCGGATTTCCGCAGCCACCTGGCCGACCTTCTGCTTGTCGATGCCCGTGATGACGATTTCCGTCGGCTTGGGCACGGTGATCGTGATGCCTTCGGGCGTCTGGTAAACCACGTCATGGCTGAAGCCGAGCGCCAGCTGCAGGTTCTTGCCCTGCAGGGCGGCGCGATAGCCGACGCCGTTGATCTCGAGCTTGCGCTCGTAACCGGCGGTGACGCCGGTCAGGATGTTGACGATCTGCGTGCGCGACATGCCCCATTTGGAGCGCGCGCCCTTGGATTCGTCGCGCGGGTCGACCTTGATCGCGCCGTCTTCCAGCTTGACGAGCACTTCTTCGTTGACGACGAAGGAGAGTTCGCCTTTGGGGCCTTTCGCGGTCACCGTCTGGCCGTTGACCGTGGCGGTCACGCCGCCCGGCACGGATACCGGCTTTTTTCCGATACGAGACATTTTTCGTCCTCGTCCTTGCTGTTGGGCCGACGTTTAGAACACGCGGCAGAGAATTTCTCCGCCGACATTTTCTTCGCGCGCCTGATGGTCGGCCATGACGCCCTTCGGCGTCGACAGGATGGCGATGCCGAGGCCGTTGGCGACGCTCGGGATCGATTTGACCGAGACATACACGCGACGGCCGGGTTTCGACACGCGCGTGATTTCGCGGATCACCGGCGCCCCTTCAGAATATTTCAGTTCGATTTCGATCTCGGACTTGCCGTTGTCGAAATCGATCTGGGAAAACGAGCGGATGTAGCCTTCCGACTTGAGCACTTCGAGCACGCGGGCGCGCAGCTTGGACGCCGGCGTCGACACCTTGCTCTTCTTGCGGCCGACGGCGTTGCGGATGCGGGTGAGCATGTCGCCCAGGGGATCGTTCATGGACATGTTCGCCTCCTTACCAGCTCGACTTGACCAGGCCCGGGATCAGACCGAGCGAGCCGAGTTCGCGCAGCGCCATACGCGACATCTTGAGTTTGCGGTAATAGGCGCGCGGACGGCCCGTCACCTCGCAGCGGTTGCGGATGCGGACCGCGGCCGAGTTGCGCGGCAACGCGGCGAGCTTCAGCTGGGCGCGGAACCGCTCGTCCATCGGCTTGCCCTGGTCCATGATGACGGCCTTGAGGGCTTTGCGCTTGACCGAGTCGCGCGCAACCATCTTGCGGCGGCGGTTGTTCTTTTCGACTGAACTGGTTTTGGCCATGTCGTCTGTCCTTGTTCTCGCGCGCCGTTACTGCCGGAAGGGGAAGTTGAAAGCCTTGAGCAGAGCCCGGGCCTCGTCGTCCGTCTTGGCGGTCGTACACACGATGATGTCCATTCCCCAGGTCTGATCGACCTTGTCGTAGTTGATCTCCGGGAACACGATGTGCTCCTTGATGCCCATGGCGTAGTTGCCGCGGCCATCGAAGCTCTTCGGATTCAGGCCGCGGAAGTCGCGGACGCGCGGCAGCGCGATGGTGACCAGGCGGTCGAGGAATTCGTACATGCGGTCCTTGCGCAGCGTCACCTTGGCGCCGATCGGCATGCCTTCGCGCAGCTTGAAGGCGGCGATGGCCTTGCGCGAGCGCGTAATCACGGCCTTCTGGCCGGCGATGGCGGAAAGATCCTCCGCGGCGACGGTCGGCTTCTTGGAATCGCCCGTCGCCTCGCCGACGCCCATGTTGATGACGATCTTGTCGAGGCGCGGCACTTCCATGGCGTTGCCGTACTTGAACTGCTCGAGCATCTCCTTGCGGATGGCCTGCTCGTAGCGCTCTTTCATGCGCGGCGTGTATTTTTCGGTCTTAGCCATCGATGGTCGCTCCCGAACGCTTCGCCACGCGCACCTTCTTGCCGTCCTTGCCGATGGTGAAGCCGACGCGGGTCGGCTTGCCGTCCTTGGGGTCGACGATGGCGAGGTTGGAAACATGGATCGGCGCTTCCTTGCGATGATGCCGCCTTCCTGGGTCTGGGTCTGGCGCTGGTGGCGGCGATCATGTTGATCCCGCGCACCAGCGCGGCATCGTCGCTCGGCATCATCTTGATGATTTCGCCCGACCGGCCCTTGTCCTTGCCGGCGAGCACGACGACTTTGTCGCCCTTGCGGATCTTCTGCATGGCTCTCGGCTCCTTACAGCACTTCAGGCGCGAGCGAGATGATCTTCATGTGGTTCCGGGCGCGAAGTTCGCGCGGAACCGGTCCGAAGATGCGCGTGCCGATCGGCTCTTTCTTGTTGTCGACGAGGACGGCGGCGTTCCGGTCGAACCGGATCACCGAACCGTCGGCGCGGCGGATGTCCTTGGCCGTGCGCACCACGACCGCCTTCATCACATCGCCCTTCTTGACGCGGCCGCGCGGAATGGCCTCCTTGATCGACACCACGATGATGTCGCCGACGGAGGCGTATTTCCGCTTCGAACCGCCCAGCACCTTGATGCACATGACGCGACGCGCGCCGGAATTGTCCGCGACGTCGAGGTTTGTTTGCATCTGAATCATGACAGGCCGCCTTCTTTTTTCTCACCCGGAACACGCAGGCTGCGCGAACCGGTCAGTTTCCTTGCCGTCACTGCGCGTCGCCGGTCACGACGACCCAGCGCTTGTCCTTGGAGATCGGCTTCGACTCCTGGATCATGACGATGTCGCCCACCTTGCAGGCGTTGGCCTCGTCATGCGCCTTGTACTTCTTCGACATGCGCACGGTCTTCTTCATCACCGGATGGGTGAAGCGACGCTCGACGCGCACGACCACGGTCTTTTCGTTCTTGTCGCTGACGACGGTGCCCTGCAGGACGCGCTTCGGCATGATCTCAGCCCTTCTTCTGCGCCGCTTTTTCAGCGGCAATGGTCTTGATGCGGGCGATGTCGCGGCGCACCTGGCGCACGCGGGCGGTTTTTCCACCTGGCCGGTCGCCTTCTGGAAGCGCAGGTTGAACTGCTCCTTCTTCAGCGAGGCGAGATCGTCGGCGAGCTGGTCGGGCGTCTTGCCCCGGATGTCTGCGGCGTTCATGTCTGACCTCACTCGGCGATGCGCTGGACGAAACGGGTCTTGATCGGCAGCTTGGCGGCGCCGAGGCGCAGCGCTTCGCGGGCCGTCTCTTCATCGACGCCGTCGATTTCGAACATGACGCGGCCGGGCTTGACCCGGCACGCCCACAATTCCACCGCGCCCTTGCCCTTGCCCATGCGGACTTCGGTCGGCTTCTTGGTCACCGGCACATCCGGGAAAATTCGGATCCACACGCGGCCGGCGCGCTTCATCTCGCGGGTGATCGCACGGCGGGCCGCTTCGATCTGACGCGCGGTGACGCGTTCCGGCTCCATGGCCTTCAATCCGAAGGCGCCGAAATCCAGGTTCATGCCGCCCTTGGCGACGCCCGAAATACGGCCCTTGAACTGCTTGCGGAACTTTGTGCGCTTTGGCTGCAGCATCGTGGTCTCACTCCAAATTCCGGCGCGCCTCGGGCGTCTCGCGGCCGCCGGCGCCGGCCCGCCTCGCGCCTTCGGTGGCGCGGCGTTCCGAAGCCATCGGGTCGTGCTCGAGGATCTCGCCCTTGAACACCCAGACCTTGACGCCGCAGGTGCCGTAGGCGGTCTGCGCCTCGGCGGTGCCGTAGTCGACGTCGGCGCGCAGCGTGTGCAGCGGCACGCGGCCTTCGCGGTACCATTCCATGCGGGCGATTTCGGCGCCGCCGAGACGGCCCGAACAATTGATGCGGATGCCCTCGGCGCCGAGACGCATGGCCGACTGCACGGCGCGCTTCATGGCGCGGCGGAACGCGACGCGGCGCTCGAGCTGCTGCGCGATCGACTGGGCGACGAGGGTCGCGTCGGTCTCCGGCTTGCGCACCTCGACGATGTTGAGGTGCGTCTCGGACTTCGTCATCTCGGTCAGCTTCTTGCGCAGCTTCTCGATGTCGGCGCCCTTCTTGCCGATGATCAGGCCCGGGCGCGCGGCATGGATGGTGACACGGCACTTCTTGTGCGGGCGCTCGATGACAACCTTGGCGACGCCAGCCTGCTTCATTTCCTTCTCGATGAATTTGCGGATCTTCAGATCCTCATGGAGAAGGCGGCCGTATTCGCCGGTGTTGGCGTACCAACGCGAATCCCAGGTCCGGTTGATGCCGAGGCGCAGGCCGATCGGATTGACTTTCTGGCCCATCAGGCGGCCTCCCCTTTGGCTTCCACTTCGCGCACGACGATGGTCAGGTGCGAAAACGGCTTGGTGACGCGCGAGGCGCGACCGCGACCGCGGGCATGGAAGCGTTTCATCAGGATCGACTTGCCGACATAGGCCTCGGCGACGACCAGCGCGTCGACATCGAGGTTGTGGTTGTTCTCGGCGTTGGCGATCGCGGATTCCAGCGTCTTGCGCACGGTCTCGGCGATGCGCTTGCGCGAGAATTCGAGATCGGCGAGCGCAGTCGCGACCTTCTTGCCGCGGATCAGCGCGGCAACGAGGTTCAGCTTCTGCGGGCTGACGCGGATGGTGCGGAGCACGGCGCGCGCCTCGTTGTCGGCCAGCGGGCGCGGCGCCTTCGGCTTGCCCATGATTATTTCCTCTTCGCCTTCTTGTCGGCGCCGTGGCCATAATAGGTCCGGGTCGGCGAGAACTCGCCGAACTTGTGCCCGACCATGTCTTCCGACACCGAAACGGGAATGTGCTTCTGGCCGTTGTAGACGCCAAAGGTCAGGCCGACGAACTGCGGCAGGATGGTGGAGCGACGGCTCCACATCTTGATCACTTCGTTGCGGCCGCCTTCGCGGACCTTCTCGGCCTTGGCGAGGAGGTACCCGTCGACAAACGGGCCTTTCCAAACTGCGCGGGTCACGTTCGCGTCCCCTTCTCTTATGCCTTGCGCGCGTGGCGCGAGCGCATGATGAACTTGTCGGTCGACTTGTTGGACCGGGTCTTCTTGCCCTTGGTCGGCTTGCCCCAGGGGGTGACCGGGTGGCGGCCGCCCGAGGTGCGGCCTTCGCCGCCGCCGTGCGGATGGTCGACCGGGTTCATGGTCACGCCGCGATTGTGCGGGCGGAAGCCCATCCAGCGGGTGCGGCCGGCCTTGCCGAGCGATTCGTTGAGGTGGTCGGCGTTCGACACCGCGCCGACCGTGGCGAGGCAAGAACCCTGAACCAGGCGCTGCTCGCCCGAGTTGAGGCGCAGGATCGCCATGCCCTGGTCGCGGCCGACCAGCTGCGCGTAGGCGCCGGCCGAACGGGCGATCTGGCCACCCTTGCCGGGCTTCAGCTCGACATTGTGGATGATCGTGCCGACCGGCATCGACGACAGCGGCATGGCGTTGCCGGGCTTCACGTCGACCTTGGCGCCGGCGACGACCTTGTCGCCAATGGCCAGGCGCTGCGGCGCCAGGATGTAAGCCTGCTCGCCGTCTTCGTATTTGATCAGCGCGATGAAGGCGGTGCGGTTGGGATCGTATTCGATCCGCTCGACCGTCGCAGCGACATCGAACTTGCGACGCTTGAAGTCGACCATGCGGTAGGTGCGCTTGTGGCCGCCGCCGCGGAAGCGGACGGTGACGCGACCGAGATTGTTGCGGCCGCCCTTGGAGACGAGGCCTTCCGTCAGCGCCTTGACCGGCTTGCCCTTGTACAGGCCCGAACGGTCGATGAGCACCAGCTGGCGCTGGCCCGGGGTGGTCGGTTTGTAGGTTTTCAGTGCCATTTATTCCTCCCGCCCGCTCACAGACCCGTGGAGACGTCGATGGACTGGCCTTCGGCCAGCGTCACGATCGCCTTCTTGACGTCGCTCTGCTTGCCGGCGAAGCCGCGGAAACGCTTGTTCTTGCCCTTGCGGACCAAGGTGTTGACCGCCTTGACCTTGACGCCGAACAGGGCCTCGACCGCCGCCTTGATCTCCGGCTTGGAGGCCTTCGGCGCGACATTGAAGACAATCTGGTTGGCTTCCGACGCCATCGTCGATTTCTCGGTGATCACCGGAGCGACGATCACGTCGTAGTGGCGAAGATCGGTCATTTGAAGCGCTCCTCGAGAGCCTCGACGGCGGCCTTGGAAAGGACCAGCGTGCCGCGGCGCAGGATGTCGTAGACGTTGATGCCCTGCACCGGCAGCACGTCGATGTTCGGCAAATTGGCCGCGGCGCGACGGAAACCGGCGTCGATCTCGGCGCCGCCGATCAGCAGCGCGTTGGCGAGGCCGAGCTTGGCGAAACCGGCGGCGACCGCCTTGGTCTTGGCTTCGACGACGCGCAGATCGTCGACAACGATCAGCTCGGCCGCCTTGGCCTTGGCCGACAGGGCGTGCTTGAGGCCAAGCGCGCGAACCTTCTTCGGCAGGTCGATGGCGTGGCTGTGCGGAACCGGGCCGTGGGCCTTGCCGCCGCCGCGGAACTGCGGCGCGCGGGCCGAATGGTGGCGCGCCCGGCCGGTGCCCTTCTGCTTGTACATCTTGGCGCCGGTGCGCGCGATCTCCGCGCGGCCCTTGGCCTTGTGGGTGCCCTGCTGGCGCTTGGCAAGCTGCCAGCGCACGACGCGCTGCAGGATGTCGTCGCGCGGATCAAGACCGAAAATCTCTTCCGAGACCGTCAGCGAACCGGCGTCGGCGCCGGCGAGCGTGGTGACCTTGATATCCATGTCATTCGGCTCCCTTGGAGGCGGCCGCGCGGATTGCCGCGGGCTTCGGGGCGTTGTCGGGCAGCGCCGTCTTGGCCGCGTCGCGCACGAGGATCCAGCCGCCCTTGGCGCCGGGAACGGCGCCGCGGATGAGGATCAGGCCGCGATCGACATCGGTGGAAACCACCTGGACGTTCTGCGTGGTGACGCGCTCGTCGCCGAGATGGCCGGCCATCTTCTTGTTCTTGAACACCTTGCCCGGATCCTGGCGCTGGCCGGTGGAACCGTGCGAGCGGTGCGAAACCGAGTTGCCGTGGGTGGCGCGACCGCCGCCGAAGTTCCAGCGGCGAATGACGCCCTGGAAACCCTTGCCCTTCGATGTGCCGGTCACATCGACCATCTGCCCGGCGACGAAATGGTCGGCGGTGATTTCCGCGCCCACGTCGATCAGATTGTCGGCGGTGACGCGGAATTCGGCGACCTTGGTCTTCGGTTCGACCGAAGCCTTGGCGAAATGGCCGCGCTCGGCCTTGGAGACGTTCTTGACCTTGGCGAGACCCACGCCGAGCTGGACGGCGGTGTAGCCGTTCTTCTCCTGGGTGCGCTGCGCCACAACCTGGCAGTTCTCCATGCGGAGAACCGTCACGGGCACATGTTCGCCTGCATCGTTGTAGATGCGCGTCATTCCGATCTTCTGCGCGATGACACCTGAACGCATCGGTTCAATTCCTTCCTTCCGGCCGTGTTCGCCTCGGGGCCGCCTCTTGCCCAGCCCCGCCTTCAGAGCTTGATCTCGACGTCCACGCCGGCGGCCAGGTCGAGCTTCATGAGAGCGTCGACCGTCTGCGGCGTCGGATCGACGATGTCGAGCAGACGCTTGTGGGTGCGCATTTCGAACTGCTCGCGGCTCTTCTTGTCGATGTGCGGCGAGCGGTTCACGGTGAATTTCTCGATCCGCGTCGGCAGCGGAATCGGGCCGCGGACGCCGGCGCCGGTGCGCTTGGCCGTCGACACGATTTCGCGCGTCGACGCATCGAGCACGCGATGATCGAATGCCTTGAGGCGGATGCGGATGTTGGTTCCGTTCATTGCGAAGTCTTTCCTGTTCAAGTCCGGCGCGGATCAGTCCGCGCCGGCCTCAAGGGTCCGCGTCAGTCGGTGATCTTGGCGACGATGCCGGCGCCGACGGTGCGGCCGCCTTCGCGGATGGCGAAGCGCAGCTTCTCCTCCATCGCGATCGGCACGATCAGCTCGACGTCCACCGTCACGTTGTCGCCCGGCATCACCATCTCGGTGCCTTCCGGCAGCTTGACGATGCCGGTCACGTCGGTCGTGCGGAAGTAGAACTGCGGACGGTAGTTGGTGAAGAACGGCGTGTGACGGCCACCCTCTTCCTTGGTCAGGATGTAGGCTTCCGCCTTGAACTTCTTGTGCGGCTTGACCGAACCCGGCTTGCACAGAACCTGGCCGCGCTCGACGCCCTTGCGGTCGATGCCGCGCAGCAGCGCGCCGATGTTGTCGCCCGCCTGGCCCTGGTCGAGCAGCTTGCGGAACATCTCCACGCCCGTCACCGTCGTCTTCGACGTGTCGCGGATGCCGACGATCTCGACTTCCTCGCCGACCTTGACGATGCCGCGCTCGACGCGACCCGTCACCACCGTGCCGCGGCCCGAGATCGAGAACACGTCCTCGATCGGCATCAGGAACGGCTGGTCGATCGGACGGTCCGGCGTCGGGATGTAGCGGTCGACCTCCGCCATCAGCTTGCGGATCGCGTTCTCGCCGATCTCCTTGTTGGAGTCGTCGAGCGCGGCCAGCGCCGAACCCTTGACGATCGGAATGTCGTCGCCGGGGAATTCGTATTTCGACAGAAGCTCGCGAACCTCGAGCTCGACCAGCTCCAGGAGCTCCGGATCGTCGACCAGATCGACCTTGTTCAGGAACACCACCAGCGCCGGAACGCCGACCTGGCGGGCGAGCAGGATGTGCTCGCGCGTCTGCGGCATCGGGCCGTCGGCCGCCGAAACCACCAGGATCGCGCCGTCCATCTGCGCCGCGCCCGTGATCATGTTCTTCACATAGTCGGCGTGGCCGGGGCAGTCGACGTGGGCGTAGTGGCGGTTCGCCGTCTCGTACTCGACGTGCGCCGTGTTGATCGTGATGCCGCGCGCCTTCTCCTCCGGCGCCGCGTCGATCTGGTCGTACGCCTTGAACTCGCCGAAAAACTTCGTGATCGCCGCCGTCAGCGACGTCTTGCCGTGGTCAACGTGACCGATCGTGCCGATGTTCACATGCGGCTTGTTGCGCTCGAATTTACCTTTGGCCATCGGAGCTCTCCGTTTCCTTCACCGGCCTTGCGGCCGTTCTGTTCCCGTTTGCGCCGCCCGTTGCGGGCTTACGC
The DNA here is from genome assembly GCA_016711085.1 of Phyllobacteriaceae bacterium. Lineage (GTDB taxonomy): Bacteria > Pseudomonadota > Alphaproteobacteria > Rhizobiales > Rhizobiaceae > JADJTR01. Next base: position 56,261 of record JADJTR010000008.1, on the reverse strand, counting down.
GTATTTCTTCTGGACTTCCTGCGCGACCGCGGTCGGTACAGGCTCGTAGTGATCGAACTGCATCGTGTACTGGGCCCGGCCCTGCGACATCGAACGCAGATTGTCGACGTATTTGAACATGTTGGCGAGCGGCACCATGGCGTTGACCACGGTGGCGACGCCACGCGGCTCCGTGCCCTGGATCTGGCCGCGACGCGAGTTCAGGTCGCCGATGACGTCGCCGACGTAATCTTCCGGCGTTACCACCTCGACCTTCATGATCGGCTCGAGCAGCTGCACGCCGAGCTTGCCGGCGGCTTCACGGAAGCAGGCGCGGCCGGCGATTTCGAAAGCGAGAACCGAAGAGTCGACGTCGTGGTAGGCGCCGTCGACGAGCGAAGCCTTGACGCTGATCATCGGGAAGCCGGCGAACGGGCCGGACGACAGCACCGAATTGATGCCCTTCTCGACGCCGGGCACGTATTCCTTCGGCACGGAGCCGCCGACGACCTTGGATTCGAAGACGAAATCCTCGCCCTCGGGGTTCGGCTCGAAGATGATCTTGACGCGGGCGAACTGACCCGTGCCGCCGGTCTGCTTCTTGTGCGTGTAGTCCTGCTCGTGCGTGCGGGTGATCGTCTCGCGGTAGGCCACCTGCGGAGCGCCGACGTTGGCCTCGACCTTGAATTCGCGGCGCATGCGGTCGACGATGATGTCGAGGTGCAGTTCGCCCATGCCGGCGATGATGGTCTGGCCGGATTCCTCGTCGGTCTTGACGCGGAAGGACGGGTCCTCGGCGGCGAGACGGTTGAGGGCGAGGCCCATCTTTTCCTGGTCGGCCTTGGTCTTCGGCTCGATGGCGATCTGGATGACCGGCTCGGGGAATTCCATGCGCTCCAGGATGACCGGCTTCAGCGGATCGCACAGCGTGTCGCCCGTGGTGGTGTCCTTGAGGCCGGCCAGCGCGACGATATCGCCGGCGAAGGCCTCCTCGATGTCCTCACGCGAATTGGCGTGCATCTGCAGCATGCGGCCGATGCGCTCGCGCTTGCCCTTCACCGTGTTTTCCACGCTGGTGCCCTTGGCGAGCTTGCCGGAATAGATGCGGGCGAAGGTGAGCGAACCGACGAAGGGATCGTTCATGATCTTGAAGGCGAGCATGGAGAGCGGCTCGGAATCGTCGGCCTTGCGCACCACTTCGACTTCGGTCTTGGCGTCGATGGCATTGATCGACGGAATGTCGATCGGCGACGGCAGGAATTCGACGACGCCGTCGAGCAGCGGCTGCACGCCCTTGTTCTTGAAGGCCGAGCCGCAGAACATCGGGAAGAATTTCACCGCGATGGTGCCGCGACGGATCAGCGAGCGCAATTCGTCGTTGTCCGGCATGACGCCTTCGAGGTAGCGCTCCATTGCGCCCTCGTCCATGTCGACGGCGGCTTCGATCATCTTCTCGCGGAATTCCTCGGCTTTGGCCTTGAGGTCGTCCGGGATTTCGGTGACGTCCCACTGCGCGCCGAGCGTCTCGTCGCGCCAGACCAGCGCGTTCATCTCGATCAGGTCGACGACGCCCTTGAAATCGCTTTCAGCGCCGATCGGCAGCTGGACAACGACCGGAATCGCGCCGAGCCGCTTCTTGACCATGTCGATTGAGCGGTAGAAATCCGCGCCAATCTTGTCCATCTTGTTGCAGAAAATCATGCGCGGAACGTTGTACTTGTCCGCCTGGCGCCACACCGTCTCGGTCTGCGGCTCCACGCCGGCGTTGGCGTCGAGCAGCGCGATGGCGCCGTCGAGCACGCGCAGCGAACGCTCCACCTCGATGGTGAAGTCGACGTGGCCGGGCGTGTCGATGATGTTGAAGCGGCGCATCTTGCCGTCGCGGCCCTTCCAGAAGGTCGTCGTCGCGGCCGACGTGATGGTGATGCCGCGCTCCTGCTCCTGCTCCATCCAGTCCATGGTGGCGGCGCCGTCGTGGACTTCGCCGATCTTGTGGCTCTTGCCGGTGTAATAAAGGATACGCTCGGTCGTCGTGGTCTTGCCGGCGTCGATATGCGCCATGATGCCGAAGTTGCGGTAGTCTTCGATTTTGAATTCGCGGGCCATGGGAGGATGCCTTTGTCTTTCGCCTGCGCTTACCAGCGGTAATGCGCGAACGCGCGGTTGGCGTCGGCCATGCGGTGGGTGTCTTCGCGCTTCTTGACGGCGGTGCCGCGGTTGTTGGCCGCGTCGAGCAATTCGCCGGAGAGGCGGTCGACCATGGTGGTCTCGTTGCGGCCGCGCGCGGCGGTGATCACCCAGCGGATGGCGAGCGCCTGGCGGCGCTCCGGACGCACGTCGACGGGGACCTGGTAGGTCGCGCCGCCGACGCGGCGGGAACGGACTTCCACATGCGGCGCAACATTGTCGAGCGCCTGGCGGAACACCGTCACCGGCTCCTGCTTGGTCTTGGACTGGATCTGGTCGAGCGCACCGTAAACGATCTGCTCGGCGACAGACTTCTTGCCGGCGTACATGACCGCGTTCATGAACTTGGTGATCACCAGGTCGCCGAATTTCGGATCCGGGTTGATCTCGCGCTTGTCTGCTTTGTGGCGTCGGGACATCGTCTCGTTCTCGCTTTCGAGTAGGCCCCGCGCTTTAAAAAAAGCGCCGAAGCCGGCCTCAACCTTACTTCGGACGCTTCGCACCGTATTTGGAGCGGCGCTGCTTGCGGTTCTTGACGCCCTGCGTGTCGAGGACGCCGCGGATGATGTGATAACGCACACCCGGAAGGTCCTTGACGCGGCCGCCACGGATCATGACGACAGAGTGTTCCTGAAGGTTGTGGCCTTCGCCGGGAATGTAGCCGATGACCTCGTAGCCGTTGGTCAGGCGGACCTTGGCGACCTTGCGAAGCGCCGAGTTCGGCTTCTTCGGGGTCGTGGTGTAGACGCGCGTGCAGACGCCGCGCTTCTGCGGGTTTTCCTGCATCGCCGGCACCTTGTTGCGCGCGACCGGCGCGATGCGGGGCTTGCGGATCAATTGGTTGACGGTAGGCATCTAACCTTCCTTCTGAAACAATTCGGTGTCCGGGGGCCTAAGGCTCGCCACGACGCTTCATTCAAGCGCGAAACGGGCGTCAAACCGTGAGACCACGGTTCTGCCCGTCAAAACGCAGAGGATGCGGTAGACCGCATCTTGCCGCTCGCAATGACTTCAGCTCGCAGGACGAACCCTGTTTGAGGCGAACTCGGGCGCGCGACGCACCCGACGACCAACCTCACATCGGCTCGGACGGCGTTCTCCTAACGATTCCGATTCTGCCCGTCAACCCCGAAAGACCGGAAATCGCCGGCACGGGCGAATGGCTCGCCGCAGGGCGCGCATGGCTCCCGCCGCTTAGCGGACTTTGCGCATCACGCCGCCCGAGGAGTCCTCGATCGTCTGATCATCGACCAGACGGCCGGCGTTTCCGGCGCACTCGCGGTCCCGGTTGAGATCGGAGATGATCGACATCATGGTGAAATCGCCGCCGCCAAGGAAAAACCCGGCAAACAGGCCGTGCCCCGCATAGTCGCTGCAGTAACCGGCGCTGCTGCAAACCCGGTTCTGGTAGTCGAGAATGCCGTTCGACTGGTAGGTCAAATAGAGATGGCTGACTTGTCCGGTCTGCGGCGATGACGTCTCGGAATACCAGACGCCCTCCATTGCCGTCATGAACTGCGGATCGGCGCGGCGCTGCATCTCGCGCCATTTGGCGGTGGCGTTCTGGTCGACGCCGCCTCGGCGCATGCAGGTTTCGGACTGGGCGAAAGCCGGATCGACGGCAGCGACGAGCGCGGCCGCGACAATTGCCATGCGGATGATCATGATCGCCTCCCTGCCCGAAAAACAAAGCCCCCCCCCCCCCCCGGGGGGGGGGGGGGGGGGGGGGGGGCCGGGGCCCCCCCCCCCCGGCCCGGGGGGGGGGGCCCCCCGGGGGGCCCGGGGGGGGGGGGGGGGGGGGGGGGGGGGGGGGGGGGGGGGGTTGCCCCTGGGGGGGGGGGGGGGGGGGGGGGGCCGGGGGGGGGGGGGGGCCGGCCCCCCCCTTTCCCCCCCGGCCCCCGGGGGGGGGGGGGGCCCCGCCCCCCCCCCCCCCCCCCCCCCCCCCCCGCCCCCCCCCCCCCCCCGGGGCCGCCCCCCGGGGGGGGGGGGCCCCCCCCCCCGGGGGGCCCCCCCCCCCCCCGGGGGGGGGGGCCCGTGGGGGAAGTCGCCATCGTCACCTTCGACGATCCCTTCGGCGACGACTGGTCCGCCGGCAGATGAAAAAAGGCTGCCCGGAGGGGCAGAACCGGGCAGCCTTGAAAATGCGGCTTGGGAGGTTCTCACCCGATCGACTGCCGCCCCGGCAACAAACACCAAGCGGCGTGATGCTTCCGTGAATTGGCTCACACAAGGAAAAAACCCGCCGGCGGCGGCCGGCGGGATCTTCGTTTTCGGTTCGGACGCTGAACGATCAGCCGCCGGACATTTCCTTCAGCATCGGGGTTGCGACCTCGACGCCCGACGCCTTCTTGCGTTCGTCGATGATCAGATGGTCGCGCTGCTTGGCGATGCGGCGGATCTGGGTCATGGCGCCGCCGGTGCCGGCCGGGATGAGGCGGCCGACGATGACGTTTTCCTTCAGGCCCTACAACACGTCGACCTTGCCGGCCACGGCCGCCTCGGTCAGCACGCGCGTCGTCTCCTGGAAGGAGGCGGCCGAGATGAAGGACGGCGTCTGCAGCGACGCCTTGGTGATGCCGAGCAGGACCGGCTGGGCCTGCGCCGGCTTGCGGCCTTCCTCCACGAGCTTGTCGTTGACCGCGTCGAACTCGATCTGGTCGACATGGTCGCCCGGAATATAGAGCGAGTCGCCCGGCTCGGTGATTTCCACCTTCTGCAGCATCTGGCGAACGATCACCTCGATGTGCTTGTCGTTGATGACCACGCCCTGCAAGCGGTAGACTTCCTGGATTTCGTTGACGAGGTAGGAGGCCAGCGCCTCCACGCCCTTGATCGCCAGGATGTCGTGCGGCGCCGGGTTGCCGTCGAGGATGAAGTCGCCCTTTTCGATGGCGTCGCCGTCCTGGAGATGGAACGGCTTGCCCTTCGGGATGAGGTACTCGACCGGTTCTGCCCCTTCTTCATGCGGCTCGATGACGATGCGGCGCTTGTTCTTGTAGTCGCGGCCGAAGCGGACCGTGCCGTCGATCTCGGCGATGATGGCGTGATCCTTCGGACGACGGGCCTCGAACAGTTCGGCCACCCGCGGCAGACCGCCGGTGATGTCCTTGGTCTTGGCGCTTTCCATCGGAATACGCGCAATCACGTCGCCGGGCTTCACCAGCGCGCCGGGCTCGACCGAGAGAATGGCCGAAACCGAGAGCTGGAAGCGGGCGTCGCCGCCACGCGCCAGTTTCAGCACCTTGCCCTTGGCGTCCTGGATGATGATGGACGGCTTGAGATCGGAGCCGCGCGGCGTCGAGCGCCAGTCGATGACCTCGCGCTTGGTGATGCCGGTCGACTCATCGGTGGTTTCCTGCATCGACAGGCTGTCGACCAGATCCTCGAAGGCGACGCGGCCTTCGACTTCGGTCATCATCGGGCGGGTATAGGGATCCCACTCGGCGATGCGCTGGCCGCGCTTGACCTTGTCGCCATCGTCGACATGGACACGCGCGCCATAGGAGACGCGGTGAACGGCGCGTTCCTTGCCGGCTTCGTCGAGGATGAGGACCGCCATGTTGCGGCCCATCGCGACGTTGAACCCGTCCGAGTTGCGCAGCATGTTGCGGTTGCGGATTTTCACCTCGCCCTCGTACGACGCTTCGATGAACGACTGGTCGACGACCTGCGCCGTGCCGCCCATGTGGAAGGTGCGCATGGTGAGCTGCGTGCCCGGCTCGCCGATCGACTGGGCGGCGATGACGCCGACGGCTTCGCCCATGTTGACGGGCGTGCCGCGAGCCAGATCGCGACCGTAGCAGACGGCGCACACGCCGGTCTTGACGTCGCAAGTCAGCGCCGAGCGGATGCGCAGCGACTGGATGCCGGACTTTTCGATCACGTCGACATCGCGTTCGTCGATCAGGCGGCCGGCCTTGATCAGCAGATCGCCGGTCACCGGATGGTTGATGTCGTCGAGCGCGGTGCGGCCGAGGACTCGCTGGCCGAGCGAGGCGACGACCTGGCCGGCGTCGATGATCGGCTGCATGGTCAGGCCCTTGTCGGTGCCGCAATCCGGCATTGACGATGCAATCCTGCGCCACGTCGACGAGGCGGCGGGTCAGGTAGCCCGAGTTCGCCGTCTTCAGCGCGGTATCGGCCAGTCCCTTGCGGGCGCCGTGGGTCGAGTTGAAATACTCGAGCACGGTCAGGCCTTCCTTGAAGTTGGAGATGATCGGCGTCTCGATGATCTCGCCCGACGGCTTGGCCATCAGGCCGCGCATGCCGGCAAGCTGGCGCATCTGGGTCGGCGAACCGCGCGCGCCGGAATGGGACATCATGTAGATCGAGTTCATCGGCTTTTGGCGGCCCTTGTCCTCGAACTCGACGGCCTTGATGCGGGCCATCATCTCTTCGGCGACCTTTTCCGAGCACTTCGCCCAGGCGTCGACGACCTTGTTGTACTTCTCGCCCTGGGTGATCAGGCCGTCATTGTACTGCTGCTCGTATTCCTTGGCCAGCGAGTCGGTGTCGGCGACCAGCTTCTCCTTGGCCGACGGGATCAGCATGTCGTCCTTGCCGAACGAGATGCCGGCGCGGCAGGCATGGCCGAAGCCGAGCGCCATGATGCGGTCGCAGAAGATCACCGTCTCCTTCTGGCCGCAGTGGCGGTAGACCGTGTCGATCATCTTGGAGATGTTCTTCTTGGTCAATTCCTGATTGGCGGTCTCGAACGGCACGTTGACGTTCTTCGGCAACAACTCGCCGACGATCATGCGGCCGGGCGTGGTGTCGTAGATTTTCGACACAAGCTTGCCGTCGGCGCCCATGGTCTTGAAGCGGCCCTTGATCTTGGTGTGCAGCGTGACGACCTTGTTGTTCAGCGCATGGTGCAGTTCGCCCATGTCCGAGAAGGCCTTGCCCTGCCCCGGCTCGTTCTCCGCCACGATCGACAGGTAATAGAGACCGAGCACCATGTCCTGCGACGGCACGATGATCGGCGCGCCGTTGGCCGGGTGCAGGATGTTGTTGGTCGACATCATCAGCACGCGGGCTTCGAGCTGGGCTTCCAGCGACAGCGGCACGTGGACCGCCATCTGGTCGCCGTCGAAGTCGGCGTTGAAGGCCGTGCAGACCAGCGGGTGAAGCTGGATCGCCTTGCCTTCGATCAGGATCGGCTCGAACGCCTGGATGCCGAGGCGGTGCAGCGTCGGCGCGCGGTTGAGCAGCACCGGATGCTCGCGGATGACCTCGTCGAGGATATCCCAGACTTCCGGCTTTTCCTTTTCGACCAGCTTCTTGGCCTGCTTGACGGTGGACGAGAGGCCCTTGGCGTCGAGACGGGCGTAGATGAACGGCTTGAACAGCTCGAGCGCCATCTTCTTCGGCAGGCCGCACTGGTGCAGCTTCAGTTCCGGACCGGTCACGATGACCGAACGGCCGGAGTAGTCGACGCGCTTGCCGAGCAGGTTCTGGCGGAAGCGGCCCTGCTTGCCCTTGAGCATGTCGGACAGCGACTTCAGCGGGCGCTTGTTGGCGCCGGTGATGACGCGGCCGCGGCGGCCGTTGTCGAACAGCGCGTCGACCGCCTCCTGCAGCATGCGCTTTTCGTTGCGGATGATGATGCCGGGCGCCTTCAGCTCGATCAGCCGCTTCAGGCGGTTGTTACGGTTGATGACGCGGCGGTAGAGGTCGTTGAGGTCGGAGGTGGCGAAACGCCCGCCGTCCAGCGGCACCAGCGGCCGCAGGTCCGGCGGAATGACCGGGATGATCTTCATGATCATCCATTCCGGCTTGTTGCCCGATTCCAGGAAGTTCTCGACCACCTTGAGGCGCTTCAGCAGCTTCTTCTGCTTCAGGTCGGAGGTGGTGCGGGCCAGATCGTCGCGCAGGTCGACGGCCAGCTTGTCGAGATTCATCGACGCCAGCATGTCCTGGATCGCCTCGGCGCCGATCATGGCGGTGAAGCTGTCCTCGCCATACTCGTCGACGGCCATCATGTATTCTTCTTCCGAGAGGAGCTGGTGCTCCTTCAGCGAGGTCAGGCCCGGCTCGGTGACGATGTAGTTCTCGAAGTAGAGGACCCGCTCGATGTCCTTCAGCGTCATGTCCAGCAGCGTGCCGATGCGGCTCGGCAGCGACTTCAGGAACCAGATGTGGGCAACGGGCGCGGCCAGTTCGATATGGCCCATGCGCTCGCGCCGCACGCGGCGACAGCGTGACTTCGACGCCGCACTTTTCGCAGATGATGCCCTTGTACTTCATGCGCTTGTACTTGCCGCACAAGCATTCGTAGTCCTTGATCGGGCCGAAGATGCGGGCGCAGAACAGGCCGTCGCGCTCGGGCTTGAAGGTGCGGTAATTGATCGTTTCCGGCTTTTTGATCTCGCCGAACGACCACGAAAGGATCTTTTCCGGGCTCGCGATCGAAATGCGGATCGAATCGAAAACCTGGGCCGGAGCCTGCTGATTGAAGAGATTCATGACCTCTTGGTTCATGCCGTTCTCCTTGGGGGCGGCATCGCCCTGATTGGCTTGTCCGGACCGGCGGAGCCCTGCCCCGCCTGGCCCGGAGGGCCGGTCGCCCGGCCGTCCAGCATTCTGATGATCGGGCCGGCGCCGCGTTGGCGCCGGCAAACACTTACTCGGCGGCTTCCGACATCGGCGCGTCTTCATCGCTGACGCCGGCCTGCAGATCGACATTGAGGCCGAGCGAGCGCATTTCCTTGACGAGCACGTTGAAGCTTTCGGGGATGCCCGCCTCGAACGTGTCGTCGCCGCGCACGATCGCCTCGTAGACCTTGGTGCGGCCGGCGACGTCGTCCGACTTGACGGTCAGCATTTCCTGCAGCGTGTAGGCGGCGCCGTAGGCTTCGAGCGCCCAGACCTCCATTTCGCCGAAGCGCTGGCCGCCGAACTGCGCCTTGCCGCCCAGCGGCTGCTGGGTGACGAGCGAGTACGGACCGATCGAACGGGCGTGGATCTTGTCGTCGACGAGATGGTGGAGCTTGAGCATGTAGATGTAGCCCACCGTCACCTTGCGGTCGAAGGCTTCGCCCGAACGGCCGTCGTAGAGCGTCGTCTGACCACTGGTGGCGAGACCGGCCTTCTCCAGCATGACGTCGATGTCGGCCTCATGCGCGCCGTCGAAGACCGGCGTGGCGATGGAGACGCCGCGACGGACCTGTTCGCCAGGCGGACCAGCGATCGTCGTCGTACCGGCGCACCGGCTCGTTGCGGTCGTTGTCGGGATAGATGCTTTCCATCGTCTTGCGCAGCGGCTTGATGTCGCCGTTCGCCTTGTAGGCGTCGATGAGGTCGCCGATCTTCTTGCCCATGCCGGCGCAAGCCCAGCCAAGATGGGTTTCGAGGATCTGGCCGACATTCATGCGGCTCGGCACGCCGAGCGGGTTGAGCACGACGTCGACATGCGTGCCGTCCTCGAGGAACGGCATGTCCTCGATCGGCAGCACCCGGCTGACCACGCCCTTGTTGCCGTGGCGGCCGGCCATCTTGTCGCCCGGCTGGATCTTGCGCTTCACGGCGACGAAGACCTTGACCATCTTCATCACGCCGGGCGGCAGTTCGTCGCCGCGCTGGACCTTTTCGACCTTGTCCATGAAGCGCTGCTCGAGCGCCTTCTTGGACTCGTCGTACTGGCCGCGCAGGGCCTCGATCTCGCCCTGCAGCTTCTCGTCCTCGACGGCGAACTGCCACCACTGCGATCGCGGATAGTCGCCCAGCAGATCCGGCCGACAATTTGCCGCCCTTCTTGAAGCCCTTGGGGCCGGAAACCGCCTCGCGGCCCGCCAGCATGACCGTGAGGCGGCCATAGACGTTGCGGTCGAGGATCGCCTGCTCGTCGTCGCGGTCCTTGGCGAGGCGCTCGATTTCCTCGCGCTCGATCGCCATGGCGCGCTCGTCCTTCTCGACGCCGTGGCGGTTGAAGACGCGCACTTCGACAACGGTGCCGAAGGTCCCGGGCGGCATCCGCATGGAGGTGTCGCGCACGTCGGAGGCCTTCTCGCCGAAGATGGCGCGCAGCAGCTTCTCTTCCGGCGTCATCGGGCTTTCGCCCTTCGGCGTGATCTTGCCGACCAGGATGTCGCCCGGCTGCACTTCGGCGCCGATATAGACGATGCCGGCTTCGTCGAGGTTCTTCAGCGCTTCTTCCGAGACGTTCGGAATGTCGCGCGTGATTTCCTCCGGCCCGAGCTTGGTGTCGCGCGCCATGACCTCGAATTCCTCGATGTGGATGGAGGTGAACACGTCGTCGCGACGATCCGCTCGGAGAGCAGGATGGAGTCCTCGAAGTTGTAGCCGTTCCACGGCATGAACGCGACGAGCACGTTGCGGCCGAGCGCCAGATCGCCGAGATCGGTCGACGGACCGTCGGCGATGATGTCGCCCTTCTCGATCCGGTCGCCGACACGCACCAGCGGACGCTGGTTGATGCAGGTGTTCTGGTTCGAGCGCTGGAACTTCATCAGGCGGTAGATGTCGACGCCGGACTTGCCGGATCGAGACCTTCCGTGGCGCGGATGACGATACGCGTCGCGTCGACCTGGTCGACCACGCCGCCACGCCGGGCGCCAATGGCAGCGCCGGAATCGCGGGCGACGATCGGCTCCATGCCGGTGCCGACGAACGGCGCCTCGGCGCGCACCAGCGGCACGGCCTGACGCTGCATGTTCGAGCCCATCAGCGCGCGGTTGGCGTCGTCGTTCTCGAGGAACGGGATCAGCGCGGCGGCGACCGAGACCATCTGCTTGGGCGACACGTCCATCAGGTCGACCGCGTCGCGCGGCGCCATCAGCACTTCGCCGGCGTGACGGCAGATAACGAATTCGTCGACGAAGCGACCCTGCTTGTCGAGCTCGGCGTTGGCCTGGGCGACGTGGTGTTTGGCTTCCTCCATGGCGGAGAGATAAACCACCTCGTTGGTGAGCTTGCCGTCGACGATCTTGCGGTAGGGCGATTCGATGAAGCCGTATTTGTTGACCCGCGCGAAGGTCGCCAGCGAGTTGATCAGGCCGATGTTCGGGCCTTCCGGCGTTTCGATCGGGCAGATGCGGCCATAGTGGGTCGGATGCACGTCGCGCACTTCGAAGCCGGCGCGCTCGCGGGTCAGACCGCCCGGGCCAAGCGCCGAGAGACGGCGCTTGTGGGTGATCTCCGACAGCGGATTGGTCTGGTCCATGAACTGCGACAGCTGCGAGGAGCCGAAGAACTCGCGCACGGCGGCGGCCGCCGGCTTGGCGTTGATCAGGTCCTGCGGCATCACCGTGTCGATCTCGATCGACGACATGCGCTCCTTGATGGCGCGCTCCATGCGCAGCAGGCCGACGCGATACTGGTTCTCCATCAGTTCGCCGACCGAACGCACGCGGCGGTTGCCGAGATTGTCGATGTCGTCGATTTCGCCCTTGCCGTCGCGCAATTCGACCAGCGTCTTGACGACCTGGAGCACATCTTCCTTGCGCAGAACGCGCATGGTGTCCGGCGCGTCGAGGGCGAGACGCATGTTCATCTTGACGCGGCCGACGGCCGACAGGTCGTAGCGCTCGGCGTCGAAGAACAGCGACTTGAACATGGCCTCGGCCGTGTCCATCGTCGGCGGCTCGCCGGGGCGCATGACGCGATAGATGTCGAACAACGCGTCCTGGCGGCTCTCGTTCTTGTCGGCGGCGAGCGTGTTGCGGATGTAGCCGCCGACATTGACGTGGTCGATGTCGAGAACACGTATTTCGTCTGCGCCGGTGTCGAGCAGCTGCTTGAGCGTCTTCTCGTCGATCTCGTCACCAGCCTCGAGATAGATTTCGCCGGTCTGGAAGTTGACGACATCCTCGGCGAGGTAGCGAACCGTAGAGATCGTCCTCGGTCGCCTTGATGGCCTTCAGGCCCTTCTCGGCGAGCTGCTTGGCCTGGCGCGCGGTGATCTTCTTGCCGCTCTCGACCACGATTTCGCCGGTGTCGGCGTCGACGAGGTCGGTGATGGCCTTGAAGCCCTTGAACCGGTCGACCGAATAGGGAATGCGCCAGTGGTCCTTGTGACGCACATAGGAAATCTTGTTGTAGAACGTGGCGAGAATTTCCTCGCCGTCCATGCCGAGCGCCATCAGCAGCGACGTCACCGGCAGCTTGCGGCGGCGGTCGATGCGGGCGTGGACGATGTCCTTGGAATCGAACTCGATGTCGAGCCACGAGCCGCGATAGGGAATGACGCGGGCGGCGAACAGCAGCTTGCCCGACGAATGGCTCTTGCCCTTGTCGTGGTCGAAGAACACGCCCGGCGAACGGTGCATCTGCGAGACGATGACGCGCTCGGTGCCGTTGACGATGAAGGTGCCGTTCATGGTCATGAGCGGCATGTCGCCCATGTAGACGTCCTGCTCCTTGATGTCCTTGATCGACTTGGCGCCGGTATCGGGATCGATATCGAACACAATCAGGCGCAACGTCACTTTCAGCGGCGCGGCATAGGTCAGGTCGCGCTGGCGGCACTCGTCGACGTCGAACTTCGGCGCCTCGAACTCGTACTTGACGAATTCGAGCATCGCCGTCTGCGAGAAGTCGGAGATCGGGAAGACCGACTTGAAGACGGCCTGCAATCCCTCGTCCGGACGCCCGCCCTTGGGCTCCTCCACCATCAGGAACTGATCATAGGATGCCTTCTGAACCTCGATGAGGTTCGGCATCTCGGCGACTTCCGGGATCTTGCCGAAGAATTTGCGAATGCGTCGGCGACCGTTGAACGTGTGGACCTGCGCCATCGTCGCTCCTTGCGTCGGTTGCGGGCTCTTGCGAGCCTGTGCTTGCGCGCCGTCATGCGGCGGATTTCAAACGGGTGGAACCCGTTTCCGGCGGGCCGTTTGCGGCCGGCGGGAAAAGGGTTCCGTTTGCGCGAACAGGCGTCCGGCGGGCGAAAGCCGCCCGCCGGACGAAACTGGCCTTACTTGACGTCGACCTTGGCGCCGGCGGCTTCGAGCTTCTTCTTGATGTCCTCGGCTTCGGCCTTCGACACGCCGTCCTTGACGGACTTCGGCGCGCCTTCGACCAGGTCCTTGGCTTCCTTGAGGCCCAGGCCGGTGATGGCGCGGACTTCCTTGATGACCTCGATCTTCTTTTCGCCGACGGCGGCGAGAATGACGTCGAACTCGGTCTTCTCCTCGACCGGAGCAGCGGCGGCGGCGGCGCCACCGGCGGCGGCGACGGCCACCGGCGCGGCGGCGGAAACGCCCCACTTCTCTTCGAGCATCTTCGACAGCTCGGCCGCCTCGAGCACGGTCAGGGCCGACAGGTCTTCAACGATCTTGGCGAGATTTGCCATTTTTTTCAGTTCCTTGTGTCAGGTTCGAACTTCGGATTTCAAGACTTCGAGGAACGGCCTCACGCCGCCTCGTCCTTCCGGGCATAGGCGCCGAACACGCGGGCGAGCTGGGCTGCCGGCGCGCTGACGACCTGGGCGATACGGGTTGCCGGGGTCACGATCATGCCCACCAGCTTGGCCCTGAGCTCGTCGAGCGACGGCAGGGAAGCCAGTGACTTGACCCCGTCCGCGTCGAGAGTGGTCTTGCCCATGGCGCCGCCAAGAATGACAAGCTTGTCATTGGTCTTGGCGAAGTCGGACGCGACCTTCGGCGCGGCGATCGGATCGCCGGAAAAAGCCACCAGGGTTTGTCCCTTGAACAGGGCCTGATGCCTTCCGATTCTGTGCCCTGAAGAGCGATCTTGGCGAGGCGGTTCTTCGCGACCTTCACCGATCCGCCCGCGGCGCGCATTTTCGACCGAAGGTCGTTCATTTGCGCGACGGTCAGACCGGCGTAAGTGGCCACGACAACCGAGCCGGCGCTGGTGAACGCCGAGTTCAGCTCCGTGACGAATTCGCGTTTTTCCGCTCTGTCCACTTCGTCTCTCCGGTTGACGGAAAGGCCGGTTTCCCGGCCTGCCCGTCTGGTTGCCTTTTGCCGCGCGGCTTCGGTTGCCCTTTTCCGACGCGACGTTTCGAGGATCCTGTCCCCTTATCCGACACGCCAGGGACTGGCGCGCAGGCAAAAGGCCAACACGGTTCGAACCACTTGCCCGGGCGCGAGGCCCTTCGAAACGGCTCTCCCCTGTCTCATGCGGGCCCAAATGGATTAAGGCGGGCCACCCGCAATCTCGGACAGGAAGTCCGGAGGTTTCCCTCCGGGGTTTTCCGGGCCGCGAACGGTCCGGAATTCGTCATGAAACGGATCGTTGCGACCGTTTCTTCAATTCATGCTTCAGGACGCGGCGAGGCTCGCCAGATCAACCTTGACGCCGGGGCCCATGGTCGAGGCGATGGACATCTTCTTCATGTAGTTGCCCTTGGCGCCCGACGGCTTGGCCCTGTTCACCGCGTCGGTGAAGGCGCGGATGTTCTCTTCGAGCGCCTTGACATCGAAGGAAACCTTGCCGACGCCGGCATGGATGATGCCGGCCTTCTCGACGCGGAACTCGACGGCGCCGCCCTTCGAGGCCTTCACGGCCGCGGCGATGTCCGCCGTCACCGTGCCGACCTTCGGGTTCGGCATCATGCCGCGGGGACCCAGCACCTTGCCGAGACGGCCGACGAGCGGCATCATGTCCGGCGTGGCGATGCAGCGGTCGAAATCGATTTCGCCCTTCTGCACGGTTTCCACCAGGTCCTCGGCGCCGACGATGTCGGCACCGGCAGCCGTGGCTTCCTCGGCCTTGGCGCCGCGCGCGAACACGGCGACGCGAACGGTGCGGCCGGTGCCGTTCGGCAGGTTGACGACGCCGCGGACCATCTGGTCGGCGTGGCGCGGATCGACGCCGAGGTTGAACGCCACTTCGACGGTCTCGTCGAACTTGGCCTTGGCGCGGTCCTTGACCAGCCTGACGGCTTCGCCGAGGGCGTAGGATTTGTTGGGATCGAGCCCTTCGCGGGTCTTGGCGACGCGCTTTGCAATCTTGACAGCCATCGCCTTACTCCACCACTTCCAGGCCCATCGAGCGGGCGGAGCCCTCGACCATGCGCATCGCCGCTTCGATGTCGGCGGCGTTGAGATCCTTCATCTTGGCTTCGGCGATTTCGCGCACCTTGCCCTTGGTGACCTTGCCGGCTTTCGCCTTGCCCGGCTCCTTGGAGCCCGAGGCGACGCCGGCGGCCTTCTTGAGGAAATAGCTCACCGGCGGGGTCTTCATGGCGAAGGTGAACGACTTGTCCTGGTAGTAGGTGATGACGACCGGGACGGGCGAACCCTTTTCCATTTCCTGCGTGGCGGCGTTGAACGCCTTGCAGAATTCCATGATGTTGACGCCGCGCTGACCGAGCGCCGGGCCGATGGGGGGCGACGGATTGGCCGACCCCGCTGGCACCTGCAGCTTGATCTGGCCCATGACTTTCTTGGCCATTCTGTTCTGCCTTTTCTATGGCCGGGCGAAGCCGGCCGGGTTGCAGTTGCGTGGTCCGGGTCGAGACAGCCGGCCAGGCCGCCTGCCCTCCCACGCGCTTTTCGTCAGGCCTTTTCGACCTGGCCGAATTCGAGTTCGACGGGCGTCGCGCGCCCGAAGATCGAAACTTCCACTTTCAGGCGCGACCGCTCCGGATCGACTTCCTGCACGGTGCCGTTGAACGAGGCGAACGGGCCGTCGGCCACGCGCACCTGCTCGCCGATCTCGAAGAGCACGGACGGCTTCGGCCGCTCGACGCCTTCCTGCACCTGGTGCAGGATGCGCTCGGCTTCGCGCTCGGTGATCGGCACCGGCTTGGAATCGCCGAGAAACCCGGTCACCTTCGGCGTGTTCTTGATCAGCGAGAACACCTCGTCGGTCAGCTCGGCCTTGACCAGCACATAGCCCGGGAAAAACTTGCGCTCGGCATCGACCTTGCGGCCGCGGCGCAGCTCGACGACCTTTTCGGTCGGCACGAGAATTTTCTCGAACTTGTCGGAAAGGCCCTTCTGGCGCGCCTTTTCAGTGATGAATTCGGCGACCTTCTTTTCGAAGTTCGAATAGGCGTGAACGATATACCACCGGGCCGTCATGTCGTTACTCCCTCAGGTCCGCCGCTTACCGGCCGCCGAGAATGAGGCCGACGGCCCAGCCCATCAGCTGGTCGGCCGAAAAAAAGAAAATCGCCGCGAGAATGGCCATGGCCGCGACCATCAGGGTCGAGATCATCGTCTCGCGCCGGGATGGCCAGGTGACCTTGGCCGCTTCCGACCGCACCTGCTGCAGGAAGATGAAGGGATTGGATGATTTCGATGCCATCGCGCCGCTCGTTGCCCGCGCCACCCGTGAATAACCGGACCAAGCCCGCAAACCGGGCAAATGAGCCGACTGTTCTTTGGGGACGCGATTTGCGACGCAAAGAGCTGTTGCCAGCCCCACGCGTCGCGTGTCTGTCGTCACTCCTTAAAGCCGATTCCACCAATGCGCAAGCGCATTCGCACCCCTTTCGGGCCATCCGCTTCAAGACCGAACGCACGCCGCCGAACCATCCAATCGTCCGGACAACTTGCTATGCCGGCGTTGCCGCCGGTATCTGGCAGGGGCAGCAGGGCTCGAACCCGCGACCTGCGGTTTTGGAGACCGCCGCTCTACCAACTGAGCTATACCCCTAACTTTCCCGCCGTCCTCGCGAACCGGCCGGAATGGGCCGCCCATTAGCCTTGCGCGGTCATTTCGTCAAACGCTTTTGTGCTCCCGCTCGTCAAACGAGGCGCACCGCGCCGCCATAGGATGCGACGACCCGGTCGGCCGTGATCAACGTCAGGCCTCCCTCGCCCGCCTGGGCGAGCAGCATGCGATCGAAGGGATCGGCGTGAATCGGCGGCAGCCGCCGCAACGCGAGGACATGCCTACTTTCGATGGCGAGTTCCCGGTATCCGTTGGAGAGAAGGCCGGCGCGAAGCGGCGCGGGTTCGACCGTGAAATCGCTCCTGCCGAGCGCGGCCTTGATCGCCACCTCCCAAAGGCTGGCGGCGCTAAAGAAGAGGATGTTGTCCGGTTCGCCGAGCAGATCCTCCGCCGCCCGCGTCAACTTTCGCGGTTCGTAGGCGACCCACAGCAGCAAATGCGTATCGAGCAGCAGGTTCACTTTTTCCGCGCACCGAATAGCGCCTCAATCTCGGCGGCGTGTATAGCATCGAAATCGTCCGGTATTTTCGCCTGGCCGGCGAGGAACCCGATGCGGCGCGGCGGCCTGGCCTCTATCCGCTCGACCTTGACAACCGGTTTGCCGGCGCGCGCGATGATGAAAGGCTCGCCTTTCTCGGCCAATTCGAGCAGCCGCGACAGATTGGTCTTGGCTTCATGGACGTTGTAGGTTTTCATGGCGTTTTCCTTAGTCCGGCACGCTTAGTTTAGTTGAGCCGCCCTGTCAACCGCCCCGCCAAGACCGATCCGAAAACGAAAAAGGCCGGCGCAACGGCCGGCCTTTCCCCTTTTCTTTTCGGGTCCGCGTCAGTCGGTGATCTTGGCGACGATGCCGGAGCCGACGGTGCGGCCGCCTTCGCGGATGGCGAAGCGCAGCTTCTCCTCCATGGCGATCGGCACGATCAGCTCGACGTCGACCGAGACGTTGTCGCCCGGCATCACCATCTCGGTGCCCGACGGCAGCGTCACGATGCCGGTCACGTCGGTGGTGCGGAAGTAGAACTGCGGACGGTAATTGGTGAAGAACGGCGTGTGGCGGCCACCCTCTTCCTTGGTCAGGATGTAGACCTCGGCCTTGAACTTCTTGTGCGGCTTGACCGAACCGGGCTTGCACAGGATCTGCCCGCGCTCCACCCCCGTGCGGTCGACGCCGCGCAGCAGCGCGCCGATGTTGTCGCCCGCCTGGCCCTGGTCGAGCAGCTTGCGGAACATCTCCACGCCCGTCACCGTCGTCTTCGACGTGTCGCGGATGCCGAGGATCTCGACCTCTTCGCCGACCTTGATCACGCCGCGCTCGACGCGACCCGTCACCACCGTGCCGCGGCCCGAGATCGAGAACACGTCCTCGATCGGCATCAGGAACGGCTGGTCCACCGGACGCGCCGGCGTCGGAATGTAGGCGTCAACCGCCGCCATCAGCGCGCGCACCGCGTCCTCGCCCAGCTCCTTGTTGGAGCCGTCGAGCGCGCACACCGCCGAGCCCTTGACGATCGGAATGTCGTCGCCCGGGAATTCGTATTTCGACAGCAGCTCGCGCACCTCGAGCTCAACCAGCTCGAGAAGCTCCGGATCGTCGACAAGGTCGACCTTGTTCATGAACACGACCAGCGCCGGAACGCCGACCTGGCGGGCGAGCAGGATGTGCTCGCGCGTCTGCGGCATCGGGCCGTCGGCCGCCGAAACCACCAGGATCGCGCCGTCCATCTGCGCCGCGCCGGTGATCATGTTCTTCACATAGTCGGCGTGGCCGGGGCAGTCGACATGGGCGTAATGGCGCGCCGCCGTCTCGTACTCCACATGCGCCGTGTTGATGGTGATGCCGCGCGCCTTCTCCTCCGGCGCCGCGTCGATCTGGTCATACGCCTTGAACTCGCCGAAAAACTTCGTGATCGCAGCCGTCAGCGACGTCTTGCCGTGGTCAACGTGACCGATCGTGCCGATGTTCACATGCGGCTTGTTGCGCTCGAATTTACCTTTGGCCATCGTCCTCGTCCTGTCCTGTTCCGGCGCGCGGGGCCGGGTTTCAAGGTGCGCGCCAAATAGGGCTTTCGCTCCGGCGGCGCAAGCCCCCGCAGCGACCCGGCCGTGGACATTGCGGGAGGGCTTTTGCCGGTCAGAAGCTGAACGCGGCGGCGAGCGTCCGGTCCGACATGATGCAGAACAGGATCAGCGAGCCGATAGTCTATAGCGTGGGGGCGCATTTCGTTCGTCTGCGCCGTGACGTAGGCGGCGTAGCCGAAATATCCGCACTACTGCTCTATCGATGCCCTCACCGGCATTTGCAGCCGCCAAATACCGTTGGGCCATTTCGGAACTTCCCCAAATCCCGATGTATAGCCCCAACGCGAACTGCAATCCCGAGAAAATAAGGATGAGCCACGCAACAACAGCCGCAAGCCGCGAAATTAACTTCGACTTCCCCTTGATCGGTTCACGTGAGAATTCTCGCGCTTGGCCCACCGGCCCGCAAGCTGGTCCCGCCCCCAATTGTGAGAAAATTCGCCTTTGACCGACCCGGGATCATCGGGAATGTTCGCGTACTGAACCTTCAGCAAATCAGTGAAGGCTGGAGCGGGTGAAGGGAATCGAACCCTCGTATTCAGCTTGGAAGGCTGCTGCTCTACCATTGAGCTACACCCGCGCGCCGGACATCCTGCCACGAGGATGGTGGGAGAGGAAGGACTCGAACCTTCGAAGCTTACGCAGCGGATTTACAGTCCGCCCCCTTTGCCGCTCGGGACACTCTCCCGGTCCCTGCCGCGCCGGCGGGCCGGACGCGAACGCGGCCTTATGGCGATCAGGCCAAGGCCTGTCAACACGCTTCGACGCCATTTCCGCCACAGTTCGGGTCCTGCCTCAGGCCGCCCCCTCGCCCGTCGCATCGCGGCGGGGCGGCGCGTCGGCGTCATGGCGACGCTTGAGCCGGCCGGCGCGGCGCAGATTGAGTTCGTGCACCAGCTGCGCCACTTCCTCCTCGCGCCCGCTCGCCTTCTTCATCGTGGCCAGCGTCATCATGCGCGCCTCGCTCTGGGCGTGCGCGATCTCCTGGCGCAGCCATATGGCGTAGGCGCTGGCGGGCGAGAAGAAAATCTTGGCGATCACCGGGGCGACTTCGAGAAAGGCGATGAACAGGCGAACGGCGAGCGACAGGGCCGCGATCGTCGGCCCGATCTTCGGATCGGCCTTGATCACCGACAATTGGTGGACGCGGGCGATCGGATCGTCGCCGAGCGGCACATGGACGCCGGAAGCGCGCAACTCGGCCTCCTTGGCGGCGAGATCGGCGGCGAGCGATTGTTCAAGCGCGCGCACCCGTCCGGCGGCGGCGTCGCGGCGGGCGCGGAACTCGGCGACCTGCAATTCGGACGGCAGGCGCGAATCGGCGCGGCGCTCCAGCGCCTCGACAAGCGCGGCCTGATCGGCGCGATGGCGCTCCAGCGCGGCGGTGACGCTTTGCAGCTCGATTTCGTTTTCCGAAAGGTCAAGCTTGTAGATGTCGCAGCGCGATCCCGGATTGCAGCCCGGCCGGCCGGTGTATTTCTTGTCGACCGACGCGCCGGTTTTCTCGGCATGGATGTCACGGCGCAGGGTGCGATTGGCCTCTTCCAGCGCCGCCATGCGCTCCTTGGCCGAATTCTCCGCGCCCCTGAGGTCCTCCAGGCGCGCCTTTTCCGCCGCCGTCGCCAGACTCATCGGTTCGACGGGAGCCAACGCTAACGGGTCGAGACGCTTGTCGATGTCGGCGACGATGGCCGCCTGTGCCGCGATGGCGGCGCGCAGTTCGTTTTCCTTGTCCGCCATGGCGGCGCGGTAATCGGCGTTGGCGGCGAAATTGTCGCGTTCGAGGCTGGCGCGCAGCGTCGGACCGAACAGGGCGGCTTCGGCGAGCAGCGACAGGGTCAGCGCGATCACCAGCGACACGGCGACGCGCAGGAACACCTTGATGACGCGGCCATAGGGCAAAGTCGCGATCTTCTGGCGCAGCGGCCGGTTGCGCACATGCTGGGCCAGTTCGTCGATGAGGCCGATATTGAGCCAGTCGGAGATCATCAGCGCTCGGTCGAACAGCGTGACGATGCCGGCGACGACCAGCGCCACGGCGACGACGACGACGGTCGCGCCAAGGAAGTAGTTCAGCGAGAAAAAGGTGATCGCGGCGACGAAAACATAGGTGAAAATCAGCGAAACGCCGATCTGCGCCGCCCAGATGCGGTCGATCCGCGACGATTTTTCGATGAGATCACGATCGACTCCGGCCAGAAAATAGAGAAAGCCCATGCTGTTCCTCGTGCGGCTTTACGCCGAATTAACCGGAGACCAGCCTTCATTGTCCGATGAGTGAGACGGACTGTTGCGCCGTGCCCCAAATTCGCGTTCTGCGTCATTGCGATTCGCACCCCGCTTTGCCGGGAATTAGCCGATTCGACGTCAATCGTCGCCGATTCGATTTCGCGCCGGCCGCCGACGGCGGCGATCTCGTTGACGCCGCCCTGTGCGAAGTCGTGTTCGCCATCGAGGACGCGTTCGGCGTCGGCGGCGACGATCCCCGCCTCGTCGCGGTCATGGGCGAAGTGCGGTTGGCGATCGAGGCGGCGAGGATCGCCAAAGCCGGCTGACGCCGCTATAAGGCCGCGATGACCAAGCCGCCCTCCCACACGCCCAAGGATTCGCATTTCGCACGCTTGCGCCGGGCGCATCGTGACACGTCGCCGGCGCCCGAAAAAGCCGATGACGACACGGTGCGGCTCTACGGCCTGCACACCGTCAGGGCCGCGCTCGACAACCCCAAACGGCGCATCCGTCGTCTGCTCGCCACCCGCAACGCCCTGCAGCGGCTGGAAATCGACGAGGGGGCGAAGGCGGCGTATCCGCTCGATATCGTCGAGCCGCGCGCGCTCGACCGACTTGTCGGCGAGGACGCCGTGCATCAGGGCGTCGTCGCCGAAGTCGAGGCGCTGACGCCGCTCAGGCTGGAGGCGCTCGGCGACGCCCGTCTTGTTCTCGTCCTCGACCAGGTGACCGATCCGCACAATGTCGGCGCCATCCTGCGCTCGGCCGTCGCTTTCGGCGCGCAGGCGCTGGTGACCGCCAGCCGGCATTCGCCGTCGGAAAGCGGGGTGCTCGCCAAGGCCGCGTCCGGCGCGCTCGAACACATTGCCCTCATCGAGGTGCGCAACCTCGCAGAGGCGCTGGAAACGCTCGCAGCGCAAGGGTTCCAGACCGTCGGGCTCGATTCGGAAGGTCCGGCCGTGCTCGAAAAAACCCTCGCCGGCGACCGGTTGGCGCTGGTGCTCGGGGCGGAGGGCAAAGGTCTGCGGCAGAAGACGCGCGAAACGGTCAATACGCTTGCCCGCCTCGACATGCCGGGGGCGATCAAATCGCTCAATGTTTCCAACGCCGCGGCGATCGCGCTCTACGCCGCCCGGCGGCATCTCGATGGTGGAGCATGACCATGGATAACGCGGCGATCGCCGAGATGTTTTCCGCGCTCGGCCCCGTGACAATCAAGAAGATGTTCGGCGGCAAGGGCGTCTATGCCGACGCCGGCATCGTCGCGGTCGAGGTCGACGGCGAAATCCTGCTCAAGGCCGACACCGTTTCCGCGCCGCTTTTCGAAGCAGCCGGCTGTCGGCAATGGACCTATGAGGGCAAGAAGGCCCCGGTCAAAATGCCCTATTGGACCATTCCGCCGGACGCCTTCGACGATCCTGACGAAATGGGGAAGTGGGTGCGGCTGGCGGCGGAGGCGGCCAGGCGGGCGGCGAAATAATCGCGCGTTCAAAAGGAGTCCGGCTGCCGCTACGGCAGGATATCGGCTCTTGCCGTCGCGCCTGACGCGGGCCGATACTGGCGTGACGCCAACGCAGCGAGCACAGCGATGCCGACCCAGACCGCACCGGCTTTATCGGACCTCTTGCAGCGGCAAAAAACCGCCGCGGCAAGCGAACCCTTTCCCGACTACGAGCATCGCCGCGCCTGGCTCGCCAAGTTGCTGGCGCTGACGGAAAACCACGAGAACGACATCTCGACGGCCATCGACGCTGATTTCGGCGGCCGCTCCAGCCAGGAAACGCGGCTCGCCGAACTGCTCATTGTCCGCGCCGGCATCCGCCATGCGATGTCGCATCTCAAATCCTGGATGCGGCCGAAGCGAATACATACCGGCATGGCCTTCTGGCCGGCGCGAAACAGGCTCGTGCCGCAGCCGCTCGGCGTCGTCGGCGTCGTGTCGCCGTGGAACTACCCGTTCCAGTTGGCGCTCGCCCCCGCCGTGGCGGCGCTGGCGGCCGGCAACCGGGTCATGATCAAGCCTTCGGAACTGACGCCGCGCTTCTCCGACCTGCTGGCGCAACTGGTTACAAAGTATTTCACGCCCGAGGAAGTCGCGGTGGCAATCGGCGACGCCGAGGTCGGCAAGGTGTTCGTGGCGCTGCCCTTCGATCATCTGGTCTTCACCGGCTCGACGCAGGTCGGCCGCCATGTCGCGCTGGCGGCGGCGAAAAACCTCACGCCGGTAACGCTGGAACTCGGCGGCAAGTCGCCGACGATTTTCGATCCCTCCTGCGATCTCGACAAGGCGGTGGCGAGCGTCGCTTACGCCAAGCTGCTCAACGCCGGCCAGACCTGCATAGCGCCGGACTATCTGATGGTCCCGGCCGGCCAGGGAGCGACGATCGCCGCCAAGTTGGCGGCGGCGATGGCGCGGCTCTATCCGCGAATCGTGTCCAATTCCGATTACACGGCCATCGTCAGCGATCGCCACCATCAACGCCTGGGCGAGTTGGTCGGCGAAGCGCGCCAAGGCGGGGCCGAGATCATCGAGATCAATCCGGCCGGCGAGACCAGCGGCAACAAGCGGAAGTTCCTGCCGACGCTCGTCCTCGGCGCCGATCCCGAAACCCGCCTCATGCGGGAAGAGATTTTCGGACCGGTTCTGCCGATCGTCGAATATCGCGACATCGAGGCGGCGATCGCCTTCGTGAACGGCCGCGACCGGCCGTTGGCGCTCTACTGGTTCGGCCGCGATGGCGCGCGCCGGGACAAAATCTTGCGCGAAACGGTTTCCGGCGGCGTCACCATCAACGATTGCCTGCTGCACATCGCCCAGGAAAGCCAGCCGTTTGGCGGCGTCGGACCAAGCGGCATGGGCGCTTATCACGGCGAGTGGGGGTTTCGCGCCTTCAGCAAGGAAAAACCGGTATTCATCCAGTCGCCCCTCAACGCCGGCGCGATGCTGCGCCCGCCCTATGGGGCGCGGTTCGAGCAGGTGCTGAAACTGTTCCGGCTGTTGACCTGAGGCGTGAAACGGCAGAGACGCGCGCCTCGCCGGCCCGCGTTTTCGCGTGGTCTCGCGTCAGATCCTGACTTCGATCTTCATGAAATCCGGCATGTCGTCGCCGAAACCGACGCGGGTTTCGCGTTCCTCGCGCGTATCATGGCGGCGCTTGTCGTCGCGACGCGGGCCAAGCTCGCGCACCTGATCGCGAACCGGTTCGGCGCGGCGTGGCGCATGGTCGCGCGGCGCGTGGGCACGGATTGGTTCGCGCGGCTGTTCCGGCGCAACGGCGACCGGTTCCGGCGCATGGCGTTCGGCAACGGCTTCGACGGGCTTGCGCCGTTCCGGGCGCGGCTTGCGCGCCGGCGCGGCTTCCGCCTCGACGGTCGTTTCAACTTCCGGCATGGCGGCGATCGCCTTAGGCGCGCGCGGCTTGCGTTCGCCCCGGCCGCGCGGCGCGGCCTTTCGCCCCGGCGCGGCTTGCGTTCGACATGCTCTTCGCCTTCCGGCACGACCACGGTCGACAAATCGCCGTCATGCCATTCGATCGGATGGCCGGTCAGCCGCTGGATGGCGTCGACATAGCGCATCTCGGGCTTGGAGACGATGGTGAACGCCTTGCCCGAACGTCCGGCGCGGCCGGTGCGGCCAATGCGGTGAATGTAGTCTTCCGCATGGATTGGCACATCGTAGTTGAACACGTGGCTGACATCGGGGATGTCGAGGCCGCGCGCCGCCACATCGGAGGCGACGAGCAGCTTCAGTTTGCCGTCGCGGAACCCGGCCAGCATGGCCATGCGGGCGCGCTGGTCCATGTCGCCATGCAGCGCGCCGGCGTCGAGGCCGTGGCGCACCAGCGAGCGCAACAATTCGGCAACCGTGGTCTTGCGATTGCAGAAAATGATGCCGTTCTTGATCTCGGCGTCCTCGGCGGCGATCAGGTCGCGTAGCGCCTGGCGCTTGTGGAAATCCTGCGGGCCGGACTTGACCAAACGCTGCAGAACCGTCGTCGCCGCCGTCGCCGGGCGCGACACTTCCACGCGCACCGGCGCATGCAGGAACTGCTCGGTCAGCTTGGTGATCTCCGGCGGCATGGTGGCCGAGAAGAACAGGGTCTGGCGGTTGAACGGAGTCAGTTTGCAGATGCGCTCGATGTCGGGGATGAAGCCCATGTCGAGCATGCGGTCGGCCTCGTCGATGACGAGGATTTCCACGCCGGTCAGCAGCAGTTTACCGCGCTCGAAATGATCGAGAAGGCGGCCCGGCGTGGCGATCAGCACGTCGACGCCGCGCTGCAGCTTGCGATCCTGGTCATCGAACGACACGCCGCCGATCAGCAGCGCGACGTTGAGCTTGTGGTTCTTGCCGTATTTGACGAAATTTTCCTCCACCTGCGCGGCGAGTTCGCGCGTCGGCTCGAGGATCAGCGTGCGCGGCATGCGCGCCCGCGCCCGGCCTTTTTCCAGGCGGGTCAGCATGGGCAGCACGAAGGAGGCGGTTTTGCCGGTGCCGGTCTGGGCGATGCCAAGCACGTCCTTGCCGGCGACGGCGTGGGGGATGGCCTGCTCCTGGATCGGCGTCGGGGTGGTGTAGCCGGCGTCGGCGACAGCGGAAATAACCTTGTCGGAAAGGCCAAGGCCGGAAAAGTCTGTGGCCGGAACGGCCGGGGATTCGATTGATGTCACGTGGTCTGTTTTCTCGATTGCGTTTCCGGGGAGGCTCAAGCCCGCGCCGGAAACCGGGGCGCGATCAGGCCGCTGTCCGGCCTCGCGCAACTGTGCTTGCCGCCGCGTTAGAGCGCGGGGGCCGGAAAGTCAATGATTCCCTGTTGTCGCGGTAAATCAGTAGCGGAATTGCTCGGCCAGAATCCGGTCGTCCCAAGAATGGCTGTCGTCGAACAGGATGCCCGCCGTCGTCTGCCCGGATTCCTTTACGGAGACGCTGACCACCGACTTGACCTCGTGATGGTCGGCGACCGCGTTGACGGGGCGCTTGTCGGCCTCCAGCACGTCGAAACGCACCTCGGCGCTTTTTTGCAGCAGCGCGCCGCGCCAGCGTCGCGGACGGAACGGGCTCACCGGGGTCAAAGCCAGCAGCGGCGCGTCGAGCGGCAGGATCGGCCCGTGGGCGGAAAGATTGTAGGCGGTGGAGCCGGCCGGCGTCGCCACCATGATGCCGTCGCAGATCAATTCTTCCATGCGCACCTTGCCGTCGACAGTGATGCGGATCTTGGCGGCCTGATAGGATTGGCGAAACAGCGACACCTCGTTGATGGCCGGCGCCGGCGTCGATTTGCCGTCGGCGCAGGTGGCGGCCATTTCGAGCGGACGAAGATTTTCGGCCTTGGCGTGGGCGATGCGCTCGACCAGACCATCCTCATGATAGTCGTTCATCAGAAAGCCGACCGAACCGCGATTCATGCCGTAGAGCTTTTGATGGCCGTCAAGGGTTTCCCGCAGCATGGCCAGCATGAATCCGTCGCCGCCGAGCACCACGATGGTCTCGGCCGCCTCGCGCGTCGACTGGCCATAGCGCGCGATCAGCCGGTCGCGCGCCGCGGCGGCTTCCGGCGCGTCGGACGAAACGAAACAAAGCCTTGCTTTCGGCATGGATGCGACAACCCTTCCAAAAAGGGTTAGCACGAGGCTGGCGGGGTCGTCACGAAGCGGCGTCGTAATTGTTTAATCGCCGCGCGGTCTGTGCTAGCAAGCCGCCCGTGCCCTTGTAGCTCAGCTGGTAGAGCAGCGGTTTTGTAAACCGAAGGTCGGCGGTTCGATTCCGTCCGGGGGCACCAGTTCATTCCCAAATCACCTCGAAGCCAAGATATTCGCTGCAGACACCCCGCACGACCACGTCGCCGGCACCTACTGCCATGTAGCGATAGCGACCCTCTTGAACAGTCAGCCATCCTTCGTTGTAGGCTTGATCCGCGATCAGAACCCTCTGCATCGCCCGGCTTCCTACCTCAGGCCACACCTGAAGGCTTCCACCGAATGGATGATCCTCGAACTGTTGACGCTGCTCCGTGTTCATCAACGCAAGTGGCATAAACATGACGTGAGCCGGTTCAGACAATTGTGGTTCGTTCAATTCGAACGCGGCATGGCATCGCGCAAGTTTGACAACCACGTTTTGGACACGGGCTTCTTCAGGCTGCCAAACAACGATTTTCCCACCGCCGAGCGTGTCCGCTTCCCTTTTTGAACGCTCGATGCGAGCACGTAAGTTCGGATTGCTGACGAGAGCTTTGCGAGTCTTTTCCCGGTGCAGCCTTTCAGGATCCGTACTGCCGCTCAGCACACAATCAATAAAAACTCCGAAGTATTCCTCGTCTGCTGAAAACCCTTCATTGCACTGCTTGCAACAAGGGAGAGTCGGCAAATCCGCTGGATATGGTTTGTCGAGAAAAACCTTTGAAGGAGCATGATCTTTTGTTTCTGTCGTGCCACCACAGTGTACACAAAATCCTGTTTGACGCCTATCACCGAAGTTGCTGAGCTTTTCCATGCATCAACCCAATGATTCCAAGCATGTATTTTACAATCCGATTGTATATATCCAAGAAAACATAGGATTTTTCTATTTTTACTTCACGCATTCGCCGGCAGTTCTGTACGATATAAGCGCTCGAAAAATCATATCGGCGGTGCGCTTTTCTCCATAGCGCCCGCAGCATTTCCGGGTAAGCCGTGGGCGCGCAAACCGCAATTGAGTTTAATCGAAATTTTCAGTCTCCGGTAATCACGTCTGTTATGAGACCTCAAATCCGCTCCCGCAATGCTCCTCATCAGTTGAACGGCGCAAAGACCGTCAACGCCCAACACGACGAACCAGGAATGTCCCATGACCAAGCTTTTCTCGCGTTTTCTGAAAGACGAATCCGGCGCGACCGCCATCGAATACGGCCTGATCGCCGCCCTGATCGCGCTCGCCATCGTCGTCGGCGCCGGCGCGCTCGGCAACGAGATCGGCAACCTGTTCAACCGCATCGCGGCCTCTCTCGCCGCCGTCTCGGTCTGACCGGTTTTCGTATCGAACAAGGAAAAGGCCGGCGCCGGGCGCCGGCCTTTTTCTTTGACCTGGCGGCAAGCGCGGTGGGCCGGCGACCTATGCACGCGCGCGCGCCTCGGCCAGCGCCTTCAGGTCGGCCGGCTTCAATTCGACCGATTCGCCGCAGCCGCAGGCAGACGTCTGGTTCGGGTTGTTGAAGACGAAGCCGGTCCTGAGCGTCGTCGCTTCGAAATCCATTTCGGTGCCGAGCAGATAGAGCGCGGCTTCGGGCGCCACCCAGACATGGACGCCATCGCGCTCGACATGGTCGTCCTTCGGGTTGGGATCGGTGACGAGATCGACGGCGTATTCCATGCCGGCGCAACCGCCCTTCTTCACCGAGACCCGAATCCCCGCGGCGCCCTCGCGATCGGCGACGATATCGCGCACGCGCGCGGCGGCGCGGTCGGTCAGGCTGATGACGGCGAAACGGCCCATGGCCTTATCCTCGTTCGGGCGGGTCCGACCCGCTTTTCCTCTTCCATGTGGGTTGGCGACCGCCTCCCCGCAATTTTCAATACCAGCCGAGCGCCACGCGGGCTTCCTCGCTCATGCGGTCCGGCGTCCAGGCCGGATCGAACACCATTTTCACCGTCGCGCCCTTGACGCCCTCGACGGAGGCGACGGCGTTTTCGACCCAGCCGGGCATTTCGCCGGCGACCGGGCAGCCCGGCGCCGTCAGCGTCATGTCGACGATGACCGAGCGGTCGTCCTCGATGTCGATCTTGTAGATCAGCCCGAGCTCGAAAATGTCGGCCGGCAATTCCGGGTCGTACACGGTCTTCAGCGCCGCGATGATGTCGTCGGTCAGCCGCTCGACCTCCTCGGCCGGAATGCTCGCCGATGCGACGACGGAGTCCTCCGCCTGGGCTTTGGTTTCATTGTCCATCATCGCGGTCACCCGAAAAACGTCCGCGCCTTTTCCAGCGCGTCGGCCAGCGCGTCGACCTCGGCGCGCGTGTTGTACATGGCGAAAGAGGCGCGACAGGTCGAGGTCACGCCGAAACGGTTGAGCAGCGGCTGGGCGCAATGGGTGCCGGCGCGCACGGCGACGCCGGCCCGGTCGATGATCATCGCCACATCGTGGGCGTGCACACCCTGCATCTCAAAGGCGACGATCGCGCCCTTGCCCGGCGCACTGCCGAAAATGCGGATCGAATTGATGCGCGAAAGCCGCTCGGTTGCGTAGTCGAGCAGCATCGCCTCATGCGCCGCGATGGCGTCGCGGCCGACGCTCTCCATGTAGCGTAGCGCCGCGCCAAGGCCGATCGCCTGGACGATCGGCGGCGTGCCGGCCTCGAAACGGTGCGGCGGATCGTTGTAGGCGACGTTCTCCTCCGTCACCTCCAGGATCATCTCGCCGCCGCCCATGAAGGGCCGCATGGTTTTCAGGCGCTCCGCCTTGCCGTAGAGCGCGCCGACGCCGGACGGGCCGTAGAGCTTGTGGCCGGTGATGGCGTAAAAATCGACGTCGAGATCGCGCACGTCGACCGGCATGTGCACCGCCGCCTGGCTGCCGTCGGCGAGCACGGGAATGCCGCGCGCATGGGCGATGCGGACGATGTCCTTCATTGGCGTCACCGTGCCGAGCACGTTCGACATGTGGGTGACAGCGACCATTCTGGTGCGCGGCGTCAAGCGCTTTTCGAACGCCGCGATATCGAAGGAACCGTCTTCGCCGACAGGAACGAACACCAGTTTCGCGCCCTGACGCTCGCGGATGAAATGCCACGGCACGATGTTGGAATGGTGCTCCATCTGGGTGAGCACGATCTCGTCGCCTTCGCCGATATTCGGCATGCCGAAACCGTAAGCGACAAGGTTGATCGCCTCGGTCGCCGATTTGGTGAAGACGATTTCTTCCGCCGAGCCGGCGTTGAGGAAGGCGCGCACGCTCTCGCGCGCCGCCTCGTAGGCGTCCGTGGCGGCGTTCGACAGGAAATGCAGGCCGCGGTGCACGTTGGCGTATTCGTGCTCGTAGGCGTGCGTCATGGCGTCGATGACGGCGCGCGGCTTCTGCGCCGACGCGCCATTGTCGAGATAGACCAGCGGCTTGCCGTAAACGGTGCGCGACAGGATGGGGAAATCCCTGCGGATGGTTTCGACGTCGTAGGGTTTTATCGCGACGTTCATTGTCTCACCCGTGCGCCGAAAACCAGCGGTCGAGCCGGTGTTCGAGCGCCTCGACCAGTCCTTCATTGTCAAGTTCTTCGATGATCTCGGCGACGAAGGCTTTCACCAGCAGGCCGCGCGACTCGCGTTCCGGCACGCCGCGCGCCATCAGGTAGAACAAATGGTTGCGGTCGATTTCGCGCACCGTCGCGCCATGGCCGCAGGCGACATCGTCGGCGAAGATTTCCAGTTCGGGCTTGGCCGAGAACCCGCCCTCGTCGGAGAGCAGCAGCGTGTTGCAGGCCATGCGCGCGTCGGTCTTTTGCGCCTGCCGCGCCACCTTGATCATGCCCTGGAACGCGCCATTGGCCCGGCCGGTGACGATGTTGCGCACCACGGCTGTCGACGAGGTGTGCGGAACCTCGTGGGTCAGCGTCATGGTGACGTCGACATGTGCGCCGCCAGCCATCAAATTCACGCCGCGCAGGCGGAATTCGGATCCCTCGCCTGCCGCGCGGGCGTGGATTTCCTGGCGCACCAATTTGCCGCCCTCGTTGACGACGAACAGGTTCAGTTTGGCGTTTGTCCCCAACGTCGCGTTGACCTGGCCGAGATGGACGGCCTTGTCATCGCGCTCCTGCACGACGATCCAGGAAATCTCCGCGCCATCGCCGATGTTCAAATCGCAGACCGCCGTCGAAAAGCCGCCGCCGGACTGGCGTTCGATAATTACGGCGCGCGACGCCGCGCCGAAAGCGGCCGAAACGCGGGCGTGGCAAGCTCGGCCCGAACGGAACTGGACTTCGACCGGCGCGACAAGTGTCGCATCCGCCGCGACGGCCAGACGCACGCCGTCGGCGACATGGGCGAGATTGATCTGGCCGATGGCGTCGTCCGCGCCAAACGGCGCGGACAGCGCCGCGATGCCGGCATCGCCCAACGCCGAAACATCAACGCCCGCCGGCGCGGCGACGATCCGCGGCGCACCATCGACGATGGCCAGAACGGCGGAGCCCTCGAGCACCGGCGGCAGCGCCGCCGGCGTCGCGGCGTCGGCCGGCAGGTTGCGCAGCAGCGTTTTCAGATCGGTGTAGTGCCAGCTTTCGACGCGTCGCGTCGGCAGGCCGCGCGCCCGCAACGCCTCGATGGCGGCAGGACGGCGCGCGCCGTCGATCAGCGCCGTCTCGGCCGGGGTGCGCGGCAAAGGAACGACGACGTTCATCAGGCCGCCTCGCCGGTGATCTGCGCGTAGCCGTCCTTTTCCAGGGTCAAGGCGAGCGATTTGTCGCCGGATTTGATGACCTGGCCTTTGTAGAGCACGTGCACCGTGTCGGGCACGATGTGGTCGAGCAGGCGCTGGTAGTGGGTGATGACGATCATCGCCCGGTCGGGCGAGCGGAGCGCGTTGACGCCGTCGGCGACGATCTTCAACGCATCGATGTCGAGGCCGGAATCGGTCTCGTCGAGCACGCACAGCGACGGCTCCAGCAGCTTCATCTGCAGGATTTCGGCGCGCTTCTTCTCGCCGCCGGAAAAACCGACATTGAGCGGACGCTTCAGCATGTCCATGTTCATCGACAGCGAGGCGGCGGCGGCTTTGACGCGTTTGAGGAATTCCGGGATTTTCAGCGGTTCTTCGCCCCGCGCCTTGCGCTGGGCGTTCATCGCCACTTTGAGGAACTCCATGGTGGCGACGCCGGGGATTTCCATCGGGTACTGGAAGGCGAGAAACACGCCCTTGGCGGCGCGCTCGGCCGCGTCCATCGCGAGGATGGATTCGCCGTTCCACAGGATGTCGCCCTCGGTCACCTCATAGTCGGCGCGCCCGGCGATGACATAGGACAGCGTCGACTTGCCCGAGCCGTTCGGGCCCATGATGGCGGCGACCTCGCCCTTGTTCACCGTCAGATTGAGGCCGCGGATGATTTCCGTGCCGTTCTCGGCGATGCGGGCGTGGAGATTGCGGATTTCAAGCATGTTTCCCTCATTCCTCGCCTTCGAAATAGTCGAGGCTGTTTTCCTTGCGGCCGACATAGCGGATGCCGCCGGCCGCCGGGTTGGACCAGTCGAAGCGGCTCATGACCGCAAATTTCGTCGAGTCCGGGTATTCGACCACCTCGGTGTCTTCCTTTGTCGAAATGCCGAGATATTTGAGGGTCGTCGCGCCGGTGTTGACGATCTGATGGGCCTTGTCCGGCCCTCCCGCCGGCGCGGCGCAGACATCGCCGGCCTTCACGGGGAAGCGCTCCTCGCCGAACCGGTAGGTGCCCTCGCCTTCGAGGATGACGAACAGTTCATGGTTGCGGTGATGGACGTGGAAGGGAAATGCCTTCTCGCCCGGCTCAACCACCGTCAGCATGGCGCCAATTCCGGTCGAGCCGATTTGCTGGCCGAAGGAACCGATCTTCGCCTTGAACGCCTTGCCGTTGCCGCCGTCGCGCAGCGCCACGTCGGCAATGTTGATGACCGGCTTCATCGCGCCGCCTCCATCGTCCAATTTCCCGGCCATTCGTCGAAATGGCCGAGGAATCGCCAGGCGATCTCGTCGGCCTTCATGCGCCACAGCGAGAAAGACACCGGGTCGGGAAATCCGCTCCACACGCCGCGCGCCGCCACGAGATAGGCGTCCGAACCGCGTTGCGCCTCGCGCCAGCCGTCGATGGCGCCGATCGCGCCTTCCTGTGGCAAGGCGTCCGGCGCGTCGCCATCAGTCCAGGCGAGCGGAAGGCCGTAGATTTCATTGAAGCCGTCAAGCCGCCAGGACTCCTCCGCACGCGGCCGCGCCGTCGCCGGCTCGACGCCAAACTGCCAGCCGCCGCGTGTCCAGGGGACGTTTTTCGGAACGACGCTCACCCGACGCTCCCTTCCAGCGAAATGCCGATCAGCTTCTGCGCTTCGACGGCGAACTCCATCGGCAATTCCTGCAGCACTTCCTTGACGAAGCCGTTGACGATCAGCGCGATCGCCTCTTCCTGCGGCACGCCGCGCTGCATGACGTAGAACAGCTGGTCCTCGGAAATTTTCGAGGTCGTCGCCTCGTGCTCCAACTTGGCGCTCGGATTGCGCGCCTCGATGTAGGGCACGGTGTGGGCGCCGCAATCGTTGCCGATCAGGAGCGAGTCGCAATTGGTGAAGTTGCGCGCGTTGTCGGCCCGGCGGTTGACCGAGACCTGGCCGCGATAGGTGTTGTTGGAGCGCCCGGCCGAAATGCCCTTGGAGATGATGCGGCTCACCGTGTTCTTGCCGAGATGGATCATCTTGGTGCCGCTGTCGACCTGCTGGCGGCCGTTCGACACGGCGATGGAATAGAACTCGCCGCGCGAGCCGTCGCCGCGCAGGATGCAGGACGGGTATTTCCAGGTGATGGCCGAGCCGGTCTCGACCTGCGTCCAGGAAATCTTGGAGTTCCTGCCCCGGCAATCGCCGCGCTTGGTGACGAAATTGTAGATGCCGCCCTTGCCGTCCTTGTCGCCGGGATACCAGTTCTGCACGGTCGAGTATTTGATCTCGGCATCGTCGAGCGCGACCAGTTCGACCACGGCGGCGTGGAGCTGGTTTTCGTCGCGCTGCGGCGCGGTGCAGCCTTCAAGATAGGAGACGTAGGCCCCCTCCTCGGCGATGATCAGGGTCCGCTCGAACTGGCCGGATTTCTTCTCGTTGATGCGAAAGTAAGTCGACAGCTCCATCGGGCAGCGCACGCCCTTCGGCACGAAGACGAAGGACCCGTCGGTAAACACGGCGCAATTGAGCGTGGCATAGTAGTTGTCGGTCGGCGGCACGACGGTGCCGAGGTATTTGCGCACCAGATCGGGATGCTCGCGCATCGCCTCCGAGATCGACATGAAGATGACGCCGGCCTTTTTCAGTTCGTCCTTGAAGGTGGTGACCACGGAAACGGAATCGAACACCGCGTCCACCGCAACCCGGCCGGATTTGAACACGTTGTCGCTGTCGCCTTCGTCGAGCGACGAGGCTTCGCCAGGCTTTCTCACGCCGGCGAGGATTTCCTGCTCGCGCAGCGGAATGCCGAGCTTTTCATAGGTGCGCAGCAGCTCCGGATCGATCTCGTCGAGCGATTTCGGCCCCGACTGGCTCTTCGGCGCGGCGTAATAATAGATGTCCTGGAAATCGATCTTCGGATAGTCGACGCGAGCCCAATCCGGCTCTTCCATGGTGAGCCAGCGCTTGTAGGCGTCGAGCCGCCATTCGAGCATCCAGTCCGGCTCGCTTTTCTTTGCCGAGATGAAACGGATGATGTCCTCGCTCAGGCCCTTCGGCGCAAGCTCGGTCTCGATGTCGGTGATGAAACCGTATTTGTACTGGTCCACGTCAAGATCGCGGACCTGCTCGATGGTCTTTTCGACCGCAGGCATCGGCCATTCACTCCATCCATGCCGGGTTCAAGGTCCGGCCGTTGCAGTCGTTGTGAACGGTCTTAGTCGCGACCGTTCACTTTATCTAGTGCGCGCCGCGGCGGTTTTCAGCCGCAACGCCTAATTTTCATGCCGCTCGCGCCGGTTTTTCCCTGCGTGCGACGATTTTTTCGAGCGCCGCGACCAACGCGGCCATTTCGCGGTCGCCCGTCGCCGGGCCGATCGACACGCGGATCGCGCCGAGATCGGCGTCCGCGCCCATCGCGTCCAGCACCGGGCTCCTCCCGACCTTGCCTGAGGAACAGGCCGAACCCGCCGATACCGAAACGCCTTCGAGATCGAAGGCGATCTGCATGGTTTCGGCTTTCAGGCCGGGAATCGAGAAGTAGGTGGTGTTG
This sequence comes from Phyllobacteriaceae bacterium, assembly GCA_016711085.1. Lineage (GTDB taxonomy): Bacteria > Pseudomonadota > Alphaproteobacteria > Rhizobiales > Rhizobiaceae > JADJTR01. The sequence continues at coordinate 21,261 of JADJTR010000008.1, read as the reverse complement.
GGCAGCCGCGGCGCAAGGCGGCCGTGAAAGACGGCGTCCGGCGCCAGCCGCAGGATTTCCGCCTCGGCGCCTTCGCGCCAGATGGCCATCACGCCGGAATGCGCCAGTCCGCGCGCTGCCTCGTCCGCCGCCGCGCCGAAACCGGAAATCGCAGCGACATTCTCGGTGCCGGCGCGATGGCCCCTTTCCTGGCCGCCGCCGCCGATCAACGGGGCCGGCATCAGCAAATCGGAGGCGCCAATGATGGCGCCGGTGCCCTTCGGTCCGCCGATCTTGTGAGCGGAAAGAATCAGGAAATCGGCGTTCAGCGTTGAAAGATCGACGGAAATCCGTCCCGGCGCTTGCACAGCGTCGACGATCAACCGGCCGCCCGCAGCATGAACCAGGGCCGCGATTTCGGCGATCGGCTGGATCACGCCGGTCTCGTTATTGGCGAGATGGACAGCGACGAGCGGCAGACCATCGGCGTTGTCGCGGCCAGCGAGCGCCGCCTCCAGCGTCGCGAGATCGATCACGCCGCTCGCATCGACGCCGAGACGCATCACGCGTTCGGCCGGAAATCGGCCCCCCGACAGGACGCAGGGATGGTCGGTCGCCGCGACGTAAAGGCGCGAAAAGCGCAACGGCGAACGCCCCAACCGCCAATCGGGCGTCAGCACCGTCGCCGCCGCCTCGGATGCGCCGGATGTAAAAACGACATGTTCGGCCCGCGTGCCGCACAGCGCCGCGATCTGCCGACGCGCCTTTTCGACCAAAGCGCGGGCGGCGCGGCCGTCGGCATGGACAGAAGACGGATTGCCGGCGTCGAGCGCAGCGATCATGGCGGCGCGGGCCGCCTCGCCGAGCGGCGCGGTCGCATTCCAGTCCAGCCAGCTGCGCGGCGCATTCATGCCGGCCAACACTCCCTCATTTCGGCGGCGGATCGGTTGAGCGCATTTTCCTTGATAACGCGCCCGATCCCGTCCTATTTAGCCGCTCGCGACCGAACTGTCTCGTCGGCGCAAGTTTTGAACCGTTCTAAACGTAGTTTTCCCTGTCGAGGCGGTCAAGCAGACGCTGGCGTCGCACGGCCGCGCATGCAAATTAAGGAGCGTTCATGCCTGAGGTCATTTTCGCCGGACCGGCCGGCCGGCTCGAAGGCCGCTACCAGCCTTCGACCAACAAGAACGCGCCGATCGCCATCATCCTGCACCCGCATCCGCAGTTCGGCGGCACGATGAACAACCGCATCGTCTACGAGCTGTTCTACCTGTTCCAGAAGCGCGGCTTCACCACGCTGCGTTTCAATTTCCGCGGCATCGGCCGCAGCCAGGGCGAGTTCGACCATGGCTCGGGCGAATTGTCGGACGCCGCTTCGGCGCTCGACTGGGTCCAGTCGCTGCATCCCGATTCCAAGACTTGCTGGGTGGCCGGCTATTCCTTCGGCGCGTGGATCGGCATGCAATTGCTGATGCGCCGGCCGGAGATCGAGGGCTTCATCTCGGTCGCGCCGCAACCCAACATCTACGATTTCTCCTTCCTCGCCCCCTGCCCGTCGTCCGGCCTGATCGTTCATGGCGACGCCGACAAGGTCGCGCCGCCGAAGGATGTACAGGGACTGGTCGACAAGCTGCACCACCAGAAAGGCATCGTCATCACCCAGAAGACGATCAAGGGCGCCAATCATTTCTTCGGCGAGCAGACCGAGGAAGTGATCGATATCTGCGGCGCCTATGTCGATCGCCGCCTGTCGGGCGAACTGACGGAAGCCAAGCCGAAACGGCTGAGGTGAGGTTCAGGGCCGCGCCAGAACCCCGCCGCTGACCGCTTCCCGGCACCCGGTCGTCGTCGGGAAGGTCAGGGCGAAGCCTTTCAGCGACCGCACCGCCAGATAGGCCCAGGCTTCCGCTTCCATGGCGTCGCCGTCGAAACCGGCGTCTTCGGCGAGAATCGCCTCTCCGCCCGTTTCCCGCCCGCCGGCGCGCAGATCGGCCATGATCGCATCGTTCCTGCGGCCGCCGCCGCAGACGATCCACATTTTCGGCGCCGCCGGCAGGATGGCGGCCGCTTTGAGGATGGCGCGGGCGGAAACGGCGGCGAGTGTGCGCGCGCCGTCGTGGAGACCGAGCGTTTGCGCCTCGGCCAGGGTGAAATCGTTGCGGTCGAGCGATTTGGGTCCCGGCCGGGCGAAGAACGGCTTGTCGAGATAGGCGGCGGCGACCGCCTCGTCGATACCGCCCTCCGAAGCGATGCGCCCGCCGGCATCGTAGGCAATGCCGGCGCGGGCCTGCACCCATTGGTCGATCAGCGCATTGCCAGGTCCGGAATCGAAGGCGACCGGGTCACCGGCCCGGTCGATGAAGGTGATGTTGGAAATGCCGCCGATATTGACGAAGGCGACGGGAAAGCGGTCCGGACCAAACCCTCGCGCCAATGCCGCGTGAAAAGCCGGAACCAGCGGCGCGCCCTGCCCGCCATGGGCCATGTCGTTGGCGCGCATGTCGAAGACGACCGGAATGCCGGTTTCGCGCGCCAGCAGCGCCCCGTCGCCCAATTGCACCGTCAAACCCCGCTCGGGCCGATGCAACACGGTCTGGCCGTGGAAACCGACGATGTCCGGCTTCGGCAAATCCCTGCCCGCCCCGTCGAGAAAGGCGCGCACCGCATCGGCATGGCGCAATGTGATGGCGCGTTCCAGCGCGGTCAGATTGCCCGGCCGCTCGTCGCGCATCGTGATTGCCGCCGCGTCTGTCAGCCCCGCTTCGATCCGCCGCCGGAAAGCCGCCTCATAGGGAACCGCCAGAAACGGACCGGGCTCGACGGCGCTTTCGCCGTCGGTCGCCACATACGCCACGTCGATGCCGTCCATCGATGTGCCGCTCATCAGGCCGAGCGCGTGAACGAGCGCCATGAACCGCGTTCCCTTGTGATTCCGTCGTCGCCGATGCTAAAGCGCGCGCGGCTGTGACGCCATTCCTCCGATCCGGGCCGTAACCATGACCTCCTTCCGCTCCGATTTCCTCGCCACGCTGTCGAGCCGCGGCTTCATCCACCAGACATCGGACGACGCCGGACTCGACGATCTGTTTCGGATCGAAAAGGTCACCGCCTATATCGGTTTCGACGCGACCGCCGCGAGCCTGCACGCCGGTTCGCTGATCCAGATCATGATGCTGCACTGGATGCAGCAGACCGGCCACCGGCCGATTGCGTTGATGGGCGGCGGCACAACGATGATCGGCGATCCGTCGTTCAAGGACGAGTCGCGCAAGCTGCTGACCGTCGAGGCGATCGAGGACAACCTCAAGGGCATCCGCGCCAGCTTTTCGCGCTATATCGATTTTTCGGCCGGCGCGGTGATGGTCAACAACGCCGACTGGCTGCTCGGCCTCAACTATGTGGAATTCCTGCGCGATGTCGGCCGGCATTTCTCGGTCAACCGCATGCTGTCGTTCGACAGCGTCAAGACGCGGCTGGATCGCGAGCAGTCGCTGTCCTTCCTCGAATTCAACTACATGATCCTGCAGGCCTACGACTTCGTCGAGCTGTCCAAGCGCGAAGGCTGCCGGCTGCAGATGGGCGGCTCGGACCAGTGGGGCAACATCGTCAACGGCATCGATCTCGGCCACAAGATGGCGGGCGCATCGTTGTTCGCGCTGACCTCGCCGCTGCTCACCACCTCGTCCGGCGCCAAGATGGGCAAGACCGCATCCGGCGCGGTCTGGCTCGATGAATCGATGCTCTCCGCCTACGATTTCTGGCAATATTGGCGCAACACCGAGGACGCCGACGTCGAGCGCTTCCTGAAGATCTTCACCCGCTGCCGCTTTCCGATATCGCCAAGCTCGCCGCTCTCGGCGGATCGGAGATCAACGAGGCCAAGAAAATCCTCGCCACGGAAGTGACCGCCCTCCTGCATGGCCGCGACAAGGCCGACGCGGCGGCCGAAACGGCGCGCAAGACCTTCGAGGAATGCGGGCTCGCCGCCGACCTGCCGTCGATTTCGGTTCCCGCTTCCGAACTCGACGCCGGCATCGGCCTGCTCGCCTTGTTTGTGCGCGCCGGTCTGGCCGCTTCAAACGGCGAGGCGCGCCGTCACATCCAGGGCGGCGCGGTGCGTATCAACGACGAACCGGTCAAGGACGAAAAGCGCATCGTCACTTCCGCAGACCTTCGCGACCGCGTGGTCAAACTGTCGATGGGCAAGAAGAGGCATGTGTTGGTTCGTGTTTCGTAGATCGCCATTCGTGGTTCTCCGTTCGATTGACTTTCGAAAGACGAACAACGAACCACGATCAGCTCTTCTTGAACTCGAATATCGACCTGAATATCCCCGGCGCGATCAGAGAGAGTGGATTGACCGTCAACACCGGGTCCTTGGCCTTACCGGCAAGCTTGAAGGTGATGCCGATCAGGCCCTTGTCGTCGCCATTGCCGAGGATGAGTCCGATCAGCGGCAATTCGCCGAAAATGCGGTTGAGGCCATAGGCCGGCATCATCGTGCCGGTCATCGCCATGTTCTCTTTCGGGTCGTAGAACGTGCCCTGGAAGGAAAAGCCGATCAACGGGCCGCGCAAAATGCCGCGGTCGAGCGTCAACAGGCCGCGCCCTTTGGTGATGCGCGAAAAGCCGCGCTCGAATTTGACAACCGAAGTGTCGATTTCCTTGTCGAGGGTTTCGGAAAGGCTTTTATCGGCATCGTTCGGTCGCGACGACACCAGCGATTTCAGGCGCGGCTCGTTGACGACCTCGAAGTTGCGGGCATCGATTTCCCCGGTCAGCGCCCCGGTCAGACCACCGGCGAGCGCCATCGTGATCGAACCGCCGCGCATGCGTTCGTAGATATCGAGGAAACGCAGCAGCGCTCCTGCGTCGGAAGACGCCATGCGCACTTCACGGTTCTCCCCCTTCGCCTTGTTGGTGATCGACACATCGCCGCCGCCGGACGATTTCGCTTCGATGACAAGATTAGCGACCATTTTTCCTGTGCCAGTATAGATCAGGGTCAAACCGCCGAGTTTCTCGCCGGAAAACCCGGTGACGCTGCCGATCTCGGCTTTCAAATTGACCGGCGTCGTGCCGATCGTTTCGCCAGCCGCCACCGGATCCGCCAGGACTTCCTTGATCAGGGCGCGGCCGTCGAGGGATTTTCCGGTCAGGCGAACGTCGTAGCCTTTGCCGTTGCGCTTGATGGTGACGGAGGCTTCATCGCCGGCATTCAGTTTGACGCGGTTGAATTCGGCCGAAGCCAGCGCGTCGCCGCGCACGACCATGTCGCCGGCGATCGCGAATGTCTTGCCGGTGAGCCTGAAATCGGAAATTCGGGACGAGCCGTCTTTCAACGCCTCGTAAGAGAATTCGGCAATCGCGGGAACGCCGGCGCCCTTGCTCCAACCGACCCAAGGCAAATTGATCCGCGCCTTGGCGAGGTCGGCTTTGGCTGTCCGCCGCCCCTGGCCCGCCTTGGCCATTTCGACGGAAAACGACCCTTCGACGATGGAGGACAACCCGGGCGCCAGCGTTTTTTGGGTTTTTTCGTCGACCACGAGAACGATTTTCTGCGCCCTCTCGCCACCTGACGATCTCAGGGGTTCGACCAGCGTCACTTCGGCCGGCACACCGTTCAATCTCGCCTTGGCCTTGATGGTCGCGCGTTCCGGCGTGATTTCGATCCGGCCTGCGGCGTCCGAGATTTTCTGCCCGTCAAAGTCGCTTGCGATGTCGAGATCGGTAAAATCGAGGGCAACGGCATAGACGGCGGAATAGGCTTCGCCCGTCGTCGAAAGCGGGATGTCCGCCTCGACTTCGCCGGTCACCGAGCCGGACAGCGCATCCGGTCCGACCGGCAATCTCCGCGATGCGTCGATCGGTTTGTAGGAGGCGAGTTCGGCGATCGCATCGGCTGAACCGGAAACCGAAAGCTTCAATTTTCCGACGACCGGCAGCTTAGCCGCGTCGGAAATGGTCAAAGTTCCCGATTTACCTTCAACCGATCTGCCGGTCGCCATGTAGGCTTTTCCGGTGACGAGCCCAATCTTCACATCGTCGCCGGCGAAATCGATGGTTCCCGCCGCATCGCGCACCGGCGGCATGTCGCCGGCGATATCGAAACGGCTTCCGGCGACCGCGAAATGTCCCGAAATTTCCTCCGCGGTGAAATAGCCCTCGGTCAACCGCCCCGGTTGCAGCCGCATTTCGAGAAATCCTTCCGTCACTTGGCCGCCGAACAGTTTATCGAGCACCCAATGGCGCGCCGATGGCGCCGCGCCGATCGGCCAAAGCTGCTTGGCGTGGGCAACGGGGAGTCCGTTCGGAATGCTGATGGCGAGATAGGTCGCCGGCGCTTTTCCGTCCGAGAGCGTCATCGACGCCGTGCCGTGGATCTCGCCCCCCGATGTGCGCACGCCGATTTCCTCGGCAACCATCGCTTTCGCCAACGGGTCGATTGTGCCGGCGATGCGGGCGACGAAATCAACCGGCGATTCGGGCGAGTCGGCAGGAGCTACCGTTGAGCGATCGCTGACGAGTTCGTATCGCAAGGCGCCGTCCTTACCCGCGCCCGCGGTCAAGGCGCCATTGAAAACGAATTGCGTGCGCCCGCCTTCGGCGCGCAATTCGCGCAGCTCGATCTTGTTGCTGCCGACCGCGATTTCGGCGTTCAGGCTGATCGCCAACGCGATCGGCGGGCTGTAGCTGTCGGGCGCCGCCGTCAGGTCGGTCGGCTGCAAATTCAGGATCAGGCGTTCGACGCCGGTTTGCGACCCCGTTAGCGTCAGCCTGGCCGGCGCCGTGAAAAACGCGTCACCGGATTCGCCGAATGCCGGCAAGTTGATCGCGGCATTCAATTGGGCGACCCTTTCGCCACCGGCGGCAAGCAAAGCATCGGCTGCGATCGAGAAATCCTGCCCGCCTTGGCGCAAATCGATCGCCATTTGAAGGCCCAACCCGGATCGACGGGCCCTGAGACGGGAGACCGCGATGGCGTCGCCCTCAGCCGGACCCCAATCGAGCGTGACGTTCTCCAGGTTGATCCGATCGGCGCCGGCCCGGTCAAGGCTGGTGATGAGCCCGGACACGCCGGAAAAGACCGCTTTCGCCATGGCGTCCGGATCAGCGAGCGCCCGCCAAATCGTGGCGCGATCCGAATCGTCGCCTGACGGCGAAATCGCGGCAAGGTCGATGGTCGCTTCCTTCGCGCTGATCCCCGACAGGGCCAGCCGGCCAAGCGCCAAGGTCGGGAGATCGACGACAAAACCCAACTCGTCGGCCTGAGCGACAATCGCGCCGGCATCCGTACGGACCGACGCATCGCTGACCTCCACGGCGATGGCCCCGAAACCTTCCAACGAAACGCGCGGTTTCGCGAACAATGCATCCACAGGCCGACCGAACAGTGCGCTCAATTGCTCATCTGCGGCCTGGTTGATCCGATCCAGGCCGTATCCGGCGTTGAGCGCCAGCCCGGCGGCAAAAGCCGCGGCGAGCACCAAGGCCGACAGCCCGATTAGTCCGACAAGGAGGCGGGAGAACCAACGCGAATTTCGCGGCGAATCGACGGGAGCGCGCTTTCCGACAGATGACGGCAGGCCGCCAAGCGCCACAATATCTCGGCGACGGAAGCGTATTTTGACGTGCCTGTGCGCCCCTGCGTCCAAATTCACGACCGTTTGTTGCCTTGCCTCGCCTCTGGACGAGATGTGAACCGATTCCCTATGTAGAACGTATATTCACCTGCGTCGCCGGCCACTTGCGGGCTACGCGTCATTTGAGGCGCGACCATGACCACACCGCCATCCGTCGGAGACCTTGCCCCCGACTTCGATCTTCCCTCCGCCGGCGGCGGCCGCGTTCGCCTGACGGCTTTGCGCGGCCGTGTCGTGGTTCTGTATTTTTATCCGAAAGACGACACCAGCGGCTGCACCGTGGAAGCGCTGGATTTCACGCGGCTGCGCGACGATTTCGCCGCGGCCGGAGCAATGGTGATCGGCATGTCGCCCGATCCAGCGAAGGCCCATGACAAATTCCGAAAGAAGCACGACCTGACCATCGAACTCGTCGCCGATGAAGCTAAAACGTCATTGCAGGACTGGGGCGTCTGGGTCGAAAAAAGCATGTATGGCCGCAAATACATGGGCGTCGAACGGACCACCGCCGTGATTGCCGCCGACGGCCGCATCGCCGAAATCTGGCGCAAGGTTGCGGTTCCCGGCCATGCCGAAGCGGTTCTCGCGAAAGTCAGGGGCTTGAAGAAAGGCGCCTGAGACCTCCCCTTCGGTTCGCGAGGAGCAACGCTCAAGCCTTTGTTAACCATAACGGAGTTTAATTCCTTCAGTGACAAGCCGCCGTGCGCGTTGGGGTGCGGGGCTGGTGCGGCTAAGGATGTGTGGTCGTGAGCGCAAATCGTTCGGCAGTTTTCGGCAAGCGCAGTGAACCCCATACATTCATCATCGCCCATGGCGACGACATCCGGCATTTCACCGTCCGCCCCTGGATTTTCGGCATCGCGGGTTCGGTGTTCGCCGCCGTCGCGCTTGGCTATCTTGTCGCCACCGCCTATCTGGTGTTGCGCGACGATTTGATCGGCGGCTCGATCGCTCGCCAGGCGCGCATGCAGCAAGCTTATGAGGATCGGATCGCCGCGCTTCGCGCCCAGGTCGATCGCATCACCTCGCGCCAATTGCTCGATCAGCAATTGATGGAAGACAAGGTGGCCGAGTTGATGAGCCGCCAGGACCGGCTCGCCGATCGCAGCGGGCGCCTCGGCCAGGTCATCGAACGCGCCGGCGCCGCCGGCCTGACCAAATCGGTCCCGTCACCGACGCCAAAGCCGGATCAGCGCGCGTCGCTTGCGGAGGCGACCTTCTCCCTTGCCGCCCTTTCTCCCCAACCGGAACCCGCGCCGGCGAGCGCGGCTGACCAGTCCGATCGTCTGTTCGTGTCGATCAACCGCTCGCTGCGCGACATCGAAAGCGGCCAGGTCGCCAAATTGCGTAGCCTGACCGAGAATGCCTGGACGACGATCGAGGCCATCGACGGCGCGGTGAAAGCGGCCGGTCTGACACTCGATGTCGGCGACGGCAAGACGGGAACCGGCGGCCCGCTGCTGGTCGACAATCCGGCCGGCGATTTCCAGGCCGAAGTGGAAGAACTCGATGTCGCACTCAACGCGCTCGACAAAGCCCGCGCCGTAGCCAGACGGGCGCCGCTCGGCAATCCGGCGCCCGGCGTGGACCTGTCCAGCCCCTTCGGCTCGCGCACCGACCCGCTGCTCGGCACGCCAGCATTTCATTCCGGGCTCGATTTCCGCACGCCCTTCGGCGCGTCCATCCACGCCACGGCCGCCGGCGTGGTGGTCAAGGCCGGTTGGAACGGCGGCTACGGCCAAATGGTCGAAATCGACCATGGCAACGGCCTGACGACGCGTTATGCCCATCTGTCCGAGGTGAAGGTCAACGATGGCGAGAAAGTCGCGGCCGGCGCGGTGATCGGCAAGGCCGGTTCGACCGGCCGATCGACCGGCCCGCATCTGCACTATGAAGTTCGCCGCAATGGCGACGCGGTCGACCCGATCCGCTTTCTCAAGGCCGGCAAACGCATCGCCGACGCACTCTGAGCGATCAGTCGATATCCGCCACCGCGACATCGGCGCCGCCATGGACGCGGTGCGACAACGACGCTTCCATGAACTTGTCCAGGTCGCCGTCGAGCACATCCGACGGGCTGGTGCTTTCCATTCCGGTGCGCAAATCCTTCACCAGCTGGTAGGGCTGCAGGACATAGGATCGGATCTGATGGCCCCAGCCGATGTCGGTCTTGCTGGCCGCCTGGGCGTTGGCGGCGGCTTCGCGCCGCTCCAGCTCGGCCTCGTAGAGGCGCGAGCGCAGCATCTCCCAGGCCTTGGCGCGGTTTTTGTGCTGCGAGCGCTCGGCCTGGCACTGCACCACGATATTCGTTGGAATATGGGTGATGCGCACGGCCGAATCCGTCGTGTTGATGTGCTGGCCGCCGGCGCCCTGGGCGCGGTAGGTGTCGACCCGGCAGTCGGCCTCGTTGATGTCGATGGCGATCGTGTCGTCGACAACCGGATAGACCCAGATCGAGGCGAATGAGGTGTGGCGCCGGGCGTTCGAATCGTATGGCGAAATGCGCACGAGACGATGCACGCCCGATTCGGTCTTCAGATAGCCATAGGCGTTGCGTCCCTTGACGTGGATGGTCGCCGATTTGATGCCGGCTTCTTCCCCGTCATGGACTTCGAGCGCCTCGACCTTGTAGCCGCGCCGCTCGGCCCAGCGCGTGTACATGCGCAGCAGCATGTTGGCCCAATCCTGGCTTTCCGTGCCCCCTGCCCCGGCATGGACTTCGACATAGGTGTCGTTGCCGTCGGCCTCGCCGGACAGCAGGGTCTCGAGCTGGCGCTGGGCGATTTCGCTGTTGAGCGCGCGAATGGCTTGCTCGGCGTCGCGGACAACCTGCTCGTCGCCCTCCATCTCGCCGAGTTCGATCAAGCCGACATTGTCTTCAAGCTCCTGGCCAAGACGCTTGATGGCGGCGATCGCCTCTCCGAGGCTCTGGCGTTCGCGCATCAGCTTCTGGGCTTCCTGCGGATCGTTCCACAGCGAAGCGTCCTCGGCGCGCGCGTTCAGATAGTCCAGACGCTTGATCGACTGATCCCAGTCAAAGATGCCTCCTCAGCAGGCCAATGGCCTGCTTGATGTCGTCGACAAGCGTCTCGGTTTCAGCGCGCATTTCTTTCGATCCCGGGGGAAATGCCTCGCCGCTCCGGCAAAGCGGGCGGACCATAGGGAGCCGGCGGCATGGTGTAAAGCCGGCAGACGCCTAATACAGGCCGCCGCCGCCGGTTTGCACGGCGCTTTTGGCCTCGGGCGAAATCTCGCGTTTGCGAATCTCGCCGGCGATTTCGTCCATGCCGATGACCGAATAGGAATCGGCGGGGCCGGTGCCGGGCTTGAATGCTTCCATGATCGTGTCCGGTTCGCCCTTGCCGGCGCGCATGCCGGATTTGCGGTTGATCGCGATCAGCGTCATCCCTTCCGGAACGCGGAACTCCACCGGCTTGCGATCGGCGAGATAGGCTTTCATGAATTCCTTGAAGATCGGCGCGGCAAGGCCGCCGCCCGTGGCGCCGTCGCCGAGCGTCTGCGGCTTGTCATAGCCGAGATAGACGCCGACGACGATATCGGGCGTGAAGCCGACAAACCAGGCGTCCTTGGCGTCGTTGGTCGTGCCGGTCTTGCCGGCGATGGGATGACCGAGTTCCCTGAGCGTCACCGCCGTCCCGCGCTGGACGACGCCTTCCATCATCGAGGTGATCTGAAAAGCCGTCATCGGATCGAGGATCTGCTCGGAATTGTCGATCAGGTCCGGTTCGGCCTGCTTGGTCCATTCCGCCGAAACGCAACCCTCGCACTGGCGCTCGTCGTGCTTGTATACGGTCTTGCCGTAACGGTCCTGGATGCGGTCGATCAGAGACGGCTTCACCTGGCGGCCGCCATTGGCGATGATGGCGTAGGCGGAAACCATGCGCATCACAGTCGTTTCGCCCGAGCCGAGCGACATGGCGAGCACAGGCATCATCTTGTCGTAGATGCCGAATCGCTCGGCATATTCGGCGACGAGGTTCATGCCCATGTCCTTGGCGAGGCGCACCGTCATCAGGTTGCGCGACCGTTCGATGCCGAGGCGCAATGTCGAGGGGCCGGCCGGCCTGCCGCCGTAATTTTTCGGTTCCCAGATCTCGCCACCCGATTTGATCTGGATCGGCGCATCAAGAACCACCGACGCCGGCGTGTAACCATTGTCGAGCGCGGCGGCGTAGACGAACGGCTTGAACGACGAGCCGGGCTGGCGCATCGCCTGGGTGGCGCGATTGAACGAGGATTCCGCAAACGAGAAACCGCCGACCATGGCGAGGACACGTCCGGTGTGCGGGTCCATGGCGACGAGTCCGCCCTGTACGGATGGCGGTTGGCGCAGTTTCCAGGCGCCCGGCGCATCCTTTTTGGCTTCGACGAAAATCACGTCGCCGGGCGTGAAAACCTCGACCGGCGACTTGGCCTTGAGGCGCTTCCCGTCCTTGACGTAGCGCATGCCCGAGCCGATATCCTCAACTGAAATCGACCCTTCGACCCGCTCTTCCGACAGGTTGCCGGAAACCAGTTTCGGCGGCTGGAGGCCAATTCTCAGGCCCTCGTCCGTCACGTCCAGCACGATTGCCAGGGTCCATTCCGGGATGTCGGCCAGCCCGACAACCTCACCGACGGCCTTGCCCCAGTCTTCGCCGAGTTCGACATGGGCGAAAGGCCCGCGAAAGCCGCGCAACGAGTCGAATTTCATCAGACCGTCCTGCAGCGCCTTGCGGGCGACAACCTGCAATTCCGGATCGATGGTAGTGCGCACTGAAAGGCCGCCATCGTAGAGCGCATTGTCGCCGTAGCGGGCGATGATCTCGCGACGCACTTCCTCGGTGAAATATTCCGAAGCGAACAGGTAGCTGCCTAGCTTTCGGGGATTGACATCGAGGCCTTCCGCCTTGGCCTTTTCGCCATCGGCGTGGCCGACGTAACCGTTCTCGACCATCTGATCGATAACCCAGTTCCGCCGGACGATTGCACGGTCGGTGTAGCGGAAGGGGTGGTAGTTGCCCGGACCTTTGGGCAACGCCGCCAGGTACGCGGCTTCGGCGATGGTCAACTCGTTGACCGACTTGTCGTAATAGGTCAAGGCGGCGCCGGCGATGCCGTAGGCGCCGAGGCCGAAGAAAATCTCGTTGAGATACAATTCCAGGATTCGATCCTTGGAATAGGCCTGTTCGATGCGGAAGGCGAGGATCGCTTCCTTGATCTTGCGTTCGTAGGTGCGTTCATTCGACAGCAGGAAATTCTTCGCCACCTGCTGGGTGATCGACGACCCGCCGCCGGCGCGGCCGCCACTCTTGACGTTGTCCCAAACCGCGCGTCCAAGGCCGAAAAAGTCGATGCCGGGATGGTTGTAGAAATTCTTGTCCTCGGCCGACAGGAAGGCCGCCTTGACGCGGTCCGGCACGGCCTGGATCGGCAAATAGAGTCGGCGCTGGCGGGCATACTCGGCCATCAATTGACCGTCGGAAGCATGGATGCGCGTCATCACCGGCGGCTCGTATTTCGCCAGCACCTCGTAATCCGGCAAATCCTTGGTCATGCCGTTGAGGTAGATGGCGACGCCGATCGCCGCGACCAGCGCCAGCGTCACGCCCATGCCGAAAATATAGCCGATCAGACGAATCATCTGCGCTCCCTGGATCGTTCCGCAGCCTTACCCTGCAAAAAGCTGCAGGGGAAACGCCGTCCCGGGGCGCCGGGAACATCCTTTGTCGTCCCGCCGATGACGGCAAATTGCGGCAAAGCCAAGTCGAAGCCGGCAAAAACGGGCGCGGCGAATCGCGCGCGGGCACTCAGGGCCGGGCCGTTTTCAGCCACGCACACCATCCTTCGGCTTGAACAGGAACAGCGAAACCGCGCGCGCAATGCCGTCGACCGCCTTTGCCCGCCAGACAGGATCCTTCAGCTGCATTTCGTCACCCTGGTTCGACAGATACCCGAGTTCGACCAGAACCGAGGGGACGTCAGGCGCTTTCAACACCCGGAATCCGGCGGAGCGGACAGGATTTTTGATCAGCTGGATGCGTTCCGACAATTCGCCGGCCAGGGTTCGGGCGAACACCATCGAAAACGATTGGGTTTCGCGGCGCACGAGGTCGACGAGAATGTCGGCGACTTCGGTCGGCGCTTCCGGCGCAATGATGCCGCCGGCCGAGTCGGCGCGATTCTCGCTGTCGGCGAGCGTGGCTGCCAATTCGTCGGAAGCCTGTTCCGAAATGGTGTAGACGGTGGCGCCGCGCAGATCCTTCAGCCCGATCGAGTCGGCGTGAAGCGAAATGAACAGCGCCGCTTCGTGCTGTCGCCCGATGCGAACCCGCTCGTCCAGCGCCAGGAACGTGTCGTCCTTTCGGGTCAGGTGCACGACAAACCGCCCGTCGGTTTCCAGTCGCTTCGCCAGCGCCTCGGCGAATTCAAGGGTGATCACCTTTTCCGCCGTGCCGCCGACGCCCGTCGCCCCGGCGTCGATGCCGCCGTGGCCGGGATCGATGACCACGGACAAACGCCCGTCGGCGCGTTCGGCGCGCGCGCCGAGCCGGTCGCTCTTTTCCGCCCGGGTCGAACCGGTGATCGAGGCGCGATCGTCGAGCGCGGCGGAAAAAGCCCGCTCGGAAGACGCGCCGAGATCAAGCGATAAAAGATGCCGATTTTCCGCCTCGCTTCGCACATCGAGATTTTCGACGACAAAGGGCGAATCGGAGGTGAGAATAAGCCGCGTGCGGTTCGCCGCCATGGCCCCGAAGCGCATCGCCGAAACCAGGCCCGCCGGCGCCGGCGCATCGCCTCCGGTGGCGAGCCGGGCGTCGGGCAGATCGATGACCAGACGATGCGGATTGTCGAGATAGAACCAATGCAGGGTCGGCGCGCGATCAAACTCCAACACGATGCGGGTCTTGCTCTTGTCGCCGGCGGCCCGCCATTCCGTCACCGCCAGCGGCTTGACCGGCTCTTCGGCCCGGACCGGACCACACAGGGCAAACGCCATCATCGCGGCGCAAAAGCCCGCGCGCACAGCGGACGTCGCGAAAATGAACGCCATGGCCCTGCCACCCGACACGCGGCGCTTTCGCGCCTTCACTGGTCGTCGACCCTAGGTGTTTATGGTTAATCGAACCTTTCGTTGCAAGCAAAACCGCGAAGCGGCACGCGCGCAGTAGCCGGCTTGCGCAGGCGAACGCCGTTTTTGGTTGCCTAATGTCGTTTGCCGCCATAAAAGCTCAAATTGGGTCGTCCTTTTCGGCGACCGGTTTGTTTGCCAGCCGGCTGTACCGTGTCGCCGGAGGGCCGCGATGAAAACCGGATGTCGCAATCAACGATAGAGCGATCCGAAAGCTTTAACGGAGCGAACGCGCCAGCAGCGCGAAGCGGCCGTCGAGACAAGGGGCGAAGACGCAAGTCGAGCCCGGCCCGTAACGGGCAAATGGAACCGGTCCGGATAACGGGCCTCCGAGCAATGGTTTCGCGGGGAGACGCCAGCATGACGTCCGCACAAGCGGCCAGGACCGACAGAACCAGCGCCATCGCGCTGGCGTCGGACGGCGCGCGGCGGGCGGCGGGCGCGCACGCGAACAGCAATATGACCGGCGCCGGCCGGACTGTACGTCGAATGCCAGGCTCTGCCGAAAATTCGATGTCTCCGCCGGGCCGGGGAGAGAATTTCCCATGGCCAACAAGATGCTTATCGACGCCTCCCATCCGGAGGAGACCCGGGTCGTCGTCGTACGCGGCAATCGCATAGAAGAATTCGATTTCGAATCCCAGGACAAGAAGCAGCTCAAGGGCAACATCTATCTGGCGCGCGTCACTCGCGTCGAACCGTCCTTGCAGGCCGCCTTCGTCGACTATGGCGGCAATCGCCACGGCTTTCTGGCTTTCAACGAAATCCATCCCGACTATTACCAGATTCCGTTCGCCGACCGGCAGGCGCTGATCAAGGCCGACGCCGAGGCCGACGAGGCGGAGGAAGCCGCCGAGGACGGCGAGCGTCCGGCGAACGGCAAACGCCGGCGCGGCGTAGCGCGCGATCGCAAGGGCGGCCGTGACCGCCGCGGACGCGTTGAAAAAGGCGAAAAGTCAGCGGCCGCCGAGGACGATTCGGTCACGCTCGAAACTTTCGAGAATGGCGAGGAAACCGCGGTCGAGGCGTCGCCGGCGGAAGTGTCCGGCGCCGCGTTCGAGGATCCGGCGTCTCCGCCCGACGATGACGAGGGCACGCCGGGCGCGATGGCGATGGCGGTCGATGGCGATGTTGTCTCCGGAACCGGCTTCGGGCCGCGACGATGATGGCGGCAATGGCGGGCTGGTCGAAGTGGCCATGACGCCGCCGAGGACGAAGGGGTCGAATCCGTCGGCGCGGAAGATGCGCTCGAGGAGTTGCCGAGCCGTCGCCGCCCCATGCGCCGGCAGTACAAGATCCAGGAAGTGATCAAGCGCCGGCAGATCCTGCTGGTGCAGGTGGTCAAGGAAGAGCGCGGCAACAAGGGCGCGGCACTGACCACCTACCTGTCGCTCGCCGGTCGCTATTCGGTGCTGATGCCCAACACGCCGCGCGGCGGCGGCATTTCGCGCAAGATCACCAGCGCGCTCGACCGCAAGCGCCTGAAGGACGTCGTCGCCGATCTCGACGTGCCGCAGGGCATGGGCGTCATCCTGCGCACCGCCGGCGCCAACCGCACCAAGGCCGAAATCAAGCGCGACTACGAGTATTTGATGCGCCTGTGGGAAAATGTGCGCAATCTGACGCTTCAGTCGACGGCCCCTGCCCTCGTCTACGAGGAAGGCAGCCTGATCAAGCGATCGGTCCGCGACCTCTACAACAAGGACATCGACGAAATCCTGGTCGCCGGCGAGGACGGCTACCGCGAGGCTAAGGATTTCATGCGCATGCTCATGCCGAGCCATGCCAAGGTGGTGCAGCCTTATCGCGACAACGTGCCGATTTTCGCGCGCGCCGGTCTCGAGGCGCAGCTCGACCGCATGGTGCATCCGCAGGTGACGCTGAAGTCGGGCGGCTACATCATTATCAACCAGACCGAGGCGCTGGTCTCCATCGACGTCAATTCCGGCCGTTCGACGCGCGAGCATTCGATCGAGGATACGGCGCTCCAGACCAATCTGGAGGCGGCAGAGGAAGTCGCCCGCCAGTTGCGCCTGCGCGATCTCGCCGGCCTGATCGTCATCGACTTCATCGACATGGAGGAGAAGCGCAACAACCGCTCGGTCGAGAAGCGCCTGAAGGATCACCTGAAGAACGACCGCGCCCGCATTCAGGTCGGCCGCATCTCGCATTTCGGCCTGTTGGAAATGTCGCGCCAGCGCATCCGCGCCTCGGTGCTGGAAAGCACGATGCAGACCTGCCCGCATTGCGGCGGGGCCGGCCATGTGCGCTCCGATTCCTCCATCGCGCTCCACGTGCTGCGGGCGATCGAGGACTCGCTGCTGAAGGATACGCGTTTCAACATCATCCTGCGCGCCACAACGGCGACGGCGCTTTATGTGCTCAACCACAAGCGCGCCAACCTCGTCGATCTGGAGCGCCGTTTCGGCCTGACGATCTCCATCGAGGCCGATCCTTCCCTGACCGGCCAAAACTACGCCATCGCCCGCGGCGCGGCCGTCGAGCGGCCGGTGATGCTGGAGAATCTGCCACCGCCGCCCATGCCGATGCCCGAACCCGAAGACGACATCGTCGAGGAACAGGACGAAGACGAGGACGAAAAGGCCGAAGCGACGGAAAAGCGCGGCGGCGACCAACCGGCCCAATCCGAAGGCGACCGCAAGCGCCGCCGCCGGCGCCGCCGTCGTGGCGGTCGCGGCCGCGACGAACAACCGGGCGGCGAACAGCCGCGCGACGCCGGCCCGCCCTCCGATGACGACGCCGGCGAAGCCGACGAACAGGACGACGGTGGCGAAGCAGGCGAAACGCCGGCCATCGCCGACGGTGAAACCGTCGCCGCGACCTCTGAAGAGCTGACCGCCGCGCAAGCCGAGGCGGATGCCGAAGCCCAGCGCAAGAAGCGCCGGCGCGGCAAGCGCGGCGGCAAACGCAATCGCAAGGATGATGACGGCGATTCGGCCGCGAGCGGCGATGACGACGGCGTGGAAGCGGCGGAAGCCGAACCGGTCGTCGCCTCGAGCGATGACAAGGAACCCGCGCCTGCGCCAGTCGACCCGGAGCAGGCTGTCGCCCCGGCCGAAGCCGCCGCGCCGGAACCCGAGACCAAGCGGACCCGTCGTCGTGCCCCGGCGGAAGCGCCGACGGAACCGGTCGTCACGTCGGCCAAGGCCGAACCGGCCGAGGAAAAACCGCGCAAGGGCGGCTGGTGGCAGCGCCGCGGGTTTTTCTGAAGCGCGCGCAGTGGACAGGCAAGAAGGCGGGAACCCGGTTCCCGCCTTTTTTTATCAGCCGCCCCGCTCCAGCCAAACACCGATCCGCCGCGCCGCCTCCACCATGTCGGCCGTCGAGCCGGCATAGGAAAAGCGCATCGTGTGGCGGCCGTCGACGGGATCGAAATCGACGCCCGGCGTCGCCGCGACATGGATTTCCTCCAGCATGCGCCGGGAGAAAGCCATGGAATCGCTTGAGTATTTCGAAATGTCGCACCAGGCGTAAAAGGCCCCGTCCATCGGCGCCGCAAGCGGCAGGCCGGCCGCCGGCAATGCTTCGGCAAGGAGCGCCCGGTTGGCGGCGTAGCGGCGCTTGACCGCTTCCAACTCGTCCCGCGCACCAAAGGCCTCGACCGCGGCGCGCTGGGAAATGTCGGGCGCCGAAATGAACAGGCTTTGCTGGATGCGCTCGACCGGACGCACCAGCGCCTCCGGCAACACCATCCAGCCGATCCGCCAGCCGGTCATGCAACAATATTTGGAGAATGAATTGATGATCGTCGCGCCATCGTCGATGTCCAGCGCCGAGGTTTCGCCGCCGCCATAGGTCAGCCCGTGATAAATCTCGTCGGAAATCAGCGCGATGGCGTTGTCGCGGCAATACCGCACCAATTCGGCGAAGGCGTCGCGGCCGAGGCCTGCCCCGGTCGGGTTGGCCGGATTGGCGGTCAGCACGCCGTCAAGTTTCTTGACGCGGTGGGCTGCCGCGACATGAGCCGCGTCGAGCGTGCCGATTGCGCCGACCGGAATTTCAACGACCTCGATGCCGAGAAGCGCCATGACGGCGCGATAGGCCGGGTAGCCCGGCCGGGCGATGGCGACGCGGTCGCCGGGGTTGAACAGCGCCAGGAAAGCCAGATTGAAGCCGGCCGACGAACCGGTTGTCACGGCGACGCGGGCGGGATCGACATCGATGTTGTGACGTTCGCCATAGTGGCGGGCGATGGCGCGGCGCAATTCGGCTCGCCCGAGCGCGTCGGTGTAGCCGATATCGCCGGCGTCCAGCGCTGTTTTCGCCGCTTCGCGCACGGCCAGCGGGGCGGGTTCCGACGGCTGGCCGACGGCCATGGAGATCACCGGATGGCCGGCCGATTTCAGGCGATTGGCCGCCGCCAACACGTCCATGGCGAGGAACGGGTCGACGCCGGAGCGTCTGGATGGTTTGAGTGTCATGGCGCGGCAAATGAACCGTATGGGTGTAAAGGGCGACGCACAATTGCCCGAATGATGTGCCGATCACAAGTTCATGACCGCCGCACTTTGTCCCGTTTCCTTTTCGCCGGCCCGCACTAAGGTGCGCGCCATGTCGATCCCGCGCATCCTCACCGGACTTCTGCTTGCCGCGACCGTCGCCTTCGCGCCGGCTTCGGCGGCGGCCCAGGCGAATTTGCCGATCGTTCGCGACGCCGAGATCGAAGCCCTCGTCGCCGATTACGCGCGCCTGATTTTCAAGGCGGCCGGGCTGCAAAAGACCAATGTGCAGATCATCCTGGTCAATGACCCGTCCTTCAACGCCTTCGTCGCCGGGCGGCGCATGTTCGTCAATCTCGGCGCGCTGCTGACGGCGGAAACGCCCAATGAGATCATCGGCGTTTTCGCCCATGAAGCCGGCCACATCGCCGGCGGGCACCAGGACCGGCTGCGCGAACAACTGGCGCGCGCCAACACCATGATGATCGTCGCCGCTCTTCTCGGCGTCGGCACGACAATCGCCGGCGCCGCCGCCGGCAACATGGAAGTGGCGCAAGCGGGAACCGGCATCGCCGCCGGCGGCGCCGAACTCGCCAAGCGCGGCTTGCTCGGCTATCAGCGAACGGAGGAATCCACCGCCGACCGTTCCGCCGTCACCTACCTGGAAAAGACCGGTCAGTCGGCGCGCGGTCTCCTCAAGACCTTTTCACGTTTCGAGAGCGCTTTGGCGCTTTCGGGCGCGCGGGTCGATCCCTACCAGGTCAGTCATCCCGTGCCGCGCGACCGCATTTCGGCGCTGGAAGAACTCGCCAAGGCGAGCGCCAATTTCGACAAGCCCGATAGCCCGGCCCTGCAATTGCGCCATGATCTCATGCGGGCGAAGATTTCGGCGTTCACCCAGGATCAGAGGCTTGCGGCGCGAAATCTGCGCAAGCAGTCAGGCGGCCTGCCGGCCGCCTATGCCGATGCCGTGCGCACCTATCTGACCGGCAACCCGCGTTCGGCCTTGGCCAAGGTCGACGCGCTGATCGAGAAATCGCCGACATCGCCGTGGTTCCAGGAATTGCGCGGCGATGTGCTGATGAAGGCGAACCAGCCGGCCAAAGCGGCGGACGCCTACAAACGCGCCCTCGCCCTCGACCCCGCCCGCTCGCCGATCCTGCAGTTCGGCCACGCCAAGGCCCTGATCGCGACCGGCAAGGAAGCCGCTCTGAAGACCGCGGCCGACGAACTGAAATCGGGCCTGCAGCGCGACCGGGAAAACCCGATGGGTTACGAATTGCTGGCCCAGGCCCAGGTCGGCCTCGGCAACGCGGCCGAGGCGGAACTTGCCCAGGCCGACGCGGCGTTCTATTCGGGCGACTACAAACAGGCCAAGAGCTTCGCGGCGCGGGCCCAGCAAAAAATGAAAAACGGCTCGCCCGGTTGGCTGCGGGCCCAGGATATCCTCGAATTCTCGATCCAAACAGAAAAAATCCTGACGGCGAGCCGTCGACACGGAAAGGACACGGACATGAACAAGGCGATGGTCACGGGAGCGATCGGCGGCGCGGTCGCGGTCGGCATGCTTGGGCTTGGCGTGTTCGCCGGCCGGATGAGCGATACCGAACCCAGGGTGATCGCTGCGCCAGCGGCGCCGGCCGCGACGCTCGACCGCGCCGGCGTCGAAGCGATTGTCCGCGACTATCTTGTCGCCAATCCCGAACTCATCGAGACGATGCAGACGGCGCTGGAGCAGAAGCGCGAAGCCGAACAGAAGAAGGCCGCCCAGGCGGTGATTTCCGGCGCCGGCGACGCGATCTTCAAGGATCCGTCCGACCCCGTCATCGGCAACCCCGACGGCAACGTCACGGTTGTCGAGTTTTTCGACTACAATTGCGGCTACTGCAAACGCGCCCTCGACGACATGAACGCCATGGTCAAGGCCGATCCGGAATTGCGCTTCGTGCTGAAGGAATTCCCCATCCTCGGTCCGGAATCGCAGAAGGCATCGATCGTTTCGGCGGCTTTCCGGGCGCTTCATGCCGATAAATATGCCGAGTTCCAC
>JADJTR010000007.1 GCA_016711085.1 Phyllobacteriaceae bacterium | reverse complement strand
ATCGGCCTCGGCGATCGCCAGCCTGTCGCTCGCCAGCGTCCAGAGCGGAGAGAACGGGCCGTCGGTGATGGCGACGACGCCGACGCCGGCTTCGGCAAGGACGCGCGCCTGCTCGACGGTTTGCGGCGCGTAGGGGGGAAAGGTGACGCAGATCGCCGCGTCCTTCGGCCCGGCGAGCGCCAGGATTTCCTCGTCGATACCCGAAGGCGAACCTGCCTGCACGAAACGCAAGCCGAGCTTGCCGAACGCATAGGCGAGAAAGCTGGTGACCGGATAGGAGCGCCGCCGGCCGATGATGAACACGGTTTGCGCCCGCGCCGGGCGATCGGCCGCCGCCGCGAAAGCGCTGGCGTCGATGCCGTCGGCGAGCCGGTCCAGCGACTGGCGGGCGCTGGCGATGAAGCCGTCGATCAGGGCGGCGTCGCCCGAGCGATCGCCCGCGACGGTGCGAATGGCTTTCAGCCGCTCGTCGTAGCTTCCGGCCCGCGCTTTCAGCCTTTGGCGGAATACCGCCTGAAGATCGGAAAAACCGCTGAACCCGAATGTCTGGGCAAATCGAACCAGTGCGGACGGCTGAACATTGGCCGAAGCGGCGATCGGGCGACCGTCCCGAAGGCGATATCGTCCGGATTGGCGAGCGCATGCGCCGCGATCTGGCGAAGCCGCTTCGGCAAGGCGTCGCGCTGATCGAGTATGGCGGCGCTGAGCGCGTCGAAACTGGTTGGCGTCGCGGAAGGGTTCAAGCGGGAATTTCCGAAAGGGTTTGGCCGAACATGTCAAAATCGGAACAAACGTTCCATGAAATCCGATGCCCTGTCCAGCGGCTTTCTCACGGGGAAATGACGCCGACTTGATGAAACGCCGCGTTGCTTTCGAAACGCGCCCCGTGCTCTATCGCCGGCAAACGGGAGGATACCGGGAATGTTGAAAATCGCCGCCGCCTTGATCGCCGTCCTTGCTGCCTCGACCGCGGCGTTCGCCGCCGATCCCGATCCGGCCAATTGGCCGGCGGTGCTGGAGGATGCGCGCGGCGAGACCGTCTACTTCAATGCCTGGGCGGCGCCGAGAACATCAATGCCTACGGCCTGGGTCGGGGATGAAGTGGAGCAGCGATTCGGCGTCAAGCTCGTTCACGTCAAACTGGAAGACACAGCCACGGCGGTGAATTCGGTTCTGGCCGAGAAGACCGCCGGGCGAACCGAGGACGGCAAGATCGATCTGATCTGGATTAACGGCGAGAATTTTTCCGCCATGAAGCGGCAGGGCCTGTTGCTGGCGCCCGGCTGGGCCGAGAAACTGCCGAACTACGCCTACGCCGATGTCGAAGGCAAACCGACGCTGCGCTCCGATTTCACCATCCCCGTCGACGGGCAGGAAAGTCCGTGGGGCATGGCCAAGCTGGTGTTTTTCCATGATTCGGCTCGCACCAAGCCGGAGGAGATGCCGAAATCAATCGCCGAACTGGTCGCCTGGGCCAATGCCCACCCCGGCCGCTTCGCCTATCCGCAGCCGCCGGATTTCATGGGCTCGACCTTCCTCAAGCAGGTGCTCGCCGAAAGCGTCGCCGATCGCGCAGTGCTGGCGAAGGACGCGTCGAGCGTCGACGCCAGCGCGGTCCTCGCCCCCGTTTTCGCCACGCTCGATGCGCTCAATCCGAATCTTTGGCGCGCCGGCAAGGCGTTCCCGAAAAATTACCCCGCGCTGAAACAGCTGCTCGCCGACAATGAAGCCGACATCATCTTCGCCTTCAATCCGGCCGAGGCGTCGAGCGCCATCGCCGCCGGCGAATTGCCCGACACCGTGCGTTCGTTTGTTTTCCCCGGCGGCACGCTCGCCAACAGCCATTTTGTCGCCGTGCCGTTCAATGCATCGTCGAAAGCCGGGGCTTTCGTTGTCGCCGACTTCCTGCTTTCCCCGGAAGCGCAGGCCCGCAAACAGGATCCGAAAATCTGGGGCGATCCGACCGTGCTGGCGATGGCGAAACTCTCCGCCGAAGACCGCGCCCGTTTCGACGCTCTTGACCTTGGCGTGGCGACGCTCGCCCCCGACGCGCTCGGCCCGGCGATCGGCGAACCTCACCCGTCGTGGATGACCACGCTCGAGGCCGAATGGACGCGACGCTACGGCGTCGCCAATTGATCGGGCCGCCATGATCGCGCGGTTGGGCCCGCCGCTCGCGATGGCGTTGCTGGCCGGCCCGATCGTCGCCGGAATTGCCGGTACGCTATTGCCGGCTTTCGGATTTCTTCCGGCGCTCGGCCATTCGACCTTGTCGGTCGATCCCTTTTACACCCTGCTGGCCGAGCCCGGTTTGGCGCGTTCGCTGGTCTCGGGACTTGGCGCCGGCCTGGCGTCGACAATGCTGGCGCTTGGGGCCGTCATGCTTTTCGTCGCCGGCTGGATCGACGAGCCGGTCTTCCAGCGCCTGCGGCGCGGTCTTTCGCCGCTTTTGGCCGTGCCCCATGCCGCCGCCGCCTTCGGTTTTGCCTTTCTGGTCGCGCCTTCGGGGTTTCTCGCCCGCCTTGTCTCGCCGGAACTGACCGGTTGGCTGGCGCCGCCGGATGTGTTGATCGTCAATGATCCGATGGGTCTGGCGCTCATCGCCGGCCTGGCGGTCAAGGAAACGCCGTTCCTGTTCCTGATGACGCTTGCCGCCTTGCCGCAAACGCCCGCAGGGCCGTCCCGCCTGCTTGCCGCGGCGCTTGGCTATGGCCGCGTCGCCGGATTTCTCCACACCGTCTGGCCGTCGCTCTACCGCCAAATCCGCCTGCCGGTCTTCGCGGTCATCGCCTTTTCCACTTCGGTGGTCGATGTCGCCGTCATCCTCGGACCGACCACCCCGCCGCCTCTCGCCGTC
The DNA here is from genome assembly GCA_016711085.1 of Phyllobacteriaceae bacterium. GTDB lineage: Bacteria > Pseudomonadota > Alphaproteobacteria > Rhizobiales > Rhizobiaceae > JADJTR01. Next base: position 196,840 of record JADJTR010000007.1, on the reverse strand, counting down.
CGCCTCGTGCAATGGATGAACGACCCCGATCTCGCCATGCGTTTCAAGGCGTCGGCCGGCGCGCTGCTGCAACTCGGCGTCTCGGCCTTCGCCATTTTCGCCTGGATCGGCCTCGAACGCCTCGCCGGCGCGGTCGCCCGCGCCCTGTGCGGCTCCGGCTTCCGCTTGCGCCGGGATGCGGCGCTGCGCCTGATCGGCGTGGCGACGATGGCGGCGTTCGCGGCAACCGTTTTCGCCGGGCTCTTCGTGTTGGCGCTGTGGTCGGTCGCCGGATTGTGGCAGTTTCCCGATTCGCTTCCGGACCGCTTCACCCTGGCGGGGTGGAGCGATGTGTTGCCGCGTCTCGCCGATCCGCTTCTCCGCTCGATTGGCGTCGGCGCGGCGGCGACCGCGGCGGCGCTGGCGCTCGCCGTTCCTGCGCTCATGCGCGAAGACGAAACCGGCGCACCTATGGGTCGCCGCGCCCGCTTGCTCATTTACCTGCCCCTCCTCGTGCCGCAGATCGCCTTCCTGTTCGGCCTCCAGACGGCGATCCTCGCCGCCGGGCTGACGCCGTCGGCGCCGCTGCTTGTCGCGGTTCATCTCGTTTTCGTCCTGCCCTACGTGTTCCTTTCGCTGTCCGACCCCTGGCGCGCCTTCGATCGTCGATACGAAGCGGTCGCCTTCGGCCTCGGCCGGTCGCGGACGCGCATGCTGCTGACCGTGAAACTGCCGATGCTCGCGCCGGCGCTGGCCACCGCCGCCGCTGTCGGGTTTGCCGTCTCGATAGGCCTCTATCTTCCCACTCTCCTGATTGGCGCGGGCCGCTTGCCGACCGTGACGACCGAAGCGGTGGCGCTCGCCGCCGGAGGCAACCGGCGCGTCATCGGTGTCTGGGCGCTCATGCAAGCCACCCTGCCGGCGGCCGGATTCGTCATTGCCGCCATGCTGTCCCGTCTCGTATATCGCGGCGGACCGGGGCGAACCTGAGGGTCCGACAGGTGGAAAACATGGGGCTGCGCCTCGACAAGGTGACGATTGCGCTGGGCGACCATGACTTGCTGGAGGTCGATTGCGCCATTGCGCCGGGCGAGGTGCTGACGATCATGGGCCCGTCCGGTTCCGGAAAGTCGACCTTGCTGTCGTTCGTCGCCGGTTCTATCGATCCCGCCTTCCGCGCCTCGGGCCGCATTGTCTGCGCCGGTCGCGACCTGACCGGTCTGCCGCCGCAGGAGCGCCATGCCGGCATCCTGTTTCAGGACGCGCTGCTGTTTCCGCACATGTCGGTCGGCGGCAATATCCTTTTCGCGATTCCCGCGGCCGAACGCGGCCGCGCAAGGCGTCGGTCCCTGGCCGAGGCGGCGCTGGCCGATGTCGGCCTGGCCGGGTTTTACAGCCGCGACCCCGCCACGCTCTCCGGCGGCCAGAAGGCCCGCGTGGCGCTCGCCCGCGTTCTCGCCTCGCACCCGTCGATGCTGTTGCTGGACGAGCCGTTTTCGCGCCTCGACGCCGATTTGCGCGGCCGCACCCGCGATCTGGTGTTCGCCGCCGTCCGCGCGCGCCGCCTGCCGGCCCTCCTGGTCACCCATGACGAGGCGGACGCCGCCGCCGCCGGCGGTCCGGTGATCCGGATCAGCGCATGAGCCGGTTGCCGCTGCCCGATCTTCCCGTCGGCGAAGCGCTCGGCCCGCTTGCCGCCGCGCTCGGCGCCGGAGGCGCGGCCGTGCTCGTCGCCCCGCCCGGAGCGGGCAAGACGACGATTGTCCCTTTGGCGCTTCTTGACGCCGGCTGGCTCGGCGGGCGCAGGATCGTCCTTCTCGAACCGCGCCGTCTCGCCGCGCGCGCCGCCGCGCGGCGCATGGCCGCTTTGCTCGGCGAGGAAGTCGGCGGCACGGTCGGCTACGCCATGCGCATGGACCGCAGAATCTCGGACCGGACCCGCATCCTCGTCGTCACCGAAGGCGTCTTCGCCCGCATGGCCGTCGACGATCCGGAATTGTCGGGCATCGGCGCTGTTTTGTTCGATGAGGCGCATGAGCGCTCGCTCGATGGCGATTTCGGTCTGGCGCTCGCCCTCGACATCCGCGGCGGTCTGCGCCCGGATCTGCGCGTTCTGGTCATGTCGGCGACCATCGACGGTGCGCGTCTCGCCGCGCTGATCGGCGATGCGCCGCTCATCCAGTCGCAGGGCAAAGCGTTTCCCGTGGAGATCAGGCACCGCGACCGCGTCGCCGGGATCGCCATCGAGGACGCAGTCGCCGCCGCGATCCGCGACGCGCTCGCCGCCGAGGCGGGATCGATCCTCGCCTTCCTGCCGGGGCAGCGTGAAATCGGCCGGGTCGCCGAACGGCTTGAGGGCCGGCTGGCGGCCGACGTCGACATTTTTCAACTCCATGGCGGCCTGGAGGGCGCGGCGCAGGATCGCGCCATCCGGCCGGCGGAGATCGGGCGACGCAAGGTCGTTCTGGCGACCGCCATCGCCGAAACCTCGATCACCATCGACGGGGTGCGCGTTGTCGTCGATTCCGGATTGTCGCGCGTACCGAAATACGAGCCCGACACCGGCGTCACGCGGCTGGAGACCGTGCGCCTGTCGCGGGCGTCGGCCGAGCAGCGGGCGGGCCGCGCCGGTCGCACCGCGCCCGGCGTGGCGATCCGCTTGTGGGGAGCGGGGCAGACGGCGGCGTTGCAGCCTTTCTCCACGCCCGAGATCCTGGAGGCCGATCTCGCCGGCCTCGTCCTCGATTGCGCCGCCTTCGGCGTTGCCGATCCCGCAACATTGAGCTTTCTCGATTCCCCTCCAGCCCCGGCGCTTGCCGAGGCGCGCGCTCTCCTCGCCGGTCTCGGCGCCGTCGACGCCGCCGGCCGCATGACCCAAACCGGCGCGGCAATGCGCAAACTCGCCTTGCCGGTCCGATTTGCCCACATGGTGGCGCTGGCGACCGCGCGCGGCGAGGGTTTGGCCGCGGCCGAATTGGCGGTGCTGTTGACCGAACGCGGTCTAGGCGGCCTTTCGCCCGATCTCGACCGGCGGCTCGACGCCTTTCGCGCCGAACGTGGCGATCGCGCCGCCAGCGCCCGTTCGTTGGCGCGCGGCATCGCCTCGCAGGCGGGCGGCAAAGGCGAATTGCGGCCGCCGGCAGGCCGGCTGCTTCTCGACGCCTGGCCCGACCGGGTGGCCAAGGCGCGCGGCGAACCGGGGCGCTACCTTCTCGCCAATGGTCGTGGCGCGATGCTCGACGCCGTCGAGCGTCTGGCCGCCGAGCCGTTTCTGGTGGTCGCCGATTTGCAGGGCAAGGCGCAGAACGCCCGCATCACCGCTGCCGCCGCGATCGAAGAGTCGGATTTGCGCGAACGACTGGGCGGGCGTGTCACGCAAACGGTCGAAACCCGATTCGATGCGGAGCGTGGCGCTATTCGGCGCGTCGCCGTGGAGCGGATCGGCGCCATCGTGCTGACGGAAAGCAATCTTCCGGCGCCGTCCGGCGCCGAAGCAGATGTGGCGTTGCTCGACGCGGTGCGCGGCCACGGCCTGTCGATCCTGCCGTGGGACAAGGAGGCGACGACGCTGCGCCATCGCCTCGATTGGCTGCACCGCGGTCTTGGCGATCCATGGCCGGCGATGGACGACAACGCGTTGATTGCTCGCCTCGAAGACTGGCTGGCGCCGTTCCTCGCCGGGCAAGCCCGTCCGGACCGGATCGCTCCGGCGGCGCTGCGCTCCGGCCTGATGGCCTTGGCGCCGCATGATCTGGCGCGCCGGGTCGATCAATTGGCGCCGACCCATTTCAGCGCGCCCACGGGCAGCCATGTGCCGATCCGCTATGACGGAGAAACGCCGGTGCTGGCCATCCGCGTGCAGGAGCTCTTCGGTCTGGGCGCTCACCCGGCAATCGCCGGCGGGACCGTTCCGCTAACGCTCGAACTCCTGTCTCCGGCCCATCGCCCGATCCAGACCACGCGCGATCTCCCCGGATTCTGGCGGGGCTCCTGGGCCGACGTGCGCGCCGACATGCGGGGCCGCTATCCACGCCACGTCTGGCCGGAAAATCCGCTGGAGGCGCAAGCCACAAGCCGCGCCAAACCGCGCGGAACCTGACGGGTCTTGGCGCGCGTGGCGCGCAGGTCCATAAGAGGGCATGGTCGAAGCCGCCGCACTTCACGACTTGCACCGTCCGGGGCGATTGCGTCTGACGACGCTGATTCGCCTGCGCTGGCTCGCCGTTATCGGCCAGAGCGCGGCGATCGCCATCGTCAATTTCGGCTTCGGCTTTCCTCTCGACGTCAGCTTCTGCCTCGCGCTGATTGCCTGTTCGGCCTGGCTGAACCTGTTTCTCGCGCTGCGATTCCCGGCCAATTTCCGGCTGGAGCCGCCCCCCGCCTTCGGGCTTCTCGCTTTCGATGCGCTCCAATTGGCGGGCCTCTTGTTCCTGACCGGAGGGCTCGCCAATCCGTTTTCGATCCTCCTGATCATTCCGGTGATCGTGTCGGCGACGTCTTTGCCGCTGCGCTTCACTTTTGCCCCTGGGCGTAATCGTCGTGACGGCGGCGACGGTGCTCGGTTTCGCCCATTTGCCTCTGCCCTGGCAACCCGGATCGGCCCTGACCCTGCCGCATGTCTATGTCGCCGGCGTCTGGGTCGCCGTGGTCGCGGCCATCGTCTTCGCCGGCGTCTACGCATGGCGCGTCGCCGAGGAGGCGCGCCAACTCGCCGACGCCTTGTCGGCCACCGAACTGGTGCTGCAACGCGAAATGCACCTGACGGCGCTCGATGGCCTTGCCGCTGCCGCGGCCCATGAACTCGGCACGCCGCTCGCCACCATCGCCCTCGTGGCGAAGGAAATGGAAAAGACGCTGGCGCATGACCAGCGATTTGCCGAAGACGTGGCATTGTTGCGCTCGCAGAGCGAACGCTGCCGGGGCATTCTCAAACGCCTGACGACATTGTCGTCGGAGGACGCCGACATGATCGTCCGCCAGGCGCTGTCGACTCTGATCGAGGAGGTGACCGCGCCGCATCGCGATTTCGGCGTCGTCATTCGTCTCGAGCAAAGCTATCTCGTCGGGCCGGAGCCGGTGATGCGGCGCGATCCCGGCGTCATCTACGGCCTCGGCAACATCATCGAGAATGCTGTCGATTTTGCCCGTTCGGAAGTGACCGTGACCACCGGCTGGAGCGTCGATGAGGTCCGCATCGTCATCGCCGACGATGGTCCGGGCATTGCCCCCGACATGCTCGATCGCATCGGCGAGCCCTATGCGACGACCCGGTCCGGCCGCGCCGACGGCGGCGGCGGCCTCGGCCTCGGGGTTTTCATCGCCCGCACCTTGATCGAACGCTCCGGCGCCAGCGTGACATTTTCCAATGCGCGCGAGGCCGGGCGGGGCGCGATTGTCACCGTGGTTTGGCCGCGCACGGCTTTCGCCCGCGCCGCCAGTTCGCCGGCTGTCCGCCGCCCATTGGAAAAGACGGCGAATTCGACTATTTGACCAGCAGGGCGCAAGACGCGCGCCCGACCCAGGGGGAGTTCAGGACATGGTCGTGGATGCCGGAATGATCGAGGGCGACCGCACCCTGTTGCTGGTCGACGACGACAAACCCTTTCTGACCCGCTTGGCGCGCGCCATGGAAACGCGCGGATTCGTGGTGACCTCCGCCGATACCGTCGCCGAGGCGCTCGCCGCCGTCCGCGCGGCGCCCCCCGCCTACGCGGTGGTCGACATGCGGCTTGGCGACGGCAATGGTCTCGACGTCGTTTCGGCGATCCGCGAAAAGCGCGCCGACGCCCGCGTCGTCATTCTCACCGGCTACGGCAATATCGCCACCGCGGTCACCGCGGTCAAACTCGGCGCCGTCGATTACCTCGCCAAGCCGGCCGATGCCGACGATGTCACCGCCGCCCTTCTCTCCCGGGGAGCGGCGGTCATGCCGCCGCCCGAAAATCCGATGTCGGCCGACCGCGTGCGTTGGGAGCACATCCAGCGCGTCTACGAAATGTGCGACCGCAATGTCTCCGAAACGGCCCGGCGGCTGAACATGCATCGTCGCACGCTGCAGCGCATTCTCGCCAAGCGCGCCCCGCGATAGCCGTCATGCCGCCGTGACCTGCGCCCGTTCGGCGGCGAAGGATTCGACCGTTGCAATCAACGCCTGCGGGTCGAGCGGCTTGACGATCACGCCATTGGCGCCGTGCGCCAAGGCCTCCGCGCGGGTTGACTCCTGACCATCGGCGGTCAGCACCAGGATAGGCGCCGGGCGTTCGCCGCGCCCTTCCTCGCCGGAGCGGATCCGATCGATGGCGTCCAGACCGTCCATCACGGGCATGTGCAGGTCCATCAATATGGCGTCGAACAGCTGGACTCCCGCCGCCGCCACCGCCGCCCTTCCGTCGCCGACCACGTCCACACGATGGCCGGCTTTTTCCAAGGCGGCGCGAACCATGAGTGCATTGACGGGATTGTCCTCGGCCACCAGGAGTCGTAGCGCGCCGCCGCTGCCAAGGGGCGAGCGAAGCGATGGACGCATGACGGGGGTTCGCGCCAGGCCGCAGGCCAAACGCGACAGGGTCGCCAGTCGGACGGGTCGAACGAGGTATCCCTCATAACCGCGTCCGGCCAGCAAAGTCATCCGCCCGCGTTGCCCGGGCGTCAAAAGCGCCAGGCCGCGCAGCGCAGGGGAAGCCTGGCGCAAGGTCGCCAAAACGCCCGGTTCGCCGTCCTCGAGCGTTGCGCCCGCCAGGACAGTGTCGAAGCTGGGTCCGTCCGTCAGGAGATCGAGCGCTTCGCCAGGATCGGCGACGGCGCGAGCCCCGCCGCCGAGCGTTCGAATGGACGCCACGATCGCCTCCGCCTCCACCCGCTCCGGCAAGATCACCAGCACCCGCCTTCCGGCGAGGGTGGCGTCGATTGTCTCGGCGGCGCTGGCCGTGTCCACCGGCAGCCGGAAAACGAAGGTCGAGCCGCCGTCCTCGCCGTCCTCCAATCCGATTGCGCCGCCCATCGCGGCGGCGAGGCGTCGCGAAATGGCGAGTCCCAAACCGACGCCGCCATGGGTCCGCGTTGTCGAATCGTCGGCCTGCTCGAAATCGGCGAAAATGCGCTCCCGGTCGCCGGAGGCGACGCCGGGGCCGGTATCCCTGACGGCGAAACACAAGTTGGCGCCATCTATGCGAACGTCGATGACCACTCCACCCGCCTCGGTGAACTTGACGGCATTGCCGACGATATTGACCAGCACCTGTCGGGCTTTGCCCGGATCGGCCATGATGGTTGCGGGTACGTCCTTTTCGACCGTGACGGCAATGCCGATATTCTTGGCGAAGGCGCGCGCCGACAGCAACTCGGCGACCGATTCCGCCAGACCGCGTGGCGACATCGGCGAAGCCGCGAGGTCGAGACGGCCTGCCTCGATCCGGGAGAAGTCGAGCAGATCCTCGATGAGGTCGAGCAAAGCGCCGCCCGACGACGAAATCGCCGCGACATAGGTTTGTTGCTCCGGCGACAACCCGGTGTCGGCCAGCAATTTGGCCATGCCCATGACGCCGTTCATCGGAGTGCGGATTTCATGGCTGACTGTGGCGAGGAAGCGCGATTTGGCGGCGGAGGCGTTTTCCGCCTTTTCGCGGGCGGCGACGAGGGCTGCTTCTCCCGCCTTTCGTTCGGTGATGTCGCGGGCGATCGCCCGGCGTTGTTCGGCGCCGGTCGATTCGTCGCGGGTCTGGATTTCCACCCACGAAAACCAGCGCTCGCCGGCGGGGCCGCTGTATTTGACATCGCGGTTGCCGCCTTGCGACGGAGCGTCAAGCGCGCTGGTCTCGAAGCCGATGTCTTCCAGACGCCTGCCCTTCAATTGGCGCGTATCGACGCCGACGAGGTCGGCGAGCGCGCGGTTGGCGTAGGCAATGGTTCCACGCTGGTCGCGGTGGACGACGATATCCCCGAGCGCATCGACAAGTCCGCGGAATCGCTCCTCGTTCTCGGCCAGTTCCCACATGCGGTCGGCCATGAGTTCGAGCGATTCGCGGTGACTGCGCGCTTCGTCGCGGATGCGCCGGTCGAACCGGGACTGGCCGAAGGAAACGACGCGCTCGACGAGGATCGCGGCGGCGGCGGTCAACGCCAGACCGGCGACGACCAGGCGGGCGGCCCCGGACAGATAGGCGAGGACGGCCGTCAAGGCCGCGAGCATGGCGACAACCATGGCCAGACGCGCCGGCGCACGCCAAGGCGCCAAAGGCGCGCCTGCGCCTTCGGCTACACCGTCCGGATTTGTTCTTCGCCGCGCCATGCAGCCATTTTGCCACGGCGCGCTTTCGGAACCTTGGCGGCGATCCTTACAAATTTAACGACCGGCTTCGTTTACCCCGGCATCGTCACCACGACGCGGCCGCGTATCCGGCCCTCGACGATGTCGTGGGCTGCCGTTTGGATATCGTCGAAAGCGATGGTCCGGGCAATGCCGGCGAGCTTTGCAGCGTCGAGGTCGCGGCCGATGCGCCGCCATGCCTCGAGCCGCAACGACTTGGGCGCCATCACCGAATCGATGCCGAGCAACGCCACGCCGCGCAGGATGAAGGGCGCCACCGATGCCGGCAGGTCCATGCCCTGCGCCAGGCCGCACGCGGCGATCGCGCCGCCATAGCGCGTCATCGACAACACATTGGCGAGCGTCGTGCTGCCGACCGAATCGACTCCGGCGGCCCAGCGTTCTTTGGCAAGCGGCTTGGCCGGCCCCGACAGTTCCACCCGGTCGATGATTTCCGCCGCGCCGAGGCCCTTGAGATAATCCGCCTCCTGCGTCCGCCCGGTCGAGGCGATCACGTGCCAGCCGAGTTTGGCGAGCAGCGCGATGGCGACCGAGCCGACGCCGCCGGCCGCGCCCGTGACCACGACGGGACCCGCCGCCGGCGTCAGGCCGTGGCGTTCGAGCGCCATCACCGCCAGCATGGCGGTGTAGCCGGCGGTGCCGACCGCCATAGCCGTTTCCGCCGTCATGCCGGCGGGCATCGGAACCAGCCAGTCGCCGTTGACGCGGGCGCGTCCGGCATAGGCGCCGTGATGCGTTTCACCCACCCCCCAGCCATTGAGCACGACCTTGTCGCCTGTCTTCCAATCCGGGTGAGTCGACCCCGCCACGGTTCCGGCGAAATCGATGCCCGGCACCAGCGGAAACCGCCTCACCACAGGCGCTTTGCCGGTGATGGCCAATCCGTCCTTGTAGTTGACGGTGGTCGCCTCGATCTTGACCGTCACGTCGCCGTCCATCAGATCGGCGTCGGTGAATTCCCGGATCGACACGAACTGACGTTTTTCGGCGTCGCGATCGACGACAAGGGCGCGGAAGGTCTCGGTCATGCGGCAATCTCCGTTTTGGGCGAGCTTGGCGCGCGCCGCCTCAGCCGTCAATCGCCGGCCGGCCGGCGTCGTTCGCGGCGAAAATTGACGATTTCCTGCAACACCACCAGAGCCGCACCGACGCTGATCGACGCGTCGGCGAGGTTGAACACCGAAAACGACCAGTCCCGCGTGTGGAGCAGGATGTAATCGACGACATGGCCATAGGCGATGCGATCGATCAGATTGCCGAGCGCGCCGGCGACGATCATGGCGTAACCGAGCCGGGCCGCCGTTTCGCCGGAAGGGGTGCGCGCGGCGAGGGCGAGGACGAAAATCGTCACGGCCAGCGCCAGCGCGACCAGCGCCGCCGGTCCGAAACCGGCCAGCAGCGTGAAGGATATGCCCGGATTCCAGGTGCGGTACAGCGACAGCATCGGCATCAGCGGGACGGCGTGCTCGAACGGCAAATGGGCCTCGACCAGCAGCTTGATCGCCTGGTCGGCGGCGACCAGCGCCGAAGTCAGGGCGGCGTAGGGAAGCGCCGCCTTCATGTCGCGTTCCCAAGCGACAGGGCGAGGCGGCGCGCCTCGAACAGCATGACGCCGGTCGCCACCGCCAGATTGAGCGAATCGGCCCGGCCGGCCTGCGGAATGCGCGCCAGCGCGCTGCAAGCGGCGGCGAGCGCTTCGGTCAGGCCCTGCTGCTCGTTGCCCATCAGCAGAACGACCGGCTTTTTCGCCCAGCCGACTTTCCGGTAGTCGACCGCGCCCTTGAGATGCGTGCCGACGACCAGTCCGTCGAAATCCTTGGCGAAGGCGATGAATTCCGCCTCGCTCGCCCGCGCCACCGGCAGAGCGAATATCGATCCCATGGTGGCGCGAACCGTTTCGAGTCCGAATGGATCCGTGGTTTCCCCGATCAGAATCACGCCCTTGGCCCCGGCGGCGTCGGCCGTCCGGATGATCGTGCCGAGATTGCCGGGATCGCGCACCCGGTCGAGTGCCACATACAGATCGTCGCCGGCGGCGCGGAACGATTTGAGCACCGCGAATCGCTGTTCGAACACCGCGATCACCGTCTGCGGATTGTCGCGCCGCGTCATCGCTTCCAGCACCTTCGCCGAGGCCTCGATCACCGTCGCCCCCGCGGCCAGCGCCCGGGCCGCGGTTTTCTCGATCATTGCGTTGCCGAGCGCCGCCTTGGCGAAGGCGAGCGTGCGGATGGTCCAACCCTGCTCGAGCGCATCGATGACGAGCTTCAGGCCTTCGGCAAGAAAGGCCCCTGTTTCCTCGCGATGCCTCTTCTGGGCCAGCGCCTTGATGTCCTTGACCAATGGATTGGCAAGGCTGGTGATTTCCACCACGCGTCCGCCGCGGCGACCCTCGCTCATCACGCCACCCAGCGCGAGAACATCGAGGTCGACAGCGCCCGGCCCGCCGCTTTTTCGCGGATGACGAGTTCGCCCGATTCGACCGTTCCGCCCATCCCGGCAAACGCGTCGCGCACCAGCGTGTGGAACGCCAAAAACGATGCGCGGATCGCATACGCCGTCAGCACCAGCGCCAAGGGCCTGTCGCTGAGCACGTCGCGGCACAAGTCGACCATCGCCGGAAGATTGTCGAACAATTGCCAGACCTCGCCCTTCGGTCCGCGGCCATAGGCCGGCGGATCGAGGAGAACGATGTCGTAGCGGCTGCCGCGACGGATTTCCCGTTCGACGAATAGCGCTGCGTCCTCGCAAATCCAGCGGATCGGCCGATCGGAAAGTCCGGCGCGCTCCTGGTTCTCCCGCGCCCAGCCGATGGCCTTTTTCGACGCATCGATATGGGTGACTTCCGCCCCGGCGCGCGCCGCGACAAGCGAGGCGAGGCCGGTGTAGCCAAACAGGTTCAGCACCCGCACCTTGCGTCCGGCCGTCCGGATCTGGCCTTCCATGTGGGCCCAGTGCGCCGCCTGTTCGGGAAACACCCCGACATGGCGAAACGAAGTGAAGCGGCCGAGATAATCGATGCCGTCGTGGCGCATCGGCCAGGTTTCGCCAAGCGGCGGGCCGGGAAAGCGCCATCGCCCCAGCCCTTCCTCGTCGGTATCGCCGGTAAACACCGCATCCGCCTTGCGCCATTCGGCGTTGCCCAGGGCGCGCCGCCACAGGGCCTGCGCCTCGGGACGGACGATGCGATAAGGACCATATTGTTCAAGTTTTTCGCCATCGCCCGAATCGATCAGCGCATAGTCGGCGTTCGGTTGGTTTTCCAGGATGACCGGCCAGCGCTCGCGTGGCGGATCGCCTTCGCGCCGGGCCGCATGGCTGGCCGCTGCTTCGGCGCGCCGGTGCGGCTCGGCGGTATCGCGGCGAGGGGGGCGTCTGTCGTTCAAGTCCCATGCTCCGGACGGCGTCGGCTTCTGCCACAGGGGCGCGCCATGCGCAACAAAACCGCTCAGCTGCCCGTTTTGCGCCAAACCAGCATGCCCGCGGCGAGATCCTCGATCGCCGCGCCGACCGACTTGAACAGCGTGATTTCCTCGTCGCCACGACGTCCGGAAGCCTCGCCGCGCGCCAGGTCGAACAGGTCGCCGCGGATGTCGTCCGCCGTCATCGCGCCGCTGGCGATCGCCTGCACGATGTCGCCGGCTTCCTTTGTCGCGCCGGCGCGCGTGTCGACATGAACGCTCGATCGGCGAATGGCGTCGTCGTCGCTTTCGCGCATGGTCGGCGAAAACGCCCCAACCAGGTCGACATGGGCGCCCGGTTTCAGCCATTCGCCGCGCACCACCGGTTCGGTGGATATCGTGCATGCGGTAACGATGTCGGCGTTTTGCGTCGCGGTGCGAAGGTCGTCGACGGCTTCGGCGTCGAGCCCCTCGTCGGCCAGCATGGCGGCGACGCGCACGGCATTTGCAGGCGTGCGGTTCCAAATCAGGGTCTTGGCGATCGGGCGGATAGTGCGATGGGCGCGGGCGAGAAACGGCGACAGCGCGCCTGCCCCGATGACGAGATGCACCGAGGCGTCGGCTCGGGCGAGATAGGTTGCGGCGAGCGCCGAGGCCGCTGCCGTGCGCCACAACGTCAGCCTTTGTCCGTCGATCAGCGACACTGGCGCTCCGGTCTTGCCGTCGAGCAGCAGATAGACGCCCATCACCGCCGGCATGCCGAGCGCGTTGTTGTCGGGCGAGACGGTGACGATCTTGACGCCGACATGGCCGCCATCGGACGCGCCGGCTTTCATGAAGTCGGTCCAGGCCGGCATCAGCAGCAGCGTCGTCGCCGCGCCGTCCGGTCTTTCAATCAAGTGATGGTGGCGGACGGGCTGAACGACGCCGTGGCGAAACGCGAGGCGCAGCGCCTCGATCAATTCGTCGAAGCCGAGAAGCCGGTCGACCTCTTCGGATGCGATGAGCCTCATGGCCGCCGGCTCAGCGCGCGGCCGGAAGCGCGGAGGCGTTGGGCGCGGTGGCGAGCCGGCGGATTTCGGTCGCATTGTCGCGGGCCTGTCGCCGGTAGCGTCCCTGTTTCATCCAGGTGACAGCCGACCCGGTCACCAGCCCGATGCCGAGGGCAATGAACAGGTAGACGAAAAGCGGCCAATGCAGCGTCAGCGCCGGATTGCCGGGATGGAACGGGTCAAGCGTGAAATCGGCGCCGCCGCGGTTGGCGACCGCAAGCGCCACGAGCACGATGGCGATCGGAAGGACGATCAGGACGGTGGCGACGCGACCGAGCATGGAGGCTTACTTGCCCTTGTTGAGCCGCTCGCGCAGCTCCTTGCCGGTTTTGAAAAACGGCACCCATTTCTCGTCGACGCTGACCGATTCGCCGGTGCGCGGGTTGCGGCCGGTGCGGGCCGGCCGGTTTTTCACCGAAAAGGCCCCGAAACCACGCAATTCGACCCGGCTGCCTTCGGCGAGCGCGTCGCCGATCTCGTCAAAAATCGCATTGACGATGTTCTCGACATCCCGCTGGAACAGATGCGGGTTCTTGTTGGCGATCGTCTGCACCAGTTCGGACTTGATCATCGGCTGTTTTCACCCCTACGCAACGAAATTAATCCGACAAAACCGGTCTTTACAGGAAGAATACGAAGCGTGCCAGAGTGAAACGGGAGCGTCAAGGAAGTCCGGCGGGTCAATCCGCGACACAGCGTTGCAATTGGGCTATGTCGATTCGAGCGGCCGTTCGCAGCCGAGGTTGTGGGCGGCAACAAAAAAACACCATATTGGAGGCACATCGGCGATGCGGCGCAGGGCATGGGCCGCCTGATCTGGCGCGACAAGGGAATTCGAATTCGCGATGACGGCTTTGGCGCCACAACAACGGCAAGGGATTTCGGATCGGCCGGATGCGCGGGCGGCCGTTTTCGTCGACGCGGCGCGGCATACGGCGCGCGTCCGCCTGATGAAACGGGGTCTGCCGGTCGCCGCCTTTGGCGTCGCGGCCTTTTTCGTGCTGTGGAGCTGGGCCGCCCGGCCGGCGCTGCCGATTGCCGTGAAGGTCGATGGCGCCGCTCTCACTGATGGCAAATTGGTGATGTCCAATCCCGAGCTCGGCGGGGTCAACAAGGACAATCAGCGCTATTCGATGAAGGCGGCCCGCGCCATCCAGGATGCCGCCAAGGCCGATCTCATCGAGCTAGAGGAGATCGACGCCGATTTGCCGGTCAGCGGCGTGAACCGCGCCCGCATCATCGCCGAACGCGGCGTTTACGACCGTTCCGCCGGGACCATGGACATTGACACACCTTTCGCCGCGACCACCACCGATGGCATGATCGCGAAATTTTTCGGCGCCAAGGTCGACATGAATACCGGGTCTTTGGCCACGGACAGGCCGGTGGATATCGTCATGCGCGATACCCACGTGACGGCTGACTCCATGTCGGTCGCCGACCGGGGCGGCACGATCGTGTTCGAAAGGCGCGTGCGGTTGACCATTGCGCCGCAGGCAGTCAGAAGGTCCGGCGAGACGGGAGCTGAAAATGACGGTCAATGAACGCACGCACCGGTTCGGCGCTGCATTTCTGTTCGCGCTTGCCGTTGCCGGCGGCGCGCATGCCGCCGCGGCGGACCGCTCGACCGGACTCAAATTGACAGGCGACAAGCCCATTCAGATCGAAAGCGACAAGCTGGAAATCAAGGAAAAGGAAAACACGGCGATTTTCACCGGCAATGTCTCGGTCACCCAGGGCGATACGCTGATGAAATCCGGCCGGATGGTGGTCCTTTACGCCAAGGGCGAAGGGTCGGCTGCCACCGGCTCGGCGGCGATCGACCGGATCGAGGCCGACGGCAAGGTCTACCTCAAATCCGCCACGCAGGTCGCGACCGGTGACGCCGGCGTCTTCGACATGAAATCCGAAGTGTTTGTGCTGACCGGCAAGGAAGTCGTCCTGTCGGAAGGCGAAAACGTCATCGTCGGCTGCAAGCTGACGGTGCAGATGAAAACGGGCAGGGCCCAGCTCGATGGTTGCGGCGGCAATTCCGGTTCGAGCGGCCGCATCAAGATGCTGATCTCGCCGAATTCCGCCAAAACGCAGTAGGCGCGGGCATGGGAATTCTAGCAAAACTCGGTTTGTCGGCGCCGGCCGCGCCTGCCCCGGCGTCAATCGATCCGCGCCTGAAAGGCACGCTCGTCGCCCGCAACCTTTCCAAGACCTACAAGGGTCGCCAGGTGGTCAACGGCGTGTCTTTGGCCGTGCGCGCCGGCGAAGCCGTCGGCCTGCTCGGCCCCAACGGCGCCGGCAAGACCACCTGCTTCTACATGGTCACCGGTCTCGTGCCGGTCGATTCGGGCGTCATCGAGATCGACGGGTTCGATGTCACAAGCCTGCCAATGTACAGGCGGTCCCGCCTGGCATCGGCTATTTGCCGCAGGAAGCCTCGATTTTCCGCGGGCTTTCGGTCGAGAACAACATCCGCGCCGTGCTTGAGGTCGCCGAGCCCGACAAAGCCGAGCGCGAGCGCCGGCTGACCGAGTTGCTCGAGGAATTCCACATCGCCCATCTGCGCAAATCGCCTTCGATCGCCCTGTCCGGCGGCGAGCGGCGGCGGCTGGAGATCGCGCGGTCGCTCGCCACCAAGCCGCATTTCATGCTCCTCGACGAGCCTTTCGCCGGCGTTGACCCCATCGCCGTCGCCGATATCCAGGGTTTGGTGCGCCATTTGACGACGCGGGGCATCGGCGTGCTGATCACCGACCACAATGTCCGCGAAACTCTCGGCCTGATCGATCGCGCCTACATCCTGCACAATGGCGAGGTCCTGACCCATGGCTCGCCCGACGACATCGTGCGCAATCCCGATGTCCGCCGGCTCTATCTGGGCGAGGCTTTCACCTACTGAAAAAGTCGCGACGGCGCGCCCGCCGCAACGAATCCGCAATATCCAGCCACTATCGTTTCTCTTGACAAGCAAAAGACGGGCCAGTTTCACTGACCCGTTGAAACGCGCCGCTGAACGGGCGGGACAGGGAAACATGGCGCTCTCGGCGAAATTGCAATTGCGTCAGTCGCAGGCGTTGGTGATGACGCCGCAATTGATGCAGTCGATTCGCCTGCTGCAGTTCACGCGCGCCGAGCTCGACCGGTTCATCGACGAGGAACTCGAGCGCAATCCGCTGGTCGAGCGGGATGACGCCAATGACGCCGGAACGAGCGAAACCGTCGAAACGCCGGAATGGTCGTCCGAAGCGATGGCCGAAAAACTCGACTCGTCGCTGGAAAACGTCTTTCCCGACGATCCAGGCGTCGCCGATCGCCTGCCACCCGATTTGTCGGCGCAGTGGAAATCGGCCGCCGGTTCGTCCGGCGGGACGCGGACCAGCGAGGACATCGTCGATATCGGCGAGATCACCGCCGCCGTGGTCAGCCTGCGCGACCATGTCGAAACCCAGATCGCCTTCGCCTTTCGCGACGCTGCCGATCGGCTGATCGCCGGCGGCCTTGCCGACGGTCTGGATGACGCCGGCTATTGCCGCGCCGACCTGACCGAGATCGCTGATCGGCTGGCCGCTCCCGTCGCCACGGTCGAAGCCGTTTTGGCGCGCTGCCAGACGTTCGATCCCTCCGGCCTTTTCGCCCGCGATCTCGCCGAATGCCTGGCCATACAATTGCGTGAAAAGGACCGGTTCGACCCGGCCATGCAGGCGCTGGTGGCCAATCTCGACCTGTTGGCGCAGCGCGATTTCGTCGCCCTGAAACGCCTGTGCGGGGTCGACGAGGAGGATTTGATCGCCATGGCCGGAGAAATCCGCGCCCTCGATCCCAAACCGGGCGCAGGCTTCGCGGGCGGCGTGTCCGAGCCGGTCACGCCGGACGTTCTGGTCAAGGCCGCGCCCGACGGAACCTGGTCGGTCGAACTCAATCCCGACGCGCTTCCGCGCGTCCTGGTCAACCGCGATTATTACACCCAGGTCGCTCCGCACGCGGTCGCCGGGCCTGAAAAGGCGTTCATCGAGGATTGTCTGCAATCCGCCAACTGGCTGGCCCGCAGCCTCGACCAACGGGCCCGAACGATCCTGAAAGTGGCGAGTGAAATCGTCCGCCGCCAGGACGGGTTCCTTGTCTACGGCGTATCGCATCTGCGGCCGCTGAACCTGCGCATGGTCGCCGACGCCATCGCCATGCATGAATCGACGGTCAGCCGCGTCACCTCAAACAAATTCATGGCGACGCCGCGCGGCGTGTTTGAAATGCGCTATTTCTTTTCCGCCGCCATCGCCTCATCCGAAGGCGGCGAGGCGCATTCGTCGGAATCCGTTCGTCACAGGATACGCCAGCTGATTGATTCGGAATCGGCCGCGGCCGCGCTTTCCGACGACGCCATCGTCGACATGCTCAATCGCGAGGGAATTGACATCGCCCGGCGGACTGTCGCCAAGTATCGGGAAGGAATGAACATTCCGTCCTCGGTTCAGCGGCGGCGCGAAAAGCTGGCGGTGGCGCGGGCCGGCCTCGCCGTTGGCGCGGCCTGATGCCGCCACGCTTTCGTTGACAATCGCGACGCCGCTGACTAGAAGCGCGCGGCTATGGCGACCCCCCGCCGCAAAATGTGAACACCGGTCGCGCTCGGCGCGGCGGAGCGACGAAACGACGTCAAAGGGCGGTTTCTGCAACATTCCAGTCCGGTAAGGCCGGACCACGAACGAAAAGGTCTGGATGCCCATGAGCCTCCGCGTTTCCGGCAAGCAAATGGAAATCGGCGAAGCCTTCAGGACGCGCATAGAAGAGCGGATTTCCGAAGGGGTCGCCAAATATTTCGCCGGCGGCTATTCCGGCCAGATTACCGTCGAAAAGGTCAATGGCCGGTTTTCCGCCGATTGCCACATTCATCTCGCCAGCGGCATGACGCTTGAAGCCACCGGGCAGGCCCAGGAGCCGATAGCGGCGTTCGAGGCCGCCGCCGAGCGCATTGACAAGCGTTTGCGTCGTTACAAGCGTCGCCTTAAATCGCACAATGCCGGCATCGCCTCGGATGAACCGCTTGCGATGGCGTATCGCGTCATGGAGCCGCTCGCCGACGACGATGAGCACGATGTCCCCGCCGATTACGCGCCGACGATCGTCGCCGAGACATCGATGTCGCTGAAAAGCCTGTCGGTCGCCGCCGCGGTCATCGAACTCGACGCCAGGGACACGCCGTTCGTGGTGTTCCGCAATGCCGGAAACGATCACATCAACATCGTCTATCGCCGGCCTGACGGAAACATCGGCTGGATCGATCCCTCAACAGCGAAGGCGAAAGCCTGATCCCGAGGCTGTGCGGGCAGCCAACGATACCGAAAGGCGCAAGCCATGGATCTTTCCGACCTGATCGAGGCATCGGCCATCCTGCCGGCCTTGAAGGCAAATTCGAAAAAGCAGCTCCTGCAAATCCTGGCGGAGAAGGCTGAGGCCATCACCGGCGTGCCGGAGCGGGAAATATTCGAATCCCTGATGCAGCGCGAACGCCTCGGCTCGACCGGCGTCGGCAACGGCATCGCCATTCCACACGGCAAGCTGGCCAAGGTTCGTGCCCTGGTCGGCGTTTTCGCACGGCTGGAAACCCCGGTGGCTTTCGACGCGCTCGACGACCAGCCTGTCGACCTTGTGTTCCTGTTGCTTGCGCCGGAAGGCGCCGGCGCCGACCATCTCAAGGCCCTGTCGCGCATCGCGCGGGCGCTGCGCGATACCGCCATTGTCGACCGGATTCGCGCCACCGGCGACGCTGCCGCCATTCATGCGCTGCTGGCGATGGGACCGACCTCGCACGCCGCCTGAGGCGGCGCGCCCTCGATCAATGCAGGCTGACCGGCGTCAGCTCGTTTTCGGCCGCCCCTTGCAGCGCGGCGTCGCGCTGGTTGGTCAACAGGATCGGCGCGCCATTGGCGGCGAACAGCGCCCAGAGATCGAGACCGGGCGCCATGTCCGGCATGCCGGGGAAGCGTCTGGCCATGTCGTCGCTCTTGATCTTGCGCACATAGCCGATCGCACCCTCGCCGACATGGGCGAGTTCTTCCTTGGACAGGCGAATCGAAGTACCGGGCATGTTCAGCCTCCTGGTGTAGGGGCCGCTTGCGCCAGCCCCAGGCAGTGCCACTTCCGACCGACGCGCCGCTTTTTCTTTGGCGGCATTGTCAGTCTTTGACCGAAATATTGATTTTCCGTATCAGCTTCTCGGGTTCCGGCCGGTCGAGATCGATTGCCAGCAACCCGTTCCGCAATTCCGCGCCGGTCACGCGCATGCCGTCGGCGAGCACGAAAACCCTCGAAAACTGGCGCGCCGCGATGCCGCGATGCAGATAGTCGCGTTCCGGTTCCTCCGCCTGCCTGCCCCGGATGACCAGCTGGTTTTCCTCCAGCGACACGTCGAGATCGGCTTCCGAAAAGCCGGCGACGGCGAGCGTGATGCGCAGTTTGGCGCCTTCCGGGTTGGCCAGCTTTTCGATGTTGTAGGGTGGATAGCCGTCGCCGTTCTTGGCGATGCGCTCAAGCGTCTTTTCGATGGAATCGAAACCCAGCAGCAACGGGCTGGAAAACGGCGTCATGCGGCTCATTCCCGTGTCCTTCACAAGCGACAGCGTTGCGACGGAACCCGGATGGCGTTCCGCCTCATGCTGCTGATATGGTTCGTCGAAACGTCGACTTCAAGAACGCTTGGGGGACCGCATGGCCGCTGCGAAAAAAATCATCATCGATACCGATCCCGGACAGGACGACGCCGTCGCCATCCTGCTGGCGCTGGCGAGCCCGGAACTCGACGTCATCGGCATCACGGCGGTCGCCGGCAATGTGCCGTTGGCGCTGACGCAGCTTAACGCGCGCAAGATTTGCGAATTGGCCGGACGGCCGGAAACAAAGGTGTTTTCCGGCGCCTTTCGTCCGATGGTGCGGCCCCTTGTCACCGCCGAGGAAGTCCATGGCAAGACGGGCCTCGACGGCCCCGACCTTCCCGAACCGCAGATGCCCTTGCAAGCCGCCCATGCCGTCGATTTCCTCGTCGAAACGCTGCTCGCCGAAGAGGCCGGCACTGTGACGCTCTGTCCGCTCGGGCCGCTGACCAACATCGCGCTGGCGCTGGTGCGCGAGCCGCGCCTCGCCCACCGCATCGAACGCATCGTGCTGATGGGCGGCGGCTATTTCGAACAGGGCAATGTGACGCCCTCGGCCGAGTTCAATATTTACGTCGATCCGCACGCCGCCGACGTCGTGCTGAAATCGGGCGTGCCCATCGTGATGATGCCGCTCGATGTCACCCACAAGGCGCTGACGACGTCGGCCCGGGTCAAGGCGATCCGCGATCTCGGCACCAGGGTCGGCGTCGCCGTCGCCGAGATGCTGCAATTCTTCGAGCGCTTCGACGAGGCCAAATACGGCACCGATGGCGGTCCGCTGCACGATCCGTGCGTGATCGCTTACCTCCTCAAACCGGAACTGTTTTCCGGCCGCGAGTGCAATGTCGCCGTCGAACTGGCGTCCGAATTGACCATGGGAACCACGGTTGTCGACTGGTGGGGCGTGACCAAACGGCCGAAAAATGCGCTCTACATCCGTGACATCGACCATGATGGTTTTTTCGCCCTGCTGACCGAGCGGCTGGCACTCCTATAGCGCCGCGTCAACCTCGGCCCGCGGCGGAATCGCCGGCTGCGCGCCGGGCTTGAGGCAGGCAAGCGAACCGGCGGCGGCGGCGAGACGCAGCGCCGGCTCCAGCTTCAAACCCTCAGCCAGTCCGGCGGCGAGATAGCCGCAAAACGTGTCGCCGGCCCCGACGGTGTCGACCGGCTTCACCGGCAGCGCCGGAGCGCGGACCATGCCTTCGGGCGTCGCCGCGACGACGCCGTCGCCGCCGAGCGTGACGATCATTGTCCGGCCGCTGCGCCGAGCGAAATCCGCCATTTTTTCTTCGCGATCCGCGCCGGCGAGGCCGAGTGGCGCGGCGTAAAGGTCGAATTCGGTCTCATTGGCGACGACGATGTCGGCGAGACGGGCAAGGCGGGCTTCCCGCGGGCGGGCCGGCGCGATGTTGAGGATCGACAAGGCCCCGGCGTTCCGCGCCTTCGCCAGCGCCGCCTCGACGGTTTCGGCCGGGATTTCCTGTTGCAACAGCAGCACGTCGCGCATCGCGATCTGCAAATCCTCGACCACGCCGCGCGCGACCAGCCCGTTGGCGCCGGGGATGACCGCGATCATGTTCTCGCCGTCGCCGCCGACGAGGATTAGCGCCGTTCCGGTCGGCGCCTCCGTCTCGCGCACGCCGGAAAGGTCGACGCCGCCGCTCGTGAGCAACGCCAGCGCCTGCGCAGCGAAGGGGTCGCGACCGACCGCTCCGGTCATCGCCACGCGCGCGCCGGCGCGCCGCGCCGCCAGCGCCTGATTGGCGCCTTTGCCGCCGGGCGCGGTGGAGAACGTCTCGCCGGTCAGCGTCTCGCCCGGTCCGGGCAGGCGTGGCAGCGTGGCGATGAGGTCGAGATTG
Source organism: Phyllobacteriaceae bacterium (assembly GCA_016711085.1). Classification (GTDB taxonomy): domain Bacteria; phylum Pseudomonadota; class Alphaproteobacteria; order Rhizobiales; family Rhizobiaceae; genus JADJTR01. The sequence goes on along the minus strand of JADJTR010000007.1, from coordinate 175,579 downwards.
ATCGAACCGACGACGTGTATCATGGGCGCTTCCCGGTGCATTCCGCCATAAATAGCGGCAATGGCGAAAAAAGTATCTGTGTGAGCGGGATCACAGCGCCATGGCCGGCATTTACGCAACCTGCTCGTGCAAAACGAACCAGAAAATGGACTGTGCGTTCGCCAGGGGCGCATCTCGAACGGCCATATGCCGAGGAGCAAGCCATGCCGACGCCCAAAACCAACGCCATCGCCCTCAAGGATCTGGAATCCCGCCTGTCCGCCGCCGTCGCCGGCGCGGTCAAGGCCAATCCTGCGCTCAAGCTCGGCGCGCCCGAGATCGGCTATCATCCGGACCCGGGCATCATCGGCTTCATCCTGAAGGACAAGGACATTTTCGCCGCCAATGCCCGCAGCCTGAATGGCGTGGCGTCGGCGATCGCCAAGGATGCCGGCGCCATCGGCGACCCTGCGACGGTGATCTACGACAAGAAAATCCTCATGGGATACTTCCCGCGCGACATCGTCCGGCTCGACCGCCATGGCTGACCCGGAGACGACCGTGGCGCGTTCCTGCCCGAGCGCGCAACCGGGAATGTCGGATGCCGTCGTCCTCGGCGTCGTGGAAACCGGCGCCGACGGTCGGCAGCGTGTCGCCTATGTCGAAGCCCCGGTTCCGCTGACGCCGGAACTCGCGGCCATCGCCGCGCCGGCATCGGCCGGAAAGGTGTTGCGGCTGGCGGCCAAATGCGCCGGAGGGCAATGCGCTCATTTTGACGGCCACGATTGTTCGCTCGTCAAACGCGTTGCGTCGATGTTGCCGGAGGCGGCGCGCAAGGCGCCGCCCTGCTTCTTGCGCAGGACCTGCCGCTGGTTCACCCAGGAGGGGGTCGACGCCTGTTTCCGCTGCGAAATGATCGTCACCGAGTTCAAGCCGAACCCGCGCCTGAACGCTGTCGCCGCGCCGCCGGAGGTCTGATCAACCGCCCGATTGGCCGGCTTCCCAGCCGAGCATGGCGCGTTTGCGCGTCAGGCCCCAATGATAGCCGGTCAGCGCCCCGGATTTGCCGAGCGCCCGGTGGCAGGGAACGACGAAGGACAGCGGATTGGCTCCGACCGCCGCGCCGACGGCGCGCGGCGCATCCGGCCTGCCGACGGCCTTCGCCAGCGCCGAATAGGTTGTCGCCCTTCCCATCGGCACGCGCAGCAATCCTTCCCATACGCGCACCTGGAAATCCGTACCGATGAGGACGATGCGCAGCGGCTCTTCCGCCCGCCATTTGCGCGGGTCGAAAATGCGCGCCGCGTAGGGCGCCGTCGCCTGGATGTCCTCGAGGAAGCGCGCATTGGGCCAGCGCGCCGTCATGTCGTCGAGCGCGGCGCGTTCTCCGCCCGGATCGGCGAAAGCCAGCCCGCACAAGCCGCGCGCCGTCGTCATGACCAGCGCGATGCCGAAGGGCGACAGATGGAAACCGTACCGGATGTCGAGGCCGCGACCGCGCATCTTGTATTCGCCGGGGCTCATCGCCTCGTGGGTGACGAACAGATCGTGCAGCCGTCCCGGACCGGAAAGCCCGACCTCGAAGGCGGCGTCGAGCAAGGGCGCGCCATTGTCGAGCAGGCGACGGGCATGATCGAGGGTCACCGCCTGCAGGAAGGCCTTCGGCGTCAGGCCGGCCCAGCGGCGGAAGAGTTTTTGCAGGCCCTCCGGCGTTTCGCCGGCAAAGCCGGCAAGCGCCTCGAGCGAAGGCTGGTCGCGATAGTCGACGCTGATCGCTTCGATGGCGCGACGCACGGTTTCGTAGTCGCCGCCCATCATGGGCGTCAGGTCGCGGGAAAGCAGGGGTGCGTTCATGGCTCGGTTCTCCATGGCGCGACTATCGCCACGCACCGTGATGTCCGCCACCCGAAAAGCAGGAAATATGCCGCTTATTTCTTTTTTGCGCCGGCGTCCTTGACCTGCGCGCCGAGCGTCGGCGCAGCCTTTTCCGGCTTTTTGTCCTTTTTCGGTTTGCGCACTTCCTTGTTGGAGCGCATCTGTCCCTTGGCCATGGCGTGTTCTCCCGTCCGATGAATCCGCTTGCCGCGCCATCGTATCGACTCGCGACCCGGAGAATCTACCGCCTCGCTTGCGCCAGCGCCAGTTGGAACGCCGCCGAAAAGCTCTCCCGATCGCCCGGATTGAGAAAGCCGCCAACGCCGACGCGCCGCCCGTGCCCCGACACGGTCATGGCGGTGACGCCGATTTCCGGATGGCGCTCGACGCGGAACCGCGTCCAGAACGGATTGAAATGATGTTCCCTCGCCTTGCCCGAGGGCGCAATCTGGCGGATGGCGAGCCGGGTCCGCGACAAGGTCACCTCTTCGCGCGCCCGGCCGGTGTAATAGGTCCAGCGAAAAGCGGCGTAGAGCGCGACCACATCGAGACCGAAAAACCCGGCGACCGGCCATTGCCCGTGCGCCAGCGTTACGGCGCCGACGACAGCCCAGGCGGCAAGCATCGCGCCCATCAGGATCAGGAATCCGGTCCGCCCCAGCGAGCGGTGCGGGGTGAGCAAGGCGTCGAAGATCGGCGCGTCTGGATTCGGGTTTGTACCGATCATGGCCTTCGATATTAAGGATGCCATGCGTCAGGAAAAGAAAAAAAATCGCAGGGCCGCCGCTTCGCCGAAAAATGCGGCCGCATCGGCCTACACGCCCGCCGAAATCGACGAAATCTTCCGCCGTTTGGCGGTTTTGCGTCCGGAACCGAAGGGCGAACTGGAACACGTCAACCCGTTCACCCTGCTTGTCGCCGTGGTGTTGTCGGCGCAGGCGACCGACGCCGGCGTCAACAAGGCGACGCGCGGCCTGTTCGCTGTCGCCGACACGCCGGAAAAAATGGCGGCGTTGGGCGAAGCGGGCGTCGCCACTCACGTCAAAACCATCGGCCTGTGGCGGGCCAAGGCGAAAAACGTCGTCGCGTTGTCGAAGGCGCTGATCCGCGATCATGGCGGTGATGTTCCGGCGGACCGCGACGCACTGGTCAAATTGCCGGGCGTCGGCCGCAAGACCGCCAATGTCGTGTTGAACATCGCCTTTGGACAGCCGACCATGGCCGTCGACACCCACATTTTCCGCATCGCCAACCGCCTCCGCCTCGCGCCCGGCAAGACCCCGGACGCCGTTGAGCAGGCGTTGCTCGAAGTCGTGCCGGAAAAATGGCTGCGCCACGCCCATCACTGGCTGATCCTGCACGGACGCTATGTGTGCAAGGCGCGCAAGCCCGATTGCGCCGCTTGCGTCATCGCCGATCTGTGCAAGGCGGCGGAGAAAACCGCCGCGGCCGCCGCGCCGCCCGGTCAGTAGAGCACGGCGTTGGCGTTGACGCCCCAGCTCTGCATGACGCCGGTGTTGCAGCCGCCGACGACGCCGAACGCGTCGATGCGCACCGTCAGCAATCCGGCCGGATGGCCCTTGCCGAGCCCGATCCGTCGCATTTGCCCGGGATCCATGCGGCCGGTCACGCCGAAAGTGCGCGTCCCGGCGCCGGATTTGACGATATAGGACACTTTCGAGCAATGCGTCGGCGGCGCCGTCAGATCGATGGCGATCTTGGCGTCCGGTCCCGACGACAGGAAGGTGTAGAGCGCGTAGCCCTCGCAGCTCGTCTTGCCGTTTTCCAGCTGGCTCGAGGCGCAGGTGACGGTGAAATTTTCATCCGCCGCCGCCGGGGCCGGCATGGCGGCGGGCGACAGGGCGAGGGCGGCGAGGGCAAGCAGGCGCAGGGTCTTCATGGCGTTCTCCCGTTGGTCGGGCGCGTTTCGCCGCGCCCCGATCTATGTCGCGCGAAACGCGGACGCGGTTCAATCCACCGGGGAAAACGATCTCTTCTACGCCGCCTTGCGCAGCGCCGCGCTCTGGCGAGCGTCATCGGGAGTCCGCCCGGACAGCATCTTGTGCAGATGCACCATCATGGCGGCGGCGAACAGCGGCGTGGCGAGGTTGAGCACCGGAACGGCCATGAAGGCGGCGACGACCAGGCCGGCGAGAAACACCGACAGCGCATGGGCGCGGCGGAAGGCCCGCGCCTTGGCCGGCCGGCGATGCCGCATGGCCGCGAATTCGAAGAATTCCCGGCCGATCAGATAGCCGTTGACGATGAAGAACGCCGCGATGTTGACGCCCGGTATGAGCAGCAGGATCAGCGCCGCGATATTGCCAAGGATGACGACGCCGAGGAATTTGAGCGACGAGACCAGCGACGGTCCGAAATCGAGCGGCCTGCCGGGTGGATCGGAAGGATAGTCCTCGCGTTCGATCAATTCGGCCGCGTCGTCGAGGAACAGCCCGGCGATCAGCGCCGTCACCGGCGCGATCAGCAACGCCAGGATCAGCGCCAGGCCGAATCCGGCGATCGCCATGCCGATGACGCCGAACCAGCTCGCCCAGGATGGCAGATCGGGAATCAGCGCATCGATCCACGGCAGCGCCAGCCAATCGAACAATGCCCTGGCCGCGAACCACAGCCCGATCAATCCCGCCAGAGTCAAGCCGAGCGATTTCATCAACACGCCGCGAAAGGCGGGCGTGAACAGGCGGCTGGCGGTGGCGTGGGCGGCGTCGAGGATCATGGTTTCATCTCCGTTCCGTGAGATAGGTCGCGCCCCGGCATTCTGCAATCGGGCGTTTGCTTTCCGCGCCCTGCGCCGCTAAAGGCAGCCCCGGTCCACGTGCGCGGGGGAATGGCATGAGCCGCTACGACGTTCTGTGCATCGGCAATGCCATTGTCGATATCATTGCCCGCTGCGACGACGATTTCCTCGTCGAAAACGGCATTCATCAAGGGTGCGATGAACCTGATCGACGCCTTGCGCGCCGAACTCCTCTATGAACGCATGGGCCCGGCGGTGGAGACCTCGGGGGGGTCGGCCGGCAACACGGCGGCCGGCGTGGCCAGTTTCGGCGGGCGTTCGGCCTATTTCGGCAAGGTGGCGCGCGATCCCCTCGGGCGCATTTTCGCCCACGACATCCATGCCCAGGGCGTCGCCTTCGACACCGAGCCGCTTGACGGCGGCGCGCCGACGGCGCGCTCGATGATCTTCGTCACGCCCGACGGCGAGCGCTCGATGAACACCTATCTCGGCGCCTGCGTCGAACTCGGCCCGGACGATGTCGAGGACGACAAGGCCGCCGCCGCCACGGTAACCTATTTCGAGGGCTATCTCTGGGACCCGCCGCGCGCCAAGCAGGCGATCCTCAAGACCGCTGAAATCGCCCATGCCGCCGGACGCGAAGTCGCCTTCACGCTGTCCGATCCTTTTTGCGTCGACCGTTATCGCGAAGAATTCCTGCATCTGATGCGCACCGGCGTCGTCGACATCGCCTTCGCCAACGAGCACGAACTGAAGTCGCTCTATCAAACCGGCTCCTTCGAGGCGGCGCTCGGCCAGTTGCGCCGGGACTGCCGGATGGCGGCGGTCACCCAGTCCGAGCGCGGCTCGATCATCGTGCGCGGCGATGAGACGGTGCCCGTCGAGGCCATTCCGGTCGTCGACGTGGTCGACACCACAGGCGCCGGCGACCTTTACGCCGCCGGTTTCCTGCATGGCTATACGCAGGGCCTCGATCTCGCCCGCTGCGGCAATCTCGGGTCTCTTGCCGCCGGCCTCGTCATCCAGCAGGTCGGTCCGCGCCCGCGCCAGAACCTCAAGGCCGAAGCGGAACAGGCGGGTCTGCTCTGAGACAATGGCGGCCGAATTGTGAACACTGCGTTCGCGATTGTCGTTTGCCGCAAAACAACCTCGGGCTTATCTTCCGGTCAACCCAACTGACGAGGGAGATTGCCATGTCCATCCGCCCGGTCATTGCCACGTCCGGAACGAAACCGACGCTTGAGGGCGCCGGTGTGCGCCTCGATCGCGTCTTCGGCTTCGGCGACCCGTCTTTCACCGACCCGTTCCTGATGATGGACGATTTCCGCAACGACCGTCCCCAGGATTATCTCGCCGGCTTTCCCTGGCATCCCCATCGCGGCATCGAAACGATCACCTATGTGCTGGCCGGAACGGTCGAGCATGGCGACTCGCTCGGCAATCGCGGCGCGCTCGGCGCCGGCGACGTGCAATGGATGACCGCCGGCTCCGGCATCATGCACCAGGAAATGCCGAAGGGCGACGCGGCCGGCCGCATGCACGGCTTCCAGCTTTGGGCCAATCTGCCGGCGCGGCTGAAGATGACCAGCCCGCGATACCAGGACGTCAAATCGACCGAGATCCCGGAAATCGTCGACGACGACGGCACGCGCGTTCGTGTCGTCGTCGGCGAATTCTGGGGCCGGCGCGGACCGGTCGACGGCATCGCCGCCGACCCGCAATACCTCGATGTCTATGTGCCGCCGTTGAAGCGCAAGGTCCTTCCCGTCGACACCCATCGCAACGCCTTCGCCTATGTGTTTGAGGGTTCCGCCCGTTTTCGCGATACCTCCGCCCCGCGCGGCGTGCTCGTCGAAAAGGAAATCGAAGGCCGCGAAGTGCATGTGCGCGACATGAGCGGCAATCGCACACTGGTCAATTTCGGTTCCGGTGACGAAATCGTGGTGGAAACCGGCGATGAGGGCGTGCGCTTCCTGCTCGTCACCGGCGCGCCGATTCGCGAACCGGTCGCCTGGCATGGCCCGATCGTCATGAACACGCAGGCCGAACTCGTCCACGCCTTCAGCGAGCTTCGCCAGGGGACGTTCATCAAGGAAGGCGCTGCCGGGTTGAAGTAGTCACCCCTTCAGCATCGCCGCCAGCGACACCAGGCTGCGCACGCCCATTTTCGCCAGCACCTTGGCGCGATGGACCTCCACCGTGCGCATGGCGATGCCGAGCTCGAAAGCGATGACCTTGTTGGGCAGGTCCTTGAGCATCAGGGCCATCACTTCGCGTTCGCGCGGCGACAGGCTCGCGGCGCGTTCGTCCAGTTCGGCGCGCCGCGCCCGTTCGCCCGCCGCGTTGTCGCGTGCCGCGAACGCCCGTTCGATGGCGTCGATGAAGGCGTTTTCCTCGAATGGCTTCTCGCGGAAATCGAATGCGCCGGCCTTGATCGCCTCGACCGCGAGCGGGACATCGCCATGGCCGGTCAGGAAAATGACCGGCGGAGCAGGTTGTGTCTTGCGCAATTCGTGAAACAGCTCGATGCCCGACATGCCGGGCATGCGGATGTCGAGCACGATGACGCCGTCGCGACCGCCCCGGCTGTGCGCCAGAAACGCTTCGCCCGACTCGTGCAGTTGCGCGGCGTAGCCGCGCCCCGTCAGCAGAAAGCCCAGCGCGTCGCGCACCGCGTCGTCGTCGTCGATGACATGGACGATTTTCATGTCTCGGCTCGCACCGAGAAAGCGAAGATGCAGCCGGGATCGGCGGCTTCATGCCAGATGCGCCCGCCATGCAATTCGACGATCGAACGGCAGATGTTGAGCCCGAGTCCCGTTCCGTGCGGCTTGGTCGAAAGAAACGGAGTGAACAGCTTTTCCGCCATTTCGGCAGCCAATCCGGGACCGTGATCGCGCACGCGGACCGTGGCGAATTCGCCGCCGCCCTGGATCGACAGGTCGATGCCGCGCGATCCGGCCTGTCCCGACATCGCTTCGGCGGCGTTGCGCACCAGATTGAGGATCACCTGTTCGAACAGCACCGGATCGCCGCGCACCCGGGCCGGTCGGCCCGGTGGCGCGATGGCGAGTTCGACGCCGTTTCGCGCCAGATCGGCCTCGATGAAACCGGCGACGCGACTGGCGATCTCGTGAAGATCCATGGTCTCGTCGCGCGGTTGGGCGCGACGGGTGAATTCGCGCAAATGACGCACGATGTCGCCTGCCCGCCGCGATTGGCTGGAGACCTTGGTCAGAACGGCCGCGATGGCCGCCGGTTTGACATCGCCATTGCGCACCTGATCGGCCAGTCCGGACGCATAGGTCGAAATCGCCGTCAAAGGCTGGTTGATCTCATGCGCCAGCGTCGACGCCATCTCGCCCATCGACACCAGGCGGGCGGTTCGCGCCAGCTCCTCGGCGTGAATCTTCGACAGTTCGCCCATGCGCTTGCGCTCTGTGACATCGAGGATCGAGGCCATCCATCCGACATGCCGGCCATCGGCGTCGTTGAGCGGCGCCTCGTAAATCAACGCGTCGAGAGGCTCGCCATTGGCGCGGCGAAATCGGATCTCGAAACCCTCCTTCGGGCCCTGGCCGGCAAGAATGGAATCATGCACGGTGCGGGTATGTTCGAGCGTATCGCGGTCCCAATAGGGCATCGGCGGGGCGCGTCCGACCAGTTCGTCGCGCGAATAGCCGACCATGTCGCAAAAGGCCGGGTTGGCGTAAATGATCCTGCCCTCGCGGTCGCGGGCCCGCATTCCGACCGTCAGCGCGTCCTCCATTGAACGGCGAAAGGCGCTTTCCGACCGCAGCCGCTCCTCCGCCGCCTGGCGGCGGCGCACATTGCGGCGCAGCAGCAAGAGGCTGGCGCCCACGATCGCGGCCATCAAGGGAATGGTCGCTGGAAGCGCCCATCCGGTCCATCCGGCCGGTATTTCATAGCGTGTCGCCACCAGCGCGAGTCCGTGCCCCGGCGGATCGAATGGAATGGTGTGCTGGTTGTCCGAAAGGCCGGCGGCGACGGCGGATTTGACGCCGACCGATGCGCCGTCGGCATCGATCACGGCGATCAGGTTTTTCTGCGCCACCCACCACGGAATGTGGATGCGCAGAAGATCGCCGATCGAAAACGCCGCGATCAGGACGCCGTCGACCGATGCGCCGCTCACCGGAACGGCCAGATCGAAGCGCCATCCGCCGCCGGGATCGGCATAAGCCGCGCCAAACCGGCTTTCGCCGAACGCCCGCGCCGAGGCAACGACGTCGAGCGCGGACAGGAAGGCGGTGTCGCGCGGTTCCGGCGAAGGCGCGGAATGGGTCTTGCCGGAGCGGAAATCGGCCCAGGCGATCCGGGCGATCTCCGGGTGGATGCGGTGGAACTGTTCAAGCTGCCCGTCGATCGCTCCCGGCGCAATTCCTCGCCTGATGTCGGACGCCATGCGCACCAGTTCGCTGGAAGCCGAATCGATGGCGAAGCGCAATGTCTGTTCGACCCACAGCGAATCGTTGATCAGCTCGACGCGGCGGTTCTCGCGATTGGTGCGCTCGGTGACCAGAAAGGCGGCGGCGACGAGCAGCAGCAACGCGATCAGTGCGCCGGCGCCGAGCAGGCCGGCGTCATAGGCGCGCCAGCCTTCGGACGGCTCGCGTTCGGGCGCCGGCTTTGCGCCGGTATGGTGTTGCAGCATCCAGTCCTCCCGTCCGGATCGAGAAACCATACCACGCCTTAGAAAGCGCGCATGATGCGGTTTCCCACAATTGAGGCGGCTGCGTATCCCGCTATTCTGTGGCACGCATCATGCGGAGGAGGAACCCATGCGCAATATCGTTGCCGGCGCGCTCGTCGCGCTTTCCCTGTCTGTCGCCCCGGTCTGGGCCGCCGACATCGTCATCAAGTTTTCCCACGTCGTCGCCCCGGCGACGCCGAAGGGCAAGGGCGCCGAGAAATTCAAGGAACTTGCCGAGCAATATACCGAAGGCAAGGTCAAGATCGAAATCTATCCCAACAGCCAGCTCTACAAGGACAAGGAAGAGCTGGAGGCGCTGCAGCTTGGCGCCGTGCAGATGCTGGCCCCGTCGCTGGCCAAGTTCGGCCCGCTCGGCGCCAAGGAATTCGAAGCTTTCGACCTGCCCTTCCTGTTCGCCGACAAGGCGGCGCTCAATCGCGTGACCACCGGCGAGGTCGGCAAGGCGCTGTTTGCCCGGCTGGAAGACAAGGGCATTCTCGGTCTGGCCTATTGGGACAACGGCTTCAAGATCATGAGCGCCAATTCGCCGCTCCGCACCCCCGACGATTTCGTCGGCCTGAAACTGCGCATCCAGTCGTCGAAAGTGCTTGAAGCGCAAATGAAGGCGCTCGGCGCGGTGCCGCAGGTGATGGCGTTCTCGGAAGTCTACCAGGCGCTGCAGACGGGCGTCGTGGACGGTACCGAGAACCCGCCGTCGAACATGTACACCCAGAAGATGCACGAGGTGCAAAAGCACGCCACGCTCTCCAACCACGGTTATCTCGGCTATGCCGTGATCGTGAACAAGAAATTCTGGGAGGAACTGCCGGCCGATACCCGCGGCCAGTTGGACAAGGCGCTGGTCGAAGCGACCGAATACGCCAATTCCATCGCCCAGGAGGAAAACGACAAGGCGCTCGCCGCGATGAAGGAAGCCGGCAAAACCGAGTTCCATGAATTGACGGCGGAGGAGAAGGCCGCCTGGATGGAGGCGCTCAAACCCGTCTACGAGGAGGTCGCCGGCCGCGTCGGCGCCGATGTCATCGCCGGCATCCAGAAGGCAGCCGCCGGCAATTGATCGGCCTGCGCGAGGCAGGAAGGCCGGGCGGAGGGCGCCCGGCCGGCTCACCATGCGCCGGAGGAGGGCGACATGCGCTGGCTTGACCGCATCGAAGAAACGCTCATCGCGACATTGATCGCTCTGGCGACGGCGATCATTTTCGTCGCCGTCGTCCACCGTTATGCGATCAGCGGCGCGGCCGGACTGATCGGCTGGGGCCGGACGCACGATTCGCAGACGATACTGGCCCTGGGCAAGTCGATTTTCGGCGTTCTGCGCGAGATCAACCTGACCTGGGCGCAGGAACTGTGCATCTACCTTTTCATCTGGATGGCCAAATTCGGCGCCGCCTATGGCGTGCGAACCGGCATCCATGTCGGCGTCGATGTCTTGATCGAAAGGCTGACGCCGGAGCGCCGCAGGCCCTTCATCCTGTTCGGCCTCCTCGCCGGCGCGCTGTTCACCTCGATCGTCGGCTCCCTCGGCGCCGCCTTCGTCTGGGAAATCGCCCACACCGAACAGGTTTCGCCCGATCTCGAATTGCCGATGTGGATCGTCTACCTCGCCGTTCCGTTCGGCTCGTTCCTGATGTGCTTCCGCTTCCTGCAGGTTGCCTGGTCGTTCAGCCGGACCGGCGAACTGCCCCACCACGACCATGGCCACGTCGAAGGTGTCGAGGAGCAGCCGGCATGACCGCGATCATCATCTTTTCCCTGTTGCTGGCGTTGATGCTGACCGGCATGCCGATTTCCATAGCGCTCGGCCTGACCGTGCTGACCTTCCTGTTCGCCTTCACCGCGGTGCCGATCGAATCGGTGGCGCTGAAGCTGTTCACCGGGATCGAGAAATTCGAGATCATGGCGATCCCGTTTTTCATTCTCGCCGGCAATTTCCTCACCCATGGCGGCGTGGCGAAACGCATGATCGATTTCGCCCGCTCCGTCGTCGGTCACTGGCATGGCGGGCTGGCGCTGGCGGCGGTCTTCGCTTGCGCCCTGTTCGCCGCCGTCTCGGGATCCTCCCCGGCGACCGTCGTCGCCATCGGGTCGATCATCCTTCCCGCGATGGTCAAGCAGGGCTTTCCGAAATCCTTCGGCACGGGCGTCATATCCACCGCCGGCGCGCTCGGCATCCTCATCCCGCCGTCGATCGTGATGGTCATGTATGCGGTTGCGACATCGGGTTCGACTTATCCCGGCCCGAACGGCGAGCCTGTCGGCACGGCCTCGGTCGGCCAGTTGTTCATGGCCGGCGTCGTTCCGGGCCTGTTGCTGGCTTTCATGCTCGGGTTCACCACGTTCTGGCGCGCCTGGCGCAACGACTATCCGCGCCTGCCGCGCGCCTCGTGGAGCGAGATGGCGACCGCCTTTGGCCGCTCTTTCTGGGGGCTGGCGCTGATCGCCATCGTCATAGGCGGTATTTACTCCGGCGCCTTCACGCCGACCGAAGCCGCCGCAATGAGCGCGGTCTATGCCTTCGTCATCTCGGTCTTCGTCTACAAGGACCTGACTTTGGCCCAGGTGCCGAAAGTCCTGCTCGCTTCGGCCAACATGAGCGCGATGCTGCTCTACATCATCACCAATGCGGTGCTGTTTTCCTTCCTTATGACGCATGAGGGCATTCCCCAGGCGATCGCTGCATGGATGGCCGACGCCGGACTTGGCCGCTACGGCTTCCTGATGGCGGTCAACATCCTCCTGCTCGGCGCCGGCATGTTCATGGAGCCGTCGGCAATCATGCTGATCTTCGCGCCGATCCTGTTCCCCGTCGCCGTCCGGCTTGGGGTCGATCCGGTGCATTTCGGCATCATGCTGGTCGTCAACATGGAATGCGGCATGGTCACGCCGCCGGTCGGGCTCAACCTCTATGTCGCCAGCGGCATCGCGAAAATGGGGCTGACCGAAGTGACGAAATCGGCGTTGCCCTGGTTCTGGACCATGCTTGCCTTCCTGTTGATCGTCACCTACTGGCCGGACCTGTCGCTGTTCCTGCCGCGCCTGATGGGCATGATGTGAGGAGGAGCGGGCCGCAAGGCCCGCCCCTCCTGGTTCCGCTCAGCGGCATTCCGGATGTTCAATGACATCGCGCGGATCGTCGCAACCCGAGCCGCCCTTCTGGCGAGGCTTGGGGCGCTTTTCGACGATGCTGCCGCTTTCAGGGCCAGTGGAAAACCCGTCCGAACCGACGGAAGCTTTGGCGATCGACAGCGCCGGAAGCGCGATCGCGGCGGCGAGCGCCAGGCGGATCGTCATGGTCATGGCAGTCTCCCTCGTGTTGGCGTCGCCGGTGATGACGACCTCCCGAGGATCGCGCCGGCCGGCTGACAATCCGGTGACGCCGCCCGTCAGCGGTTTGTCATGCCTGTGCGAGGCGGCTCGGGCTACGACGACGCGGAAATGGCATCAACGAATTGAAAATAAACAATTTATCCGAACGCATTTTGAGGTATGGCGATTGTTCTCAATTGCGCAACACAGCGTCGACCGGCCGGATTCAGACGAGGTTGAAGAAAATCGCCTTGGCGACGGCTTCCGCCGTGTTGAGCGACTGGGTCTTGCCGCGTACCGAACGCAGATAGGCTTCGACCGTCTTGGGCTTGAGGCCAAGCGCGTGCGCGGTGCGGTCGGCCGCCTGGCCGCCGGCGACGGAGGCCAGCACGCGCTGCTCCTGCGGTGATAGTCGGTAAACGGTCTGCGCCAAGGGGCCGCGGAAGCGCGCGTCGAAAGCGATCAACAACTGGCCGATCTGCGCGCCGAAGGCGTCGAGCACGCCGTCGAAGCGGGCGGCGTCCTGCGAGGCGGAGCGCAGGCCGAAGCCGCCGCAGATGCGGCCCCGACTGTTGAAAATCGGAAAACAGGCGCCAACCGCCATGCCGTGTTCGGCGTCGATCCTGGCCCGGCGCTTCTCGCCCGGCGTCATCTTCGCGTGCTCGGCCGGATCGTGCCAGCGACTCATTTGCCCGGTATTCAGCATGTGCAGGGCAGAATGGTCGTCGGTCAGCGGATTGCCGTAGAGCGCGTCGAGATAGTGCTGCGGATAGGAGGTTTTCCAGATGGCGCGTTCGATCAATTGCTCGGGATCGCCGCCGGCGTCGCCGACCGGATAGGCAAGATAGAACAGGCCTTCGACATCGGCCTTGGCCCGCAGCGTGCTTTCAAGCCACGACCACAGGGTCTCGACGTCGTCGCTCGCCGGTATGGCCAACGGCGTCAATAAACCCGGGAAGCCGGAAAGATCGAAATTGTGGATCTTGTTCATGCCGCCTGCTCCCGATTTCCTGCATGGCCTTCGGCGTGGTTCGGCCTCTACCGGGAAATCCTCATATTGCGACAAAGCCGCTGCGTCTGTCAGATGATCAGACCCGGCATTGCCGCGGAATCGGATACAACTGACAAGCGCATGCGGGATTGCCCCCTGCATGCGCCTTTTTTCTTGCGCAATTCCTGGCGATGTCAATGTCGCCGATTGAAGCATACGCGAATATAGTGCCACATTAGCCCGCCTGATAGTCCTTGATGGCGGCGAATGTGATCGCCTTCCAGCGTTCCGCCTCGTAATTCAGCGAAAACCCGTGTTCGGCGAGAAACACCGGATCGCCGTCGAGGTCGCGGGCGATGGCCGAACGCTGCGCCGCCATGAAGCGGTCGAGCTCGGCCCCGTCGTCGGCCGAAATCCACCGGCAGACGGAAAAGCGCGCCATTTCGAAATCGGCGTCCAGCCCGTATTCCTGTTTCAGCCGCTCGCGCAGCACGTCGATCTGCAGACCGCCGACGACGCCGACGATGGCCGGAGACCCGTCCTCCGGCTCGAACAGCTGCACCACGCCCTCCTCGGCCATCTGGTGCAGCGCTTCCTTGACCTTGCGCGCCTTCATCGCGTCGCCGAGGCGCACGCGGCGCAGGATTTCAGGCGCGAAGTTCGGAACGCCGCGAAACAGGAGTTCCTCGCCCTCGGTCAGCGTGTCGCCGATGCGCAGCGTGCCGTGGTTCGGGATGCCGACCACGTCGCCCGGAAAGGCCGTGTCCGCCGTGATGCGCTCGCGCGCGAAGAAGAATTGCGGCGCGGTCAGGCTCAACGTCTTGCCGGTGCGCACCAGTTTCGCCTTCATGCCGCGTTCCAGCGAACCCGAGCAGACGCGGGCAAACGCGATGCGGTCGCGGTGGTTCGGGTCCATGTTGGCCTGGATCTTGAAGACGAAGGCGGTCATCGCCTCTTCCGTCGCGTGGACCGTGCGCCCGTCCGCCTCCTGGTCGCGGGGGCTCGGCCCCCAGTCGCCGAGCGCCTCGATCAGGTCGCGCACGCCGAAGTTCCGGAGCGCCGAGCCGAAGAACACCGGCGTCAGATGGCCTTCGAGGAAGGCTTGCGCGTCGAACGGCTTGCACGCCTCGCGCGCCAGCTCCAGCTCCTCGATGAACGCCTCGCGCTCGTTTTCGGGCAGCAGATGGGTGACGCGGTTCGAATCCGGCCCGTGCACCGGCGTGCGCTCGGTCTCGTTGTCGTGGCCGCGAATGGCGTTCTGCCTCAGATGATAGGTGCCGGCGAAATTCTTGCCGCGCCCGATCGGCCAGGTCACCGGCGCGGTGTCGAGCGCCAGCTTGGCCTCGATTTCGTCGAGCGTCTCGTAGGGGTCGCGGCTTTCGCGGTCCATCTTGTTGACGAAGGTGAGGATCGGGATGTCGCGCAGCCGGCACACCTCGAACAGCTTCAAGGTGCGCGGCTCGATGCCCTTGGCCCCGTCGATGACCATGACGGCGAAATCGACCGCCGAAAGCGTGCGGTAGGTGTCGTCCGCGAAATCCTCGTGGCCGGGCGTGTCGAGCAGGTTGAAGACGCGCGGGCCGTATTCGAAGGTCATCACCGAGGTGACGACCGAGATGCCGCGCTCGCGCTCGATCTTCATCCAGTCCGAGCGCGTGTTCATGCGGTCCTTCTTGGCCTTGACCTCGCCGGCGAGCTGGATGGCGCCGCCGAACAGCAGCAGCTTTTCGGTCAGCGTCGTCTTGCCGGCGTCCGGATGGGCGATGATGGCGAAGGTGCGCCGGCGGGCGACTTCGGTGTCGAGGGTTGAAGCCATGGGATAAGGGGTCCGTCGTGTCGGGCCGGCTTGTGGCAAGGGCGGGGGGTGAAGTCAATCAAAGTGGGTTTGTGCCGGCTATTGCGTGAACCTTGCGCATGGCATGCGGATTGGGCGCCTTCTGCGGTCGCGAACAGGAATTCGCCCCTTTTAGCGTCCTCGCTGACCTCAAGGAGCACATTTCACGACCTTGTCTGTATCAGAAGTTTATCGAGGCCGACCGCCACTGCATCCTTGCGGAGATTGTTTTTCAGACCGTCGACTTTTCGCTCATCATCGGCGTGACAGGGCGCTCAATATCTATTACAATTCTGTCAGTGCTCCGCCGGGCCACGGGTTTATTTAGGAGCGTTTAAATAATTTCTCCGATGAAAAATTGAACACGATGAACTTGAATAGTCTACTTGAATCTAAAAAAATCAATCCGCTGGACGTAATCGTACTTCGGCATCGACCGTTTGAGTCAAAACTCAAACGTGTCCTCCCGTGGTTGGCCGCTGAGCGTCCTGAAGTTTTCAATGCGTATCAGCAGACCCAAAGCGAGAAGCTTGAAAAAGCAATGCTTGGCGTCAAATATATTGCGTCATTCATCGGACACGCGCCGGGAAAAGCCCTCTTTGTGGGGCTTTATTGGATACGTGAGTCGCGCCGCTTGACGAGAGATGAGTACTGGAAAATTCCGGAATGCATCGAATTAAAAAATTTCGATTACGAAGGATATACAGAAAAAGAGGCGTTAGTGCGCCCATATAATTATTGGTTTGATCTTGTTATAACGGATTTTTACAGTGAATGGAAAGGAAAGCTGGTTATTGGTTGGCCGCCGCCCGAAAGATCGTGGTGGCGGCGAGCGCACCGCAACATTTTGCCAGTGATTTCGGTGCTCGAAGACAACGCACTTGTTCAGGTGATGCCGCCTTGGGAAGAAATCAATCTCTCTTGGTCGGATATTTCCATTCTTCCATCATACTGGAAGGCGATCCTGTCCCAATGGCGCGGAGTTTATCTGATTTTTGACAGCCACGACGGTAAAAGTTATGTTGGATCAGCCTATGGTGCGAGTAATATCCTTGGGCGCTGGGTCAATTATAGTAATACCGGTCATGGCGGCAATAGTCTCCTGCGAGAAAGAGACCCAAGAAATTTCCAATTTACGATACTGCAGCGCGTATCACCGGATATGCCGCCGGATGAAGTGATTAAACTCGAAGGGACATGGAAAGAACGCTTGCACACTCGTCAACCATTCGGTCTCAATGAAAACTAGAATTATTCGAATAATTGGCATTTATGACGTCGCATGGCTTCCGCGTGATTCGGAATCACTCATCATTTCTCCGAAAATATTTTAATCTCTAAATTGAATTACAATCAAATAAGTAACAGGGATGCCGCCTCATTCGGTGTGCTCGGTCCCAACTATCGCTAATACGTCATCGTCGCCTTCTACTTGACCTCGTAGCCCCATGCCGTCACACTCCTGCCCCATGAAAACCGTCTCCATCCGCGACGCCAAGAACCGCTTGACCGAACTCGCCCGCGAGGTCGAGGACGGCGAGACGATTATCGTCACCCGCAATGGCCGGCCGGCGCCCGATCTCGTGCCGCACAAGAAGCGCGGCGGCGTCGATCTTGAAGCCGGGCAGGCCTGGCTGAAAGCGCGCGGCATCGACAAGCCGTTCCCCTTTGTGGCCGACGATTTCGACGAGCCGCTGCCCGAGGATTTCCTGCTGCGGCCCTTGCCGGACCGGCCCAATTAATCGCAATCGTTTGGAAAGAAATTTACCCCCACCCCCTGCCCCTCCCCTCAAGGGGGAAGGGAGACCAGCGCCAGTCTCCACTCCCCCTTGAGGGGAGGGGCAGGGGGTGGGGGTAAAATGGGTTGCTCCATCCCTCGCTAAACGTAATTTAACTGGCGTGGATCGGTTTTCCCTGTAGCTTCGCCATATTCGAAAAGGCAGATACATGACCGACCAGCACTCCGCCGCCCGCACGCCGCCGGGCGTCCTGGGCAAATGGCTCCGGCTCGCCGCGCTCGCCGCCGTCCTCGTCGCCGTCGCCGCCGGCGGTTTCTACGTCTGGTCCAACCGGCCGCTGGCGCTCGCCGTGGCCACTGTGGAAAAGAACGTGGCCGTGCGCGTCTTCGGCCTCGGCACCATCGAGGCGCGGGTCGTCTCCAATGTCGGCTTCGAGGTCGGCGCCACGCTTGTCGCCGTCGAGGCCGATCACGGCGATCTGGTCCGGAAAGGCCAGGTTCTCGCCCGCCTCGCCGCCGGCGAACAGGAGGCCAAGGTCGCCAAGGCGAAAACGGCGGTGCGCATCGCCGAGGTCAACATCGACAAGTCGGCCTCCGTGGTGGCGAAAATGCGCGCCGTGCTGGCGCAAAAACAGGAAACCAGCAAACGCAAGCAGGAGTTGGCGAACCGGGACGTGGTGTCGGCCCAGGCGGCCGAGGAAGCGCTGCGCGACGAGGCGGTGGCGGCCGCCGATGTCGCGGTCGCCGAAAGCGACAACAAGGTTGCCACGGCGCAAGTGGAGGACGCCCGCGCCCAGCTCGGCTTCGAGGAGACGATGCTCGGCCACCGCACCCTTCTCGCGCCGTTCGACGCCCTGGTGGTGCAGCGCCTGAAGGAACCCGGGGCCGTGATCAAGGCCGGAGACCCGATTATGACCCTGGTCGATCCGGCCACCTATTGGGGCCTCGCCTTCGTCGACGAGGCCCGTTCGGGCGCGATCGTCGAAGGCCAGACGGTCGAGGCGCGCATCCGTTCGCGCCCGCTCGACACGTTCATCGGCAAGGTCCTGCGCATCGGTCTTGAAAGCGACCGCGCCAACGAGGAGCGGCGCATCTACGTCAAGGGCGACAATCCACCGGCGAAAGTGTTCCTCGGCGAGCAGGCCGAGTTCTGGATCACCGTCGCCACGCTGGACAATGCGCTTCTGGCGCCCGAAACCGCCGTCTCCGCCTATGACGGCCGCGAAGCGACGGTGTGGACCATCGAAGACGGCGCGCTGCGCAAGCGCCGCGTTTCCATTCGCCATCGGACCGAGGATTCGCGCCTCGAAGTCGTCGACGGACTGCCCGAGGGTGCGCAAATCGTCGTCGATATCGGCCCCGGCCTGAAGGAAGGCCGCGCGGCCAGCGCCGGGAAGCGGAAATGAAATGAACCTCGCCTGGCGCGAGATCCGCCACAATTCCGGACGCTTCGTCTTCACCGGCGTCGGCCTCGGCCTGCTGCTCGGCGTGGTCCTGTCCATGATCGGCATCTATCGCGGCATGGTCGTCGATGCGCTGACCATCGCGCGCACGCCCGATGTCGATCTCTGGGTGGTCGAGGCGAATTCGCGCGGCCCCTTCGCCGAATCCTCGCGCATTCCCGGCGACACCCGCGAGGCCGTCGCCCGCATGCCGGGCGTCACCGCGGCCGGCAGCGTCACCTATCAGAGCGTCGAGGCGACCGCGGGCGGGCGCAAAATGCGCCTCTACGTCATCGGCTACGAACCCGGCCGGCCGGGCGGACCAGCCGAAATCATCGTCGGGCGCGGCCTCGGCCGCAGCCATTTCGAGATCGTCGCCGACCGTTCGTCGAAACTGGTTCCCGGCGATGTCGTGACCTTTGGCCGCGATCGCTACACGGTCGTCGGACTGACCGCCTATCACGTCAGTTCCGGCGGCGATCCGGCCGCCTTCGTCACGCTGCGTGACGCCCAGCAATTCCAGGCGGAACTCGATCCGGCCGCGGTGCGACTGCAAGCGGCGCGCGGCGCCGGTTCGGGAAGCATCGACACGGTCAGCGCCGTCATCGCCCGCCTCGCGCCCGCCGCCTCGGTCGAGGCGGTCGCCGCCGGCATCGCCCGCTGGAAGCACCTGAGCGCCATCGCGCAGGCCGATCAGGAGGCGATCCTCACCGGTTCGCACATCGATCGGGCGCGCCGCCAGATCGGCCTGTTCACCGGCCTGTTGCTGGCGGTTTCCGCCGTCGTCATCGCGCTGATCATCTACACCATGACGATGGAGAAGCTGAAGCAGATCGCCACGCTGAAGCTGATCGGCGCGCCCGACCGCACCATCACCGCGATGATCGTCCAGCAAGCGCTGGCGCTCGGCCTTATCGGCTTCTTCATGGGCTGGGCCCTCATCGTCGCCATCAAGGACATCTTCCCCCGCCGTATCGTCCTCGATACCGACAATGTCACCCAACTCGGAATCGTCATCGTCGCCGTCTGCCTGCTGGCGAGCGGGCTCGGCGTGCGCGCCGCGCTGAAGGTCGATCCGGCCACGGCCCTGGGCGGCTGACATGGCGCAGGAAAGAACGCCGCTGGTTTCGGTGAGGGGCGTGTCGAAGCACTATGGCGAGGGCGCGGCGCGAGTCGATGCGCTGAAGGGCGTGTCGATCGACATTTTCCCGCGCGAAGTGGTGGCGTTGCTCGGCCCGTCCGGTTCGGGCAAGACGACGTTGCTCAATGTCATCGGCTGCATCATCGATCCCTCGGGCGGCGCGCTCGACCTCGACGGCGAGCGCGTCTTCGACAATGGCAAATGGCTGCGCGACGATCTGCGCCGGCTGCGGCTGGAAAAGATCGGCTTCATTTTCCAGGCCCACAATCTGCTGCCGTTTCTCGACGCCACCGACAATGTCGCGGTGGCGCTGGAGCTTGCCGGCCATTCGCAGTCGGCCGCCCGCCGGCGCGCCGTCGAACTGCTCGATTATCTCGAGATCGGCCACCGCCGCGACGCCATGCCGGCGAAACTCTCGGGCGGCGAGGCGCAGCGCGTCGCCATCGCCCGGGCGCTGGCCAACAGCCCGCGCATCATTCTCGCCGACGAACCGACGGCGGCGCTCGATTCGAAACGCGCCCAGATCGTCATGGAGCTTCTGCGCAAGCTCGCCGCCGAACAGGACGCTTCCATCATCGCCGTCACCCACGACGAAAAGATATTCGGCTATTTCGATCGCGTCTGCCATTTGCGCGACGGCGTGATCGAGGAGGAGACGCGCGTCGCGCCGGCCGGACAAAGCGTTTGACAAGAACCGACCGGTTGGTATGTTTCGGAAATGTCCACCGCAACCCTCCCGCCCGGCAAGGGCGTGGCCGCCCGCCGCCGTATTCTCGATGCGGCGCTGAAACTTTTCCGCCAGAAGGGCTACGCCGCCACACGCGTCGAGGATGTCTGCGCCGAGGCGGGGCTGACCAAGGGCGGCTTCTTCCATCATTTCGCCGGCAAGGAGGATTTGGCCGTCGCGGCGGCCGAACACTGGTCGGCGGTGACCGGCGGCCTGTTCGAAAGCGCGCCTTACCATGCCCTTCCCGACCCCTATGACCGCATTCTCGGTTACATCGAGTTCCGCAAGGCGATCCTGGCCGGCGGCACCGACGAGTTCACCTGTCTCGCCGGCACGCTGGCCCAGGAGACGCATTTGTCCAGCCCGGCGATCAGCGCCGCCGCCGGCGCGTCGATCTTCGGCCACGCCGCCACGCTCGTCGCCGACATCGCCGCGGCGAAAGCGGCGCGCTGCTCCGGCGCCGACTGGACGCCGGAAAGCCTCGCCCAGTTCACCCAGGCGGCGCTGCAGGGCGCATTCATTCTGGCGAAAGCGCAAGGCGGCCCTGGAATTGCCCGGGACATGGTCGATCATTTGAAGCGCTACGTGATCCTGCTGTTCAACGACAAGAAATCCTGAGGGAGAACACCATGGAACCGACGGTCTATCTCAATTTCAACGGCAATTGCCTTGAAGCCATGACCCATTATGCAAACGTGCTCGGCGGTGAAGTCACCGGCGTGTTCCTCAACAAGGACGGGCCGGCCGACAGCCGCATGCCCGGAGGCGACAATCTGGTGATGAACATGGCGGTGAAGATCGGCGCCACCATCATGATGGCCTCCGATGCGCCGGGCGAATGGTACGCCAAGCCGCAGGGATTTTCCGTCAACGTCTCGCCGAAAACCATGGCCGAGGCCGAACGCGTCTTCGCCGAATTGTCGAAAGACGCCGAAAAGGTGCAAATGCCGCTCGGCGAAACCTTCTGGGCCGACGCCTTCGCCATGTTCACCGACAAATACGGCACGCCGTGGATGATCAATTTCGCCGGCTCGAAAATGCCCGGCTGAGCCGCGCCTGAGCGCCCGACCTTGAATTGGCCGCGGGCGGAAAAAAGAGGGAGAAAACCATGTCGGACAAGTCGCCGAACCCCCGCGAATTGCGCATCGAGCGCGTTCTCGATGCGCCGCGCATTGCCATCTGGCGCTGTTGGACCGAGCCGGAGCTGATACTGAAATGGTTCACGCCGAAGCCGTGGAAAACGGTCGAGGCGAGGGGTGATCTGCGCCCGGGCGGCGCCTCCATGGTGGTCATGGAAAGTCCGGAAGGCGTGCGCCACCCCAATCCCGGGCAATATCTCGACGTGGTCCCGAACGAACGCCTGTTGTTCACCGACGCCTTCGTCGGCGATTGGGTCCCCTCCAACAAGGCCTTCATGGTCGGCGGAATTGAGCTGTCCGACGCGCCGGGCGGCGGTACGCGCTACGTCGCTTTCGCCCGCCACTGGAGCGATGAGGACATGAAGGCGCATGAGGAGATGGGTTTCCATCCGGGCTGGAACGCCGCCGCCGACCAGCTCGAAGAACTGGCGAAAACGCTGTGAGGCCCGCGCCATGACCTTCAAGGCCTACATGGACAATATCGAGGCGAAGACCGGCAAATCCCCGAAGGAATTCCGCGCGCTCGCCGACGCCAAGAGTTTCACCGAAAAGGGTCGATTGAAGCCGGGCGTCAAAGCAGGACAGGTAACCGATTGGCTGAAAGCCGAATTCGGTCTCGGCCATGGCCACGCCATGGCGCTCTACGCCCTGTTCAAGGGGTTCAAGTCGGAAAACGACGCCTGAGACCCATCCGTATTGAGGCAAAGACATGGATTTTCCCGCCGACCGCGAACTGGTCCTGCATCGCATTCTCGATGCGCCGCGCGCCAAGGTCTTCCACTGCTGGACCAGCGCCGAGCTGCTCCGGCAATGGTTCACGCCGAAGCCGTGGTTCATCCCTGTCGCCGAAATGGAATTCCGCCCCGGCGGCTACAGCCATGCCGACATGCATGGTCCCGATGGCGAAAAATCGCTGATCCGCCATGTCTGGCTGGAGATTGTCGAGAACGAGAAAATCGTCTTCACCGACGCCTTTTCGAAGGCCTGGGAGCCGTCGGAGCATCCGTTCATCGTTGCGATCGTCACGTTCGCCGACGCCGGCGCGGGAAAGACGGACTACCGCGCCGTGGTTCGCCATTTCTCCATCGCCGGCCGCCAACGGCACGAGGAGATGGGATTTTTCGACGGATGGGGGGCGGTCACCGACCAGCTCGAGGCGCTGGCCAAAACCTTGTGAAGGAGGAAAGACCATGACCGGCAAAGTGCGCACCTGCCTCTGGATGAACAATCAGGGCGAGGAGGCCGCCAATTTCTATGTCGCGCTGATACCCGATTCCCGCATCGAGACGGTCGGCCGCTATCCCGAAGGCAGCGAACACGGGACGCCCGGATCGGCGATGGTTGTCGATTTCACCCTTGCCGGCACGCCGTACCAGATCCTCAATGGCGGCCCGATGTTCCCGCTGTCGGAAGCCGTGTCGATTTCGGTCAGGACAAAGGATCAGGCCGAGACCGACCGGCTGTGGGCAGCGCTCATCGCGGACGGCGGCGCCGAAAGCCAGTGCGGCTGGCTCAAGGACCGCTTCGGACTGTCGTGGCAGATCGTGCCCGAACCGGCCATCGCGCTGCTCTCCGGCCCGAAGGCGAGCAAGGTCTGGCCGGCGTTGATGCGGATGAGGAAGATCGACATCGCGGCGCTCGAGAAAGCGGCGGCGGCTTGACCGAAACGTAGGGCGCGTGGATAGGAGAACCATGACCCTCCGCATCCCCGTCATCCACCTGCCTCACGCCGCCGGTCTGGCCCTGCCGGCCTACGAATCCGCCGGCGCGGCCGGCATGGATTTGCGCGCCGCCGTGCCTGAAAGCGAACCCAAGTCGATTGCGCCTGGCGACCGCGCGCTCGTGCCGACCGGGCTGGTTCTTGAAATCCCGGCGGGCTTCGAAGGCCAGGTGCGGCCGCGCTCCGGCCTTGCCTTCAGGCACGGCGTCACCTGCCTCAATACGCCCGGCACCATCGACAGCGATTATCGCGGCGAAGTGAAGGTGCTGCTTGTCAA
Source organism: Phyllobacteriaceae bacterium (assembly GCA_016711085.1). GTDB lineage: Bacteria > Pseudomonadota > Alphaproteobacteria > Rhizobiales > Rhizobiaceae > JADJTR01. The sequence goes on along the minus strand of JADJTR010000007.1, from coordinate 151,917 downwards.
TCTCGGGACGGAAGAGTTCGTCGTGACGCGCGGCCTGCGGATTGCCCAGTTGGTCATCGCCCCGGTCGCGCAGGCGCAAATCGTCGAGGCGAATATCGCCGGCGAAACGGCGCGCGGTTCGGGCGGATTCGGCTCGACGGGATCGGGATGATGCTGGTCATTTTCGATTGCGACGGTGTCCTCGTCGATACCGAAAACCCGGCCAATGAACGACTGGCCGCAATCATCACGGCCGCCGGCCTGCCGATCGCCATGCCCGCCTGCCGGCGTCGCTTCAACGGTCTGTCGATGCAGGCGGTGCGAGACCGCTTGCTGGCCGAGGACGGCGTCGATCTCGGCGCCGATTTCGCCGAACGCTGGCAAAGCGAGTTGCCGGCGATATTTTCCCGGGGCGTCGACGCCATCGCCGGAATCCGGCCGGCACTCGACAGGCTCGCCGCCAGCCGGACGGCCAATTGCGTCGCGTCGTCCGGCACCATCGCCAAAATGCACATGACGCTTGGCGCGGCGGGCTTGCTGCACCTTCTTGCCGACCGGCTGTACTCGTCGTCGATGGTCGAACGCGGCAAGCCGCACCCCGATCTTTTCCTCCATGCCGCCAAAAAAATGGGGTTTGCGCCGGAAGACGCCGTTGTTGTCGAGGATTCGGTTCCGGGGGTCGTCGCCGGCGTCGCCGCCGGCATGCGTGTTCTGGCTTACGCCGGCGACCCGCTTTCCGACCGTGACGGATTGGCGGCGGCAGGCGGCGAAGTCTTCCTTTCAATGGATAGGCTGCCTTCGTTGTTGGGGCTGGAATGATGGCGAGATCGGGCGAATCCGGCGGCGCAGCGGTGGACGCCTGGCTGGCGAAGCTGCCCGCGACGCAGCGCGGGGCGCTTGAGCATCTGCGCGCCGTCATTCGCGCCGCCGCTCCGCAAGCGGTCGAGACAATCGCTTACGGCGTGCCGGTTTTCGTCGACCATGGTCATCTGGTCGGCTTCGGCGCGGCGAAAGGCCATTTGTCGTTTTTCCCGATGGACGGTTCGACCGTTGAACGGCTGAAGCCACAACTTGTCCTCTATTCGGTGTCCAAAGGCGCCATCCGTTTCACCCCCGACAAGCCATTGCCGGAGAATCTCGTGGCGCGCATCGTCCGTGAGCGTCTCGCCGCCAATCGCGACCATAAGGCCGGTGCTCCCGGTTGAATTGCCTTGCCGGCCGAACGATACTTGTCGCGAATATGGGTTTGCGAGCCGATTCATGATCCCACTCCTCACCGTCGACGACATGCACACCGGCGGCGAACCGGTGCGAATCGTCGTGTCCGGGTGGCCGCCTGTGCCGGGGGCGTCGATCCTGGAGAAGCGCGCCTTCGTCCGCGCCAATCACGACCACCTGCGCCGCATCCTGATGTTCGAGCCGCGCGGCCATGCCGACATGTATGGCGCGCTCCTCGTCGAGCCGAGCCTGCCGGGGGCCGAACTCGCCGTGCTTTTCATGCACAATGAGGGCTGGTCGACCATGTGCGGCCACGCCACCATCGCGCTCGGCCGCTACGCGGTGGAGAAAGGCCTTGTCGCCGTGACCGAACCGGTGACGCGCATTGGTCTGGAATGTCCCTGCGGGCTGGTGCGGGTCGAGATTGCGGTCGCCGACGGCAAGGTCGGCGGCGTTTCCTTCGAAAGCGTGCCGGCCTTCCTTTCTGCTGCCGACCTCGCCGTCGATTTGCCCGGCCATGGCCGCGTCGTCTGCGATGTCGCCTATGGCGGCGCGTTCTACGCGCTCGCCGATTGCTGCCAATTCGGGCTGGAATTCGGCCGTGACCGCATCCGCGATTTCGTCGACGCGGCCACCGCGCTGTCGGACGCCGTGCGCGCCGCCCACCGCCCGTCGCATCCCGATTCCGCCGATCTCGAATTCCTCTACGGTTCGATCCTGACCGATGGCGGCGATGGCCGTGCCGCGCCGACGAAAAACGTCTGCGTCTTCGCCGATTCCGAGGTCGATCGCTCGCCGACCGGGTCCGGCGTCACGGCGCGTCTCGCCGCGATGCACGCCAAGGGCCAGACCGCTGTCAGCGAGATCCGCGTGTTCGAATCGATCACCGGCGCACGCTTCGATGGCCGGGTGATGTCCGTGTTCGACTGCGGGGATCGGCAAGCGGTGACGGTTGGCGTTTCCGGCCGTTCGCATTGGTGCGGCCGCGCGGAATTCATCGTCGAGCCGGACGATCCGCTCGGCGGCGGTTTCCTGTTGCGCTGAGGCGACCGGAAAAACGCCATTGACCCCACGCCTCGCATCGGCCCAATTGGGCGCGGAGAAACGAACCATGCTGAACCGACGCGCCCTTCTGGCTTTCGCCAGCCTTATGGTGTCCGGCCCGGCGCGCGCGCTCGACGGCGCGCCAGCCGAGATCGCCAAAGGCGTCACCTTTTTTTACCTCGGCGCCAAGGACTGCCCCTATTGTCAGGCGTTCATGCGCGACTCCTTCGCCGAGTTGAAGCAGCGCACCGAAGATGCGGGCATCCGGTTTGTCGCCATGGAAACGGCAAGTTTGCGCGATCTGCACAAACCGGGCGTATTCGGCCAATGGAACCCGGTCTGGCTGAAAATGGTGCGCCGGGCCGGCGCCGGCGTTCCCGCCTTCGGTCTCGTCGATAGCGGCGCTTTCGTCGACGCCCACGCCGGCGAATGGGAAATGCTTTTGGTCAAGGCGATCGCCCGCGCTGAAAAGCTTAAGGCGGCGGCGCAGTGACTCTTTCCGGTTTTCTCGCCTATTGCGGCGCGCTTGCCGTCGCCGCCGCCATCCCCGGTCCGGGCATCGTTGCGCTGGTGGCGCGCACGCTTGGCGCCGGCCTGAAATCGAGCCTGCCCATGGCGCTCGGTCTGGTGCTCGGCGATCTCACCTATCTGACCGCCGCCGTGCTCGGTCTTGCCTTTGTCGCCAAGGCCTTCGGCATGGCCTTTCTTCTCGTCAAATGGATGGGCGTCGCCTATCTCCTGTGGCTGGCGTACAAATTCTGGACCTGAGGCGTCGGCATCGGCCGCGTCGAGGCAGAACGCGGCGAGGGGCTGTTCGCTTCGTTTGTCTCCGGCCTCGCGGTCACGCTCGGCAATCCCAAGGTTTTTTATCTCGCGCTCCTGCCGGCCATCGTCGACCTCGAGACGGTAGCCCTAGCCGACTATCTTCTGCTGGCAGCGCTCACCGCCGCGGTGCTTCTGGCCGTTATTCTGCCTTATCTGTTTCTTGCCGCCCGCGCCCGCGGCCTGCTGCAGACGCCGAAGGCCTTGAAGCTGATGAGCCGCATCGCCGCCGGCTTTCTCGGCGGCGCGGCCGCGGCCATCGCGGCGCGGGTTTCGTAGAACAATTTTCCGGTTCGATGGGAGTTTACGGGAAAAACGACCGCGCTTCGTGTCGTTTCACCCCGATCCCGCCTCGTTTTTTCTCCAGCTTCGCGGTAGCGTCGCGCCAAACACGGGAGATTGACATGTCCGCCAGCAAACCCGGCCGCGGCCGCATCTACGCTTCGATCACCGACACGATCGGCGACACGCCGCTGGTGCGGCTCGACAAGTTCGCGCGCGAGAACGACGTCGTCGCCGAATTGCTGGCCAAGCTCGAATTCTTCAACCCCATCGCGTCGGTCAAGGACCGCATCGGCGTCGCCATGATCGAGGCGCTGGAAGCCGCCGGCAAGATCAAGCCCGGCAAGACGACGCTGGTCGAGCCGACCTCGGGCAACACCGGCATCGCGCTCGCCTTCGCCGCCGCCGCCAAGGGCTACCGCCTGATCCTCACCATGCCGGAGACGATGTCGGTCGAGCGGCGCAAGATGCTGAAATTCATGGGCGCGGAACTTGTCCTGACCGAGGGTCCGAAGGGCATGAAGGGCGCCATCGCCAAGGCCGAGGAACTGGCCAAGGACCTGCCCGACGCTGTAATTCCTCAGCAGTTCGAAAACCCGGCCAATCCGGACATCCACCGCCGCACCACGGCCGAGGAAATCTGGAACGATACCGGCGGCAAGGTCGATATCCTCATTTCCGGCATCGGCACCGGCGGCACCATCACCGGCGTCGGCCAGGTGTTGAAGGCCCGCAATCCGCGGCTCCACATTGTCGCGGTCGAGCCGGAAGCCTCGCCGGTTTTGTCGGGCGGCCAGCCCGGCCCGCACAAGATCCAGGGTATCGGCGCCGGTTTCGCGCCAGCCATCCTCGACCGTTCGATCTATGACGAGATCGTCCAGGTCGCCAACGACGACGCCTTCGCCAATGCCCGCCTGCTCGCCCGCCTCGAAGGCGTGCCGGTCGGCATTTCCTCCGGCGCGGCGCTGACCGCGGCGATCAGGGTCGGAACGCGGCCGGAAAACGCCGGCAAGCGCATGGTCGTCATCATCCCGTCCTTCGCCGAGCGCTATCTGTCGACGGCCCTGTTCGACGGGCTGGAGGCTTGAATCAATCGATGGCGGTCAGTGCGCGCCGTTCGCCGCATTTCAGCCCCGCTTCGGCGGCGCAGGAATAAAGCGACCAGCCGATCAAATCGGCGCGCCCTTGCAGGTTTTCGACCGGCACGAAACCCATCTGCGTGAATCGGCTGTCGGCGGAATTGTCGCGGTTGTCGCCCATCATGAACAGGTGATTGGCCGGAACGGCGACTTCCGCCATGTCGTCGGCGAAGCCGGTATCGGTGCGCTCGATGATGGCGTGGGTTTTCCCGCCCGGCAATGTCTCGTCATAGCGGGTCACCGCCGCCACGCCGCCCTTGTATTCACGGTAGCGGTAGGCGGCGCGTTCGATACGTGGCGTCAACGCGCCATTGATGAACAGCCGTCCGCGATAGAGGGCGATGCGGTCGCCCGGCAGGCCGATCACCCGCTTGATCATCGTCTCGCCGCTCCTCGGGTGGGTAAAAACCGCGACATCGCCGCGCGCCGGCAGGGACGAAAACACGCGCCCGTCGGCCGTCGGCGCGGAAACGCCCGGATCGATCATCAACGAATGGTGGCTGTAGCCATAGGGCCATTTCATCACCGCGATGCGGTCGCCCACCTCCAGCGTCGGGACCATGCTTTCCGAGGGGATGTAGTGCGAGGCGACCGCGAAGGATTTCATCGCGAAGACGATCGCGGCGACTTGCGCGACGAAGGACAGGCTATGGAGAACGGTCTTGGCTGACGGCATTGATGGATCCCCGATTGCCACGCGATCCGGCCCGGCGATTGCGGCCGAAATGCGTCGCGCCTTCGCCTTGACGGACCGCGATCGCGGCACTAGCCCTTTGTCATGAAAATCCTCTCCGTCAACACCGGCCGTGCGTCTCCGGTCGCCGGCCGGCCCAATTCCTCTGGCATCGACAAGCGCCCGCGTTCCGGCCGGGTCGCCGTCGGACGTCTCGGCCTCGAAGGCGACGACATTGTCGATCTGGTCAATCATGGCGGCGAAGACCAGGCGGTCTACGCTTACAGCCGCGAGGACTACGCGTTCTGGGAGGCCGAACTCGGCCGATCCCTTCGCGACGGCTTGTTCGGCGAGAACCTGACGGTCGAAGGGCTGGAGAGCGGCGCGGTCGCCGTCGGCGAGCGCTTCGCATGCGGCGGCCTCGTGCTCGAGGTCACCAGCCCGCGCATTCCCTGCTCGACCTTCGCCGCTCATGTCGGTGTGCCGGAGCTGCCGGCCCGCTTCATGGCGGCGCGACGGCCGGGCGTCTATTTCCGGGTGTTGGAAGGTGGCGATGTCGGCCTGGGCGACGTCTTCGGGCGCATGGCTTACGGCGGAGCAAACGTCACTCTGGCGCAACTGGTGGAAAACTATCCGTTCAAGCGGATCTTGGCGGAAACGCGGGTCCGTTACCTGTCGGCGCCGCTGCACCGCAAACTCGCCGCCTATTTGCGCGGCGAGATCGACAAGCCCTGATCAGCCGAAGAATGCCTGGCTTTGACGCCGCGCGCAGGCCGGTCCCGGTCCGCGCATGTAGTGGCGCTCCGGGTGATAGGACGGCGCCACGAATTCCCTGGTTGCCAGCACGATGGCGCGCAAACGTTTCAACATGTCCCTGTTCCGCCTTTTCGGAAGTCCCTTCCGATGACGTGACCATAGCAGGGGGAAGTGAATCGCCGGTGAACGCCGCGTTTATCGTCGCGCAGGGTCGTATTTCATGATAGCCTAAGATATTCATTTCGCACGCGGGAGGAATTCGATGGCCGATCCATGCGAAAAGACCATCGAGTGGCGCCACTATCGCCGCGGGTCGGATGTGCGTATCGAGCCGCATACACTGATGAAAAGGCCACCGATGGCGCCCGCGCCGAAAAAGACGTTTGCCGAAATGGCGAGCGAACTGGCGGCGAAAATCGATGCGAAATCTCGTGATCTCAACAGCCATGCCTATACGGAATGCGCGCCCTGCGCCTATTTGGGAGAAGAGCCGGCAAGAACGATTTCGACGATCCGTTCGGAATCCCTTGTCTGGGATGAAACATTCGAATTGCGCGATGCCCGGGGCGACACGATCTCAGGCACGGCGCGATATCGCGTAAACGGTGTCGTTACCATCGAGACGGAAGTTCACGTCAAGAGATGCGGACCCGTGCTGGGCGACGATCCCGACTCCTTCATGGTCAGGGCCGACGGAATATCGCTGGGTCTCGAACGCGTGAACTGGCTGTCCGAACCGCCTCTGGCCACGCTTTGGGCCGGGCTGGAACCAAAAGACCGGCGCGGTCTTGAATTCACGCCCGCCAGGAAAAAGCGCTGACGCCTCACGCGTTGCCGATCAGCACGCCGGCCAGGAACACCAGCGTGCCGCCGAGGATCACCTGCAGCGCCGCGCGCATCCACGGCGTCTCCATGTAGCGGTTCTGGATCCAGGTGATGACGAACAGCTCCACCACGACGATGATCGCCGCGAGGCTCGTCGCCGTCCAGAAATGCGGGATGAGATAGGGCAGGGCGTGGCCGAGGCCGCCGAGCGCGGTCATGATGCCCGAGGCGAAGCCGCGCTTGATCGGCGAGCCGCGGCCCGACAATTTGCCGTCGTCGTGCGCCGCTTCGGTGAAGCCCATCGAGATGCCGGCGCCGACCGAGGCCGACAGGCCAACCAGGAATGTCGTCCAGGTGTTCTGTGTGGCGAAGGCCGTGGCGAAGATCGGCGCCAGCGTCGACACCGAACCGTCCATCAGGCCGGCGAGACCCGGCTGCACATAGGTGAGGATGAACTGGCGCCGCTCGGTCGCCGCCTCTTCCTGCTGCACGCCTTCCGGCGCGTGCTTGGCTTCCAGCGCCTGCGCCGTCTTTTCGTGGCCGCTTTCGATCAGCGCCAATTCGCCTAGCAATTTGCGCGTGTCGGCGTCGGACGTGCGCTGCGCCGCGGCGTGATAGAAGCGCTCCGCGCCGCGCTCCATCTCGGCCGCCTGCGCCCGCGCCTTCTCCACCCCGAGCGGCCGCACCAGCCAGTCGGGCCTGCGCTCATAATAGCCGAGCACGTGGTCGCGGCGGATCAGCGGGATGGTGTCGCCGAAGCGGCGCTTGTGCATGTCGATCAGGCGGTCGCGATGCGTGTGCTCCTCGGCCGCCATCTCCTCGAAGATTTTCGCCGAGGCCGGGAACTCCTCGCGCAAGCCGTCGGCATAGGCGAGATAGATGCGCGCGTCGTCCTCTTCCGACGAGATCGCCAGCGCCAGGATCTCCTGCTCGGAGAGCGAATCGAACGAACGGCGGCCGCCGGTGAAAAAGCGCGAGAGCATGGTTCTGCCTCCGGGAATTGCGCAGATGGTCTAGGCGTCGGCGTCTGCACGGTCAATCGGCGATCGCGTCTGGTTCAATCCAGCGTCCGCCGGAAGCGCAGCAGCGCCAGCCCGCCATAGATGAACACGAACAGGAACAGCACCGACACTTCCCACGAGATCGCCGGCCACTCGGCGCCTTTCAGCATCACGGCGCGGATGACGCGCAGGAAATGCGTCAGCGGGAAAATCTCGCCGATCGCCTGCGCCCAGCCCGGCATGCCGCGGAACGGGAACATGAAACCGGAAAGCAGCAGCGACGGCAGAAAGAAAAAGAAGGTCAGCTGCATCGCCTGCATCTGCGTCTCCGACATCGTCGAGATCGTGTAGCCGAGCAGGACCAGCGCCAGCACGAAGACGAGGATGGAGAACAGCAGCAAGCCCATCGGCCCGACAAAAGGCACCGCGAACAGCAGCTTCGACGCGACGAGCACAACGATCACCTGCACCGCGCCGACGACGAGATAGGGGATGACCTTGCCGAGCATGATCTCCATCGGCGTCGCCGGCATGGCGAGCAGGTTTTCCATCGTGCCGCGTTCGGTCTCTCGCGTCAGCGCCATCGCCGTCATCATCACCATCGTCATCTGCAGGATGACGCCGAGCAGGCCGGGCACGATGTTGTATTGCGAGATGCCTTCCGGATTGTAACGGCGGTGAACGACGACATCGAGGCCGCCCCTTGGCAGTGTCCATTCCGCCCCGCGCTCGCGCTCCAGCGCCGAGGCGACAACCGTCGACAAGGTGGAGATCGCCCCCGACGCGACAGAGGGGTCGGTGGCGTCGGCCTCGATGAGGATTTGCGCCTTTTCGCCGCGCCCGATCTTCTTGGGAAAATCGGAGGGAATGGTGACGACGAACACCACTTCGCCGGCCGCCATCATGGCTTCCGCTTCGCTCGCGCTCGCCGCCTGGGCCACGAAGCGATAGTAGCCGGTCGTCTCCAGCGCATGGATCATGGCGCGCGAATAATGGTCCTGACTTGCCGTCACCAGCGCCGCCGGCAATCCTTTCGGATCCGAATTGATAGCGAAACCGAACAGGATCAGCTGCATCAGCGGCACGCCCAGCATCATCGCAAAGGTGATGCGGTCGCGCTTCATCTGCACGAATTCCTTGGCCAGCATGGCGCCGAAGCGCCGAAGCGAGAAAAAGGTCATGACATGTTGTCCGTGGAAGCGCTCATGAAGCGGATGAACACATCCTCGAGCGAGGTTTCGCCGCGGCGCACCGACAAGCCAGGCCGGTCGTCATAGGGGCGAAGCGTTTCGTTGAGCATGATCGCGTCCGAGCCGACCACATGCAGCGAATTGCCGAAGGGGGCGACCTGTTCGACGCCCGGCAGGCCGCGCAGTTCGATGGCGATGCGGGTGAGGTCAGGTCCCTCGATGACGAAGGTGGTCAGCCCGGCCTGCGCCACCACTTCATCGACTGTGCCGGCGGCGAGCAGCTTGCCATACGAGATGTAGCGGATCGTGTGGCAGCGTTCCGCTTCGTCCATGTAATGGGTGGAGACCAGCACCGTCAGCCCGCCCTCGGCGAGAAGGTGAATCTCGTCCCAGAACTCGCGCCGCGCCTTCGGATCGACGCCGGCGGTGGGCTCGTCGAGAAGCAGCAATTGCGGCTTGTGCATGATGGCGGCGGCGAGCGCCAGGCGCTGCTTCCAGCCGCCCGACAGCGTGCCGGCAAGCTGGCCTTTGCGCGACGTCAGGCCGAGGTCCTCGAGCGTCTTGTCGACATGCTCCCTGGTCGGGCGCATGTCGTAGAGGCGCGCCACCAGATACAGATTCTCCTCGATCGTCAGGTCGGAATAAAGCGAGAAGCGCTGTGTCATGTAGCCGACCTGGCGCTTGATCTTCAGGCCTTCGGTGGCGAGGTCGAAACCGAGTACATTGCCGCCGCCGGAATCGGGGTGCAGCAGCCCGCACATCATGCGGATCGTCGTCGTCTTGCCCGATCCGTTCGGCCCGAGGAAGCCGACGATCTCGCCGCGTTTGACCGACATCGTCACATCGTCGACGACCTTGCGTCCGCCATAGGCCTTGGTCAGTCCGCTGACAGCGATGACATTGTCGCCGTTCATGGCGCGATCCGCGCGTCGACGATCTGGCCGGGCTGCAGCCGCGTCGTCTCGCCTTCCGGCCGCGCCTCGACGAGGAAGACCAGTTTTTGGCGGTTCTCCAGCGAATAGATCACCGGCGGCGTGAATTCCGGATCGGGCGAGATATAGGTCACGACCGCGGACAACCCTTCGCCGCAACCGTCGCATTGCACCGCCAGCGTCGCACCCAGTGCAACCGAGGACAAAACCGTTTCGGGCACGTAGAGCCGCAGCTTCACCGCTCCGTCCGGCAGCAGGGACAGGATTGGCGCGGTCGGTCCGGCAAGGTCGCCGGGATTGCGGATCACGTCGGTGACGCGGCCCGCCGCCGGCGCCGCAAGCGATCGTTTCGATAGCCGCCACGCCGCTTGGTCTCCGGCTGCCCGCGCCCGCTCGACCGCCTGTTCGCTGGCGCGGATTTCCTCGGCGCGCGCCGGCAGCTTCGCCACCGCCAGATTGGCGTCCGCCTGCGCCAGCGCCGCGGCCTTCACCTCCACCTGGGTGCGCGCCGCGTCGAGATCGGCGCGGGAGGCGATGCCGCGTTTGTTGAGGTCCTCGATGCGGGCAAAGGTGCGTTCCGCCTCGTTTTTCGCCGCCTCGGCCGATTGCCGCGCCGCATCGAGCACGGCGAGTTCCTCCGGTCGGCGGCCCTGCTTCAGATTGGCGAGCTGCGCCTCGGCCTGGGCCAACGCCGCGCCGGCTTCGGCGACGGCGAAACGCGCGTCAGAATCCTCCAGCGCGGCGATCGCCTGCCCGGCCGCGACACGGTCGCCGCGCCGGACCGCAAGGCTCCTGACCTCGGCCATCTCGATCGGCGCGATCAGCACATAGTCGCCTTCGACATAGCCGACGGCGAGCGGCGGAGCCGGCGCGCAGGCGGCGATCAGTCCGGATATCACCGGAATGGCGCAAAGGAACTCCATCATGACGTTTTGTCTTTCTGGTCGAGGCGCGCGGCGACGAGCCGCGACACGGTTGTCGAGATTTTCCGCGCTTCCGCCGGCCCGTAGCCGGTCCAGCCCATGCGCCTTTGCACCGCCGGCGCACCGATGCGGAAATAGAGCAGCGGCCCGATCAGCGCGAAGACCGTGAGTCGCGTCTCTTCCGATTCCGCCTCCACGCCTGTCGCCTCGGCGAAAAGCGCGCACAGCTTTTTATGCACCGGCTCGAACACGCCGCCATAGAGCGCGTCGAAGGCGGCCGACTGTTCGGTCATCTCGCGCAGGATGAAACGGGGAAACAAGGCGCCCATCGGGCTCGCCAGCAGGAAGCGCGCCATGCGGTCGATGACGGTCGCGATGGCGGCCTTGGCCGCCTCGCGCCGCGTCGGCGCGTCGCCTTCCGGCAGGACGAAGCGTTCGGCAAACGCGCCATCGATGACACCGCGCATGGTGGCGGCTATGGTGTCGGCGATCGCCTTGCGCAGCCCGTCCTTCGAGCCGAAATGATAGGCGATCGAGGCGACATTGGCTTTCGCCTCGCCGGCGATTTCGCGCGTCGATGTCGCCGAAAAGCCCTTCGAGCCGAACAGGCGCAGGCCGGATTCGATCAGGGATTGGCGAGTCGCTTCCGGACCGGTGACGGGTTCATCGGGCATGACCGCCTTTTAATCAATCGATTGATTAATTGCAAGGCTGGCATTGGTCATTTGAAATGATGGTGGGCAAAGAGGCTAAGAATTCTCCATACTCCTCGTTTCGAAACCGCCCGTGAAACGAGTAGCCTTCGCTGCGACCCGGTTTTGCCTCGCGCCACCGCGGCATCGCCGCCGTGGGCAGCGCCTGTCCTGAAAGGGCCATGCGACATCGCCTTGGTCGTCGGGTTGGCGCCTGTCTGTTCGTTCGTTTACAGGTGGCAAGGATCGCCAAGCCGGACGGTCCCGGCAATGGCTTCGGCCCCCGCGACCATCGTCCCACTTGATCGGCCGCGTCAGGCCTGCTTGGCTGGCGTCATGGCGCTCGAAGTCGAACGCAAATTCCTGGTATCCGACCCGGCCTGGCGCGCCGCCGCCGGAGGGCGTTCCGCCATTGTCCAGTTTTACGTCATCGTCGACGCCGACCGGTCGTTGCGGGTGCGCATACGCGACGAGGTCAGCGCCACCATGACAGTGAAATTCGGCGAGGGCGCGCGCCGGCGCGAGGAATTCATCTATCCCTTGCCGCTCGCCGATGCTCTCGCCATGCGTGACGCCGCCATCGGCCGCGTGCTTGAAAAGATCCGCCACCTCGTCGCCTGGCGTGGCCGGGTCTACGAGATCGACGAGTTCGCCGGTCCGCTCGCCGGACTGGTCGTCGCCGAACTCGAGACCGAGGACGACGTGCCCGATGCCGATCTGCCGCCATGGCTCGGCGTCGAAGTGACTGACGACAAGCGCTATCTCAACGTCAACCTGGCGCTCGGCGATGGCGGTCCCCCGCCATGAGCTTCGTGCTCGATTTTTCGGGCCGCCTCGACGAAGCGATCCGGCGCGCCGTCCATGTCGAACTGACCCGCGCCGTCGCCAACCTGACCCTGCCGCCAGACCGCCTGCATGAAGGCGTGCACGAGGCGCGCAAAAGCTTCAAGCGCCTGCGCGCTTTCTACCGGCTTGTCGCCGCCGCCGATCCGCAAGCAGCGAAGCGCGAGATCGATCGTTTCCGCAATGTCGCCGCCTCGCTGGCGCAAGCGCGAGACGCGGCAGCGCTGGTCGAGGCTTTCGACCGGCTGGAATCAGCCTTTCCCGACGAGGCCTCCACCGGCATTCTCACGCCGGTCAGGGATTTCCTCATTCACCGCAGAACCGTCACGACGCACGCCGCGTCGGGCGTCGACGCCCATGTCGCCGCGGCGGTGGAATCCTGCCGCGCCGCCTACGCCGCGATCGACGCTTTCCCGTTGCCGGCAAAGCAGGCGAGGGTGGAAAAGCTGTTGGCTTCGGGCGCGGCTTCGGCGGTGCGCAAGGCGCGCTCCGCCTTGAAACAGGCGCGGGCCGATGGCGCCGCGGCAGCGTTTCACACGCTGCGCAAACGCGTCAAGGACCACCTCTATCATCTCGGCCTGCTGCGGTTCGTCTGGGCCGACCAGACGCGCCGCGCCGCCATCGATGCGCTCGGCGAACGCCTCGGCGACCTCAACGATTGCGATGTGCTGGCGGCCGCTTTGCGGCGCGAGGCGCCCGCGCTTGTCGCCGGCCCGGCCGGCGAACGGGCGCTCGAGCTGATCGAACGCCAGGCCGAGGCCTTGCGCGCCGCGACGCTGGCCGAAGCCAAACGCCTGCTGCGCAAACGCCCTGGCGCGATGCGCAAGGCTTTGCGCAGACGATTGCGGCGAGCGCGGGAACGATAGACACGCGAAAGGAGCGGCCAGCGGCCGCTCCTCCGGCAGGCGCGACTTGAGGGGGGTCAGTCGCGACGCTTGCGTCCGTTGAACATCGCTGCGACGAGGTTCTCGCGGTGCTCGAAGCTGGCGAGGATGACGCCGGCCACATGCAGGACGATCAGGCCGAGCGTCGCAAAAGCGGCGGCTTCATGCGCCTCCTCCACCCATTCGACGCCCCAGAAGGCGTTCGTCGTCATCATCTACCCGGTCGCGGCGATGACCGAGATCGCCAGCAAAAGGGCGATCACCATCGCGCCGCCAGCCGGATTATGGTCGAAATAGCGCCGGGCCTTCAGGAAGACGCTGTCGCGCAGGAAGGCGAAAACCGTCGATGGTCGGGCGACGAAATCGGAGAAACGCGCATGGCGCGAACCGATGAAGCCCCAGACAACGCGGAATGCGACGAGGGCGGCGATGGCATAGCCGGCCGCGACATGCGCTTTGCCCCATTCGTCGCCGGTGACGAAGGCGAAGGCGAACAGACCGACAAGCGACCAGTGGAAGAACCTGACCAGCGGGTCCCACACCCGGACGGTTTCCGGCGGCAAAGCGCCGCCGGAGGCCGTTGTGGCAGCAGTTGAGGCCATCAGTTGGCGCCTTCGCCGTTTTCGTCGCGAACGATTTTTCCGGTCACCGGATCGAACACGGTCTCGACCTTCGCGCCATTCTTGATCGCCTTGACTTCGTAGCATCCGCCCTCGATCTTGACCTGGCGGACCTGATAGCCAAGCGCTTCCGCCTTGGCTTGGATCGCGGCCTTGGATATCCATTGGCCGTGCGGCTTGTTTCCGCAATCGCCCGTGGCGTTGGCGACGGCGGGGAACGCGATGGCGGCGAGTGCGATGGCGATGATCTTGTTCATGGTGATCTCCGGATTGTCGTTTGGGCGTTGCCCTTCGCACAATCGGACTTATGGCCGGGGCTTGATGACGGACCGCTGAGGAGACGCGTCAGCGAAATGTCATATTCGCCATGTCATTGGATCGTCATGCGCCGCACAGTCCTTGTTCTCCTGCTGTCCCTGCTTGCCGCCCCGGCTTTCGCCGACAAGGGCGGCGGCGATGATGACGACGACGCCCATGAGGCGCGTCGCCGCGGAGATGCCCTGCCTTTGCCGGTGATTCTCGAAAAGGTCCGTCACATCACCGGCAAGCGCATTGTCGACATAGAAACCGAGAAAAAGCGCGGCGTGCTGCTTTACGGCATCTACTATATCGATGCGAAAGGTCGCCGCCGCGAGATTTATGTCGACTCGCGCACTGGCGTCGTCGTCGAATCCAAGGAAGATGACTGATCCATGCGCATTCTGCTGATCGAGGACGATGCCCGCATCCGCGCCGATGTCGCCGGCGCCCTGGAAGAGGCAGGCTACGTGGTCGATTCCGAATCCGACGGTGAGGACGGCTGGCATCTCGGCGACACCGAAACCTATGGCGCCGCAATCCTCGATCTCGGCCTTCCCCACATGAATGGCCTGTCGATCCTCAAGCGCTGGCGCGCCTCCGGCCGCAATTTCCCTGTCGTCGTGCTCACCGCGCGCGGCTCGTGGAGCGAACGCGTCGAGGGCATCGACGCCGGCGCCGACGACTATCTGCCCAAACCGTTCCGCATGGAGGAGCTGATCGCGCGATTGCGCGCCGTGGTGCGTCGCACCGGCGGTCACGCCGCGCCGGTCATCGTCGCCGGCGACGCCGAACTCGATACCCGCCAGATGCGCCTCGCCGTTCGCGGCCGGCCGGTGGCGTTGTCGCCGCAGGAATACCGCCTGGTCGCCTATCTCATGCTCAACAAGGGCCGCGTCGTGCCGCAGCAGGAATTGGCCGAGCATCTTCAATCGGTGCATTTCGAGCGCGAGTCGAACGCCGTCGAAGTGCTGATCGGCCGTGTGCGGCGCAAATTGCCGGCCGCCCTGATCGAAACGCGACGCGGCTTCGGATATCTCGTCCCCGACGCTGCGATGGCGCCATGATCGGACGCGGTTCGCTGCGGCTGCGCCTGCTGGCCTATGCCGGCGGCGTCATGGCGGCGGCGCTGATTGCGACATGGTTCGGCCTCAACGCCTTGTTCACCCGCCACCTCGAGCGCCGCATAGCCCAGGAACTCGATACCCATCTGGCGCAACTGGCGGGCGGTCTGCGTTTCGACGCGGCCGGCGCGCCTTCGCTGGCGCGCGAACCGGCCGATCCGCGCTTTTCCCGCGTCTATGGCGGCCTCTACTGGCAGGCGTCCGACCTGACGGCCGGCGCCCGCATCCATTCGCGCTCGCTGTTCGACGCGGAATTGCCGCTGCCGGCCGACAGGCTCGAACCGGGCGCGGTCCATGTGCACGAATCGGCCGGCCCCGCCGGCGAAGCGCTTCTCGTCCACGAGCAATTGATCCTGGTGCCGGTCGGCGACAAGGATCACGAATTGCGAGTCTCGGTGGCCATCGACCGCGCCGAGATCGCCAGTCTGGAAGCCGGTTTCGCCCGCGATCTGGTGCCGGCGCTCGGCATTCTGGGCGTCGTCTTGCTCGGCGGCTTCGCTGTACAGATCGCCGCCGGCCTGCGCCCGGTCGACGGCTTGCGCGAAGGCGTCGCCGCCATCCGCGCCGGTCGCGAAAAACGCCTGTCGTCCGCTGCGCCTGCGGAAATCTCCCCGCTGGTCGACGAGGTCAACGCCTTGCTCGATGCGCAGGACAAGGCCATGGCGCGCGCCCGCGACCGCGCCGCCGATCTTGCCCACGGCCTGAAGACGCCGCTGACCGCGCTCGCCGCCGATATCGGCAAGCTGCGCGCCAGGGGCGAGACCGGTATCGCCGACGACATCGAGGAACTGGCCGGCCGCATGCGCCGGCACATGGAGCGCGAACTGGCGCGCGCCCGCGTTCGCCATGGCCGCAGCGCCGCCTCGACCGAAGTCGGCCCGGCGATTTCCGCCATACTCAGGGCGCTGGCGCGCACGCCGGAAGGCGAGCGCGTCGCCGGTGCATCGGATGCGCCCGACGGTATTTCGGCCGCCATCGATCCCGACGACCTCAACGAAATTGTCGGCAATCTGGCCGAGAACGCCTTCCGTCACGCCCGTGCGCAAGTGCGCATTTCCGCCCGGCCCGACGGCGAATTCGTTCGCATCGCCGTCGAGGATGACGGTCCCGGCCTTGACGAGGCCGAGAGAAGCCAGGCGCTCGAGCGTGGCCGGCGGCTGGACGAAAAGGGCGCCGGCTCCGGCCTCGGCCTCGCCATCGTCGCCGATATCGCCGCCGCCGTGGGCGGCGGGATCGAACTCGACCGCTCGGCTCTCGGCGGATTGAAGGCGATGGTGAGGCTGCCTTCGACCGCTTGAGCGGCCTTCACGACCTGCTCACGGTCTCGCCGGTCGCGACGTGAACCGCTGGACAAGCGGGCCGCCTGTCCCTCAAATCGCCGCATGAGCCAACAGGCCGAAACCTTGCTCGATCGCTTGGGCCGTTTTGCCGCGGCGCGTCTGGTCGAACGCTCGTCGGGATACGAACCCTTTACACCGTCCGATCCGGATACCTTGCGCCGCACCCTTCAGCCAGGCGATGTTTTGCTCGTCGAAGGCGACCAATATGTCGCCAACGCCGTCAAATACCTGACCCAGTCCACCTGGAGTCATGCCGCGCTCTATATCGGCGACGCGCTCGAAGGCCCCTACGCCGACGACGAACGGCCGCGTCTGATCGAAGTCAATCTCGGCGAAGGCTGCGTCGCCTCGCCGCTCGCCAAATACCGCACCTACAACACCCGCATCTGCCGGCCGGTCGGACTGACGCCCGCCGATTGCGGGCACGTTGTCGCCTTCATGATCGCCGCGCTCGGTCGCCGTTACGACATGAAGAACGTTTTCGACCTGCTGCGCTGGTTTTTTCCCACCCCGCCGGTCCCGGTCCGCTGGCGACGTCGGATGATTGCCTTTGGCTCCGGCGATCCGACCCGCGCCATCTGCTCCACCCTTATCGCGCAAGCATTCCACTCGGTGCATTACCCCATCCTGCCGGAAGTGACGCGCGCGCCGGGCCGCACCGCCGCGACCTCCGACTATTCGCGTGGCGAAATCCTTCACATCCGTCACCATTCCCTGTTCGCGCCGCGCGATTTCGACCTCTCGCCCTATTTCCGGATCGTCAAGCCGACGCTCGAATTCGGCTTCGACTACCGAAAGTCCAATGGGGCGACCGGGAGCCGCCGAAAACCTCCTGAACGGATTCCGCCTGACGCATCGCCGCGTCGTCTTGCGGTCCGGCGGCGGCGCTGGCGTGTTGGCGGCGCGGAGAAACGCCTTGAACCCGATGCACGAGCCTGCCCGGTCTGTCGCGGCGACACCAATGGCGAATGCGAAAGCGACGGTCTGGTCGCCGGCGAGCTTTTTCCCGGCGGATAGGATACGAAGACTCACCGGCCGACAAAGCGAAGGCGGTCAATCTGTTTTTGACTGCCTGCCGTAAAGTAGGGATCGGTCCAGCTGTCGTTTTCCGTCAACATCGGCGGACGTGCGCGATTGGTCCCCTTGGCCGTCTTCGTCGAATAGCGATATCGATAGTGATCATAGATGCGAAGCAGTTCGCAGCCGTAGATGTCGGCAAGGTCCGTGTCGCCTTTGATGACAAGATAGTTCTCGTCATTGGATTTCGAAGCGGCGCCGGAGAGGTTGTGGGATCCGGAAATAATCGTTGGCGAGTCGCTCGTAAAATCGACAAGGACGGCTTTGGTATGAATCAGGATGTTGCCTTTCTGCTTCGCCTTGGTCTCCTTGAGCCAACCTTCCAGGCCTTGATCGAGCAGCGCGGCCGCGGCGAATTGGGCAGTCCTGTCGCGATGAACGCCGGTGATGGCGCTGGCGCTGTTTTGCACGCCCAGGCGCAGCGTCTTATCGTTTTCACTACCGAGCAGGGCGTCGAGAATCTCCTGGGGCAACTCGAACGCCGTCGCGAAAAGCAGATCGCGCTTCGCCTCGCGGATCAGCCGCGCAAATGTGTCGAGATCGCCGCCGCCGGTGCGCGGCGAGAAACCGGCAAAAAAATCGACCGATAGGTCGATCTTGTTGTTCTGGTTGATCCAAGCGCGCGTTCTGCCGACATCGTCACGCGTTTCGACCAAGGTCTCGAACATTGCTTGATAGGAAGCGCATGCTGTCATGTCCGTGAGGATGTGGACGACATTGGCTTGCCGGTAGGCGCCGTTGTGCGTCCAGTTCGTCGAACCGCACAGCACCGCTTTCGGCTGGAATCGACCGCCTTCCTTGCGCCGCAGGACGACGAACTTGTCGTGCATGATCGCATTGGTTTTTCGCGGAAACATCCGGTTCTCCGGCAGTCCGGTCGAGGCGGCGCAATGGAGGTTTTCCCGGCTGGTTTCATCATTTTTGGAATGGAACAGCAGGCGAACCTCGACCCCCCGATGATGCGCGCGTTTGACCGCCTCGACGAGGAGGGGAAGATGGAACTCATAGATGGCGATGTCGAGACCGTCGCCAGCGCCGGCGGAATCGAGGAAGCCGACGATGGTTTCGGCCAGCCCGCGAGACAACCAATCGAGGACTTTCGGCGGCATCACATATTCGGCGACCGTTTTTTTCTTGGCGGCTGCCTTCAATTCTTCGATCACATCGGCGAATTTCCGCGCGAACGCCTGGGATGCGGCCACGGCGCGATTGAAAATTGCTCCGCCCTTCTCCGAAATCGCATGGGTTTTCACGTCCAGGGTGATCGGCTCGCCCAATTCCGGCGTGTTCCATGCGCCGGAAACCGGATGGACTTCGTACCTGTACCGGTTGCCGGCCAAAACGGTGTAGTCAGACCATCTGAATTTTTGGATCGGACATATATCCGTGGCGATGGCTTCACCGTCGGCGGGTTTCGGCGTTTGCGGGAAACGCAACATCGCGCTGAGGAACCGGCCGGACCGACGCTTCGGGTCATCGCTGTCGAGATCCAACCGTTTCACCGCGAAGCCGAGCAGCCCTTGCCTGGCGTGCTTATCGATATCGAAGGCCAGCGCCACCGTCGTTGTGCCCGCATAGGCTTTGACAAGAAGACCATCGGAGTCCCGGGGACCAGCCTGTGCACGCATCGTCGCGACCTCCTCTCGTGATTGCTGCGGAACAGAACATTTATGGCGTGATCCCAACGTGAACTGGCGCACATGCCAGGCTCGCGACGCATCGCCGCCCCGTCTTGCGTTCCGGCGGCGGCGCTGGCATGTTGGCGGCGCGGAGAAACGCCTTGAACCTGATGCGCAAGCCTGTCCGGTCTGTCGCAGCGCACCTGCTGGTGGCGCTGGCGTTGGTCTTGTCGGCATTCGCGCCGCAAACCATCGCCTTTGCGCGTGGCGAGCGGGTCGATCTGTCGACCTTCGCGTTTCCCGACGGCTCTTTGCCGATCATCTGCCTCGGCGACACCAATGGCGAAAGCGATGGCGACGGTCTGGTCGCCGGCGTGGTTTCGCCGGGCGTGCTCGCCGTTGGCGACATTCCGCCGCCTCCCGCGATCGGGAATCCCTCTCTCCCCGTCGTCATCGGCGCCGCAGCGCCGGTTGACGAATCGCGGAAGACTCCGGCGGCGTTGGGATTGTCGCCGCCGCGCGGCCCGCCAACCTTCCAGGTTTGAACGCCATTCGCACCGGGCGCATCTGATCGCGCCCGCGAAACGCTTCGGTCCCGGGGTTATTCCATGCATTCTGGCGCTGTGCGGTCCATGCCGCCGGTTCACCTGTCCGCAAACGGGTTCCATGCCGTCATTCGTCCGCATCAATCATTGCCTGATCCGGCTTTCGAATTGGCGGTTTCGGCCATGCTCGCGATCTCCATCGCCGCCAGCGTGATCGCCAATCATTTTGGCCTCTGGCCGATCGGCGCGTCCGTCGGCCTGACCGGGCTGCTGACGGCTTCGTTGTTCGTGCTCTGGCGCGCCCGCCTCGACCGCTTCGAGGACGTGCGGCTTTGCGACGGCGAATTGTGCGTGCGCCGCTTCCGCAAGGGTCTGCTGGTCGACCAGCGACGCTTCGGCCTCGATCGCACACGCCTGATGCGGTGCGACGATCCGGACCATGGCTGCCGAATGATCTGCCTCGAGCGGCGTGGCTCGCGGTTCTGCATTGCCGCCGACCTGTCGCCGGCCGAGCGCGACCGCTTTGCCCGCGGCCTCGTCGAAGCGGTCAAATCCTCCGGCCGCGTTTTGCCGGTTGTCTCCGCCACCAGGACCCCGACCCTGGCGGCCCAATAATTTGGAAATTCAGCAAAGGAACTCTCCATGAAATCCCTCGTCAAACTCTCCATCCTCCTCGCCGCTTCCGCCATTCCGGCCGCGGCGCTTGCCGACAAGCCGGTCGAAATCAGGTTCGCCGGTGAATTCGCCGGCCAGCCGTTCGCCTGCGCCACCGCCTACGAGGGCGTCGGCGTCACCAAATCGACCGTCAATGTCGCCGATTATCGCGTCTATGTGTCCGGCCTGGCCCTGACCAAGGCGGACGGTTCGGAGGTTGCCATCAAGCTCGACCAGGACGGCAAGTGGCAGGCGGCTGACGTTGCGCTGCTTGATTTCGAGGACGCCTCCGGCGGTTGCGTCAACGGCACGCCCGACACCAACATGAGCGTCAAGGGCATGGTGCCGGACGGC
This sequence comes from Phyllobacteriaceae bacterium, assembly GCA_016711085.1. Lineage (GTDB taxonomy): Bacteria > Pseudomonadota > Alphaproteobacteria > Rhizobiales > Rhizobiaceae > JADJTR01. The sequence goes on along the minus strand of JADJTR010000007.1, from coordinate 131,084 downwards.
GACTATGTCGGCCTGAAAGTGGCCGTCGGCGTGCCCTTCGCCATGAACCACCGCGATCCGACCCTGGCGCCGTCGCCGCTGAACCTGACCGCCATGTTCTGGAACTGGCAGGGCGGCTACAAGTTCATGAAGGTCGATCTGGCCACGGCCGGTCTGCCGATCGAAAAGGCGGCGGCCGAGGCCGATCACACCGGCCAGCCCGCCGCCGGCGCGAAACCGCCGGCCAAGGGTTGGGCGCTGCATCTCGGCTCCACCATGTGCGCGGCCGATTCGAAGACCACCGCGCCGAGCGCCTGCAAGAACCCGAACCTGATACCGGCCGCTTTCGCTGCCTTCGATCCGGCGAAAAACGTCGTCGTCATCGATCCGGCCAAGGCTTTGGTCGAGGCCAACGTCGACGTCAATGCGCCGGAGACGTCACCCGGCTGCATGTCGTTTCCGAAGGATCCGGACTGCGTGACGGTAATGCCGAAGCTCGGCCTTGGTTATGACGGCGCTCCCGCCGGCGATCAGGCGATCCTGTCGTCACGCTGAGGGGGGAGAAGATGGCGGCGAACCGAACCCTGGCGGGAATGATGATGGCGATGGCGGTCGGCGCGACTGCCATCGGCGCCGCATTTCCCGGTGATGCCCCGGACTATGACTGGGCCATTCCGGCCTGGCTGCCGCCGCCGCCCGTCCCTCAGGACAACCCGATGACGGCCGAAAAAGTCGAACTCGGCCGTCATCTCTTCTACGATTCCCGCCTGTCGCTCGACGGGCGCACCGCCTGCGCGTCATGCCACGAACAGGCGCGCGCCTTCACCGACGGCAAGGCGCTCGCCGTGGGCGCCTTCGGCACGAAAGGCCATCGCAACGCCATGGCGCTCGCCAATGTCGGTTATTCGCCGGCGCTGACCTGGGCCAATCCGCATTTGCGCCGTCTCGAATTCCAGGCGCTTCTGCCCATGTTCGGCCAGGAGCCGATGGAAATGGGTCTGGCCGGCGCTGAGGCCGACATCTTCGACCGTTTGTCGGCGGATGAAACCTATGCCGGCCTTTTTGCCGGCGCGTTTCCCGAACGGCGCGGCGCGATCGACCTCTTCACCGTCACCCGCGCCCTTGCGGCTTTCGAACGCACCCTGATTTCCGCCGACAGCCCCTATGACCGTTTCAAATACGCAAACCAGACCGACGCGCTTTCGGCGTCGGCGAAACGCGGCGAGGAATTGTTCTTTTCGCACCGGCTCGAATGCTACCACTGCCATGCCGGTTTCAATTTCACCGACACGTTCCGCACCTCTAAAGGCGCGTTCGACGAAATCGCCTTCCACAATACCGGCCTCTACAACACCGACGGCAAGGGCGCCTATCCGGCTTTCGGCGAGGGCGTTTCGCAGTTTTCCGGCAAGCCGGAGCAGACCGGCGCGTTCCGCACCCAGTCGCTGCGCAATGTCGCGGTGACCGCGCCCTATTTCCACGATGGTTCGGCCGCGAGCCTCGATGAGGTCATCGATCACTATGCCGCCGGCGGCCGGACACTGCGCTTGCCGGGCGGCGAAAGCGTCGGCGCCGCCAGTCCCTACAAGGATTCGCTCGTCGGCGGCTTTGTCCTGGCGCCGGACGAGCGCGCCGACCTCGTCGCGTTCTTGGAAAGCCTGACCGACGAAACCTTTCTGACCAATCCGGCCTATTCCGATCCCTGGCCGGCCAACCATCCCGCCAGCGCCAACAGGCGCATGCCGGGATCCTGATAGCCGAACCCAACCAAGGAGTACCGAAATGTTGAAACGTCTTGCTCTGTCCGCTGCCTTTGCCGCCGCAATCGCGGCAGCTGCCTACGCCCATGAAGTTGCAGTCGGCGAACTGACCTTGCATCATCCCCGGCCTGTGCCACGGCGCCCGGCGCGCCGGTTTCCGGCGGCTTCATGAAAATCGTCAACGCCGGCGCAGCGCCGGACTTCCTCATCGGCGGCTCGGCCGAGTTCGCCGACAAGGTGGAGATCCATGAAATGTTCATGGAGGGCGACGTCATGAAAATGCGCCCGGTCGAAGGCGGCATCGAGGTGCCGGCCGGCGGCGAAGTCGAACTCAAGCCGGGCGGCTACCACGTCATGTTCATCGGCATGAAAAAGCAGCTCGTCGTCGACACCTACGAAAAGGTCAGGCTGGTGTTCAAGAACGCCGGCGAGGTCGAGGTCGAGTTCGCGGTCGAGGAAATGAAGGCCGGCGGCATGGATCATACCGCCCACGGCCAGCAGAACTGAAGACTGGAGGCAAAACCGGCGCGGCGGGCCAGCCGCCGCGCCATTTCATTCATCCGAGGGAGGAAATCATGATTGCGAAATTGAGCATGGCGGCGTTAGCCGCCCTTGCGGCGCTGGTGGCGACGCCGGCTTGCGCCGACGTGCCGCCGCCGCGCCCGATGGACCAGATGCATGGCGGCTGCGACGCTTTCGCCTGGAACATGAGCCACGAGTTCCATGCCTGGGAAGGCGAAGCGGCGATGGCGCGCGCCGGGACGAATGTGGCCGCCGTTACGCCGGCGCTCGTCGGCAAGGCCATCGACGTCACGCTTGCCCCGCAACCGGATGTCGCCTTCGCCGCGATCCCCGAACAACAGCGCGGGGGCCAGGACACCTTCGCCGGCCTCGTGTCGTTCACGCCGCCGGCGCCCGGCGTCTGGCGCGTGTCGGCCTCGACCGGCCTGTGGATCGATGCCGTATCGGCCGGCGCCCTGGTCAAATCAGCCGGCTTCGAAATGCAGACCGGCTGCGCCACCATATTCAAGAGCGTCGCCTACCATCTTCCGGGCGGCGCGCCGGTTGTCCTGCAATTGAGCGGGTCGAAGCCTCAAGCCGTGCGCATCCTGGTCACGCCCTGGGTCGATGGCGGACACGACGCCCATGCCGCTCACGCCACGCATGAGGCTGACGACGCCGTGCCGGCCGACGATGCCGGACAGATCACCCACATCATGAAAGCCCAGTTCGACAGGCCCGACGCTCCGCTGGCGGTCGAGCCGGTCGCCGTCGGCGGCGAATGGGCGGTCGCCTCCTGGAGGCAGGACGGCAAGGGTGGCCGCGCGCTGTTGAAAAAGGGCGGCCATGGCTGGTCGATCCATTTGTGCTCGGGCGCCAGCCTGAAGGACGGCATGAAGCTCGCCGAAATCGGCGTTCCGCACGAACAGGCGATGTCGCTGGCGACGCATCTGGCGGACGCCGAAGGCAAGCTGCCGGCCGAGGCGATCGCCCAGTTCGATTCGTTCGAAGGCACGGTGATGATCGAGGGTGGGGCGCACCCTTCGGGCGGCCATGACGCCCACAACCAGCACAGCCAGCAAAACTGAAGGATATCAAGAAAGCGGCCAGCGGGGGCCGGCCGCGCTTTTATGATTGGCGTGGCGCGCCGGAGACGCGATATGGCTCGCCCGCGCGCCACGCCAATGCCGTTTCGGAGAGCCGCCATGCCGCACGATCCGCATCTGGCCGAATTGATGCGCGAGGCCTTGCGCGGCCGTTCCGGCGTTTCCGAGAAGAAGATGTTCGGCGGCTATTGCTGGATGCTGAACGGCAACATGGTGTGCGGCGTCGAAGTCGGTCGCTTCATGTTCCGGCCCGGCAAGGCGCAGGAGGCGCAAGCGCTGGCGCGGCCGGGCGCCTCGCCGATGGACATCACCGGCAGGCCGATGGCCGGATTCGTCTGGGTCGACGCCGACGCGGCGCTCGACGCCGGCCTTGCCGACTGGTTCGATTTCTGTGCGCGCTTTGCCGGATCGCTGCCGCCGAAATAGACGTTCGGCCGCCGCCGCTGCTACCGAAAACATTAAAAATGATCCTTGAGGGATCATAATTGGTGCGATACCATTTGAGTCGTATCGAATTGCCTTGAAGATCGCATCGTGATCACCGCCGCCCAATTGCGCGCCGCGCGCGCCCTAGCCGGCATCGACCAGCGCGAGCTGGCCGAACGCGCCGGTCTGTCGGTGCCGACCATCCGGCGCATGGAGGCGAGCGACGGCGTCATCCGCGGCAATGTCGATTCGCTGATGAAGCTGATCGGCGCGATCGAGGCGGCGGGAATCGTTTTGGTAGGCGAAGGCGAGGCGAGCGGCGTCGGCGGACGCGGCGTGCGCCTGCGCGACGGAGGCGGGGCATGAGCCCCGTCGTCCTTCTCCTCATGGCTTCCGCCGCGCAAATCGCCGTCGCCGTCGCCGCGGCGTTCGGCGCGCGCCTGCGCGGCGCCGGCGTCGCCGTTTATGGCGCGAGTCTCGCCATCTCGGCTTTCGTGTTTGTCGTCTCCCTTGTCCATCTGGTCACGGCGGCCGCGCCGGCAGGCGTGACGCTGCCGCTCGGCCTGCCGTGGATCGGCGCGCATTTCCGTCTCGATGCCCTGTCGGCGCTCTTCGCCGCTCTCGTCGGGCTCGGCGCGTCGGCCGCCAATCTCTATGCGCTCGGTTACGGCCGCCACGAAGCGACGCCCGAACGCGTGCTGCCTTTCGTTCCCGCTTTTCTCGGCGCCATGACGCTGGTCATCCTCGCCGACGACGCCTTCGCCTTTCTGGTCTCGTGGGAGTTCATGTCGCTCGCCTCGTGGGCGCTGGTGATCGCCCATCACCATGACGAGGCCAACCGCCGCGCCGGTTTCGTCTATGTGGCAATGGCCGGTTTCGGCACGCTGGCGCTGTTGTTCGCTTTCGGCCTTTTGGCCGGCGTCAATGGCGACTATGCCTTTTCCGCCATGCGCGAAGCGGCCCGCGGCCCGACCGTTTCGGCCTTCGTGCTGGCGCTCGCCTTGCTCGGGGCCGGATCGAAGGCCGGTCTCGCACCGCTGCATGTCTGGCTGCCGCTCGCCCACCCGGCGGCGCCGAGCCATGTGTCGGCGCTGATGAGCGGCGTCATGACCAAGGTCGCCGTCTACGGCTTCATCCGCATCGTCTTCGATCTCTCCGGCGCGCCCTATTGGTGGACAGCGCTGCCGCTCATCCTCGGCGGCGCGGCGACCGCCGTCATCGGCATCCTGTGGGCGACGATGGAGCGCGATATGAAACGCGCGCTCGCCTGGTCGACCATCGAGAACATCGGCGTCATTTTCGCCGCGCTCGGCCTGGCGTTGGCCTTCCGCGCCAATGGCATGCTGCCCGCCGCGGCATTGGCCCTGACGGCAGCCCTCTTCCACGCCGTCAACCACACGGTTTTTAAGAGCCTGCTGTTCTTCGGCGCCGGCGCGGTGCTGACCGCCACCGGCGAGCGCGATCTGGAGAAACTCGGCGGCCTCATTCACCGCATGCCGCGAACGGCTTTCGCCGTGCTCGTCGCCAGCGCCGCGATTTCGGCGCTGCCGCCGCTCAACGGTTTCGCCTCCGAATGGCTGCTGTTCCAGGCGATTTTGCAAAGCCCCGATTTGCCGCAATGGGCGTTGAAGATTTTCGTGCCCGCCGCCGGCGGCATGCTGGCGCTCGCCGCCGCGCTCGCCGCCGCCGCCTTCGTGCGTCTCTACGGGGTCGGCTTCCTTGGCCGGCCGCGCTCGGAGGCCGCGGCGAAGGCGACGGAAGTCGATCGCTTCATGCAGGCGGCGATGCTTGGCCTGGCGCTGCTCTGCCTGCTGTTCGGCATTTTCCCCGGCTACGTCATCGACGCGCTTGCCCCCGTCGTGCGCGATCTCGCCGGAACGACCATGCCGGGCCAATCGTGGCGCGAATGGTTCACCATCGTGCCGGTCAGCGAGGGGCGCTCCTCCTATAACGGCCTGCTGGTGTTCGTCTTCGTGCTCATGTCGGGATCGATGGCCGCCTGGGTCGTGCATCGCGCCGCCAGCCGCGTGGTGCGCCGCTCCATCGCCTGGGGCTGCGGTTTCGACGAGCCGGCCCCGGCGGCGCAGTATTCGGCCTCCAGTTTCGCCCAGCCGCTGCGCCGTGTTTTCGGAACATTGTTGCTTGCCGCGACCGAAAAGGTCGACATGCCGCAGCCGGGCGACATGCGCCCCGCCGGCCACGCCGTGACGCTGACGGACCACGCCTGGACAGCCATCTACGGCCGCATCGCCGGCGCCATCGACGCCATTGCCGGCCGCCTCAACCGCCTGCAGTTCCTCACCATCCGCCAATACCTCTCTTTCGTTTTCATGCTGCTGATCCTCCTGTTGCTGGCGCTCGTGCTATGGACCTGATCGCCCCGCTGATGGTGCAGGGTTTGCAGATGGCCCTGGTTCTGGCGCTCGCCCCGGCGCTCACCGGCCTGACGCGCATCGTCAAGGCGCGCCTTGTCGGCCGGCGCGGTCCGCCGCTGCTGCAGCCCTATCGCGATCTCATCCGTCTCGCCCGCAAGGACGTGGTGCTGGCCGACAACGCCTCGTGGCTGTTCCGCGTCATTCCCTACATGGTCTTCGCCGCCACCTGGGTCGCCGCCGCCCTCGTGCCGACCTTCGCCAAGGGGTTGCACTTCTCCTGGTCCGCCGATTTGATCGCCATCGTCGCCCTGCTCGGCTCGGCCCGCTTTTTCCAGGCGCTCGCCGGCATGGATGTCGGCACCGCTTTCGGCGGCATCGGCTCGTCGCGCGAAATGATGTTCGCCGCGCTCGCCGAACCGGCGATGCTGCTGATGGTGTTCTCATTGGCGCTCTCGGCCGGCTCGACGCAATTGTCGACGGTGGCCGAGTTCATGGGCGGGTCGGCCGTCGGCTTGCGCGTGTCCATCGCCATGGGGCTGATCGCACTGGTCATCGTGGCGCTCGCCGAGAACGCCCGCGTGCCCGTCGACAATCCGGCCACCCATCTCGAGCTCACCATGGTGCACGAGGCGATGGTTCTGGAATATTCCGGCCGCCACCTCGCCATGATCGAGCTCGCCGCGTCGCTGAAGCTGGTCCTCTACATGTCGTTGATCGCCTGCATCTTCCTGCCCTGGGGCATCGCCGGCGAAGGCGACGGCGTCATCGCCCATGGCGCGGCGATCATGCTCTATCTCGCCAAGCTGGTCGTCGGCGGCGCCGCGCTCGGTTTTTTTGAGACCTCGATCGCCAAGATGCGGGTTTTCCGTGTTCCCGATTTCCTCGGCGTGGCGTTGATGCTGTCGCTGCTCGGCACCCTGCTGCTGTTCGTGTCGAGGAGCCTGTAGCCATGGAGCGCCTCGTTCTCGACATTGCCCACATCCTCGCCGGCGGCCTCGTGCTGGTCTCTATCGCCATGCTCTACCAGGACCGCCTCACCTCGATGATCAACGTTTTCGCTGCCCACGCCATCGTCCTGTCGATGGCCGTCGCCTGGCAAGCCTGGCTGCAGGATGCGCCGCATCTCTACTGGACGGCGCTGATCGCGATTGTCTTCAAGGCGATCGTCATTCCCGTCGGGCTGCACCGCATCGTGCGCCGCCTCGGCATCCACCGCGACATCGAGGCGGCGTTGTCGACCGGGTTGACCATGATGGCGGCCATGGGGCTGGTGGCGCTGTCGATGGCGTTGATGCTCGACGTCGCCGCCGAAGCCGATCCGCTCGCCCGCGAGGATCTGGCCTTCGCGCTCGCCATCGTGCTGATCGGCCTGTTGGTGATGGTGACGCGGCGCAACGCCGTCAGTCAGGTCATCGGCTTCATGAGCCTTGAAAACGGCCTCATCCTCGCCGCCACCGCGGCCAAGGGCATGCCGCTGGTGGTGGAAATTTCCGTCGCCTTCTCGGTGCTCGTCGCCTTCATCGTCATCGGCGTCTTCCTGTTCCGTATCCGCGAACGCTTCGATTCCGTCGATATTTCCGCCCTCGACGATTATCGCGGGGAGCGCCAATGACCGGCTTCGATCCCGTCGTCATCGTGCTGATCGCGCCGGCCTTCTCGGCGCTGCTGCTCGCTTTGTTGCCGGGATACGTGCTGACGTCGCGGCTGAACGTCCTGGCGAGCCTCGTCTCTCTCGTCGCCGCCTTTTCGCTGTTCGGGGTCGAGCGCCCGGCCCCTGGCCCCTATTTGATCGTCGACGATCTCAACATCGTCTTCATCGCGCTCAATTGTTTCGTCGGTTTCACCACCAGCGTGTTTTCGGCGAGTTACATCGCCCACGAACTGGAAACCGGAAAACTGACGCCGGCCTATCTGCGCTTCTACCACGGCATGTACCAGGCGATGATGTTCGGCATGAACCTCGCCTTCGTCTCCAACAATATCGGGCTGATGTGGGTGGCGGTGGAGCTGGCGACGCTCTCGACCGTGGTCATGGTCGGCCTCTACCGCACCCACGAGGCGCTCGAGGCAGCGTGGAAATATTTCATCCTCGGCTCCGTCGGCATCGCGCTCGCTTTGTTCGGCACAATCCTCGTCTATATGGCGGCGCAGCCGGTGATCGGCGAGGGCATCGAGGCGATGACGTGGACCAACCTCGTCGCCCGCGCCGACGCTTTCGATCCGGCCCTGCTCAACGTCGCCTTCGTCTTCCTGATGCTCGGCTACGGCACCAAGGTCGGTCTCGCGCCGCTGCACGCCTGGCTGCCCGATGCGCACGCCGAGGGCCCGACGCCGATTTCGGCCGTGCTCTCCGGCCTGCTCCTCAATGTCGCCCTGTTCGCCGTGCTGCGCTTCAAGATGATGATGGCGGTCAACACGGAAGCGATTCCGCCGGGACCGCTGATGGTCACGCTCGGCCTCGTCTCGCTCATCTTCGCCGCCTTCATGCTTTATCGCCGTGGCGACATCAAACGCCTTTTCGCCTATTCCTCCATCGAACACATGGGCATTATCGTTTTCGCCTTCGGCATGGGCGGACCGCTCGCCAATTTCGCCGGCCTTCTGCACATGACCATGCACTCGCTGACCAAATCGGCGATCTTCTTCGCCGTCGGCCACATCGCCCAGATCAAGGGTACGCAGAAGATCGCCGATCTGCGCGGATTGACCGAAAGCCATCCGGCGCTCGGCTGGGCGCTGGTGGCCGGCGTAGCGGCCATCGCCGGCCTGCCGCCCTTCGGCGTGTTCATGAGCGAATTTCTCGTTGTCACCTCCACCTTCGCCCGCGCGCCGTTGATCGCCGTTCCGCTGGCGTTCGGCCTGCTCATCGCCTTCGGCGCGTTGTTCCTGCGCCTGACCGGCGTCGCCTTCGGCAAGCCGGTCGGGCCGATGGGCGTGTCGCACGCCTCCTACGCCCCGCTTTACGCCCATTTGGCGCTGGTGCTGATGGCCGGCATCTGGCTGCCGCCGCCGCTGGTGACGTGGTTCCAGAACGTCGCGGCATTGCTCGGATGAGACGATGATGAGCCCGCTCGCCACACTTCTCGCCAGGGGAAAAAAGGCCGCCCGCCATGCGCCGTGGCCGCGCGTCGCCGTCGATGCCGACGCGTGGACCGATGCGGCGGGATTGCTCGGTCGGGGCGAATGCGCGCTGCTCGGCCTGTGGGGCGACGGCGCGAGCGTTCACATGGCGCTGCTCGACGAGGCGGCAAACGCCGTCGGCGTGCTGACGCTCGCCTGTCCGGACGGCGGTTTTCCCTCGGTCGGCGCGCAACATGCGCCGGCGATCCGGCTTGAGCGGACCATTCGCGACCTGTGGGGCCTGACGCCGCGGGGGGCGCCAGATGACCGCCCCTGGCTCGACCACGGCAAATGGGACGGCGGCGCGGTCATCCCCTACGCCTTCCTGCCGGTCGAGGGCGAGGGCCTGCACGAAATCGCGGTCGGCCCGGTCCATGCCGGCATCATCGAACCGGGCCATTTCCGCTTCACCGTCAATGGCGAGACCGTCGTGCGCCTCGAGCAGCGCCTCGGCTACGTCCACAAGGGCGTCGAGCGGCTGATGGTGGGCAAGACACTCGACGAGGCGGCGATTGTCGCCGGACGCCTGTCGGGCGATTCCACCGTTGCCTGGCAGATCGCCTTCGCCCGCTCGGCGGAAGCGGCGCTCGGCGTCGAGGTTCCCGGCCGCGCTCATTTCCTGCGCGCCCTGATGGCCGAGATCGAGCGCCTTGCCAATCATTTCGGCGATATCGGCGCGGTCTGCAACGACGCCACCTATCCGCTGCTGCTGGCCGAGTGCGGCATGCTGCGCGAACGGACGTTGCGCGCCGCGGACGCCGCCTTCGGCCATCGCCTGATGCGCGATCGCGTCATTCCGGGCGGCGTCGCGGGCGATCTCGCGCCAGACGGCGGCGACGCCATCCGATCGCTCGTGACCTTCGTCCGCGAACGCTTCCCCCGCATTGTCGAAATCTATGACGGCGCCGCCTCGCTGCAGGATCGCACGGTGACGACCGGCATCGTCAGGCCGGATCTGGTCCGCCGCTTCGCCGCCGGCGGCCATGTCGGCCGCGCCTCCGGCCGGGCCTTCGACGCGCGCAAGGCTTTTGCGTTTCCGCCCTACGACATTGTGGATTTCGACACGCCGCTGTTCGGGGAGGGCGACGTCAACGCCCGCCTGTGGGTGCGCATCCGCGAGGTCGAGCAGAGCCTGGCGCTGGTTTCGCAAATTCTCGGGCGTCTCCCCGGCGGCCCCTTTTTCGTCGATCTGCCGCGCAAGCGGTCGGGCGTCGAGGGCATGGCGCTGGTCGAGAGCTTCCGCGGCGATTGCCTGGCGTGGCTGCGCATCGGCGCCGACGGCCGCATCGAGCGCTGCCATCTGCGCGATCCGTCCTGGTTCCAGTGGCCGCTGCTCGAGGCGGCGATCGAAGGCGACATCGTTGCTGATTTTCCGCTCTGCAACAAATCCTTCAACTGCTCCTACTCCGGGCACGATCTGTGATGCGCAGCGTCTTCCTCCGCAATCTGCTCGGCGGCCCGGCGACGGAAGCCGCGCCCGCCGCCGACGATGCGGCGATGGCCGAAGTCGCCGACGCCATGAAACGATCCGCCCGCGCCGCGCTCGGCCGCTCGCTCGCCATCCGTGAGGTCGACGCCGGCTCCTGCAATGGCTGCGAACTGGAAATCCATGCGTTGAACAATCCGTTCTACGATGTCGAACGCTTCGGCCTGAAATTCACCGCCTCGCCGCGTCACGCCGACGTGCTGCTGGTCACCGGCCCGGTGACGAAGAACATGGCCGAGGCGTTGCGCCGCACCTTCGACGCCACCCCCGATCCCAAATGGGTCGTGGCGCTCGGCGATTGCGGTCGCGATGGCGGCTGTTTTGCCGGTTCGCCCGCCATTGTCGGCGGCGTTGGCGACGTCATACCCGTCGATCTGGTCGTTCCCGGCTGTCCGCCGCGCCCGATCGACATTCTCAAGGGCTTGATCGCGTTGATGGATGGCGCGGCGCGCGCTTGAGCGAAATCAAGGACGCCGGCTCCCATCTCCGGCATTCGGACTTTGGACCGGGTATTCAGCGGCCTCCGGGATGGGTAAAATCGTCGCGTCAGGCCCGAATCCGCAGTTTGGAATGGTTCCAACCGTTGACCAAACATTAACGGATGGGCAGGGTGCGCAAAAATACATAGGGAAACGCCCATGGATTTCGACCGTTTCTTTGAAGGCGAGTTGGCCAAGCTGCATCAGGCCGGCAATTATCGCGTCTTCGCCGATCTCGAACGTCATCGCGGCGGTTTCCCGCGCGCCACGCGCCATCGCGCCGACGGCACGACCCAGGATGTCACCGTCTGGTGTTCCAACGATTACCTCGGCATGGGTCAGAACCCGAAGGTTCTCGCCGCCATGCGGGAGACGCTCGACCTCTCCGGCGCCGGCGCCGGCGGCACCCGCAACATTTCCGGCACCAACCACTACCATGTGCTGCTCGAGAACGAGTTGGCCGATTTGCACGGCAAGGAAGCCGCGCTGCTGTTTTCATCCGGCTATGTGTCCAACTGGGCCGCGCTCGGCACGCTGGCGGCGAAAATCCCCGGAATCATCGTCTACTCCGACGCCAAGAACCACGCCTCGATGATTGAGGGCATTCGCCACTCCCGCGCCGAGAAGCGTCTGTTCAAGCACAATTCGCCCGAGGATCTGGCGCGCCTGATGGCCGCCGACGATCCGAAAGCGCCCAAGCTCGTCGCCTTCGAGAGCGTCTATTCGATGGATGGCGATATTGCGCCGATCAAGGAAATTCTCGACGTTGCCGAAGCTTTCGGCGCACTGACCTATATCGATGAAGTCCATGCCGTCGGCATGTACGGGCCGCGCGGCGGCGGCGTCGCCGAGCGCGAAGGCCTGATGCACCGCATCGATGTCATCGAGGGCACGCTCGGCAAGGCGTTCGGCGTCATGGGCGGCTACATCACCGGTTCGGCCGCGCTTGTCGACTTTGTCCGCTCTTACGCCTCGGGTTTCATCTTCACCACCGCGATCCCCCCGGCGCTCGCCGCCGGCGCCCGCGCCTCGATCATCCATCTGAAGGAAAGCCGGGACGAGCGCCGCCTGCATCAGGAAAACGTCGCGAAAGTGCGCGCCGGCCTCGACAGGCGCGGCATTCCCCACATGCCGAACCCGAGCCACATCGTCCCGGTGCGCGTCGGCGACGCCGCCAAGTGCAAGTGGATTTCCGACATCCTGCTCGACAATTACGGCATCTATGTCCAGCCGATCAATTATCCGACCGTGCCGGTCAAGACCGAGCGCCTGCGCATCACGCCGACGCCGCTGCACACCGACGAGGACATCAAGCACCTGGTCGAGGGACTGAGCGACCTGTGGTCGCAGTGCGCGCTCGCCCGCGCCGTCGCCTGAGCGCCATCCGGACAAACGAAAAGGCGGCCGTGAGGCCGCCTTTTTCATTTCCGGCCTATTCCGCCGGTCAGGATTTCTGCGGCTCCGGCGTGGCGCAGAACAGCCCGTAGAGGGTTCCGACCACCGACGACACTTCGCGCGTGGCAATGGTGTAGTAAATGTTGCGGCCGTCGCGCCGCGTCGTCACCAGCCGGTCGAAGCGCAATCGCGCCAATTGCTGCGACACCGCCGCCTGCGGCAGGTCGAGGATTTCTTCCAGTTCGGAAACCGATTTTTCGCCATCCGTGAGCAGGCAGAGGATCAGCAGGCGGCTTTCATGCGCGAGCGCCTTCAACAGTTCGCTCGCCTTGCGGGCCTGCTCGACCATCAAAGCCTTGTCACCGCCGGTGGCGGCGATCAGCTGGGGCAAACCCATGAGAAGCTCTCCATGCTCCGAAGCGAGGGTATCATTCATTTTGCGTCGCGTATGCCCTATTTCCAGCGGCCGTTCAATTGGCCGCGACAGGCTCCCTCGCAATTTGGCGTGCATTCTCATTGGCCGTTAGGCCAATGCGACACGTCTTCATGACAATATATCGCAACATATGCATATCGGCCAGCCGATTTTGCGCCGGTTCCCCAATATTATGGCGCCGTCAGCCATGAGAGGTTGCAAAAACCGGACCGAAAAACGAATCGAAATGGCGGACAGGGCGGGATTCGAACCCGCGATACGGTTCCCCGTATACACACTTTCCAGGCGTGCGCCTTCGACCGCTCGGCCACCTGTCCGCAAGCCGGCTTGACGCCAGCGACGGCTCTCTAGTCCATTGCCGCGCCAATGCCAAGCCAAAGATGGCGGCGTCTACCGCGCCGTCGGCCGCTTGTCCGGCGCGCAGCGCCGCCTCCCCGCCGCGAGGCGGCCGAAGGGCGCGACCCAGGCCGGCATCGCCGCGCCCATGCGCCACAGATGGGCGAGGAGGTCGCGATCGTAGTTGAGGCGGCGGTCGCCGAAGGAATGGCGCAATAGGCGGAACCAGGCGTGGGACCGTCCGGCCCGGAAGCCGTCGAGATCGAACGTATCGCCGAACGCCTCCAGTTTTCCCTCCGCCTCCGCCTGCAGCAGGAAGGCGGCGCATTTGTAGCACTGGCCGCAGTTGATCTTGCGTAGTCCGGGGTCATGGCCGCGGATGCAGACGGCGAGGTGGCGTTGCGCCTCGGTCATATCCATGACCAAGCCGGTTTTTTCCACCCGCGACATGTGGTTCCCGGCCACCCGGAAAGTGCGCCGCCTTGTCGAAAGCGCCGGAACCTCGCCCGCCTCGACTGCGCCGATTCCGGAAAATCGGCCGCTCGAAACAGCGCCGGAAAACGACTGGCCGGCCGAGTGGTGCCAGGTGTGGAACAGGTGTCCGATGGCGAGCATCGCCGCGGCGCTGCGCAGGATGTGGTTCTTTATGAATGGCGAACGGGAATAGGGTGAAAGGTCTGCCGCGACGCCGACCAGCGGCAGGCCCGCGCCTGCGGCGAAACGTTTGGCGTTATCAAATTGGCGAACGCGCGCCAGCGGCGCGGCATGGGCGCCGATATCGTTGTGAACGAGCAGTTTCAGCCGGAATTGCTCGGGCGTCGCTTCAACGTCGGGATGAAGCGCAAATGTCGTCAGGCTGTCTATCCCGCAGCTCATGCCGGTTGCCGCGCCGAGACTGAAGTCCGGTTGGCGCGTCTCGCGCCTGGCGGCGGCGTTGATGCGCACGCGTTTCCAGCGCCGGTCGACCGTCCCGGCCGCCGCCTGCACGCTGGTGCGCAGGGCGTCGAGCAGGATTTCATCGTCGGATGCGGCCCGTGCGGCCGCGTAGGCGTCCCGGTATTTCTTGGCCGGATTTCCGGCGTAGTCGGAAATCTTGCCGAGCACGATGCGCTTGCGCGGCGCCACGGCCGACGCCACCGCGTCAAAGGCGAGGAACAACGAATGGTAGGGCGCCTTGGCCGTGTCGAGCAGGAAAACCGGCCCATCGGGGACGGCGACGACATTCATGCGATGGAAAACTTCCGGGCATGTCGCGATGCGCTGCGCGGCGATGTCCGGATCGACGCCGGCCTCGACGGCGGCGGCGAAGGCGGCCGTCACCGGAAGCCAGAAATGGCGTGCGACGAAGGGCGCCTCCACACGGTAGGCGCCCCCGGCCGTTTCAATCGTGAGCGACAGGCGACCGGGATAGCCGGCGGCGATGTCGACGGCGCGATAATCGACATTCTCGCCCAGACCGAAGGTGACCAGCCGCGCACTGGTGCGGCGACCGGCCTCGACGGCCATCGGATCGTCGCCGTTGACCACGACAACCCCGCCCGGCCGCGTGCCTTCGGCCAGCCGACCCTTTTCCGCCGCGACGTTCTCCAGTGTCCGGAAATAGGAGTAATGCTCCAGCCGCACCATGGTGATCACGGCAATGTCCGGCTGCAGCATCGCGGCGGATTTCGCCAACGCCGCCGTCTCGCCTGCGCCGACTTCGATGACCAGATGCGTCGCGGCGCGTGGATAGTTGAGCAAGGCGCGCCGTATGTCGCCGACGCCGTTGCGCCCTCGCTCCGGCCCCCAGGCCATGCCGTTTTCGTCGAGAATGTGACGGAGGATGGAGGTCGTTGTTGTCTTGCCCGAGCTGCCGGTGACGCCGATGAACGTCTTCCCGGAAAATCGCCGGCGGATCGCCGCTGCCGCCCGGCGCGCCGGCTCGATCGTTCGCATCCGCAACGCCCCGAACGCGGCGCGGATCGGGCTGCCGCGTTTGAGCGAAAACCATCGCCGCGCATCGCGGGGGATCATTGGCGCGGCCCCTCGACGCTGGCTTGCGCCAACGCCTCGGCGAGCCTGTCCTTGTCGTGCAGGAAACGCCCGACCGAAAAGGCCGCCATCGGCGGACGCGCCATCAACTCCGCCGTTTCGGCGTGGGCTTCCTTCGGCCGGTCGAGCGTGGAGAAGTAGTCGTCGAACTTGAACCGGCCTTTCATCCCGTCATGCGGCGCCGCCCAGAGATTGGGGACGCCAAAGGCGTCGGCGACGATTAATCCGTGCAGCGACTGGCTGATCACCGCCTCGCTGGCGGCGATGTCGGCGATCACGTCCAGCGGCGGGCGGCGCGGATCGATAACGGCGATGGAGTCGGCGAACAACCTCTTTGCCCGCTCGGCGTTGCGGCAGTGCGGCACATAGGCGATGCCGCGCCGCCGCGCCGGCCTGGCGATCAGCCGGTCGGCCAGCGCAAGCGGATCGCCGAGCAGCGTGTCGTCCGCGCTTGACAGGGCGGCGCGCGACAACGCGCCGCGCAACGCCACCACGGCGCGAGGCATTGTCGGCGTTGAGTCCGAGGGAACGAGGAAACCCGAACCAAGAACCGTCGACGCGCCGGTCGCCTTGGCCAGTATGCTGCCGATGCCGAGGAAATGCAGCCGGTCGCGCCGGCGGGTCAACCGAATGCGCTTGCCGGATATCCGCTCGAAAAAGTCCGGATTGATGTCGTCGCCGAAATTGGGGATTCCGACATGCCAGAACATCGGAGCGGCGCTCGCGGGGCGCCAGCGCGCCCGCAGCGCTCGGTGAAGTTTGGCGGCCTTGTCGCGGATCAAGTGCGGCGCTCCGCCAGCAGGCGCAGCCCGCGCGCTGCGCGGTAGATGGGCCGGAGCACCTCGCGCTTGAGGCGTTCACCAAGCGATTTACGTTTCCCGATCAGGCTTCCTTCCAGCTCTTTCGACAGTTCCCGCAACCGTTGGGCCAGACCGTCAAAGTATTGACGCCGCTGATCCATGGCAAAGTGAATAATTCGTCGACCGGGCGGTCGAATGATTCCGAACGCTCCAGAAGCCTGAGCGCCGCGCGCCGACCGATCAGTTGCGCTTGCGCGCCGCGTCCCGTCATGCGTGAACGGAACAGCGTGACGTCGCCGGCGCGGGCCAAGACCGGACCGCGCCAGTCCCGGCCACAAACCGGAAACCGCACGAAATGCTCCGGCCCGGTATGGGCGAGAGCCAAGCGCAGCGCCTTCAGGAACATGACCGACTCGATGTCGACATCGTCTTCGACAACGAGGGCTGCATCGGCTTCGCTCTCGGCGATCCGCCTCCACGCCTCGCGATGGCTGAGAAAGGCGGCGATCTCGCCATGACGCAACGGGAACGGATAGGGCGGGGTAGTGAATGCGCTTTTTGAAGACCGACGAAATCGAACCCGCGCCGAGTGTTTCGCCGTCAATGCCGGTGACGACGCGCGACGTCATGATCGCGCCGAGGCGCTCGACCTGCGCTTTGCGGGCCTTGGCGCGGTCGAGATGAATGATGAGCATTTCACAACGCATGGCTGGATTACCTTGCAATCCTCCGCGTTTGCGCAAAGGGCGTCGGCCGGATATTCGCATTATGGCGGAATTCGGCGGCCGGGAGCGCTTGCGCTGAAGCGCGCCCTGGCCGTTTCCACCGTTCCGCAGGGCAAAAACGCATCGCGATCAATCCGCTTTCGTTCGTTGGAGAAGCGCACTATGTCATCGCCATGGTCCGTTTTCTTTTTCGTTTCGCCGCGTCCGTCGCGCTCGCCGTCGCCGTGATCTTCGCCGTCATCGATTCGGCGCGATCCATAGCCGCGTCGCGCCTCGTTTTCACGCCCCTCGGCCAGAGCTGGCTCGATGCGTCGCCCGATACGCTCGGCGCGGTCAAATCCTTCGCCGAACAGCGCCTGTGGTCGCCTTTGTGGGACCCGGCCATGGTGACCGTGCTGCTGGCGCCGGGCTTTGCGGTATTCCTTGTCCTGGCGCTGTTGCTTCACCTTGCCGGCCACCGGCCGACGCGGCGCATCGGCCGGCTCGCGATCGGGGAGTAGGACGGTGTTTTTCCTGTCGCGCATGCTCAACAACAAACTGCACTTGCCCGAACCGGCCCACGCTTTGCCCGGCCGCCCGAAGGCGATCGCCACCGCACGCAGCCACCATGTCTTCAAGCGGCCGCTCAAAGGTCCGGCGCCCGTCGGCATGGAGCAGGCGATGTTCGCCATGGGCTGTTTTTGGGCGGCGGAGCGCCTGTTCTGGACCACCTCCGGCGTTTGGATGACGGCGGCCGGATATTCAGGCGGTTTCACGCCCAATCCGACCTATCAAGAATGCTGCACCGGATTGACCGGCCACGCCGAAACAGTGCTCGTGACCTTCGATCCCGAAAATTTTCTGGCAATCCCACGATCCGACGCAGGGCATGCGCCAGGGCGCCGATATGGGTACCGCCTATCGGTCGGCGATTTACGCCTTTTCCGATCGCCAACGCCGCCAGGCCGAATCGGCCCGGGACGCCTACCAAAGGGAACTGAAAGCGGCCGGCTACGACCGGATCACCACCGAAATCGACCCAGCCGGTCCGTTTTTCTACGCCGAGGCGGAGCACCAGCAATATTTGTCGAAGAATCCCGAAAGCCATTGCGGGCTGAAAGGTTCAGGCGTCGCCTGCGTCGTGCCGGCGGTGGTTTGACCACGGCGATTCCTGGTTTTTCCGGTTGGTCAAGATTCCGCGTGATTTCGCTTTTCCGCCGTGCAAGGATGCGCATCCAGCCGGGGGGAATTAAACCAATCCCCCTTGCCCGGTTCCGTTTGGCGCAACAGCCGGCGGAGCACCCGACAAACGTCAACGACAGGGTTGGATCATCATGAAGCGTATTCTCACCGGCCTTTTGGCCGCAACCGCCATGACCTTCGCTACCGCGTCCTACGCGGGCGACCCGGCGGTCATGTTCGACCTCGGCGGCAAGTTCGACAAATCCTTCAACGAAGCCGCCTTCACCGGCGCCGAGATGTGGAAGAAGGAATCGGGCAAGGCCTACATGGAATTCGAATTGCAGAATTCCGATCAGCGCGAACAGGCGCTGCGCAAGTTCGCCGAAGCCGGCGCCGATCCGGTCGTCGCCGTCGGTTTCCAGAACGCCGACACCATCACCAAGCTGGCCGACGAGTTCCCCAAGGTCAACTTCGTCATCATCGACATGGTCGTCGACAAGCCGAACGTCCGTTCGGTCGTCTACAAGGAAAATGAAGGCTCCTATCTCGTCGGCATCCTCGCCGCGATGGCGTCGAAGACCGGCAAGGTCGGCTTCGTCGGCGGCATGGACATCCCGCTCATCCAGAAATTCGCCTGCGGCTATGTCGGCGGCTTCAAGAGCGTGAAGGCGGATGGCGAAGCCTTCGTCAACTACACCGGCGATACGCCGGCGGCCTGGAACGATCCGGTCAAGGGCGGCGAACTGGCCAAGAGCCAGATGGAGCGCGGCGCCGATGTCGTTTACGCCGCCGCCGGCCAGACCGGCCTCGGCGTTCTGCAGGCGGCCAAGGACGCCGGCAAGCTGTCGATCGGCGTCGATTCCAACCAGAACCATCTGCAGCCCGGTTCGGTGCTGACCTCGATGCTGAAGCGCGTCGACCTCGCCGTCTACCAGGCCTTCGCCGACGCCCAGGCCGGCAAGTTCACCCCCGGCATCCAGGCGCTCGGCGTCAAGGAGGACGGCGTGGGCTGGTCGTTGGACGACAACAACAAGGCGCTGATCACACCGGAGATGCAGGCTGCCGTCGACAAGGCCAAGGCCGACATCATCGCCGGCACCGTGCAGGTTCACGACTACATGTCGGACAACAAGTGCCCCTATTGATCGCCTCGCGCGATTGACGACGAAACCGCCGGCGGTCTCTGCCGGCGGTTTTGTTTTATGTTCCGATACCGGGTGGACGCCGGACGGATTTCGCCGGACAATCGCGCCATGCCGGCCTCGCCAACCCTCTATACCCATGTCGATTCGCCGCTCGGCCCACTGCTCGTCGCCAGCCGCGACGGCAGGCTCGTCCGCATCGCCTTTCCGCGCGAGAGCCGCGCCTTCGTTCCCAAGCCCGGTTGGCGTCGCGACGATGCGGCGTTTGCCGATGCGCGCCAACAGCTTGGAGACTATTTTGCCGGCAAAAGAACGTCGTTTGATTTGCCGTTTCATCTGGAGGGCGGCGTCTTCCAGATGAAGGTCTGGCAGGCCCTTTCGGCCATTCCCTATGGCGAAACCGCCTCCTATGGCGACATTGCCCGCGCCACCGGCGAGGGCGTCGCCGCTTCCCGCGCGGTCGGGACCGCCTGTGGCGAAAATCCCGTGCCGATCGTCGTGCCCTGCCACCGCGTCATCGGCGCCAATGGCGCGCTCGTCGGCTTTGGCGGCGGCCTAGCGGCGAAACGCCATCTTCTGGCGCTCGAACGGCGGGTCAAGCCGAAAACCGGTGCGCAGATGGATCTGTTCGGCTGATCAATCGCGCCGCCGACACAGCGCCTTGACAAATCGTTCGCCAATAGTTAGTTATCCATCACTAATGAATTGGGGAACGCCATGCCCGCGCCGGCATTCGATCGTCCGAAATGGGCAAGTCCTGTCGCTGTCGCAGCGGGGATGTTCGCTCTGTTGACCCTCATGTCCGGCGGCAGGGCCTTGTTCGGCGGCCCGGAAGCCGTGGCCGCCGTCGGCGACGCCGTGCCCTTCGTGCTGTGGTTCAATTTTCTCGCCGGATTTGCCTATCTCGCGGCCGCCGCCGGCCTCTATCGCTGGCGCAAGTGGGCGATTCCGGCCGCCTGGGCCATCGGCGGGATGACGCTGCTCGTTTTCGTCGCTTTCGGCGTCGCCGTGGCGCTCGGCACGCCCTTCGAGCCGCGCACCATCGGGGCGATGATCCATCGGCGGGCTTCTGGCTGGCGATCGCCATCGCCGGTTCCCGCGCCATTTCCGCAACTTTGATCAAGGGATGAAGACGATGAACATCGGACGAACGAACATCTGGGTCGGCCTTTCCGTCATGGCTTTTTTCATGGCCTATGGCTTCCTGTTGATCTGGTTGCGCGATTTCGCGCCGGGCAAGGAGGAGTGGATCGCCGCCTATTCGACCGGCAAGCACTTCGAATCGCGCCTCGCCCATGTGCATGGCAATCTGATCGCGCTAACCAACATCCTGTTCGGTTACCTGATGCTCAAGTTGCCGGTTTCCGGACCTTTGGCCAAACCGGCGTCGTGGCTGGCGCTCGCCGGCCTGATGATGCCGCTGGGCATTCTCGGGGAAGTTTATCTCGGCCTGTCGCCGATCTTCGTGCTCGCGGGCGCGGCGTCGATCGTCGCGGCGACCGTCTTGCTGGCGTTGGCGATCGCCCGCCCGGCCGCTGCGTGAAATGCCAGGCGCGCCGGTCTGCAAACCGGCGTGCGGGGAGGACAGGGAACACGCTTCGGGAGGAGAGCACTCATGTGTCGTTTTTGCTGGGCCGTTTCGGCCGTTCTTTCACTTGCCGTCGCGGCGATGGGGTATCTGTTCTTCGTTCGCGGCACGGTGACGGAAAGCGCCGATGGCCGAACCGCGATCCTTCTGGCTGGCGGCGAGCGCGACTTGGTGCTCGCCGAAATGCGCGGCTTCCTCGAATCCGTCCAGGGCATCGTCGCCGGCGTCGGCGAAAAGGACATGAAGGCGGTCGCCGCTTTTGCCCGCAAGGTCGGCGCGGCGGCGGCCAACGAAGTGCCGGTTTCGGTGATGGGCGCCCCAATTCAAGACGCGCTCCACCCCGGTTGGCAGCGGCAGGCCGCCTTGCCCGGGCAAATTGCTGGTCAATTGCACGACCCCTGCGGCTATCGGCTGGCTCTGAGAACTCCGCGCCGAAAGACCAAGCGATTGCGGAGCCGGCGCGGATTTCACACCTGCGCCGACCCCAGGAACTGCGATGGCGACATCCGGACTGAACGCCCTGCCGAAACGAACCCGCCTGCCGGCCGGCGAGCGCAAGGCGGAGATCGTCGAAACCGCGTTGCGCCTTGCGGAAACCGCCGGCCCGGATGCCTTGACGACGGAAATGATCGCCAAGGCCATCGGGCTGACCCAGCCAGCGCTGTTTCGGCATTTCCCGCGCAAGGAGGCGATATGGACGGCGGTCGCCGGGAAGCTGGCGGTCGACATGGCCACCGCCCGCGCCGCGGCGATTCGCACGGAGCTGCCGCCCGGCGAAGCGGTCCTCGCCATCGCCATGGCCCAGGCCGGCATGATCGCCTCGACGCCGGGCCTGGCGGCGATCCTGTTTTCCCGCGAATTGCATGTGCGCAATGCCGAATTGCGCGCCGGCATGGCGGCGAACCAGAAAGCGCTGCACGCCGAACTGTCGCGAGAAATCGAGCGCGGCAAACGGGAAAGGGCGTTTCGCGGCGATCTCGATGTTTCGGACGCGGCCTTCCTCGTCATCGGCGTCGTGCAAAGCCTGTCGCTGCGCTGGTCCCTGACCGGCAAGCGCCTCGATCTGCTCGGCGAAACGCAACGTTTGGTGGACCTGTTGCTCGCCGGTTTTGCCGACAGACCGGCTTGACCTTACCAATGCGGCGGTTTTTGCACCGGTATCGACGGAGCCGTTGCGACCTCCACATCGACAAGGCGGCGAACCAGCACCTCGACGCGCCTCTTCAATTCGTCGATTTCGCCCGCCTGCCGCGCCGCCTCGGCCGACAATTCGCCGATCGCGCGCTCCTGCTCGGCGGCGATGATTTCGAGCTGGACGAGCCGGTCGTCGCTCATGCCGAAATTCCTTCCAGCGCGCTGCGCAAGGCCTGTGCTAGCGGCGTCGGCCGCCGCGTCATTCGGTCGACATAGACATGGACGAAGAATCCCTCGGCTGAGGCAAGCGCTTCGTCGTTGCGAAACAGGCCGATTTCGTAAGTAGCCGCCGACGTGCCGAGCTTCGCCACGCGCAGCCCCGCGGTCACGATATCGGGAAACGCCATCTCGGCGAAATAGCGGCAACCGGTCTCCACCACCAGCCCCACCTGGGCGCCGGCATCGAAATCGAGCACGCCTTGCTCGATCAGCCAGCCGTTCACCGCCGTGTCGAACAGCGCGTAATGCACGACATTGTTCATGTGGCCGTAGGCGTCATTGTCCATCCAGCGCGTCGTCATGATGCGAAACGCTTTATAGGCCGAACGCGGCGAGGGGTCTGGGCGCGCCATCACCAGGCCGCCCGGTAGATCGAAAACGCGTCCGTTTCCGTCACAATGCGCGGATTGTTGACCAGCAGCCGCTGTTGCTTCATCGCGTCGGCGGCCATCGCCGGCAGATCGCCTTGGCCGATGCCGACATCGCGCAGCCGGGTCGGAAGGCCGAGTTTGTCCGAAAGCGAAGCCAGCCGGTCGATGAAGGCGGCGCAGGCAGCCTGTGCGCCGCCGGCGTCGGCGAGATCGGGAAAGGCGAGCGGCGCCAGCTCGGCGTAGAGCTTTTCCGAGCCGTTTAGCCGCTCCGCGGCGTTGAAGCGCAGCACATGCGGCAGCACCAAGGCGTTGGACAGGCCGTGCGGGACGTGGAATTTCCCGCCGACCGGATAGGCCAGCGCGTGCACGGCGGCGACGGGCGAATTGGCGAAAGCCTGCCCCGCCAGCATCGCGCCGAGCAGCATGGCGCCCCGCGCTGCGCTGTCGCCGCCGTCGAACACCGCCGTCTCGATATTGGCGCCGATCAGGCGCAACGCCTCGCGCGCCAGCATTTTCGACAGCGGATTGGCGTTGGCGTTTTTCGAGGCGTAGGCTTCGATGGCGTGCACCATGGCGTCGATACCGGTCGCCGCCGTCACTGGCGGCGGCAGGCGGAGCGTCAGCATCGGGTCGAGCACGGCGATATCGGGCAGCAAAAGGCGCGAGGAAACGCCGCGCTTCTCGTCCTCGCCGACGGTGATGATGGCGACCGGCGTCACCTCCGAGCCGGTTCCGGCGGTGGTCGGAACGAGGGCCAGCGGCAGGCGCGGGCCTCTGGCGTTGCCGACGCCCCAGGCCGCGTCGAGGTCTTCGCTCGAGCCGGCGAGCAGCGCCACCAGCTTGGCGACATCCATCGACGAGCCGCCGCCGAAGCCGATGATTGCGGTGGCCTTGAACCGTCGCGTCGCCTCGGTCGCTTGCATCAGCGTGGCGCGCGACGGGTCGGCCTCCACCGCGTCGAAGATTTCGATGGCCGCGCCGGCGTTTCGCAACGAGTCGATCGCCGCGTTGGCGAGGCCGAGCCGCATGATGCCGGCATCGGTTACGACCACGATGCGCCCGCCCGGCGTCGCGCCGACATGGTCCGCCAATGCCGATGCCGCGCCCGCGCCGAAAACCAGTCGCGGCGGCGTGGAGAAGGCGAAAGGCGGGAAGGCGGCGGTGTCCATCGAACGCAAATTGACAAGGCGAGGCCGAATTGTCGAGAGTGCATCACGCGTGTTGCTTGACAGCGCGCACTGGCTTTGACCAAATGGTCAAAAAAGGGGACGGGAGGCATGCACATGGCTGAGCCAGCCATCGAACTTGTCGGCATCGACAAGCGGTTTGGTCCCGTTCACGCCAACAAGGATATCAATCTCGTCGTCGAGGATGGCACGATCCACGGCATTGTCGGTGAAAACGGCGCAGGCAAATCGACGCTGATGTCGATCCTGTACGGATTTTATCATGCCGACAAGGGCGAGATCAAAGTCGCCGGCAAGCCGGTCACCATCCACACGCCGAACGACGCCATCGCCGCCGGCATCGGCATGGTGCACCAGCATTTCATGTTGGTGGAGAATTTCACCGTTCTGGAAAACGTCATTCTTGGCGTCGAGGGCGGCAGGCTGTTGAAGGGCGGCGAGGATCGCGCCCGCGCCCAGCTGAAGAAACTCGCCGAGGACTACGATCTGGATGTCGACCCCGATGCGTTGATCGAGGACCTTCCCGTCGGCCTGCAGCAGCGCGTAGAAATCCTCAAAGCCCTCACCCGCGGCGCCGAAACCCTGATCCTCGATGAGCCGACCGGGGTGCTCACACCGGCCGAAGCCGATCATTTGTTCCGCATTCTCGGGCAATTGAAGGCGCAGGGCAAAACCATCATCCTCATCACCCACAAGCTGCGCGAGATCATGGCCATCACCGATCGCGTCTCGGTCATGCGCCGCGGCGAAATGGTGGCGACGCTGCAGACGGCCAGGACCGACCCGGAAGAAATCGCCGAGCTGATGGTCGGCCGTCGCGTTTTGCTCGAAGTCGACAAGGGACCGGCCAAACCGGGCGCGGAACGCCTGCGCGTCGAGGGTCTCACCGTCGTCGACGAATGGGGCGTCGCCCGCGTCGACAACGTCTCGTTTTCGGTGCGCGATGGCGAGATCGTCGGCATTGCCGGCGTTTCCGGCAACGGCCAGTCGGAGCTGATGGAAGCGCTCTCCGGCATCCGCAAGGCCAAGTCCGGCCGCATCGTGCTGAATGGGGAGACCATCGATCCGGTCCACGAAGCCGATCCGGCGAAAATGCGCCAGCGCGGCATGGGTCATGTGCCCGAGGATCGTCACCATCTCGGCCTGGTGCTTCCCTTCGAGGAAAGCGAGAACATCATTCTCGGCTATCACCGCCGGGACGCCTACGGCAAAGGTTTCAATCTCGATCCCGATCTGGTTCGCGCCGACGCCAGGCGCATGAACGAGAAGTTCGATGTCCGCCCGGCCAACGAGAAACTCAAGACCGCCAATTTTTCCGGCGGCAACCAGCAAAAGATCGTGCTCGCCCGCGAAATGGACGGCGAACCGGCGATGCTGCTCGTCGGCCAGCCGACGCGCGGCGTCGATATCGGCGCCATCGAGTTCATTCACAAGCAGCTGATCGCTCTGCGCGACCGCGGCAAGGCCGTGCTGCTGGTTTCGGTCGAACTCGACGAAATCCGCTCGCTTGCCGATCGCGTGCTGGTCATGTTCGCCGGCCGCATTGTCGGCGAAGTGCCGCCTGAAACGGACGAAGGCGATATCGGCCTGCTGATGGCCGGGGTGACGCAAAAGGAGGCGGCGGAGTAAGCCATGGCGATCCCTTATGCAAAACTCCCCTCCTGGGCCGAACTCGGCGTCATGCCCGCGGTCAACGTCATCGCCGGCTTTGTCGTCGCCGGCATCGTCGTCGCCTTCATCGGCGAGAACCCGGCCAAGGCGATGCTGATCCTGATCGACGGCGCGCTGGGTTCGCTCAACAACATCTTCTACACCCTGTTCTACGCCACCTCATTCGTCTTCACCGGCCTTGCCGTCGCGGTCGCCTTTCATGCCGGCCTGTTCAATATCGGCGGCGAAGGTCAGGCCTATGTCGGCGGCCTCGGCGTGGCGCTCGTCTGTCTGGCGCTCGACCATTACCTGCCATGGTGGATCGTCGCGCCGCTCGCCATCGTCGCCTCCGCCCTGTTCGGCGCCGCCTGGGCCTTCATTCCCGGCTGGCTTCAGGCCAAGCGCGGCAGCCACATCGTCATCACCACCATCATGTTCAACTTCATCGCCTCGTCGATGATGGTCTACCTTCTGGTCTACTGGCTCAAGCCCTTGAGCGCGATGGGCCCGTCCAGCCGCCTGTTCGAGGCCGGCGGCCAGATCCCGCAATTTTCCGGCATGCTGAAAGCCATGGGCGTAGCCGCCGGTTCGGCCCCGGCCAATCTGACGCTGTTCCTGGCCCTGGCCGCGGCCTGGGGCGTGTGGAAACTGGTATGGCGCACCAAATTCGGCTACGAAATGCGCACCTTCGGTTTCAGCCCGACGGCGGCGACCTATGCCGGCATTTCCTCGGTTCGCATCACTGTTCTCGCCATGCTCATTTCCGGCGGCCTCGCCGGCATGATGGCCGTCAACAACATGATGGGCAACGTCCACAAGCTCGACATCGATTTCGTCTTCGGCGCCGGCTTTGTTGGCATCGCGGTCGCCCTGATGGGCCGTTCGCACCCGGTCGGCGTCGTGCTGTCGGCGCTGCTGTTCGGCGTGCTCTACCAGGGCGGCGCCGAACTCTCCTTTTCCATGCCGTCGATCTCGCGCGACATGATCCTCGTCATCCAGGCGCTGGTCATCCTATTCGCCGGCGCGCTGGAGAACCTGTTCCGCCCGCTGATGTATTTCATCGTCCCGGCGCCGACACCCGTGAAGGAGGCCGCGTGATGGATCTCGCCATCGTCTACTCCATCCTCGATTCCTCGGTCCGCCTGACGGCGCCGATCCTGCTCGCCTGCCTCGGCGGCCTCTACTCCGAACGCTCCGGCGTGTTCGACATCGGCATCGAGGGCAAGATGTTGTTTTCCGCCTTCGCCGCCGGCGCCGTCGCCTGGCATTCCGGATCGGCCTGGCTCGGCCTTGGCGCGGCGGTGCTGGTCGGCATCGCGTTCTCTCTCCTGCACGGCTATGCCTCGATCACCCAGCGCGGCAACCAGATCATCTCCGGCGTCGCCATCAATTTCCTCGCCGCCGGCCTTACCGCCCTGCTTGGCAAAGCCTGGTACGGGCAGGGCGGCAAGACGCCGCAGCTCGCCAACGAGGCCCGCTTCACTTCGCTCACCTTGCCCGGCGCCGACGCGGTCAAGGATGTGCCCTTCCTCGGGCCGCTCTATTCCGGCATCGTTTCCGGCCATTCGATCCTGGTCTATGTCGCCTTCTTCGCTGTGCCGTTCACCTGGTGGGTGCTGTTCCGCACCCGTTTCGGCCTGCGCCTGCGCGCCGTCGGCGAGAACCCCGCCGCGGTCGACACCGCCGGCATTTCGGTCGTGTGGCTGCGCTATGCCGGCGTGACCATCTGCGGCGTCTTCGCGGGGCTCGCCGGCGCCTATCTCGCCATCGCCCAGTCGGCCAATTTCGCCCCCAACATGTCGGCCGGCACCGGCTTCATCGCGCTCGCCGCCCTGATTTTCGCCAAATGGAATCCGGTCGGCGCGCTTGGCGCAACGTTTCTCTTCGGCTTCCTGCAGGCCCTCGCCATTCCCCTGCAAGGCGCGCAGATTCCGGGCCTCGGCTGGCAGGTGCCGGTGCAGGCGATCACCGCTTCGCCCTACATCCTCACCGTCATCCTGCTCGCCGGCTTCATCGGCAAGGCCATTCCGCCCAAAGCCGGCGGCGTCGCTTACGTGAAGGAGCGCTGATGATCGACGATCTGTTCGAAGCCGCCAACGCCGCCATGGCGAAGGCGCACGCGCCCTATTCGAAGTTCCCGGTCGGCGCGGCGATCCGCGCCGAGGACGGCCGCGTCTTCGCCGGGGCCAATATCGAGAACGCGTCCTATCCGGAGGGCTGGTGCGCCGAGACGTCGGCCATCGCCCACATGGTCATGGCCGGCGCGATTCGCATCGCCGAAGTCGCGGTTGTCGCCGAACGCATGGATTTCATCACGCCCTGCGGCGGCTGTCGCCAGCGCCTCGCCGAATTCTCGACGGGCGCCACGAAAGTGCATCTCTACGATCGCGCCGGCAAGCGCGAGACGGTCACCATGCGCGAGCTGCTGCCCCGCGCCTTCGACGGGAGCGAACTGAAATGAAGCAGGCGGTCGATGTTCTGGTGGAACGCCTGCGCGGTCTCGAACCGCGCATCGCGCTGGTTCTTGGCTCGGGTCTCGGCAATCTCGCCGAAAAGGTCGAAGGCGCGGTGCGCATTCCCTATGGCGATTTGCCCGGCTTTCCCGTCGGCGGCGTCACCGGCCACGCCAAGGAGATCGTCGCCGGCCGCTTCGCCGGCGTGCCGGTGCTGATGCTGTCCGGCCGTTCGCACTACTACGAGCGCGGCGACGCCGCCGCGATGCGGCCCGCGATCGAAGCGCTGGCGGGTCTCGGCGTCACCCATCTTTTCCTCACCAACGCCGCCGGCTCGCTAGACGAGGCGATGGCGCCGGGATCGGTGATGCTGCTCTGCGACCACATCAATTTTTCCGGCTCCAACCCGCTGTTCGGCGAGCCGACCGACGCCCGCTTCGTCGGCCTCAGCGAGGCCTACGACAAGTCGATGCGCGACGCCCTGAAGCGCGCCACGGCCAAGGTCGGCGAGAAGCTGCACGAAGGCGTCTACATGTGGTTCTCCGGCCCGTCCTTCGAGACTCCGGCCGAAATCCGCATGGCCCGCATCATGGGCGCCAACGCGGTGGGCATGTCCACCGTGCCGGAAGTCATCCTCGCCCGCTTCTACGGTCTGAAGGTCGCCGCTGCTTCCGTCATCACCAATTACGCCGCCGGCATGACCGGCGGCGAGCTGTCGCATGAGGAAACCAAGGACATGGCCCCGCTCGGCGGCCGCCGCTTGGCCGCCCTGCTCGAGGCGGCGATCGGAGACATGGTTTGACGACGAAAACCAAAGACAGCGCTTTGGCCGGGGCGCTCGCGAAAACCGGTTCAAGCCTGGTGACTGTGGCGCCCAGGCGCGCCCGCAACGTCATCGGTCCGCTGCGCCCCGAATGGTTCGAGGCGATCGACGTCAACCTGTCGGCGACCGAGCGCCGCGCCGCGACGCTCACCACCCGCCGTTCGGTGAAAAAGGCGCATCAGGCCGCCTGGCTGGTGCGCGCCATCGAGTGCATGGATCTGACCACGCTCGCCGGCGACGATACGCCCGGCCGCGTCGACCGCCTTTGCGCCAAGGCGCGCCATCCGCTGCGCGACGATCTGAAGGCGGCGCTCGGCCTTGCCGGTTACGATCTGAAAACCGGCGCGGTCTGCGTCTATCCGGCGATGGTGCCGCACGCGGTCAAGGCGCTGCGCGGCTCGGGCATTCCGGTCGCCTCCGTCGCCACCGGCTTTCCCGCCGGTCTGACGCCGCTGAAGCAGCGGCTTGAGGAAATCCGCTATGCCGTCGGCGAGGGCGCCGACGAGATCGACATCGTCATCCATCGCGCCCATGCGCTCACCGGCGATTGGGCGGCGCTGCATGACGAAGTCGCGCAAATGCGCCAAGCCTGCGGCGAGGCGCACATGAAGGCGATCCTCGCCACCGGCGAATTGAAGACGCTTTCGACCGTCTACAAGGCTTCGATGGTCGCCATGCAGGCCGGCG
This sequence comes from Phyllobacteriaceae bacterium, assembly GCA_016711085.1. Taxonomy (GTDB): domain Bacteria; phylum Pseudomonadota; class Alphaproteobacteria; order Rhizobiales; family Rhizobiaceae; genus JADJTR01. The sequence continues at coordinate 101,654 of JADJTR010000007.1, read as the reverse complement.
CCGATTTCATCAAGACCTCGACCGGCATGGAGGCCGTCAACGCCACGCTGCCGGTCAGCCTCGTCATGGTCCGGGCGTTGCGCGATTACCGCGCCCTTGCCGGCTACGACATCGGCTACAAGCCGGCCGGCGGCATCCGCCAGGCCAAGGATGCGCTCGCCTATCTGATCCTGATGAAGGAGGAGATGGGCCGCGACTGGATGCAGCCGGACCTGTTCCGCATGGGCGCGTCCGCGCTGCTTGCCGATATCGAGCGCCAGCTCGAACATTTCGTCACCGGCCGCTATTCGTCGACCGACCGCCACGGCATGGCCTGAGGAGACCTGAGCCATGAACGAGATCCGCTCCATCCTGAAGACCATGGATTATGGCGTCGCGCCCGAGGAGGCGACCCATGTCCTCGCCTGGTTGAAGAAGCACGATGGCCGCTTCGGCCATTTCATCGATGGCGCCTTCACCAAACCCGGCAAGGCCCAGTTCGCCGTCCACAATCCGGGAAACGGCGAGAAACTGGCCGATGTCGCCAAGGCCGGCAGGGTCGAGGTCGATGCCGCCGCGAAGGCCGCCACGCTCGCCTTCGCCAAATGGTCGACGCTTTCCGGCGCGGCGCGCGCCCGCCATCTCTACGCCCTTGCCCGTCAGGTGCAAAAGCACGCCCGCTTCCTCGCCGTCCTCGAAACGATGGACAATGGCAAGCCGATCCGCGAAACGCGCGACATCGACGTGCCGCTGGTCGCCCGCCATTTCTACCATCACGCCGGCTGGGCGGAATTGCGCGACGAGGAGTTCCCCGGCTGGGCCCCCGCCGGCGTTTGCGGCCAGATCATTCCGTGGAACTTCCCGCTGCTGATGCTGGCCTGGAAGGTCGCTCCGGCGCTCGCCGCCGGCAACACCGTGGTGCTGAAATCGGCCGAGCACACGCCTTTGTCGGCGCTCGCCTTCGCCGAACTCGCCGCCGAGGCCGGCCTGCCGAAGGGCGTGCTCAACATCGTCAATGGCGATGGCGAAACCGGCGCGCTCATCGTCGGCCATCCCGCCTTCGCCAAGATCGCCTTTACCGGCTCCACCGGGGTCGGCCGCCTGCTGCGCCGCCAGACCGCGGGCACGGGCAAGAAGCTGACGCTCGAACTCGGCGGCAAATCGCCCTTCATCGTCTTCGACAACGCCGATCTCGACGCCGCGGTGGAGGGCGTCGTCGACGCCATCTGGTTCAATCAGGGCGAAGTCTGCTGCGCCGGTTCGCGCGCGCTCATCCAGGAAGGCGTGGCGGAGAAATTCCTCGCCAAATTGCGCGCCCGCATGGAAATGCTGCGCGTCGGCGATCCGCTCGACAAGTCGGTCGATATCGGCGCGGTGGTCGCGCCGGTGCAGATCGAATCGATCCGGGCGAAGGTGGAGCAGGCCGTCGCCGAAGGCGCGACCAAATGGCAGCCGAGTTGGGCCGGCGACATCGGCGCCGGTAGCCAGGCCAAGGGCTGCTTCTTCCCGCCGACCCTGTTCACCGGCGTCCAGCCGGCCTCGACCATCGCCCAGGAAGAGGTGTTCGGCCCGGTGCTCGCCGCCATGACCTTCCGCACCCCGGCGGAGGCGATCGCGCTCGCCAACAATTCGCGCTACGGCCTTGCCGCCTCGATCTGGTCGCAGAACCTCGACACCGCCTTCGACGCGGCGCGCAAAATGAAGGCCGGCGTGGTGTGGATCAATTCCACCAATCTGTTCGACGCCTGCGCCGGGTTCGGCGGCTACAAGGAATCCGGCTTCGGCCGCGAGAGCGGCCGCGAGGGCATGTTCGAATACATGGTCCCGGCCTGGACGAAGAAGGCGAAGCCCGTCGCCGTGACCGCCACGCCCGGCGCGCCATTGCCGGAATCGGCCGGCCCGGCCGGCGACGGACTCGACCGGACGCTGAAACTCTATATTGGCGGCAAGCAGGCGCGCCCGGATTCGGGCTATTCCTACCCCGTCACCGACGCGAAGGGCCGCGTCATTTCCGAAGCGCCGCTTGGCAACCGCAAGGACATCCGCAACGCCGTCGAGGCGGCGCGCGCCGCCTCTGGCTGGTCGGACCTGACCGGCCACGGCCGGGCGCAGGTGATGTACTTCCTCGCCGAGAACCTCGAGGCCCGCGCCGGCGATTTCGAGCGGTCGCTCGCCCGCATGGGCGCGTCGCCATCGGCGGCGAAGCGCGAGGTCGAGGCGTCCGTTGGCCGGCTCATTCATTGGGCCGCCTGGGCCGACAAGCACGATGGCGCGGTTCGCGGTCCGGCCGCCCGCATGCTGTCGCTGGCCCTCAATGAGCCCTACGAAGTGATCGGTGTTTCCTGCCCCGATGAAGCGCCGCTGCTCGCCTTCGTCTCGCTCGTCGCGCCCGCGATGGCGCTTGGCAATCGCGTCGTCGTCACGCCATCGCCGATGAAGCCGCTTGCCGCGCTCGAATTCCTCCAGGTGCTCGACACCTCCGATGTGCCGGGCGGCGTCGTCAACATCGTCTCCGGCGATCGCGAATCGCTCGCCGACACCTTGGCGAAACACGATGATGTCGCCGCCCATTGGTATTTCGGCTCCGCCGAAGGCTCGGCCATGGTCGAGCGCGAATCGGCCGGCAATCTCAAGGCTGCCTGGGTCAATCACGGTCTGGCGCGCGATTGGTTCGATCCCGTGCAGGGGCAGGGCGAAGAGTTCCGCCTGCGCGCCACGCGGGTCAAGACCATCTGGACGCCGTTCGGAGTCTGATCATGCTGCCGCAGGAATTCATCCGGCGAAAACGCGACGGCGGCGCCGTCGATCCGGCCGATATCGCCGCCTTCGTCAAGGGATTGACCGACGGCTCGGTCACCGAAGGCCAAGTCGCCGCGTTCGCCATGGCGGTGTTCTTCAATGGTATGGCGCGGGCCGAATCCGTGGCGTTGACGCTCGCCATGCGCGATTCCGGTTCGGTGCTCGACTGGTCGTTTCTGCCCGGCCCGGCGGTCGACAAGCACTCCACCGGCGGCGTTGGCGACAATGTTTCGCTGATGCTCGCCCCCATCGTCGCCGCCTGCGGCGGCTATGTGCCGATGATCTCCGGGCGTGGTCTCGGCCATACCGGCGGCACGCTCGACAAGATGGATTCGATTCCCGGCTACACGGCCCAACCCGACAATGACCTGTTCCGCCGGGTGGTCAGGGAGGTCGGCTGCGCCATCATCGGCCAGACCGCCGATCTCGCCCCCGCCGACAAGCGATTCTACGCCATCCGCGACGTCACCGCGACGGTGGAGTCCATCCCGCTCATCACGGCTTCGATCCTGTCGAAGAAGCTCGCCGCCGGGCTCGGCGCATTGGTGCTCGACGTCAAGACCGGCTCCGGCGCTTTCATGGCCAGGGCCCGCGATGCGGCGAAGCTCGCCGAAAGTCTCGTCGCCGTGGCCAACGGCGCCGGTCTGAAGACGACGGCGCTGATCACCGACATGGACGAGCCGCTGGCCTCCGCCGCCGGCAACGCCGTCGAAGTGAAGAACGCCGTTGATTTTCTGACCGGGGATTTCCGCGACCCGAGGCTCGAAGAGGTGACGCTGGCGCTGTGCGCCGAGATGCTGGTGGCGACCGGCCTCGCGCCGAGCCCGGCCGAAGGCATCGCCAAATCCCGCGCCGCGCTCGGTTCGGGCCGCGCCGCCGAAATCTTCGGCCGCATGGTCTCGGCGCTTGGCGGCCCCACCGATTTCGTCGGCAAGACCGGCAAATACCTGCAAGCCGCGCCGGTCGTTCTTCCAGTGCCGTCGCCCGCTGACGGCTTCGTCGCGTCCATCGCCACGCGCGATGTCGGGCTTGCCGTCGTCGCGCTCGGCGGCGGCCGCACCCGCCCGCGGGACGCCATCGACCACGCTGTCGGCCTGACCGCGCTCGCGCCGGTCGGCGCGGCCGTGGCCAGGGGCGAGCCGCTGGCGTTTGTCCACGCCCGCACCGTTGGCCAGGCCGAGGCGGCGGCGAAAGCCGTCGCCGCCTGTTATCGTTTCGGCTCCGAAAAGCCCAAGACTCCAAAGGCCGTCAAGCGCCGCATCGCGCTGTGAGCGTCAGCGCCGGCTGTACGGTACCGGCCTGCGCGCCAACCGGCGGGCGGCCCCTCCCATCCGCCATGAAAAATCCTTCATTTGCGCTGCAAGCAATTCCGTCGCAGGATCGCTTGCATCGCCATGGACACCCGCCCCGCTCCCTTCATTCCGCCCGCGCCGACGCCGCGCACCGTGCCGCCGTCGCTGCTGCAGATGTTGCGCATCGTCTATCGCAATCCGCTCGAATTGTGGGGCGAGCCGTCCTACAATGAGCGCTGGATTTCGGTCGGCGGCGTCGGCGGGCCGCTGGTCATCGCCAATGATCCCGGCCTCATCCGCCACATCCTCGTCGACAATGTGAAGAACTACCGCATGGCGCGAGTGCGCCAGTTGATCCTCAGGCCGATCCTGCGCGATGGCCTGCTCACGGCGGAAGGCGAGGTGTGGAGGCGCACCCGCAAGGCGCTTGCCCCGGCCTTCACCCCGCGCGCCATTGGCGCCTTCGCCCCGGCCATGTTGCGCCGGGCCGAGGCTTTCGCCACGCGTTACGAAACCGGCGGCGAGACCGAACTCGCCCGTGACATGACGCTGCTGACCTACGACATTCTCGCCGAAACGCTGTTTTCCGGCGAAATCGCCGGCGACGCGGCGACCTTCCAGCACGAGGTCGATCGCCTGTTCGAGACGATGGGCCGGGTCGATCCCCTCGACATCCTCGGCGCGCCCGGGTGGCTGCCGCGCATCACCCGCCTGCGCGGCCGCAAGGCGCTGGCGTTTTTCCGCCGGATCGTCGTCGATACCATGGCGCAGCGCCGCGCCAAACGCGCCCGCGCCGGCGACAGCCAACCAGACTTTCTCAATCTCCTGCTCGATGCCGCCGGGCCGGGCGGCCTGACCGACGCCGAGATCGAAGACAACATCATCACCTTCATTGGCGCCGGCCACGAAACCACGGCCCGTGCCCTCGGCTGGACGCTGTATCTCCTGTCCCAGGCGCCTTGGGAACGCGAAAAGGTCGAGGCCGAGATCGAAGTGCTGATGCAGGCGCCGCCGCCGCCCGATCAATGGCTCGACCGCATGCCTGTCGCCCGCGCCGCCTTCGAGGAGGCGATGCGTCTCTATCCGCCCGCCCCGTCGATCAATCGCGAGGCCATCGTGGAAGATCGATACGGCGATTTCGTCATCCCGAAAGGCGCGCAGGTTCTCGTCATGCCATGGACGTTGCACCGCCACCGCAAGCTCTGGGACCAGCCCGACGCCTTCCTGCCGTCGCGTTTTGCGCCGGAGAACCGCGATGCGGTCGACCGCTACCAGTATCTGCCCTTCGGCGTCGGCCCGCGCATCTGCATCGGCGCCGCTTTCGCCATGCAGGAAGCGATGATTGCGCTCGCCGTGCTGATGTCGCGCTTCCGCTTCGACGCCACCGCCGCCTGCCGGCCCTGGCCGGTACAGAAACTGACCACCCAGCCGCAGGGCGGCCTGCCGATGATCGTCAGCCGGCGCTAGCCCCTCGCCATCCACGCCGCCGGCACATGCACCGGCCAGCGGCGCGGCAGAACCGCAATCAGGTCGAAGCGGAGTGACAGCCGGGCGCGGTCCGCCTGGCGCGCCAGCCACAGATCGGCGGCGCGCTCGATGCGCCGCTCGGCCTGCGGGCCGACCGCCTCCATCGCCTCGGTCAGCGTCGGACGGGCCTTGACCTCGACGATCAGCGCCAGATCGCCGCGCCGGGCGATCAGGTCGATTTCGCCGAGCGGCGTCTTGAAGCGGCGCTCGACGATGCGAAAGCCCTTGAGCATCAGCGCCAGGGCCGCGCGCCGTTCGCCGGCATGGCCGCGGCGCTCCGCCTTTTTCCGCTCGGGGCGAGCCGGGGTCACGCCGACCCGCCTTTCAGCTCGAGCAAGCGCTTGTAGAGGTCGCCCTTCGGCCGGCCGGTCATGCGCGCCGCTTCCGCCGCCGCCCTGGACGCCGGCATCTCGGCGACCAGTGAGGCGAGCAGGGCGTCGATGTCGGTCGCGGCGAATGTCGCCGGCGGCGGCGGCGCCACGACGATGACGATCTCGCCTTTCGGCTCTCCCGCCGCCGCATAGTGATCAGCCAAATGCCGCAGCGTGCCGCGCCGCACCTCCTCGAATGTCTTGGTCATTTCGCGCGCTACGCCAGCCGGCCTTTCCGGCCCGAGCGCCTCGGCCAGGGCCGCCAGGCTTTCGGCGAGGCGATGCGGCGATTCGTAGAAAACCAGCGTCGCCGGGGTCGCCGCCAGTGCTTCGAACCGGGACCGGCGCGCGCCGTCTTTCACCGGCGGAAAGCCGGCGAAAAGGAAGGCGTCGGTCGGCAGGCCGGTCGCGACCAGCGCCGACAGCACGGCAGAAGCGCCGGGAATCGGGATGACCCGGACGCCGGCCGCCAGCGCCTGTTCAACCAGGCGGTAGCCGGGATCGGACACCAGCGGCGTGCCGGCGTCGGAGACCAGCGCCACGCTTTTTCCCGTTTTCAACGCCTGGATCAGCCGCGGTCCGGCCGCTTCGGCGTTGTGGTCGTGATAGGCGACCGGCTTTCGCGCGATGGCGTAGCGGTCGAGCAGGATGCGCGTCACCCGCGTATCCTCGGCCGCGACGATGTCCGCTCCGGCGAGCGTTTCCAGCGCCCTGATCGTCACGTCGCGCAAATTGCCGATCGGCGTCGCCACGACATAGAGCGCCGGCTCCAGCGGCGGCGCGCGGAACGCCGCGGCGCCAATGCCGTAGCCGCGCCCATCGGTTCGGGGGTCGCTGTTGTCGATCATGGATTCTTTCTTAGCGCGAAGTCGCGAAATCGTGAACTTCTCGCCGCGATGCCGCCACGATGGAAGGGCGCAATGCGCCGGCAAGGAGAACCGCCATGCCGCACCGGCTCGCTGATTCGCTTGATCTGGTCATCGTCTGGACCCCCTGGGGAGCCGAGACGCGTCCGCGCAAACGTCCGGCTTCTCAGCGCGCCAGATCGGCGACCAGCGCATCGAGCACCAGCGTGCCCGATGGCGTCGCCCTGATGCGCGCATTGCCGACAGGTTCGATCAGCGCCTCGCCCGCCAGCATGTCCATGCGCCGCCGGTCCAGCGGCCGGCCGGCCAATGCTTCGTAACGGGCAAGATCGATTCCCTCCTTCAGCCGCAGCCCCATCAGCAGCATTTCGTCGGCCTCCTCTTGGCGCGTCAACGTCTCTCCGCCGATGACCCCGTGGCCGAAGGACTCGACGCTGCCGAGCCATATCTCCGGCGTTTTCTCCGTGAAGGTGACATGGCGTCGGCCGTCCTCGACGAAACGTCCATGCGCGCCCGGACCGGCGCCCACATATTCGCCGTAGCGCCAATAAATCAGATTGTGCCGGCTTTCCGCGCCGTAAACCGCGTGATTGGATATCTCGTAGGCCGGCAATCCGGCCTCCGCCGTCACCGCCTGGGTCAGTTCATAGAGCCGCGCCGCCGCCTCCATGTCCGGCGGCGTCAGTTTTCCGGATTCGCGAAGGGCGAAAAACGGCGTCCCCTCCTCGATCGTCAATTGGTAGAGCGACAGATGATCGGCGGCGGTGGCGAGCGCGAATTTCAGTTCCGCCGCCCACGCGTCTTCGCTTTGCCCGGGTCGGGCGTAGATCAGGTCGAAGGACAGGCGCGGGAAGGTCCGGCGCGCCAGCTCGATGGCGTCGAGCGCCTGGGAGACGTCGTGCAAGACGGCCGAGAAAGCGCAAATCATCGTCGTTCAGCGCCTGCACGCCGAGCGACAGGCGGTTGACGCCGGCGGCGCGATAGCCGGCGAAACGTTCCGCTTCCACCGAGGACGGGTTGGCTTCCAGCGTGATCTCCGCGCCGGCCTCCACCGTCCATAGCCGCGCCACGGCGTCGAGCAGCGTTGCAACGGTTTCGGGACGCATCAGCGATGGCGTGCCGCCGCCGATGAAAACCGAGCCGACGCGGCGCGGTCCGGTACGTTGGCGCATGTGGGCGAGCTCGGCGGCGAAGGCCCTGGCGAAGCGGCCCTGGTCGACGCCGTGATGGCGCACATGGGAATTGAAGTCGCAATACGGGCATTTGGCCGCACAGAACGGCCAGTGCAGATAGACGCCGAAGCCGGGATCGGTCGTCATGTCGCGCCGAGTTTTTCGCGGGCGAACTTGGCGAAGGCGCGGGCCCGGTGCGACAGCCCGAGATCGCCGCGCCCGGCCTCCCAGCCGTGCTTTTCGCCGGCCGCCATCTCGCCGAATGTCTGGGTGAATCCATCGGGCAGGAAAACCGGGTCGTAACCGAAACCCTTGTCGCCGCGCGGCGGCCAAACCAGCGTTCCCTCGACCTCGCCGCGGAAATATTCCGCCGACCCGTCGGGCGCGCACAGGCACAGCACCGCGACGAATCGCCCGCCGCGACGCTCCGGCGTCGTCGCGCCCTCTTGCCGAAGCGCCTTCTCGACCTTTTCCATCGCCATGGTGAAATCGCGACCCGACCCATCGGGCTTTTCGGCCCAGTCGGCCGTGTGCACGCCCGGCGCGCCGCCGAGCGCATCGACGCACAGACCCGAATCGTCGGACAACGCCTGAAGGCCCGAGGCGGACGCGGCGGCGTAAGCCTTGGCGAACGCATTCGCTTCGAAAGTCGACCCTGTTTCCGGCGGTTCGGGCAGTCCGAGTTCGCCAGCCGAAACGGCGTCGAGCCCGAACGGCCCGATCAGGTCGCTGATTTCGGCGAGCTTGCCTTTGTTGTGGGTGGCGACGACCAGTCTGGTTCCGCGTTGCAGCTTCATGCCATGCCCCAGATTTTCGGCTCGGCGAATTCCAGCGAATTGCCGGCCGGATCGCGGAAATAGATCGAACGCCCGCCCGATGGCCAGCGGAAATCCGCCTCGATCGTCACCTCGGCCGCCTCCAGCCGGTATTTCCAATCGACGATTTCGGCCGCGCTTGCCGCGAAGCACAAATGTCCGGGCCCTTCCGCCCCATGCGGCGGGACCGGCATTGCCGGATTGCCTGCGGGCTTGCGCGTCGCCGTCGCCACGAACAGCAACAGAATCGTCTCGCCGCAACGAAAAAACAGGTGCCGTCCCTCGGCCCGGGCGATCCGCTTCAGATCGAGCACGCCGCCATAGAAGGCTTCGGCCGTGTCGAGATCGTCGACATAGAGCGCGGCTTCGAGAATGCGCTCCGGTCCCGCGCTCATCCGATCGCCATTTTCTGCAGATCGATCAGCCGGGCGATGCCCTTGCGCGCCAGCTCCATCAAATTGGCGAATTCGGCTTCCGAAAACGGCGCGCCTTCCGCCGTGCCCTGGATTTCGACGATGCCGCCCGAGCCGGTCATGACGAAATTGGCGTCGGTGCCGGCCGAGGAATCCTCGACATAGTCGAGATCGAGCACGGCGACGTTTTCGTGGATGCCGGCCGAAATCGCCGCCACATGGTCTTTGAGCGCTTTTTTCTTGTCGATCATGCGCCGCGCCTCCATCCAGGCGAGGCAATCGTTGAGCGCCACCCAGCCGCCGGTGATCGCCGCCGTGCGCGTGCCGCCATCGGCCTGGATGACGTCGCAATCGACCGTGATCTGCACTTCGCCGATCGCCGTCAGGTCGGTCACGGCGCGCAGCGAACGGCCGATCAGCCGCTGGATTTCCAGCGTGCGGCCGCCCTGCTTGCCGGACGAGGCCTCGCGACGCATGCGCTCCCCGGTGGCGCGCGGCAGCATGCCGTATTCCGCCGTCACCCAGCCCTTGCCGGAATTCCTGAGCCAGCCCGGCACCCGCTCCTCCAGCGAAGCCGTGCACAGCACGTGCGTGTCGCCGAAGTTGACCATGCACGAGCCTTCGGCGTGTTTCGACACGCCGCGCTCGAAGGAAATGGCGCGCAATTCGTCGGGTTGGCGGCGGGAGGGGCGCATCGGGCATCCTTTCGGGTTTGAGGGTGTTCTAGCTTCAGTCGCGCGCGACGCAAGGGCCGATTGCGCGCCGGGCGATCCGGCCTGTATCTTCACCCCATGAACGCCGCTTCGACCCTGCCGCCGATTCCCCGCGACGCCGCGACCGCGCTCGACCAGCGCTCGCGCGAAATCTTCCGGCTGATCGTCGAGAATTACATGCGCGACGGCGAGCCGCTCGGCTCGCGCAATCTGGCCCGCATCCTGCCGCAGACGCTGTCGCCGGCGACGATCCGCAACGTCATGAGCGATCTGGAGCACATGGGCCTCGTCTATGCGCCGCATGTTTCGGCCGGACGGCTGCCGACCCAGACCGGCATGCGCTTTTTCGTCGACGCTTTCCTCGAATTCGGCGATGTCGCCGAGGCCGAACGCAACGCCATCGAGGCGCAAATCCGCGCCTCGGGCGAAGGCCAGTCGCTCGAGCACGTGCTGACCGAGGCGAGCCAGATGCTGTCGGGCCTGTCGCGCGGCGCGGGTCTAGTGCTGGCGGCGAAAAGCGAAACGGCGCTGAAGCACATCGAGTTCGTCCAGATCGAGCCGCGCAAGGCCTTGGTCGTTCTGGTGTCGCAATCGGGAGACGTCGAAAACCGGGTCATCGAATTGCCGGCCGGCATCACCGCGTCGCAGATGCAGGAGGCGGCCAATTTCCTCAACGCCCATCTGCGCGGCCGCACGCTCGCCGAGGCGCGCGCCGAAATCGACCGGCTGCGCGTCGAGGTCAAGACCGCGCTCGACGAATTGTCGCAGGCCCTCGTCGAAAAGGGACTCGCCGTCTGGGCCGGGGCGGAGGCCGACACGCCCGCCCGCCTGATCGTGCGCGGCCACGCCAACCTGCTCGGCTCGGCCACCGAACAGGCCGATATCGAATTGCTGAGGCATCTCTTCGACGATCTGGAAACGCGCGACGGCGCCGTGCAATTGCTCGAACTGGCCGAGGGCGGCGAGGGCGTGCGCATTTTCATCGGCTCGGAAAACCGCCTGTTTTCCATGTCGGGCTCGTCGCTCGTCGTCGCGCCGTGGCGCGACGCCAACGCCAAAATCGTCGGCGCGCTCGGCGTCATCGGCCCGACCCGGCTCAACTATGCCCGCATCGTGCCGATGGTCGACTATACCGCGCAGGTCGTCTCGCGCTTCCTCAAGTCGTAAGCCCCCTTGATTTTCGTGGTGCGAGCCTCGATATCGGGGAAAGTTTTCCCACCCACGACAGATGCGACGGGAATTTGGCATGACCGCCGAACCGAATGACGTTGAAAACACCGACAATCCGGAAATCCCGGCCGAGGCCGCGCCGGTCGATCCGGCCGAAGCGCTGGCGGCCGAGAATGCCGAGCTGAAGGACAGGCTGTTGCGTCTCGCCGCCGAGATGGAGAATCTGCGCCGCCGCACCTCGCGCGATGTCCACGACGCCCGCTCCTACGCCATCGCCAATTTCGCCCGCGACATGCTGACCGTCGCCGACAATCTGAAGCGCGCCCTCGACGCCGTGCCGTCCGAAGCCGCCGCCGCCGATCCGGCCGTGGCGGCCTTGTCGGAGGGCGTCGACCTGACCCAGCGCTCGCTCGTCGCCACGCTGGAGCGCCATGGGGTCAAGAAGCTGACGCCGCTCGGCGAGCGCTTCGACCCGAATTACCATCAGGCGATGTTCGAGGCGCCGGACGAATCCAGACCCGCCAACACCGTCATCCACGTCGCCCAGGACGGCTACGTCATTGGCGAGCGCATGTTGCGCCCGGCCATGGTCGGCGTGTCGAAGGGCGGGCCGAAAGCCGCCGCCGAACCCGGACCGGTCGATGGCGAGGCCGCGGCCGACGCGTGAGGCTGGCGCCGCAATCCGAAATTCCCTGAAACGGCCGCAATTGGTTAATCCGCGATTAACCATGATTGACGCAACATGACGGTCGGAAAGCGCCACCATTATCGTGGCGCGGCGGACGGGATCGATCATGTGTCGTTGGGCGGCGTGGCGCGGCAAGCCGGTTTTTCTCGAAGAGATCATCGCCCGGCCGAAGCATTCTCTGATCGCCCAGTCGAACGGGTCCAAACATGCGGCGAGTCCCACCCATGGCGACGGTTTCGGCGTTGCCTGGTATGGCGAGCGCGCCGAGCCGGGCCTCTACCGCGACATCCTGCCGGCCTGGTCCGACCGCAATCTGAAAAGCCTCGCCGGCCAGATCCGTTCGCCCTTGTTCCTCGCCCATGTGCGCGCCTCGACCCATGGCGCGACGGCGCGGGAAAACTGCCATCCCTTCGTCAATGGCCGCTGGTCGTTCATGCACAACGGCCATGTCGGCGAATTCGCCCGGCTTGAGCGCCGTCTCGAAAGCCATCTCTCCAACATGCTCTACCAGCGCCGCGAAGGCGCGACCGACTCCGAGTTGCTGTTCCTGCTCGCCGTGCAGATGGGGCTCACCCGCGATCCCGCCGGTGCGCTGTCGGCCGTCGTCGCTCTCGTCGCCGAGGAAGCCGCGGTCATCGGCGTCAGGGCGTCGATCCGCCTCTCCTGCGCCTTTTCCGAGGGGCAGACGCTCTACGGCCTGCGCTACGCCAATGATGGCGACGCGCCGAGCCTGTTCATCGGCGAGAGCGAGGCCGGCGTGGCGCTGGTGTCGGAGCCTTTCGAGCACGCCGAGAAAGACTGGCGCGCCGTGCCGGCCCAGTGCTTCATCGCCGTCAATGAGCGCGGCGCCTCGGTGCGCCGCTTCGATCCGCTGGAATCGACCCTGGCGTTGACCGGCTGATCAGACCGTCACCGTCTCCAGCATCCGCGCGATCAGGCCGGCGAGGCGGCGGGCGACCTCGTCCTTGTCCATTTCCGGCCACTCGTCCACGCCGTCGCCCGAGAGGATGCGCACGCGGTTGCGCGCGCCGCCCATGACGCCGCCGGCCCCGCCAATGCCGCTGTCGGGCGAAACGTCGTTGGCGACGATCAGGTCCGCGCCTTTTTTCTTCAGCTTGGCCTGACCGTTGGCGACGATGTCGGTCGTCTCCGCCGCGAAGCCGACGACCAGGCGCGGCCTGTTCGCGTGATGGCCGATCGCAGCGAGGATGTCGGGGTTTTCGGTCAGGCTCAGCGCCGGCGCGCCTTCGCCCGCCTTCTTCTTGATCTTTTCGTTCGCTTCCGTTTCCGGCCGCCAATCGGCGACGGCGGCGACCATTACCGCCGCGTCGAGGGGCAGGGCGGCCAAAGAGGCGTCGAGCATCTGCCGCGCCGTTTCGATATGCACGGTTTCCACACCGGCCGGGTCCGGGATCGTCACCGGTCCGGAGACGAGCTTCACCGTCGCGCCGAGGCGGGCGAGCGCGGCCGCGATGGCGTGACCCTGTTTGCCGGACGAGCGGTTGGCGATGTAGCGCACCGGGTCGATCGGCTCGTGCGTCGGCCCCGAGGTGACGAGGATCGTCCGCCCGGAAAGCGGCTTCGGCGACGCGTCGAGCAGCGCTTCAGCCGCCGCGACGATCTCCAGCGGTTCGGCCATGCGCCCCGTTCCCGCCTCGCCCGCTTCGGCCATTTCGCCGGCGTTGGGTCCGATAAAATCAACGCCGTCGCGTTTCAGCGTCGCGGCGTTGCGCTGCGTCGCCGGGTGAGACCACATCGCCGGGTTCATCGCCGGCGCAACGAGGATTTTCGTTTTCGCGGCCAGCAGCACGGCGCTGGCGAGATCGTTCGCCAGCCCGTGCGCCATCTTCGCCATCAGGTCAGCGGTCGCCGGCGCCACGATGATCAGATCATTGTCGCGCGCCAGCCTGATGTGGCCGACATCGTGCTCGTCCTCGCGGTCGAAGAGATCAGTGTAGACCTTGCCGCCGGCGAGCGCCCCGGCCGAAAGCGGCGCGACGAATTCCTGCGCCGCGGCCGTCATCGCCACGCGCACGCTTGCGCCACGCTCCTTCAGCCGGCGGATGAGGTCGAGCGCCTTGTAGGCGGCGACGCCGCCGGCAATGACGAGCAGGATGCGCTTGGCGGAGAGGGTCATGGTTTCAATGTCCCGATCATGCCTGCTTTCCGACCACAAGGGCCGGCTCGACGTCGGTGTGGGTGAAATCGTCGCCCTTGAACAGAAGCGGGAGATTGCGCGATTTCGCGAGGGCATAGGAAAAGCAGTCGCCGAAATTGAGCCGCGCCTTGTGTCCCGCGCCCCGTCCGTATCGCAGACGCGCTTCGATGGCGAGGTCGAGTTCGCGCCGGCCGAATGGCACAAGTTCTATCCCGGCGTCGGCGACGATTCCTTCGAGGAAAGGCACGCCCTTGTTCGGCGCCAGTCCGGCAAGCACGAACACGCTCTCCAGATAGGTCGGCATGGCCATGATCTTGTCCGGCGTCGCGGCCAACAGCCCGCTGAATGCCGCAGCTTCCGGCTCGAGTCGCGCTATTGCAACGATCGCGGACGTATCGATTACCATCACAGGTTCTCGAATTCGCCGCTGATAGCGTCGCTCAGTTCCTTCTGAGTGAAGTGTTTGTAGCGGCTGTCGATCGGCGGATCGCTGGCGAGTTCCGCCGCCCGTTTCAGGATCTCGGCCGCGTCGATCCGGGAAGTCCTTTCGTTCACAGCCGCGGCCTTGATGACCAGAAGCCGCAACGCCTCTTCCATCGACCGGCCGCTTTTAGCCGCCTCGACGCGCAGCGCCTCCCGAACATGGTCCGGGACGTTGCGTATCGTCATCGTGGCCATGCGGAATACTCCTGTGATCAACCAGACAGCAATGTATGCATTGCTGGCAATGCAGTCAAACCGAACTCAGGTCAGCGCCCACGCAATATAGACCGTCGCCGCCGCGATCACCCATAACGCCAGCCGTCCGGAGCGCGAATGCCGCGCCTCGGAGCGGCCGATCGCCTCTGCCGTTTCGGTATCGAAACGAAAGCCGTTCTGCGCCATGGCATCGATGTCGCGCGCCAGCCGCTCGGTTTTCCCGGCCAGTTCCGGCGCCTGTCGCGCCAGCCGCAGCGCCGCCGACAACCCGTCGCGCGCGTCTTCCAGTACGGCTTTCGGGCCGAGATTGTCGGCGATCCAGGCGGCGATCACCGGTTCCGATGTCTTCCACATGTTGAAGGCCGGATCGAGAGTGCGCGCCACGCCCTCCACCACGACCATGGTCTTTTGCAGAAGCAGCAATTCGAGCCGGGTTTCCATGTCGAAAATCTCAGTCACCTCGAACAGCAGGGTGAGCAGTTTCGCCATCGAAATGGTCTCGGCCGACTGGCCATGGATGGGCTCGCCGATGGCGCGGATCGCCTGGGCGAAGGCGGCGACATCGTGATGGGCGGGAACATAGCCGGCTTCGAAATGCACTTCCGCCACGCGCCGGTAGTTGCGCGTGATGAAGCCGTAGAGGATTTCGGCGAGGAAACGCCGCTCTTTCTTGCCGAGCCGGCCGGAAATGCCGAGATCGACGGCGACGATGTCGCCGGCCGCGTCGACGAACAGATTGCCGGGGTGCATGTCGGCGTGAAAGAAACCGTCGCGCAGCGCATGGCGCAGGAAATGCTGCACAACGCCGGCGCCGAGCGCTTTCAGTTCGTGCCCCGCCGCCGTCAGCCCGTCGATATCGGACATCTTGACGCCGTCGATCCATTCCATGGTCAGCACGTCGCGTCCGGTCAGGCCCCAGTCGACCTTCGGCACGCGGAAGCCGGTGTCGCCGGCCACATTGTCGGCCATTTCCGACAGCGCCGCGGCTTCGAGACGCAAATCCATCTCCACCCGCGTCGTTTGTTCAAGCGTCTTGGCCACCTCGACCGGCCGCAACCGCCGCGTCGCCGGCACATGCCGCTCCTGCAGGCGGGAAACCAGCATGAACGCCTCGTTGTCGCGGGCGAAGCGCTCGCGCACGCCGGGACGGATCACCTTGACCGCGACCTTGCGTCCGCCATCGGCGACGATCGCCGGATGCACCTGCGCGATAGAGGCGGCGGCGACCGGTTCGCCGAACGACGAGAACATCGATTCGACCGGACGGCCGAGCGAGGCGGCGACCGAGCGTTTGGCTTCCCCGGTCGCGAACGGGGCGATACGGTCCTGCAGATGGGCCAGATCGTCGGCGATCGCCGCGCCGACGACATCCGGTCGCGTCGCCAGGAACTGGCCCATTTTCACATAGGACGGTCCGAGCCGGTTCACCGCCCGCGACAGTCGCGTCGAGCGGTCGACGGCGTCGAGACGGCGCTTGGTCAGCAACCTGCCGATCCGCCAGCCGATTTTGGGCAGGCCGGAAAGCGTCTCGCCGGGAATGGCGGCGACGACGCCTTCGCGTGTCAGGATCCAGCCGGCGCGGATCAGCCGGGCGAAAGCGCCGGTCGTGCTCATGCGCGGTTCCGCGTCACAATTTCCAACCCGAATGCAGCGCGGCGATGCCGCCGGTGTAGTCGCGCCAGGTCACGCGCGACAATCCGGCTTTTTCAATCATGCGGGCGAAATCGGCCTGGCGCGGGAATTTGGCGATCGATTCGACCAGATAGCGGTAGGGTTCCGCGTCACCGGTGACGAGACGGCCGATTTGCGGGATCACCTGGAAGGAAAACGCCTCATAAATCTTGTCGAGCACCGGCGCCTGCACCTCGGAGAACTCCAGGCACAGAAACCGCCCGCCGCGCTTCAGCACCCGGTGCGCCTCGCCGAGCGCCTTGTCGATGCGGGGCACGTTGCGGATGCCGAAAGCGATCGTGTAGGCGTCGAAACTGGCGTCGGCGAACGGCAATTCCTCCGCATTGGCTTCGATGAAATCGACCTTGCCGGCGAAGCCGCGTTTTTCGGCCCGGTCGCGGCCGACCTCGAGCATCGAACCATTGATGTCGAGCACGGACACATGCGCTGCTCCGCCGGAAGCCTCTACCGTGCGAAAGGCGATGTCACCGGTGCCGCCGGCCACGTCGAGGCCGCGCCAGCCCGGCCGTTTCGGCGGATTGAGCCAGGCGACCATGGCGTCCTTCCACAGCCGGTGCATGCCGCCGGACATCAGATCGTTCATCAGATCGTAGCGCGTGGCGACGCGGTGGAACACCTCGTTGACGAGGCCCTGCTTTTCGGCGTCGGCGACGTCGCGAAAGCCGTAGGAGGTCGCCATGCCGCCTTCGTCCCTGCTGCGTGTCGCCTGCATCCGTTTCATCCCTCGAATTTGCGCGGCGGACCATAGCCCAAGGCAAAACAAGGCGCTATCGTGAATTGACGACATATAACCGCACCGTCTGTCGTCAACCACCGGGGACGCCCATGCTGCCGAAAGCCGAATTGCATTGCCACATTGAGGGCGCAGCGCCGCCGGCGCTGGCGTTGAAGCAGGCGAACAAATACGGCGTCGACATCTCGTCGCGCGTGCGCGACGGGCGCTTTGTCTGGGTCGACTTTCCCGATTTCCTCTCCTGTTACGATCTGGTCGCCTCGCTGTTTCGCAACGAAGAGGATTATGCGCGCCTGGCCGAGGATTATTTGTCGTCGCTGGCCCGCGATGGCTCCATCTACGCCGAATTCTTCACCTCGCCCGACCATGCGGCCAAGGCGGGCATTTCCCCGCGGGCCTATACCGCGGGCCTTGCCGAAGGCATGCGCCGCGCCAACGCCAAGACCGGCATCGAGGCGCGGATGATCGTCACCGGCGTGCGTCATTTCGGCGTCGAATCGGTCGTCGCCGCGGCGCGCTTCGCCGCTTCCTGCCGCGAACCGCTGGTCACCGGCTTCGGCATGGCTGGCAACGAAAGCGTCGGGGAAGTCGAGGATTTTGTCCGCGCATTCGGCATCGCCCGCGAAGCCGGCCTCGGCATCACGATCCATGCCGGCGAGATCGAAGGCTGGCAAAGCGTCGAAGCCGCGCTCGATCATATCCGCCCGTCGCGCATCGGCCATGGCGTGCGCGCCATCGAGAATCCGGCGCTCGTCGCCCGCATCGCCGCGGAGGGCGTCGTGCTCGAGGTTTGCCCCGGCTCCAATGTGTCGGTCGGCGTGTTCGCCAACTACGCGTCCCATCCGTTGCGCCGCCTCCACGATGCCGGATGCAAGGTGACGGTATCCTCCGACGATCCGCCCTATTTCGACACCACGCTGGCGCGCGAATACGAAACGGCGCGCCGCGAATTCGGCTTCGACGAGGCGCGATTGCTGGGATTGACGCGCACGGCGATCGAGGCGGCCTTCGTCGACCGCAAGACCCGGGCGACCCTGATGGAAAAGGTCGACGCGGCGGCGCGCCTAGCCCAGGGCGATCGCCGCCGCTCCTAGGTTCCTCGCCCAAGGCGTCCGCTTCAGTTTGCGCCGCATTTCATGGGTAAAGGCCGCGTCGAGGCCAGTGCGGATTTCCGGTTTTGGGTCGGCGAGCCGGCGCAGCGCCGAGGCTTCGATGCGCCATAGTCGCGACGGGCAGGTCAACTGCGCGCGGCGCTCGCCGGGTCGCCGTCGAGCACGGTCAACTCGCCGATCAGGTCGCCCTGGCCGGCGCGCGAAACGACAACGCCGTCGGCCTCGACATCGGCCCGGCCTTCCGCCAGCCACGCCAGGTGCGTGACGGCTTCGCCCTGCCGCGACAGCGTCATTCCGGCGGGGCAATCGGTCCATTCGCCGGCGTCGAGCAACCGGCGTTTGCGCGCCGGCGAGAGGCAGGCGAACACGTCGTTGGCGAGCGTTTTTTCCTCGCTCGTGAAGCGGGCGCCGCGATCGGCCCAATGATCGAAGGTCAGCCGCGCGATGTTGACCGCAATCAGCAGCGATTCCCAGAACACGCCGACCGGGTCGGAGAGCATGAAATAGGAATAGGATATGCCGACCAGCGCCGACGCGATCACCACCAGACGGATCCAGTACAGGCGCTTCAACGCCATCGACAGGACCAGCAGCAGGTAGGTCGAATGTCCGAGCAGGCCGCCCGGCGACAGGGCCGGATCTGAGCGTGAATTCCATGGACCAGCGTTCCCTGTGCAGTTTCGCCAGCCCCGACGGCGGTCTTCTAACAAAAGCTGTGGCCTGCCGCCGTGAGCGGTTTCACACAGACTGGGTCGCCGCTACAGTGCGCCGGGTTCATATTGGAGTGCGTCATGGGCACCGTCACCGTCGTCGATCATCCGCTCGTCCAGCACAAACTGTCGATCATGCGCGACAAGGAGACCTCGACGGCCAGTTTCCGTCGTTTGCTGCGCGAGATTTCGCTTCTTCTCGGCTACGAGGTGACCAGAAACCTCGAACTGACCACCAAGACCATCGAAACGCCGCTGACGAAAATGGAAGCCCCCGTCCTGGAGGGCAAGAAACTCGTTTTCGCGTCGGTCTTGCGCGCCGGCAACGGCCTCCTCGAAGGCCTGCTCGATCTGGTCCCCGCCGCGCGCGTCGCCCATATCGGGCTTTACCGCGACCACGACACGCTCGAAGCGGTGGAGTATTTTTTCAAGGCGCCGAGCGATCTCGCCGACCGGCTGGTCATCGTCGTCGATCCGATGCTCGCCACCGCCAATTCCGCCATTTCCGCCATCAACATGCTCAAGGGCCGCGGCGCGACGCATCTGCGCTTCCTGTGCCTGCTCGCCGCGCCGGAAGGCGTCAAGCGTTTCACCGAGGCCCACCCCGACGTGCCGGTGTTCACCGCCGCCATCGACGACCACCTCAACGAGAAGGGCTACATCGTGCCCGGCCTCGGCGACGCCGGCGACCGCATGTACGGCACCAAATAGGCCGGCCGGTAACCTTCCGTTAGCAAAACCGCCGATTTTGCCGCCGCGTTAACGCGCTGCTCAACCAAAATCGCCATGTTCGCCCCGAAAGGGACGCGGCATGTTGCGCAAATTGATCCTCCTCGGCGTGTTTTCGGGCATTGCCGCGGCCATACCGGTCGTTCTCGACAACAATGGCGTATTTCAACCCGGCCCGGCGTCCGCGCCGACGCGCCCCGCGGAAGTCGCGCCCCGGGCGGAAATCGCGCTGTCGGGCCGCAAGATTCGCATCGAGGCCGACGAATTGGGCCATTTCAGCGGCCAGTTCATGCTGAATGGCCGCCCGGTCAGGGCGCTCGTCGACACCGGCGCCACCCTGGTGGCGATCAACCGCTCGACCGCCAATCGCCTGGGCCTGCACTTGTCGCCCGGCGATTTCCGCCACAAGGCGCGCACCGCCAATGGCGCCATCGCCGCCGCCGCCGTCATTCTCGAGCGCGTCGAGATCGGCAGGGTCTCGGTCGCGAATGTCCAGGCCATGGTCATCGACGACAAGTCGCTTTCCGAAACCCTGATCGGCATGAGTTTTTTGAAGCAGCTGTCGCGCTACGCCGTGACCGAAGGCGCCCTCGTCCTCGAACAATAGGCGCCGGCCGCGCTCTCCGCTTCCGGAGTGGCGCCCAGTCGTTTGTCGCCGCCGCCGCAAAGCCCTATATCCGGAGCAGCCGATGGTCCTGATTCGCGCGCGTACGCGCGCGTCCATCGCACCGACCTGCCTGAAACGGATACCCGATGACCGAAACGCCCGAGACAATCGCCAGCGGCGAAGCCGAATACGGCGCCGATTCCATCAAGATTTTGAAGGGCCTCGACGCGGTGCGCAAGCGCCCCGGCATGTATATCGGCGACACCGACGACGGTTCCGGCCTGCACCACATGGTCTACGAGGTGGTCGACAACGCCATTGACGAGGCGCTTGCCGGTCACGCCGATCTGGTCACCGTCACGCTCAATCCCGATGGCTCCTGCACCGTCACCGACAATGGCCGCGGCATCCCGACCGACATGCATGACGAGGGCGTTTCGGCCGCCGAAATCATCATGACCCAGCTGCATGCCGGCGGCAAATTCGACCAGAATTCCTACAAGGTCTCCGGCGGCCTGCATGGCGTCGGCGTTTCGGTGGTCAACGCGCTGTCCCATTGGCTGAAGCTGAAAATCCGCCGCGCCGGCGAAGTGCACGAGATGAGCTTCACCCACGGCGTGCCGGACGCGCCGCTCAGGGTCACCGGCGATTCCGGCGGGTCGACCGGCACCGAAGTGTCGTTCCTGCCGTCGACCGAAACCTTCACCAGGACCGAGTTCGATTTCGCCACCCTCGAACATCGCCTGCGCGAACTCGCCTTCCTCAATTCCGGCGTGCGCATCGTGCTGACCGACAGGCGGCATGCCGATCCGGTCCGCCACGAATTGATGTACGAGGGCGGGCTGGTGGAATTCGCCCGCTACCTCGATCGCGCCAAGAAGCCGCTGATCGCCGAACCCATCGCCATTCGGGCCGAAAAGGACGGCATCACCGTCGAAGTCGCGATGTGGTGGAACGACAGCTACCACGAGAACGTGCTCTGCTTCACCAACAACATCCCGCAGCGCGACGGCGGCACCCATCTCGCCGGTTTTCGCGGAGCGCTGACGCGCCAGGTCACCGGCTACGCCGACGCCGCCGGCATCTCGAAAAAGGAAAAGGTGACGCTGACCGGCGACGATTGCCGCGAGGGCCTGACCGCGGTGTTGTCGGTCAAGGTTCCCGATCCCAAATTTTCCTCGCAGACCAAGGACAAGCTGGTCTCCTCCGAAGTCCGCCCGGTGGTGGAAAACCTCGTCAACGAGGCGCTCGGCTCATGGCTGGAGGAAAATCCCGGTCCGGCCCGTATCCTCGTCGGCAAGGTCGTCGAAGCCGCCGCCGCCCGCGAAGCGGCGCGCAAGGCGCGCGAACTGACGCGGCGCAAGGGCGCTCTCGACATCACCTCGCTGCCCGGCAAGCTCGCCGACTGCCAGGAGCGCGATCCCGCCAAGTCGGAAATCTTCATCGTCGAGGGCGATTCCGCCGGCGGCTCGGCCAAGGGCGGCCGCTCGCGCCAGAACCAGGCGATCCTGCCGCTGCGCGGCAAGATCCTCAATGTCGAGCGCGCCCGTTTCGACCGCATGCTCTCTTCCGACCAGGTCGGCACGCTGATCACCGCGCTCGGCGCCGGCATCGGCAAGGACGAGTTCAACGCCGACAAGCTGCGCTACCACAAGATCATCATCATGACCGACGCCGATGTCGACGGCGCCCATATCCGCACCCTGCTGCTCACCTTCTTCTTCCGCCAGATGCCGGAGATCATCGCCCGCGGCCACCTCTACATCGCCCAGCCGCCGCTCTACAAAGTCACGCGCGGCAAATCCTCGCAATACATCAAGGACGAGGCGGCGTTCGAGAATTACCTCGTCGATTCCGGCATCGAGGAAGCGCTGTTGACCCTCGGCAATGGCGAAACCCGCGCCGGCGCCGATCTGCGCGCGGCGATTGACGACGCGCTCGCGGTGCGCAGCCTGCTCTTCGGCCTGCACACGCGCTACAGCCGCTCCGTCGTCGAACAGGCGGCGATCGCCGGTGCGCTCGACGCGACGATTCTCGACGATCCGGCCCGCGCCGAGGCCGCCGCCGCCGCCGTCGCCCGCCGTCTCGACACCATCGCCGAGGAGACCGAGCGCGGCTGGACCGGCCGCGTCAACCCGTCGAACGAGGCGGCCGGCGGCCTGGTGTTCGAGCGCACGGTGCGCGGGGTGAAGGAATCGGCCCTGCTCGATGCCGGCCTGATCGGCTCGGCCGACGCCCGCGCGCTGAACCGCCACGCCGGCAAGCTCGCCGACATCTATGCGACGCCGCCGACCTTGAAGCGCCGTGAGTCCTCCGTCGTCATTTCCGGGCCGCTGGCGCTTCTCGACGCCGTCTTCGCCGCCGGGCGCAAGGGCATCGCCATGCAGCGCTACAAGGGCCTGGGCGAAATGAACGCCGAACAATTGTGGGAGACGACGCTCGATCCGAACGCCCGCTCGCTGCTGCAGGTGCGCGTCCACGACGCCGTCGACGCCGACGCGCTCTTCGCCCGGCTGATGGGCGACGATGTCGAGCCGCGCCGCGAATTCATCCAGGACAACGCGCTGAACGTGGCCAATCTCGACGTGTGAAGCGCACTCAGGGGCGTTCGAGCAGCGTGACGATTTCGCCGTAGCCGCGCTGGCGCGCCAATTCCAGCGGCGTCGCCCCGTCCCGGTCGGCGATCGTCCGGTCGGCGCCGGCGGCCACAAGATGCGCCACGGTTTTCTGGTGATTTGGCCCGCCATCGCCGAGCACGACGGCCTCGATCAGCGCGGTCCAACCGAGATTGTTGACGTGATCGAGCGGCGCGCCCTTTTCGATCAGGCGCTTGACCACCGCGTGATGGCCGAGGTGGGCGGCGGCGATCAGCGCCGTGCCGATGTAGCGGCTGGTGATGTTGCCGGGCCGGTTGCCGGCGGCGAGCGCCGCGTCGAGCATCGGCAAATCGTTGGCGACGGCCGCAATGGTCACCGCGTCATAGGCGTCGTCGTCGAGCGCGTTCATGTCGGCGCCGGCTTTCGCCAGCGCCGCCAACGTCTCTTCATGGGAGGCGAAAGCGGCGACGTGCGCGGCGGTGCGGCCATTGCCGTCACGGGCCGAAATATCGGCGCCCTCGGCGACGAGCCGCGATACGGCCGCCGCATCGCCGTCCTGCGCGGCGCGGAACAGATCGCGGTAAGCCGCGGCTTCCGCTTGCGACGGCGCGGTCTGCGCCAGGCCCGGCGCGGCCGCGAGCGGAACGATCAGGAAGGCCAAAAGGCCGATCGACTCAAATTTCATCGTTTTCACCCTTGCGCGGCCAGATCGAACCGCGATTGGGGCATGAATGCGGCGCGGCCGGGTGACACAGCGTTCGCATTCCCGGATTCGGGCGTCCGCCTTGCGCCGCCCCCGCCCTTCGGCCAAGTTCACGCCGAGCGGAGCAAATCACCATGCACATTTTCGACGCCGCCATCGCGCTCGGGCCTCTCGGCGAAGGCCGTTTTGCCGGCAAGACATCGCCGGCCTACGCCAACATGGCCGGGCCTTATGGCGGCATCACCGCCGCCGTGCTGCTCAACGCCGTGATGATCGATCCGCGCCGGATGGGCGATCCGGTGGCCGAGACGGTCAATTATTGCGGCGCGCTCGCCGACGGACCGTTCGAGATCGCCACGACGCTTGTGCGCGGCGGCAAATACACCCAGCACTGGTCGCTGACCTTGACGCAGGACGGCCAGATCCGCTCCACCGCCTCCGTCGTCTGCGGCGCGCGCGGCGCGGTGTTCACGCACACCGAGTCGGGCATGCCGGAGGCGCCGCCGCCGGAGGCTGTCGCGGCCATTCCCGTGCCCGGTCCGCTCAAATGGCTCGACGCCTACGATTTGCGCTATGTCGGCGGCGCGCCGCAATTCGCCGCCAAGCCGTTCGCGTCGTTGCTCGACAGCCGTTCGCTTCTGTGGGTCGCCGACCGGCCGGCGCGGCCGCTCGATTTTCCGGCGCTCGCCTCCATCGCCGACGCCTTCCTGCCGCGCATCGTCAAGGCGCGCGGACTGATGGTGCCGCTCGGCACCGTGTCGTTGACCACCTATTTTCACGCCACCGCGCCCGAGATCGCCCGCCTTGGCGCCGGCCCGGTGCTGGGCGTGGCGCAGGCCAAGCGCATGCACGCCAATTTCTTCGATCAGCATATGGAATTGTGGAGCCGCGACGGCCAATTGCTCGCCACCGGGGCGCAAGTGGCGTGGTATCGGGAGTAGAAAGACAGCGAATAGCGAATTGCGGACAGGGTCTTGCGACGCCGCGCGGATCGGACTTCTTGGCTCGTCGCTCGTCGCTCGTCGCTCGTCGCTCGTCGCTCGTTACTCGTTGCTCGCTGCTCGCTGCTCGCTACTCGCTCTCCTCCACGCATATCCCGCCGCTTTGCCGCCGCCGCCGGTGCTCGGCTGATAGGCGGCTTCCGGCGCGCCGGTCATGCCCTTCGCCAAGCGGGAGAGGGCAACGGGGTTCGAGACCTCCAGCTCGTCGAAGCCGGTGCGCAGCATGTGCGGGATCTGGTCGGTGAGCACGTCGCCCACCGCGCGCAGGATTCCGGTGTAACCGAGGCGGCCGCGCAGACGTTCCGCCCTGGAATAGGAGCGGCCATCGCTGAAGGCCGGAAACTCCAGCGCGATCAAGGCGATGTCGTCGAGGTGGGCGAGCAGCGGCTCGATCGCCTCGCCAGGCTTCACCCGTACGCCGAGATGCGGCCGCGCGACCGGATCGAGCGCCAGCCAGTCGGCCAGCGCCACGATCGTTCCATCGGCGATGGCCTCGCCCGGCGACGCATGGCGCCAGCCATCGTCGACGAAGCCGTTCCGGGTCCACAGGCGCGCGGTCATTTCGGCTTCAGAAATGCGCCGTGGCGAGCGGATGCTCGTGGCCGTCGCGAACGATATTCGCCGCCGGCCGGGCCGGCGTAGCGATGGTCTTCGCCGGTCGGCGCGAAGGCGCGGAAATGGTGCGTTGCTCGCGCGGACGGTTCGGCGTGCTCAACGGGCGGGAAGCGGTGTCGATGGAGGAGGGGGCCATGGGATTACCTCGAAAGTCCGGACGGGATTGGGTGAAGGGCGGGCCGGCGCGAGCGTCGACACGATCGATCAGGCCGCTGCGGCAGCGCTGCCATAGAGGGCCTCCCTGAACGACGTCGCGCCGAGGCGACGGTAAGCGTCGATGAAGGTTTCGCCCGGCGACAGGCGATGCGCCAGATAGACGTCGATCGCGGTCTCCACCGCGCCGGCGATCTCTTCCGGGCCGAAGCCGCGCCCGACGATCTCGCCGATGGCGGCGTTCTCGTCGGCCGAGCCGCCCAGGGTCAGCTGGTAGAGTTCGCCGCCCTTCTTCTCGACGCCGAGAATGCCGATATGGCCGATGTGGTGATGGCCGCAGGCGTTGATGCAGCCGGAAATCTTGATCTTGAGATCGCCGATGTCGTCCTGGCGGGCAGCGAGGCGCGTCGACAGGTCCTGCGCCACCGGAATGGCCCGCGCATTGGCGAGCGCGCAATAATCGAGGCCCGGGCAGGCGATGATGTCGGTGGCGAGGCCGGCATTCGCGGTGGCGAGGCCGGCCGTCTTCAGCCCCTTGTATATCGCCGGGAGGTCGGCGCGCGCCACATGCGGCAGCACCAGGTTCTGCTCGTGGCTGACGCGGATCTCGTCGTGGCCGAAGCGCTCGGCGAGATCGGCGACCGCGTCCATCTGTTCCGCCGTGGCGTCGCCGGGAACCTCGCCGACGCCTTTCAGCGAAATGGTGACGATGGCGTGGTCGGGGTGCTTGTGCGTCGTCACGTTGCGCTCGAGCCAGGCCGAAAAACCTCGGTCGTCGAGCCGCGCCTGCCGGACCAGCGCAACGCCCCCGGGACGCTCGATAAACGCCGGCGGCGCGAAATAGGCCTGGATGGCGGCGATGTCGGCGTCGGGCAGCGCCAGCGCGCCGTCTTTGAGCATCTCGAATTCGGCCTCGACGCGGCGGATGATTTCGTCCGCGCCGGTCTCGCTGACCAGGATCTTGATGCGCGCCTTGTATTTGTTGTCGCGCCGTCCCTCCAGATTGTAGACCCGGAGGATCGCCGTCATGTAGGCGAGCAGATCGCGTTCGGGCAGGAAGTCGCGCGCCTTCACGGCGATGATCGGCGTGCGGCCCTGGCCGCCGCCGACGAACACGGCGAACCCGGTTTCGCCGGCCACGTTCTTTTTCAGCTGCAGGCCGATGTCGTGGAAACGAATGGCGGCGCGGTCGCGCGCCGCGCCGGTCACCGCCACCTTGAATTTGCGCGGCAGGTAGGAAAACTCCGGATGCGCCGACGACCACTGGCGCAGGATTTCGGCATAGGGCCGCGGGTCGGCCGCCTCGTCGGCCGCCGCGCCGGCGAAATGGTCGGCGGTGACATTGCGGATGCAATTGCCCGAGGTCTGGATGGCGTGCATCTCGACGCCGGCCAGCTCGGCCAGGATCGCCGGCATGTCCTTGAGCGCCGGCCAGTTGAACTGCAAATTCTGCCGCGTGGTGAAATGGCCGTAGCCGTGATCGTAGGTGCGCGCGATATGGGCGAGCTTGCGCATCTGGCGGGCGTTCAGCGTGCCGTAGGGGATGGCGATGCGCAGCATGTAGGCGTGCAGTTGCAGATAGACGCCGTTCATCAGCCTGAGCGGCCGGAACTGGTCCTCGGTCAATTCGCCCGAAAGCCGCCGCGCCACCTGGTCGCCGAATTCGACGACGCGGGCGGCGACGAAATCGCGGTCGAACTCGTCGTAGCGGTACATCGCCGTCGCCTCAGGCCGCGATCGCCGCGAGCGGGCGTGCCTGCTTGCCGAGATCGGGACGGTTGGTCGGTCCGCTGGCGCGGATGCGCTCGCGCAGCCGCTTGGGCGCGATGCGGCCGGCGATGAGATCGATGTCGATCAGGTTGACGTCGACGACGGCGTTGGCGCGGCGCGACGCCTCGCCGATGTCGGCCAGGCGTTGGGCGGCGTTCGCGTCGCGGGCGATGTCGGCGGCGTCGATCGTGTCGGTCCAGGAATGGTCGGCGGCAAGCCAGACGGCCTCGCCGTCGATCAAGCGGTTGGCGGTGAGCACCTGCATGGCTTGCCTCCGGTTCACGCGGGCGGGAAGGACCCGATGGCCGCAGAATGCCGGAACGCGCCGCCGCGCTGAAGGAATGGACGGTCAAGCCGGCGGCGCGGAGGAAATCGGTTTCGCGCCGTTTGCGCCTTGAAGGGCAGAAATTTCCGCGCCCGCCTCAATTGCCGAGGATGATGTCGACCAGCGTCTTTTCGGATTTGGTTTTGCCGCCGCCGACATCGGCTTTCGGGCGCGGCGCCGACGAGGTCGTGACATTGTCGGTGGCGCGCGGCGATTTGGCCGCCGCGACGGTTTTCACCGGCTTCGCCGCGACGGTTTTCACCGGCTTCGCCGCGACAGGCTTTTCGGCGACCGGCTTCTGCGGCTTGACGGCGGCGAGCGGCAGCGGCTTTGCCGTCGGCTTGGCCTGCGGCTTCGGCGCGGTGGTCTGTTCGGGGAAATCCGGCGCCTGCGGGAAGCCTTCCGTCGTGCCCGGATTCCACCGGCCGGGCAGTTCGGCGATGTCGACGCCGTCATGCGCCGCGGTCATGAACGCCTTCCAGGCGAGCGCCGGCAGCGAGCCGCCGGTGACGTTCTTGGTCGGCTTGCCGTCGTCATTGCCGAACCACACGCCGGTGACGAGATTGGCGGTGTAGCCGACGAACCAGGCGTCGCGCGAATTCTGGCTGGTGCCGGTCTTGCCCGCAGCCGGCCAGCCGAACGCCGCCTTGGTCGCGGTGCCCGAGCGGATCGTCTCGGCCATCATGGCGTTCATCATCGCCACATGCTCGGGCTGCACCACGCGCGGCGCGTCGCGCTTTTCGTGCTCGTAGAGCACCTTGCCGGAGACGGTGGTGACGCGCCTGACGATGTGGCTGTCCGGCCGCCAGCCGCCATTGGCGAAGGGCACATAGGCCGAGGTCAGCTCCATCAGCGACACGTCCGAGGTGCCGAGCGCGATCGAGGCGTTGGCGTCGAGCGCCGATTCGATGCCGAGCCGGTGCGCCGTCTCGACCACATTGGCCGGGCCCGCCTTGACGCAAAGCTGCGCCGCCACCGAATTCAGCGATTTCGCCAGCGCCGTCGTCAGCGTCACCTCGCCGTAATATTTGCCGCCGTAATTTTCCGGGCGCCATTTGCCGAATTTGACCGGCGCGTCGTTGACGCGCGTTTCCGGCGTCATGCCGCCTTCGAGCGCGGCGAGATAGACGAACGGCTTGAAGGCCGAGCCCGGCTGGCGCTTGGCCGTGCCGGCGCGGTCGAACTGGCTGCCGGAATAATCCACCCCGCCGATCAGCGCGCGCACCGCGCCCGAGCCGTCGATGGACACCAGCGCGCCCTGGCTGACATTCAGCTTCGGGCCATTGTCCTTGATCAGCTTGCGGATCGCCTTCTCGCCGAGCTTCTGCAAATCGAGATCGATCGTCGTGTCGACGATCACGTCTTCCTTGATGTCGCCGACGATCTCCGGCAATTCGTCCATCACCCGGTCGGCGACGTAATGCTCCGAGCCGGTCCAGAACGACGGCGCGCGCTTGGCCTTCGCCGACAGCGCCGCGGTCATCTCCTTGTCGCCGATCATGCCCTGCTCGCGCATCGCCGCGATCACCAGTTCGGCCCGCGCCTCCGCCGCCTTCGGGTCCTTGGCCGGCGAGTATCGCGACGGCGCCTTCAGCACCGCCGCCAGCACGGCCGCCTCCTGCAGCGAGACGTCGCGCGCGCCGTGGCCGAAATAGCGCCGCGCCGCCGCCTCGACGCCATGGGCGCCGGAGCCGAAATAGACGCGGTTGAGATACATTTCGAGGATCTGGTCTTTGGTGTATTCGGTCTCCAGCCAGAACGCGAGCAGCAGCTCCTGCACCTTGCGCTCCAGCGTGCGCTCCGGCGACAGGAACAGGTTCTTCGCCAGCTGCTGCGTCAGCGTCGAGCCGCCCTGGGTCATGCGGCCGGCCGCGATGTTTCTCGCCATGGCGCGGGCGAGGCCCCGCGGGTCGACGCCGAAATGCGAATGGAAGCGGCGATCCTCGATCGCCACGACGGCCTGCGCGATATAGGGCGACATCTCCTGCAGCTCGACCGCCTCGCCGCCGGTGGCGCCGCGATTGGCGATCAGCTTGCCGCCGACCGAGACGATCTTGACGTTGGGCGGCCGGTCCGGAATGGCCCAGGTCGTCGCCGCCGGCATGCGCGCGCCGTAATAGGCCACCAGCCCGGCGACGCCGATGCCGCCCCACAGCATCATCACGAAGCCCCAATAGGCGAGCCGGCCGATCAGCCCGAAGGACGAGCGGCGTCTGGCGCGCTTGCCCTTGCGGCGCGGCGCGGCGACGCGGTCGTCCTCCGACACGCTCAGCCCTTCGCCGCGCCTGCCGCGCGGGCTGTCGAAGGAGGGTTCGATGCGGGGGGATTTTTTCGCCATGCGCGGGGTCCGGACGCCTTTTGTGCAGGCCTCTGGACGCTAATTGAGGCGGTTTAAGGGGGGGTTAAGGGGGATCGCCGGCGTTCGCGTTCCCCCTCCCACACTTGTGGGGGAGGGGCAGGGGGTGGGGGCAACGTGCGCCGCCCTTGGTCGGTGGCTGAGCGAGCCGGAGAGGCGCTTCCGCCTGCCCCGGAACCCCGCCCCCCGCCTTCGCCATGGGGGGATCGCCGGCGTTCGCGTTCCCCCTCCCACACTTGTGGGGGAGGGGCAGGGGGTGGGGGCAACGTGCGCCGCCCTTGGTCGGTGGCTGAGGAGCCGGAGAGGGGCCTGCGTCTCCCCGCCGCGCCCCCCGCCTTCGCCATGGGGGGATCGCCGGCGTTCGCGTTCCCCCTCCCACACTTGTGGGGAGAGGGCGGGGGTGAGGGCAACATGCGCCGCCCTTGGTCGGTGGCTGAGGAGCCGGAGAGGGGCATTCGCCTGCCCCGGAACCCCGCCCCCGCCTTCGCCATGGGGGGATCGCCGGCGTTCGCGTTCCCCCTCCCACACTTGTGGGGGAGGGGCAGGGGGTGGGGGCAACGTGCGCCGCCCTTGGTCAGGGGTAGGAGGTCGCAAGCATCCGTGCGGACAAATCACCCCCACCCGGATCGACGTCCGCTTGCGGCCTCGTCTCTCCTCGGGCGAGGCACTTGCCTCGCCCGTCCTTCGGACTTCCTCACGGGGGAGGCGAGCGCCGCGCCGCTTTTCCCTCCCACACTTGTGGGGGAGGGTGGCCCGGCGGGCCGGGTGGTGGCCATTTCCGTCCCGCCCGGCAGGATTACCCGCATCCGGCCTCGGCTTCGACAAGCTCTGCCTCGGCCTCCTAGTCGTTCCGCCGCCCGCGACTCCTCCCACAAGGGGAGAGCGACTGTCTTGGCGGTCAAGCGTTTTGTTGGCGCCATGGTTGGTTTTCCCGAATGATGGCGTTGAGGATGGTGAGCAGTTTGCGGGCTGTCGCGACGATGGCGACGATCCTGGGCTTTCCTGCGCGACGAGTTTGTCGCGGAAGGCCTTGAGGACCGGATTGTGTCGCGAAGCGACAAAGCGCCCATGAAGAGGGCGGCGCGCGCGCTCGCCCTGCCGCCGCTGATGAAGCTCTTGCCTCGCCATTTGCCGGACTGCCGGGTGAACGGAGCGAGGCCGGCCAGCGAAGCGATCTGGCGGCGGTCGAGGCTGCCGATCTCCGGCAGCTCGGCAATCAGGGTGCGCGATATGCCTTTGCCGACGCCGGGCACGGACGACAGCAGTTGCTCCTTGATGCGCCACGCCGGCGAGCTGCGTATCTGCTTGTCCAGATCGGCGTCGAGGGTCTCGAGTTCGCGCCGAAGCGCCGCGAGCAGGCGGCCAATGCTCTTCTTGAGTTGGCGGTTGGCGGCCCGCTTCAGCCGGGCTTCCTCGGCCACGATCATGGCCATGATCTGCCGCCGGCGGGTCACCAGATCGGCCAGCAAGCGGCTTTGTTCATCGGGCAGCGGCTTGGGCCTGACGCCGCTCGCCGCGGCGAAACGGGCAATCACTTCCGCATCGATCGGGTCGGTCTTGGCCCGCTTGCCGAGCGCATCGGCGAACGAACGCACCTGCGCCGGGTTGACCACGACCACGGCCAAGCCCGCAGCCGAAAGCGCCGCCGCCGCCAGCGTCTCGTAGCCCCCGGTCGCCTCCAGCGCCACAAGCGCCGGCGTCAGCCCGGCCAGGCGCAACGCGAGCTTCTCGACCCCGGCCGCGTCATTGGCTTCAGCCATCGCCTCCCCGGACGGCGTCACACATACGTCAAGACGATCCTTCGAAACGTCGATCCCCACAACAATGGCGTCCATCTTCTCCCATCCTTGCCTAAACGGGCTTCGCTTGCGGCCCAGGCGACTGTTCGGGTTCGATGGAACGGCGGACGGCGACCCAGGCTCTCCCACGGGCTCGCACGCCCAGAGGTGGGTCGGTCTCCCGTCCGCCACCGCAACCGGCACTATACCGGATTCGGCACATGATGAGTTACAAAGGTGGATCGGCGCGGCACGCGCCGAGACGGATGAGGGGATGCGGCGATGGAGAACCCCTCATCCGGCGTCGGCTTCGACAAGCTCTGCCTTGCCAGCCTCTCCCGCAAGTGGAGAAGGTCTGGTGCCCGCGCCGCCCGGCTCTTCGTCATTCCGGAGCCGCGCAGAGCGTGAAACCCGGAATCCATGCCGGACACTATTGCCCAGTGCGTCCTTTTGCTCCCCTTCCGAGGTGCAGCAAGTACGAAATAGCAATCAAACAAATCGAACGCCCAAAGCCACAATCTCTTTAGTAGACGATGCTAATTCATTCGAGGAGCCAACGCGGCGATATAAATCCTCTCCTAGGTAAGTTAATTCCTTCTGCGGCGGAATAGTAATAACTAAAATACCAAGATCAAAATAATTGTTATAATCGAGGTGAGAAAGAACGGCGCTTTTTGTATGCGCGGAGATCTGAGAATTCTTTATATATTCAACTATCATTTGTACATACTTTTCAATCGATATCTCTAGTCGATGTGCTTCCCTGTTAATGCCAACAACGGTTCTTTTGCCGATTATTTTCCCGGAAACGCCATAAATATCGCTGATTTTTTTAACATCGGGTTCCTTGTCTGCAACGCCAATTATGATTTTTCCGGATGATTTTGGTCCATTATTCGCTATTGCACAAATTGTCCTAAGTAATTTGTCAAGCATTGGCTTAACATCAGCGTTGTTTTCCTTCGATAGCGGCAAGATTCCCTGTTTAAGTTCATAGTTAGCCAACTCAATTTCGGAGCGCCTTACGTCCGCTTCAATATCTACCGATTTATGATTGCTATATATAAATTTATCTATTTCGGGATGATCAACAAAAAACTTCGATATTATTCCTTTCACAACATCAATATTCGTCCGCCTTTCTTGTCGGCTCGCTCCTTTTTGGCCGGCCTGAATACGTGTGTTTATACCCGCAAGAGCAGATTTTAATCCGGCGTAGTCAGAAATTTTCTTTTTCTGTCGAATTCCGCATTCAAATATTGCGATAAAAATAACAACGAATACGGACGGAAAAGGATTTGTCGTTTTATCTCTAAAAAGCAAATCACGTAATTTCGTATTTCCACCACTTGCACATACACTCTCCACTTCTCCCAAGCAATATTTAAATTCCTCAAATATTTTCTCACCTCCATATAAATCAAATGCGGTTTCCATTCTTGTATACTCAGAATTTGATATGTCATAGATAGAATCTAGGGCTGCTTTTGAACGATCAATTAAGTCTTGACCAATTAAGCAAGCGATAGTATCAGCGATGCATTGTTCATCTTCGCTATCTCGCAAATCGGTAGACCGCAATATGCCCTGCGCAACCCAAAATACCTCTTCTGCTCGCACTTCATAACCGTGTTTGGTTTTTGGTAAATCGATGCTAATAGCAGGCATTTCATAGAGAAATAGGCGATCAGCGGAAACGTCTCCGCGTATGTTGCAGGCGATTTTCCGAACGAGTTCAGAAAATTTGCTCTGAACGCCAGCTTGACGCCTCTCCTGATCACTGAGTCGGTGGCCGTATGTATTAATTCTATCAAAAACCTCATTCCCTTCTTTATCTGTTGCTTTTCTTAAAATTGATAGGGAAACTTGGTAGTTCAAAATTGTCTAACACTCTGTGTTACCAATTGTATTGCCGCCACTATGGTCTTGAAATATATCCTTTTCAGCAAACTCTTTCGCAGAAGGGAAGTAACTAAGATCAAAAAATCTTCCATCTCCCAACGGATAAGACGTTTCAATAAAAGAAAGAATCGCATGCATCCTTTGCAGGCCATCAATAATTTCAAAATTTTCTGTTGGCCCCTCTATTTCTGAAAGTAAAATAGCCGGAATTGGATACTTAGAAAGGATAGAATCGAGTAGTTTTTGCTTTTCTTCAAGAGTCCAAACTAGCTTCCTTTGATAGCGGCGATTGACAATTAGCTTATTGTCGCGGAACCACGTGTAAAGAGTTTGCACGGGGACGGATTGCGAGTGGAGTTCTGCCACTTGTTCCTCCTTCATATTTTATCAGCATTTGTAGTAGCTCTATATACGCGGCGTTGCAATCCCAGCAATTGGTCTTCCAAATCCGCGACTTGCCGACTGAATAGATGTAGCCTCTAGGGTCGAGACTCAATCAGACCCAGAATGCGATAAGTGTTGCGAGGGCCACGGTCGAGAGGAAATTGCGCGCGAGCTTGTCATAGCGGGTGGCGACGCGGCGGAAATCCTTCAACCTGCAGAACGCCGCTTCAATGCGCCAACGGCCCTGTATCGGGTTTCGTCATATTGGATCGGCGTCTTCCGGTTCGACCGACCCGGTATCACGGCGGTTGCGCCTTCGGCTTTCAGGCGCATGCGCAGCGCGTCGGCGTCATAGCCCTTGTCGGCGAGAAGACAGCGAACCGGCCCGGCCGCGTCCAGCAGATCGCCAGCCATGGTGACATCCGCGACATTGCCCGGCGTCAACCGCAGCACGGCCGGGCGGCCGAGAAGATCGGTCAGCGCATGGATTTTGGTGGTTTGACCGCCACGCGACGGGCCGATCGCCTGCGCCTTCGCCCCCCTTTTCCGCCATGGGCGGAACGATGCGCCTTCACATAGGTGGAGTCGACCGAGGCCGACAGCGCAAGCACGCCCTTGGCCACCAGCGCGTCGAGGATTGCGGCCCACAGCCGGCGGCCGGACCAGCGGTTGAAGCGGTTGTAGATCGTGGTGGGCGGCCCATAGTCGGCCGGGCAGTCCTTCCAGCGGCAACCCGTCTTCAGAACGTGCAGGATGCCGCTGATGACGCGGCGATCATCGACCCGCCGCGCCCCGGGCTGGTTCTTCGGCAAATGCGGCTCGATCGCCGCCCAGGCTTCGTCGCTCAACCAGAAAAGCGCGCTCATCATCGCCTCCATCGCCCCCGACAACAGAGAGAATCCGATTTGCCGCTATCATTCAATACACTGAATGGGTTTTGACCCTAGGCTTTTTTCATTTTGGTCCTTTTCCCAAGCAAGGGTGACTTTGAAAAATTTAGGCCCGCTCCATCCCGACCCCCTCTCCATTCCGACACAACGGCGGTTGCATGCACCGCTCCCCCCCAATTTCATTCCCGCCCCCCCCCGCCCCCCCTCCAATCCCGCCCGCCAACCGTCCTCGCCCTGCCGGCGATGGCAACACCGCGGCAGGTCCGGTGAATCGCGTCATTTTCCGCCTGATCGCCGTCCGCCGTTTTGGCCCTTTCCATCCACATCCCTCCCGACCGCCTTTATCCTCTTCCCCGGAAAACCGGAGCGCGCTGCGCCATGGATTGGGAACTGGCCGTCGAGAAAAACCGCGAACAGCTTGTCCGCATCGTCGCCACGCTGTTCGCCTATGCCGGCCTTGACGATGGCGCGGCGCCGGCGGCGCTGCCGCGCCTGCTGCGCAACGCCCTGTTGCGGCTCATCCGCCCGGCCGAATCCGCCGTCCGCCGCCTCATCGTCATCGCGGCGCGCGGGGTGAAGGTGACGCTGCGCAACACCCCCCTCCGGCCTCCTGAGCGAAAGCCGAAGGGCGGCCATCTCCCCCACAAGGGGGGAGATCGGCTGGAACGGACGCCGCGCCCGGCCCTCACCCTCGGCGCTAAGCGAAGCCGCTGCGGCACTCCGATCTCCCCCCTTGTGGGGGAGATGGCCGGCAGGCCAGAGGGGGGTGCGGAGAAGCCCGCCCCCGCCTTCCCGCTCTTCGACCCGCGCAAGCGCTTCGCTGGTTGAAACCGAAAACCGTTCCCGGCTTCGGCCCGCGCATTTCGGCGCCCGGAGTGGTCGAGCCGGTGTTTCTCCCCGTGGTCGCGCCTTCCCCCGACGACCTCATCCCGGCCGCCCGGCTGGTGCGCCGCCTGTGCGCGCTGAAAGCCGCGCTCGACGATCTGCCGCGTCAGGCGCTCCGCCTCGCCCGCCGCCAGGCGCGCATGGTCCGCCCGACCTTCTCCCCCCGCGGGAGAAGGTGGCCCGAAGGGCCGGATGTGGGGGCGTCGAATGGCGGCGACGCGTTTCCCCGCTCGCCGCTCCGCCCCGGCCGGCCGCCCGGCAGCCGCCGGCGCGGACGCGACCTCATCGACGAGGTGCTGGCCGAGTGCCATGGTCTGGCGGTGCTGGCGGCCGACACGTCGTGAACGCCGCGGCGCATTCGCCCCCATTTCAATTCCGCCCGGAACTCGTCTAGCCTTGCCGGCGAAAAGCAACCGCACGGCAGGTCCGATGACTCGCGCTCTTTTCCGGCTGATCGCCGTTCTCGGCCTTTCGGCCGGGCTTTCCGGCTGCGGCGCGCTCGCCTACACGGCGCAGTCGCTCGAAGGGCACGTAAAAATCATGGCGGCGCGGCGCGATGTCGCCGCGCTGATCGCCGATCCGTCGACGCCGCCGGCGCTGCGCCGCCAATTGGCCGAGGCGCGGGCGATCCGGCAATTCGCCGTCGAGGCGCTGGCGCTGCCCGACAACGAGTCCTACCGCGACTATGCCGATATCGGCCGGGACCATGTGACGCTCGCCGTCTACGCCGCGCCGGAATTCGCGCTGGCGCCGCGCCTGTGGTGCTTTCCGGCCTTCGGCTGCGTGCCCTACCGGGGCTATTTTTCGGAAAAATCGGCGCGGGAAATGGTGGCCGAACTGCGCCGGCAGGGCCTCGACGTCCATGTTGGCGGCGTCATCGCCTATTCCACCCTCGGCTGGATGAGCGATCCGTTGCTCTCCACCATGTTCGGCCCCGACGGGACCGCGCTCGCCGGCCTGGTCTTTCACGAGCTCGCCCACCAGCGCGTCTATGTCGCCGGCGATTCGGCCTTCAACGAGGCCTTCGCCGTCGCGGTGGAGACAACCGGCGTGGAAAAATGGCTGCGCGCCAAGGGCGACGCCGCCGGATTGCGCCGGTTTGAAGTGGAGCGCCAACGCGAGGCCGATTTCCTCGCCCTGGTGGCGCGAACGCGCGACGAACTGGCGTCGATCTACGCTTCCGGCGAGCCGCCGGAGAAGATGCGCGCCGCCAAGGCCGCCGCGATCGAGCGCCTGCGCGCAAACTACCGCCGCATCCGCGACGGGCGCTGGGGCGGCTATCGCGGCTACGATGGCTGGATCGACGCGCCGATCAACAACGCCAAGCTCGCCGCCACCGCCGTCTACAATGCCCGCGTGCCGGCGTTCCTGCGCCTGTTCGATCTGTGCGCGGGCGACTATCCGCGCTTCTACGAAGCGGTGCGGCGCATCGGCGGGCTCAAGGAATCCGGCCGCGCCGACGCGCTCGACCGGGCCAAAAGCTGCGATTGAGCGGGGAAAGGCGCGCGTGCGGGCCTCAGCTGTGGGCGAAAATATCCTCTTCGTCCCAGCCGGACAGATCGAGCAGCGCCCGGTGCGGCAGGAAGCGGAAGCAGGCGTCGGCGAGGTCCGTGCGCTTCTCGCGCGCCAGCCGCTCGACGAGAATGGCGCGCAGCCGGTGCAGATGCAGCACGTCGGCGGCGGCGTAGTCCACCTGCGCCGCCGACAGCGTCTCCGCCCCCCAATCCGACGATTGCTGCTGCTTGGAGATCTGGATATCGAGCAATTCGCCGACCAGGTCCTTCAACCCGTGGCGGTCGGTGTAGGTGCGGGTCAGGCGCGAGGCGATCTTGGTGCAGAACACCGGCTCCGCCATGACGCCGAAGGCGTTGGACAGCGCGGCGAGATCGAAGCGGGCGAAGTGGAAGATCTTGACGATCTTCCGGTCTTTCAACAGCCTGACCAGATTCGGCGCCCGTTTCTGCCCCGCCGCGATGCGGATGACGTCGGCGCTGCCGTCGCCCGGCGAAATCTGCACCACGCACAGCCGGTCGCGGTGGGGCTTGAGGCCGAGCGTCTCGGTGTCGACGGCGACCGCGTCGACGGCGTAGTGGGAAAGGTCGGGCAGATCGCCCTCGTGCACGCGGATGTCGGTCATGGCGGCTTTCTTCATGCGGCGAGCGCCGACAGGATGCGGGCCCACGAGCGCGCGCCCTTGCGGAAGGAGTTGAGGTCGTATTTCTCGTTCGGCGAATGGATGCGGTCGTCGCCGAGGCCGAAGCCGACCATCACCGAATCCATGCCGAGCATCGCCTGGAACAGGCCGACGATCGGGATCGAGCCGCCCATGCAGGCCATGATCGTCTCGCGGCCCCACTCATCGGTCAGCGCCGCGCGGGCCTTGCCCAGCACCGGCGAATCGTAGGGCAGCTGCGTCGCCGGCGCGCCGCCATGGTTGATGAACGCGACCGAACAATCGGCCGGCACGCGCTCGCGCACGAATTGGCGGAAGGCGGCGCGGATGGTCTCCGGCTCCTGACGGTGGACGAGGCGGCAGGAGATTTTCGCCGACGCCTTGCCCGGGATCACCGTCTTGAAGCCCTCGCCGGTATAGCCGCCGATGATGCCGTTGACCTCGGCCGTCGGCCGCGCCCAGGTGAGTTCGAGCAGGGTGCGGCCCTTCTCGCCGACCGGGTGTTTCAGCCCGACCGAGCCGAGGAACGCCTCGGGCGTGCGCCCGAGGCCGTTCCACATGGCGAGGATGTCGGGCGGCGTCTCGTCAACGCCGTCGTAGAAGCCGGGGATGAGGATACGTCCGTCGGTGTCGCGCAAATCGGCGACGATTTTGGCGACGATGTGGATCGGATTCGCCGCCGCCCCGCCGAAATAGCCGGAATGGAGATCGCGGTCGGCGGCGGTGACGACGATCTCCTCCTCCATCAGCCCGCGCAGGCCGACCGAGATGGACGGTGTTTGCGCGTCCCACATGTTGGTGTCGCAGACCAGCGCGTAGTCGGCCTTCAGTTCCGTCGCGTTGGCGTGAAGGAATGGCACGATCGACGGCGAGCCGGACTCTTCCTCGCCCTCGAAGATCACCGTGACCTTGCACGGCAGCTTGCCATGGACCTTTTTAAAAGCCCGGCAGGCCTCGACGAAGGTCATCAGCTGGCCCTTGTCGTCGGCCGAACCGCGCCCGGCGATGACGGTGCGGCCGTCGCGTTCCTCCAGCCGCGGCGCGAACGGCGGCGACGCCCATTCGCCTTCCGGATCGACCGGCTGCACATCGTAATGGCCGTAGAACAGCACCGAAGGCCCGTCGCCGTCGTGATGGCCGACGACCACCGGGTGGCCGGCCGTGTCGCGCA
Organism: Phyllobacteriaceae bacterium; assembly: GCA_016711085.1. Taxonomy (GTDB): domain Bacteria; phylum Pseudomonadota; class Alphaproteobacteria; order Rhizobiales; family Rhizobiaceae; genus JADJTR01. The sequence continues at coordinate 62,706 of JADJTR010000007.1, read as the reverse complement.
CCGAGGCGGCAAAGCCGATGGTCGCGAGATCGGCGACCAGCCATTCGGCGGCGCGGCGGCAATCGGCCTTCCACGCCGGGTCGGTGGAAATGGAGGGAATGCGAATCAGCTCGAACAGGCGCTCGAGCGCGCCGTCGCGGTCGGCGTCGAGGGCGGCGAGAACGGGGGAGAGGTCGGTCATGGCGGGCCTTTCGAATCGAGGAATGACCCTAGAGCGGCGCGCGGACAAAAAAAAGCCGCCGTGGTGGAGGGGGGGCCACGGCGGCTATACTCAAATGCGGCAACCCGGAGAGGGGGGATGAGGTTGCCGCGTGATCCGGAGGAAGCGGGGGACGGGCTTCGCGGCGGACCTCGGCATCGCTGCCGACGCTTGACATTTGGTTCCCCGATTGTGGCGATTCAAGGACACGGACCATTACAGATTTGTAACAGATGCGTGAGGGCGGTGATGGCGGGGAAAGAGATGGACCTCGGCTGCGCCCCGCGCTACCCCTTCTCGCCATGAAAAAGGGCGATCACCTCTTCCTCGTCGACGGCTCCGGCTACATTTTCCGCGCCTATCACGCGCTGCCGCCGCTCACCCGCAAATCCGACGGCGTGCCGGTCGGCGCGGTCGCCGGCTTCTGCGCCATGCTGTGGAAAATGGTGAAAGACGCCCGCGACACCAATGTCGGCGTCACCCCGACCCATTTCGCCGTCATTTTCGACTATTCCTCCAAGACCTTTCGCAAGGACATCTATCCCGACTACAAGGCCAACCGGCCGCCGCCGCCGGCCGATCTGGTGCCGCAATTCGGGCTGATCCGCGAGGCGACCAAGGCTTTCGATCTGCCCTGCATCGAAAAGGACGGCTACGAAGCCGACGATCTGATCGCCACCTATGCGCGGCTGGCGCGCGAAGCCGGCGGCGACGTCACCATCATCTCGTCCGACAAGGACCTCATGCAATTGGTCGGCCCGAAGGTCGCCATGTATGACGGCATGAAAGACAAGCAGATCGGCGTCCCCGAAGTCATCGAGAAATGGGGAGTGGCGCCGGAAAAAATGGTCGATTTGCAGGCGTTGACCGGCGATTCGGTCGACAATGTGCCGGGCGTGCCCGGCATAGGCCCGAAAACGGCGGCGCAATTGCTCGACGAATACGGCGATCTTGATACTCTGCTCGCCCGCGCCGGCGAGATCAAGCAGGAAAAACGCCGGCAAACCATCCTCGACAATCGCGACAAGGCGTTGATGTCGCGCCAACTGGTGCGGCTGATGGATAATGTCCCGGACGTGCCGCCGCTCGATGGGTTGACCTTGCAGCCGGCCGACGGCCCGCGCCTCGTCGCCTTCCTCAAGGCCATGGAGTTCAATTCGCTGACGCGGCGCGTCGCCGAGGATACCGGCGCCGTCGTTGCCGACATCGAGCCGGCGGTCGTGCCGGTCGAATGGGGCGAGCGGGCGCACGGGCCGGATGCGGGCGGTGAGAAGCCCCCCTCACCCGGCCCTTCGGGCCACCTTCTCCCACAAGGGGAGAAGATTGGCGTCAGACCCTCTCTCCTTGTGGGAGAGGGTGGATCGCCGCGTAGCGGAGGGGTGAGGACGCCACCCCATGCCCTGCGGCCGCCCGCGCCGCCGCCGCCGTGGCCGAAAAGATCGACGCGTCCGCCTATGCCTGCATCCGCGACGCCGGAACGCTGAAATCCTGGGTCGACGAAGCCCTGGCTGCCCGCCTCGTCGCATTCGACACCGAAACCACGTCGCTCGACCCGATGCGGGCCGATCTCGTCGGCTTCTCGCTCGCCACCGCACCGGGCCGGGCGGCCTATGTCCCGCTGGCGCACAAATCGGGAAACGGCGATTTGCTCGGCGGCGGCATGGTCGAGGGCCAGATCGCCGTGCGCGAGGCGCTGGCGCTCCTGAAGCCCCTGCTCGACAATCCCGCGGTCCTGAAGATCGGCCACAATCTCAAATACGACCTCGCCGTCATGCGCCGCCACGGCGTCGACATCGTCGGCTTCGACGACACGATGCTGATCTCCTATGCGCTGGACGCCGGCATGGGGCGCGGCCACGGGATGGACGCTTTGGCGGAGAAATGGCTCGGCCACACGCCGATATCCTTCGACGACGTCACCGGCACGGGAAAAAACCGCATCACCTTCGACCTGGTCGCGCTCGACAAGGCGACGGCCTATGCGGCGGAGGACGCCGATGTGACCTTGCGCCTGTGGCGCGTGCTCAAACCCCGTCTCGCGGCTGAAGGGATGACCGCCGTCTATGAGCGGCTGGAGCGGCCGTTGGTTCCGGTCATCGCCGCCATGGAGGCGCGCGGCATATCCATCGACCGGCAAATCCTGTCGCGGCTTTCCGGCGATCTGGCCCAGGGCGCGGCAGCGCTGGAGGAGGACATTTACCGCCTCGCCGGCGAGCGCTTCACCGTCGGTTCGCCCAAGCAGCTGGGCGATATCCTGTTCGGCCGCATGGGTCTGCCGGGCGGAGCCAAAACCAAGACCGGGCAATGGTCGACGACGGCGCAGGTGCTGGAGGATCTCGCTGCCGAGGGCCACGAACTGCCGCGAAAAATCGTCGACTGGCGCCAGCTGACCAAGCTCAAATCCACTTACACCGACGCGCTGCCCGGCTATGTCCACCCGCAAACGCACCGCGTCCACACCTCCTACGCGCTCGCGTCCACCACCACCGGCCGCCTGTCGTCATCCGAGCCGAATTTGCAGAACATTCCGGTGCGCACCGCCGAAGGGCGCAAGATCCGCACGGCTTTCGTCGCCGAGCCGGGCAATCTGCTGCTTTCGGCAGATTACAGCCAGATCGAGTTGCGCGTGCTCGCCCATGTCGCCGACATCCCTCAATTGCGCCAGGCCTTCGACGACGGCGTCGACATCCACGCCATGACGGCGTCGGAAATGTTCGGCGTACCGGTCGCCGGCATGCCGGCGGAGGTGCGCCGCCGCGCCAAGGCGATCAATTTCGGCATCATCTACGGCATTTCCGCCTTCGGCCTCGCCAACCAGCTGTCGATCCCGCGCGAGGAGGCCGGCGACTACATCAAGCGCTATTTCGAGCGCTTCCCCGGCATCAAGGAATATATGGAGGCGGCCAAGGCGCAGGCGCGCGACAAGGGTTATGTGGAGACCATTTTCGGCCGCCGCGCCCATTACCCGGAAATCCGCTCGTCCAACCCGCAGGTGCGCGCCTTCAACGAGCGCGCCGCCATCAACGCGCCGATCCAGGGCTCGGCCGCCGACATCATCCGCCGCGCCATGGTGCGCATGGACGCGGCGCTCGCCGAGGCGGAGCTTACGACGCAAATGCTGTTGCAGGTTCACGACGAACTGGTGTTCGAGACGCCGGAAGGCGAAACCGACAAGGCCATTCCGGTCATCCGCGCGGTGATGGAGAACGCGGCGATGCCGGCCATCGACCTCGCCGTGCCGCTGAAGGTCGACGCCCGCGCCGCGAAAAACTGGGACGAGGCGCATTGAGGCTACCCAAGGAATCCGCTCCTCCCTCCACCAATCGGCGAAAACCTTTTTTCGCGGGTGCTTCTAAAATCCGCCAAACTGGTTTCTGATGGTCGCCTAAGGGCACGCGGCCCCTCGGGGCGCGAGGCCCTTCGGGGCAAACGGACTTTGAAAACAGGCTTGGGAGTCGCCCGATGCATCGCACTCGTCTGATCTCGCTCCGCCGCGCCGCGTCGGTTCTCGCCCTGTCGCTCGGCGTACTCGCCGCCGGCCCTGCCGCCGCCGAACGCTACGCTCTTTGGTTGGCGTCACCAAATACCCGAATCTCGCGCCGAAAAACTGGCTGGTCGGCCCGGCCAACGACGCCGGACTGATGCGCGACTTCCTCGTCGGCGAGGGTCAATTCGCCGCCGCCAATGTCGCCGTTCTCGCCGATGACACGCCGGGCGCGCTGTCGTCGCCGACGCATGAAGCCATCCGCGCTCAGATGAAGGCGCTGGCCGAAAAGGTCGGCAAGGACGATTTCGTCTATCTGCATTTCGGCGGCCACGGCTTCCAGCAGCCGGCGCTCGATCCGGCGAAAGAGACCGACGGCAAGGATGAGATCTTCCTGCCCGCCGACACCAAGATGCCCGAAGGCGACGACAAGCGCCTGCCCAACGCCTATATCGACGACGAGGTGAAGGCCGATCTCGACGCCATCCGCGCCAAGGGCGCCTTCGTCTGGATCGTGTTCGACGCCTGCCATTCGTCGACCGCCACCCGCGCCGCCTTCGACGGCGAAGAGATGGAGCGCAAGATCGACTGGTCCGATCTCGGCGTCGAACCGCCGAAATACCCCGACGAGGGCTCGCGCGCCGTCGGCGCGGAACGCGAAAGCTCGTTGTCCTCCGACGCGACCTCGGCCGCGCCGGGCGAGGGCGGCCTCGTCGCTTTCTACGCGGCGCAAACGGTGGAGACGACGCCGGAAATGCCCCTGCCGCTCGGCCAGGAAGGCGCGGTGCGCCAAGGCCTGTTCTCCTTCACCATCGCCCAGCAACTCGCCGCCAATCCCAACGTCACCTATCGCCAGCTCGGCGAAGCGGTGCTGCAGGCCTATTCCGGCCTCAACCGCACCCGCCCGACGCCGATGTTCGAGGGCGACCTCGACCGTCAGGTGTTCAACAACGCCGCGCAGGAGCGCGTGCTGCAGTGGAAGGTGGACACCGCCGACGGCAAGGCGACCCTGCCCGCCGGCTCGCTGCACCGCCTCGCGCCTGGCGCCAAGCTCGCCATTCTCGCCAAGCCCGGCGACGCCATCGAAGCGGCGCTCGGTTATGTCGGCGTTGGTTCGGCCACGAATTTTTCCTCCACCCTCGTCGAACTGACCGCGGAGGCGGCAACGGGCGTCAAGGCGATCAAACCCGCCGACATCCCGAAGGACGCCTTTGCCCGTGTCGCCGAGACCCCGGTCGATTTCAAATTGACCGTGGCGCGCCCCGACGCGGCGAAATATCCGGCCGAGGCCGCCGCTCTCAACTCGGCGCTCGACGCCATCGTCGCCGGCGGCAAGACGGCGGTGAACCTAGACATCGTCGAGGCCGGCCAATCGGCCGATCTGCGTTTCGCCGTGCTGAGCGAGAAAGACATCGATCCGGAGGCGGAAGGCGCGTCGCCGATGGCCTGGTTCCTGCCGCCCAACGGCGAAGTGTCGCTGGACAAGGGCCTGCGCCCCGCCTCGATCTCGTTCACCGCGCCGACGGCGGAAGCCGTCGCCGACCCGCTGAGCGAAAACCTGGTGCGCATATACCGCGCCACCAACCTGTCGCGCCTGTCGACGGCGAACGATTTCAAGCCCGAGGAGCTTTCCGTCTCCTTCACGCTGAAACGCGCCGGCGGCGAGGAAGTGGTCATCGAGGGCGGCCAGATCCCCTTCGCCCGGCCCGACGACATCATCCACGTCAACGCCGTCAATTCCTCCGGCAAGGCCGTTGACATCAATGTGCTCTACATCGGCTCGGATCATTCCATCGGCCAGATGTATGTCGAGCGCCTGCAGAACGGCGCGAAAGTGTCGGAGGACATTCTCCAGTTCACCGCCGATTCCTTCGGCATCGAGCGCATGGTCGTGGTGCTGAACGAGGCGGCCGCCGGCACCAATGTCGAGGACCTCTCGTTCCTTGAACAGGCCGGCGCGCGCCAGGCGACTCGCGGCGCCGGCGGCGGCGACCTGATGGCGATGCTGCAGGATATCGGCGGCGGCGGCGCGACACGCGGCGCGATGAAGATCGGCGCGGCGAAAACCCGCAAAGGCGCGGTGATGATCGTTCCGGTCGAAACCACGCCGGCCAAGCCCTGAGGAAAGATGCCAAACCCCGCCGCCGGTTGACAAGCGGGCGACGGGACGGGAGCCTGAACGATGATGAAGAAGCTGTTTTCCCTTGCCGTCGCCCTGGCGCTGACGCCGTCACTCTCGATCGCCCAGACCGATTGCGGCCTGTGCGCCAAGACCATCGTCATCAACTCGGCGCTCGCCGGCTGTTTTCTCAAGCGCTTCCCCGAATGGCAGTCGAAAAGCACGTCGGCCATCGTTGTCGATCTGGCCGGCTGCGAGGGCGCGCCGACCGAGGAAGAGCGCGGCGTCGTCGCCGCGCTGCCGACGCCGGGTCAGGTTTCGGCGACGCCAGACACCGAATTCATCCTGACGCTCGGCCAACTCGTCTGCCTCAAGCGCAAGCTTGAGGACCCGGCCCTCGTGCTCGATCCGTCGGCGACCATCGATCTCGGCGTGTGCGAATGAGCGGGAACACCAGGAACCCCGAACCGGACATCATCGAATCGGCATTGCCGAAAGGCGGGTTGCGCTTGCTCAACACGGAAGAAAACGAAACCAACGAAGCCGATGACGGTCCCGAGGAGCGCGAGCAGGACACACGCTCCATCCTGCATGGCTGGGTCGATCTCGCCCTGCGCGTCGCGCTGCTGCTCGGCGCTGTCTTTTCCGCCTACCAGTATCTTGTCGCCCGCGACGAAACCCGCATCGGCCGCAGCCTCGACCTGGTCGAGACCTGGGAGACGCGATGAATACCAGCAGGCGCAGCGGGCATTGCGCGACCGCCTTGCCGGGCTCAACGAAAAATACGGCGAGCTCGTCGCCAGGAACGCCACCGACCGCGAGGTCGCCATCTTTCAGGCCCGCCTCGGCGCGGAGGCGCTGACCGAGGGCGGCGGGACCGCGCCTTTGGCCGAATTCACCGGCCATTTCGACCGCATCGTCTATTTCCTCAATCGCCTCTCGACCTGCGTCAACGGCAACCTCTGCTCAAAGCCGGTGGCCGACGAATTCTTCCGCGATTTCACCGTGTCGTTCTGGCGTTATTTCTCCGGCCACATCGAAGCCGAGCGCCAGCGCGGACAGCCCTCCTACGGCCTCGCCATCGAGACCTACGTCAACGCCGGACCGTGATCGCCATGCCCGCAGGCGCCGCCCCCCGCCATATTCGTCCGCTGAGGCGAGTCGCCTTTTCCGCGCTCATCTCGGCCGCGCTGGCGGTCCCGGTCGCCGCCGCGGAACCGCTGTCGTTTTTCCTCGAACTCGACACCGGCGGCCATCGCGCCTTCATCAAGGACATGGAATTTTCAGCCGACGGCAAATGGCTGGTCACGGCCTCGGACGACAAGTCCATCCGCCTGTGGGATTGGCAGGCCGGCGTCAGCGTCAGGACGCTGCGCGGCTTTCGCGAGGATGGCCAGGCCGGAAAGGTGTTTGGTGTCGCCATTTCGCCCGACGGTTTCGACCGTCGCCGCAGGCGGCTGGTTCGGACCGGACGATCTGAAGGGCGGCCCCTATGGCGATATCCGCCTGTTCGATGCCCGCTCGGGAAAGATCGTTTCGGTTCTGAAAGGATTTCAGCTGCCCGTTTACGATGTCGATTTTTCGCCCGACGGCAAATGGCTGGCCGGCGGTGGCCAGGACGGCTTCGTCCGCCTGTGGGAAAGAGGCAGCGATGGAAGCTGGACGCAAAGGAGCGAGTTCGACGGCGATTCGATCCATGTCGCCCGTGTCGAATTCGTCGGCGGGGATCGCATCGCCGCCGCCACCACCGACAACGGCGTCCGCCTGTTCGACATTGCCTCCGGCGAACCCGTCGCCATGCCGCGGGCCGACGACCTGACCGAGGCGGCGCACCGCGCGCTCGCGGTCTCGCCGGACGGCAAGAACTTCGCCACCGGCGACGATCTGGGCGTGGTGCGGGTGTGGAGCGCCGCCGACGGCGCGCTCGTCAGGGCCTTCGAGGCGCAGCCTTTCGTCATCGGCGCGCTGACCTTCGCCAAGGGCGGCGCGGCGCTGGTGGCGACCTGCGGCTATGGCTGCGCCGACAAGCACGGCGTCGTCGTCTTCGACCCGGCGAGCGGCGCGAAAACCGGCGAATACAAGGGCCATGACGGTTCGGTCGCCGCCGCCGCCGCCACGCCCGACGGCGCCCTCGTCGCCACCTCGGGCGGCGCGCGTCACGAAATCCATCTCTGGGACCCGTCGACCGCCGAACGCAAGGCGGTCATGGCCGGGCGCGGCGCGCCGATGACCGCCGCCGGCATCGACGCGCGCGGCGCCGACATCGCCTGGGGCACGGCCGACGCCTGTCCGGCTGAAACGCTGTGCCCGGAAACATTCGGGCCGCTCGAATTCCGCCTCAAACTGCCGACTGTCGATCGCAACATGGAGCATCCGGAGACGCTCAAATCAGCTGACGGCTTCCTGCGCGCCGCCCTGAGCGACGGCGATTGGTCTTTTGCCGGCAAAAAGGGCGGCGACGACGACCTCGATTGGGCCATTCTCGAGACGGTCAAGGCCGGCGCGCCGGCCGCGTCCGTGCCAAAGGACGCGACCACCGGCTATCTGCACTCGGCCTTCTCTTTTCTCGCCGGCGGCAAGCTGATGGTCACCGGCGGCAATGACGGCGTGCTGTTCGTCCATGATCGCCAGACCGGCGATCTGGTGCGCGAATTGCGCGGCGGCCATGCCGGCCAGATCGAGGCGATCGCCGAAGCCGCCAAGGCCGGCCTGCTGCTGACTGCCTCAGCCGACCAAACGCTGGCCCTGTGGAATGTCGAAACCGGCGAATTGATCGTCAACGGCTTCTTCGCCGGCAAGGAATGGATCCTGTGGACGCCGCAGGGCTATTATTATTCCTCGCCGGAAGGCGACAATTTCTTCGGCTGGCGCGTCAATGACGGGCCGGACAAGGAAAGCCGCTTCGTCAAGGCGCGGCAATTGAAGACCTATCTCAACAGCCCGGAAATCATCCGCCGGGCCATCATCCTGAAAAGCGCCAAACAGGCGGTGAAGGATCTGCGCGGCGACGACACCGAATTGCAGAAGCTGCTGATGCGCAAGCCGCCGGAATTCGCCGTCAGGCTCGCCGCCAACCAGCCCGACGACGCCAGGGGCTTGGTCGCCGTCGAGGTGACGCTTACCGGCGATCCGGCCGAGGCGCCGGCCGATTTCCAGGTGCTGGCCAACGATCGCCGCATCACGCCGGCCCGTTCGGCGACCGGCGACGGTTCGACCGTGGTGTTCGAAATTCCCGTCAACGAGGGCGAAAACGACATCCGCATCACCGGTCTCAACGAGTTCGGCTACATCGCCGAGCGCTCGGTCGTGGCGCTCGGCAAGAAAAAGGCGACCGAGGTCAAGACCGGCGCGCTCTATGTGCTGGTCGTCGGGGCAGAGGATTATCCGCTGCTGCCCGACGCCTGCGGCGGTCGCCCCTGCGATCTGCGCTATCCTGTCGACGACGCCGCCGCGTTCCTCGCCACCGTGGCCGAGAAAACCGCGCCGCTCTACACGCGCATCGAATCGCGCATCTTCGTCAATCGCGAAGCGCTCGACGAAAACCCCGAACTGGCCGCGGCGGTCGACAAGCTTGCCGGCAAGGATGGCGTGCGCGAACCGGAGGCCGAGACGATTACCGACGAGATCGCCGATTTCCTCGAAAAGCCGGGTCCGGACGACACGACGATCGTGTTTCTCGCCGGCCATGGCGTCAATGTCGACGAGGATTATTATTACATCCCCTCCGACGGGCGCAAACGCGACGCCGAGAAATGGCAACGGTCGTCGCTGGTGCAATGGGACGATATCCAGAACGCGCTGGAGGACGCCGAGGGCCGCCGCATCATGATGGTCGACACCTGCCACGCCGCCAACGCCTTCAACGCCCGGCTGGAGAAGGATGCGATGGATTCGCGCATCTTCGTCTTCTCCGCCACCGACGCCAACAACACGGCCGCCGAACAGGAAGAACTCGGCCATGGCGTCTTCACCTACGCCCTGCTCGAAGGCCTGAAGGGCAAGGCCAATCTGTTCGGCGACGGCGTACGCATCCTGCCGCTGGCCTCGTGGATCGACAAGGAAGTGCGCCGGCTCCCCGCCGAGCGCCAGGCCCCGCGCTGGTATTTCGCCGAGACCGACAATTTCCTCATGGCGGCGCAGTGAGGGCGTTTGCCGCCCTGGCCTTCGCCCTTGTCCTGACCGCCGCGGCGCGCGCCGACGAGTGCGCCGGGCCGGGGCCGGATTTCCCGCGCTTCTACACCGACGCCGCCCTGTTCGAACGCGCCCTGGCCAAGGCCGACAACGTCACGCCATCGCCGCGACGCTTGAGCGGCCTGATCGCGCCGCACCATCTGCTGGCCGACCATCTGGTGGCGCGCGGCTTCAAATTCGCCTCGGCGGGAGAATACCGCCGCATCGTCATCCTGTTTCCCGATCATTTCCGCGGGTCGCAAAAACCGTTCGCGACATCGACGCGCGGCTTCGACACGCTGTTCGGCCGCGTGGCCACGGATGTGGCGGCGGCGGAGAAGCTGCTTGCCGCCGGCAACCTCGCCCGGCCGTCCTGCCTGTTCGCCAAGGATCATGGCTTGCAGGCCATGCTGCCCTTCGTCGTCCGTCATTTCCCCGGCGTGCCGATCATTCCGGTCGCCGTGTCGATCAAGTCGACGCGGTCCGATTGGGACGCCATGGCCGACCTCCTCGCCGGCATCGTCGACGCCGAAACGCTGGTGCTCGAATCGACCGACTTCTCGCATTATCTGCCGCATCACGAGGCGCGGCGGCGCGATCAGCAGACTCTGAACATTCTCGCCGCGCGGGATTTCGATGCGCTGGCCAAACTGGTCCAGCCCGACCACGTCGATTCGCTCGGCGCGCTCTATGTCCAGATGAAGCTGCAAGACGCGGTGCATGGCGCGCGACCGCTCGTGCTCGCCAACGAAAACGCCCAGCAATATGTCGACAAGCCGGCGGCGGAGACGACCTCCTATGTCGTTGCCGCCTTCATCCCCGCGACAGGCGCGACGCCGGCGCCGGACTTTCCTGGAACGACGACGCGCTATTTCGCCGGCGATACGTTTTTCGGCCGCGCCATGACCGGTCTCATCGCCGGCGAGCGGCCGGGCGAGATGGTCGAGGCCGCTGTGCGCGCCATGACGCTCGGCCGGCCGTTGATCGTCAATCTCGAAGGCGTCATCCTGCCCGATGTCCCGGCCGGAATCGACCACCTGACGCTGGCGATGCCGGAAGGCGTTGGCCCTGCCGTGGCTGAAGCGCCTGAACGCGATCGCCGTCGGCATGGCCAATAATCACGTCACCGATCTCGGCGCGAGCGGCGTCGCCGAAACCAAAGCGGCGCTCGACCGGGCGGGCATCGCCCGCTTCGGTCAGGGCGAAGCGCTCGATCTCGGCGACATCACCGTGGCCGGCCTGACCGATCTCGATTCCAACGCCGCCATTCAGATCGATTTGTTGACGCCGGCGTTGCTGGACCGGCTGGCGACGGCCGATGCGACGAAACCCGTTGTCGCTTTCGTCCATTGGGGTCGCGAGTGGATCGACGCCCCGTCGCGGCGCGAAGGGTTTCTCGCCGACGAGATGCGCAAACGCGGCGCGGCGCTGATCGTCGGCGCCCATCCGCATGTCGCGGCGGGATCGATGACGGCGCTGGCCGGCGGCGATGCGCTCGTCGTCCACACGCTCGGCAATTTCCTGTTCGACCAGTCGGGCGACAAACCATCGGGCGCGCTGCTCGAGGTCACGAGCTACGCGCAAGGCACGCTCTACGCCCGGCTCCTGCCCATACCCAATCTTTTCGATCTCGCCGGGGCGGCGGCGCGCTGATCGTCAGCACGAGTTGTCGTCGGGCGACAGGTAGCAGGCCGCCGGCGTCGCCTGCGAGGTGAATTTGGTTTCGCGCGGGCGAAGAAATAGAAACTCACCGGCTTCGATTGCAGCACCGAGCCGTCGGCGAATTTCGCCACGCCGCGCAGCGAATGGTACGAGGTGCGCTCGGCATGCATTTTCAGCCGCGCCGTATAGTCCTTGATGTTCTTGTTGCCGCGCACCGGGATCGACACCGTATAATCCTTCTTGCCGAGCGGCAGATCGACATCGATGTAGCGCAGCGCTTCCGGCGAACCGGGGAAACCATCGCCGCACTCCGCCAGTTCGGCCGGATACTCGATGCGGGCAAGGTTGATGTCGACCTTGAACGGTTCGCTTTGCGGCCAGGTTTGCCCGTTGGAATCGACCCAGGAATAGTCGATCTTGCCCATGGCCGTGGTGGTCAGGCGATCTTCGCCGAACACCGTCTGCGCCACCTCTCCGAAGCCCACCTTGTTCATCGCGTCTTGTTTGCACGCCGGCAAATCATCGGCCGAAGGACAGGGGAACCGTGTTGTCTCCAGCGCGTCGACATCGACGCCGGCCTCCTTGAGCACATCGCGCAGCGACACGTCGATGCCTTCGTCGAAAGTGCCCAGCGCCGACGTGTATTCCCGCGTCTTGGTCGAGCCGTCCTCATTGGCGAAAGCGATCGTCAGCTTGGCGTCGCGCGCCTCGCCCCAGCCGAAATTGACGAAGTTGAAAGTGGGACGGAAACCGACGCAGCCGCGATGGGCTTCCAGCGCCAGGAACGGCTTGAGCACCGCCTCCGAGGTGGTCACCTGCAGGTCGAGGGAATCGATCTTCACCTTGCCGCTGTCTTTCGACGCCAGCCCCATTTCGACGAAAGCCGGCGCATCGACCCAATCGACCATGTCGAATGGCCAGGTCCCGCCGACGATCTCGCGCGTGCCGGCCCAGGAATCGTTGATTTCCTGCTCGACCGGGTAGATGGCGATGTCCTCGTCGCGCGCCAGATGCTGGTATTTCATGCCGGCTTCCTCGTTCAGCCGCGCGTCGATGGCGAAGCCGATGTCCATCTTCGCCGCGTCGCCGCCGGTCGCCTCCTGAGCCCGGACCAGGCCGCCGACATTGCCCGCCGCGAGCTTCACATTGGTGCGCGGGTCGCTTTCCCTGCCCGCTGTCCATTCGCTGTCATGGGCGGAGCCGTCGGCGGCGACGTAACGCCCCTTGCCATGCGGCGCGCCATTGCGGAATTCGCCCTGGTGAATCGCCCCGCTGGCGCTGGCGAGCCGGCCATGGCCGTGGGCGACGCCATCGCGGAATTCGCCCTCGTAGCGGTCGCCATTGACAAAGGCGCGCATGCCCCGGCCATGCAGTTTTCCGGCGACAAAATCGCCCTCGAAACGCTCACCCGTCCGCAGGCGCAGCGCACCCCTGCCTTCAGGCAGTCCGCCGCGCATCTCGCCGACATAGGTCGACAGCACGGCGGAGGAATCATAGTCCGCCGCGCCGCCGGCCCGCCAGGTCAGGGTGCCGCGCCCCTCGACCAGCCCGTCCGGGCGCAAACCGCTCACCCCGGCCTTGTCGGGAGTCCACAGGAAGTCGCGCTTCAGCGCCGGTTCCAGGTCGATCACGCGCACCGAATGGCGCACCGCTTCACCGCTGACGGGATCGAAAAACATCTGGACGCGCTCGGCGGCGAACGGCGCATCGGCCAGCACGGCGTTCGGCGCGAAGGCCGCGCCGACCAGAAGGACGAACCCATACACTTGTTTTTTCATGACCATCCCCGGGGGCGAGTGGATGAGGCGAGGCTAAACCCGGTCGCATTCGCCGTGCAATGGGAATCATTTCGGTCTGATGCGAAAACGGCGACGCTCGCGCGCCGCCGTTTGGTCGAAGCCCCGGCTTCAGGCGATCATTTCGCCAGATCCTGGACCCATTTGAAATAGGCCGCGTTCAGGCGCGTGGCGAGGTTGAATTGCGGGTTCTCGGCGATGTTGACGCCAAGGATGACGCGTTCCTTCTTGTCCTTGTTGTAGAGATACACGGACGAGCCGGACGAACCCGGATAGGTGTCGCACAGATAGGCGAAATTGGTCTCGTTGAAATCCTGCTCGTTGACGTCGCAGGAGGCGCGCCACATCGTCGAGGCCGGCTTGTCGCCGGGATAGCCGACGATATTGGCGGTGAAGCCGGCAGGCTTCGCGAAGGAGCCGAAGCTCATCCAGCCGAGTTCGTCGCCGGTCTTGGCGTCGAGTTCCAGCACCGCCAGATCATAGGCCACCACCGAACCGTAGTTGTCCTTGTACTGGCTGACGAAGCCTTCGAGGATGTTGGCGTTGGTGACGTTGGCGACGCCGAACGGCGCGTTCTCGCCGTCGAGACCGGGATAGAACTCCGCCGCCTGACCCCAGCCGCCATGGTCGTGGCTGTAGATGCAGTGCGCCGCGGTGATGATCGTGCTTGGCCCGATCAGCGTTGCCGAGCAGGAGCCCCAGTTCTCGTCGTCGACCTTGGTCCACAATTGCCCGATGACGCGGAACGGGAATTTCGACGTTTCGGAAATCTGCACCCGGTCGTCGTCGCCGAAGACCTGGCGGTTCGGATCAATGCCTTCCTCATCCTTGACGCCCGACGGCGCATCGCCCTCGCCGGGTTTCAGCGAGTCCTTGATCAAGCCGCGCATTTCTTCCGAAGCCGGCGTCTTGGTTTCCTTGCCGTCGCCGAAGGAACGCGAAATCGTGGTGAAGCCGTCAACCATCGCGCCCTCGTCGGGCATGCCGAGATCGCGGTTCGCCTCGTCGACCTTGACGGGCGCGATCGGCGTAACCTTGCGCTTGGCGAGATCCGCGCCGAGCGCCAGATCGCGCGATGCCTCGGCTTCCTTGCCCGGATTGCCGGGCGAAACCTGGGCATTCGCGACGCCGGCGGAAAGCGCGGTCGCAACCGCGGCGCCGGCCAGTAGTGCAACCATTCTCTTGTTCATGACGATTCTCCAAAGAGCCCCGTTGGCAAGAGCAACAAAAAACCTGAAACTTGTCCAGATGATGAACGGCGATATCTAAAAATATCCTGCAATTTCAGCTGGATAGTTTTGCGAATCGAGCCGGCGGGCGCCAGTTTGGCCAAATCGGGAATCCTTTGGGCCGTTCCGCCGTTTTTTTTCGGGTTCCTTGCCGGCCCGCCGGCGGGCGACAACGGTTTTGCCTTTCTTTCGCCTACACCTTCGTTCTACCATCGCAGCGCTGCCCCCAAGACCTGAGGAGGTCCCCTTGAATTCCCTTCCGCTCCGCCGCCTGCCCGGCCTCGCCGCGCTCGCGCTTGTTTGTGCTTTCCCTGCCTACGCCGCCGACCAGAAACCACGCCCGGAAACGTCGCCGAAGAGCCGTGTCGCCGCGGCGCGGGCCGAATGGTCCAAATCGGCTGCGGAAAGCAACCGCGTCTTCGGCGGCGCCCAGGCCGAGAAGGGCGCCTGGCCGTTCCAGGTTGCGCTGCTGGTGACCGACAATCTCGACGAAACGCCCGACAGCCAGGTCGACGCCCAGTTCTGCGGCGGCAGCCTGATCGCGCCGCAATGGGTTCTGACCGCCGGTCACTGCCTGTTCGACAACGGCGCGACGATCGAGGCGTCGAGCGTCACCGTGCTGATCGGCGCAACCAACCTGGCCGAAGGCAAGCGTGTCGCCGCCGCCGAGATTGTCCCCCACGAGGGATATTCCGACATCACGCTCGCCAACGATCTCGGCCTGATCAAGCTCGCCGAACCCGTCGACGCGCCGACGATCGGCCTGGCCTCCGCCGATCCGGCCGAGGGCGCCAAGGCGACGCTCATCGGTTGGGGCATGATGGAGGATGGTTCTTTCCCCGATTCCCTCATGCAGACCGAAATCGACGTGCAATCCAACGCCGCCTGCAACACCGGCATCAAGGCCGTCTACGCCAAGGATTTGCGCGGCTACCTCAACGAATACGGCCGCTTCATGAAGGTCGGCGAGGACACCGTCGTCAAGGCGGCCGATCTCATCACCTCGGTCATGTCCGATCCGCTGACCGACAACATGATGTGCGCCGGCGTCCAGACCGGCGCGCGGTCGTCATGCTTCGGCGATTCGGGCGGCCCGCTGTTCGATCCCGCCGGCGGCAAGCCGGTCCAGCTCGGCATCGTGTCGTGGGGCGAGGGCCCGCAGGACGCCGAGATCGCCTGCGGCTACGCCGACGTCTACGCCGTCTATACGCGCGTCGCCAAATACCGTGACTGGATCGTCGCCAAGACCGGCGTCAAGTGAACCGAGGGATCGTCGCCATGAAAACCATGTCCAAACTCGTTCGCGCCGGCCTCGCGGCAACGCTTGCCTGCGCCGTCGCCCTGCCCGCCGCCGCCGGCAACGGAACCGAAGGCGTCAAGTCGCCGATGAAACGCGTCTCCGCCGCCCGCGCCGAATGGCGCAAGGCCCATGCCGGCGAAGGCGACCGCGTCTTCGGCGGCTTCCAGGCCAAGAAGGACGCTTTTCCTTTCCAGGTCGCCCTGCTGAACACCGCCGGTCTCAATGACGACCCGGAATCGCAGGGCGATTCGCAATTCTGCGGCGGCAGCCTCATCGCCCCGCAATGGGTGTTGACGGCGGCGCACTGCATGTTCGACGGCGATGCGCAAATCACGCCCGGCGACATCACCATTCTCGTCGGCGCCACCAATCTGAAGGAAGGCAAGCGCATCGCGGTGTCGGAAATCCATGTCCACGAAGGCTACGACAACGGCGGCACAACCTTCGACAATGATCTCACCCTGCTGAAGCTTGCCGAGCCGAGCGACCGGCCTTTCGTCAAACTGGTCGAGACCGACACCGAGGCCGGCAAGGCGACGGTCACCGGCTGGGGGATGATGGAAGACATGTCGTTCCCCTGGGACCTGATGCAGGTCGACATCGACCTGACCGCCAATGCCGCCTGCAACACCGGCATCAAGGACATCTATGCCGGCGACGTGCGCAAGTTCTTCTCGCAATTCGCCGAAGCCCGCCGGGTCAAGCCGGAGGCGGTTGAAGAGGCGACAAAATTGTTCGCCAGCGGCATGGGCGATCCCCTGACCGGCAACATGCTGTGCGCCGGCGTTCCGGAAGGCGGCCGCGATTCGTGTTACGGCGATTCCGGCGGCCCCCTGTTCGTGCAGGGGCCGGACGGCGCCCGCCAGGTCGGCGTCGTGTCCTGGGGCGCCGGCCCGGAGGACGCGGAAGCCGCCTGCGGCTTCGCCAATGCCTATGGCGTCTACACCCGCGTCGCCAAATACCGCGACTGGATCGCCGCCAAGAGCGGCGTGAAGTAATCGGGGGGCGGGCCGGCGCGATGACGCGAACGCACATACTCATGCGCGCCGGCCTCGCCTTGGCTTCAGGCTTGGCGGCGTCAGCGTCGGGCCACGCCGGCGAAGGCCGGGAAAGCCTGTCGCAACTCCGGAGCGTGCCGGCCGCCCGGGCCGAATGGCGCAAGGCGCATGCGGGCGAAAGCGGTCGCGTCATTGGCGGCGTGCGGGCGGCGAAGGACGCCTGGCCCTTCCAGATTGCCTTGCTCAGTTCGGCAAGGCTGACCGACGATCCCCAATCGCAAGGCGACGCGCAGTTTTGCGGCGGCAGCCTGATTGCCCCGCAATGGGTGCTCACCGCCGCCCACTGCATGTTCGACGGCGAGGAGCGGATCGTTCCCGCCGATGTCACGGTCCTCGCCGGCGCAACCAATCTGAACGAGGGCCGGCGCATCGCGGTGGCCGAGATCCATGTCCACGAAGGCTACGATCACGCCGAGGGATCGTTCGAGGACGACCTCACGCTGCTGAAGCTCGCCGAACCGGCAGACCGTCCGGTCGTCGCGCTGGCGTCGGCCGGCGGCGGCGAGGTTACCCTCATCGGCTGGGGCCGGATGGAGGACGGTTCGTATCCGCTCGACCTGATGCAGGCCGAAATCGAGATGCCGCCGCCTTCGGTGTGCAATCAAGCGGTCAAGGACATTTATGTGGGAGATTTGCGCGGGTTTTTTGCCGATTTCGCCGCGCGAAGCCGCATCGATCCGCATGCCACCGAAGTGGCGACCGCGCTCTTCGCCTCCTCCATGGGCGACCCGTTGACCGAGGCCATGTTGTGCGCCGGCTTGCCGCAGGGCGGGCACGATCACTGCTATGGCGATTCCGGCGGTCCGCTTCTGCTCCGCGATCCGCAGGGCGACCGCCAGGTCGGCATCGTCTCCTGGTTCATCAGCCCGGAAGCGGCGGAACCCGTTTGCGGCGCCGCCGGCGTCTACGGCGTCTATACCCGCGTCGCCAATTACCGCGACTGGATCGCCGCCAAAACCGGCGCACAATAAAGCGCCAGCGAAGCAGTTCTTTCGCCGGCGCGCGCGCCCTTCTTCCGCGTCATCGGTTCGTCGCAATCGGCCGCTATCGCATCGACGCCTGAACGGGAGAACCGCGATGAGGACGAATCACGCCCCCACGACGCCTGCCCTCTCCACCGTCGCCGCCCTGCGGCGCGCCAACGATTTGCTCGGACGCATCGGTTCGCTGGAAGTCCGCCTCGCCCGCGATTCGGGCGAAGTCGCCGCCGCCCAGGAACTGCGCCACGCCGTCTTTTTCGGCGGTGGCGACAGCGCGCCCGGGGCCCGCGACGTCGATCGTTTCGACGATGTCTGCGACCATCTTCTGGTCGTCGATCAGGCGCTGCCCGGACGCGATCGCGACCGTATCGTCGGCACCTACCGCCTGTTGCGCCAGGACCGTTCGGCGCTGGCCGGCGGTTTCTACACCTCCGGCGAATTCGAACTCGACCGCCTCGTCGCCCGCCATCCAGACCGTTCATTCCTGGAACTCGGCCGCTCCTGCGTGCTGCCGGCATGGCGCACCAAGCGCACCATCGAATTGCTGTGGCAGGGCATCTGGGCCTATTGCCGCCGCCACGACATCGACGTGATGACGGGCTGCGCCTCGTTTCCCGGCACGGTGCCGGCGGCGCATGCCCAGGCGCTGTCCTACCTGCACCACAATTTCCGCGCCCGAGGCGATTGGGCGGCGGCGGCGCTGCCGCTACGGCGCACATCGATGGATCTGGTTCCGGCCGAAGCGGTCGACATGCGCACCGCGCTCGCCGGCATGCCGCCGTTGATCAAGGGCTATCTGCGCGTTGGCGCGATGATCGGCGATGGCTGCGTCGTCGACCATGAATTCGGCTCGGTCGACGTGCTCGTCATCCTGCCGGTCGAAACCATCGCCGGCCGCTACATCGCCCATTACGGTCCGGAAGCGGAGCGGTTCGCCGCCTAAGTTTCCGCCTATCCCCCGACATTGTAGGCGGCGATCGCCGCCATGTTGACGATGTCGGAATCCTTCGCCCCGAGCGGAACGATCTGCACCGGCTTGTTGAGGCCGACCAGCAGCGGCCCGATCACCGTCGAGCCGCCAAGTTCCTGCAGCATCTTGGTCGAGATCGAGGCCGAGTGGAACGCCGGCATCACCAGCACATTGGCCGGACCCGACAGGCGGCAGAACGGATAGAGCTCCATCTTTTTCGGATCGAGCGCCACGTCCGCCGCCATCTCGCCATCGTATTCGAAATCGACGCGCCGTCGGTCGAGGATTTTCACCGCCTCCTGCACCCGCTCCGAACGTTCGCCCGGCGGATGGCCGAAGGTGGAATAGGCGAGCATGGCGACGCGCGGCTCGTAGCCCATGCGCCGCGCCATGCCGGCGGCTTCCTCGGCAATGTCGGCCAATTGCTCCGCTGTCGGCATGTCGTGCACGGCGGTGTCGGCGACCAGCACGGTGCGGCCGCGGCACAGCGCGATGGACACGCCGATGACGCGGTGGCCGGGCCGCTCGTCGATGACGCGACGCACATCCTCCAGCACGGTGGAATAATTGCGCGTCACGCCCGAGACCATGGCGTCGGCGTCGCCGAGCGCCACCATGGCGGCGGCGAAATGGTTGCGGTCGGTGTTGATCAGGCGCAGGCTGTCGCGATAGAGGAAGCCCTTGCGCTGCATGCGCTCGTAAAGGAAATCGGCATAGGCGCCCGAGCGCTTGGACAGGCGGGCGTTGACGATTTCGATGCCCGGCCGCTCGATGTCGACGCCGGCGTTTTTCGCCGTCGCCCGCATGACGTCCTCGCGTCCGAGCAGGATCGCCGTGCCGAGCTTCTGGTTGGCGTAAGCCGCCGCCGCCCGCATCATCTGCTCTTCCTCGCCCTCGGCGAAGACGACGCGCTTCGGCTGCCGGCGCACGCGGTCGTAGATGCGCTGCAGCGTCGAGGCGATCGGATCGCGCCGGCCGGCGAGTTCGCGGGCATAGGCGTCGAGGTCGAGGATCGGCTTCTTGGCGACGCCGGAATCCATCGCGGCGCGCGCCACGGCCACCGGAATGGCCGAGATCAGGCGCGGATCGAACGGCACCGGAATGATGTAGCCGGGGCCGAATTTCGGCCGTTGGCCCTGATAGGCCGCCGCCACGTCGTCCGGCACGTCCTCGCGCGCCAGTTCGGCGAGGCGGCGCGCCGCCGCGATCTTCATCGCGTCGTTGATCGTCGACGCCCGCACGTCGAGCGCGCCGCGGAAGATGTAGGGAAAGCCGAGCACGTTGTTGACCTGGTTCGGATAGTCCGAACGGCCGGTCGCCATGATGGCGTCGTCGCGGATGTCGGCCACTTCCTCCGGCGTGATTTCCGGATCGGGATTGGCCATGGCGAAGATGATCGGGTTCTTCGCCATCGACTTGATCATGGCCGGCGTCAGCGCGCCCTTGGCCGAGAGGCCGAAGAAGACGTCGGCGCCCTTCATCGCGTCGGCGAGGCTGCGGGCGTCCGTCGTCACCGCGTGGGCCGACTTCCACTGGTTCATGCCCTCGGTGCGGCCCTTGTAGACCACGCCCTTGGTGTCGCAGAGGATGACGTTCTCGTTGGGCATGCCGAGCGCCTTGACCAGCTCGACGCAGGCGATGCCGGCGGCGCCGGCGCCGTTGCAGACGAGCCTGGTCGATCTTGAGGTCGCGCCCGGTCAGGAACAGCGCGTTGATCAGGCCGGCGGCGGCGATGATCGCGGTGCCGTGCTGGTCGTCATGAAAGACCGGAATGTCCATCAGCTCGCGCAGCCGCTGCTCGATGATGAAGCACTCCGGCGCCTTGATGTCCTCGAGGTTGATGCCGCCGAACGCCGGCGCCAGGAAGCGCACGCAGTTGATGAATTCTTCCGGATCCTCGGTATCGACCTCGAGGTCGATGGAATCGACGTCGGCGAAGCGCTTGAACAGCACCGCCTTGCCTTCCATCACCGGCTTGGAGGCGAGCGCGCCGAGATTGCCGAGGCCGAGAATGGCCGTGCCGTTGGTGATGACCGCCACCATGTTGCCGCGCGCCGTGTAGTCGAAGGCGCGGCTCGGATCCGCGGCGATCGCCTTGACCGGCACCGCGACGCCCGGCGAATAGGCCAGCGACAGGTCGCGCTGCGTCGCCATCGGCTTGGTCGGCGTGATTTCCAGCTTGCCCGGCCGCCCATTGGCGTGGAAGGCGAGCGCCTCCTCGTCGCTGACCGAGGGTCCGGCATTATCGTGTTTCGGCCTGGCGTTCATGATGCGGCGCACCCCTCCCGGCGATCCTTTTGTGGAGCGTCGGGAATAAGGCTACACTTCGAGGCCGTAAAGCGCCAACAAGGGTGCTGCGACAAGAGTAATCGTGAGCGCCCGTGAACGATGATGGATGCCCCGCCGTCAGCCGACCGCCCGGCCCCGGCCCCAGGCGCCCGGCGCGGCGAACGCGCCACGCCGGTGATGGCCCAGTACATCGAGATCAAGACCGCCAATCCGGATTGCCTGCTGTTCTACCGCATGGGCGATTTCTACGAGCTGTTTTTCGGCGACGCCGAAATCGCTTCCCGGGCGCTCGGAATCGCGCTGACCAAGCGGGGAAAACACCTCGGCGACGATATCCCGATGTGCGGCGTGCCGGTCCACGCCGCCGACGACTATTTGCAAAAGCTGATCGGCCTCGGCCACCGCGTCGCCGTCTGCGAACAGATCGAGGACCCGGCCGAGGCGAGGAAGCGCGGCTCGAAATCGGTGGTGCGCCGCGATGTCATCCGCCTTGTCACGCCCGGCACGATCACCGAGGACCGGCTGCTCGACCCGTCGGAATCGAACTATCTCGCCGCGCTCGGCCGGGCCAGGGGCGAGGGCATGGCGCTCGCCTGGATTGACATCTCCACCGGCGCCTTCCGCGTCGCCGAAACGTCGCCGGCGCGCCTGCTCGCCGATGTCGCTCGCGTCGATCCGCGCGAACTGATCGTCGCCGAGCCGGTGTTTCACGATCCGGAAATGCGGCCGGTCATTGCCCAGATAGGCCGCATCGCCCGGCCGGAACCCGCGCCGCTGTTCGACAGTGCGTCCGCCTCCGGCCGCATCGCCCGTTTTTTCGGCGTCGGCGCGCTCGACGGATTCGGCGGTTTCGGCCGCGCCGAATTGTCGGCGCGGCCGGGCGTTATCGCCTATGTCGAGAGGACCCAGATGGCGGCGCGCCCCGCCGGTGCAGCGCCCTGAGCGCGAACGCGCCGGCGCGCATGTTCATCGACGCCGCGACCCGCGCCAATCTGGAAATTGTCCAGACCCTTTCGGGCGGCCGCGACGGCAGCCTGCTGAAGGCAATCGACCGAACGGTGACCGGCCCCGGCGCGCGGCTGCTCGCCGAGCGGATCGCCGCGCCGCTGACCGATCCCGCCGCCATCGCCGCCCGCCAGGATCGGTGTCGTTCCTGTTCGCCGAGCCGACCTGCGCCACCGCCTGCGCGGCGCTCAAGCGCGCCCGACATGGCGCGCGCCCTGTCGCGGCTGGCGCTCGACCGCGGCGGCCCGCGCGATCTGGCCGCGCTGCGCGACGGGCTCGCGCTGGCCAACGCCATGTCGCCGCTGCTCGCCGGCGATCCGCCGGCGAATTGTCGACGGCGCGCGGCGCTCTGCGATCTTCCCCGGCCGACCTGTCCCGGCGCCTGGAGCGGGCGCTGGCCCCGAACCGCCGCTGATCAAGCGCGATGGCGGTTTCGTCGCCAAAGGGCCATGCCGCCGACTCGACGAGCTGCGCGCGCTGCGCGACGATTGCGCGGCGCGTCATCGCCGGGATGCAGGCGCGCTGATCGAGGAAACCGGCATCCGCTCGCTCAAGATCCGGCACAACAATGTCCTCGGCTACTACATCGAGGTGACCGCCAATCATCAGGAGCATCCGGCCGGCACGCCGGAAGCCAAGGCCCGCTTCATCCATCGCCAGACGATGGCGAGCGCGATGCGTTTCACCACCACGGAACTGGCCGAGCTGGAGAGCCAAGATCGCCAATGCCGCCGGCCAGGCGCTGGCGATCGAGCTGGCGATCTTCGACGAGCTGGTCGCGGCTGGTGGCCGAAGGCGATCCGGTCCGCGCGGCGCGCGGGCGCTGGCCGCGCTCGATGTCGTCGCCGCCATCGCCGAATTGGCCGCCGCGACGGCTTGGTCCGCCCGCGGTCGATGACCTGCTCGATTTCCGCATCGAGGGCGGGCGCCATCCGGTCGTCGAGCAGGCGCTGCGCCGCGCCGGCGAGCAGCCCTTCGTCGCCAATGACTGCGATCTTTCGCCGGCGAACGGTCAAGGGCCCGGCGGATCTGGCTGCTGACCGGCCCCAACATGGGCGGCAAATCAACCTTTCTGCGCCAGAACGCGCTGATCGCCATTCTGGCGCAGGCCGGCATGTTCGTGCCGGCGAGGAGCGCGACGATCGGCGTCGTCGACCAATTGTTCTCCCGTGTCGGCGCCTCCGACGATCTGGCGCGCGGCCGCTCGACCTTCATGGTCGAGATGGTCGAGACGGCGGCGATCCTCAACCAGGCGGGCGAGCGGGCGCTGGTCATCCTCGACGAAATCGGTCGCGGCACCGCCACTTTCGATGGCCTCTCCATCGCCTGGGCGGCGATCGAATACCTGCACGAGAAAAACCGCGCCCGCGCCATTTTCGCCACCCATTTCCACGAGATGACGGCGTTGGCCGAGAAACTGGCGCGGCTGAGAAACGTCACCATGAAGGTGCGTGAATGGGAGGGCGACGTGGTCTTCCTGCACGAGGTCGGCCAGGGCGCCGCCGACCGCTCTTACGGCGTGCAGGTCGCCCGCCTCGCCGGCCTGCCGGCGGCGGTGGTCGCCCGCGCCCGCGACGTGCTGCACCGGCTCGAAAACGCCGAAGTGGCGCGCGCCCGCGACCGCATCGTCGACGATCTGCCGTTGTTTTCCGCCGTGGCCCGACAGGCCGAGCCGAAGCCGGGAAAGACGGATGCTCTGCGCGCCGCCTTCGCCGCCCTCAACCCGGACGAACTGACGCCGCGCGAAGCCCTGGATGCGCTCTACCGGTTGAAGGGGATGGCGTGACCTTCACGGGTCCACCCACGGATTGACCAAATTCACGCCCGAATGGGCGAAATGTCTGACATTCCTTGTCGCGACCGTCGCGCGGCGCGAAAAGGCGATGGCGGCGATCTGGACGTCGCGAAAGTCGAGCGTCTGCCCGCCGCGCTTAAGGTCAAGTGCTATCGCCGCGGCGTGATCGGCGGCCAGACGGTCAAAGGCCAGCACACGGTCTTCAAGGTCTTCGTGCAACAATGCGGAAAATGCCGCATCGAGTTCCGTTTTTCGCCTGCCTTCCGGCAGCAGCCCCAGCCCGTAACGGGATTCCATGACGGTGACCGACGTTGTCCAGATGTCGGTCTCGGCCTGCCGGTCGAGCCATTCGACCACCGTAGGGTTGCGCGACGGCGCCATCAACGCAAAGACGACATTGGTGTCGAGAATGATCATGGGCCGAATTCGGCCCCGGCCAGTTCCGCTCCACGGATTTCAGTGATTTCGTCGGCCAATTCATGTTGTGTGAAACGCGCCGCGATTCTCGAACCCAGACCCGCATCCAGGCGGCCTTCATTCTTGACCGCGTCCTGAAGGATGGCGCGAACCTCGGCTTCGACACTGCGGCCATGCCGCGCGGCGCGTTCCGCCAACCGGGACTTTACCGATTCATCGATACGGCGAACGACAAGTTGCGCTATGGGCATCTCCAAATGACGATATCATGATATCGGCTTTTTACACGGATGTCGATCCGCGCTGCGCTTCTCTGGCCCTCCTCCCCCAAATCGCGCTATGACGCGCCGCTTGATCCGGGGCGACATGGCGAAGACCGCGCTGAAATTCGACGAGATCCTTAACGCCGGCGCCTTTCGCGCCGGTCTCGACGCCATTGCCGCCGCCGGCGATCCTGTCTCGACCGCGGCGCGCGGCGAGGTTCTGGCGCTGTTCAAATCGGCCCTGAAGGACGGCCGCGACGCCGCCGAACGCCTGTTGCTGGCCGAGGACGACGGGGCGGCCTGCGCCGCCCGCCTGTCCCGCCTGATCGACGAGCTGATCGCGGCTTTGCACGATTTCGCCGCCGCCCGCGTCTATCCGAGCCCCAACCGCACCGCTGCCGAGCGCCTCGCCGTGGCCGCCGTCGGCGGCTATGGCCGCGGCACGCTGGCGCCCGGCTCCGACATCGACCTGCTGTTCATCCTGCCATGGAAACAGACGCCCTGGGGCGAGCAGGTCATCGAATACGTGCTCTACATGCTGTGGGACCTCGGCCTGAAGGTCGGCCATTCCACCCGCAGCGTCGACGAATGTCTGCGCCAGGCGCGGGGCGACATGACGATTCGCACGGCCTTGCTCGAGGCGCGCTTCATTCTCGGCGAGCAGTCCCTGTTCGACGAAATGGCCAAACGCTTCGACGCCGAGGTCGTCAAGGACACCGGCGCGGAATACGTCGCCGCCAAGCTTGCCGAACGCGACGACCGCCATCGCAAGGCCGGCGAGAGCCGCTATCTCGTCGAACCCAACGTCAAGGACGGCAAGGGCGGCCTGCGCGATCTGCACACGCTGTTCTGGATCGGCAAATATTTCTACCGCGTGCCGACCGGCGAGCAGCTGGTGGAAAAAGGGGCATTCACCGCCGTTGAATACCGCCGCTTCCGCGAGGCCGAGGATTTTCTCTGGACGGTGCGCTGCCACATGCATTTCGCCACCGGCAAGCCGGAGGAGCGGCTGCATTTCGACCTGCAGCGCGAGATTGCCGAACGCATGGGCTACCAGGCCTCGCCCGGCCTTTCGGCGGTCGAGCGTTTCATGAAGGACTATTTCACCGTCGCCAAGGATGTCGGCGATCTGACCCGCATCTTCTGCACGGCGCTCGAGGAAGAACAGGCCGACCAGAGCGCCGGCGGCTTCAACCGCCTGTTGGCGACATTTTCGCGCCGCCGCCGCAAGCTCGCCGGCACGACCGATTTCATCGTCGACAATCACCGCATTTCGGTTGCCGGCGACAAGGTGTTCGAGCGCGATCCGGTCAACATGCTTCGCCTGTTCTGGTTCGCCGACAAGCACGGGCTGGAATACCATCCCGACGCGATGAAGCTGCTGACTCGCTCGCTGCATCTGGTCGATCGGGACTTGCGCCGCGACGCCGAAGCCAACCGCCTGTTTCTCGACATCCTCACCTCGCGCCGCGATCCCGAACTCAATCTGCGCCGCATGAACGAAGCCGGCCTGCTTGCCCGCATCGTTCCGGAATTCGGCAAGATCGTCGCGATGATGCAGTTCAACATGTATCACCACTACACCGTCGATGAGCATCTGCTGCGTTGCGTCGGGGTGCTGGCCGAGATCGAGCGCGGCGACGGCGAAAAACTCCACCCGCTCGCCCACAAGCTGGTTCCGGGCCTGAAGCACCAGCGCGAACTGCTCTATGTCGCGGTGCTGCTGCACGATATCGCCAAAGGCCGCCCGGAGGACCATTCGGTCGCCGGCGGCCGCATCGCCCGGCGCATCTGTCCGGCGATGGGCTTTTCGCCGGCCGAGGTCGAGACCATCGCCTGGCTGATCGAAAACCACCTCGTCATGTCGATGACGGCGCAGACCCGCGACCTCAACGACCGCAAGACCATCGAAACCTTCGCCGAGACGGTGCAATCGGTGGAGCAGCTTAAACTGCTCCTCGTCCTGACCGTCTGCGACACGCGCGGCGTTGGTCCCGGCGTGTGGAATGGCTGGAAAGGTCAGCTGTTGCGCTCGCTCTACTATGAAACCGAGCTGTTGCTGACCGGCGGCTTCTCCGAAGTATCGCGCGCCGAACGGGCCAAGGAAGCGCGCGCCAGGCTTTCGGCGGCGCTGAAGGACTGGCCGGAGAGCGAACGCGCCGGCCTCGTCGCCCTGCACTACGACAATTATCTGCTGACCGTCGCCTTCGACGATCAGCTCCGCCACGCCGCCTTCCTGCGCGAGGCCGGCGCCTTCACCCGGCCGGTGGCGACCCAGGTGCGCGCCCACGATTTCCACGCCGTCACCGAAATCACCGTGCTCGCGCCCGATCATCCGCGCCTGCTGTCGATCGTCACAGGCGCCTGCGCGGCGGCGGGCGGCAACATCGTCGACGCCCACATCTTCACCACCGCCGACGGAAGGGCGCTCGACACCATCCTCATTTCCCGCGAATTCGAGCGCGACGAGGATGAACAGCGCCGCGGCGAGCGCGTCGGCAAACTGATCGAGGACGCGCTTTCCGGCAGGGCCTGGCTCTCCGAGATCATCGAAAAGAAGACGCGGCCGAAACGCGCCGCCAAGGCCTTCCGCATCGCCCCGGATGTCGTCATCCGCAACACGCTGTCGAACCGCTTTTCGGTGATCGAGCTGGAGGGCCTCGACCGCACCGGCCTGCTCTCCGACATTACCGGCGCCATCGCCGATCTGTCGCTCGACATCGCCTCGGCCCACATCACCACCTTCGGCGAGAAGATCATCGACACCTTCTACGTGACCGATCTCGTCGGCCATAAAATAACCAGCGAATCCCGCCAGCAGAAAATCCGCGAACGCCTTGTTGCCGTGCTCGAGGGCGAGGCGGCCAAACCCGGCCGCGCTAAATCCGCCGAAAGCTGACCGTCAGGACCGCCTTATGAGCCTTGTAATAAAATTCGCCTCCGTCGGCGGGGCCACGATGGCCAGCCGCGCCCTCGGCTTCGTTCGCGAGGCGATGATCGGCGCGGCGCTCGGGGCCGGACCGATCGCCGACGCGTTTTACGCCGCCTTCCGCTTTCCCAACCTGTTTCGCCGCATCTTCGCCGAAGGCGCGTTCAACACCGCCTTCATTCCGCTTTTCGCCAAGGAAATCGAAGCCGACGGCAGGGACGGCGCGCGCCGTTTCGCCGAGGAGGTCCTGTCCTTCCTCGTCATGGCGTTGCTCGTCCTGTCGGCGGTCGCGATGATTTTCATGCCCTTCCTCGTCGGCACGGTCATCGCGCCGAAATTCGCCGACACGCCTGACAAGTTCGCCGCCACCGTCGACATGACGCGGATCATGTTTCCCTACCTGTTCGCCATGAGCCTGCTCGCCATGCTGTCGGGCATCCTCAATTCACTGCGCAAATATTTCCTCGCCGCGCTGGCCCCGGTGTTCCTCAACGCCTTGATGATCGTCGCCCTCATTGCCGCCCGCTCAGCCGGCGCCGACGGGCCGGCGACCGGCCTGTGGATTTCCTGGGGCGTGGTGATTTCGGGTTTTGTCCAGGTCGCGCTTGTCGCCTGGGGCGTGTGGCGGGAAGGATTTGCTTTGTCGTTCTCGCGTCCGCGCCTGACGCCTGGCGTCAAGCGCCTGATGGTTCTCATGGGCCCGGCGGTGCTGACCGGCGGCGTCGTCCAGATCAATCTGCTCGTCGGCCAGATCATCGCCTCAGCCCAGGATGGCGCGATCGCACTGCTCAACTACGCCGACCGCATCAACCAGTTGCCGCTCGGCGTCATCGGCGTCGCCATCGGGGTCGTGCTTCTGCCGGAATTGTCGCGGGCGCTGAGGGCCAAAGACGATGGCGAGGCGCAGCATTTGCAGAACCGCAGTCTCGAATTCGCCCTCGGACTGACGCTTCCCGCCGCCGTCGGCCTCATGGTTTTCCCCGAGCCGATCGTGGCGCTGATCTACCAGCGCGGCGCCTTCACGCCCGAGACGACGCGACTGACCGCCGCCGCGCTCGCCGCCTTCGCCTCCGGCCTGCCGGCCTATGTGCTGGCCAAGGTGTTCCAGCCGGCCTATTTCGCCCGCGAGGACACCCGCACGCCTTTGTGGTTCTCGATCGCCAATGTCGCTGTCAACATCGTTGTCAGCCTGGCGCTTTTTCCGGTCTGGGGCCATGTCGCGCTCGCTGCGGCGACCTCGGTTGCCGCCTGGGTCAATATCGGCCTGCTGGTCGGCGGCTTGGCGCTGCACGGCCATTACCGGCCGTCGCCGCACACCGTGCGGCGCGTCGCCATGATCGCCGCCTCGAGCGCGGTCATGGGCGTCGTATTGTGGGGATTGGCGGGATTGTTCGCCGGCTGGCTCGCCGGCGGTTTCTGGTCGCGCCTCGTCGCGATGACCCTTGTCATCGCGGTGGCGGCGATCGTCTATTTCGCCGCGGTCGTGCTGTCCGGCGGTCTCTCCCGGACGGAGTTGGAGCGCGCGCTGCGCCGCCGGCGCTCCTGACCGATCAAACGACCACGCGGCTCGCCGTCCAGATTCCCGCCTGGCTGAGGATCAGCGCCGGGTCGGCGAACTGCTTTTCCAGGATTGCGCGGAAGCACGCCGCCTGGTCTTCGCGCGGGACCGGCGCCGGCTTGCCGGTCAGTTTGGCGAGCGCTACCCGCAGCGTGTCGATCGATCCCGACCCTTCGTCAAACTGCGCCTTGTTGCGCCAGACGATGTCGGCGGGCAGCAGGTCTTCCACCGCCTTGCGGAAAATCCATTTTTCCGTCGTCGCGCCATCGGCGTTGATCTTCATCTTCAAGGATGCCGGCAGCGTTTGCGCGAAAGGCGATCAGGTCGCGATCGAGAAACGGCGTGCGCCCCTCCAGCCCCAGCGCCATGGTGATGCGATCGACGCGCTGCAGGTTGATGTTGTGCATCGTGCCGAGCGCGCGCGTCAGTTCCTCGGCCAGCGCCCGCGACTTGCCGGCATAGGCGTGATGATAAGTATAGCCGGCGAACAATTCATCGGCGCCTTCGCCGGTCAGCACCGTTTTCACGTGCCGGCGCGCCAGGGCCGAGACGATGTGCGTCGGCAGGGCCGAGGGCACCAGATCGACATCGGCGCTCTCCATGTGGCCGATCACCAGCGGCAGCGCCTCGATCAGATCGTCGGCCGAAAACGTCTGCTCGAAATGGTCCGACCCGATATGGGCCGCCACGCGCCGCGCCGCGATCAGGTCGGGGCTGTCCGGCGTGCCGACCGCGAAGGTTTTCAGTCTGCGGCCTGCCCGCGCCAATTCGCGCGCCGCCACGGCGGCGACTGCGGAGGAATCGAGGCCGCCGGAGAGGAACGAGCCGATCTCCACGTCGGCGACCATCCATTTCCTCACCGCCGCCTCGAACACGAGGCGCAATTCGCGCACCGCCTTGTCCGTGTCGAACCCCTCCTCCGGCTCAGCCTGGCCGGACGGCATGCGGAACCATTGCCGCTCGCCGTCGCGGCTGTCCCACAGCGAACCCGGCCGCACCGCCGCAATGGCGTCGACGCGCTCGCCGTCGAAGGCTTTCACTTCCGAGGCGAAGGCGGTTCCACCGCCCATTTCCGCCCGGTAGAGCGGCTTGATGCCAAGCGGATCGCGCCCGGCGATCACCCGGCCGGGCAGCACCAGCACGAAAGCGAACATGCCGTCGAGTTGCGCGATCCAGCGCGGCGCATCGTCGCTCATCAAATGCAGGATGGTTTCGGAGTCGGAATGGGTGACGAAGCGTTCCGGC
Organism: Phyllobacteriaceae bacterium; assembly: GCA_016711085.1. Classification (GTDB taxonomy): domain Bacteria; phylum Pseudomonadota; class Alphaproteobacteria; order Rhizobiales; family Rhizobiaceae; genus JADJTR01. The sequence goes on along the minus strand of JADJTR010000007.1, from coordinate 32,238 downwards.
CCGGCGATGCGGCGCAGATCGGCGTGGTTGTAGATTTCGCCGTTGACGACCAGCGCCCGGTCGCCGGCGACGATCGGCTGCGTCCCGTCTTCCGGCGAGATGATGGCGAGGCGCGCATGGCCGAGGATGGCGCCGCCGACGCGCACGATTTGCTTCTCGTCCGGCCCGCGATGGGCGATGCGATTGAGCATCCGCGCCGCAAGCGCCTCGTCGTCGATGCCCGAAAGGCAGACAAATCCGCACATGGCGTCATTCCCCGTTGCCCTGCCATGATGGCGCGGCGCCAGGTGATGGCGGCGTAAAATGCGGCGCATGAAATCGAAATCACGTCATGGCGCGATCAATCGGTGTGATACTCGCGCTGCCCTTTTTGCGGAATCGGTAAACGGACCCAAATGGGCATGTGGTCGGAAACATCGAACTCGAACTTCAGATAGTCCGCGCCGATCTCGCCGCTGATGGCGCCGGCATCGCGGAACAACCGTAGGAAATCGAACATGCCGTAGTCGTATCTGTCCGGGTTATTCCTTCCGGCTTCCCCGTTGTGTCGTCCGCGTGGAAACCGCGGGTCCTTGGAAAAGAAGGCAATATGGTCGTAGGTTTCCGATTCGCGTGAATTCGTCCTGAAAACCCCATTTTCGAGGTGCCGATCAAGGAACGGGAAGTTGATGGCGCAGCCCTCTCCTTTCTCATTGAGATTTGTCACAAATTCCTCGATGACCAATCGGCGAACGTCATTGTCTTTCTGGAAATCAAGATTGAGATCCGCCATTAAAATCGCGGCGGTCGCATTGTAGAAATTGTTTCCTGAGATCGCGTTTCGGAGCCATTCCAACAAGGCGAAAAACTCCCGCTCGCGGTCGCGATTGCTTCCTGACACAAGATACGCGTTAACGCAGGCGAATTCCTGAGATGACCCATCACGACCTTGGACACTGAAATTGATACAGTGTGGAGATCGGACAAAATCGAACATAGTCGGAAGTTTCGATTTGTCGAACCCGGTAAATTCGGAAAACCAATCGTAAGCCTTGTTTAGTTTTGATTTGTCTTCACCGCGAATATTTTTGCGAACGGCGGCAAGTGCAACGTTTACCCTTTCAACCACGGCGCTTTGGTCAAAGGTAATATCGCTGATAATCGGCCCTGGCTTGAAAATATCCGCTCGGAAGATGACAGCGAAACGCTCTCCCATCCCTTCTTCGCCTGGAGATTTGCCGGCGACATCGGACGCGATGAAATGATAGGGATCTGCATCATTCTTGTTCAATCGGCGCACGAGTTCTTCAACCGACGCCAGATCGCTCTGGACTTCCTGAATGGCGAGGAGGTCGCAGGCCGAAGCGAATTTCTCCACGAGTGCCCAGGCGCCGTCGCTGCGTAGGTTGCCTCCTTCGCCCTTCAACGCCCCGAATTTGCGGATGTTCCATGATCCGAGGACAAAGCTGTCGGCATCGCGGCCGGGAATTCCGTAGGCGGCCTCGCCCTTGTTTGTAAGGGCGTTAAAAATGCGCGCCCACGATTCGTCGGAAAACCGTTTCGCCATCGGGGAACACCTCGCTCGGTCCAAAGCCGAATTACACGAAAGCCAATCACGCGTGATCCGTCCGTGAATTGGCGCACTTGCCCTTCCAACCGCGCTCGTCCATAAGCGCCGCGCCTTCGCCAAGGCCCTCCACCAGCCACGGAACAGCCCGATGTCCTTCAAGCCCCTCGTTTTCTCCGGCGTCCAGCCGACCGGCAACCTCCATCTCGGCAATTATCTCGGTGCCATCAAGCGCTTCGTCGCCCTGCAGGACAGCCACGATTGCATCTATTGCGTCGTCGACCTGCACGCGATCACCGTCTGGCAGGACCCGGCCGAGCTGATCAAATCGACGCGCGAGGTCGCCGCCGCCTTCATCGCGTCCGGCATCGATCCGGTGAAAAACATCGTCTTCAACCAGAGCCGGGTGCGCCAGCACGCGGAACTGGCCTGGGTGTTCAATTGCGTCGCCCGCATGGGCTGGCTGAACCGCATGACCCAGTTCAAGGACAAGGCCGGCAAGGACCGCGAAAACGCTTCCGTCGGCCTGTTCGCCTATCCGAGCCTGATGGCCGCCGACATTCTCGTCTATCGCGCCACCCATGTCCCGGTCGGCGAGGACCAGAAGCAGCACCTCGAACTGACCCGCGACATCGCCCAGAAATTCAACAATGATTTCTCCGACCGCATCGAGGCGCTCGGCGCCGGCGTCGAGATGAAGGTCGGCGACGAGACGGTGCACGGTTATTTCCCGTCGTCGAACCGGTCATCGGCGGACCGGCGGCGCGCGTCATGAGCCTGCGCGACGGGTCGGCGAAAATGTCGAAATCGGATGCCTCGGACCTCTCGCGGATCAATCTGACCGACGACGCCGACACCATCTCGAAAAAAATCCGCAAGGCCAAGACCGATCCGGCGCCGCTGCCGGAGGCCCTCGAGGGGCTCGCCGAACGTCCAGAGGCCGACAATCTGGTCGGTATCTATGCCGCGCTCGCCGACATCACCAAAGCCGCGGTGATGGATGAGTTCGCCGGCAAGCAGTTTTCCGTCTTCAAACCGGCGCTCGCCGATCTCGCCGTCGCCAAGCTCGCGCCGATCGCCGCCGAGATGCGCCGCATCGCCGACGATCCGGGATTTATCGACGGCGTCCTCGCCGATGGCGGCGAACGGGCCTCGGCCATCGCCGAGCGGACGATGAAAGGCGTGCGCGAAATCGTCGGCTTGCTCGGCTGACGCCCGGGGCTTAGTTTGGCCGAACAACTGAACGAGCCGCCGCCCGACGGAGTGCGCCATGGTTTCCAGACGCCTGAGCCGCGAGGCCGGACATCGCCGCAAGTTCCTCGCCGTCGTTGACGAAACGCCGGAATCGTCGCGCGCCGTCGCCTATGCCGCGCGTCGGGCGCAATCGACCGGCGGCGCGCTGGTGCTGCTGTATGTCGTCGCGCCGGGCGACTTCCAGCATTGGCTGGGGGTCGAGAAGATCATGCGGGATGAGGCGATGCAGGCCGCCCACGCCGCGCTCGACGCGGCGACCGCGACGCTGCGCGAGAAATCGGGGATCGATCCGGAACGCATCGTGCGCGAAGGCTTGGCGGCCGAGGAGATCCATCGGCTGATCGAGGAAGACCAGGATATCGCCATTCTCGTGCTCGCGGCCGGCGGCGGCAAGGACGGGCCCGGACCATTGGTCGCATCGGTTGCCGGCAAGGGCGCATTTTTCCCCATTCCCGTCACCATCGTGCCATGGAACCTCTCAGACGCGGACATCGAGGCGATTGCCTGAGGCAACTTGAAAGCCGGGCGAAGCCGCATTAATTTAGAATCATTCCAAACAGGGCAACCGATCATGTTCATCCAGACCGAAGCGACGCCGAACCCGGCCACGGTCAAGTTTCTTCCCGGCCGGACGGTGCTTGAGACCGGCACCGCCGATTTCCGCGAGGCGGAGGAAGCCCGGACGGCGTCTGATCTCGCTGGCGCCTTGTTTGACGTCCCCGGCGTCGCCGGCGTGTTTTTCGGAAGCGATTTCATCACCATCACCAAGGCCGGCTCGGAATGGCAGCACATGAAGCCGGCCATTCTCGGCACGATCATGGAGCACTTCCTCTCCGGTCGCCCGGTGATGAATGGCGCTTTCGAGGCGGCCGAACATGGCCCGGAGGAAGAGTTCTACGATCCGGCCGACGCCGAAATCGTCGCCACGATCAAGGAGTTGCTCGATCAGCGCGTCCGCCCGGCCGTCGCCCAGGACGGCGGCGACATCACTTTCCGCGGCTTCGAGGGCGGCACGGTGTTCCTCAACATGAAGGGGTCCTGCGCCGGCTGTCCGTCGTCGACCGCGACGTTGAAGCACGGCATCCAGAACCTGCTCAAACATTTCATTCCGGAAGTGCAAAGCGTCGAGCAATACGCCTGAAAAGGCCTTGAAACGCATCGGCCGGGCCCTTGGCGGGGCCCGGCCGGTGTTTGCGACACGTCGTTGCCTGGACGGTTCGCGGAGAAAACCTACAAGACCACCACCTTGGCGCCGACCTCGGCGCGGTTGTAGAGGTCGATCACATCCTGGTTGAGCATGCGGATGCAGCCGGACGACATCGCCTTGCCGATCGACCTCCATTCCGGCGTGCCGTGCAGCCGGTATCCCGAATCGCCGCCCTTGTTGAACAAATAGAGCGCCCGCGCGCCAAGCGGATTGTCGATGCCGGGCGGCATGCCGCCGGCCCATTTGGCCAGTTCCGGCTTGCGCTGGATCATCGCCGGCGGCGGCGTCCACATCGGCCATTCGCGTTTGATGGCGATGCGGGCGCGGCCTTTCCACGTGAAGCCCTCGCGTCCGACGCCGATGCCGTAGCGCACCGCCTTGCCGCCCGGCATGACGAAATAGAGGTGCCGCGCCCCGGTGTCGACCACGATCGACCCGGGGGCCTCTTTGGTGACGTAGTCCACGGTCTGGCGGCGCCACTTCTTGTCGATCTTTTCGATCGGAATCGCCGGCAGGGCGTAACCGCCGTCGCGGCGCGCGCCATAGGGATTGTCGAAAAGGCCAGGCGCGCCGCCGCCAACGCCGACACAGCCGGCGAGCGAAACGGACAAGGCGATGGCGGTCAGGGCAGTCCGAAAATTCATGCGAATCCCTCTGCGTTGCGGCGTCGACCGCAGCCAAAATGCCAGTTTGCCCCGTTGAGACCGCAGTCCTAGTCTTCAATTCGGCGATTTGCCAAGTCCGGTGAGCCGTTTGCCGGCATTTGGTCGGCCGATGATGCGTCGATGCAACACCGTGGCGGCTTTCCGCAAGGGAGCAAGCATGGCATGGTCGGGCCGTGCCGATCATCGATCCCTTCGCCCGCCATCCGCTCGCCGACGGGCGCCAATCCGAGCGCGCGCTGCTGGTGCGCCACGGCGTGCTGCGCCTGTTCCAGCGCGACGGTCTCGCCGTCGTGCCGGAACTGACGCTCGCCACCGGGCGGCGCGCCGACCTCGTGGCGGTGTCGCGCAAGGGCGAAATCCTCATTGTCGAGGTCAAATCGTCGATCGAGGATTTCCGCGTCGATCGCAAATGGCCCGAATACCGCGCATTCTGCGACCGGCTCTATTTCGCCACCCATCCGCACGTCCCGGCCGACATTTTCCCCGAAGACGCCGGCTTCCTGCTGTCCGACGGCTATGGCGCGGAATTGCTGCGCGAAGCCCCCGAACACCGTCTTGCGCCCCATGTGCGCAAGGCGATGATGCTGGCCTTCTCGCGCGCTGCCGCCTTTCGCCTGACCGCCGCCGAGCTGGCCGGGGTCGGGTTGAAGCCGGTCGAGGGCGAGGAAGCGTAAGCAAATGCTTACTTATCGAGTTTCGTCCACGCGCCGTTCTTCTTCGACGAAGCGACGCAGGCGGCGACGAACGCCACGCCTTCGACCCCGTCTTCGACCGTCGGGAAGATCACGTCCTTCGGCGGTTTCCGGCCCGTCCGCGCCGCGCGGATGGCGCGCGCCGCCTCCGCGTAGATGTTGGCGAAGCCTTCGAGATAACCTTCCGGATGGCCGGAGGGGATGCGCGTCACCCGCGCCGCCGCCTCGTTCGATCCGGCCCCGCCGCGCGTGATCAGCCGTTTCGGTTCGCCGAGCGGCGCATGCCAGAGATAGTTCGGGTCGGCCTGAACCCATTCAAGCCCGCCGCGCGAACCGTAAATGCGCAGCTTCAGACCGTTCTCGTTACCCGGCGCCACCTGACTCGCCCAGATCATGCCCTTGGCCGCCGGCGCTTTGCCCTTCGCCTTGAAGCGCAGCAGCACATGCAGATTGTCGTCGACGCGCCGGCCAGCGACGAAACTGTCGAGATCGGCCGAAAGGCGGTCGAGATCGAGGCCGCAGACGAAGCGGGCGAGATTGTAGGCGTGCGTGCCGATGTCGCCGGAAGCCCCGCCCGCCCCGGTCATCGCCGGATCGGTGCGCCAGACTGCCTGTTTGTGTCCGGATTTCTCGACCGGCTCGCTCAGCCAATCCTGCGGGTATTCGGCCTGGACGAGGCGGATGTCGCCGAGCATGCCCTTCGCCACCATGGCGCGCGCCTGCCGCACCATCGGATAGCCGGTGTAATTGTGCGTCAGCACGAACAGACGGCCGCTCTTTTGCGCCAGCGCCTTGAGTTTTTTCGCGTCCGCCAGCGTCGAGGTCAGCGGCTTGTCGCAGATCACATGAATGCCGGCCTTGAGGAAGGCGGCGGCGGCGGGAAAATGCACATGGTTGGGCGTGACGATCGCCACCGCCTCGACGCCGTCCGGCCGCGCCGCCTCCGCCTTGGCCATCGCCTCGAACGAAGCATAGGTCCGCGCCGGATCGAGGCCGAGATCGGCGCCCGACGCCATCGCCCGCTCCGGGTCGGACGACAAGGCGCCGGCGACGAGCGTGAACTCGCCGTCGAGCCGCGCGGCGATGCGGTGGACGCCGCCGATGAAGGCGCCGCGCCCGCCGCCGACCATGCCGAGCCGGATCGGTCCGGTGTTTCTCTCCTGCCGTGTCGCCGCCATCGTGTCGTACTCCTCAATCCAGGCCGAGCATGGCGCGGATTTGCGCCTTGTCGGTCGCGCCACCGGCGAAATCGTCGAAGGCTTTGCCGGTGACCTCGATGATGTGGCTTTCGATGAATGGCGCTCCCTCGGCCGCGCCCTGTTCCGGCGATTTCAGGCAACATTCCCATTCCAGCACCGCCCAGCGATCATAGCCGTGGCGGGCGAGCCGGGAGAATATGCCGGAAAAATCCACCTGGCCGTCGCCGAGGGAGCGGAAACGTCCGGCCCGGTTCATCCAGCCCTGATAGCCGGAATAGACGCCCTGTCGGCCGGTCGGGTTGAACTCGGCGTCCTTCACGTGAAATGCAAAGATATGCGAGTGATATATGTCGATGAATTCAAGATAGTCGAGCTGCTGCAGCAGGAAATGCGACGGGTCGTAATTGATGCCGCAACGCTTGTGGCCGCCGACGGCGGCGAGAAACATCTCGAAGGTCGCGCCGTCGAACACATCCTCGCCGGGATGGATTTCAAAGCCGATGTCGACGCCATTGTCCTCATATATATCAAGGATCGGCAGCCACCGTTGGCCAAGCTCGGCGAAAGCCTCTTCGATCAGGCCGGCCGGCCGTTGCGGCCACGGATAGAGATACGGAAAGGCCAGCGCCCCGGTGAACGATACGCTGGCGGCGAGGCCGAGATGGCGCGACGCCTTCGCCGCCGCTTTCATCTGCCCGACTGCCCATTCCTGCCGCGCCTTGGGATTGCCATGAACGGCCGCCGGGGCGAAAGCGTCGAATTGCGAATCGTAGGCCGGGTGAACCGCCACCAATTGGCCTTGCAGATGGGTCGACAATTCGGTGACGGCGACACCCGCCTCGCCGCAGACGCCGGCAATCTCGTCGCAGTAGGTTTTCGACGCCGCGGCTTTGTCGAGGTCGAACAGGCGCGCGTCCCAGGTCGGGATCTGCACGCCCTTGTAGCCGAGGCCGGCCGCCCATTCGGCGATTGAGTTCAATGAATTGAAGGGCGCGCCATCGCCGGCGAACTGCGCCAGAAAAATCCCCGGTCCCTTCATTGTCGCCGCCATGGCGTACTCCCTGCCGATCGCGCCCCAAAAGCATCCGGGCGAATTGTCCTCCACGCGTCGACCGCCACGGCATGGCGATCGTTCACCGGCCGCCGAACCGGCGGATCGGCGAAGCGCGATGAAACCCGGGCGGGACCGGCGGGCGAATCACCGCCTACATTTCCCGTTCGGCCGACTGCGCCCACAGATTGACATGCGCCTCGCGGGCGTAGCGATCGATTGCCGCCAGTTCCTCCGCCGTGAAATCGCGGTTGGCGAGCGCGCTGACGCAATCGACGATCTGCTCCGGCCGGCTCGCCCCGATCAGCGCCGTTGTGACGCGATTGCCCCGCAGCACCCACGATATCGCCATCTGCGCCGGCGTCTGGCCGCGCTTTTCGGCGATGGAGGCCAGCGCCCGGATAGTGGAGGTGGTCGCATCCGACAGCATGTGCGGATCGAGCGACTGGCCCTGCGCGGCGCGGCTTTCGGCCGGCACGCCCGTCAAATATTTGTTCGTCAGCATGCCCTGCGCCAAGGGCGTGAAGGCGATCGATCCGATACCCAATTGGTCGAGCGTGTCGAGCAGGCCGTCTTCCTCGACCCAGCGATTGATCATCGAATAGGACGGCTGGTGAATGAGGCAGGGCATGCCGAGCGAATCGAGAATGGCGATGGCTTCGCGCGTCCGCTTCGAATTGTAAGACGAGATGCCGACATAAAGCGCGCGGCCGGATTTCACCGCCGTTTCCAGCGCCCGCATCGTTTCTTCCAGCGGCGTGTCGGGGTCGAAACGGTGCGAATAGAAAATGTCGACATGGTCGAGCCGCATGCGCTTCAGGCTCTGGTCGAGGCTCTGCAGCACGTATTTGCGGCTGCCCCATTCGCCATAGGGGCCCGGCCACATGCGGTAGCCGGCCTTGGTCGAGATCACCAGCTCGTCGCGGTAGCCGCGGAAATCCGTCGCCAGGATATCGCCGAACGCTTCCTCGGCCGAGCCCGGCGGCGGCCCGTAATTGTTGGCGAGATCGAAATGGGTGATGCCGAGATCGAAGGCGGTCCGGCACAACGCAACCTTGGCATCGTGCGGCGTGTCGCCGCCGAAATTGTGCCACAGCCCGAGCGAAATCGCCGGCAACAGCAAGCCCGACTTGCCGCAACGGTTATAGGTCATCGCGTCGTAGCGGGCTTCGGCGGGCGTCCAGGTCATGTTCGTCTCCCCTTTTTCTGTTCGGCGGCGCGCGCCGCGTCAGCCCTTTCTCGCCAGAAGCGTCCGCGCTTCCTGCGGCGAAAGCGCCGCCGGCCGTTCGCAATGCGTCGGCATGGTCACGAAGCGCCCGGTTTCGCCGGCCTTGAGGATGCCGGTCATGATATCGATGACGTGCAGCGACATGTCCAGCGAACAGCGGTGCGGCCGGTTTTCGGCAATGGCGCCGGCCATGTCGGCGAGCCCCGCGGCGCGATAATTCGCCACCGGACCGCTCCCCGACTGCTGATTGGCGACGCCGAAGGGATGGGGGAACGCCGGCAGTTTTTTCACCGGCTTGTCCCCGTCCGTCAGGCCGACTTCGCCGCCGAAGAAATTCGGATCCGGCACGTTGAGCGTGCCCTTCTCGCCGTAGAGCTCCATCGGCGTGTGACTGTGCGACCACACGTCCCAACTGGCGTTGAAGGTGATGGTCGCGCCGTCGACGAATTCGAGCAGCGCATGGACGGTCGTTGGCGTCTCGACGTCGATCTTCTGGCCATGGCGCGGCTTCGAGGTGATCGTGCGTTGGGGGGCCGGAATCGCGCACAGCGCCGCCACGCGCCGGACCGGCCCGATCAATTGCACCAGATTGGTAAGGTAATACGGCCCGAGATCGAGCACCGGACCGCCGCCCGCCTTGAAGAAGAAATCCGGATTCGGATGCCAGTGCTCCATGCCGTGGCTCATCACATGGCAAACGCCGGAGGTGATCCGGCCGGTCTTGCCGGCGTCGATCAGCGCGCGCGCCTGCTGGTGCGCGCCGCCAAGAAACGTGTCCGGGGCAGAACCGACGCGAAGCCCCTTTTTCGCCGCCCGCCGGGCCAGATCCTGTCCCTCTCTTACCGACAGCACGAACGGCTTTTCCGAATAGACGTGCTTGCCGGCGTCGAGCGCCGCCTTCGACACCGCGTAATGCGCCGCCGGCACGGTGAGATTGACGACGATGTCGATGTCGCGCGACTTCAGCAGGCCGTCGACCGTTTCGGCGCGAACGCCGAATTCCCTGGCCCGCGCCGTCGCCGCCTCCATGGCGACATCGGCGCAGGCGCGCATGTCGATGCCTTTAAACAGGGGCGCGAGGCGAAAATAGGCGGCCGAGATATTGCCGCAGCCGATGACGCCGACGCCGAGTCTGCGCGCCATGACCTTACGCCTCCATCGCGTTGAGCGCCGTGATCGATCGTCCGGCGAAACGGTCGAGGTCGCTGGGGTTGTCGTGCTCGACGACGAAATGCGTCGCGCGCGTTTTCTCCTTCAGCGCTTTGAGGAGCGCCGTCCAATCGACGACGCCTTGGCCGACGTCGGCCCAGCCGTCCTCGTCGGCGTTTTCGCCTGAAAGCGCGATGTCTTTCACATGCGCCGCCGTGATGCGCGCGCCCTGGCGGTCGATCCACGCCAGCGGATCAGCCCCGCCGCGCACCACCCAGGCGACATCCATCTCCCAGTCGACGCCAGGCGCCGCGTCGAGGATCAGCTGCATCGGCAGCGAACCGTCGGCGAGCGCCTTGAATTCGAAATCATGATTGTGCCAGCCGAAGCCGAATCCGGCGGCGTTGACCCGTGCGCCGATTGCCGCCAGCCGCTTGCCGAACGCCGACCAGCCGGCGGCAACTGTCGGGCGTTGGCCCGTCGTGATATACGGGCAGTATATGGAATTGACCCGAGCGTCTTGGCGGTTTGCACCGTCGTGTCGAAATCCTGCTCCAGGGCGTCGAGGCTGAAATGGCCGGTCGGCATGGACAGGCCGTTGCGATCGAGCAGCCCGCGGGTCGCGGAAGGATCGGCATAGAGCGCGCCATATCCCTCAACTTCCTTATAACCCAACGTGGCCAGATTTTCGAACACCCGGTCCCACGGCGTGAAATTCCGGGCGGAATAAAGTTGGAATGACCAGATGGACAAGGTATTTCTCGCGATTCGAAGGAGGCCAAACGGCTTATTTCCGGGCAGGCTGCGCGCCGGCGTCGCCGCAGTCAAGCCGCAGCCGGCCATCGTCCCGCGATTATTTTCGCGATGTGAACAATCCTAGCCCAGACGAACCGGCAGCCGCGCTTCGAAGGCGCGGAAGGCGAGCACGATCAGCCCCGACAGGATCATGTAGACCACCGCCACCAGGAGCAGCGGTTCGTAGACGATGAACGTATCCTGGCGCACCTTCGACGCCACCGCGAACACGTCGAACACGGTGATCGTCGCCACCAGCGGCGTCGCCTTCAATTGCAGCACGGTTTCGCCAGCCAGCGTCGGCAGCGCGCGGTGCACGGCGAGCGGCAGCCAGACGCGGCGAAACAGCGTGAAGCGGCTCATGCCGTAGGCGCGCGCCGCCTCGATCTGTCCCTTCGGCACGCCGGCGAAGGCGCCGCGCATCACTTCCGCCTCGTAGCCGGCGAAGGACAGCGTCAAGGCCAGCAACCCGTATGGCCAGGCCTGCCGCAGGATAGGCCACAGGAACGAGTCGCGAATCCACGGAAATTGGGGAAACAGCGAGCCGAGCCCGTAATAGAGCAGCCACAGCTGGATCAGCAGCGGCGTACCGCGGATCAGCGTGCAAAATCCGTGCGCCGGCCATGAAAGCCACGCCGGCCCGGTGACCTGCACGAAGCCGAACGGGACCGCCAGTGCAAAACCGAGGCCGACCGAGGCGGCGAGGATCCAGATCGTCCGCCACAGGCCTGCGGCGATCTCGTCGCCATAGTCCGCCAGCCAGTCCCAGCGCATCAGCGTCGCGCAGGCGACGACAATCACGGCGCCGATGACGATCATCGCCAGGTGGTGGCCCGCCCATTTTTCCGGCGCCTTCATGCCGGCCCCCCGGCCGGATTGGCCATGCCGCGCCGCGCCCGCTTTTCGATCCGGCTGATGGCGGCGTTGGAGACCAGACTCAGCATCAGGTAGAGCGCGCCCGCCGCCAGGAAGAAGATGAAATAGGCTTTCGTCGCCCCGGCCGCCTGTCGGGTTTCCTGGGCCAGTTCGTTGAAGCCGACAACGGCGAGCAGCGCCGTGTCTTTGGTCACGATCAGCCAGAGATTGGCGAGCCCCGGTATCGCATAGGGCAGCATCGCCGGCAGCGTCACGCGCCGCATCAACAACCGCGCCGACATGCCGTAGGCCCGCGCCGCCTCGATCTGCCCCTGCGGGATGGCGAGGATGGCGCCGCGGATCACCTCGGTCGAATAGGCGCCCTGGACAATGCCGAGCACGACGATTCCGGCGGCGAGGCCGGAAATGTCGGCCGGGCCGAAGCCGAACGCCTCCAGGCCGCGATTGAGCAGGTCGGTTCCGGCGTAGTAGAGCAGCAGGATCAGCACCAGCTCCGGCACCGCCCGGACCACCGTGGTGTAGGCTTCGAGCAGGTCGCGCGGCACCCGTCCGCCATAGAGCTGGCCCGCCGCCCCGGCCACGCCGATGCCGATGCCGAGCGCATAGGCGCCGGCGGCGATCTCCAGCGAGTGGGCAAGACCGCGCAACAGGTTGCCGCCCCAGCCGGGCGGCGACAGGGCGAGCAGGTCGAATACGCTGGTTGCGGCGAGCGCCAAGACGTCGATGGCGGCAATCCTCCATTGCAGGCGCGGCCATGCGGCCGCGCCCGGTGGCCGAGAGCGTGTCAGCCGCCGTAGATATCGAAGTTGAAGTACTTCTTCGAGATCTCGTCGTATTTGCCGCTGTCGCGGATCGCCTTGATGGCCGCGTTGAACGTGTCCTTCAGCGGATCGCCCTGTCTGATGCCTACGCCCGCCCCAAGTCCGAGAATCGCCGGGTCGTCAGCCACATTGCCCTTGAGTTCGCAGCACGCCTTGCCCTGCTCAGAGGCGAGGAACGCGTCGAGCGCGATGCCGTCCGCCTGGGTGGCGTCGATACGGCCGGCGGCGAGGTCGGCGTTGGCCTCGTCCTGCGTCTGGTATTCCTTGATTTCGGCGGCTGAGCCGGCGAAGTGCTTCTTGGCGTAGTCGGCATGGATCGTCGACACCTGCACGCCGAGGATCTTGCCCTTGAGGCCCTCCGGAGTCGCATCCATCTTGGTCCCCTTTGCGCCGACGACGCTGGTCGGGGTATTGTAGTACTTGTCGGAAAAATCGATGGTCTTCTTGCGCTCCTCGGTGATCGACATCGAGGCCATGATCGCGTCGATCTTCTTCGTCGTCAGCGCCGGGATGATGCCGTCCCACGCGACCGGCGTGATGGCGCATTCGAGCTTCGCCGCCTCGCACACCGCGCCGATGATCTCGACTTCCCAGCCGACCCAATTGCCGGCCGCGTCGGGCGAGGCGAAGGGCGGGTAGGGCTCGGCGGCGATGCCGATCTTGACGGCTTCGGCCTGCGCCGCGCCGGTCAACGCGGCGAAGGCGACAACGCCGGCGGCGAGTGTTCTGGTCCAGTTGGTCATGGTTTTCTCTCCCGTTTTGCCATCCGCCATCACGAGACGGTCTGGATGAATTTCTTCAGTCGTTCAGATTTGGGCGCGCCGAACACCTCGTCCGGCGGACCTTCCTCCTCCACCAGCCCCTGGTGCAGGTAGACGACGCGGTTCGCCACTTCGCGGGCGAATTTCATCTCATGCGTCACCACCAGCATCGTCCGCCCTTCCCGGGCGAGATCGGTGATGACCTTGAGCACTTCGCCCACCAGTTCCGGATCGAGCGCCGAGGTCGGCTCGTCGAACAGCATCACTTTCGGCCGGACGGCCAGCGCCCGGGCGATGGCGCCGCGCTGCTGCTGTCCGCCCGAGAGGAACGAAGGATAGACATCGTGTTTTTCCGCGAGACCGACGCGGGCAAGCAACGCTTCCGCCTCGGCGTGCGCCTCCGCTTTCGGCACGCCCAGAACATGCACCGGCACTTCCATGACGTTCTGGATCAGCGTCATGTGGCTCCACAGATTGAAGCTTTGGAACACCATGCCGAGGCGGGAACGGATGCGCTCGATCTGCTTGCGGTCGGCCGGCGCCAGGCCCCATTGCCGTCGGGCTTGAGGCGGATTTCCTCGCCATTGATCGCCACCGAACCGGAGGTCGGGTTCTCCAGCATGTTGACGCAGCGCAGGAAAGTCGATTTTCCCGAACCGCTGGCGCCGATCAACGCCACCACGTCGCCGTCATGGGCGGTCAGCGAAATGCCCTTGAGAACTTCCAGCGCACCGAAATATTTGTGCAGGTCGCGCACCCGCACCGCTTCGGCTTTTTGTGGAATCGTCAACGCGCCCGTCCGCGCGGCGTCGCCGCGGCCTGACGGGGGCGGCCTCTCCCTGATCGCGCGCCCCGTGTATCCATGCCCCGACAATGATGAAGCGTCACGCCGGCGTCAACTGGCCAAGCCGCTCTTGCCGAAAAATTATTCGTTTGTATAACAAGGATCGTTCGCGGAGACGAAAATGAAGACCTTCGGCGCCCAGTCCATGTCGCTTCCCTTGCGCCGCGTGTTGATGCGCCGGCCGGACGGCCCCATGCGCGACGCCGATCCCGCCGTTTGGCACTATGGCGCCGGCTTTGACGCCGGCCGCGCCGCCGCGCAGCACGCCGAACTGGTGCGTCTCGTCGCGGCCTCGGGCGCCGAGGTCTCCTTCATCGACGACCGGAACGACGGATTGGCCGATTCCGTCTTCGTCCACGACCCGTCGCTTGTTGTCGACGCCGGCGCGGTGCTGTTGTCGATGGGCAAACGCTTGCGTCTTGCCGAACCCGGCCTGCACGAAAAAGCCTTTGCCGGCCTTGGCGTGCCGGTGATCGGGCGAATCGATCCGCCGGGCCTGGTCGAGGGCGGCGATTGCCTGTTCGTCGACGAAGACACGCTGGCCGTCGGCATGGGCGTGCGCACCAACCGCGAAGGCGTGCGTCAACTGCAGATCATCCTCGGCCGCCATGGCATCGACGTCATCGGTTATGATTTGCCGCTCTGGACCGGCGAGGACGCCTGCCTTCATCTCCAGTCGGTGATTTCGCCGCTCGCCCCCGATCTGGCGCTCGTCCATGCGCCACTGCTGCCCTTCGCCTTTTTCCGCCTGTTGAAGGATATCGGCGTCGGCTTGCTGGTTGCGCCCGAGGACGAGTTCGCCGAAAGCCTCGGCCTGTCGCTCAACGTGCTCGCCACCGCGCCGCGCCGCGTCATCGCCGTCGATGGCTTTCCCAAGACGCGCCGCCTGATGGAAGAGGCCGGTTGCGTCGTCTCGACCTTCGAGGCCGATGCGCTGTGCATCGCCTGCGAAGGCGGTCCGACCTGCCTGACCCGCCCGGTGCTGCGCGCATGAGCGCCGAACGCAAGGCCTTCCGTCGCGAAGGCGAGGACCGCCGCCGCGCCGATCTTGTCGCCGCGACGGTCGACGCCATTGCCGTGGGAGGAGTCGAGAGCGCCACAGTGCGCGAGATCGCGCTTCGCGCCGGCGTCACTCCCGGCCTCATTCGCCACTATTTTCCCGGCAAGGACGATCTGCTGCGCACCGCCTACGCCGAAACCATGGCGGAGATGACAGAGGCGGCCCGCGCCGCGCTCGCCGGCGCCGTCGGGGATTCGCGCCAACGCCTTCTCGCCTTTGTCGTCGCCAACCTCGCCCCACCGGTTGCGTCGGGCCGCGCCCTTTCGGTCTGGGCCGGCTTCATCGCCAAGGTTCACGCCGATGCGGCCTTCGCCCGCATCCACCGCGAAGCCTACCTGGATTTCCGGGGCGAGATCGAAAGCCTGCTCCTCGGTGTTTTTGCCGAATCCGGCCGCATGCCGGGCGAGGGGGCCGCTGTGCGGCTCGCCACCGCCATCAACGCCGTCATCGACGGATTGTGGCTTGAAGCCTCGCTCGCCCCCGACCTTTTCGCTGCAGGCGAACTCGCCGCCGCCGGCCGCATGGCCGTTGAGGCGATGTTGTCCTGCGCGCTCGCCGGAAGCCCGGAGCAAGCCTGATGCGCTATGCCGCGATCACCGACCGGCTCGCCGGGCTCGGCTCCGACAAATGGGCCGTCCACATGCGCGCCAAAGCGATGAAGGCCGCCGGCGACGACGTCATCCTGCTCACCATCGGCGAACCGGACATCGCCGCGCCGCCGCAATTGGTCGAGGCGGCGCACGCGGCCATGAAGGCGGGCCGCACCGGCTACTCCAATGGC
The DNA here is from genome assembly GCA_016711085.1 of Phyllobacteriaceae bacterium. Classification (GTDB taxonomy): domain Bacteria; phylum Pseudomonadota; class Alphaproteobacteria; order Rhizobiales; family Rhizobiaceae; genus JADJTR01. The sequence continues at coordinate 16,309 of JADJTR010000007.1, read as the reverse complement.
CGCGGCGAGCCGGGCTTCGTCGAGGCCATCGCGGCCAAATACGCCGGGCGCTCCGGCCGCGCCGTCGGAAACGAAAACGTCCTGTGCTTCCCCGGAACGCAGACGGCGCTCTATGCGACGATGACCGGCCTTGTCGGCATCGGCGACGAAGTCCTTGTCGGCGATCCGCATTACGCCACCTACGAGGGCGTCATCCGTTCCGCCGGAGCGACGCTCGTTCCCGTGCCGCTCAGTCCCGACAATGGTTTCAGGATGCGCGCCGCCGATGTCGAGCGCGCCATCACGCCGCGATCGCGCCTCCTCCTCCTCAACACGCCGCACAATCCGACCGGCGCCGTGCTGACGCGTGGCGACATCGAGGCGCTCGGCGCCGTGGCGCGTCGCCACGATCTGTGGATCGTCGCCGACGAAGTCTACGAGGATTTGATCTATTCCGGCGAATTCGCTTCGCCCTTCGACGCGCCCGCGCTGGCCGACCGCACCGTCGCCGTCGCCTCGATATCCAAGTCGCACGCCGCGCCGGGTTTCCGCGCCGGTTGGGCCGTCGGCCCGGCCGAATTCTGTTCGCGCCTCTTGCCGCTGTCGGAGACCATGCTGTTCGGCGGCCCGCCGTTCATCGCCGATGCGGCCGCCTGGGCGCTGACCCATGCATCTACCGCCGCGCCGGCCATGCGCGCCTCCTATGCCAGTCGCGCCGAACGCATTGTCGCCGTGCTCGACCGCCTTCCCGGCGTTTCCTGCCGTTTGCCGCAGGCCGGAATGTTCGTGCTCGCCGACATTCGCCGTCTCGGCCTGACCGGCGAAGGCTTCGCCGCTCGCTTGCTCGACGAGGCGCGCGTCGCCGTCATGCCGGGCGAATCCTTCGGCGAGGCGCTGAAAGGCTGGGTTCGCATCAGCCTCACCGCGCCCGACGCCGCCATTGACGCGGCGCTTGTCCGCATCGCCGCCTTCGTGCGCCGCCTGGCGCCGGGAGAAGCCGCGTGACGACCGTCGGCGAGGCGCTGATCGCGGGCCTTGAGGCGCGCGGCGTCGATGCCGTCTTCGGCATTCCGGGCGTCCACACCATCGAGCTTTATCGCGGCCTCGCCGCTTCGGCGATCCGTCACGTCACGCCGCGCCATGAACAGGCGGCCGGCTTCATGGCCGATGGCTACGCCCGCGTTTCCGGCCGGCCCGGCGTCGCCTTCGTCATCACCGGGCCGGGCCTGACCAATGCGCTCACCGCGATTGCCCAGGCGCGCGCCGATTCCGTGCCGGTGCTGGTCGTCTCCGGCGTCAACGCCCGCGCCACGCTCGGCCGCGGCCTCGGCCATCTGCACGAATTGCCCGACCAGCAGGCGACGCTGGCCTCGGTGGCGCTCGCCTCGCTGCGAGTCGACCAGCCGGAAGACCTCGAGCCGGCGCTCGATCACGCCTTTCTTTTGATGACCGCCGGCCGTCCCGGTCCGGTCCACATCGAGATTCCAACCGATGTGATGGGGATGGCCGCCGCCGGTTTTCCTCAATTTACCGAGGCGCGCAAACCAAATCCGGAAATACCCCCACCCCTGACCCCTCCCCACAAGGGGGAGGGGGATCAGTTGCGCGCGCCGCAGCGGCAATCCGTGGATGCCGGGAGTCCGGCGTTGGCAGGACCGGTTTTCCCTCCCCCTTGTGGGGAGGGGTCAGGGGTGGGGGTACTGCCGGCCGTTGTTGAATCAGCTGTTACCCGCGCCGCGGCGCTGCTCTCCGCCGCCAACCGCCCCGCCATCCTCGCCGGTGGCGGGGCGCGCCGGGCCGAAGCGCAACTGCGCGCGCTGGCCGATGCGCTCGGTGCGCCTGTCGTCGCCACCGTCAACGCCCGCGGCCTGATGCACGGCCACCGCCTGCTGGTTCCGGCAAGCCCGAGCCTTGTCGCCGTGCGCCGGCTCATCGCCGACGCCGACGCGGTGCTGGCGCTCGGCGCCGAATTCGGTCCGACCGACCCTGACATGTACGCCGTCGGCGGCTTTCCCGAAATCGCCAACCTCATCCGTGTCGATATCGATCCCGCGCAGCTCGCGCGCGGCCCTTCCGGCCTGCATCTTCGCGGCGACGCGGCGACAACCGCCGCCGCGCTGCTGGCCAGGATTGCGCCGCGTGGCCGTGATGGCGCCGCCCGCGCCGCGGCGACCCGCATCGCCGCGCTGGCCGGACTTTCACCGGCCTATCGCGCCCAGATCGCCCTTCTGGAAACGATCCGGGACGCGCTGCCCGGCGCGATCATCGCCGGCGATTCGACCCAGCCGGTCTATGCCGGCAATCTTTTTTTCGACCATGATGCGCACTGGTTCAATTCCGCCACCGGTTACGGCGCGCTCGGCTATGCGCTGCCGGCCGCCATCGGCGCGGCGCTGGCCTGTCCGGACCGCCCGGTGGTGTCGCTGATCGGCGATGGCGGGCTGCAATTCTGCCTCGCCGAACTGGGCTCGCTCAGCGACGCCCAGGTCCCGGTCATCGTGCTGGTGTGGAACAATGCCGGCTACCGCGAGATCGAGACCTCGATGCTGGCCGCCGGCGTGACGCCGGTCGGCGTATCGCCGTCGCCGCCGGATTTCCTCGCGGTCGCCAAGGCCTATGGCGTCCATGCCGAACGGTTGTCGTCCGCCGCTGACCTCGCCCCGGCGCTCGCCCGCGCCCGGGCGCGAAACGCCCCGGTGCTGATCGACATGCCGGAGGGGAGGATGGTCGGCAGCGAATAGCGAGTAGCGAAAGGCGGGCGAGAGGATATCCCGGGGATAAAGGCGCCGGTTCGCAAAGCGACCGCGCGTTCCCGTCGCTACTCGCTATTCGCTACTCCCTGTTCGCCGATTGCCGCCCTCCCTTGCCTTCCCGCGCTCCTCTGCTATCAGGCGGGCCATGACGCACCCGCTCGCCCATATCCGCAATTTCTCCATTGTCGCCCATATCGACCATGGCAAATCCACCCTCGCCGACCGGCTGATCCAGGCCTGCGGCGGGCTGGAGGCGCGCGAGATGAAGGAGCAGGTGCTCGATTCGATGGACATCGAGCGCGAGCGAGGTATCACCATCAAGGCGCAGACCGTGCGCCTCGACTATCGCGCTTCCGACGGCCAGGCCTACATCCTCAATCTGATGGATACGCCCGGCCACGTCGATTTCGCCTACGAGGTCTCCCGTTCGCTTGCCGCCTGCGAGGGCTCGCTGCTCGTCGTCGACGCCTCCCAGGGCGTCGAGGCGCAGACGCTCGCCAATGTCTACCACGCCATCGACGCCGGCCACGAGATCGTCGTGGTGTTGAACAAGATCGACCTGCCGGCCGCCGAGCCGGAGCGCATCCGCGAGCAGGTCGAGGAGGTCATCGGCCTCGACGCCAGCCAGGCCGTGCTGATCTCGGCCAAGACCGGCATCGGCATCCCCGACGTGCTCGAAGCCATCGTCAAACAGCTCCCGCCGCCGCAATCCGGCGACGCGTCGGCCCCGCTGAAAGCGATGCTGGTCGACTCGTGGTACGACGCCTATCTCGGCGTCGTTGTTCTCGTGCGCGTCATCGACGGCGTTTTGCGCAAGGGCCAGCAGATCCGCATGATGGCGACCGGCGCGCGCTATCCGGTCGATCGCACCGGCGTCTTCACCCCGAAGATGAAGATGGTCGACGAACTCGGCCCCGGCGAAGTCGGCTTCATCACTGCCTCGATCAAGGAAGTGGCCGACACCCGCGTCGGCGACACCATCACCGAGGACAAGCGCCCCACGGCGGCGGCGCTGCCCGGCTTCAAGCCGGCCCAGCCGGTGGTGTTCTGCGGCATCTTCCCGGTCGACGCCGCCGATTTCGAAGCCTTGCGCGCCGCCATCGGCAAGCTCCGCTTGAACGACGCCTCGTTCACCTATGAGATGGAGACCTCGGCCGCGCTCGGCTTCGGCTTCCGCTGCGGCTTTTTGGGCCTGCTGCATCTGGAAATCATCCAGGAGCGGCTCGAGCGCGAATTCGACCTCGATTTGATCGCCACCGCGCCGTCGGTCGTCTACACCATCAATCTGCGCGACGGGACCTCGACCGCGCTGCACAACCCGGCCGATCTGCCCGACGTGATGAAGATCGTCGCCATCGAGGAGCCGTGGATCCGCGCCACCATCCTCACCCCCGACGAATATCTCGGCTCCATCCTGAAACTCTGCCAGGACCGCCGCGGCGTCCAGGTCGATCTCAATTACGTCGGCAAACGCGCCATGCTGGTCTACGATCTGCCGCTGAACGAGGTCGTCTTCGATTTTTACGACCGGCTGAAATCCGTCTCCAAGGGTTACGCCTCCTTCGATTACGCGCTCACCGACTACCGCGAGGGCGACCTCGTCAAGATGAGCATCCTCGTCAACGAGGAGCCGGTCGACGCGCTCTCCATGCTCGTCCACCGCACCGCGGCCGAGCGGCGCGGCCGCGCCATGTGCGAGAAGCTGAAAGAGCTGATCCCGCAGCACATGTTCAAAATCCCGATCCAGGCGGCGATCGGCGGCAAGGTCATCGCCCGCGAGACCATCTCGGCGCTGCGCAAGGACGTCACCGCCAAATGCTACGGCGGCGACGTCACCCGCAAGCGCAAGCTCCTCGACAAGCAGAAGGAGGGCAAGAAGCGCATGCGCCAGTTCGGCAAGGTCGACATCCCGCAGGAAGCCTTCATCGAGGTGCTGAAAGTCGGGGAGTAGGGGGGGCTTACTAAACCATTTTCATTCGCAAAGGATCGACTCCGTCGGCGAACGATATTTTTATCGTGTCTTGTTCACTGATTGACGCAGCCTCTACAGCAACCACTGCCTGACTGTAGGCTGATTGGATTGATTGTCCGCTTGCTAATGCCGCATAAAATTGAGGTGCAAATACAGAAGCAGCCACATCGGAAATTGACGTGGTCATCCCAATTAAAACGTCAATCTTTCCTTTGAGTGATTGTAGCGCACTGAGGCTGTCGCAGGAGTTGAGGACAATAACCTTTGGTCGAATATCCGTAGAAGTGATCGCCTTTGCGAGTAGACTGTACGGCAGAGATTCAAAATCGGGACCTTCTAAGCTTTGATTGTCGAGGGATAGGTCAGTTGGGCCGCTATGGCCGGAAAAATGAACTATCTGTGGTCGGTGGTCGTTTAAGCCGTCGATAAGGGACTGTAGGTCGGCTCCAGGCCGATACTCCACTCGAACATTATCACGAAAGATCGACCTTCTAATCGCATCTTGAACAAGCCGAACTTCAAGGTCCACGCGAAGTGGCAAAGCCTCTGGGTCCGACTTGAGCGCATCCGAATAGGGATTCGCAGTTAGGTATAGGACTACAAGCTTCTTCTTTTTGCGTAGCTTTGAGCGGCTAATGAGCGGAGGTGGCGCGGTTGGTCGCCCCGAAGGGTTTCGCTTTGTTGCTACTTTGGCAGCCCGACTTGGGTTGTCCGCAAATCCGACTATTTTCTCACGATTGGCTCTAACTGTTGGGTCTTTCCCGTAAAGATAACGCGACCTGTCTTCAACAGAGCCGTCATTCGATACCTTCGAGATGAGATGATGTTTGGCAAGGTGTTCAAGTTCGTTTTGTGCCTGCTGAGCGTTTGTACCTTCCTGAGAAATGTCTGCGCAGTCCATTATTTGCTTTTTTGATTTCGGTTTCTCTCCTCGGCCGTAGACCGCATTGAATAATTTCCGTCTTAATGAATTTTTTCCCAAATGACTAGCTAATTGAATCAGGCTCTCTTCGTAATCGCCACTAATATTTACAATTGGCGTACGGTTATTCATCGATACTCGACTTTCTTTTTGCCCCGCCTTTCGGCAACATACGGCTGATCGTTGGCTGGCTAACACCCAGTGCGCTCGCTAACTGAGACTGAGAGAAGCCTTTTTCAAGAAGTTGGAAAATCATCAGTTTCTTTATCGCGTCAAGATCGTTAGCAATACGCGAGAGTTTCTTATCGTCCATTAGGAACCCTCACTAATCGGTAGCCGTTTGCTGCTTTTCGGCCCCTTCTTTACAGTCCCACGAGGAATCATTCTGCTCATCGTAGCTTCGCTGATTTCAAGCATCGATGCGATTTGCCTCTGAGAAACATCAGAGCAAAGTAGCTGTAACACCAGCAATTTTTTCACATCTCTCATTTCTGCGATTAAATCATCAGTTTGCTTCTTGTCCATCGTCAATCTCCATCTTCCGCCCTGCCAATCGAGCAACTTCCGCCAAGACCCCCTTTGGAAACTCGCGGCTCAAGCTCGTCCGATGCATGCCAAGCGCGCTGGCTACCTGTGATTGCTTCAAGCCCTGCCGATTAAGTCCAAGAACAAGCAATTTCTCGAGAGAAGACAGCCCCTTTTCATCACCTTTCGCCATTCGAATCGCCCTCCTGCTTGCCGCGCTTTTTAATGCTTCCATCCTTTCGCGCGTTGGATAGTGCCACGTTCACAGTATTGGCGGTTGTGCCTAACAAGTCGGCAATTTCACGAGGTGAAATACCAGCTCTTGAAAGGAAAAGAATCTTCTCCTTTTGCGAATTCAAATTGGAAACAGCTAGATGAGCCTGCAGCCGTATTAAAGTGTCAAGCTTCTGGAGAATCGCGTCGTCCGCCATCCGGGGGCTCCTTAAGTTTCTTCTTCGCAAGAATTACAATACGATCAGGAATAGGGTAAAGATGAACGGGCTTCACCGTCGAACCATCGTTGGTTCTGACCAATACCCCCTCATCAAACCAGCGCTTGACGGTACGACTTAGTAATCCCTGATCCGACCCTATCAGCTTAGCAACCTCGGTTTGGGTACGCGTGCCGTCAAACAGATTGTACGTCTCGAATGTTTTCGCATTGCCTACGTTGGAGACAATCTCCGCAAGCTTTTCAGGAGGAAACGTTTGCCGGGCAATAAGCGACATCATTGCGCGCAAGTATGTAGCGGTGTCATCCATTTACAGGCATCCAAAGTCACCGATTGGATCATATAGTGAACGCGCGCTTATGACGCAAGCCGAATGTAATGGGATTGTTTCGAGGGGCTTTGAGAGAGTAATTGAGATGGGTAGAAAGGACGAAAAAAGAGTTAAAAAACAGAGTGTAAAGGTCGCTCGCGAAATGAGGGTTATGGCCAAAGGAAGTTGTGGATGAAGGTTGTTATCGGACGTATTTACAATTGGAGTGTCGCCGATTTAGGCCGATGACGTTGACAGGCTTTTGCGGCTTGCCGAATTTTTGGGCAACAACAACGTTCCCCCCCACCGGCCCTGCGGGCCACCCGCCCCGTAGGGAGAGGGAAGCCGCCGCCGGCGATGCAGCCCTTCCTCTCCCCTGCCCAAGGCGGGGGAGAGCGACTGTCTTGGCGGTCAAGCGTTTTGTTGGCGCCATGGTTGGTTTTCCCGAATGATGGCGTTGAGGATGGTGAGCAGTTTGCGGGCTGTCGCGACGATGGCGACGATCCTGGGCTTTCCCTGCGCGACGAGTTTGTCGCGGAAGGCCTTGAGGCCCGGATTGTGTCGCGAAGCGACCAAGCGCCCATGAAGAGGGCGGCGCGCACGCTCGCCCTGCCGCCGCTGATGAAGCTCTTGCCTCGCCATTTGCCGGACTGCCGGGTGAACGGAGCGAGGCCGGCCAGCGAAGCGATCTGGCGGCAGTCGAGGCTGCCGATCTCCGGCAGCTCGGCAATCAGGGTGCGCGATATGCCTTTGCCGACGCCGGGCACGGACGACAGCAGTTGCTCCTTGATGCGCCACGCCGGCGAGCTGCGTATCTGCTTGTCCAGATCGGCGTCGAGGGTCTCGAGTTCGCGCCGAAGCGCCGCGAGCAGGCGGCCAATGCTCTTCTTGAGTTGGCGGTTGGCGGCCCGCTTCAGCCGGGCTTCCTCGGCCACGATCATGGCCATGATCTGCCGCCGGCGGGTCACCAGATCGGCCAGCAAGCGGCTTTGTTCATCGGGCAGCGGCTTGGGCCTGACGCCGCTCGCCGCGGCGAAACGGGCAATCACTTCCGCATCGATCGGGTCGGTCTTGGCCCGCTTGCCGAGCGCATCGGCGAACGAACGCACCTGCGCCGGGTTGACCACGACCACGGCCAAGCCCGCAGCCGAAAGCGCCGCCGCCGCCAGCGTCTCGTAGCCCCCGGTCGCCTCCAGCGCCACAAGCGCCGGCGTCAGCCCGGCCAGGCGCAACGCGAGCTTCTCGACCCCGGCCGCGTCATTGGCTTCAGCCATCGCCTCCCCGGACGGCGTCACACATACGTCAAGACGATCCTTCGAAACGTCGATCCCCACAACAATGGCGTCCATCTTTTCCCATCCTTGCCTAAACGGGCTTCGCTTGCGGCCCAGGCGACTGTTCGGGTTCGATGGAACGGCGGACGGCGACCCAGGCTCTCCCACGGGCTCGCACGCCCAGAGGTGGGTCGGTCTCCCGTCCGCCACCGCAACCGGCACCATACCGGATTCGGCACATGAAGAGTTACAAGGTGGCCCGAAGGGCCGGAGAGGGGCGACGGAGACGGGTTGACCGAAGCCGGCGGAGAGGCGGACGAAATAAAATCCGCTGGAAGGCGGCGTATCCACCGCCAACCGCCCCCCGACGCCCCTGCAACACTCCCCGTCGCTTCTCCCGCCTTCGCAACGTCGCTGCTTTCGGATAACCGGAGTGGAAACGGGCGGACCCCATGAGCGGCGCAACATACTTTCTCGGCCCCCATTTTTTGGGCATCGACACCGGCGGCACCTACACCGACGCGGTGATCCACGCGCCGGACAAGGGCGTGATCGCCAAGGCCAAGGCGCTCACCACCCGCCACGATCTGGCGCTGGGCGTGGAAGAAGCGGCGGAAAAAGCCTTGGCCGAAGCCGGCCTGCCGCCGTCGGCCATTCGTCTCGTGTCGCTGTCGACGACGCTCGCCACCAACGCTCTGGTCGAGGGCCAGGGCGGCCGCGCCGGCCTCGTCATGATCGGTTTTTCCGAGGCCGATCTCGATCGCGACGGGCTTCGCGCCGCGCTCGGGTCCGATCCGGTGGTGTTTTGCCCCGGCGGCCACGATGTCCATGGCAACGCGACGCCGCTCGATCTCGCCGCGCTCGGGCGGGCCTTGCCGGCATGGACCGGCGCGGTTTCGGGCGTCGCCGTCTGCGCCCTGTTTGCCACCCGCAACCCGGCCCATGAACTGGCCGCCATGGAGCTGGTCCGCGCCGCCGGCCTCGCCGTCACCGGCAGCCACGAGCTGACCTCGAAGCTCGGCGGCCCGCGCCGGGCGCTGACCACTTTGCTCAACGCCCGCCTCGTGCCGATGCTCGCCCGCCTGATCGACGCGGTCGAGGGCTGGCTCGCCGGTCACGGCGTTTCCGCGCCGCTGATGGTGGTGCGCGGCGACGGCGCGCTGGTGTCGGCCGCCTTCGCCCGGTCAAGGCCGATCGAGACCATCCTGTCCGGCCCGGCGGCGAGCCTCGTCGGCGCGCGGCATTTGGCCGGAGTCGACAACGCCGTCGTTTCCGATATCGGCGGCACCACCACCGACGTCGCGGTGCTCGATCGGGGCCGGCCGCGCCTCGATCCGGACGGGGCGACGGTCGGCGGCTTCCGCACCATGGTGGAGGCGGTCGCCATGCGCACCTTCGGCCTTGGCGGCGATTCGGAGGTGACAATCGTCGAGGGTCTCGGCGCGACGCTCCGGCTCGGCCCGCGCCGGCTCGTTCCGCTGGCGCTGGTCGGACAGCATTTCCCCGATCTCGTCCGCTTCCATCTCGACCGGCAGCTCAAATCCATCCATCCGCACCGTTTCGAAGGCCGCTTCGCGTTGGCGACCGGCCTGCCGGCGCCGGGCCTGACCGCGCCGGAGGAGAAACTGCTGGCGAAAACCGGCGTTGAACCGGCCCCGCTCGACAGGCTCATCGCCGTCAACCCGGAACTCGCCGTGCTCGACCGCCTCGTGGCGCGCGGCCTTGTCGCGCTTTCCGGCTTCACCCCGTCGGACGCCGCCCATGTGCTCGCCCGCCAGGACAATTGGGACGCCGGCGCGGCCCGCCTCGGAGCGGCGCTGTTCGCCCGGAAGAAGGACGGGCGTGGCCTGGCCATCGCGGCCGGCGCGGAATCGATTTCGGCGCGTGTGCTCGACGCCGTCGCGCGCCGCTCCGCCGAGGTCATCCTCGAAACGGCCTTTGTCGAGGACGGAATTGATCCGGCCTACGCCGCCCATGCGCTGATGCGCCGCTCGCTCGACCATGCCGGCGGGATCGCCCGGCTTGCGCTGTCGCTCGACCGCCCGGTCGTCGGCCTCGGCGCGTCGGCCGGCTTGCATTACGCCCGTCTGTCCACGCTGCTTGGAACCGGCATTATCGTGCCCGAACACGCCGATGTCGCCAATGCGGTCGGCGCGGTGGTCGGCCAGGTCCGCGTCGCGGTCGAAGCGCATGTCTCCAGCCCGCGCGAGGGTCTGTTCCGCGTCCAGATCGCCTCTGTCCTCTCCGACCATGGCGACGAGGCCTCCGCGCTTGCCGTGGCCGAGGCTGAGGCCTCGGTTCAGGCGCTTGCCCGCGCCGGCGAAGCCGGCGCGGCTGACGCCCACGTCGACATCGACAGCGACATCTCCGCCGCGACGATCGAAGGCCAGCGGACCTTCATCGAGGCGAGGATTGTCGCCACCGCCTCCGGCCGGCCGCGCATCGCCGGTTGAACCGATTTTATCGTCGCCGCGTAAACAGCTTGCGCCGTAAGCCGAATTGACCCCGGCCGCTCACCGTGGTGAAAGCCCGGAAAACACCGGGAATTTTGCAGGAGTCGCGCCATGGCCGAACGCATCCTCGTCGACGGTTTGCAGGTTGACCGCGAGCTGAAGGATTTCATCGACAACGAGGCGCTGCCGGGCACGGGCGTCGAGCCGGTGCGGTTCTGGTCCCGATTTTCGGCAATCGTCGCCGATCTCGCCCCGAAGAACCGGGCATTGCTGTCCGAACGCGACGCGTTGCAGCATAAGATCGACGACTGGCATCGCGCCCATGGCGCGCCGTCCGACATGGCGGTTTACGAGGCCTTCCTGCGCGATATCGGCTATATCGCGCCCGAGGGTCCGGATTTCACCATTTCAACCGCCCATGTCGATCCGGAGATCGCGACCATTCCCGGACCGCAGCTGGTTGTGCCGGTGATGAACGCGCGTTATGCGCTCAACGCCGCCAATGCCCGCTGGGGTTCGCTCTACGATGCTCTCTACGGCACCGATGCGCTCGGCGACCCGCCTTCCGGCGGCGGCTACGATCCGGCCCGGGGCGCCCGCGTCATCGGCTGGGCCAAGGATTTCCTCGACGCCTCCGCGCCGCTTGAAGACGCCAAATGGGCCGACGTGACCGGTTTCACCATAACCCACGGCCGCCTCACCGTGACCACCGCCTCCGGCGCGATCACCGGCCTGCTCGACGGCGGCGAACTCGCCGGCTGGAAGGGCGAGGCGTCCGCCCCGACGGCGATCCTGCTGAAACGCCACGGCCTGCATGTCGAAGTGGTCGTCAACCGCGACAATGTGATCGGCAGGACCGATCCGGCCGGAATCGCCGACGTCATTCTCGAATCGGCGATCACCACCATCCAGGATTGCGAGGATTCGGTCGCCGCCGTCGACGCCGAGGACAAGGTCATCGCCTACCGCAACTGGCTTGGCCTGATGAAGGGCGACCTGAACGACACCTTCGACAAGGGCGGCAGGACCATGACCCGCCGCCTCAACGCCGACCGCGAGTATCATGGCGCCGACGGCCTTCCGCTTGTCCTGCCCGGCCGCGCCTTGCTGCTGGTGCGCAATGTCGGCCACCTGATGACCAACCCGGCCATCCTTGACCAAGACGGGAACGAGATTCCGGAAGGAATCATGGACGCTTATGTCACCGCGGCAATCGCCCTGCACGACATCGGACCGAACGGCCGCCGCGCCAATTCGCGCGCCGGCTCGATGTATGTTGTCAAGCCGAAGATGCACGGTCCGAAGGAAGTGGCTTTCGCGGTCGAGATTTTCGGCCGCGTCGAAGCGGCGCTTGGCCTGGCGCCGGAAACCATCAAGATGGGCATCATGGACGAGGAGCGCCGCACCACGGTCAACCTCAAGGAATGCATCCGCGCCGCCGCGTCGCGCATCGTGTTCATCAATACCGGCTTCCTCGACCGCACCGGCGACGAGATGCACACGTCGATGGAAGCCGGCCCGATGATCCGCAAGGGCGACATGAAATCCGCAGCCTGGATCCAGGCCTACGAAAACTGGAACGTCGACATCGGCCTTGCCTGCGGTCTTTCGGGCAAGGCGCAGATCGGCAAGGGCATGTGGGCCATGCCGGATCTGATGAAGGCGATGCTCGAGGCGAAGATCGCCCACCCGAAGGCCGGGGCGAACACCGCCTGGGTGCCGTCGCCGACGGCCGCGACGCTGCACGCCACCCATTATCATCGCGTCGACGTTTTCGCCGTTCAGGACAAGCTCAAATCGCGAACCCGCGCCAAGTTGCAGGACATCCTGTCGGTGCCGGTCGCGCCGCGGCCGAATTGGTCGCCGGAGGATATCCAGAAGGAACTCGACAACAACGCCCAAGGCATTCTCGGCTATGTCGTGCGCTGGGTCAGCCAGGGCGTCGGCTGCTCGAAGGTGCCGGACATCAACGATGTCGGCCTGATGGAAGACCGCGCCACCTTGCGTATCTCATCCCAGCATATCGCCAACTGGCTCCGCCATGGCGTCTGCACGAAGGGCCAGGTGTTGGAAACGATGAAGCGCATGGCCGCCATCGTCGATCGCCAGAACGCCGGCGATTTAACCTATATGCCGATGGCGGTCGATTTCGATGGCTCCATCGCCTTCCAGGCCGCCTGCGAGTTGGTTTTCGAGGGAACGAAGCAGCCGAACGGCTATACCGAGCCGGTTCTCCATCGCCGCCGCCGCGAATTGAAGGCGCGGTTCGCCGCTTGACTGCGCGCACAGGCTTCGTTGACGATTTCAGGGCATGATCGGTACATGATCGTGCTCGCCCTCGATACCGCCTCGACCCAATGCGCCGCCTGCGTTTACGACGCGGAAGCGGATCGCGAAATGTCGCGCATCGTCCGGCCGATGGCTACGGGACACGCTGCGGCGCTATCCGATGTCATCGATGAAGCCCTCGAATCGGCGGGCAAATCCTATCGGGATATCGGTCGCGTCGCGTCGACCGTCGGCCCGGGTTCCTTCACCGGCGTGCGCATTGGCGTCGCCGCGGCGCGCGGGCTGGCGCTGGCGCTCGCTATCCCGTCGGTCGGCGTCGATGTCCTCGACGCCCTGGCCGAGCCGGTGCGCAAGGCCTGTCCCGGCCGGGCCGTGATGGCGGCGCTCGATGCGCGTCGCGACGAGGTCTACGCCGCGCTGTGGAACGCCGAAGGAAATCAGGTCCTTGCGTCCGTGGCGCTGACCATTGCCCGGGCCCGCGAAATCGCCGCTGGCGCCAACGCCATCCTGACCGGTTCGGCCGCGCCCATGATCCGCGGCGACGATCTCGCGGTCGAAGGCGTTTCGGCGTCACCGGATATCGGCATGGTCGCCAGACTGGCCGCCAGCGCCGATGCGACAAAGCCGGCGTCGCCGCTTTACCTGCGCAAGCCTGACGCCAAACCGCAAAGCGGGCAATCTCTGCCGCGGAGGACGCCGTGATTTCATTCGCCGGATTTCGCAAGCGCGATTGGGTGATCGAACCGCTCGGCCGCGCCGACGCGCCAGCCATGGCCGCAGTGCACAATGAGGGTTTCGCGCGGCCCTGGAATGACGGCGAATTCGCAGCCCTGTTGGCCCAGACGCCGGTTTTCGGCTTTGCCGCCCGCCGCGAAGGCGAGGGCGGCGGACCGTTGTCGGGTTTCGTGCTTGCCCGCCTGGCCGCCGGGGAAGCGGAAATTCTCACCATCGCCGTCGCCAAATCGGCGCGCCGCGGCGGCGTCGGCCGCCGCCTGATGGATGCGGTGCTGTTGCGCCTTCACGCCGATCGCGCCGAAGCCGTGTTTCTCGAAGTCGACGAAAGGAACGCGCCCGCTTTGGCGTTATATCGGCGGCTCGGCTTCCGCGAGGTCGGCAAGCGGCCGGGTTACTACGCCGAGCGCAAGGGCGAGCCGGCGTCGACCGCGCTTGTCATGCGCCGCGATCTCCGCTAGCGGCGGAATCGGAGCAGGAATCCCCCATGGCCGGCAGGATGCGAACCGTCGCCACTTTGGGCGTCGTGGCGGCGGCCACGCCGCTTTTCGCCGCAGCGCAGTGGCTGGGCGTGGGCCTTGGCGTGCTCCGGCCGGGCTGGCTGCCGATGAAGTGGCGGCGCATGACGGCGCGGTTGCTCGGTCTGAAAATCGTCGCCCATGGCGCAGTCGCGGCGCAAAAACCGCTTCTGATCGTCGCCAATCATGTTTCCTGGATCGATATCGTCGCCCTCGGCGCACTGGGCGAGGTGACCTTCGTGGCGCGCGGCGATTTGAGCGGCTGGCCGGTGATCGGCGGGCTGGCGCGGATGTCCAACACGATCTTCGTCGACCGCAATAACCGGCGCGGCGCCGCCGACCAGGCCGCGATCATCGCCGGGCGACTCGCCGCGGGCGCGGTCGTTGTCCTGTTTGCCGAAGGCACGACCGGCGACGGCGTGAAATTGCGGCCGTTCAAGAGTTCGCTGCTCGCCGCCGCCGAGATCGCCCGGAAAACCGTTCCGGATATCCGAATCCAGCCGGTCGCCATTGCCTATACCCGTCACCACGGCGTGGCCGTCGGCCGCCGCCATCGCATGCGGGCCTCATGGATCGGCGATGAGGAACTCGTGCCTCATGTCCGTGATTTGCTGAAACGCGACGTCTTCGATGTCGAGATCGGTTTCGGCGACGCTTTCAGCCTCGACGAAATCGACCGCAAGGACGCGATTCGTCTGGCGGAAACCGAAATCCGCCGGTTCATTTCGGCATTTCGCAATGGCGTGCGGCTTTGACCGGGTTGGCGGCAGGCATTCGCGGCGATACAAGACGGCGATGAGCGCTGCGAACCTCCCCGACGACCGGCCGGAAAACGGCAAAGGCGGCAAGGTCTTCATCAAGACCTGGGGTTGCCAGATGAACGTCTACGATTCGCAGCGCATGGGCGATGCACTGGCCGTCGCCGGCTATTCGCCGGCGGAAACCGCCGAAGATGCCGATCTCGTCTTGCTCAACACCTGCCACATCCGGGAAAAGGCGGCGGAAAAAGTCTATTCCGAACTCGGCAAATTGCGCCTGCTCAAGCAGGCCCATGCCAACGAAGGGCGAAAAACGCTGATCGGGGTCGCCGGCTGCGTGGCGCAGGCCGAAGGGGCAACGATTCTCGATCGCGCCGGCGCCGTCGATCTCGTGATCGGTCCCCAATCCTATCATCGCATCGGCGACATGATCGAGCGGGTCCGCGGCGGCGAACGCATCATCGAAACGGAATTCGCCGTCGCCGAGAAATTCGGGGAATTGCCCGCGCCGGAGCGCCGGGCGGTGGCGGCGCGCGGCGTCACCGCGTTTTTAACGGTGCAGGAAGGCTGCGACAAGTTCTGCACCTTTTGCGTCGTGCCCTATACGCGCGGGGCGGAAGTCTCACGGCCGGTCGCGCAGATCGTCGCCGAAGCCGAGAAACTGGTCGCCGCCGGCGTGCGCGAAATCACCCTGCTTGGCCAGAACGTCAACGCCTGGGCGGCCGACGGGCCGGACGGAAAACGCTGGGGTCTTGGACGTCTGCTGTTTCGCCTGGCCGAAATACCCGCCCTTGCCCGTCTCCGCTACACCACCAGCCATCCCCGGGACATGGCCGACGATCTGATCGCTGCCCACCGCGACCTGCCGGCGTTGATGCCTTACCTGCATTTGCCGGTGCAATCCGGTTCGGACCGTATTCTCAAGGCGATGAATCGCCGACACAGCGCCGCCGATTATTCGCGGCTGGTCGAACGCATTCGCGCCGTCCGGCCGGATTTGGCGCTGTCGGGCGATTTCATCGTCGGCTTCCCGGGGGAAACCGACGCGGATTTCGAGGCGACGCTGCGCCTGATCCGGGAAATCGGATACGCCGGCGCTTATTCGTTCAAATACTCCCCACGGCCGGGTACGCCCGCCGCCGATCGCGCCGGCCAGGTCGCCGAATCGGTCAAGCATCGACGCCTGCTGGAATTGCAGGCGCTGGTCACGGCGCAGCAAAAGGCGTTCCAGTCCTCCCGCATCGGCATGACCACCGGCATTCTTGTGGAAAAGCCCGGCCGGAGGGCCGGCCAGATCGTCGGCCGATCGCCTTGGCTCATTCCCGTTATTGTTGATGAAAACGTCGCGAAAATCGGCGACATTGTTCCGGTC
>JADJTR010000006.1 GCA_016711085.1 Phyllobacteriaceae bacterium | reverse complement strand
TGCGCATCAGGCGATCGAACTGCACCAGCATGGTGGCGCCGCCGCAATAGCCGAAATCGTCGACCCGGGTGAAATCCATCCGGTCGCGCGGGTCGGTGGCGAGCGTGGCGAGGAAATGGGCGGTGATCGGCTCGGAAATGAAGTGGCGGCCGGGGATGCCGAGCAGGAAATGGCCGATATCGGCGCCTGCGATATCGGCGTTGGCGAGCATGGCGGCGAGGCCATCGACGAGGTGGACGGGGGCGTGGCGGGAAACGCGGGCGATATCCTGGGCCACGTGCTGCGCACCCTCGCGGCCAACGCCTCGAGCACGCGCATGCCGGCGAGCGGGTGATCGTGGGCGAAGCCGCCATGGCGAAGCCGGACATGCCGGGCGCATCGAGGCCGCCGATCGATTCGACATGGACGTCGAGCAATTCGACGCCGTCGCCGCCGCGCTCGAGCACCAGCGCGCCCGCCCCGTCCGACATGATCCAGCGCAGCGCCAGGTTCTCCAGCCCGACCTTGTCCGGCGTGTAGTATTCGGCGCGCAGGAAGACCGACGACAATTGGCCGTAGGCGACGATGGCGCGGCGATAGCGGCCGACGCGCAGCATGTCGAAGGCGATCTGCAGGGCTTTCGGCGTTCCCGTGCAATTGGAATGGATTTCGATCTCGGCGCATTTCTCGATGCCGAGACGGCCCTGCAGCAGGGCGCTGGTCGGCGGGCAGGCGAAATCGGCCATCGGACCGGAGGTGACGAGCAAGTCCACGCTTGCCGGTTCGATTGCCGCCATGTCGAGCGTGGCGCGCACGGCCTTTTCCATGATCGAGACATTGGTCTCGGTCTGCGCCCGCGTCGCAGGATCGAGCGCGTAGTGGCGCCGGCGCACGCCGGTGCGTTTCAACACCGCTTCCTGCATGCGCCGGGCCCGGCCTTCGAGCGATGGCGACAGGCCGGGGATGGCGCCGAGAACCGAATCGAGCCCGGCGGAAGGGATCGGCGGGCCGGGCAGATACGAACCCGAACCGGCGATGGTCACTTTGGCGATCATGCTTGCCTGTCTTTCGTCGTCGCGCGAATCGGCGGACGGCCGATGCTTCAGCCGTGCACAGGAAGTGCGGGGCGTTTGTAACGGCGGTCAAGATACCGCCAATTGCCGCGGCCGGGATCAGCTTCGCGCCAGTTTGCGGATGGTGAAGTACGCGCCGAGCAGCATCAGCGCGCACAGGCCGAAGGCGATGCGCGTCGATGTCGACGCCGCGATGGCGCCGAAAAGCGTCGGGGCGACGATGCGCGGCGCGCCGGCGACCAGCATGGCGACCGACAGGCCGGCGGCGCGGTTGTGCGGCGTCTGGCGCGCGGCGAGCGCGAACAGGCAGGGCGGAAGCACCGCCAGACCCATGCCGATCAGGGCGAAGAAGAACACGTTGGCGGCGAAGCCGTTGCTGAAACCGAGGCCGACAAAGCCGAGAATGGCGACCGATAAAGTGGCGCCCATCAGGCGGAATTCGCCGAAGCGGGCGCGCAACGCGTCGCCCGGAAAACGCACGAGCGCATTGGTCAGGCCGAAAAACGAAGCGCCGAGGCCGGCGATGGCGGCGAATTGCGGCGCCGTCTCGGCCAGCAGCTTCGACGACCAGAACAGGGCGGTGATCTCCGAGGCGATGATCAGGCCGGCGGCGACGCCGGTCAGCACCAGCGGGCGGGTGAAGCCGCCAAAGCCGGATCGGGCGCCTTCGGCCAAAGGCAGCGGCCGGGCGGGCACGGCGATCCAGACCCAGATCATGGCGAGCAGCATCGCGATGGCGACGGGGACCATTGTCGCGAGCGTGCCGTAGCGCGTCGACAGCAGGCTCGACAGGATGGCGAAAACGGCAACGCTAAGCGAGACGCTGCCGTGAAAGCCGGTATAGACCGGCCGCTTCATGTCGACCTCGATGGCGCCGGCCTCGGCGTTCATGATGACGTCGGTCGCACCCATGGCGAGGCCGTAGAGCGTGATGGCGACGAAGAACAACGCCATCGACCCGGCGGTCAGCGTCAGGGCGAGCAGGGCCAACATCGCCGGCGGGAGCGCGAGCAGGAGGAAGCGGTGCGAGAAACGACGCGCCAGCGCGCCGGCCATGCTCATCGAGGTGACGCCGGCGATCGTCATCGCGGTGACCGCGAAGCCGAAGGTGGCGTTGTCGAGACCGGCCTGCGCCATCATTTGCGGCGTCGAGCCGGCAAAGCCGCCGACCGTGGCGCCAAAGGCGGCGAAGACCGCCATGACTGCGGCGCGCGGCGATTTCAACAACGAGGGCATGGGGCGTTCCGGGCGGAGCGAATCGGGCGGGTTCCGGCGAGCGATGGCCCTGTTCGCTCCGCGACGCAAGGTGTCGGGGGAACGTTTCGGCTGGCGACGGTCAGCGCGACCAGTCGATGGTTTCCAATCCGTCGATGCCGCGAAAAACCCTTGCGCGCGGCGACGCCAATCGCGATCCGCGTCCGGTTGTCCAGTCGACGGAACTCTCAGACATCAGAAGGCCAGCCACCACCCAAGCGTGCCGGTGATGCAGAAGGCAATGAGGCCGACGGCCAGTTTGACGGCGAAGGCTCTGGCGCGAAGCAGCGCGGCGCGGCGATCGATCGCGCGGGTGACGCGCGAGCGACCGCGCAGGGCGTCGGCCCGCTTTTCCCGGTCCTGAAAATCCGCGCGCGCTCGACAACCTGATCGGCTTCATGGCGACCTCCGCTCAAGCCTGGCGGGAAAACCTTGCCGATTGTTAAAACGGTTGTACTCCCCCCTCCTCAGCTCGCTCGGCTCCTTGCCGAAGATTCGGGCGAAGGCGCGGGAAAAGGCCGACGCGGAGGAAAAGCCGGTGCGCGCGGCGATGTCGGCCATCGGTTCGCGGGTATCGAGGACCAGACGCCGGGCCGCATTCAGGCGCAGGCGCAGATAGTACGCCCCGGGCGTCTCGCCGATGGCGGCGGAAAACACCGCCTCCAGAGTGCGCGCCGTGACGCCGGCGCGTTTGGCGAGCGCCGCCACGGTCAGCGGCCGGTCGACATGGCTTTCCATGGCCCGGATGGTCTGGGCGAGTCGCGGATCATGGCCGTCGAGGCGGCCGAGCGACACCAGCGGCTGGGCGTCTGCGGCGGTTCGCGCCTGATCGTAGATGAAGACGCTCGCCACATCGAGGGCGACGGCCATGCCGAGCCTGGCGCGGACGAGGTGCAGCATCAGGTCGAAGGTCGGCGAAGCGCCGCCGGTGGTGAACACCGGCCCGTCGATGACATAGCGGTCGGGACGCACGTCGACATCGGGAAAAGCGGCGGCGAAATCCTCCAGTTCCTCCCAATGGGTGGTGGCGGCGCGGCCGGCGAGCAGACCGGCGCGGGCGAGCAGCCAGGCTCCGGCTTCAACGCCGCCGATTGCAGGGGCGCGGCGCGCCAGACGCCGAAGCCGGGCAAGCGTCGCGGCTTCCACGAAATCGCGCGTGCCGAAACCGCCGATGACGATCGGCACACGGCCCGCGTCGATTCGGTCGTCGAGTCGGCCGGCGACCGCGACGGGCACGGCCGCCGTGGTTTCCGCCGGCCGGCCGTCGCAGGAGACGATGCGCCAGTCGAACGCTTCCGCGCCGGCGATGCGGTTGGCGGCGCGCAGCGGATCGATGGCCGAGGCGACGCACATCAGCGATGCGCCGGGCAGCACCAGGAAGGTGATCGCCAGCGCCTCGCGGCTGGCGACAAAGATCGATGGGTTTTCGCTTTTCATCAAGAGCATTTCGTATTTCGCAAATCATGGCGGCGCAAGCCCGCCATGATGGCGTCATCGTTTTGGGAGGAACATTCATGCCGCTCGCCATGAACCGCGAGGTTTTCATCACCTGCGCCGTGACCGGTTCCGGCGGCACGCAGGACCGCTCCCCGCATGTGCCGCGCTCGCCGAAACAGATCGCCGACGCGGCCATCGACGCGGCGAAAGCCGGCGCGGCGATCGTCCATTGCCACGTGCGCGACCCCGAAACCGGCAGACCGCGCCGCGACGTTCATCTCTACCGAGAGGTGACCGAACGCATCCGCGACGCCGATGTCGACGTGGTGCTAAACCTCACCGCCGGCATGGGCGGCGACATGGTGTTCGGCGATCCGGAGCATCCGCTGCCGTTGCGTGAAGCGGGCACCGACATGGGCGGCGCATCGAACCGCATGGAGCATGTGCGCCAGTGCCTGCCGGAAATCTGCACGCTCGATTGCGGCACCATGAATTTCGCCGAGGCCGACTACGTGATGACCAACACGCCGGGCATGTTGCGCGCCATGGGCTCCATGATGACGGCGCTCGGCGTCAAACCGGAAATCGAGGCCTTCGACACCGGCCATTTGTGGTTCGCCAAGCAATTGGTGGACGAGGGCGCGCTGAAGCCCGATGCGCTGGTGCAATTGTGCATGGGCATTCCGTGGGGCGCGCCGGATGACCTCAACACGTTCATGGCGATGGTCAACAATGTGCCGAAGGAATGGACGTGGTCGGCGTTTTCCATCGGCCGCAACGAGATGGCCTATGTGGCGGCGGCGGTGCTGGCGGGGGGCAATGTCCGCGTCGGGCTGGAGGACAATCTCTGGCTCGACAAGGGTGTTCTCGCCACCAATGCGCAGCTGGTCGAGCGCGCCGTCTCCATCGTCGAGAACATGGGCGCGCGGGTGATCGGGCCGGACGAGGTGCGCAAGAAGCTGAACCTGACCAAGCGGGCGATGATCGCGGCATGAAACCGGCGGAGGAAAGCACCATGACCAAAATCAACAAGGCCGCCATCATCGGCGGCGGCGTCATCGGCGCGGGCTGGGCGGCGCGGCTGCTGCTCAACGGCATTGACGTGGCGATTTCCGATCCGGACCCGGAAGCGGAACGCAAGGTCGAGGCGGTGATGAAGAATGCGCGCCGCGCCTATGACGGGATGACCGACAAGCGGCCGAAGGAAGGCAAGCTCAGCTTCGCCCGCTCCATCGCCGAAGCGGTGGAGAAGGCCGATTTGATCCAGGAAAGCGTGCCGGAGCGGCTCGACATCAAGCACAAGGTTCTGGCCGAGATCGACAAACATGCCAAGACCGACGCGCTGGTCGGCTCGTCGACCTCGGGCATCAAGCCGACCGACATGCAGACGGCGATGAAAAACCCCGGCCGGCTCATCGTCGCCCACCCGTTCAACCCGGTCTATCTGTTGCCGCTGGTCGAGATCGTCGGCGGCGAACAGACGGACGCGGCGACGATCGTCCGCGCCAAGGCGCTCTACGCGTCGATCGGCATGAAGCCGGTGGTGATCCGCAAGGAGATCGAGGCTTTCGTCGGCGACCGGCTGCTCGAGGCGGCGTGGCGCGAGGCGCTGTGGCTGGTCAAGGACGGGATCACCACGGTGGAGGAACTCGACGACATCATGCGCTATTCGTTCGGCCTGCGCTGGGCCCAGATGGGCATGTTCCAGGTCTACCGCATCGCCGGCGGCGAGGCCGGCATGCGCCATTTCATGGCCCAGTTCGGGCCCTGCCTGAAATGGCCGTGGACCAAGCTGATGGACGTGCCGGAGTTCAACGACGAACTGGTCGATCTCATCGCCCGGCAATCGGACGAACAGGCCGGCGACTATTCGATCCGCGAGCTGGAGCGCATCCGCGACGATAACCTTGTCGCCATCATGCAGGCGCTGTCGAAAACCGAACACAAACACGGCAAGGGCTGGGGCGCCGGCGCGCTTCACCGCGACTATGTCGAGGCGCTGGAGAAGCGGGCGGGGAAGGACAAGTAAAGTCATGAACGCCTCGTTTGTCGGCTCAGGCGCCCCCACCCCCGACCCCTCCGCTCAAGGGGGAGGGGAGACCTGCGCCCCCCCCCCGCGGAGGGGCGGGGTTCCGCCATCGCAGGAGGCGTCCATGGATTTCGGCCTGAGCGAGGAACAAAGGCTGATCGTCGAATCGACTCGCGCCTTCGTCGAGAACGAGCTGTACCCGCACGAGGCCGAGGTGGAGCGCACCGGCGTCCTGCGCCTGGACCTGATCAGGGAATTGCAGGCGAAGGCGATGGCCGCCGGGCTCTACGCCGCCAACATGCCGGAGGAGGTCGGCGGGGCGGGGCTCGATACGCTGACCTGGCTGCTCTACGAAAAGGAACTCGGCCGGGCCAATTACGCGCTGCATTGGACTTGCGTGGCGCGGCCGTCGAACATCCTGCTCGCCGGCAACGCGATGCAGCGCGAGAAATACCTGTTGCCGTGCATGCGCGGCGAGACCTGGGACTGCCTCGCCATGACCGAGCCCGGCGCCGGCTCCGACCTGCGCGGCATGAAGGCGAGCGCGAGACAGGACGGATCGGACTGGATCCTCAACGGCACGAAGCATTTCATCTCCCACGCCGACATCGCCGGCTTCACCATCGCTTTCATGGCGACGGGCGAGGAGGAAACGGCGAAGGGCAGGAAAAAGCGCATCACCGCCTTCTTCGTCGACAAGGGCACGCCGGGCTTCGCGGTGCGCGACGGCTATCGAAACGTTTCGCATCGCGGCTACACCAATGCGGTGCTCGAATTCGACGAATGCCGCGTGCCGGCCGAGAACGTGCTTGGCGAGCCGCACCGGGGCTTCGAAGTCGCCAATTCCTGGCTCGGCGCGACGCGGCTGCAGGTGGCCTCGACCTGTCTTGGCCGGGCCGAGCGGGCGCTGGCGCATGCCATCGACTGGGCGGCGAACCGCGAACAGTTCGGCCAGGCCATCGGCAAATTCCAGGGCGTATCGTTCAAGCTCGCCGACATGGCGATGGAGCTGAAAGCTGCCGAATTGCTGACGCGCGAGGCGGGGTGGAAATTCGACCAGGGCACGGTGACCGACGCCGACATGGCGATGGCCAAGCTCAAGGCGACGGAGGTTCTCGCTTTCATCGCCGACGAGGCGATCCAGATCCATGGCGGCATGGGGCTGATGGACGAGCTGCCGCTGGAGCGCATCTGGCGCGATGCGCGGGTCGAGCGTATCTGGGAGGGCACCAGCGAAATCCAGCGCCACATCATCAGCCGCGCGCTGCTCAGGGCCGTGGGGGGCTGACGGGCGACGATGCGCGAAACCGACCTCTATCCCCCGGTCAAGGCGATGCTGGAAGCGCAAGGCTATGCGGTGAAGGCGGAGATCGGCGCGGCCGATGTCGTGGCCGTGCGCGGCGACGAGCCGCCGGTGATCGTCGAGATGAAGACGGCGTTTTCATTGGCGCTCATCCATCAGGGGATCGAACGGTTGAAGATCACCGACGCGGTTTATCTTGCCGTGCCGCCGTGGAAGGGGCGGGCCGGCTGGAAGGCGTTTTCCGCAAACAAGATCCTGTGCCGGCGGCTCGGCCTCGGACTGATGACGGTGTCGGGCGGCCAAGTCGATATTCATCTCGATCCGACGCCCTATCAACCACGCCTGTCGAAGTCGCGGCGCGAACGCCTGCTCGGCGAATTCCGACAGCGCGTCGGCGATCCGAACGAAGGCGGTTCGACGCGCCGGACGATAGTCACGGCCTACCGGCAGGATGCGCTGCGCTGCCTGGCGATGCTTGGCGCGGGGCCGGCGAAAGCGGCGGCGGTGGCGAAGGCGACGTCGGTTTCGCGGGCGCGGGCGATCATGGCCGATGACCATTATGGCTGGTTCGAACGGGTCGATCGCGGCGTCTATGCGCTGACGCCAAAGGGCAAAAGGCGGTGGAAGAAAACAAAGCGGCGATTGAGGCGTTGGGATATGGTGCCCCCCCCCCCCCCCCCCCCCCCCCCGCCCCCCGCCCCCCGCCGCATCGCCATGACCCGCCTCGAACGCCTGCTCCGGCCGAAATCCATTGCCGTGCTCGGAGCCGGCTGGGCGAAAAATGTCGTCGAGCAATGCGGCAGAATCGGCTTTGCCGGGCCGGTGTGGCCGGTGCATCCGACGCGGGCCGAAATCGGCGGTTTGCCGGCTTACAAATCGCTCGCCAATCTGCCGCAAGCGCCGGACGCGACTTTCATCGGCGTCAATCGTCACGCCACAATCGATGTCGTCGCCGAACTGGCGGCGATGGGCGCGGGCGGGGCGATTTGTTTCGCTTCCGGTTGGACCGAGGCGGGCGAAGGCGAATTGCAGGGCCGGCTGGTGCATGCGGCCGGCGCGATGCCGATCCTCGGGCCGAATTGCTACGGCGTCATCAATTATCTCGACGGCGCGCTGCTGTGGCCGGACCAGCATGGCGGCAAACGGGTGGAGCGCGGCGTGGCGCTGCTGTCGCAATCCTCCAACATTGTCATCAATCTGACCATGCAGAAACGGGCGCTGCCGGTCGCCTATGTCGCCTGCCTCGGCAACGCCGCGGTGGTCGGGCTTGCCGAACTCGCCGCGGCGTTGCTCGCCGACGAGCGGGTCACCGCACTCGGCCTCTACATCGAAGGGATCGACGACGCGGACGCCTTCGCCGAACTGGCCGAGACGGCGCGGGCGGCGGGAAAGGGCATCGTCGCCATCAAGTCCGGCAAGACGGAATTGTCGCGCGTCGCGGCGCAATCGCACACGGCTTCTCTGGCCGGCGGCGGCGCGGCCTCGTCGGCGTTCCTGCGCCGCATCGGCGTCGCCGAGGTCGACAGCCCGGCCGAACTGATCGAGACGCTGAAGATTTTCCAAGCCCACGGGCCGCGGATCGGCCGCCGGCTCTGTTCGCTCTCCTGCTCGGGCGGCGAGGCGGGACTGGTCGCCGATCTCGCCCAGCCGTTCGGGCTCGACTTCCCGGCGCCGTCGGACACGCAACGTCAAAGGCTCGGCGACATCCTCGGGCCGATCGTGACCATCGCCAATCCGCTCGACTATCACACCTTCATCTGGGGCGACGGTCCGCGCACGACGGAGGTGTTTTCAACGATGCTGGGCGGTTATGACGCCGGCCTCTTCATCATCGATCCACCGCGCCTGGACCGCTGCGATCCGTCGTCGTATCAGCCGGCGCTGGACGCGATCGAAGCGGCGCAACGGACGACGGGAAAGCCGGCCTTTCCGGTCGCCTCGCTGCCGGAGAATTTCGACGAGGGGCAAGCCGAGGCGCTGCTCGACCGCGGCGTGGCGACGCTGATGGGGCTGGAGACGGCGCTCGGCGCGCTCCGCGCCGCGCAGATTCCGGCCGGCGAAAAAGGCTGGCGGCCGGCCCCGCCGATGGCAGCCCGCGCGACGCGGCTGCTCGACGAGGTTGAAGGCAAGGCGCTGCTGCGCCGGGCCGGCGTGGCGACGCCGCGCGGCGTGGCCGCGAAGACGCTCGCCGAATTGCGCGATCTGGCGGAAGCGTTGACGCCGCCCCTGGCGCTGAAGGGTCTCGGTTTCGCCCACAAGAGCGAGGCTGGCGCGGTGCGGCTCAACCTCGCCTCGCTCGACGGGCAAAGGGAGATGGCCGGCGCGGCCGGCTATCTCGCCGAGGAGATGGCAAAGGGCGGCGTCGCCGAGGTGCTGGTCGGCGCGCGGCGCGATCCGGTCTATGGCGCGACGCTGACCATCGGCATCGGCGGGGTGACGGCGGAATTGCTGGCCGATACTCGCACTCTGGTGCTGCCGGCAAATGCCGCAGATATCCTTTCGGAAATGAATCGCTTGCGCCTGTGGCCGCTTCTTGATGGTTATCGCGGGCGGCCGAAAGCTGATGTCACTGCTGCGGCGGAAGCAGCGGCGCTGATCGGCCGCTTGCTGCTCGCCGACGAGACGATCGAGGAGATCGAGGTCAATCCGCTGATCGCGATGGCGCAGGGCGCGGTGGCGGTGGATGCGCTGGTCAGGGTGTTCGACGGGAGTCCCCCTCCCCCTTGAGGGGAGGGGCGGTGGGGGGCGGGGCCCACCCCCCCGGCCGGCCCGCGGGCCCCCCCCCCCCCCCTAAGGGAGGAGGGCCCATGTCGGACGTTGTTCGCACCCGCCGCGTCGGCGGCATATTGGAGGTCACGCTCGACCGGCCGAAGGCCAACGCCATCGACCTCGCCACATCGCGGGTGATGGGCCGGACCTTCGCCGCCTTCCGCGACGATCCGGACTTGCGCGTCGCCATCGTGCAGACCGCCGGCGACAAGTTCTTTTGCGCCGGCTGGGACCTGAAGGCGGCGGCGGCGGGCGACGCGGTCGACGGCGACTATGGCGTCGGCGGCTTCGGCGGGTTGCAGGAACTGATCGGCATGAACAAGCCGGTGATCGCCGCGGTAAACGGCATGGCGGTCGGCGGCGGTTTCGAATTGGCGCTGTCCTGCGACCTGATTTACGCCTCGCGCGGTTCGCAGTTCGCCCTGCCCGAAATTCGCGCCGGAACGCTCGCCGACGCGGCGACGGTGAAACTGCCGAAGCGCATGCCCTATCACGTCGCCATGGACCTTTTATTGACCGGGCGCTGGATGGACGCGCAGGAGGCGCAGCGCTGGGGCCTCGTCAACGAGGTGCTGGCCGACGGCGAGGCGCTGACGACGCGGGTTTGGGAGATCGCGCAGCTGCTCGAAAGCGGCCCGCCGCTGGTGTTCGCGGCGATCAAGGAAGTGGCGCGCGAGGCCGAGGCGATGGGCTTTCAGGACGCGATGAACTGGATCACCAAGCGCAAATTCCGCACCGTCGATATGCTCTACGGCTCGGACGACAATCTCGAGGGATTCAAGGCTTTCGCCGAAAAGCGCGATCCGGTGTGGAAGGGGAAGTGAGGCGGACCGAACCGATCGAGGAGACACTGGAGCCTCAGGTCCTCGCCCTCAACAACGCCCATGCGGCGGAATTGTCGTGGCTGGATCTCGGGCGCCTTCGCCATTTGTCGAGCCGGGCCTTCCATGCCCGTCGCATCGGCGCGGTCGACGCGTTCCTGATCGCCTTCGATCAGGGCGCCGACTACGACAGTCCGAATTTCCTGTGGTTCAAGGCGCGCCATGCCCGCTTTGTCTATGTCGACCGTGTCGTGGTGGCGCAAAGCGCGCGCGGGCGTGGCTTGGCGAAAGCGCTCTACCGCGACTTGTTCGACGCGGCGCGGGAAGCCGGCCACGAAAGGGTAGTGTGCGAAGTCAACGCCACGCCGCCCAATCCGGCGTCGGACGCCTTCCACGCCGCGCTCGGGTTCACGGTCGTGGGCGAGGCGGAAACCGACGGCGGGAAAAAGCGGGTGCGGTATTTCACCCGCGGTCTGTGATGTTTCTCAGAGATGCCGGCGCGGAAGCGACGAACGGAAATTGTGAGAGAAGACGTTTTCCTCGCCGAGCCGCGCCTCGACGCGGGCGGTCAAGTGGAATGATTTTTGATCGCAGCGCATCGTTGCGTTGACCGTCGTCGACCATCGCCAATCGTCGCGGCCGCCGGTTTGGGTCCAGTCGATGTCGACGGCGGCCGAAAGCGGATCATCGGGCCGGATGGTCCAGCTCTCGCGGCATGTCGCACCGCCGACCAGACCGTGGTCGCTGTCGCGCAACTCGCCATAGTCGGCGTCGATGATGGTTGTCGTCTCGCCGGTCGCGACATCGCGGCGAACCGACTTTATGCAGTTCGCCGGACGCAGTTCCTCGGTCGCCTGAGGTTTGGCGCCTTCCGGTTCGTCGAAAGCCCATTCGTCGCGGGCCGCGGCCGGGCGGACGGGCAGGGCCAATTCGGCGGCGGAGAGGCGCAGGGCGGCGGCTTGCGGCGACGGCCACAGCATCGGCCAATAGGCAGTCGACAAGGCGACGCGGAGGCGATGGCCGGCGGGCAGGCGGAAGGCGCATTGGTCGAGCGCGACCTCCACTGTTATCGGTTCGCCGGGAATGAGCGCTTCGGGGAATTCACGCGAGTTCCGCTGGCACAAATTGAGTGCGCCCCAGGTGATCAATTCCGATGCGCCGTCGGGATGCACGGCGCAAAGGCGGACGACGACATTGGCCTGCGGCCGATCGGCCGACAGGCGCAAGGTGAGGCGCGGCGCGCCGACGATATCGACCGGATTGCGCAGCGGCACGGTGTCGAAGCAGGTCGACAGCGCGTCGTCGCCGCGCTGGTCGCCGGGAAGCTCCGGGCCGGAATCGGCCGGAAAATATTCGCCGGTCGCCGCGCCGCAAACCTGCGGCGAACTGACGAGGCGATCGAGCGCTCCCGGCGTCGCGGTCAGGCCGAAATCGGTCAAGGCATAGCGCCGTTCGGCAATTGCCGGCGACGGCCATTCGGCCTCGGCGATCCAGCGGCCCGGCCGTTCGGGAAGCCAGGGCGCCGGGCGGACCGAATCCATCAACCATAGCCGCATGGCGGGATCGGCGTCGACGCCGGTGTCCTCGTTCTTCAGCCAGCGATCCCACCAGCGTTTGGCTTCCTGCAGGAAGCCGATGGCCGGCGCTGGTTCGGCCAGATGCGGATATTTGTGGATCCACGGCCCGACGATGGCCTTGGCCGCGACGACGCCATTGCCGACCAGTTGCGCTGGCGTGTTGCGGTAGCCGTCGTGCCAGCCGCCGATGGCGAGCACCGGAGCGCGCAGGGCGGCGAAATCCTCGCCAACCGAGCCGCGTTTCCAATAGGCGTCGCGAGTTTGGTGCGTCAGCCAAAGCGAAGCCAGATCGGGCAGGCGCTCCAACCGATTCATCCACATGTCGCGCCATTTGTCGCCGACCAGCGCCGGGTCCGGCGGCCGCGACGACAACGACAGCATGGTCGTGGCCCAGCCGAAATTTTCACCCAGCAGACAGCCGCCCTTGTAATGGATGTCGTCGCCGTAACGGTCGACGGTGGAGCAAAGGGTGATCACCGCCTTCAAGGCCGGAGGCGACAGGGCGGCGACCTGCAGCGCGTTGAAGCCGCCCCAGGAAATGCCCATCATGCCGACCTTGCCGTTGCACCAGGGCTGGGACGCCGCCCATTCGATGACCGAAACGGCGTCGGCCCATTCCTGGTCGGTGTATTCGTCGGTCATCAGGCCTTCGGACTCGCCATTGCCGCGCATGTCGACGCGCAGGCAGGCATAGCCGTGCCCGGCGAACCAGGGATGCGTGACCGCGTCGCGCGCCGCCGTGTCGTCGCGCTTGCGATAAGGCAGGAATTCGAGGATTGCCGGAACCGGCCTCGCCTCGGCATCGACCGGCATCCATGTGCGGGCCGACAGGCGCACGCCATCGGGCATCATGACGCCCCGGTCGGGATGCTCGACGATCCGGTGCGGGAAATCCGTGACGATGCGCATGCGAAGCTACCCCCTCCGGCAGGCTAAAGCGGCTGCGACGCGGATGAAAGCGCTTTCGGCGAACCGCGGGGTATTTCGACAAACCGGAAAATAATAGAGTATTTTTCTAATAAACTGCTTTACGGCGATAAAAATTGGCTATTTTCCCCTTAATTTCTTGGCAGAAATGGATTTATTTTCTTCGGTACATTGCCGGGGCGGCCGTGATCCGGTATAAGGTTGAAACGGAATTTGCATCCGAACCCACCGGAGGCCGACATGGCGACGATCAAGTATCTCGAACCGGGCGTGGCGGTCGCCCCCCAGCTCGTCGCGCCGGATTTCGCCGAAATCGCCGCTCTCGGTTTCCGCACCATCGTCAACAACCGGCCGGATGGCGAAGCGCCCGACCAATTGCCGCACGCGGAAGCCAAGGCGTTGGCCGAGGCCCACGGCCTCGCCTATCACCATCAGCCGCTGCGCGGCTACGAAATCACCGACGAGGAGAATGTCGACGCGTTCATCGCGATCGCGTCGAAAGCCACGGCGCCGGTGCTGTTCTATTGCCGCACCGGCACGCGCTGCACGCTGCTGTGGGCGCAATACGCCGCGCCGCGACTCGGCGTGGAAGCAGTGACCGCGATTGCGGCCAAGGCCGGCTACGACGTGTCGGTGGTGCGCGACGAAATGGAGGAGCGCGCCGCGCTCCATGCCGTCGCTGCCGAATAGGGCTTCAATTCAACGGAATGTCGTTGGCGGACTTGCCGGACTGGTAGCTGTCCGACAGGGCGGCGTAACGCGCCGCGATCGCCACGACGCGCGCCGACATCAGCATGCGCTCCCGGTCGGGCAGCGAAGCGATCAGGCGCGGAATCGAGAAGCTTTTCCAGAAGGCGTTTTCGGCGTTGTAGCCGCCCGGATCGAGGGTGAAGACCTCTTTGAGGATTTTCAGATCGTGGGGAATGGCGAAGGCGTCGCGCGAATCCTCGTGGCTGAACAGATAGAAGAAATTGTCGAAGCCGGTCCAGGTGATGGCCGACAGGCACAATGAGCATGGCTCATGGGTGGAGACGAAGACGAGATCGCGCGTCTCCGGGCGCGACGCCTTGTCCATTTCGTAAAAGCGCTTCAGCGTGTGGACTTCGCCGTGCCAGAGCGGATTTTCCGTCTCGTTGTTGGTTTCGGCGAGGACGAGCGACAAGTCCGCTTTGCGGAGCAGCGCCGCGCCGAACAATTTATTGCCGGCGGCGACGCCCTCTTCCGTCTTCGGCAGGATGTCGAATTCGATGACGTCAAGCAGGCGGGAAATCGTCTTTGCGTCGGTCATGACTTACCTTCAGGCGGGTGAACCGTCCATGGTTCGGAGAAGAAATGTTCCTCGAGATTGACGCCATCGCCACCGCGATCGACGACGAGGAAATCCTGCGGCTCGCCAAGCGGCGTCAGGATGCCGTGCCAGGTGTTGGCGGCATAGTTGACGCCTTGACCGGGCGCGGTGAGGAAGGCGAGCGGCGTTCCGGGCCGGCCCGCCTCGTCCGGGCAGACGACGACAAGGAACGGGCGCGGCGACAGCGGCACGAACGCCTGGCTGCCGAACGGATGGCGTTCGACCATCGTCAGGGTCAGGGGCAAGGCGTAGGGCTGGCCGCGGACGATCGAAACGAGCACGCGGGCGTTTTCGCCGCTCGCTTCGACTTTTGCCAGATCGTGATAGCGCTCGGCCTTGGCGCCATTGATCGGGTAATGATGCGCACCTTCGGTCTCGATCACGTCGCCGAACGGCGCGAAGGCTTCGCGCTTCAGCGGGCGGGCGACGATGGCGCGGCTCATGGCTTCAACTTCATGTGGCGGTTGACGTCCTTGTAGAGCAGATAGCGGAATCGCCCCGGCCCGCCGGCGTAGCAGGCCTGCGGGCAGAAGGCGCGCAGCCACATGAAGTCGCCGGCCTCGACCTCGACCCAGTCCTGGTTGAGCCGGTAGACGGCCTTGCCCTCGAGCACGTAGAGCCCGTGCTCCATCACATGCGTTTCGGCAAACGGGATCACCGCGCCCGGCTCGAAGGTGACGATGGTGACATGCATGTCGTGGCGCAAATCGGCCGGATCGACGAAGCGCGTCGTCGCCCATTTGCCGTCGGTGCCCGGCATCGGCGCGGGCGCGATGTCGGCCTCGTTGACGACGAAGGCGTCGGGTACGTCAATGCCGCCGACGAATTCGTAGGCCTTGCGGATCCAATGGAAGCGCACCGGCGCGGCCGAGGCGTTGCGCGCCGTCCAGTCCGCGCCCGGCGGCAGGAAGGCGTAGCCGCCCGGGCCATGACATGGATCGACTTGCCGAGCGTCAGCGTCAGTTCGCCCTCAACGACGAACAGCACGGCCTCGGCGCGGGGATCGTTTTCCGGCCGGTCGGAGCCGCCGCCGGGGCCGACTTCCATGATGTATTGCGAGAAGGTTTCGGCGAAGCCGGACAGCGGCCGCGCCAGCACCCAGAGGCGCGTCTTGTCCCAGAAGGGCAAAAACGAAGTGACGATGTCGCGCATGACACCCTTCGGAATCACCGCATAGGCTTCGGTGAACACGGCGCGATCGGTCAGCAATTGCGTCTGGTCTGGATGGCCGCCTTGGGGTGCGAAATAGGTGCGGGCAGGCATGGCATGCGCTTTCTTGTTTTCAGGGCAGCATTGTCTTCAGGCGGAGCAGGGCGATGCGCTCGACCTGCCTGCAGGCAGTGGAAAACTCGGTGTCGCGTTCATTGCCGACACGGCGCTCGAAGGCGGAGAGGATGTCGGCCTTGGCCAAGCCGCGCACGGCGATGATGAAGGGAAAACCGAATTTATCGACATAGGCCGTGTTGAGTTCGCTGAAACGGGCGCGCTCGGAATCGGTCAGCGCGTCGAGACCGGCCGAGGTCTGCTCGGCGGTCGAGTCGGCGGTCAGGCGTTTGGCTTGCGCCAGCTTGCCGGCGAGATCGGGGTGCGCCGTCAGCACGCCGAGACGCTCGGCCGGGCTGGCCGAGCGGAAAATGCGGGAGAGCGCGTTGTGCATGCCGATGGCGCTGTCGTGCGCCGGGCCGAGTTCGAGCGAAAAGGCGCGGTCGGCGATCCAGGCGGAATGCTCGAACACGCCGCCGAATTTTTCGACGAAGGCGGCGCGTTCCATGCGCGAGGGCGCCAGCGTCGGCGCGACGAAAGGGTGTTCCGTCATCCAGTGGCGGGCGATGTCGATGCGCCGGGCGATCCAGACGCGTTCGTGCTTGCGGACATGGTCGAGAAACCGTCGCAGCGCCACGACGCGGCCGGGCCGGCCGGCAAGGCGGCAGTGCAGGCCGATGGTCAGCATTTTCGGCGAACCGGCCTCGCCTTCGGCATGGAGCGCGTCGAAGGAATCCCTCAGATAGGCGAAGAACTGGTCGCCGGAATTGAAACCTTGCGCGGCGGCGAAGCGCATATCGTTGGCGTCGAGAGTATAGGGGACAACCAGTTGCGCACGGCCCGCCATTTCGATCCAGTAGGGCAGATCGTCGGCGTAGGAGTCGGAGATGTAGGCGAAGCCGCCGTCCTCGACCGCCAGACGGACGGTGTTCATCGAGGCGCGGCCGAGATAGTAGCCCTCGGGGCGCTCGCCGGTGACCTCGGTGTGGAGGCGGACCGCTTCGATCAGATGGGCGCGTTCGGTCTCCTCGGGCACATCTTTGTAGTCGACCCATTTCAGCCCGTGGCTGGCGATTTCCCAGCCGGCTTCCTGCATGGCGGCGACCTGCTCGGGCGAGCGGGCCATCGCCGAGGCGACGCCATAGACCGTCACCGGGGCGTTCGCCTGCGTGAACAGCCGGTGCAGACGCCAGAAGCCGGCGCGGGCGCCGTATTCGTAGATCGATTCCATGTTCCAGTGGCGCTGGCCGGGCCAATTGGCGGCGCCGACGATCTCGGACAGGAAGGCTTCGGATTGGCTGTCGCCGTGGAGCAGGCAATTCTCGCCGCCCTCTTCGTAATTGACCACGAACTGAACGGCGATCGACGCGCCGCCCGGCCAGTTGGCCGCCGGCGGATTGCGGCCATGGCCGCGCAGGTCGCGTTCGTAGCGTTTCGCCAAAATAATCCTCCGCTTTATCGATAAGCCGAATCTAGCGGTTTGCCGCCGCGTCATTCCCGGCCAAATTCTTGAAAGTCTTTCGTTGCCGCTTCGCCTCGCCGCCCTTTATGAATAGCGACTAGCGGACGCACAATCGCAAAAGCGCCAAAGGGAGAACAGGCATGTCGGCAGGTGGGGAAGGATGGCTGACGACGCATGTGCTGGATACGGCGCTCGGCGTTCCCGCGGCCGGCATCGACATCGCGCTCTATCGGATCTCCGGGAACAGCCAAACGAAGATCGCCAGCGCGACGACGAATGGCGACGGGCGCACCGACGCGCCGATCCTGCCCAAGGGCAAGATGACCGTCGGCCGCTACGAACTGGTGTTTTTCGTCGGGCCGTATCTTCAACGTCAAGGGTTGGCCGGTTCCGACTCCGACAAGCCGAAATTCCTTGACGAAGTGCCGATCCGTTTCGGCGTCGACGATGCGGCGGCGCATTATCATGTGCCGCTGCTGCTTTCGCCGTTTTCCTATTCGACCTATCGCGGGAGCTGACATCTTGGCAAAGCCGTCGATCCGTCGCGAGATCCGTTTCCTGCTGAATGACGACGTCGTCCGCCTGGTCGATGTCGCCGCCGACGCCACGCTGCTCGACTGGCTGCGGTTGAACCGCCGGCTGACCGGCACGAAGGAAGGCTGCGCCGAGGGCGATTGCGGCGCCTGCACGGTTCTGGTCGGGCGCAAGGCGGACCAAACGCTGGCCTATGAGGGCGTCAATGCCTGCATCCGCTTTCTCGGTTCGCTCGATGGCTGCCATGTCGTGACCGTCGAGCATCTGAAGGGCCGGGACGGAAAGCTGCATCCGGTGCAGCAGGCGATGGTCGACCATCACGGGTCGCAATGCGGTTTTTGCACGCCCGGTTTCGTCATGTCGCTCTATGCGCTGTGGATGCGCGAACCGAACCCGGACGAGGCGGCGGTGGAAAAGGCGCTGCAGGGCAATCTCTGCCGCTGCACCGGCTATGAGCCGATCGTCAAGGCGGCGCTGGCGGCGGCGAAGGCCGGAGGACAGGCGCGCGACCGGCTGGTTGCCGAGCGGGCCGATACGATGGCGAAGCTGGCCGCACTCGATGACGGCGCGCGGGTGGAGACCGGAGGCGTCATCGTGCCGGGCCGATCTCGACGATTTCGCCGCGCTTTACGCCAAGACGCCCGACGCCACCGTGGTGGCCGGCGCGACCGATGTCGGCCTGTGGGTGACGAAACGTTTCCGCGCCATCGCGCCGGCGATTTTCATCGGCGGCATCGCCGAACTCAAGGCCATCGGCGAGGCCAAGGGGGTGCTGAGCCTCGGCGCCGGCGTGTCCTACAGCGAGGCGCGCACGGCGCTTGCCTCGCGCATCCCGGCCTTCGCCGCGCTGATCGATCGCATCGGCGGCGAGCAGGTGCGCAACATGGGAACGCTCGGCGGCAACATCGCCAATGGCTCGCCGATCGGCGACACCGCGCCGGCGCTGATCGCGCTCGGCGCGACGCTGGTGCTGCGCAAGGGCGCAAAGCGCCGACGCATGGCGATCGAGGATTTTTTCATCGCCTATGGCAAGCAGGACCGGCAAAAGGGCGAATTCGTCGAAGCGGTGGACGTGCCGATTCCGGCGGCCGGAACCCATGTCGCCTTCCACAAGGTGTCGAAGCGGCGCGACGAGGACATCACCTCGACGCTCGGCGCCTTCGCCATCGCCATCAATGGCGGCAAGGTCACGTCGGCGCGCATCGCCTATGGCGGCATGGCGGCGACGCCGAAACGGGCGAAGGCGGTGGAGGCGGCGCTGGTCGGCAAGCCGTGGACGCGCGCCACGGTGGAGGCGGCCATGGCCGGATACGACAAGGATTTCGCGCCGATTTCCGACATGCGCGCCAGCGCCGGATACAGGATGCTGGCGGCGCGCAATCTGCTGCTGCGCGTCTTCCTCGAAACGACGTCGGGCAAAAAGCCCGTCACCGTCAAACGGCGCGAGGCGGCGTGATGGCGAAGGCGGCGAAGACATCGGCGACGAAAACCATTCGCGGCGGCGTGGCGCAGGCCATTGTCCACGATTCGGCGGCGCGCCACGTCACCGGCGAAGCGACCTATATCGACGACATTCCCGAAACGGTCGGCATGCTGCACGCGGCGCTGGGTCTCGCCGATTTTTCCCATGGCCGCATCGCCGGGCTCGATCTGGACGCCGTGCGCGCCGCGCCTGGCGTGGTCGCGGTGCTGACCGCCGCCGACGTGCCCGGTCACAACGACATTTCGCCGACCGGCCGGCGCGACGAACCGGTTCTTGCCGGCGAACTGGTGCAGTTTCACGGTCAACCGGTGTTCGCGGTCATCGCCGAAACGCGCGATCAGGCGCGGCGCGCGGCGCGGCTCGGGAAAATAACGCGCGACGAACTGCCGTTCGTCGTCGACGTCGGCCGGGCGACAAAGAAGTGACGCCCGGCATGGCGCTGAAGCGCGGCGACGCCGCCAGGCGATCGGAAAGGCAAAGCGCCGCCTGAACGGCGCGATCCGCATCGGCGGACAAGAACATTTCTATCTCGAAGGCCATATCGCGCTCGCCATTCCCGGTGAGGCCGGCGATGTGCTGGTCCATTCCTCGACACAGCATCCGAGCGAAGTGCAGCACATGGTGGCGCATGCGCTGGGGCGTCCGTCCAACGCGGTGACGGTGGAAATCCGCCGCATGGGCGGCGGTTTCGGCGGCAAGGAAACCCAGGCCAACCAGTTCGCGGCCATCGCGGCCATCGCCGCGGTGAAGCTGGGGCGCGCGGTGAAGATTCGCCCCGACCGCGACGACGACATGATCGTCACGGGCAAACGTCACGATTTTCTCGTCGACTACGATGTCGGCTTCGACGATGACGGCGTTGTCGCCGGCGTCGATTTCCTGTTCAAGGCCCGCGCCGGCTTTTCCTCCGACCTGTCGGGGCCGGTGACCGACCGGGCGTTGTTCCACTGCGATAACGCTTACTTCTACCCGGCTGTCCACGCGAAATCCGCGCCGCTTTACACCAACACGGTGTCGAACACCGCCTATCGCGGTTTCGGCGGACCGCAGGGCATGGTGGCGGCGGAGCGTGTCATCGACGAGATCGCCTTTGCGCTCGGCAAGGACCCGCTCGACGTGCGCAAAGCGAATTTCTACGGTGGGCCGGGCCGCGACGTGACGCCCTATCACCAGACCGTCGAGGACAATGTCATCGCCCGCCTCGTCGACGGACTTGAAGCCTCGTCGAAATACCGGCGGCGGCGGCGCGAGATCAGAGCCTTCAACGCCAATTCGGAGATCGTCAAGCGCGGACTGGCGCTGACGCCGGTGAAATTCGGCATCTCGTTCACGGCCACCCATTTCAATCAGGCCGGCGCGCTGGTGCATGTCTATGCCGACGGCTCGGTGATCTGAACCATGGCGGCACCGAGATGGGGCAGGGGCTCTTCATCAAGGTGGCGCAGGTGGTGGCCGAGGAATTCCAGATCGACCTCGACCAGGTGAAGATCACGGCGACGACGACCGGCAAGGTGCCCAACACCTCGGCCACCGCCGCTTCGTCGGGCACCGACCTCAACGCCATGGCGGCGCTGGCAGCGGCGCGGACGATCAAGCAGCGCCTGATCGCCTTCGCGGCGGAAAGGCATCATGTGGCGCGAGACCAGATCGCATTCCTGCCCAACCGGGTGCGCATCGGCAATGAGGAGATTTCCTTCGCCGATCTCGTCAAGCAGGCCTACATGGCGCGGGTGTCGCTGTCGTCGACCGGCTTCTACAAGACGCCGAAAATCCATTGGGACCGGGCGAAGGGCGAGGGCCATCCCTTCTACTATTTCGCCTATGGCGCGGCCTGCGCGGAGGTCGCCATCGACACGCTGACCGGCGAATACATGGTCGAGCGCACCGACATCCTGCACGAGACCGGCCGTTCGCTCAATCCGGCCATCGACATCGGCCAGATCGAGGGCGGCTTCGTCCAGGGCATGGGCTGGCTGACCACCGAGGAACTGGTCTGGGACGCCAAGGGGCGGCTCAGGACCCACGCGCCGTCGACCTACAAGATCCCGCTCGCCTCCGACCGGCCGAAAATCTTCAACGTGGCGCTCGCCGACTGGAGCGAGAACGCCGAGCCGACGATCCATCGCTCCAAGGCGGTGGGCGAGCCGCCCTTCATGCTCGGCATTTCGGTTTTGCACGCCTTGTCCGATGCTGTGGCGTCGGTGGCCGGACACAGGATTTGCCCGCGCCTGGACGCGCCGGCGACGCCGGAACGCGTGCTGATGGCGGTGGAGCGGTTGCGACGCGACGCTGCGAAAGGCTGACCGTGGCCGTTGCGGCGGGTTCGGTGTAGGATCGCCCATGCCGTCGCGCCCGCTGGTCCGCCTTCAGGCCTTTTTCGACGCCCATCCGCGCGCCGTGCTGGTGCGCGTCGATGCGGCGAAAGGTTCGACGCCGCGCGAGGCCGGCGCCTGGATGCTGGTGTCGCCTGCGGCGATCCTCGGCACGATCGGCGGCGGCCAAATGGAGTTCATGGCCATCGACCGGGCGCGGCGCATCCTTTCGGGCGACGCAGCCGAGGGATCGCTCGACATTCCGCTCGGCCCGGAAATCGGCCAGTGCTGCGGCGGGCGGGTCCGGCTCGACTTGCGATTGGCCGATGCGAGCATCCGGCTCGAAATCGAGGACGTGGCGCGCGGCGAAGCGGAAACCCGCCCGACCGTGTTCGTGTTCGGCGCCGGCCATGTCGGTTCGGCGCTCGCGGCGGCGCTGCTGCCGTTGCCGGTTCATGTGACGGTGGTCGAAACGCGCGACTTGGTTCTTGATGCGCTTCCGGCCGGGGTGGCCAAAATGCGCGCGGCTGTGCCGGAGAAGGCGGTGCGCGACGCGCCGGGCGGTTCGGCCTTCGTCGTGCTGACGCACGATCACGCGCTGGACTTCCTCATTGTCGGCGAAGCGCTAAGGCGGGCCGACGCCGCCTATGTCGGCATGATCGGTTCGGCGACCAAGCGCGAAACCTTCCGGCGCTGGTGGCTGGGCGAGGCCGCCGGCGACGCCGCCGCGCTCGCGCACCTGCATTGCCCGCTCGGCGGCACGACCGCCGACAAGCGCCCGGCGGTGATCGCGGCGCTGACGGCGGCGGAGATTGTCACGGCGCTGGCGGGTAGCGTTCCGCCGGGATAGACGGATTGTTATATCGAGTTTAGTGTGTTATATCGATTTTCAGTAAACTCGCTAAGATCTCTATAATGGATCCGAGAACGAACCCGTATGCACCAGGCGCCGGTACCCCGCCGCCGGAACTCGCAGGTCGCGCCACCCTCATCGAAAGGGTGTCGATCGCACTCGACCGTATTCGAAACCGGCTGCCGGCGAGGAGTTTCATTTTCTACGGGCTTCGCGGGGTCGGCAAAACGGTTTTGCTCAATCGCATTCGTCTCGACGCGGAAGCGAGGGGATTTGCGGTGGCGCGAATGGAAGCGCCGGAAGAACGCTCGTTGCCCGCTTTGTTGCTTCCGGCGCTACGATCCATGCTTATTCGATTGAGTCGGGGGGCGGCTGTCCGCGATAAAGCCCAGCGTGCGCTCAAGGCCGCAGCCGGCTTCGCCACAGCCTTCAAGGTCAAATATGGCGACATCGAATTCGGGGTGGACATCGACGCGGAACGCGGACTGGCGGACAGCGGCGACCTTGACTCCGACCTTTCCGAATTGCTGTCGGCGGTGGGCGAAGCGGCATCTGAAAGCAGGACGGCCGCGATCCTATTCATCGATGAACTTCAATATGTTCCTGAAGAACAACTCACGGCGTTGTTCGCCGCTCTCCACCGGGCCGGTCAGGACAGCCTTCCCATAACCATGGTTGCGGCCGGACTGCCCCAACTGCTCGGGTTGGCCGGCAGGGCGAAATCCTATGCCGAACGCCTCTTCGAGTTTATTCCGGTCGATCGGTTGGATGAAGAAAACGCAACCGAAGCCTTGGCTTTCCCGGCCGGAAAAAACGGTGTGGATTTCGAGCCCGCGGCGATCAAGGAAATCCATCGGCAGACACAGGGCTATCCCTATTTCCTGCAGGAATGGGGCAAGCACTCGTGGGATCGGGCCTCAGGGCCACCGATCCGGTTGGAGGATGTTCGCGACGCTTCGGTCATTGCGCTTTCGGAGCTTGACGCCGGTTTTTTTCGGGTGCGCTTCGATCGGCTTGCTCCATCGGAGAAGGCCTATCTCGCGGCGATGGCGGCGCTCGGCCCCGGCCCGCATCGATCTGGGGACATCGCCGCCCGTTTGGGAAAAGGCGTTACCGCCGTTGCACCGGTGCGCGCATCCTTGATCAAAAAGGGCATGGTTTTCAGCGCGGCGCATGGCGAAACGGCATTCACGGTCCCATTGTTCGACGGCTTCATGAATCGAATGGCAGGCTGGTTGTAAAACCCCGCTACGGCGCTTTCGGCAAATCCGGAGTCTTCGGTGCGCCGAAGCGCACATCGGGCCGGTCGGCGCGGGAACGGCCGGTGGAGAGTTCGTAGATGCGCAGCAAATCGTCCTCGCCGACATCGATGAAGCTGTCGATTTGGGACAGCGCCGCCACCAGATCGGCGTGGCTGATATCGGGGTAGGCGGTTCGTTTCGGCGCGGGCGCGAACCGCGCCGGATAGCGCCGCCAGGAGAAAGGCCAATTATAGGCCATGGCGAACAGGACCATCAGCGCCGCGCCGAACCCGGCTGGAAACAGGGGAAACCACCAGCCATAGGCGGCGACCGCCGGACCACCGACAAATGGCATCAACGCCGTCGCCGCGCCCGGCGGGTGCAGGCAGCCGGCGTAGTGCATCGCGGCAATCGACAGCCCGACGGCCAGCGCGCCGCCGAACACCGAATGCGGCAGGAGGGCGTGGACGGCGACGGCGACGGTCGCCGACAGGACATGGCCGCCGAGCACGTTCCATGGTTGCGACAACGGACCGTGCGGCGCGGCGAACAGCAGCACCGCCGTCGCCCCCATGGACGCCAGCAGCAGCGCTGAAATCGCCAGTTCCGCCTCGACGAACGCGGTCAGGCCGAACGCCGCGAGGATCGAGACGAACCCGCCAAGGCCGGAGACCAGTTTTTCGCGGTGGCTGGTGACGGTGTTCACCCGCATGCCCTGTCTACGCCTTGCCGCTCAGTGCGCTGCGAACCATGCGCAGGCAGCGTTCGGCCATGAAATCGAGAAACAGCCGGATTTTCGGATCCTGGAATTCGCGGTGCGGATAGACGGCGGCGAGTTTGATCGGCGCGGGCGGAAAGTCGGCCATGATGATTTTCAGGCGGCCGTCGCGAATGAAGGGCTCGACATCGAAGCGCGGCTTGCAGACGATGCCGCGGCCGGCGATGGCCCAGCCGGTCAACACGTCGCCGTCGTCGGAATCGAACGGCCCCTCGATCTCGACTTTCTTGGCGCCCTGCGGCGTCTGCAGGTGCCAGCAATGCTCGCGCGAGCCGGGGTAGCGCAACAGCAGGCAATCGTGCTTGCGCGCCGTCAGATCGGCCGGCTCCTTCGGTTCGCCGCGCTTGGCGAGATAGGCCGGCGCGGCGACGAGCACGCGCTCGATGTCCATGATGGAACGCAGGCGGAGACTGGAATCCTCAAGCGTGCCGAGGACGAAGGCGATATCGATGCTCTCCTTGAGGATGTCGACGTCGTGGTCCGACAGGCGCAGGCGTACGTCGATCTCGGGATAGAGATCGCGGAATTCGGGAATGCCCGAAGCGATGATGCGGCGGCCGAAGCCGAGCGGGGCGGTGACGCGGATGGCGCCGCGCGGATGGCCGGACAGGGCGGAGACCGAAGCCTCGGCGCCGGCCACGGCGTCCAGCACCTTCTTGGCCCCGTCGTAAAAGACGCGACCATGTTCGGTCGGCGTCAATTGCCTTGTGGTGCGGTTGAACAGGCGCACGCCGAGATGCTTTTCAAGTTCGGCGATGCGGTTGGACGCGACCGCCGGCGAAATGCGCATGTCGCGACCGGCGCTCGACAAATTGCCGAGTTCCACCACGCGGACGAAAACGGCAATATTGTCCAGATAGGCCATGATGGCGGCTTGCCCCGGTTCGCTGTTCAGTATTTTCGTATTTTTTTTGAAAGTCGAGCAGATTTACCCCCCTTTCCTTGAAAGGCTGTCGCGGTCATTGTGAAAGAGACGACAGGAGGACCAGCGGTATGGACGAATTCGCGGTGTTCTGGGAGTGGCTCGCCTTCGCGGTGCGCTGGACGCATGTCATCACCGCCATCGCCTGGATCGGATCGTCGTTCTATTTCGTCGCCCTCGATCTCGGCTTGAAACAGCGGCCGGGCCTGCCCGCTGGCGCACATGGCGAGGAATGGCAGGTGCACGGCGGCGGCTTCTACCACATCCAGAAGTATCTGGTGGCGCCGGCGCAGATGCCGGAGCACCTGACCTGGTTCAAGTGGGAAGCCTATTCGACTTGGCTGACCGGTTTCGCCATGCTGGGTGTGCTCTATTACGCCGACGCTTCGCTGTTCCTGGTCGACCACGAGCGTTTCGAGATGACGAACATGACGGCGATTTTCCTGTCGCTCGCGTCGCTTGGCATCGGCTGGCTGGTCTACGATTTCCTGTGCAAATCGCCACTCGGCAAGAGCGACAACGGCTTGATGCTGGTGCTTTTCGCCGTGCTGGTGGCGATGGGGTGGGGCTACACCCAGGTTTTCACCGGACGCGCCGCGTTTGTGCATCTCGG
Source organism: Phyllobacteriaceae bacterium (assembly GCA_016711085.1). Taxonomy (GTDB): domain Bacteria; phylum Pseudomonadota; class Alphaproteobacteria; order Rhizobiales; family Rhizobiaceae; genus JADJTR01. The sequence continues at coordinate 24,198 of JADJTR010000006.1, read as the reverse complement.
CGCATTCACGGCGACGATCATGTCGGCCAATGTTTTCCTGCTGATCATCCCCAACCAGAAGATGGTGGTGGCGGACCTGATCGCCGGCAGGATGCCGGATCCGGAACTACGGCAAGATCGCCAAGCAGCGTTCGCTGCATAACAATTACCTGACCCTGCCGATCATTTTCCTGATGTTGTCGAACCATTACCCGCTGGCTTTCGCCACGACCTATAACTGGATCATCGCGGCGCTGATTTTCCTGATCGGCGTGCTGATCCGGCTCTATTTCAATTCGATGCACGCCGGAAAGGGCAAGCCGTATTGGACATGGGCGGCGTCGGCGATCCTGTTCATCGTCATCATCTGGCTGTCGTCGGCCGGCAGGCCCATGCCCGCCGCCGAAACCGCCATGGCGCCGACCGACGCGAAATTTGCCGGCAGCGAGCATTTCGCCGCCGTGCGCGACACGGTTCTCGGCCGATGCTCGATGTGCCATGCTGCCGAACCGGCGTGGGAGGGAATACGCCGCGCGCCGAAGGATGTCCGTCTCGACAATGATGCATCGATTGCCGCCCATGCCCGCGAAATCTACCTGCAGGCCGGCCGCAGCCATGCCATGCCGCCGGGCAACGTCACGCAAATCGCGCCGGAGGAACGGGCGCTGATCGTGGCGTGGTTCGAGGGCGCGCGATGACCCGCACGGTGTTGCGCGGGCGGACGCTCACTTTCCGGCGCGCGCCGGAGCGGATCGACGATCATTCCGCCTATGCCTTCGAGGACGATGGCGCGCTTGTCGTCGAGGCGGGGCGCATCGTCGCGGCCGGGGCGTTTTCGACCGTGGCGCGGCTGCCGGGCGATGCGGTGATCGACCATCGGCCGCATCTGATCCTGCCCGGTTTCATCGACGCGCACGCGCATTTTCCGCAGATGCAGGTGATCGGCTCCTTCGGGGCGGAACTGCTCGTCTGGCTCAACACCTATACCTTTCCGGCCGAGACGCGCTTTGCCGACGAGCGCCATGCCGCGCGCATCGCGTCGGCCTTTCTCGACGAGATGGTCCGCCAGGGCACGACGACATCGGCCGTCTATTGCACCGTGCATCCGCAATCGGCCGATGCCCTGTTCGCCGAAGCGGCGCGGCGCGGCATGGCGATGATCGCCGGCAAGGTGATGATGGACCGCAACGCTCCTCCAGCGCTGACCGACGACGCGCAACGCGGCCATGACGAGACCAAGGCGCTGATCGGAAGATGGCACGGCAAGGGCCGGCGGCGCTATGCGATCACGCCGCGCTTCGCCATCACCTCGACGCCGGCGCAGATGGAAGCCGCCGGCGCGCTGGCGCGGGAATTTCCCGATTGTCATGTGCAGACTCATTTGAGCGAGAACGACGCCGAGATCGCCTTGACCAACTCGCTCTATCCCGATTGCGGCGACTACACCGGCATCTATGAGCGCTACGGGCTGACCGGCCCGAAAAGCCTGTTCGGCCACTGCATCCATCTGTCGGAGCGCGAGGCCGACGCCCTGTCGGATTCCGGGTCGGTCGCGGTGTTCTGCCCGACCTCGAACCTGTTTCTCGGCTCCGGCCTGTTTGACTACCAGCGCTACCGCCGGCGCGCCAAGCCGTTGCGCATGGCGATCGCCACCGATGTCGGCGGCGGAACCAATTACTCGCTGCTGCGAACGCTCGACGAAGGCTACAAGGCGATCGCCGCCCATGGCGAAAAGCTCGATCCGATGCGCGGATTCTGGCAGGCGACGCGCGGCAACGCCGAGGCTCTCGGAATGGCCAATGAAATCGGCTCGCTCGACCCCGGCCGTTTCGCCGACCTCGTCGTGCTCGACGCCCGCGCCACGCCGGCGATGCGCCTGCGCATGGAGACAGTGACGACGCTGGCGGAGGAACTGTTCCTTTTGCAGACGCTCGGCGATGACCGCGCCGTGGTCGAAACCTATGTCGCCGGGCGGCCGGCCAAGGCGGCGCTGGCCGCCTGATGCGCCTCGCCGCCAATCTCTCTTTCCTGTTTGCCGATGCGCCATTCATGGCGCGCTTTGCCCGCGCCGCGAAAGCCGGGTTTGATACGGTCGAATTCCTGTTTCCCTACGATCAGAACCCAGCGGATTTGCGCGCCGCGCTGGATGAAACCGGCTTGGCGCAAGCGCTGTTCAACCTGCCGCCCGGCAATTGGGACAGGGGCGAGCGGGGCCTTGCGGCGCTGCCCGGCCGCGAAGCGGAGTTTCACGACAGCGTGGTGCAAGCGATCCGCTACGCCGGCGCGCTCGGCAACCGGCTTATCCACTGCATGGCGGGCGTCGTGCCCGAAGGCGCGGAGCGTCTGGCGTTCGAGGACGTCTACGGGCGCAACCTCGCTTTCGCTTGCAGCGAAGCGTCGAAAGCCGGGCTGACGATCACCATCGAACCGATCAACCCGACCGACATGCCGGGCTATTTCCTGCAGTCCATGGACGACGCGTCGCGCATCATGGATCGTGTCGGCGCCGACAATCTGAAGCTCCAGTTCGACGCCTATCACGCCGCCATGATCGGCCGCGATCCGCTCGCCGAATGGCGCAAGCATCGCGACCGCATCGCCCATGTGCAGGTGGCCGGCCTGCCCGGACGCCACGAGCCCGATACGCAACGGATGACTTCGCTGCTCGATAGGCTCGCCGCCGATGGCTATGCCGGTTTTGTCGGCTGCGAATATCGCCCGCGCGGGCGGACCGAGGAGGGGCTGGGGTGGGCGCAAAATGCTGACCCCGCCCAGCGCCGACCCTAGATACGCAGGTCGAAGACATCGACAATGAGCCGGTCGGCGTCTTCATCGAAGCGATCGACCGCCGGGCTGTCGTGGGCGACGACCACGCGATTGCCGTCGAGCAACGTCATCGACTCGGCATGATCGCCCCAGGCCCGAACCGGCAGCGTCAGCACGCAACGAACGTTGTCCGTTTCAACGATTCCGGATTTCTTCGGCAGCGGATCGATCTCGAGAATACGCTGGATCGACTCCAGTTTCTGCGCCGCGCCGGTCAGGACGAGGAGGCGGTCGCCATCGAATGCGAGGTCGCGAATCCCGAGCCCGCCGCAATTGACGGCATACAGCCGGTATTCCTTTTCAATTTCGAGCCAGGTGTCGCCGCGCCTGACCTTCAGGTCGAGGATGAAAGCATGGCCGCCGATGACCGGCCAGCGCAAACCGAGCAAGAGACGCCGGCCGCGCACCGCGATGCCTTCGATGTCGAGGCCGTTTTCCTTGCTGGGAAAGGCGACATGGGGGGCGATGGCCGGGTCGCGGGAAAGTACGTCCCGAATGACGCCACCATCCGGACTGTCGAGCGGCAGGCGCCGCGCCTTGGCGGCCTTCGCGGTTCCCGGGACGGGCAGGGTCCAGACGCCATCGCCTTCATCCTGAAGCGGCACGCAGCCGATAAATCCGCGGCGTGGATTCCAGTCTCCCGCGCCGGCGAAGGCTGTGAGGCCATTCTTCTTTTTCGGCTCCTTGCGCGCCAGACTGTGCGATGCCGTGATCCACAGCCAGCCGTCATCGATCGCCAAGCCCTCGATGTCGATCTCTGGTGAAGCGGTTGGCGCCAGCCCGAACAGGACGCCGACAACGTGGGTCAAGTGGTCGGCATAGGCGTCGCCGTTTTGCGACGCCACCAGCCGCTCAACCGAAGCCTTTTCGTCGCAGGCGGCGAATATCGTGCGCCCGACGCGGACGATGGCGGAGATATCTCCGGCGAAGGGCTTCTTGTCGTTCGGCCGGGAAAATTGCAGCGCCAATTGCGACGCCGGCGGCGTCGGCGGAAGATCGGCGTTGGCGAATGGCATCTTGTCCATGGCAATCCTTCCCGCCGCGAATACACCGGTCAGCGTGAAGGCGCAGTGAAGGGCTCTCACACCTCGTGCAGATAGAGGTGGTAATCGAGCTCGGTCACGGTGCGGGCGACGCGGAAATATTCGGCTTTCTTGATCTCGGTGAAGGTGCGATGCATCGCCGGGCCGAGCGCCTGCTTCAGGAACTCCGAGCCGCAGGCCGCCTCGATGGCCGAGCGCCAATCGGTCGGCGTCGGCCGGCTTGGCGTTTCCGCGGCATAGCCGTTGCCCGTCGTTTCCGGGCCGGGATCGAGCTTGCCTTCGAGGCCTTTGCGAAGGGCGGCGAGAACAGTCGCCGCGACGAGATAGGGGTTGGCGTCGACGCCGGACGGGCGATGTTCGATGCGGCGATTCCTGGTGTCGCCGGCCGGCACGCGCAGGGCGACGGAGCGGTTGTTGACGCCCCAGGTCGGCGACACCGGCGCATAGGATTGCGCCACGAAGCGACGCCAGGAATTGGCATGCGGGGCAAAGACCAGCATCGATTCGCCCATGGTTTCGATCATGCCGCCGAGCCCGTGGAGCAGCGACAGCGACCACTGGCCTTGCTGCTTCTCGGCGAAGACGTTGCCGCCGCCGTCGTCGCGCAACGACACATGCAGGTGCATGCCGGAGCCGGCATAATCGGCGAAGGGTTTGGCCATGAAACAGGCGACGACGCCGTGCCGACGCGCCTGCTGGCGCACCAGGCGCTTCAGCATGACGAGATCGTCGGCGGCGGCGAGGATGTCGGTGCGGTAATGCAGCGTCAACTCATACTGGCCGGGCGCATATTCCGAGATCAGTGTCTCGATCGGCAGATCCATGGCCTTGGCGCCGGCATAAATATCGGAAAACAGCGGCTCCATGCCGTGCAGGTGATCGACGGAATAGACCTCGGTTTTACCGGACGAGCGGCCGTCGACCACCGCCTTGGCCGGGCGCACACGACCCTCGGAATCGCGTTCGGGATCGAGCAGGAAAAACTCCAGTTCGAAGGCGCCGGCCGCATGCAGGCCTTGCGCCGCAAGCGCCTCGACCTGGCGCACCAGCGCGTGGCGCGGGTCGGAGCCGGCCGGTTTGCCGTCGCGGTCGAACATCGACATCAGCATCTGGCCACGCTGCGGCTTCGCGCCGTGCAGCGGCCGCAACGTGCCGGGGATCGGCCAGCCGAGCTGGTCGCCATCGCCGGTGTCCCAAACGAGGCCGGTCTTGTCGACGTCCTCGCCGGTGATGTCGAGGCCGAGCACCGAGGTCGGCAGATTGCGCCCGCCCTTGTACAGGCTTTCCAGTTCGTGCCGGCGAATGATCTTGCCGCGGCCGACGCCGTTGGCGTCGATCATGACGATATCGATGGCCTCGATGTCGGGATGGGCGGCGAGGAAGTCTTCGGCTTCTTTCGGCGACGAACCGGTGGGTGAGTTCATGATGCCCTGGTTGGCTGTTGTCGTTATCCGACTTGTCTCACGCCGCGAGGCGGCCGGCAATATCGCCGAATGCCGCGACAAGGCGGTCGACCTGTTTGCGCGTCGTCGCCGGCGAGACCAGCATCATGTTGTGGAAGGGCGCGATCAGCACGCCGCGATTGACCAAGGCGACATGGATGGCCCGTTCCAGCGCCGGGGCATGGGCATGTTCGGCTTGCGTGCCATTGGTCAACGGCCCAGGCGCGCAGATGAACTCGACGCGCGCGCCGACGCGGGCGACATGCCAGGGCAGCCCGTAATTGGCGATGGCGGCGGCAAGGCCGGCTTCGAGGCGCGACGCCAGTTTCTCCATGTGACGCCAGGCTTTCGGCGTCATCACCTCGGCGAGGCAGGCGCGCATGGCGGCGAATTGCAGCGGATTGGCCGAGAGCGTGGTGCCCATGCCGGAATGGCCGGCTTCGCGCGATTTGTCGTACGCCGCGAAGCGGGCAGCGATGTCGTCGGTCATGCCCCACACGCTGGCCGGCACGCCGCCGGCGATCGGCTTGCCGAGCACGAACAGATCGGGCTGCAGGCCGAATGCCCTTGTATAGCCGCCGTGACCGGACGAAATCGTGTGCGTCTCGTCGATGAGCAGCAGCGTTCCAAAGGCGAGTGTCAACGCGCGAAGCGCCTCGTGAAATCCCGGCGCGGGCAACACCATGCAGGAATTGGTCAACACCGGTTCGGTGATGACACAGGCAATGTCCTTTTTCGCCAACGCCCTTTCCAGCTGGGCGACATCGTTGAACTCGACGATCTCGGTGCGCGCCGTCAAATCGCGGAATTCGCCGACGAGGCCGGGGCGGTTGGCCGGCTTGCCGTCGATCAGGCGCACGAAAGTCTCGTCGACGGCGCCGTGGTAGCAGCCGTTGAAGACGAGGATCCTGTCACGCCCGGTGACGGCGCGGGCGACGCGGAGCGCGAAACGGTTGGCGTCGGTGGCGGTGGTGGCGATCTGCCAGTGCGGCAGGCCGAAGGTCTGTTTCAGCAGGCGGCCGACCTCGACAGCATCCTCGTCGGGCAGCATGTAGGTCAGGCCGCGCGCCGCCTGGCGGCGGATGGCCCTCGCCACCGGCGGCGGCGAATGGCCGAACATAGAGCCGGTGTCGCCGAGACAGAAATCGTCGAGTTCATGGCCGTCGATGTCGATCAATGTGGCGCCGGACGCCTTCTTCACCAGGAACGGAAACAGCATCGGCCAATCGGCCATCCAGTGCATCGGTTGTCCGAAAAGGAATCCGTCGATGCCCTTGCCGGCGGCGGCGCGGCTTTTCGGTCGGGCGGCGGCATAAGCGGCGGATTCGCCGCGATAGATGCGGTCGATGGCTCTCGCGTCGACAGCGACTGTCTTGGCCGACGCCGGTTTTTTGGTCATGATGGATTTCCGGTTGCGGGACCGGCGCATTCTATGCGCCGGCCGGGTAAAACCGCAATCGCCGCCGTGCGATGGATTCGGGGAGGTCGTCATGCGTCATGCCTTGACCGTGCTTCTGTTCGCCGTTGCCGCGACTCCCGCCGCGGCGATGGGCGGCGCGTGGTGCGACGCCGACGACGCCAAGGCGACGGTTTCGGTGCAGGCGGCGTTGACCCGCGCCGCCGGCGCGGTCGTCACCTTCGAGGGCAAACTGGCGGTGAAAGGCGAAAAACCGCTCGCAGCGGTGTTCGGCCGCGACGATCTCGCGCAATTCTGGTTCGACGGAACCGAGATGCGCTTCCTCCTCTACAGGGAGGCGGATGACACCAGCGCGATCGAAGTGGAAATTCGGGCGAGCGCGGGCGAAGAGGAAAACTACGCCGGCGAATACCGCATCCGCCTTCACGCCGTCGCCGACGGCGAAAGCGTCGTGACCGAACAGACCGGTCCCGTCTCCTGTTCGGCCGATTGAGGGCGGCTCATTTATGCCAGAGCGCGCAGATGCGTTTTTGGCCGGAGGGATGACGTTCGAATTCGCACGTCGTCACCCGGGCGAAGCCTTCATTGGCGAGTTCGCGGTCCTTGGCTTTCAGTTCCGGAGCCGGAAATTCCCGCCAAGTCCAGTTGATGCCCGAATCGTTGACCACCGACCGGAAGCGGAACTCGGCGCTGTCGCCGGCATCGACATCCAGATTCAGATTGGCCCGACACTCGATGGCGGTCATGGCGCGGCCGGCCTTGCGGAATTCGCGAGCGCGCTCCTCGGCGTCGACGATGTTCATCCATTCGGTCGTCTCGGCCGGCGATTCCGGCTTGGTCGGCGTCTCCGGCTTTGGCGCGGCGACGGACGGCGGCGCCTGGCCGCCGGCTAGAGCCGGCGTTGCGAGGAGCGGAAACAGCAAAAGGAACAAGGCAGCGACGCGCATGGCGTAAACCAAAACCCGATTGATGGCTGGAATGGGGCGAGGGAAACCGATTGAGCGGCCGGGGTCAAGGACGGACCCGATTGCGCACCGCAACCGGCCCATGCGAAGGGAGGCGATGCGGCTCTTTTGGCTGATCTCCGGTACGCTTTCGCTCGCCCTTGGCATTGTCGGGGCGTTCCTGCCTTTGCTGCCGACGACGCCGTTCCTGCTGCTGGCGGCATTCTGCCTGTCGCGATCGTCGCCGGCCTTTCACCAATGGCTGGTCAACCATCGCGCGCTCGGACCGCCGATCCGCGACTGGGAGGAAAACCGCGCCATCAGCCGCAAGGGCAAGATCGCCGCGACAATCGCCATCGGGCTGACGCCGCCGCTGACGTTGCTGTTCGGACCGCCCTGGTGGGCGCTTTTCGCGCAATTCGCGATCCTCGCCGGCGTGCTGGTGTTCATCTGGACGCGCAACGATCCGCGATAGCGTCAGAGCGATTGCAGAAAGGCGATCAAGGATTCGCGGTCCGCTTTGGCGGCGGTCCGAAACGCCTCCCTGGCCGATTCGCCTTCGCCGCCGTGCCAGAGAATGGCTTCGGCGAAGCCGCGCCCGGCCATCATGCAGGAGCCGGTCGTGGCGATTGACCGAGGAATCAGTCCGATCCCCCACAATGGCGGCGTTCGCCATTCGCGTCCGTCGGCGAGATGGTCCTGCCGACCATCGGCAAGTCCCTCGCCCATGTCGTGCAGCAAAAGGTCGGTGAACGGGTGGAAAACCTGGTTGGAAAGCTCCGGCAATGGCGCGGCGACCGTTTTCAAGGTCGGCACATGGCAAGAGGCGCAACCGAACATGGCGAACAAACCCTGCCCGCGAAGAACCTGTGAATCCCCGGCATTGCGCTGCGCCGGCACGGCAAGCAGCCGGGTGTAGTGGGTCAGTTTGTCGAGGAATTCAGCCGACAGATCGATGTCCTCGCCCCTGATCGCCGCGAGGCAGGCAACTTGCGCGTCCGGGCAGTTTTCTTCCCGATGGAGCGGATTGGTCAGGCCGATGTCGCCAAACGCGGCGCCAGCATTCTGGGTGGCGAGATCAGGCATGTTGGCTTTCCAGCCGAACCGGCCGAGCGCGGAGCCGGCGGTTGATCCGATCCGGTTGGCGCGACCGGAAACGCCATCTCCGTCACGGTCGTCGGGGTCGGCGCGGGAGAGGATATCGGCCTCCGGTACGGCTTCGAGGAGGCCCAGACCAATAATCTGAGGGGCGACCCGGGCCGAAAACGCCGCCGTTTCCCCTACCGGTCCATGGGCCGGACTTTCAATCGAATAGGCCGGTTCAAGCAGGGTCCAGGCTTCGCCATCGCCATAGGATCCGGCGATTTCCCGGTGGTCGATGCGGGTTTTTCCTTCGGCCGGAACACCGGGATTGGCCTGTTCGCCGAGTTGATCGCCGTAAGCGGGGTGCGGTCGGTGGATTCCGTCGCCGTCGGGTACAGAAATGCGCAGCAGCATCGAGCGCATCGGCTGACCCGGTTCCGGCGGTCGGCCGCGCCCGTCGCGCGTGTGACAACCGGCGCAGGACGTGCGGTTGAAAACCGGACCGAGGCCATCGAAGGCTTTCACCGAACCGGGCGACTGCACCCAGTTGGTATTGAACAACCGGTTACCGAAAAAGAAGGGCCACATGTGAGGCTTCTCGGCGTTGGCCGCCGGAAAGGTGAAGGCTTTCTCGCCGATGATGTCGCGCGTTCCCGCGCCTCCGAGGCGGGATGAAAACTCCGCGAAAGGGTCATTGCGCGCGTAACCGGCGGCGAAGGCCGAGGCGGAAAGCGCCGCCGCGGCCAGCGCCGAAAGCACTTTGTTGCGCATGAGAGGATCAGCCCGCTTCCGGAATGAGGACGAGCACGCCGAGCTTGGCGCCGGCCGATCGCAAACCTTCGCCGAGCGCCTGCAACGCAGCTACCGCGGCTTCGGCGGCCTGCCGTTCGGGCGACCCGGGCGAAGCAGCCAGGACACGGTCCCAAGGATCGCCAAGCGCCGCGATGCGGGTCTCCGCTTGCGCGAACAGGCCGTCGATTTTCGCGGCCTCCGCCCCGTCGACGCGACGCATCAGCGCGGACAGGCCGGGTCTTTTTTCCCCAGCGCCTTCGCCGGTCCAAACAGCCTTGATCCCGGCGAGGTCGTAGATGAAATCCTGCTTGGTCGTGTCGGAAAAGCAGGAATGCTCGTCTTCCTGGTCGCCGGAGTCGAGCGCGACGGCGAGGCGTTCCGACATGAATTCGTAGCCGGCGAGGATCGCCATGCCGTTGATCATGCGGCCGATGGCTTCGCGCTGCGGCAAGGCCAGAAACCACTTCGGATACTTGCCCTCCGCCGTCCAGTCGCCGGCCAGCGAAAACAGGTCGGTGGCCAGTTGGCGCGCCACGAGATCGAGGTATTCGCGTCGCCGGTCATTCGCTTTCGTCCCGGGCGCATAATCGCTGGCCGGGCGCGCACCGGGACCCGCATCGGACAGATCCTGTCCCCAGAGCAGGAATTCGATGGCGTGCCAGCCGGTGGTCACATCGGCTTCGTCGTCGCGCTGGTCGGCGGCGTTGATTGCATCGAGGGAAATCGGACCTTCGCCATTGACCAGACCGGCGGCCGGATCGCCGACGACATAGTCGACATAGGCTTCATTCATCGGCCAGGCGTTCAGACGCCCCTCGATGTTCTCGATCGGTCCATCGTAGAAGCGGAACGCTTCGGTGACGAGGTAAGTGGGACGCGCCGCAATCCACGCCTTGCGGGCGCCCGCGAGCCGCTCTTCCGTCGGGTCGGAGAGGAAGGCGTCGACGGCGCTGACCAATTTGTCGGCTGCGCCGGCCGCCGCGCCGTAACTGGCGCGGACGAGGTCGACATAGGCGGCGATTTCGGTCGATGCATCATAGTGGAATGCGCCGGGATCGGTTGAGCCAAGCGCGTAGGTCGACGGCGCGCCGCCACCGCCTTCGCCGCCTTCTCCGGCCTCGGCGACGAGGTGGAGCGGCGCATGCGGCGCTTTCGGAGCCGCGGAGCCATACGGGGAGGCCGGGTTGGCGGGAGCGGAAATTGCGCCGGCGAGCACGAATGTGCCGACGCCAAGCCAGAGCTTGTTCTTCATTTTTTCCCTCGTTCGCGGTTCAAGGTCGCGGCGATCGCGATGTCGTAAAGCAGCTTGGCGGACAGGCGCAAGCGCCGCGCCGCAAGTTTGGAACGATTGTAAAATGCTCGGTTTGTAACGTTTCCAAACTGGCAAGGGTGTTTTACAATTGCCGAATTTCCGGAAGGGCAGGTAGGTGTTCGCCGGAAAGGGAAACCTCATGCAGATCACCATCGCCAATGTCCCTTGACGCAAGCGAACTCGAAAAACTGCGCGCCGCTTTCGACGCGGCGACCTTTGTCGATGGGCGCGAAACGGCGGGTTGGGCGGCGCGGACCGTCAAGCAAAACCAGCAGGCGCGCGCCGGCGATCCGGCCATGGACGCCATGCGGACGCTGGTCGCCGAACGGTTGCAGGCAAACCCGCTGTTCCAGATGGCGGCGCGACCGAAGGCGCTGACGCCGATCCTTTTGGCGCACTACGAACCGGGCATGACCTATGGAACCCATGTCGACGATGCCTTGATGCACGGTTTGCGCACCGACTTGTCGTGGACACTTTGGCTCGATGAGCCCGAATCCTACGATGGCGGAGAGTTGGTTATCGAATCGCCCTCCGGCGAAGCGCCGATCAAGGGTCCTGCCGGCGCGGTCCATCTCTATCCCTCGACGACCTTGCACAGGGTCGATCCCGTTCGGTCGGGCATTCGGCGTGTCGCCGTCGGCTGGGTGCAGTCGCGGGTGCGCGAAGGGGAGCGGCGCGAAATCCTGTTCGATCTCGATTCCGCGCGGCGCGCCCTGTTCGAGCAATCAGGCAAGACCGGCGCGTTCGATTTGTTGTCGAAGTCATTCGCCAATTTGTTGCGGATGTGGGCGGACGCCTAACCGGTGATATCGACGACCCCGCAATCGCCGGCTTCGGTTCCGAAGGCCAGGCGCGCGCCCTTGCCGTCCCACGCCAGGGCGGTGACCGCCGCATTGCCCGAACGGCGCAGCAGCGCCTCGCGACCATCGGCGATGCGCACCGCCATGACCATGCCGTCGGTGTAGCCGATGGCGACCATCTCCTCGACAGGGTGACAGGCGACGGCGGTGACCATCGTGTCGCCGCGGGTGCCGAGTTCGAGCGGCGCCTTGCCCATGGGACCGTCCTTGCCGTGGAACGGCCAGACGATCGCGGCCGGCGCGCCCGAGGAGGCAAGCCAGCGGCCCCTGGCGCTCCACGACAGGCTTTTCACCTTTATCGGGTAGCCGGTCATTTTCATGTGGCGGCCATCGGCGAGCCGCCAGCCATGCAAGGCGTTTTCCTGCATGGCGGTGACGACATAGGCGCCATCGGGCGAAAACGTCACGGCGGTATGGGCCCCGGTCCATTCGAGTTCGGCGGGCTTGCCGTCGGTGGCGGGGAAATGCAGCGTGACGCCGTTGTAGCGGGCGACCGCGAGGCGCAGGCCCTTCGGCGCGAAGGCCAGGCCCTCGACCGAGCGGGCATGGGCGAAGGATTTCACCACGCCGTCCGCCGTGCGCACGACGGCGTCGCGGCCGGCGGCCCAGGCGGCCGCGCCGTTCGGACCGGCGGCGACGGCGTTCACCCATTTGCGCCCCGCCGAACCGATTTCGACGGCGACGCCGGCGGCAAGGCGCATCACCCTGCCGTCCTCGCCGCCGGTGATCAGAGCGCCGCCATCCGGCGCCATCGCGGCGCAGAGCAGTCCGTCATGGAGTTTGGCCTGTTTGCGGCCGGCGGCGAGCCAATGCACGGTCCCGTCGGCCAGGGCGAAATGCGGCGCATCGCCGATAAAGGCGACGGCGAGGCAGGGACCGTCGAGGTCGAAAGGGGCAATTGTGGGCATGGCTGGATTTCCGGCGGTGTATACTCTATTGTAACCCGGTGTACACTCAAAGCGGAGCGCGCCGCAACATGGCCTTCCACATCAAGAACCCCGAGACCGACGCCTTGGCGCGAAAAGTGGCGCGGATCAAGCGTACGTCGCTGACGGCGGCCGTGCACCAGGCGCTACAGCACGAAATCGAGCGGGCCGGCGGCCAATCCGGTTTCGTCGAGGAAGCGATGGAAATGATCCGTCGCTTTCAGGAAAAAGGCGACCGCGCGAAGGGCCTTGCGGCCGACAGGGACTTCATCGACAGCCTCTACGAGTAGACGCGGTGCTTATCGATGCATCAGCCCTGACTGCAATCTACGCAAGCGAAGCCGGTTCGCATGAGCTCCTTCGGCGGATCGAAGCTGCGTCGATTCGCGCCATGTCGCCGCTTGGCCTTTGGGAAAGCGCCTTGGCGCTGGCGCGTGTTTTCTCTCGTCGACCGGGCAATGTTTCGGCAGACCTTGAGCACTTCATTCAACGTTTCCAGATTGAAATCCTAAAGTAGACGCCGAAACCGCCCGACTGGCCCTTGCCGCCCACGACCGGTTCGGCAAAGGCCGCCATCCGGCGCGGCTGAATTTCGGCGATTGCTTCGCCTATGCCGCGGCGCGCCAGCACAACATGCCGCTGCTCTACACGGGCGACGATTTTCGTTGACCGATATCGAGGCAGCCTGACCGGCGCTCACGCCTGACAAGCCTCGAAGGAGCGTTTCAGCCGCTCCTCGTCGAGCTTGCGGCCGATGAAGACGAGGCGGCTTTCATGCGTCTCGCCATCCTTCCACGGGCGCTGGTGGTCGCCCTCGACGATCATGTGAACGCCCTGGACGACATAGCGATCGGGATCGTCCTTCAGCGCGATGATGCCCTTCAGGCGCAAAATGTTCGGCCCCTCCATCTGGGTGATCTTGTCGATCCACGGAAAGAACCGGTCGGGGATCATCTCGCCGCCGCGCAGCGACACCGATTGAACGGTCACATCGTGGATCGGCGCAAGGTCGCCATGGTCGTGATAATGGTGATCATGACCGTGGTGATCGTGGTCGTGATGATGATGTCCGTGTCCGTGATGATCGTGATCGCAATCGGGGCCGCAAACATGATCGTGGTCGTGATCGTGCGCCTCAAGGAAATGCGGATCGTCGGTCAGCACGCGCTGAAGATCGAAGGCGCCGCGGTCGAGCACGGCGGCGATCGGCACGCCGGCGCGCGTCGCGCGGTGGATGCGGGCCGACGGATTGATGGCGCGCACGGTGCGCTCGACCAGGGCGAGTTCCTCGGGCGTGACAAGGTCCGTCTTGTTGATAACAATGATGTCGGCGAAGGCGATCTGGTCCTCGGCCTCGCGGCTGTCCTTCAGGCGCAGCGGCAAATGCTTGGCGTCGACCATGGCGACGACGGCGTCGAGCCGCGTTTTCGCCCGGACATCGTCGTCCATGAAAAAAGTCTGGGCGACGGGGGCGGGATCGGCAAGCCCGGTCGTCTCGACGATAATGGCGTCGAAACGCCCTTGCCGGCGCGTCAGCCCCTCGACGACGCGGATCAGGTCGCCGCGCACCGTGCAGCAGACGCAGCCGTTGTTCATCTCGTAGATTTCCTCGTCCGACTCGACAATGAGATCATTGTCAATGCCGATCTCGCCGAACTCGTTGACGATGACGGCGTAACGCTTGCCGTGATCCTCGGTGAGAATGCGGTTCAGCAGCGTCGTCTTGCCGGCGCCGAGATAGCCGGTCAGCACTGTGACGGGGATCGGGGTATCGCTCATCGGGGCGGTTCCTGAATGGGTGTTTGCGCCGATATAGGGCGCATCGGCGTCAATTGCACGGGGCCGAAAGTCAACGCAGCGTCGCCGGATCGAAAGAGCGCGCATCGTTGAGCAATTCGGCGAAGCCGCGGGCGGCGTGATCGAGCAGGCGTTCACCCAGCTCCGCGGTCGCTTGTGTTGCGTCGCCGGCGGCGTTGTCGCCATTGAGGTCGGTCATTTTCCAGCCGAAGGCATGCGGGCCATAGGCGCGCAAATGGCGGAATCGTCCGGCGTACCCGGCCTGGGCGGACGGGAAGTCCTTCGCCTTTGCCATGTCGACCGTGTCCGGGCGAAGCGCCAGCATGACCGAAGTTTCGATCAGGCCGCCATGTATGCCGAAGGCCTTTTCTTCGGCGTCGATCAGGCCGTCTGGAAAACCGAAACGCGTCCAGCTCGTGGCGATGGCGAGCATGGAGAAGCGCACGCGCAGTTCGGTGGCGACGATGGTCATCAGCGGCGCATTGCCGCCATGAGCGTTGAGCATGACAAATTTGCGAATCCCGCGCCTCGCGCAGGCTTCGCCAATGGCGATCCAGCGCTGGATGGCCTCGTCGAAGGCGAGCGTGCGGGTGACGGCGAAATCGGCGTGCTCGATCGAATAACCGATCTTCTCGACCGCCAGGAACTCGACGCGAAAATCCTTAGGCAACAAGGCCTTGGTCCGCGCGCAGACGCCGTCGGCGATGATCCAGTCGACGTCGGGCGCAAGATGCGGGCCGTGATGCTCGGTCGCGCCGAGCGGCAGAACCGCGATCATTTCGTCGTCTAAAATTTCGGCAGTCGTCATGGAACCGTCATTCAATCGTCATACCGCCATGGCAGTGGAGCGCCGTGATCCGATCGGCGCTTTGACGCTAGACGGAGGGGTGGCCGCGCGCAAGCGGGGCAGAGTCTTTGCAGGGGGCGTCAGTGGCCAAACCGGACAAGCGTCAAGTATTGAACCGTCTGCAATCGACAGCGCGCGCCTCGCGCACGGCGCTCGCCTTCCGCTTGCTGGCCCACGGCTTTTACGCCGGGCAGGATCAGGTGATGCTGGCGCTGGCCAGCGAGGACGGACAAACGCCCGGCAAGCTTGCCGAACGCATGGGCGTGCGGCCGCCGACGATCACCAAGACGATCAACCGGCTGCAAACCCAGGGTTTCCTGGAAAAACGCGCCTCCAGCGGGGATCAGCGCCAGGCCCATGTATTCCTCACCGAGACCGGTCAGGCGGCGATCAAGGCGATCGAGAAGTCGGTGAAAAAAACCGAGAAGCTGGCGCTGAAAGGCCTCGACAAGAAAGAACAGAAGACGCTCTCCAAGCTGCTGGCGCGCATTGAAAGCAATCTTGGCGCGATCGAGGTCGACGTGGCCGACGATGATGCCGATGAGCCGGTGGTCGCCGAGGCGCGCCGGCCGCCGAAGCCAAGGCCGAAAAGGCGGACGAATAGACCCATTCGCCTTGCCCGCGCGACGGTTCGGCGCAATAAGCCGCCTGCCGCCCGGGAATCAGCCTTTGTCAGAACCAGCCGATACCGCTACGCCCGTCCCGGCCATCGCGCTCATCGTGCTGGCAGGCCTGGTGTTCTCCTGTCTCGATGCGACGGCCAAATATCTGGTGCTTTCCGGCTATGCGCCGGGGTTCGTCACCTGGGTCCGGTTCGTCACCCATGTTGCCGCCGTGCCGTTCATTTTCCGCCTGTGGCAAACGCCGCAGGCGTTGAAGACCGGCCGGCTGCCGGCGCATATGCTGCGCGGCGTCTTCCTGTTCGGTTCGACGATTTTCAATTTCCAGGCGCTGAAAACGCTGCAACTGGCCGAAACGGTGTCGATCTTCTTCGTTTCGCCCATGGTGATCACGGCGCTTGCCGGACCGCTGCTCGGCGAATGGGCGGGTTGGCGGCGCTGGTTGGCGATCGGCGGCGGTTTTGTCGGCGTATTGGTCATCGCGCGGCCGGGCGCGGGCGCGTTTTCCCTCGGCCATGTCTTCGCGCTGCTGTCTATGGTGTCCTACTCGTCCTATGTGATCATGACGCGGGCGATGGGCGCGCGCGAAACGGCGGTCAGCCTGATTTTCTATTCGGCGCTTGCTCCGACGTTGTTCATGTCCTGGGCGTTGCCCGTTGCCGGCCAATGGCCGCAGACGCCGTTGCACTGGGTCATGCTTTTGTCGCTCGGACTCCTCGGCGGCGGCGGGCATTTCCTGATCATCAAGGCCTACCAGATAGCGTCGACCGGGGCGCTCGCGCCCTTTCCCTACTTGCAGATGGTGTGGATGGCGGCGCTGGGATTTTTCGTGTTCGGCCAGACGCCCGACCGGTTCACGATGATCGGCGCCGGGATCATCCTCTTGTCCGGCCTCTACATCGTCCAACGCAAAAGGGCGCTGCGCCTGCGCGATCGCGTCGCAGACGCGTAGTCGGCGCAGGACAGGTCTTGCAGGGGCGAAGCCGCCTGTTTAATTAAACAAATTAAACGGTTCAGAAGGACGTCTGCCCTGTCCCAGAAGATCAAATTGTCGACGATCGCCGATTCGCTCGGCGTCTCCACCGCCACGGTGTCGCTGGCGTTACGCGATTCGGCATTGGTGGCGGAATCGACGCGGGAACGCATCAAGGAAGCGGCGCGAGCGCTCGGCTACATCTACAACCGCCGCGCCGCCTCGCTGCGCACAAGGCGGTCGGGCATTGTCGGCGTCTGCGTTCACGACATCATGAACCCGTTTTTCGCCGAGATCCTGCGCTCCATCGAGACCGAACTCGACCGCTCGCGCCAGACTTTCCTGCTGTCCAACCATTACGACGAGCTGGAAAAACAACGCCTGTTCATCGATACGCTGCTGCAGCTCGGCGCCGACGGGCTGATCCTGTCGCCGGCCATCGGCACGCCGCGCGAGGATATCACCGCGCTCGTCGCCAACGGCATGCCGATCGTGCTGATCGCGCGCGAGGTCGAGGGCGCCGACGTGCCGATCTTTCGCGGCGACGACGCCTGGGGCATTTCGCTCGCCACCAATCATCTGATTTCCCTCGGCCACACCCGCATCGCCATGATCGGCGGCACCGACCAGACGTCGACCGGGCGCGACCGTCATCGCGGCTATGTCAACGCCATGGGAAAGGCGGGGCTCACGGTGGAGCCGGAATGGCGCATCGCCGGACCGCGCACCAAGCAGGGCGGGTTCGAGGCGGCGCCGCAATTCCTGGCGCTGAAAAACCGGCCGACAGCGGTCGTCTGCTGGAACGATCTCGTCGCCATCGGCCTGATGAACGGCATTTCACGGGCCGGCCTGACGCCGGGCGTCGATGTCTCCGTGACCGGTTACGACGATCTGGAAGAAGCTTCGATCGCCACTCCGGCGCTGACGACGGTGTGGAACGGACAACGGGAAGTCGGACGGCGGGCGGCGCGCGCGCTTCTCGACCAGTTGAACGACGCCGAGGCGCATGGCGGCCAGGAGCTGATCCATCCGGAACTGCGCATCCGCCAGTCGACCGGCAAACCAAAGGCCGGCCTGTGAGCCGGGCTTCATGGAAGGCGACCGGTGTTGCCGACCTGTCCGGTATTTCGGTGCTCGTCCCGGGCAAATTGCACCCCCACGCGGTCGAGCGGATCGAGGAGCGGTTCAGGCTGGTGCGCGTCGCCGCCGCCGATCCGGTGCTGCTCAATGCGCGGGCGGCGAAGTCGGTACGCGCCATCGCTTCGTTCACGACGATTTCGGCCGCATACATCGACGCGTTGCCGGCGCTCGAGATCATCGCCAATTTCGGCGTCGGTTACGACAATGTCGACGCCGGGTACGCGGCGGCGCGCGGCGTCATGGTGACGAACACGCCCGACGTGCTCAGCGAAGAGGTCGCCGACACGACGATCGGCCTGCTGCTCAACACCCTGCGCGAGTTTCCGCGCGCCGAGAACTGGCTGCGCGAAGGGCGCTGGGCCGGCGAGGGCAATTACCGGCTGACGCCATTGACGCTGCGCGGCCGCAAGGCCGGCATATTCGGCATGGGCCGGATCGGCCTCGCCATCGCCCGACGCCTGGAGGCTTTCGGCGTCGAGGTCGCCTATCACAACCGCAACCGCATCGACGGCGATCCGCGGACCTGGCATGCGAGCCTGATCGAACTTGCCGAGGCCGTCGACACGCTGATCTGCGTCGCGCCCGGCGGCGCGGCGACTTTCCACGCCGTCAACGCCAATGTGCTGCGGGCGCTCGGGCGCGACGGCGTGTTGATCAATGTCGGGCGCGGGCCGACCGTCGACGAAGCGGCGCTGGCGGAGGCGCTATCGAGCGGCGTCATCGCGGCGGCCGGCCTCGATGTTTTCGAAGATGAGCCGCACGTGCCGAGGGCGTTGATCGACTTGCCCAATGCCTGCCTGCTGCCGCATGTGGCGTCGGCAAGCGTGGCGACGCGGCGGGCCATGGCCGATCTGGTCGTCGACAACCTCGTTTCGTGGTTTGAAACCGGAAAACCGCTGACGCCGGTGGCGGAAGCCGCCGGTCTGGCAACACTTCGTTAACCATTGTGGCGTCTGCTGCCCGGTAACGCGCGTTTTGCGCGAAGCGGGGGGCCGCCATGGACAAACCGATTTTCGCCGCGGCGTTCGCCGTTTGCCTGTGCTTCGCGCCTTCGGCCAACGCCGGCGATGCCGCCGTCTGGGAGTTGCGACAGGCAGGAACCGGACTTCGCTGCGCCGTGACGGCGGATTTCGGTCAGGACGGAGCGCCGCGTTTCGCCACTTTCGATCCGCAATGCGCTGAAATCGTCGCCGGGCTGACCGGCGGAATGGCGGTTGTCATGAGCGACGACCGCATCGCCTTCACCCGTGCCGACGGGACCGTCGAACTGGAATTCTCGTCCGGAGAGGGCGATGTGTTCGAATCGGTCGATGCGCGGGCGCTGCCGATCCTGCTGAGTTCCGCCCAATAGGCCTATTCGGCAGCTGCGCGCAGCCCGCGCGCCGCGGCGTGGGCGCGCACCGCGTCGCCGAATGCCTCGAACACCTTGCGCGAGGCGCTGTCGGTTTTTACCCAGTATTCCGGGTGCCATTGCACGCCGACGGCGAAGGCCGGCGCGCCAACCACGGAAACCGCCTCGATGGTGCCGTCCTCGGCGACCGCTTCGATTTCGAGGCGCCCGCCCAGCCGATCCAGGCCCTGGCGGTGGACCGAATTGACCAGGACTTCCCCGGCCTCGAAAACCCTGGCGAGGCAGGAACCGGGCTTGATGCGCACCGGCTGGCGAATGGCGAAGCGTTCGTCCTGATCGTCCGAAACCGGCGCCCGGTGATCGATGCGGCCGGGCACGTCCTGGATTTCGGTGAGCAACGTGCCGCCAAGCGCCACATTCAGCTCCTGAATGCCGCGGCAGATGGCGAGCAGCGGCACGCCGCGCTCGACGGCCTTGCGGATCAGCGGCAGGGTGGTGGAGTCCCGGCCTCGTCATAGGGGCCCATTGGCCTGGAAGCGTCGCCGCCGTACAGCGCCGGGTGGACGTTCGATTTCGACCCGGTCAGCATGATGCCGTCGACGCCGCTCAGGATCGCGTCGAAATCGAGCCGGTCGCCGAAAGAGGGAACGAGAACCGGCGTGATTCCGGCCCCGTCAATTGCAGCTTCGAGATACTGGCGCGGCGCGGCATGCCAGACGTAATTGTCGAAGGCGCGAACATCGGTCGACACGGCGACGAGCGGCTTGAACATGAGCGACCCGGTTTCCTTTCGAGGCGCGGCGGTCGGGTCCGCCCGGCGAAATCTAACGGCGTTCGCGGCACTTTGGAACCCGTCGAAGCGAACTGCTCAAGGAACGTGCAAACTAAATCGTTTCAAATTTGCGGCGTGCAAAAGTGGATAAAAAAATTTACCACTTTGTCGGTGCGGCGGCGGCGCAGATACTGGACTTGCCCGCATTGCCGTGCATTCATGCGCTCAGGCGTCGCGATGGTCTGGCCGCGCGGCTCCGTCATTTTACTCAACGGGAGGTATTCCATGGATCGTCGTTCATTCATCAAGAAAGCCGGTCTCGGCGGCGTCGGCGCCGCGGCGGCGACTACGCTCGCCGCGCCGGCCATCGCGCAAGCGCAGAAGGTCACCTGGCGTTTGACGTCTTCGTTCCCGAAATCGCTCGACACCATCTTCGGCGCGGCCGAGACGATGGCGAAATTCATCAAGGAAGCCTCCGACGGCAATTTCGAGGTTCAGGTTTTCGCCGCCGGCGAAATCGTCCCCGGCCTGCAGGCCGCCGACGCGGCGACCGCGGGCACGGTCGAGATGGCGCACACCGCTTCTTACTACTACTGGGGCAAGGATCCGACCTACGCGCTCGGAACGGCCGTGCCGTTCGGGCTCAACGCCCGCCAGCAGAACGCCTGGTACTATTATCCGTCGGGCGCCGAGGGCAAGACCGGCAACGACCTGATGAACGAGTTCTACGCCACCCAGGGCCTGATCGGCTTCCCGTGCGGCAACACCGGCGCGCAGATGGGCGGCTGGTTCCGCAAGGAAATCAACACCGTCGCCGACCTCAAGGGCGTCAAGATGCGCATCGGCGGCATGGGCGGCAAGATTTTCGAGAAGCTCGGCGTCGTGCCGCAGCAGATCGCCGGCGGCGACATCTATCCGTCGCTGGAAAAGGGCACGATCGACGCGGCCGAGTGGGTCGGCCCCTATGACGACGAGAAGCTCGGCTTCTACAAGGTCGCCAAGTACTACTACTATCCGGGCTTCTGGGAAGGCGGCCCGGCGCTGCACACGCTGGTCAACCTGGCGAAGACTCAAGAACCCGGCGGCGCTGAAGAAGCTGGTCGGCGCCGGCGCGCAGTTGCGCCCTCAGCCCGGAAATCCTGCAGGCGGCCTATGACGCGGCGAAGGCGACCTATGCGGAAATCTCCGCCGCCAACCCGATGTTCAAGAAGGTCTACGACCACCAGCTGGAGTTCAAAAAGGACGCTTATCTCTGGGCGCAGATCTCGGAGTACACCTTCGACACCTTCATGATGATCCAGCAGCGCAACGGCAAGCTCTGATCTCTGTCGAGGCAAGAAGCGAACCCCGGGGCGGCGACGCCCCGGGGTTTTCCATTTCAGCCGCGGACGAAATCGACGAGCAGCTTGACGTTGAGCGCGACGATCACGGCGGCGATCAGCGCGGCGAAGATGACGAGCCATTTCGGCGCGACGAGCTCGCCCATCTTCTTGCGGTCGGCGGTGAACCAGACCAGCGGCACCACGGCGAACGACAATTGCAGGCTCAGCACGACCTGGCTGAGGATGAGGAGCTTCGCCGTCTGCGCCTCGCCGTAGAAAATCGTCACGGCGGCGGCGGGGATGATGGCGATCATGCGCGTCGTCAGGCGACGCAGCCACGGGGCAAGCCTGATGTCGAGGAAAACCCTCCATCACCAGGCTGCCGGCGAGCGTCGCGGTGACTGTGGAATTGAGGCCGCAGGCAAGCAGCGCCACGGCGAAGGCGACCGGGGCCCAGACGGAACCGGAGCAGCGGTTCGAGCAGGCGGTGCGCCTCGTTCAGTTCGGCGACGCCGGTGCGGCCGGTGTAGTGGAACGCGGCGCCGGCGAGGATCAGGATCGAGGCGTTGATGAGCAGGGCGAACATCAGCGCGAAGGTCGAATTCGGCCGTCGCGTAGGCGAGAGCCTCGCGTTTCTCCACGATCGTGGTCGCCCCGGGCGCGCGTCTGAACGATGGCCGAATGGAGATAGAGATTGTGCGGCATGACCGTGGCGCCGAGGAATGCCGAGCGCCAGATACAGCATGTCCGGATTGCGCACGATCTCCGTCGTCGGCGCGAAGCCGCGGATGACCGCGCCCCAGTCCGGATCGGCAAGCGCGATCTGGAACAGGAAGGATGCGGCGATGACGCCGAGGAGAACGATGACGAAGGCTTCGAGCCAGCGAAAGCCCTTGTTCTGCAGCCAGAGGATCAGGAAGACGTCGGCGGCGGTGACGACACGCCGATTTCCAGCGGAATGCCGAACAGCAGGTTGAGGCCGATGGCCGTGCCGATCACCTCGGCGAGATCGGTGGCGATGATGGCGATCCCGGCGGCCAGCCCAGAGCGGCCAGGCGGCCCAGCGCGGAAACGCGTCGCGGCAGGCTTGCGCCAGATCGCGGCCCGAGGCGATGGCGAGGCGGGCGGCCAGCGATTGCAGCATGATCGCCATGATGTTGGAGACGAGCGCGACGACGAGCAGGGCGTAACCGAATTTCGAACCGCCGGCGAGCGACGTCGCCCAGTTGCCGGGATCCATGTAGCCGACGGCGACCATGTAGCCGGGGCCGAGGAAAACGCGAGCAGGCGGCGGACCTGCCGGCCGGCAGCGGGATCGAACGGTGGACCTCCGGAGAGGGCGGCCTCGCCGCGCCGGCGTCGCCAGCCGGCCATGGTCTCTTCCGGGGAACTGTCTGAAGCATGATATCTTTATGTAAATGAGAACTGTTTGCAAATATGACCGAACCGTTGCGGGCTGTCAACGCCGAATTGCGGAATCCGGGGCATCGGCGAAAACGCCGCACCGGTGGCGGCAGACCTACCTGCGTCGCAACAGGATGGACTCGCGGCATGGCCGGAAAAATCGACAGCGCAGGCTATGAAGACATTCTGCGCGCCGCTGGCGTGCGGGTGACGCGGCCGCGCCGCGCCATCCTGCAGATCATCGAGACTTGCGAGGGATCACCCCGACGCCACCGAAATCTACCGCCGCGCGCTGAAACTCGACAAGTCGATTTCGCTGGCGACCGTCTATCGCACGATGAAGTGCTTGAGGACAAGGGCGCCATCCACCGCCATGTGTTCGACTACGGACCGCACCGTTATCGAAAACGCGGCGCACGAACACTGGCGTCGACCATCCAATTGGCGACCTCGACAGCGGCCAATTGATCGGAATTTCCACTCCGACCGCATCGAGGCGCTACAGGGAGGAAATCGCCGCACGCCTCGCCTAGATCAGAGCGGCACCGGCTGGTGCCTGTAACGGCGAACCTGGCTTCGCGTGAGACGCCGCCCGGAAAGCGCATCCGACCGTCACTTGATCTTCGGCGGCTGCGACAGGTCGGTCCCTGCGGCGCGGCGGCTGGGCAGGCTGCGCAGGCTGGCCGGCGGCCGCCGCCCAGCGGCGCAAGGTCAGTCCGGGCAGGCCGTTGGCCGGGTGGCGGGGCGCTCCGGGCCGGCCCGGCAGTGCCTGCAGGCCGAAAATACCGCCCGGCACTTCGATCTTGAACGCCGGCGGCGCGACCGAGTCTTGAGCGCATGACCAGCGCCGGGGAAGAAAAAACTGACGAGCAGATCATCAGGAAACTGGATGAGCGACGGCGGAAGCGCCCTTGGAGATGTCGCCGGTCCGGATCGGCGCCATCATCTTCTTTGCACCTCGTCCTTCCATTCGCGGGCCGGCGCGACGGACCGCAGGTAGAAGCGCGAGCCGAAGGGCGGCGCTTAAGCGAAGGCTGGAGATTGATGCCAAGGACGATGCTGAACCAGGATCGGGTCGATGCCGACTTTTCGGCGACCGGGGCCAGCAGCGGCACCATGATGAAGGCGATCTGAAAAATCGAGAAAGCGGCCGAGAATGAAGACCAGGATGGTGACGAACAGCAGGAAGCCGAATCTTCGCCGCCGGGCATCGCCAGTAGTACTCGATCCAGATGTGTCTGTCCGGCCCGTAGAAGGTGAGGCCGAAGACGCGCGCGCTGCGATCAGGATGAACATGACGAAGGCCGACAGCTTCGTGTCGCGTCGAGCGCCTGGCGAATGGTCG
>JADJTR010000005.1 GCA_016711085.1 Phyllobacteriaceae bacterium | reverse complement strand
GCCGACGGTGTTCGCCAACGACACGCTGAACGGCGCGGCCTTCCTCCCGGCCGCCGTGATCCGACGATCGTCGCCGATGGCGGCCTCGACCGGGGGTGACGATCAATCCTCGACGGCACGCTGACGGGCCCGGCGGCGACGCCGGCCGGGGCCGACCCGGTCGAGTACCGGATCTGCGAGGTCGCCACTCCGGCCACTTGCGATACGGCGAGCGCTTCGGTCACGGTGTCG
Source organism: Phyllobacteriaceae bacterium (assembly GCA_016711085.1). Lineage (GTDB taxonomy): Bacteria > Pseudomonadota > Alphaproteobacteria > Rhizobiales > Rhizobiaceae > JADJTR01. The sequence goes on along the minus strand of JADJTR010000005.1, from coordinate 299,834 downwards.
CCGGTCATCGACGCGGTCGCCGACGGCCTGTCGGGCCTCGCCGATCCTGCCCGCCCGGCGGGGCGACGCCGACGGTGTTCGCCAACGACACGCTGAACGGCGCGGCCTTCCTGCCGGCCGCCGTCATCCCGACGATCGCGCCGATGGCGGCCTGACCGGGCTGACGATCAATCCCGACGGCACGCTGACGGTTCCGGCGGCGACGCCGGCCGGGGGCCACCTTGTCGCGTACCGGCTCTGCGAGGTCCTCAATCCGCCCAATTGCGATACGGCGATCGTGTCGGTCACGGTGTCGCCGGTCATCGACGCGGTCGCTGACGACCGTGTCCGGCTCGCCGATCCTGCCCCCGGCCGGGCGGCGCTCGACGGTGTTCGCCAACGACACGCTGAACGGCGGGCCGCTGCCGGCCGCCGTGACCCCGACGATCGTCGCCGATGGCGGCCTGACCGGGGTGACGCTCAATCTTGTACGGCACGCTGTCGGTTCCGGCGGCGACGCCGGCCGGGGTCTACCCGGTCGACTACCGACTCTGCGAGGCGCTCAACCCGGCCAATTGCGATACGGCGATCGCTTCCGTCACGGTGTCGCCGGTCATCGCCGCGGTCGCCGACGACCTGTCGGGGGCTCCGCGGATCCGTCCGGCGGGCGGGGCCGAAGGTGTTCGCCAACGACACGCTGAACGGCGCGGCCTTCCTGCCGGCCGCCGTGACCCCGACGATCGCCGATGGCGGCCTGACCGGGGTGACGATCAATCCCGACGGCACGCTGACGGTTCCGGCGGCGACGCCGGCCGGGGTCTACCCGGTCGACTACCGGATCTGCGAGGTCGCCAATCCGGCCAATTGCGATACGGCGATCGCTTCGGTCACGGTCGGCGCCGGTCATCGACGCGGTCGCCGACGACCTGTCAGGCTCGCCGATCCTGCCCGCCCGGCGCGACGCCGACGGTGTTCGCCAACGACACGCTGAACGGCGCGGCCTCTGCCGGGGCCGTGATGCCCCGATCGTCGCCGATGGCGGCCTGAACCCGGGGTGACGATCAATCCTGACGGCACGGTGACGGTTCCGGCGGCGACGCCGGCCGGGGTCTACCCGGTCGACTACCGGATCTGCGAGGTCGCTAATCCGGCCAATTGCGATACGGCGATTGCTTCGGTCACGGTGTCGCCGGTCATCGACGCGGTCGCCGACGACCTGTCGGGGGTCGCCGATCCTGCCTGCCGGCGGGCGACGCCGACGGTGTTCGCCAACGACACGCTGAACGGCGCGGCCTTCCTGCCGGCCGCCGTGATCCTGGCGATCGCCGCCGATGGCGGCCTGACCGGGGTGACGATCAATCCCGACGGCACGCTGACGGTTCCGGCGGCGACGCCGGCCGGGGCCTACCTGGTCGACTACCGGCTCTGCGAGGTCGCCAATCCGGCCAATTGCGATACGGCGATCGCTTTCGGTCACGGTGTCGCCCGGTCATCGACGCGGTCGCCGACGACCTGTCAGCCGCCGATCCTGCCCTCCGGCGGCGCCAACGCCGACGGTGTTCGCCAACGACACGCTGAACGGCGCGGCCTTCCTGCCGGCCGCCGTGATCCGGATCGTCGCGCCGATGGCGGCCTGACCGGGGTGACGATCAATCCTGACGGCACGCTGACGGTTCCGGCGGCGACGCCGGCCGGGCCTACCCGGTCGAGTACCGCATCTGCGAGCTCGCCAATCCGGCCAATCGCGATACGGCGCTCGCTCGGTCACGGTGTCGCCGGTCATCGACGCGGTCGCCGACGACCTGTCGGGCTCGCCGATCCTGCCCTCCGGCGGGGCGACGCCGACGGTGTTCGCCAACGACACGCTGAACGGCGCGGCCTTCCTGCCGGCCGCCGTGATCCCGACGATCGTCGCCGATGGCGGCCTGACCGGGGTGACGATCAATCCCGACGGCACGCTGACGGTTCCGGCGGCGACGCCGGCCGGGGTCCTACCCGGTCGAGTACCGGCTCTGCGAGGTCGCCAATCCGGCCAATTGCGATACGGCGATCGCTTTCGGTCACGGTGTCGCCGGATCATCGACGCGGTCGCCGACGACCTGTCGGGCTCGCCGATCCTGCCCTCCGGCGGGCGACGCCGACGGTGTTCGCCAACGACACGCTGAACGGCGCGGCCTTCCTGCCGGCCGCCGTGATCCGGCGACATCGTCGCCGATGGCGGCCTGACCGGGGTGACGATCAATCCCGACGGCACGCTGACGGTTCCGGCGGCGACGCCGGCCGGGGTCTACCCGGTCGAGTACCGGATCTGCGAGGTCGCCAATCCGGCCAATTGCGATACGGCGATCGCTTCGGTCACGGTGTCGCCGGTCATCGACGCGGTCGCCGACGACCTGTCGGGCTCGCCGATCCTGCCCTCCGGCGGGGGTTCGCCGATCCTGCCGGCCTGCGGCGCGACGCCGACGGTGTTCGCCAACGACACGCTGAACGGCGCGGCCTTCCTGCCGGCCGCCGTGATCCCGACGATCGTCGCCGATGGCGGCCTGGCCGGGGTGACGATCAATCCCGACGGCACGCTGACGGTTCCGGCGGCGACGCCGCCAGGGCTACCGGTCGAGTACCGGATCTGCGAGGTCGCCAATCCGGCCAATTGCGATACGGCGATCGTTCCTGGTCACGGTGTCGCCGGTCATCGACGCGGTCGCCGACGACTCCGTCGGCTCGCCGATCCTGCCCTCCGGCGGGGCGACGCCGACGGTGTTCGCCAACGACACGCTGAACGGCGCGGCCTTCCTGCCGGCCGCCGTGATCCCGAGCGATCGTCGCCGATGGCGGCCTGACCGGGGTGACGATCAATCCCGACGGCACGCTGACGGTTCCGGCGGCGACGCCGGCCGGGGTCTACCCGGTCGAGTACCGGATCTGCGAGGTCGCCAATCCGGCCAATTGCGATACGGCGATCGCTTCGGTCACGGTGTCGCCGGTCATCGACGCGGTCGCCGACGACCTGTCGGGCTCGCCGATCCTGCCCTCCGGCGGGGCGACGCCGACGGTGTTCGCCAACGACACGCTGAACGGCGCGGCCTTCCTGCCGGCCGCCGTGATCCTGACGATCGTCGCCGATGGCGGCCTGACCGGGGTGACGATCAATCCCGACGGCACGCTGACGGTTCCGGCGGCGACGCCGGCCGGCAGCTACTCGGTCGAGTACCGGATCTGCGAGGTCGCCAATCCGCCAAGTGCGATACGGCGATCGCTTCGGTCACGGTGTCGCCGGTCATCGACGCGGTCGCCGACGACCTGTCGGGCTCGCCGATCCTGCCCTCCGGCGGGGCGACGCCGACGGTGTTCGCCAACGACACGCTGAACGGCGCGGCCTTCCTGCCGGCCGCCGTGATCCCGACGATCGTCGCCGATGGCGGCCTGACCGGGGTGACGATCAATCCCGACGGCACGCTGACGGTTCCGGCGGCGACGCCGGCCGGGGTCTACCCGGTCGAGTACCGGATCTGCGAGGTCGCCAATCCGGCCAATTGCGATACGGCGATCGCTTCGGTCACGGTCCTGGGGCCGACCGGCTCCATCGCGGGCACTGTCTTCGAGGACGATAATTCCGACGGTGCGTTCACCCCCGGTGAACCGCTGGAAGGCGGTGTGACCGTACAACTTCTGCAGAACGGCATCGTGATCGCGACAACGACAACGGCCGCCGACGGCAGCTACCGCTTTGACGATGTCCCGACAGGAACGGGCTACACCGTCGCGGCCATCGATCCGGCCTCAGGCGCGGTGGTCGCCGGCCAAGGCTCGTTCTCGGTGACTCCGGGACTGAGCATCGTCGATGTCGACCTGCCGATCGATCCATCCGGCGTGATCTACAACGCGATGACGCGGGCTCCGATCGCCGGGGCGACCGTGACGATGACGACGGCGAGCGGAACGCCGCTTCCAGCAATCTGTTTCGTCGCGCCGAGTCAACAGAACCAGGTGACCGGCCCGGATGGCGCCTACCGCTTCGATATCGTGCCCAACGCCGATCCTGCCTGCCCGGCCGTTGAGACCGAGTACCGCATCGCGGTTTCGGCTCCCGCGGGTTATGCCGCCGCGCCCTCGGCTGCGATTGGCCCGCAAGCCGGCGCGCTCGACGCCACCACCTGTCCCGGCGACGCCGTACCGGGCGGTTCGTGCCAGGTGCAGGCGCAGGCCGACGCGCCGGCCGGCGTGGCGCCGACCATCTACTACCTCGCCTTCCTGCTCGGCGCGGGTGATCCGCATGTGGTCCACAATCACATTCCGCTCGACCCGACGGGCAATGGCGAAGTGACGCTGACCAAGACAGCCGATCGTCGGATCGCGCAGCGGGGCGACCGAATTCTCTACACCATCACGGCGACCAACGCGGCCGCTGGAGCGATCACGCCGGTGACGATCGTCGACGCCGCGCCGGCCGGGTTCCGTTACGTGGATGGTTCGGCGACGGTCAACGGCGCGGCATTTGCGCCGACAACCAGCGGCCAGAACCTGAATTTTGCCGGGCTGACCCTTGCGGGTTCCAGTTCGATCACCGTGACGTTGCAACTCGAAGCGCTGACCAGCGCCGGCCCGGGTCGTCACATCAATACCGCGACCATCGTCGACGGCGCAGGCACGGCGCTCGCGCCGGCGGCGACGGCGACAGTGGAAATCCGCGCCCTGCCGGTGCTCGATTGTTCGGAAGTGATCGGCAAAGTGTTCGACGACCGCAACCGTAACGGCTACCAGGACGAGAACGAACCTGGCCTGCCGAGCGTACGTCTGGCGACCGTCAAGGGCGTGTTGATCACCACCGACAAGCACGGGCGGTTCCATGTCGCCTGCGCCGACATGCCGGATTCGCGCACGGGGTCGAATTTCATCCTCAAGCTCGATGCGCGCACCCTGCCGACCGGCTATCGGTTGACGACGGAAAACCCGCGCGTCGTGCGGCTGACCGCCGGCAAGATGGTGAAAATGAACTTCGGCGCAACGATCGGGCGCGTGGTCAAGCTCGATCTCAATGACGGGGCGTTTAACGGTTCGTCGAACGAATTGAAGGCCGAGTGGTCGTCAGGCATCGACGAGTTGCTGTCTGTGCTGGGCAAGGAAGAGTCCAAACTGCGTATCGCCTATCGGGCCGAGGCGGATGAAAAGCCCGTCGCGGAGAAGCGGATAGCAGCCATTGTCAAGCTGGTGCGCGAGCGCTGGCGCGATGTGTCCGGCCGCTATCGGCTTGAAATCGAAACGGAAATAGTCGTCCGCAAGTAGCGTTCCCTGCGTTTTGTTAACCCTGAGTTAACCATGCCGGCCAGAAGGTCGGACGGAGCAGCGGTTTATTAACCGAAGGGAATTCGCCGTCGTGGCTGTAGCGTACCGTCATCTCATCCTGCAACGCATCCGTGCAAAGGCGCTTGCCTCGGCGTGCCTCATGGCGTTTGCCGGGCCGGTGCAAGCGGCAAGCAATTGCCCGGCGGAAGATTGCGAGACGGCGAAGGGCGGCAAGGTCGCCAATGTGTCGGCAACCGGACGAGTGGCGACGCAGCCGAACACCGAAGTCAGCCGCGGCTCGGCCGAAGGCGCAATGTTCTCGATCAGCGTCGACGGCGAGCATGTCGCCGGCACCAACGCGCCGGCAGACGCGGACCGTATCGCCGACAAGGGGCCGATTCGGTCGATGTCCAGGTCAAGTTCGACGGTCTGGAGCTGAAACCGTTCCTCAACGTCGCCACCAACCCGGTGCGAAGCGCCTACAAGGCCGGCGAGACGATCACTTTTCGCGCGTCGTCCAACTATGCGGCCTGGGTGGACCACGCCGAGATCCGCGTCATTCCGGCGGACAAGAAATCCGACCAACGCCCTGTCGCCGTGATCGAGGCGCCGGCCAACGGCGAAGCCGAATGGACGATGCCGGAGGACGGTGACGGCAAATATCTCTATGTCCTGCGGGTCTACGATTCGAAGGGCCGCTTCGACGAAACCCATGCTCGCGGGCTGTCGCGTACCGACCGAGAGCCTTCGGAAAAAGACAAGGCGCCAGCGCCGGGATACGGCGAGGATTACACGGCGAAGCGCAACATCGCACTCGCCGGCGGGGCCGTGACGGTTTTCGGTCGCAATGTGCCGCCCGGCTACAATGTCGAAGTGCTCGGCGAGACTGTTCCCGTCGACGCCGATCAGTCCTTCGTCATCCAGAAAATTCTCCCGGCCGGCGACCAGGAAGTGCATGTCGCGCTGACCGGGGGCAAAAGCGGCGGCATCGAATTCACGCGGCAAATCAACATCCCGGAAAACGACTGGTTCTATGTGGCGCTTGCCGACGTGACGATCGGCCAACGCTGGGGATCGGCCGGATTCGAGGCGGTGCGTCCCGGCGAATTTCCCGGGCTTTACAAGAAAGGTCGCTTCGCCTTCTACCTGAAGGGCAAGATCAAGGGAAAATACCTATTGAAAGCCGCCGCCGACACGGGCGAGGGCGATCTGGCGACACTGTTCCGCGGGTTTGACGGCAAGGATTCCAAAAGCCTGCTGCGCCGTCTCGATCCGGACGATTATTACGCGGTCTATGGTGACGATTCCTCGTCCGTCGAGGATGCGCCGACGCGCGGCAAGTTCTATGTCCGGCTCGAACGCGGCGACAGCCACGTGATGTGGGGCAACTACAACACCTCGATTACCGGCACCGAATTCATGCGCCAGGAACGCGCGCTCTACGGAGCCGAAGCGGTCTACAAATCGCAGGCGACGACGCCCTTTGGAGAACGCCGCATCGAGGCGCGCGCCTACGCCGCGCAGCCCGGCACATTGCCCCAACGCGACATCTTCCGCGGAACCGGCGGATCGGTATATTTCCTCAAGCATCAGGACATCACGCAGGGTTCGGCGCGCATCAGCGTCGAGATCATCGATCCGATCACCGGGCTTGTGGTCGAGCGGCGGCAGATGGCGCTGGGCGTCGACTACGAGATCGACAGCATCCAGGGCGTGGTGTTGCTGAAACGGCCGCTGTCCTCGGTCACCGGCGGTTCCGAGCCGGTGGTCGACGGCTCGCTTGGCGGCCATCAGGTCAACCTCATCGTGCAATATGAATACACGCCGGCTGCCGGCGATGTGGATGGCTATGTGTTCGGCGGGCGTGTCCAGGGCTGGCTGGGCGACCATGTTCGCGTCGGCGCAACCGGCATGAGCGAGACCACGGGAGCGGCAAACCAGACCGCCTATGGCGTGGATGTTCAGATCCGTCATACCGACAAAACCTATGTCGAAGCGGAATGGGCGCGCTCGAGCGGCCCGGGTTCGGTTCGAATTTTCCCGCCGACGGGGGCATTTCGACGACACCGACCGGAAGTTCCGGCGTCGTCGGCGTGACCGCCGATGTCTGGCGGGTGCGCGGCCAGGTCGGCCTCGAAGACATCACCAACGGAAAAGTCCAAGGCTCCATCGGCGCCTACTACACCGAGCGCAAGAAAGGCTTTTCGACGCTCGCCGAAAACGTCACCGTTGATGCGCGCATCTGGGGCGCCAATGTCGATGCGATGATCTCCGAGAACGTCAAGCTGGCGCTGAGCTATGACGATTATTCCGACGCCGACGGCAAGATCAAGCAATCGGGCGAGGCCAGCGTCTCCTTCGAGTACGGCGAGCATTGGGCCGTCATTCTCGGCCTCGACCACACCCGGCTGGCCGATCCTTTGGCGACCAAGCCGGGATACAACGGACGGCGCACCGACATCGGCGCACGCGTCGAATACCGCCAGGACGACGATCACCTTTACTACGCCTTCGGGCAGGCGACGGTCGCCCGGTCGGGCGACATCCGCCGCAACGACCGTTTCGGCGTCGGCGCCGATGTCAAGCTCACCGAAAAGATCGGGGCGACGGGGGAGGTATCTTACGGCACAACTGGCGTCGGCGCGTTGGCGGCGCTCACCTACGAACCGAACGCCGACGACCGCTATTATCTCGGCTACCGGCTCGATCCCGACCGCATTTACGATCCGGCGGCGGATTTCTCCGGGATCGGTCGCGACAATGGCGTCATCGTCGCTGGCGCTCGGCGCAAGTTTGGCGACACGCTGTCGATGTTTGTCGAAAACCAGTTCGACATTTTCTCCAACAAGCGTTCGCTGACCCAGGCTTACGGCGTCGTCTATACGCCGAGCGCGCTGTGGTCGGTTGACGGCAATATCGAAATCGGCCGGATTGTCGACAATTCGCGCGATCCGGTCACCGGGCTTGAGCGCTCCGACTTCGACCGCAAGGCGTTCTCCGCGTCGATCGGCTACAATGACGAGGAACGCAAATTGACGGCGCGCCTGCGCGGCGAATTCCGCATGGAGCGCTCGGACGATCATACGCGCGATCTCAACGCCTACCTCGTCGCCGGACAAATGACCTGGCAGCAATCAAGCGACTGGCGGCTGATCGCCAGCGCCGAAGCCGCCATTTCCGACAGGCTGACCACGTCGATGCTCGATGGCACTTACATCGAGGCGTCGATCGGCTACGCCTACCGCCCCGTCGCGCATGATCGTTTCAACGCGCTGTTCAAATACACTTTCCTGCACGATTTGCCGGGCGCCGAACAGGTCAACGCCAATGGCGAACTCAACGGGCCGGCGCAACGCAGCCATATCCTGTCGGCTGACATGATCTACGATGTGACGCCGTGGCTGTCGGTCGGAGCCAAATACGGCTTCCGCATCGGCGACCAGCGCGCGCGAGCCTCCACGACATGGACCCGCTCGGACGTGCATCTCGGTATTTTACGCGCCGATTTCCACATCGTGAAGGTTTGGGACGCAACGCTGGAGGGCCGCGCCTTGTGGTCGCCGGTTTCGGGCACGGTCGACTACGGGGCGCTCGCCGCCGTCTATCGCCACGTCGGCGACAATTTCAAGGTCGGGCTCGGCTACAATTTCGGCCGCTTCTCCGACGATCTGCGCGACCTGACGCTCGACGACCAAGGCGTGTTCTTCAATCTCGTCGGCAAGTTCTGACCCGGTTTGCGCCGGCTTCCGGCGCGTGGCATGGTCGCAGCGCGTCGGAGAGCTTTTCATGACCGATCCGGTTCTTGTCGACCGTCGCGACGGTTATCACGTCATCACGCTGAACCGTCCCGAACGGCTGAACGCCTTCAACGCCGACATGCTGGCCGGAATTGCCGCCGCCATGGTGCAATGCCGCGACGATGATTCCTGCCGCGCCATTGTCGTCACCGGCGCGGGACGCGGTTTCTGCGCCGGCCAGGATCTGACGGCGCGGGAACTCGATGACGCGGGCGGTCGACCCGATCTCGGCGCGTCGCTGGAAACGACTTACAACCCTTTGATTTTGATGATGCGCGACATGGCGAAACCGATCATCGCGTCGGTCAACGGCATTGCCGCCGGAGCGGGCGCGAATTTCGCCCTCGCCGCCGATTTCGTCATCGCGGGACGTTCCGCTTCCTTCCTGCAGGCGTTCGCCCGCATCGGCCTCATACCCGACGCCGGCGGCACCTGGTGGCTGACGCGGCATCTGGGCGAGGCGCGGGCCAAGGCGCTTGCCATGCTGGCCGAGCCGCTGCCGGCCGCGACCGCCGAATCGTGGGGGTTAATTCACAGGGTCGTCGACGACGCCGATCTGGAAGGGGAGACCGCCCGTCTGGCGGAGCGCCTCGCCGCGTCTTCCGCGATGGCGCTGGCGTTGACCAAACGCGCCATCCATGAGGCCTCGCGCAACGCGCTGGAGACGCAGGTGCGGGTCGAGCGCGACCTGCAGCGCGAAGCCGGCTTTGGCCCCGATTTCGTCGAGGGTGTGAGCGCCTTTCTGGCCAAGCGGCCGGCGGATTTCCGCCGGACGTGACGAGGTCAGACCTTCTTGGCGAAATCCGAGAAGAATTGTCCGGCGAGTTTCTTCGAGGTCGACTGGATCAGGCGGCTGCCGAGCTGGGCCATCTTGCCGCCGACATCGGCCCTGGCCGTGTAGCGCAACACGGTGACCGCCTCGGTTTCCGCCGTCAGCGTGACGTCGGCGCCGCCCTTGGCGAAGCCAGCGACGCCGCCCTTGCCTTCGCCGATGATCGTGTAGGAATGCGGCGCGTTCAGATTGGTGAGATTGACCGCGCCATTGAACTTGGCCTTGATCGGGCCGATTTTCAGGACGACCGTCGCTTCCATTACGGTCGGCGACGACATCGACAGGGTCTCGCAACCCGGTATGCAGGCTTTCAGGATATCGGGATCGTTCAGCGCTTCCCAGACGCGCATCAGCGACGCCTCGATCCGTTCCTCGCCATCCATTGCCACGGCCATGGCTTCCTCCTCCACGCTTGGTCGCACGATGGGTAGTGCCGGCTCGCCCGGGTGTCCATTGCCAAAAAGTGCCCCCTGCGAAAGGCGAAGGCGGCTTATGCCGTCATGGCGGCGCGCGGCAGCCTGATTGCCGGGAAGCGGGAGCGCAGTTCGCGGTCGAGCGCTTCGGTCACATGGACGGGGAAATGCGTCGTCAGGATTCGGCGCTTTTCGGCGACAGCGCGGGCCACGATATCGGGCCGGCCTTTTTCCACCCATTCCTTCGGGCTCGAACGGTCGCCGAGCGCGGGATAGAAATAATCCCGCTGCATGCGCGCCAATGTCTGCTCGTGGCCGAGATAGTGGCCGGGACCGTTGACGCAGACATCGATGATCGTGTCGACCGACAGCGCTTCCTCCGACATGTCGATGCCGCGCACGCAGCGCAGGCACTGGCCGAGCATGTCGTTGTCGATGATCAGGCTTTCGAGCGAAAACCCGAGCAGCGAAGCATGCATGCCCGCCGCCTCGTAGACGAGGTTGAGGCCGGAAAGCCCGGCCATCACGTCGGTAATGCCCTTTTCATAGCCGGACTGGACATCGGGCAGTTTCGCATCGGCCATGCCGGCGGCGGACCCGCCGGGCAGATTGTAAAACAGCGCCATCTGGGCGCAGGCGGCGGTGAGCAAAGCCTGTTCGCCCGAACCGCCCGACATGGCGCCGGTGCGCAGGTCGGACACGAACGGCCAGGTTCCGAATATCGCCGGATGGCCGGGTTTCAGCGCATTGACATAGACGAAGCCGGCCAGAACCTCGGCGACGGCCTGCACCACGGCGCCGGCGATCGAGGCCGGGGCGGTCGCGCCCGCCTGGCCGGCCGACAGCAGCAGGATCGGAATGCCGCCCTCGACGCAGGCTTCGAGCACGCCGCAGGCGTCCTCGGCGTATTTCATCGGCGGCACGACGAAGCAGTTGGAATTGGAGACGAAGGGGCGGGCGCGAAACGCGTCCTCGCCGCCAGCGATGGCGTAGAGCATGTCCAGCGCCGGGCCGACATGATCGCGATGGGTGAACGAGGTGCCGACATGCTTGGTGGTGCCGGATACCGCCGCATAGAGCGTGTTCAAATCCATGTCGAAAGGATCGGGTATGTCGCGCGGCACCATGGTGCGCTGGAAGAAATGGATGTTGTCCATGACGTCGACGATGCGGGCGGCGTCATAGAGGTCCTGAAGCTGCGATTCGCGGTATTCGCGTTTTTCCACGTCGACGACATGCACCGCGGCGCCAGCGGTGCCGTAGTGAACGCGCGCGCCGGATATCTGCATATCGTGACGCGGGTCCTGGCCGTAAAGCGTGATGTCGCGGCCGGCGTTAGCGATGGCGTTTTCGACGACGGCGCGGGGAAAGCGCAGCCGCCCGTCGTCGCCGTGGAGTGCGCCGACCTTGGCGCAGGCGGCGATCGTCGAGGCCGGGGCGGCGCCGAAGCCCAACCGCTCAAGCAGATCGAGGGCCGCCTCATGGATGCGGCCGACATCGGCGTCTGACAACGGCCTGTAGCGCCCGCCTTCCAGACCTGGGCGCACCGGCTTCAATTCGTCGGAAAGCGGCGCCGAACGGGCTGCGCGGCGCGCCTCGCGGCCGCCGGAACGGCGCGACGGGCCGGATGACGCCGCTGTTTCCCCACCATTTGCATTGTCGACCATGCGCCCCTCCGCGGCAATTTTTGCTTGCCCATCCGGGCTGTTGCCGTAGAGACAATACCCGGACCGAATGGCTGGCAAGTGCGCGAAAGCGACAGGGAAAACCGACCGGAGCGACGATGAACCGAAGCGCCTTTTCCGCCGCCCTGTCCCGCCTTTGGGAGCATCGGGCCACGACCGCGCCGAAAGACATGCGCGAAGCCTTCGCCTCGGATCCGGGCCGCTTCGCCGACCTTTCGCGTCGTTTCGACGATTTGTTGCTCGATGTCTCCAAATGCGCGGTGAGTGGCGAAACGCTGGCGCTGCTGGTCGATCTGGCTGTCGCAGCCGAGGTCGAGACGAAACGCGACGCCATGTTCGCTGGCGAAAAAATCAACGTGACCGAGAACCGCGCCGTGCTGCACACGGCGCTGCGCGCCGGCCCGGACGCGGCGGTCATGGTCGAAGGCGAGGATGTGATGCCGGCCGTGCGCCATGTGCTCGGGCGCATGAGCGACTTTTCCGAAAAGTTGCGTTCCGGCGCGGCGCGCGGCGCGACCGGGCTTGCCATCACCGACGTCGTCAATATCGGCATCGGCGGTTCCGATCTCGGGCCGGCGATGGCGACATTGGCGTTGGCGCCGTACCACGACGGTCCGCGCCTGCATTTCGTCTCCAATGTCGACGGCGCCCATATTGCCGACACGCTGAAATGGCTCGATCCGGCGACGACGCTGTTCATCGTTGCATCCAAGACCTTCACCACCATTGAAACGATGACCAATGCGGCGACGGCGCGGCGCTGGATCGCCGGCGCGCTCGGCGAAGCGGCGGTCGGCGCTCATTTCGCCGCCGTGTCGACGGCGCTCGACAAGGTCGCCGCCTTCGGCATCGCCGCCGACCGCGTCTTCGGCTTCTGGGATTGGGTCGGCGGGCGCTATTCGCTCTGGTCGGCCATCGGTCTGCCGGTGATGATCGCGATCGGGCCCGATCATTTCGCAGCGATGCTGGCGGGCGGGCGAGCGATGGACGGGCATTTCCGCTCCGCGCCGATTGGCGACAATCTGCCGATGCTGCTCGGCCTGGTCGGATTCTGGCATCGCGCCGTCTGCGGCCACGGTGCGCGCGCCGTCATTCCCTACGACCAAAGGCTGGCAAGATTGCCGGCCTATTTACAGCAGCTCGACATGGAATCGAACGGCAAGGGCGTCACCGTCGACGGGTTGCCGACGGCGACGCCGACCGGCCCGCTGGTCTGGGGCGGCCCGGCACCAACGGCCAGCACGCCTTCTTTCAATTCCTGCACCAGGGCACGGACGTCATTCCGGTCGAATTCATCGTCGCGGCCGAAGGCCACGAGCCGGCGCTCAAGCACCAGCACGATCTGCTGCTCGCCAATTGCCTGGCGCAAGCCGAAGCGTTGATGCGCGGGCGCACGCGCGCCGAGGCGCTGGCGCAATTGACGGCGAAAGGCATGGCCGCGAGCGAGGCCGAGGCGCTGGCGCCGCACCGGGTCTTTCCCGGCAGCCGGCCATCGATCGCCATTGTCCATCGCAAGCTCGATCCCTTCGCGCTCGGCCGGCTGATCGCGCTCTACGAGCACCGTGTTTTCGTCGAGGCGACGCTGTTCGATATCAACGCCTTCGATCAGTGGGGCGTCGAACTCGGCAAGGAATTGGCGACAGGCCTGCAGGCGGCCGTCGAGGGCTGCGAGGCGGCGTCGGCGCATGACGGGTCAACCGTCGGGTTGATCGCGCATATCCACGATTTGAGGCGGCAGGCATGAGCGGTCACCGCATCAGGGCGATCCTTTTCGACAAGGACGGCACGCTGCTCGATTTCAACGCGACCTGGCTCGGATTCGCCCGCGATCTGGCGCTGTCGGCCGCGGACGGCGACATGGGCCGGGCCGATCTGTTGTTGCGCGAGGGGGGCTATGACGAGGACGAAAACCGGTTTCGTTCCGGTTCGGTCTTCGCCGCCGGCACCAATGCCGAGGTGGTCAAGCACTTCCATCCCCATCTCGACGGCGAACCGCTGCGCTCTCTGGTGGCGGAGACCGACCGCAAGACTGCCGGGGTCGCCGAGCGCGCCGTGGCGCTGCCGGGCGCGGTCGATGCGGTGAGGGCGCTGCACGCGGCCGGATTCGCCATCGGGCTTGCCACCAACGATTCCACCGCCGGAGCCAAACGCACGCTCGAAGCGTTCGGCGTCGCCGACCTGTTCGTCGCCGCGCTCGGCTACGATGCGGTGGACAATCCCAAGCCGGCCGCCGATCCGTGCATACTTTTCGCCAAGCGGGCAGGGGTGACGCCGAAGGAAGTCGCGGTCGTCGGCGACAACGCCCATGATCTCGAAATGGCTCGCGCCGCAGGCGCCGGACTTTCGGTGGGTGTACTGTCCGGCAACGGCACGCGTGAAAATCTCGCGCCGCTCGCCGATGTCGTGCTCGATTCGGTCGGCGACCTGCCGGCGTGGCTTGCCGACAGGCGCTGATTTCTACCCGCGCAGTTCGCGCCGCAGGATCTTGCCGACGTTCGATTTCGGCAAATCATTGCGGAATTCGATATATTTCGGGCATTTGTAGCCGGTGAGGTTCTGCTTGCAGTATTCCATCACATCGGCGGTAGTGAGATTCGGGTCCTTGCGCACGATGAACAGCTTCGGCACCTCGCCCGATTTTTCGTCCGGCACGCCGATGGCGGCAGCCTCCATTACGCCCGGGTGCTTGGCCAGGACTTCCTCGAGTTCGTTCGGATAGACGTTGAAACCGGAGACGAGGATCATGTCCTTCTTGCGGTCGACGATCTTGGTGAAGCCCTTGTCGTCCATGAAACCCATGTCGCCGGATTTGAAATAGCCGTCCGGCGCGAAAACCTTGGCCGACTCGTCCGGCCGGTTCCAATAACCGGCCATGACCTGCGGGCCGCGGATGCAGATTTCGCCGACTTCGCCCAGCGCCAAATCATTGCCGTCGTCATCGCGAATGGCGATCTCTGTGCCGGGGACCGGCAAGCCAATGGTGCCGGTGAAATAATTCGAGGAAAACACATTGGCGGTGGCGACCGGCGACGTTTCCGACAGACCGTAGCCCTCGGCGATGTTGCAACCGGTGATTTCTTTCCAACGCTCGGCCACAGGACGCTGAACGGCCATGCCGCCGCCGAGCGTCAGCACCAGTTCGGCGAAATCAAGTTTGCGGAAGTCGTCATTGTTGAGGAGCGCGTTGAACAGCGTGTTCAGGCCGGGGAAGATGTGGATCTTGTATTTCTGCAACTCGGCGACGAAGCCGGGAATGTCGCGCGGATTGGGGATGAGGATGTTGTTCGCCCCCTGCTGCATGCCCATCATCATGTTCACGGTCAACGCGAAGATGTGGTAGAGCGGCAGGCAACAAACAAAGGTCTGGATATCGGGCCGCTTCTTGACGGTATAGGCTTCCTCGATCCACAGGGCGTTCTGGGCGACATTGGCAAGAATGTTGCGATGGAGCAGCGTTGCGCCTTTCGACACGCCGGTGGTGCCGCCGGTATACTGCAGGAAGGCGACATCGTCGGGGCCGCTCTTCACGTCTTTTGCGCCGTGCTTCGCGCCTTCGCCGAGCGCCGCCTTGAATCCGACATGGCCGGGCAATGACCAAGCCGGCACCATCTTCTTGACGCGGCGAACGACGAGATTGACGATCAGGCCCTTCAAGCCGAGCATGTCGCCCATCGCGGCGACGACGACATGCTTGACCGCCGTTTTGGCGAGAACAGCCTGCAATGTGGTGGCGAAATTTTCAAGAATGACGATGGCTTCGGCGCCGGAATCCTTCAATTGGTGTTCAAGTTCGCGCGGCGTGTAGAGCGGGTTGACGTTGACCACCGAATAACCGGCGCGCAAGATCGCCATGACGGTGATCGGATACTGCAGGACATTCGGCATCATCACCGCGACGCGCGCGCCCTTGGCGATGCCGCGCGACTGGAAATAGCCGGCAAGCGCCGCGGAGTGACGATCGAGTTCGGCGAAACTCATGCCGTGCCCCATCATGGTGAAGGCGGTGCGGCTCGAATATTTTCGGCAGGCGGCGATCATCATGTCGCCGATCGAGGCGAATTCCGGCTTGGGGAGATCGGCGGGCATTCCTTTGGGATAGGAGGCGAGCCAGGGCTTTGAAGTGGCAGTCGGGCGGGCGGCCGGAGCCGGCTTTGCCGGCGCTTTGGACGGCGCCGCGGCCGGGGCCGCATTCGCGGACTTGGCTGGCGCGGCCGCCTTGGACGGCGCGACCTTGGTCGCAGCTTTCACCGGCTTGGCGGCCGGCGCCTTCGCTGTCGATCCTTTTGCCGGTGTTTTCGTGGTTTCCTTGGCCATGGCATCCTCCCGCCCGTTCAGTCGCCATTTTTTGGCGAAATGTGACCAAAGACTACGAGTCCGTCATCGAGGACGCAACTGGCTCCGAACACTGACCGAACGGAAGCCGATGAGTTTTTTCGCCCCCCATTCCCAAGCGCGAGAATCGGTGATTAGATTTGACCAGACGGTCCAAACGAAGCGGGCCGCCATTTTCAGGGAGTGTTTCCACCATGAAGAAAACGATGTTCGCCGCCGCCCTGCTCGCCGCAACGGCATTGAGCGGCGCCGCCAGCGCCAAGTCACTGGCATACTGCTCGGAAGGTTCGCCGGAGAACTTCAGTCCGTCGATGAACACGACCGGAACGTCGCTCGACGCCGCGCGCCCCGTCTACAACAAGCTTGTGCAGTTCGAACCGGGCAGCACCACGCCCAAACCGGCTCTCGCCGAATCGTTCACGATTTCCGAAGACGGACTGACCATCACCTTCAAGCTGCGCGCCGGCGTGAAATTCCATTCCGGAGTCAACGGCTTCACCCCGTCGCGCGATCTGACGGCCGACGACGTGATCTGGTCATTCGAGCGCCAGTGGAAGGCTGACCATCCCTACGCCAAGGTTTCCGGCGGCGCCTACGACTATTTCAATGACATGGGGATGCCCGATTCGCTCGACTCGATCACCAAAACCGACGATCTGACGGTGGTGATGAAACTCAAGGCTCCGAACGCGCCGATCATCGCCAATCTGGCGATGGATTTCGCCACAATCCATTCGGCAGAGTATGCCAAGTTTCTGATGGACAAGGGCACGCCGGAGCAATTCGACCAAATGCCGGTCGGCACCGGTTCCTTCCAGTTCGTCGACTACCAGAAGGACGCGGTGATACGCTACAAGGCTTTTGAAGGCTGGGCGGGCAAGCCGAAAGTCGATGACCTGATTTACGCCATAACGCCCGATCCGACGGCGCGTTATGCCAAGCTCAAGGCGAATGAGTGCCAGGTGATGATCGCGCCGAACCCGGCGGATCTGGAGGCGATGGGCAAGGATCCGGACGTCAATCTGATGAGCCAGGCCGGCCTCAACATCGGCTATCTGTCGATGAACGCCCAGAAGCCTCCCTTCGACAAGCCGGAAGTGCGCCAGGCCATCGCCATGGCGATCGACCGCGACGCGATCCTGAAGGAGGTCTATCAGGGCGCTGGTCAGAAGGCCAAGAATCCGATCCCGCCGACCATGTGGTCCTATGACGAGGCGACGGTCGACTACGAGTATAATCCCGAGAAGGCCAAGGAAATTCTGAAGGCGGCCGGGGTCGCCGAAGGCCTCGCCACCGATATCTGGTGGATGCCGGTCCAGCGTCCCTACAACCCGAACGCCAAGCGCATCGCCGAGATGATGCAGTCGGACCTGGCCAAGGTTGGCCTAACCGCGACGCTCGTATCCTTCGAGTGGGGCGAGTATCGCAAGCGCCTGCAGGCGGGCGAACACCAGCTCGGCCTCCTCGGCTGGACGGGCGACAATGGCGATCCGGATAATTTCTTCTTCCTTGCCGGTTGCGACAAGGACGGAAAGCCGGCGGGCCAGAACATCTCCAAATGGTGCGATCCCAAATTCAACGAGCTGATGCTCAAGGCGCGTTCTTCGACCGACATGGCGGAGCGCACCAAGATCTATCAGGAGATGCAGAAGCTGCACCATGATGGCGTGGCGTGGCTGAACATCGCCCATTCGACGGTGTTCGAACCGACGCGCAAATCGGTCTCGGGCTACAAGATCAGCCCGTTCGGCGCTCATGAGTTCCAGAACGTGGACGTGGCCGAATAAGGTCCAGAGTCGGGGGCGGCCGTTAGCTGCCCCCGACTTGCTTCCGCGCGATGTTCCGGTTCCTGCTCAAGCGCTTGGCGCTGACGCTCCCGACTTTTCTCGCCTTGATGCTCGTCACTTTCCTGATGATCCGCCTGGTTCCGGGCGATCCGATCGAGGTGCGGCGCGGGGAGCGCGGCATCACGCCCGAACGGCTGGAACAGCTGCGCCACGAAATGGGCCTCGACCAACCGGTTCTCAAGCAGTTTCTCGACTATGTGTGGGGAATCCTGAACGGCGATTTCGGCGTATCGATCGTTTCGCGAACGCCAATCCTCGACGAATTCATCAAGCTTTTTCCCGCCACGCTCGAATTGACCATCTGCGCCATGACGTTCGCCATCGCGCTCGGCATCCCCGCCGGCGTCTATGCCGCGACGCGGCGGGGCGGCGTCGCCGACCAGACATTGATGGGGTTGGCGCTCACCGGCTATTCGATGCCGATCTTCTGGTGGGGACTGCTGCTCATCCTGGTGATGTCCAATACGCTCGGGCTGACGCCGGTTTCGGGCCGCATCGACCTCATCAAATACTACTTCCAGCCGGTCACCGGCTTCATGCTGATCGATTCCGTGCTGTCCGGTCAAAAAGGGGCCTTCCTCGATGCCGTGCGTCATCTGATCCTGCCGATGATCGTGCTCGGCACCGTCCCGCTCGCGGTCATCGCGCGCATGACGCGGTCCTCGATGCTGGAAATCCTCGGCGAGGACTATGTGCGCACGGCGCGCGCCAAAGGACTGTCGGCGGCGCGGGTGGTCGGCGTGCATGCGCTGCGCAACGCGCTCATTCCGGTCGTCACCGTCATCGGCCTGCAGACCGGCACCCTGCTTGCCGGCGCGGTGCTGACCGAGACGATCTTTTCGTGGCCGGGCGTCGGCAAATGGCTGATCGAATCGATCGGCAGACGCGACTATCCGGCGCTGCAGGGCGGCATCATGCTTATCTCGACCATGGTCATTCTGGTCAATCTCGCCGTCGACCTGCTCTACGGCCTCATCAATCCGAGGATCTGCCATGGCGGTTGAATCGGTCGCGGCGCCGCCGCCCTCGGAATTGCTGGCGTTCTGGCGCGCATTTCGCGAAAATCGCGGCGCGGTCATCGGCCTGTCGATCGTCGTCTTCATCGCGCTGGTCGCCATCTTCGCCGATTTCATCGCGCCGCACGATCCGATCGAGCAGTTCCGCGACTTCACCAAACGGCCGCCGGCATGGACGGAAAAGGGCGATTGGCAATTCCTGCTCGGCACTGATGCGCTCGGCCGCGACATGCTCTCGCGCCTGATCCACGGCGCGCGTGTGTCGCTGTTCATCGGCCTGATGGTGATGCTTGTCTCCATCGTCGTCGGCGTGGCGCTCGGACTTTCGGCGGCGTGGTTCGGCGGCCTCTATGACGTGGCGGTGCTGCGGGTGATGGATTTGATCATGTCGATTCCCAGCCTGGTGCTGGCAATCCTGATCATGGCGATCCTGTCGCCAAGCCTGACCAACACCATCATCGCCGTTACCGTCGTCTATCTGCCGCGCTATGTGCGTCTCGTGCGCGCCTCGGCACTGGCGGAACTGTCGAAGGATTACGTGACGGCGGCGAAAGTCGCCGGCGTCGGGCCGTTCCGGCTGATGATGCGCACCGTGCTGCCGAACTGCATGGCGCCGCTGATCGTGCAGGCGGCGCTCGGCGTATCCGACGCCATCCTCGAAGCCGCCGGCCTCGGCTTTCTCGGCCTCGGCGCGCAGCCGCCGACGCCGGAATGGGGCTCGATGCTGGCCGATTCGCGCGACCTGATCGTCTCGCACCCGCATGTCATGGCGTTTCCCGGCCTCGCCATCCTGATCACCGTCGTCGCCATCAATCTGATGGGCGACGGCCTGCGCGACGCGCTCGACCCGAAGCTGAAGCGGAGCTGAGGGGCGGATGGACAATCGGTGGTCATCCGTCCTCGCCAATCCGGACGTGTTCGACGCGCTGATCGGTGGCGCGGCGACAATCGTGGCGGCGGTTCTGGCGACATTTACGGGCGTCCTGACCTACGTGTTGACCCAAAGGGGCGAGCGAAACCGGGAAAGAGAAGAACGCCGGGCCGAAATCGCGCGCGCAGAAAAAGCCCGCAACGAACGCGTCGGCGACATGGTGCGAGCGCTCCACGCGGAAATCCTCAGCGCGATTGTGCTCACCGACGATCAATTGCGCCCGGAGGAGATCGCTTACGCCATTGGCCAGGCGACCCCGTTCGCCACGCCGGACGAAACGGATTTCGTGTTCGAAAGCCTGGTGGACGACCTGTCGATCCTGCCGTCCGAGATCATTCACGATGTCGTTGCCTATTATCGGGCCGCCAAGCAGACCAACCTGATGATCCACGACATGCGCGATCCGCTTTTCCTCGGCCAAGCAGCCGCCGAGAAGGCCAAATACAATGCGAATTTCATCGCCATGGTCTGGGTTCTTCGCCGACGCGGCGAAAACGCCCGCAAGGCGCTGGAATCCTACGCCGCGGATGCGGGGATCGATTTCCGGCAGGGCATCGAGAGCGTTGAAAGAGGCGCGCGCGCGGCGCTTGAGGAATCGGCCAAGGCCATAGCCGACGCTACCGCTTCGGCGCCGAACAGCCTGTCAGACGATGGGGCGAATGGGTCCACGCAAGGCCGCAATCTCCGTTCCAAGCGCAATATAGGCGTTCGCAAGGGAAAATGAAAGCATGGCCTTGCTCGAGATCGAAAACCTCACCGTCGAGTTCCAGACCGCCAACGGCATGTTCCGGGCGGTGGATTCCGTCACGCTCGCCGTCGATGCGCGCGAGGTGGTGGCGATCGTCGGCGAATCCGGCTCCGGCAAGTCGGTCGCCATGCTGGCGCTGATGGGGCTGCTGCCGTGGACGGCGAAAGTGACGGCCGACCGCATGGCGTTCGACGGCCGCGACATGCTGAGGATCGGCGCGGCCGAGCGCCGCTCGATCACCGGCAAGGACATCGCCATGATCTTCCAGGAGCCGATGTCGAGCCTCAATCCGTGCTTCACCATCGGCTTCCAGCTCGACGAGGCGCTGAAGACGCATCTCGCCATGGACGCGTCGGCGCGGCGCACCCGCGTCATCGAATTGCTGTCGCTGGTCGGCATACCAGCGCCGGAAAAGCGGCTCGGCACGTTTCCGCATCAACTCTCCGGCGGCATGAACCAGCGCGTCATGATCGCCATGGCGCTCGCCTGCAATCCGAAACTGCTGATCGCCGACGAGCCGACGACGGCGCTCGACGTCACCATCCAGGCGCAGATCCTCGACCTGCTGGTGAAAATCCAGTCGGAGACCGGCATGG
Organism: Phyllobacteriaceae bacterium; assembly: GCA_016711085.1. Taxonomy (GTDB): domain Bacteria; phylum Pseudomonadota; class Alphaproteobacteria; order Rhizobiales; family Rhizobiaceae; genus JADJTR01. The sequence continues at coordinate 278,375 of JADJTR010000005.1, read as the reverse complement.
GCCTGGTGCTGATCACCCACGACATGGGCGTGGTGGCGGAGACGGCCGAGCGCGTTTCGGTGCAATACGCCGGCCAGAAGGTGGAGGAACAGCCGGTTCTCGGCCTGTTCGACGATCCGCGTCACCCTTACACCGCGGCGCTGCTCTCGGCCCTGCCGGCCCGCGCCACGCAGAAGCGGCTGCCGTCGATCTCCGGCGTGGTGCCCGGCCAGTTCGACCGGCCGACCGGATGCCTGTTTTCGCCGCGCTGCGGCTTCGCCACCGATTTGTGCCGCGCCACGCCGCCGCCGCGCGCGGAACAAGGCAAGGCGCTCTGCCACTATCCTCTCGTTCATGGCGCGCCCTCCGGCCATCCGGGCATGGCGGGGAGGGCGGCATGAGCGACATCGTGCTCACCGCGAAAAACCTGGCGCGGCGCTATGCCGTGTCGAGGGGCGCATTCCGCGAACTGGCGACCGTCAACGCGCTCGCCGACGCCTCGTTCACGCTGCGGCGCAAAAGGACGCTCGCCGTGGTCGGCGAATCCGGCTGCGGGAAATCGACGCTCGCCCGCCTCGTCGCCATGATCGAGCCGCCGTCGGAAGGCTCGCTGGTCATCGACGACATCGATATCGCCAGGGCGACCGCCGCCGAACGGGCGGTGTTGCGGCCGAAGGTGCAGATCGTCTTCCAGAATCCCTATGGCTCGCTCAATCCGCGCCAGCGGGTGCGCGACGCGCTGGAGGAGCCGCTGATCGTCAACAATCGCGGCGGGGCGGACGAGCGGCGCAACGCCGTCGCCGAGATGATGGAGGCGGTCGGCCTGCGTCCGGAATTCGGCGAGCGCTACCCGCACATGTTTTCCGGCGGCCAGCGCCAGCGCATCGCGATTGCCCGCTCGCTGATGCTGTCGCCCGACATCCTCGTGCTCGACGAGCCGGTCTCGGCGCTCGACATCTCGATCCAGGCGCAGGTGCTGAACCTGATCGGCGAATTGCAAGAGCGGTTGAGCCTTGCCTATCTGTTCATTTCCCACGATCTCTCCGTGGTGCGCCATGTCGCCGACGAGGTGATGGTGATGTATCTCGGTCGCGCCGTGGAGGCCGGCCCGCGCGACGAAATCTTCGCCCGACCTCGCCACCCCTACACACGCGCGCTGCTGTCGGCGACGCCAGTGGCCGACCCGCGGCGCAAAAAGGAGCGCATCGTGCTGACCGGCGAATTGCCGTCGCCCATCGACCCGCCGTCGGGCTGCGCCTTTCATCCGCGCTGCCCGATCGCGGTCGCGCGCTGCGCGAGCGAGCGGCCGGGCTTGCGCCGTCTCGGCGCGGCGGAGGTGGCCTGCCATCTGGCGGAGTAGGGCGGCTTTTCCCCAACCCGTCGGCTTCGGGCGACCCCTCTCCGGCCCTTCGGGCCACCTTGTAACTCTTCATGTGCCGAATCCGGTATGGTGCCGGTTGCGGTGGCGGACGGGAGACCGACCCACCTCTGGGCGTGCGAGCCCGTGGGAGAGCCTGGGTCGCCGTCCGCCGTTCCATCGAACCCGAACAGTCGCCTGGGCCGCAAGCGAAGCCCGTTTAGGCAAGGATGGGAGAAGATGGACGCCATTGTTGTGGGGATCGACGTTTCGAAGGATCGTCTTGACGTATGTGACGCCGTCCGGGGAGGCGATGGCTGAAGCCAATGACGCGGCCGGGGTCGAGAAGCTCGCGTTGCGCGGCCGGGCTGACGCCGGCGCTTGTGGCGCTGGAGGCGACCGGGGGCTACGAGACGCTGGCGGCGGCGGCGCTTTCGGCTGCGGGCTTGGCCGTGGTCGTGGTCAACCCGGCGCAGGTGCGTTCGTTCGCCGATGCGCTCGGCAAGCGGGCCAAGACCGACCCGATCGATGCGGAAGTGATTGCCCGTTTCGCCGCGGCGAGCGGCGTCAGGCCCAAGCCGCTGCCCGATGAACAAAGCCGCTTGCTGGCCGATCTGGTGACCCGCCGGCGGCAGATCATCGGCCATGATCGTGGCCGAGGAAGCCCGGCTGAAGCGGGCCGCCAACCGCCAACTCAAGAAGAGCATTGGCCGCCTGCTCGCGGCGCTTCGGCGCGAACTCGAGACCCTCGACGCCGATCTGGACAAGCAGATACGCAGCTCGCCGGCGTGGCGCATCAAGGAGCAACTGCTGTCGTCCGTGCCCGGCGTCGGCAAGGGCATATCGCGCACCTGATTGCCGGGCTGCCGGAGATCGGCAGCCTCGACCGCCGCCAGATCGCTTCGCTGGCCGGCCTCGCTCCCGTTCACCCAGTCCGGCAAATGGCAGGCGAAAGCCCATCAGCGGCGGCAGGGCGAGCGTGCGCGCCGCCCTCTTCATGGGCGCTTTGGTCGCTTCGCGACACAATCCAGTCCCTCAAGGCCTTCCGCGACAAACTCGTCGCGCAGGGAAGCCAGGATCGTCGCCATCGTCGCGACAGCCCGCAAACTGCTCACCATCCTCAACGCCATCATTCGGGAAAACCAACCATGGCGCCAACAAAACGCTTGACCGCCAAGACAGTCGCTCTCCCCGCAAGCGGGGCGAGGTTAAAGGAGGCGCTGGTTCAACCTCGCCCCGTTCACGGGGAGAGCGACTGTCTTGGCGGTCAAGCGTTTTGTTGGCGCCATGGTTGGTTTTCCCGAATGATGGCGTTGAGGATGGTGAGCAGTTTGCGGGCTGTCGCGACGATGGCGACGATCCTGGTTTTCCTGCGCGACGAGTTTGTCGCGGAAGGCCTTGAGGACGGATTGTGTCGCGAAGCGACCAAAGCGCCCAGAAGAGGGCGGCGCGCACGCTCGCCCTGCCGCCGCTGATGAAGCTCTTGCCTCGCCATTTGCCGGACTGCCGGGGAACGGAGCGAGGCCGGCCAGCGAAGCGATCTGGCGGCGGTCGAGGCTGCTGATCTCCGGCAGCTCGGCAATCAGGGTGCGCGATATGCCTTGCCGACGCCGGGCACGGACGACAGCAGTTGCTCCTTGATGCGCCACGCCGGCGAGCTGCGTATCTGCTTGTCCAGATCGGCGTCGAGGGTCCTGAGTTCGCGCCGAAGCGCCGCGAGCAGGCGGCCAATGCCTTTGAGTTGGCGGTTGGCGGCCCGCTTCAGCCGGGCTTCTCGGCCACGATCATGGCTATGATCTGCCGCCGGCGGGTCACCAGATCGGCCAGCAAGCGGCTTTGTTCATCGGGCAGCGGCTTGGGCCTGACGCCGCTCGCCGCGGCGAAACGGGCAATCACTTCCGCATCGATCGGGTCGGTCTTGGCCCGCTTGCCGAGCGCACGGCGAACGAACGCACCTGCGCCGGTTGACCACGACCACGGCCAAGCCCAGCCGAAAAGCGCCGCCGCCAGCGTCTCGTAGCCCCCGGTCGCCCCAGCGCCACCGCCGGCGTCAGCCCCCGGCAACGCGAGCTTCTCGACCCCGGCCGCGTCATTGGCTTCAGCCATCGCCTCCCGGACGGCGTCACACATACGTCAAGACGATCCTTCGAAACGTCGATCCCCACAACAATGGCGTCCATCTTTCCCATCCTTGCCTAAACGGGCTTCGCTTGCGGCCCATGCGACTGTTCGGGTTCGATGGAACGGCGGACGGCGACCCGGCCTCCCACGGGCTCGCACGCCCAGAGGTGGGTCGGTCTCCCGTCCGCCACCGCAACCGGCACCATACCGGATTCGGCACATGAAGAGTTACAAGGTGGCGAGCGAAGCGAGCCGGAGAGGGGAACGATTCCTCCTCGCCCCTTGATTTCCCCGACAATCCCGCCACTTCTGCGTGCGGGAAAGGGACCCATCATGGCGGGGATACCGAAGGGGGGATTTAGGAACGCCAATCAGGTCGAGGCGTGGCTGAAGGCGCGACCGGAAAGCAATGGCATCGCGTTTTCGAAAGTCGTCGCGCTGCGCGCGGCCATGCGCGCACTGCCCTTTGCCGGTCGCGCCTGGCGCGCCGGATTCGCGGATCCGGCGATTGCTCCGCGCTTGACAGAAGCGGTTTTTCGGGCGAACGCGATTTCGCGGGTCGCCGCCACATATCCGACCCGCGAAATCGAACGAGCCGCCGCCAGAGCCGCCGCCTACGCCTACGCCGCCGCCAGAGCCGCCGCCGACGCCGTCGCCGCCTACGCCTACGCCGCCGCCTACGCCTACGCCGCCGCCGCCGCCAGAGCCGCCGCCAGAGCCGTCGCCGCCGCCAGAGCCGCCGCCGACGCCTACGCCGCCGCCTACGCCTACGCCGCCGCCTACGCCTACGCCGCCGCCAGAGCCGCCGCCTACGCCGCCGCCGCCGCCAGAGCCGCCGCCGCCGTTTGGGCCGCCGTGACGGCCGATGCGCGAGCGCTAGAAAGCGGCGTTCCGCCGGCCGAACTGGCCGACCGGCCGCTGTGGCCGGGCGCGGCTCCGGACTGGTGGGAAAAGGAGCACCGGCACCTCGATACGGCTCTGGCGACCGCGCCGTCGTCCGATCCGGACCGCTTTCCCAAAACAAACTGGCCGATCTGGAGCGAATGGTTTCGCGCCCGCGTCGCCGCCGCGCCGTCTTTCGGCCTGCCGCGCGAAATGGCCGAGGAACTCGACCGCCGCATCGCGCTCGGCGACGGGCGAAAGGATTTCTGGGATCGGCCGGCGGAGGCGATCAATGGCGAAATCGCCTCCTGGGTCGAGGAAGCCCGGCGCAAACTAGCCGAGACCGATCCGGCCGATCCGCCTTCCGATCCCCCCGAAGTCCGCCCCGCGCAAGATGCCGGCGCCATTGTCATGGGCGGCGATGGCGTGGCCGAAGCCGGCGGGGGACCGCAATGGGATTTCTTCATCAGCTATTCGCACAAGGACGAAAGCGCCGCGCGCGAGATCGACGAGATCGTTCGTTCCGCCGGATATACGACACGCGTCCAGTTTCGCGATTTCCAGCCTGGCGCAAACTTCGTGCGCGAGATTCAGCGAGGTTGGCCGGAGCGGGAAGGGTGATCGCCTTGTATTCGCCGGACTATGAAGCGTCCGATCATTGCCAGGCGGAGTGGGCGGCGGCCTACGCCGCCGATCCCGGTGGCGAGCGCCACCGATTGTTTCCGTTCCTGTTGAAGCCGACCGAACTCAATCCATTGGCCCGGCAAATTGTCTACACCAACCTCGTCGGATTGAGCGCCGAGGACCGGCGCGCCGCGGTGCTGCGCGCGCTCGACTACCGGCCAGGCCGGAGGTCGAGCGAAGAACTCAAGGGCATCCTCAAACACGCGACAACGCCGATCCCCATCGGCAAGGCGGAAGGTGGCAAGACGCGCATTGACGTCACGGCCAATCCCGACCTCGATACGCCGCTTTCCTCTGACGATCTGAAAGAAATGCCCGGTCTGCAATGCGCGCTCGCCGATGCTATCATTGAAGTCCTGCCCGGAAATGCGCCGAAGGTATTTCGGTCTTGTCTGGTTCATTACCGAACCCATCTTGGCGAACGCGGCACGCGACCGTACACCGATTTCCTGCGGTCGTTCTTCGGGCCGCTTCAGAAGGAATTCGATCACGCCGACTTCGAGATGTGGGGGGCAGGACTCGACGACCTGATCCGCCGGTTCTTCGCCAAGCATTTTCTCCTCATTACCCATTTCCCGCTGCCAGAGGCGCGCGAGCGGGCGATGGCGGAGGCGCCGATCGACGAGGAGAAGGCTGTCGGCAAGGGACTGACGGAACCGATCGAAAAAGTGGTGGATGCGCTGAACGAGCTTTCGGACAGCGACATGACGACGCCGGCGTTCGACAGGGTTGTTCAGCAAATCCGGGAGGAAGCCGCCGATCTGTCGAGTGTCGTTCCGACGCAGGCGGATTCGGGGAAACCTTCCACCATCGTGACGCCGAAGCGCCGGTTCGTGCTCGGGACCATCGGCTTTCTCGAAAGGGTCTACGCCTTCATCGGTGCGACGGCATCGATTGCCACGACGCCGCAAGGGCAGGCGGCATTGTTGGCGCTGCGCGACGCCATCGAGAAATTGTTGGCGCTGGTGCTCTGAGGTTGTCCTCTTTGGTCGACTGGGCCGTAGGAAGGCGCTTATGCGCAGTTCACGCCGCCGCTTCGCGGCCACCCCTACCCGTCGCCCTGCGGGCGACACCCTCCCCGCAAGCAGGGAAGGGAAGAGGCAGGACGTGCCGCTCTTCGTCGCGGTAGGCGTCGGCGCGGTTCGGGCGAGGTAGTCTTTTACCTTCCCCGTCCGCCTTTTCGTTCAGCCAGACCTTGATCAGCGACTGGTAAGGCACGTCGCGTTTGGCGGCGGCGATCTTGATGCGCTCAAGCAGGGATTGCGGCAGGCGCAGCGAAATCGAGACGGACGAGGGCTTCAGATTCGGCAGGCGCAGCTTTCCCGCCTTCGACCAGTCGAGCCGGTCGGCCGAATCGTGGCTTTCCCAGAAGGCGCGTTCCTCGGCTTCCGAGGCGAAGGCGGGTTCAGGCTTTTTCATAATGCGTCCGCTCCTTGCGGCTCATGTCCCGGGCCGAGATCACCCGGATCAGTGTTGCGTCCCGCCTCAGCGTGAAGGTCAAATGCAGTAGGCGGCCATCGTCGGTTTGTCCCAACGCGTGGATGCGCACCTCATCCCTGCTGTGCCTTTCGTCCGGCAGCACGAGCAGAGGTTCATTGAAGAAGACCTGCTCGGCTTCCGCCTGGGCGACATCGTGTTTGTCGACACTTTTCCGGGCGTTGCCGATGTCCCAGTCGAACCCAACGATAAGGCTCCAGTCGATCATAATTGTATATTGCCATCATATACAGATTGAAGCAATACAAACCAAACCCTGGTTTGCCCCCTCACCCGATCGCGCCCGTTCCGGGCGCTCTCGTCCGTTCCGGGGTCGAGTCGCTTGCCTCGACCCGTCCTCCGGACCCCCGGCGGGGAGAGGATAGCCGGCGCCCTGCGCCGTTCGGCGCACTTGACTCAGGCCGGGGAAGGGCCTTTTATCCGCGCCCATGACACATCAGGCCATTCTCGTCGTAGGATCGCGCGTGGGCAGGGGGGCGTAGCCCTCCGGCGAAAGCCTCCCATGCGCGACACGCAGGCTCCTCCGGGGGCCTTTTTTATTGGCCGCGAAAGCGTTAGACGACCCTCGAATGCGAAGAGAACGGACCTGAACAGATGGCACGGCAGACGAAAGAAACGGGCCCGCGCGAGATGACCGGCGCGGAAATGGTGGTGCAGGCGCTGATCGACAATGGCGTCAAGCATGTCTTCGGTTATCCGGGCGGGGCAGTGCTGCCGATCTACGACGAAATCTTCCAGCAGGAGGAATTGCAGCACATCCTGGTGCGCCACGAGCAGGGCGCCGGCCACGCGGCCGAGGGTTACGCCCGCTCCACCGGCAAGCCGGGCGTGGCGCTGGTGACCTCCGGTCCCGGCGCGACCAACATGGTCACGCCGCTGCAGGACGCGCTGATGGATTCGATCCCGCTCGTCTGCCTGACCGGCCAGGTGCCGACTCCGCTGATCGGCTCCGACGCCTTCCAGGAATGCGACACGGTCGGCATCACGCGGCCCTGCACCAAGCACAATTGGCTGGTGAAGGACGTCAATCAGCTCGCCGCAACCATCCACGAGGCGTTCCGCGTGGCGACAACCGGCCGGCCCGGACCGGTGGTGGTCGACATCCCGAAGGATGTGCAGTTCGCCAAGGGCGTCTACACGCCGCCGAACGGCGCGCCGCGCGCCTCCTACCAGCCGAAGCTGACCGGCGATCTCGATCAAATCAAGCGCGCCGTGGCGATGATGGCGGAGGCCAGGCGCCCGGTGATCTATTCGGGCGGCGGCGTCATCAATTCGGGCACGGAGGCGAGCCATCTCTTACGCGAACTGGCCGAACTGACCGGCTTTCCGGTGACCTCGACGCTGATGGGTCTCGGCGCCTATCCGGCGAGCGGCAAGCACTGGCTCGGCATGCTCGGCATGCACGGCACCTACGAGGCCAACATGGCGATGCACGATTGCGACGTGATGGTCGCCATCGGCGCGCGCTTTGACGACCGCATCACCGGACGGCTCAACGCGTTCTCGCCGCACTCGAAAAAGATCCACATCGACATCGACCCGTCGTCGCTGAACAAAAACGTGCATGTCGACGTGCCGATCCTCGGCGATGTCGGCCGCGTGCTGGAGGACATGGTCCGGCTGTGGCGGGCCACCGCCAAGCCGGACAAGAAGAAGCTCGAGCCGTGGTGGGAGCAGATCGCCAAATGGCGGGCGCGCAACTGCCTCGCCTACAAGGCGAACAAGGACATCATCATGCCGCAATACGCGCTGCAGCGGCTGTATGAAAAGACCAAGGACAAGGACACCTACATCACCACGGAAGTGGGCCAGCACCAGATGTGGGCGGCGCAGTTCTACGGCTTCGAGAAGCCGAACCGCTGGATGACCTCGGGCGGGCTCGGCACCATGGGCTACGGCCTGCCGGCGGCGCTCGGCGTGCAGATCGCGCACCCGGAAGCCCTCGTCATCGACATCGCCGGCGACGCCTCGGTGCAGATGACGATCCAGGAAATGGCGACGGCGGTGCAATTCGGCGCGCCGATCAAGATCTTCATCATGAACAACCATTACATGGGCATGGTGCGCCAATGGCAGCAATTGCTGCACGGCAACCGCCTGTCGAACTCGTACACCGAGGCGATGCCGGATTTCGTCATGCTGGCGAAAGCCTATGGCGGGCACGGCATCCGTTGCGCCAAGCCGGGCGATCTCGACGCGGCGATCGACGAGATGATCGCGGTGAAGAAGCCGGTGATCTTCGACTGCGAGGTGGCCAATCTCGCCAACTGCTTCCCGATGATCCCGTCGGGCAAGGCGCACAACGAGATGCTGCTGCCGGACGAGGCGACCGACGAGGCGGTGGCCAACGCCATCGACGCCAAGGGCCGGCAATTGGTTTAACCGGAAGGACATTCCCCATGAACGCGCAACTGCAGCCGACCGGTTCGGCCTACTTCATCGCCAAGGAAACGGCGACGCCGGAGCGGCACACGCTTTCCGTGCTTGTCGACAACGAGCCCGGCGTGCTCGCCCGCGTCATCGGGCTGTTTTCCGGCCGCGGCTACAACATCGAGAGCCTGACGGTGTCGGAGACCGAGCACGCGGCGCATCTGTCGCGCATCACCATCGTGACGACCGGCACGCCGCATGTGCTGGATCAGATCAAGAACCAGCTCGAGCGCATCGTGCCGGTGCATCGCGTCACCGACTTGACCGTGGCGGCGCTGGACGCCGGCCACGGCAAGCCGGTCGAGCGCGAACTCGCCATGGTCAAGGTCGCGGGAAAGGGCGATTCCCGCGTCGAGGCGCTGCGCCTCGCCGACGCCTTCCGCGCCAACGTCATCGACGCCAATGTCGGCCATTTCATTTTCGAGATCACCGGGAAGCCGTCGAAGATCGACCAGTTCCTCGCTATCATGGCGCCGCTCGGCCTGGTCGAGGTGTGCCGCACCGGCGTGGCGGCGATGAACCGGGGCGCCGAGGCGATGTAAAGCGCCCTTCAGGCTGCTATGGTCTCCCAAAATAGGGAGGCCGGACATGCCGATCCAGATCGACGACGCCCTGACCGAAGCCGTGGTGCGCGAACTGGCGCGCCGGCGCGGCGTCACGACGATCGAGGCGATCAAGCAGGCGGCCGAAAAGATGCTGGTCGACGACGCCAGGGCGGCGCAGGCCAAGGGGGGCCAGGCCGGCGATTGACCGGCGTACCGGGCGTGTTCCGGACAGGGACGGACACCCTCTTGCGCTCCTTCGTCGGGCGCCTGCTCGATCTCGAGGTCCGCCTGGAGTGATCGGTGTCGCCCTTGATAGGTCAATAGTATTGACCTAATATCGCAGGCATGAGCTTCGACACCATCCTCGCCCTGACCGTCTACGGCATCGTATCCTCGATCACGCCGGGGCCGAACAACCTGATGCTTCTCGCCTCGGGCGTGAATTTCGGCTTTCGCCTCACGATCCCGCACATGCTCGGCATCTCGCTCGGCTTCGGCGTGCTGCTTTGCGCGGTCGGCCTCGGCCTCGGCGCGCTGATGACCGCGGTTCCGGCGCTGCATCTCGGCCTCAAGATCGCCGGCGGCGCCTATCTGCTGTGGCTGTCGTGGAAAATCGCCTCGGCCCGGTCGCTGTCGAATGGCAAGGGCGCGGAAGCCAAACCGATGACCTTTCTCGGCGCGGCGGCGTTTCAATGGGTCAATGTGAAAGCCTTGGGTGATGGCGGTGACGGCGATGGCGCTCTACACCGATCCGGCCCGGCCATTCTTCTCGGTGGCGATCATCGCCGGCGTCTTCACTTTGGTCAATTTGCCTTGCGTTTCGCTTTGGGCGGCTTTCGGGCAAGGCCTGCGCGGCTTCCTTGCCGATCCGGCGCGGCTCAAATGGTTCAACATCGCCATGGGTGTGGCGCTCGCCGCGACGTTGTGGCCGATGCTGGCGTGATTGTTTTACGAGACGGTAAGGCGTCGGGCGTAGGCCCGCCGGCGTCATGCGTGCGGCCCGAAGGCATCGCCGCGCGGTGCTCTGACCTCTCCGGGGCCCGGGATTCGCCGCTTTCGGGAAAGGCCATGCTCGTGGGTTCTCCGTCGCGTTTGCGATTTACGGCGAAGAAAGGAACACGGCCTATAAGCTTCTGGTTTGCGCAGTGCTGCAACGGAGGAACGCGCCGATGTCCATTTCGGAGACCCGCCCCGATCGGGCGAATGTGGCCGACCGGTCCAGCGGGCGGTTCACAAGAGCGCTCAATGCGCTGCGGGATCTGGGGCCTGGCGGGGTTGTGGCGCTGCTGAGAAAGCACGGCCTGTCCGGCGCCTGGGATTTCCTACGGCGCAATGTCCGCCATCTGGTCGCCGATCGACTGGCGCGTCGATGGGATGCGCGCTTCAACGTCGACACCGCAGGGTCGATCCAGCTCGATGCGCTCGACGTCATCGGCCCCAACGCGTCCAAGGGGAACGAATGCGTTTGCACTTCGCCCAAGTCGATGGATTTCATCCTCGACCAAGTCGGCCGCGATCTTTCGCGACATACCTTCATCGATATCGGCTGCGGCAAGGGGCGGACGCTGCTTCTCGCCTCGCGGTTTCCGTTCACGCGTGTCATCGGCGTGGAATTCGCGCGAGAGCTTTGCGCCATTGCACGGCGAAACGTGGCTGATTTCATCGATCCGGCGCAGAAATGCCGCGCCATTGATGTCATCGAAGCGGATGCGACCACCTATGAATTCCCGGGCGGACCGCTTTTCGTCTATTTCTACAATCCGTTTTCCAAGGACCTGTTCCAGGTCGTGATCGCCAATCTGGAAGCATCGCTGCGGGCAAACCCGCGCGATTGCATTCTCGTTTATGGTTCGTCGAGCCACAACGCCATCGGCTGGGCGCGTCCGGCGATCCTCAAGAGCGGCTTGTTTTCCGAAACGCCGTCGCAGCCGATGCCGGGTTTCCTCGATGCGGTGCGCATCATCGACTACGCGATGTTCGCCAATCGCTGAGCGTGTCGTCAGGCGAATTTGAACGGCAGGCCGGAGATCAACGACCGGACATAACGCGGCTTCTGGTAGTAGCCGTTGAGCGAGACGCGCTTCAGCGCCGTGACGTTTTTCAGCGCGGCCGGGCAAAGCATGCCGGGCTGGGTGGTGACGGCGACTTCGAAACCGGCGTTGGCGGCGGCCCGTTCCTCCCGTTCGCCGACCGCGCCCGGGAAACCGTAGGGATAGGCGAATGCGCGCGGCCGGTAGCCGACATAGCGCTCGACCGCGTCGGCGGAGCACTTGAGTTCGCGGACGAGCCGCTCCTCGCCGATGCGACGCAGATTGACATGGCTCAGCGTATGCGCGCCGAAACGGACCAACGGATCGGCCGCGAGGGTGCGGAGTTCCGTCGCCGACATGACAAGGCGGTCGACGATGGCAAGCGGATCGACGCCGCGCGCACGCGCCGCCGCGTCGATGACGTCCACGGCGTGGTCTTCCTCGGCGGTTGCAACAAAACGCGCGATGCGCACAAAGGCGTTTATGCGGTCGGCCTTTGACTGCAAAGGCAGGTTCATCGGTCCGTCGCCGAGATCGATCGACAATGGCGTCGGCAGCAGGGACAGCGCCTCGGCCGTTTCCCACCACATGGAACGGGTGCGCTCCACGAAGCCCGCGGTGATGAATATGGTCGCCGGAATGCCGTATCTTCGCAGCACCGGCAATGCGTGTTCGGCATTGTTTCGGTACCCGTCATCGAAGGTGAAGCAGACGAAACGGCGCGAGTCGGTCCTGTCGGCAAGAACGACCGGAAGATCCTCAAGCACGACGGGGACGAGGCCTTCGGCCAGAGCAGTCTCGGCCGCATCGGCGAGGAACTCCGGGGTGACCGAAAGATGGCCGTTGGGCGCGAATCCCTGCTCCCTTCGCGGCCGAACGTGGTGGAGCGTGAAAACCACGCCGCGGCCGGCGGCCGCAGGAAACAGCCGGCCAGCGCCGGTTAGCGCGACCAATTCCAATCCGGCGCGAATGGCGGCGTATTTCATTGTGTTCTTGAGGGAATCGAGCGCAGTCACGCGTTTTCTTCCACTTTTCGTCCGCCAAGGCCGGCCAGCAAGGGCGCCAGCAAGCGACGACTGACGACCCGCCAGAGCGTCAGAGGGATGTCGATCAACCCGGGAACCGGATCGCCGACGGAAAAACATGCCCAGGCGCGTACCTTGCCAAAGCTGGCGAACCAGTCGGGAAGGGAGGATGGCCCACGCCGCGCAAGAACCGCTGCGGAAACGAAATCGCGAACAAGGTACATCCAGGATACGCCGGTTTCGGCGATGGCCGGCGCCGGCGTTGCCCCATTGGCCTTGTCCCACAACATGGCCCCCAGATCGACGCCCGCGGCGGCCGACAGGCCAAACCAGGACCACGGACGCGGATTGACATCGAGCACGCGCAACGAGCCGTCTCGCGGATCGCGCTTGAACTCGATCTCGACCAGTCCGTGATGGCCGATGGAAGTGAGCAGGCGTCGGGACGCGATAGCCACCTCCGGTTCGTCGACGACTTCGACAAAAGTGGACGTATAGCCGAAGTCGACGGGGTACTGGCGGGTGCGTCGGGCCGTATATTCGGCGATTGGCGCGCCTTCGAACCAAAGCGCGGCATAGGAAAACTGGCATTCGCCGCCGCCGGGAACCAATTCCTGGACAACGACATTGTCGACACCGATCTCGGCGCAGGCTTCGTTGAAGGCGGCGGCAAATGCCTGTGGCTCGTTGATGCGCATCACCTTGGCCCGGGCCAGCGCGCCCTTGCCGCCGCCCATGTTCGGCTTGAGGATGACGGGAAAACGCAATGCGGAAAGGTCTCCGGCGACCAGGTTGCGCGAAGGCCATGTTGTCGGGCAACCGAGTTCGAGTTCGGCGCAAAGCCTGTAGAGGAGCGGTTTTTCGACGACGCGCTCCAGTCGCTCCCACGGTGTCAGGACGACGTCGAGCGCGGGCGCGAGCGCGGCTTTCGCCCGGGATGCGAAACTGACCTCGGCATCGCCAGCCGGCACCAAAAGCGCGCCGTAAAAGCCCTCGCGAACCGCCAGACCGGTGATAAAGGACGCCGCTTCGTCCGCGTCCGGACCGGGCCGGCGAATACCTTCCGGAAATGGCGCGACCAGCCCGGCAGCGGATTATCGTTGGAGACGAGCCAGGCGGGAACGCCCTTGGCGCCGAGCGAGCGAGCCAGCGCCAACGAGCCATGAGCGCCGCCGAGGATGACGACGCCGGGCGATTCGGTGTCTTTCATGGCGTTGGGCATCGCATGAGTTGCTTTCGGACCATTGCGCAGGAGTAACGCAAAAGCGTAAACAATCCCCGCAACCGGCTGGCGCTCCATTTCCCATCCGGCAAGAATCTGCTCTGACGCGATATGCAATTCTCCCCGCAACAGGACGAGGCGTTGAAAGCGGTCGCGCGCTGGCTGAAAACCGGCCGGCCGCAGATTTTCCGCCTGTTCGGCTACGCCGGCACCGGCAAGACGACGCTGGCGAAGCATTTCGCCGAGCATGTCGACGGCGACGTGCAGTTCGCCGCCTTCACCGGCAAGGCGGCGCAGGTGATGCGCTACCGCGGCGCGGTGAACGCGCGCACCATCCATTCGCTGATCTACCGGCCGAAGGGCGAGGAGGAAGCCGTCGACGAGGTGACCGGCAAGACCTCGATGACGCCGACCTTCGCGCTTAACCGGCAAAGCCCGATTTCCAAGGCCAAGCTCGTCATCGTCGACGAATGCTCGATGGTCGACGAGCCGCTGGCGAAGGATCTGCTGAGCTTCGGCGCGCCGGTGCTGGTGCTCGGCGATCCCGGCCAATTGCCGCCGATTTCCGGCGCCGGCTATTTCACCGAGGCGGAACCGGATTTCCTGTTGACCGAAATCCACCGGCAGGCGCGCGACAACCCGATCATCCGCCTCGCCCTCGACGTGCGCGAAGGCCGCGAATTCATGCGCGGCGACTATGGCGCGGCGCAGGTGATCGGCCGGGACGAGGTGACGCAGGAGCTCGTGCTCGACGCCGACCAGGTGCTCGTCGGCACCAACCGGACGCGGCGGCGCTACAACATGCGTCTGCGCGAATTGAAAGGCTTTTCAGCGGTTTATCCGCAGGCCGGCGACAAGCTGGTGTGCCTCAGGAACGATCCGGCCAAGGGCCTGCTCAACGGCTCGCTGTGGACGACGATGAGTTCGTCGAAAGAGACGGTGAAGCCCGGCATCAACCTGCTGGTGACGCCGGAGGAAGACGAGCCGGATCGCGGCGTCGCCAAGATCAAGCTGCTGAAGGCCCAGTTCGAGACACCCGACGCCGACATCCCGTGGGCGACGAAGAAGCGTTACGACGATTTCGACTATGGCTACGCGCTGACCGTGCACAAGGCTCAAGGGTCGCAGTGGAACAACGTCGTGCTGTTCGACGAGAGCTTCGCCTTCAAGGACATGCGCCAGCGCTGGCTCTACACGGCGGTGACAAGGGCGGCGGAGCGCTTGACGGTGGTGCGGTAGCCCTCACATCCCCGGCCGCGCCAGCATCAGCCAGAGGATGGCGAGCACGGCGGCGAAAGCCAGGACGCCGAGCGCGAACCAGATCCGAAAGAAGCGGAAATAGATCGCGGGAAGCGCTTCGCCCTTCGCGGCCGCACCGCGGGCAAGGTCGCGCATTCGCATTTGCAGCCAGACGACCGGCAACCAGCACAGGCCGGTGAAGACATAAAGCGCCAGCGCGAGCATGATCCACGGTGTCGTCAGCGGCCAGCCCGCCTGCATGGCCAGCAGGATTCCGGTGACCGGCTGGGCGACCACGGCCGTGGCGGTGAACAGCAGATCGGCGACAACCACGGTCGCCGCGACATGGGCGATGGTTGCCGGATCGCGGGTGCGGTTGGCCATGACCATGAAAAAGGCGATGCCGGCGCCGGTTCCGAGCAGGATTGTCGCGCCGACGAGATGGAGGAAGCGCAGGACCTCTTCCATCAGCGTTCGTCCAGTATGGCGCGCGCCGTCAGCGCCAGAAGGATCGACGGGACGACCTTGAGCAACGGGCCGAGCGGATCGAGCCACAGACCGGGCGACAGGATCGTCGCCGCCGCCAGATAGGCGAGCGACAGGCCGACCATGGCGATCAGCGCGCGCGCGGCGAATGACCGCCACATCACGGCGAGGCCGAGACCGATATCGGCGAGGCTGGTCGCCCAGGTCATCGCGCCGGAAAGTCCTTCGTCGAGACCGGTCGCCGCCAGATAGGCGGCCGATTGATCGAAACGGAACAGGGCGATCGATCCCGAGAAAATCCAGAACAAGGCAAGGCCGACAATGAGCGCCGGTTTCAGCAGATAAAGGCGGGCGAACCACAAATCCTGTACGCCGGCGGGATTGGAAGCCAGCGTTTCCGCCAGTGATTTCAAGGGGATCACGCCCGAAACCGGGCGGAGGGAATCCGGCGGTTCATGTTTCGATTCAGCCGCTTCAATGCCGCCCGCCATGACGGCCAGCGCGGTGGAGCGCAGCGGCGGGCGCCAGCCGAGACGACCGGCCGCGTCCGCCGCCGCGCCGGCGAGGCGGGCCAGCCAACCCGGCGCATGGCGGGACGGCGCGGCCGGCAGACCGAGCCAGGCGCGGTGCGCGGCGACGAGTTCGGCGAGCGTCGTCCTGCGCGGGTGGGCAAGCGCCATGTCGGTCCGGGGCGGGATGCGCCCGTCCAGCGCCGAGACCACGGCCGTGGCGACGTCGTCGAGCGCGACTGTCGCCACTTCGGCCGATCCATGGATCAGCGGCGCGCCGAAAGGAAAAGCCGCCAAGGCACGAACGAGGGCCGTGCCGCCATGGGCGTTGCGGCCGATGACCAGAGCGGGGCGCAAGATGACGAAGGGAAGGCCGGATTTCGCCAATGCGGCGTCGGCCATTCGCTTGGTGGCCATGAAGGCGGTTTGCGCGCCGGCGCCGGCGGTGTTGGCGGAAATCTGCACGATCATCGGCGGGGACGCGGCGGCGGCTTGGTAAAGCGCCAGCATGGCGCGGTGCTGCGTTGCGTCGAGATTGTCGCCGCCGCCATCCTGCAACGCACCAGCGGCATTGACGATTGCGTCGACGCCGATCAGCAATCGCGACCACGCCTCGGCGGTTTGAAGTTCGCGCAAATCGGCCTTGATCCAGCGGACGAAAGGCATGCGCCGAGCGGCGCGCGTCGTATCGCGCCCAAGCCCGGCGACATCGCGCCCGGCCGCGTCCAAGGCGCGGCAGACGGCCTCGCCGATGAAGCCATAGCCGCCGAGAACGAGAACGCGCACCGGCTTCACCCGATCTCGAACAGGATCGCGGTCGCGTCGTCGCTGATCTTGTAACGCGGCCAGGTGATGCATTCGGGATCGGCGACGCGCTCGGTCTGGCGCAGCAGGCTGCCGAGCATCTCCAGCCCGTCGTTTTCCGCCGCCGCGACAAGGCCGGCGGGATCGAACTGACCATAGGTTTCGACAAGCGCCATGAAGCCATCGGTGGCAAGCAGCCCGACGGCCGGCAGCGCGGCGTGGATGGCCATGCGGCTGACGTGATTCGCGGCCGAGGGCGAGGCGCCGAGCGTCCAGACCGGCTGGCCGGGCTTGTTGAAACGGGCGCGGGCCTCGCGCAGTCCGGCCAATACGTCCGGCATTTCGTAAAGTTGGCGACCATTGAGGGGGCCTGTTTCGTCGCTGCGGGCTCGGGTTTCGGCGCGTTCGCGTTCGGCCGCGCCGGGAAGGCCCGACGCGCGCCATGTCGCGCCGGCCGCGTCGATGACGATCAACGAACAATCGCCAAGGCCCCAGGTTTCCAGCAGGCCGTTGCGCCAGGTCACCGCCTGGAAGCCGGCGATCGGCAGGGCCCAGTCGGGCGCGTCGGGCGCGCAGAGCCCGACGAGGCGCAGCACGTCGGTGTTGACGGCGCGCACCGCATCGACGACCGAGCCGCCTTTCGCCAACATGGCCTCGAAGCCGAGCGCGGCGAAATCGGCGATCCATGCAGCGTCCGAACCACCCGGACCGGTCAATAGCGGATTGCCGAGACCCGTCGCCCCGTCGATGACGAAGGCGGCGTCGTCGGTGAAGCCGAAACGGTCTTCGTTGGCGCGGTCGTCGAAACCAGGCAAGGAAATCGAGTCAACGATTGAGATCACTTCGGCCCCGCATGTCGCTTCCAAACAAAGTGTGCCCGAGCCACGGGCAATTGCAACTGCCAGCCGATTGTCTGGAATGGCGGGAAAAATTCGTTATGGTCCGCCCCGATCAACCGGAATCGCTCCATGTCCGCCCGCCTTTCGGTCAACATCAACGCCATCGCCTATTTGCGCAATCGCCGTGACCTGCCCTGGCCAAGCCTGACGCATCTCGGCCGCATCGCGCTTGCCGCCGGCGCGCACGGCCTGACCGTGCATCCGCGGCCGGACGAGCGCCACATCCGTTTCAGCGACCTGCCGGACATCCGCGCCCTGATCGACGACGAATTCCCCGGCGCCGAATTCAACATCGAGGGCTATCCGAGCGAGGATTTCCTGGCGCTCGTCGAACGCCACGAGCCCGAGCAGGTGACGCTGGTGCCGGACGATCCGGCGCAGCCGACATCGGACCATGGCTGGGATTTCATCGCCGACCAACGCTACCTGCGCGAAACGGTGACGCGGCTCAAATTCAAGGGCCTGCGCGTGTCGCTGTTTTCCGAACCGGATCTCGACGAGCGCGCGATCACGGCGGCGAAGGCGACCGGGGCGGACCGTATCGAGCTCTACACCGGTCCTTACGGTTCCTGCCACGACGATTCAGTCCGGAGCGCCAAGTCTTTGCAAAAGCTCGCCAAAACCGCAGCGCTGGCAAAGGAAGCCGGGTTGGGCGTCAACGCCGGGCACGATCTGACGGTCGCCAACCTGCCGGCGCTGGCGCAGGCGATCCCGCATTTGCTCGAGGTCTCGATCGGCCACGGCCTGACGGCGGACGCGCTCGAATTCGGCATGGCGCAAACAGTGCGGCGCTTCGTTTCGGCCTGTGGCTGATGCCGCAATCGGGGCATAACCTTTCGCCCGTCTTGATTTCATGGCGCGCGGGGCGTAAACGCCGCCGTCCTGCACGGAGAGCCGATCGTGGCTGAAACAAGCGGTGGCGCGCCAATGGCTGAAAATGCCGGCGCGCCGGTCAACGGCTCTGGCGACAGCCATGGTCACGGCGATTCCAAGGGTGTGGCGGCGTTGGCGCTCGGCGCCATCGGCGTTGTCTATGGCGACATCGGCACCAGCCCGCTCTATGCGCTGCGCGAGGCGCTGCGCGCCGTCAGCCACGACGCCGCGCCGACGGCGGATCAGGTGATCGGCGTCCTCTCGATCATCCTGTGGGCGCTCACCCTCATCGTCACGGTCAAATATGTCGGCTTCGTGCTGCGCGCCGACAACCGCGGCGAGGGCGGTACGCTGTCGATCATGACGCTGGCGCGCGAGGCGGTCGACGGCCAGTACAAATGGATCGTGCTG
This sequence comes from Phyllobacteriaceae bacterium, assembly GCA_016711085.1. Classification (GTDB taxonomy): domain Bacteria; phylum Pseudomonadota; class Alphaproteobacteria; order Rhizobiales; family Rhizobiaceae; genus JADJTR01. Next base: position 259,382 of record JADJTR010000005.1, on the reverse strand, counting down.
ATTGTCGGCATGGTCGGGGCATCGCTGTTTTTCGGCGACGCCATCATCACGCCAGCGATTTCGGTGCTGTCCGCCGTCGAAGGCCTCGAAATCGTGTCGCCGCGTTTCGGCGAGTTCGTCGTGCCGCTGACGGTGCTGATCATCGTCGGCCTGTTCGCCGTCCAGTCGTTCGGCACGGCCAAGGTCGCCATCGTGTTCGGGCCGCTCACCGCACTGTGGTTCGTCGTGCTCGGCGTCACCGGCGCGGTGCATGTGTTCGACTATCCGGCGATCTTCGCGGCGATCAATCCGCTGGAGGCCGTATCGTTCCTTTACGGACATCCAGGCGTCGCCTTCGCGGTCATCGGCGCGGCCTTTCTCGCCGTCACCGGGGCCGAGGCGCTCTACGTCGATCTCGGCCATTTCGGCCGCAAGCCGATCACGCTCGCCTGGTTCGCGCTGGTGTTTCCCTGCCTGCTGCTCAATTATTTCGGTCAGGGCGCCTATGTGATCGCGCACAACCAGCCGATCGGCCAGCCGCTGTTCGAGATGGTGCCGGACTGGGCGACGCTGCCGATGGTGATCCTCGCCACGCTCGCCACCATCATCGCCAGCCAGGCGGTGATTTCGGGGGCGTATTCGCTGACCCGTCAGGCGATCCAGCTGCAATTGCTGCCGCGCTTCCAGGTCAAGCACACGTCGGAAACGCAGTCGGGGCAGATTTTCATGCCGCGCGTCAACACGCTGCTGCTGATCGGCGTGCTGATGCTGGTGCTCGGATTCGGTTCGTCGGAACGACTCGCCTCGGCCTACGGCATTTCGGTCACCGGCGAAATGGTGATGACGGCGCTGTTGCTGTTCGTCGTCATCTGGCGGGTATGGAAGCGTTCGGTGTGGGTGGCGTTCCTGATCGCCGCGCCGTTCGCGGCGCTCGAATCGCTGTTTTTCGCCGCCAACGCCACCAAATTCATCGATGGCGGCTTCGTCTCGATCGCCGTGGCGCTGATGATGTTCATCATCATGTGGACGTGGACGCGCGGCAGCGGCATCCTGTTTGAGAAAACCCGCAAGGCCGAGGTGCCCCTGTCGCTTCTCACCGGACAACTGGAACGCAAGCCGCCGCACAAGGTGCCAGGAACAGCGGTTTTCCTGTCTGCCGATCCGGACAGCGCGCCTACCGCGCTGCTTCACAGCCTCAAGCATTACAAGGTGCTGCACGAAGAAAACGTCATCCTGTCGGTAAAGATCCTGCCGCAGCCGCGCGTGCCGATTTCCGAGCGCGTGTCGATGGAGCGCGAGGGGCAATTGTTCACGCGCATCATCTTGCGGTTCGGCTTCATGGAAGAGCCGAACATTCCGAAGGCCCTGGCGATCTGCCGCAAGCTCGGCTGGAAGTTCGACATCATGTCGACCTCGTTCTTCCTGTCCCGCCGTTCGCTCAAAGCCTCGGTCAATTCCGGCATGCCGCTGTGGCAGGACAAGCTGTTCATCGCCCTGGCGCGCAACGCATCGGACGCGACGGAGTATTTCCAGATCCCGACCGGGCGCGTGGTCGAGATCGGCACGCAGGTCGTGGTCTGATTATTTTCCGAAGGTGAGATTGGCCATTGGTTCGGCGACGCCGGGCGCGCGCGTGACGAACCGGTAGCCGTCGCCGACGGGCGTCACAGACATCGTGTAGCTCGGCGGTTCGCCCTCGGCAGGGTTGTCGACGATCATGGTGAGGCGCATCGCCGCGCCGTCGAATCGGCCGGAGAGCGCGCCGTTGCGACCGGTGGCGACATCGCGCCAGCTGCCGGTCAATACGCCGGATTTCGGGTCGAAACGAACGGTGCCGCCGATGCCGACCTTGTGGCCGGGAACGGCGCATTGCCCGGACTGCTTCAAGACACGCCCATCGTCGGACAACGTCGCGGTGAGGCGGCAGCGCGTCGCCTCGGCCGGTTCCGTCGGGCGGATGCGCGCTGTACCGGTTCCCTTGAAGGTTCCGGCGAAGGGTTCGAGCGAACCGGCGACGGTTGGCGTGGTCAGGATCAGGCTGGCGAGCAGGGCAAGGCGGGAAATCATCGGCGAAACCATTTCGTCCAGGTCAAAAGCGCGGCGGGCAGGATCACGAGATCGGAAATCAGGGCGAAAACAAGGATGACGACGACCAGATAACCGAAATCGCGCACGGTGACGAAGTCGGAAGACAGCGTCAGCGCGACGCCGGCCACCAAAATGAACGTTGTCGCGGTCAGGATCGGCGCCAGCGGCACCAGGGATCCCGCGATCGCGCCATCGAGGCTTTCGCCGGCGCGCATCCGTTCCAGCGCACGGTTGAGAAAATGGATCGTGTCGTCGACGGCGATGCCGAAGGCGATGGTTGTGGCAAGCCCCGCCGAAACCGACATGCGTCCGTCGGCGGTCAGGTGCAGCACGGCGCCGGTCAACAGCACGGGTACGACATTGGCAAGGGCGACGGCCGGCACGAGACGCGCGTTGCGCATCGCCACGGCGATCAGGCCAACCGAAAGAACGGCGGACGCCAACAACGACCACAGCAACTGGGTGACCAGGCGCGGCCCGTCATGGCGGGCAAGCGCCGGCGAACCGGCCGGACGGAAAGCGCCGGCGGCAAGCACCGCCTGTTCGACTGCGTCGAAACGGGCGATGCTTTCGGCCGAGCGTCCCGCATCGCCGAACTGGATGGCGATCGCGTAGGCGCCGCGCGAAAAGTCGCCGTAGCGGGAAAGCAGCCAGTCCGGGAGCCTCTCGCGCTCGGCCGCGTCCAATGGCCGTTCGCCATGGCCGGCGGCGCGGGCGGCGCTGACAAGAGAGGTTACGGCCTCGCGCCCGACGATATTCTCGGCCGCCTTGTGGATGGCGACAAGGCGGGTCCAGCCGGCGTCCGGCGCATCGGCGGCGATGCCGGTCCACAGGGTGAACACGCCGGCGAAGCGGTCTTCGGCGGCGATGCTGGCGGTGCGCGTGGTGCTGTCCTCCGGCAGATTGTCGTAGGTGGAAAAATGCGGACGCGTCGTCGCCTGACCGATGGCGCCGATGGCGAGGAGGGCGAAGGCGACTGCGAGAATGGATTTCCGCCGGCGGGGAACGATGCCGGCCATCCACGCGAACAGGCTGTGACCGGGCAGCGATTCGGCCGATTTGCCGCCGATGTCGACCGGCCGGACCAAAAAGGGCGCGATGACGGCGAACGACAAAAGCACGGCGACAAAGGCCGACAACACGCCGAAACCGCCGAACACGGCCATGTCGACCAAGGCCCCGTATCGCGCGGTGGCAAGCGACAGGATGGCGACCGCGGTAGTCAGCGACGTCAGCACACAGGCCGGACCGATGCGCCGGAGGACGCGATCGAGCGCCGCGACGAGCCCGGCCCGGTCGCCAGCCCTTTCGAAACGCAGCGCATGGGCGAGATGCATGGAATCGGTAAACGCGATGACGAGAACGAGAACCGGCACGACGTCGGTCGTGACCGTCAACGGAACGCCGGCGAAGCCGGCCAGGCCGAGCGCCCAGAGCACGGCGATGGCGTTCGGCAGGAACGCGAGAAGGGTGAAGCGCCAATTGGCGAACCACAACGCCGCAAGAAAAAACGATAAGGCGAAACCGCCGACCGAATAGATCGCAATGTCGCGCTTGATGGCGTCGGCGATCTCGAAACGCGACTTGTCGTAGCCGAGCACATTGATCGCGACGCCGGCAAGCGGGCGGGCTGCGACCATGGCTTCGATCTCGGCGACATAGGCGCGGCGGTCGTCGCGCGACGAATGGCTGGAATCGTCAAACACGGCGAAAAACAACGAACTTCCGTCGGCGGAAACAGTCCGCCCGGCGGTCAGCGGATCGGCGGCGGCGCGGACCAGCAGGGCCGGAACATCGGAGTCGGCGAATTCGTCGGGCACGACCGGTGCGCCGGCTTCGAGGCCCGGCCCCATTGCACGTAGCGAAAAAAGCGATTGCACCGTCTCGACGCCGTCGATGAATTCGAGGTCGAGATGCAGTTCGCGCAGCGTTTTCAGTTCGCCTGCCGTCCAGGGATGATCGCTGGCGACCAACAGGCTGACGGGGTTGAGCGCGCCGCCGCGCGCCTTCTCCAAGGCAAGGAAATCGGTGTAGGATTCGCTGTCCGAGCGGAAGGCTCGGACCACGTCGTCGTCGAACTCGACGCGGGCAAGGCCGACGGCGGAAAGCGCCGTCAGGAGGAACAGGATCGCGGCGGCGAAGCGCGGCCAGCGCAGCGCCCAAAGCCCGACCCTTTCCAGGCCGAAGCCGATTCCGGTCATGCGATCGCCCCGCCGTCCCTTCGCGCCCCGGCGAGACCTTCGTCGCCAGCGCATGGTTCAGCCATTGCTGTCACAAGCGCCCGCGTCAAGGCGGCATGGTGCGCCGGCTGCCGACCAACGATCTTTCACGCGGTGTGGCCGCCACGGCCGGCGAGGAAAAACGAGCCGGTGCGCGTGGCGAAGAAGGCGTCGAGAGGCACGGTTTCCTGCTTGAGGAATCCCTGGGCGGGCAGCGCGCCCTTGCGCGTCATCTCGATGACGGCGGCGGCGGAGGCCGACGTCGTCCACGCAATCGCGGTGCGTTCCTTGCCGGCGATTTCGCGCGTGTGATAGGCGCGCACGAATTCCTTGCGGCGCAGATTGCCGTCGATCCAGCCCTCGGCGGAAACATGGATGTAGACGACATCGTCGTCGACCGGCGGCTTGGCGTGGGTGAGGATTTGCCCGGCGTCGGCGCGGCGTTCGCGCATCAGCAATTCATGGAAAAAGAAATTCATCAGCTTGACGTGGCCGGGATAGCGAATGGTCTTGTAGTCGAGGTTCTCGATGACGCCTTCGTAGGTCTCGCACATGGTGCCGAGACCGCCCGAAGTGGTGAAGGCTTCCAGCTCGTTGCCGTCGATGAACAGCTTCTCGGTCCATTCCATCGCGGTGACGGTTTTCCTGACCCCGTGCTCGATGACCTCGCAATCGTTGAGATATTCGTTGACGACGCCTTCCGGCGACCAGTTGAAGGCGTAGCCGAGCAGTCCGGTCGGATGGCGGGGCAGGGCCCCGACGCGCATGCGGATGGAGCGCACCTTGCCGAAATGGCGGGCAAGATCGGCGGCGACGATGCCGACGAAGCCCGGCGCCAGGCCGCATTGCGGCGCCATCAGGCCTTTCGAGGTTTCGGCCAGGGCGCGGATGTGGTTGGTGGTTCCGACATCCTCGGTCAGGTCGAAATAGTGCAGGCCGAGCCCGTGGGCGGCGGACGAGACCCCTTTGTTCAAATGCCAGGGCAAGCAGGACAGGACCGCCTGCTGGCCGGTCAGCGCCTGGCGCAGGCCGGATTCGCCGGTGAGATCGGCGGTCTTGAAGGCAAAGGGCAGGCCGGAAACCGGGTGGGCGTCGACTCCGGTCACCTCCAGTCCCGATTCATGCAGCAATTCGGCCGCGAGCCGGCCGACCTTGCCCAAACCCAGTATGGCGATACGGTCGAAGGACATGGCCAAACCTCCCGATTTGAATGGGAGAAAGTTGCACGGCGTCGCCTTCCATTCAATCTCGACCCGCGCCAATCGTGTTTCCGGGCTATCGCTCGTGCATCGACGGTTGCAAGCTTCGCGCCGTGCCCCGAATCGGCCATGGTCGCGCCGCTTTGCCCCGCGAAAGGGCGGGCGCTTCGTTGCAAACGGCGGGGTGGCATGGAAAAGCGATGGGGAGCCTGGCGGCGGTTTTTCGCCGATCGCGACGGCGCGACAACCATCGAATATGCCGCGGCGGCTGCCGCGATCGCCCTTCTCGCCGCTTTCGCCGCGCAAGCGACCGGATTTGGGGTCGGCTCCGCCTTCGATCGGGCGGTAGCGAAATTGCGCGATGCAGGCGTCATCGGCGTCGCCGGGGAAAAATCGGAAGCCGGCATGGCTGGCGGGAGCCCTGCCGCCAGTTCAACAATGCGCCCGTGATCGCCGCATTCGCGCCTATCGCCGCCGTTGCACAATGCGGCGTCAATCGCTAGAACCGCGCGGATTTCCAACGACAGCGCCGGCAAAACAGGCCGCAGCCAATCCAGGGGACTTCGAACATGCGCGTTTACTACGATCGCGACGCCGATCTCAATCTCATCAAGGGCAAGAAGGTCGCCATCGTCGGCTACGGCAGCCAGGGCCGCGCCCACGCGCTGAACCTCAAGGATTCCGGCGCCAAGGACATCCGTGTGGCGCTGCGCCCGACCTCGGCGACGGCGAAAAAAGTCGAGGCCGACGGCCTCGCCGTGATGAGCGTCGCCGACGCGGCCAAATGGGCCGATTTCATCATGATGTGCGCGCCGGACGAATTGCAGGCCGGCATCTGGAAGGCCGACATCGAGAAGAACATCCGCGACGGCGCGGCGATCGCCTTCGCCCACGGCCTCAACGTGCATTTCGGCCTGATCGAGGCGAAGGACTCCATCGACGTCGTCATGATCGCGCCGAAGGGCCCGGGCCACACGGTGCGCGGCGAATACCAGAAGGGCGGCGGCGTGCCGTGTCTGGTCGCGGTCCACCAGGATCCGTCGGGCAATGCGCTCGACCTCGCGCTGTCCTACGCCTGCGGCGTCGGCGGCGGCCGTTCCGGCGTGATCGAGACCACGTTCCGTGAGGAATGCGAGACCGATCTGTTCGGCGAGCAGGTGGTGCTGTGCGGCGGGTTGGTGGAGCTGATCCGCGCCGGTTTCGAGACGCTGACGGAAGCCGGCTACGCGCCGGAAATGGCCTATTTCGAGTGCCTGCACGAGGTGAAGCTAATCGTCGACCTGATCTACGAGGGCGGCATCGCCAACATGAACTACTCGATCTCGAACACGGCCGAGTGGGGCGAATACATGTCCGGTCCGCGCATCATCACCGACGAGACCAAGGCGGAAATGAAGCGGGTGCTCAAGGACATCCAGTCGGGCAAATTCACCTCCGAGTGGATGCAGGAGTGGCACTCCGGCGCGGCGCGCTTCAAGGCGACACGGCGGCTGAACGACGCGCATCCGATCGAAGAAGTCGGCACGAAGCTGCGCGCCATGATGCCGTGGATCGCCAAGAACAAGCTGGTGGACCGGGCAAGGAACTGATTTTGCCGAATCTTGGCTTTCTGCGTCACCCCTAAGTTAATTGGGGTGACGCGTACATATCAAAATCTCGAGCATCAATCAGATATCTACTCCAATCTTGCTTCAGCTCTTGGTCTAACCAAAGTTCTGAATCGAAATCGGCACCCATCTTCGAACGAAAATTAAGATACTTTGAGTATCCTTTGGTCTGAAGCCAGTCCTTGAAAGAAGTGAAACTAGGGTGATCGCCGCTTGAGGCGTGGAAACTAATTTCGTTTGCCCATTGATGGCAGAGGTATCGTATTGCCTTTTCACATTCATCTTTCTTAAGCATTATTTCCTCTGACTGTAGGCTGCAATCTTCGGTCACTAGTGGTTATGACCAAGGGACGAACGCTTTTATGGATTTCGTAAGTCCCGTAGCTGACTTATAGTTGCAATGTGTCAACTACCCTTAGATTTCCTGTCAAGAGCGTTCAGAATCTCGAATCCCCGTGCCTTGTCGCCGCGTGCGGCGCGAACCTTGAATCGGGTTTCGACATCAAACTCGGCGATGGCGCGAGCCGAGAATTCCTCAAACAGCTTGTTGAGGCTGACGCCGCGGCGCGCGGCGAGCGCCTTCATGCGCTCGTGCTGTTCGTCGGGGAGACGGATCGTCAGAATAGCCATGGCCAAGTTCCAAGCAGATGCGTTCGAGAATATCATGGGAATCACGCTTTCTCCCGTCTTAAAGAAATCGAATACACCGCCCGAATACGTCAGCATCATTGACATAAATTCGCCCGTGTGGTGTTCTGCCGGCAATATCCGGGAGGAAAAGCGATGACATCTCAAAGCCGGGGCGACGGCCTCGATTGGCCGAAGCTGTTCGCCACCCGCGCCGAGCGCATGAAGGCCTCGGAAATCCGCGAACTGCTGAAGCTGCTCGACCAGCCGGACGTGATCTCGTTCGCCGGCGGCATTCCCGATCCGGCGCTGTTTCCGGCGCAGGCGTTTTCCGACGCGCTCGCCCAATCGCTCACCGGCGACCAGGCGGGGCAGGCGCTGCAATATTCGGTGAGCGAGGGCTATCTTCCGCTCAGGCAGTGGATCGCCGCGCGCATGGGTTCGCTCGGGGTGAAGTGCACGGCCGACAACATCGTGATCACCACCGGCTCGCAGCAGGCGCTCGATTTCCTCGGCAAACTGTTCCTGTCGCCGGGCGACACGGCGCTGGTCGGCTGGCCGACCTATCTCGGCGCTCTGCAGGCGTTCAACGCCTACGAGCCGCGCTACGACAGGCTCAATCCGATGGGCAACCGGCTGCCTGCCGATTTCAAGGCGCAGGCCGAGGCGGCTGGCGGCCGCGTCAAGTTCGCCTATCTGTCCGGCGATTTCGCCAACCCGACCGGCGAGACGGTGACGCGCGAGGCGCGCGAGCGCGTGCTCGACCTCGCCGAGGCGCTCGACATTCCCGTCATCGAGGACGCCGCCTACCAGTCGCTGCGCTATGAGGGCGAGGAAGTGCCGCCGATCCTGGCGCTGGACCTGATGCGCCACGGCGGCGACATCGAGAAGACTCGGACCCTTTATTGCGGCTCGTTCTCCAAGACGCTGGCGCCGGGCTTGCGCGTCGGCTGGGTGTGCGGCGCGACGCCGGTGATCGGCAAACTGGTGCTGACCAAGCAGGCGGCCGACCTGCATTCCTCGACCCTCAACCAGATGGCCATCCACAAGGTCGCGTCGGCCGATTTCGCCGGCCAGGTGGCGCGCATCAAGCAGGCCTACCAGTCGCGCCGCGACACGATGCTCAAGGCGCTCGACGCCCACATGCCGGACGGCGTGAGCTGGACGCATCCCGACGGCGGCATGTTCGTCTGGATCACGCTGCCGGAAAAATTCGACGGGGCGGATCTGCTGGCCGAATGCCTGAAAAGCGAACGCGTCGCCTTCGTGCCCGGCAAGGCGTTCTTCGCCGACGGTTCGGGGGCGAACACCATTCGCCTTTCCTTCTCGCGCATGGCGGAAAAGGACATCGCGGAAGGCATTGCCCGGCTCGGACGGGTGGTGAAACGCAAGGCCGGCTGAGACGCCGGCTGCTTCTGTGCCCTTTTGGAACGGGTGGCGTGGCCCGCCGTTTGCATCGCGGTTGCCGAACCGAACCCCAGGAGGGCCAGATGTCCGATTTCGCAACCGAATTCATGGAAACGAAAACCGCCGCCGAACGGCGCGGGGAACAGCGGCGCAAATCGCTCAAGGGCGGCCACATCGCCTTCAATGGCGGCTATTCGGCCTATGAATGCGTGGTCAAGGATGTGTCGGCGCATGGCGCGCGGCTCTCCTTCGGCGACATGGCGGCAGTGCCGCACGAATTCGCCCTGACGATACGCGGCGAGGGAAAATCACGGCCGGCGCGTCTGGTCTGGCGCAATCGCGGCATGGTCGGCGTGGCGATCGGCTGAGGGCAGTCCGCTCAGCGGGAGCGCGGCAAGTCGCCTTGCGTTTTCGCTCCGCGGGTGCATGCTCGCGCCCATGTCGATCCGCCTCGCCACGTTCAACATCGAAAACCTGATGAGCCGCTTCGATTTCGGCGGCTATCGCAACGAATTGCTGCAGGACCGGGCGCTGGCGCTGTACCAGATCGCCGACGAGCGCGAATACAAGGAGTTGGAGCGCGCCCGCATGATGGCGCTCTCCGACGATACGCGGCAATTGTCGGCGCTCGCCATCGCCGCCACGCGGGCCGATCTGGTCTGCCTGCAGGAGGTCGACAATCTCGATGCGCTGCGCGCCTTCGAATTCGGCTATCTCTACCGTATGGTCGGGCAGGGCTACCGGCAGAAATACCTGACAACCGGCAATGATTCGCGCGGCATCGACGTCGCCGCGATGTTCCGCGAGGAAACAAGGCACGGCCAGCCGATCGATTTCAAGGGCATGACCAGCCATGCCCATTTGACCTATGGCGAACTCGACCTGCTGACGCCGGAACTCAAAGCCCTCGGCGCCGAGGCGCATGAACGGGTGTTCAAGCGCGATTGCCTCGAGATCGATCTGGAGATCGGCGGCCGGCCGCTTTCGGTATTCGTCTGCCATCTGAAATCGATGGGCAGCCCGCGCAATGGCATGAATGGCCGCGACGCCACGATGCCGGTCAGGCTGGCCGAATCGAAGGCGGTGCGCGGCATCATCGAGGACAAGTTCGGGCGCGATCGCGCGGCGAACCGCAATTGGGTCATCTGCGGCGATCTCAACGATTATCGCGAGCGCATCGTGGTCACCGGCGACGAGTTCGACGGCTTTCGTTTCGAGGTGGTCAAAGAGGAGAAGTCGGGCATCGATCCGCTGCTCGCCGACGGTTTTGCGGTCAATGTCGTGGAACGCCTGCCCGAGTTGGAGCGCTGGACGCTCTACCACACGCGCGGCCCGGAGGAGCGCCACCTCTGCCAGCTCGACTACATTCTCCTGTCGCCGGCGCTGGCGGAAAAGAACGAGAAGGCGAAGCCGGCCATCGTGCGCAACGGCCAGCCTTTCCGCACGATCTTTCCGGTCGGGCAGACGCCCGAACGGTTTCCGCGCGTCGGTTGGGACCGGCCGAAAGCGTCGGACCATTGCCCGGTTGCAATGACCATCGACGTGATCTGACCGGCATGCGCCTGTTCGACCAGATCGAAGACGGTGCAATCCGCGCGATCGACGCCATCGATATCGCCCTTGTCGATGACCCCCATCCCTGGGAGGTGCGCCGTGGCGTCGCCATCGCCGCGAACTGGCGCGTCGAGCAGGCGGCCAATCCGCGCCTGTTCAACGGGCGCATGACCATGATTTCGGCGCTGGCGCTGGACGGCGCAACGCTGACCGGAACGGCGCACGCCATCGATTTTTCCACCTTTCTTTACTGGCGCAAGGCGGCGGACAAGGCCGGCGCGGCGCATGTGTTCGCCTACGCCTTGCCGGTTGCCGCCGACGGCCGGCTCATCGCGGTGAAAATGGCGGCGCACACCGCCAATCCTGGCCTCACCTACTTCGCCGCCGGTTCGTTCGAGCCCGGCGATTTTCCCGGTGGCCGCATGGAGTTTGCCGCCAACGCCCACCGCGAAGTGCGCGAGGAAACCGGGATCGATCTCGGCGGCGTGCGAACGGAACAGGGCTTCCTGCTGGCGCGCGCCGGCGACGCGTTGGTCGTCGCGCGGCGCTACTGGCTCGACGAAGAAGCGGCGACGATTGCGGCGCGAATTCGCGCCCATGTCGCCGCCGATCCCGATCCGGAGATCGACGGCCCGGTCGTCATCGAGCCGGGAACGATCCCCGAACCGACGACGCGCCACATGCGGTTGGTGCTGCGGCATTTCGCCGGCGGCTGACATTTCGATTCAACACCCTGAAAGGCCGAGTCGCGAAACACCGGCAAGCTGTTGAAATCACTCGTGCCGGAGCGCGTCGATCGGGTCGAGGCGGGCGCCTCGCAGGGCCGGGAAGAAGCCGAACACCATGCCGATGACCGCCGAAAAGCCGACGGCGAGCGCCACCGTGGAGATGTCGGGCTCGAACGGGATGCCGGTGAAATACGACGCCAGCCACGACAGGAACAGGCCGAGGCCGACGCCGGCGACGCCGCCGAGCGCCGAGAGCACGGTCGCCTCGACGAGGAACTGGACGAGGATGTGCCGCTCCTGTGCGCCGATGGCGAGGCGGATGCCGATTTCGCGGGTGCGCTCGGTTACCGACACCAGCATGATGTTCATGATGCCGATGCCGCCGACAAGCAGGCTGACGGCGGCGACCGCGCCGAGCATTCCGGACATGACCTTGGTGGTCGAGGCCATGGCGTCGGCGATCTGGGTCATGTCGCGGACGTTGAAATCATCGTCCTCGGTCGGGCGGACATGGCGCACGTCGCGCAGGATATCCTCGGCGGCGTTCTGCAAATCGGCCATGACGCCGCCTTCGCCGCCGGCGACGAAAATCGTGTCGACGTCGGACGAGCCGGAAATGCGGCGCTGGAAGGCGGTCAGCGGCATGATGACGGTGGCGTCCTGGTCCTGGCCGAAGGAGGAGGTGCCTTTCGCCTCCAGCACGCCGATGACCCGGCACGGCGTCTTGCCGACGCGGATATTGGCGCCGAGGCCGTCATCGCCGCCGAAGAACTGCTTGCGCACCGTTTCGCCGATGGCGCAAAGCGACAGGCCCGAGCGTTCCTCGGCCTCGCCGAACGGGCGTCCTGTCGACATCACCCAGTCGCGCGCATCGAAATAATCGGCGTCGGCGCCGACGACCTGAGCGACGATGCTTTCGGTCCCGAACACCACGGTCATGGCTTTTTGCGACTGCGCCGCCACCGAGCGGGCGTCGGGCAAGCCGTTCTTCAGCGCCCGGGCCTCGCGGTCGGTCATCGCGCGGGCCGGAGTGCCGGATTGGCCGGGGCTCGGCGGCGTGCCGGAGCGCACGATCAGCAGGTTCGAGCCGAGCTTGCCGATGTCCTGCTTCACCTTGGTGGTCGTGCCGGCGCCGATGGTGATCATGGCGATCACGGCGGCGACGCCGATGACGATGCCGAGCAGCGTCAGGAACGAGCGCATCTTGTTGCGCCGGATCGACAGGAAGGCGAGGAGGACGGTTTCGGCGAACATCAGGCGGCCTCGCTCAGGGCGGAGTCCGAGGCGACATGGCCGTCGACGAAACGCACGGTGCGCGAGGCGAAGCCGGCGATGTCGGCCTCGTGCGTGACCATGGCGATGGTCAGCCCGCGCTCGCGGTTGAGCGTCTGCAACAGCTCCATGATTTCGTGACTGCGCTGGGTGTCGAGATTGCCGGTCGGTTCGTCGGCGAGCAGGAGCATCGGCGTCGACACAATGGCGCGGGCGATGGCGACACGCTGCTGCTGGCCGCCGGAGAGTTCGGCCGGGGTGTGGTCCTCGCGCCCTTGCAGGCCGACCTGGGCCAACGCCGCATAGGCGAGCTCGCGGCGTTTTCGCGCCGGTACGCCGCGATAGACCAGCGGCAGTTCGACATTCTCGATCGCCGTGGTGCGCGGCAGCAAATTGTAGCCCTGGAAAACGAAGCCGATGTAGAGATTGCGCAGGATGGCGCGGCGGCCCCGATCGAGGCGGCCGGCGTCGACGCCGGCAAAGCGGTAAACGCCGCCGGTCGGCGTGTCGAGGCAGCCGATGATGTTCATCGCCGTCGATTTGCCCGATCCCGACGGCCCCATGATGGCGACGAATTCGCCCGGCGAAATCGAAAAATCGACGCCGGCAAGCGCGTCGACGCGGGCTTCGCCCTCGCCATAGGTCTTCCAGACCTTGTCGAAGGCGATGAGCGGCGCGGTCATTTGGCGGCGCTCACGGCTGCGAGCACGACGGCGGCGCCGGCCTCCAGACCCGAAACGATTTCGGTGCGTTCGCCGTCGGAAGAGCCCGCTTTCACCTTCACCGCTGAGGGCTGGCCGTTTTCAAGCACATAGATGGTGCGGGTGCCATCGGCGTTGGCGATGGTCTTGCGGGCGCCGCCGCGGGGAAAACGCGGCATGAACAGGCGCATCAGCGAAAAGCCGCCGCTCGCCTCTTCTTTCGGCGGGGTGAAACGGAAGGCCTCATTGGCGACGGTGACGATATCGCGCGCCTCGCGCACCACGACCGCGACGGTCGCGGTCATGCCGGGACGCAGCAGCAATTCGGCGTTGTCGACATCGAGCGTCGCCTTGTAGGAAACGACGTTGTCTGTTTTGGTCGAGGCGTAGGCGATATCGCGCACTTTCGCCTCGAATGTGCGCTCAGGCCAGGCGTCGACGGTGAAACGGGCCTTTTGGCCGATCGCCACCTGGCCGATGTCGGCCTCGTCGATGGCGGCTTCAAGCTGCATGCGGGCGAGATCCTCGGCGATGACGAACAGCACCGGGGCCGAAAGCGATGCGGCGACGGTCTGGCCGGGGTCGATGGAGCGCGTCAGCACGACGCCGTCGATCGGCGCGCGGATGACCGCCTTGTCGAGATCGGCCTGCTTGATGTCGAGATCGGCGCGGGCGACGGCGAGCGCGGCTTCGGCGATTGACCGGGCGGCAGTGGCGCGGTCGCGGTCGGATCGGGCCTTCTGCGCCTCCTGCGTCGACACCAGCGCGCGTTTCAACAGCGTCTCGGCGCGGGCCACGCCGTCGTCGGCGTCGCGCAGGGTGACCCTGGCGTTCTCGACCTGGGCTTCGGCCGACTTGACCTGGGCGCTGGCCCGCTCGACCTGCGCGGCCAGGCTGACCGTATCGAGGCGGGCGATGACTTCGCCGGTCTTGACGCGCTGGTTCTCGACGGCGTTGACCTCGCGGACGACGCCCGACATTTCCGAGGAGATGTCGACGGTGGTCAGCGGGTTGAGCGCGCCGGTGGCGTTGATTTCGATGACGAGATCGCCGCGGACGGCGTCCGCCGTGCGCCAGGTGGTTTCGGTCTTGCCGGCGAAAAGCGCCGTTGCGCCCCACGCGCCAAGCCCGCCGAGGGCGAACAGGGCCGCGATCCACCAAACCCAGCGGCGGCCGCGTTTCTTGCGCCCGGACTTGTCGAGTTCGAGCGCCGCCTCGATGCCGCCGCCAAGGGCGGCATTCAGATCGCCGGCATTCTTGTTCATCGCCTCAACCCCGCATCGTTCAGGCTGGATATCGGCCCGCAAATGCGTTGCCGGCGGGCGAATTGCCCTTCGCCGGCCATCCGACCGTCGGCGCCGCGGTGGCGCTGCAGGCGCGCGCCGGCGTAACTGGACCGTCGATCATCGTGCTGGAGGAAAAAGTCGGCCCGGTGCGCTGCGCGGTGAATGGCGGGTTTGCGGAATTCGACCTTCCGAAACTTCCACGTCCGATCAATATCGCCGTCGAACCCGCGGCGCTCGCCGCGGCGCTCGGCCTCGATCCGCAGGATATCGGCTTTGAAAACCACCGCGTCGCCGGCTGGTCGGCCGGCGTGCCTTTCGTGATGGTTCCGGTCTCCGGCCTGCTGCCGGCGGCCAAGGCCCGGGTCAATGCCGACGCGTGGATCGACCTTGTGGGCCGGGTCGACGGAAAAATACCGTGTCCTTACATCTATTGCCGCGAAACGGTGTTTTCGGGTTCCGATTTTCATGCCCGCATGTTCGCGCCGTGGGACGGCATCGGCGAGGATCCGGCGACCGGTTCGGCCGCGCCGCCTTCGCCGGCCAGATTTGCCGCCATGATTCCCCGACCTCCGGCGTGCAACGCATTGCGATCGAGCAGGGCGTCGAATTCGGGCGGCCGTCGGCGATCCGCCTCGAGGTCGAAATCGCCGATCACCGCCTCGTCGCCGCGCGCGTCGGCGGCCATGCCGTCAAGGTCGCCGAAGGCCGGCTGCTGGTCTGAATGAAAAACCGGCGCGTGGACGCTGGACATGCCGCGCCTCCGCCGCTATATCGCCGGCCAATCGCCGGGCAATGACCCTCCGGCGCGGGTGCGTAGCTCAGTTGGTAGAGCAGCTGACTCTTAATCAGCGGGTCACAGGTTCGATCCCTGTCGCACCCACCACTCTTTTCAAAGTGTCAAGCGGAATATCCGCAGAAGAATAGCGGAACGTTCGACTATTTTGCGACAAACATCGTGTCGTACGACGCACGGTTCTTTTTGGTCGGGGCAGTCGGCGGCGCACACGCGAATTCGGCGATGCGGCGGCGCCCGGCGAAAGCGCGTCCATTCGAACCGGGACGATGACGCGGAATCGTGCTAGCCGGCCGACATGATCGATGAACTTGAACCCCTCCATGCCCTTGCCGCCGCCGTCGGCGTGGCCCGCGTCTGGCGCGATGTGGCCGGGGTCGAGCGCATCGTCGCCGACGAAACCCTAGCAAGCGTTCTCGGCGCGCTCGGCTATGACGCCGACAGCGCGCCGGCCCTCGCGCGCAGTCTCGACCGGCTCGCCGGCGAACATGACCGGCCGCCGGCGCTGATCGTCGCCGAGGCGGGCCGGCCGACGCCGCTTTCCGGCGGATTGGCGCGGGCCGAACTGGTTGGCGAGGATGGCGCGACGCGAACTCTGGCGATCGACGGCGTGATCCCCGCCATTGCCGAGCCGGGCTATTACACGCTTGTCCGTGCGGGGGGCGAAATGGCGCTGGCGGTCGCTCCGCCCGCCTGCCGGGGGCTCGCCGATTTCGGCGCCCGGCGCATGTGGGGACCGGCGATCCAGATCCCGGCGCTGCGCGGCGCGGCGCAGCCCTTCGGCCATTTCGGCCATCTCGACGACGCGGTTCGCCGGTTCGCCGAACGCGGCGCCGACGCCGCGATGATCAATCCGGTGCATGCGCTGTTTCCCGGCCATGGCGTCGGCTACAGCCCCTATTCGCCGTCGAGCCGGCAATTCCTCAACGGCGCGCTGGCCGATACGGCGCTTGTCGGCCTGCCGGCGCTGCCGGCGGCAAGAAGCGGCGAATTCATCGATTGGGCCGCGGCGCTGCCGCGGCGGCTCGCCGATTTGCGCGCCCTGTTCGACAACCTTGACGGAGCGACGCGCGCCCGCATCGACGCGGACTGCCGCGCCGGCGGCGATGCGCTCGTTCGCCACGCCGTGTTCGATGCGCTCGACATGCGCTTCAGGGCGCAAGGCCTGGCGGGCTGGCGGGAATGGCCTTCGGCGTTTCACGATCCGGCCGGCGCGGCGGTGGCGCGCTTTTCGGCGGAGCGGGCGGAAGACGTGGCGTTCCACGCTTTCGTGCAATGGCTGAGCGGCGAAAGCCTTGCCGCCGTGCAGAAAAACGCAATGTCGGCCGGCATGGCGATCGGCCTGATCGCCGATCTCGCCGTCGGCGTGCACAAGAGCGGCAGCGACAGCTGGGCGATGCGCGACCTGATGCTCGACGGCCTGTCGATCGGCGCGCCGCCCGATCCGCTGGGCCCGCTCGGGCAAAACTGGACGTTGACGAGTTTTTCGCCCGGCGGATTGGCGGCCAGCGGCTACAAGCCGTTCATCGCCATGCTGCGCGCCGCGCTGGCGCGGGCCGGCGGCCTGCGCATCGATCACGCCTTCGGCCTGGCGCGCTTGTGGGTCATTCCGGAAGGCGCGCGCGAAGGGACGTATCTCGCCTATCCGTTCAACGACCTCGTCCGTCTTGTCGCGCTCGAATCGCAGCGCGCCAACGCCCTGATCGTGGCGGAGGACCTGGGTGTCGCGCCCTATGGTTTCACGCCGGCCATCGCCGAAAAACACATGGCAGGTATGCGGGTGATGTGGTTCGAGCGGGCCGAGGATCACGGCTTCATCGGGCCGCAGGACTATCCGCCGGAAACCGTCGCCATGACCGGCACCCACGACACCGCCACAGTCGCCGGCTGGTGGAGCGGCCGCGATCTCGACTGGGCCGAACAATTGGGGCGGTTGCCCGCCGACGCCAGTCGGGAGAGCGAAGAGTCCCGCCGCGCCTGGGATCGCGGCCTGTTGTGGTCGACCTTCGGCGAGGCCGGACCGCGGCCGGCGCCGGACAATCCGGGACCGGCGGTGGAGGCGGCGCTGAGCCATATCGGCCGTTCGGCCTCGCTGCTGGCGCTGGCCCCGCTGGAGGACCTGCTGGCGCTCGACGAGCAGCCCAATCTGCCGGGCACGGTTCACGAGCATCCGAACTGGCGACGCCGGCTCGACCGGCCGCTGGCCGAATTGCTGGACGAACCGGCGACGGCGCGGCGCATCGCGGCATTGGACGCGGCGCGCAAGGCCGAATGAGAGCTTGTTCCGGGGACCGACCGATGGACGTCGGTCAGCGTGCGCCCTTGCTGAGCCATTCGGCGATCCGCTCATAGACCGCGCGGCGATCAAGCAGATCGAAATGTCCCATGCCGGTCCCGACCCAGATGTTGGCCGGCGGAATCCCCAGATCGTAACGCGGATCGGGGTGACGGCCGAGGGCGCTGTCGATTGGCACCAATCCGTCGCCGATGAGGCGCGCTTTCAGGCCGCCGACCTTTTCGGCGGTGGTCGCGGCGATGGCGAAGCAATTGACCCCGGGAGGCAAGGGGACAGGCTGGCGATCGGCGCCGGCAAGGTGGTCCTCATCGCGCAAATGGCCGTAGCGGAGATCGACGATGCCGGCGCTTCGGGCGCGCCCGAGCCGGACAAAGGGCGCAAGGAACGAAAAGCGGCCGACGACTCCGTCGGTCCAGTGACCGATGCGTTCGAGCGGCGCGCCATTGTGCGGCGTGCCGAGAAAGACGAGAGAATCCAGTCTCTTCACCCAGGAATTGCCCGCCAATTCGCCGTAGTGGCAGGCGCTGCGCGCCACCAGGCCGCCCATCGAATGACCGACGATGGCCAGGCGCTCGACGGGAAGCGGCCAGGTTGCAAGGAGGTCTTCCAGCATTGTTGCGAGGGCGCGGCCGTTGGTCGAGATGTGTTCGCCGCTGTTGTAGGAGAGGTAATGCGGCGACCAGCCTTGTTCGCGGGCGAGTCGCTCGCCATGGTCGTGGCCGCGCCGCGTCCAGCCGCGATCGCTCATGCACAGTCCATGCACCAAAACGAGCAGCCGGCCGGTCGGCGGATTGTCGGTCCGGCGCAATGTCATCGGCAGCGCCAGCGGGTTGGCGGTGGCGACAAGATGATCGCCGAGCACGCCGTTGACGATGGCGCGCGCCTTCTCGGCGCCCTCGCCGAGGGGCGAGGGATGGCCGGCGACGCGAAGGGTCATGTCGGCAAGCGCGCCAACGCCGCGCATGCCGCCTCGCACGCCGCGATAGACCGCTTTCGCGACGCCGCCGGTGGCGAGCTTCGCCACAGGCGAGAACGGACCCATGGCGCCGAGTACGGCCATGTGCATTTGCTCGACCGCATCGGTCGCGCCAACGGGACCGTCGACCAAAAGCGCGGTCCAGCCGCGCCATTGCGCATTCGCCGCTTCGGCCTGGGTTTTTGCCATTGCATGTTCCTTTCGTCGTAGATTCCGGCGGCGCCAGGAATTATGGGCCGCCATTGCGGTGGGCGGAAGGCCGCGGCCCCGGACAACGCCCCGGGGAGCGCGCGACAGGCCTCAAGCCGCGCCCATCACGCGGCGGACGGCGGGGATGAGCTTCAACAGGTCGGCGGCGAACACGGCGGTGAGGCCGGCGGCAAGCGCACCGAGGGTTTGCGGCCAGCCGGTCCAGGCGAAGCCGAACAATCCGCTCAAATTCGGCTCCATGATGCAGGCGGCGGTGATCAGGCCGGCCACCATGGCGATGGCCCAGAACATGGCATGGCCACGGGCGAACAAGTCGACGACCAACAGGCGGCGGGTGTCGTTGAGGCGCACGAGGCCGACATTGCCGGCGGTCAGCGCAAGGAAGGCGCAGGTGCGCGCTTCGTCGATTTCGAAGCCCCAGGTCAGCGGCAGCCAATAGGCGGCGAGCGCGGCGGCGAGCAGGAACGCGCCCTGGGTGAGGCCGAGCGCGATCTGGGCCACGCCGGCAATCGATTCCGACAACGGTCGCGGCGGCCGCTCCATGATGTCGTCGTCCTCGGGCGTGGTTTCGAAGGCGATGGAACTCATCGGATCGATGACCATTTCGGTCAGCACGACATGGGCGGGAAACAAAAGCGGCGGCAGGCCGAACAGCAACGGCAACAGCGCCAGGCCGGCGATCGGCACGTGAATGGCGGCGATGTAGATCATCGCCTTGCGCAAATTGTCGAAGATGCGCCTTCCCATGCGGATGGCGGCGACCAGGCGGCCGAAATCCTCGTCGAGGAGGACAATGCCGGCCGCCTCGCGCGCCACGTCGGTGCCGCCATGGCCGATGGCGATGCCGATATGGGCGGCTTTCAGCGCCGGCGCATCGTTGACGCCGTCGCCGGTCATGGCGACGACCCTGCCGGCGCGCTTGAACGCCTCAACGAGGCGCAGTTTCTGTTCCGGCATGGTGCGGGCGAAAACATCGGCGGCCAGCGCGCGATCGGCGAATTCCGCGTCGTCGAGTTTCGCCAGTTCCGGCCCGGTGACGACGCCGTCGCCGGAGGCGATGCCGGCTTGCGCCGCGATGGCGCGCGCCGTCTCGGGGTAATCGCCGGTGATCATTTTCACCGTCATGCCGGCGCGGCGCGCCTCGGCGACGGCTGAGGGAACGGTGGCGCGCACCGGGTCCTCGAAGCCGACAAGGCCGAGGAAACGGAATTTCAGGTCGTGGATGTTTTCAGGCGGCGTCCTGCGCGATGTCGCGCCAATGCCGACGGCGAGCACGCGCAACCCCTGCCGCGCCAGCGCGTGAACGCGGGCGTGGATGCGTTTGGCGTCGTCCGCGCCGAGATGGCAAAGGGACATCACCGCCTCCGGCGCGCCCTTGGTGGCGATCGCCAGTTTGCCGTCGGCGCGACGCCAGGCGTAGGATGTGGCGAGCAAATCCGGCGTCAGCGCGTATTCGCGTTCCAGCGGCCAATCGGCGTGCAGGTCGACGCCGTCGCGCGGCAAATGGGCGAGGTCGTCGACGGCGCGGTCCATTGGATCGGTCGACACATGACGGGTGGCGAGCCAGGCCGCCCCGGCCAGTTCGGCGAAGGCCTTCGGCAAGGTGTCCATCGCCGGCGCAATGTCGAGACGCGCCGTGAGCGTGTCGAGGATGCGCACCCGCATGCGGTTCTCGGTGATGGTGCCGGTCTTGTCGACGCAGAGCAGATTGGCGGCGCCAAGCATTTCGACAACCGCTGGCCGGCGCGCCAGAACCTTGACGAGAGCCAGCCGCCAGGCGCCGAGCGCCAGGAACACGGTGAGCACCACCGGGAATTCCTCGGGCAGCATGGCCATGGCGAGTGCGATCGCGGCGAGCGCCCCCTCCATCCAGTCGCCGCTGTCGAGGCCGATCCAGATCATCAGCGCCAGGCTGACGGCGAGGCCGATGGCTCGAATATGCGGACGATGCGGCCGACAGAGACCTCGAGGCGGGTTTTTTCCTGAACGATGGTCGCCAGCGATGCGCCGATCGATCCGGCGCGGGTCCTTGCGCCGGTGGCGGTTACCTCGGCGCGGCCGTGGCCGCGCAGCGCCAGCGTGCCCGACCAGACGAAAGGCTTGTCGTCGCCGCCCGGTTCGGCGGCCGATTCATCCGGCTCTGCCGGACGCTTGCGCACCGGCACGCTTTCGCCGGTCAGAAGCGATTCGTCGACCACCAGCTGGGTGGCCGAGACGAGCGCGGCATCGGCGGGAAGGCGCTCGCCTTCCTCGATGACAATGAGGTCTCCCGGAACAATGGCGGCGGCCGGAACGATCCGCCTTTCGCCATCGCGGATGACGCGGGCATCGGGCGCGGCCATCGCCTTCAACGCGGCGAGCGCATTTTCGGAGCGGCGGCGTTGATAGATGACGAGGGCAATGGTGACGAGGGCGAAAAACGCCAGCATCGCTCCTTCGCCAAGATCGCCCAGCGCCAAATAGAGCGCGGCGGCGACGATGAGCAACAGCAACATCGGTTCGGTGAGGACTTCAACCAGCAGGCGCAGGAATCCCGGACCGCCGTCCTCGGGAAGGGCGTTCGGGCCGAAACGCCTCAGCCGCTCGGCGGCTTCGGCCGAGGTCAGGCCGGAGGGAAGCGGCGGAATGATTGCTTTTTGCGTCATCGTCTCCTGGATAACCCCTGTTCGACGACGCGCCGATGACGCCGATCAAATCGCGTCATCCGACTTTCACGCAATTTTCGCCCGCCTGTCACATGGCGACGCTAGTGGGATTGCGCACCCCCGCGCATTCCCTTTCACAGGATCGCCGCCATGAAAAACCTCCGCCGCCCGGCTATTGCCGCCATTGCCGTTTTACTGCTTTCATCCACTTCCGCCTTTGCCGCCACCGAATTTTCGCTGTGGCACGCCATGGGCGGCGAACTGGGCAAGAAGCTCGAGGAAATCGCCGCCAAGTTCAACGCGTCGCAAGGCGAGTATAAAATCGTGCCGGTCTACAAGGGCACCTATCCCGAGACGCTGACGGCGGCGATCGCCGCGTTCCGCGCCAAAGAACAGCCGGCCATTGTGCAGGTTTTCGAAGTCGGCACGGGAACAATGATGGCCGCCAAGGGAGCGGTGTATCCGGTCTACAAATTGATGGCTGACAATGGCGAGGCGTTCGACAAGGCCGGTTTCCTCGCTCCGGTCGTCGGCTACTATTCGGATGTCGACGGCAATATCCTGTCGTTGCCGTTCAACTCGTCGACGCCGATCATGTATTACAACAAGAATGCGTTCAAAAAGGCCGGTCTCGATCCGGAAGTCGCGCCGAAGACCTGGGCGGAAGTGGAATCCTTCTCCAAAAAGATCATGGAGGCCGGCGCCGCCAAATGCGGATTCACCACCGGTTGGGTGTCCTGGGTCCAGCTTGAAAACTTCTCGGCCCTTCACAACCTGCCCTATGGCACGAAGGCCAACGGTTTCGGCGGTACGGATGCCGAATTCTCGTTCAACGGCGAACTGCAGGCCCGCCACTGGGACAACATGAAAAAGTGGCACGACGCCGGCCTCTACCAGTATGGCGGCCCGGTCGGCGGCAACGACGCTCCGCCGAAATTCTATTCCCAGGAATGCGCCATTTACATGAATTCGTCGGCATCGCGCGCCGGCGTCATCAACAACGCCAAGGGTTCGAGGTCGGCTTCGCGCCGCTACCCTACTATGACGACGCGACCAAGGAACCGATGAACTCCATCATTGGCGGCGCCACTTTGTGGACGCTGAACGGCCGACCGGCCGAGGAATACAAGGGTGTGGCGAAATTCTTCACTTTCTTGTCGCAACCGGAAATCCAGGCCGATTGGCATCAGTTCACCGGCTACCTGCCCATCACCAACGCGGCGTACGAACTGTCGAAGACCCAGGGCTTTTACGACAAAACGCCCGGCGCCGACATCGCCATCAAGCAGATCACCCGAACCGCGCCGAACGAAAACACCAAGGGTCTGCGTTTCGGCAATCTGGTGCAAGTGCGCGACGTGATCGACAATGAATTCGAGGCGATGCTCGCCGGCAAGAAATCCGGCAAGCAGGCGCTCGATTCGGCGGTTCAGCGCGGCAACCAGATTCTGCGCGACTTCCAGGCAGCCAACTGATCACCAGGGTCATGACCGGGCGGCGGCTGTGTTGCCGCCCGGTCAAACCGCCTTTCCCATGCAATCCAAGCGCACGACCTTTCCGAACCGCTTTTTGCCGTACGCCTTGTTGGCGCCGCAACTGGCGATAACGGCGGTGTTTTTCCTGTGGCCGGCGGCCCAGGCGATCAGCACGTCGTTCCTTCGCGAAGACCCGTTCGGAATGAAATCGACCTTCGTCTGGTTCGAAAACTACCGGCGCTTGTTTGCCGACGGCGCATACCTGGAATCTTTCGGCGTTTCGCTGCTGTTCGCCGCCGCCGTCGCCGCCCTGTCGATGGGAATGGCGCTGTTGCTGGCGGCCAACGCCGATGCGCTGTTGCGCGGACGCAATATCTACACGACGGCGATGGTTTGGCCCTTCGCCATCGCGCCGGCCATCGCCGGCATCCTGTGGTGGTTCATGTTCAACCCGACCATCGGCATCCTGACCTATGGCCTGTCGCTTCTCGGCGTTGACTGGAATCATCGGGTATCCTCGACCCAGGCGATGATCCTCATCGTGCTGGCGGCGAGCTGGAAGCAGCTCTCCTACAATTTCCTGTTTTCCTTGCCGGCCTCCAGGCGATCCCGCATTCGCTGATCGAAGCCGCGGCGATCGACGGGGCGGGGCCGGTGAAGCGCTTTGCCACCATTGTCCTGCCATTGCTGTCGCCGACGACGTTCTTCCTTCTGGTCGTCAATGTCATCTATGCGATGTTCGACACTTTCGGCATCATCCATTCGACCACGGAAGGCGGACCGGCGGCGGCGACCAACATTCTCGTTTACAAGGTTTATCTCGACGGGGTCATCGGCCTCAACCTTGGGTCGTCCGCGGCGCAGTCAGTCGTGCTGATGGCCTTCGTCGCGTTGCTTACCGTGATCCAGTTCCGGTGGATCGAACGGCGGGTGCAATATTGAGCGCGCCGCGATGATCGGGGCCGGGCGCTGGCGGTCGATCCTGTCCCACGCCATCCTGATGGCGGGCGTGGCCGTCATCGTCTTTCCGGTTTACCTCGCCTTCGTCGCGTCAACTCACGAATCCTCGGCGTTCTTGTCCGGCGTGGCGCCGCTTTGGCCGGGCTCCCACATGGCGGAGAACTATGCGCTGTTGCTCGACGAGGGCATTTCCACCTCAGGCTCCCCGCCTTTGGCGCCGATGCTGCTCAATTCGCTGGCGATGGCGCTGATGATCGCCATCGGCAAGATCGTCATTTCTATCCTTTCTGCCTATGCGATTGTATTCTTCCGCTTTCCGTTTCGGCTCACCGCGTTCTGGGCGATTTTCCTGACGTTGATGTTGCCAGTGGAAGTGCGCATCATTCCGACTTTCAAGGTGGTGGCCGATCTCGGCCTTTTGAATTCCTATGCCGGCCTCTCCATCCCGCTGATCGCCTCGGCGACGGCGACATTCCTGTTCAGGCAGTTTTTCCTGACGATTCCCGATGAACTGGTCGAAGCGGCTCGCGTCGACGGCGCGGGGCCGATCCGCTTTTTCATCGATATATTGCTGCCATTGAGCCGCACCAACACGGCCGCACTGTTCGTCATTCTCTTCATCTATGGCTGGAACCAGTATTTGTGGCCGCTTCTGATCACGACCGAAACGAAATACTATACCATTGTCATGGGCATCAAACGCATGGCCGCGGTGGCGGACGCCGACCCGCAGTGGAACCTGGTGATGGCGGCTGTGATCCTGGCGGCGCTGCCGCCGGTGCTGGTCATCGTTTTCATGCAAGGCCTTTTCGTGCGCGGTCTGGTCGAAACGGAGAAATGACGTGGCGACGGTGACGCTCGACATGGTTTCGAAGGTCTATCCCGGCGGCGTGACGGCGGTCAAAGATGTCTCCTTCGATATTGCCGACGGGGCGTTCTGCGTTCTCGTCGGCCCTTCGGGATGCGGAAAGTCGACCTTGCTGCGCATGGTCGCCGGGCTGGAGGCGATCACGGCGGGCGCCGTGTCGATCGGCGATCGCGTCGTCAACGATCTCGGACCGGCCGAGCGCGATATCGCCATGGTCTTTCAGAACTACGCCCTCTATCCGCACATGAAGGTCTACGACAACATGGCCTACGGCTTGCGCAATCGCGGCATGGCCAAGGCCGACATCGATCGCAAGGTGCGTGAGGCGGCGCAAATCCTCGAACTCGGCGCCTTGCTCGACCGCAAGCCCAAGGCGCTTTCGGGCGGACAGCGCCAGCGCGTCGCCATGGGACGCGCCATCGTGCGCGATCCGCAGGTGTTCCTGTTCGACGAGCCGCTGTCCAATCTCGACGCCAAACTGCGCGGCCAGATGCGGGTGGAGATCAAGGCGCTGCAACGCAAGCTCGGCGTCACCAGCATCTATGTCACCCACGACCAGCTCGAGGCCATGACGCTCGCCGACCAGCTTGTGGTGGTCAACGCCGGGCGGGTCGAGCAGATCGGCGCGCCGCTCGACATCTACGACAAGCCCGCCTCGACCTTTGTCGCCGCCTTCATCGGCGCGCCGCCGATGAACCTGCTGCCGGCGACGATGGGCGGAGCCGTGCCGGCCGCGGCCGCGACGATCGGGTTTCGTCCGGAAGATGTCGAGATCGGGCATGCCGGCGAGGGACTGCAATTTACCGCCGAAGCGTTGGCGATCGAACCGGTCGGCGCAGAGAGTTTCATTCACTGCCGCATCGGCGACGCGACGGCGACACTGCGCACCCATGGCCGCTCGATGGTGGCGCCCGGCGAAACAATCCGGTTTGTCGCGCCGCATGGTCGCCTGCACTGGTTCGGCGGCGACGGCAAGAGGCTATGACGGTCAGCCCCTCAGGCGTGCGTTCTCCGGGTCCCACAACGACGCATGGCCGTGCACCACGGCGCGGCGCTTGTCGCCGAAAATTTCGACCTCCAGCTCGGTTCCCGGCCGCGCCATGTGCGCCTTGACCATGGCGAGTGCGATCGATTGATCGACGCGATGACCCCAGCCGCCCGATGTCGTCTCGCCGACGATGCGGCCGTTTTTCCACACCGTCGACATGTAGGGCGCGTCGCATTCGCCGGCGTCGACGACAAGGGTGACGAAACGTTTGGCCCACTTGCCATGCATGGCGTCCCAGAGCGGCTTGCGGCCGCGAAAATCGCCTTTGTCCCAATCGATAAAGCGTTCGAGTCCGAGTTCGAGCGCCGTGTAATCGGTCGAC
The DNA here is from genome assembly GCA_016711085.1 of Phyllobacteriaceae bacterium. Taxonomy (GTDB): domain Bacteria; phylum Pseudomonadota; class Alphaproteobacteria; order Rhizobiales; family Rhizobiaceae; genus JADJTR01. The sequence continues at coordinate 233,122 of JADJTR010000005.1, read as the reverse complement.
AGATCCTGTTTCCAGGCCTTGTAGCCCTTTTCGATGCGCAACGAATCGAGCGCCGCCATGCCGAACGGCTTCAGGCCGCGGGTTTGGCCGGAAGCCCAGACCGCGTCGAAGATCGCCGCCGTATCCTCGACCTTCGAGTGGATTTCCCAGCCGAGTTCACCGGCGAACGAAACGCGGACAAGTTGGCACCAGACGCCGCCGACCTTGGCCGATTGGTGGGTCAGCCACGGTTTGGCCAAGTCGGCGTCGCTGACATCGCCGAGGATCGCCCGCGAATTCGGTCCGGAGAGGATCTGGCAGGAGAACGCCTCGGTGACGTTTTGCAAAGTCCACCCGGCGTCTTTCGGACGGTGGTTCATCAGCCATTCGAAATCGTGGAGTTCGGCGGTTGCGGCGGTGATGAGGAAGAAAAAATCCTCGGCGATGGCCATGATGCTCATCTCGGTGACGACGCGACCGCGATCGTCGGCGAAATAGGCCAGCCCGATTCGTCCGGGATTGGGCACTTTTCCGGTGATCTGGCGGCTGAGCCAATCGCGCGCGCCCGGTCCCTGCAGGCGGTACCGCGAGAAACCGGGCAGATCGAGAATGCCGGCGGCGTCGCGCACGGCGAGGCATTCCTCGCGGATGCGTTGCCGCCACGGACCGTCGCGATCGAAAGTGAGCGTCGATTCCTCCGAGACGTCGTCTCCCGGCTGCGCATACCACAGCGCCCGTTCCCAGCCATTGTAGGGTCCGAAGACGCCTCCGAGCGCCCTGGTGCGGTCATGGATGGCGGAAAGCTTGCGGTCGCGCCCCGCCGGCCAGGCGTGGCGGGGGAAATGGATGGCGTATTCGTGGCCGTAGATTTCCTTCGCCTTGGCCAGCGCATAGTCGGGCGCGGAGGCGAAAGGGGTAAAACGGCGCGGATCGCAGGACCACATGTCCCATTCGGTCTTGCCCTCGGTCACCCATTCGGCCAGCACCTTGCCGGCGCCGCCCGCCTGGGCGATGCCGAAGGTGAAAACGCAAGCTTCGAAGGCGTTCGGCACGCCCGGCATCGGGCCGATCAGCGGGTTGCCGTCGGGCGCATAGGGGATCGGTCCGTTGATGACCTTCGACAGGCCGGCTTTCGCCAGGATCGGCACGCGGGCCAGCGCATCCTCCATGTAGGGGCCGAGACGGTCGAGATCGTCGGGATAGAGCTGGAAGGAGAAATCTTCGGGCATCGGATCGTCGGCGGTGACCCAGTGGGCGCGGCAATCGCGCTCGTAGGGGCCGAGATTCATGCCGTTCTTCTCCTGGCGCAGGTAGTACGACGTGTCGACGTCGCGCAGCAGCGGCAGCTTGCGGCCCTCCTTCTGCGACCAGGCTTTCAGTTCGGGGATTTCGTCGAAAAGGATGTATTGATGGCTCATGGCGACGAGAGGAATATCGCGGCCGAAAAGCGCGCCGACCTCCTTGGCGCGGTAACCGGCGGCGTTGACGACGATGTCGCAGCGCATGTCGCCCTTGGTGGTCGACAAGACCCACTCGTCGCCCGCCCGGCGCGCGCCGGTGACGGCGCAGAAACGGATGATTTTCGCGCCGAGGTCGCGCGCCCCCTTGGCCAGCGCCTGGGTCAGCTGGGCCGGGTCGATGTCACCATCGTTGGGATCATAGAGCGCGCCGACGAGATCATGGGTCTCGATGAAGGGATAGCGGTCGCGGATATTTTCCGGCGAAATCACTTCGATCGCCATGCCCTGATAGCGGCCCATGCCCTTGGCCCGCTCGAATTCGCGCATGCGCTCCTTCGAATGGGCCAGCCGGAGCGACCCGGTGACATGGTAATTCATCGGGTAGCCGACGGCCTTGCCGAGGCCGCGATAAAGCTCGGCCGAATAGCGCTGCATGTTCATCAGCGACCACGAGGTGGAAAAGGTCGGCACGTTGCCGGCGGCATGCCAGGTGGAGCCGGCCGTCAGCTCGTTCTTTTCGAGCAGCACGCAATCGGTCCAGCCGGCCTTGGCCAGATGATAGAGCGCGGAGACGCCGACGGCGCCGCCGCCGATGATGACGACGCGGGCATGGGTTGGCAGGTCCGACATGAATTCCTCCTCGAATTTGGTCATTTGAGGAGAAAAAACCGGGATGCGCCAGCGCGAAAACGACGCGGAAGGACGGCAGGAGCGCTTGCCCTGCGCCATTCGGGCGCGCAGCATTAGCGCTTGCCGGGGAAAGCAGCCCGTGCCAAACCGATTGTAAGGCGGGGAAAAGCACTATCTTCATGCTCGACGACTCCAACCGGCCCGGTTCGGCGAAATATCGCGCGATTGTCGAAGAGGCGATCGGCGGCCGCAAATCCGTGCGCGCCTTCCTGGCCGACCCGGTCGACGAAGAGACTATCCGCCGCATTCTCGATGTCGCGGCGCGCGCGCCGTCGGGCACCAACATGCAGCCATGGAAGGTGATCGTCGTCACCGGCAAGACCAAGCAGGCGGTGACCGACGCGGTGCTGAATTCCGGCATCCGCCCCGAAAAGGCCGAATGGGACGAATACAAATACTATCCCGACGAATTCTTCGAGCCGTATCTGACCCGGCGGCGCACCGTCGGCTGGGCGCTCTATAATCTGCTCGGCATCGGCCGGCGCGACGTCGACCGGATGCGGGCCCAGCACGACCGCAATTTCTCGTTCTTCGACGCGCCGGTGGGCATGCTGGTGTGCATCGACCGGCGGTTGCAGGTCGGTTCATGGCTCGATCTCGGCATGTTTCTGGAAAACATCCTGATCGCGGCGCGCGGCCACGGGCTTTCCACCTGTCCGCAGGCGGCGTTCGCGCCCTATCACCGCCAACTCCGCCCGATCCTCGGCATGGCCGACGAAGACGTGCTCGTCTGCGGCGTGGCGCTCGGCTACGAAGACGAGACCAAGCCCGAAAACAGCCTGCGCACGGAGCGCGCGCCGCTTGAGGAATGGGTGACGTTCAAGGGGTAGGGGCGCTGCGGATCGGCCCGCCGCGCCCGGCCTGCCCCAGAGTCAGTTTGGCCACGGTCTTCGTGTCCAGAATGATCTTCTTGCTTGCGACGGTTCTTGCGTTTGCCGGCGGCGACCTTGTGTCCGCTAGCCTGTTCATCGCCGACCGTGCGCCGCAAAGCGACAGCTTCTTCGGCCTGCACGTTGCTGTCGGTCTTATGTTCGGCTTCGCGGGAGTCGTCCTGTTCGGTACGCAGCGCCACGTTGCAGCCCTTGCGGCGACTGCCACCGCGGTCGCGCCCGCCGCCGTTAGGGAGATTCGCAGCCTTTTGGCCTATCTGATCGCCGGGGGCCCGCCGCTTTGCCTCATTCTCGGTTTCATGGACTACACGATACTGGCGCGCATAAATGAGGGTTTGGCCGTATTCGGATGACGCCGACGATAAAAAAAGGCGCAGGGAGGCGCGCGTGAACGGCAAGCACCGGAGTTTGCTCGCCCTCATGGCCGGTTTCGCGATGTCCGCTTTCGCCGCGGGCGGCGGCGGGGCGGCCGGAATTGCGCCTGAATTCCTCGCAATGGCCCCCGAACCCTCCGCCGCCGCGCTGGCGCGCATCCCCGATCCCGGGCGCAAATTGCTGGCGCTGCGCAGCTATTTGCGGGCCGGAAACCGTCTGGCCGATCGTTGGAGCTGGACGGAAGAGCAAATCAAGGCATTCGAGGTCTCGGCCGAGCGCGCCGCGCTGACGGCGGAAATCGACGCCGTGTCCGCTCATTTCGCGCGGTGCAACGCCGGCCACTCGCTCTACGTCCATTCGATGGTCCGCAGCCTCGATGTCCAGATCGAACACTGGAACGCCAATGAATCGGTCGGCGCGGCCGCCGGCGAACTCGCCGCCGCCTATGCCGGGGCATTTGCGGGCGGCAACGCCGATGGAGATGCGATCCGGAATTGGCTGGTCGCTTACAGGGGCCAGAAACAATCCAACATCGCCGCTCCGGGCCTGTCGCCGCACGGGCGGGGCCGGGCCATCGACTTCCAGGTCATGAATGACGGAAAGATCATCGCCGGCGCCGATTCGAAACAGGTCGAAACGGTCTGGCGCTCGCAACATTGGGATGAGCGCCTTTTGGCCAGCATCATCGCTGCGAGCGCGGCGTTTTTCGGTCCGCTCAAATCCCCCGACGAACCGTGGCACTTCGACTACGATCCTTCAAGGAACGCGGCCGACAGGGCGCATCCGAAACCCGCGCAGCCCTCCGGCAGCGCCCCGCCATGCCGATCTACAGAGCCGGCCGGAGTCCCGAAATAGCGGCAACGGGCGCATCGCGCCGGTATAGCCGAGCGGCCGGGAGTCGAGCCGATCTGGCGGCACGTGATGGCGAAAGCGCCAGGTCCGATCAGGCCTTGACTTCGCACCCCACTTCTTCGCCGGCGCGCACCAGCGTCTCGAAAAACGAGCGCGCGAAGGAACGGAAGACGTAGAGGTCGAAGGCGTTCTCGCCAACGCGCTGGATCGCGGCGAAGACATCGTGATGGGTGGTCGAGACGGCGTCGCCGACCGGGAAGGCCTCGGGCGAGAAGTCCACCGCGAAGAGTTTCGCCAGCACCCATTCGGCGCGCGGGCCTTCGATGCGAAAGACGCTGCGGCCATGGGTGAGGCGGGTCACCGCGCCGTCCTCGTGGGCGATCGCCTTGGCGAACGACCCGGCCAGGCCCTCCTTGTCGTCGGCGATCAGCCATCGGCCGGGAGCGACGCCGAAACCGGCGCGCGAGCCATTGACGACGCCGGCGCCCGGCTTGCCGTTCAGTTTCAGGCCCGCCGCCTTGACGAGGGCTTCGCGCACCGCCGTTTCGCGGCCGGAAAAAGCCGCGACCTGGACGATGGTCGCCGGCTTGCGTTCGCAGACGATCACGCCGGGCGCGCCGTCGGGCTTGCCATGGCGACCGGGTTTGAACGCGGTCCCGAGGGGGGAGGCGATCTCAACCATGCATGCGTTTCCCTTCCGGGTCGACAAAGACGGGATGGACGATCTCGACCGGGCCGGCGCGGCCGCGCAGCGGATCGGTGATGAACGCCCGCTGGCCGAGGCGTTCGCGGCCGTTTTTCACCAACGCGAGCGCGATGTATCGCCCAAGCGCCGGCGAGAAACAGGCGGCGGTGACATGGCCGAGGCTCTGAGTCGCCTTTTCCCCATCGAGGCTATCCACCACATGGCTGCCGCCATTAATTGCCCGGTCGTCGAGGGAGACGAGGCCGACAAGCCGCAGCCGGTCAGGGTGGAACAGGCCTTCGCGGTCCATCATGGCCGAGCCGACGAAGGACTTCTTCTTCGACAGCATCCAGTCCAGCCCGAGGTCGCGCGCCGTGGTGCGTCCGTCGATTTCCGCCCCGGTGACGTGGCCTTTCTCGATGCGCAGCGTGCCGAGCGCTTCCAGACCGTAGGGCGTGATGGCAAACGGCTTGCCCGCCGCCATCAGCGCTTCCCAGACATGGGCCGCGTGGCCCGCGCCGGAATAGACCTCGTAGGCGAGCTCGCCGGAAAACGACAGGCGGCAGATCAGCACCGGCGCGCCGGCGATCTCGCCCTTGACGATGCCCATGAACGGCAGATGCGCGTCGTCGACCTTGGCGCCGGAGACGCAGGCGGCGAGCACGTCACGCGCCTTGGGTCCGCCAACCGCCGCGCCGGCCCATTCGTCGGTGACCGAGGTGAGGATGACGCGCAGATCGGGCCAGACGCAGTCGAGATAATATTCGAGCTGCTGCATCACCTTGCCGGCGTTCGCCGTGGTGGTGGTCATGAGGAAATCATTGTCGCCAAGCCGCCAGGTGGTGCCGTCATCGTAGGCGATGCCGTCCTCGCGCAGCATCAGGCCGTATCGCGCCTTGCCGACGGCGAGCGTGGAGAACAGATTGGTGTAGACGCGGTCGAGGAATTCAGGCGCGTCCGGCCCCTGGACGGCAATCTTGCCGAGAGTCGACACATCGACGATACCGACGCCGGAACGCACCGCCGCCGCCTCGCGCACATAGGCCTGCTCGATGGTTTCGCCGGGCGCGCCATAGATCATCGGGCGGCTCCACAGACCGGCATTGTACATCGTCGCGCCGTTTTCGAGGTGCCAGTCGTGCATCGGCGTCAGCCGCCAGGGCTTCAGATCGTCCTTGCGCTCCGCCGTGATCGCGCCCAGCGAGACGGGAACCAGCGGCGGGCGTGAACGCGTTGTCCCAACCTCGGGGGGCGTCAGGCCGCGCGCCTCGGCCATGATGGCGAGGCCTGCCAGATTGGCGGTGCGGCCCTGGTCGGTCGCCATGCCGAGCGTGGTGTAGCGTTTCATGTGCTCGACATTGACGTAGCCTTCGCAGTGGGCGAGGCGGACATCGTCGGCGGTGACATCGTGCTGGAAATCGACGAACGCCTTGCCCTTCGCCTTGATCTCGAACACCGGCGCCGGGTAGGCCGACAGCCCCTCGTCGAGATCGAAATCGCCGGCCGCCGATCCGGCCATCGACCAGCCGGAGGGCAGGTCCGGCGCGTGGAAAGCGTGCAGCCTTTCGTCCCAGCGGGGCTTGGCGCCTTGCTGCGCGGCCAGCTGGATTTGCGGGGTCCAGCCGCCCGACATCGCCAGGCAGTCGCAGGACAGTGTCCGCCGGTTGGCGCCGGGCGCGCCGTCGGGACCGATTTCGGCAATGGCCACCCCGCTCAGCGCCTTGCCGCCGGCAGTCGAGACGACGGCGCTGGCGACGATCAATTCCGCCCCGGCGCGGGCGGCGAGGGCGCGGGCGGCCTCCGGCGGGTTCGGGCGCACATCGACAATCGCCGCGATGGTGGAGCCAAGCGCGGCAAGGCCGGCGGCGGCGGCGTAGGCGGTGTCGTTGTTGGCGAAGACGACGATGCGCGCGCCCGGCCGCACGGCGAATTCGGCGGCGTAGCGCAGCGCGGCGGAAGCGAGCATGACGCCCGGCGCATCGTTGCCGGGAAACACCAGCGGACGCTCGACCGCGCCGGTGGCGACGACGATTTCCTTCGTCCGGATCACCCAATGGCGGTGGCGTGGAAGATGCGCCGGCGGATCGGCCAAATGGTCGGCGACGCGTTCGACAGCCGCGAAGGTCATGTCGTCGTAGTGGCCCCAGACGGTGGTGCGGGGCAGGCACTCGACATTGGCGTGGGCGGCGAATTCGGCCGTGGCGGCGGGCGAGGGCGGCTCGCTGTCGCACAGGATGACGCGTTTGCCCGCCTCCGCCGCGTCGCGCGCCGCCGCCAGGCCGGCCTTGCCGGCGCCGACGACCAACACGTCGCAAAAGGCGTTCATGCGCTCGTAGCGGGCCGGGTCGCGCGCCGCGCTTGCCGAGCCGAGGCCGGCGGCGCGGCGGATGAACCACTCGAAGACATGCCAGACGCGCGTGCCCTTGATCCATTCAGGGCCGAAGAAGGTCTTGTAATAGAAGCCGGCGGAAAACAGCTTGCCGGCCAGCCGGTTGATCGCGCCGACATCGAACGAGAGCGAGGGAAAACGGTTCTGGCTTTCGACTTGCAGCCCGTCGAAGATTTCGATGCGGGTTGCCTGGATGTTCGGCTCGCGCACCGCGCCCGGGCCAAGCACGGTGAAGAGCGCGTTCGGCTCCTCGTCGCCGGCGCCGAGCAGCCCGCGCGGGCGATGGTATTTGAACGAGCGGCCCATCAGCGTGACGCCGTTGGCGAGCAGGGCGGAGGCAAGCGTGTCGCCGGGATGGCCCGCATAGGCCTTGCCGTCGACGGTGAAGGCGATTGTCTTCGACCGGTCGATGCGGCCGCCGGTCGGGGCGCGGTGGGCGCTCATGGCCGCCTCCCGGCGCGCGCCGTGTCGGAATCGCGGGCGTAGGAGACCGACAGGATGGCGTGGGTCGCGGTGTCGCGTTCGACAGCCAAATGGGCGCGGCAGCCTCCGGAATGCTGCCAGAACTCGCGGTGCGGGCCGCGCGTGTTGACGCGGTCGTAGACGTAGGCGTTCCACGCCGCCTGATCGGTCGAAGCCGGATCGGGGCGCAACCGGTTGGCGTCGCCCTGGTAGGTGAATTCGGCCACGTCGCGCCGGCCGCAATGGGGACAGGTGATCCGCATCTCAATGCAGCCGGGGCGTCGAACCCTGGCCCTTCTCGTCGATGATGAGACCGCGACGGAAGCGGTCGAGGGTGAAATGCCGGTTGAACGCGTGCGGCTCGTCCTTGGCGATGGTCCAGGCGAAGGTCCAGCCCGAGGCCGGCACCGCCTTGAAGCCGCCGTAGCACCAGCCGGTGTTGAGGTACATGCCGGGCAGGGGACCCTTGGCGATGATTGGCGAGCCGTCCATCGACATGTCCATCAACCCGCCCCACGAGCGCAGCAGGCGGACGCGGGCGAGGCCCGGAAACAGCGCCACGAACTCGCTCATCACGTCCTCGACGACCGGCAGATTGCCGCGCTGGGCCCAGGTGTTGTAGCCGTCGATATCGCCGCCGAAGACCAGCGAACCCTTGTCGGACTGGGTGAAATAGAGGTGGCCGCCGCCGAAAGCCGCGACAGTGTGGATGAAGGGTTTAACCGCCTCGGTGACGAAGGCCTGCAGCACATGGCTTTCGATCGGCAATCTGTCGATGCCGGCGAGCTTCATCACCTGGCCGGTGGAGCCGGCGACGACGACGGCTGTCTTCTTCGCCCGGATTTCGCCGCGCTTCGTCACCACGCCCGTGATCGTGTCGCCGTCTTTCAGGAAACCGGTGACCTCGGCGTTTTCGATGATGTCGACGCCGAGCCGGTCGGCGGCGCGGGCGTAGCCCCAGGCGACCGCGTCGTGGCGGGCGGTGCCGCCGCGCCATTGCATCAAGCCGCCGTAAATCGGGAAGCGGGCCGAGGCGGAAACATCCATGCCGGGGATGACCTTCGCCACCTGTTCGCGCGACAGCAATTCGGCGTCGATGCCGGCGAGGCGCATGGCGTTGCCGCGGCGGGCGAAATCGTCGAGCTGCGCCGGGCCGACGGCGAGGTTCATGACGCCGCGCTGCGAGAACATGACGTTGAAATTCAGCTCCTGGGAGAGGTTCTCCCACAGCGTCAGCGAATGCTCGTAGAAATGCTGGTTCTGCGGATGCAGATAGTTGGAGCGGATCATCGTGGTGTTGCGGCCGATATTGCCGGAGCCGATCCAGCCCTTCTCGACCACGGCGATGTTGCGGACGCCGTGCTCCTTCGCGAGGTAATAGGCGGTCGACAGGCCGTGGCCGCCGCCGCCGACAATGATCACGTCGTAGGAGGCCTTGAGTTCCGGCTTGCGCCAAGCCTCTTTCCAGCCGGTATTGCCGGTCAACGCGTTCTTCAACAGGGCGAACGCCGAATATTCCCGCATGTGAGACGAATCCCCTTCATCCGACGCGACACTATCGGACGGGTCGGGGGGCGAAGGCAAGGAAAGCGGCGCGGGCGGACGGTGAGGCGACGAGGAGGGTGGGCCGACTGGATGCGCCTATTTTTTTGAATAGCGAAATCGCACCTGAGATAGAAAGCGCTCCACTTGCACAAAAGCTCGACTCATTCGAGGTTGAGTAGTATAAACACCGCAATGCAGGGGTGGGCAATGTCGCAGGGCGAAATCGAGGGACATCGCTTTGGCGGCGCTCATACCGAGGTAAAACTTGACGCCGTGCAGTACTATCTCGAATGCTATTCGAAAGCTCTCAAATCACGAGAAATGGAAATATGGTACGTTGACGCTTTTGCAGGTTCAGGTGACCGAGAATCTGAAGTACAAACAGGAGGATTGCTTGAAGGTAAGCCTTTCGAAAATATACTAAAGCGCCTTGATGGATCAGCAAAACGCGCACTGAAAGTTGAACCTGCCTTTGATAAATTTGTTTTCATTGAAATGAGTGAAGAATGGTGCGATGCTTTAGCTAAACTTAAAAAGACCTATCCGGAGCGCCATATAGAAATTTTAAAAGGTGATGCGAATAGTGAATTGAATAAAATATTTTCAACGCAAAATGGATGGTAAAATATATAAGTAAACATCGCGCCGTAATTTTTCTCGATCCGTATGCGCTTCAGGTGGAGTGGTCTACGCTAGAACTTCTCGCTAAAACGCAAAGAGTTGATGTATGGTATCTATTTCCTCTGCGAGATGTGGTTAGACAATTGGCAAATAGGCTAGATCGAGTTGGACCAAAGGAGCGGCGTCTAGATTTAGTTCTTGGAAGCAATTGGAGAGATTTATATCGGACTTCCGAATTGATGAATGAGGACTTATTTGGAGAACGTCGTGACCCCAGCGCACTTAGATCAGGTAGTAAGGCCGATGTCGAGCAATGGTTCAGTAGTCGGCTGCGCAAAATATTCGCATTTGTACCCGATCCGCTACCTATTCTCGGCGAACGTGGCAGCAAGGATTTTTCCCTATACCTATGTGTCGCCAATCCGGCGAAGCCGGCCGTTGACCTTGCGAAGAATTTTGCCAAGCATGCCGCTAGAAATCATTCGCAAAGAGGATAGGCATCTCGTCATAGGTGCGGCCGTTTAGCAGCCGACCTGCCGCCTTTTTATTTTTTCCACCCCACTGCTTGAAGAAAAACGCCGTGTCATAGCGGCGGCAACACATTTCGATTTCATCCACCCAAGCAGGGTCCATGTACCGCGCATTTGGACCCGATTCGCCTCCCGCTATCGCCCAATGGATGTCGGTCAGATTTGCACCAGCAACCGAACCTATCAGGGGTTCGAACGATACAAAGCGAACGACTGCTGGAACCTCACGAAGTTCATCCAGCCGATTGATGACGCTGCCGTCCTCGACGCTGGTGCCCAGCCAAACGTTTGGCAGTCTTTTAAATCCAGGCTGAGCTAAAACCTCAGCCATACGTCGGGGCCGCTTGGTTAGAATCTGATAGGTGTGGAGTGAAGCCGACTCCATAACGTTCCAAACTCGTGCAATGAATTCGGTCGGAACCGACTCGTGAAAGAGATCGGACATGGAATTGACGAAAACTCGCCGCGCTCCTCTCCACCTTTGAGGAACCAAAAGTGAAGTTTCATCAAGTGTTATTTTTCCGGTCCATTTCGCGCGGCCACCTGATTTCCGAGTGAGGCCGCGATATTTTCCTTGCCCCATTGATTCAAGTCGAGCCGCCATCCTCATTGCATAGCAATTTGTGCATCCGGCTGATAGCACAGAGCAGCCGGCAACCGGGTTCCATGTCGCATCGGTCCACTCAATCGTGGTGTCTGCCATTTCGCAACCTCTCTAGATGGCCGAATTTATGGGTAATAAATCCTAAATTTCGGTATACGTCCACCAACCGACGGCGGTTCCCCCGCCCGGATCGGCTTCGGCTTTCAGCCTCGCCTCTCCTCGGGCGAGTCACTTGCCTCGCCCGTCCTTCGGACCCCCTCAAGGGGGAGGTGAGAAGCACTCCTCCGCCGCTTGCCCCTTCGCCCTCCCCCTCGTATCACTTCCCGGCCTGAAATGTCCGGGACGCCGCCTTGATCCGATTCGCCCGCCTGTTCGTCCTGATCGCGCTGCTCCTCGCCGGGCCGGCGTTCGCCGCCGATCCGATCATCGAGCAGCAGCAGCCGGTCATCGACAGACTGGTGCGCGACGTCGACGCGCTCGCCGCCCGGCTCGACAAGGAAAAGGGCGACGACATCAAGCTCGTCGACATCCGCAACCAGCTTGAGGAGAAGGGCAAGGCGCTGCTCAACGCGGCGGTCGCGTTCCGGCCGCGCCGCGACGAAATCAACGCCCGTCTCGACCAGCTCGGCAATCCGCCGAAGGAGGGCGAGCCGGCGGAAGCGGAAGCGGTGACGGCCGAACGCGCGGCGCTCAAAGCCGTCAAGGCCGAGATCAACACGCTGCTCGGCCGGGCCGAGGACGAGACGCTGCGCGTCAACCGGCTGCTCGAACAGATTTCGGAATTGCGCCGGCAATTGTTCGCCAACCAGCTGTCGAAGCGCTACGATCTCAATTTCGCCCTGCTCGGCGAGGGGGCGAGCGAGTTCCGCGCCGAGATGGCCGAACTCTGGCGCATCGTCGGCTCGTGGTGGAACTTCGTGCTGAAATTCAAGCTGCGCGCCAGCCTGCTCGCCGGCTTCTTCGCGCTCGCCGCCGCCGCCGTTCTCGTCATCGGCGGCCGGCGCGTCGTCGGCGAGGCGATGCGGCCGGACCCGGTCAATCTCGAGCCGACCTATCTGTCGCGCCTGTCGGTCGCCTTCGCCTCGACGCTGCTGCCGTCGGCGGCGGTCGCCACCTTCCTCGGCGCGAGCTATTTTTTCTTCGACTATTTCAACGTGCTGCGCGGCGACATCGGCGAGTTGATGGTGACCTCGTTCAACGTCATCGCCACGATCGTGTTCATCGAGAGGCTGGCGCGCTCGGCTCTGTCGGTGCATCTGCCGGCGTGGCGGCTGATCCCGGTCGAAAACGGTCCGGCCCGCGCGCTCTATTGGCTGGTGTTGGCAACGGCGCTGACGGCGGGCGCCGATTTCATCCTGTCGCGGGTCAATTCGGTGCTCGGTTCGCCGCTGACGCTGACCATCGCCAAGAGCTTCGTGCTGACCATCGCCGTCGGCCTGATGGTGATCGCGATCTCCCGGCTGAAACCGTTCCACGACGAGGCGGGGCGGCCGCGGCGCTGGCCGAACTGGGCCCAGGCGCTGCTCCTCGCCGTCGGCGTCGTCACGGTGCTGTCGGCGCTGCTCGGCTATATCGGCTTCGCCCGTTTCATGGCGCGCCAGATCGTGGTGACCGGCGCGCTGGTGGCGACGATGTCGATCGGCTTCCTCACCGCCAGCGCCGTATCGGAGGAAGGCGCATTCGCCCATACGCTGCTCGGTCGGCGGGCGAAGTCGCGCTTTGGCGCCGAGGACACGACGCTCGACCAATTGGGTCTCGTCGCCGGCATCGCCATCAACCTCTTCATGGTGCTGGCCGGCGGGCCGCTGATCCTGCTGCAATGGGGCTTCCAGTGGGGCGACATCCGTGCCTTCGCGCTGAAAATCCTCACCGGCGTGCAGGTCGGTTCGGTGACGATCTCGCTGCTCGGCATCCTCACCGGCGTGGCGGTCTTCGCGCTGGCGCTGTTCCTGACGCGATGGTTCCAGCGCTGGCTCGATGGCCAGGTGCTGGCGCGCGGCAAGGTCGATGCCGGCGTGCGCAATTCCATCCGCCTCGCCGTCGGCTACGCCGGCACCGCCGTCGCGGGATTGATTGGCGTGTCGGCGGCGGGCATCGACCTGTCCAATCTGGCCCTCGTCGCCGGCGCCCTGTCGCTCGGCATCGGCTTCGGCCTGCAGAACATCGTGTCGAATTTCGTTTCCGGCCTGATCCTGCTGGCCGAGCGGCCGTTCAAGGTCGGCGACTGGATCGTCGCCGGAACGATCCAGGGCACGGTCAAGCGCATTTCGGTGCGCGCCACCGAGATTGAAACCTTCCAGCGGCAAACGATCATCCTGCCCAATTCCGACCTGATCAATCAGGCGGTCGGCAACTGGACGCACAAGAACAAGCTCGGCCGCATCGATGTCCCGATCGGCGTCGCCTATGGCTCCGACGCGGTCAAGGTGCAAGAACTGATGCTGGCGGCGGCGCGGGCCGAGCCGCGCGCGGCGAAATCGCCGGAACCGGTGGTTTTTTTCACCGGATTTGGCGCGTCGTCGCTGGATTTCGAACTGCGCGTGTTCCTGACCGACATCACCGACCAGATCGCCGCGCTGAACGGCATCCGGCTTCGCATCCTCGAGGCCTTTCGCGCGAACGGCGTCAAGATCCCGTTCCCGCAGAGCGAAGTGCATTATCCGGCAGCGAGCCGCACGCGACGCCGGTCAAGCAGGCCCGCCCGCCAGCGAAACCGGCGGCGCGGAGAGACAAGGCGCCAGCAAAATCCAGGGCCCGCGGCCGAAAAGCCGACCCTGACGCATGAAAAAACTTGCTGTCGTTCGTTCAGTTGGCGTTCAGGTCGGCTATCCTATATAGGCGGGGACAAAGGGACCGAACGGTTCCGATGCGTACACAGAGGGCGGTGGAAACACCGGTCAAGTCGATGAAAAAAGTTCTGCTTGCGGTCATGGCCCTGTCGCTTGCCGCCGGCCCGGCGCTTGCCGCCACCGTGGTCAACCGCGACGCCGAGGCGCGCACGCTGATCGTGACCGAAGGCTCCGACAAATCGGAACTGACCATCGGCGCCGGCGAGTCGGTGGATTTCTGCCCGGGCGGTTGCTTCGTCACCATGCCGAACGGCGACCGCGAGGCGCTGACGGGCGGCGAAACGATCGAGATTTCGGGCGGCGCGGCCAAGATCCGCTGAAAGACCTGACATTTTCGCGAAAAGACGGGCGACGACGCCCGGCTTTTTAGCATTCCGGGCAAGGTTTAGTTAGGCCTGAGTTCGAATTCGCCCGGCAAAGCCGCGCACGTTAAACCAATCCCCAAGCCGTTGGCGCTAGCACTGGTCCCGGACAGCCGGAAAAAACGGCGCAAGGGCAGGCGGCATATGGATGTGCGTTCCGACAGGGTGCGGGTTCCGCTGGCGGTCGATCTCGACGGCACGCTGATCGCCGGCGATCTGTTGTGGGAAGGGTTGTTCGCCCTCCTTCGCGCCAACCCGTTGTATCTGTTCCTGGCGCCATTCTGGGCGCTGATGGGCGCGGCGCGGCTGAAACACGAGATATCCTCACGGGTCGCCATCGACGCCGAATCGCTGCCCTATCGGGCCGGGTTCGTCGATCGGCTGCGGGCAGAAAAGGCGGCGGGGCGCACGCTGGTTCTCGCCACCGCCGCCTCGCGGCGCTATGCAGACGCGGTCGCCGCCCATCTCGGGCTGTTCGACAGGGTTCTTTCAAGCGACGAGACGACCAACCTGAAATCGGCGCGCAAGCGCGACGCATTGATCGCGCTCTATGGTGATGGCGGTTTCGACTACGCCGGCAACGATCGCGCCGATCTGGCGCTGTTCGACGCGGCGGCGAACGCCGTCGTGGTCGGACCCGACAAGGCGGCGCGCAACTGGGCCGGCAGGCACAACGCGGAAATCGTCGACGATCGCAGGGTCACGATGAAAACCGTTTTCAAAATGCTGCGTGTCCACCAATGGCTGAAGAACGTGCTGATCGTCGCGCCGATGGCGCTGAACCATGAGTATCTCGTTCCGGCGATGCTGCTCTCCTGCGCGATCGCCTTCGTCTCGTTTTCCTCGGCCGCCTCGGCGATCTATATCGTCAACGATTTCTTCGACCTGACGCTGGATCGCCGCCACCGCACCAAGCGCAACCGGCCGTTGGCGAGCGGGGCGATTTCGCTGCAAACCGGCGCCCTGACGGCGGTCGGGTTGCTGGCGATCAGCGTTCTCACGGCGATGGCCCTGCCGATCGAATTCCTTGGCGTGCTGGCGCTCTATCTGGTGATGACGACCGCCTATTCGCTGTCGCTGAAGCGTATGCTGCTCGTCGACGTACTGACGCTTGCGGGTCTCTACACCGATGCGCATGCTCGCTGGCGCGGCGGCGACCGGGTGTCGAGGTGTCGTTCTGGCTGCTCGCCTTCTCGATCTTCTTTTCCTGTCACTGTCGCTGGTCAAACGTTTCGTCGAACTGGACGGCACGCAGACGCCGGTCGGGGCGAAACTCGCCGGTCGCGGCTATCGGCCGGAAGACCTCGACATCGTGGCGCAGGCTGGCGTCGCCTCGGCGTTCTCGGCCGCGTTGGTCATCGCGCTCTACCTCAATTCGCCCGACGTGCTGGAGATGTACGCCCATCCCTGGCTGGTCTGGCCGCTCGGGCCGATCATCCTCTATCTGACGCTGCGCATCTGGGTGCTGGCCCGACGCAAGGAGATGCACGACGACCCGGTCGTCTTCCTCATCGGCGATTGGCGCAGCCTCGCCGTCGTCGCCTTCGGCGCGGCGCTGGTCTTCCTGGCGAGGTGAGGGGCATGGCGACGGCTTTCGAGAGCTTCGGCCGCATTGTCCGCCGCCCGCGCAAGGCGCTGGGGGCCGGCGAGGCGATGGCGCTGCTTCGCACCGGCAAGGCGCCGGCCGGCGGCCTGCTCGGCTTCGGCGCCGGGCGGTCCTATGGCGATTCCTGCCACATTGATTCAGGCGTTCTCGCCAACATGCGGGAAATGCAGCGGATATTGTCTGTCGAAGCGGCCGCCGCGCGCGTGACGGTCGAGGCTGGCGCGCTGCTGCGCGACGTGATCGAGGCTACGCGGCCGCATGGCCTGTTTCCGCCAGTCGTGCCCGGCACCGAGCTGATCACCGTTGGCGGCGCGGTCGCCAACGACATTCACGGCAAGAACCATCATCGGCGCGGAACCTTCGGCGCCCATGTCGATAGCCTCACCCTGCTGCGTTCCGACGGGAAGGAGTACCGCTGCTCGGCCGCGGAAAATCCCGGTCTGTTCGCGGCCACGATCGGCGGCATGGGCCTGACCGGCCTGATCCTGACGGTGACGTTGCGGATGATGCGGGTCGACAGCGCCGATGTGATCGAGACGGTCACGCCCTTCGACGCGGTCGAGACCTATTTCGACCACGCCGAGGAGGCCGACGCGGCGCATGAGTATTCCGTCGCCTGGATCGACCAGCTCGCCGGCGGCAAACATTCCGGCCGCGGCCTGCTGATGACGGGCGACCACGCCGAAGCGGACGCGCCATCGGGCGGCGGCCGGGGGTTCAAGCCGCGCGTGCCTTTCGCGCCGCCGGTCAGCCCGCTCAACCGGCCCGGACTGACGCTGTTCAACGCCGCCTTCCGCTTCATGAAGACGCGCAAGAGCGGACCTCACGTCACGCCCTATCGCGGCTTCTTCTTTCCGCTCGACGGGGTCGCCGACTGGAACCTGCTCTATGGTCCGTCAGGCCTGTTCCAGCACCAATCGGTCGTGCCGTTCGCTGCGACGCGCGAGGTCGTGCCGATGCTGCTGGCGGCGACGCGGGAAGCAGGACAGGCGTCGTTTCTCACCGTTCTCAAGCGCTTCGGGGCGATGAAATCGCCGGCGCTGCTGTCGTTTCCGCGTCCCGGCTACACGCTGACGCTGGACTTCCCCAATCGCGGCGACAAGACCAGAAAGCTGCTCGACCGGCTCGATGCGATCACGATCGACGCCGGCGGCGCGGTCAATCCCTACAAGGACGCGCGGATGCCGGCGCATGTGTTCGCCCGGTCCTTCCCGAATTGGGAAGAATTGGAGGCCTGGCGCGATCCAGCCTTCGCCTCCGATTTCTGGAACCGCACGGCGCGGGTCCTGCCGCGCGACCTGCAAGTGGCGGCGGAATGATCAAATGCGAAACATTCAGGGTAAACGGAGGGTAAAGCCATGATTGACCGCGTTTTGAAGGTTTTTCCCGCGCGCGTGCGCTTTCGGTTATCGAATCGTTAAAGAGGCGCGGCCGCAATGAAATTCCTCCCCTTCATCCTGTTCACGGTGCTGACCAACGCCGCGGCGCAGCTCATGCTCAAGCAGGGCATGACGACGCTTTCGGCGATGGAATGGGCCGGCTCCAACCCGCTGCTGAAAGCGATCGGCATCGTCTTCCACCCCTGGGTGTTCGCCGGGCTCGCCACCTTCGTCGTCTCGATGGCGTCGCACATGTTCGTGTTGCAGAAGGTGGAGTTGTCTTTCGCCTACCCCTTCCTGAGCCTCGCCTATGTCGCGGTGGCGGTGGCCTCCTGGTACTTCTTTTCCGAAAACCTCGATGCGCCGCGCCTGATCGGCATCGGCCTGATCATGGCCGGCACGATCTTCATCGCCCAGTCCGGGGCATCGGCCCACGCTTCCGATCATCAAACCCAAGCCATGAGCGAGCCCGCAGAATGAGACACGTCATTTTCGGCGGCGACGGTTTCGTCGGCCGCCACCTTGCCCCGAAACTCCTCGCCGACGGCCACGAGGTCGTCGTCGCCGACATCGTCAGGAGCCCGCTCGCCCATTACGGCCAGGCGCGGTTCGCTCATTGCGACGTGACCGATCCGGCTTCCGTCGCCGCGCTCGGGCTCAAGGCCGACGACATGGTCTACAATCTGTCGGCAAAGATGCTGTCACCCTTGCAGGTGCGGGCCAAGCGCCACGATTTCTTCTTCCCCGTGAACTATCACGGCGCCGTCCACATCATCGAGGCGATGGCGAAGGCGGGCGCGAACAAGCTCGTGCATTTCACCACCGACATGATCTACGGCCACACGGTCGTGCTGCCGATGACCGAGGACCATCCGGTTTCGCCGCTCGGCGAATACGGCCTGTCGAAGCTGAAAACCGAGGAACTCGCGGCCGTATGGCGCGACAAGGGCATGAACATCTCGCTGTTCCGCCCGCGCCTGATCATCGGCCCTGGACGGCTGGGCATTCTGGCCAAGCTGTTCAAGTTGATCGACTGGAACCTGCCTGTGCCGATGATCGGCTCGGGGGCCAATCCCTACCAGTTCATCTCGGTGTTCGATTGCGCCGAAGCGGCGCGTCTGGCGTTCAAGGCCGGTGTGCCGAACGAGGCCTACAATCTCGGCTCGCTCAATCCGCCGCCGGTGAAGAAGCTGCTCGGCGACCTGATCAGGCACGCCGGCTCGAAATCGTTCCTGCTGCCGACGCCGGCCTGGGCGGTGAAGCGCACGCTCGACCTGTTCGACCTGATGAACATGCCGATCATGGATCCCGAACAGTACCTGATCGCCGACGAGTTCTGCGTGCTCGACGTGTCGAAGGGCGAACGCCAGCTCGGCTGGGTTCCGCAATACCGCGACGAGGACATGCTGATCGCCGCCTACGACGAATATCGCGCCGGCCGGGCCATCGGCATGGCCGCCCACGCCCACGCCGCACCGGCCGAATGAGGATGAACGCGATGAATGTCATGACCAAGACCGATATTTCCCGGGTTATCGCCGTTCTCGATGCGCCTGCGCTCGTTCCGGGCGCCACGCCCAAGCCGTCGCTGATCTCGGTCGAGGACGCCAAGGCGATGACCGTCGCCCGCATGACCGACCTGTTCAAGGGTCACATCAATCCGGGCCAGTTGCATTTCATGAAGCTGCTTGGCTTCAACCGCATCAAGGTCGAACGCGCCGAAGGCATGCACTACATCGATCAGAACGGCCGCAAAATCCTCGATTTCTTCGGCGGCTTCGGCTCGCTCGCCTTCGGACACAACCACCCGCGCATCCTCGCGGCTCGCCGGAAATTCCAGGAAGAGAAGCGCCACGAGATCGCCATCGCCTTCATGTCGCAATACGCCTCGGCGCTGGCCCACAATCTGGCCAAATGCTCGCCGGGCGCACTCGACATGGTGTTCCTCGGCTCGACCGGTTCGGAAGCGATGGAAGCGGCGGTGAAAGTGGCGGAACGCGCCGCCGGGCCGAAGCGCTCGAAGATCGTCTATGCCGAGAATTCCTTCCACGGCAAGACCAAGGGCGTACTGTCGATCACCGACGGCAAGCTCTATCGCGGCGAATTCCGCCTCGTCGACGGCGCCGTGCGCGTGCCCTTCGGCGACATAGACGCTGTTGAAAACGCTTTCAAATCCGATCCGGAAATCGGCGTCATCGTCATCGAGACGGTGCAGGGCGGCGGTGGCATTGTGTCGGCGCCGGACGATTTCTTCCCCAAGCTGCGGGCGCTCTGCGACAAACACGGCGTGTTGTGGGTGGCCGACGAAGTTCAGTGCGGCCTCGGGCGCACCGGCAAATTCTACGCCTTCGAGCATTACGGCGTCGTGCCCGACGTGACGGCGCTCGCCAAATCGCTCGGCGGCGGCAAGGCGGCGGTCGGCGCGATGATCGCCAAACGCGACGTCTACATGAAAGCCTATGGCACGCCGAAAACAGCGATGATCCATGCGCAGGCGACTTTTGGGGGCATTGGCGAAGCGTCGATCACGGCGATCGAGGCGCTCAACATTCTCTACGATGAGGGCCTGATCGACAACGCCGCGACGACCGGCGCCTATCTGATCGAACGGCTGAAGGCGCTGCAGGCGAAATACCCGTCGATCATCAAGGATGTGCGCGGCAAGGGTTTCATGGTCGGGCTCGAATTCCACGATTTCAGCCAGACGCTCCCGGCGCTGCTGCGCCCAGTCGTCGCCATGCTCGATGACAAGCTCAAGGGCTCGCTCTCCGGCTTCGTCGGCGCGTTGCTGCTGCGCGACCACAATGTGCTGGTGGCGTTCACCGAATACAATCGCAACGTCATCCGCCTCGAGCCGCCGCTGATCTGCCAGCCCGAACACGTCGACGAATTCATCTCGGCGCTCGATCTCCTGCTCGGGCGCGGCATCGTCGCGATCGTCAAGGATTTCGTCAAAAGCCAGGTGACCTGATGACGATCCCGGCCGAGGGGCAAGGCGCGCAGCGTGCGGGTTTCGACCCGCGCGCCATGGTGCTTTGGTTCATCGGCTCGCTTCTTTCCGGACTCGGCCGGTTCTCCATTCGCTTCGCCAATCCGCTCGGCGCGCTGTCGATCCTCGGCGTCGTCGTGGCGGCGCTGGCGCTCGCCGCGCTGCGTCCCGTCCACGCCTGGGACCAGATCGCCTATCTCGGCGCGGCGTGGCGGGACCTCTATCCCGAACCGGCCGATCTGCACGCCCGCGTCTACGAGGCGGTGCGACTCGGCGTGACACCTGAGGAATTCGCCGCTCTGTCGGAGGGCGACACGTACCGGTTGCGCCAATCGACCGATCCGCTGGCGTTCCAGTCGATGCTCGGCATGTATGCGGTCAAATGGCTGTATGTGAAATCGATATCGCTGCTCGCGCCGTCGACCGGCGCGCTTGGCGCCGCCCTGGCGGTCAACATCGGCGCGGCGGCCGTTTTCGCCGGCGTTCTGCTGTGGTGGCTGCGCGCCGTCGAGATGCTCAATCTCGGCCCGACTGTCGTCGCGCTCCTTCTCCTCTGCGGGTTCCCGGCGATGGCGATGGCGGAGACGCCCGATCTGCTGGCGAGCGCCTTCATCCTGGCCGCCTTCCTTTTTCTCGACCGCGGCATGGCGGCGGCGGGCGTCGCGGCGCTCGTGCTCGGCGTGCTGACGCGACCGGACCAGGCGGCTTCGGCCGGCGTGCTGATGGCGTTCTTCTGGCTTATGCGTGACCGGCAAGCGCCGGCGCTCGCCGCCGGCTTCGCCGCCTCGGTCGTCGCCTATGTCTTCACCTCGCACGGGTCCGGGCATCCCGGCTGGTGGCCGCATCTGTGGTTTTCGACCTATCAAATCCAGGTCACGATGGAGTTTTTCGAACCGGCGTTTTCGCTCGCCGTCTATGTCCAGGCGTTCGCATGGAATCTGGTTCGGGCCGCGTTCGAAAACGCCTGGCTCGGGCTCTATCTGGCGTTGATCATCCTGTGGGCCGTCCTCCACGCCGGGGGCCTGCGCTTTTCCGACCGGCGCACGGCGCTGATCGGCGCGGCGCTGACGGCGATCGCGGCGAAATTCATCCTGTTCCCGCTGCATGACGGGCGCACGGTGTTTCCGCTGCTCTTCCCGGCGCTGCTGCTGATGCTCGCCTCGGCGCGCGACGCCGCGCGCAAGAGCGCCGGGCAGGCGCTTCAGGACTTCACATCGTAATACGCCACCGTGCAGCGTGCGCCATCGAGCGGGCCGAAGAGCACGCGCATTTGCGGTTCGATGCCCATGAAGAAGTTGAAGCGCTCGGCTGGCGGATTGTCGCCATGGAAAAAGAACCGGGCGAGCGTCGCGCAGAAATTCGGTACGAGGAAGGGGGCTTGCGCCACCGCCCCCATGACCGCGTCGCCGCGTTTGTCGAACAGCGCCTGCAGGTCGAGGACATAGGATTCCGACAGCGCTGAATCGTTGCGCGCCTCGGCGAGCCACCCCAGGAAGGCGAAGCGGACAATGTTGTCATTGGCCTCGATGTCGTCGGCGCCAGCCTTGGTGCGCAGATCGGTGTAAATCGCCTCGAGCGCCGCCCGTTCGCCTTCCGGCGTGTAGGTTCCGGTCGCGAACAGGTCGCTGGTGTCGAGGCCCAGCAGAGTCGACATCAGGAAAGCGTTGCGGTCGGGACCGTCGGCGCTGGCCTGGACTGTGGCGGCGAACAATGCCGCCGAGGCGAAGGCAATGCGAAGATTGCGTCGGGTCATGCTACGGGTTTCCTCGGCGTTCCGCCGGACGAGCGAGCGTCTGTGATGTTGATGGTGACGTTGTATTGACCCTTGGGTTTGATCGCCTCGATCAGGCGCATCATCTCGATTCTCGCGATGACCACGCAACCGTCCGACCAGCTTGCGCCCGTGCCTTCGTGGATGAATGCGCCGTCGCCGCGCCGCGCGCCGCCATTGTAGGAAACGCCCTTGCCGAACCATATGGCCGGGCGCGGCTCGCCGGTCACCGAATCCGTCTTTGTCGCCATGGTGGTGGAAATCCCGGTGTAACCGCCCGGCTTCGCGTCGATGATCATGCCGGGATCCCACCAGCACCGCGTCGACACCTTCACCGAACCGGAGCGAAACTCGAGCAAGCCATCGCGGCCTTTGCGTTCGATATCGATCGTGTAGGCAGCCATCGGGATTCCTCCACGGCCTGAATGACCGGATTCGCAGACTAACGCCAGTCAAGATGCCGAACAATGACGCCGCTCACACAGGCGTCGCCCTGGTGTCGTCGCTGGCCGCCGCCTGCATGTCGCAAACAGCCTTTTGCAGCCGCCGCGCCGCGCAATAAGGTGCCAGCGGTCAGTCAGCGGAGAAGGCGTCATGGCAGGGTTTCCGGGCAGGGCGAAAGTCGTCATCATCGGCGTCGGCGGCATCGTTGGCGCGTCGGTCGCCCACCATCTGGCCGAGCGCGGCTGGGACGACATCGTCGGCATCGACAAAACCGGCATTCCGACCGACATCGGCTCGACCGCGCATGCGTCGGACTTCTGCTACACGGCGAGCCACGACTTCCTGTCGGTGTGGACGACGCTCTATTCGATCGATTTCTACGAGAAGCTCGGCCACTACGAACGCATCGGCGGTCTCGAAGTCGCGCGCGTCGGCGACGACGCCCGCATGGACGAGATCAAGCGCAAGGTGGCGTCGGCCAAGGCGTTCGGCTCGCGGTCCCGGCTGATCGACGCCAAGGGCATCAAGGAAAAATTCCCGCTGATCGAGGAAGGGCAAGTGCAGGGCGGCCTGTGGGACCCTGACGCCGGCCTCGTCATCCCGCGTTCGCAGACGGTCGCCGGCAAGCTCGTCGACATGGCCGAGAAGGCCGGCAAGCTCCGGTCGTTCGCCAATACGCCGGCAAAATCGCTGGTCATCGAGTATGGCCGCATCAAGGGCGTGGTGACCGATCGCGGCACGATCCTGGCCGATCATGTGGTCGTCTGCGCCGGACTGTGGGGCCGCCTGATCGCCGAAATGGCGGGCGAAGACCTGCCGGTGATGCCGATCGACCACCCGCTGACGTTTTTCGGGCCGTACGACAAATTTGCCGGAACGGGAAAGGAAATCGGCTACCCGCTTCTGCGCGACCAGGGCAATTCCGCCTATATGCGCGACACCGGCGATCCGAAAACCTCGGAAGGCGGCATGATCGAGTGGGGCTATTACGAGGAGCACAATCCGCGGCTCGTGCATCCGCGCGAATTGCTGGAAAAGGAACAATCCCGCCTGTCGCCGTCGCAGCGCGACCTCGACATGGAGCAGATCCTGACGCCGCTGGAGCGCGCCATCGAATTGACGCCGATCCTGGGCGAACTCGGCTACGACGAGCGCCGCTCGTTCAACGGGTTATTGCAAGTCACCGCCGACGGCGGCCCGTCCTGCGGCGAAAGCCGCAAGGTGCGCGGCCTCTGGTACAATGTGGCCGTCTGGGTCAAGGATGGCCCGGCCTATGGCAAATTGCTGGCCGACCTGATGACCGACGGCCGCGCCGAGGTCGACCACGCCAAGCTCGACTACGCCCGCTTTTACGAGCATCAGCTGAAGGAGGACTTCATCGCCGGGCGCTGCGGCGAGTCGGCGCAAAAGGTCTACAATCCGGCCGTCCACCCGCGCGAGCCCTATGCGACCGGGCGAAACGTCAAGCATTCGCCGTTCTACGAACGCGAAAAGGCGCTGGGCGGCCATTTCATGGAACTCGGCGGCTGGGAGCGCGCCCACGGCTACGCCGCCAACGAGCATCTGCTGGAAAAATACGGCGACCGCGTGCCGGTGCGCGAAAACGAATGGGACAACCGTCATTTCTGGCGGGTGTCGAACGCCGAGCACCTCGCCATGAGTGAGGATGTCGGCATGGTGAACCTGTCGCACTTCTTCATCTTCGATGTCGAAGGGCCGGACCATGTGGCGCTGATGGAATGGCTGTGCGCGGCAAAGATCGGCGGCGACGCCAATATCGGCAAGGGCATCTACACCCATTTCCTCGACGATCACGGCATGGTGCGCGCCGATCTGACGGTGATCCGCATGGCGGATCGCTGCCGCGTCATCGACGGCGCCGACGCCGGCCCGCGCGATCTGCTCTATGTGAAGCGCACCGCCGAGGACAAAGGCCTGGAGGTGAAAGTCACCGACCGCTCGACCGAACTGGTGACGCTCGGCATCTGGGGACCGAATGCGCGCGCCAATCTCAAGAAGGTGGTGAAGGACCCGACGGCGCTCGACCCGGAGAACTTCCCGTTCGCGGCGCTCAGAGACATCGAAATCGCCGGAAAAAAAGTCACGGCCTTCCGCATCTCCTATGTCGGCGAGCAGGGCTGGGAGCTGCACATGGCGTATGACGATGCGCTGCCGGTGTGGGACGCGCTTTTCGCCATCGGCGTCATGCCGTTCGGGGTGGAGACCTACGCCAATTCGCGCCGCATGGAAAAAAGCCTGCGCCTGCAGAACGCCGACTTGCTGACCGAATACAATCTGATCGAAAGCGATCTGCAGCGGCCGAAGGTCAAGGAAGCCGATTTCCGCGGCAAGGCCGCCAACATCGCCCACCGCGCCCTGCCGCATCAGGCGGCCATGCTGTGCACGCTGACGCTGGAAGCCAATGTCGATGCGAAAGGCGTGAGGCGCTATCCCGTCGGCGCCGTGCCGATCCTCGATCCGGCAACGGGCGAGACGCTGGTCGACGCGCTCGGCCGGCGCTCGTTTTCGACCTCGATGGCCTATGGCCCGACCATCGGCAAGACGATCATGCTGGCGTATCTGCCGCACGATCAGGCTGTGAAGGGCAACGCCTTCGAGATCGAGTATTTCGGCGAACGCTATCCGGTGGTCGTCGCCGGCGTCGGCTACGCGCCGCTGTACGATCCGGAGAGCGTGAAGCCGCGAAGTTAAGTGCGGAAATCACGGGCGGATCACGCTGCCTTGGCCAATGTGGACCCTGCCAAATAGGGGAGGGTTCCATGGCTTGGCTGACCGCAATTCTGGCTTTCGCAACGACGATGCTGATGCTGGCGATGCTTGTCTCGACGCTCGTTGAAATGGTGCACCGGCTCTTGGGTTCGCGCGTCGGCAACCTGAAAAAAATGGTCGAAAATCTGTTTGTTGAAATCGGAGAATTTTTCGAACCTCCTCCGGCAGACAGCAAAGGCGCCGCGAATACCACGTCGGGCGCCGGAAACACGGGAGACGGGACTGACGGAAACAGTGGCAGCACCAAAGCTCAAGAAACCAAACCAGCCGAAGCTGAAAATGGCAAACCAGCCGAAGCCGAAAAAGCCAAACCAGCCGAAGCCGAAAAAGCCAAACCGGCCAAATCTTTTGCCGACAATATTTTAATGAAGAAAGCGACAGCGAACGCAGACCGGCTCGATGCAGTATGGGCGTGGAGTGGCCTCGATCGGTTGCCGGTCGCCGTTTTCATGCAGAAACTTGCAACAGAATATAATTTGAAAGCCGAGCTTGAGAGCAAGATCGATATCGTCGCCGCCGACATCGCCCAGAAGTTCGAGGCGTTCGGGCAGGAAATGACCGAAGCATTCGAGCGGCGGGCGCGGCTGATGTCAGTGATCATCGCCATCGCCATCGCCTTCCCGTTCAATGTCGATCCGCTTCATATCGCCCGCACCTATCTGGACGAGCCGGAACGCGCCGCGGCGGTCGCCGAGAAAGCGGACGATCTGGCGAAGGCGTTCGAAGCCAAACAGGCCGAAGCCGCAAAGAAACCCGAGCCGGCGCAAACCGGCGATGCCAATGCGAACGTTGCGGCCGGCGCCCAGGCCGCTGGCGACGCCGCCAAGGACGCCTCCGCCAGAGAGAATGAACTGGTCGCGGAACTGCAGGCGTTTCAGGCGAAAATCGCTGCCGAGCGGTTGCCGCTGGGATGGTCGGCGACCGGCGCGGATGGCAAGCCTTTGCCCGCATGCTCCATTCGGGACATGAAATCCGGTTGCATCTGGACCATCGCCGGGATCGAAGGCCAATGGCCGCCGCTCGCGAAACTGCCGCTCCTCCTGTTGGGCGGGCTGCTGGTCGGGCTCGGCGCGCCCTATTGGGCCAAGGTCGTCTCGTCTGTGCTGGCGCTGCGCGACGGCAGCCAGAAAATCGCCGAGATCGTCGTGCCGGCGACGCTCGCCGCGGGCGGAAGCGCGCAGTCGGTCGCCGTCGCCGCGTTCAAGACGGCGTTGGAAGCGAAAGAGGCGAAAGGATAAATGTCGGTTGATCAACTGCCGAAATAAGCCGCCACGCCGTCGCAATTTCGCGGCGGATAGCGAATGGCGGTAGAGCCGACATCCGTAGCAGGCTCGCGGGGGCAGCCTGCTTTGGCGGCGTCCCGGCCGGGCTTGCGCCCGGCCGGGACATTTGATTTCGACGAGCGGACCGGCGTTGCTCAATCCGTCCGCTTGACGCAATGGCCGTAGGTCGGTTCGCCGTTCGGGCCGCTTTCCTCGACCTTGAAATCGTGGCCATCGCCGATGCATTCGGCGATGAAGTCGTTGCAGGCCGGTGCGCCGAGGCAGCCGTCGCCCGGCTTGGCGTGCTTGCCGCCGGAAGGCTGGGCGGCGGCGAATGAGGCGGACGCATTGCGGCGAGCGGCTTCGGCGGGCGCAACGGCCGCGATGGCGACGAGGCCGGCGGCGATGGCGGCGATGGCGGATGTCGAGAAGGCGGTCATGGCGTGTCTCCCTTTTCCCGGCGGCATCGGCGCCGCTCTTGGATGGGTCGGCGGCGCCCGGCCGAAGGTTCATTGCCGGTCACGGGAAATTGAGCGGCCAAGTCCCGCCGGCGGGCGCAAACTGCGTCGATGCGCGCTCTGGTCGCCGCGGAATATTGGCCATGTCGGTCGCGATGGCTTCGGCCGCCGAACCGGTCGATGTGGCGCTGGTGCTTGCCGCCGACGTGTCGCTGTCGATGTCGGGAGAGGAACTCGACATCCAGCGCGCCGGCTACGTCGCGGCGCTCACTCACCCCAGCGTCGTCAACGCGATCCGATCCGGCCGTCACGGCCGCATCGCCATTTCATTCATCGAATGGGCTGGCGAGGCGACCCAGCGCGTGGTTTTGCCGTGGACCATCATCGCCAACGCCTCTGATGCGGCGGTGGCGGCTGCAACCCTTTCCGCCAGCCCGCCGGTGGCGTTGAGGCGCACGTCGATTTCCGGCGCCATCGCGGCCGGCGCCGACATGTTCGCCGAACTGCCGGTCGCGGCCGACCGTCGCGTCATCGACGTTTCGGGCGACGGGCCGAACAATCAGGGCGGCTCCGGTCAATTTGGCGCGCGACCGCGCGGTATCCGAAGGCATCGTCATCAACGGCCTGCCGCTGATGACGCACGGCGGCCGGACATCGCATATCGATGTCGACAATCTCGATGTCTATTATCGTGACTGCGTCATCGGCGGGCCGGGGTCGTTCGTCTTTCCGGTCAATGATTGGTCCGGCTTTCCGGAAGCGGTACGGCGCAAACTCGTGCTTGAAATCGCCGGCGCGCCGTTACGCGCGATCCCGGCCGCGGCGGCGCCGCCGACAGAGTGCGTGGTCGGCGAGGAATTGTGGCGGGAGCGGAGGCTGGACTGGAATTGACGGTTTTCAGGCCGCCAGCACCGGCGCACCTTGCGGCAGCGCTTTTCGTTCGGCTCGTTCCTGCTGCGGCGAGCGGCCATAGAGTTCGCGATAGCATTTGGAGAAATGCGACGCCGAGACGAAACCGCAGGCCACTGCCACATCGACCACCGGCAGCGACGATTGCAGCAGCAAATGGCGGGCGCGGTCGAGGCGGATTTCGAGGTAGTAGCGGGCTGGCGAGCGCCCCATTTCGGTGCGGAACAGGCGCTCGATCTGGCGGCGCGACAGGTCGGCCTCGTCGGCGATCTCAACCAGGGACAACGGCTCCGACAGGTTCGCCTCCATCACCTCGATGATCGACAGCACCTTGGAATTCTGCACGCCGAGGCGGGCGCGCAGCGGCAGGCGTTGGCGGTCGGTCGGCGCGCGCACACGGTCGGTCAGCGCCTGCTCGCAGACGCGGTTGACGAGATTGTCGTCGAAATCCTCGCCGATCAGCTTCAGCATCATGTCGAGCGACGCGGTGCCGCCGGCGCAGGTGTAGATGTTCTGGTCGATCTCGAACAGATCGGCGATCGGCGTTGCTTTCGGAAACGCTTCCTCGAAGCCGGGCAGGTTTTCCCAATGGATGGCGCAGCGCTTGCCCGACAGCAGGCCGGCGGCGGCGAGAACATGGGCGCCGGTGCACAGGCCGCCAATGGCGACGCCGCGATGGTATTCCTCGCGCAGCCAGGCAAACACGGTGCGGTTGGCGTAGCTCTCGATGTTGACGCCCGAGCACACCACCGCCATCGACGGCCGCTCGGACCCCATCAGCATGCGCCGCTCATCCTCGAGGGAAGTGTTGACCGCGACTTCGACGCCGTTCGAGGCGGCGACCGGCCTGCCGTCGACGCTCGCGAGGCGCCATTGATAGGCCGGATAGCCGAGCATGCGGTTGGCGAGCCGCAGCGGCTCGATCGCGGTCGCAAAGGCCACCATGGTGAAATCGGGGATCAGGAAAAAGACGAAAGACCGCTTCGTCCGCTTGTCGATGGCCAGCATGGGGCTCCCGATGCGCGGCGGCCTGCGCCGCTTATGTCGCAATTACGCCACGGTCGTTAAAAAACGTCATGCTGTCAATGCCGAATCTGTCGCAATCGCGACGTAGGGCAAATGAAAACGACCGGGCGTGTCGGCCCGGTCGTTTGTCGCGCCATCCACGGGAGGGAAGATGGCGTCTGGAAGTGAGCGTGTCAGGCGACGAGCAGGCCGTACCGGTTGCCGGCGAGCGCGGCGGTTTCGCCCGGCATGGTGGCGCCAAAGCGCTGGCGCGCCAGAGCGCCGGTCACGGAAACTTCACGGCGACGGAAAAGGCGCGAAAGGAAGGTCATGGTCTTGCTCCTTGGCGCGGGCCGAACGCCCGCTTTGTTGTGCCCTTTATATAGGCATTTGCGGCGCAATATGGGCAGGGAATGCGAAGAGCAACGACGCAAAAGCGACAGGCCGGCTGCGGCAGGCTGACGCAGCAAATTGAAAACACCAACAAAATCAATGATTTTAACCTCCCGTTTACCGGCCATGCGCATGGCGCATGTTGGCCATGCGCGCAGCACATGCGTCGCCGGCGCCAGATGCGTCTTTCGCAGCGCAATATGACTTGGCGCAAATCGCCCGGCGACGCCGGGCGTTATCGTCCCGCCAGAGCCCGAACGGGCCACAGGGAGGATAAGCGCCATGACCGAACCGTCGTTCACCGTCGGCATTGAGGAGGAATATCTTCTCGTCGACCGGCAGACGCTCGATCTCGTCGCCGCGCCGCCGGCGCTGATGGAGGAGTGCAAGGCGGAGCTTGAAGGGCAGGTCAGCCCGGAATTCCTGCAATGCCAGGTCGAGGTCGGCACGCGCAAAAGCGCGACCATCGCCGAGGCCGGAGCCGACCTCAAACGCCTTCGCGCCGGTATCGCCGGCGTGGCGGATCGGCACGGGCTCATGCCGCTCGCCGTCTCCTGCCATCCTTTCTCCGACTGGCGGGCGCAGCCGCACACCGACAAGGAGCGCTACAACACGCTGACGCGCGATCTGGGCGCGGTGGCCAAGCGCATGCTGATTTGCGGCATGCATGTGCATGTCGGCCTCGACGACGACGAGTTGCGCATCGATTTGATGAACCAGTTCTCCTATTTCCTGCCGCATCTCCTGGCGCTGTCGCCCTCGTCGCCGTTCTGGCGCGGCGAGGATACGGGCCTGAATTCCTGGCGGCTGACCATTTTCGACGATCTGCCGCGCACCGGCCTGCCGCCACGCTTTTCCTCATGGGGCGAGTTCAAGCGCTCGGTCGACATCATCATCGGCACAGGCCTGATCCAGGACGGCACCAAGATCTGGTGGGACGTGCGGCCGTCCTGGCGCTACCCGACGCTGGAGGCGCGCATCTGCGACGTCTCGCCCCGCATCGACGACGCGCTCGCCATCGCCGCGCTGATCCAGGCGATCATGCGCATGCTGTGGCGACTGAAGCGCGCCAACCAGCGTTGGCGCATATACGACCGCTTCCTCGTCGGCGAGAACCGCTGGAGGGCGCAGCGCTACGGTGTTTCCGGCGGGCTGATCGATTTCGCTTTGGGGCAGGTCGTGCCTTACGCCGATCTGCTGGACGAGCTGATCGGCCTCGTGCGCGAGGACGCCGAGGCGCTCGGCTGCCTCGCCGAGGTCGAAAGCGCGCGGCATATCCTCACGACCGGGACCAGCGCCGACCGCCAGCGCGCCGTATTCGCGCGGGCGATCGAGCAGGGGGCGACGCGGGACGAGGCGTTGAAAGAGGTGGTGCGGAGCTTGGCGCGGGAGTTCGGGGAGGGGGTTTGAGACCCCGCGATTCCTCGCCATGTTCAGGTTCGGGTGAAGGGGCAGATGACGTATCAAGCGCCGATCCCCCTCACCGGCTTCTGCCTCGCAAAGCTCGGCTGAAGCCTGCCTCTCCCCGGCGGAGAGTGGCATAGCCCGCGCCAGCTCCAAAAATTTCCACCAACCTTTTCAATACGCTACTGCCGATTGCCGACTGCCGATTGCCGAATCGATCCACGTCCCGAAACCCTCCCGCACAATCCCACGCAGTTTCTCCCGCAGGGAGCATGCTGCGGTACCGGCCGGTGCATGCGGGGGGAACCGGCTCCCGCTTGACCCGGACCCGGACCGGCAAGGGCGGGGCGGCGGTGTTGGCGCCGAACCCCGCGCCGTTGCATAAGCTTTGCCCACCGGTCACGCGGCGGCGAGGCGAAAGGACGGCGGAACGCCTCCGCCCACTTCCCCTCCCCCTTGTGGGGATCGCTCCGCCGGCGTCGGATCGAAGTCCGTGGCGACACGGAAGGCTCCGCCGGCGCGCAGGGGCTTGCTCCCTGGCATCCTTTCGCAGTCCGGCAGCCGTGAGCGAAGCCGGACGGGGTGAGGAGCGTTGGCCGAAGGCCGCGAAAAGCCAACGATTTGGCTTTTCGAGAGACGAACGCCCGGAGCGCAAGCGAAGGGTCGGGGAAGGCGCGAGCCACCGCTCATACCCAGAGAAGGCTCGGCCATGGCCCCGTCTTCCCTGACGCCCACCTCCTTCCTTCGCCCCAACGGGGGGAAGGTGGCCCGCAGGGCCGGATGTGGGGGCGCTTCAACAGCCAGACCGGCGACGGGGCGTGGCGAGGAGATCGCTTGGACAAACAAATCCCCCTACGCCCCGCCAGACGGAGCGGGTCGGCGACAAAACCCGGCAATAACGCGGTTTTGCGCCCGTGCGAAATGCGTTACGCATTTTCCCGACCAGACGACCGGGGGGAAAATGAACGGAGCCGATGACACCGGCGCGCGGCGCGCCAAGAGCGGGCAGCCACTGGTGTTGCTGGTCGTCCTGCAGGGCCTGGTTTCGGCGGCGAGCCTGGTGGTGGAGATCGTCGCCGGGCGCATGCTGGCGCCCTATGTCGGCATGTCGCTCTACACCTGGACGTCGGTCATCGCCGTGGTGCTGGCGGGGTTTTCGGCCGGGCATTGGGCCGGCGGTCGCATCGCCGAGCGCGACGCGGCGGCGGCGCTTCGGCTGACCGCCTTCGCCATGGCCGCGGCGTCGGCGGCCACGGGCTTTGCGGTTTACCTTTTGCGCTGGAGCGCCGGAGCGGTTCTCGGCGCGGCGGTTTCGCCGGGGGCTGCCATCGTGACCATGACCATGGCCGCGTTCTTCCTGCCGTCCTTCTTTGCCGGCGTTCCCGCGCCGGTGCTGGCGCATTTGTCCGTCGCCGGCCAGAAGGGGCGCGAGGGCAGGGCGCTCGGCGCGATGTTCGCGTCCGGCGCGCTCGGCGCCATCGCCGGTACGCTGGCGGCCGGATTCCTGTTCATTTCCTGGCTTGGCTCGATCCGTACGCTCGCGGTCATTGCGGCGCTCTACGCTTTCGCCGGGCTTGTGATGCTGACGATGGCGCGACGGCCTGGCGCGCGCGCCGTCGCGATCGTGGCCGCCGCCGCGCTCGCCGGCCTTTCCGGCCTTTCGGCGCAGAACCCGTGCACCCGCGAGAGCGACTATTTCTGCATTCGTGTCGAGGATGTTTCGCCGGACGGCGCCGACACGGTGCGGCTGATGGCGCTCGACCATCTGGTGCACGGGATTTCGGCGCGAAACGACGTTGCGACCATGCATACGGCGCACGCGGCGCTGATGGACCAGCTCGCCCGGCTCACCATGGCGGACCGAACGGCGTCAGGCCGGAAGTTCTCGGCCTTCTTCATCGGTGGCGGCACCTATTCGATGCCGCGCGCCTGGACCGCAGACGGGATCGCCGATGTCACGGTCGCCGAAATCGATCCGGCGGTGACGGCGATCGCGGTCAGCGATTTCTGGTTCGATCCGGCGTCGGCGCGGGTGCTGTCCGCCGATGCCCGCGCCGCGCTCGCCGGCGACAAGGACCGCTACGACGTGATCGTCGGCGACGCCTTCACCGACATCGCAATCCCGCCGCATCTGGTGACGGCGGAGTTCTTCGCGCTGGCGCGCGGCCGGCTCAATCCGGGCGGCGTTTACATCATGAACGTCATCGACCACATCGACCGCATGGGCGCGCTGGCCGCCATTGTCGCAACGTTGGAGACGTCCTTTCCGGTGGTCGAGATATGGACCCGGGCCGAGGCGGACGACGGCGCCAAGCGTCGCGTCTTCATCCTGCTTGCCGGCGACCGGGCGTCGCCCGGAGACCGGTTCGTCCCGCGTGCGCCAGAGCATTACGAGGCCGTGCGGCTGACGGCGGCGGAGACGGACGCGCTGTTTCCGGCCGGCCCGGCCACGCTGCTCACCGACGATTACACGCCGATCGACCGGCTGATGGGCCTCGATGCGGACGGGGGCTAGGCGCATCGCCGCGCCGATCGCCTCTCCTCAATTCACCGCCTTGTGCAGGATCGAGTTGGTCAGCGTCTGGTAGGGCATGCCTTCGCGCAGGGCGCGGGCCTTGAGTTTGGAAAGATCGTGCTTTGAGATGCGCAGGCTGATCTGGATGCGTTCGGCGTTCCGCGTGTTGCGCGCCGCCTGCTTCAATTCGGCCCTGCGTTCGGGCGTCAAGATGCTTTTAGCGAACTCTTGGTCATTGGATTCGATGGCCTTGTAGAGCTCCTTTTCTTCGGCATCCAGAAATTCCGTAATCACGGGCGGCAAGGCGGTCCTTCCGGTCATTGTCTCGTCCTCAGGTAGCGCGCCGTGTGTCTATGGCTCGTGAAGTCCTGAAGCCATTTTTGCAGAATGAGATTTCATTTGGGAGCGGTCGGAGCGGTCCACGCCTTCACCCTCCCGCTTGTGCGGAGCGTCGCGAGAAAAACGAGCGGGTTGGCGGTAGGGCGTTCCGACATCACCCCCACCCCGATGCGTTCCGCATCGACCCTCCCCACAAGGGGGAGGGTGAAAAGGCGCTATCGCCTTCTCCCGCCCCGCCGCCCGCCGCTTTCGCCCTCGGCCAGCGCCTTTCGCGGCGGCAGCGTCACCTGGGAGGCGAGTTTCGGAAACGGGTCGGCCTTGTTGGGCAGCGCCATGGCGTTGACGAACAGCTGCTGGAAATCCGGCTCCAGCGCGGTTTCGATCTTCTCGATGCGGCGCACCGTGTCCTCGATCTCGCGGCGGTGATCGCGGTTGAGCAACGCCATCAGCGCGCCGTCGCCGGCGGCGTTGCCGACCGCTTTCACTTCGGCCAGATCGCAATCGGGGATGAGGCCGAGCACCATGGCGTATTTCGGATCGATGAAGGAGCCGAAGGCGCCGGCGAAGCGGATCGTGTCGACTTCGCTTACGCCCTGCTTCTGCATCAAGAGCTTGACGCCGGCGTAGAGCGCCGCCTTCGCCAACTGGATGGCGCGGACATCGTTCTGCGTCACGGCGATGCGCGGCCCGTCCTCGCGCAGCAGGTAGGAGAAGGTGCGGCCATTCTCGACGATGCGGGGCGAGCGCGCCGCCAGTGACCCGTCGATGACGCCGTCCTCGGAGATGATGCCGGCGAGATACATCCCGGCGATGATTTCGATGATGCCGGAGCCGCAAATGCCGGTGACGCCGACGGCGGCCATGGCCTCGGCGAAGCCGGGCTCGTCCGACCATGGCTCGACGCCGATGATGCGGAAGCGCGGCTCCAGGGTGGCCGGATCGATGCGCACGCGCTCGATGGCGCCGGGCGCGGCGCGCTGGCCGCCGGAGATTTCCGCGCCCTCGAAGGCCGGGCCGGTCGGCGAGGAGCAGGCGACAGTGCGCGCCGCGTTGCCGAGCACGATTTCGGCGTTGGTGCCGACGTCGACGAGCAGCATCATGCGGTCCTGCCGGTACGGGCCTTCCGACAGCGTGGCGGCCGCCGCGTCGGCGCCGACATGGCCGGCGATGCAGGGCAGCACATAGACGCGCGCGCCGGGATTGGCGGCGATGCCGATCTCCGACGCCTTGAAGGCGAGCGCGCCCGAGGCGGCGAGCGCAAACGGCGCGCCGCCCAACTCGGTCGGGTCGATGCCGAGGAAAAGGTGGTGCATCACCGGATTGCCGACGAAGACGCCGTCGAGGATATCGGTGCGCTCGGCGCCAGCCTCGGCGCAAACCTTGTCGACAAGGCCGTTGACCGCCTGGCGCACGGCGACCGTCATCGCCTCGCGCCCGTCCGGGTTCATCATCACATAGGAGACGCGGCTCATCAGATCCTCGCCGAAGCGGATCTGCGGGTTCTGCGCGCCGGCCGACGCGGCGATGCGGCCGGAGAGCAGCGAGACGAGATGCATGGCGATGGTGGTCGAGCCGATGTCGCAGGCGATGCCGAAGGCCTCGTTGTGCAAGCCCGGCCACAGCGCGACGATGGTCGCCGGGCCGTCGTCGCGATCCTTGTGGATGGCGGCGGTGACGGCCCATTTGCCGGCGCGCAGGATCGCCTGCACCTGGCCCACGAGGGCGAAATCGATGTCGAGGCGGTCGTAGCGCCAGTCGCGCTGCAGCGCCACCCTCAGCCGGTCGAGATCGCCGAGCGGGGCGTGCATGTCGGGCTCGTCGACCTCGACATAGCAAAGGCGGATGGCGGGATTGCGTGCGATCACCCGGTCGGAGGCCTTCTTGCGCACCACCTGTGCGTTGATGACCACGTCCTGCGGCACGTCGACGACGAGATCGCCCTCGATGGTGGCCGAGCAGGAGAGGCGACGCCCCGCGGGCAGGCCGCGGACGCGCTCGTAGCGCTCTTCCTTTGCGCCCTTGGGCGAGATGTGGTCGTTGGACGAGACGATCTTGTGCTTGGCGAAGTGGCCTTCCTGCACCTCGATCTGGCAGCGCCCGCAGGTGGCGCGGCCGCCGCAGACGCTCTCGACATAGACGCCGAGCTGGCGCGCCGCTTCGAGCACCGTTGTGCCCCTGGCGAAGCGGCCGCGCTTGCCCGAGGGCATGAAGAGGACGAGGGGATCAGACATGGGTTCCTCTTTACCTCCCCCTTGTGGGGAGGTCGGCGCGGAACGCGCCGGGGGGGGCCTTGGCGGGCGTCTCGGCGGTTTTACCCCCACCCCTTGCCCCTCCCCACAAGGGGGAGGGGAAACAGGCTCGTCACACGGCGTCGCCGCCACCCATCGCGGCGCGGCGGGCCTCGCGGCCGCCGCGGCGACCGCCGGCCGAAGGCGCGGCGGCGGGCGCGGCGACAGGAGCGGCGTGCGGCTGGCCGGCGGCGGGCGCGACATAGTCCTTGTAGGAGCGAATCCAGGTCATGCAGTTCGGGTCCGTGCCGTTCAGAACGTTGGCGGCGCGCACCGCTTCCATTTCCTGCGGTCGCGTCGGGTTCATGATCGCCGAGGTCATGCCGGCGCCGATGACCATGGGAATGAAGCCGGCGTTGATGCCATGGCGGTGCGGCAGGCCGAAGGAGATGTTCGACAGGCCGCAAGTGGTGTTGACCTTCAGTTCCTCACGCAGGCGGCGCAGCAGCGCGAACACCTGGCGGCCGGCGTCGCCGAGCGCGCCGATCGGCATGACAAGCGGGTCGACGACCACGTCCTCGGGCTTGATGCCGTGGTCCATGGCGCGCTCGACGATCTTCTTGGCCACGGCGAAGCGCACGTCGGGATCCATGGAAATGCCGGTCTCGTCGTTGGAGATGGCGACGACCGGCACATTGTATTTGCGGCAGAGCGGCAGGATGGCCTCGAGCTTTTCCTCCTCGCCGGTGACCGAATTGACCAGCGGCCGGCCCTTGGCGACCTTCAGCGCCGCTTCGATCGCCGCCGATACCGAGGAGTCGATCGACAGCGGAAGGTCGACGATGCCCTGAACGATCTCCATCGTCTTGACCAGCAGCGCCGGCTCGGTGGCGTTCGGATCGACGGCGGTGACGCCGGCGTTGACGTCGAGCATGGTGGCGCCGCAGGCGGCCTGTTCCAGCGCGTCCTTGATGACCGTGTCGAAACTGCCGGCTATCATTTCGGCGGCGAGCTTCTTGCGCCCGGTCGGGTTGATGCGTTCGCCGATGACGCAGAACGGCTGGTCGAAGCCGATGACGATCTCGCGCGTGGCGGAGGCGACGATGGTGCGGGTCATGGGAGTCTCCGAAATGATATAAAGGCTTCTTTATATCGTTATGCGTTTCGATTCAATCGGCCAATCAGACCTTTTCGGGATGGGCGGCGCGCCCGGCCATTTCCTGCGGCGAGACGGCGTCGCGGTTGAGCAAGTGCTCCAGGCGTTCGACAACCTGGCTCTCGTCGCGCCGGGCTTCGCGCTTCCAAGGGCTCCGGCCTTTCAGCACGCCGGATTCATGAACGATCTCGGCCACATATTCTTCCTGGCGATAGGCCATGACATGGACGCCGTGAACGCCCTCGATCTCCTTGACCTCGTCGATGATGTCGATGCAGAGGCGCTTGCCCTCGTTCTTCTGGTCCTTGGCGCCTTCGATACGCTTGATGACAGCATCGGGAATGTGGACGCCGGGCACGTTGTTCTTCATCCAGCGCGCCGTCTTGGCCGAGGCGAGCGGGCCGACGCCGACGAGGATGTAACATTGCTCGTTGAGGCCCATGTCGCGCACCCGCTTCATGAATTCGCGGAACAGGGCGACGTCGTAGCAATACTGGCTTTGGACGAATTGCGCGCCGGCCCGGATTTTCTTGGCGAAATGCAGCGGGCGGAAATCGAAGGGCGGCACGAAGGGGTTGATCGCCGCGCCGAGGAACACCGTCGGCGGCGTCGACAATTTGCGTCCTGAGAGGAATTTCGCTTCGTCGCGCATGGTGCGGATGGTTTCGAGCAGCGACATCGAATCGAGATCGAATACCGGCTTGGCGCCGGGTTGATCGCCACCCTGCACGCCATCGCCGGTGAGACAGAGGATATTCTGCACACCCATGGCCGATGCGCCGAGCACATCGCCCTGGATGGCGATGCGGTTCTTGTCGCGGCAGGCGATCTGCATGATCGGCGCATAGCCCATGCGGGTGAGCAGGGCGCAGATGCCGACCGACGACATGTGGCAATTGGCGCCGGACGCATCGACGGCGTTGACGCCGTCGACCCAGCCGTCGAAAATGGCGGCGCGCTCGTAGACCTCGTTCGGGTCGGCGCTGTCGGGCGGGTTGAGTTCGGCGGTGACGGCGAATTCGCCGCGACGCAGCACGCGCTCCAGCCGGCCGCGCGACGAATGTCCGGGCAGGGGATCGAGTGGCAGGCTCGGATCGACCGGGTTGATGTCCGGGCTCATGCGGAGGCCTTTCGTTCCGCGGCTTCGCGGGTGACGCGCAGCCAGGACGACGTGTCGCGCAGCGCCTGGCTGACCGGCTTTTGCACGGCCAATATGGCGTCGCCGCCCTTCATGGCGCGCGAACCTTCCCAGGCCTTGACCCAGACGCAGGGCAGTTCGGCGTTCACCTCGCAATTGCCGTCGGCGCGAACGCCGCCGCAGGGACCGTTGCGCAACTGCTTTGGGCAGTTCATCGGGCACGACATGCCGGTCGACGACAGCACGCATTGTCCGCACATGCGGCAATCGAACAGGAAACCTTTGACGCCGCGTTCGACGGTGGAGACCGGGCGCTCGGCGCGATCGTAGCCGACGCGGGCGAACAACGGATGCAGCTTCAGCAAGGTCGAGGCGAATTGGTCGTAAAACCATTCGAGCAAGCGGGCATGGCGGATCGACCACAGGCGAATCGTCAGGGCGCGGCGCTTGCGGCCGTCGGCGGAAAAATTGACCGGACCGATCTCGGGCTTCGGCGCCGGATTTTTCCGTGCGGCAGGCCTGGCTGGCGCCTCAGCCATTGGCGCGGCCCCCGGCCTTGACCAGCGCCGTCAACGCCGCCTCGTCGATGGCGAGATCGAGATCGGCGGCGGCGCGGTCAGCCTCGGCCTCGAAATCGTCGGAAACCTGAACCGGATCGCTTTTTCGCCATTCGGCCAGATAGGCGTCGGTGTCGCGCGCGCCGGAACGCATCGCCGCGTGATCGATTGCCTCGGCAAAACGGACCGGCAATTCGCGCTTGGCCGCCTGCCTGCCCTTTTTCACGATGATCTGGGCGGGGATGTCGCGCCAGTAAACGATGGTGAGTTCGGCCACGTCGTTGCTCCTCGAACCGGAGCGAGCATTGCGTTGAATGGCGGCCGACCGCTTGTTGGCGGACGACGCGCCGGCATTCAAAAACGACGTCGCAAAATGGCAGGCGGCGCGCCGCGCCGGTCAGCCCATCAGCCAGTTCACGATGAAGCCGAGCGAGAACGCCACCGAGAAGAACAGCACCGTCGCGCCGATGTTCACGGCGGTTGCCAAGGCAAGCATCACGCCATCGCGTTCGGTCAGGGCCAGACCGGTCAGGAACAGGCCGAAAGCCGGCAGCCAATTGCCAAGCGGCACCGGAAGCCACAGCAGGATGGCCATGAACAGGCCGACGCCGCCGAGGATGCGTTCGCCGAGCACGCGATCGAACGGCCAGTGGCGCGGCTTGATGACTTTTTCGAAGCGTTCGAGCCAGGGAATGACGCGATCCTCGAAACGCAGCAAGGTTGAGCGGGAAAAGGAATAGTCGCGAATTCGTTTGGGCAGCCACGGCGCCTTGGCGCCAAGCAACATCTGGAAGGTCAACAAAATGACGGGAATGCCGAGCACCACCGACGAACCCAGCGGCATCGGCAAGAGATTGATGGCGGCAAACAGGACGATCAGGGTCGAGAACGACCGGTCGCCGAGGGCGGTTTCGATTTCCGCGATCGTGACGTTTTCGCCTCCCGATTTCGCCAAATCGCGCAGCGCCGCGGTCAGTGTGCGGGGCGGCGGGAATTGAGGCTCGCGATGACGGCTGAGCATGGGCTGGATTTCGGATGGCCTGCGTTTGATCGAGACTATCCGAAAATTCGTTGAATCCGAGTGAAGATCGCCTTGATATCCCGCGCCCGTCGATTTCGATGCAAAGAACGGCTTTTCAACCGATCAGCCATTGCGCCGCAAAGCCGAGAGAAAGATAGACCGCGAAAAAAATCGCCGTGGCTGCGATGGCGATGATCGAGGCGATGGAAAAGACCACGCCGTCGCGCTCGGAAAGGGCGATGCCAAAGGCCGTCATGGCGAAGGCCGGCGGCCAATTGCCGAGCGGCATCGGCAGGGTCAGCAGAATGGCGAGGAAAAGGACGACGGCGCCTGTCGTTCTTTCGCCCGTCACGCGGTCGAACGGCCACCATCGGGGCCGCACCAGTTTCTCGAAGCGCGCCAACCAAGGCGCGATGCGCCGTTCGGCGGATTGGAAGGTTTCCTTGCTGATCCGGCGTTCGCGCACGAATTTCGGCAACCAGGGGACCTTCGCTCCCCACACCATCTGCGCCGACAGGATGATCAGCGGAATGCCGAGAAAAAACGAACTGCCGGGCGGAAGAGGCAGGCAATTGATGGCGCCGAACACGGTGATCAGGGCGGCGAAATTGCGGTCGGCGAAGGCGCCCTCGATTTCGGCCACCGTGATCGACGGCTTGTCGATCTGCGCCAATTCGCGCATGACGGCCGAAAGCGGTCGCGGCGGCGGGTAGTGCGGTTCATTGTTGCGACTGAGCAAAACCCGTCGAATCCCCATGCGGACGTGTCGGAAACAGTAGAGACCATTCCTTGCGCCGTTGTGAACGGGACGCAAGGCAATCTCCCCTGACAGCCAATATTATCAGCGGTGTGACGCCAACAGGGCGTTTTCGAGATCGCCGTAGCCGGTGAAGCGGCGCTCGAAGGCAAGGCCGAGATAGTCGGCCGCCCATCTGGCCTTGCGCGTCAGGTCTTCGTCATCGGTCTGGGCGAGGTAGACGATCTTTTCGTAATTGCCGAACACCATTTTGATGAGCTCGGGATGCTGGTCGAGCTTCAGCGGCTCGATGACGAAGGCCTCGAACTGCCGCGTGATCAGGTCGGTCAGGTAGAAGGCGGTGAATTCGTGCTCGGCCTCGGCCACGAATTTGTCGACGCGGGTGAAGAAGGCATAGCAATGCGGGCCAGCGATGCGCCCGATGTTTTCCTCTTCGCAGATTTTATCGAGTTCGCCGTGCGTGCCGCATTCGGCGTAGCCGATGAAGATGCGGCCGAAGCCTTCGGCGCGCGCTTCTTCAATCGCTTCGCGCATGGCCGGGCCGATTTTTTCCGGCCAGACGTGCCAGATGGCCGGCAGGCATTTCAAGTCGAGATGGTCGAGGCCGTGCTGGTCGCGGATGGCCAGCACCTCGCGCGCGATGGCGCCGCAGGCGATGATGCGGGTGCGGGCGGAATTATCGGTGCCCGGTCCGGACGCAGTCATGGCCGCTGACGTTCACCCCGCCATGCGGTTGTGCTTGCGGGTCATATAGTCCTTGGCGGTTTCGACCGCCACCGCCGCGTCGCGGCAATAGGCGTCGGCGCCGACGGCCTTGCCGAACTCCTCGTTCAGCGGCGCGCCGCCGACAAGGACGACGTAATCGTCGCGCATGCCCTTTTCCTTCAGCGTGTCGATGACGACCTTCATGTAGGGCATGGTGGTGGTCAGCAACGCCGACATGCCGAGAATGTCGGGCTTTTCCTTCTCGATCGCGTCGAGATATTTCTCGACCGAATTGTTGATGCCGAGATCGACGACGTCGAAGCCGGCGCCTTCCATCATCATGCCGACGAGGTTCTTGCCGATGTCGTGGATGTCGCCCTTGACGGTGCCGATGACCATCTTGCCCTGCTTCGGCGCGCCGGTGGCGGCGAGCAGCGGCCGCAGGATGAACATGCCGGCCTTCATGGCGTTGGCCGAGAGCAGCACTTCGGGAACGAACAGGATGCCGTCGCGGAAATCGACGCCGACGATGCGCATGCCCTCGACGAGGGCTTCGGTCAACACCTTGTAGGGGGCCCAGCCGCGGGACAGCAGGATGTTGGTGCCTTCCTCGATCTCTTCCTTCAACCCGTCATAGAGGTCGTCGTGCATCTGCTGCACGAGTTCGTCGTCGGGCAGTTCGGCAAGGATGATCTCGTCGTCGGCCATGGTTCGCTCCTGAGGCGCCCGAATGCGATGCGGGGCATGCAAACTAGTATTTGCCTTCCGTGTCAGCCGCATAGTCGAATTGCGACTTATGTCCAAGCGAAAACGACCGGC
Organism: Phyllobacteriaceae bacterium; assembly: GCA_016711085.1. GTDB lineage: Bacteria > Pseudomonadota > Alphaproteobacteria > Rhizobiales > Rhizobiaceae > JADJTR01. The sequence continues at coordinate 191,184 of JADJTR010000005.1, read as the reverse complement.
GTTGCGCTTGGCGCATTCCGGACAGGGGCTGGCGTTGCAAGGCCGGTCGCCGGCGGATGCAAATCGCAGAATCACGACCAAACACAACGTTGGCGCGGCGCGCCGGCGGACAGAGGGCAATGTCATGAACGACACCACCAACGGGGCCGAGGAACAGGCTGGCGGGCGGCGCGGACGGGGCGCGCGGCGCGCGGCGCGGGCCGGCGGCGGTCCTTCACCGCAAATGCCCTTCATCCAGCGCAAGATCCGCGTCTACGAGGTGCTGGACGAGGAAGGGCTGGCGATCGTCGAGGCGAACGCCGACACGGTGCTGGAGGAAACCGGCATCGAGTTCCGCGACGACGCGGAAGCGCTCGCCATGTGGAAGGCGGCCGGGGCCGATGTGCGCGGCCAGCGCGTGCATTTTCCCAAGGGTCTGTGTCGCGCTTTGGTGAAAACCGCCCCGTCCGTGTTCACCCAGCATGCGCGCAACCCGGAGCGCTCCGTGCAGATTGGCGGCAACGCCACGGTGTTCGCGCCGGTCTATGGTCCGCCCTTCATTCGCGATCTCGACGGCGTGCGCCGCTACGCCACGATCGAGGATTTCCGCAATATCGTGAAACTCGCCTGGATGGCGCCGTCGATCCACCATTCGGGCGGAACGGTGTGCGAGCCGGTCGACGTGCCGGTGAACAAGCGCCACCTCGACATGATCTATTCGCACATCAAGTATTCGGACAAGCCGTTCATGGGCTCGGTCACGGCGCCGGAGCGGGCCGAGGACACGGTCGCCATGTGCCGCATCCTGTTCGGCGACAAATTCGTCGACGAGAACACGGTGGTCATCAATTTGATCAACGCCAATTCGCCGATGGTGTTCGACGAAACCATGCTCGGCGCGGCCAAAGTTTATGCCCGCAACAATCAGGCGACGATCATCACGCCGTTCATTCTCGCTGGCGCGATGAGCCCGGTGACGGTCGCCGGCACGCTGACGCAGATTCTCGCCGAGGTGCTGGCCGGCGCGGCTTTCACCCAGCTTTGCCGGCCGGGCGCGCCGGTTGTCTTCGGCACGTTCGCCTCGTCGATCTCGATGCAGTCGGGTGCGCCGACCTTCGGCACGCCGGAGCCGAGCCTTGTTTCCTATGGCGCGGCCCAACTGGCGCGTCGCCTCGGCCTGCCGTTTCGCACCGGCGGCTCGCTGTGCGCTGCGAAAATCCCGGACGCGCAAGCCGCCTATGAAAGCGCCAACACGCTCAACTCGACCCTGCTGGCGGGCACGAATTTCGTGCTCCACGCCGCCGGCTGGCTGGAGGGCGGGCTGTCGGCGTCCTACGAGAAGCTGATCATGGACATTGACCAGCTCGGCATGGCGCAAAAAATGGCCGAAGGCGTCGATTTGAGCGAAAACGGCCAGGCGATGGACGCCATCCGCGAGGTCGGGCCGGGCAGCCACTATCTCGGCTGCGCCCACACCCAGGCCAATTTCCAGTCGGCCTTCTACCGCTCCAACATCGCCGACAACAATTCCTTCGAGCAGTGGCAGGCGGAGGGCGAGAAGCGGGCCGAACAGCGCGCCAACGAGGTGGCGCGCACCTGGCTCGGCCTCTATGAGCCGCCGCCGATCGATCCGGGCGTCGCCGAGGCGCTGAACGAATTCGTCACGAAGAAGAAGGCGTCGATGGCCGACGCCTTCACTTGAAGGGAGCCCGAGGACGGCCGGGCTAAAGTGGCCAAGCAGATCCACAAGGGCGTCTGGGGCGACGTATTCCGCATTTTGGAGTGAATACTGGCGCGCTGGGTTAAATGCCGTCGCCCCACAAGCCCGCCAGCCGCCGTTCGGCCTCGTCGCGGTCCATGCCGATGATGCGTGCGCCGTCGGGCAGAACCAGACCGTCGGCGTCGCCGTCGAGCAGCACCAGCGTTATGCGGCCCGCGCCTTTTCGCGTCGCGTCGTCGGCGTCGATGGCGCGGACCATGCCGGCGGCGACGGTAGCGTTGGCGAGCGTGTCGACCAGGATGAACGAACCGGTCGTGCGGTTGTCGGCGTAGAGATCGAGTTGCGTCGGCGCGTCGAGCGCCAGACGGGCCCGGCCGATGCCGTTGACGGCGAGCGCGCGAGCGCTTTCGCGCCGGCCGCTGGCGAGATCGAGCGCGTCCACCACGGTCGCAAACGCGCCAACCGCCGTGCCCCCGCATTGAACGATGTAGCGCCGCCCGGGCTGGATGCCCGCGCCGTCAAGCGCCACCAGATCGGCTTCGACGACACTCGTCGGGCGCGGCGGATTGTCGGACGACGACACCAGATCGCCGCGGGCGAGATCGATGGCGCGGTCGAGCGTCAACGTCACGGCGTCGCCGGCCTTCGCTTCCGCCAGATCGCCGCCGAAGGCGACGATGCGGGCGATTTTCGCCCGATGGCCGCCCGCCGCCACGACATCGCCGGGCCGCACGGTCCCGGCGGCGATGGTTCCCTGATAGCCGCGAAAGAACGCGTCGGGCCGCGCCACGCGCTGCACCGGAAAGCGCAACGGCGCGCCGGACAGGTCGGCGGCGGCGTCGACGGCCTCCAGCGCCTCGAGCAAGGTCGGGCCGGCGAACCAGTCGAGACTGGCGGCGCGGGTCGCGAGGTTTTCGCCGGTCAGGGCGGCGAGCGGCAGGACGAGCGCTTCGCGCAGGCCGAGCGAGAGGGCGAGGCGGTCGAGTTCGGCCTTGATTTCGGCGAAACGTCGGGCCGAATAACCGACAAGGTCCATCTTGTTGACGGCGAAAATCGCCGTTGCAACCCCCATCAGCGCCACGATGGAGGTATGGCGCCGCGTTTGTTCGAGAACGCCGAGGCGGGCGTCGACGAGGATGACGGCGGCGTCGGCCGACGACGCGCCGGTCGCCATGTTGCGGGTGTATTGCACGTGGCCTGGCGTGTCGGCGACGATGAAGGTGCGATGGTCGGAGGAAAAGTAGCGCCAGGCGACATCGATGGTGATGCCCTGTTCGCGTTCGGCCTCCAGCCCGTCGAGTGCGCGGGCGAAATCCGGCTCGCCGCCCGACAGGATGGCGGCGCGCTGGTCTGCCTTGAGCGAACCGGTATCCCACAACAGGCGACCGATCAGGGTCGACTTGCCGTCGTCGACCGAACCGCAGGTGAGGAAGCGCAGCGGGCGTTCGGGCGCCGCCTGCTCCGGGATCGGGATTTTTCGGGCGAGCGCGGCGACCATCAGAAATACCCTTCGCGTTTCTTGCGCTCCATCGAGCCAGTCTGGTCGCGATCGATGGCGCGGCCCTGGCGCTCGGAATGGGTGGCGGATTCGATCTCGGCGATCATGGCGGCCAGATCGGCGGCGTTCGACTCCACCGCGCCTGTCAGCGGCCAGCAACCAAGCGTGCGGAAGCGGACCTTGCGGCGCTCGACGATCTCGTCGGGAAACAGCGGCAGGCGCGGATCGGCGGCGGAAATCCACATTCCGTCGCGCCGGACCACCGGACGCGTCGCGGCGAAATAGAGCGGGACGACCGGGATTTCCTCTGCCTCGACATAGCGCCAGACATCGAGTTCGGTCCAGTTCGACAGGGGAAAGGCGCGCAGGCTTTCGCCCGGCTTCAGCCGCGTGTTGAAATGCATCCACAGTTCCGGCCGCTGGGCCCGCGGATCCCAGCGATGGCCGGGAGCGCGAAACGACAGGATGCGCTCCTTGGCGCGCGACGCCTCCTCGTCGCGGCGCGCCCCGCCGAAGGCCGCGTCGAAACCGTGGGCGTCGAGCGCCTGCTTCAGCGCCTCGGTCTTCATCACGTCGGTGTGGACAGCGGAGCCGTGGGAAAACGGCGAAATGCCCTCGGCCGCACCGCGCGGATTGACGTGGACGATCAGGTCGAGGCCGAGCTGGCGCGCGGTTTGGTCGCGGAAATCGATCATCTCGGCGAATTTCCAGCCGGTGTCGACATGCAGCACAGGGAACGGCAACGGACCGGGAAAGAAGGCCTTGCGCGCCAGATGCAAGAGGACCGAGGAATCCTTGCCGATCGAATAAAGCAGCACCGGCTTGCGCGCCGTCGCCGCCACTTCGCGGAAGACGTGGATCGCCTCGCTCTCGAGCGCGGCGAGATGGGGGGACAGACGGGTCACGGGCGCGCCTCCACCGCGATTGCGGCAATCGGCGCGACATGCAGGCCGCATTCGCGTTTGGCGTCGCTTTCCCACCACCAGCGCCCGGCGCGTTCGTCTTCGCCGGGGCGGATCGCCCGCGTGCACGGTTCGCAGCCGATCGAAGCATAGCCGCGTGCGTGCAGCGGATTGAGCGGAACGCCGGCGCGCGCCGCCAATTCGCGAATGGCGCCGATGTCGAGATCGGCAAGCGGGTTGAGCTTCGTCACGCCATCGGCGGAGTCGAACGCGGCGAGCGGCGTTTCGGCGCGCGCGCCCGACTGGCCGCGCCTGAGCCCGGTCACCCAACAGGTCGCGCCGTCGAGCGCGCGGGCGAGCGGCCGCAGCTTGCGCGCGGCGCAGCAGGCGTGGCGCGCCTCGACGCTGTCGTAGAAACCGTCGACGCCATGGCGATCGGCGAAGGCGGCGATGTCGGCCGGCGTCGGCGAGTAACGGGCGATGGCCAGCCCGGTCGCCGCCTCGGTCGCCGCGATCAGGTCGAGCGTTTCGGCAAAGAGGCGGCCGGTGTCGAGCGTCGCCAAACCGAATCGCGAGCGGGTTCCCGGCGCCAAACGCGCGATCGCGCCGGTCAGCGCCTGATCCTCGACGCCGAGACCGGTGGTGAAGACGATGCGGCCGGGCAGCGCCGCGATCGCCGCGAGGCGGTCGTCAAGCGGGAGCGGCGCAAGGCGTTTGGCGAGCGCCGCGGCGTGGATATGGTCCTGGGTCGGCATGCCTGGAAATCCTTGCGAATGCCGGCAGGAATGCGGATTTACGACCGCGAAAAGAAGGAACCGGGTTTCAATTTCGCGGTGCGACGGGGAAAAGCGTTCCGGGCCGGATTTCATTTGCCGGCCTACGGGCTGTGGCGAAGGGCTTGAATGCGCGGCCGTTTCGGCCTCTCATCCGCCTTCGCAGGATGCAGTCGGGGAATGCCGTGACGCCATCGCAACGCCTTCCACCCGGTCTATCCGACTGTCTTGGCGAACTCGGTCTGTCGTTGCGCGGCGGGTTCGTTTTCGCCGACGGCGAGGATGCTCCGGCGGGACCTGCCGGCGCGCCGGCGAAATCTCTGCTGCTCATCGGAAATGGCGGCGGCGCAATGTGGCGGGAATTCTCCGCCTGGCTCGACCGCCAGCCGGACATCATGGCCGATCCTCTCGATAGCTGGACTGTCGAGACAATCGGCGGCCTGGCGGCGCATTATGGCGCCCGCGCCGTCTATCCGAATGATCGACCGTGGCATCCTTTCCAGCGCTGGGCCATGCGGGCGGAGGGGCTGAAGGCCTCGCCGCTCGGCGTGCTGATGCACCCCGAATACGGACTGTGGCACGCCTACCGTGCGGCGTTGCTGTTCGATGTTGAACTATCGATTCAAGCGCCTCAGGCGATGAATCACCCGTGCGATCAATGCGTTGACCAGCCTTGCCTCACCGCTTGCCCGGTCGGGGCCTATTCGCTTTCCGGCTTCGATGCCGCGGCCTGCGCGGCGCATCTGCGCTCGGCGGACATCGAAGAACGCCCGCATGGCGGCTGCTCGGCCCGCAACGCCTGCCCGGTCGGCGCGGCGTATCGCTATGCGCCGGCGCAGCAGGCGTTCCACAAGCGGGCGTTTATGAGAGCGCGCGGGTAGGGGGGCGTGTCCGGCTCCCGCGTTCGCTCCATTCATCGCCCTTCGAACAGCACCGCGAACCAGGGGTGCAGGACGAAATTCAGCACGGATGCCCCCAACGCGGTCGCCGCCGCGAGTTTCGCCGGCCAGCGCGCGATCCAGCGAAATCCGCCAAACATCACCGTGAACATGACAAGGAACTGTATCGCGGGTTTGAGCATTTCGGGCATGGCGACTTCCCATCAGATGAAAAGCACGGCGTTGTAGAGGGCGTGGCCGATGATCGGCCAAATCACTGCGCCGCTGCGGGCGCGCAACAGGCCGAGCAGGACGCCGACGGGAATGAGTGCGAATGCCCAGGCGCCAAGGTGAAAATGCGCGCCAATCCAGAACAGCGTGGTGAAAAACACAAGCGCGTTGGCCGGATAGCCCTCCGCCTCCAGCATGTGAAACATGTAGTCGCGAAAGAACAACTCTTCCGCCAATGGGAAAATGATAACAATAGACAAGACAATAAGTGCGCCCTCCGGTCGTAATTAACTTTCGATGAAGAAATTAAGGCACGCCGCGTAGGCAAACAAAGCGAGCAGAAGCAACAATAAATCAGGTTTTATCGTCGACAAGAGGCGTTTGTCAGGCAAATACCTGAACCGGATCGCGGCGAATGCAGCCGCTTCGACGAACAGGCCGGCAAGGACCGACTTGTCCGTTGGATAGCCGGCGAAGCCGCCCGCCAAGACAACGGCGCCGCTCGTCAGAAGCGCCAGGGCTAGGAAATAAAGCGACTTCGCCATTTGTCATTTGTTCAGGGAACGCCGAAGCCGCCGAGCCCGCCGGAATAACCGCCATTGCCGTAGCCGGCGGTGCAATTCATGCCTGTTCCGGCGACGGCGGCCACGCCGGCTGCAATGCCGAAGGGGTTCATAGAAGCCAATGCGCCGCCGAGTGCTATCGCAGCGCCGGCATGACTAACGCACGAGCCGACGTTGCCGCCCCCGCCACTACCCCCGCTACCCCCGCCGCCGCGCGCGATCATGATGCCGAAGCGTTCTTCGATGGTCCCGTCCAGATAACGCATGAAGCCTTCCTCCAAGGTTGAGTTGACCTCATCTCGGCAGACAATGCAACCGGCCTGCGGGTTGATGCCGCAATGGTTGAAGCCATTGACCGAAATGCGGTCCGCAGCGCCTGCCCGGTCGGCGCGGCGTATCGATACCCGCCGGAGCAGCAGGCGTTTCATCAGAGGGCGTTTGTCGCGGCGCGGGATTGACGGCGGGCGAAGGCGAGCCGCACAGTTGAATCCGGGGCGTCATTGAAAAGGCTGAGATCATGATTCGGCCCGCTTTCGCTTTTGCGGCGCTCGCCCTTTTTCCTCCTTACGCTTTCGCCGGTCCCTCCGCCTGTTCATGCAAGCATCTCGAAAGCCTGCAGCAGGAAGTGGAAAACTCGCGTTATGAAGCGCTGTTCTTCGCGGAGATGGCGGAACGCTTCACGGAAATCCGCAGGCACTTCGAGGAGGCCAACAAGGACCCGACCAATCCAGACGCCGGCGTTAATTGGGCAAACCGGCTCGGCGTGATGCATGAACAAATGATGGCGCAGGACTTCCACCTGCCCAATCCGCGCGTGTCCGGCTACATCGGCCCGGACAAGGTCGACATGCCGTTCGGGACCTGCGAGCAGAAATCCGAAGACCTGACCAAGCTCAAGGACGGATCGTCCTGCGCGGAAATCGGCGACATCACGCTGGCGCACGAGGCGGCGCACCGGGCGCAATGCGTCGCGATGGGCAAGGATGCCTATTGGGCGCGGAGCTGGGACGAGATCGCGGCGGAAGAGGCGGCGCGCTACGCCGACCAGGCCAAAGCCATGGAAAATCTGCTGAAAAGCGTCATCGACAAGGGCACTCTGACGGTAGAGGCGGTGCTGACGCCGACCTATTCGGCGCAGGGATTTTCGGCCGGCTATTCGCATACGATCAGCAAAATGGAATTGAACGGCCACTCGTCGGACGCCCCGGATTGGGCGCTGAACGGCAAGGGCAAGCAGGTGAGCAAGCTCGAACATCTCAGAATCGTTGGCATGAGTTGCACGCCGTCCGGTCAACTTGACCACGACGTCGACATGACGGCGAAGACCGACGGCTTCAAGCTCACGCTTGGCGGGGAGATGAAATACGTCTCGGGGCAGATCAAGATCAAATGCAAGAAAGGCGGCGGCATGTCGGCCTTCGAGCCGGGCGAGGTTGGGGCCGGCAGCTATTTCACCGACGCGCCGTTCAGGCCGGAGATGTCGTTCGTGCGTGACGCCTCGACGATGGACTTCGCCCAGATCCTGAAAGGCGGCGGCATCTCGGTCAGCGGCGAGGAGCGGGTGACGGTCAAGCTCGAATGTCCGGGGGAATGACATCGCATTGATCTTTTTCCGCCCCGCCCCAAGGATCGGCCATGATCCTTCGTCAGACAGGCAAATGATGGCGGCGATGCACTCCCCGGCGGACGCGCCGGACAAGGCGCTGATCGAACGGGCCGTGACCGGCGACCGCGCGGCCTTTGGCGCGCTGGTCGAGCGCCATTACGACTATGTCTATCGCGTCGCGTTCCGCTGGGCCGGCAGGCGGGCGGAGGCCGAGGACATCGCGCAGGAGGTCTGCGTGCGGCTGGCGAAAGCGCTTCAGCGCTTCCAGGGCGCTTCCGCCTTCACCACCTGGCTCTACGCGCTGACGATCAACGTGGCGCGCGATCTCGCCCGCAAAACGCGCAGCGAAACGGCCAAGGCGCAGGCCTACGGTGTGCACGCGCTGGCGCTGGGCGAAGCCGAGGACGATGCGGCCGACGATGCGGCCGGCGAACTCTGGGCGGCGGTGCGCAGGCTGCCGGACAAGCAGCGCGAGGCGGTCACCCTGGTCTATGGCGAGGAAAAGAGCCACGCCGAGGCCGCCGATCTGATGGGATGCGCCGAGCCGACGGTTTCCTGGCACATCCATGAAGCGAAAAAACGGCTGAAGACGCTGATGCGTCCGGCCGGGGAGTCGTGACGATGAGCCAAGAACGCGACGAATTCGACATGCTGCGCGGCCGGCCCGCGCCGGCGCCGCGCCGAGAGGCGCGCGAAGCGGCGCTCGCCGCCGCGATGAATGCCTTCGACGAGGAAAAAACTTTCGCCGCGACCCAAGGATCGCGTTCCGGCCTGCGTCTTAACCAACGGGTGGGCGCAATCTGGAGCACGATCATGAACACCAAACTCTTCCCGGCCCCGGCGGCGATCGCCGGCCTGCTGGTCATCCCCGTCGCCGGCTATTTCGCCCTGCAGCTCGCCTCGGGCGTCTCGCCTTTCGCCATCGGCGGCAAGGGCGCGCCGGAACCGAAAGTGACGGTCAATGAGACCGGCGGCCAGGCGAAAAAGCCGGCGCAAATCGGCGAGGCCGAACGCGATCTGTCCGACGCGCTCACCGACAAGGCGGTCGACGGCAAAGCAAGCTGGAACAACCGGTCGGCCGGGTCATCGCCCTTGACGGCGCGATGAAGCGCAATCCGTCGGCCTCGATGCCCGCCGCCGCGCCGTCTCCGGACGCGGTGATGCCGCCCGAGGAAAACCGCGACCGCATCGAGAATTTCAAGACCAACCCGGTGAGGGACGCTTTGACCGATCCGGTGTCGACCTTCTCCATCGACGTCGACACGGCGTCGTGGTCGTGGGTGCGCCGCCAGCTCAATCGCGGCCAGACGCCCGACCCGGACACAGTGCGGGTAGAGGAAATGGTCAATTACTTCCCCTATTCCTACGCCGGGCCGGACAGCGCCGAGACGCCGTTCCAATCGACGGTGACGTTGATGCCGAACCCGTGGAACGCCAACACACGGCTGATGCATATCGGCATCAAGGGTTATGACGTGGTTCCGGCGACGCGGCCGAAATCCAACCTCGTCTTCCTCATCGACACGTCGGGATCGATGAACCAGCCCGACAAGCTGCCGCTGCTGGTCACCGCCTTCAAGATGACGCTCGACACGCTCGGTCCGGACGATACCGTCTCCATCGTCACCTATGCCGGCTCGTCCGGCGTGGCGCTGGAGCCGACGAAGGCTTCCGACAAGGCGAAGATCGCCGCCGCGCTCGACCGACTCGGCGCGGACGGCTCGACCGCCGGCGCGTCCGGCATCCAGGAGGCCTACCGTCTCGCCAGGGCCAATTTCGTCGACGGCGGCGTCAACCGGGTAATGCTGGCGACCGACGGCGACTTCAATGTCGGCCCGTCGGACGACGACAGCCTGAAGAACCTGATTGAAAAAGAACGCAAATCCGGCGTGTTCCTGTCGGTCTTCGGCTTCGGCGTCGGTAATTACAACGACCAGTTGATGCAGGTTCTGGCGCAGAACGGCAATGGCGTCGCCGCCTATATCGACACCGTGTCGGAGGCGCGCAAGGCGTTTGTCGAACAGTCGGCGGCGAACCTGTTCACCATCGCCAAGGACGTGAAAATCCAGGTCGAGTTCAACCCGGAGAAGATCGCCGAATACCGGCTGATCGGCTACGAGACGCGCGCGCTCAACCGCGAGGATTTCAACAACGACAAGGTGGACGCCGGCGATATCGGTTCCGGCCATTCGGTGACGGCCATCTACGAGGTGACGCCGAAAGGCAGCCCGGCGACGCTGAACGATCCGCTGCGCTACGGCAGCAAAGCGGCGGAGGCCGGCGCGGGCGGCGAAGAGCTGGCTTTCGTCAAGATCCGCTACAAGGCCCCGAACGAGGATGTGTCGAAACTGATCGAGACGCCGGTGACGGAGGCCAACGCGGTTGCCTCGTTCGACGATGCCGGCGTCGACCAGCGCTTCTCGGTGGCGGTCGCAGCCTTCGGGCAGAAACTGCGCGACGGCCATGCGCTTGCCGACATGAACTTCGCCGCCATCGCCGACATCGCTTCGAAGGCGCGCGGCGAGGACCCGTTCGGCTACCGCGCCGAGTTCCTGCAGATGGTGCGCATCGCCGAGAGCCTTTCGAAGAACTGAGTTCGACCGCAGCACAGCCTCGTCCGGTCGCGCGCTCCCTCGCGGCCGGGCGTTTTGTTGGGTCGCAATAGCGATACCGCAGCCTGGTTCGTCGGGTTAAGGTCCGGCGTCGCCGACCATGGATCCGACCGCATGAAAGCCGCGCTGTTCACCGCCTTCCGTTCGCCGATCGCAGTCGAGGAGGTTGCCGAACCGGAGTGCCCGCGCGATGGCGCGGTCGTCCGCGTCAGGGCCTGCGGCGTCTGCCGGTCCGATCATCATGCATGGATCGGTCTCGACCCGGATGTGAGTGCGCCGCACGTGGCGGGCCACGAATTCGCGGGCGTGGTGGAGGAGACGGGGCCTGATTGCCGGCGCTGGAAGAAGGGCGACCGCGTCACCGCGCCGTTCATCCTCGCCTGCGGCGAATGCGACGATTGCCGCGGCGGCGATCCGACCGTCTGCAATCACCAGCATGTCATCGGTTTTACCGGCTGGGGTGCATTCGCCGAACGGCTTGCCGTGCCGCACGCCGATTTCAACCTCGTGCATCTGCCCGATGCGCTCGGTTTCGCCGAGGCGGCCGGCATGGGCTGCCGGGTGACCACCTCGTTTCGCGCATTGGTCGACCGGGCGCAGGTCAGGCCCGGCGAATGGGTGGCGGTGCATGGTTGCGGCGGCGTCGGCCTGGCGGCGATCATGATCGCGACGGCGATCGGCGCGCGCGTGGTAGCCATCGACATCAACCCGGAAGCGCTCTCCATGGCCAAGGCGCTTGGCGCGGAGGCGACGCTCGACGCGCGCGGCGTCGCCGATGTCGGCCTGGCGGTGCGCGAGCTGACCGGCGGCGGGGCGCAGGTTTCCCTCGACGGACTGGGCGTCACCGAAACGTTCCACAATTCGGTGCGTTCGCTGAGAAAACTCGGCCGCCATGTGCAAATCGGCATGCCGCTCGGCAAGCACATGAGCCCGAGTGTGCCGCTGCTCGAGGCTGTGTATTCGCGGCAAATCTCGATCCTGGGCACTCGGGGCATCGCCGCTTCACGGTTTTCCGCGCTGCTCGGCCTGATCGAGGCGGGACGGCTCGATGTATCGAAACTCATCACGAAACGCATCGAGCTCGACGGCGTCGGCGCGGCGATCGCGGCAATGGACGGTTACACTGGCGTCGGGATCACGGTGGCCGATCGCATCGGCTGATCCGCGGTTGCCCGGCAGGCGGACTTTTGGCAATCTGGCAGCGCGAGGTGGGCAATGACCGATTTTCCGCCGGTGGATGCCGGAATGATGAAATTTTACAAGGCGCTGAGCGCGGAATCGCCGCCGGAAAGCGCCCATTGGCCACTCGATGAACAGCGGGCGGGCTGGAATGCGGTGTGCGCAAAGTTCCGCGCGCCAATGCCGGATGGCGTCGCGGTCGAGGATCGCGTGCTGTCCGGGGTGCCCTGCCAGATTTTCCGCCCGGCTGGCGAAGGCCTGAAGCCGGGGCTGATCTATTTCCACGGCGGCGGCTGGGTGCTCGGCGGGCCGCAGACGCATGGCGACATGTGCGCCGAAATGGCGGCCGGGGCGGGTTGCGTCGTCGTTCTCGTCGACTACCGCCTCGCGCCGGAAAACCGTCATCCGGCGCAACTGGAGGATTCCCTCGCCGTGCTGAAATGGCTGCGTGACCATGGGCGCGACATCGGCATGGATCCGGACAACATCATCGGCGGCGGCGATTCGGCCGGCGGGCAGATGAGCGCGGGTCTGGCTATGTGGCTGCGCGACCATGGCGAAAAGCAGCTTAGCGGCATGGTGGCGATCTACCCGGTGTTCGGCAACGACACCAACACGGCATCGGCGTTGCGCAACGCCGAGGCGCCATGCCTGACGCGCGACGAGATGATCTATTTCATCGACGCCTTTCTGGGGCCGAAGGGTGGGTCGAACTGGTCCGATCCCTACGCCGCGCCGCTCATCGGCGATCTGACAGGGCTGCCGCCGGCATTCATCACGGTCGCGGCGCACGATCCGCTCTACGACGATGGCGTCGCCTTCCACGCGAAAATGCTCGCCGCGGGCAATCGCTCGGAGCTGCGCGAGGAGCCGGCGTTGGCGCATTCCTACATGCGGGCGCGCAACCACTCCGCCCCGGCGAAGGCCGGGTTCAAGGCGATCGTCGAGGCGATACGCAGGTTCACCCGAAGCTGACGGCGGTTCTCCTAAAGCTTTGCAAGCTCCTTCGCTACAAGGTCGCGAAACATCTGACCCGCTTTGGCCGGCGTGACCGATTTATCCCACGGGAACGCCAGCGGATCCCATTTGCCGTTCTGTTTGACCTTCAGGATGTCCTGAACTTCCCCATGACCGAGAACGGTCTGCGGCGTCACCGCAATGCCGTAGCGTTTGCACAGGATCGCTGCGACTGCTGCGAGGGCCCGCCACTGGACCTCCTTCATCGGTGCGGGTCCGTAATCCTTCGTCGCTTGCTTCGCGTCCTGCATGCAGCAAGCCGAGATGCCGATTGAGCCGGAGTTCAATCCCTTTGTGTGCGCGGCATAAGAGCCGGTGGTGTTCACGTTGTCCTTTATCGAACGCGACCCCTTGATGACTTTGGCGTCGCCATCGACCAAGATGTGGTAGTGCGCGTAGTCGATGCCGGTCGGTTTGTACCGCCCTGCCGACCAATGCGCGATTATACGTTTCATGTTGGCTTTCGGAGTCCAATCCTTCGGGATATCGACCATGGGTTTCTCCAGCGTTGCCGGGGAAGGTTGCCTTAGCCGTCGTGATGCGTGCGTGAATCGTACTGGTCAGCCGAAACTGACGGCGTGGATCGGCGGCAGCGTGCCGGAAACCGCGATCCAGTCGTCGCCCTGGTTCTCGGAGACGAACAAGTTGCCGGTGGTCGAGCCGAAGGCGAGGCGGTCGCCGGAGGCGTCGATGGCGAGCGCATGGCGATAGACGATGTCGTAAGCGTGGGACTGAGGCAGGCCGTTCCTCAGCACATCGAAGCTCTTGCCGCCGTCGCGTGTGCGGGTGACGACGAGCGCGCCGCCAACCGGATAGCGTTGCTCGTCCTTCACGCCCGGCACAAACCAGGCGGTGTCCGGCTCGCGCGGATGCACGGCTACGGCGAAGCCGAAAGAGGAGGGGCTCACGTCCCGGATCTCGCTCCAATTGGCCGAACAATCGGAGGTGATGAAGATGCCGTTGTGGTGCTGGCTCCACAGCCGGTCCGGGTTCGACGGCGACTGCACGACCAGATGCGGGTCTTGCACCTCCGGATCGGCGGAGAATTCCGGCGGCATGAACTCGGCGCGCATGCCGTTGGCGCGGCAGGCCCAGGTCTCGCCGCCGTCCTTCGTTTCCCAAACCCCGCCGCAGGAGACGCCGAGGCGCACCGTGTCGGAACCGCGCGGGTCGACCATGATGGAGTGAATGCCGGGGTAGTCCGCGCCGCCGCCCATCCAGCGCTTGCGGCCCGGGTGATCCCACAACGACTTGATCCAACGCCACGACGCGCCGCGATCGTCGGAACGAAACAGCGCGCCGGGAATTGTGCCGCACCATAGCGTGCCGGGCTGGTCTGCGCCGCCCGGTTCGAGCGACCAGACGCGCATCACCGTCCATGGCAATGGCCGGCCCCAGCCGTCGCGCTCGTCGAGGTCTTCGGGCTTTTCCGGGAAGGCGGGGGCGGGGAGTTCGACCCAGTCGCCGCCCTTGTCCTTCCGGTGCATCTTGACGCCGAAATGGCCGTGGTCGAGCGCGGCGTAGAATGCGCCGTTGCGCCGATCCAACCGGGCGAGCGAGACGTTGTCGCCGAGGAAATCGACGGATTCGATTTCCCAGCCTTTGGCCTTGCGGGCAATGTGGAACAGGCCCTTGCGGGTCGAAACGATCAGGCGGTCAGTCATGGTGCTCTCCCTCGCGCCTCGGAACTAGCCGCCCGATAGCGCCTGCATGACGTGGATTTGCGAATGCGGTTGGACCCTGTCGGCTTGGCGGACGCGGTCGGCGAGGACGACCCCGTCGACGATGACGCCCATATGTTTGCGGATCGCGCCCTGGTCGTCGACGACGTAGCCTTTCAGGCGCGGGTTTTCGGCGAAAACGGCTTCGAGCACATCGCGCATCGTCGCGCCGTCGGCTTCGGCCATCGGGCAATCGACGTGGCGTTGCAGGTTCGCGGTGAAAAAGACCTTCGCCATGGCCCATCATGGAGCAGCGCGCGCCGCCCGGCAATTCACATTGGAAACCTTCACTGGCGCGTTTCCACCCGGCCGATGGCCCGAAAGGCGGCGCGCGCCCGCTTCGGGTTGTCGGCGAAACAGCGCAAGGCGAGGCGCACGACGACGCCAAAGCCCCGCGCACCGGTCTTGTCGGCGTCGTCGATGGAAGCGTCGATGCGGACGATGTCTTCCAGCGGCAGGTCGCAGATCGAAATCGCGCCCTTGGCGTAGCAAGAATAGTGCGCGGCGTAAGCCTTGTTGCGGATGGCGCGGCAGTCGCAGCCGGTTTGCGGCAAGGCGGCGCGCAGCTTCTCCTGCAGGCAGATGACCGCGGCGGCGCGCCATTGGCGACCGAGCGGCGACAGGCGGTCCTCGGCCATGATGCGGCGGCAATATTTGCGGCCATAGCCTAGCGCATAACCGGAATCGCCGCAGGGGCAGGCGCGTTCGACCTGCGCGTAGAAACCGCAGCCGGGTGTTTGCGCCGCGGCGGCGGACGAACCGGTAGACGCCAGAAGGACAAAAAGGGCGAGGAAGATGCGGATTGCTGTCACAGCGCCGGCCCGAGGTCGAGTTTCGACCCATCCGAGAACCGGGAAAAGCGGAAGCGGGAGAGATCATGGCCGGCCGGCCTGCCGGCGACGAGATCGGCGACGATGCGGCCGACGCCCGGACCGATGCCGAAGCCGTGGCCGCTCATGCCGGTGGCGAGGGTCAGGCCGGGCAGGGCCGGAATCTGGTCGATGACCGGCACCAAATCCGGCATGGAATCGATCATGCCGGCCCAGGCATGGGTGATTTCCGGCTTTCCGAGTGCGGGAAACCGTTCGGCGAAAGCGCCGGCGATGCGCTCGACGAAACGGCCGTTCGGAGCGGGTCGAGCACGCGCATCGTCTCGAAGGGCGAGGGGCCGCCATCAGACCATTTTCGCGCCGTCGTCCATGCGTCGGGAAAACCGGCGGGAGCGGCGGGGCGGAACCGCGTATGCGCAAAGGTCGATTTCGCCGTCGGCAGCCAGGTGAAAAAATGGCGGAAGGCGTCGGGTCCGATGAAGAAATCATGGGCTGCGCCGAGCGCCAGCGTCACCCCGCCATCGGCGCGCGGGCGAAAGGCGAGTTCGCCATCGACGGCCTGGCCGGCAAACGGCGCGGCCGCCTCAGCGCGCACCACGGTCGAGCGCACCGACAATTGCGGGATCGTCACGCCGTGGCGGGCGAGCAGCAGCGACGACCATGCGCCGCCGGCCAGCACGACGGCGGGTGTGGCGATGCGGCCGGCCTCGGTGACCACGCCGCCGACTCGGCCGGCGGCGATGTCGAGACCGCGCGCGGCGCAATTCTCCCGGATCGTCACGCCCTCCCGGGCGGCAAGGCGGGCCAGCGCCGGCACGGCGCGCCACGGCTCGGCCCGCAGGTCGGACGCCGTCCACAATGCGCCCGGCCACGACTTTGCCGCCGCCGGCAGCAGCGCGGCGATTTCGGCGGCGGAGAGCTGGCGGGTGTCGAGATCGTGGGCGCGGGCGATGGCGGCCCATTGGTCGTAGCCGGCGAGATCGCGGTCGTTTTCGGCGAGGTAGAGCACGCCGGTTTGCGCCAGGCCGATATCCTCGCCGGTCTGCGCGGCGAGCTCCGCCCAAAGGCGGCGCGCCTCCAGCACGATCGGCAATTCGGCCGGATCGCGACCCTGGGCGCGGATCCAGCCCCAGTTGCGCGACGATTGCTCGGCGGCGACGCGGCCCTTTTCGACGAGAACGGTCTTCAACCCGCGCCGGTTGGCGAAAAGCGCCGTCGCCACGCCGATGACGCCGCCGCCGATGACGACGAGGTCGGCCTCGGCCGGCAGCGGTGCGGCATGCTCGACGGGCGAAGCGAGCGAAAGGGGGAAGGGGCGCATGGGGCGGACTGTCGCGCGCGCCGGGCGGCGTTTCAAGCCGTCTGGACGTAGCGGTAACGAAAGGTGCAGCGTTTCGCGCCGGCCATGATGGTGTGCTGGCGCTCCATCCTGATTGCCGGATCGTAGCCCTGGCAGAAGGTTCCGTCGCGGTTGCACGACATCAGATGGCCGATGTGGCCCAATCCCATCGCGTGATAGGTTTCGGCGTAGCGGCAACGCACGACATCGAAATCGAACGCCTTGTCCGACGCCTCAAGGATTTCGATTTCCAAGGCCCCGTCATGGGTCCACAAATCGTAGAGCTTGATGAAATCGCGCATCGAAGTGACGCCGCCCGGCGCTTGCGCGGCGAATTTTTTCCCCTCGGCGATGGCCGCCTTGCGGATGGCGCCGTCGAGGATGGCGGCGGCGCGTACCTCGCCGAGTTCGGCGGCCATCTCGGCGAAGATCGGGCCGATGACTTCCGCCTGCAGGCGGCGCTTGACGAGAGTGGGCAATTCGCTGGACGTCATGGGTCTGTTTCCCGTCTCAGATGGTTGCGGCCCGGTAGGTTTCGCCGAACGCCTTCATGGCGTGGAACAGCGGGCGCAACTCCTCGCCCTTCGTCGACAGCGCATAGTCGACCTGCGGCGGCATCACCTGGCGCACGGTGCGCACGACGAGACCGTCGGCTTCCAGTTCTCGCAGCGACTGCGCCAGCATCTTGTGGGTCACGGTGACCAGGGAGCGCTTCAGTTCCGAATAACGCATCGCCGGGTGCAGCACGAGATGCCACAGGATCATGGGCTTCCAGCGCCCCGACAGGGTCTCCACGGTGAGCTGCACCGGACAGAAATACCGGTTCCCGGATATTTCATAGACTGGGATGTCGGTTCTGGCGTCCATATGCAGATCCCGCTCACTTTTTTGTGCGTTCTATACTTTTTCCGAGCGTTTGCCTAGCAGTCGGAACGGGACTGAATCAACCGCTTTCGGAGGCGCATGTGAACGACCAACTCATCGACACCAGGAAGAAAACCATCCAGTCGGCCCTCGCCGTTTCGCTGGCGATCCAGAACGACGATTGGACGAAACTCGATTCCCTGCTTGACCCGGGTTTCACCTACAGCGGCGACGGCATGCATTTCAGCAAGGACGAATACATCGGCTTCATGCAGGACATGAAGGGCGCCATGACCGGCATGAGGATGGAGTTCCTCCACACGCTCGTCGACGGCGAGTACGTCACCATCAACTTCGTCTCGCGGGCGAAGAACACCGGCAAGTTCATGGGCGCGCCGGCGTCGCGGAAGAATGTCGAGGTGCGCGGTACGCTGATCCGCCAGATGCGCGACGGCGTCGCCATCCAGGAATGGCAGACGACCGACATTCTCGGCGTGATGACGCAAATGGGTTTCGGCGCGCTGTTCGGCTACGCCATCGCCGTCGGCCTGTTCAAGGTCAAGCCGAAGCCGCCGGTGCGCAAGCGCTGAGGCGACCCGGGCAGTTTACCAGCCCCGCCACAGAGGATAGCCGCCGCCCGGCCCCCCGCCCGGCCCAGAGGCCGCGCCGTTCGCGCTTGTCGCCGCCGCCGCTTTCGGCGGCGGTCTTGTTCCTGAGCGGGCCGATCTTGTCGACGATTTCCTCCACCGTCGGGCGCATCGCCTTGCGATGGCTGTCGAGCGCCTGGCGCATGGCGGCGAGATGGCCATAGGAGGTGCCGCAGCAGCCGCCGATGATCCGCGCGCCGGCGTCGATGGCGAGGCGGGCGTAATCGGCCATCAGCTCGGGCGTGCCGGAATAGTGGATTTCCGCGCCGCGATATTCCGGAATGCCGCAATTGCCCTTGACGACGATGGTCGCGTCCGGGTCGGCCGCGGTCATGTCAAGGGCCGAGACGAGGATGTCGGAAGCGCCGACGCCGCAATTGGCCCCGACCGCCACCGGCGCCGGGTCGAGCCCGTCGGCGACATGCGGCATGTCCTTCGGGGCAAGGCCCATCATGGTGCGTCCGGCGGTGTCGAACGAGGCGGTGCAGACGTAAGGCAGACCGACGCGAATGGCGGCCTCGGCCGCGGCGCGGATTTCCTCCGTCGCCGACATGGTCTCGATCCAGGCGATTTCGGCTCCGCCGGCCTTCAGCCCCTCCATCTGCTCGGCGAAGGCGTCGACGGCGCTATCGTGCGTCAGCGCGCCGAGCGGTTCGAACAATTCGCCCGTCGGACCGACCGAGCCGGCGACGATGACGGTGCGGCCGGCCGCGTCGGCGACCGAACGGGCGATCTCGGCGGCGCGGCGGTTGACCTCGCCGACGCGGGTGTCGAGCCCGTGCAGCTTCAGCCGGTGGCGGGTGCCGCCGAACGAATTGGTCAGGATGATGTCGGCCCCGGCCTCGACGAATTTGCGGTGATGCGCCGCGATCTTTTCCGGATGCTCGACGTTCCACACCTCCGGCGCTTCGCCGGCGATGAGTCCCTCGGCGAACAGATTGGTGCCGGTGGCGCCATCGGCGAGAAGAACGCCCTTTTTCGCGATGAGAGCGGAAAGCGGATTGGTCATGGTGTGGCGTCCAATTGGGCTGGATAACGACATAAGGAAGTCTTTATGTCCTGTCAAACCCACTGAGATGTCACGGCGTCAACCGAGCCTCAACCTTTGCGCGCAAGAATGGCGGGAACAATGGATGCGCCCGGTGGTCTGCGCAAAAACTGACTACCAAAACCAAGCCCGCGGGCCCCCCGCTCAGGACTCCCCTCCCCACACCCCCCCCCCACCCCCCAACCCCCTAGGACAGCCGCCGCACCCATCCCGCCGCCTCGTGCGGGTGGATAATGGCTGCCCGGATCAGCCCGTCGAAATGGCGGGTGAAGGTGCGCACCGGCTCGACCGCGTTCAAGACCAGATACATGTCGCCGACATAGAGCGCGACGCGCTTCGGCCCGAATACGGTGTAGGGCACGGAAAAGCGGGCGCGGCCATCGAACAGGAACAGGCGGAAGGTCGGGTAGAGATCGTCGATCAGCGCCGCCATGTGGGCGAGCTGGGCGGCGCGCGCGGCCTGCGGCAGGCCGGACCAGACGCCGCCGCCGGCGGCGAAGGTCTCCAGCGTCTGGCGCGGCATGGCGACCTCCATGTCGGTCTCGGGCCGGCGCGAATAATCGAGGCGTTCGCGCGCCGCCTCGCGTTCGTGGCCGGCGTCGCGGTTCTGGCGCGACGCCTCATAGGCGATCACCGCTTCGGAGCGCAGCAGATCGGGAATGCGGGCCGGGACATAGCGGATTTTCGTTCCCGCCGCTTCCGCGTGCCAGCGGGCGAGAAGGGTTTCGTCGGCGCCTTCCTCCGGCTCCTCGATCTCCATCGATGCGATCAGCTCGCCGGCGAGGCCTTCGTCGTGGGATAGGCCAAGCAGCCAATCGAGCGAGACGCCGTGACGCTCGGCGATGGCGAGCAGCGTCTCGGCGCGCGGCAGGCGCACGGTGGCGCCGGAGAGAAGCTGCGACAGGGCCGAACGATCGACATGTACGCCGGCGGCGAAAGCCGATTGGGTCTGGCCGGAGCGCTCGACGAGGCGGGCGAGGCGCTCGCGAAACAGGGCTGAAAGGTCGCGCTTGTCCATGGCGGCTCTCCTTATTGCGCATAATATACAACATTCGGGGATTTTGTCGCGCATCGTCACCAGTTTGTGCGCGTTGTCGCGTTGCCGCTGCTGACAGGGTCTGCCATCACGGAGTCGTTACCGACGGGGAATGGGCATGGATTCGAAGGGCTTGGGCGAGGAAACGGCGCGGGCGAAACGCGGCGTCGAGTGGATCACGGTTGCGCTGATGGCGGCGACTTATCTGAGTTGGCTCATCATCGGCATCTGGCTCTACCCGGTCGCCCCGGTTCTGGCGCTGATCGCGCTCGGTTTCACGGTGGCGTTGCATTCCTCGTTGATCCACGAGGCCATCCACGGCCACCCGACGCGCGACGCGGCGATCAACGAGGCGCTGATGGCGCTGCCGATCGGCCTCGTCTGGCCCTACCGGCGCTACAAATGGATGCATATGCGCCATCATTTCGACGAACGGCTGACCGACCCGTTCGACGATCCGGAAAGCTATTACAAGGCCGCATTCCAGCACGAGAAACTGCCGGGCTGGTTCAAATCGGCGTTGCGGATCAACAACACGCTGCTCGGCCGCATGATCCTCAACCCGCTGATCGGCAGCATCGGCTTGATCCTGATGGACGGTCGGGCGGTGCTTGCCGGCGACCGCGAGGTCATCGACGCCTGGGTGCGCCATCTCGCCGGGCTGGTCGTCGTGCTCTTCGTCATCACGATGTTTTTCGCCGCGCCGCTATGGCTTTACCTGCTCGTCCCGGCCTGGCTCGGCCAGTCGATCATCGCGGTGCGCACCTATGCCGAGCACCAATGGGCCGAATCGCCGGACGGACGCACGATCATCGTCGAGCGCTCGCCGCTGGCCTTCTTCTTCCTCTACAACAATTTGCATGTCGTGCATCACGCGCTGCCGACGGCGGCGTGGTACACGCTGCCCGGCCATTATCGCGCCCGGCGGGCGGAGTGGATCGCGAAAAACGGCGGCTACGTCTTCCCGAACTACACCGCGCTGATGCGCCAATGGCTGCTGACGCCGAAGGAGCCGGTCATCCACCCGGCGCTGCGGCGGAGCGAAGACGACGCAGCCCTGCGTCCGTGAGCCGCTTCATCGCCGCACTGCCGATGTATGACTGGCCCGAACTGCGGGCCGAAGTCGACGCCGAATGGGCCGACCTGCTCGACCGCCTCAGGGCGCGCGGCATCGACGCTCCGCAAGCGCTGACCCGTCGCAACGCCGACATGACGGCCGTTCCCGGCGGCATCCGCGATGCATCCGGAACAATCATCGCGCCGGACCCGGCGACATTGCCGCCCGATGAGTTCGATTTCGCCGTATTGTGGCGGCACCCGTCGCTGCTTCTGGCGCAGACCTGCTGGGGGCCGATGGAAACGACCGGCCTTGCCGCTCACGTGCGTGTCGTCGGCCAGCCGGACTATTCGGCGTTCGAGGGCGGGGAAGGGGAGCTTTATCGGTCAGCGCTGGTTATGAGGAACGAAGGTCCACGGCCAGGCGAACTTGCCGATCGCCTACCCCCACCCCTGACCCCTCCGCTCGAGGGGGAGGGAGATTACCGGAGCGGATTCCCCTCCCCCTCGAGCGGAGGGGTCAGGGGTGGGGGTGGATTGCCGGCAAACATTGCGCGTCTCCGCTTCGCCTGCAACGACCGCCATTCCATGTCCGGCTATCTCGCTTTGGCGCGCGATCTTGTCGCGGCGGGAGAAATCGACGACGAAAAAAGCTACACGTCGTTCTGGACCGAACTGGTCGAAACCGGCGCGCATCGGGCCTCGGTCGTCGCCGTCGCCGAGGGCCGCGCCGATGTCGCCGCCATCGACTGCCGCACCTGGGCCTATTGCCTCGCTTTCGAACCGGCGGCGAAGACGCTTGCCGTCGCCGGCTGGACCGCCCCGCGCAAAGGTCTGCCGTTCATCACGTCGCGAGAATCCCCGCTTTCCAGCCTTTGATCTGTTTCAAGGCGCTTGCAACCGGGCCATGATACCGGCCAAACTCCGTTGGAGAGGGAGACATCCGGCATGACCGAAGAAAAATCCAGCACGCCCGCCGCCGAAGCAACCGGTGCTGAGCCATCGTCGACGACGACAATTGCCGCCGCGTCGGTCAAACCCGTCGCCCAGGGTGCGAAATCCGCCAAGGCGGGCAATGGCGCGGCAAAGGCGAGAAAAGCCAAGGCCGTCGGCCAGCAACTGCACGAGCTTGCCGCCAAGCGCCATGATCCGGCGGCCATCCGCCATGGCTTCGAAACCGGCGAGTACCCCTACAAGGAGCGCATGCGCACCTCGGTGTACGAGGCGCACAAGGCCGAACTTCAGGTCGAACTGCTGAAAGTCCAGGAATGGGTCAAGGCGACCAAGCAGCGCATCGTCATCCTGTTCGAGGGGCGCGACGCGGCGGGCAAGGGCGGCACGATCAAGCGTTTCATGGAACATCTCAATCCGCGCGGCGCGCGCGTCGTGGCGCTGGAGAAGCCGACCGAACGCGAAGCGACGCAATGGTATTTCCAGCGCTATGTCCAGCATCTGCCGGCCGGCGGCGAAATCGTCATGTTCGACCGCTCCTGGTACAACCGCGCCGGCGTCGAACGCGTCATGGGCTTCTGCTCGCCCAACGACTATCTGGAATTCATGCGCCAGGCGCCGGAACTGGAGCGCATGATGGTGCGCTCAGGCATCCTGCTGTTCAAATTCTGGTTCTCGGTGACGCGCGAGGAGCAGCGCCGCCGTTTCGCCCAGCGCGAACAGGACCCGTTGAAGCAGTGGAAGCTTTCGCCGATCGACCGCGCCTCGCTCGACAAGTGGGACGACTACACCGAGGCCAAGGAGGCGATGTTCTTCTACACCGACACCGCCGACGCGCCGTGGACGGTGGTCAAGTCCGACGACAAGAAGCGCGCGCGCCTCAACACCATGCAGCATTTCCTGTCGAGCCTGCCCTATCCCAACAAGGACGAGCGGCTGGTGCGCGGGCCGGATCCGCTGATCGTCGGCCATTCGAGCCAGGTGATCGGCACCGCCGCCCACATTCTCGGGTCGACCGTGCATCCGGAGGCGAGGAAGAGCGAGGGCGGTGGCAAGGGGTGAGGATCGCGGGCGGCGCATCGCGCCGCCTCACCCCATCAGCCGCTCGTCGAGCGGGTATTTCGACAATTGTTCGAAGCCGGATTCGGTGATCAGCACCTGTTCCTCCAGCTTGACGCCCTCGTGGCCGCCGAGGCGGCCGATATAGCTTTCGACGCACAGCACCATGCCGGGGGCGAGCTCGAGGTCGAAGGCGTGGGCGCCGACGTCCTCGGGGTGGAAGACGGAGGGGTATTCGTCGCACAGGCCGACGCCGTGATAGAGCACGCCGTAGCGGTTCGGCCGGCAGTCCGGCGGCGGCAACTTCGCCTTTTGCGTCAGCTCCAGCAGCGTAACGCCGGGTCGCAGGAGGTCCCGGTTGACGTCGATCTGCTCGGCGGCGATGCGATAGAGGTCGCGCTGTTCGTTCGACGGCTTGCCGTCGCCGCATAGCCAGGTGCGGGAGATGTCGCAGCAATAGCCGTAGGGTCCGATCAAATCGGTGTCGAAGGCGACGAGATCGCCCGCCTCGACGATTCGGGCGGAGCTTTCCTGGAACCACGGATTGGTGCGCGGTCCGGAGGCGAGCAGGCGGGTCTCGATCCATTCGCCGCCGCGCACGATGTTGCCGGCGTGCAGCAAGGCCCAGATGTCGTTCTCGGTCATGCCGGGCCGCATGGCGTCTTCCATCTCGTGCATAGCCGCTTCGCAGGCGTGCACGGCGCGGCGCATGCAGATCAACTCGTCCGGCCCCTTGATCATGCGGGCGCGCTCCATGACGCTTTCGCCGTTCCGGACGCTCAGGCCGGCTTCGGCCAGCGCCGAAACGCCCTCGGCGTCGAGATGGTCGACGGCGAGGCGGCGATTGCCCCCGCCATGGGCGCGGACCAGATCGGCGATCTCGGCCGCCCAGCCCTTGGTCGCCGCCTCGATGTTGTCGGCGACGAACATGTAGATCCAGCTTTTCGCCGGCCGCACCTCGTCGACGACGCCGGTGTGATCGGAGAGATGGAAACAGTTCTGGAACTCGAAGAGAACGACCGGCCCGTCCGTCGCCACGAACAAATAGCGGCTGGCGTCGTGCGCCGTCCACAGCTGCATGTTGGTGTGGTCGGCGGCGTAGCGGATATTAAGCGGATCGTAGAGCAGGATGCCGGCGAGGTCCCGGGCCTTCAGTTCGGCGCGGATGCGGGCAAGGCGGCGCTTGCGCATGGCATTCAGGTCGGGATCGGGAATGCCGGCGGCTTTCCATTCCGTTTCGGCGATCTCGCCATAACCGATGGCATGGAAATTGAGCGCGGCGGCCTTGGCGCGCGCCTCATTGGTCAGGCGGGCGAATTCCTCAGGTATCCAGGGCAGGGCGCCCGGCTCGAACGGCGCGATCTTGCGCGGGCGATGGCCGCCGAAATTGCCGGGATTGTTCGCCATGATCATCGCCCTCCGAAAGCCTTGCGGCGAAAATTATGCCGGGGCGCGCCGGCGTGGCGTTGCGTTCGCGCCGCGCGTCGTCAAACCGGCGACACGAGTTCGGCGGCGATCAGCCCGCGCAGCGAATTGCCGACGAAAAATCGGCCGGCCGCGCGCAGGACATCCGGCGTGATGACGCTTTCGCGCGCCACCCCCTTCTCCAGGAGTTCGGCGCGCAGCACGCCGGCGAGCAGGCCGCACCTGAGCTGCGGGGTCAGCAGCGAGCCGTCGGCGGCGGGAACGAACAGAGTGGTGATCGTTCCTTCGCACAATTCGCCGTGTTCGTTCATCAGCAGGACTTCGTCGGCGATTTCGCGCGGGAACCCGGCCCGGGCCGCATCGTAGGCGTCGCGTCGCGAGGTTTTGTGGCGGATAAGCGGATCGGCCGACGACAGGCGGGTCTTGGCGATTGCTATGCGCCAGACGGCATTGGCGGGGAGGGCGAAGGTTGTCGCCAGATCGAAAGATCCGTCGGGTTTCAGTGCGAGGCGGATGCGGAGGGGGGCATGCGCGATAGCAACCTTACCCCCACCCCCAACCCCTCCCCACAGGGGGTGGGGAGACCAGCGCCCTTTCCCCCTCCCCCCTGTGGGGAGGGGTTAGGGGTGGGGGTAAACGACCCGGCAATTTCGCCACCAATGGGCCCAAGCACGGCAAGCGCCACATGGCGATCAAACCCGAAGCCCAGCGCTTCCGCGCTTTTCTGCATTCGCGCAAGATGCCGTTCCAACCGCGCGAATCCCGTTTCCGGTTCGAAACGGAAGGTCTCGATCAGGTCGAAGGCGTGCGGTCGCCGAGGGCGAAGCGGGCTTTGAGCAGGCATTCGGCGTATTCCGATTCGGGCGTGGAATCGAACACCACGCCGCCGCCGACATTGAACACGGCTTCGCCATCCGAAAACAGGGTCAGCGTGCGGATGGCGACGTTGAATTGCATGGTTCCGTCCGGCGCCGCCCAGCCGATCGAGCCGCAATAGACGTCGCGCGGTCGTTGCTCGAGTTTCTGCAGGATGGTCATGGCCGACAGTTTCGGCGCGCCGGTGATCGAGCCACAGGGAAACAGCGCTGCGAAAATGTCGCGCAACGCGCGCTCGGGAAGCAGCTTCGCCCGCACCAGACTCACCATCTGGTGCAGCGTCCTGTAGGTCTCGACCTCGAACAGGCGCGGAACGGAGAGCGTGCCGACTTCGGATACGCGGCTGATGTCGTTCCTCAGCAGGTCGACGATCATGCGGTTTTCCGACTGGTTCTTCGGATCGTTCTTGAGGAACTCGATCTGGCGTCGATCCTCCGCCTGCGTCGCGCCGCGCTTGGCGGTGCCTTTCATCGGCAGCGATTCGATCCAGCCCTGGCGGTCGACGCGGAAGAAAAGTTCGGGGGAGCGCGACAGGATTTTCGTCGCCCCGAGATTGACATAGGCCGAATGCTTGACCGGCTGGCGGGCGGCGAGATCGTCGAAAATCGCCATCGGCTCGCCGGACCAGCGCGCGAAAATCGGGAAGGTCAAATTGGCCTGGTAGCAATCGCCCTTGCGCAGATGATCGTGCAGGCGGGCGAAGCGTTCGGCGTATTCGGCCTGCGACCAATGGGCTTTCGCGTCGTCAAGCGCCGGCCGGCCGCGGCGGACGGGCGGTTCGATTCCTTCCACAAATTCCGGCGCGTCGAAAACACCGAGCACGGCGAGCGGCACACGACGGTTTTCCAGGAGCGAGACGGCGAGTTTCGGCTCGAACAGCGCGCCGGCCTCATAGGCGAAATAGCCGGCGACCCAGCGCCCGCCGCGCCGCGCCGTTTCCGCCTCGGTAAAAACCGTTTCGAGTTCGTCCAGCGTGTGCGCCGCCAGCAGCCGTTGCGGCGCGCCGAAGCGCATCTCGCGGCGCTCGATGTCGTCGCGAAACAGGATGAAGGGCGGTTCGGCGGCAGCGGTCACTCAGGCTGGTCCCGTCGCATCAGGATGACGCGCCGGGATGATATAGGCGTTTTCCCGCGACAGCGGCATGGGCGGCCGCGCCGCGGATTGGCGCGGCGGGGACAGGAGCAAGTGGCTAACGCCCTCGTCATTTCACCCCCCGCATGCGCTCGCCCGTCGGGTCGAACAGCGGCTCGATGGTGATGCGCGCGGCGCGGCGGTGCCCGAGAATCTCGATCTCGAACAGGCCTTCGCTCTCGTCGTTCGAAAGCGCCGCCGGCACATAGCCCTGGGCCATGGATTTCCCGACATGATGGGCGAAGCCGCCGGAGGTGACCCAGCCGACGACGCGCCAGCCGTCGCGCTCGATGCCGGTGTCGGGATTGCGCGGGGTCAGTTCGCCCGCGGCGTCGCGGCGAGGCGCGCCGTAACCGTGCGGTTTTTCCACCGTGCCGAAGTCCGTCGCGGTCCTGGCCCAGATCGGCTCGTCGCCCATCACGTCGGCGGTCGCAGCGTCGACGACGAAGGGAGACGCGGCGCAGTCTCGGCCCCGCGGCCTGTTCCCTCGCTGCCGCGTCGCGGCCGATGAAATCGCCCTTGTTCAGTTTGATGAAGCGCTCCATGCCGCCCTCGAACACGCCGTAGATCGGGCGCAACTCGCGGAACCAGGTCGGGAAGTTCTTTTCGAGACGCATGGACAAGAGCGCCCGCATGCCGAAATCGCCAATGCCGAATTCGGCGCCGGCCTGCTTGATGCCGGCATAGACGCGGCGCTGGTAGGCCGGCTCCATCCACAGTTCGTAGCCGAGATCGCCGGCATAGGTGAGGCGGTTGACGATGCAGGGCGCGCCGGCGATGTCGATCTCGCGAATGTCCATGAAGCGGAACGCCGCGCCGGAAACGTCGGCGTCGGTGAGCTTCGCCAGCACCTCGCGCGATTTCGGTCCGACCACCGACAGGCCGACAAGGTTCATGCCGAAACGGCGGATCGAAACCGACCCATCCTTTGGCAGGTGTTTCTCGAACCAGCGCATGTGGTATTTCTGCGCCGCGATCGAGCCCCAGATCAGGAAGCGGTCGCCGGCGAGCCGCGCGATGGTGAAATCGCCGATGATCTTGCCAGCCTCGTTCAGCATCGGCGAGAGCACGATGCGGCCGGTCTTCGGCAGCGTGTTGGTCATCAACCGGTCGAGGAAGGCTTGCGCGCCGGCGCCCGCCACCTCGTATTTGGCGAAGTTCGACGTCTCGGTGACGCCGACCTTCTCGCGCGCATTCTTCACTTCCGCGCCGACATGGGCGAAATCGTTGGAGCGGTGGTAGGTCGGGATGTCCTTCGCCTCCGCCGCCGAGGGCGCGAACCATAGCGGCGATTCCAGGCCCCAGGAGTCGCCCATGACGGCGTGGTTGTCGCGCACCATGACATCGTAGAGCGGCGTCGTCTGCTGCGGGCGGGCGGCGGGAAGCTCCTCATTGGGGAAGCGGATGGAGAAACGGCGCGAATAGTTCTCGCGCACCTTGGCGTTGGTGTAGCGCAGGCTCGCCCATTCGCCCCAGCGCGCCACGTCCATGCCCCAGATGTCGGCGCCGGGGTCGCCGTTGACCATCCATTGCGACAGCGCCAGGCCGACGCCGCCGCCCTGTGAGAAGCCGGCCATGACGGCGCAGGCGCACCAGAAATTGGTCAATCCCTGCACCGGGCCGACCAGCGGGTTGCCGTCGGGGGCGAAAGTGAAAGGCCCGTTGATGATCTGCTTGATGCCGGCCTTTTCGACCGCCGGATAGTGCCTGAAGCCGATTTCCAGCGAGGGCGCGATGCGCTCGATGTCGGGGGCAAGCAGTTCGTGGCCGAAATTCCACGGCGTTTCGACCGGCGACCACGGTTTGCAGGCCTTTTCGTAGGTGCCGAGGAGGATGCCGTTGCGCTCCTGGCGGGTGTAGATCTCGCCCTTGAAATCCATGACGCCGATCATCTCGCGGCCGGTCGACTTGTTGTACTCCATGACCTCGGGCATGTCCTCGGTCAGCAGATACATGTGCTCCATGGCGAGGAGGGGCAGCTCCAACCCGACCATGCGGCCGACCTCGCGCGCCCACAAGCCGCCGGCGTTGACGACGTGCTCGGCGTGGACCGTTCCCTTTTCGGTGATGACAGTCCACATGCCGTCGGGCGTCTGCGTCAATTCGACGACGCGGTTCCTGAGTTCGATCTCTGCGCCCAGCTTGCGTGCGGCTTTCGCGTAGGCGTGGGTTGTACCGGAGGGATCGAGATGGCCCTCGACCGGGTCCCACATGGCGCCGACGAAATTGGTCTCGTCCATCAGCGGGAACATGGCCTTCGCCTCGGACGGGGTGATGAGCTCGGTGTTCATGCCGAGATAGCGGCCCTTGGCGTGGGCGAGGCGGAGGAAATCCATGCGCTCCGGCGTATCCGCCATCATCACGCCGCCGGTCAGGTGCAGGCCGCAGGATTGGCCCGACAACTCCTCCAGCTCCTTGTAGAGCGACACGGTGTAGGCCTGCAGCTTGGCGACGTTCGGGTCGCCGTTCAGCGTGTGAAAGCCGCCCGCCGCGTGCCATGACGAGCCGGACGTCAACTCCGAGCGTTCGATCAGCAGCACGTCGGTCCAGCCGAACTTGGCGAGATGGTAGAGGACGGAGCAGCCGACGACTCCGCCGCCGATGACGATTGCACGGTAGTGGGATTTCATGGGGTTAAACCTGCGATTTGTGTGATTGAAATCGGCGCTCGGCCTTTGAACGACGCGGCGCCCCACCCCTTTCCTCTCCCCGCAAGGGGGAGGGAGACCTTAATCTCCGCAAACCAGTAAGCGCGAAAAGGCGTTCACTGGGCGATGCCAGCGTCTCCCTCCCCCTTGCGGGGAGAGGAAGGGGGTGGGGGTGCGTTGCGGACAACATCGTTCAAAAATCCGTCGGTGCGCCGCCTTCGGCCCGGCGCTTGTCGACGAAGGCGTCGAGTTCCTCGCGTCGGGCCAGGTCCATCGCCGGTTCGGCGTATTGGGCGAGGCGCTCCTTCCACACCCGGTTGGCATGCTGCTCCGCCGTCGGCGAGCCGGCCTCGCGCCAGGTTTCGAAATTGCGCCAATCCGAGAGAACCGGGGCGTAAAAGGCGTTCTTGTAACGCGCCTGGGTATGCGCCGTGCCGAAGAAATGGCCGCCCGGCCCGACATCGCGGATGGCGTCCACCGCCAGCGCGTCGCGCGACGTGTCGAGGGGGGCGAGGAACTCCGCTACCATCTGCAACAGATCGATGTCGACGATCGTCTTCTCGTAGGAGGCGCGCAAGCCCCCTTCGAGCCAGCCGGCGGCGTGGAGGATGAAATTGCCGCCGCCCATCACCGCGCCCCACAGCGAGAACACGCTCTCCCAGGCCGATTGCGCGTCGACGGCGTTGGCGGCGCAGGTGTTCGACGTGCGGTAGGGAATCGAATAGCGCCGGGCCAGTTGCCCGCCGAGCAATTGCGCCTTCATGTATTCCGGCGTGCCGAAGGCCGGGGCGCCGGATTTCATGTCGACATTGGAGGTGAAGCCGCCATAGCCGACCGGCGCGCCTTTCCTCACCATTTGCGTAAACGCGATGCCGGCGAGCGCCTCGGCGTTCTGCTGCACCACGGCGCCGGCGACGGTGACCGGGGCCATCGCGCCGGCGAGCGTGAACGGGGTGACGATCACCAGCTGGCCATGCGACGACATCTGGATGATGCCTTCCATCATCGGCACATCGAGCTTCAGCGGCGAATTGGTGTTGATGATGGTGTAACTCACCGGCGTGTCGAGCAACTGCTCGCGCGTCAGACCGTTGGCGATGCGGGCAATCTCGATGCCGTCGAGATTGCGCTCGCGCCCGAGCGAATAGATGTGGAACACCTTGTCGGTAAGCGTGGCGAGATCGCGCAGGCATTCCAGATGCCTGACTGACGGATGGATGTCGACCGGCTCGACCGGATATCCGCCGGTCGCCGTGATGATGTTGTGCATCTGGGCCAGCTTCACCAGATTGCGGAAATCGGTCTGGTTGCCCGGCCGCCGGCCATTGTCGAGGTCGGAGCAATTGGGCGCCGAAGCAACCTGGGCGAAGACCAGATTGTCGCCGCCGAAATCGTAGGAATGGTCGGGATTGCGGGCGTTCATGCGCACCACCGATGGCGCGTGCCCGACCCAGTCCAGGATCATGTCGGGGTCGAAGCGAACCCGCTCGGACCCTTCGCTCATATCGGCGCCGGCGCGTTTCATGATGGCGCGGGCTTCGGGATGCAACACCTCCATGCCGATGTCGCGCAGCACCTCGAGCGAGGCGAGGTGGATCGATTCAAGCTCGTCGGCCGAAACGACCGGCGTCGGCGGGAAACGATGCTTCAACCGGCGGAACGGCGGCTGGTCGAAGGCGGCGCCGGCGCTGGCGCGTTTTCCGGCCCGGCCGCCCCGGCGGGAGCGGTCGGCGGTGTTTTCGGGGGCGACAGCTTCGGTCATCGGCATCCTGCGGCATTGGCAATGTCGCCGCGAAGAATGCGCGCAACGTTGAGCCGCGTCCGTCAGCCATGCGTCAGGCCGCGTCGTTTATGCGGCAGGTGGCTTGTCGACGGAATTAGCAAAGGATTAACCGTGAAATGAACGGTGCGCCGGTTTCGACGTGGTGGCCGGGCAGGAAAAATACTTTGGTAACGACATGCGCGCGAACTGCCGTTTGTAGACTTGGGGGAAGAACGCGATGTTGCAGAAATCCGGCTCCGGCGGGCTCGCCGACAATGATGTCATCCTCAATCGCCCCGAGGGCGGCTTCCGGCTGATCACCCGCAGCGACATGGACGGCCTCGTCTGCGCCGTCCTGTTGCAGGAGCTCGATCTCATCGGCGAAATTCTCTTCGTTCATCCCAAAGACATGCAGGATGGCGAGATTCCGGTCACCGCTCGCGACATCACCACCAACCTTCCCTACGTGCCGGGCGTGTTCATCGCCTTCGACCACCATGACAGCGAGACGCTGCGGGTCGAGGATGCGCCGCGCAACCAGGTGATTGACGTCGACGCGCCATCGGCGGCGCGGGTGGTCTACGAGTTTTTCGGTGGCGAAAAACGCTTCCCGTGGATTTCGCCGGACATGATGGCTGCGGTCGACAAGGCCGATGCGGCGTCGTTTTCCCTCGACGAGGTGGTGCATCCGAAGGGCTGGGAGCTGCTGTCGTTCATCATGGATTCGCGCACCGGCCTCGGCCGCTTCCGCGAGTTCCGCATCTCCAACTACCAGCTGATGATGAATCTGATCGAGTATTGCCGGATCGAGCCGGACATCGACCGCCTGCTCGCGCTTCCCGACGTGAAGGAGCGCGTCGATTTCTATTTCGAGCAATACGATAAATTCGCCGATCAGGTGCGCCGCAACACCCGCGTCCACATGCCGATGGCGGTGCTCGACCTGCGCAAGGAAGAGGTCATCCATGCGGGCAATCGTTTCATGATTTATGCGCTGTTTCCCGAGACCAACATCTCGTGCCACGTGATGTGGGCCAAGGGCGGCGAGAACGTCATGCTGGCGCTCGGCAAATCGATCTTCAACCGCTCCAACGCCACCAATATCGGCGATCTGATGCTCGAATATGGCGGCGGCGGCCATGCGGCGGCCGGCACCTGCCAAGTCCCGGCGAACCGCGCCGACGAAGTGCTGGCCGAAATCATCGGCCGCGTCGAGCGCGACCAGGGCTTGCGGTAGAAAATTCTCAGCCCGGCGCTGTTCGCGCCCTTGCCGCCGCGGCTTCCTCCGTCAACCCGAGACGGTCGCAGGTTTCCGCCAGCATGCGGTTGAGCGGCACACCGTCGGGATCGAAGGTGCGACGCATCTCCATCATGTCGCGGGCGGCGGGGTCGTTGCCCGCTTTGAGCAGCGCGTCGAGATAGAGCTGCTCGAACAGGTCGCGCTGGGCGTGGCTGCCGCCGATTTCCCGCATGCGGGGCAGGGCGGCGCGGAGATTCAGCACCGCGGCCGGATGATCGCCTCGCGCCAGCGCCAGAAGCCCGCGCGCGGCGGGCAGCGCCACATCGCTCCAGGCGACGCGTTCGTGGCCGGAAGCGTCGCCCGCCTTGTCCACGATTGCCGCCATCAGGCAATCCGCTTCCGCCCTTTCGGCGCGGGCGAGGCCGTAAAGATATTGCAGCGTCAGGAAGGGCTGCGTCGTGTCGTTGGCGCGCGGGCGCATCCAGTCGGCGACATCCTGCCAGCGCTCGCCGACATCGAGGCCGGCGCATTCCATGCGGGCGAGCAACGATACCGCGCCGACCTGATCCTGGCTGTAGCCCTTTTCCTGGCCCCAGACATGCGCGTCGTAGGCGTCGAACACGGCGGCGAAATTGCCGAGCGAGATGTTGAACAGCGCCTTGTGCCACCAATTGTGGGTGTACATGAACGAATTCAGATTGGTCCAGGTCGGCGTCACACTGTCCATGAAGGCGATGCCCTCCTGGTTGCGGCCTTCAGTGATCATCACATGGGCGAGGGCATGCTGGGCCCATGGCTCCTTGTGCTTCAGCTCCAGCGCCCGCCATGCCGCCTTTTCGGCGGCGGCGAGATCATGGCATTGCTCGTGGCCGAAGGCGGCCATGCCGTGCCAATGGGCGTTGTCGCGATTGGCCGCTTCGACCGTTTGCGCCAGCATCAGCATGCGCGCCGCGTCGCCGCGATTAAAGGCCATGTATTGCGCGAGTTTCATGGTGGCGAGGTCGTTCGGCCAACGGCGGACGATGTCGAGGCCGATCGCCTCGGCCAGCGGCATGTCGTTCGCCGCCCACGCTTCCAGCAGGCCGAGGAGTGCGCGTTCGCGTTCATTGGCGCTTGCCGCCGTGGCTCGCGCCGCCCCGACATATTTCGCCGCTTGCGCCGGCGCCTCGGGCGCTTCGAGGAACATCCAGATCATGCCGGCGTAAATGTTGGCGAGCGTCGCGTCCGGGTGCATGTCGGCGGCTCCGAGCACATTCACCGCCTGTTTCTCGTAGGCGAGGAAGCCGGAGACAAAATCGTCGACGCCGGCAAGCGCGCCGGACGCCATGGCCGAAACCGGATTGCCGAGGTGATCCTGCATGGCGGCAAGGTCGCAAGGACCGGGCGATCTGTAAAGCGCCGTCCTAGCCACGCCGCAGGATCATGCCGACGCCGACCGGGATGACGAACAAGGGTGTGTAATCGAGCGCGACGTTGCGGAACCATAGCGCCAGGCCACGATGGGCGACGGCGAAATCGAGCGCCAAATCGAGGGCCACGAAAACGGCGAGAAAGATGCCGCCGATCTTCACGCCTTCGGCCAACGCGCGGTCGCGCGGCACGCCGCGCAACAACACAAAGCAACCGACGATAACGGCCAGAGGCAGAACGAACAGCAAAACGGAAAAGAAATATTCGGCGTTCGCCGGCAAATGCCCCTCCGGCGCGACGATTGGCAGACGGCCATTGTCATCGAGGAAGGGCAGCAGGCTTGCGAACCGCGCCACGAAAATCGCGACGGCGACTCCCACGGTGGCCAAAAGGTTGTTCCTCACGATTTTCCCCTGAGATTGCGCCGGTCGGAGCCGGCGTCGTGGCCGAGGTCCGGATTGTTCTCACGTCGTGTGCGCCAACACAATGCGCCCGGTCTTTCCAATTGGCCGTCGTCGCGCTAGCCTGAAGCCATGGTCTCGACGCCAACCACGCTCACCCGCCGCCGCGAGATGCTGATCCTGTGCGCGCGGATCGGCTATTCGCCGCCCGGAACGCGTTGACGAATTGAATCACCTTTTTCGTTATTCGAATCCGGCCGGGAGGCCAAGTCCATGACCTATCAGAACTATTCGCTCGAACAGTTGCAGGCAATCGACGCCGCGCACCACATGCATCCCTTTTCCGACCACAAGGAATTGCGCGCCGCCGGCACCCGGGTCGTCACCCACGCCCAGGGGCCTTTCATCTACGACGCGGCGGGCGCCGAGATCCTCGACGGCATGGCGGGCCTCTGGTGTGTCAATATCGGCTACGGCCGCGACGAACTGGCCGACGCCGCGGCGGCGCAGATGCGCGAACTCCCCTACTACAACGCCTTCTTCAAGACGACGACGCCGGCGGCGGCGCTTCTCGCCGACAAGATCGCCTCGATCGCGCCGAAGCACATCAACCAGGTGTTTTTCGGCTCGTCCGGCTCCGAGGCCAACGACACGGCGTTGAAGATCGTCCGCCATTTCTGGGCGGTGGAGGACAAGCCGGAGAAGAACGTCATCATCTCGCGGCAGATGGCCTATCACGGCTCGACAATCGCCGGCACGTCGCTCGGCGGCATGCCGTGGATGCACAACCAGACACACGGCGTGGTGCCGGGCATCCGCCATGTCATGGCGCCCTACGGCTTCGAAATGCAGGAGAAGGGCGAAAGCGAGGAGGAATTCGGCCGCCGCGCCGCGCGCGCGGTCGAGGAGGCGATCCTTGCGGAAGGCCCGGAAAACGTTGCCGCCTTTATTGGCGAACCGATCATGGGGGCGGGCGGAGTCAAGATTCCGCCGAAGAACTACTGGGCCGAAATCCAGCGTATCCTGAAAAAGCACGACGTGCTGCTGATGCTCGACGAGGTCATCACCGGGTACGGGCGCACCGGCGAATGGTTCGCGGCGCAATCGATGGGCATCGAGCCGGACACGATCACCACCGCCAAGGCGCTGACCTCGGGCTATCTGCCCCTGTCGGCGGTCCTCGTCGGCGACCGCGTCGCCAACACGCTGATCGAGAAGGGCGGCGAGTTCTTCCACGGCTACACCTATTCCGGCCACCCGGTCGCCTGCGCCGTGGCGCTGAAGAACCTCGAAATCATCGAACGCGAGGGACTGGTCGACAAGGTGCGCGAGCGCATCGGCCCCTATTTCGGCAAGGTGCTGAAGGACAAGCTCGGCGGGCATCCACTGGTCGGGGAAGTGCGCACATTCGGCTTGCTCGCCGGCATCGAAATCGTCAAGGACCGCGAGACGCGCGAGCGCTTCCTGCCCGCCGGCTCGGCGGCGATGAAGGTGCGCGACCATGCCATCGCGCGCGGCCTGATGATCCGCGCCACCGGCGACACGATGATCCTGTCGCCGCCGTTGATCTGGGAGGAGACCCATGTCGACATGGCGGCCGACCGGTTGAAGGCGGCGCTCGACGCGGCGGCGAAGGATTTGGGAGTCATCGCATGAGCGTGGTGAAGCTGCTCGACTACGAAGACGCTTCGCCGGAGGCGCGCGCGGTGTTCGATGACATCAAGGCGACCCGCAAGGTCGCCGATGTCAACAATTTCTGGAAGGCGCTGGCGCACGATCCGATGACGCTCCGGCGCACCTGGGAAAGCCTGAAGGCGGTGATGGGCCCCGGCGAACTCGATCCGCTGGTCAAGGAAATGGTCTATGTCGCGATTTCGGCGACCAATGGCTGCGAATACTGCACCTACAGCCACACCGCCGCGGCGCGCGCCAAAGGCATGAGCGAGGCGCAGTTGATGGAGCTGATGGCCGTCGTCGGGCTCGCCAACGAGACCAACCGGCTGGCGAACGGGCTGCGCCCGCCGGTCGACGCGCAGTTCAAGCCAGCTTGAATAAAAACGGCCGCGTCAGGGCGACGCGGCCGAAATCCTTGTCGTCATCCTCGGGCTTGTCCCGAGGATCTTGTATTTTCAACAAGTCGCAGATGGTCGGGACAGGCCCGACCATGACGACCCTGTGGTCGGACATGGCGGCGAGATCGATCGCCATCAAGTCGCGGCGATCACTCGCCCAGATATTCCTTGGCGGCGTTGAGCACCGAAAGGTCGGGCTTCTCGGTGCAGACCTTGGCGATGCCGTCGATCTGGTTGCCGAGCTCGGTGATGTCGAGTTGGGTAGAATCGGCTTGGCCGGCGAGATAGCCGTCGAGCCAGATCAGGAACCAGGCCACCTCATCCTCGCCCATGGTGGCGAGCGCACCGCAAGTGACGGTTGACATGTCGAGCATTTCGGCCTTGGCCGGAGCGGCAGAGAAGGCCGCGACGAGCGCGGCGGCGGCGAGCATTTTTTTCATGGAATCCCCCAGCGATAGGAGCCGCAGTCTTACGCCACCGAAGGAGCGGCGCAAGATCAGCGAAGGCTGAAATTTTTTCGTGGAGATCGCGGCCGGGTTGCACCCGGCCGCTTCGTCCTACTGGGCGAGGAAATAGGTGATCGTGGTGACGACGCGCACTGTCTTGTCGATCTGTTTTTCCGGCCGGTCGTTGGGAATGGCGATGGCGGGCAGGATTTCGAAGACGCCCTGGTTCGCCGTCTGGATCGCCCCGACCTTGCCGCCGGATTCGGATGCGAAGGTCGCGGCCGTTTCCTTGGCGCGCTTGATCGCTTCCGACAGCATCTCGGCTTTCAAATCGTTGATTTTGGTGAAGATGTAGGACGGGCCTGCCGACCAGGAATCGTTGGTGAACACGACGCCGGATTTCAGCAATTCGCCAATCTCGCGCGCCGATTTGGCCAGCAATTCCACGTCGGTGGAGCGAACGAGGATGTCCTCGGTCAGCACGAAGCGGATTTCGGCCGGCTGTTCGCCGGAATTGTAGCCGGCGAGCTTGTCTTCGACGAGAATGTTCTGGATTTCCGCGTCCGCCGGTTTGAAGCCGCGGTCGGCGAGGAATTTTGATACCGCCTGTTCGGAGGATTCAAGACGAATGCGCGCCTCTTCCAGAGTCGGACCGGTGGCGACGAAACGCAGCGGCCAGAAGCCGAGATCGGCCTTGACGTTGCGCTCGGCCAGACCCTTGACGGTGACGGTGCGCAGGCCAGTGCGGCTTTCGACGAGTTTGGAACCGGCGAGCCAACCGGACGCGGCGACGCCGATGGCGAGCACCACGGCGGCGAGCAGTTTCAACAACCCTTGCATGGAATATTCCCCGAAAGCCCTTCACACGAAACTGTCGGCGCGGATTCGGGCCGCATTGCGGCGGACCATCGAATGGGGCGCCTGAAAACGAAAAACCGCGCTTTCCGTCTTCGGGAAAACGCGGCTTCGTTCATGATACGCGAACCCTTCGCTACTCGATACGCTTGCGAAGGTAACTGGCTCCGGTACGCGAGACCTTTTCCGGAGCGTCGGCGGCCTCATGTCGCCGCCTCGGGATCAGGTTCTAGCCGGATATCGTTACCGGCGGGTTAGCAAGCCCTTATCAAAGAGTGAATCCGGAAATTTCATGTGTGAAAAAACAAGGAAAATGAGATTGTTAACGGAAATTCACCAAGGTTTACGCCTGCCGGCGCCGCGCAGGACGCGCGTTGGTTCAACCTGGTGCGGCGCTGCATGCAAAGAGCGTGGAATCCTGACTCGCGGCAATCTCTGACTGATTCATGCGCCGCGCAGGAACTCGACGATGCCGGAAAAATCTTTCGCAGCGCCGCCCTGCGCATTGAAGAGGGCGTAGAGTTGCGCGGCTTCGGCGCCGAGCGGCGTCACCGCGCCGGATGAGCGCGCCGCCTCCTGCGCAAGCATCAGATCCTTCAGCATCAGGCTGGCAGCGAAACCGGGCTTGTAGCCATTATTGGCCGGCGAAGTCGGCACCGGGCCGGGCACCGGGCAATAGGTCGTCAACGACCAGCACTGGCCGGAAGCGGTCGACGCCACGTCGAACAAGGCCTGGTACGACAGGCCGAGCTTCTCGGCCAATGCGAAGCCTTCGCACACTGCGATCATCGAAACGCCGAGGATCATGTTGTTGCAGATTTTCGCGGCCTGGCCGGCGCCGGCTTCGCCGCAATGGACGATCTTTTTTCCCATCTTCTCCAGCATGGGCGTGGCGGCGGCGAACGCTTCCGCCGATCCGCCGCACATGAAGGTGAGCGTTCCGGCGGCGGCGCCGCCAACGCCGCCCGAAACCGGAGCGTCGAGCGCCAGCAGGCCGGCGTGAGCGGCGAGCGCATGGGCCTTGCGGGAGGAGTCGACGTCGATGGTGGAAGAATCGATGAACAACGTGCCCTTCTTCGCCGCGCCGTTCACCTGTTCATAGACCGAGAGCACATGCTTGCCGGCCGGCAGCATGGTGACGACGACGTCGGCGCCTTTCACCGCCGCAGCGGCGTCGGCCATCACGGTGACGCCGTTGGCGCGGGCGGTCTTCAGGTTTTCGGGGACAAGATCGAAGCCCAGCACATCGTGGCCGGCCTTGACCAGATTGGCTGCCATGGGATTGCCCATGTTGCCGAGACCGATGAAGGCGATGGTGGTCATGGTTGTGGCTCCTGCGTGAGATCGTTTTCCGTTTACCGCCGGGAATTGCGAATGGGGTGTGGCGAATAGCGAATAGTGACTTGCAATCATGCGCGGGTCGAATTTTTTATCTCGCTGCTCGCTCACTTCCCCATCAAATGTCGCGCGACGATGACGCGCATGATCTCGTTGGTCCCCTCGAGGATCTGGTGGACGCGCAGATCGCGCACCAGCTTTTCGATGCCGTAATCATGCAGATAGCCGTAGCCGCCATGGATTTGCAGCGCCTCGTTGGCGACCGAAAAACCGATGTCGGTGACGAAACGCTTGGCCATCGCCGACCATTTGGAGGCGTCGGCTGTCTTGCGGTCAAGTTTGGCGGCGGCGGCGTAGAGGAACAGCCTGGCGGCCTGCAATTCCGTCTCCATGTCGGCGAGCTTGAATTGAAGCGCCTGGAAATCGCGGATCGGCTTACCGAAGGCTTTGCGCTCCCCGGCATAGGCGAGCGCCTTGCCGAGGGCCGATTGCGCGCCGCCGAGCGAACAGGCGGCGATGTTCAGCCGGCCGCCGTCGAGACCGGCCATGGCGATGGAAAAGCCCTCGCCTTCCGCGCCGATCAGGTTTTCGGCCGGCACGCGGCAATCCTCGAAGATCACCTGCGCCGTCGGCTGCATGTGCCAGCCCATCTTGCGTTCCTGCGCGCCGAAAGCGAGGCCCGGCGTTCCGGCTTCGACGACGAAGGCCGAGACGCCTTTCGGACCGTCCTCGCCGGTGCGCGCCATGACGACATAGAGATCGTTCGCCCCGCCGCCGGAGATGAACTGCTTGACTCCGTTCAACACGTAGGCGTCGCCATCGCGCACCGCGCGTGTTTTCAGCGCCGCCGCGTCCGAACCCGCGCCCGGTTCCGTCAGGGCGTAGGACGCGAGCTTGTTCATCGTGGTGAGGGCGGGGAGAAAGCGTTGGCGCAGCGCGTCGTCGCCGAAGCGGTCGATCATCCATGCCGCCATGTTGTGGATCGAGATGAAGGCGGAAAAGGCCGGACAGGCTTTCGCCAGCGCCTCGAACACGATCACGGCGTCGAGGCGGCCGAGCGCCGAACCGCCGACATCCTCGCGGACATAAAGGCCGCCGAAGCCGAGCGGACCGGTCTCGACGATTGCGTCGCGGGGGAAATGCCGGTCGCGGTCCCAATCGAGCGCATGCGGCGCGACGCGGTCGGCAGCGAAAGCATTCGCCATGTCCTGGATGGCGCGCTGGTCGGCGTCGAGTTCGAACTGGCCTTGCGCAGCGTTCATGGCTTCCTCCCCGTGCCGCGATTTTAAACGTCGGTGCGCCCGCGGCAACCGCTGCGAAAGCCTGAGGCGTTCAGATGCCAATCCACAGGCGGACCGGGTTGGCCGGGTCCGACAGCAGGCGAATCGCCAGCGCGACGCAGACGACGACCAGCAGAGGCCGGATCAGGCGTGCGCCGCCGGCCATCGCCGCGTTGGCGCCCAATCGCGCGCCGGCGAACTGGGCGACGCCCATGGCGAGGCCCGCCTTCCATTCGACCGCGCCGGCGGCGGCGAAGACGGCGAAGG
Source organism: Phyllobacteriaceae bacterium (assembly GCA_016711085.1). GTDB lineage: Bacteria > Pseudomonadota > Alphaproteobacteria > Rhizobiales > Rhizobiaceae > JADJTR01. Next base: position 150,524 of record JADJTR010000005.1, on the reverse strand, counting down.
CGCCGATATTGGAGGCGAAGTTCAGGAGTTTGGTGTGGGCTGTGGCTTTCAGGACGCCGTAGCCGGCGAGCGCGACGAAACCGAGCATGAAAAAAGAACCGGTGCCCGGACCGAAAACGCCGTCGTAAAAGCCGATTACCGGGACAAAGCCGAGGGTGAAGGCGAAAGATGACATGCGGCGGTGGCGGTCCTCGTCGGAGAGGTCGTGCCGCAACGCGAAATAAAGCGCGATGGCGACGAGAAGGACCGGCAAGGCCGCCTTCAGCACATCGGCCGGCATGCGCGCCGCCACAAGCGCGCCCGCCGCCGCGCCGAGCGCCGACATCGCCGCCTGACCGGCCTGTGCCTTCAGGTCGACATGGCCGCGCGCCGCGTATGCGAGCGTCGCCGAGCCCGACCCGAAAAGGCTTTGCAGCTTGTTGGTGGCCAGCGCGGCGACGGGGCCGTAACCGGCGATCATCAGCGCCGGCACGGTGATCAGGCCGCCGCCGCCGGCGATCGAATCGATGAAGCCGGCGACAAAGGCGGCCATGGCCAGCAAGGCGAGCAGTTCAAGGGAGGGATCGATCATCGGCGCATGCAGCACAGCCGGGCGGTCGGCGCAAGGCCGCATTGCGGCCGGCGGAGAAAAGACGAAGATAGGCGCGATTCGGGGAGGGCAGGGCCATGGCGAACGGTTTCCTGACGAAGCTCAAGACGCTTTTCCAGAGCGACAATCCGGTGAAACAGGTGGTGCAGGATCCCTCCAAATCGGCGGGAATCCTGCTGCTGACGCGGCTGGTGCTCGCCGACGGCGTGGCGAAGGACGAGGAATTGGCGGCGCTGAAGCGGATTTGCGCCGAAGCGTTCGGCCTGGTGGGCAAGGATTTCGACGAGGCGCTGCGTTATCTGGAGGAGTTTGGCTACGAGACGACCGGGGCGCAGGCCACCGCCGTGTTTCGCGAATTGCCGGAAGACCGGCGCAAGGCCCTGATCGGGCATCTGATCGCCATCGCCAAGGCCGACCATGTCATCGACAAACACGAGGTGCGGCTGATCGCGCGCGCCGGCGAGATTCTCGGCATCGACCCGCGCGACCTCATCGGACCGCACGCCGCCTGAGCGAGCGTTCTAGCTCCGGAGCTGCGGCGACCAGTTCGCGTCCCGCCTCGGACCGCGGTTGCGCCAGCACATCGGCGGTGCGGCCGCGCTCGACGATTTTCCCGTGCGACATCACCAGCACTTCGTCCGATATGGCGCGGGCGACGTGCAAATCATGGGTGATGAACAGATAGGCGAGGCCGAGACGGGCGTTCAGATCGGCGAAAAGGTCGAGAATCTGGGCGCGGATGGAGACGTCGAGGGCCGAGACCGGTTCGTCGGCGACGATCAAATCGGGGCGCGTGATCAACGCCCTGGCGATTGACAGGCGCTGGCGCTGGCCGCCGGAGAATTCGTGCGGATATTTGTCGAGATCGTCCCGTATCAGGCCTACCTCGTGAAGGGCGGCGGCGGCGCGTTCGCGTTTTTCATCGGCGGAGATGGTTTCATCGAGCAGATGCAGCGGCTCGGCGACCAGGCCAATGCCCATGGCGCGGCGGGCTTGGCGCAAATCCTCGCCGTGGCGACCGGCGATCGATTCGCCGTCGATGAGGATGTCGCCGGCGGTGACGCCGTCGAGGGCGAGGATCATGCGCGCCAGCGTGGACTTGCCGCAGCCGGAACGGCCGACCAGCGCCACCGACTTGCCGGCCGGAATGGAGAAACTGACCTCGTCGACGGCGCGCGCGGCCGGACCGCGGGAGAAAAGGCCGATGCGCTTGCCGGGATAGTCGCGGGAGACGGAGCGGACATCGAGGACGGGGGTTTCCGTGTTCCTGGTACCGATGGAGCCGCTGTTCACACCCCCGACCCCTCCCAGGGGGCGGAATCACTTCCCGCAGCAAGCTGCAAAGCGCGCGCGGCCGGCACATGCGCCGAAGCCTCGGCTAGCCGCGCCGTGTAGGCATGTTGCGGGCGGGCGAGCACATCAAGCGCTTTGCCGGCCTCGACCACTTCGCCGTGGCGCATCACCGCGATGCGGTCGGCCATGTCGGCGACAACGGCGAGATCGTGCGAAATCAGGATCAGGCCCATGCCGTTTTCGGCGACGAGATCCTTCAGAAGGTCGAGGATCTGCGCCTGCACCACAACGTCCAGCGCCGTCGTCGGCTCGTCGGCGATGAGCAGGCGCGGCTTGAGCGCGCAGGCAATGGCGATGACGACCCGTTGGCGCTGGCCGCCCGACAATTCATGGGGAAAGCGGGACAACGGGAATTTCGCTTCCGGCAGGCCAACCCGGTCGAGGATGGCGCGGGCGCGCACCTCGGCCTCGGCGCGGCCGACGCCGCGATGCCAGCGAATGCCCTCGGCCACCTGTTCGCCGATGGTCTTGACCGGGTTCAGCGCCGTCATCGGCTCCTGGAAAACCATGCCGATATCGTCGCCGCGCAATTTCTGCATGTCGGTTTCGTTCGCCGCGACCAGATCGCGGCCATCGAACAGGATCCGGCCGCTGAGGCGCGCCTTCCACGGCAGCAGGCGCATGACCGAAAGCGCCGTCATCGACTTGCCGGAACCGGATTCGCCGACGACGCCCAGCACCTCGCCCTTGTCGAGCCCGAGATCGATATCCTTCAGGATCGTCCGGCCGGCGATGTCGAGCGACAGGCTTTCGATGGAAAGGAGCGTCATTGGCGCTCCCTCAGCCGCGGATCGAGCAGGTCGCGCAACCCGTCGCCGAGCAAATTGAGGCCAAGCACGGTGATCATGATGGCGAGGCCGGGAAAGATCGCCATCCATGGAGCGACGATCATGCGGGTCTGCGCATCGAACAGCATGCGGCCCCAGGAGGGCATGGGCGGTTGCGCGCCAAGCCCGACATAGGAGAGGCCGGCCTCGGCAAGGATGCCGAGGGCGAACTGGATGGTTCCCTGCACCAACAGCAGCGACACGATGTTGGGCAGGATGTGCTCGATGGTGATAGCGGTCGCGTTCTTGCCGGCGGCGCGCGCGGCGAGGATGAATTCGCGCGGCCACAGCGACAGTGCGCCGGCGCGGGCGACACGGGCGAAGACCGGGATGTTGAAAATGCCGATGGCGATGATGGCGTTGACCGCGCCGGGTCCGAAGATCGCGGTGATCATCAGCGCCGACAGCAAAGCCGGGAAGGCGAAAACCAGATCGTTGAGCCGCATCAGCGCCTCGTCGACAAGTCCGCCCGCGCGGCGGCCCAAAGGCCGAGCGGCACGCCAAGGCCCATGCCGACGCCGATGGCGACGAACGCGACCGCGATGGAATTGCGGCTGCCGACCATGATCATCGACAGGATGTCGCGGCCGAAATGATCGGTGCCGAGCAGGTGTGGCGATCCAGGCGGCTTCAGCTTGTTGGCGACCGGCAGATCGGTCACGTCGAAAGGAACCGAGAGGAAGGACAGGAGCGCCATCGCCACGATCAGCGCCGTGATCGCCAGGCCGATGGCGAAGGAACGGTTGGTGAAGGCGCCGCGCAGGGCGGGGTTCATGCCTGCGTCCTCAGGCGAGGATCGACGATCGCGTAAGACATGTCGACAAGCAGATTGACGACGATGACGGCGGCGACGAGCAGCATCACCACGCTTTCCACGACGATCAGGTCGAGCGCGTTGATCGCCTGAAAAACCAGGCGGCCGAGCCCGGGTAAATAGAAGACGTTCTCGATGATCACCGCTCCGGCGACGAGAAAGGCGAATTGCAGGCCGAGAATGGTCAGCACCGGGATCAGCGCGTTGCGCAGCGCGTGGCGGCGCATGACGAGGTTTTCGGGCAGACCCTTGGCGCGGGCGGTGCGGATGTAATCCTCGCCCATGACGTCGATCAGGGCGGAGCGGGCGACGCGGGCGAGGATCGCCGCCTGGGGAAGCGCCAGCGCCACCGCCGGCAGGATCAGCGCCTTCAGACCTGGCCACAGCCCTGCCGACCAGCCGGGAAATCCGCCCGCCGGCACGAGGCGCAGCCAGGCGGCGAAGACGTACATGAGGATCAGGCCGAACCAGAAATTCGGCATGGCGACGCCCAATTGCGCGCCGCCCATGGCGATGGCGTCGGGCGCGCGGCCGCGATGGCGGGCGGCGAACAGGCCGACGGGGAGCGCGATGGCGGTCGACAGCGCCAGCGCCAAAACCGCGAGGGGCAGCGAAACGACGAGACGCTCGCGCACCAAATCGATCACGGGCACCGAATAGGTGAACGATTTGCCGAAATCGCCGGTCAGCATGCCGCCGAGCCAGGCAAGGTAGCGAACGGCCAGGGCGCGGTCGAGCCCAAGCTCGGCGCGCAGAGAGGCGATGGCGTCGTCCGTGGCATTGATGCCGAGCATCAGATGCGCCGGGTCGCCGGGCAGGATTTCCATCACCGCGAAAACGACGAGCGAGGCGACAAGCATGGTCAGAGCCGAGGTGACGACGCGGCGGGCGAGCCAGATGATCATGCGTGGCCGCCCTTCGGCTTTCGCTCAGGAGGCCAGAGGGGGGTCATCGTATTTTCGCCAAAGAAGCGGCGCGCGTGCTTTCGGACGCGCGCCGTCTGCATCGTCAATCCACCCATTTCACCTTGGTCAGGTCATTGGCCTGGACCGGAGAACTCTCCCACAAGCCCTCGACCTTGGCGTCCCAGACGCCGATCTTCGGCAGTTCGAAAAGGAAGCCGTTGACCGCGTCGTCGGCGAGGATTTTCTGCGCCGCCTGCAGGAGTTCGGTGCGTTTGGCCGGATCGGTCGCGCCGGTCAGGTCGGCCATCACCTTGTCGAACGCCGGGTTGGCGTATTGGAAGTAATAGTCGTGGTTGGCGTAGATGCCGATGTCGTTCGGTTCGGTGTGAGAAACGATGGTGAGGTCGAAGTCCTTGCCCTTGAACACCTGCTCAAGCCACTGCGCCCATTCGACCGGGATCAATTCGAGTTCGATGCCGATCTTTTTCAGTTGCGCGGCAATGACCTGGCCGCCATCGCGGGCATAGGGGACCGGGGGCAGTTTCAGCGTCGCCTTGAAGCCGTTTTCGAGACCGGCTTCCTTCAGCAGCGCCTTGGCCTTGTCGAGATCGTGCGGATAGGTGCCGGTCAGGTCGACATAGGCGGCGTTCGCCGGCGAGAAATGCGAGCCGATCGGCGTTCCGAGCCCGCTCGAGGCGGCCGCGATGATCTCGGTGCGGTCAAGCGCATGGGCGATGGCCTGGCGCACCTTGATGTTGTCGAAGGGCGCCTTCTTGTTGTTGGTCGACAGAATGGTCTCGCCCTCGGTCGCGCCGATGACGACCTTGAATCGGCTGTCGGCCTTGATCTGCGCCAGCGCATCGCCGGCCGGTGCATTGGGGAAGGCCTGCACATCGCCCGACAGCAGCGCCGGAATCGCCGCGGCGGCGTCCGGAATGATGCGGAAGGTCGCCTTTTCCAGCGCCGCCTTCTCGCCCCAATAGGCGTCGTTGCGGGCGATGACGATCTGCGCGCCCTTGGCCCAGTTGTCGAATTTGAACGGCCCGGTGCCGACCGGCTTGTCCTTGTTGGTTTCGGCGGTCTCCGGCGCGACGATGACAGCGTCGCCCCAGCCCAAATTGTAGAGGAACTCGCCCTGCGGCTGCTTCAGGCCGATGACCACGCTTCCCGCGTCGGGCGCCTCCACCTTGTCGATCTGGGCGAACAGGCCTTTTTGCGCGTTGGTCGACTTTTCGGCCATTGCGCGGTCGAGCGAGAATTTCACGTCGGCGGAATCGCAATCCGAACCGTCATGGAATTTCACGCCGGCGCGGAGCTTGAAGGTGTAGGTCTTGCCGTCATCCGAGACGGTCCAGCTCTCGGCCAGGCCCGGCAAGACCTCGCCCTTAGAGCCGATGCGGGTGAGGCCCTCGAACACGTTGGCATAGACCACCTCATCGATCGCGGCGGCCGCGCCGGCGGTCGGATCGAGATGCGGCGGTTCCAGCACCATGCCGAGGACAAGATCGGCGCGCGCGGCGAAAGCGGCGGCGCTCGAGGCAAGGAAAAGAACTGAAGCGGCGACGATGGTCTTTTTCATGAGAACCTCCCGGAGAATGGCGCGACGAATGAAAGCGCACATTTGCGTGCGAGTAAACGGCGAACTGTGCGGCGAAGCCTTTTTCAGGAAAGGCTTTTTTTAAACAACAGGCGGTGGAGGGCTAGCGCCATCACCTTGGCCGAGTCGACCATGTCGGCGATGCCGACCCATTCATCCGGTTGGTGGGCGAGATCGAGGATGCCCGGGCCATAGGCGATGCAATCATAAAGCTTGCCGATGCGGGCGATGTGTTTCTGATCGTAGGTGCCGGGCGAAAGGATGTAGTCGGGCTCACGGTCGAAAAGGGCGCGGATGCCTTCGGCGACCGCCACGACCACCGGCGCGTCGCGCGATGTGAGCGTCGGCTCGAAGGCCATGATGTCCGTTACTTCGTAGTCGAAATCCGGCCGTGAGCGTTTCAGGCGGTCAAGTATGCCGGCAATTTCAGCTTTCACGCCAGCGAGGCTTTCTTCCGGGATAAAACGCCGATCGACGACCATCCGGCATGAGTCCGGCACGTTCGGCGCCGGCAAGCCTGTCCAGTCATCGCTTTGGCCGCCGTGGATGGCGTTGAAGTTCATCGTCGAGCGCTTGGCGCCGTCGGGAACAATTGGATGGGTCGAGCGGCGTTTGTCGAGTTCGGGAAAGAGTTCGTTCTCAAAGGCGTGGATCAGCGCCCCCATGTGGCGCACGGCGCAATCGCCGAGGAAGGGCATCGAGCCGTGGGCGATTCGGCCCTTGGTCTCGATCTCGCCCCACCAGACGCCGCGATGTCCGAGGCAGATGCGATCCTTGTTGAGCGGCTCGGGAATGATGACGTGATCTACCCTGGGCGGCGAGAAATATCCGCGTTCGGCAAGCCATGCGACCCCGCCGAAGCCGCCGGACTCCTCGTCGGCCGTGCCAGAGATCTCGATTGCGCCGCGAAAATCGGGAAATTCCTCCAGAAAAGCCTCGACCGCGATGACGGAAGCGGCGAGTCCGCCCTTCATGTCGCAGGCGCCGCGTCCGTAAACCCGGCCGTCGCGAACGATGCCGGCGAAGGGATCCACCGTCCAGTTGGCGCCGGTCTCGACGACATCGATGTGCGAATTGAAATGGACGCACGGCCCCGGTTTTGCGCCGTCCCGCCGCGCCACGACATTCCAGCGTGGATATCGGTCGGTGTCGCCCGGCGTTCCTTCGGCGCGCAGGTATTCGACGGCGAAACCGCGTCCGGCAAGCCGGCGGCCCAAATGCTCGACGCAGGGGAGATAATGATCGCCGGGCGGATTGACCGTGGGAAATCGGATCAATTCGCAAGCGAGCGCCACAAGTTCGTCGGTTTTGGAGTCGATTCGTTGAAACAGGCTGGCGAGCATGACCGGATTGAACAGGCAACATCGGTCCGGCGCAAGCGGCCTTCGCAGTTCGCGGAGATGTGAAGTGAATCGCAGAAGGCGTTAACCGCTTCCTTTAGTGAAATCGGATGAAATATCCGCCATAGTCCGCGTATCGGCGGCTAGCCGGGAAGACGTTTCGGGGCGAACGAAACAGGGGTTTGAGGCAATGAAAAAACTGTTCCTCGCAGCCGCCGCGGGCGCGGCAATGTTGATCGCCACGATGGCCGGCGCTTCCGCGGCCTCGCTGGTCGCTCATATCGATGTGTCGAGCCAGACGATGACGGTGTCGAAAAACGGCTTTCCGGTTCATCACTGGAAAGTGTCGACGGCCCGCAAGGGCTATTCGACGCCGCGCGGCACCTACCGCCCGCAACGCATGGCGCGCATGTGGTATTCGCGCAAATACGACAATTCGCCGATGCCGCACTCGGTCTTCTTTCGCGGCGGTTACGCGATCCACGGCACCAATCACCTCAAAGCGCTGGGACGCCCCGCCTCGCATGGCTGCGTGCGCCTGCACCCGTCCAATGCGGCGGAGCTGTTTTCGATGATCAAGCAGGTTGGCTCGGGAAACACCCGCATCGTCATTACGAACTGACGTTGGCTTTGATATTGGTTGCGCCACGCAGGATATCCAATTTGCCTTGGCGCAACCCGCCCGCCGCGTAAGCCTGTTCGTTTGGCAGATCGAGCCATGAGCGTATGACCTTCATCGATTCGCCGGCCGGATGCAGGAGGACGGTTTCCGGACGCGCCGCCATGATTTCGGCGATGCCGGCGCCGGTGAAGAGCGACAAATAACCGTTATGAGGTTTGATGACCGAACCGGTGCGCTCGCCAAGGGCGAGCGCATTGGCGCATCCTTGCAACAGGGTCGGCTGGACTTGGCCGACGATCTCGAGGAAGCGGCGGGCGCATATCGAGACCGGTCCGGCGAGGGCGAACAACGCCCCCATCTCCGCGGCGACCTGTCCGGCGTCGCTTTCGGGCTGCAGCGCGCGCGATGCTTGGCGAAATCCCGTGGCGTGCCGATCGCCCGCTTCCAGGCAGATTTCCCGTTCCGACGAACGGGCCTTGCGCACGAACGCGACCGCCTTGCCCGATTTTGAGGCAGCCTGCGCCGCGGCATGAAATTGCGAGGTGGCGTCGCGGCCGGGCTGGATTTCCAAAGAACCCGGCACGAACACCAGCGGCTCTTCCCTGACGCCTGCGATGATCGAAGAAAGCACGGCGGAGACGCCGTTGCGACTGTCGGCCGGCACGACGACCAGGCGCACCCCGCGTTCGCGGCACGCCTCCGTTTCGGCCAGCGCCGCCGCAAGGGCCAATTCGGATACGACGACCAAGGGCGGGCGAAACCTTCCGTCGGAAAGGAAATGCGCCGTCAATCGCCCGACCGGCGTGACGCCATGGCGATCCGGCATGAAAGTGAACGGATGCGACGGCGTGGAATGCGGCCAGAGACCGTGCAACGGATTGGCCGCGAGAAGGACCGGCGTCGTTCGCGAGCGTGAATCGTGGGCATTGGAGAATTTCATGTCGCGGTTTCCCCAGGGGACAACCGCAACTATGGAAGGACAAATTTGCTCGGCCAAAAATGGCGAATGCACGTAAAAGTTCTATTTGATTGAGCGAATCTCCCACCTGCGGTGGAACCACATCCACTGACCGGGATCGGCGCGAACCCAATTCTCCACAACGTCGTTGATCTGCTGGGTCAGCGCCGGCACGTCAACATCGCCATTTTTATCCCGCGGCGCCTCGATCGCCGCGTGGAGGACGAGGCGGAAACGGCCGTCGGGCAAACGCACGCAGTGAACCGGATGTATGGCGCAATCGGCGCGCCGCGCCAATTTTGCCAGGAGGGGATTGGTTTGGCATGGCCGGCCGAAAAAAGTCGTCGGCAACCCGCCGGCGAATTTCTGGTCGACGAGAAGACCGATCGATCCGCCATCGTCGAGAATGCGCGCCAGCGCCAGCGCCGCGCCAGCGCGCGAGGCAACCAGTCCGCCCATGCGGGTCGCGCGGGCTGTCAACAGTTGCGACGCGATGAAGGGATTGTTCGGCGCGCGGAAAAGCGACGAAATCGAGAGCCCGTAGCCGGCGCCGACAATCGGCGGCAGTTCGAAATTGCCGAGATGAGCGGTGAAAAAAATCCGCGGGCCGGGATTATCGCGCAAACGAATGAACTCTTCCGCCCCTTCGACATCGATGCGATCATGGCGCGGCCCCTCGTCAGCGTGGGCGAACAATTGGTCCATGAACACGTATTCGCCGAGCAGGCGCGCCATGTTGCCCCACATGTCGAGGGCGATGGCCTGGCGGTCGGCTTCGGATTTCCCGGGAAACGCCATACGCAGATTTTCGAGCGCCAGACGATGGCGCGGCGACCAGGGTCCGATGCGCCGGGCCGCCCGATCGAGAAAGGCAAGGGCGCGATCGGGCGGCAGTTTCTGGATCCAATAGAGGATCGCGAAGATCGCCCTGGCGATGAGCCAGTTGCGCGCCGCCGCGAGACGCTGCCGCCAGCGGTTGAGTGCGATCAATGCCCGCGACGTTTTCAGCCGACCCTCACCACGATCTTGCCGAACACGTCGCGGCCTTCCATGCGCTTGAGCGCGCCGTCAATGCCGTCGATGTCGACAAGCGTATCGATGACCGGATGGACCAGACCGCGGGCAAACTTGTCCATCGCGTCGGCGAGGTTCTGCTTGCGGCAACCAAACGAGCCGATCAGGCGCAATTGCTGCTGGAAAAGCTGCATCAAATTGATTTGTGTGGAAACGCCGGACGTCGAACCGCAAGTGACGAGTCGTCCGCCGCGTTTCATCGACAACATCGAACCGGCCCAGGTGTCCGCCCCGACATGTTCGAAGACGACATCGACGCCTTTTTTGGCGGTGAGTTTGCGCACCACGCCTTCAAAGCGATCTTCTCGGTAATTGATGACGTGATCGGCGCCGAGGGCGCGGGCTTTTTCGATCTTCTCGTCCGATCCGACCGTGGTGATGACGGTGCAACCCATGCGCTTGGCAAGCTGGATTGCGGCCGAACCGATGCCCGAACCGCCGGCATGGACGAGGATGGTCTCGCCCGGCTCCAGCTTCGCGTTGTCGAACAGCATGTGCTCGACCGTGCCGAAGGTGATTGGCGCCAGCGAAGCGGCGATCGGGTCGATGCCGGGCGGCGCGACGACGAGTTGCCGGACCGGCAGGTTGACCGTTTCGCAGGCGAAGCCGTCGAGGTGAAATCCGTGCACGCCCTCGACATTCTCGCAAAAATTCTCGCGACCGGCGCGGCAATGGCGGCATTTGCCGCAGATGCGCGCGCCGTAGACGGCCACCAGATCGCCGGGAGCGACGCCGGCAACGCCCGGGCCGAGAGCGGAAACCACGCCGGAGGCTTCCGCCCCGATGGTCAGCGGCAATTTGCGCTTGGCGAAAGCCATGCCGCGCCAGCCCCAGACATCGATGTGATTGAGCGCGACCGCCTTGACCGAAATCGCCACCTCGCCCGGCCCCGGCGGCGGCGGCGGCGGAATGTCGGTGGCGACGACGCGACGGTCTTCGACAAGCTGGATGGCGCGCATGGGATACCCTGAAGGTTCGGCTTCGGCCCTAGCGGGGTTCGCGCGTCATGACAAGGCAGGCATTCTGGCCGCCGAAGCCGAAAGAATTCGACAACACTGCTGAAACGCGGGCCTTGCGAGCAACATTGGGCACGACATCGAGGTCGATGGCCGGGTCGGGGTTGTCGTGGTTGATCGTTGGCGGCAACACGCTTTCGCGCATGGTCATCAGCGAAAAAACCGCCTCGATGGCGCCTGCCGCCGAAAGCGTGTGTCCGATCATCGACTTGTTTGAGGATACCGGGATGGTCTTCATCCGTTCGCCGAATACGGTGGAGAGGGAAAGATGCTCCATCTTGTCGTTTTCGGGCGTCGAGGTGCCGTGGGCGTTGACATAGTCGATGGCGTCCTCGCCGAGGCCGGCGTCGGCAAGAGCGGCGCGGATGGCGGCGATGGCCGGCGAACCGTCCGGCTTCGAACGGGTGCGATGGAAATCGTCGGCTTTTTCGCCGCAGCCGGCGATGACGCCGAGGATGGTCGCGCCGCGCGCCGTGGCGGCTTCGAGCGATTCCAGCACAAGGGCGGCGGCGCCTTCGGCCAGAATGAAGCCGTCGCGATCGCGGGAAAAAGGCTTGGAAGCCTTTTCCGGCGCCGCATTGTTCGTTGAAAGCGCCGATAGCAACGAAAAGCGGATCAGCGCCTCGGCAGTGGCCGACCCATCGGCGCCAACGGCCAAGGCGCGATCGGAATCGCCGCGCCGGATCGCTTCGACGGCAAGCTGGATGGCGGTGGCGCCCGACGCGCAAGCGGTCGAGAGCGTCACGGGCAATCCGCGCGCGCCGATCTCCTCGGCCAGATCGTCGGCAATGGCAAAAAACGAGCCGGATCGCCAAATCGACTCGGTGTTGCGGCGTTCCGCCTCGGCCAGCAGCCGCGCGCCGCCGGCCAGTTCGGCCGGGCCGTCGGCGTGGAGTTCGAAGCGTTGACGCCAGTCGAGTTCGACCGGTGGAGCGGCGAGAAACAGCGGGCCGCCAAAATCGCCGCCGGAAAATCCGGATTCCTCCAGCGCTTCGCGCGCCGCAAGATGCGCCAGCTCACCGGTGAGCGCCGAAGGCCCGCGCGAACTGGCCGGCAGGAAATCGACAAGCCCGGCGATCGTCGTGTTCAAATGGTCGAGCGGAAAGCGGCCGATGCGCCGTATTCCGGATTGGCCGGCGATGAGTTTCGCCCAATTGTCATGCTTGCCGACGCCAAGCGACGTGACGACACCCATGCCGGTAACGGCGACGACGGGACGTCGGAGATGATCGACAAAGGAGCTCATCGCGCCGACCTCACGGTTTTTCCACCATGACCATGCCCTCGCCATGGCGAAGGCCGATCGTCGTCGCCAGCGCCCGCGCCGGCGGCGAATGCATGGCCGATTCCAACGGTGACCCGAAAGACGGCGGCGTCACGCCATGGGCGACGGCAAGGGCGGCAAGCGCGATGGCGAAGGGGAACTGCGCTTCCTTCATGTGGCCGGTCAACGTCGAAAACGCCCTGACCGGGCAAATCGACGCCAAAGCGGCGCTTTCCGCTTTCGTCGCCTCAAGGGCGCCGGACGCGCCGGAGATCGTCAGGTCGCCCTCGCGGATCGCCGCCCGGCGCGCCATCGAAATCAGCATCGCCGCGAGGTCGTCACGCCGGCGTCGGGCGCGTCCGGAAACGACGGGGCCGAGAATGGCCAGGGCCGGCGCGCCGCGCTCGCGCGCATGGGCTTCCGATTCGAGGACGAGAAACGCCGCGCCGGAACCGGTGACGACGCCGCCACCGTCGCTGGCGGCGCGATTCCACACCGGCGCGACAACGCCGCGATGAAGGTATCCCCCCGCCGCGTAGTTCAAAAGCATGTCGACATGCTCGGCGTTGTAGGCGCCGCCGACAAGGGCATGGGTCGATTGTCCGGCGCGAATGCGCGACGCGGCGTATTCGACGGCGGAAATCCCGGCCGCTTCCTCGCCCATGAAGGTGCGGGACGAACCGGTGACCTTGTGAACGATGGAAATATTGCCGGCCAGCAGATTGGACAATTGCGCCAGGAACAGCGTCGGGCGCAGGTCGGTCGACAGTTTTTCGTTGAGCAGGACTTCGCGGTCGTTGCGGTTCAGGGATTCGGCGAGGATGAGATTGTCGACTTCGGTATCGCGTTCGCCGCCCCCCGCCGCGACGATCATGTCCATCGTCGCGCACAGGCTCTCGTTGTCCTTGAGCCCGGCGTCCTGCAAGGCCAGGCCGGCCGTGAACGTGCCGAGCCGCTGCCAAGTTTCCATCTGGCGCTGATCGCCGCGCTTGGGGATCTGAAGCGACCAGTCGATTTCCGGCAACGGGTGAACGCAATAGGGAGCGAACCGGTTGCGATCGACCGGTGGCGATTCCGGCGGGGCCGCGAGCGCGGCGAGATGGGCGTCGACGCCCACGCCGAGCGCGGAAACGACGCCAATTCCGGTGATGACGACCCGGTTGTCCTCCATGTCAGATCTGTTCGCGCCTGCCGCTCGCGCCGGATCCGTCACGAGGATTTGGCTGCGACCAGCTCATCGATTTTCGCGCACAGGTTTTTCAGGACGAAATATTCCTCCGTCGTCGCCTTGCCGTCATTGACTTCCTGGGTCCACCGCTCCAGCGGAATTTTGGTGCCGAAAGCCTTGTCGATGGCGAAGACGATGTCGAGAAAATCGAGGCTGTCGATCCCGAGGTCGTCGATCGTGTGGCTCTCGGGCGAAATCGATTCACGATCGATGCCGGCGGTGTCGGCGATGATGTCGGCGACCTTGTCGAATGTCGAGGACAAGCTGCGTTTCCTTGATTGGCGCCCAGCAGGCGGAATGACGGGGTGGGGGTCTCTAACGCGTTTTGGCGGCGAGGAAAAGCGCCAAGCCGCGACCCTTGCGGAAATCGCCTTCGTCGCCCTTCGGCCCGTCGACGTCGTTTGCGGCGGTTGAAGCCGTTGGCGTTTTGGCGCATTTTGCCCCGGCAATCTTGCATCGAAGGTGGACCCGGTCGGACCTTGCGCCGCCGTCCCTTCATTCGAGGAGAATAAAATGCTCAAGAAATTCAGCCATTTCCAGCGTGAAGCCAATCTGATCGGCGGGAAGTGGGTGCAAGCCGACTCTGGCCAGACACTCGATGTGGTCAATCCCGCGACCGGCGTGAAATTCGGCGTTGTGCCGAAATCGGGCCGGGCGGAGACGCGTCGGGCCATCGCGGCGGCGCAGGAGGCGTTTCCGGCCTGGGCCAAGCGATCGGCGCTCGAACGCTCCAAACCCCTGCGCAAGCTGCATGACGCGATCATGGACAACCAGGAGGCGCTCGCTGAACTGCTGACGCTGGAGCAGGGCAAGCCGCTGGCCGAATCGAGGGGCGAAGTCGGCATGTCGGCCGCGTATGTGCTGTGGTTCGCCGAGGAAGGCCGTCGCGTCTATGGCGACATCGTTCCGTCGCCCTGGGCCGACCGGCGCATTCTCGTGACCAAGGAGCCGGTCGGCGTCATTGCCGCGATCACGCCGTGGAATTTTCCGTCCTCCATGCTGGCGCGCAAGCTCGCGCCGGCGCTGGCGGCCGGCTGCACGGCAGTCGTCAAGCCCGCCTCGCAGACGCCGTATTCGGGTCTCGCATGGGGCGTGCTGGCGGAGGAAGCCGGGTTTCCGGCCGGCGTCGTCAACATCGTCACCGGCTCGGCCGCCGAGATCGGCGACGAGATCTGCGCCAACCCGCTGGTCAAGAAGATCACCTTCACCGGCTCGACCGAAGTCGGCAAGGTGCTGATCCAGAAGGCTTCGGTGACGGTCAAGAAAGTGTCGATGGAACTTGGCGGCAACGCGCCGTTCATCGTTTTCGACGACGCCGACGTCGACCGGGCCGTCGATGGCGCCATCGTCGCCAAATACCGCAATTCCGGCCAGACCTGCGTGTGCACCAACCGTTTCCTTGTGCAATCGGGCGTCTACGACAAATTCGTCGAGAAGCTGGTCGCGGCGACGGCGTCGCTCAAGGTCGGCAACGGCATGGAGGACGGCGTCAAGCAAGGGCCGCTGATCGACGAAGGGGCAGTCTGCAAGGTCGAGGAGTTGATCGCCGACGCCACATCCAAGGGCGGCAAGGTCGTCGCCGGCGGGGCGCGCCATGTGCTCGGCGGCACCTTCTTCCAGCCGACGGTCATCGCCGGGGCGAAAAGCGACATGCGGTTTTCGACCGAGGAAATCTTCGGGCCGGTGTCGCCGGTGTTCTCGTTCGACACAGAGGACGAGGCCATCGCCATGGCCAACGCCACCGAATACGGCCTCGCCTGCTATTTCTACACCGGCGATCTCGGCCGAGCCTTCCGCGTCATGGAGGGGCTGAAATACGGGCTGATCGGCGTCAATGAGGGTCTGATCACCACGGTCGAGGCGCCGTTCGGAGGCCTGAAGGAATCCGGTCTCGGCAAGGAAGGCGGCCGCGAGGGCATCCTGGACTATCTCGACGGTAAGTATGTCTGCATCGGCGGGCTGGGACTGTAGCGGGCTCGACGACCCAACCGTTCACGGCATCCACAAGGCCGGGTCCATCCACGGCGCAGGCGGGGCAAGAGTGCCCCGGATCGTTGGGCGCGCTGGTCCAAGTGCAAGCGACTGCCAGGCATCGCGCCATTCGGACGGGATCGGGAACGGCGTGGCGATGTCACGTTCGGGCGTGAACCCGAACCGGCCGTAATAGGCCGGGTCGCCGAGAACCAGGGCCTTTGCCGCGCCTCGCCCTGCCATGCCGTCCAATCCGGCGCGAACCAGCGCGCCGCCGATGCCCTGGCGCTGCAGGCCGGGGCTGACGACCAGCGGCCCGAGCAGTGCAACGCGGACGGCGGTGCCAGCGACGCGGCAAGGCGTCATCATGACATGGCCGGCAAGACTGTCGTTCACGGCGGCGACCAGCGACAGGACGGCGTGCTGCGGCACGGTCAGGGCCCGCACAAGCGGCACCAGATCTTCGTCGTGGAAGCCGGTGCGGTAGAGGCTTTCAAGTGCGGCCATGTCGGTGGGCGCGAACATGAGGAGCGCGACGTCTCCGTTCACCGGAACACGGTCGGCGCCGGTCATGGCGCGTCGCCAGCGGCGCGCCGCCTCGCCATCTCCCGGTAAAGCGCTTCAGGCGCGACGGCGATCTCGCCGGCCAGCGTCTTCCATTCGCCTTTCGGCGGCAGGGCCAAATCGTTGAGCGACAGCCAGGCGTCGAGACGGTCGGCGACTTTGCGGATTGACAGGATTTCGGCGCGGTGGCGGGCGCGCTGCGTCTGGCGGGCAAGATGGCCGGCCCAGGCGTCGGCGAAATCGGCATCGGCGCGCAAGGCTGCGCGGAACCGTTCCCGGTCGACGGCCCTGGTCACGGCGGCGGTCGCTGCGATCGCGTCGCAGTGATAGCAGGGCGAATGCAGCGACGGCTCCGAGACGAAATCGCCGGCCCGCGCCCTCTGCTGCACCAGCACGGCGCCGTTTTCCAGATGACGCAGAACATGGATTTCGCCGTCGACGACCTGATGCAGGCGCAGAACATCGTCGCCGCGGCGAAATACCGCTTCGCCCGCGGCAAAGCCGTGGCGTTTCGCCTGCAAGGCTTCGATCAAGGTCGACAGGATGTCCGACATGATTGCGATCATGCGCCCGCAGGCGATTGTCTGGCAAGGTGGCCGGCAAAACGAGAGAGATTCCCGATGAAACGATTCCGCCCGATCCTGATCGCGCTCGCGCTCGCGGTTGTCGCCGCAGCCGGGTTCATCGCCTTCAAGATGATGCAGCCGCCGCCGGACGGGCTGGATGTCTCGCGTTCCAAGGCAAGCCAGGCAGGCGTCTTTATCGTCGCTGTCGAGCCTGAGGCCGGGTCGTTCGAACAAGGCGCGCTGCACGCCTGGATCGCCACGGTGACGACACCGGACGGCAAACCGGTCGAGAACGCCGGGATCGCTGTCGACGGCGGCATGCCGCAACACGGCCATGGCCTGCCGACTGCGCCGGCGATGACGGCGGCGTTGGGTGAGGGGCGTTACCGCATCGAAGGCGTCAAGTTCAACATGGGCGGCTGGTGGGTGATCCGCCTCACGGTGACCGGGGAGGGAAAAACCGATACAGTGGAATTCAACCTCGTGGTTTGAACCGATGCGCGCCGTTGCCCTTGTCGCGATTGCAGCCGTGCTGGCGCTCTCCGCCTGCCAACGTGAGACGCTGACCGACGAACAGAAGAAAATCATCCAGTCGCTGTCCATCGACCGATTGGCGCCGCTTCCCGCCGATCCGACCAACGCGGTTGCCGACGAACCGCGCGCCGCGGCGCTTGGCGCCACCCTGTTCAACGACACCTCGTTCTCCCGCGACGGGCGCGTCGCCTGCGGCACCTGCCATGTGGCGGAAAAGCAGTTCCAGGATCAATTGCCGCTTGGCGTCGGCGTCGGTGTCACCAACCGGCGCACCATGCCGCTGACCGGGGTGGCGTGGTCGCCGTGGCTGTTCTGGGACGGGCGCAAGGATTCGCTGTGGAGCCAGGCGCTGGGGCCGGTCGAAAGCCAGGTCGAACATGGCGTGACGCGAGTCTTCGTGGCCCGCCGCATCGCGGAAGCTTACCGACCGCGCTACGAAAGCCTGTTCGGGCCGATGCCCGATTTGTCCGCGACTCCCGCCTCGGCCGGACCGTTCGGGACAAACGCGGAAAAGGCGGCCTGGGCTTCGATGAGCGAAGCCGACCGTGAGGCGGTCAACCGTGTCTACGCCAATTTCGGCAAGGCGATCGCGGCTTTCGAGCGCTCGCTCGTTTTCCCCGAAACGCGCTTCGACCGTTACGCCAAGGCGCTCGCCTCAGGCCGGCCGATGACGGCGGAGGCCGCGCTGGAGGCCGACGAACTCGAAGGCTTCAAACTGTTCGTGTCCAAGGGCCGCTGCATCAATTGATCCGATGGCAAGGAGAGCGACTGCGGCGAACTGAAATTCATGGTGCGGCAAGGCGAGGACCTGCTGCGCGCCTTCAAGACGCCGAGCCTGCGCGGCGTCGCCGGACGGCCGCCCTACATGCATGCCGGGCAGATCGGGTCGCTGGACGCGGCGCTGCAGCATTATTCGGCCGCGCCGCCCGCGCCGGCCGGCCACAGCGAACTGGAGCCGGCGAACTTCACCGATGCGGAAAAAGCGGCGCTGATCGCGTTTTTGAAGACGCTGGGCGGGTGAAGCCGCAACATATATTCTTAGTAATTGACACTAGAATTGAATTCCAAGCGGCTAATTAGGCAATTAACAATAATCTGCAATGGGCGACGTGCCGTAATTTACACTTCTAAGCGCACTTCGCAGCTGACATATTTTTTGTTATTTTGAAATATTTCCACTTGCAACATCGAGATATATTTTTTTATTTCTGCAATAAGTGAAATATATCCCTTCACCTCGGTTTGTAGACTTAATCCATCCGCCGTTATCAATAAAATCGGTTTCGCTACATATTTGTTTTTCTATCAACTCTACCGCAGCTATCGTAAATTGTTCCGCATAAAGCCGAAAATCATCGGACCCAGCAACCAGCTTAGCTGCCCCGGTTGCGCCGGCCCCAGGATCATCAGGTCTGATTAAATTAAGATGTTCGAGCTTTACCCATTCCGCAACTTTTCCATTGCTAATACCATTGGCTGAATTACATTTATTCGGGCCGCTATCAACGTATACAGATACTCCGCTGGAGCACGCGTCGTCATAATATTTTGTCACTCTAGCCCATGTTCCAACAATTTCATGAACAACAGCCGATTCGCGGAAAAAAAGTCGACCAACCTTACCGCAATTCTCTGAAGGGCAAGTCATTCTATCGGTTTGATCTACGGATACCCACATTTTTACTTCAGAAGCAACTGCGCTGCCTCCGATTAGTAAGCTTAATCCAATTAAAAACTTAGACTTCATTTTTTGATCCTTTGCGGCAGTGGATGGCAATTTAATGCACATCGACACTTAATTCGAATATGAACGCCGCTCCAACGATCACCTTTCCAGAATTGAGTGATTCTACGTTGAAATGCAAATATTCATAATGAACTCACCCCTCCTTCACCGTCTCCATCGCCACGAAGGTGGAGGTGTTCGCCACCGCCGGCAGCGAGGAGATTTTCTCGCCCATGATGCGGCGGTAGGCGACGATGTCGCGGGTGCGCACCTTCAGCAGATAGTCGAAGCCGCCGGCGATCATGTGGCATTCCTCGATTTCGGGCACGAGGCGCACCGCCTTGTTGAAGGCGTCCAGCGCGGCCGAGCGCGTGTCCGACAAGGTCACCTGAACGAAGGCGATATGGCCTTCGCCCATGCGGGCGCGGTCGATCTGGGCGGCGTAGCCGCGGATGAAGCCGTCGCGCTCCAGCCGCTTGACGCGAGCCTGCACCGGCGTTTTCGACAGGCCGACCTTCTGCGCCAAGTCCGCCGAGGAGAGGCGGCCCTCGCAGGAGAGGGCGGCGAGGATGTTGCGGTCGATGCGGTCCAATTGATCGTCAGGCATGACGTTATACGCTCCGTTTGGAGTGCGTTCTCTTAGTTTTGCGGGTCGTTTGATGCAATACCTGCGAAAAAACAGTCCGGCATGATTTGCGGCGCGGTGCTATTTTAGGCGAAATCACAATTTGCCGGAATCTTTGCCATGCCCGACCGCCTCGCCGAGCTTCGCGCCGCCCTTCGCGTCCATGTCATCGCCGACGAGGAGGATGACTTCGCGCGGCTCAGCGGCATCGCGGCGCTGTCGGCGCGCGACCGGTCGGCCATCTCGGCGCGTGGCGCGGATCTGGTGCGGGCCGTGCGGGCGACTTCCGAACCGAAGCTGATGGAATCGTTTCTCTCCGAATACGGGCTGTCGACGGGCGAGGGTGTGGCGCTGATGTGTCTGGCCGAGGCGCTGCTGCGCGTGCCCGACGCCACAACCATGGACGAGCTGATTCGCGACAAGATCGCGCCGCATGATTGGTCGTCGCATTCCGGCTCATCGGCCTCGATCTTCGTCAATGCCTCGACCTGGGCGCTGATGCTGACCGGACGCGTGCTCGACGAAGGCAAGGGCGGCGTCGGCGAGACGCTGCGCGCCATGATCCGCCGCCTCGGCGAGCCGGTGATCCGCACCGCGGTCGGCGCCGCGATGCGTGAGCTCGGCGACCAGTTCGTGCTGGGGCGCACCATCGAGGAAGCGCTGAGGCGCGGCCGCGCCGCCAATGGGCGCGGCTACACCCATTCCTTCGACATGCTGGGCGAAGCGGCGCGCACCGAGGCCGATGCGGCTCGCTATCACCGCGCCTATGCGGACGCCATCGCGGCGATCGCGCGCGAGGCGAAAAGCGACGATGCGCGCGCCAATCCGGGCATCTCGGTCAAGCTGTCGGCGCTGCACCCGCGCTACGAGACGCTGAAAAAGGCGTCGATGCTGCCGGTCCTGGCCGACCGCCTGCTGAGCCTGGCCCAGGCGGCGAAAGCGGCGCGCATCGGCCTCAACATCGACGCCGAGGAAGCCGACCGGCTCGACCTGTCGCTCGATGCGATCGAGGCGGTTCTGAGTGATGCGTCGTTAACCGGTTGGGACGGTTTCGGGGTGGTGGTGCAGGCCTACGGTCCGCGCGCGCCTTTTGTCATCGATTGGCTCAACGCGTTGGCCGAAAAGCTCGACCGGCGCATCATGGTGCGCCTGGTCAAGGGCGCATATTGGGATTCGGAAATCAAGAAGGCGCAGATGCTCGGCCTGACCGGCTTTCCCGTGTTCACGCGCAAGGCGGCGACCGACGTCTCCTACATCGCCTGCGCCGCCAAACTGTTCGCCTCCGCCGACCGCATCTATCCGCAATTCGCCACGCACAACGCCCACACGGCGGCGACGGTGCTGGCGTTGGCGCCGGCGGGCGCATTGTTCGAGTTCCAGCGTCTGCACGGCATGGGCGAGGCGCTGCACGAGGAACTGGTCAAGGGCGGCGCACGCTGCCGCATCTACGCGCCGGTCGGCGCGCATGAGGATCTGCTCGCCTATCTGGTGCGCCGGCTGCTCGAGAACGGCGCCAACTCTTCCTTCGTCCACCAGATCGTCGACGAGGATGTCGCGCCTGAAGCCATCGCCGCCGATCCGTTCGCGGCCTTGGAGGCGCTTTCGACCAAACGCAATCCGGCGATTGCGCCGCCGGACGGGCTCTTCGGCGCGCGGGTGAATTCGCGCGGATACGACGTCCAGGATCCGGCGACGCTGGAGCGATTGCTCTCCGTCCGCGCGCCGTTCATGGCGCCGTACCGATGGCGGTCCGCCGCGGGCATTGCCCCCACCCCCGACCCTTCCCGTCAAGGGGGAGGGGGGACGCCCACCGATCTCCCCTCCCCCTTGAGGGGAGGGGTCGGGGGCGGGGGTGAGAAAGCGCGCAAGCAAGGTGATGACGCACGCCTGATTTTCAACCCCGCCACACCCTCCGACATCGTCGGCGAAGTCCTAGAAGCCACGCCAGAATCCGCCCGCGCGGCGGTAACGGTGGCGCTCGGCGGTTTCGCCGGTTGGTCATCGACCTCGGCCGCACAACGCGCCGCGATCCTGCGCCGGACCGCCGACCTCTACGAGGCCAACACCGGCGAATTCCTGGCGCTCGCCTGCCGCGAGGCAGGCAAGACGTTGACCGACGCCATTGCCGAATTGCGCGAGGCGGTCGACTTCCTGCGCTATTACGCCGACGAGGCGGAACGGCATTCCGGCGAGGCGCGCGGCGTCATCGTCGCCATCTCGCCGTGGAATTTCCCGCTCGCCATTTTCACCGGGCAGGTCGCCGCGGCGCTCGCCGCCGGCAACGCGGTCGTCGCCAAGCCGGCCGAACAGACGCCCTTGATCGCGGCGCGCGCGGTTAAACTCCTGCATGAGGCCGGAATTCCCGCCGACGCGCTGCAGCTCGTTTGCGGCGACGGCCCGAACGCCGGCGCGCCGCTCACCGCTGATCCGCGCATCGCCGGGGTGTGCTTCACCGGTTCGACCGAAGTGGCGAGATTGATCGAGCGGTCGCTCGCCGAACACGCCGCGCCGGACGGGCTGCTGATCGCCGAGACCGGCGGAATCAACGCCATGATCGTCGATTCCACCGCACTGCCCGAGCAGGCGGTGCGCGACATCCTCGCTTCCGCCTTCCAGTCTGCCGGCCAGCGCTGCTCGGCGCTGCGCGTGCTTTATGTGCAGAAGGACGTCGCGGCGAAGGTGACGGCGATGCTGAAAGGCGCGATGGCGGCGCTCACGCTCGGCGACCCGGCCGATCCGGCCACCGATGTCGGCCCGGTGATCGACAATGAGGCGCAGGCCGGAATCGCCGCCTATGTGGCGCAGGAAGAGCGGGCCGGCCGCCTGATCGCCCGCCTCGACGCGCCGAACGATGGCCTTTTCGTCGCGCCGACGGTGCTGGCGACCGACGGCATCGGCGCGGTCGAGCGCGAAGTGTTCGGCCCGGTGCTGCATGTCGCGACCTTCGAGGCCGACGAGCTCGACGAGACGATTTCCCGAATCAACGCGCGCGGTTACGGCCTGACCTTCGCGCTGCACACGCGCATCGACGAACGCGTGCAGCGCGTGCTCGATCGCATCCGCGCCGGCAATGTCTACGTCAATCGCAACCAGATCGGCGCGGTGGTGGGCGCGCAGCCCTTTGGCGGCGAGGGACTTTCGGGCACCGGACCAAAGGCGGGCGGGCCGCATTATCTGCCGCGTTTTCTCAAGCCGGCGCGGCTCGATTCCGGCGGGCGTTTCGGCGGCGCCGAAGTCGGTCCCGAGCATGACGCCGCGCCGGACGCCGGCGAATGGGCGTCGCGGACGGACCGCGTCGCGATGCTGCGCAAATTGCTGCGCGGCAAGGCGGGCGAAGCGGTGGCGGAAGCGGCCGGGCTCGATTTCGGTCCGGTCGACCTGCCAGGACCGACCGGCGAAGCCAACACGCTGGCGCTCAGCCCCAGAGGCGCGGCGCTCTGCCTTGGGCCGTCGGCGGAAACATTGCTGGCGCAGGCGGTAGCCGCGCTCGGCTGCGGCAACGCCGTCGTCGCGATCGGCGCGGGCGCGAGCGCGGCGCTGAAGCCGCTCATGGGGCAGGGGCTGCCGCTCGCCGTATTCGACGGGCAGCCGTCCGAGGCGCTGCTGGTCGACGGGCGCTTCGATGTCGCGTTATGTGGCGGCGACGATGAAACGCTGCGCTTCGTGCGCCGGGCGCTGGCGCGGCGCATCGGACCGATCGTTCCGTTGGTTGTTTCGCTCGACGCGGCGACGCTGTGTGTGGAGCGCACCGTTTCGGTCGACACCACGGCGGCGGGTGGCAACGCCAGCCTGCTTGCCGCGGCGGGGTAGGGATTGCCCTCGTCCTTCGAAGCACGAGAGCGTCGCTTTCAACGAACACATTGATTCAGGCCCGCACCCCCGCCCACCACGTCTCGAAAAACGCCCGCGCGCGGGGATTGAGCGTCTCGCGCGACACGCCGGCGATGGCGGCGTGCTCGATGCCGCCGAAGAACAGATCGCGGGCGATATCGAGCAGCAGATCATCGCGGATGACGCCCTCGGCCTGGCCCTGGCGCAGGAGATCCATGAACAGGCGGGTGTAGTCGCGGTTCATGCGGTAAAGCGCGGATTCGCGGTAGCCGGGTTCGGCGCGGATGTCGCGGGCGAGCAGGCGGCCGAAGGCGGCGTGATCGACGAAGACGGCGAACTGGGCGCGGACGAAGGCGTGGAGCTTCGCCTTCGCGTCCGGCTCGGCGTCGAGCGTGTGCTTCAACGCGTCGATCAGGCCGGCGTACCAGCGCTCGATCACCTTGGCGAGCAGGTCGCGCTTGGTGGCGGCGTAGAGGTAAAGCGTGCCCTCGGCGACCTCGGCCGCGCGGGCGATCTCGGCCACCGAGGTTCCGTCGAAGCCTTTTTCCGAAAACAGGCGATGCGCCGCGTCGATGATATCGGCCTCGCGGTCGCGGTCGTGGATGCGGCGCTTTCGGGACGCTTCTGTCATGAAATGAGTTTGACTCATTTCTGCTGGTGATGCAAGAATGAGCGGCGCTCAATTCATCGGAGGCGACATGGCCGTCCTTGAAAGCCGGTTCGATGCCAACGCCGCCGGCATGGCGGAGAACCGCGCCCGCCATCTCGACCTGATCGCCCAATTCCGCGACCTTGAAGCCAAGGCGCCGGAGGCCTCGGCCAAGGCCGAGGCCAAATTCCGCGCCCGCGGCCAGCTGCTGCCGCGCGAGCGCGTCAACCTGCTGCTCGATCGCGGCCAGCCTTTCCTCGAACTGTCGACGCTTGCCGGCCTCGCCATGCACGATGACAACGGCAAGACCAATGTGTACGGCGGCGGGCTCATCGCCGGCATTGGCGTCGTCAACGGCGTGCGCGTCATGGTGTCGGCCAACGATTCCGGCATCAAGGGCGGCGCGGCGCATCCACTTGGCGTGGAAAAGGCGATCAGGGCGCAGGAGATCGCGCTGGAAAACCGGCTGCCCTTCATCCAGTTGGTCGAAAGCGCCGGGGCGAATTTACTGCTGCAGGCCGAGATGTTCGTGCGCGGCGGCGCCACCTTCGCCAACATGGCGCGGATGTCGGCGAAAGGCCTGCCCGTCGTTTCCGTCGTGCATGGCTCGTCGACGGCGGGCGGGGCCTACCAGACCGGGCTCGCCGACCACGTCATCCTGGTGCGCGGACGCTCCAAGGTTTTCCTTGCCGGCCCGCCGCTGTTGAAAGCCGCCACCGGCGAAATCGCCTTTGACGAGGATCTCGGTGGGGCGGAAATGCACGCCGCCATTTCCGGCGTCGGCGACTATCTGGCCGAGGACGATGCCGACGCCATCCGCATGGCGCGCGACATCGTCGGCGCATGGAACTGGGACCGCGTCGCCGGGCCGTCGGTTTTCGCCGAACCGCTTTTCGACGCCGAGGACATGCTGTCGATCTGTTCCCCCGATTACCGGAAGCCCTACGATGCGCGCGAGCTGATCGCCCGCCTGGTCGACGGCTCCGATTTCGTCGATTTCAAGCCGGATTGGGGCGTCTCCACCGTCACCGGCTTCGCCCGCGTCGAAGGCCGCGCCGTCGGCATTCTCGCCAACAATGGCCCGATCGACGCCAACGGCGCGGCCAAGGCGGCGCAGTTCATTCAATTGTGTTGCCAATCTGGCGCGAGCCTGATCTTCCTTCAGAACACCACCGGGTTCATCGTCGGGGTCGAGGCGGAGCGCGCCGGCATCGTCAAGCACGGTTCGAAAATGATCCAGGCGGTCACCAACGCCTCCGTGCCGAAAATCACTTTGCAAATCGGCGGCGCATTCGGGGCCGGGCACTACGCCATGTGCGGGCGCTCGTTCGCGCCGCGCTTCGTGTTCTCGTGGCCGTCGAACCGCATCGCCGTGATGGGCGGCGAGCAGGCGGCGAAAGTGATGCGCATTGTCATGGAAGACGGCATGCGGGCCAAGGGCGTCGAGCCGCCGGAAGGAATGTTCGACGATCAGGCCAAGGCGATTGTCGCCGCCTACGACGCCCAGTCGACGGCGCTGTTCGGCACGGCGCGCCTGTGGGACGACGGGCTGATCGATCCGCGCGACTCGCGCCGCGTGCTCGCCCTTTGCCTGGCCGTCTGCGCCGAGGGCGATGCGCGGGTCTTATGTCCGAACAGTTTTGGCGTGGCCAGATCATGAGCGCGGCGATGGAATTCCCGGCCTACCGGTTCATCGCGGCGATCGCGCAAAACCGTGTCGTGTCGCTGACGTTGAACGATCCGGGAAGCATGAATGCGTTGTCGGCGGCTCTGGTCGGCGAAGTCGAGGTCGCGCTCGACGTCGCCGTAGCCGGCGGGGCGCGGGCGCTCGTGCTGCGCGGCGCGGGCGGGGCATTCTCCGCCGGCGGCGACGTTAAAGCCATGCTGGCGGCCATCGCCGATCCGCCCGCTCCGGGCGAGGACGACCCGATCGCGGCGATGAACCGCGCCGGCGGGCGCTTCTTTGCTCGCTATGCGGCGCTGCCGTTTGCGACCATCGCGCTGGTCGACGGCATGGCGGCCGGCGGCGGTTTCGGGTTGGCGGCTGCCTCCGATTTCGTTATCGCTGCAGCCAACGCCAAATTCGCGCTCACCGAGGCGAGCCTCGGCCTCGTTCCGGCGCAGATCGCGCCCTATGTCATCGCCCGGCTCGGCCGGCCAAAAGCGCTGCAATTGGTGCTCTCCTGCCGGAGGCTGGGCGGACGCGAGGCGGCGGAAATGGGTCTTGCCGATATTTTCGCCGAGGACGGCGAGGCGGCGCTGGCCGAATTGCTTGCCGAACTGACGCGCGCCGCGCCCGGCGCGGCTGCCGCGACCAAGGCGTTGTTCGCCCGCGCCGGCCATGACGACGGCTTCCTCGAGGAGGCGGCGCGGGTTTTCGCCGCCGCCGTGCGCGGAACCGAAGCGGGAGAGGGCATTGCCGCCTTCATGGCGCGGCGCAAACCGAAATGGGCGGAAGAATGACCCGTTTCAACACCATCCTCGTCGCCAATCGCGGCGAAATCGCCTGCCGGGTGATGCGCACGGCCAAGACGCTCGGCTATCGGACTGTCGCCGTCTATTCCGACGCCGATCGCGACGCGGTGCATGCGCGCAGGGCCGATGTGGCGGTGCGCATCGGCCCTGCGACGCCGGCGCAATCCTATCTGTCGATCGAAGCGATCATCGCGGCGGCGCGGACGACCGGCGCCGACGCCATCCATCCCGGCTACGGCTTCCTGTCGGAAAACCCGGCATTCGCCGACGCCTGCGCCGCGGCCGGCATCGCTTTCATCGGCCCGCCGGCCGCGGCGATGCGGGCGATGGGCGGCAAGGCTCCGGCCAAGGCGATCATGCGCGCAGCCGGTGTGCCGGTGGTGCGCGGCTATGACGGAGATGATCAATCGGACGTGCGCCTGATCGCCGAAGCGGCGGCTATCGGTTTTCCGGTGATGGTCAAGGCCTCGGCCGGCGGCGGCGGGCGCGGCATGCGCCTCGTCGCGGAAGCGGAATCCTTGCCGTCGGCCTTGTCCTCGGCGCGGGCTGAAGCGATGGCCGGTTTCGGCGATGACCGGCTGCTGCTCGAAAAGGCGGTCTTCCGGCCGCGCCATGTCGAAATCCAGATCATGGCCGACCGCCACGGTTCCGTGATCCATTTCGGCGAGCGCGATTGCTCGATCCAGCGCCGGCACCAGAAGCTGATCGAGGAAGCGCCATCGCCGGCCGTTACTCCGGCGTTGCGCGAGGCGATGGGCGCGGCGGCCGTATTGGCGGCGAAGAGCGTCGGTTACGAGGGCGCCGGCACGGTCGAATTCCTGCTCGACGGCGACGGGCGTTTCTTCTTCCTCGAAATGAACACGCGCCTGCAGGTCGAGCATCCAGTGACCGAGGCGATCACCGGACACGATCTGGTGGCGCTGCAGTTCGCCATGGCCGAAGGTCGCAAGCTGCCGCTCAAGCAGGACGAAGTGCGGTTTGCTGGCCACGCCATCGAGGCGCGGCTGTGCGCCGAGGATGCGGCAAACGGTTTCCTGCCGGCGACCGGCAGGTTGCTCGCCTTTCGCACATCGGTTAGTGCCCGCACCGATGCGGGCGTCGAAGACGGTTCGGTTGTTTCGCCGCATTACGATTCCCTCCTCGCCAAGATTGTCGCCCATGGTAATTCGCGCGCCGAAGCGCGGGCGAGGCTTGTCGCGGCGCTGAAAGAAACCGTGACGCTCGGCGTTGTCACCAATCGCGATTTTCTCATCGCCGCGCTTGAGCATCCCGACTTTGTCGCCGGCGCGGCGACGACCGCCTTCATCGGCGAGAATGGCGAGGGGTTGCTCGATGGCGCGGTCGGCGAGAGCGATCTGGCGCTGGCGGCGGCCCTGTTCGCCGGAGTGGGCGACGAGCGCCCGTCGCCGGCCTGGCGGGCGACGCCGCTGAAACTGGAGTGGGGGGGGAAGGCCAATCCACTTTTAGTCAAACGGCGAGATCTTACCCTCACCCCCGACCCCTCCCTTCAAGGAGGAGGGGAGTCCACCGCCCCTCTCCACTCCTCCTTGAAGGGAGGGGTCCGGGGTGCGGGTGATTTTTCGATCACGGGCCTGTCGCGTCCGGTTTCCGTCGCGTTGACCAAGCCTGACACCTCCCGAATCCGCTACGCGATCGACGGCGTCGAGCGCTCCGCAACCATCGCCCGCGATGGCGATGCTTTATGGCTCGACGCCGGCCGCATCGTTTGCGTCCGCGATATCAGTTACGCCCCGCCGCGTCGCGCCATGGAAGGAGGCGACGGCGTCGTGACCGCGCCGATGACCGGCATGGTTTCCCGCGTGTTCGTCGCCCCCGGCGACCGCGTCAAACGCGGCGATCTTCTCGTCGTTCTCGAAGCGATGAAAATGGAGCACAATGTGCTCGCCGCCATCGACGGCGCGGTGACCGGCGTTGCTGTCGCCCCCGGACAGCAGGTGGCGGCGCGGGCGCTGCTGGCGATGATCCGGGCGGAGGAAGGGGCATGACCGAAAAGGCGATTGTCACCTGCGCGTTGACCGGGGTGTTGACCGATCCGGCACGCCAGCCCGTGCCGGTGACGCCTCGGGAAATGGCCGACGAGGCGCGCCGCGCCTTCAATGCCGGGGCGAGCGTCATGCATGTGCATTTCCGCCGCCAGGAGGCGGGGCAGGGCCATTTGCCGTCGTGGGCGCCATTGGTCGCGGCCGAAATCGTCGATGCCATCCGCGACGCTTGCCCGGGCGTGGTGATCAACCAGACCACCGGCGTTATCGGGCCCGACATATCCGGGCCGGTTGAATGCCTGAAAGCGACGCGGCCGGAAATCGCCGCCTGCAACGCCGGCTCGCTCAATTACCTCAAGACCGCTTCCGCCGGGCGATGGGCCTGGCCGCCGATGCTGTTCGACAATCCGGTCGACAAAATCGCGGCATTTCTGGCGGCGATGCGCGAGTCCGGTTCGCGCCCCGAATTCGAGTGTTTCGACACCGGCATCGCGCGATCGGTCGGGCTGTTCGCCGAAACCGGCATGTTTTCGGGCCTGCCGAAGTACAATTTCGTCATGGGCGTGGCTTCCGGCATGGCGGCCGATCCCGATCTGCTGCCGATCCTGGTCAAGCATGCGCTGCCGGGCGCGCGCTGGAGCGTCACCGCCATTGGCCGAGAGGAGATCTGGCCGGTGCACGCCGCGGCGGCGCGGCTCGGCGGCGATCTCAGAACCGGGGTCGAGGACACCTTCTATCTTCCCAATGGCGCGCGTACCGGAGGCAACGGTCCGCTGATCGAAACGCTCGTTGCCCTGGCGCGGTCCGAGGGGCGCGCGATCGCCTCGCCCGAGGAGGCGCGGTTGGCAATGGCGAAGGAGGACTGAACCGATGCGCACGCTTTGGCATTGCGTCAATGCGCGATCCTTCCGGCCGCTGTGGATGCTGGAGGAATTGGGCCTCGATTACGAGTTGAAAGTCCTGCCCTTTCCGCCGCGCGCCTTCGCCAAGCCCTATTTCGACGAGAATCCGCTCGGCACCGTGCCGCTTTATGTCGAAGGCGGGACGCGAATGACGGAATCGTCCGCCATCTGCCAGTTTCTCGCCGACCGCCACCCCGAAAGGGGCCTTGGCGTAGGCGTCGCCGATCCCGCCTATGGCGCGTTTCTCAATTTCCTTCACCACGGCGAGGCGACCCTGACCTTTCCGCAGACGCTGGTGCTGCGTTACCGCGTGCTCGAACCGGACGAACGCAAGCAGCCTCAGGTCGCCGACGATTACGCCAAATGGTTCAACGGGCGGCTGAAACTGATCAATACGGTGCTGGGCGGCTCCGATTTCGTCGCCGCGAACCGCTTCACCGCCGCCGACATTTCGGTCGGCTACGCGCTGATGCTGGCGCGGTCGATCGGCCTCGACGCGGAATTCGCCCCGCAGGTCAACGCCTATTGGACGCGTCTGTCATCGCGGGAAGGGTTCGTCCGGGCGCTGGCGCGGCAGGAGCGGGAGGCGAAGGCGCAGGCGGCTGGACCGGCCGCGCCTGTGTGAATTTCAGGGATAGTTTACTTAATTCGGTTGTGCGTTTCGCCGCCGCCGCGAAACGGCGAATTAAGTAAACTGTCCCTGAAATTCAAAACGCCTTGAAAGTCAACGTCGTCAGCGTGCGGACGATGCCGGGAATGTCGGCGATGTGGCCGCTGACGATGCGGCCGATATCGTCGGCCTCGTCGACATAGAGCTTCATCAGCAGATCGTATTCGCCGCTGGTCGAATAAAGTTCGGAGGCGACCTCGCGCTCGAACAGGGCGTCGGCGACCTCGTAGGTCTTGCCGGGAACGCATTGCAGCTGGACGAAAACGGCGCGCATGGGAATTCCTCGCTTCGGCCGGTGATTTCCGCCCGGCGCGGCGATTTGTCAATCGGCGTCGCCCGGTTCCGCTTGACCGGCCGCGAGGTCCGCGACAAACCGGACCAACGACAAGCCGCTTGAAGCAGACACGAGGGAACCATGGCTTCGATTTTCACCGATTCCGGCGACCGCTGCGGCTGGCCGCAAGCGATCCTGTTCGACCTCGACGGCACGCTGATCGATTCCGCGCCGGATATCGCGGCGGCGGCGAACGCGTTGATCGCCGAGCATGGCCGCAAGCCGCTGTCGGTTCCCGCCGTGCGCGACATGATCGGCGACGGCATCAGGAAGCTGGTCGAGCGCGCTTTCGCCGCGTCCGGCGCGCCGATCGCCGGCGAAACGCTCGACGCCGCGTTTCACCGCATGATGGTGCTCTATGGCGATCACCTGACGATCCTGACCAAACCCAATGCGGGCGCGCTGGCGATTGTCGAAGCCTACGCCAAGGCGCGGGTGAAAATCGCGGTGGTCACCAACAAGCCGCAGCCCTTCACCGAGCGCATCCTGGAGCATTTCGGCTTCGCGCCCTTCGTCGACACGGCGGTCGGCGGCGAGGCGGGGTTTGCCAAGAAGCCGGCCCCTGACATGCTGCTGGAAGCCTGCAAACGCCTCGGCGTTTCGCCGTCGCGGGCGCTGATGGTCGGCGATTCCATCGCCGATGTCGCCTCGGCGCGGGCGGCGCATATTCCCGTCGTGCTGGTCGAGGACGGTTATTCGCGCGAGCCCCTGTCGAGCCTCGGCGCCGACGGCGTGATGAAATCCTTCGCCGACCTGCCGCAAACGATCGAAAAACTGAAGGCCCCGGCGGCCTGAGGGCGGAACGGCTTGACTTTCCCCACTGGCAATGGAATGAAAATTCCAAATCCAATCGGGTTAATCCGTTCATTCCAGTTGGGCGTCGACGCCCGTTTCCGCGAGGTTTCGTCATGACCGTTCGTTTCGCCCTGCTCGGCGCCGGCCGCATCGGCAAGGTTCACGCCAAGGCCGTCACCGGCAATGCCGACGCGCGCCTCGTCGCGGTGGCCGACGCCTTTCCGGCCGCGGCGCAGGCCATCGCCGACGCCTATGGCTGCGCCGTGCGCACCATCGATGAGATCGAAAAATCGAAAGACATCGACGCGGTCGTCATCTGCACCCCGACCGATACGCATGCGGACCTGATCGAGCGCTTCTGCCGGGCGAAGAAGGCCGTGTTCTGCGAGAAGCCGATCGATCTGTCGCTGGCGCGCGTCAAGCAGTGCCTGGCCGTGGTCAAGGAGACCAAGGGCACGCTGATGGTCGGCTTCAACCGCCGCTTCGACCCGCATTTCGCCGCCGTTCGCCAGGCCATCGACGACGGCGCCATCGGCAAGGTCGAGATGGCGACGATCACATCGCGCGATCCTGGCGCGCCGCCGGCCGACTACATCAAGCGTTCGGGCGGCATTTTCCGCGACATGACCATCCACGATTTCGACATGGCGCGCTTCCTGCTCGGCGAGGAGCCGGAGACGGTGATGGCGTCGGCCTCGGTGCTGGTCGACAAGGCGATCGGCAGGCTCGGCGATTTCGATTCCGTTTCGGTCATCCTGACGACAAAATCGGGCCGGCAGGCGGTGATCTCCAATTCGCGCCGCGCCACCTATGGCTACGACCAGCGCATCGAGGTCCACGGTTCGGAGGGGCTCGTTTCGGCAGAAAACCAGCGCCCGGTGTCGATCGAGGTCGCCGGGGCCAAGGGCTATACCCGCCCGCCGCTGCACGATTTCTTCATGACGCGCTACACCGACGCCTACGCGGCGGAGATCGCGCACTTCATCGCCGCTCTGGCGTCGAAGAAGAAGCCGAAGCCGTCGGGCGATGACGGCATGGCGGCGCTGGCGCTGGCCGAGGCCGCGCTGAAATCCGTGGCCGAGGGCCGCGCCGTCAAGGTCGCGGAAATCGCCTGATCAGGCAAGACCGGCGGCGATTTCGCTGACGACATCGTAGGCCGAGGCGACATCGGCCTCGGTGGTCGTGAACGCGCCCGCCTGAAAGCGGATCACCAGTTTCCCGTCGAGCCTCGTCTGCGTCAGATAGATGCGGCCGTCGTCATTGATGGCGTTGAGCAGGCGCAGATTGTGCGCATCGAGATCGGCGACGCCGGCCGGGACATGCCGGAACGAGAACAGCGAGAGAATCGGCGGGCTCGTCACCTCGAAAGCGGGATCGGCGTCGAAACGAAGGGCGAGCGCCTGCGCCCAGGCGACATGGTCGCGGATCATGGCGCGCAAGCCCTCCAGGCCGTGGGCGCGGAGCAGGAACCAAATTTTCAGCGCCCGGAAGCGGCGGCCGAGCGGCACCGACCATTCCGAATAGTTGATTACGCCGTCATGGCCGTGGGTTTTCAGATACTCCGGCTGGATCGCCAGCGTGCGGACGAGGCTTTCCGGGTCGCGGACGAAATGGGCGGAGCAATCGAACTGTGCGCCCAGCCATTTGTGCGGATTGAACACGATGGAATCGGCCAATTCGACGCCCGACCACAGTTCCCGGAATTCCGGACAGATCATCGCCGAGCCGGCCCAGGCGGCGTCCACATGAACGTAAAGCCCATGCGCGGCGGCGACGCGACAGACGCCGGCGACATCGTCGGTCGCGCCGACGCCGGTGGCGCCGACGCAAGCGATGATCCCGGCTGGCGCCAGACCGGCGGCGACATCGGCTCGGATCGCGGCATCGAGCGCATCGAGGTCGATCGCGCGCGTCGCCCCCTTGATCGGCAGCTTCACCAGATTGGCCTGACCAATTCCGGCAATCCAGACGGCGCGATCGATTGAGGTGTGCGCCTCGCCGGAGCAATAGATGCGCAGGGTCGGCTGCCCGGGCAGGCCGGCCGCGTTGCCCCGCCACGCCAGCGCCCGCTCGCGCATGACCAGAACGGCGGCCAGCGTCGCCGACGAGGCGGAATCCTGAATCACGCCATGGAAGCCGTCCGGCAGGCCGAGCCCCTGGCGCAGCCAATCGAGGACGCGGGTCTCCAGTTCGGTTGCGGCGGGCGATGTCTGCCACAGCATGCATTGCGCCGCCATGGCGGTGACGAGATACTCGGCGATAACGGAAACGGGCGCGGCGTTGGCGGGGAAATAGGCAAAGAAGCGTGGATGCTGCCAATGGGTCATTCCGGGCAGGATGACCAATTCGAAGTCGGCGAAAATCCCGTCCATCGCTTCCGGATATTCGGGTGGCGCCTGCGGCAATCGCGCCAGCGTCGCACCGGCGGCAAGGGTGCGCGGACCGGGCGTTCGGCAAGCGATTCGCGATAGTCTGCGCCCCAATCGGCCGCTTTGCGGCTCCAGTCCCTGAATGCGCGTTCATCCATCGCCTACACCCTGCAATTCCGATCGGCATTGCGATACTTGGGGCAACCCGTTGTTGCAACATTGTTTATTATATTCGCAATTGCTGTTGAAGCCGGTTCTGCTCCGTGACAAAGTTGCAAACGAATCCTCGCGGGGGGCGAAGAGGGAAATGACAAAGAACACGAAATCGACGACCGGCGCGTCCGGCGAAGCGATATCCCCGCGCCCGGTTTCGGCGCATGTCGGCGTCGCGGCGCTGGAACGCGGATTGGCGCTGCTTTGCGTGTTGGATGCGCGTGAGGGGCTCAGTCTTTCGGAAGCGGCGCGTCGCGCCGCGATCAACAAGACGACGGCGTTTCGGCTGATGCGTTCGCTCGAACGCCATGGATTTGTCGAACGTGGCGAGGATGATCGCTATCGCTTTGGCGCGCGCCTGCTCGGTTTCGGATCACGCCGCGCGGCGCGGGGCTGAGCAATTCCACCACTGCGAATTTGTCACATTCAAAAGATGCGATGTCATATTGAAATCGTGTCCGATCCGCCTATGCTGAAGTCTGCCACAAAGGGAGGAATTGATGGCGCATATTGTCGTTCTTGGCGCCGGTCTCGGCGGCGCAATCATGGCTTACGAGATGAAGGACCAGTTGCGGCCGGAAGACCGCATAACGGTCGTCACAAAGGACCCGAAATATCATTTCGTGCCGTCAAACCCCTGGATTCCCGTCGGCTGGCGCAAGCGCGACGACATTTCCGTCGACCTTGAGCCGACCATGAAAAAGAAAGGTATCGGTTTCAAACCGGTTGCCGCCAAGAAGCTGCATGCCGACGAAAACCGCATCGAACTGGTCGACGGTTCGTCGGTCGACTACGATTACCTGATCGTCGCCACCGGGCCCGATCTCGCCTTCGACGAAATCGAGGGCCTCGGCCCGCATGGCGGCTTCACCCAGTCGATTTGCCATATCGATCATGCCGAAAAGGCGCACGAGGCCTGGGAGGCCTTCTGCAAGAATCCCGGACCGATCATCATCGGCGCGGTGCAGGGCGCATCCTGCTACGGCCCGGCCTACGAATTCACCTTCATCCTCGACACCGAGCTGCGCCGCCGCAAGATCCGCGACAAGGTGCCGATGACCTTCGTGACCGCGGAGCCCTATATCGGCCATCTCGGCCTCGACGGCGTCGGCGACACCAAGGGCTTGCTCGAAAGCGAGATGCGCGACCATCACATCAAGTGGCTGACCTCGACCCGCGTCAAGAAGGTCGAAGACGGCAAGATGACGGTCGAGGAAATCGCCGATGACGGTTCGGTGAAGGCGACCAAGGAATTGCCGTTCGGCTTCTCGATGATGCTGCCGGCCTTCCGCGGCGTCGAGCCGGTTCGCGGCATTGACGGCCTGTCGAACCCGCGCGGCTTCACCATCGTCGACAAGCATCAGCAGAACCCGAAATACAAGAACATCTTCGCGGTTGGCGTTTGCGTCGCCATTCCGCCGATGGGGCCGACTCCGGTTCCCTGCGGCGTGCCGAAGACGGGCTTCATGATCGAATCGATGGTCACCGCCACCGCGCACAATATCGGCCAGTTGCTGCGTGGCCAGCAGCCGACGCATCAGGGCACCTGGAACGCCGTCTGCCTCGCCGATTTCGGCGATTCCGGCGTCGCATTCGTCGCCCAGCCGCAGATCCCGCCGCGCAACCTCAACTGGGCCTCGTCCGGAAAATGGGTGCATGCGGCGAAGATCGCGTTTGAAAAATATTTCATCCGCAAGCTGCGCAAGGGCACCAGCGAACCGCTCTACGAAAAGGCGTTCATGGAACTGGTCGGCATCAGCAAGCTGAAACAGATCAAGCACGACTGAACCGCGCGCCCGTATTCACGCGTTTTGCGCCCGTCCGGCCCTGCCGGGCGGGCGTTTTCGTCTTCGCCAATCCGCGGAGCTTTTTCGTTCGTAAGGAGGACGTGGCGCGCCGGATGCGTCGAAGGATGGAGATCAACGCATGCGCCTGTTCCTTACCGCCTATCCGCCAACTCTACTGGCGTTCCTCGCCGTCGATGCCATTTGGTTGTCGCTCATGGGGCCAGGCTTCTACAAACCGCTGCTTGGCGGCATGGCGTTGGAGCGTTTCTCTCTCGCGCCGGCTGCGGTGTTCTATCTGTTGTTCGGGGTCGGGCTTGTCGTCTTTGCAGTGATGCCCGGGGTTCACTCCGGGCGCATCGGCCATGCCGCCGCGATGGGCGCGCTGTTCGGCCTGATTGCCTACGCGACCTACGATTTGACCAATATGGCCACTCTGAAGGGATGGCCGCTGTCATTGACAATTGTCGACATGATTTGGGGTACCTTGGCATCGAGCCTGGCCGCCATGATCGGAATGGCCACGACCCTCTTTTTCGCGCCGCGCTAGAGTTTCCTTGACCACCAAGAATACCCTGGCCAGGGGAAAAACGCCGGAACGGTCGCCTTGTAAGCGGCAAAAGCCTCCGGCCGTGACCGCTCCAAATGGGCTTCGAGGTGCGGAATGCCCGAGGCGTGGCGCAGCAGCCAATACATCAGCGCCGGCGCCGAAAGGGCGATCACGGTGGCGGACGAGGGCAAAGCGAACAATGGCCAGGCGCACCAGAAAAGCCATTCGAAGAAATAGTTGGGATGGCGCGACAACGACCAAAGGCCCGTGTTCATGATGGCCGGGCCGGAATGTTTTTCAGCGCGGAACCGCTCCATTTGCCGATCGGCGACGGTGGCGCCGACAAGCCCGGCAACCGCGATAGCCAAGGCGACCGCGTCGAGGACGCCGTATGGCCGCGGGTTGCGCGAGGCGAAACTGACCGCCACGACGAGGATGAACCCGCAAGCCGCCTGGATCTGGAGGAAAAAGAACAGGCGCCTGCGCGCATTGTCGCCCACGCGGCGCGCAGATGCGCGTAACGTGGATCATCGCCGTGCCGCAGTTAGCGCGCGCCGATATGCCCTGCCAGGCGCAGCGTCCACGCTGCCATCAGTGCCGCTGCCAGCCATTGGCGCGGCAATACTTCTCCACCGTCCGGAATGGTGGCGAGAACGGCGGCGGCGGAGCCGGTGGCTAACGACCAAATGGCGTCGATGAAGCCCGAGCGGCCGCTTCTTTCGGCAACGACGAAGGCGATCGCCATGGCGACCGAGAGAAATGCGGCGGCGAGTAACAGCCAGGCCGACTGGGTCACAGGCCGATGAAGGGTTGGACAAGCCTGGCTACCAGGCTGCGCGGGCGCATGCGCCCTTCAATCGAGGCCAGACAAATACAGTCCACGCCGGCCGCGACCACCGGCGTGTGCTCGGTGTCCTCATCCTCTTCGGCGAAATCGCCGGCGACGAAGCGGCCCCGCGCATCGCCGAATGACCCTTGCAGCACCAATGTGAATTCGCGCCCCGAATGACCGTGCTCGGGCATGGCCCGCCCCGGCGCGATGGACAGGAAGACAAGCTGCACGCCATTCTCATCGGCGATGCCGACGCGGGCGTATTTCATGCCCGGTCCCATCCAGCGGCAGCGCCCGACAGGAAGGCGGTCAAGGGCGGCGGGCAGGCGAATGTCGTCGGCCGGCCCGCCGCGAGGACGCGCGCCGGTAAACACCGCTTCGACCACGGCGTTTTCCTCGCGGTCAATCCGCTCGATCAGCCGATCGAAGCCTCCCGCCATCGACGCCAGCGGCAGTTCTTCCAGCAGCACGCCGCCAATGGCGGCAAAGTCGGCGAGTCGTTCGCGGCAATGCGGGCAGGTTTCAGCATGTGCGGAAACAACCGTTGCATGGGCGCGACCGAGTTGACCAGCCGCATGCGCCATCAACGTGGCCTCGGAGGGATGGGCGGTCATCGACAATCTTCCAAATACTGGCGCAGTTTCTCGGCCGCGAGCCGGACACGCGATTTCACAGTGCCGAGCGGAATGCCGAGCGTATCGGCGATCTGCGTTTGCGGGGTTTCGGAAAAATAGGACAGTCGGATCACCGCCTGTTGTTCTGGCGAAAGCCTGGCAATGGCGTCGCGCACGCGGCGTTCGCGTTCGTCGGCTTGGAGCGCGGTATCGGGCGTCGCCGGATCGACCGGCTCCGCCGACAGCGCGGCATCCGCCACTTCTCCCGATCGTCGCGCGTTCCGCCGCCGGTCGATGAACAGATTGCGGGCGATGGTGAATATCCACGTCGACGCGCCAGCTTTGGCTGCGTCAAACAAACCAGCCTTGCGCCAAACGGCAAGCAGGGTTTCCTGTGCGATTTCCTCGGCTTCGGCTATCGGCGCGCCGAGGCGCAGGGCGTAGGATTTCACGCGCGGAGCGAAATGCCGGTAGAGCACCGCGAAGGATTGACGGTCGCGGGATACCGCGCTTGCAACCGCGCAAGCGGCCAAAGCCGCTGCGTCGGGCAGCAAGGCGCGGTCCTCCGCGACCGTCATGACGCGCACATTCGCCGATCGGGGAATGATCGGCTTCGCGAACCGGGGGCTTCAGTTTCGACATGCGCGTTCACGATTCCCCCATACGGACGGCCAAGGCAACCGGATCACCGGCCGCCAGGGCAAACCGGCGCGCTCGCTCCCTCCGGCCACGTTGCGCGGTCGCCACCGTTGCGGTTTGAAAGCGGGCGGAAAACAAGCATGATGGCGGTCCGCCATCGGAACGAAAGAATGCCGCCACGCGCTTTTCTCGCTTCCCTGTTCGACGCCGCAATTGCGGCGGCCGATCCGCTTGAGGCCTTGCGACCGTTCATGCCGGCGCGGCCGAAAGGACGAACGATCGTCGTCGGCGCCGGCAAGGGCGCGGCGCAACTGGCGCAGGCGTTCGAGGGTCTTTGGGATGGGCCGCTTTCAGGCGTGGTGGTGACGCGGCGCGGCTTCGGCGCGCCGTGCCGGCGAATCGAGGTGATCGAGGCCGCTCATCCCGTACCGGACGAGGCAGGACTTGCCGGCGCGGAGCAAATGCTCGGACTTGTCGAAGGCCTGACGGCCGACGATCTGGTTGTAGGAAACCGTCACCGGCGGCGGTTCGGCGTTGTTGCCGCCCCTGCCGGAGACCTGACGCTCGACGACGAGATCGCCGTCAACGCGGCGTTGCTCGCCTCGGGCGCGCCGATTTCGGCGATGAATGCGGTGCGCAAACACATTTCGCGCATCAAGGGCGGGCGTCTGGCGGCGGCGGCCTGGCCGGCGCGGGTCGTCAGCCTGATCGTTTCCGACATTCCCGGCGACGATCCGGCGCTGGTCGCCTCGGGTCCGACGGTTCCGGGCGGCGCGACGCGCGCCGAAGCGCTCGCGGCAATCGACCTTTTTCGCCTGGATTTGCCGGCGGCGGTGCTTCGTCATTTGCACGAGAGCAAGGACGATGGGCCCGATCCCGCCGATCGGCGTTTCGCGCGCAACGCGGTTCACGTCATTGCCTCGGCATCGCGTTCGCTTGAGGCGGCCGCCGGAGCGGCGAGGGAGGCGGGCGTTCCGGCCATCATCCTGTCCGACGCCATCGAGGGCGAGGCGCGGGAAGTCGCCAAGGTTCATGCCGCACTGGCGCGGGAAATCGCTACCCGCGGCCGGCCGTTCGCGCCACCTGTGGTGTTGCTTTCAGGCGGGGAAACGACGGTAACGCTGCGCGGTGCGGGCCGGGGCGGGCGCAATGGCGAATTCGCGCTGTCGCTGGCGCTCGGCCTCTCGGGCCTCGACGGCGTCTGCGCTCTCGCCGCCGACACCGATGGCATCGATGGCTCGCAAGACAATGCCGGCGCCTTTGCCGACGGGGCCACAGCATTGCGACTGCGCCAGAACGGCCTCGATCCGGCGCGCTTGCTGTCCGACAACGATTCCCATCGCGCCTTTTCGACGCTCGGCGACCTGTTCGTCACCGGGCCGACAGGCACAAACGTCAATGATTTCCGCGCCATATTGATCGATGCTGATCCTCAGAGCGCCGCTGCGTCCACCGATTCCAGCGGGTAGGTATTGGGGATCACCGGCAAATGACCCGCGCCTTCGCGGGCGAGAAATTCAGCGAACGCCTGCATGGCGGGCGACGGGGTGCGGTCGGCGCGCGAAACGGTGAACCATTGCCGCCGGATCGGCATCCCCGCGACATCGAGGATGACGAGCCGGCGCAGTTGCAGCTCCTGCTCGATGGTGTGAGCCGACAGAAAAGCCACGCCGAGGCCGGCCATGACCGCCTGCTTGATCGTCTCGTTCGATCCCATTTCGGTTCCGGGATTGTCGGCCATGCCGGGAACGGTGGAGAAGAAGAACTCCAGCGAGATGCGCGTGCCGGAACCCGATTCGCGCAACAGGAAATGCTCGCGCGCCATCACCTCCTTGGCGATATCGCGGCGGCCGGCGAGGGGATGGTCAGGCGGGGCGACGATGACCAGCGGATGGTCGCCGAAAATGGTGGCGCGTACGGGCACATCGCGCGGCGGCCGCCCCATCAGCGCGATATCGACGGTGTTGCGGCGCAACGAATCGATGATTTCGGCGCGGTTGCCGACGACGAGGTCGACAACGATGCCCGGCTGCCGCTTCTGGAAGGTCGCGATCATGCGCGGCGCAAAGTACTTCGCGGTCGAAACGACGCCCAGCGTCAGGGCGCCTTTGCCGCCGGCGGCGATCGACTTCATCTCGTCATCGAGTTGGCGCAAACGGTCGAGCACGACACGTGCCGCATCGATGGCCGCTATGCCTGCGACCGTCGGACGCATGCCATCCGCGGTGCGGTCGAACAAGGCGAGCCCGAATTCGTCCTCCATTTGGCGCAACTGAATGGTCACCGCCGGTCCTGTCAGGCGTAACCGATTGGCGGCGTTTGCTATTTTTCCGGTATCGGCAATGGCGACAAGCGAGCGGAACTGGCGGAGCGAGAGATTGGACATGAGTGAAGTTAAAAATATTTATCGAATGTGTAAAGAAAGAAAATTTTACTTATCCGAAATGGCGGTCATTGTCGCCTCAGGAGGAAGGGCGATCCAGCCCTTCGGGAGGACAGGCGATGACACCGGCGACGCTCGACGCGTATCTGAATTCCTATATCGCGGAAGTCCACGATCCCGTCCGCACCCAGGTTGCCGAAACCGTGCGCGCCTTCGCCTCCGCCGCCATCCAGGTCCGCAAATCCATCAATGAGGGCGCGCTTGGCGCCGCCTTCGCCGCGACGCGCGGCGCAGCCCATGCCGATGGCGACGTGCAGAAGGAACTCGACGTCCACGCCGACGATCTGTTCCTGGAAGCGGCGCGCAAGGCCGGCGTTGCCTGGTATGCCTCGGAAGAACTGGCCAACGCCGTCGCCGTCGACGAGAAATCGGGCGTCGCGGTCGCCATCGACCCGCTCGACGGTTCGTCGAATATCGACACCAACGTGTCGATCGGCACGATTTTCGCTATCCTGCCCAATTTGGGCGATGAAGCGACGACTTTCCGCCAGCCGGGCAAGAACCAGCTCGCCGCCGGCTTTTTCATCTACGGACCGCAAATGGCGCTGGCGGTGACGCTCGGCGCCGGAACGAAAATCTTCGTGTTTTCCAGCCGCGTCGGCGCTTTCGTCGAGGCCTACAAGACGGTGTCGATTTCGCCCGATACCAAGGAATACGCCATCAACACCTCGAACTACCGCCATTGGGACGAGACGACGCGCTGCTATGTCGACGACTGCATCCAGGGATCGGAAGGGCCGCGCGACAAGGATTTCAACATGCGCTGGATCGCCTCGCTGGTAGCCGAAGCCTACCGCATCCTGATCCGCGGCGGCGTGTTCCTCTACCCGCGCGACGTGCGCAAGGGCTACGCCAAGGGCCGCCTGCGCCTGGTCTATGAGGCCAACCCGATCGCCTTCATCATGGAACAGGCCGGCGGCGCGGCGACGGAAGGGGCGAGCCGCATTCTCGACCTCGAACCCGGCGACATCCACCAGCGAACGCCTCTTGTCTTCGGTTCGGCCAAGGAAGTCGCCAAGTTCGGCCGCTATCACACCGACCCGTCCGCCATCGGCTCCCGCCATCCCCTGTTCGGCAATCGCGGCCTGTTCCGCGCCTGATTTCGGAGAAAACCATGTCCGCTCGTTATCCGATCATCGCCATCACCGGCTCCTCCGGCGCCGGCACCACCACGGTCAAGGACACGTTCGAAAAGATCTTCAAGCGCGAGGGCATCACCTCGGCCTCGATCGAGGGCGACGCCTTCCATAAATACGACCGCGCCGGCATGAAGGCCAAGGTCGCCGAGGAAGAAGCCAGGGGCAACGCCCACTTCTCCCATTTCGGACCGGAAGCCAATGAATTGGAAATCCTGGAAAGCGTGTTCGAGGAATACGGCCGCAAGGGCACCGGCAAGACCCGCCACTATGTCCACGACGAAAAGGAAGCCAAGGTGCTCGGCTCGCCTCCCGGCACCTTCACCGACTGGCGCGACCTGCCGCCCTCCGACCTGATGTTCTATGAAGGCTTGCATGGCTGCATGGTCACCGACAAGGTGAACCTGCCGCGCCACATCGACCTGAAAATCGGCGTCGTGCCGGTCATCAACCTGGAGTGGATCCAGAAGATCCACCGGGACAGCTCGTCGCGCGGCTATTCAACCGAAGCCGTGACCGACACGATCCTGCGCCGCATGCCGGACTATGTGAACTATATCTGCCCGCAGTTCTCGCTGACCGACATCAACTTCCAGCGCGTGCCGATCGTTGACACGTCGAACCCTTTCGTTGCCCGCTGGATCCCGACGCCGGCGGAATCGATGATCGTCATCCCCTTCTCCAATCCGCGCTGCATCGATTTCCCCTATCTGATGTCGATGCTCAACGGCTCGTTCATGAGCCGCGCCAACTCCATCGTATGCTCGGGCGAGAAACTCGACCTCGCCATGCAGCTCATCTTCACGCCGCTCATCCACAAACTTATGGACGCCAAGCGTCGCGCCTCCTGAGGAAAACGCCATGACCAAGCACGACAAAGTCTCCGCCGGCGCCGCTTCCGAGAAAGACATGGCCAATGCGCTGCGCGCGCTCGCCATGGACGCGGTGCAAAAAGCCAATTCGGGCCATCCCGGCATGCCGATGGGCATGGCCGACGTCGCCGCGGTGCTGTTCAACCGCTTCGTCACCATCGATCCGTCGACGCCGAATTGGGCCGATCGCGACCGTTTCGTGCTGTCGGCCGGCCACGGCTCGATGCTGCTCTACGCCATTCACCACCTTGTCGGCTTCGCCGACATGCCGATGGAGGAGTTGAAGCGCTTCCGCCAGATGGGCAGCCGCACCGCCGGCCATCCCGAATACGGCCACGCCGACGGCATCGAGACGACCACCGGTCCGCTCGGCCAGGGCGTGTCCACCGCGGTCGGCATGGCGCTCGCAGAGCGCATGATGGCGGCCCGCTTCGGCGCCGGCCTCGTCGACCATTACACCTATGTGATTGCCGGCGACGGCTGCCTGCAGGAAGGCATCAGCCACGAGGCGATCGACCTCGCCGGGCATTTGAAGCTCTCCCGCCTGATCGTGATGTGGGACGACAACCGCATATCCATCGACGGCCCGACCTCGCTGTCGACTTCGATGGACCAGAAGATGCGCTTCCGCGCCGCCGGCTGGGACGTGCAGACTGTCGACGGGCACGACCAGGATCAGGTCGCCGCGGCGATCGAAAGGCGAAGAAATCGAAGAAGCCGTCGCTGATCGCCTGCCGCACCTTGATCGGCAAGGGCGCGCCGAACCTGCAGGGGTCGGAAAAGACACATGGCGCGCCGCTCGGCGCCGACGAAATCGCCGCGACGCGGGCCAATATCGGCTGGGCCTCGGAGCCCTTCGTCATTCCCGCCAACATCGTCGACGCCTGGCGGGCTGTCGCCAAGCGCGGCGCCAAGGCGCGCGCCGACTGGCAGAAACGTCTCGACGCCTCGCCGAAAAAGGCGCGCTTCGAGGCGGCGATGTCCGGCGTCATGCCGGCGGCCGTGTCGCGCAGCCTCGCCGCCTTCCGCAAGGAGCATATCGAGAAGGCGACCAAGGTCGCCACCCGCAAGGCGTCGGAAATGGCGCTCGGCGCGATCAATGGCGCGACGACGCTGACGGTCGGCGGTTCGGCCGACCTGACGCATTCCAACCTGACCATCACCAAGGGCATGGAGCGCGTCGCGCCCGGCCGCTACAAGGGCCGCTACATCCACTACGGCATCCGCGAGCACGGCATGTCGGCGGCGATGAACGGCATCGCCCTTCATGGCGGCTTCGTGCCCTATGGCGGCACCTTCATGGTGTTCACCGACTATGCGCGCGGCGCGATGCGCCTCTCGGCCCTGATGGGCAAGCGGGTGATCTACGTGATGACCCACGATTCCATCGGACTTGGCGAGGACGGCCCGACGCACCAGCCGATCGAGCATCTGGCCATGCTGCGCGCCACGCCCAACATGACGGTGTTCCGCCCGGCCGACATCATCGAAACGGCGGAAG
This sequence comes from Phyllobacteriaceae bacterium, assembly GCA_016711085.1. GTDB lineage: Bacteria > Pseudomonadota > Alphaproteobacteria > Rhizobiales > Rhizobiaceae > JADJTR01. Next base: position 106,339 of record JADJTR010000005.1, on the reverse strand, counting down.
CCTGGGAAGTGGCGCTCAACAAGACCGACGGCCCGACCGTTCTGGTTCTCTCGCGCCAGAACCTGCCGATGCTGCGCGATCGCCATGACAAGGACAACCGTTCGGCCCGTGGCGCCTATGTGCTGCGCGAACCGGCCGGCGCCCGCGACGTGACGATCCTCGCCACCGGTTCCGAAGTCGAGATCGCCAAGGCGGCATCCGACCGATTGCTCGCCAATCACGGCGTCAAGGCGGCGGTCGTCTCCATGCCGTCCTGGGAGCTGTTCGAGGCGCAGGATGAGGCCTACCGCGCCAAGGTGCTGGGCAAGGCCCCGCGCGTGGCGGTCGAGGCGGCGGCCCGCATGGGCTGGGACCGCTGGACGGGCGACAACGGCGCGTTCATCGGCATGAATTCGTTCGGCGCGTCGGCCCCGGCCGGCGAACTCTACAAGCATTTCGGCATCACGGCGGAAGCGGTAGCGGATGCGGCGCTGAAAGTCGCCGGAAAGGCCGGAAAATGACCGACGCGGCCGCCTCTCCGATTGCCGGCAAAACCGTGCTGTACCGCGCGGACCTTGCCGACGGCGTGACGGAAGCGGTCGCGGCCGAAATCGCGGCGCTGGCCTCGGCCGGCGCCCGCGTGGCGGTGGTGTCGGGTTATGGCGCGCCGGAGGGCGACATCAACCCGGCGCTGAGCCTGAAGCGTTTTTCCGGCCCGCTTGCCCAAGCGACCGGCAAGGCGGTGCGCTTCGTGCCCGATTGCGTCGGGGCGAAAGCCGAAGCCGGCCTCGACAAGGTGGAATTCGGCGCAGTGGCGCTGATGGAAAATGTCCGTTTCCACCCGGACGCGCACCGTCACAGCCGCAACTTCGCCATGCGGTAGTCGGTGCTCGGCGACTACTTCGCCATTGGCGGCGAACTGCCGGAACGGCCGGTCGGCTGGATCGGCGAACTGGCCCAGATCCTGCCGGTCCCGCCGGCGCGAACCAAGATTTGAACGACGACAAGCAAAGGAATTTCCCATGGCCCGCATCACCCTTCGCCAGCTTCTCGACCATGCCGCCGAGCATGGCTACGGCGTGCCTGCCTTCAACATCAACAACATGGAGCAGGGGCTCGCGATCATGGAGGCGGCGCGCAAGACCGCCAGCCCGGTGATCATCCAGGCGTCGCGCGGCGCGCGCTCCTACGCCAACGACATCATGCTGACCCGCATGATCGACGCGCTGACCGAGATCTATCCGGAGATCCCGCTGTGCATGCATCAGGATCACGGCAACAACGTCGCCACCTGCCTGTCGGCGATCCAGAACGGCTTCACTTCGGTGATGATGGACGGCTCGCTGAAGGAAGACGCCAAGACGCCGGCCGACTACGACTACAACGTCAACATCACGCGTGAAGTGTCGCGGTTGGCCCATATGGTCGGCGCGTCGGTGGAAGGCGAACTCGGTGTGCTCGGCTCGCTGGAGACCGGCGAGGGCGAGGCCGAGGACGGCCACGGCTTCGAGGGCAAGCTGGACCGCTCGATGCTGGTGACCGACCCCGACGAGGCCGCCCGCTTCGTCGCCGAAACCAAGGTCGATGCGCTCGCCGTGGCCATCGGCACGTCGCACGGCGCCTACAAGTTCACGCGCAAGCCGACCGGCGAAGTGCTGGCGATGAGCGTGATCGAGGCGATCCACGAGCGGTTGCCGAACACCCACATCGTCATGCACGGCTCGTCCTCGGTGCCGGAAGAGTGGCAGGCGGTGTTCAACGCCAATGGCGGCGCCATGAAAGAAACCTACGGCGTTCCGGTCGAGGAAATCGTGCGCGGCATCAAGCATGGCGTGCGCAAGGTCAACATCGATACCGATCTGCGCCTTGCCGCGACGGCGGAGTTCCGCCGCATCGCCCACACGCAAAAGGCCGAGTTCGACCCGCGCAAATTCCTGGAAGCCGGCGATGGACGCTATGGCGAAAGTCTGCGCCGACCGCTTCGAGGCGTTCGGCACCGCCGGCAACGCCTCAAAGATCAAGATCATCCCGATGAGCGACATGGCCAAGCGCTACGCCAAGGGCGAACTTGATCCCAAGACGGCTGCCGCCAAGGCCGCCTGAGAAAAACCAGAAAACGCGGAAGGAGACCCGCCATGGACCAGTCTAACCGTTATGCCAACCTAGAGTTGAAAGAAGCCGACCTGATTGCCGGCGGCAAGCATGTATTGTGCGCCTACATCATGAAGCCGAAGCCCGGCCACGGCACCTATCTTCAGGCCGCCGCCCACTTCGCGGCGGAATCCTCGACGGGAACCAATGTCGAAGTGTCGACCACCGACGACTTCACCCGCGGCGTCGACGCGATCGTCTATGAAATCGACGAAGCCAAGGAGATCATGAAGATCGCCTATCCGGTCGATCTGTTCGATCGCAACATCATCGACGGCCGCGCCATGATCGCGTCCTTTCTGACGCTGACGATCGGCAACAACCAGGGCATGGGCGACATCGAATACGGCAAGATGCACGATTTCTACGTGCCGCCGGCCTATATGCGTCTGTTCGACGGTCCGGCGACCACGATCCGCGACCTTTGGCGCGTGCTCGGCCGCCCCGTGGTCGACGGCGGCTTCATCGTCGGCACGATCATCAAGCCGAAGCTCGGCTTGCGTCCGAAGCCGTTCGCCGACGCCTGCTACGATTTCTGGCTCGGCGGCGATTTCATCAAGAACGACGAACCGCAGGGCAACCAGGTTTTTGCGCCGTTCAAGGAAACCGCCACCCTGGTGCGCGACGCCATGGTGCGCGCCCAGGACAAGACCGGCATGCCCAAGCTGTTCTCGTTCAACATCACAGCAGACGACCATTATGAAATGCTCGCCCGCGGCGAATTCATCCTCGAAACGTTTGGCGAAAACGCCGATCACGTCGCCTTCCTCGTGGACGGCTATGTGGCGGGCCCGGCTGCCATCACCACGGCGCGCCGCGCGTTCCCCAAGCAATATCTGCACTATCACCGCGCCGGCCACGGCGCCGTCACCTCGCCGCAGTCCAAGCGCGGTTACACCGCCTTTGTCCTGTCCAAGATGGCCCGCCTGCAGGGCGCATCCGGCATCCACACCGGCACGATGAGCTTCGGCAAGATGGAAGGCGAGGCAGCCGACAAGCTGATGGCCTACATGATCACTGACGACAGCGCCGACGGCCCGTTCTACCATCAGGAATGGCAGGGCATGAACCCGACGACACCGATCATCTCGGGCGGCATGAACGCCCTTCGCATGCCGGGTTTTTCCAGAATCTCGGTCATTCGAACCTGATCATGACGGCCGGCGGCGGCGCCTTCGGCCATATCGACGGTGGCGTCGCGGGCGCGACCTCGCTGCGCCAGGCCGAACAGTGCTGGCGCGAAGGGGCCGATCCGATCGCGTTCGCCAAGGAACACCGCGAATTCGCCCGCGCCTTCGAGAGCTTCCCCGGCGACGCCGACAAGCTTTTCCCGGGCTGGCGCGAAAAGCTCGGCGTCAAGGCCGCCTGACGAGGCGACCGGGTTCGGGGAGGGGATTTCGCGGCGGCATTCAAGGCGACCCCCACCCCTGCCCCTCCCCACAAGGGGGAGGGGAGAACCGCTCACCTCGCCGAATTGAGCTGAATAATTGTTGAGTCCGGCCTCGCGCCTTGTTCCTTCCCCCTTGTGGAGAGGGGTGGAGGTGGGGGTAAGTTCTCAACTGCGCGCCCGCCCACACGGGAGAGCGATTCGAACGACAACCGGCTAGCCGACACGGGAGGAAACCATGAAGACCATCATCGCGCCGTCGATCCTGTCGGCGGATTTCTCCAAACTCGGCGACGAAGTCGCCGCCGTGGCCGAGGCCGGGGCCGACTGGATCCATCTCGACGTGATGGACGGACATTTCGTGCCCAACATCACCTTCGGCCCGCCGATCATCAAGGCGATCCGCAACCGCACGCCGAAGGTGTTCGATTGCCATCTGATGATCGAACCGGCCGATCCGTTTCTCGCCGCCTTCGCCGACGCCGGAGCCGACATCATCACGGTCCACGCCGAGGCAACCAAGCATCTCGACCGTTCGCTGCAGGCGATCCGCAATCTCGGCAAGAAGGCCGGCGTCAGCCTCAATCCGCACACGCCGGAAAACGTCATCGAATACGTGCTCGACCGGCTTGACCTGATCCTTTTGATGACGGTCAATCCCGGCTTTGGCGGCCAGGCGTTCATCCCGTCGGTCGTCGAAAAGACCCGGCGCATCCGCCAGATGATCGGCAACCGGCCGATCGACATCGAGATCGACGGCGGCGTGACGCCGGAGACGGCGCCTCTGGTCGCGGCCGCCGGCGCCAACGTGCTGGTCGCCGGCTCGGCGGTGTTCAAGGGCGGCACGGTTCAATCCTACGCCGCCAACATCGCCGCCATCCGCGCGGCTTCCGACGCGGCGCTGAACAGCCATGCCGCTTGAGGCGCTGATCTTCGACGTCGACGGCACGCTGGCCGAAACGGAGGAGGCGCATCGGCGCGCCTTCAACGACACCTTCGCCAAATTCGGCCTCGACTGGATCTGGAGCCAGGACGACTACCGCGTGCTGCTCAGGACCACCGGCGGCAAGGAGCGCATGAAAGCGCACGCGTCGGCGATCGGAACGACGATCGCCGACGATCTCGTTGCGCAAATTCACCGAGTTAAAACCGACCGTTACGGCGAGATCCTGGCGCAGCGCGACTTGGCGCTCAGGCCAGGCATCGCCGATCTGATCGCGGCGGCGCGGGCGCGGGGCGTGCGCCTCGCCATCGCCACCACCACCAACCGGCCGAATGTCGATGCGTTGATCGAGGCGACTTTCGGCAAACCGGCCACGGATATTTTCGAGGTCATCGCCGCCGGCGACGAGGTGAGGGCGAAAAAACCGCGCCGGACGTCTATCTCGCCGCGCTGGAGCGCCTCGGCCTGCCGCCGTCAACCTGTCTGGCTTTGGAAGATTTGAAGAACGGCCTGCGCTCGGCCAACGCCGCCGGCATCGCCACGGTGATTTCGCCATCGCGCTACACGGCGGGCGAGGATTTTTCCGGCGCGGTTGCGATCATCGAGGAATTCACTTCACTATCGCTCGACAGGGCGGAAGCGCTCCTCTCCGCCGCCTGAAACACGGAGAAACGATCATGGCCGCCATTCCGCCCGTCTGCGATTTCGGCTGGAAGCCCAAGGACGCCGTGCTGCCCGGCGTCGATGGCGGCATCCACACGGTGCTGGGGCAGGCGGGGCCGAAGGGTCTCGTCGTCGCCTTCATCTGCAATCACTGCCCCTATGTGAAGGCGGTGATCAAGCGCATCGTCCGCGACGCGGGCGACCTGAAAAAGGCCGGCATAGGCTTCGTCGCCATCTCGTCGAACGACGCCGCCGCGTATCCGGAGGATTCGTTTCCGAACATGCGCAAATTCGCCGAGGCGCACGGATTTACGTTCCCCTACCTGTACGACGCCGACCAGCGCGTGGCTAAAGCGTTCGCCGCCGCCTGCACGCCGGATTTCTTCGGCTTCAACGCGAAGATGGAGCTGCAATACCGCGGCCGGCTCGACGCCTCCAACAAGGAAGAGGGGCCGGCGGATGCGCGCCGCGACCTCTACGAGGCGATGCTGCAGGTCGCCGAAACGGGCGAAGGCCCGCGCGACCAGATCGCTTCGATCGGCTGCTCAATCAAGTGGAAGGAAGGGGCGTAGGAGGAGGAAAAGCGAAAACGGTCGCTCACCCCTCCCGCTTTAATCCCGCCTCGGCCAGCTTCGCCTCGTAGATGGCGAAAATCTCGGGATAAAACTTGCCAAGGTGCCAGAGATTTTCCCACGGATAGATGCCAGTGTCGTGGCCGTCGTCGAAGACGAACTGGACGGCGTAGTTGCCGACCGGGACCATGTCCTTGATGCGGACATTCTTCTTGCCACCGATCCATTTGCGCTGTTCGAGCGAATGGCCCTGGACTTCGGCCGAGGGGCTCTCGACGCGGAGGTATTCCGCGTCGAGCTCGAAGGTTTCGCCGGTGTCGAAAGTCACGCGCAGTTTTCTGCCGCCGTCCCTCAGGCGCAGTTCGGTCGGCCACATGGCGGTTGGCTTGGCCATGGGATCAATTCTCCACGACAAAGAGCGGGGCTTTGCGGGCCGAGGCCCCGCCGGGCTCCAGCATGGCGGCCACCGCCCGCGCCACGGCCATGTAGGCCTGGGCATGCGGGCTCTGCGGCGCGGCGGCGACGACCGGTCGGCCGCCGTCGGACAACTCGCGGATTTCCATGTCGAGCGGAATAGCGCCGAGGAACGGCACATTCTGCTTCTCCGCTTCCTTTTTCGCGCCGCCATGGGCGAATATCTCGGTGCGCTCGCCGCATTTCGGGCAAACGAAATAGCTCATGTTCTCGACCACGCCGAGGATCGGCACGTGGACGCGCTCGAACATCGAGATGCCGCGGCGCGCGTCGAGCAACGCCAAATCCTGGGGCGTGGAGACGATGACCGCGCCGGACAGCGGCACGTTCTGGCTCATGGTCAACTGCGTGTCGCCGGTGCCGGGCGGCATGTCGACGACGAGCACGTCGAGCGGCGCCCATTCGACTTCGCGCAGAAGCTGGGTCAGCGCCGACATCACCATCGGGCCGCGCCAGACCATTGGCGTATCCTCATCGACGAGCAGGCCGATGGAGATGACCTTGACGCCATGCGCCTGAATGGGAACGAGCTGATTGTCGTCGCTCACTTCCGGCTTGGTGGTGATGCCGAACAGGCGCGGCATCGACGGGCCGTAGATGTCGGCGTCGAGGACGCCGACCTTCAGGCCGAGCGCGGCGAGGCCGACGGCGATGTTGGCGGCGGTGGTCGATTTGCCGACGCCGCCCTTGCCGGACGCGATCGCGATGATGTGCTTGACGCCGGGGATGGCGTCGCCGGCGGGCGCATGCTGCTTGGCCCCGTGCTTCGACTGGCCCTTGCCGTCGGCGACCGGTTCCGGGTTGACCTTGGCGTGTTTCGGCGGTCAGCGACACGAACACGTCCGTGACGCCGGCGATGCCACGTATTGTCTTGTCGACGGCGGCGCGGATGCCGTCCATCGCGCCCGGATCGGAAGGATCGGCGGTGAGCGCGGCGAACACCTTGCCCTCGCGCACAGTAATGCCCTGCAGGATGCCTGCTTCGGCGATGGAGCGGCCGTCGCCCGCCTTGACGGCGTCGAGCACGGCGTGAACACTTTCCTTGGTCAGCATGTCGTTTCCCTCGAAATCCCTGTTGATCTTATTCGCTTTTCTGCGCGACCGAGGCCGCCTTTCGTCCGGTGAACCAGTCGAGCTTGTCGTGCAGCGACACGACCGAACCGACGATGATGATGGTGGGGCCGCGCAATGCGGCCGCGCTCGCTTTTTCGGCGAGGGTGGCGATGGTGCCGGTGACGACGCGCTGATTGGCGCGGGTGCCGTTGTCGACGACGGCGGCCGGCGTATGCGGATCGGCGCCACGGGCGATGAAAGCCTTCATCAGGCTGTCGAGCAAGGCGAGGCCCATATAGATGGCGACCGTCTGGTTGGGCCTCAGCACGGCCTCCCAATCGGTGTCGATCTGGCCGTCCTTGCCGTGTGCGGTGACGAACAGGCAGGCCTGGGCGTGATCGCGATGAGTCAACGGGATGCCGGCATAGGCCGAACATCCCGACGCGGCCGTGACGCCGGGAACCACCTGGAAGGGCACGTTGTTTTCGGCGAGCAGTTCGATTTCCTCGCCGCCGCGCCCGAAGATGAAAGGATCGCCGCCCTTGATGCGCAGCACGCGCTTGCCCTGCTTGGCGAGGTCGACGAGCATCTGCGAAATCTCGTCCTGCGGCACGGCGTGATTGTTGCGCTGCTTGCCGACGAAGATGCGCTCGGCGTCGCGGCGCACCAGATTGATGATCTCGTCGGAAACGAGCCGGTCGTAGAGCACGACATCGGCGCGCTGCATCAGGCGGAGGGCGCGGAAGGTCAGAAGGTCCGGATCGCCGGGCCCGGCGCCGACCAGATAGACCTCGCCTTGATGGGTAGCCTTGCCGCCCATGTCCAACGTGGCGATTTCGGCGTCGAAAGCCGAAGCCGCCGCGCCGTCCTGGCCGGCCAGCACCATCTCGGCGATCGGCCCTTCCAGCAGGCGTTCCCAGAAGCGGCGGCGTTCGGCCGAGGATTTGGTCGCGTGTTCAAGCGCTTCGCGCCGTTCGCCGACGAATGCCGCCAGGCGGCCGTAGCCGGCGGGAATTTCGGTTTCCAGCCTGGCTTTGAGCATGCGGCCGAGAATGGGAGAGGCGCCTTCGGTGCCGATCGCCACGACAAGGGGCGAGCGGTCGAGGATGGAGGCCATGGTGAAATCGCACAATTCCGGCCGGTCGGCGACGTTGACGGTGACGCCGGCGGCCTTGGCCAGCGCGTGGGCGCGGCGGTCGACGGTGTCGTCCTCGGTGGCGCACCAGACCAGCGTCGCGCCATCCATGTCCGCGGCTTCGACCGGGCGGGCGTGCCTCAAATTCGGGTTGTCGGCGATCGAGCGGAAATCCTCGCCCAGTTCGCGGCAATAGACATCGACGATCGCGCCGGAGCGCAGCGCCATTTCGGCCTTTCGCGCGGCCGGCGTGCCGCCGCCGACAACGACGACGCGCTTGCCTTTCAGTTTCAGGAAAATCGGCAGCGCCTGCATGTCAGGTCTCCGCCGCCGGTTGTTTCGCCGCCCACGCGGACATGACATCGACCCATTTCTGCGCCGCTTCCTTGTCGAGGTCGATCTGCGTGATGCGGTGGCCTTCGCGAATGACGACGCGGAACATTTTCATGCCGCTGTCGAACAGCGCTTCCTCAAGCCGGACCTCGCGGCGATAGGGCGCGGCGATCACAGCCAGTTCCGTGCGCTCGATATCGGTCATTTCCGCAGGCTCTTCGGCGTGCCCGCATTGTAGAAAATCACTTCGAGGCGCTGCTGCCAGTCGCGCGGCGTGTCGGGGAAATCCGGCTTCAGGTCCATATAGAGCAGGATCATGCCGGATTTGGCGGCGTCGGCCACCAAGCGTTCGAGATCCTCGTAATCGACGATCTCGGGATGCGAGATGATCAGGTCGGACAGATTGGCCATGGCGGGTTCCCTCGCTGTTCAGGCTGCGACCGGATCGTAGGAGCGGATGCGGTAAAGCAGGCGGCCGGCGCCCGCATCCCCGTTATTTGTGAACGCTTGCCGGTCATGCAAGACGTTGTTGCAGAGAATTCCCTCGTCGGGTTGGAGGCGACCCCGGCGAATCAAGGGGTCGGAGGCCAGCACCCCGGCCAATTTGTCGCGGGCGGCGGTCAGGATCGGGTCGTCGCGCCAGATGACGTTGCGCTTGCGGATGGTGAACCGCATGGTCAGTTTTTCGCCGTCGGCGATGAACACCGGTCCGGCGACATCGCCGTGGCTTTTGCCCGATTCATCGTCGAATCCCGGAATCGTCATCGCCTCGGGATGCATCATCGCCTCGATGTAGGCAGGATTGGCATCGCGCAGGCGGATATAGGCAATGTCCTGGTCGAGAAGGCCGTTCTCACCGCCTTCAGCTGCATTGCGCACACAATGCAGCACCATCGAGCGGATCAGCCGCGTCGGCGAGCGATAGGAGTAGTAACCGTCGGTGTGCCAATTGATGGCGCGGTCGGAGTAGGGAATGAAACCGGCGCGCGCGCCGGTATCCGCCACCTCGATCGGCACGATGCCGCTCGCATCGGCGGAGCGGTGCTCCTCGAAACGCGTCAGGCCCATGAGGCTGGCGAAGGCGGCCAGCGCGCTTCGCGTGCCGGTTTCGTCGCCGCCAAGCGTCGGCGCACGATAAAGCGCCATGTTGGTTTTCCGGCAGGAATCGACGATCGCGGCGCGCTCGGATTCGCTCGGTTTGGCCAGATCGGCGATGTCGATGAAATCCGCGTCGAGCGCTGCTTCCGCCGCATGCAGCTTTTCGCCGCGCCAACGCTCATAGGCTGCGACATTGTTGAGCAGGAACGGGCTATCGGCGGGCAGGCCGACGGTGCTCGCAAGCCACGACCCGGAATTGGTCGGCGTCATTTCGTCCTCCACGGGGCACAACGACAAGCCATTGTTTCAGCGCCGTTTTCAACGGCGATGCGGCGATGGCGCGCGCGTGTCCGGCTTGCATTCATTGCGTCGCGCCTCCCCGCGCGACCCGCCGTTTCGACGTCACCTTGCGGCATCTCCCAACCTGGGGATGCGCGCCATTTTTTAACAGATTGGCGACGAATGCGGCTTGTCTTTCTGGAAACATTCTAATATCGATATGTGTGCCGAATGCAAGTCTCGTTGCGGAATGGCGTTTACGCCGGGAGGTTCCGCCGGAACAACGTTGCAAACGGCACGCCAGCGCGAACGCGTGGCCGCCGGGCTCGACAGAGCCTCGAGGGAGCTTAGAGGAGGACGTCATGTCGACCGAAGGTACAAAGCCGAATCACGCCACGCCGAATCTCGACCAACTCGAGGATGGTCCGTGGCCGAGCTTCGTGACAGGCCTGAAGCGCCTGCGCGATTCCAAGGGCAAGCAATATGCCGGAATGATGAACGATCTGCTCGGCCAACTCGAGCATTCCTACACCAACCGCCTCGGCTACTGGAAAGGCGGAACGGTTTCGGTGTTCGGTTACGGCGGCGGCGTCATTCCGCGCTTCTCCGAAGTCGCCGACAAATTCCCGGAATCGAAGGAATTCCACACGCTGCGCGTCCAGCCGCCGGCGGGATATCATTACACTTCCGACCTGCTGCGCCAGATGTGCGACATTTGGGAGGAGCACGGCTCCGGCCTCATCGCCTTCCACGGTCAGTCCGGCGACATCATGTTCCAGGGCGCCAAGACCGAAAACGTCCAGAAGGCGTTCGACGCGCTGAACGAGATGGGCTTTGACCTCGGCGGCGCCGGCCCGGCGCTGCGCACCTCGATGAGCTGCGTTGGGCATGCGCGCTGCGAAATGAGCCTCTATGACGAGGTCAAGGCGCACCGCTCGGTCATCAACGAGTTCCTCGACGAGATGCACCGCCCGGCCTTCCCGTATAAATTCAAGTACAAGTTCTCCGGCTGCCCGAACGATTGCGTCAACGCCATCCACCGCGCCGATTTCGCGGTCATCGGCACCTGGCGCGACGACATGAAGGTCAACCAGGAGGAAGTGAAGGCCTATATCGGCAAGGTCGGCCGCAAATACATGATCGACTCGGTCATTTCGATGTGCCCGACGCGCGCCCTGTCGCTCAACGACGACGACACGCTCGACGTCGACAACAAGAGCTGCGTGCGCTGCATGCACTGCCTCAACGTCATGAACAAGGCGCTCTCTCCTGGCGATGACCGCGGCGCGACGATCCTCATCGGCGGCAAGCGCGCGCTCAAGATCGGCGATCTGATGGGTACCGTTGTGGTGCCGTTCATGTCGCTGAAGACCGACGAGGACTACGCAAACCTCGTCGAGTTCGCCCGCACCGTGATGGAGTTCTTCGCCGAAAACGCGCTCGAGCACGAGCGTGTCGGCGAGACCATCGACCGCATCGGCATGCCGACCTTCCTCGCCGCCATCGGCGTGGAGCCGGACGCCAACATGGTGAAGCATCCCCGTACCTCCTGCTACGTGCGCACGGACGATTTCACCGACGAGGCCGACAAGTATTTCGAGCGCAAGGCCGAGGAAGCGGCGGCGCGGGAAGCGGCCGAGTAAGTACCGGACCATGCGGCGGACGGCCTCATGGCGTCCGCCGGTCAACCTCCGCATAATCGCGGTGGCGTTCGTCGCCGCGCCATGAACGCGCAATCCTGTCTCCAGGGAGGAGATGCACCATGACTGCCACCCAGGTCGAAGCCAAGAAACCGCCGCGTCTTCCCGACGAGCATGGCGTGCCGGACCCGTTCCCGTACATGCACCCGATCATGAAGAAGAACTATGGCAACTGGGCCTATCACGACCGGCCGCGTCCGGGCGTGCTGCACCATGTGTCGAAGTCGGGCGACGAAGTGTGGACGGTTCGTGCCGGAACCCAGCGCCAGATGGACGTCTATACCATCCGCCAGCTCGCCGACATCGCCGACAATATCGGCGACGGCTTCGTGCGCTTCACCACGCGGTCCAACATCGAATACCTCGTCGACAAGTTCGAGAAGGTGCCGGCGCTGATCAAGGCGCTGAACGAGGCCGGCTTCCCGGTCGGCGGCACCGGCAATTCGGTGTCGATGATCAGCCACACCCAGGGCTGGCTGCACTGCGACATTCCCGGCACCGACGCTTCCGGCGTGGTGAAGAGCCTGATGGACATGATGCATCAGGAATTCATCAAGGAGGAGATGCCGAACCGCGTGCGCATCACCACCTCCTGCTGCCAGATCAACTGCGGCGGCCAGGGCGATATCGCCATCAACGTCCAGTACACCAAGCCGCCGAAGATTAATCACGATCTCGTCGCCAATGTCTGCGAACGTCCCGCAGTCGTGGCGCGCTGTCCGGTGGCGGCGATCCGCCCGGCGATGGTCAACGGCAAGCCGTCGCTCGAAGTCGACGAAAAGAAGTGCGTGTGCTGCGGCGCCTGCTATCCGCCGTGCCCGCCGATGCAGATCAACGGCGCCGATTCCACCAAGATCGCGGTGTGGGTCGGCGGCAAGCACTCCAACGCCCGCTCCAAGCCGGCGTTCCACAAGCTGGTCGTCGCCAACCTGCCCAACAACGCCCCGCGCTGGCCGGAGGTGGAAGAGGTCGTCCGCAAGATCCTCTACGCCTACAAGGACAACGCCAAGGACTGGGAGCGCATGGGCGAGTGGATCGACCGCATCGGTTGGCCGCGTTTCTTCGAAATGACCGGGCTCGCCTTCACCAAGCATCACATCGACACGTGGACCGGCTCGCGCCACAACATGAACATGTCGACCCACATCCACTTCTGATCCGGATCAATGCGCTCCCCGGCCCAAAATGGTCGGGGAGGGCGTCAACCCGCACGGAGACTTGCCTTGAAATTCGGCATCGTCGTCAACGAAGGCCCGTACACGCACCAGGCGTCGGACACGGCCTACAATTTCACCAAGGCGGCCCTGGAAAAGGGACACGAGATCATTCGCGTGTTCTTTTACCATGACGGCGTCAACAACGCGACGCGCCTGACGGTGCCGCCTCAGGACGACCGCAACCTGCAGAAACTGTGGAGCGAACTCGCCGAGGCGCACAAACTCGACATGGTCGTCTGCATTGCGGCGGCGCAGCGGCGCGGCATTCTCGACGAGAACGAAGCCAAGCGCCAGGGCAAGGACGCCGACAACATTGCGCCGGCCTTCCGGATTTCCGGGCTTGGCCAGCTGATTGACGCCGGCATCAAGGCCGACCGTCTCGTCACTTTCGGCGATTGAGGGCTACCATGAGCGACGCGAAGAAATTCCTCTACCTCAACCGCAAGGCCCCCTACGGCACAATCTACGCGCTGGAGAGCCTGGAAGTCGTGCTCATCGGCGCCGCTTTCGAACAGCAGGTCAGCCTCGCCTTCGTCGACGACGGTGTCTACCAACTGATGGCGGGCCAGAACACCAAGGGTTCGGGCTTCAAGAATTTCTCCAACACCTACAAGGCGTTGGGCGACTACGATGTGCGCAATCTCTACGTCGAAAAGGAATCGCTCGACGAGCGCGGCCTGTCAGTCGACGATCTGATGCCGATCACCCACGACACCGACGACGAGGAAGACCTGCCGTCGATCATGGTGGTCTCGCGCGCCGAAATGGCCAAAGTCATGTCCGAGCAGGACGTGGTGCTGAGCTTCTAAAGGAACCGACATGTCCACGCTTCACACCGTCAACAAGTCGCCCTTCGATGGCACGAGCCTCTCGAGCGCGCTTGGCCTCGCGCTGCCAGGCGACGCCGTGCTCCTCATCGAGGACGGCGTGGTCGGCGCCCGCAAGGGCTCGTCCGCCGCCAAGGCCATTGAGGCGTCGCTTGCCTCATGCAAAGTCTACGTGCTCGGTCCGGATGTGGCCGCGCGCGGCATGAAGGCCGAAGACCTCGTTTCCGGGGTCGAATCGGTCGATTATGCAGGGTTCGTCGATCTCGCGGCGAACCATGCGCGTACCCAATCCTGGCTGTGACAGCCGGGCAACAACCAACACCCAAGGGAGGAAATCATGGGATATCATTTCAACGGCCAGGACATCGCTCACGACGAGGAGGGCTACCTGACCGACCTGTCGCAGTGGAATGCGGATCTGGCGCTGCTCATCGCCAAGGACGAGAACGTCGCCATGACCGACGAGCATTGGGAAGTCGTCAATTTCCTGCGCGAATATTACGACGAGTACCAGATCGCCCCGGCCATCCGCGTGCTGACCAAAGCGCTGGCCAAGAAGATGGGCCCGGAGAAGTCCTCCAACAAATACCTCTACGAGCTGTTTCCGTACGGCCCGGCCAAGCAGGCGTGCAAAATCGCCGGCCTGCCGAAGCCTACCGGCTGCGTCTGATCGATCTTCCGCCGGCCTGGCCGGCGGATCATCGCACGACTGTTGAGGAGCAGGGGGGAGGCCCGCCGTGCTGACGATGATCTATGCTGCCTTGTTCTATGCCGCGACGGCGATCCTCCTCGCCGGCGTCGGCTACCGGATTTGGCAGTATGCGTCGACGCCGGCGCCCCTCAAGATCCCGACCACGCCCGCTCCGATCACCACGACGGGCGTGGCTTTCCGCATGGCGCGCGAAGTGCTGGTGTTCGAGAGCCTGTTCAAGTCGAACAAATGGATCTGGGCTTTCGGCATCGTCTTTCACGGCGCGCTCGCCGTCGTGCTGCTCAGGCATTTCCGTTATTTCCAACAACCGGTCTGGTCGGTGATCGGCCTCGTCCAGCCCTTCGGCGTCTATGCCGGATTCGCCATGGTGGCGGGGCTCGCGGGGCTGTGGGCGCGGCGCATCGTTGTGCCGCGCATCCGCTACATTTCCGGCCCGTCCGACCATCTGATGCTGGCGTTGCTCGTCGCCATCGGCGTCTCCGGCCTGACGCTGAAATTCGTCGCCCGCACCGACATCGTCGCGGTCAAGGCGTTCTTCCTCGGCCTGATGCGCCTTTCGATCCAGCCGCTGCCGGCCGACCCGTTCCTGCTGATCCATCTCGGCCTGGTGGCCGCGCTGATGATCGTCTTCCCCTATTCGAAACTCCTGCATGCGCCGGGCGTGTTCTTCTCGCCGACGCGCAACCAGGCTGACAATCCGCGCGAGCGCCGGCACCTGTCCAAATGGGCGGCCAAGCTTGAAGCCAACCGCGCCGAAGGCGCCTGACGGGAGAGTGGCGATGGACGTCCAGCACCCCTTTTCCGACGAGACGACGGAACTCCCCGATCCGACCGAGATGCCGGACATCAAGGTCGGCGCCATGGCGGCGAGCAAACCCTATGTCGCGCCATGCACCATCCAGGAAGCGCTCAACTATCCCGGCGAACTGGTTGAAAACTGGCAGGAAAAGGCCGTCGCGAAGCTCGGCGACCTGGTCGGTCGCTACCGTTCGCTGAAGGTCTTTCTCGACAGCTGCGTCAAATGCGGCGCCTGCACCGACAAGTGCCATTATTTTCTCGGCACCGGCGATCCGAAGAACATGCCGGTCGCCCGGCAGGACCTTTTGCGCAAGGTTTATCGGCGCAATTTCACGCTGGCCGGCAAATACGCCCCCTGGCTGGTCGGCGCCGTCGACTTGACCGAGGAAGTGCTCGACGACTGGTATACCTATTTCCACCAGTGTTCGCAGTGTCGGCGCTGCTCGGTGTTCTGCCCCTATGGCATCGACACGGCCGAAATCTCCATGGCCGCGCGCGAGATCATGGACCACATCGGCAAGGGCCAGAAATACTCCAACGAAATCATCGGCAAGGTCTTCAAGATCGGCAACAATCTCGGCCTGCCGCCGAAGGCGCTGAAAGCGACGCTGGAGGGCCTGGAAGAAGAGATCGAGGAGGAGACCGGCGCGCCGGTCAAGCTGCCGCTCGACGAGCAGGGCGCCGACATCCTTCTTGTGACGCCGTCGGCCGATTTCTTCGCCTCGCCGCACATGGAAGGCCTGATCGGCTACGCCAAGGTGTTCCACGCCGCCGGCGCGAAGTGGACGCTGTCGTCCCACGCCTCGGAAGCGGCGAACTTCGCCATGTTCATCGGCTCCTACGAGACGATGCGGGAGATTTCGCTGCGCATCCGCAAGGCGGCGATGGACCTCGGCGTCAAGCGCATCATCTTCGGCGAATGCGGCCATGCCTGGCGCGTCGCCTATTCGTTCATGAACACGCTCGCTGGCCCGTTCGATTTCCTCGACCCGAAATATCCTGTGCCGCAACACATCCTCGAATTCACCGAGGAGCAGATCGCCAACGGCACGGTCAAGCTCGACAAATCGAAGAACGATCACATGACGCTGACGTTCCACGATTCGTGCAACGTGGCGCGCGCCTCGCGCATGGGCCCCAAGCCCGGCGGCCAGTTCGACATCCCGCGCGCCGTCATCAAGGCGTCGGTCAACAACTACCACGACATGGCCGACGAGACGATCAAGGAGAAGACCTTCTGCTGCGGCGGCGGCGGCGGTCTGTTGACCGACGAATTGCTCGATCTGCGCAAAAAGGGCGCGATGCCGCGCATGCGGGCGCTGAAAGAAGTGGAAGTCAATCACGGCGTCACGCACATGGCGGCGATCTGCGCCATCTGCAAGGCGCAGTTCTCCAAGGTGCTGCCGGAGTACGGTTTCGATCGCGAGGCGATCGTGTCCGTCCACCAGCTCGTTTCCAACGCCATCATCCTCGACAAACCCAACGAAGCCGAAGCCGACTGAAATTCAACAGCCGGGCTACGAGCGCCCCGGGAGGAAAGCCATGAACGAGAACGTCAATCCCGCCAAAGTCACCCACCGCCGCTTCAAATCCGGCGAGAACATGTGGAACTGGGATGATTTGCAGGAGAAGATTTTCCAGGGCGACCATTCCTACAAGTGCCCGACCTATGTGCACCGCACGCCGCCCTGCCAGGGCTCGTGCCCGTCGGGCCATGACATCCGTGGCTGGCTCGCCATCGCGCGCGGCCAGGACAAGCCGCCGGTCGCCGGCATGGCGTGGCAGGAATACGCCTTCCAGCGCATGGTCGAGGCCAATCCGTTCCCGTCGTCGATGGGCCGCGTCTGTCCGGCGCCGTGCGAGGACGGCTGCAACCGCAACGAGGTCGACGAATTCGTCGGCATCAACGGCGTCGAGCAATATGTCGGCGAGTGGGCCATCGAGCACGACCTGAAGCTGCCGGCGCCGGCGGCGGACACCGGCAAGAAGATAGCCGTCATCGGCGGCGGCCCGGCCGGCCTCGCCGCAGCCAGCTTCCTGCGCCGCGACGGCCATGACGTGACCGTGTTCGACGCCCACGACAAGCTCGGCGGGATGATGCGTTTCGGCATTCCCGGCTACCGCACGCCGCGCGACATGCTCGACAAGGAAATCGGGCGCATCCTCGACATCGGCGTCAAGGCGCGCCTGTCGACGAAGGTTGGCCGGGACATCTCGGTCGAGCAGCTTGAGAACGAATTCGACGCGATTTTCTGGGCCGTCGGCGCCCAGAAGGGCCGGCCGCTGCCGGTTCCGGGCAACGACGCGCCGAACTGCATGACCGGCGTCGAGTTCCTCGACGCCTTCAACAAGGGCCGCATGGACTCCGACCGCGCGCCGCGTCGTCGTCGTCGGCGGCGGCGACACCTCCATCGACGTCGCGTCGGTGGCGCGCCGCCTCGGCCACATCTCGGCGACCGCCAACAAGGATGCCGCCTCGTTCGACACGCTCGGCTACACCGCGCACGACGTCTCGGGCGCGCTGCGGCGCGAGGGTGTGTCGGCGACGCTGACCTCGCTCTTCCCGATCGAGAAGATGACGGCGGCCGAACGCGAGCGCGAGGATGCGCTGCGCGAGGGCGTCGACATCCGCGGCGGCGTCATGCCGGTCGAGGTCATCCGCGACGCTTCCGGCAAGGCGACCGGGCTGAAGATGGTCGAGTGCGACATGAAAGGCATGCAGCCGATCGCGCGCGAGGGCACCGAATTCGTCATCGAATGCGACATCATCGTCTCGGCCATCGGCCAGATGGGCGATCTCGCCGAGGGCCTCGCCGGCCTCGACAACGGCAAGGGCTTCATCGCGGTCGAAACCGGCTACAAGGTCAAGGGCAAGGACAAGCATTTCGCCGGCGGCGACGTCATCCGCCCGCATCTGCTGACCACGGCCATCGGCCATGGCCGCGTCGCCGCCGAGACCATCGGCGTGTATCTCAAGGGCCGCGAAATCGAAAAGCGCCCGAAGGTCGACGTGCACCAGTTCAACCTGCTGGAGGAACTGCACCAGCGCAATCTCGATCCGGTCAAGTACGAAGGCGGCCAGATCCGCGGCACCGCCGACGCGAAATACGCCGTGCACAATTTCGAGGACCGTTCGGCGGCGCAGATCATCTCGCATGAGCTGCTCTACAAGGGCCACTTCCCCTTCGTCGCCCGCAACCGCCGCCATGAGCGCCATGTCGACTCGCAAAACGTCATCGGCGATTTCGAGGAGCGCATCGTCGCATTTTCGGAAGAGCAGGCGCGCAAGGAAGGCGAGCGCTGCATGAGCTGCGGCATGTGCTTCGAATGCGACAATTGCGTCATCTACTGCCCGCAGACGGCGGTGGCGCGCGTGCCGAAGAAGGAACGGGCGCTCGGCCGCTATGTGGAGACCGACTACACCAAATGCGTCGGCTGCCACATCTGCGCCGATGTCTGCCCGACCGGCTACATCCAGATGGGTCTCGGGGAGTAACCGGCCGATGACGCGCGCGGCGTGGACATTCCTGAAGCTGGCGGCGGCGGCCGCGATCGCGGCTTTCGTCGCGCTCGCGCCGGCAAGCGCCGGCGACGCGCCGCTTCCCGAGGTGCCGAAGGCCGCGGCCGGCACGCAATGCGTTCGCGAGCCGGAATTCATGCGCCGCAACCACATGACGATGTTTAAACACAAGCGCGACATGACGGTGCATGACGGCGATCGCACGCCGGAGTTCAGCCTGAAGGAGTGCGTCACCTGCCATGCCGTGCCGGGCGCCGACGGTCAGGCGGTGAAGGTCTCGGATCCGAAGCATTTCTGCCGCTCGTGCCATGATTACGCGGCGGTCAAGGTCGATTGTTTCGAGTGCCATGCGTCGCGGCCGGAAAAGACCGGCGCCGCTTTTCTCGACAATCCGCACGACGCCGATGTCGCCGCGCTTTCGGCCTATCTGAAGGGAGCGGCGCAATGAGCTGCGGAACCGGTTCCTGCTCCTGCAAGACGTCCGAGCCCGGCATCGACGCCGGCCGCCGCGCCTTCCTCAAATCCGGCGGCGCATTCACCACCGTGGCGCTGACGTCGACCGTGACGCTGATGGCGTTCGGCGAGGCCGAAGCTGCGCCGCAGGCCGCGCTCAACGCGAAAGCCCGCTGGGGCATGTTGATCGACGTGGCGAAATGCGGCGACGGCTGCGACGCCTGCGTCACCGCCTGCCGCACCGAAAACGGCTGGGCCGAGCCGAAAAACCTCGCCACCGATGCGCAATGGATCCGCAAGGTGACGCTGACCGATCCGAAATCCGGCGCGTCCAAATCGCTGCCGGTGATGTGCCAGCATTGCGCCTCGGCGCCGTGCACCGATGTCTGCCCGACCGGCGCCTCGTTCAAGCGCGCCGACGGCATCGTGCTGGTCGACAAGCACCTGTGCATCGGCTGCCGCTATTGCATGATGGCGTGCCCTTACAAGGCGCGCTCCTTCATCCACGAGGCGCTGGAAGACCAGAAGCCGCATGCGCCGCGCGGCATGGGCACGGTGGAATCCTGCACCATGTGCGTCCACCGCGTCGACGCCGGGCAAATCCCGGCCTGCGTCGAATCCTGCGCGGCGACGGGCGGCGGGGCGATGATGTTCGGCGATCTCAACGACCCGAATTCCGATATCGCCAAGCGTGTCGCCGAACTCTCCGCCACGCAGATCCGCGCCGATCTCGGCGTCGATCCCGGCGTCCACTACGTCAATTTGTGAGGGGGCGGGACATGGCGCACATTGTTTATCGCGAAGCCGAGGGCCGGCCCTTCTTTTTACGCCTTCCTGGCCGCCATGGCCGCGCTGTTCGCGGTCGGCCTCGGCTCGGCCTGGTACATGGAGCACCACGGCCACGTCGTCACCGGCATGTCGAACGGCGTTGTCTGGGGGCTGCCGCATGTGTTTGCGATATTCCTGATCGTGGCGGCGTCCGGCATTCTCAACATGGCCTCGCTCGCCTCGGTGTTCGGCAAGCTCACCTACAAGCCGAAGGCGCGTCTGTCCGGCCTGATGTCCATCGCGCTGCTGGTCGGCGGGACTGTCGGTTCTGGTGCTCGATCTCGGACGGCCGGACCGGCTGACCGTGGCGATGACGTCCTACAATTTCAAATCGATCTTCGCCTGGAACATCTTCCTCTACACCGGCTTCCTCGTCCTCGTCGGCGCCTATCTGATCGTCCAGATGACCAAGCGCTGGGTCGGCTGGACCGGCACAGTCGGCACCGCCGCGTTTCTGTGGCGGCTGATCCTCACCACCGGCACCGGCTCGATCTTCGGCTGGCTGGTGGCGCGCACTGCCTTCAACGCGGCGATGATGGCGCCCCTGTTCATCGCCATGTCGTTGTCGCTCGGCCTCGCCATTTACATCACGACGCGCATCCTGCTCGATATCGGCTGCGAGCGTGCACTTGGCGGCGAATTGGTGCAGCGCCTCGCCAAGCTGCTCGGCATCTTCGTCGCCACCACGCTCTATTTCACCATCCTCCTGCATGTGACCAACATCTATTCGGCGGCGCGTATCGACGTGGAGCGATTCCTGCTCATCGACGGCGGCATCTACCCGCTGATGTTCTGGGGCGGTTATGTCGTCCTCGGCAGCCTGGTGCCGATCCTCATGGTCTATTCGCCGTCGATCAACCAGCGGCCGTTGCTGATCGGCATCGCCTCGACGCTGGTGGTGCTCGGCGGCCTCGCCGCGATCTATGTCATCGTCATCGGCGGCCAGGCCTATCCGTTGCAGCTTTTCCCCGGTTCGGTCGTGTCCTCGTCGTTCGGCGACGGCGTCGTGCAGCACTATTTTCCCACCGTGCCTGAACTTCTGCTCGGCCTTGGCGGCTGGGGTTTCGCCGCGCTGATCACGCTGATCGGCGTCAAGCTGCTGCCGATCCTGCCGATCGAGGACGCGCCGGCCGGCGACGCGGCCGGCTGAGAAACGCCATGAGCCGTCTGTTCATCTCCGCGGCGCATAAATCCTCCGGCAAGACGACGCTGTCGATCGGCTTGGCGGCGGCGCTTTAGACCTTCAAGAAAGGTCCCGACTACATCGATCCGCTGTGGCTGACGCGCGCCTCGGGCCGGCCGGCCTACAATCTCGATTTCAACACGCAGACGCCGGACGAAATCCGCGCCCTGTTCGCCAGCCGCCAGAGCCGCGCCGGCGTCAATCTGATCGAAGGCAACAAGGGCCTGTTCGACGGCGTCGACCGCAAGGGTGCCGATTCCAGCGCGGCGCTGGCCCGGCTGCTCGATGCGCCGGTTGTGCTGGTCATCGACACGACCGGCATGACGCGCGGCGTCGCGCCGCTGCTGATGGGCTACAAATTGTTCGATCCGGAGATCGAGATCGCCGGTGTCATCCTCAATCAGGTGGCGACGCCGCGCCAGGAAGAGAAGCTGCGCGCGGCCGTCGACGATTACACCGGCCTGCCGGTCTTCGGCGCGCTTCCGCGCGCGCCGGCGGCGATCGTCAAGGAGCGCCATCTCGGCCTGACGACGCCCGGCGACGCCGATGGGCCGGATGCCCGCATCGCCGCCATCCGCGACATGATCGAGGCGCATGTCGATGTCGACGGGCTGATCGCGCTTGCCGGCGCGGCGCGGCCGATCGCGCCGGTCGCCGCCGAACGCCGCCGCATCGCCGCCGACCTCCGCATCGGCGTCGCCATGGACGAGGCGTTCTGCTTCTATTACCGCGACGATCTGGAAACGCTGGAAAGGCTTGGCGCGACCATCGTGCCGTTTTCGCCGCTCCGCGACGCTCGCTTGCCCGATGTCGACGGCCTGTTCATCGGCGGCGGCTTTCCCGAAACGCATATTGCTGCGCTATCGGCCAACAAATCCCTTCGCGCCGACATCGCGAAAGCCGCGGCGGGCGGCATGCCGGTCCACGCGGAGTGCGGCGGGTTGATGTATTTGTCGCGGTCGATCGCATTCAACGGCGAATCAGGCGCCATGGTCGGCGCGATCGCCGCCGAAGCGGTCATGCGGGACCGGCCGCAGGGCAGGGGCCTGGTCGTGCTTGCGGAAAATCGCGAGCCGGCGGCGGCCACCGTGCCGGCGCACGAATTCCACTATGCGCGGCTGGAAAATCTCGATCCGGGCGTGCGTTTCGCCTGGCGGGTGCGGCGCGGCGACGGCATCGACGGCAGCCACGACGGCATCGTCGCCGGCAATGTCGTCGCGTCATTCGCCCATTTTCGCGACACATCGAAATGCCATTGGGCGCATGATTTCGTCGACACGGTGCGACGGGAAAAGCTTAACCGAACCGCCGGCGGCGCCGGCATCAGAAAAACCGGGAGATAGATCATGGCGATCACCTTCGAGGGCAGGGAAATCGAAACGACGGCAAGCGGTTACCTCGTTGACCAGGAAGACTGGTCGGAGGATCTGGCGCGGGTCATGGCGGCGGCTGACGGCATCGAACTCGGCCAGGAGCACATGGACCTCATCGCCTATCTGCGCGAGGAGTTCTTCGACAATGGCGGCAATCTGCCGAACACGCGCAACATCATCAAGGCGATGTCGGAGCGTTGGGGCCGCGAACTGGCGCAGCGCGATCTCTACGAACTGTTCCCGCTCGATCCGTCCAAGCAGGGCGGCCGCATCGCCGGCCTGCCGGAGAGCCGGCGCAAGGGCGGCTACTGATCGCCATCAAACGGCTTTGCAGCAGGAAACAAACGGCGCTTCGGCGCCGTTTGGCCCCCCCCCCCCCCGCCCGTCCCCGGGCCCCTTTTGGCGCGGGGCGCGCCCGCGGCGCCCCCCCCCGCCCCGCCCCCCGCCCGCCCCCCCCCCGCCCCCCCCCGGTCCTCTGCCCGGCGCCGGCGGGGGCCGGGGCGGTGAGGGCCGGCGCGGCGCCGCCCGGCCCGGCGCCCTCCGTCCGCGGGGTCGGGGGGGGGGGTTTTGCCCCCGGCGCCGGGGGGCGCCCCGGCGGGCCCCCGCCCGGGGCCCCCCGGGGGGGGGGGCCGTGCCCGGCGGGGGGGCCCCTCCCGGGGCGGGGTGGCGGGCCCCGGCCCCCCCCGCCGGGACGGCTTCCACCCCCGGCGGGGGGGCCGCCCCCCCCCGGGGGGCGCCGGCCCGTCGGCGCCCCCTGTTGGCGGGCGGGGGGGGGGGGGGGGGGCGCGGGGCGGGCGGGGGCGGGCGGGCGGCGCCGGGCCCGGTGCCGGGGCCGCCCCGCCCGCGGCCCGGGCGGGGCCCGCGGGCCCGCCCCGCCCGGTCCGGCGGGGTTTCGGCGCCGGGCGGCCGCCGGCCCCCCGGCCGGGCGGGGGGGGGTTCTCCCTCCCCGCCCCGCGGGGGCGCCCGGGGGGTTTCCCCGCGGCGCCCCGGGGCGCGCCCGGTCCCCGGCGCGGCGGCCCCCCCCCCCCGCCCCCGGCGGCCGGGCGGGGCGCGGCCGCGGGGGGGCCGCCCCGCGCCCCCGCGCCGGCCGGGGCCCCGCCCCCCGTTTTCTTCCGGCGGGCGGCGCGGGCCCGGGGGGGGCGGGGGGGCCCGGGAAGGGGTCAAAATTCCCCATCCCGCGCGGGCCGGGGCCCCGCCCCGGGGCGCCGGGGGGGCGGGGGCGCCGCGGTGGCGCCGGCGGGCGGCTTGTCTCTCGGCTCGGCGCGGGGCTCGGGTCGGGTGGGGGGGGGGCCCCGCCCCTCCCCCCGGGCCGGGGGCGGCGGCGGCCGCGCCGCCGCCCGCCCCCGCCCCGGGGGCCGGGGCCGCCGCCGCCCCCCCCGGGGCGGGCCCGCGGGCGGGGGGGGCCGGGGGGGGGGCGGGCGGGGGGGGGGGGGCCCGCCCCGCCTTTCCCTGCCGGGGCGGGGGTAGGTTTAAAAATCCGTCCTCCGCCCCGCGCCGCTCTCCCCCCCCCCCCCGCGCCCCCCCCCGCCTCGGCCCGGGGGGCGGGGCCGGGCGCCGGCCGCCGGGGGGCCCCCCCCGCCCGCGGGGGGGGGGGGCCCCCGCCCGCCCCCCGGGGCGGCCGCCCGGCCCGCGGGGCCGGGGGGGGGGCGGGGGGGGGCGGAGTTCGCACTAACGCGTTCTTGACTTTTGCACTTTGTTGGTATTCAAACTTTTGAATACATAAAAATTACGAAGCGCCGACTTCGCAGCGAAAGGGTAGGGAAATGAACGCACCTGTCAATAACAAGAGCATGTCAATCATCGTCACCAAGGGCACGCTCGACTGGGCGTATCCTCCCTTCATCCTGGCCACCACGGCCGCGGCGATGGGCGTCGACGTGACGCTGTTCTTCACTTTTACGGCCTGACGCTTCTGAAGAAGAAGCTCAATCTGCAGGTTTCGCCGCTCGGCAACGCCGCCATGGAAATGCCGTTCATGGGCATGCACATGCCGATGCCCAACATCGTCAACATGATCCCCGGCGTCGATGCCGCCGCGACCGTGATGATGAAGAACCTCATCAAGAAGAAGGGCGTGGCCTCGATCGAGGAACTGCGCGAGGCGGCGGTCGAATCCGACGTCAAGATGATCGCCTGCCAGATGACGCTCGACCTGTTCGAGTACAAGAAGGAAGACCTCATCGACGGCATCACCATCGGCGGCGCGGCCACCTACATGCAGAACGCGCTGCAGTCGGACATCAATCTCTACATCTGATCGCCGACGACCGACTTTTCGGAGGCGCGCACCGCGCCTCCGCCGCCTTGACCGATCAACGCCATACCCGGAGGAACGCACATGGCTGACGTCACCGTCGACGCAAAAGGACTGAACTGCCCGCTTCCGATCCTGCGCGCCAAGAAGGCGCTGAAGGACATGAAGTCCGGCGCGATGCTTGAGGTGCTCGCCACCGATCCGGGCTCGGCCGCCGATTTCGACGCCTTCTGCAAGACCACCGGCAATCCGATGGTCGAACACTCGGTCAATGGCGGCGTCTACCGCTTCCTGATCAAGGCGGCCTGAGCCGCGATTGCGGGTTTCGAATGAAAAGCGGGCGGCGCCATCAGCGCCGCCCGTTTTGCTTTGCCGGAGGTCAGCCGGCCGGCCGGATCACATCGTCCGACCGTAATACAGCATCGAGGTATGGGTCGCCTCGCCGAAGAACAGCCAGCGTTCGGTGACCACGCCAAGCACGGTCGAGCCGGCGGCGGCGAGCGCGACGAAGAAAATCGCGACCGGGCCAAGCGGCAGCCACAATAGCAGCGCCATCACGGCGAGCGGCACTAGGAACAGCGCCGCATGAACGATCAGGCGCAGTTTGGCCGCATGCTTGCGTGCGACCTGGAAACCCATTTCGCGCATGAGGAAGTTTTCTTCCGTGTGCGGCATTTCGAGCAGCCGCACCTCGCCGAACTTGTCGAGGCCGGTCGCCGTGCCGAGGGTCGACTGGCTGCGCGACGAATCGATATGCCGCCAATAGGCCGCCTTCAGCACCCAGCCGGCGGCGAGCAGGGCCAGGGCGAGCAGGGCGAAAACCGGATTGAAGACGCCGAACAGGCTTGACACCAGCACCAGAAGCACCGCGCCGGTCATGGCGCCGAGCACCAGATAGGCGGGCGGCACGAAGCCGTTGTGCCATTGGCGGATGGGTTTCAGGCTCGCGTAGATCATCGAGGTCATGAACACCGTCGTCGCGGCCATAACGGCCGCGAGCGCCGCCATCCAGGCGAACAGGCCGCTGGCCGAATTGAAGAACACCCAGCCGATGCCAAACAGGCCGGCAGGCACGAATGTGGCGATGGCGATGACGCCTTCGCGCGCCAACCAGGACGTGCGCCACTGCGTCAAGGCATGCAGGAAGCGCTCGGGATGGCCGAGATGCAGCATCGACGACAGCAACCCCGCGCCGATCAGGCCGAGCGAGAGCGCGAAGGCGACGAAGCCGAGCAAGGTGTCGAGCGGCAGCAGGCCGGTGACGCCGAAAAGTGCGAGCAGCGCGAGCAGGCCATAGCCGGCGCCGGACGCAGTGGTGAAGAAGATGACGGAAAAAGCGGGATGCATCGTGGTTCTCCGTCAGCGCGACAGTACGGCGTCGACCCAGCGCAGGAACTTGCCGGCGGAATCGCGCTTGCCTTCCGGGGTGGGAAGCTTGACCTCGGCAGCCGACAGAGGTTTGGCGCCGGGGCGCGGCGGCAAATATTTCGACGTCGGCTGATAGCCGGTCTCCGGCATCAGATCGAAGCCGCCGCGTTCGCGCGTCAGCCGCGAGACGTGCGAGTCGGGATCGGCGAAATCGCCGAAATGGCGGGCCTTGGCCGGGCAGGTGGCGACGCAGGCCGGCACGCGGTCGGCCTCGGGCAGGTTCTCATTGTAGATCTTGTCGATGCAGAGCGTGCACTTCTTCATCACGCCCTGGTCTTCGTCATATTCACGCGCGCCATAGGAGCAGGCCCACGAGCACAGTTTGCAGCCGATGCATATGTCGGCGTTGACGAGGACGATGCCGTCCTCTGCCCGCTTGTAGGACGCGCCGGTCGGGCAGACGGTGACGCAAGCCGGGAACTCGCAATGCAGGCAGTTCTTGGGGAAGTGGACGGTGCGGGCGTTGTCGCCCTGGCCGCCGGCCTCATAGGTGAAAACCCGGTTGAACCAGACGCCGCGCTGTTCGGCCTGATAGGCGTTGAGGTCGGTCAGCGGGGCGGAATGGCCAGACGTGTTCCATTCCTTGCAGTTGGTGGCGCAGGCATGGCACCCGACGCAGGTGTCGAGATCGATGACGAGGCCGAGGCGTTTTTGCCCGGGCGATTGCGGAAGAGAAGTCATTTCGCTTTCGCCCCCTTCTTGGCGTGGCCGCCCGCGTTGAAGCGGTTGACGGTCGGGGCCGGCTCAAGGCCGACCGGCCGGTCGATGGCCGGGAATTGCGGTTGGGAGACTTCCTCGCCCGGTTCGACTTTCTCGATACGGACCCTGAGGTCGAACCACGAGGCCTGACCGGTGATCGGATCGGAGTTTGAATAGCGGCGGCCTTCGCGCGGCGGCAGAAGCTCGCTGATCAAATGGTTGAGCAGAAATCCCTTTTTGGCTTCCGGCGCATCCGGCGCGAGGTTCCACGCTCCCGAGCGCTTGCCGATGGCGTTCCAGGTCCACACCGTGTCGGGGTTGACGCCCTCCATGGTCTTGACCTGCACCTTGATCGCGCCGTTGTGCGAGGTGACCCGCACCCAATCGCCGTCGGCGATGCCCATTTCCTTCGCTTTGACCGTCGACATGTAGAGTTTGTTGCGGCCGAGGATCTGGCGCAGCCAGGCGTTCTGCGAACCCCACGAATGGTACATGATCATCGGCCGCTGCGTCAGCGCATGCAGCGGATAGGCGTCACGGTCGACCAGTTCCTCCTCGTAGGGCATGTACCAGATCGGCAGCGGATCGAAGGACGCCTTCAGGCGCTCGCGCATGTGCTCCGGCGGCTGGTTCGCGCCATGACCCTCGGCGGCGAGACGGAACTTCTGCATCGGTTCGGAATAGATCTGCAGCACGATCTGGTCGGCATGGCCGATGAAGCCCATGTGCACGGCGAAATCGAGATAATCCTTGTTGGCGAATTTGTAGAAGCGCTGGTTCGGTTCGAGGTGATGGCTCCAGAAGGCGCCATTGTCGATATAGGCCTGCAGCTGGTTCGGATTGACTTCGCCGCGGCCGATCTTGTCGCCGTCCTTGCCGCGGAAGCCGGCGAGCGGGCCGATGCCGGGCGTGCGTTCGTGATTGACGATGTAATCGGCGTAGCCGCCGGGATATTTCGCCGTTCCGTCGGCGTTGGTCACCCCGGGCAAGCCGAGGCGGACGCCGAGATCGAGCAGCACCGTCTGGAAGCCGCGCACATCGCGGTCGGGTTCGACCACCGGCTGGCGGATGGCGTCGGCGGGGCCGTCGGCCTCGCAGATCGGCCGGTCGAGCAGCGAGATGCAGTCCCAACGCTCGAGATAGGTCGTGTCCGGCAGGATCAGGTCGGCATAGGCGACCATCTCGGAGAAATAGGCGTCGGAATAGATGATGTGCGGGATCTTGTATTCGCCGGTCGCCGGGTCCTTGTCGGTCAGCATCTCCATGACACCCTTGGTGTTCATGGTCGAATTCCAGCTCATGTTGGCCATGTACATGACCAGCGTGTCGATCTTGTACGGGTCGCCCTTCCACGCATTGGTGATGACCATGTGCATCAGGCCATGGCTGGCGATCGGCGCCTCCCACGAATAGGCCTTGTCGATGCGCACCGGCGTGCCGTCGGTCTCGAGCAGCAGATCCTCGGGACCGGTGGTGAAGCCGAGCGGCATGCCCGGCAGCGGCGTGTTCGGCGCGTAGGTCTTGCCGGCCGGCTTCTGGCCGGGCGGAATGGGCTTGGGGAAGGGCGGCTTGAAGCGGAAGCCGCCGGGACATTCGACCGAGCCGAGCAGGACCTGCAACGTGTGGATGGCGCGGCAGGTGTGGAAGCCGTTGGTGTGGGCCGAGATGCCGCGCATGGCGTGCATGGCGACGGGGCGGCCGACGATTTTGTCGTGCTTGCGTCCAGCCCAGTCGGTCCATTCGACGTCGAGTTCGATCGTCTCCTCGAAGGCGACCCTGGCCAGTTCGGCGGCGATGCGGCGAATGTCGGCGGCTTTCAGGCCGCAGGTTTTCGCCACCGCGTCGGGGCTGTATTGCGGGTCCATGTAGCGTTCGGCGAGGATCTGGAAGGCGGGGACCGCCTTGCGTCCGTCCTTCAGCTTGAATTCGCCGACCATGGCGGGTGCGACTTCGGGCAATTTGGCGTTGGCGAGCTTCTTCGACGTCTTGTCGTAGCAAAGCGGATTGCCGTCGGCGTCGCGGGCGAACAGGCCGTGATCGGCCGCGCCCTCGTCCTGGATCACCAGCCAGGGCATATTGGTGTAGCGGATGAGATAGTCGAGATCGACCTTGTCGGCGTTGAGCAGTTCGTGGATCAGGGCCATGACGAACAGGCCGTCGGTGCCCGGGCGAATGCCGACCCACTCGTCGGCGATGGCCGAATAGCCGGTGCGCACCGGATTGACCGAAACGATCTTCGAGCCGCGGGCCTTCAATTTGCCCATGCCGGTCTTGATCGGATTGGAATCATGGTCCTCGGCGACGCCGAAGATCATGAAATATTTGGCGCGGTCCCAGTCCGGCTCGCCGAATTCCCAGAACGAGCCGCCGATGGTGTAGAGCCCGGCGGCGGCCATGTTGACCGAACAGAAGCCGCCATGGGCGGCGAAATTCGGCGTGCCGTATTGCGCCGCCCACCAGCCGGTCAGCGACTGGCTTTGATCGCGGCCGGTGAAGAAGGCGAGTTTTTTCGGATCGGTCTTGCGGATGTCGCCCAGCCATTTGGCGGCGATTTCCAGCGCCTCGTCCCACTCGATCTCCTCGAATTTCGCCTCGCCGCGCGGACCGACGCGCTTCAGCGGCTTTTTCAGCCGCGCCGGCGAATAATGCTGCATGATGCCGGACGAACCCTTGCCGCACAGCACGCCCTTGTTGATCGGGTGATCGGGGTTGCCCTCGATGTAGCGCACAAGACCGTCTTTCAGATGCACGCGGATGCCGCAGCGGCAGGCGCACATGTAGCAGGTTGTGTATTTGACCTCGTCGTGGACGTCCGGGGACAGGTCGATCGCCGGTTCTGATGCCATGTCGGTTCGTTCCTCTACGTCGCGCCGAAGCGCGGTCAGCGGTCAATGGGCGGCAGCTGCGGCCGGAGCGTCGTCAAAGTCTTCCTCGCGCGGTTCCTGCTTGCCCATGCGGCGGCACTCGACGAAGACGGAGCCACGGCAGGTTCGGCACTTGTCGTAGTCGAGGTAGCGGTAAACGGTGCGCAGAGCGTCGGTCTTGGAGTCGAAGATGTTCTTGCGGCCGAACCCGTCGATGTAGCCGCCGCGCTCGAGGCGTTCGATCACCGCGTCCTTCGGTTTGATCAGGTAGATGCCGCCGCCGCGGGCGCGGAAACGTTTCGCCATTTGCACCAGCGTTTCGGCGCCGGTGACATCGATGAAATTGACGCCGCTCATGACGATGATCAGATGGATCTTTTCCGGATCGGTCTTCTCGTAGTCGAGCAGGGTTTCGGCGAATGTGTTGGCCGCGCCGAAGAACAGCGCGCCGTCGAAGCGGATGATGCGCACCTGCAGGCATTCCGGCAGGTCGGGCCCGGCGGTCTCGAATTTACGGCCGGGGCTGTTCGGATCGGGCACGCGGATGAGGATGGTCGGGTTGGCGGTGCGATGCAGATAGAGCAGCAGCGACAGCATGACGCCGGCGAAAATGGCGAATTCCAGTTCGAGGAAGAGGGCGGAGACGAAGGTGACGATGAGCACCACGGTTTCCGTCTTCGACGTCTTCATGATCTGGTGGATGTGGTGCGTGTCAATCAGGCCCCAGGCGACGATGAACAGCACGCCGGCCATGGCGGCGTTCGGCATGTAGACGGCGAGCGGGGCGACGATGAGCACAACCAGCGCCAGCAGTGCGCCGGCGAAAACCGAGGCCATCGGCGTCTTGGCGCCCGATTCGTAATTCAGACCCGAGCGATTGAATGAACCCGTCGCCACATAGGCGGAAAAGAACGATCCGACGATGTTTGACAAGCCCTGGCCGATAAATTCCTGGTTGGCGTCGATGTGCTGACCGGAACGGGCGGCGAGTGCGCGCGAAATCGATATTGCCTCGGTCAGCGCGAACAGGGTCACGGCGACGACGGTCGGGGCCAGGTCGCGCCAGATGGTGTAGTCGAAACTCGGCATCGACAGCGGCGGCAGGCTCGCCGGCAGCGCGCCGACGGTCTTGATCGTCGCGCCGAAGAAATGGTTGAGGACAAAGGCGTAGAGGCTGCCGACGATGATGGCGATGATCATGTAAGGCAATTTGCGGGCAAAGCGGCGGATGCCGATGCCGACCGCCATGGTGACGAGTCCGACAGAAGCGGTCAGCCAGTCGATTTCGCCGATGTGCTCGGCGACGTACCAGACGACTTCATGCGGGTGCGAGCCGCGTTCGACATTCAATTCGAAGAAATTCTTGACCTGATTGAAAATGATCAGGATCGCCGCGCCGGCAGTGAAGCCGATGACCACCGAATGCGAGATGAAATTGACGATGGCGCCGAGTCGGCCGAGTCCCATGACCAGCTGGACAATGCCGACCATGAAGGCGAGCGTCAGCGCCAGCAGCACATATTCGGACGTTCCGGCGTGGGCGAACTGCGAAAGCGACGAAAACAGCACGACCGACGCGGCCGTTGTCGGCCCGGAAACGAGGTGCCAGGACGAGCCGAAAAGGGCGGCGATGATGGCGGGCACGACACCGGCATAGAGGCCGTATTCCGGCGGCATGCCGGCAATGGTGGCGAAGGCGACGCCTTGCGGCAGCACGACGACCGCGCCGGTCAGCCCGGCCCAGAAATCGGCGCGCAGCGAATCGCGGTTGAGCATCGGCGTCCAATTGAGGAAGGGCAGCAACCGCGTCAGCCACGCGTGCTGTTGCAACGATCCGGGATGGGCCGACAGAAAAGCCATGTCCTCCTCGCGCCGGCCGTTGCCGGACTGTCGGGAATCATCCGATTTCCCGCTGATTGGTTGGTGGCGCGCTTTAACCGCGTCTGACCGGCGTCGACCGCCGAAAAATGCACGCACCGCCGCGCCGGTCGGCTCCTCCCTCGCGACGCAGACTTATTCAATAATCGCTATATACGGAATTTGGATCGTGTCCAGACTGCGAGAGGTGTCCGCCCGCCGGTCGCGGCGGTTTCCCGCCGTTTTAACCGCGCCGTTTCGTCGCGTCGCTCAACTCGCGGCGTCGAGCGCGGCCAGTCCCTGATGCAACAGGTCGACAACGGCCTTCGGCGGATGGAGGGCGAGCGCGGCTTCATGGCCCTTTTCCGACATTTTCCGCCACGTCTTGGCGAGGATGTCGGCGAGCTTTTCGGCGGGATAGGGATATTTGTCGAGGAAAGCGTTGAGTTCGTAGGCGAGGAAGACCAGCGATGCGACATCCTCGAGCGTCTGGGCGTCGGGGTCGGTCTTCACACCCTCCTTGCGCACGATGGCACCGACGCGGGCGATCGCTTCGGCCGAATAACCGAGCGGAGTCATGATTTCGGCCAGTCGCTCGGCGTGGCGCTTCTTCAACTCGTTGCGCCAGCGGTAATAGCCGGCCTTGCCGGCCGGATAGGTTTCGCGCGGGATCGAAAAACGCTCGATGTGCTGGCCGCGAATGGCGATTTTCAACTCCTCCGACGCTTCCGGCTGGAATTTCTCCAGCGTCGCCGTCATGCGCTCGCCATAGATCAGCGCCGCCGGAACCAGCTTGCCGCCGACATCGACCATTTGCGGGTCGGCCGCGTTGGCGGCGTCGATGGCGGCATAGACCTGGTCGAGACGGTTGGCGGACATGGCGAGTTTCTCCCTGAAATATATGCGGAAATAAGCATATTTTGGCCGCGATTCAATGGCGACATGTTTTTTGACAGAGCCTTCCGTCGCCCCTATGCACCCAGGATGACGCGCCTTTACGCCGATCTCAAGCCACGCCTCGCCGTGGCGCCGATGATGGACTGGACGGACCGGCATTGCCGGTACTTCCATCGCCTGCTCGCGCCTTCGGCCCTGCTGTATACGGAAATGGTCGTCGCCGATGCCGCCATTCACGGCGAGCGCGAACGTCTGCTCGGTTTTTCGCCGGACGAACATCCCGTCGCGCTGCAACTCGGCGGGTCGGAGCCGGCGAAACTGGCCGAGGCGGCGCGCATTGGCGAGGGCTTCGGCTACGACGAGATCAACCTCAATGTCGGCTGCCCGTCGGACCGGGTTCAATCGGGGACTTTCGGCGCGTGCCTGATGAAGGCGCCGGCTTTGGTGGCCGATTGCGTCGCGGCGATGAAGGTGGCGGTCGCCATACCCGTAACCGTCAAATGCCGCATCGGCGTCGACGAGCAGGATCCGGAAGCAGCGCTTTCGGCGCTCGCCGGAGCGGTTTTCGACGCCGGAGCGGACGCGCTCTGGGTGCATGCGCGAAAGGCCTGGCTTGAGGGGCTGTCGCCGAAGGAAAACCGCGAAATTCCGCCGCTCGACCATGGCCGCGTGCATCGGCTGCAGGCCGAATTCCCGAATCGATTCATTGGCGTCAATGGCGGCATTGCCACGGTGAATCAAGTTCTTGACGCACTGAATCACGTCGATGGCGTCATGCTCGGTCGGGCCGCCTACCATGAACCGGCGGTGTTGTTCGCCATTGAGAAGGCGCTCGCCGGCAATCCGCCGGGCGAGCCGGATTTCGACGCGATTGTCGCGGCGATGACCCGGCACGCCGCGGCGCATGTCGCCGGTGGCGGGCGGGTCGGCCATGTGACGCGCCATATGCTCGGGTTGTTCCATGGCCGGCCGGGCGCGCGGCGCTGGCGGCAAATGCTCACCGAGGGCGCCGCGCGAAACGACGCCGACGCGGGCGTCATCGCGCGGGCCTACGCGGCGGTGCGGCCGGCCCTGGCGACAGCCGCCGCCTGAAACGGGTTGATCGTCCGGCCATTCGGCGTTAGCCCGTTCGACAACAGGGACGGGGCGATGGGCGGAATACCACTCGGCGAACTGATCGCTTTCGGCGTCGCCGCGCTCGCCGCCGGCGCGGTGTCGGGCTTGCTCGCCGGGCTGTTCGGCATCGGCGGCGGCGCGGTCATCGTACCGGTGCTTTATCAGGCGCTCGGCCTGCTCGGCGTCGACGATACGGTGCGCATGCATGTCTCCGTCGGCTCGTCGCTCGCCATCATCGTGCCGACCTCGATTCAGTCGTTCCGGGCGCATCTTAAGCGCGGCGCCGTCGACATCGCCTATCTCAAGGCGATCGCGTTGCCGCTGCTTGCCGGGGTCGTCGCCGCATCGGTGGTCGCCTCGTCGATTTCGAGCGGCGGCTTGCGCGTCGTCTTCGCCGTGCTGGCGTTCGCCGTTGCGGTGCGGCTCATCGCCAACCGTGACAGCTGGCGGCTCGGGTCCGATCTGCCTGGCCAGCCTCAACGCAGCGTCGTCGGCGGGCTGATCGGCTTCTTCTCCACGCTGATGGGCATTGGCGGCGGGGTGCTCAACAACACTTTCATGACGTTGTTCGGCCGGCCGATCCATCAGGCTGTCGCGACCTCGTCGGGCGTCGGCACGCTGATTTCGGTTCCGGGCGTCATCGGCTATGTCTGGGCCGGCTGGGGACAGGCGGCGCTGCCCGTCGCTTCGACCGGCTATGTCAACTGGGTCGCCACCGCGGTAATCCTGCCGACGTCGCTGCTGCTGGCGCCATGGGGGGCGAAACTGGCTCACGACCTGCCGAAACGGAAACTGGAATTGGCTTTCGGCCTGTTCCTGCTGTTCGTCAGCGCCCGGTTTGCCTGGAGTCTTCTTTAGAGCGTTTCTCTATCAAATTGAATCGTTTGGGTGCTGGGGTGCGCGGGGCCCGTGCGCGCAGTTGTCTTTTTTCCCCCCCCCCCCCCCCCCGCGGCAAGGCGCGGCTGGGCCCCGGGCCCGAGCGCCGGCAGGGCGGCCCCCGCCCCCGCCCCGTCTTGTTTTTTTTTCCCCCCCCGGGTCGATCGCCCCCCCCGGGTCCCTTTTCCCCCCCCCCCTTTTTCCCCCCCGCGGGAAAAACTCCCCCCCACCACCTCCCCAATTTGGTCGAAACGGTCCACGGTCGATCAGCGTCAGCGTGTCGCCGCGCACATCATAGCCTTCGAGCGTCGACAGAAAATCCATGCCCAGCAGGCTCTGGCCGAGATCGGAAGCGACGAGCACGCCCATGCGGGTCCGCGCTATCGGCCCCAACGAAAAATCGGCGATTTCGGCCTTGGCGGCCATGGCGAGGCCATTGGCCGTCGATACCGGGACGGTGAAGCGCAATGCCGCGGCATCGATGCCGACGCTTGCCGCGTCGCGCGGCGACAGCACCGTCCGGGTCGCGCCGGTGTCGACGAGGAAGGCGATCGTCTCGTCGCCGATTTTGGCCGCGGCGGTGAAATGGCCGGTGGCGTCCTTGGCGAGCGTCACGGTGGCGCGACCGGCCGCATCCGACCCGGCGATCGGCGAAGCCGGCGACAGCACCGACATCACGCGCCGCCCGATGGTCGAAAGATCGCCGCGAAACGCATAGGCGGTGACAAGCGCAAGCACGATCAGCATCCACAGCAGGGCGTTGCGCAGCGCGTTCTGGCGCGGCATGCGGATCGCCCAGGCGCCGATCAATGCGGCAAGGATGGCGAAATAGGCGAGATTGGCGATGCTGTCGCCGTCGAGTTCGCCGAGGGTATTGCCGCCGAGCCAGACGACCAGCACCGTGACGCCGAGAAGAATGGCGAGATAGAGGAGGGGGCGACTCATGACTCCCCCTCTCTTTCGCGCGCCAACCGCGTTCGTCTCGTTTCGCGGCGCGGCTTGCGCTCGACCGTTTTGAGGCGCGCCGGCAATGCGGCCATGATGTTCCGGCGTTCGGCGGCGGAAAAAAGCGTCCAGGCGCCAATTTCGTCGCGCGTGCGGCCGCAACCGAAGCAGTAGCCGGTCGCCTCGTCGATCGAGCAGACGAGAATGCAGGGCGATTCAATCGGCGTTGTGTCCATGAACGACATATCGGGGCGAATGAGAGGTGGCGCAAGCGCGCAGGGCGACGCTTTCGTCTCGTTGCGCGCCACCGACGACGCCGGTAAACCGCGCCCAAATGTCCAGGGAAACACGATGACCGCCAATCCGTTCGACGATTTCCGCCGCCTGCTGCGCCACATGCCTGATTCCGATCGCGAAGCGGCGGCGCGGGTCAGGGCGCGGGCGGAGGAATTGTCGGCGCTGCATGGCGATCTCGGCGGTTTTGTCGACCTCGCCGCCTGGCACGCCGCCTGGCAGGGCAAATGCCCGCCGATGATTCTCCGGCCGACCATCGCCGTTTTCGCCGGGGCGAACGCCACCGGCGACATGAACGCGAACAACGCGGCGACCAAGGCGCTGGTCGACAAGGCCGAGTCCGGCGGAGCGGCGGTCAACGCCCTGTGCGGAATGCACAATCTGACGCTGAAAGTGCTCGATCTGGCGCTCGACCTGCCGGTCGGCGACATCACGGTGCAGGCGGCGCTCGACGAACGGGCCACGGCCGCGACCATGGCATTCGGCATGGAGGCGGTCGCAGGCGGGGCGGATTTGCTCGGCTTCGGCGATTTCGGCCGAGGCAATGGCGTGCATGCGCAGGCGATCATCATGGCGCTGCTTGGCGGCGATCTGTTCGAAGCGCCCGAAAAAAGCCTTGCCGAACGGGCGCTGGCCTTCCACCGCCGCGACATCGCCGATCCTCTCGGCGCGCTGGCCCGTCTCGGTACGCGGGAAATCGCCGCCATCGCCGGCGCGATCCTCGCCGCCCGGATGGAGAAAATCCCAGTGCTGCTCGACGGTCCGGCGGCGCTGGCGGCGGCGGCCGTGTTGTATGGCGAGGACCCGCGCGCGCTCGCCCATTGCCGGCTGGCGCGGGCGCTGCCCGGCGGGTTCGGCAAGGCGGCGCGCCTGATCGGACTCGACCCGGTCGGCGATTTCGCTCACGGCCTCGATGGCGGGGCCGGGGCGGCGCTGGCGGCGGCGCAGGTCAAGGCGGCGGCGCAACTGTTCGTCGCCATGACGTGAACTATCTGGTGTCCTTGCCGGAGAGCACATCCCGCGCCGCTTTTTCGAGGATGTCGCGCACGCGGGCGTCCTCGGCCGGCGACCGCAGGCGCGAGCGCGCCATGATCGCCTGGCCGAGCGCCATGATCGCCGGCATCAGCCCGCCCGGAAACGACGGGCCGGAGGTATTGTCGGCCATCACGCCGATGCGCTCCATCAGGGCGCGCACCTCGTCGGCGTGGTCGGCGAGATAGTTCAGCCCGGCATCAGTTGCCGCATAGGATTTCTTCGCGCCGGAAGCGTTTTCGGCGCGGATGAGGTCCTGCTCCTCAAGCAACGTCAGCGTCGGATAGACGACGCCGGGACTTGGCGCATAGGCGCCGGAAAAGCGCGCCTCGATGGTGCGGATCAGATCGTAGCCGTGGCTCGGCTTGTCGGCGATCAACGCCAGCAAGAGCAGGCGCAGATCGCCTTGCGCGAACATGCGGCCGGGGCGCGGCCCGTCCCAGTTCCACGGGGCGAAGGACGGCCCGCGAAACCAGGATGAACCGCCGCGTTCGCGCTCGCGGCGCGACCAGCCCCATGGTCCTCGGCAATTGTCGTCTTTGCTCACGCGGAATCCTCACCGAAACGCCGATACCCTGCGCCGGGAAGCCGGCGCAGGGCAAGAGGCGGAATTTCGCCGCCGTACGCGGCGGGCTACTCGGTGGACGCCTTCGGTTCGTCCTTGCGCGCCGCCTTGAAGGCCTCGAAGGCTTCGGCGTCGCGCTTGCGGCGCTGTTCGGCGCGAAATTCGCGAAATGCCGCAAGTTCGGTCTCGAACTCCGCCATTTTCGCGGCGAAGTATTCGTCGAAGGCGGCGTTGCCGGTGCGAAAAGCGGTGCGGCGTCATTCGTGGCGTCCGTCGCCGCCGCAGCAGCCAGACCAGCGCCAATGGGGGCCGCCATGATGATGCATGTGCATGGATTCCTCCGTTTGCTGGAAAACTGGCTCCGGGCCGGGCGGCCCGGAGCGCGATGGTTCAAGCGATTACTCGCCGGCGCCGGCGCCGCGGCCGGCCTTGAAGGCCGCGAAAGCCTCGGCGTCGCGCTTGCGGCGCTGTTCGGCGCGATGCTCGTCGAAGGCGCGACGTTCAGCTTCGAGTTCCTCGCGGGCCTTGGCCTGATGCTCGTCGAAGGCGGTGTTGCCGGTGCGACCCATATAGGCGGAGCGGCCGCAGCCGCCGTGACGGGCCCAATGGCGTCCCTGGCCGCCCTGCCAGCCATGGCGCTTGCCCATCCACAGGAAGTAGACGAGCGCGGCGACGCCGAGCGGCGGGAAAACAGCGAAGCCGGCAATGACGGCGATCAGCTTGAACGGGTTGAAGCCCGGGGTTTTCGCCCACCAGAGCCAATCGCCGTTTTCGGGGTGGCGATGGGCATGGCGGAAGCTCTCGGCCGGATGGCCGGAAGTGTCGGTAGCGGAGTTCATTTGGGGGTCCTTTCCTTGCTGCGACATGTCTTAAGATATATCGCAAGATAGCTCGTTCAAGGATCGACCCACATTAAATCGATGTAATGCTGGCGCCGACGCCGGCCGGACGGGGAAGGGAGAATTCAGGAAAAACGCGCCGGGATCAGCGCCGTCCGCCATGGGCCGCCGTCTTCGCCGGCGCCGTCTCCATGACCCGGCTTGCCGGAAAGACGGCGATCGCCTCGGTGCCTTCGCGCAATTTCGATTTCAATTCGAATTGCCCGCCATGCATGTTGACCAGCGCCTGGACGATCGGCAGGCCGAGACCGGTGCCCTGTTCGGCGCTCTTGATGGCGATCGAACCCTGGCCGAAGGCCGAAAGGACGATCGGGATTTCCTCGGGCGGGATGCCGGGTCCATTGTCGCGCACGGCGACATACTGGCCGCCGCCCGCGGTCCAGCCGACGACAACCGCCACTTCGCCGCCGGACGGCGTGAATTTGACGGCATTCGACAGGAGATTGAGCACGACCTGACGGATCGCCCGTTCATCGGCGCGCAGACGCGGCAGTCCAGGTTCGACCTTCTGGACGACACGGATCTGTTTCGATTGCGCCCGCAACGCCACCAGATGGCAGCAATCGTCGGCGATGTCGGCCAGCGACACCGGTCCCTCGTTCAACTGGTAGCGCCCCGCCTCGATACGCGACAGATCGAGGATTTCGTTGATCAGATGCAGCAGGTGCTCGCCGGAGGAATGGATGTCGCCGGCATATTCCTTGTAGGTCGCATTGTGCATCGGTCCCAGCACTTCATTGGCCATCACTTCCGAGAAACCGAGAATGGCGTTGAGCGGCGTGCGCAATTCATGGCTCATCGAGGCAAGGAACCGCGATTTGGCGAGGTTTGCCTCCTCAGCCCGACGCCGGGCCTCGTCCGACATGGATTTTGCCGTTTCCAGCTCGGCGATCAGGGCGTCCTTTTCGGTTCGAAAGGACAGCAGCATCTGCGTCGACTTGTTCAGTCGGGAGGCGATGTAGGAAAAGAAAGGCAGGGAAATGGTCAGCAAGGTCGACATGATCACGTCGAGCGACGAACCCAGATCCGCTTTCGTCATGACGAATACGCCAACCGGCGCCAGGAACGTGACGAAAAGGACGTTCTTCAGCGCATGGGCTAGAATGGCGGTCGCCGCGATGGCGAGCAAAAGAACGATCGCCTGAATGACGGTGAAATTGGCCA
Source organism: Phyllobacteriaceae bacterium (assembly GCA_016711085.1). Taxonomy (GTDB): domain Bacteria; phylum Pseudomonadota; class Alphaproteobacteria; order Rhizobiales; family Rhizobiaceae; genus JADJTR01. Next base: position 66,771 of record JADJTR010000005.1, on the reverse strand, counting down.
AGGCGCAGGAATGGCAGCCGATGGTCGCGAACCAGGTCCATCCCAGTCCGGAGGCGAAATGGGCAGCGAGGAATTCGTTGCGCGCCCGCGCCGTTTCGAACTCCGCGCCCGCCTTTTCCACGCGTTTGGCGACGAACGCCAGGCCGGCGTAGAATGTCACCGCCGCCACCGCCCAAATCAGCATTTCGCCATAGAGGCCGACAAAGAAGCCGGCGCAGGCGATCAGCAGCACCAGAACCGGTATCGCCGTCGCCGACACGGAGATCGAATGGGCGTGCAGGCGCAGCAATTCGCGTTCATAAACCGGTCCGCCGGTCCGCTCGGCCAGCCGCATGCGTGTGGTGCGGACCGCCTCGAAAGCCGGCGACTTGCGGCGTTTCTTGCGGCGGTCCACAATGATCTTGTCGGCGATTTCGGCGCTGTGAAACACGTCGGTCTTCGGTCGGTTGGCGATTGCTGGCGTAATTTTTCGGTAACCTAGTTCGCAATGTTTAAAAGACCCTTCCGCCGGCGGCCGGTTTCACTCTCGCCGCAAGCGATCGCGCAACATCGCGTGCGCGCCCGACGCCGGCTGTTCAGCGGTTTGGTCACGCTCGCCAGCGCTGTTCGCCTTCACGGTTTGGGCGATACCGCGCCTCGACCGCATCGCATCGGTCAGCCATGCCGACACCGCTATTGTCGCCGATGGCGATACGCTGACGCTCGGCGGGCAACGCATCCGCATGAAGGGTCTCGATGCGCCGGAATTCAGCCAAATCTGTCGGCGCGACAATGCCGATTATGGCTGCGGGCGCGAGGCGCGAGGCGAACTGAAGCGCCTGATCGGCGGCCAAAAGGTCGTCTGTGACGGTTGGGAGCGCGACAAATACAATCGGCTGCTGGCGTCGTGCCGGGCCGGCGCGACCGATCTCAATGCCTCAATGGTGGCAAATGGCTGGGCCGTCGCCTATGGCGGCTATGCGGCGGAGGAAGCGGCGGCGCGGCAAGCGAAACGGGGCTTGTGGGCCGGAACGTTCGACCGCCCGTCTTCATGGCGGGCGGCGCATGGCGACGTGCCGGAAAACGAGCACACGACGTTCGCCGCCATCGTCAACGCGCTGAAGGCCTTGTTCGGAATTTCGTGAATCGCCGGAATCGGTTGTCGAAAAAAAGGGAGGGGAAACATGAAGCTGTTCGATGGCGGCAAAGCGCCCAATCCGCGCCGGGTGCGCATCTTCCTCGCCGAGAAGGGGATTTCGGTTCCGCTCGTCCCCGTCGACATGGGGGCGATGGGGCATCGGAGCGCAGACGTGACGGCGCGCAATCCGCTGCAGCGTCTGCCGGTGCTGGAACTCGACGACGGGACGGTCATCGCCGAGTCGGTCGCCATCTGCCGCTATTTCGAGGAACTCCATCCCTCGCCGCCGCTGTTCGGCGTCGGGGCCAAGGGGCGGGCGCTGGTCGAGATGTGGCAGCGGCGCATGGAGCTGAATTTCCTTGGCTCGGTCGCCTCCGCCTTCCGCCATATCCATCCGGCGATGAAGGAGTGGGAAATCCCGCAAATTCCCGAATGGGGCGAAGCCAACAAGCCCAAGGCGCTCGAATTCCTGGCGTTGATGGAGCGGGAACTGGCCGGGCGACGGTTCGCCGCCGGCGACGATTTCACCATCGCCGATATCACCGGGCTGGTGACGCTCGATTTCATGAAGCCGGCGCGCATCGAAGTCCCGGCGGACATGGTCAACGTGTTGCGTTGGCGCGACGATCTCAGGGCGCGGCCGAGCGCGGCGGCGTGAATGCGGCCGAGCACCTCGCGGGCCAAATCCGCGCCTGCCGCATCTGCCGGGATGCGCCGCTCGGCCGGCCGCTGCCGCAGGCGCCGCGTCCGGTGGTCGTGGTCTCGACGACGGCGCGCATCCTCATTGCCGGCCAGGCGCCGGGAACGCGCGTGCACGCCACCGGCATCCCCTTCAACGATCCGTCCGGCGACCGGCTGCGCGACTGGCTCGGCGTCGATCGGGCGGCATTTTATGACCCATCGCTGTTTGCCATCGCGCCCATGGGCTTCTGCTTTCCGGGCCAAGATACGAACGGCGGCGATCTGCCGCCGCGCCGCGAATGCGCTCCCCTTTGGCGCGCGTCCCTGATGGAGGCGATGCCGCAGATCGAACTGGTCGTCGCCATCGGCGGTCACGCGCATGCCTGGCATCTCGGCAAACGCGCGCCGGTCACCGAAACCGTCGCGGCGTGGCGCGCCGTGCTTTTGCGGCCGGGGCTGCCGCGCGTTTTCCCGCTGCCGCATCCCTCCTGGCGCAATTCCGGCTGGCTTAAAAAGCATGGCTGGTTCGACACGGAACTGCTGCCGGTTTTGCGCGCGGAAGTGGGCGCGGCGATCCCGTCGATTTCAGGAAATAAATTTCCCTGAATTAGCGGAACACGGAAACACTATTCTTGTCAGGGGTTGATTTTGCGTTCAAAAGGCAAAAAAGCATTCAGGATGCCGCCATGGACCGCCTCGACCGGAAAATCCTCCGCCTGCTGCAGGAAGATGCGACGCTTGCCGTCGCCGACATCGCCAAGAAGGTCGGCCTGTCGACGACGCCGTGCTGGCGACGCATCCAGAAGTTGGAGGAAGACGGCGTCATCCGCCGCAAGGTGGCAGTGCTCGACCCGAAAAAGATCAATGCCGGCGTCACCGTCTTCGTCTCGATCCGCACCGCGTCGCATTCGGTGGAATGGCTGAAGCGGTTTTCCGAAGTGGTGACGGAGTTTCCCGAGGTGGTCGAATTCTACCGCATGAGCGGCGAGGTCGATTATCTGCTCCGGGTGGTCGTGCCGGACATTGCTTCCTATGATGCGTTCTACCGGCGCATGATCGCAAAGATCGAGATCCACGATGTCTCGTCGGCGTTCGCCATGGAGCAGATCAAATACACCACCGCGCTGCCGCTCGACTATTTGATTCTGGACAAGGACGGTCCTGCGACTGCGACATAACACCCGTTTGAAACCGGCGGTCCATTCCATACGATGGCTGCGGGAGGGGCCGGATCATCCGGCCTTGGATGCCAAACGGGAGAAAACCATGAAGAAGTTCGCTCTTGCCCTGACGGCCATGGCCTTCGCGGCCACTCCGGCGCTCGCAGCCGGCGACGATGTCATGACCATGGAGACGGCGACGCCGTTCGCCGATGCGGCGCAGGCGGTCAACGACGCCATCGTCAATCGCGGCTACGATCGACTATCACGGCTTCATCGGCGACATGCTGAAGCGCACCGCCGGCGATGTCGGCGCGACGAAGGAAATCTACAAGGACGCGCAGTTCTTCACCTTTTGCTCGGCAGTCGTGTCGCGCAAGGTGATGGAAGGCGACGCGGGCGACATCGCCTATTGCCCCTATGTCGTGTTCGTCTACGAGAAGCCGGACGCCGGCGGCAAGACGACGGTCGGCTTCCGCAAGCTGCCGGCCGGCGGCGCGCGCGACGGCGTCAACGAGCTGCTGACCTCGATCGTCGAGGAAGCCACGAAATAATCAGGCGGACCGGCGGCCGGCGAGACGGTCAAGCGTCTTGCCGGCCGTCAGTTCCCTGACCGCGTCCGTGCCGATCCAGCGCGCCGTCTTGTCGGGCGAGCGGGAGAGTTTTTCGGCGAGCGCCAGCGCCGGGCCGTGGCAGGCCATCGAGCGCTTGCCGATGGAGCGCAGCGCCCAATTGACCGCCTTCCTGACGAAATTGCGCGGGTCGCGCGCGTGCGCCTCAATCAGCGGCAGGAAGCAAATCACGTCCGCGTCCGGCCGTTTCTTCAGGTGGACGGCCACCCAGCAGATCATGGCGAAGGCGGCGCGGCGGACGAATTCGCGGTCGTCGGCGGCGAACTCCGGAACCAGCTCGTCGGCCAGCCCGGCGTCGACGAACAGGTCGGTGACGCCGTCGACGATCTCCCAGGAGTCGAATTCGGCGGCCCAGTTCCGCGCCTGCGCCGCGGTGACCTTCTTCTTCTCGTCGGTGAAGGCGGCGAGCAGGCGGGCCTCGCGCCAGCCGGTCTCCCAAAGCGCGAGCGCGCGATCGTGATCGCGGCCGATCAGCCGGGCGAGGGGACGAAGTTCGGCGTTGGAGACGCCGAACGCTTTCATCGTGGCGATGCCGTAGCGCGCCATGCCAGCGATGTTCTTTTCCGAGCGGCGGGCCTCGAGCCAGGCGAAGATGTCGGCGACCGTCGCGTTTCTGTCCATCACCGCTCCAGTCGCGCCAGCAGGCTGGAGGTGTCCCAGCGCCGCCCGCCCATGGCCTGCACATCCTTGTAGAACTGGTCGACCAGCGCGGTGACCGGCAGTCTGGCGCCGTTGCGATCCGCCTCGTCGAGGACGATGCCGAGGTCCTTGCGCATCCAGTCGACGGCGAAACCGAAATCGTAGCGGCCCTCGTTCATGCTTCTGTGGCGGTTTTCCATCTGCCACGAACCGGCCGCGCCCTTGGAAATGACGTCGATGACCTGCAGCACGTCGAGACCGGCCGATTTGGCGAAATGAATGCCTTCGGCGAGGCCCTGCACCAGCCCGGCGATGCAGATCTGGTTGACCATCTTGGTCAGTTGCCCGGAGCCGGCCGGACCCATCAGCCCGACCATGCGGGCGAAGGCGGAAATCACCGGTTTGGCGCGCTCGAAATCGGCCTGCTCGCCGCCGCACATCACGGTCAGCACGCCGTTTTCGGCGCCCGCCTGACCGCCGGAGACCGGCGCGTCGATGAAGCCGAAGCCGCGCTGCTTCGCTTCCGCCGCCAGTTCGCGGGCGACATCGGCCGAGGCGGTGGTGCAATCGACGAACACCGAACCGGGCTTCATGGCGGCAAACGCGCCGTCCGGACCCAGCGTCACGGCGCGCAGGTCGTCGTCATTGCCGACGCAGGAAAAGACGAAATCCATGCCGTTTGCCGCCCCGGCCGGCGTCGCGGCCGCCCTGCCACCATGCTTTTCGACCCAGGCGGCGGATTTTGAAGGCGTTCGGTTGAAGACAGTCAACTCGTGCCCGCCCTTGTTTTTGAGGTGTCCGGCCATGGGATAGCCCATCACGCCCAGGCCGAGAAAAGCGACGTTCGCCATGATTTTTCGCCCCCGTGTTCGCGCCCCGCAGGTAGCGCTTGCGCCGCACCGGCGCAAGCGCATGCGCCCGGTGGCGGGGCGGCCGCTTATTGAAATGGGGAATGCCGGTACCCCCACCCCTAACCCCTCCCCACAAGGGGGAGGGGAACAAGACCGCGTCGCCGATAACCTCGAAACAGCTGAATTTGCCAAGACGGAGCGCCGCGAGAGTCCCCTCCCCCTTGTGGGGAGGGGTCAGGGGTGGGGGTGCCGCTATCAAGCGATTTGCCTGCCCGGCGGCGGCGGCCAGGCGCAAAGGCGGGCGAAATAATGACAGTCGGCCAGAACGGCGTCCGCCGCGTTCACCGGCCGGGCGCGATGGCCGGGCGGGCGGCCGGAACGCAAGGGCGAACCGGCGCGGGGCCGGCCGGCGGCGCGACGGCGCGCCACGAGGCGGGCGAGCCTCCGGGCCTCGGCGGGCAGGGCGCCGAGGGCGCGGGAAAAGGCGGCGAGCCGGGCGCGGAGCGCCGCGGCGTCGGTTTCGCCGTCGTCAACAGACGGAAACCGCGCCGGGGCGAGGAAGGCCGGGACGCTGACGCCGGGTAACGAGATGCGGGGAATGGAGCGCCGGACCGGCGGCCCGGCATCGGCCGAACGCCAGACCAGAGGCGGGCGCGGCGGGTCGATCAGGGCGAAGGCGGGCGCGCGGGGCTTGCGGGCAAGCGACGCGAAATCGGGAAGCGGCCGGGCGCGCCGCGCCGCTTCTTGCGGGACGAGGCCGCGCGCGGCGGCGACCATGACGATCAGGCGGCGCAAGGCGGCTTCGGCCGGACGCAGCGCGGCGAGGACGGCGCGGCGCAGCGGGCGGGCGATCAGCGCCGCGTCGGCGCGGCCCGCCATCAGCGCGACAAGGCCGGCGAGGATCGCCGCCAGCGCGTCGCGATTATGCGCAATGATCCTGTCCCAATCCATGCCCGCCTCCTTATCTGCGGGGAGCATGACCGCGGCGAAGAGGGTGTGGATGGAATTTTTAAGGGGGGCGGCGCAATGCCATTGGGTGGGACGGGGGCGGGAAGATGATTTTCAGCGTTGGTTTGGGTCCTTGAGAATATGGACATTTTGCAGGCTTGAAGTGCGAACGTTTGTATGCCCGCAATTACCGGGCCGTCGGACGCGACGATGAGTATTGACCTGGACCGCCGGGAAGCGGAAGTCTCGACCAAAAAGGTTCTTCCGTTTCCATCTCGTGTCGTGCACTCTAAGTGGATGCAAATGTAGGCTGTTTCCGAACGAGGGAAATATTTCTTCATGGCCATCAAACCCTCGGAAGCAAGACTCTGGCGACTTTTAGCTGCTGGTTACTTTCCGGCTGAATTGCCGCCGCCATTTCAGACAGAAAATTTTGCGGCGTCCGCAGTCCACTTCTCCACCAAGTGGAATCACGAGGAAATCTGCAAGTTTTGGACAAAGCCTGAACACTATAGCAGTCCGCGCTATGGCCACGCGAGGCGGAAGCTTTCTATCGTCAATCCGATCAATCAACTATCTGTCGCCGCTCTACTCGCCGAAAACTGGTTTACTGTGGCGCAGCGCCTAAAGCGCCCTTCAGTCAGTGAATTCAAGCCAAGAATAGTATTGAAGGGAAAGGGGAGGGCCGTTACAGGGGTTGATTTTGATGAGGTGGCAAAGCGAAAGGTTGAAATACTTTCAAAGTATGGACGATACGTCAAAACCGACATTGCCCGCTTCTACCCGTCGATTTACACTCACTCAATAGCATGGGCAATTGTAGGAAAATCAATTGCCAAGGCAAATCATCAAACCGCTGCTTTCAAGCGTAGTTTTGCCAATAAGATTGATGCGGCGGTCAGGGCAGGCCAAGAGGGGCAGACTATCGGGATTCCAATAGGCCCTGATACGTCAAGAGTAATCTCTGAGCTTATCGCCATCGAAATTGAGACTGAGCTTTTGAGTGTGCTTCTAGATTGGGGGAATCGAAGTGTCCGCTACGTCGATGACATGCTAATCGGTATAGATGAGACAGAGTCGGAAGCTGATATTCTTTCGAAACTGACTGCTTCTTTAGTTGAGTATGAGCTAGAACTCAACGCGGGAAAAACAAAAATCAATGGCCTTGGCATTCGTCATGCGCCAGAATGGATTCACTATATCAGGAGCTTCAAGCTGAGCTCTAGTCGCTCGAAGCAACGGGACGATCTTGATTCATATTTTGAACACGCGCTTTTCTTGGCCGATGAAAACCCACAAGAGAATGTCTTGCTATTTGCCTGTAAGCGGGCTTGCAGCTTGTCTATCGGTGATGAAAACGGCGGTCACTTGGTTCGTTGGCTACTTTATTGCTGCCGTCGCGCGCCTAGCTGCCTGAGGTTTGTTTCAGAATTCCTTGCTGCCAAGCCACCATCAGAGGCTCTTGTTAGAGATCAGGTATCATCCTTTATTCTTCAGCAGATTCCTAGGAAATCTGAAGCCGCTCACACTGAGGAACTCGCGTGGCTCCTTTTTTGGGCAAGAGAGATCGGACTTGAACTTCCCGATATCGTGATAAACTCTTGCTCTCACATTCGGAGCTCTGTTGTCGCGCTCATCGCACTGGATATACGCGAAGCTGGAAATGTGTCTGGTGTCCTTGACGACGCATTTTGGCGGGGGTTCTGCAATCCAGACGGATTGAAATTGGAGATGTGGCTTGTAGCCTATGAGGCTTCAAAACGCCAATGGTGGTCATCTGACCAGAATTGTGACTTCATTTCGAAGCACGAGTTCTTTTCTGACCTTCTAGCAGAAGATGTCAGCTTCTACGATAGAAGTAAGAAAGCCAAAGCTCTACGTCCTGCACCCTACAATCTCGAAGCACTAGCTCAATACATCAATATAGCGTCATCTCTTCCAGCTTTCTAATCCTGCCAAACCCTTGGCGTGGCCTTGTCCAGATAGTCTTCAATGTCCCCGATCTGGTGAGGCCACCGGCATTCGGCGTCCGCTTCGCAGACCGGCGCGGATCGCAGAGGGAACCTGACTTCCTTGCCAAATCGTAGTTTATAAACTACGATAGTTCATGATCGAGCTGAAACAGACGGAGACCTTCCGTAAATGGTGGACCCGGCTCAAGGACGAGCGGGCGCGTGGCGCGATCTTCGCCCGGCTCTACCGCCTCGCCTACGGGCATGCGGGCGATGTCGAGCCGGTCGGGCAGGGAATCAGCGAATTGTGCATCCACCATGGCCCCGGCTAGCGGGTCTATGTTCACAAGCGGGGAATACGGTGATCATCCTGTTGTGCGGCGGCGACAAGAGCACGCAAGCCAGGGACATCAGGACGGCGAAGCGTCTGGCGGAACAATGGAGCGAATGACATGGCCGAAAAACTGACCAGCTTCGACCCCGCCGAGGGGCTGACCTCGGATGAGGCCATCGCGGCCTTCATGGCGGAAGCGTTCGCGTCCGAGGATGCGGGCTACATCGCGCATGCGCTGGGCGTGGTGGCGCGCGCCAAAGGCATGACGCAGATCGCGGGTGAAACCGGCCTGTCGCGCGAACAGCTCTACCGCTCGTTCAGCGCGAACGGCAACCCGACCCTGAAAACCACCATCGCGGTGATGAAGGCGCTCGGGATCGAACTCACGGCGAAGCCACATGCCAATCACCCCGAATTGGCGTGATGGGGCCGACGGGCGCGTTCGGACCCTCGGCGGATCGCACTCCGCAGCTTCCGTTTGAAGGGCGTCACCGGATAGCGGAAGGGCGCGAGAGCCAACCGAGCGGCCGGGCGCACCATTGGCTTTTCCCGTCTTTCGGACTCCTCAAGGGGCAGGGCAATCATATCTGGATTCGGAGGGCGTTTTTCCCCCACCCCTGACCCCTCCCCCGCAAGCGTGGGAGGGGGACTTGCGCGGCGTTCCGCCTTGCCCGATTTCAGCGGTTCCGACGAATTCCGGGCGCTATTCTGTTCCCCTCCCACGCTTGCGGGGGAGGGGTCAGGGGTGGGGGTGGCTGGCGCGAACGTCCCCCTCACCGCCTCGCTGCGCTCGGCGCCGCTCCCCCGCGTGGCCGGGGGTCGTCGCATATGAAATCACCCCCACCCGGATCGGCGTCGGCCTACGGCCTTGCCTCTCCGGCCTCCCCACAAGGGGGAGGGGACTGGCGCTCCCGCCCTAGCGCTTCAGGTGGCGGGTGATGCGGCGTTCGAAGGCGTCCCAGATGTGGCGCAGCGCCTCGACGATGGACAGATAGATCAGCGCCGCCCAGATATAGGTCTGGAAATCGAAGGAGCGCGAATAGGCGCGGCGCGTCTCGCCCATCAGATCGTAGACGGTGATGATGGCGACGATGGCCGAGCCCTTGATCATCAGGATGATCTCGTTGCCATAGGGGCGCAGCGCCACGATCAGCGCCTGCGGCAGGATGATCTTCCACATGGTCTGCGTCCGGGACAGGCCGACTGCGGATGCGGCTTCCCACTGGCCGCGCGGCACGCTCTCGATGGCGCCCTTGAGGATTTCGGCCTGATAGGCGGCGGTGTTGAGCGTGAAGGCGAACAGGCCGCAGACCCAGGCGTCGCGGAAAAAGCTCCACAGCCCGACGGCGTCCAGCTCGGCGGAAAATTCGCCCAATCCGTAATAGACCAGGAAGGTCTGGGCGAGCAGCGGCGTGCCGCGAAAGAAATAGACATAGGCGTAGGCCGGCCAGGCGAAAAGCGGGTTCTTCGACATGCGCGCCGCCGCGACCGGCACGGACAGAGCCGCGCCGAACACGATCGACAGCGTCACCAGCTTGATCGTCACCCACAGGCCGGAGAGGTATTTCGGCGCGTATTTGTCGAACAGGTCGGGGTTCCAGGCGGCAATCAGCCACCAGGCCAACCCGAGAATGACCAGCGCCCAGAATCCGACCAGCACGGCGCCGACAATGCGCGTGCGCGTCCACGGCCGGGCAAGGTCCGGCGGGCGGTCGACGATCTCGTTGGCGAGCGTGCTCATCTTGCCGCCTGACTCTTGTGGGCCCAATCGGAGATGCGGCCGATGGCGATCGACGACAGGATCGCCAGCACCAGATAGACGAGGCAGGCGACGCCGAAGAACAGGAAGGCGTGCTTGGTGACGCGGGCGGCGATGCCCGTCTGGCGCAGGATGTCGGACAGGCCGACGGCGGACACCAGCGCCGTATCCTTCAGCAGGATCAGCCAGAGATTGGCGAGCCCGGGCAAAGCGATGCGGATCAATTGCGGCAACACCACAAACCGCATGGTCTTGGCGTAGCTCAACCCGATGGCGTAGCCGCCTTCATACTGGCCCTTGGGAATGGCGCGGAAGGCGGACAGGAAGACTTCCGAGGCGTAGGAGGAAAACACCACGCCGAGCGCGATCATGCCGGAGACGAAGGCGTTGACCTCGATGACCCGGTGGACGCCGAACAGGCCGACAAGCTGCTGGATGCCGATCTGGGCGCCGAAAAAGACGATGAACAGGGTCAGCAGTTCGGGCAGGCCGCGAAAGATGGTGGTGTAGATATTGCCGGCGAGCCTTATCGACGGCTCTTCGGCCTGTTTGGCCATGGCGACGAAGAAGCCGATGGTCAGTCCGACCGGCAAGGTCGCCAACGCCAATGCCAATGTCACGCCGACGCCGGCGAGGATTTCGTCGCCCCAGCCGGCCGGCCCGAAACTCAACAGTGACCACGCCGATTGCATGCGGCCTCGTTTTCCCGGCCGCGCGCGGCCTGTCCCTCGCGCCTAAAGCAGCATTTGGCGGCGGACTTGTCCACGGCAAATCCGGGAGTCGGCAAAATGAAAACGGCGCGCCCGAAGGCGCGCCGCCGGATTCGGGTCGTCAGGACGCGATCAGCCGCCCCAAACGTCGTAGTCGAAGTACTTCTTGGCGATCTCGTCGTATTTGCCGTTGGCGCGGATGGCGGCGATGGCGGCGTTGAACTTCTCGACCAGCGCCGTTTCGCCCTTGCGGACCGCGATGCCGGCGCCTTCGCCATGGATCTTCGGATCCGGGGTCACGGTGCCGAGCAGTTTGCAGCAGGCGCCCTCCGGCGTCGCCAGCCAGCCATTGATGACCGAAATGTCGTCATTGACCGCGTCGACGCGGCCATTGGCGAGATCGAGTTGGTATTCCTGCGCCGTCGGATAGCCCTTGATCTCGGACTCCTTGTAGGTGGCTTCGAGATAGTTGAAGTGGATGGTCGAGCCCTGCGCCCCGATCACCTTGCCCTTCATGTCGGCCGGGGTGATGCCGGCGATGGTCGAATCCTTCTTCACGGCGATCGCCGGCGGCGTGTTGTAGTATTTGCCGGTGAAATCGACCTTTTCCTTGCGCTCTTCGGTGATCGACATCGAGGCGATGATGGCGTCGAACTTCTTGGCGCGCAGCGCAGGGATGATGCCGTCCCAATCCTGGGCGACGAATTCGCACTCGGCCTTCATCTCGGCGCACAGCGCGTTGGCGATGTCGATGTCGAAGCCTTCCAGCTTGCCGTCGGCGGTCAAATTGTTGAAGGGCGGGTAGGCGCCTTCGGTGCCGATCTTGAGCTTCATCATTTCCTGCGCCGAAGCCGCGCCGGCGGCGAGCACGAGCGCGGCGGCGGAGGCGGCGAGCGCCAAACGCTTGAACAGAGTCATGTCAGTCCTCTCTTTGCACGATAACGCGCGGGCTTGTCGTCCGGCGCGTCGAACCATTGCGGCGCGATCGTCGCCCGCATGAACGCGATATTCCCAACTTTTCGCGGCAAAAAGCAATCGGCTTGTTGCGCCGCTCGCGCCGTCACTTGCGCAAGCCGGCGCTGTTTTCGATGAAATCGGCGATGGCGGCGGCATCGTCGAGGCCGAACAGCGGCAGGCCGTGGGTTTCGGTGGCATGGTCGGCGGCGATGGCGACGATGGCCGGATCATGCGGGGCGAGCGGCTCGACGCTGTTGCCGCCGGCGCGCCGGCATTCGATTTTGGGATGGCTCTCGCGTTTGTAGCCTTCGACGATGACGATGTCGCAGGGGTCGAAGCGGGCGAGAATGGCGGCGAGCGAGGGTTCGTCTTCGCCGCGCAATTCGTGCATCAGCGCCCAACGGTGGCCCGAGACGATGGCGACCTCGGTTGCGCCGGCGACGCGATGACGCCAGGAATCGGCGCCCTGCTTGTCGATGTCGAAGGCGTGGTGGGCATGCTTGACGGTGGAGACCCGCCAGCCGCGCCCGACCAGATTGGCGACGATGGCCTCGGTCAGCGTCGTCTTGCCGGAATTCTTCCAACCGGTGATGCCAAAGACCGGCGTTGTCATGATGCGCTCCCCGCCAGACGCCGCTCGGCCATCACGAGGTCGTCGGGCGTGTTGATGTTGAAAAACGGATCGCCGGTCTCGCCTCGAAAATCAACCAGGCGATGGGCCCGGGCGGCGACGAAATCCTGCACCCTGCTTTCGCCGCGCCTGAGCGCCTGCCGCAGGGCGTCGGCGCAGGAGACAGGCCACAGGCCGCACACCGGGTGAACGCGGCCGTCGCGCGCGGCGATGGCGATTTCCCCGCTGGCGCCATCGGCGAGGCGGGTGGCGAGATCGGATGGAAAGAACGGCGTGTCGACCGCGACGCTGAGCAGATGCGAGACGCCGAATGTCGCGGCCAGTTCGAGCCCGGCGAGCACGCCGGCCAGCGGTCCGGCGAAACCCGGGATGGAGTCGGGCAGGACCGGCAAGCCATAGGCGGCGAAGCCGGCCGGATCGCCATTGGCCGAAATCCACAAGCGGTCGACCTGAGGCGAAAGCCGGGCAATCGCACGGGCGATCAGCGGTTTGCCGCCCAGTTCGACGAAGGCCTTGTCGCGCCCGCCCATGCGGCGGGATTTGCCCCCGGCGAGGATAAGGCCGGCGACGATCATTCCGCTCTGCTCCCATGGCGCGCCAAACCGGTGAAGGCGAGCGCCGCGACAGTGGAGGCCAGCATCAGCATGAGCAGCGGCAGCGGCGAAGGGTTGGCTTCGACGACCGCGCCCGCGGCAACCGACATGACGGCGCTGATGGCGATCTGTATCGAGCCGCCGAGGCCCGAAGCCGAACCGGCGAGGCGCGGCATGACGGAGACGAGCCCGGCGGCCGAACTCGGCAGCGTGACGCCGTTGCCGAGGCCGAGCAGCATCATCGGGGCAAACAGCGCCAGCGGGTGCGTCGCGCCGGCGAGGAACAGCGCCGCGGCGATCAGCAAGCCGACGGCGACGACAATGTTGCCGGCGAACATCATGACGTGGAGGCCGGCCCGGCGCGAATAGCGGCCGGAGACGAAATTGCCGGTCATGTAGCCAATGCCGATCAACACCAGATGGGCCCCGAACGAGGTGGGGCTCATGGCGAGCGCGCCCGACGCCACCGCCGGCCCGCCGCCAAGCAGGGCGAAATAGACGCCGCCCGTGAAGCCGCCGGCGAGCGCGTAGCCCCAGAACGCCGCCGAACCGAGAAGCGTCGGCCAGGCCCGGAACTGGGCGGCGAAACTGTCGGCGCGGTGTTTGTTGGTCTCGCCGAGGTCGAAATACGCCGCGCCGAGCGCCACGACGCCAACGGCGAGCATCACGACCCAGCCGCCGCGCCAACCGAAGGGGGCGTCGAGCCCGCCGCCGATCATCGGCCCGATCATCGGCGCAACCGTCATGCCCATGGTGATGTAGCCGAGGCGACTGGCCGCGCCTTCGGCGTCGACGGTGTCGCGAACGATGGCGCGCGACAACACCATGCCGGCGGCGGAAGCGGCTTGCACGGCGCGCAGCGCCAGCAGGGTCGTCATGTCGGAGGCGAAGAGGGCGGCGAAACTTGCCGCCACGAACAGGGTCATGGCGACAAGCATCACCGGTCGCCGGCCGAACCGGTCGGAAAGCGGGCCGATGACCAGTTGCAGCGCGGCGTTGGCGGCGAGGAACACCGACACCATCAACCCGGCTGTGGCGTAGGGTACGCCGAATTCCCTCGCCATTCCGGGCAGCGAGGGCAGGAAGACATTGGTGGCGAGCGCGCCGACCGAGGTGGCGGCGACAAGCGTCAGGATGTGCGGCGGCGTGGTGCGGTCCATGATCACAAACCGTCCGGCGCCATCGAAGGTCTCGTCGTTTCGGCGGCGACGGGGCGGTCGAGCCGGCTCTCACGCCACAGCATGTAGAGGCCCGATCCGACAATTATGGCGGAACCGGCGAGCGTCAACGGGTCCGGCAGGGTTGCGAACACGAGCCAGCCAAGCGCCAGCGCCCAGATCAGCGCGGTGTAGCGAAAGGGAGCAACAAAGGAGATGTCGCCCGAGCGCATCGCCATGATGACGAACTGGTAGCCGAACAGCAAAAGCACGGCGGCGACGGCGATCAACCCGAGATGGGCCGGCTCCAACGGCGTCCAGCCACCGGTGGTCGCGACCATCGCCGCGCCGATAAGCGTCACCGAAACGGCGGTCGCCGAGGAAACGGCGAGCGAGTGGATGTCCTCGGGCACGCGCTTGGTGGCGAGATCGCGCACGACGCAGAAAAACACGCAGGCGAGCACCCAAAGCGAGGCGGTATTGAAGCCGTCGCCACCCGGCCGGACGATCAGCAACACGCCGATGAAACCGACGGCGATGGCGCTCCAGCGCCGCCAGCCGACCGGTTCGGCGAAAACCAGCGCCGCGCCGGCGGTCACCGCCAAAGGCAGCGCCTGCATGATGGCGGAAACATTCGGCAGCGGCATGGAGTTGAGGCCGACGAAAAACGTCAGCGTCGCCGCCGATTCGCCAAAGACGCGCAGCAACACCATCGGATGCAGCATCGCCGCCGGTTTGGCGTAGGCGCCGCGCGACCAGGCGAGCAAGCCGACGAGGGCCGAGGCGATCAGCCCGCGCACCAGCATCAATTGTCCCATGCCGATAAAATCGAACATGAATTTGGAAATGGCGTCGGACAGGGTGAAGCCGGCCATGGAGACCGTCATGAACGCCGCGCCGGCGAGATTGCGGGAGGATGCCAAGGCAAAAAGTCCGTTGCGATGCGCGGCATAGCCGATTTGGCGCGCGGGCGGAACGGCGAAAGCGACATGGCGCGGGCGCGAGGCAAACTTGCCGCTCCAGGGAATTTCAACTAGTTTAAACCAGTTCAGACTGGTTGGAATGGAAAACCATGCGCACCTTCGCCGCCTTCGACGCCAAGACGCATTTCTCCAAACTGCTCGACCTGGTCGAAGCGGGCGAGGAGGTCCGGATCACACGCCATGGCAAGCCCGTGGCGAGGCTGGTGGCGGAACGGCCACGTCTTTCGCAGTCGGAATTCAACAAGCTGCTCGACACGATGGACCGGATCCGTTCGCGGTCGACGCCGGGCGGACCGGTCAAGGAACTCGTCGATGAAGGGCGGCGCTATTGAGACGCATTGTGCTTGACGCCTCGGCGGCGCTCGCCGGAGCGATCGAGGAAGCTCGGTCGACCGACGTGCGGCGAATGATGCGCGGCATCGATGAGGGCGACGCACTGCTCGTGCCGGTCATTTGGCGTTTTGAAGTCGGCAACGGGTTTCTCATGGCGGTCAGACGGCGGCAGATCGAGGTGCAAGACGCGCGTCGGGCTTTGGAGACACT
Source organism: Phyllobacteriaceae bacterium (assembly GCA_016711085.1). Lineage (GTDB taxonomy): Bacteria > Pseudomonadota > Alphaproteobacteria > Rhizobiales > Rhizobiaceae > JADJTR01. The sequence goes on along the minus strand of JADJTR010000005.1, from coordinate 51,124 downwards.
CGGCGCCTACCCGATCCTGACAGATGGCGATGGGCCGGGAATTGCCTGGTCGTCAACGTTCGACCTCGCCGAAAAATACCGCCTCACCCTCTACGACGCAGCCTATCTGGAGCTTGCGCAGCGGGAGAACGCCGAACTGGCGACGCTCGATGGCCGGCTTGCCGAGGCGGCTACGGCGGCGGGCGTCAGGCTGGCGCTGTAAGGCTCACGGCCCCTTCAGGCTCGCGGCGACGGCGATGGCGAGCCTGTCGAAATTGGCATGCCTGTGCTGAGGGTAGCGCATCAGCATTGAGTGCAACACGCCGTCGCGGCCGAAATTGGTGCGCTGGTAGAACACCTTGCCGTCGTCGAGGCCCGACAGGACGACGAAACCCTTGCCCGCCTTGCCGTAGGTGACCTCGTCAAATTCCGGGGCGAGGAAATCGAGCAGCGCCTTTTCGTCGTGGTCAAGCGCATTGTACTGGCCCCAGACGCCGAGCCAGGCGCCATCCGGGCTTGCCCAGCTCATGCCGTCGCCGTTTTCGGACGGCGGCTGAGGCAGGGAGAAAACCTCGCCCGGGAAGGTGATCGTGGTGCCGAAGCGGGGGTTGACGTAGGAGACCTCGCCGGCGCGCGCCGGGTACGCGACGATGGCGGCGACCACGCACAAGACGCCGCGCCGGGTCGGGCGATTCATGATTTCTGTTGTCATGCGGTTTACTCCGCCTTGTAGATCGCCCGCGGCGTCTGCTCGCCGTCATAGCTGGCGTCGACCTCGTAGGTCTTGAGCACCGGCGCGCCTTCGACCATCCTCCACTCGCCGGTGGAAAACGCGTCGCCGATGCCGCGCCACATGCTGGCCATTGCAATCATGCCGCTGGCGGGATCGTAGTTTGAATTGACCAGCATCAGCTCCGACAACATGCCGGTCACCTTGATCCCGGTCACGGCGGAATCGAATTCATCGGTGGCGCGGCTGACATCGAAGGCAGGCGCAGCAAAGGCGAGGGGCGAAACACCCTCGTCGGTTTCGACAAACCAGGCATGCAGCACATTATAGGCGCCGGAATCGCAATAAAGGCGCATGAGCCGCGCTCTCCTGTCCGGCTCGTCGGCGGCCTGGAATGCGTCGCGCCATTGCAACGGCCAGGCGCGGTCGGCCCAGTCCTCGTCCGGCGGCGGATTTTGCGCGCAACGTTCGCCATGCATGGCGACCATCATGGCGCGGGCCTTGTCGAGGCCCTCGTCGGCCAGGGCAGGAAACACGGCGGAGAAAGCGGCGCAGACAACCAGAACGGTGCGCCACGCGATCCTCACCGCCTCAGCCCCCCGTCACGCTCATGTGGCGGGCGACGGCGGGACGGGCTGTCGTCCGGTCGATGACGAAATCATGGCCTTTCGGCTTGCGCCCGATGGCCTCGTCGATGGCGGCGGAGAGCAATTCGTCGCCTTCCGAGGCGCGCAACGGCGCGCGCAGATCGGCGGCGTCGTCCTGGCCGAGGCACATGTAAAGCGTGCCGGTGCAGGTGAGGCGGACGCGATTGCACCCTTCGCAGAAATTGTGCGTCAGCGGCGTGATGAAGCCGAGCCGGCCGCCGGTCTCGTTGACCTCGACATAGCGCGCCGGCCCGCCGGTGCGAAACGGGATGTCGGCAAGGGTGAACTGGCGCTCCAGATCGGCGCGCACTGCCGACAACGGCAGGTACTGGTCGGTGCGGTCGGCGTCGATCTCGCCCATCGGCATCGTCTCGATGAGGGTCAGATCCATGCCGCGCCCATGCGCCCAGCGCAGCATGTCGGGGATTTCGGCGTCGTTGAAGCCTTTCAGCGCCACGGCGTTGAGCTTGATCTTCAGGCCGGCCCGTTCGGCGGCTTCGATGCCGGCCATCACCTTGTCGAGTTCGCCCCAGCGGGTGATTTGCCGGAACTTGTCGGCGTCGAGCGTATCGAGCGACACATTGATGCGTTTCACCCCGGCGTCGGCCAGCTCGTCGGCGAAGCGCTCGAGCTGCGAACCGTTGGTGGTGAGCGTCAACTCCTCCAGCGCGCCGGTCTTCAGGTGGCGCGACAGAGCGCGGACCAGATGCATGACATTCTTGCGCACCAGCGGTTCGCCGCCGGTCAGGCGCAGCTTCTTCACGCCCTTGGCGATGAAGGCCGAGCAGAGGCGATCCAGTTCTTCGAGCGTCAAGAGGTCCTTCTTGGGCAGGAAGGTCATGTCCTCAGCCATGCAATAGGTGCAGCGGAAATCGCAGCGGTCGGTGACCGAAACGCGCAGATAGGTGACGGCGCGGCCGAAGGGATCGATCATCAAAGTCTCCCGGCGCGGTCAAGGCGCGCCTCGCTTGGCACTTTCGGCCCCTTTTGGCGCGGATTCAAGGTCAAACGAGGATGGTCTTTCGGACAATGTCGCATGAACGTCATCGTTTTCCGGCCAGAAGAGGAGAATTCAGGGGCTTCCCATGTCTCATCGCCGTTTCAAACCCGTCGCCGAGGTTGCCGAATTGAACGCCCTCTACGGCGAACCCGGCGAAGCGTCGCTGCTCAAGGTCGCCGATCGCCTGACGCCTTCCTATCGGCGCCTGATCGACGCCGCGCCGTTTTTCGTCATCGCCTCCGCCGGGCCCGAAGGCCTCGATTGCTCGCCGCGTGGCGAAAGGGGAGAGGCCGTGCGCGTGCTCGATGAGCGCACGCTCGCCATTCCCGATCGGCGCGGCAACAACCGCATCGACACCTTGTCCAACATCGTGCGCGATCCGCGCGTCGGACTGCTTTTTCTGTTGCCCGGTTCGGTCACGACGGTGCGCGTCAATGGCCGCGCCATGGTCACGCTCGATGGAGAATTGCTTGAATCGCTGAGGCGCGACGGAAAAACCCCGCGCAGCGCCATCGTCGTCACGGTAGAGCAAATCTATACGCAATGCGGCCGCGCCATCGTGCGTTCGGAACTGTGGAATCCGGCCCATCATGTTGCGCCCGGGGAAATGCCTACGGCGGGCGATGTGCTGGTCGAGCAATCGGCCGGTCGGTTCGACGGCGAAATCTATGACCGCGAATGGCCTGAGCGGGCGGCAAAGATGCTCTGGTGACCGTCAGGCCTTCGGTTTTCCCGCCACATGCGGCAGTTCGGCCTTTTTCCACGCCGAAAAGCCGCCTTCGAGATGGGCGACGCGCTCGATGCCCATGTCGTGCGCCAGCTTGGCGGCAAGCGCCGAACGCCAGCCGCCGGCGCAGAAGAAGACGAAGGTCTTCGCCTCGGCGAAGACCTTCTTGTGGTAGGGGCTTTCCGGGTCGATCCAGAACTCCAGCATGCCGCGCGGCGCATGGAACGCGCCGTCGATGCGGCCTTCGCGGTCGAGTTCGCGCGGATCGCGCAGATCGACAAAGACATGATCGTCGCGCGGCAGGAGCTGGAGCGCCTCGGCGGGCGACAGGGCTTTGACCGAAGCATTGGCTTCGGCCAGCAAGTCCTTGACGGTGAGTCGCTTTTTCGCGGCCGTCACTGGCGCACGATGACCTTGGTGCCGACGCCGGCCTTGCCGTAGAGTTCGATGACGTCTTCGTTGGCCATGCGGATGCAACCCGACGACATCGCCTGACCGAGCGTCCACGGCTGGTTGGTGCCGTGGATGCGGTAAATTCGGCCGCCGATATACATGGCGCGGGCCCCGAGCGGGTTGTTCTTGCCGCCCGGCATGTAGGCCGGCAGCTTGCGGCCTTCCTCGCGCAGCACGCGGGCGCGCATGGTGGCCGGAGGCGTCCAGCCTGGCCATTCCGCCTTGCGGGAGATGCGGTCGGTGCCGGCCCACTGGAAGCCCTCGCGGCCGACACCGACCGCGTATTTGATCGCCTTGCCGTTGCCGAGGGTGTAATAGAGCCGTCGCTCCGACGTATCGATGACGATGACGCCTTGCTCCTTGACGTCGTCGAAACGCACCTTCTGGCGCGGAATCGGCGATTTGTCCGAGACATAGCCGCCGCCATGGACGATCGGTTTTTGTCCGCCGCGAAGGAATTTGGCGAAGTCGGACTCGGCCCGCGCCGCGCCGGAGAGACCGGCAAGCGCAATGGCGGAAACGGCGAACAGGGACATCAGGCGCATGGATCTTCGAGCCTCGCAGTGAACTTGAAAAGCAGGGGAATCTGTCGAACGCATGTTGGCGAGCCGTCGCGCGCTGTCAACGGCGCGGTTCCCCGTTCAGCGGAAAGTGATGGACGGCAGGCCATGGTTAATCGTGGCATTTTCATTTTGTCAGCAATTTGGCGGTAACCAAGAGGTTCGTCCGGAAGTCCGGGCGGCGTCAAGCGTTCACCGAGTTGACTTGCCATGCGACTTTCCACCGCCTTTTGCCTGCTGTTTTCGCTCGGCGTCGCCGGTTGCTCCGCCTCGGCCGACGACGCCCTGCGTCCGGACGCCTCGCTCAAGACCGCTTCGATCGCGCCGAAAGCGCCGGTCGGCGGGGAGGGCACGCCGCTTTCGGTCGACGAGGCATTGGCGGCGGGAGAGACGACCGCAGTCAAGCGCGGGCGGCTGAAACCGGCCGAATCGACCAACCGGACGGATGCGATCGATCCTGCCCGCTTCGCGGCCATCGCGCCGGCGACCGTCGCCGAAGCCCTGGCGCCCGAACCGCTGGCGCTGGCCGAGCAACCGGTGCAGATCGCCTCGGCCGCTGCGTTCATCCATCAGCCGGTGCGCAGCCCGCGCTTTCGGGACGCCAAGCCGGTCAAGTTCGGCCGCACACGTCCGGCGCACTATCCGGTCCATGGCGTCGACGTGTCGCGCTGGCAGGGCAATATCAACTGGACGACGCTGAAAGCCCAGGGCGCGAATTTCGTTTACATCAAATCGACCGAGGGCGACGATCACATCGATCCGAGCTTCAGGAAGAACTGGAACGGCGCGGCCAAATCCGGCCTGCTGCGCGGGGCCTATCATTTCTTCTATTGGTGCTCGTCAGCGGAAAGCCAGGCCAAATGGTTCATCCGCAATGTGCCGAAGGTGAAGGGCGCGCTGCCGCCGGTGATCGACGTGGAGTGGAACCACGATTCGCGAACCTGCAAGACCAAGCCGCCGCGCACAAAAGTGCTGGCCAAGATGCAGCTGTTCATGGACATGCTGGAGGCCCATTACGGCCAGCGGCCGGTGATCTACACCGCGCCTGATTTCTACGAGGACAACCTCGAGGGCGCGTTCGAGAACCACCCGTTCTGGCTGCGCGCCGTGGCCGAACATCCGTCGGTCGTCTATCCCGGCCGCGATTTCCTGTTCTGGCAATATTCGGGCACCGGGCTCGCCTCGGGCGTCAACAACCACATCGACCTCAACGCCTTCAACGGTTCGGCCGAAGGCTGGAAGAAGTGGGTGGGGAAAGTGGTAAGTAAATAAACCGAATTCTCATGAAACAACGATCACGGTGAGCGGATTATTGTATCGGCGACTTTTCTTTATAAGCGCGCTCCGGTCTAAACTCGCTGGATACGTCGAGCTCGTGGCAACCGGGATACGAGATAACCCAATTTTCGCTTTATTGTTACCATATCGAAGAGATTCATCGAATAAAGCTCGAGCTTTTCCTGATTCTCCAATTTCAAGACGTGCCCATCCCTCGGTGTTAGATAGGTATTTTCCGATTTCCTTGATTTCTTTCCCATTCAATTTATTCCAATAGGAAGACTCCTTTACGCCATTTGCAAGAACGGCGGTTTCATAATATCTCTTTTTTTGCAGAAGTAGATGCGTTAGATCATTGCCGGCTGTAGCAGCTAACTTCGGGTTAGTATCTTTTGCGATTTCTATCGTTGAAGTATATAATCCTATTTTTATGTCATTATCTTTTGTCGTTCGCGCGAATCTATATAATTGAATTGGATCATAATTGTATTGTTTAAACACATTTGCTACTAGGGCATTTTGAAATTCGTCTAAACTTTTATCGGAGGTGTCAAAGACATAAAATGGAACTATATTATTCTTCTTGTATGCTGACGCTAGCGCCCTCGGATCGTTCCCATTTGAAAAAATACTTTTTTGAGTTGCGATTTCGGCAAATTTAAGCGCGTCGCGCATATAATCCCACAACAATTCGGATTTCAGTAAGAGCGCGTGACTGTATTCTTTGTCCAATCGAACTACGGTTGGAGAATTCTCAGCAAAGTAGTTTGAAGCAATAAAAAAAGGAACTGTTCCATCACCTTCTACTAAACCAGTAGCTCCAATTGTTCCATTTTTATCTGGATCACCTAAATAAGAATTTTCTGTTTTAAATGAGGATCCCACGAAATACCGGGTCAAGATATTTTCTGGAATTGGATATGTTGCTGTCTCACATAAAAAATTATACGCGCTCTCTAAATATTTTGGGAGTAATACACTATAGTAATCTTCTGGAATTTTAGCTCTTGATCCTGTAGGCCATTTCATAGCTCTCCATAAATCGGGAGAAAAAATATCCCCATACTCGGCTTCTATATTATTTCCTAGCTTTTTATGGAATACAGCTGGGGCATCTAAGACTCTACCATTATATTTTTCTTCGAAACACTTCTCTTTGTAAATTGGCAATAGCTGATACGCGCTAGAAAATGAAAAACCATATTCATTTATGGCCTTTGCAAGAATATTTCTATCGAGACTGTCAATATATTGACCGAATAGAGAGGAGCTGCCGCCATCGCGACTTATGTTGAAGCCGCTCGCAAACACACGCAATGCTTTAGGTGCCCCATAGTTTGGAGTTCCAACGAAATTAACGCGAAACTTAAAAAAGTTCGGAGGCTCAGAACCATCAAAGCATTTCACTTTTGGTATATAATAATGCTTGATCCAATACTTTATTATAAGGCCGCCCATACTATGAGCAATTATCTCTATGCTTCGCCCATTATATTTATTGGTGTTATTGCATAACCAGTCGTGGAATGATCGTGCGGAAATTCTATTATCTTGGCGCCAATCATAAGCAAACGTTGTTAAAAAATTTGATTCACTTTCGTATATAGACTTAAAACTATTTAGCGAATCGCCGTAAATATCTTTAGAAAACCAACCGGCATCAAATGTTTCTAATACTTCCGCGCTCACATCTTTATTGTTGGCGTGAATCAAATCGCTATAATTTGAAAATTAATATCAACATTTCCCCAAATAACTTTCTTTGACGCGTTGTCAATCAATTTTGAACCCATGATACCAGGTACAATAATAAATAATGGGAATCTTTTCTTTCTCTCGACGTTTCTTGTTTCATATAAATTTTTATGATTTGCAAAAATAGTTGTATAAACATTTTCAATATTATTGAAATCTGCAGATTTTAGGTAAATATCTTCCGCGCGCCCAATATCGGAGAATATAAAAATCCATGTAAACGCTAGTTGGGTCGATGAGATTCTAATTCGGTTTTTCATTCGGCAATTAATATTTCGATATCCAAAATTGTCAACAGAAAGAGCTACTCTCTTGGCAATTGCTCCAACCGAAAGGGATGCTGGCGATAAGATAGAAAATTTATAAGGCAATGGTGCCCTTTCACCCCAACCCCAGCTCCTTGAAGAAATCATTGCCCTTGTCGTCGATGACGATGAAGGCGGGGAAGTTTTCGACCTCGATTTTCCACACCGCCTCCATGCCGAGTTCGGGGAAATCGAGCACCTCGACCTTGCGAATGCAATCCTGCGCCAGCCGCGCCGCCGGCCCGCCGATGGAGCCGAGGTAGAAACCGCCGTTCTTCTGGCAGGCCTCGCGCACTTCGCGGCCGCGATTGCCCTTGGCCAGCATCACCATCGAGCCGCCGAGGGACTGGAACTGGTCGACGAAGGAGTCCATGCGCCCGGCCGTGGTCGGACCGAAGGAGCCGGAGGGCATTCCCGCCGGCGTCTTGGCCGGGCCGGCGTAATAGATCGGGTGATCCTTGAAATAGGCCGGCATCGGCTCGCCCCGGTCCAGCATGGCGCGGATGCGGGCGTGGGCCAGATCGCGGGCGACGACGATGGTTCCATTGAGCGACAGGCGGGTCCTGATCGGGTGTTTGGTCAGTTCGCCGAGGATTTCGCCCATCGGCCGGTCGAGGTCGATTTTCACAACGTCGCCGGAGAGTTTCGCCTCGTCGATGTCGGGCAGGAAGCGGGCGGGATTGTGCTCAAGTTCCTCGATGAAGACGCCGTCGCGGGTGATCTTGCCGAGCGCCTGGCGGTCGGCCGAACACGAGACGCCGAGCCCGATGGGCAGCGAGGCGCCATGGCGGGGCAGGCGGATGACGCGCACATCGTGGCAGAAATACTTGCCGCCGAATTGCGCGCCGACGCCGAGCGCCTGGGTGAGCTTGTGAATCTCGGCTTCCATCGTCAGGTCGCGGAAACCATTCCCGGTTTCCGAACCTTCGGTCGGCAATCCATCGAGATAGCGCGTCGAGGCGAGCTTGACCGTCCTCATCACCTGTTCGGCCGAGGTTCCGCCGATGACGATGGCGAGGTGATAGGGCGGGCAGGCGGCGGTGCCGAGGGTCAGGATTTTTTCCTTGAGGAAGGCGATCAGCCGGTCATGGGTGAGCAGGCTCGGCGTGCCTTGATAGAGGAAGGTCTTGTTGGCCGAGCCGCCGCCCTTGGCGACAAACAGGAATTTGTAGGCGTCGTCGCCCTCGGCGTAGAGCGAGATATCGGCGGGCAGATTGGTCTTCGTGTTCTTCTCCTCGAACATGGAGAGCGGCGCGAGCTGCGAATAGCGCAGATTCTTCTTGTGGTAGGCGTCGAGAATGCCCGAGGTGAGCGCGTCTTCGTCGCCGCCCGGCGTCCAGACGCGGCGGCCCTTCTTGCCCATGACGATCGCCGTGCCGGTGTCCTGGCACATCGGCAGAACGCCGCCGGCGGCGATGTTGGCGTTTTTCAGCAGGTCGTAGGCGACGAAGCGGTCGTTTTCGGTCGCCTCCGGATCGTCGAGGATTTTCGCCAGCTGGGCGAGATGGCCGGGGCGCAGCAGGTGATTGATGTCGGAAAAGGCGGTTTCGGCGAGCAGGCGCAACGCTTCCGGCTCGACCGTCAGCATGTCCTCGCCATGAAATCGTTCGAGCGCGACGAAATCGCCGGTCAACCTGCGCCACGGCGTGTCGTCGGCGGCAAGCGGGAAGAGGGTGTTCAGACTGGAATGGGCGGCCATGGCGCATCTCCGCGGATGGGGCTGCGTTTTAGTCTTGGCCGAGGCCTGCGTCCATGCCGCCGAAGGAATGAGGCAGGCGCGCGCCGTCATCCGGATTTCTAAAGATTTAATCAAATTCGCCGATGATTTTATTCATGGCCTTGGCGCGACCTTAAACCGGTTGTGCCAAGGTTTCCCGATATCTTCCCAAGGGAGAGTGGGCGTGCCTGTCTTGAAAAGTGGATTTCGCCGCTTCATCGGCGACAAACACGGCAACTTTGCCATGATGCTGTCGCTGGTCACGGTGCCATTGCTGATGGCGGTCGGGCTGGCGGTCGATTATTCCGGCCTTTCGGGTATGCGTTCGGAGTTGCAAAACGCCAACGACGCGGCCGTGCTGTTCACCGCGCGCCAGCGCCAAATCACAGGCAATATGCCGGGCGAAAGCGCGATCACCGATTTCCTCGCCGCCAATTTCGACGGGACGATCATCGAAGCCAAAGCGCGGATTGAAGACGAAAACATCATTCTCGATACGAAAGCCGAGCCAAGGCTCTATATCTTCTCGGCATTTTCCACTTACACACCGGATATCGAGGTGCGCAGCGCGGCGCCGGTCACCGACAATTCCGTTCTTGAAGTGGCGCTGGCGCTCGACACCACCTACTCGATGGTCGCCGACGGCAAGATCGAAGGCCTGAAAACAGCGGCGACGGCGTTCGTCAACGAGGTGATGGCGATCGCCGGCCCCAATAACATCGTGCGCATCGGCGTCGTGCCGTTTTCCAACTACGTCAATGTCGGCATGCACAACCGCAACGAACCGTGGATGTCGGTGCCGCCGGACTCGGTCCAGACCGTCGCCGCCTATTGCGCCATGACGCGCGACGTGATCGGGACGGAAAACTGCCGCACCGAAACCTACTTCTCTGACGGCGTGCCCTATCAGGCCAATGTCTGCGACAACATCTACGGGCCCGAGAAGGAAGTCTGCTATCCCGAGTCGACGCAGCAGGTGAAATGGTGGGGATGCGTCGGCGATCGCGAAGCGCCGTTCACGCTGACCGACGACCAGCTCAGCAAACCGTTTCCGGGCATGATGGATTCGTGGGACATGACCACGTGGGCATGCCCGACGCCGATACAGCCACTGTCGACCAACAAGAACGAAGTGATGTCTGCCGTCGATGCTCTGACGCCGCGTGGCGAGACCTACATCGTCGACGGCGTCAATTGGGCGACAAAGGTGCTGTCGCCGCAGGCGCCGTTCTCGGAAGGAGCCAATCCGGACACGACCACCGCCAAGATCAGCAAGGTCATGGTGCTGATGTCGGACGGCGACAACACCATGTCGTCGCAACTGCCTGACTATTACGGTCATTGGGGAACCGACGCCACGCAGTCGAACACGCGGACAAAGCAGGCCTGCGCCAACGCCCGCGAGGACGGCGTGGAAATTTACGCCATCACGTTCGGCAAGGAAGTTTCTTCCAACGGCAAGGACGTGATGGAAAAGTGCGCCACCGATTCCTCGCATTATTTCGACGCGGCCAATTCGGCGGCGCTGACGGCCGCTTTCAGGGAAATCGCCGGCCGGCTTGTGCGCGTCCGCCTGACCATGTGAACGCCGGGGCGGCGACCGCGAATTCGCCGCCAACCTGTCATTTTCCATCTCCCGGCCTGACAGATACAGTTGCCGGGTCACAAATCGGCCCCGCTTGGCCTGCATATCCGCGCCTGCTAAACAGCAGCGGATGCGGACGGCGGACGGCGGGGAGATGGACATGGGATTCACGACTGCGCTGCTGCGGATAGGCGCGATTGTCGCCGCCGCGGTTGTGGCGACCCCGGCGTCGGCCGACAATCTGTTCGATCTGTTGTTCGGCGGACCGGTCAAGCGCAACGGCGAATCGCCACGACTCAAGCGCAACGGCGATCCGATGCCGCCGGCGCCGGACAAGCCGGTGCAAAAGGCGAGGCCGGCCGCCAAGCCGGTCAAGATCACCGGCCCCACCTATTACACCTACAAGGCCGACGCGATCCGCCCGATCGATTTCGCCACGCTTGCCGGGCTGGACCGCAATGTCGTGTTCGCGCCGGGGGCCGCCGATCCGTTCGCCGAGGCGTTGCCGCTGCTCGACGGTTATGTGCTGCCGGCGGAGCCGGAGATCGCCGCCGCGGTCATCGGCTGGTACCGCGACCATCCCGGCTATCTCTGGGTCCAGGGCACGTCGCCCACGTCGCGCGCCGGCGAGGCGATTCGCATTCTCGGCGAATCCGGCAAATGGGGCCTCAACGCGGCAGAATATGCCGTCGACGTTCCGTCGGCGAGTTTCGACGCCAACGATCCGCGTGCGCGCAACGCGGCGCTGATCCGTTTCGAGATGGCCCTGTCGGCGCGGCTGCTGCGCTATGTGCGCGATGTCTCGGTCGGCCGCATCGATCCCAACAAATTGTCCGGCTACCACGATTTGCCAGTCAAGCCGGTCAATCTGCGCGGCGTGATGGAGATCCTCGCGACGTCGCACGATCTGCGCGCCTATCTGCTGTCGCGCCACCCGCAGATGCCCGAGTATCAGCAGCTTGCCGCCGAACTGGAGACGCTGGACGATGCCGGCGACGACGCCATCGCCGTCAACCTCACCAATGTGGTCCGCCCGGGGCAAGCCAATCCGGACTTCCCCAAGATCGTCGAACTGATCCGCCGCAAGGGCGACAGCGATTTTCTCGCCGCCCATGGCGCGGTGCTCGATGCGCACGCGGCAAGCGAAACCTACGACCAGGCTCTCGTCGAGGCGGTCAAGGCGGCGCAGAAGGCGGCGGGCCTGAGCCCTGACGGCGTCATCGGTCCGCGCACCGTGCAGGCGCTCGCCGGCGTCAGCGATGGCGACAAGGCGGCCAAGATCCGCGTGGCGCTGGAGGAATTGCGCTGGATGCCGCGCGCCTTCGAGCCGCGCCGCGTGTTCATCAACCAGGCGGCGTTCACCGCCACCTATTTCGTCAATGGCGCGGAAGCACTTGCGATGCGCGTCGTCGTCGGCAAGCCGTCGAACCAGACCTCATTCTTCATCGACGAGATCGAGCGCGTCGAATTCAACCCTTATTGGGGTGTACCAGCGTCGATCCTCGTCAACGAGATGCTGCCGCGCCTGCGGCGCGACCCGGGCTATCTCGATCGCGCCGGCTACGAGGTGGTCGACGCCAAGGGCAAGAAAATCTCGTCGTCCTCGGTCAATTGGGGCGCCTATGGCGCGAAAATCCCGTTCGGCGTGCGCCAGGTCCCGGGCGAGGCCAACGCGCTCGGCGAATTGAAGATTCTCTTCCCCAACAAGCACGCCATCTACATGCACGACACGCCGTCGCGCGACCTGTTCTCCCGCGACACCCGCGCTTTCTCGCATGGCTGCGTGCGGCTGGAGAAACCGCGCGACATGGCCGCCGCCGTGCTCGGGTGGAACGTCGACGAGGTGGCGGCCAAGCTGAAAAAGGGCCATTCCGGCATCGACATCCCGTCGAAAATCCCGGTCTATGTCGCCTATTTCACCGCCTGGCCGAAGGCGGGCGGCGGCGTCGACTTCTTCGCCGACATCTACCAGCGCGACGCGCATTTGCTGGAATCGCTGAAAAGGGTCGAAGAAGCGCGGGCCAGTCAGGGGTGAGCGGCGTTATTCGGCCGGTTGGCCGCTCCCGTTCAGCGCTCTTTCCTCCGCCTCCTCCAGTTCCCGCGTCAGGCGGCGCTCCTCGTCCGCCTTCGGCGCGACAAAGCGGGCGATGACGAGATAGGCGACCGGCGTCAGGAACAATGTCGCCAGCGTCGCCAGTCCCAGCCCGCCGACGATGACCCAGCCGAGCGCGGCGCGGGCTTCGGCGCCGGCGCCGGTTCCGAGAACCAGCGGCAGGCCGCCGAGCACGGTGGCGATCATCGTCATCAACACCGGGCGCAGGCGCACGCTCGTCGCCCCTTCGATCGCCTCGCGCACCGAATGGCCCCGGTCGCGCAATTGATTGGCGAATTCGACGATGAGAATGCCGTTTTTGGCCATGATGCCGACCAGCAGCACCAGCCCGATCTGGGAATAGACGTTGAGGCTCATGCCGGTCGCCGCCATGGCGAAGACGGCGCAGGCGAGCCCCAGCGGCACGGTCGCCATGATGATCAGGCTGGAGACGAAACTTTCGAACTGGGCGGCCAACACCAGCAGCACGATGACGATGGCGAAGCCGAAGGTGCGGCCAAGCCCGCCGGAGGTTTCGGCAAGCGTCGCCGCCTCGCCGAGAGGAACGACACGCATGGTTTCGGGCAAAACACCTTCGGCGATGCGTTCCGCCGTCGCCTGCGCCTCGGCCAGCGCAATCGCCGGCGTCAGCGAAGCGGTCAGCGTCACGGCGCGCAGCTTCTGTTCACGCGTCAACGATGGCGCAATGGCCTTTTCCTCAAGGGTCGCGATCGCCGCCATCGGCACGATGCGGCCGTCGCCGGTGCGCAGATAGATGTTCTCCAGATCCGACGGGTCGTTGACCGGGTTGGCCGAACTCATCAGCTTCACCGGCACGGAACGGTCGTTGACGAACACCGTGCCGATCTCGCGGCCGTCGAGCATCGCCTGCAGCGCCGTGGTCAGGCCGTCGATGCCGATGCCGAGATCGGCGGCGCGGGCGCGGTCGACCTCGACGGTCAATTGCGGCTGCGTCGTCTCGTAGCCGAGCTGGACGCGGCCGAAGCGCTGGTCCTTTTCCAGTTCGCGCGCCAGCGCATCGGCGGCCTTGGCGAGCGCATCGTAATCGTCGCCGAGCACGGCCAGTTGCAAGCCCGAGCCGGCGCCGCGAATGCCGAGACTGTTCGGCTGCTGGACCTGCACGCGCACGCCGGGCACGCCCGCCGCCAGGCGGTTGACGTCGCGGACGATGTCCTGCTGGCTGCGGGCGCGCTTGTCCCATGGCGACAGCGTCAGCACCATGAAGGCGCTGTTGGTGCGGCCACCGCGTCCGGCGATGGTGAACACTTGGGCGATCTCGCCCTTTTCCCGCATCGGTTCGAGCAGAACCTCGATTCGACGCAACTGGGCGCTGGTGAAATCGAGGCTGACGCCTTGCGGGGCGTTGACCGACAGGAACAGCGAGGCGCGATCCTCGGCCGGCGTCAATTCGGAACGCAGGCCGCCATAGATGCCCCAGGCGGCGACCATCGCCAACGCCGCGCCGGCGATGACGACGATCCGTGCGTCGAGCGCCCACCGCACCATGCGCGCATAGAGGCCGGCGGCCTTTTCGCCAAGGCTGCCGAGCAGACGGTGGACAAAGCCGTGGCGATGTTCCGACAGGACGCGCGAGGCGAGCATCGGCGTCAGCGACAGGGCGACGATGGCGGAAATGACGACCGAGATCGCCAGCGCGAAGCCGAATTCGCGAAACAGCGCGCCGGCCTTGCCCGGCAGGAAGGACAGCGGCACGAACACCGCCACCAGGGTCGATGTCGTGGCGATGACGGCGAAGAACACCTGGCGCGCGCCGATGACGGCGGCGGCGCGGGCGCCGAGCCCGAGCGCGCGCTGGCGCACGATGTTTTCGAGCACGACGATGGCGTCGTCGACGACCAGGCCGGTGGCGAGGACGAGCGCCAGCAGGGTGAGAATGTTGAGCGAGAAGCCGGCAAGCCACAGCCCGGCGACCGTGCCGATCAGGGCGACGGGCAGGGTGACCGCCGGAATTAGCGTGGCGCGCCAATCGAGCAGGAACAGGAAGATGATGCCGATGACGATGACGACCGAAAACGCCAGCGACTTCTCCACCTCGTGAATGGCTCCGTCGATGAAGCGGGCGTCGTCGCTGGTGATGGCGACGGTCACGCCGTCGGGCAGGATCTTCGCCAATTCTACCAGGGTCTGGCGAACGCCGGTCGAAATATCGAGCGTGTTGGAGCCGGCCTGACGGACAATGCCGAGGCCGACGCCGGTCCTGCCATTGGCGCGCAGCGACGATTCGCCCGGATCGGGTCCGAGCGTCACCGTGGCGACATCGCCAATCCGGACATTGCTGGCGATCTGCAACCGCTCGAAGGCGTCGGGCGTGGAAATGCTGGCGGTGGCGCGGACGACAATGTCCTGGGTGGAGCTGGTCAGCGATCCAGCCGGCGCATCGAAGGCGGCGTCGCCCAGCGCGCGGGCCAGATCGCCGACGGTCAAGCCGCGGGCGGCCAGCAGCGCCTGGTCGACATCGATGCGGAAGACCTTGGCGCTGTCGCCGAAAATCTGCACATCGGCGACGCCATTGACCGCCGACAAGCGGTCGATGACCTCGTCTTCCACGAGAATGGTCAGGTCCTGAACCGAAATGGTCGACGATGTCAGGGCGAGGCGCATGACGGCTTGGGCGTTGGCGTCGGCCTTGACGATGCGCGGGTCGTCGGCGTCGGCCGGAAGATCGCGGACAATGCGGCCGACGGCGTCGCGCAAATCGGAAGCGGCGATGTCGATGTCGGTCGCCTCGGTGAATTCTACCGTGACCTCAGAGCGTCCGAAGCGGGAATTCGACGACAGCGCCCGCACGCCGGCACGCGGCCGGCCGCGCCTTCGATGCGCGCGGTGATCTCGCGGTCGATGGTTTCGGGCGCGGCGCCTGAAAAGACGGTCGAGATCGTCACCACCGGGCTGTCGACTTCCGGCAATTCGCGGATTTCGACGCCGCGAAAAGCGGCGAGGCCGGCGACGACGATCAACAAATTGACGACAAGCGCCAGCACCGGGCGGCGCACGAACAGCGCCGTCATGTCGGATGCGGAGCCGGACGCTTTCGAGCCGCGACGCCATTTCCGGCCTCAGGTCCCGGCCGGTTGCGCGCCCGCCAGGCGAACGGCGACACCCGGGCGGAGCGACTGGACGCCCTCGACGACGACGCTGTCGCCCGGCGCGATGGCGCCTTCGACAAGCAGATAATCGCTGTTGCGCTGGATGACGCGGACGGCGACGCGTTCGGCCTTGCCGTCGGCGATGCGCCAGACAAAGGCGCCGTCCGAACTCCATTGCACAGCCAACGGGTCGACGGCGGGATAGGCGACGCCGGGAAATTTCAGCGTCACCTCGAACGCCATACCCGGGCGCAGCCGGTCGGCGGAATTGTCGACAACGGCGCGGACGCGCAGGGTGCGGCTGTCGCGTTCCACCCGGCTCGCCACCGCGTCGATCACGCCGGAAAAGGCGTCGCCCGGCTGGGCCAGCGCTTTCGCCAGAATTGGCTGGCGCGGTGCGACCTGGCCGGCGAAACGTTCGGGAATCCAGAATTCGACGACGATGGAGGAGCGGTCGTCGATGGTGGCGATCTCGGTTTGCGGCGTCACCGCATTGCCGGCGCTGGTCGAGACAATGCCGACAATGCCGTCGATGGGCGCGCGGATGATGCGTTGGTCGAGCTTCAACTCGGCGTCGCGCAGGGCAAACAGGGCGGCGTCGCGCTCGTCGCGGGCGTCGCCAAGCTGCACCGCCGTCGCGGTTCGGGCCTTCTGCAACGCCTCGATGCGGGCGAGTTTGTCCTCGGTCGTCTTGAGTGCGAGGGCGGCGCGATCGCGGGCGATGGTCTCGGCGCGCGAATCGAGGCGCGCCAAGGCGTCGCCCGCCTTGACGGTATCGCCCGAGCCGACCGCGACCTCGGCCAGAAAGCCGGAGACGAGCGGGGCGACGACGACGGAATGGCGCGCTTCGCCATTGCCGATGGCCGAGGCGCGATCATTGATGGTGCCGGAGGCAACCTTTGAGGCGACGACGAGGATATCCTGCGGCGCACCGCCGCCCTTGCCGGCCTTGGCGGCCGGTTTTTCGCCGCCGGCGGCATCCTGGCGTTCACCCGCCACGACACGGACCAGCGCCTTCGGCAGGCCCAGCGATTCGAGCCGGCTGGCCGCGCCGGCGTCGAATCGGGCCCAAGAGGTCGCCGCGGCCGCTAACAGGACCAGAAGCGCAATCGCCTGTTTCCACCACGCCATTACAAAGTCCGCTCCATTCCGGCCTGGTCGCGCCGCCACCGGTCGCCGACCAAGGCAATCACGATCGCCACGCTGTGTCGACTTTCAAATTGGTCATCTTGTGACGGCAATGGTGGGCGCGACAGGGATTGAACCTGTGACCCCTCCCGTGTGAAGGGAGTGCTCTCCCGCTGAGCTACGCGCCCGGGTGGGGGGCAAATAGCCGCCGGTCGGACGAATTGCAAGCGCCGCGAAGCGCGGTTTCACGCTCAGGACAAAAGCCGCCGCAGCAGTTCAGGCGTCAGCGCGTCGAAATGGCCGATGGCGGCGCTCGGTTCGAGGCTCAGCACCGGCGTATCGGAATAGCCGAAATCGACGCCGACGACCGGCACGCCGGCGGCCTTCGCCGCATCGATGTCGGTCACGGTGTCGCCGACCATGACAGCGCGCTCCGGATCGCCGCCGGCCCTGTCGATGGTCGACAGCAAATGGCGCGGGTCCGGTTTTTTATAGGGATAAGTATCGGACCCGGCGATGGCGGCGAATCGGGCCGTCAGTCCCATGCGGTCGATCAGGCGCAGCGCCAGATCCTCCGGCTTGTTGGTGCAGATCGCCAGCGCCCAGCCGTCGGCGGCAAGTCGGTCGAGCGCCCCCAGACCGCCGTCGAACAGGCGCGAGGTTCCGGGCATCGATTCGCGGTAGTGGTCGACGAAAGTGGCGTGCAGCGCCGAGAACAGCGGCTCGCCGAGCGGCCGGCCGGCGCGGGCGTACGCCGTTTCGATCATGACGCGGCCGCCGCGCCCGGCGAATGGGCGGAAGGCGTCGACATCGACCGCCGCCATGCCTTCGCGCGCCAAAGCCGCATTGAGACTGGCGATCAGGTCCGGGGCGGTGTCGACGAGCGTCCCGTCGAGGTCGAAAACGACGATGGGCGGCATTTCGTGCTCCCTTTGCGGTGGGCGCTAGCGCGCCCGGAGGTTCCGCGCAAGCGGCCAAGCGTCGCTTTGCGCCTTCGGAGCCGGCGCGGTAAAGGTGGGGCGAGCCAGAGGAGGCGCAATATGGACCCCCGGACACTGAAGATCGAAGCGGCGCGGGCGGCGCTCGCCTATGTCGCCGACGGCATGAAAATCGGCATCGGCACCGGTTCGACGGCGGAGGAATTCGTCCGCCTGCTGGCCGAAAAGGTGAAGGGCGGCCTGCGCGTCGTCGGCGTGCCGACGTCGGAGCGCACGGCGGCGCTGTGCCGCGAACTCGGCGTGAAGCTGACAACGCTCGACGATGAACCCTCGCTCGATCTGACCGTCGATGGCGCTGACGAGGTCGATGCCGATCTGACCCTGATCAAGGGCGGCGGCGGCGCGTTGCTGCGCGAAAAAATCGTGGCGGCGGCGTCCGGCGCGATGATCGTCATCGCCGACGGTTCGAAAGTCGTCGACACGCTCGGCCGGTTCTCCCTGCCGATCGAGGTCAACCGGTTCGGCCTCGGCGCAACACGGCTCGCCGTGCAACGGGCCGCCGAAAAACTCGGGGTCCGCGGCCAGATCATTTTGCGCGGCGGCGAAAATCCGTTCGTCACCGATGGCGGTCATTTCATCCTTGATGCATCTTTTGGCCGCATTCCCGACGCAAGAGCGCTTTCCGCCGCGCTTCACGCCATTCCGGGCGTCGTCGAGCACGGCCTCTTCATCGGCCTCGCCAAGCGCGCGGTCATTGCATTCAGCGACGGCGTGAGGCAAATGACGCCGGCCCGCAATTGAACGGAGACGTTTTCCCATGTCCGCAGCCGCCCGTATCGTCCGACCGATCGCCGTCGCCCTTTTTCTGGCGCAGGCCGGATTCGCCCAGGCCCAGGAGATCGCCGCGACGCATCTGGCTGCGGCCCGGTCGGCGGTGACCGCCATCCACGCCACGGACCAATTCGACGGCATCCTTTCGCAGGCGGCCGATGCGTTGAAGACGCAGCTCATCCAGAAAAATCCCGACCTGCTCGACCTGATCTCCACTACGGTCGACGAGACGGTGCTCCAATTGGCGGCGCGCCGCGCCGATCTGGAAAAGGAAGCGGCCAATCTCTACGCCAAGACGTTCAGCGAACAGGAGTTGAACGACATCGCGGCATTCTATTCCTCCGCATCGGGAAAAAAGCTGCTCGAAGACGGGCGATCGTGTCGCGCGAACTGATCGCGTCGGCGGAAATCTGGCAGAAGGGCGTCGCCCGCGATCTTGCCGAGAAGGTCGCCGCGGTATTGAAGGAAAAAGTGCCGGCCGCGCCGGCGCCGGAAGCCGCTCCCGCCGAAGGCGGGGAAAAGCCGGCCGAAAGCGCGCCGAAGCCGCAGCCGTGATCGCGGCCTGATCGCGACAGTTTGAAGCCCGGCCCAATCGCGCCGGGCTTTTCATTTGAAGGACGAATCCATAGCTAGAGCGTTTCTCGATCAAATTGGAGCAGTTTGATGGCAGGGATTTTGCGATCCGGCGAGGAGAAGACCGGAGCGCGATATGAATATCGCGCGAGGATTTCGACGCGGCCGGAGCGGAAAAGACCGCCAAGCCGGATCGGCCAGCGCGCTGTTTTCATTGAAGAACTGCAATCGTTTCAGCTTGGTCTTTCGCGCCTTGGACGGCGTCGCGAAACGCTGGCGATGCGCGCATCGCGTCGCCTTCCGCTCCTGGCCAAGCCGCAAAATCCCGGCGCTCAAACGATTCAATTTGAGCGAGAAACGCTCTAAACGAAAACGGAGTTCAGCCGCGCCATGTCCGATTACGATTTCGACCTCTTCGTCATCGGCGGCGGATCGGGCGGCGTGCGCGCCGGGCGCGTCGCCGCTTCGATGGGCAAGCGTGTCGGCGTCGCCGAGGAATTCCGCTTCGGCGGCACCTGCGTCATCCGCGGCTGCGTGCCGAAAAAGCTGCTGGTATACGCCTCGGAGTTTCCGGAGCACTTCGATGAAGCGGCCGGCTTCGGCTGGAGCGTCGGCGAGGCCGCCTTTTCCTGGCCGGCGCTGATCGCGGCGAAAGACAGGGAAATAGCCCGCCTCGAAGGCCTCTACCGCAAGGGGCTGGAGAGCAATCGCGCGACAATTTTCACCAGCCGGGCCGAACTGATCGACGCGCACCATGTGCGCCTGCTCAGCGACGACCGTACGGTCAGCGCCGAAACGATCCTGATCGCCACCGGCGGCCGGCCCAATCCGCACGAGGCGTTGCCCCGCAATCATTTGTGCATTTCGTCGAACGAGGCGCTTGATCTGGCCGAATTGCCGAAATCGATCGTCATCGAGGGCGGCGGCTATATCGCGGTCGAATTCGCCTCCATTTTCGCCGGGCTCGGTTCGAAAGTGACGCTCGTCTACCGGGGCAAGGAAATCCTGTCGCGTTTCGACGCCGATCTGCGCGCCGGCCTGCACAAAAGCCTGGAAGCGCGCGGCGTGACCATTCTGACGCAGACCGTGCTCGAACACGTCCATCCCGGCCACGACGGCCTGCTCCACGCACACCATTCCGGTGGCGCGTCGATCGCCGCCGACCAGGTGATGCTGGCGGTCGGCCGCCTGCCGAACACGCAAGGACTCGGCCTCGACCGCGCCGGCGTCGCCACCGACGCGCAGGGCGCGATCACCGTGGATTCGTTTTCGCGCACTTCGCAAGCCAACATTTTCGCCATAGGCGACGTCACCAACCGGGTGCAACTGACGCCGGTCGCGATCCACGAGGCGATGTGCTTCATCGAGACGGCCTTCAAGGACAATCCGGTCGCGCCGGATCACGAGACGATCGCCACCGCCGTGTTCACGCGACCCGAGATCGGCACGGTCGGCATGAGCGAGGAGCAGGCGGCGAAACGATTCGGCGACATCGATGTCTTTCGCGCCGAGTTCCGCCCGATGAAGGCGACTCTGTCGGGTTCGACCGGGAAAATGCTGATGAAGCTGATCGTCGATTCGATATCCGGAAAGATCGTCGGCGCCCATGTGATGGGACCGGACGCCGGCGAGATGGCGCAGCTTCTCGCCATTCCGCTGAAAATGGGGGCGTCGAAAGCCGATTTCGACCGCACCATGGCGGTCCATCCGACGGCGGCGGAGGAACTGGTGACGATGTACCAGCCGAGCTACCGGGTGAGGGGTGGTGCGCGCGTGTGAGGCGAGAGGTCGCGGGCGGCTGCGTTTGAAGAGCCGCGCGCCTACCCCCAGATAGGGCGAAGGACGCACAATGCGTGCGCCGTCCGAAAGGCAATGGCATGTCCGACTTCCTCCTCGCCCACGAAGCCACCATCCGCCTGTCGTTTTTCCTCGGCGTTCTCACGGTCATGGCGCTGTGGGAGGTCGCGGCGCCGCAGCGGCGGCGCGAGATCCCGCGGCTTTTGCGCTGGTCGAGCAATCTCGGGATCGTCGTCATCGACACGCTGCTCGTGCGGCTGACCTTTCCGATCGCCGCCGTCGGCATGGCGACGCTGGCGCAGGCGCAGGGGTTCGGCCTGTTCAACGTCTATGCGGTTCCCGGCTGGATCGCCTTCCTGGCCTCGGTCGCAGCGCTCGATCTCGCCATTTATCTGCAGCATGTGATGTTCCATTCGGTGCCGGCGCTGTGGCGGCTGCACCGCATGCATCATGCCGACCTCGAATACGATGTGACCACCGGCCTGCGTTTCCACCCGGTGGAAATCCTGATGTCGATGGGCGTCAAACTCGCCGTCGTCGCCGTGCTCGGCCCGCCGGCCGCCGCGGTGCTGGTGTTCGAAGTGCTGCTCAACGCCACGGCGATGTTCAATCACGGCAACATCAAGCTGCCAGCCAGCGTCGACCGGGTGCTTCGCCTGTTCATGGTGACGCCCGACATGCACCGCGTGCACCATTCGATCGATCCGGCCGAGACCAATTCGAATTTCGGCTTCAACCTGACCTGGTGGGACCGTCTGCTCGGCACCTACAAGGCCGAGCCGAAGCTCGGCCAGCAGGGCATGACCATCGGCATCGAGCAGTTCCGTACGCAGCGCGATCTGTGGCTCGACCGCATGCTGATCCAGCCGGTCGTCGGCCCGGCGAGCGGCTATGCGATCAATCGGGAAGACGTGACGACTCCACGTATTCCCGATTGAGTACGGCGTTGCGGTTGGCAATCAAACGCCAAGTTTCGCCCAGGTTTTCGGCCCGACGACGCCGTCGGCCTTGAGCCCGTTCGCGGCCTGGAAGGCGACGACGGCGGCGCGGGTGCCGGTGCCGAAGATACCGTCGACTTCCAGCGATTCGCCCAGCGCATTGAGCCTGCGCTGCAGCACTGCGACTTTTTCGCCCCTGTCGCCGGTTACAAGCTCGTTATCCGGCATGGTGTTCGCGTTCGATCCTTCCCACGATTCGAGGAGCTGCTTGCTGACCTCGAAATGCATGCCGTCTTCGGTCGGGAAACCGGCGCCCCAATACCAGAGGTGGCGGTTGAAAATGGGAGCGATCAGCGTCAGCCCGACTTGAACCTTGCCGTTGCCGCGCGCGTCGAGGACGCCATCGACCGTCAGGTCGATCGCCGTGCCCCATGAATGGTTTGAAATCGCCGTGGTCGACCCGCGTACATTGCGGCAGCAGAGCATGCCGGCGTTGCCGAGGACATCATAGACGGCCCGCTGTTCGGCCTTGATGTCTCTCATCACCGCCGTCAATGACGCAACAGCCTTGTCGAAGCCGGTGGCGCGAAACGGTCCGACGTCGTCGGTGACCATCCGCGTACGCATTTGCGGATGGGTCACCTCGCGGCATGTCTGATCGTACCATCCGCGCGGGTTGCCAAAGGTGGCGAGCATCAGCGAATTCCGCGTTCCGTTCGCGCCCATGTTGATTCCGGCTGGCACAGGAACGAGTTTGGTCAGGTTGGACATGGCTGTTCTCCCGTAAGCCCCGCGTGGAGTGTGGGCTTGCCGGCGTGATGCGACCGTGAATTACCAGCCACAGGCCCCGAAAGCGCACGTCGATCCCTGAATTAATTCAATTATCAATACGGCTTGAATAATTAATTCGCCTGCGCTATTCGGTCGCCACGAAACCGCATTTCGAGGCGCAGTCCATGGACATTCCGACGCTCACCGGCCGGCAGATCAAATACATTCGCTCGATGCTCGACCTCAGCCAGGCCGAGTTGGCCGCGCGCATCGGCGTGTCGCAGCCGACCGTCTACCGGATGGAACTCGACCCCAACAGGGCGCACCAGACGATCCCGATTCTCAAAGTCCGGGCGCTGGCCGACGAGAACCTGATCCATGTGCCGGACCACGCCGCGTTCACGGCGCGGCCGCTCGATCTCGGCGTCAAGTCGGCGTCGGAGTTCACCGCTTTGCATTCGGCCGCCAACTGGTCGCCATCGTCATGGCGCGACAAACCGATCCAGCAGGTTCCATCCTATCCCGATCCGCAGGCGCTTGCCGATGTCGAGGAGCGGTTGAAGAGCTGGCCGCCGCTGGTGTTCGCCGGCGAGGCGAGGGCGTTGAAGAAGGCGCTCGGCGAGGTGGCCGAAGGCAACGGCTTCATGCTGCAGGGCGGCGATTGCGCCGAGAGCTTCGTCGAGCACGGGGCCGACAACATCCGCGATTTCTTCCGCGTCTTCCTGCAAATGGCGGTGGTGCTGACTTTCGCCGGCTCGCAGCCCGTGGTCAAGGTCGGGCGCATCGCCGGGCAGTTCGCCAAGCCGCGCTCCTCCGACAACGAGACGCGCGACGGCGTGACCTTGCCCTCCTATCGCGGCGACATCATCAACGGCATCGGCTTCGACTCCGCCTCGCGCATTCCGGACCCGAACCGGCAGGAAATGGCCTATCGCCAGTCGGCGGCGACGCTGAATCTGATGCGCGCCTTCGCCCAGGGCGGCTACGCCTCGCTCGACAATGTGCACCGCTGGATGCTCGGCTTCGTCTCCGACAGCCCGCAGAAGAACCGCTACGAAGCGCTCGCCGCCCGCATCACCGAGACGATGGAGTTCATGCGCGCCGTCGGGATCACGGCGCAGACTCACGAGGGTCTGCGCGAGACCGACCTCTACACCAGCCACGAGGCGCTGCTGCTCGGTTACGAGGAAGCGCTGACCCGGGTCGATTCGACCACCGGCGACTGGTACGCCACTTCCGGCCACATGATCTGGATCGGCGACCGCACCCGCCAGGAGGATCACGCCCATGTCGAATTCTGTCGCGGCATCAAGAACCCGATCGGCCTCAAATGCGGCCCGTCGCTCGAACCGGACGGGTTGATCCGCCTCGCCGACGCGCTCAACCCGGAAAACGAGTCTGGCCGGCTGACGCTGATCACCCGCTACGGGGCCGACAAGATCGGCGACCATTTGCCGAAACTGGTGCGCGCCATCGAGCGGGAAGGGCGCTCGGTCGTCTGGTCGTGCGATCCGATGCACGGCAACACGATCACCGCCAACGGCTTCAAGACGCGCCCGTTCGAGCGCGTGCTGCGCGAGGTGACCGGGTTCTTCGACATTCACCGGGCCGAAGGCACGCATCCGGGCGGCATCCACATCGAAATGACCGGCAAGAACGTCACCGAATGCATGGGCGGGGCGCGCGCCATCTCGGCCGACCATCTCGGCGACCAGTACGACACGGTCTGCGACCCGCGCCTCAACGCCGAGCAGGCGCTGGAACTCGCCTTCCTGACCGCCGAATTGCTGAAAAAAGGCCGCCCTGAACCGGCGCAGCGTCAAGCGGCGGAGTGAGACGCGCCTACAGGTACCACTCGTATTCCTGCTTCGAGATCGCCTCCATGAAGGCGGCGATTTCGGCCTCCTTCACGCTCGCGTAAATCGCCGGATAATCCTCGCCGAGCCAGCGCGGCAGGATGGTCGCGGCGCGTAGGGCGCGCAGCGCATCGGACAGGTTGAGCGGCAGGGTCTGATCGACCTCGGCGCCGGCGTTGCCGGTCGCCTTTTTTGCCGGCTCGAGCCCCGCGTCGATGCCATGGTGCATGCCGGCCAACACCGCGGCCATCGCCAGCCAGGGGTTGGCTTCGGCGCCGGCGGCGCGGTGTTCGAGGCGGCGGGCTTGCGGTCTGGATGCAGGAACGCGAAAAGCGACCGAGCGGTTGTTGTCGCCCCAGTCGCGCGTCACCGGGGTGAAATTGTTGGCCTTGAAGCGGCGGTAAACATTGAGGTTCGGCGCAAACAACGCCATGCCCTCGTGCAGCGTCGCGGCAAGGCCGGCGGCGGCCTGACCGAGCAGGATTTCGCCATTCGAGCCGGCGAACAGGTTTTCCCCGTCCGGCCCGGCGATGCTGGCATGGATATGCAGCCCGGAGCCGGCCTGTTCCGGAAATGGCTTCGACATGAAGGTTGCCTCCATGCCGTGGCGCGTCGCGACCGCCTGAACGATGCGGCGCAGCAGCAGCGCCTCGTCGGCGGCGCGCACCGGATCGTCGCCGTGCTCCAGATTGACCTCGAATTGGCCCGCCCCGTATTCCGATATCATGGTTGAGGACGGCACGCCCTGAACGACGCAAGTCGCCTCGATTTCCGCCAGCAGCGGCTGGTATTCGTCGAGCTTGGCGAGCGACAGGACCTGTCCGGCCGATTCCGGCCGGCCGCTCGCCGGCGATATCGCGGGCAGCGGGCGGCCGCCGTCGTCGCGTTGGCGTGAAACCAGATAGAATTCCAGCTCGCAGGCGACGACCGGGAACAATCCGGCTCCATGGAGTTTCGCCACCGTGCGCTTCAGGACTTCGCGCGGGTCGTACCAGAACGGCTCCTCCGTCTCCGCGTGCCTCGGCGCGCACAGCACCTGGGCCAGACCGGGCGTCCACGGCGCGCGCTTCAGCGTTCCGGAGACGGGGCGGGCCACGGCGTCCGGATCGCCGTCGGAAAAGCCGTATCCCATCGGATCGGCGGTATTGCCGTTGACGTCGACAAGACCCATGGCGGCGCACACCGGCGTGCCGTCGGAAAACAGTTTTACGGCATGGGCGCGCGGCAGCCGCTTGCCATAGGCGCGGCCGCACAGGTCGAACAGCAACGCGTCGACATGGGTGATGTCAGGGTTGTCGCGGATGAACTCCGCCCATTCGTCGGTCATTTGCCCCTCCTGCCTCGCAGGGAGGTTAGCGACCGAAACCGCCTCACGGCAAGCGCAACAAACAAACGCCCTCCCGCTTCAAGCGGGAGGGCGTCTGCGCCCCGAAACGGCGGCTCCTCGGAGCCGCCAGGATCATTTCACCTGGCCCGTCGGGCGCGGCGTCTTGGCGGTTTCCGGCGGCAGCACCGGGTAGACCACTTCCGGCATCTTGCCGGTCAGCGCTTCAAGGAAGGCGACGATCTTGGTTTCTTCCTCATCCGTGAGCTTCTCGCCGAGCTGGGAGGCGCCCATGACGCCGACCGCCTGCTTGAGATCCCACACCTTGCCGGAATGGAAATACGGCGCGGTGAGCGCGATGTTGCGCAGCGGCGCGGCGCGGAAGACGTAGGAATCGTCGGCGGTGTTGGTGACCGCGAAACGGCCCTTGTCGCCTTCGGGCAGCACTTCCGCGCCCGGCTTCTCGACGAGGCCGAAGGGATAGTAGCCCTCGCCGCCCATGTTGACGCCGGCATGGCAGGCCGAGCAGCCCTTGTCCATGAACAGGCCGAGACCGGCCTTCTGGGCATCGCTCATCGCGGCGTCGTCGCCGTTCAGCCAGGAGTCGAACGGCGCCGGGGTGACGAGAGTCGCTTCGAACGCTTCGATCGCCTTGGCGAAATTGTCGAAGGAGACCGGATCGGCTTCACCGGGGAAGGCGGCCTTGAACCACTCGACATATTGCGGCATCGAATTGAGCGTCGCCAGCACGTTGTCGGGCGTATTGGCCATTTCGACGCCGGCTTGCACCGGGCCCTTGGCCTGCGCCTTCAGATCCTCGGCGCGCCCGTCCCAGAACTGGGCGATGTTGAAAACCGCGTTCAGCGCCGTCGGCGCATTGCGGGGACCCTTCTGCCAGCCATGGCCGATGGAGGTTTCGAGGTTGTCGTCGCCGCCCGTCGCCAGATTGTGGCACGAGTTGCACGAGAACACGCCCGACGCCGACATGCGGGTATCGAAGAACAGCGCCTTGCCGAGCGCGATCTTCTCCGGCGTAATCGGGTTGTCCTTGACGGCGGGGACGGTGGAGGGCAGCGGCTTGAACACCTGCGCCGCCTTGTCGCGCAGTTCGTCGGCGGACGCGGCCCCGCCTGCCGCGAGCATCGCCACGGAGGCGAGCACGGCCAGTTTGAAACGCATTGTCATGGAAAGGCTCCTGTCGGTCTTCGGATCCGGATTTCAGAATAGTTCGCAACAGACGCGACGCCTTGACCCACATCATTGCGCCCGGACCTCGAACCAGCGGCGATCGGCGCGAATCCGAAAAAAAAGCCTGGAATATGCCGGTTTTTTGAATGTTTTGGACCCGCGATGCGTGGGAATGTCGCATGACAACCGGAGAGATCCCCATGTTCGAGAACAGCGGCTCATGCCTATGCGGCGCGGTGCGCTTTCATACGCGCGGCGCATTGCGCGGCGTCGTCCATTGCCATTGCACGCAATGCCGCAAACAGTCCGGCCATCACTTCGCCTCGACCAATGTCGCCGACGATCGGCTGACCATCGACGGGGCCGAAAACGTCGCTTGGCACCAGTCCTCCGAAGATGCGAAACGCGGTTTCTGCAGGACCTGCGGTTCGGTCCTGTTCTGGAAGCACCGCAAGCTCGACCATACCTCGATCAACGCCGGCGCCTTCGACAAGCCGACCGGGTTGAAAGGCGCGATGCACATTTTCGTCGCCGACAAGGGCGACTACTACGACATCGCCGATGGGTTGCCGCAATTTCCGGGGTCGTCGCCGAAGCTTGTCGTGGCGGGCGACTGATTGTTCGACATTGGCGAACGAACTTTCGTTGTTTCTGCGCTATCGATGAACAATCG
Source organism: Phyllobacteriaceae bacterium (assembly GCA_016711085.1). Taxonomy (GTDB): domain Bacteria; phylum Pseudomonadota; class Alphaproteobacteria; order Rhizobiales; family Rhizobiaceae; genus JADJTR01. The sequence goes on along the minus strand of JADJTR010000005.1, from coordinate 23,151 downwards.
GGCAAACTAAATGCGGCGTCGAAGGAGAATATCATGTCGGCGATGCCCAGCCTCTTCGTTTCCCATGGCGGCCCGAATGTCGTTGTCGAGCCGTCCGAGGCGCATGACTATTTGAAATCCATTGGCGGCTTGGTGCCGAGGCCGAAGGCCATTGTGCTGGTTTCGGCGCATTTCGAGACCGACGGGCCGGTGGTCGTCACCGACCCCGCGCCGGGCATGATCTATGATTTCGGTGGCTTCCCGGACGAACTCTACGAGATGGTCTATCCGGCGCCGGGCGAGCCGGAACTCGCCATGCGCGTGGCGCATTTGCTCGCCGATGCGGGTCTGAACCCGCGCATCGCGCCGAAGCGCGGCTACGATCACGGCGCGTGGAACACGATGATCCTGGCCTTTCCGGCCGCCGACATTCCGATCGTGCAATTGTCGATCGATCCGCGCCGCGACGCGGCCTACCATTTCTCGCTCGGCCGGACGCTGGCGCCGCTGCGCGAGGAGGACATCCTGCTGGTCGGTTCCGGCCACATCACCCACAATCTGCGCGCCGTGTTCGGCGCGATGCGCGGCGGTCTCGCCAACGATCCGGTCATGACGCAGAAGGTTTCCGCCTTCACCGACTGGTTTGCCGAAAAATTCGCCGCCGACGACACGAAAGCCATTCTCGACTGGACGAAGCAGGCGCCCTATCCGGCGGAAAACCATCCGACCGACGAGCATCTGATGCCGCTGTTCTTCGCCTATGGCGCGGCCGGCGAGGGGGGCGAAGGCGATTCGGGCGCACGCCTCGCGCCAGTTCGGCTTCTTCGCCTGGGATTCGTGGCTGTTCACCTGACCGTCACACGCCTTCGTATTCATGCCGCAAATTCCAAACGATTCGGGGGCGGCGGGATGCGGCGATTGTGGTTGGCCTGGCTGAATTCGGTGCGGGCCTTCCGGCATTTGATCGCCCACGAACCGGCGTTTCGCCAGGAGGTCGCCGTGCTTGTTCCGGCTTTGCCGGTCGCCTGGGCGATCACGCAGTCGATGGTCGGCTTCCTGTTGTTGATCGGCGCTTTGCTGTTCCTCATCACCGTCGAGGCGCTCAACACCAGCGTCGAGAAAGCCTGCGATGCGCTGACTCGCGAGTTCAATCCCGATATTCAACTGGCCAAGGATTGCGGCTCCCTGGCCGTATTGGTGGCTATGCTGATCGCCGGCGGCGGCTGGATTTTTGCGGCGTTCCGGTTCTTTCAGGGCGCGCCGATCTGAGCCTGCTGGCGCGCGGGGGAGGCGACAGCCGGCAAAATGAGGTAATACCCGATCGTACTGGCGCCGCTGGGTCTCCGGAAAATCGTGATCGCACTCTTTCGCCTTGTCTACCTCGCCGCCGCCGTGCTGGCCGCGATTGGCGTCGGCTTGATCGCCGCCAGCCTGCTCGTCGCCGGCCCGGGCGAATGGAGCGTCGTCGCGCTCGGCGCAAGCGCCTTTGTCTCTTTTATCCTACTCGGCGTCGGTTGGCTGGCGCTGGCGATACGCCGCCATTTGTCCGCCGCGACGGCGGCGTCTGGCGAGACGGCGGTGAAAACAAGTCTGGCCGCGCTGGCGCTGCATCTCTCCGTCGCCGGCGTGTTGTTGGACCTTCTGCTTTCGACCATGGACTTGGCCTTCATTTCCCGCATGCGGGAGGGCTTTGCCGTGTTCGGCTGAGCGGTCGGACGATTGCGCCGGTTTCGCGCCCGCGCTAACCCTTGGCGACCATGAGCAAAGCGCCCGACATTCTCCGCATCGCCATAGCGCAACTGAACCCGACGGTCGGCGATGTCGCCGGCAATCTGAAAAAAGCCCGCGAGGCGCGGGCCGAAGCGGCGCGGCACGGGGCGGAGCTTGTCGTCTTCACCGAATTGTTCCTCGCCGGTTATCCGCCGGAGGATCTGGTGCTGCGCCCGGCCTTTGTCGCCCGCTGCGAAAAGGCGCTCGGCGAACTCGCCGCCGAGACGAAAGACGGCGGGCCGGGCGTCGTCATCGGCGCGCCGCTTCGGCGCAAATCCGGCCTGCACAACGCCGTCGCCCTGCTCGACGGCGGAAAAATCGTCGCCGAGCGCTACAAGGTCGATCTGCCGAACTATGGCGAGTTCGATGAAAAGCGCGTTTTCCAACCCGGCCCGATGCCCGGTCCGGTCAATTTCCGCGGCGTGCGCCTCGGCCTGCCGGTGTGCGAGGACATCTGGGGCGAACTCGACGTTTGCGAAACGCTGGCCGAAGCCGGGGCCGAGATGCTCCTCGTGCCGAACGGTTCGCCCTACTATCGGGAAAAAATGGACGTGCGCCATCAGGTGGTGCTGAGGCAGGTCATCGCCTCCGGCCTGCCCCTGATCTACGCCAACCAGTTCGGCGGCCAGGACGAACTGGTGTTCGACGGCGCCTCCTTCGCCCTCAACGCCGACAAGAGCCTCGCCTTCCAGATGAGCCAATTCGAGGAGACTGTCGCGGTTTCCACCTGGCGGCGCGAGAAGAAGGGCTGGGCCGGCGACGGCGGGCCGATGTCGAAACTTCCCGAACAGGCGGAGGCCGACTGGCGCGCCGGCATGTTCGGCCTGCGCGACTACGTCAACAAGAACGGCTTCCGCAATGTCGTGCTCGGCCTGTCGGGCGGCGTCGATTCGGCCGTTTGCGCCGCGCTCGCCGTCGATGCGCTGGGCGAGGAGCGGGTCCATTGCGTGATGATGCCGTACAAATACACCGGCAAGGATTCGCTCGCCGACGCCGAGGCCTGCGCCAGGGCGCTCGGCTGCCGCTACGAGGCGATCCCGATCTTCAAGCCGGTCGAGGGTTTCATGGAAGCGCTGGCGCCGTCCTTCCAGGGCACCAATTCCGGCGTCACGGAGGAGAACCTGCAGAGCCGCGCGCGCGGCACGCTGCTGATGGCGCTGTCCAACAAGTTCGGGCCGATGCTGGTGACGACCGGCAACAAGTCCGAGATGAGCGTCGGCTACGCCACGCTCTATGGCGACATGAACGGCGGCTACAATCCGATCAAGGACCTCTACAAGATGCAGGTCTACGCCATCGCGCGGTGGCGCAACGACAATGTGCCGCCGGGCGGGCTCGGGCCGTCGGGCGAGGTCATCCCGCAGAACATCCTCGACAAGGCCCCCTCGGCCGAATTGCGCCCCAACCAGACCGACCAGGATTCGCTGCCGCCCTATCCGGTGCTCGACGACATCCTGGAATGCCTGGTCGAGCACGAGATGGGCGTCGAGGAGATCGTCAAGCGCGGCCACGACAAGGACTTGGTCCAGCGGGTGGAGAACATGCTCTACATCGCCGAATACAAGCGCCGACAGGCGGCGCCCGGCGTGAAGATCACGCGCAAACCGTTCGGCCGCGACCGGCGCTATCCGATCACCAACCGGTTCAGGGACCGGGGTTGAAGCCGCGCCACGCCGGCGACTTTTCCGCGACGCATTGACGGGCGTCAACGGCCGGCCCGGTTGGCGGCGGTATATTGTCATTGTCCAAAAAAATCCGGAGGGCCGTGGCCGCAAGGACGATGTGAAGAGGGGAGTGGCGACACGGTTTCGGCCGGGTTTCGGATGCGAAAAGCGCGCAAGCCTTCGGCTTGTGCGTCGGAAAACCGAAAGGAAATGCCATGTTTCACTCACCCCTCATGAAAAAGTTCACGTTCGCCTTGGCGCTCGTCGTGCTGTCGGTCGGCGCGGTATCGGCCATGGAGTTCAACAAGAACCGCCCGGGCGGCGATTTCATGCACTTCCCGCTGGTCGCGCCATTGCCGGCGCAATGCGAAGCAGCGTGCAATTCCAACGCTGCGTGCAAGGCGTGGACTTATGTGAAACCCGGCCATCAAGGGCCTTTGGCCCAGTGCTGGCTCAAATCGTCGGCGCCGGCGAAGGTCAGCGATTCCTGCTGCGTTTCCGGCAAGAAAGCCGCGCCGGCGGCGACGCTCGATTTCAACACCGACCGTCCGGGCAGCGACTTCACCGATGTGACGCTGCCGAACGGCTCGACCTACAAAGCGTGCCGGACGCTGTGCAACGCCGATGGCGATTGCAAGGCGTGGACCTTCGTCAAGCCGGGCTACCAGGGAAGCAAGCCGCGCTGCTGGCTGAAAAACGGCGTGCCGGCCAAAGTCTCCTCGGCGTGCTGCACGTCGGGCGTCAAGTGACCGGTCGGGGCGCAGGCCGCGCCTGATTCGTCACGGCGCCGGTCGCCGGTCACCAGCCGGCGGGGTTAGCCCCGCCGGCGTTTTCATGCGCAATCTTGGCCGTGGTCCGACCACAATCTCACCCTTATATAAAGCGTGGTTCGGGAGCGCGTTGGGCATGGGCAGGCGCCGGCGTATGATCTTGTCAGCGGCATTGACGGCGCTTCTCGGCGTCGCCCCGGCAATCGCAGGCATTGCCATCGTTGAAGAGCCGCGGGCCGCCGGGGCCGGGTCGGCCGACGCCGTCGCGGCCGTCATCGAAAAACTGAAAGCCCTGCCGCCGCTGCCGAAGGGCGCGGCGATGACGCAGGGCGCGCGCAAGGCGCTGGTGATCGGCAACGACGCCTATTCGAGCCTCGACAAGCTCAACAAGGCGGTCGGCGACGCCCGCGCCATCAGCGCCACGCTGACCTCGCTCGGGTTCACGGTGACGACGCTGGAAAATGTCGAGGTCGACGGTTTCGACACGGCGCTTTCGGCCTTCTACGACACGCTCGCCGAGGGCGATGTCGCCTTCTTTTTCTATTCCGGCCACGGCATCGCCGATGGCGACAACAATTTCCTGCTCCCCGTCGACATGCCGAAGCTGACCGAACTGGAGCGCGGCAAGCTGAAGCGAAACGCCGTCGACGCCTCCGACATCGTCGCCGAGATCAAGGGCAGGGGGGTGCGCCTCGCCTTCATCGTGCTCGACGCCTGCCGCGACGATCCGTTCGCGCTGGAAGACGGGCGCAGCGCCGCATCCATCGGCGGCCTCGCCCGCATGAAGCCGACGGAAGGCGCCTTCGTCATCTATTCGGCCGGCATCCGCCAGAAGGCGCTCGACCGGCTCGATCCGGCCGACGCCGATCCGAATTCGATCTTCACCCGCAAATTCTCGCCGTTGCTCGAAACGCCGGGCCTGCCGCTTGTCGAAATCGCCAAGCGCACCCAGATCGACGTCAAGGCGCTCGCCGCCACCGTCGGCCATGTGCAGACGCCGGCCTACTACGATCAGGTGATCGGCCAGTTCTATCTGCGCCCGCCCAGGCCGAGACTCTTCGGCCTCACCATCGGCATCGACGAATACGGGCGCAAGTTCGAGACTCGCGGCGCGGTCAACGATTCCGAACGTGTGGCGCGCGCGCTGGAAGCGCTCGGCGCGCAGGAGGTGGTTCGCATTTTCGACCGCGATGCGCGCCGCGCCTATATCGACTTCGCCTGGAAAACTCTGGTCGACAAAGCGGCGCCGGGCGACACCATCGTTTTCCACTATGCCGGCTCCAGCGCCCAATTTCCGCAAAAGGACGGAGGCACGGAGACCGACGGCAAGGACGAATTCCTCATGATGTCGGGTTCAAGCTATGCCGAACTTCTGAGCGGCGGCGTCACCGAAAACCATCCCGACATTGTCACCGACGACGTGCTGACCGGCTGGATGGAGATGGCGGCGGCGAAAAACGTCAATGTCACGCTGGTTGTCGACGGATGCCATGGCGGCGGGCTGCTCGACCGCGAATTCGCCAATGTCTCCTTCATCGGCGGATCGGCGGAAGACCAATCTGTGCCCGAAATCAAGATCGATGGCCGCTATCACGGCGCGGTCAGCGAGGCGTTCGCCCGCGCCATCGAAGGCGAGGCCGATTTCAACTCCGACGGTTTCGTCACCCAATCGGAAATGGATGCGCTGGTCGCCGCCGCCGTCGAAACGCGCGTCGGGAGCAAACAGACCCCGCAGTTCCTGCCGCACACGAGCGAAACCACCGCGGCGCTGGCGCTGTTCGAATTGCCGGCCGACATCGCCGCGCGCCGCGCCCGCATCGCGGCGATCGCCTGGCCGGTCGAGCAGGTGGAGTAGACGCCGCGCTTGCGCTCGGGCGCGGCCTCCGCTACCCCGCCAACATGACCGTCACCGTCCGCTTCGCCCCGTCGCCCACCGGCCATATCCACATCGGCAACGCCCGCACGGCGTTGATGAACTGGCTGTTCAAGCTCAAGCATGGCGGCCGCTTCATCCTGCGCTACGACGACACCGACACGGCGCGCTCCAGGGAAGAATACGCCGAGGGCATCGCCCGCGATGTCGCCTGGCTCGGCATCGTCCCCGATCTCGTCGCCCGCCAGTCCGACCGTCTGGACAAATACGCGGAGGCGGCGGAGCGGCTGAAAGCGGCGGGCTGGCTTTACCCCTGTTACGAGACGGCCGAAGAGCTGGAGCTCAAACGCAAGATCCTGCTTGGCCGGCGTCTGCCGCCGATCTACGGCCGCGAAGCGCTGAGGCTTTCGGCCAAAGACCGCTTCCGGCTGGAGGCCGAAGGCCGCAAGCCGCACTGGCGCTTCCGCCTGCCCAATTCCGGGGACGATCCGTTCAAGCCTGAACGCACAGAAATCCACTGGAATGATCTGGCGCGGGGCAAGGAAACGGTCGATCTCGCCTCGCTGTCCGATCCGGTGCTGATCCGCGAGGACGGCGGCTTTCTCTACACCTTCACCTCGGTCGTCGACGACATCGACCTTGCCGTCAGCCACATCATCCGCGGCGGCGACCACATCACCAACACCGGCGTTCAGATGGCGATTTTCCGCGCGCTGGGCGCCGAGCCGCCAGGGTTCGCCCACCACAACCTTTTGACCGATGCGTCGGGCGAGGGGCTATCGAAACGCACCGGCGCGATGTCGATCCATTCGCTGCGCGAGGCGGGCTACGAGCCGCTGGCTGTCGCCGCCTTCGCCGTATTGATCGGCACGTCGGAAAACGTCGCTGCGCCAAATTCCCTGGCGGAACTGGCCGGGCATTTCGATCTCGATGAGACCTCGCGGTCGGCGGCGAAGTTCGATGCCGGCGATCTGGCCCGCCTGTCCGCCCATGTCGTGCATGGCCTGGCTTATGAAACGGTCGCTGACCGGCTTGCCGGGCTCGGCGTCGATCCGGCGCGCGCGGCTTCCTTCTGGCAGGCGGTGCGCGGCAATTGCGATCATGTCGCCGATGCCGCCCAATGGTGGCGGATTGTCGCCATGGGGCCGGAGCCGCGCCCCGGACTTTCCGCCGAGGACGCCGATTTCGTGCGCACCGCGTTCGCCCAATTGCCGCCGGCGCCATGGGGCGAAGGGACCTACGCAGCGTGGATCGAGAAGGTGAAAACGGCGACCGGCCGCAAGGGCAAGGCGCTGTTCCTGCCGCTCAGGACGGCCCTGACGGGACTGGCTTCTGGCCCGGAGCTCGCAGATCTATTGCTTCTTCTGGGTCCGGAAGGAATTCAGGCCCGACGACCCTGACCTTGCGGTCGATGGCGGCGATGTCGCGCTCGACCGGAGACGCCACCGTCTCTTCAGCCAATGCAGGGTCGGGCCGCATGGTCGGCAAGGGCGCGTCGTCGCCCTTCGGCATGGTCGCCTTCACCGTCGTGTCGCCGGCGATCACCTCGTAGTTCTTCGGCGCGCCGCAGGCGCAAGCCGCCGGACGGACAAAGCCGACCTGCTGGAAATTCCATGCCGTCGGCAGCGCCGAATAGGGCTCGCCTTTGACCGAAACCATATCCTCGGATTCCTGTTCCGGCACTTCATGGGCGTAGAGTTTGATCTCCGTTCCGGGACAGGCCGCCTCGCACGCTTCCTGGTCGCGCGAGAACATGTCCTTGCGCGTCGAGAACGACATCGGAAAAAAATAGCCGTCACAAGTGCGCACGCACATCGTACGGTAAGTGCCAAGCCCGGAAATCGTCACCGAATTGCCGTCGCGCGGCCCGAGCGTGGTGACGATCGTGCGGCGATTGGCGCTTTCGTCCAGCGGCTTGCGCGCGCCTTCGCCGAAAATCTGCTCGATGAAGGAGCGATTCTTGGCGCGGATTTCGATGATCTGCTCGCGGCCGCCGTCGCGGCAACCGTTTGCCTGCAACGCGGCGAGAATGGCGGACCGGCTGTCCTTGCCGCCGCCGCCGAGCTGGGCCGCCTTGCGGTCGAGCGCGGCCAGGTTCTTCTGCATTCGGGCAATCGTACCCTTGCATGATGGGTCGTCGCCGCTGCCGAAAAGAATAAACCCGCCGCCGCAGCGGCTCTTCGCCTTGGCGATCTCGGCGCGCTGGCGCGCCGCCGCGTCGCGCCATTTGCGCGCCGCCGGCGAAACGCCGCCGCCGTTGGAGGCGTTGACGAGGCGTGCTTCGAGATTGCGGCAGGCGCGGGAGGCGGCGTCGGCGGACAAAGGCTGGGCGACGAACAGAACGGCGATCATCGCCGTCAATTTCGTCGCCAAGCCCCGCATCGGCCTCACTCCACGTTCGAATCCGCCCCGCGCACCGCGCCGGTTAAGACTCTAGAATACGATCTGTCCAGTTAATCTTGGCTTTATCATGAACCTTGTTTTGCGTCATCGGGCCTTGGTCGGAGCAGTCCGCGCCATTTGATCGGCTTCGACGACGGCGATCGCCGTCATGTTGACGATGCCGCGCGAGGTGACCGAGGGCGTGAGAATGTGCGCCGGCCGCGCCGCGCCGAGCAGGATCGGCCCGACATGCAGCGCGTCGGTCAGTGTCTTGGCCGTGGTCATGGCGATGTTGGCGGCGTCGAGATTGGGGAACACCAGCAAGTTCGCCTCGCCTTTCAGCAGCGCCTGGGGATAGACGCGGGCGCGAAGCGTCTCCGACAACGCCGCGTCGCCATGCATTTCGCCATCGGCCTCGAGTTGCGGCGCCTGTTCGCGCAGCAGCGCGGCTGCCTGACGCATCTTCAACGCCGACGGGGAGTCGCGCGAGCCGAAATTGGAGTGCGACAACAGCGCCGCCTTCGGCTTGATGCCGAAACGGCCGATTTCCTCGGCCGCCAGCAATGTGTTCGCGGCGATCTGTTCAAAGGTCGGATCGACGGTCACATAGGTGTCGGTGAAGAACGTGATGCCGCGCTGCGTGATCAGCATCGACAGGGCCGAAAGGTCGCGCACGCCGGCTTTCTTGCCGATGATCAGCTCGACATTGCGCAAATGCCGTTCGAAACGGCCTTCCAAACCGCAAATCATCGCGTCGGCTTCGCCGCGCATCACCGAAAGCGCGGCGATGACGGTTGAATTGGTGCGCACCAGCGTGCGCGCCGCTTCCGGCGTGATGCCGCGCCGGCCGGCCAGCGTCACCAGCAGATCGACATACTGGCGGTAGCGGGGATCATCCTCGGGATTGACGAGAGCGAAATCGACGCCCGGGCGGATTTTCAGACCGAAGCGGGCGAGGCGGGCCTCGACCACCTGCGGTCGGCCGATCAGCGTCGGCGTGGCGATGCCTTCCTCCAGCACCACTTGCGCGGCGCGCAGCACGCGCTCGTCCTCGCCGTCGGCGAAGACGATGCGCTTGGCGCCCGATATCTTGGCGGCGGAAAACACCGGCTTCATCACAAGGCCGGAACGGAAGACGAAACGGTTGAGCCCGTCGAGATAGGAGTCCATGTCGGCAATCGGCCGGCGGGCCACGCCGGTTTCGGCCGCCGCTTTCGCCACCGCCGGCGCGATCCACAGGATCAGGCGCGGATCGAAGGGCGAGGGGATCAGATAATCGGGTCCGAAGGTCGACGTCTCGCCGGTATAGGCGCGCGCCGCGACGTCGGAGGGCGCTTCGCGCGCCAGCGCGGCGATGGCTTTGACCGCCGCCATTTTCATCGTCTCGTTGATCGCCGTCGCGCCGGCGTCGAGCGCGCCGCGGAATATGTAGGGGAAACACAGGACGTTGTTGACCTGATTGGGAAAATCGCTTCTCCCGGTGCAGATCATCGCGTCGGGACGGGCGGCGCGCGCTTCTTCCGGCATGATTTCCGGCGTCGGGTTGGCGAGCGCCAGGATCAGCGGCCTGTCGGCCATCAGCGCCAGCAATTCCGGCTTGAGCACGCCGGCGGCCGAGAGGCCGAGGAACACGTCCGCTCCGGGCATGATGTCGGCCAGCGTGCGGGCGTCGGTGTCCTGGGCATAGACCGCCTTCCAGCGGTCCATCAGCTTTTCGCGGCCCTTGTAGACGACGCCTTCGATGTCGCTGACGAAGATGTTCTCGCGCCGGGCGCCGAGCGAAACCAGCAAATTGAGGCAGGCGAGCGCCGCCGCGCCCGCGCCCGACGCGACTATCCTGACCTTGGCGATATCCTTGCCGGCCAATTCCAGCGCGTTGGAAACCGCCGCGCCGACAATGATGGCGGTGCCATGCTGGTCGTCGTGGAAGACAGGAATGCCCATCTTCTCCTTCAGCCGCGCCTCGACCTCGAAGCATTCCGGCGCCTTGATGTCCTCGAGATTGATGCCGCCAAAGGTCGGCTCCAGCGCGCCAATGGTGCAAACCATCTCCTCGACGGTCGGCGCGTCGATCTCGATGTCGAAAACGTCGATATTGGCGAATTTCTTGAACAGGACGGCCTTGCCCTCCATCACCGGCTTGGAGGCGAGCGGTCCGATATTGCCGAGGCCGAGCACCGCCGTGCCGTTCGACACCACGGCGACGAGATTGGCGCGGGCGGTATAGTCGGCGGCTTTTTCCGGATCGTCGCGGATGGCGAGGCAGGGGGCGGCGACGCCCGGCGAATAGGCGAGCGCCAGATCGCGCTGGTTGCCGAGCGGTTTGGTGGCGCGGATTTCAAGCTTGCCCGGCAGCGGCCAGCGGTGAAAGAACAGCGCCTGTTCATTGAGATCGGACGATTTGCCCGGATTGTCGCCGTCGCCGTGACCTTCGGCCATCGTTGTCGTCTCCCTCGCGCAGCCTGATCGCCGACCCTAGCACGCGCGAGGCGACGTCACGATTGCGGCAAACCGTAAACTGTTTCTTTCGCCAGCGAGGGCGAATCGAGCGAAACGCCAGACCTTTCAGCGCCGAACGGGCATCCGTTGAGAAGCCGATTCAAAACGCCGAGGGATAAAGCCCGCCGTCGAGGACGATATTCTGGCCGGTGATGTAGCCCGCATGGGCGGAACACAGGAAGGCGCAGACCGCGCCGAACTCCTCCGCCGTGCCGAAACGGCCGGCCGGAATGTCGCGCTTCAACGCCGCGGCCGAAGCTTCCGGGTCCTTTCCCGGTCCCATGAACGCCGAACGCAGCCGGTCGGTGTCGAATTTTCCGGGCAGCATATGGTTGATGGTGACGCCGTTTCCGGCATGGGTTCGCGCCACGCCGGCAAGGAACGCCGTCAGCCCGGCGCGTGCGCCGGACGAGAGGTCGAGCCCGGCGATCGGCATGTAGACCGAAAGCGAAGTGATGTTGACGATGCGGCCGAAACCGCGTTCGGCCATGCCGGCGATGACCCTCTGGATCATCTCGATCGGCGCGACCATGTTCTGGGTCACGCCGTCGAGCAGCGCCTGGCGGTTCAGTTCGCCGAAATCGCGGCGCGGCGGTCCGCCATTGTTGTTGACGAGAATGTCCGGGTCGGGGCAGGCGGCAAGCAGGGCGTCCTGGCCTTCGGCGGTCGAGACATCGGCGGCAACCGGCGTCACCTTCACTCCGAATCGGGCTGAGAGGTCCCCGGCCGTTCGCGCGAGCGTCGCGGCGTCGCGGCCGTTGACGACAAGATCGACGCCGGCTTCGGCCAGCGCCAGGGCGCAGCCGCGTCCCAAACCCTTGCTGGAGGCGCAGACGATCGCCCTTTTCCCTTTGATTCCCAAATCCATCGCCCGTTTCCTTTCCTTGCGCCGTCACATGCCTGTCACGCGAGTCATGTTCATCCGGGCCAAACAAAGCAAGGCCCGGCGCGGCGGCGGGGAAGTCGATCATGCGGCAGATGCGGGAATTCCGGACGCTTTTTCTCTCCGACATCCATTTGGGATCGCGCGCCGCCAAGGCCGACATGCTGGTCGATTTCCTGCGCTGGCACGAGGCGGAAACGATCTACCTCGTCGGCGACATCGTCGATGGCTGGCGGTTGAAGCGGTCCTGGCATTGGCCGCAGGCGCATAATGACGTGGTGCAGAAACTGCTGCGCAAGGCGCGCAAGGGCACGAAAATCATCTACATCGCCGGCAATCACGACGAATTCCTGCGCGATTTCCAGGGCACGCATTTCGGCGGCATCGAAGTCTGCGACCGCGCGGTCCACGAAAACGCCGACGGCCGCCGCTTTCTGGTCATCCACGGCGACCAATTCGACGCCGTCATTCGCAACGCCCGCTGGCTCGCCTATTTCGGCGACATCGCCTACGACCTTGCCATCCTGGTCAATCGCGCCGTGTCGCGCGGCCGCCGGCTGTTCGGCCTGCCCTATTGGTCGTTTTCGGCGTGGGCCAAGATCAAGGTCAAAAAGGCGGTCAATTTCATCTCCCACTTCGAGAAACTGCTCGCCGAGGAAGCGCAACGCGACGGCGCGCACGGCGTCGTTTGCGGCCATATTCACCATCCGGCGATGTCGCGCATCGGCGCGGTCGATTACATCAACACCGGCGATTGGGTGGAGCACTGCACCGCCGTCGCCGAGCACGAGGACGGGCGGTTGGAAATGATTGTCTGGACCGCGCCCGCCGCCGCCAGCGATCCGATTACCCCGGCCTTGCCGGCGCGGGCGCAGGCGGCATGAGCGAACGCCTGGTCATCGTTACCGACGCGTGGATGCCGCAGGTCAACGGCGTCGTGCGTACGTTCCAGAACCTGATCGGCGAATTGGAGGGGCGCGGCCGCGAAATCGAGCTGATCTCGCCGCTCGATTATCGCTCCGCCCCGATGCCATCCTATCCGGAAATCCGGCTGGCGCTGACCCGGCCGAAATCGGTCCTGGCCCGGCTTGAGGCGTTGCAGCCGGCCTACATCCATATTGCCACCGAAGGTCCGCTTGGCATCATGGCGCGGCGCGCCTGCCTGAAACGCGGTTGGGCCTTCACCACCAGTTTCCACACCCGCTTTCCCGAATATCTGCGCGAGCGGGCGCCAGTGCCGCTCGGCTTGACCTATGGCTGGCTGCGCCGTTTCCACGCCGCCGCGACGCACTGCCTCGTGCCGACGCAATCGATCAGCGACGAACTGGCGCGGCGCGGCTTCGACAATCTGCGCGTCTGGACGCGCGGCGTCGACCGGACCTTGTTCCGTCCGCGACAGGGCGCCGATCTCGGCCTGCCGCGTCCGGTGTTCGCCAGCATCGGAAGGCTGGCGGTGGAGAAAAACGTCGAAGCCTTTCTCGACCTCGATTTGCCGGGCAGCAAGCTGGTTGTCGGCGACGGTCCGGCGCGCGCCTCGCTGGAAAAGCGCTTTCCCGAAGCGCATTTTGTCGGCGCCAAAGTCGGCGAGGACCTGGCCTTCCACTATGCGGCGTCCGATGTCTTCGTGTTTCCCAGCCGCACCGACACGTTCGGCCTCGTCCTGCTGGAAGCCATCGCCAGCGGCCTGCCGGTCGCCGCCTTTCCCGTTCCCGGACCGCTCGACGTTATCGGCGCGACGGGCGCCGGCGTTCTCGACGCCGATTTGCGCGCCGCTTCCCTTGCCGCCCTCGCCATGGGCCGGATCGATCCCGACAAGGCGCTCGGCGGCTTTACCTGGCAAGCCTGCGCCGATATTTTCGAGGATATCCTCACGCCGATCATCGACCGGGCGTCGGCGGGCGCGTCCGTGTCGCTGGCGCCGCGGGGCGTTTCAACCCCAAAGATCGCCTGAGGGCGGGCTTACCAGCGAACCGGAATAGGCGAGGCCGGGAACGCGGTCCCGCGCAAGCAGCAGGGGCCCGTCGAGATCGCACCAGTCGCTGTCCTGGGCGAGCAGCACCGCCGGCGCCATGGCCAGCGACGTGCCGACCATGCAACCGACCATGACGCCGAAGCCCTTGGCCCGCGCCGCGTCGCGCAGGCGCAGCGCTTCGGTCAGGCCGCCGGTCTTGTCGAGCTTGATGTTGACGGCGTCGTACCGGCCTTTCAGGCTGTCGAGATCGCCGATCACGTGCAGGCTTTCGTCGGCGCAGACGGGAAGCGGATGGGCGATATCGGCCAGTAGGGCGTCTTTCCCGGCGGGAAGCGGCTGCTCGACGAGGCGGAAGCCGAGTTCGGCGGCGAGCCGCAGATTGGCTTCGATAGTGCCGTCGGTCCAGCCCTCATTGGCGTCGAGGATCAGCGCGCTGTCCGGCGCGGCGGCGGCGACGGCGCGCATCAGCGGTGCGTCGTCGGCCGTCCCGACCTTGATTTTCAGCAGCGGACGGCCGGCGGCGGCGGCCGTGCGCGCCGCCATGTCGGCGGCGGTCCCCAGCGAAATCGTGTAGGCCGAGGTCAACGGTTCGGGCGTCAGGCCGAGACGGGCGGCGACCGCGACGCCGCCCGTTTTGGCTTCGAGGTCCCACAGGGCGCAATCGACGGCGTTGCGGGCGGCGCCGGGCGGCATGAGGCGGCCGATGTCGTCGCGGTTCGCGCCGGCTTCAATCGCCGCGCGCGCCTTTTCGATTTCGGCAATGACGCTGTCGACCGTTTCGCCGTAGCGGGCGTAGGGCACGCATTCGCCACGCCCGGTGGCGCCGTTTTGCGTAATCGTCGCGACGACGACCACGGCTTCGGTGCGCGAACCGCGCGAAATGGTGAAGGCGCCGGCGATGGGAAAGCTCTCGCGGGCGAGGGTCAGGCGGCGGGTCATGACTTTTCCGGCTTGGGCCCGCGCCCGCGAAGTGACAGTCTCGGACGCGAAGGTTAAGATTCGCGCCATGTTGAACGAAGCCGATACGGAAGCAAGTCCGCAGCGGCCGGCCGCCGCGGGCGAGCCGGAAGTGCTGGCGCGCCGCGAAGGCGGCGCTCTCGCCGTCGCGCTTTCCGGCGAATGGACGACGAGAACCATCGGCAAGGTCGACGCGGCCATGCGCGCGCTCGAATCGGAAACGGGCATTTCGGCGCTTACATTCGATCTCGCCGGAATTTCGGCAATGGATACGGCCGGCGCCTGGATCGTCCAGCGTCTGGCCGTTCACGCCCGCATCGCCGGGGCGCGCGTGGCGATCGCCGGCGCCGGAGACAGCGCCCGTACGCTGCTCGGCGCGGTCGAGACGCTGGCGCAAAAGGGCGAACAAGCGCCCGTAGGCCGGCCTCGACCGGCGTTTTTGCGTATGATCGAAGGGCTTGGCCGGCTTTCCTACCGCACACGCGACCAGTTTTTCATCGCCATGCACATCCTCGGCGCGGCGATTCGCGGTTCGCAGTTGAAAATCGGCCGCCAAAGGGCGGTTTCGCCGGCGGCGATCGTGACCCAGATCGAACGCATGGGCGTCGGCGCGCTGCCGATCGTCATGCTGATGTCGGCCATTGTCGGCGCCATCATCACCCAGCAATCGGCTTTCCAGCTGAAGAATTTCGCCGGCGAGCTGTTCACCGTCGATCTCGTTTCGGTCTTGGTCCTGCGCGAACTCGGCGTGTTGATGACGGCGATCATGATGGCCGGCAGGACGGGAAGCGCCATCACCGCCGAGATCGGCTCGATGAAAATGCGCGAGGAAGTCGATGCGCTGACCGTCATGGGCCTCAACCCGATCGGCGTGCTGGTGTTTCCGCGCTTGATCGGCATGCTCGTGGCGCTGCCGTTGCTGACGGTCGCGGCCCATGCGGCGGCGGTGGGCGGCGGCATCCTGATGGCGTGGGGTTACGCCGACATCCCGCCCTCGGTGTTCATCCAGCGCATGCATGACTGGATCGACATGACGACCATCTCGTCGGGCATGTTCAAGGCCCCGTTCATGGCGATGATCATCGCCATCATCGGTTCGATGGAGGGTCTGCTGGTGGAGGGCAGCGCCGAGTCGCTTGGCCGCCATGTCACCGCCACGGTTGTGAAGTCGATATTCCTGGTGATCGTGATCGACGGGTTCTTCGCGGTCTTTTACGGTGTGATTGATTTTTGAGATGGTCGGGACAAAAACCAGAACCAAGGCAAACATAGCCCTGCGCGGCCCGGCCGGCGAACCGATCCTGACCGTGCGCGACGTCACGGTCGCCTTCGGCGAGACAACGGTGCTGGAAAACCTGTCGCTCGACGTGCGGCGCGGCGAAATCCTTGGTTTCGTCGGCGCATCGGGTTCGGGAAAATCGGTGCTGTTGCGCACCGTGCTCGGCCTGATCAAGAAGCGCGCCGGCAGGATCACCCTGTTCGGCGTCGATCTCGACCGGGCGAGCGAAGCCGAACAATTCGCCATCGACACCAACAAGGGCGTGCTTTTCCAGCACGGGGCGCTGTTTTCGGCCCTCACCGTGCTTGAAAACATCCAGTTGCCGATGCGCGAATATCTCGATCTGCCGCCGGCGCTGATGAACGAATTGGCGCGGCTGAAGATCGATCTTGTCGGCCTGCCCCAGGACGCCGCCGTCAAGATGCCTTACGAATTGTCGGGCGGCATGATCAAGCGCGCGGCGCTGGCCCGGGCGCTGGCGCTCGATCCGGCCATCGTCTTCCTCGACGAACCGACCTCCGGCCTCGATCCGATCGGGGCGGAGGAATTCGACGGGCTGGTGGCGAAACTGCGCGACACCATGGGGTTGACCGTCTATATGGTCACCCATGACCTCGACAGCCTGTTTTCGGTGTGCGACCGGATCGCGGTGCTCGGTCAGAAACGGGTGCTGGTTGAGGGCACGATCGAAGACATGTTCGCCTGCGACGACCCTTGGGTGCAATCCTATTTCCGCGGCAAGCGCGCCCGCATGATCGACGGCGGCGCTTTCGGCTCGCGCCCGGGCGCAGCGGCGTAGCGCCATGGAAACCAAAGCCAATTACATTCTTGTCGGCGTTTTCGCGCTGTTGACGATCGTCGTCGGCTTTGCCTTCATCTACTGGGAAATGACCAGCACGCAGGGCATCGGCACCGCGGCGCTGCGCATTGAAATCCCGGGCTCCGCCGCCGGCCTCGACAAGGGGAGCCCCGTCACCTTCAACGGCGTCCGCGTCGGCGACGTGACCCGCCTCGCCATCGATCCGGCCCGGCCGGCGGTTGCCCTCGTCGATATCGTGGTCGATCGCGAAACGCCGATCCGCGCGTCGACCAAGGCGGCGATGTCGTTCACCGGTCTGACCGGTTCGGCCGGCATTGCCTTTTCGGGCGGGGCGGCCAACGAGCCGAACCTTCTCGACGAGGCGGAAAAAGCCGGCGAAACGCTGGTGATCGTGGCCGAGCCTTCGGGTCTCGCCGACATCATGGACACGGCGCGCGAGGTTCTGGCGCGGGCCGACAAGGCGACGGCCGGCATCGAACAACTCGTCGCCGACGTGCGCGAGCCGCTGACGAAAACCGCCGCCAATGCCGAAAAACTGTCCGACACGTTGGCGCGCAACGCCGACAATATCGACAAGTTTCTCGCCAGCGCCGGCAAGCTCTCGGACCAGTTGGGCGGCATATCGACCGAGCTTGAAACGACGCTGAAGGAAGCGCGCGAATTGCTCGACGCCGTCGACAAGGAAAAGGTCAAGACCATTGTCGGCAGCGTCGAATCGACGATGAAGCGCATCGACGAGGCGTCGGTCGGCATCGATAAAGTGGTCAAGGGGGTCGACGAAGCCGCCGCGTCGGTCAAAACCTTCGCCAATGACGCCGGCGCGTCCTTCGAAAAGATCGAGCGGCTGGTCAGCGACGTCGATCCCGCGGTCGTGAAAAAAGCGGTCGATGACATAGCCGCGGTTAGCGACAACGCCCGCAAGGCCAGCGAGGACATTGTCAAGGTCACCGGCAAAGTCGGCGACAAGGCGAAAGACATCGAGCAGATCATCACCGATGCGCGCGAATTGGCGGACCGGTTGAACAAGGCCTCGACCCGCGTCGATGGCGTGCTCGCCAAGGTCGATTCGCTGCTTGGTTCCGACGACGCCAACGGTCTTGCCGCGCAGGCGAAGGGCACGCTCGCCTCCTATCGCCAACTCGCCGATACGCTCAACGGCCGCGCCGGGGCCATCGCCGACGGGCTGGCGCGTTTTTCGGGTCAGGGTCTGCGCGATTTCGAGGCGCTGGTCCGCGACGGCCGCCGTTCGGTTTCCCGCATCGAGCAGGCGATCACCGATCTGGAGCGCAACCCCCAACGCATCCTTTCGGGCGGGCAGGGCGAAGTGCGCACCTATTCCGGCCGCAACCGCCGTTGACAAGGGCCGGACGACTCCGCAACAAGGGTCGTTTTCCGCCGCTTGGCGGCGAAACGAGGCGGTGGATTTTGTTGGTCAGCCCTTTGTCAGCGCGTGTGTTCGGAGTCGCCATGATGGCGGCGCTGGCGTCCTGCGCCGCCTTGCCGGGCGGCGCGCCGAAGCCGCTCGACACCTATGAGCTGACCGCTCCCGACATCACCTCCGTTCGCCGTCGCCCGCGCGTACAGGTGCTTGTCGCCGAACCCTCGGCGCTGAAAAGCCTCGACGGGCAGAACATCGTCGTCAAGACCAGCGGCACGTCGCTTGCCTACCTCGACGGGGCGCAATGGGGCGACCGCCTGCCGAAAATCGTCCAGGCGCGCCTCGCCGAGACGTTCCAGCGTTCCGGGGCCTTCGGGGGCGTCGGCAAGCCGGGCGAGGGCCTCGCCATCGACTACCAGATCGTCACCGATGTGCGCGCTTTCGAGATCGTCGCCTCCGGCGGCGAAAAGGCGCGTGCGGCCTTGTTCGTGCGTCTGCTCAACGATCGCAACGGCGTCATCGTCGCCGAGCGGCTGTTCGAGGCCGACGCAGCGGTTTCCGGTTCGGGCAACGACGCCTATGTCGACGCGCTCAACCGCGCCTTCGGCGAGGCCGCCGGAGAGATTGCGTGCCCGGGCCGCATCCCGCCTCTAACGGATTGAGTTGAATTAAAAACCCGGCGCGAGGCCGGGTTTTCGGTTTATCGACCGGTCCTATTATTTCAACCGGCCCGAGGCGTGCGCCAGCATGGTGTAAACCTTTCCGGTGTCCGAAGTCAGGTAGGTCTGCGACATGATCTGGTCGCGATCATTGCGAGACACGTCGTCGAGCAGGCGCTCGAAATCCTCGCAATAGCGGTCGACGGCGCGATGGAACTCGGCGTCCGACAGGTATTTGCGTCGGATGTCGTCGAAGGTCTCCTGTCCCTTGAGCGTGTAGAGACGACGGGTGAAGACGCCCCGCTCGCCGCGCCGGTAGCGTTTCCACAACTCCACCGATGCGTCGTGATCGATGGCGCGAGCGATGTCGACGGAGATGGAGTTCAGCGATTCCATTACATGCAGGGGCGGGCGGACCGGCGCTGCCTTGCCCGGCTGCGCCGGGGCAGCATCGTCGGAGGCGCCGCGCAAAAGGTCCTGCACCCAGCGGCCGCCAGCCGGCGCCTCCACCGGGGCCGGTCCGGGGTCGATGCGGCCGCGAAGCGCCGGCTCGGGTTCGCGCGCCGCCGGGCGGGCGCCGACCGGTGCGTCGCGGCGCGGTTCGGCGGGCTTTGCCGGCTGCGGCCGTTCCGGCGCGCGCGCCGGCGCCGGGCGCGGCGCGGGTTCGGTGACAGCGGTTCGGCGTTCGCGGCGCGACCGCCGCCGGCCCGGGTGACGATTTCGGACAATTCCTGCAGGGCGCTGATCTGGTCGGAGACGGCGCGGCGCATCGCCGCGGCCGATTCGCGGGTCTCGCTGGGCAGCTCCAGCACGCCGCGGCGCAGCTCGGCCCGTGTTTCGTCGAGTTCGGCGCGGATCTGCTCGGCCGCCTGGCGGATTTCGGTCGAGGCGCCGGAGAAGCGGGCGGAGGCCTCTTCGATCGCCTTGCCGCCGAGCGATTCGAAATTGCGCAGCGAGCGTTCGATTTCCTCCGATTTGGCGACCAGGCCAAGAGCCAGCGCCTCGACCGCCTTCTTGCGCTCGTCGAGCGTGCCGGCAAGCGACGATTGGGCCGATTGCAGCAGGTCGGAAGCGGCGGCGAGGGTCTGGGCGTGATCGTCGAAACGGGCCGCGATCGAGCCGATCTGAAGCAGCGTGCCGGTCGACAATTCGGCCAGGCGGTTGGCGTTGGTTTCGATGATGCGGGTTGAGGCGGAGAATTGCTGCGCCGCCTTGTCGGCGTTGACGGAAAAGTCCTGCGTCGTTTGCGCCAGTTTGCCGTCGACGTCGGTGAGGTTCGTCGTCGCCAGAGCGATCAGCCCGGAAAGCTCCTCGTTGGTCGCCGTCAGCCGGTCGAACAGGGCCGAAACGCTGTCGCTCAGCGATTGGCGCGCGCCTTCCACCGCCGAGACGGTTTCGGAGGCCCGGCTCGCCAGCGCCTTGACCAGCTTGGCGTTTTCGTCGCGCAGCTTCTCGGCCGCCATGTCGCTGGCGGCCTCCATGTGGCCGGCGAATTCGACGCCGGAAGCGGCGAAGCGGTCGGCCAGCGGCTTCGCCGTCTCCTCGAACAATTTGGCGATTTCGGCGGTGCGATCGCCGAGCATGCGCGCCATTTCGCCGGTGCGGTCGGAAATGTGATCGTTGACCGCCTTGAAGGTTTCCGCGACTTCCTCGGCCTTGGCGGCGAGTTCGGCCTGATTGCGGGTAAATTCGTCGCCGAGCTTGCGGGTCGTCGCCTCGGCGGTTTCGGCGAGGCGGCTTTCGCCGGTCTCCACCGCGGCGGCGATCCGGTCGGCGACCGTGCTGGCCCCGGCGCTGAGGCGGTTTTCCGCGCTCAACAACTGTTCGGCGATGCGCGAAGCCCGCGCGTCAAGTTCCGACGAGGTCTCCTCGGTGCGCAGCACGATGCGTCGTTCGGCCTCGTCAAAGGATTGGGCGATTTCGGCGGCGCCGGCGCCGAGGCGCTGAACCACGGCTTCGGCCCGGCTGGCGACGCGCTGATCGGCGTCGGCGAAGACGGTCTCGGCGTTTGTCGACAGCGATGCGGTCAATTCCAGCACGCGGTCGCGCAATTCGCCGGCGGCGCGAATGGCGCTGCCTTCCAAAGCCTGGCGAATATTGTCGACGCCGCGCGCCAGCACTTCGGCGACCATTCCCGATTTGCCGTCGATGGCATGCGCCTGATTGTCGAAGGTCTGCGACAAGCGCTCGATATCGCCGGAAATCGCGGCGGTGATGGTTTTCTCGCGCGCGGCAATATTGCGCAGGCTGGCCTCGATGGCGGCGTCGACTTCGGCGCGCACCTCGGCGAGACGGGCGATGCCATCGTTCAGGGCGCTGCTCATGGCGGCGCGGCTGTCGACCAGCGAACGGGCATGATCGGCCATCGCCCCGTCGACCCGGGGCGCGGGCCTCCGCCAGCCGGGAGAGGTCGACTTCAAGCTCGCGGGCGAGATTGCCGCGCATTTCGCCAAGCGTCGCAGCGAAGACGCGCGACTCCGTCGTCATTTCGGCGCGCGCGTCGGTCAAGGCGCGGGCATGCTGCATCGAGGCTTCGTCGATGGCGGCGCGCAGTTCGGCGAGCTTGGCCATGTCGGCGTCAAGCGCCGCCGCCATGCCGGCCCGGCTGTCGACAAGGGCCTCGGCGTGGCCGCGCACCGCGTCGTCGAATTCGGAGCGCAGAAGGCGCAGTTTCTCGACATCGGTTCCAGCGCCGAGGCGAGTCCGGCGCGATTGCTGTCCAGTTCGCGCGCGAACGTCTCGCGGCTTTCGACCAGGCGGGCAAGGTCGCCGTCGAGCGCGGAGGCGAGCGCTGCGCGATTCTCGGCCAGCGCCTTGTCGAGGCGTTGGCGCTGTTCGGCGAATTTGCCCATGTCGCGATCGAAGGCGGCGGCGATTTCGGCGCGGCTGTCGGCGATCGCCCGTGTCTGCTCGACGATAGCGGCGTCGAGCCGGGCGCGTTCGTCGGCGAGACGCATCATGTCCTGGTCGAGAGCGCCGGTCAGGCCCGAGCGGCTGTCGACGAGAGCGGACGAATGGGCGGCGATGGCGAGGTCGAATTCCTCGCGCAGGGCGCGCAAGCGATCAAGGTCGGCCGATACGGTTGTCGAAATATGGCCGCGGCTTTCGGCCAGCGCGGCGTCGAAGCGGGCCAGTTCGTCCTTGAGCGTCGCCGATAGGCTGGCGCGGCTGTCAGAGAGGGCGCGCGCCTGCGCCAGAACCGCCTCATCCATGCGGTTGCGTTCGTCGGCGATCGCCGCCATGTCGCCTTCCAACGCCGCCGTCATGCCGGCGCGCGATTCCACCAGCGCCTCGGCGTGCGCCCGGATGGCGGTATCGAATTCACCGCGCAACGTTTCCAATTTCGCCAGATCGGCTTCGACGGAAGCGGTGACCTTGCCACGGCTTTCGGCCAAGGCGGCGTCAAGCGCGGTCAACTCATCGCGCAGGGCCGCCGAAAGCCCGGAACGGCTGTCGGTCATGGCGCGGGCCTGGGCGACGATGGCTTCATCCATGCGGGCGCGCTCGGCGGCAAGGCGCGCCATGTCTTCGTCGAGGGCGGCGGAAATACCGGACCGGCTTTCCACCAGCGCGTCGGCATGGGCGCGCACGGAAAGGTCAAATTCGCCGCGCAACACATTGAGCTTGCCGATGTCGTCGGCGATCGCCGCTGACAGGCCGGAACGGCTGACAGCGAGCGAGCGGGCATGGTCGGCGATGGCAGCATCCACCAAAGCGCGCTGGTCGGCCAGTTTGGCCATGTCGGTCTCAAGCGCCGAGGCCAGCGCCGCGCGGCTTTCGAGCAGCGAGGCGTTCACCAATTCGCGCTGGTCGGCCAGTTTGGCCATGTCGGTCTCAAGCGCGGAGGCCAGCGCCGCGCGGCTTTCGAGCAGCGAGGCGTTCACCAATTCGCGCTGGTCGGCCAGCTTGTCGATGTCGGTTTCAAGCGCGGCGGACAATGCCGCGCGGCTTTCGAGCAGAGAGGCATTAAGAATGTCGCGTTGTCCGGACAGGCTGGCCAGGTCGGATTCGAGCGCGGAAGCAAGCGAAGCGCGGCTCGCGACCAAGTTGGCGGCATGGTCGGCGACGACGGAATCGACCAGAGACCGCTGATCGGCGAGTTTGGCGAGATCGGTATCGAGCGCGTGCGACAGCTCCATACGGCTTTGGGCCAGGGCAGCCGCATGGTCTTTGACCGAAGCCGAAATTTCAACGCCCATCGAGGTCAGGCGATCGAGATCGGCGTTGACGCGAGCGAGGTCGGAATCAAGCGCGGACGAAAGGACC
>JADJTR010000004.1 GCA_016711085.1 Phyllobacteriaceae bacterium | reverse complement strand
AAGACGGCGATGTTGTCCAGATAAGCCATTGTCGCGGTTTGCCCCGTTTGCCCTCCAATATTTTCGTATTTTTTTTGAAAGTCGAGCGCCTTTACCCCCCTTTTCTTAAAAGGCAGTCGGGGCCATTGTGCCAGAACGTCAGGAGGGCGGTTCGATGGATGATTTCGCGGTGTTTTGGGAATGGCTCACATTCGCGGTGCGCTGGACCCATGTGATCACCGCCATCGCCTGGATCGGCTCGTCCTTCTATTTCATCGCCCTGGATCTCGGCTTGAAGCAGCGGCCGGGCTTGCCGGCCGGCGTGCACGGCGAGGAGTGGCAGGTGCATGGCGGCGGTTTCTACCACGTGCAAAAATACCTGGTCGCGCCGACGTCAATGCCGGAGCACCTGACCTGGTTCATCTGGGAAAGCTACTCGACCTGGCTGACCGGCTTCGCCATGCTGGCGGTGCTCTATTACGCCGACGCGTCGCTGTTCCTCGTCGACCACGAACGTTTCGAGATGGCGAACGCTACGGCGATCCTCATTTCGATGGCGTCGATCGGCGTCGGCTGGATCGTTTACGACCTGTTGTGCAAATCGGCGCTGGGCAAAACGACCAGGGCCTGATGCTGGTGCTGTTCGTCGCGCTGGTGGCGATGGGCTGGGGCTATACCCAGGTGTTTACCGGTCGCGCAGCCTTCCTGCATCTCGGCGCCTTCACGGCGACGATCATGTCGGCCAACGTGTTTTTCATCATCATCCCGAACCAGCGCAAGGTCGTGGCCGATCTCGTCGGCGGAAGACCGCCCGATCCCGCGCTCGGCAAACAGGCCAAGCAGCGCTCGCTTCACAACAATTACCTGACGCTGCCGGTGCTGTTCCTGATGCTGTCGAACCACTACCCGCTGGCTTTCGGAACGGCGTACAACTGGATCATCGCGGCGCTGGTGTTCCTGATCGGCGTCTTGATCCGCCACTATTTCAATTCGATGCATGCCGGAAAGGGCAAGCCGCACTGGACCTTCGCGGCGGCGACGGTGCTGTTCATCGTCATCGTCTGGCTGTCGACGGTTCCGCGCACCCCGACCGGAGAATCCGCGGTCTCGGCCGGCGACCAGAAATTCGTCGCCGCCGAAAATTTCACCGCCGTGCGCGACACCGTGCTCGGCCGCTGCTCGATGTGCCACGCGGCCGAACCGGCTTGGGAGGGGATCAGGCGGGCGCCGAAGGATGTGCGCCTCGACACGGACGCGCATATCGCGGCGCACGCCCGCGAAATCTATCTGCAGGCCGGGCGCAGCCACGCCATGCCGCCCGGCAATGTCACGCAGATCGCGCCGGAGGAACGGGCGCTGATCGTGGCGTGGTTCGAGGGCGTGCGATGACGCGCACCATTCTGCGCGGGCGGACACTGAGTTTCCGGCGTGCGCCGGAGGCGATTGACGATTCGGGCGCGTGGACATTCGAGGAGGATGGCGCGGTCGTCGTCGCGGCCGGGCGCATCGTCGGGGCAGGCGCGTTTTCGACTGTCGCGCGGCTGCCCGGCGACGCGGTCATCGACCATCGACCGCACCTGATCCTGCCGGGTTTCATCGATGCGCATGCGCATTTTCCGCAGATGCAGGTGATCGGCTCGTTCGGGGCGGAACTGCTCGACTGGCTCAACACCTATACGTTTCCTGCCGAAACGCGGTTTGCCGATGAAAGACACGCCGCGCGCATCGCGTCGGCCTTTCTCGACGAGATGGTCCGCCAGGGCACGACGACATCTTCCGTCTATTGCACGGTGCATCCGCAATCGGCCGACGTCCTGTTCGCCGAAGCCGAACGGCGCGGCATGGCGATGATCGCCGGCAAGGTGATGATGGACCGCAACGCGCCGGCGGCGCTGACCGACGACGCGCAGCGCTCCTATGACGGGACGAAGGCGCTGATCGGCAGCTGGCACGGGCGCGGACGGCTCGGCTACGCCATCACGCCGCGCTTCGCCATCACCTCGACGCCGGCGCAGCTGGAAGCCGCCGGGGCGCTGGCGCGGGAATTTCCCGATTGTCATGTCCAGACGCATTTGAGCGAGAACGACGCCGAAATCGTCCTGTCCAATGCGCTCTACCCCGATTGCGGCGACTACACCGGCATCTACGAGCGTTACGGTTTGACCGGGCCGAAAAGCCTGTTCGGCCACTGCATCCATTTGTCGGAGCGCGAGGCCGACGCCTTGTCGGATTCAGGCTCGGTCGCGGTGTTCTGCCCGACCTCGAACCTGTTTCTCGGTTCCGGCCTCTTCGACTACCAGCGCTATCGCCGGCGCGCCAAGCCGTTGCGCATGGCCATCGCCACCGATGTCGGCGGCGGCACCAATTACTCGATGCTGCGCACGCTCGACGAAGGCTACAAGGCGATCGCCGCCCATGGCGAAAAGCTCGATCCGATGCGCGCCTTCTGGCAGGCGACGCGCGGCAACGCCGAGGCGCTGTGGATGAGCGACGGCATCGGTTCGCTCGAATCCGGCCTCTACGCCGACCTCGTCATTCTCGACGCGCGCGCCACGCCGGCGATGCGGCTGCGCATGGAAACGGTGACGACGCTGGCTGAGGAACTGTTCCTTTTGCAAACGCTCGGCGACGACCGCGCCGTGGTCGAGACCTATGTGGCGGGCGTAGCGCGGAAGGCGGCGCTGGCGGGCTGATGCGACTCGCCGCCAATCTTTCGTTCCTGTTTGCCGACGCGCCCTTCATGGCGCGTTTCGCCCGCGCCGCGACAGCCGGGTTCCGGGCGGTCGAATTCCTGTTCCCGTACCAGCACGATCCGAGGGAACTGCGCGCCGCGTTGGATGGGAACGGCCTGCGCCAGACGCTGTTCAACCTGCCGCCGGGCGACTGGGACAGAGGCGAGCGCGGGTTGGCGGCGTTGCCCGGCCGCGAGGCCGAGTTTCACGATAGCGTCGCGGAAGCGATCCGCTACGCCACGGCGCTCGGCAATCGGCTCATCCACTGCATGGCGGGCGTCATGCCCGATGGCGCGGAGCGTCTTGCGTTCGAGGACGTCTATGGGCGCAACCTCGCTTTCGCCTGCGCCGAAGCGGCGAAAGCCGGACTGACCGTCACCATCGAACCGATCAATCCGACCGACATGCCGGGCTATTTCCTCCGGACGATGGACGAGGCGGCGCGCATCATGGATCGCGTCGGCGCCGACAATCTGAAGCTCCAGTTCGACGCCTATCACGCCGCCAAGATCGGCCGCGATCCGCTCGCCGAATGGCGCAGGCATCGCGACCGCATCGCCCATGTGCAGTTGGCCGGCCTCCCCGGCCGCCACGAGCCCGATACGCAACAGATGACTTCGCTGCTCGATAGGCTCGCCGGCGATGGCTATGCCGGTTTTGTCGGCTGCGAGTATCGCCCGCGCGGGCGGACGGAGGAGGGGTTGCGGTGGGCGAAGGGGTGGCTCGTATAAACCTCACACCTCGTGGAGATAGAGGTGATAATCGAGCTCCGTCACGGTGCGGGCGACGCGGAAATATTCCGCCTTCTTGATCTCGGTGAAGGTGCGGTGCATCGCCGGGCCGAGCGCTTCTGTGAGGAATTCCGATCCGCAGGCCGCCTCGATGGCCGAGCCCCAATCCGTCGGCGTGGGGCGGGACGCGGTTTCGGCGGCGTAACCATTTCCCGTCGTCTCCGGGCCGGGATCGAGTTTGTCGTCCAGTCCCACGCGCAGCGCGGCGAGAACGGTCGCGGCGACGAGATAGGGATTGGCGTCGACGCCGGACGGGCGATGCTCGATGCGGCGGCTCTTCACGTCGCCAGCGGGCACGCGGATGGCGACCGAGCGGTTGTTGACGCCCCAGGTCGGCGAGACGGGGGCATAGGACTGGCTGGCGAAGCGGCGCCAGGAATTCGCGTGCGGCGCGAAGACCAGCATCGATTCGCCCATGGTTTCGATCATGCCGCCGAGCGCGTGGAGCAGGGTCGGCGACCATTGCCCCTCCTTCTCCTCGGCGAAGACATTGGCGCCGGCGTCATCGCGCATCGAGACGTGCAGGTGCATGCCGGAGCCGGCGTAATCGGCGATCGGCTTGGCCATGAAACAGGCGACAACGCCGTGGCGACGCGCCTGCTGGCGCACGAGGCGCTTCAGCATGACAAGGTCGTCGGCGGCGGCGAGGATGTCGGTGCGGTAGTGCAGCGTCAGTTCGTACTGGCCGGGCGCGTATTCCGAGATCAGCGTCTCGATCGGCAGGCCCATGGCCTTGGCCCCGGCATAGATGTCGGAAAAAAGCGGCTCCATGCCGTGCAGATGATCGACGGAATAGACCTCGGTCTTGCCGCTGGAGCGCCCGTCGACCACGGCCTTGGCCGGGCGGACGCGGCCTTCGGAATCGCGCTCGGGATCGAGCAGGAAAAACTCCAGTTCGAATGCGCCGGCCGCATGCAGGCCTCGCGCCGCCAGCGCCTCGACCTGGCGCACCAACGCGTGGCGCGGGTCGGCGCCGGCGGGTTTGCCGTCCCGATCGAACATCGACATCAGCAGCTGGCCGCGCGGCGGTTTTGCGCCGTGCAGCGGCCGCAGCGTGCCCGGGATCGGCCAGCCGAGCTGGTCGCCGTCGCCGGTATCCCAGACGAGGCCGGTCTCGTGCACATCCTCGCCGGTGATGTCGAGGCCGAGAACCGAGGTCGGCAAATTGCGGCCGCCCTTGTACAGGCTCGCCAATTCGTGCCGACGGATGATCTTGCCTCGGCCGACGCCGTTGGCGTCGATCATGACGATGTCGACGGCCTCGATGTCGGGATGGGCGGCGAGGAATTCCTCGGCTTCTTTCGGCGACGAACCGGTCGGTGAGTTCATGATGCCCTGGGCAAGCTGTTGTCGTTACCCGGCTTGTCTCACGCTGCGAGGCGGCCGGCAATATCGCCGAACGCCGCGACCAGGCGGTCGACCTGCTTGCGTTTCGTCGCAGGCGAAACCAGCATCATGTTGTGGAACGGCGCGATCAGCACGCCGCGATTGACCAGCGCGACATGGATGGCGCGCTCCAGCGCCGGGGCGTGGGCCCGTTCCGCCTCGGCCCCGTTCGTCAAAGGGCCGGGCACGCAAATGAACTCGACGCGTGCGCCGACGCGGGCGACGTGCCAGGCAAGCCCTTTATTGGCGATGACGGCGGCAAGGCCGGCCTCGAGACGCGACGCCAGTTTCTCCATGTGGCGCCAGGCTTTGGGCGTCATCACCTCCGTCAGGCAGGCGCGCATGGCGGCGAATTGCAGCGGGTTGGCCGAGAGCGTCGTGCCCATGCCGGAATGTCCGGCTTCGCGTGATTTCTCGCAGGCCGCGAAGCGCACGGCGACCTCGTCGGTCATGCCCCAGACGCTGGCCGGAACGCCGCCGGCGACCGGCTTGCCGAGGACGAACAGATCGGGCTGCAGGCCGAAAGCGCGGGTATAGCCGCCATGGCCGGACGAGATCGTGTGCGTCTCGTCGATGAGCAGCAGCGTTCCGTAGGCGAGCGTCAGCGCGCGCAGCGCCTCGTGGAATCCCGGCGCGGGCGGCACCATGCAGGAATTGGTCAGCACCGGCTCGGTGATGACGCAGGCGACATCCCTTTCGCCAACGCCTTTTCCAGCGCGGCCACATCGTTGAACTCGACAACTTCAGTTCGCCTGGTCAAATCGCGGAATTCGCCGACAAGGCCGGGACGGTTGGCAGGCTTGCCGTCGATCAAGCGCACGAAGGTTTCGTCGACGGTTCCGTGGTAGCAGCCATTGAAGACGAGGATCCTGTCCCGCCCGGTGACGGCGCGGGCGACGCGGAGCGCGAAGCGGTTGGCGTCGGTTGCGGTGGTGGCGATCTGCCAGTGCGGCAGGCCGAAGGTTTCGACCAGCAGCCGGCCGACCTCGACGGCGTCCTCGTCGGGCAGCATGTACGTCAAGCCGCGCGTCGCCTGGCGGCGGATGGCTCTCGCCACCGGCGGCGGCGAATGGCCGAACATGGAGCCGGTGTCGCCGAGGCAGAAATCGTCGAGTTCATGACCGTCGATATCAACCAGTCTGGCGCCGGAGGCCTTTTTCACCAGGAACGGAAACGGCATCGGCCAGTCGGCCATCCAGTGCATCGGTTGACCGAAAAGGAATCCTTCGATGCCCTCGCCGGCGGCGGCCTGGCTTTCGGGCGGACGGCGGCATAGGCGGTGGATCTGTCGCGGTAGAGGCGTTCGATGGCTTTCGCGTCGACAACGACTGTCATGGCCGACGCCTGCTTTTTGGTCATGATGGGCATCCGGTTGCGGGGCTGGCGCAGTCTATCCGGCCGTCGGGGAAGTCCGCAATCGCCGCCGGGCAATGAACTCCGGGAGGTCGTCATGCGTCTGGCCCTGTTCGCGCTTTTGATCGCCGCCGCGACGACGCCCGCCGCCGCGATGGGCGGCGCGTGGTGCGACGCAGATGACGCCAGGGCGACGGTTTCGGTGCAGGCGTCGCTGACGCGCGCGGCCGGGGCTGTCGTTTCCTTCGAGGGAAGATTGGCCGTGAAAGGCGACAAGCCCGTCGAGGCGGAATTCGGCCGCGACGATCTCGCGCAGTTCTGGTTCGACGGAACGGAGATGCGTTTCCTGCTCTACAAGGAGGCGGACGACACATCGGCCATGGAATTGGAAATCCGCGCGACGGAAAGCGACGAGGAAACCTACGCCGGAGAATACACTGTCCGCCTTCACACCGTCAGCGACGGCGAAAGCGTCGTAACCGAACAGGCCGGTCCCGGCTCCTGTTCGGCCGATTGAGGCTTCATCATTTGTGCCAGAGCGCGCAAATGCGCTTCTGGCCGGAGGGCTGGCGCTCGAATTCGCAGGTCGTCACCCGGGCGAAGCCTTCATTGGCAAGTTCGCGGTCCTTGGCCTTCAGCTTCGGGAGCGGAAAATTCCCGCCATGTCCATTCGACGCTCGAATCGTTGACCACCGACTGGAAGCGGAACTCCGTGCCGTCGCCGGCGTCGACATCCAGATTCAGATTGGCCCGACACTCGATCGCGGTCATGGCGCGGCCGGCCTTGCGGAACTCGCGGGCACGCTCCTCGGCGACTACGATGTTCATCCATTCGGTCGTTTCCGCCGCGGTTTCCGGGATGGCGGGCGTCTCCGGCTTCGGCGCGGCGACGGCGGGCGGCGTCTGGCCGCCGGCCAGGGCCGGCGCGGCGAAGAGCGTCATCAGGACGGACAGGAGTATTGAAACGCGCATGAACCGAACCAAACCGGGCTTGATGGCCGGATTGCGGCGAAAGGAACCGAATGCCGCCCCGGCGTCAAGGACCCGAGCGATTGCGCCGAGAAGGCGGCCCGTGCGAAGGGAGGCCATGCGGCTTTTCTGGCTGATTTCCGGCACGCTTTCGCTCGCCCTCGGCATTGTCGGGGCGTTCCTGCCGTTGCTGCCGACGACGCCTTTCCTGCTGCTGGCGGCGTTCTGCCTGTCGCGCTCGTCGCCAACCTTTCACCAATGGCTGGTCAACCATCCCACCTTCGGACCGCCGATCCGCGACTGGGAGGACAATCGCGCCATCAGTCGCCAGGGCAAGGTCGCCGCGACCGTGGCGATCGCCGCCACGCCGCCGCTGACGCTGCTGTTCGGGCCACCCTGGTGGGCGTTGGCGGCGCAGGCGGCGATCCTCGCCGGGGTGCTCGCGTTCATCTGGACGCGGAACGAGACCGTCAGGCGGTGATGTCGATTACGCCGCAATCGCCGGCGGCCGAACCGAAGGCGAGGCGCGCGCCCTTGCCATCCCACGCCAGCGCAGTGACCGGCCCGGCGCCTGGCCGGCGCAACAACGCCTCGCGGCCATCGGCGATGCGCACCGCCATGACCATGCCGTCGGCGTAGCCGATGGCGACCATTTCCTCCACCGGGTGGCAGGCGACGGCGGTGACCATCGTGTCGCCGCGCGTGCCGAGTTCGAGCGGCGCCTTGCCCATCGGCCCGTCCTTGCCATGGAACGGCCAGACGATGGCGGCTGGTGCGCCCGAGGAGGCAAGCCAGCGTCCCCTGGCGCTCCACGACAGGCTTTTCACCTTGACCGGATAGCCGGTCATTTTCATGTGGCGGCCATCGGCGAGCCGCCAGCCATGCAGGGCGTTTTCCTGCATCGCGGTGACGACATAGGCGCCGTCGGGCGAGAACGTCACGGCGGTGTGGGCCCCGGTCCATTCCAGTTCGGCGGGCTTGCCGTCGGTGGCGGGGAAATGCAGCGTGACGCCGTTGTAGCGGGCGACCGCGAGGCGCAGGCCTTTCGGCGCGAAGGCGAGGCCTTCGACCGAGCGGGGGTGGGTGAAGGTTTTCACCACGCCGTCGGCGGTGCGCACGACGGCGTCGCGACCGGCGGCCCAGGCCATCGCGCCGTTCGAACCGGCAGCGACCGCGCTCACCCATTTGCGCGGCGTCGAACCGATTTCGGCGGCGACGCCGGCCGCAAGGCGCATGACCTTGCCGTCCTCGCCGCCGGTGACCAGTGCGCCGCCATCGGGCGCCAAGGCGGCGCAGAGCAGGCCGTCATGGAGTTTTGCCTGCTTGCGGCCGGCGTCGAGCCAATGAACGGTCCCTTCGGCCAGCGCGAAATGCGGCGCATCGCCGAGAAAGGCGACGGCGAGACAGGGACCGTCCAGATCGAGAGGGGCAACGGTGGGCATGGCTGCTTTTCCGGCGGTGTAAACTCTATCTTCAGTCGATGTACACTCGACGCGGAGAGCGCCGCTACGTGGCTTTCCACATCAAGAACCCCGAGACCGACGCCTTGGCGCGAAAAGTGGCGCGGATCAAGCGCACTTCGCTGACGGCCGCCGTAGACGAGGCGTTGCAACACGAAATCGAGCGAGCCGGCGGCGAATCCGACTTCGTCGAGGAGGCGATGGAAATGGTCCGCCACTTCCAGGAAAAAAGGCGACCGCGCGAAGGGCCTGCCGGCCGACAGGGACTTCATCGACAGCCTCTACGAGCAGACATCGTGCTTATCGATGCTTCAGCCCTGACCGCGTTCTATGCAAGCGAAGCCGGTTCGCGTGAACTCCTCCGGCCGATCGAAGCTGCGTCGATACGCGCCATTTCGCCGCTCGGCCTTTGGGAAAGCGCGATGGCTCTGGCGCGCATTTTCTCTCGTCGACCGGGCGAAGCGTCGGCGGACCTTGAACGCTTCATCCTCCGTTTCAGGGTTGAAATCCTCAATGTCGACGCCGAGGCCGCGCGTTTGGCCGTCGCGGTCCACGACCGGTGCGGCGAGGGGAGCCATCGGGCGCGGCTGAATTCCGGCGAATGCTTCGCCTACGCCGCGGCGCGCCAGCACCGGACGCCGTTGCTCTGCAAGGGCGACGATTTTTCGCTGACCGATATCGAAGCGGCGTAAGGCGCGATCAGGCCTGACAGGCCTCGAACGAGCGGCGCAGCCGCTCCTCGTCGAGCTTGCGACCGATGAAGACAAGCCGGCTCTCGTGCTTCTCGTCGTCCTTCCACGGGCGCTGGTGGTCGCCCTCGATGATCATGTGCACGCCCTGGATGACGTAGCGGTCCGGATCGTCCTTGATGGCGATGATGCCCTTCAGGCGCAGGATGTTCGGCCCCTCCATCTGGGTGATCTTGTCGATCCACGGAAAGAACCGGTCGCGGATCATTTCGCCGCCGCGCAGCGACACCGACTGCACCGTCACGTCGTGGATGGGGGCAAGTCGCCATGGTCGTGATGATGGTGGTCACGACCGTGATGACGTGGTGATCGTGTCCATGATGGTGATGATCGTGATCGCAACCCGGTCCGCAGTCGTGATCGTGATCATGGGCGTGCAGGAAATGCGGATCGTCGGCGAGCACGCGCTGCAGGTCGAAGGTGCCGCGATCGAGCACGGCGGCGATCGGCACGCCGGCGCGTGTCGCGCGGTGAATGCGGGCTGACGGGTTGATGGCGCGCACGGTACGCTCGACCAGGGCGAGTTCCTCGGGCGTGACCAGATCGATCTTGTTGACGACAACGATGTCGGCGAAGGCGATCTGGTCCTCAGCCTCGCGGCTGTCTTTCAGGCGGAGCGGCAAATGCTTGGCGTCGACCATGGCGACGACGGCGTCGAGCCTGGTCTTGGCGCGAACGTCGTCGTCCATGAAGAAGGTCTGCGCCACCGGCACGGGATCGGCCAGCCCGGTGGTCTCGACGAGGATGGCGTCGAAGCGGCCCGGCCGGCGCATCAGGCCCTCGACGGTGCGGATCAGGTCGCCGCGCACCGTGCAGCAGATGCAGCCGTTGTTCATCTCGTAGATCTCCTCGTCGGATTCGACGATGAGGTCGTTGTCGATGCCGATCTCGCCGAACTCGTTGACGATGACGGCGTAGCGCTTGCCGTGCTGTTCGGTGAGGATGCGGTTGAGCAGCGTCGTCTTGCCGGCGCCGAGATAGCCGGTCAGCACGGTGACGGGGATCGGGGTATCGCTCATCGGGGCGGTTCCTGAATGGGTGTTTGCGCCGATATAGGGCCGGGCGCGACGAATTGCACGGGGCTTGCCGTCAACGCAGCGTCGCCGGATCGAAGGCGCGAACGGCTTCGAGCAGTTCGGCGAAGCCACGGGCGGCATGAACGAGCAGGCGTTCGCCCAGTTCCCCCGTCGCCTTTGACGCGTCGCCGGCGGCGTTGGCGGCATTGAGGTCGGTCATCTTCCAGCCGAAGGCGTGCGGGCCATAGGCGCGCAAATGGCGAAAGCGGCGGGCGAAGCCGGCCTGCGCCGACGGAAAATCATCCACTTTGGCCATGTCGACCATGTCGGGGCGCAGCGCCAACATGACCGAGGTTTCGATGAGGCCGCCATGGATGCCGAAGGCCTTTTCGTCGGCGTCGATCAGTCCTTCCGGCCAGCCGAAGCGCGTCCAGCTCGTCGCCACCGCCAGCATGGCGTAACGCACGCGCAGTTCGGTGGCGACGATCGTCATCAATGGCGCATTGCCGCCATGGGCGTTGAGCATGACGAACTTGCGGAAGCCCCGGCGATGGCAATCGGCGCCGATGCCGATCCAGCGGTTGACCGCCTCGTCGAACGCGAGCGTGCGGGTGACGGCGAAATCGGCGTGCTCGACCGAATAGCCGACCTTCTCGACCGGCAGGAAATCGATGCGTAAATCCTCGGGCAACAACGCCCTGGTCCGCGCGCAGACGCCTTCGGCGATGATCCAATCGACGTCGGGCGAAAGATGCGGTCCATGATGCTCGGTGGCGCCGAGCGGCAGAACCGCGATCGTTTCGTCGTCTAAAATCGGTCAGTTGTCATCGTATCGTCATTCAATCGTCATACCGTCATGGCAGTGGGAGCGCCGTGTTCCGATCGGCGTGGAGACGCTAGACCGGAGGGGTTGTCGCGTGCAAGCGTGGCGGAGCGTTCGCAAGGGGGCGTCAATGGCAAAGCCGGACAAACGTCAAGTATTGAACCGCCTGCAATCGACGGCGCGCGCTTCGCGCACGGCGCTTGCCAACCGTTTGCTGGCGCACGGTTTTTACGCCGGCCAGGACCAGGTGATGCTGGCGCTGGCCAGCGAGGACGGGCAGACGCCCGGCAAACTCGCCGAACGCATGGGCGCGCGGCCGCCGACGATCACCAAGACGATCAACCGGTTGCAGACGCAGGGTTTCCTGGAGAAACGCGCCTCCAGCGGGGATCAGCGCCAGGCCCATGTTTTCCTCACCGAGACCGGCCAGGCGGCGATCAAGGCGATCGAAAAGTCGGTGAAGAAGACGGAAAAGCAGGCGCTGAAAGGCCTCGACAAGAAAGAGCAGAAGGCGCTCGCCAAGCTGCTGGCCAAAATCGAGACCAACCTCGGCGCCATCGAGGTCGACTCCGCCCGACGATGACGCCGATGAGCCTGTTGTCGGCGAGGCGCCGGCGAGCGAAGCCGAGGCCGACAAGGCGGGCGAATAAGAACCGTTCGCCTTGCCCGAGGGGCGGTTCGGCGCAATAAGCCGCCTGCCGACCCGGGATCAGAATTTGTCCGACTCCGCCGACACCGCAACGCCCGTACCGGCCATCGCGCTCATCGTGCTGGCGGGTCTGGTGTTCTCCTGCCTCGACGCCATGGCGAAATACCTGGTGCTTTCCGGCTATGCGCCGAGTTTCGTCACCTGGATACGGTTCCTCACCCATTTCGCCGCCGTGCCGTTCATCTTCCGCCTGTGGGAAACGCCGCAGGCGCTGAAGACGGGGCGCTTGCCTGCTCATCTGCTCCGCGGCGTCTTCCTGTTCGGTTCGACGATTTTCAATTTCCAGGCGCTGAAGACGCTGCAACTGGCCGAAACCGTGTCGATCTTCTTCTTCGCGCCGATGGTGATCACGGCGCTCGCCGGACCGATGCTCGGCGAATGGGCGGGATGGCGGCGCTGGGCGGCAATCGGCGCCGGTCTTGTCGGGGTCCTCGTCATCACGCGGCCCGGCGCGGGCGCGTTTTCCATCGGCCATGTCTTCGCGCGCTGATGTCGATGCTGTCCTATTCGACCTATGTGATCATGACGCGGGCGATGGGCGCGCGCGAAACGGCGGTCAGCCTGATTTTCTATTCCGCGCTCGCGCCGACGCTGTTCATGGCGTGGGCGCTGCCGGTCGCCGGGCAATGGCCGAATGCGCCGTTGCACTGGGCCATGCTCCTGTCGCTCGGAATCTTCGGCGGCGGCGGGCATTTCCTCATCATCAAGGCCTATCAGATGGCGTCGACCGGGGCGCTCGCGCCCTATCCTTATCTGCAGATGGTGTGGATGGCGGCGCTCGGGTTCCTTGTTTTCGGCCAGACGCCCGACCGCTTCACCATGATCGGCGCCGGGATCATCCTGTTGTCCGGTCTCTATATCGTCCATCGCGAGCGGACGCTGCGGCTGCGCGATCGCGTCGCAGACCGCTAGGGTCAGGACCCACTATTTGCGGCGAATGGCAGGTCAAATGGCAAGGAATTGCAGGGAATGCCGCGAAGAGCGGGGCTCGCGCCCCGGGCGAGTGGATTGACGATGCAGTCCGAAGCCCATTTGGCTGCTTGGGGTTCGTAGCATCCGGCAAGGCTTGAAAATGTTTACATTTCCTTCGCCTTTGCGTCGCGCGGACCGGCCAGAACGCCTGCGACCATTTCGTCGCAAATAATGGGTCCTGACCCTGGTCGGCGCATGACAGGTCTTGCAGGGGCGCGGCAGCCTGTTTAATTAAACAAATTAAACGTTTCAGAAGGACGGCCGCCCTGTCCCAGAAGATCAAATTGTCGACCATCGCCGATTCGCTTGGCGTCTCGACCGCGACGGTGTCGCTGGCGCTGCGCGACTGTCCGCTGGTGGCGGAATCGACGCGCGAGCGCATCAAGGATGCGGCGCGCGCTCGGCTATATCTATAATCGCCGCGCCGCCTCTTTGCGCACCCGCCGGTCGGGAATTGTCGGCGTCTGCGTTCACGACATCATGAACCCGTTCTTCGCCGAGATCCTGCGCTCCATCGAGACAGAGCTCGACCGTTCGCGCCAGACCTTCCTGCTGTCGAACCATTACG
Source organism: Phyllobacteriaceae bacterium (assembly GCA_016711085.1). Taxonomy (GTDB): domain Bacteria; phylum Pseudomonadota; class Alphaproteobacteria; order Rhizobiales; family Rhizobiaceae; genus JADJTR01. The sequence goes on along the minus strand of JADJTR010000004.1, from coordinate 500,495 downwards.
ACGAATTGGAAAAGCAGCGTGTGTTCATCGACACGTTGCTGCAGCTCGGCGCCGACGGACTGATCCTGTCGCCGGCCATCGGCACCCCGCGCGAGGACATCACCGGGCTGGTCGCCAACGGCATGCCGATCGTGCTGATCGCGCGCGAAGTCGAGGGCGCCGAACGTGCCGATCTTTCGCGGCGACGACGCGTGGGGCATTTCTCTCGCCACCAATCATTTGATCTCGCTCGGCCACAGCCGCATCGCCATGATCGGCGGCACCGACCAGACGTCGACCGGGCGCGACCGTTATCGCGGCTATCGCAACGCCATGGAAAAGGCGGGCCTTACGGTGGAGCCGGAATGGCGCATTGCCGGTCCGCGCACCAAGCAGGGCGGGTTCGAGGCGGCGCCGCAATTCCTGGCGCTGAAGAACCGGCCGACCGCCGTCGTCTGCTGGAACGATCTCGTCGCCATCGGCCTGATGAACGGCATGGCGAGGGCCGGACTGTTGCCGGGCGTCGATGTCTCCGTGACCGGCTACGACGATCTGGAGGAGGCGTCGATCGCCACGCCGGCGCTCACCACGGTGTGGAACGGCCAGCGCGAGGTCGGAAGGCAGGCAGCCCGCGCGCTGCTCGAACAGTTGAACGACGTGGAAGTCCATGGCGGGCAGGAACTCATCCATCCGGAGCTGCGCATCCGCCAGTCGACCGGCAAGCCGAAGGTCGCCGGCCTGAGTCGCGCCTGAATGGAAAACGGAAGCGGCGTCGATCCGACCTGCCGGATTTCGGTGCTCGTCCGGGCAAGTTGCACCCCCCTGCGGTCGAGCGGATCGAGGAGCGTTTCAGGTTGGTGCGCGTGCGCGAAGCCGATCCCGTGCTGCTCAACGCGCGGGCGGCGAAATCGGTGCGCGCCGTCGCCTCGTTCACGACGATTTCGGCCGAATTCATCGACGCGTTGCCGGCGCTGGAGATCATCGCCAATTTCGGCGTCGGCTACGACAGTGTCGACGCCGGGCACGCGGCGACGCGCGGCGTCATGGTCACCAACACGCCGGATGTGCTGAGCGAGGAGGTCGCCGACACAACGGTCGGCCTGCTGCTCAACACGCTGCGCGAGTTTCCGCGCGCCGAGGCCTGGCTGCGCGAGGGGCGCTGGGCCGGGGAAGGCAACTACCGCCTGACGCCGCTGACGCTGCGCGGCCGCAAGGCCGGCATTTTCGGCATGGGCCGCATCGGCATGGCGATCGCACGCCGTCTCGAAGCCTTCGGGGTCGAGGTTTCGTACCACAACCGCAACCGAATCGACGGCGATCCGCGAACCTGGCATGCGAGCCTGATCGAACTGGCCGAGGCCGTCGATACGCTGGTCTGCGTCGCGCCGGGCGGCGCGGCGACGTTTCACGCCGTCGACGCCAATGTGCTGCGGGCGCTTGGGCGCGACGGGGTGCTGATCAATGTCGGTCGTGGCCCGACCGTCGATGAGGCGGCGCTGATCGAGGCGTTGAAGACCGGCGTCATCGCGGCGGCCGGTCTCGATGTGTTCGAGAACGAGCCGCACCTGCCGCGGGCGTTCATCGACCTGCCCAACGCCTGCCTGCTGCCGCATGTCGCCTCGGCGAGCGTGGCGACGCGGCGCGCCATGGCCGATCTGGTGGTCGACAACCTCGTTTCGTGGTTTGAAACCGGCAAGCCGCTGACGCCGGTGGCCGAAAGCCGCCGGTTTGGCAACACATCGTTAACCAGCAAGGCGTTTGCTGTCTCGGACGCGCGTTTGGCGCGACGGGGGGCCGCCATGGTAAATCGATTGTCGCTCGCGGCGTTCGCGGGCGTGGCGCCGTCGGCCAACGCCGGCGAACGCATCGTCTGGGAGTTGCGGCAGGCGGGAACCGGATTGCGCTGCGCCGTGTCGGCGGATTGCGGTCAGGACGGAGCGCCGCGCTCAGCCATATTCGACCCGCGCTGCGCCGATATCGCCGAAGAGCTGACCGGCGGGTTTTCGATCGACGAGGAAGGCGACCGCATCGCCTTCACGCGCGAGGATGGCGCCGTGGCGCTGGAATTCGTGTCCGGCGAGGGCGACGTTTTCGAGTCGGTCGACGCGCAAGCGCCGCCGATGCTGTTGAGTTTCCGCCCAATAGGCCTATTCGGCGCGGCGCGCCGCGGCGCGCGCGGCGTGGGCGCGCACCGCGTCGCCGAACGCCTCGAACACCTTGCGCGAGGCGCTGTCGGTTTTACCCAGTATTCCGGATGCCATTGCACGCCGACGGCGAAGGCCGGCGCGCCGACCACGGAAACCGCTTCGATGGTGCCGTCCTCGGCGACCGCCTCGACTTCGAGGCGCCCGCCCAGCCGATCCAGGCCTGGCGGTGCACCGAATTGACCATGACCTCGCCGGCCTCGAAAACTCCGGCGAGGCAGGAACCGGGCCTGATGCGCACCGGCTGGCGGATGGCGAAGCGTTCGTCCTGGTCGTCGGATACCGGGGCGCGATGGTCGATGCGTCCGGGAAGGTCCTGGATTTCGGTCAGCAGCGTGCCGCCGAGCGCCACATTCAGCTCCTGGATGCCGCGGCAGATGGCGAGCAGCGGCACGCCACGCTCGATGGCCTTGCGGATCAGCGGCAGCGTGGTGGAGTCCCTGGCCTCGTCATAGGGGCCATTGGCCTCGGAAGCGTCGCCGCCGTACAGCGCCGGGTGGACGTTCGATTTCGACCCGGTCAGCATGATGCCGTCGACGCCGCTCAGGATCGCGTCGAAATCGAGTCGGTCGCCGAACGACGGAACGAGAACCGGCGTGATTCCGGCCCCGTCGATCGCAGCTTCGAGATACTGCCGCGGCGCGGCATGCCAGACGTAATTGTCGAAGGCGCGGACATCGGTCGACACGGCGACGAGCGGCTTGAACATGATCGATCCGGTTTCCTTTCGCGGCGCGGCGGTCGGGTCCGCCCGGCGAAATCAACGGCGTTCCGGCAATTTGCAACCCGTCGAACGAACTGCTCAAGGAACGTGCAACCTAAATCGTTTCAAATTGCGGCGCTCAAAAGTGGATAAAAAATTTACCACTTTGTCGGTGCGGCGCGGCGCAGAACTGGACTTGCCCGCATTGCCGTGCATTCATGCGCTCAGGCGTCGCGATGGTCTGGCCGCGCGGCTCCGTCATTTTACTCAACGGGAGGTATTCCATGGATCGTCGTTCATTCATCAAGAAAGCCGGTCTCGGCGGCGTCGGCGCCGCGGCGGCGACTACGCTCGCCGCGCCGGCCATCGCGCAAGCGCAGAAAGGTCACCTGGCGCTTGACGTCTTCGTTCCCCGAAATCGCTCGACACCATCTTCGGCGCGGCCGAGACGATGGCGAAATTCATCAAGGAAGCCTCCGACGGCAATTTCGAGGTTCAGGTTTTCGCCGCCGGCGAAATCGTCCCCGGCCTGCAGGCCGCCGACGCGGCGACCGCGGGCACGGTCGAGATGGCGCACACCGCTTCTTACTACTACTGGGGCAAGGACCCGTCCTATGCGCTGGCGACCGCCATCCCCTTCGGCCTCAACGCCCGCCAGCAGAACGCCTGGTACTATCACCCGTCGGGCGCCGACGGCAAAACCGGCAACGACCTGATGAACGAGTTCTACGCCACCCAGGGCCTGATCGGCTTCCCGTGCGGCAACACCGGCGCGCAGATGGGCGGCTGGTTCCGCAAGGAAATCAACACGCTCGCCGACCTCAAGGGCGTCAAGATGCGCATCGGCGGCATGGGCGGCAAGATTTTCGAGAAACTCGGCATCGTGCCGCAGCAAATCGCCGGCGGCGACATCTATCCGTCGCTCGAAAAGGGCACGATCGACGCGGCCGAATGGGTCGGCCCCTACGACGACGAGAAGCTCGGCTTCTACAAGGTTGCGCCGTTCTATTATTATCCCGGCTGGTGGGAAGGCGGCCCGGTGCTGCACACGTTGGTCAATCTGGCGAAATACAACGAGCTGTCGCCGGCCAACAAGGCGATCATCGACGCGGCCTGCCGCGCGGCGAATGCCGACATGATGGCCAACTACGACTCCAAGAACCCGGCGGCGCTGAAGAAGCTGGTCGGCGCCGGCGCGCAATTGCGCCCCTACAGCCAGGAAATCCTGCAGGCGGCCTATGACGCGGCGAAGGCGACCTATGCGGAAATCTCCGCCGCCAACCCGATGTTCAAGAAGGTCTACGACCACCAGCTGGAGTTCAAAAGGACGCTTATCTCTGGGCGCAGATCTCGGAGTACACCTTCGACACCTTCATGATGATCCAGCAGCGCAACGGCACGCTCTGATCTCTGTCGAGGCGAAAGCGAACCCCGGGGCGGCGACGCCCCGGGGTTTTCCATTTCAGCCGCGGACGAAATCGACGAGCAGCTTGACGTTGAGCGCGACGATCACCGCGGCGATCAGCGCGGCGAAGATGACGAGCCATTTCGGCGCGACGAGGTCGCCCATTTTCTTGCGGTCGGCGGTGAACCAGACCAGCGGCAAGACGGCGAAGGACAATTGCAGGCTCAGCACGACCTGGCTGAGGATCAGCAGCTTCGCCGTCTGCGCCTCGCCGTAGAAAATCGTCACGGCGGCGGCGGGGATGATGGCGATCATGCGCGTCGTCAGGCGACGCAGCCACGGGGCAAGCCTGATGTCGAGGAAACCCTCCATCACGGCCTGGCCGGCGAGCGTCGCGGTGACCGTGGAATTGAGGCCGCAGGCAAGCAGCGCCACGGCGAAGGCGACCGGGGCCCAGACGGAACCGAGCAGCGGTTCGAGCAGGCGGTGCGCCTCGTTCAGTTCGGCGACGCCGGTGCGGCCGGTGTAGTGGAACGCGGCGCCGGCGAGGATCAGGATCGAGGCGTTGATGAGCAGGGCGAACATCAGCGCGAAGGTCGAATCGGCCGTCGCGTAGGCGAGAGCCTGGCGTTTCTCCACGATCGTGTCGCCCCAGGCGCGCGTCTGCACGATGGCCGAGTGGAGGTAGAGATTGTGCGGCATGACCGTGGCGCCGAGGATGCCGAGCGCCAGATAGAGCATGTCCGGATTGCGCACGATGTCGCCCGACGGGGCGAAGCCGCGCAGGACCGCGCCCCATTCCGGATCGGCGCGAGCCAGCGAAAGCCCTTGTTCTGCAGCCAGAGGATCAGGAAGACGTCGGCGGCGGTGACGAGCACGCCGATTTCCAGCGGAATGCCGAACAGCAGGTTGAGGCCGATGGCCGTGCCGATCACCTCGGCGAGATCGGTGGCGATGATGGCGATCTCGGCCGCGGCCCAGAGCGGCCAGGCGGCCCAGCGCGGAAACGCGTCGCGGCAGGCTTGCGCCAGATCGCGGCCCGAGGCGATGGCGAGGCGGGCGGCCAGCGATTGCAGCACGATCGCCATGATGTTGGAGACGAGCGCGACGACGAGCAGGGCGTAACCGAATTTCGAACCGCCGGCGAGCGACGTCGCCCAGTTGCCGGGATCCATGTAGCCGACGGCGACCATGTAGCCGGGGCCGAGAAACGCGAGCAGGCGGCGGACCTTGCCGGCCGGCAGCGGGATCGAACGGTGGACCTCGGAGAGGGCGGCCTCGCCGCGCCGGCGTCGCCAGCCGGCCATGGTCTCTTCCGGGGGAACTGTCTGAAGCATGATATCTTTATGTAAATGAGAACTGTTTGCAAATATGACCGAACCGTTGCGGGCTGTCAACGCCGAATTGCGGAATCCGGGGCATCGGCGAAAACGCCGCACCGGTGGCGGCAGACTTGCACCTGCGTCGCAACAGGATAGACTCGCGGCATGGCCGGAAAAATCGACAGCGCAGGCTATGAAGACATTCTGCGCGCCGCTGGCGTGCGGGTGACGCGGCCGCGCCGCGCCATCCTGCAGATCATCGAGACTTGCGAGGATCACCCCGACGCCACCGAAATCTACCGCCGCGCGCTGAAACTCGACAAGTCGATTTCGCTGGCGACCGTCTATCGCACCATGAAAGTGCTGGAAGACAAGGGCGCGATCCATCGCCATGTGTTCGACAACGGACCGGCGCGGTTCGAAAACGCGGCGCATGAACACCACGACCATCTGGTCGACCTCGACAGCGGCCAATTGATCGAATTCCACTCCGACCGCATCGAGGCGCTGCAGGAGGAAATCGCCGCACGCCTCGGCTACAGCATCGAGCGGCACCGGCTGGTGCTGTACGGGCGCAAACTGCGCAAGTGAAGACGCCGCCCGGAGGCGGCATCCCGATCGTCAATTGATCTTCGGCGGCTGCGACAGGTCGGTCTGCGGCGCGGCGGGCTGGGCAGGCTGCGCAGGCTGGCCGGGCAGGCCGCCGCCCAGCGGCGGCAAGGTCAGTCCGGGCAGGCCGGGTTGGCCGGGTTGGCGGGCGCTCCGGGCTGGCCCGGCAGGCTCGGCAGGCCGATACCGCCCGGCACTTCGATCTTGAAATCGCCAGGGCGGCGCGACCGGAGTCTTGTAGCGCATGACCATTTGGGGAAGAAAATGACGACCAGGATCATCAGGAACTGGATGACGATGTAGGGGAAGACGCCCTTGTAGATGTCGCCGGTCCGGATCGGCGCCATCATCTTCTTTGTCACCTCGTCCTTCCATTCGCGGGCCGGCGCGACGGACCGCAGGTAGAACAGCGCGAAGCCGAAGGGCGGCGTCAGGAAGGATGTCTGGAGATTGATGCCAAGGATGATGCCGAACCAGATCAGGTCGATGCCGAGCTTTTCGGCGACCGGGGCCAGCAGCGGCACCATGATGAAGGCGATCTCGAAAAAATCGAGAAAGCAGCCGAGAATGAAGACAATGATGGTGACGACGATCAGGAAACCGTATTCGCCGCCGGGCAGCGCCAGCATCAGGTCTTCGATCCACACATTGCCGTTGAGGCCATAAAAGGTCAGGCCGAACACCCGCGCGCCGATCAGGATGAACATGACGAAGGCCGACAGCTTCGTCGTCGCGTCGAGCGCCTGGCGAATGGTCGAGTAGCTTAACCGGCCCTTGGCGAATGCCATGATCAACGCGCCCGTCGCGCCCATGGCGCCGCCCTCGGTCGGCGTGGCGATGCCGAGGAAAATCGTGCCGAGCACGAGGAAGATCAGCGCCAGCGGCGGGACGAGGACCACGACAACCTGCTCGGCAAGGCGGGAAAGCAGCCCAAGCCTGAACTGGCGGTTGAGCACCGCGGCGCCATAGGCGAGACCGGTGGCGACCGTCGCCGACCAGACAAAGCGCGTCTCGTATCGCAATCCCGAAAAGACCAGGTAGTAGCCGACGACAAACAGCAGGCCGGCCGCGGCGAAAATGGCGATGAGCGAACCGACGCCGCCGCCCAGCGTGCGCGCCGCCACCGGCAGGGCCGGAACCCAGGCCGGGCGGAAAATCGAGCCGATGAAGATGTAGGTCATGTAGGCCAGCACGATCAGCAGCGCCGGATAGAGCGCGCCGGAATACATGTCGCCGACCGAACGGCCGAGCTGATCGGCCATGACAATGAGCACCAGCGACGGCGGAATGATCTGCGCCAGCGTGCCTGACGCGGCGATCGTGCCCGTGGCGACCGGGGCGTTGTAGCCGTAACGCATCATGATCGGCAGCGAGATGAGACCCATCGCCATGACGGAAGCGGCGACGACGCCGGTGGTGGCGGCAAGCAGCGCGCCGACGAGAATGACGGCGTAGGCGAGACCGCCGCGAATTGGGCCGAACAACTGGCCGACCGTGTCGAGCAGATCCTCAGCCATGCGCGAGCGCTCGAGGATGATGCCCATGAAGGTGAAGAACGGGATCGCCAGCAGCGTGTCGTTGTACATGATGCCGTAGATGCGCTCGGGATGCGATTGCAGCAGCGGCCAGAACAATTTGATCTGGTCGGGCGCGACCGAGGAGAGTTCCACGCCGATGGCGAAGAAGGCGAGGCCGCCGGCGGCGAGCGTAAAGGCGACCGGATAGCCGATCAGCAGCATCGCCATCACGGTGATGAACATGATGGCGGCGAGTTCGTGGGCGATGAATTCGATCATTTGCCGATCTCCTCGCCAGCGGCTTCGATTTCGCCTTCGACCTGGGGCGGCGCTTCGTGCCGGTGCAACGGATCGTCGATGATCCCGGCGAGCACCGCGATGCGTTTGATGATTTCGGAGAGCGTCTGCGCCGTGAGCAGGACGAAGCCGATCAGCACGACGAGTTTCGCCGGCCAGATGACAAGGCCGCCCGAATTGGCCGACATTTCCCCCGTCGTGAAGGCCAGCCAGAACCACGGCCACGCCAACGCTGTCAGCAACAGGGTGAAAGGCGCCAGGAAAAAGATGTGGCCGAACAATTCGATCCAGTCGCGGGTCCGTTTCGACAGGCCGGCAGACACGATATCGATGCGCACGTGATCGTTCTTGAGAAGCGCATAGGCGCCGGCGATCATGAACACCGTGCCGAACAGGTACCATTGCAATTCGAGCCAGGCGTTGGATGAAATGTCGAACGTCTTGCGGATGACGGCGTTTCCCGCCGAAATCAGAACCGCAACGAGGATCAGCCAGGACACCTGCCGGCCGAGAAACTCGTTGACGCGATCGATGCCGCGCGAGATCGCGAGCAACCCACCCATGCTCTCCTCCCCGGAAAGTCCTTACCGCGCCCGACTTGAGCCGGACGGGACCGCGCCTATCCAAGCCGCAAAGCCGGCAAGGGGCAAGGCGCGATTTCATAGCAGGCGAAATTTCAAGGGAAAAGTCCAGTGGTAAAGTTTTTTTACCATTGTCCGGAGGCGCGATCCCCTGGCTTCAGGATCAGCAACAGGCTTAACACGCCGAGAATGACGGTGTCGCGCCATTCGAGCGGGAGCCAAGCCGTCCACAGTGCTTCGGCGAGGCCGACGGCGGCGGCGCCGAGCGCGGCGTTCAGCGGCCGGCCGCCGGCGCCGAGCGCGGCGACGAAGACGACCTTGAGGCCGTAGGTCAGTCCGGCGCCAAAGGACATGTTGCCATAGTGCAATGTCGCCAGAACGCCGCCAAACGCGGCCAATGCGGTAGCGGCGGCGACGGTCGCCATGAGCACGCGGCGCGGATCGACGCCGAGCAAAGCGGCGGCCAGGGCGTCGTCGCAGGCGGCGCGCCATATCCGTCCCGCCCGACCGCGGGAGACAATGATCTCCGCCGCCGCCAATGCCATCAGGGCTCCGGCGATGCCGGCGATTTGGATCCGCGTCAGCGAGACCACGAACCCGTCGGAGGCAAAAAACGCAATCTGGCCCGGCAGAAGGGGCGGCAGCCACCAGTCGCGGGTGTCGGCGGCGATGCGGCCGAGTTCGATCAGCACGATCATCGCGGCGAGCGTCGCGACGAGAAAGGCATTGGGCGAGGCCGTGGCCAGCGGCGCGAAAACGCGGCGGCCAAGAAGGTGGCCGGCAAGGCCGGAAAAGACAAAAGCGCTCGTCGCGCCGAAAGCAAGCGCGGCCGGCAGCGTCAGCCATAATTCCCGGTAGCCGAACACCGCGCCGAGCACGAGCATCTGGCCGGCGAAGGCGAACAGCGCTCCATGGGCGAAATTGGCGCGCCGTGTGAGGCCATAAACCAGCGCGTAGCCATAGGCGAGCAGAGCGTAAAGCGCTGCCGAATGCAGGCCGTTTGCCACTTGCTGGGCGAAATAGGCCATGCGTGACGCCTCCCGATCCATAAACTAACTTGTAAAATACAGTTTGCAAGTTAGAATGACGCATGGCTGTGGAATGGAACGCCCATCGCTTTTCCGGTGGCGCGCTGGCTTTGTCGGCGGCGAATACGGTGGTGATGCGCCTGGATCCCGGAAAAATGTTCGACCGTTTCGACGACGCAGGCGAGTTGCCGCGTTTCGCCGCCGCGGCGACTGTGCATTGCGCGGCCGAATTCGACGGCGCGACCATCGCCGTCGCCGATCCGGCGCATGACAAGGCGACGGTCATCGCGGTGCGCGAGGCAGTGGACAGGCTGTTCCGCCATCAGGCGCGCGATGGCGTCCATGCCGCCGCCGCGCTTGCCGACCTGCTCGCCATCGGCGCCACGGCGCTGGCGGGAATTGACGCCGATCTGCCTGTCGTCTGGACGGAATCCGGAAATGGCCCGCGTGACCTGCCGCTTTCCGCTGCGATGACCCTGTCGGCGTTGTCGCTGTTGCGGCGCGAGATGGCAGGGCGGATCAAGATCTGCCCGAACTGCGCCTGGTTGTTCGTCGACAAAAGCCGCAATGCGGCGCGGCTGTGGTGCGACATGGCCGTTTGCGGCAACCGGGCCAAGGCCAAACGCCACTACCGGCGGAGAAAAACCGAAGTGCGCCAAGGGAGCGATTGACGATGAAAAAATGGCCGGCGCTGTTCCTCGTCTTCCTGACCGTCGCCGCTTGTCGCGACGAAGCCGCCGGACCATTCGAACTGTCCGGCCGGGTTTTCATCTTCAATCCACGGCTGGCGACCGCGACCTACGTGGTGACATTGCGACCGGTCGCGCCGATCGTCGATTCGACCCGCGCCATTGCCGAATTCGAGAATCCCGAAGGCGGCGAAGCAATCATCGTCGAGCAGAAAATCTGGCCGAAGGCGGAAAAACTGGCGCTGGAAAGCCCGCCGGTGTTCTGCATCGCCAAGGACCGGGCCTATCGTGTCGCCATACGCATCGAAAACGCGACCGGCGACGTGCTGCAACGCATCGATACGACCGTGCTGTCGACGCTCGACCAGTCCATCCTGCCGGACAAGCCGCTGGTTGTCGGCCCGGCCTATCAGCCGAACCCCGATCTCGACAATGGCGCCGGAGACGTGGCGCGGGCATGCCCGCCACGAAGCTAGCGCGGCCTCAATCCGGATATCACGAAATTTTATTGCGCAGCGAGCGCCGACTCACCACGGCCATTGCTGTTTCGCCGGCTGCGTCAATCGCGCTGTTGCGAAATTGGCCAAGCCTTTCAAACCGGGTTGACCGGAAGGCGTTACCAACCAACAATCGGGCCGGCATCAATGCTCCGGTGGATCGGAAGGATCCGGCTATGTCGCTCCACACCGTCAGCCTTGACGACAAGTACGACCTGACGAAGGAACGCATCTTCGTCTCGGGCGCGCAGGCGATCGTGCGGATGCTGCTGATGCAGCGTGAACGCGATGCGCGCGCCGGCTTCAACACCGCCGGCTTCGTCTCCGGCTATCGCGGCTCGCCGCTCGGCGGCCTGGACCAGCAGCTGTGGAAAGCGCGCCGCCAGCTTGAGGCGTCGAACATCGTGTTCACGCCCGGCCTCAATGAAGAACTTGCCGCCACCGCCTGTTGGGGCTCGCAACAGACCGAATTGCTGGGCGAGGGCAAGCACGACGGCGTATTCGCGCTCTGGTACGGCAAGGGGCCGGGCGTCGACCGTTCGGGCGACGTGTTCCGGCACGCCAATCTGGCGGGAACGTCGAAAAGGGGCGGCGTCCTGGCGCTGATGGGCGACGACCACACGGCAGAAAGCTCGACTGTCGCCCACGCCACCGAGTTCCTGTTCGTCGACACGATGATCCCGATCCTCAATCCGGCCGGGGTGCAGGAACTGATCGATTACGGCCTCTACGGCTTCGCCCTCTCGCGCTTCGCCGGCACCTGGGCGGCGTTGAAGGGGGTAAAGGACAATGTCGAATCGACGGCGTCGGTCGATGTTTCGCTCGACCGCATCAACGTGGTCCTGCCTGAATTCGACATGCCTCCCGGTGGGCTGGGCATCCGCCACGAACTGAACCAGATCGAGCAGGAAGCGCGCCTGCACGAATACAAGCGCGCCGCCGCCGCCGCTTTCGTGCGCGCCAACGGCCTCAACCGCACGATCTGGAGCGGCGGGCGCAAGGCGAAACTCGGCGTCATCACGGTGGGTAAAAGCTATCTCGACGTGCGCCAGGCTTTCGCCGATCTCGGCGTCGACGAGGAAGAAGCCGGCCGGCTCGGCATCCGCCTGTTCAAGATCGCTTGCCCATGGCCGCTCGACCTCGACCATCTCAAAGAGTTCGCCAGCGGGCTCGACATGATCGTTGTCGTCGAGGAGAAGCGCTCGCTGATCGAAGTGCAGGTGCGCGAGGATCTCTACGGCACTGCGATGCAGCCGATCGTGGTGGGAAAACGCGACGAGCGCGGCGATTGGCTGTTCCCGGTCAAGGGCGCTCTTGACGCCAATGACATCGCGGTTGCGCTCGGCGAACGCATCCTCAGGGTCATCGGCCCGTCGGAGGGGATTTCGGCGCGGGTCGCGCGGCTGCGGCAAGCCCAGGCGATGCTGGCCGATGCGCGGGACATCGCGGTTCGCGCGCCCTATTTCTGCTCCGGCTGCCCGCACAACACCTCGACCAAGGTGCCGGAAGGCTCGCTCGCCGGGGCGGGCATCGGCTGCCATTTCATGGCGTTGTGGATGAACCGCTCCACGGTCGGATTCACCGCCATGGGCGGGGAGGGCGCGCAATGGGTCGGCCAGGCGCCGTTCTCGAAGCGCGGCCACATGTTCCAGAATCTCGGCGACGGCACCTACAATCATTCCGGCTCGCTGGCGCTGCGCTGGGCGGTCGCGGCGGGCGTCAACATCACCTACAAGATCCTCTACAACGACGCGGTGGCGATGACCGGCGGGCAGCCGCACGAGGGGTCGCTCAAGGTCGACGAGATCGCCCGGCAGATTCGCGCCGAAGGCGTGCAGCGCATCGCCATCGTCACCGACGAACCGGGAAAATTCGTCGGCGTCGCCGATTTTCCGGCCGGCGCGACGATTCACCATCGCGACGATCTCGACGCCGTGCAGCGCGAGCTGCGCGACATCAAGGGCGTTTCGGCGCTGCTCTACGACCAGACCTGCGCGGCGGAAAAGCGCCGGCGACGCAAGCGCGGCGCCTATCCCGACCCGGACAAACGGGTATTCATCAATGAGCTCGTCTGCGAGGGCTGCGGCGACTGCGGCGTCAAGTCGAACTGCGTGTCGATCCAGCCTGTCGAGACCGAATTCGGCCGCAAGCGACGCATCGATCAGTCGTCCTGCAACAAGGATTTCTCCTGCCTCAACGGGTTCTGTCCATCCTTCGTCACCGTTCACGGCGCCAAACTGCGCCGCAAGTCCGGCGCGACGGGGGCGAGCGATCCGCTCGCCGGCGTGCCACCCGCACCGGTTTTTCCGATCGACAAGGGCTGGGCGGCGATCATCGACGGCATCGGCGGCACCGGCGTCGTCACCATCGGCGCGATTCTCGGCATGGCGGCGCATCTGGAGGGCAAGGGCTGCGGCATGATCGACATGGCGGGTCTGGCGCAAAAGGGCGGCGCGGTGTTCAGCCATGTCCGCATCGCGCCGACGCCGGAGGACATTTCCGCCATTCGCGTTTCGGCGGGCAAAGCCGACCTCGTGCTCGGTGGCGATCTCGTGGTTTCCGGTTCGCGCAAGGTGCTGGCGTCGGCACGCGAGGGGCACACGATTTTCGTCATCAACACGGCCGATGTGATGCCTGGCGATTTTGCCCGCTCGGCCGATTTCACGTTGCCGACGGAACGGCTGAAAAAGGCGATACGGGACGCCGCCGGCGAGGAAAAGAGCCATTTCTTCGATGCGACGCAGACGGCGGCGGCCCTGTTCGGTTCGTCGCTCGGCGCCAACATGTACATGCTCGGCTACGCCGCGCAAAAGGGTGGCTTACCCGTCTCCACCGAGGCGGTGGAGGAAGCGATCGGGATCAATGGCGAGGCGACCGACATGAACCTCGCGGCCTTTCGCTGGGGCCGGCGCGCGGCCCACGATCCGGGCGCGGTGCGCACGCTGATCGCGCCCGGCGACGGAGCGGCAAGCTCCGCCGGGACCGGGCTGGACGACATGATCGAAAGCCGGTCCGCGTTCCTGGCGCGCTACCAGAACGCCGTTTATGCGCAGCGCTTTCGCGACCGCGTGGCCGCCATCCGCGTCGCGGAGGGGCGGCTCAAGGCGGGATCGACGGCGGTGACCGAAGCGGTTGCCCGCAACCTGTTCAAACTCATGGCGATCAAGGACGAATACGAGGTGGCGCGGCTGTTCACCGACGGCGTTTTCCTGGGAAAGCTGGCGGAGCAGTTCTCGTCCTGGGACCGGCTCGAATTCCACATGGCGCCGCCCTTTCTGGCGAAACGCGGCAGCGACGGGCAGGTGCGCAAAGCGAGCTACGGGCGCTGGCTGATGCCGGCGATGCGCCTGTTGGCGATGCTGCGTGGGCTGCGCGGTACGCCGTTCGACCTTTTCGGCCGCTCGGCCGAACGGCGGATGGAACGGCAAATGCTGGCAGATTACGAGAGCGATCTGGCGCGCATGGAGAGCGGGCTTGCGCCGGGCAATCTCGACGTCGCGGCGGCCTTGGCCAGCCTGCCGGCTCTGGTGCGCGGCTACGGCCATGTCAAGGGCGACGCCGCGCGGCGGGCGGTGGAAGAGCGCGCGCGCCTGATCAAGAGGTTCACGGAATCAAAGGCGGCTGCGACGCAACTGGCCGCGGCGGAATGACAGCCCTTCTTAGAATGTGCGCGCATTCTGAGATATAAGCCAAAATTAAGGTTGGCATGCGAAAAGCGTGGAACGAAAAACGGTTCCCGGCATGCCGCAAAAACGCAACGATATTCCGGCGGAGGCCTATATTGCCTATGTGCGCTCGCTCGCCAATGACGCGGCGACGGTCCTGCTTGGCGGGGCTTTGCATGCCAGTCTATCTGCAACGGTTTACATAAATACGGAAATGCCGGCGTATCTCTGGCTGACGCTCGGGTTGATCGTCGCCAGCGTATCGCGCTATTATATATTGAGGAACAAAGCTCTAGCAGGTTCAGACCTTACTGTCAGCGAAGCCGCTAAGGTCGAATTCCGCTACTCCATCATCGCCTCGATTCATGCTGCGTTTCTCGGCGCATTCGGATTCTTCGGCATTTATTTGTTTCCTGACGACTTCGCTGAAATCGCGTCGATCGCAATCGCGATGGGAACCATGATCTCGGTTGTGGGTCGCAATTACGGATCCCCGCGCACTGTCGTCGGCGCAACACTTCTGAGTGTCTTTCCCATCGCGCTCGGGCTGGTTTTACGTGCGGACGCCAGTCATTTTGTACTGGGGCTGATGATCCTGCCTTTTATAAGCGTGATCCTCAAATCGTCAAAACACATCCGTTCTGTGCTGGCGACGGCGATCGACGAAGGCAACAAGGCGCGGAAGTTGGCGTCCCGTTTCGATCGTGCGTTGAACACGATGCCAAACGGGCTGGTCATGTTCGATGACGCCGGGCACGCGGTCGTCGCCAACCATGAGGCGGCGGTCCTCCTTTCGTTTCCGACGCCGCAACATTTGCTGGGCCGCACGCTGAAGGCCCTTCTCCTGCGCTGCGTGGCCGCCAAGCTTTTGACCCGCGAGGAGTGCCTGCGTACGCTCGATCAACTCGGGCGGTCGCTCAAGGAGGGCGGGGATAGCAAGGTCCTGGTCAATTTCGCCAATGGCCGGTTCTTCGAATTCTCGGCGCGCGGCGGTGAAGGCAGCCTGGGGGTGATCACCTTCGAGGAAGTCACGCAGCGTATCGAGGCCGAACGGCAGATCCGCAACATGGCGCGCTTCGACAGCCTGACAGGATTGCCGAACCGGATGCATTTCCGCGAAATTGTCGATAATGTCCTTTCGCTTGGCGATGTGTCGCGCATGTGCGCGCTGGTCATTTTCGACATCGACGATTTCAAGCAGGTCAACGACACCCATGGCCATCCCGTCGGCGACGGCCTGATCTTCGAGATGGCGACCCGTCTGCGCGCCGCCGCCGGCGACAAGGCGATCGTTTCCCGTTTCGGCGGCGACGAGTTCATGCTGTTCTTCGACGGCATCGCCGATGAGCGCGAACTGGCAAGCCGCCTCGACGCTTTGTTCGTCAGCATCGGCGCCCCGGCCGACGTTTCGGGCCACCAACTGCGCGTCAGCGCCAGCGCCGGCGCATCCGTGGCGCTGGCCTTCGCCGTCGATCTCGATTCGATGATCGTCAAAGCCGATCTGGCCCTCTACAAGACCAAGGCGGATGGCAAGGATGGCTGGCTGCTTTTCGCGCCGGAAATGGATCGCGCCTTTAGGGAGAAGCAGGCGCTCAAAGCCGAATTGCGGCGCGCGATCGAGCGCGGCGATTTACGCGCCGTCTATCAGCCGATCATCGACATGAAGACGATGAAAGTGAACTCCTGCGAAGCGCTGGCGCGTTGGACGCATCCGGAACTGGGCGAAGTTTCTCCGGGCGTTTTCATCCCGTTGGCCGAGGACATGGGCATCATTTCCCTGGTCAGCGCCAGCATGCTCAGGGTCGCTTGCCAGGAATGCGCAAAATGGCCGGATGGCATCGGCGTGTCGGTCAACCTTTCCGCGGTCGATTTCCAGAGCCGGGCGATTGTCGACGTTATCGACAAGGCGCTGCGCCATTCCGGTCTGTCCCCGGACCGTCTCGAAATCGAGGTCACGGAAACGGCCATCCTCACCGACAAAGTGCTAACCCGCTCGATCCTCGAAGAAATCAAGGCAAAGGGAGTCGGCATCGCGCTTGACGACTACGGCACCGGCTATTCGAACCTGTCCTACGTCCATTCCTTGCCGCTCGACAAACTGAAAATCGACCAGTCGTTCCTCTCTGGGGTGGAAACGAACCCGCGTTCCTTCGACCTGTTGAAGGCAACAGTTCGATTGGCCCGGGAAATGGGACTCGATGTCACGGTCGAGGGGGTCGAGACCATGCAACACCTGAAAGTCCTTTCCGACTCGGTTCGGCCGGACTTCCTGCAGGGATTCGTTTTCGGCCCGCCTCTTCCGGCGTCTGGAATTGTAGAGCTCGCAGCCCGCAATTCCGTTGGCATAGCGGCGCCAAAGCAGTCTCGCCGCGCCCAGGGATAGTCGACCGGGTTTCGACTTTTCGTTGGAAGATTAGTGTTAACGCCCGGTAATCGGGGCGTGTGCTTTTGTCCACTTTCCAAATTGTGCTCATGCAATAAACTGGTAACCACTCGACTCCGGGGGCGCGCCAGGTGAGCATTCTAGGGAATGAATTAACAACACAGACTTTTCAGCCCTTTCAAGCTGAACAAGAAGCGCTTCAGAATATTAAAATTTTCAATCAAAATATACTTGAGTACAGAAAGTGTGTTATCGGCGAAGATTATGAGGAGATATTTCGGTTGCGCTATAAATCTTATCATGGGAACGATTTGATTCCGTCAAATTCGTCGGGAATGCTGTTTGATAAATACGATGAATTAAGTAATGCTTTTCATTTTGCAGTTTATTATGGTGGGAATCTTGTAAGTACCTTAAGATTACATATCGTTTTTTCTTCAAAGCCGGTGTCTCCGACTTACGATTTATTTCGGGACGTCCTCGAAGAGCGCGTGTCGCGAGGCGAAACTTTCGTCGATCCGACGCGATTTGCCGCTGATCCGGAATGGTCGGCCAGTTTGCGATTTCTTCCGCAGGTCACGCTTCGTTTGGCGGTGGCAGCCTGTTCCTACTTCAATGTGACAAGTTGCCTGACCATGGTGCGCGAAGAGCATGCCGGCTTCTACAAAAGGTATTTTCATGTCGACCGCATAGCCGACCCGCGAGCGCAACCCAATGCGCTGGCGTCCTGTGCGTTGTTCGGATCGCGTTGCGATATCAACATGATAAAGACGACGCAAAAATATCCGGTGTTCAGATCCACGCCGCTTGAGCAACGCCAATTGTTTGCCAAACCGGTCGGCCAGGTTGGAGTTGCATTGAATGTCATCCCTCAACTCGAAGTAGAATTGAAGCAAGCCTGAATGGCGCCGCCCGGCTTGCTGCCAGTCAGACTTTGCACGGGTCAGAAGGAAAGGGAGCGTTCCGCATCGATGGTCGCCATATCCGATCCGCTGCGTCGCTGCGTCTGGGCCGCGGAACTGCCCGACGAGGATTTCGCGCGGGTGCGCCGTTCCATTGTCGAGCGCAAATACGCCAAGGGCGCCTATGTCTGCCATCGCGGCGACCGCCTCGACTTCTGGACGGGGGTCGTCGACGGGCTGGTCAAGATGAGCGCGATCGCCGCTTCCGGCAAGGCGATGACGTTTGCCGGCATCGGCCGCGGATCGTGGTTCGGCGAGGGCTCGCTGCTCAAGGACGAGGCGCGAAAATACGACATCGTTGCGCTGCGCGACACGCGCCTGGCGCTGATGCCGAAGGCTTCGTTCAACTGGCTGGCCCAAAACAGCGTCGCCTTCAATCGTTTCCTGGTGCGGCAGTTGAACGAGCGCATGGGCTTGTTCATCGCCACGGTCGAGCAGGACCGCATCCACGATCCGGTGGCCCGTGTGGCGCGCAACATCGCCTGGCTTCTCAACCCCGTTCTCTATCCCGATGCGGGCAAATCGATCGCCATCAACCAGGAAGAACTGGGGCTGGTCGCCGGGCTTTCGCGCGCCTCAGTCAACAAGGCGTTGCAGGATCTGGAGAGCGAAGGATTGATCCGCGTCGGGCCGGGAACGATCGAGGCGGTCGACGTCGCCCGCCTCGCCGCTTACGAACGCGGTCAGGAATAAGGGTCAGCCGATGCGCTCGAATCGTATGGCGGCGGAATCGCCGATCCGGCCTTCGATCATGCGCCCGTCGAAAAAGTCGACCATCCAGGTTTCCGAAGGCGGCCTCGGCATCGGTTGATTGAGATAGATTTCCGGGCCGTAGGCGTCGACTTCGAAATGCACCCAATTGCGGGCGATGGTGAAAGGCCCGGAGGCCCACGTCATCAGGCCGTTCCACCAATTGGTCCGGCGGAACGTTCCGTTTGGCTGAAACAGCACTTCGCCGCCGATCTCCGTTCCGCCGACGCTGACGACGCCGCGCCATACGCCGACCAGCATGTCCGCCGTCAACGCCTCTTGCGCCGACGCCGGCGCTAGGCCTCCGACCGCCGCGCCGCCGACAAGAAGCATCGCGATCCGCCTGTCGAACTTCATATTGACCATGGCGCCCTCCTTCCTTCGGATGGAAGGTTACGCCGGATGCGACGCATCCGCCTTGATCGGCATGCCGGTCAACCGGCAAAGCAACGGCGCGGCGCGGCCGTGGCGTAGGACGTTGTTGTTGAAACGGGGAGGAAGCGGCGGCGCATGGTGACGCTCCGGAACGGTAACACAGTATGAAGTGTCCTGTCTGTCAAGCGCCGCGTTGCCATGCCGGGCGATTCCGGCCTAACGTTGCGTCCAAAGGATAAGGACCGGAAACGCCATGGTCGGCCAGGGGTCGATACGCGGCGGAATCCGGCGGGAGGAGCACCGCGTGAGCGGATCAGACGCGTCGTTCGACACGTTTCCGAAGCTGTTGCTGCGCAACGCTGAGCGTTTCGCCGGGCGTCCGGCGATGCGTCACAAGGATTTCGGCATCTGGCAGACCTGGACGTGGGCGCAGCAACTTGACGAAGTGCGCGCGCTGGCGATCGGCCTGCAGGGCCTGGGACTGACGGCGGGCGACCGCATCGCCGTGGTGGGGACCAACCGGCCGCGCCTTTACTGGACCTTCGCGGCGGCGCAATCGATCGGGGCGGTTCCGGTGCCGGTCTACGCCGACGCGGTGGCCGACGAACTGGCCTATGTCCTCGACAACGCCGGCGTGCGTTTCGCGGTCGTCCAGGACCAGGAGCAGGTCGACAAGGTGGTCGGCCAGGCGGCGGCCATCCCGCGCCTGACCGACATCATTTTCGACGAACCGCGCGGGCTTGGCGATTACGACCGCGCCCATCTGCACGATTTCGCCGACGTGCAGGAGGCGGGACGAAAGGCCTTGGCGGCCGACGGTTCGCGCGCTGCCCAATGGGCCGATGCGATCCGCGCCGCTTCGGGCGATGCGGTGTCGGTGATCCTCTATACCTCCGGCACGACCGGTCGCTCCAAGGGCGTGATGATCAAGGCCGCAGGCGCGGTGCAGGCGGCGACCGACACGTCAACATTCGACCGGCTGACCGCCGACGATTGCGTGCTCGCCTATCTGCCGCTCGCCTGGGTCGGCGATCACTACCTCAATTACGCCCAGGCGCATGTCGCCGGATTTTGCATGTGTTGCCCGGAAAGCGCCGAGACGGTTCCGGTCGACCTGCGCGAGATCGCGCCGACCTTCTATTTCGCGCCGCCGCGCGTGTTCGAGGGGTTGTTGACCTCGGTCACCATACGCATGCACGACGCCTCGCGGCTGAAACAGCGCATGTTCAACCACTTTCGCGGCGTCGCCGCAAAATGGGGCGAAGCGATCCTGGAAGGCCGGCCGACGCCGCTTCCGGCGCGCCTGCACTATGGGCTGGGCGAGTTACTGCTCTACGGGCCGCTGAAAAACGCGCTCGGGCTATCCAACATCCGCACCGCCTACACCGCCGGCGAAGCGATCGGCCCAGACCTGTTTTCCTTCTTCCGTTCTCTCGGCATCAATCTGAAGCAGCTCTACGGCCAGACGGAAGCCTTCCTTTATGTCACCGCGCAAAAGGACAACGCCGTTCGCGCCGATTGCGTCGGGCCGGCCATGCCCGGCGTCGACATCCGCATCGCCGACACCGGCGAGGTGCAGTTCCGTTCGCCGGGCATGTTCTCCGGCTATTTCGAACAGGACGAAAAAACCGCCGAGACCATGTCTCCGGACGGCTGGGTGAAGACCGGCGACGCCGGGTTTTTCGAGCGCGACGGCCAGCTGCGCATCATCGATCGCGCCAAGGATGTCGGCAAGCTCAGCACCGGCGCGCTGTTCGCACCGAAATACATCGAAAACGCGCTCAAATTTTTCCCCAACATCAAGGAAGCGGTCGCCTTCGGCGACGGACGCGATTTCGCCGCCGCCTTCATCAACATCGATTTGACCGCGGTCGGCAATTGGGCCGAGCGAAACGGCATCGCCTATGCCTCCTATCAGGAACTCGCCGCGCATCCGGAAGTCTACCGGCTGATCGGCGAGAACGTCGACGAGACCAACCGGCGTCTGGCGCGCGAACCGATGATGGCGGGCGCGCAAATCCGGCGGTTCCTCGTCCTGCACAAGGAACTCGACGCGGACGACGGCGAACTGACGCGGACGCAAAAGGTGCGCCGCGGCTTCATCGCCGAGCGCTACGCCGAATTGATCGAAGCGTTTTACGACGGCTCGGCGGAAAAAAGGGTCGAAACCGAGGTCACTTTCGAGGACGGACGCAAGGGCCGCATCCGCGCCAATGTCCGCATTGCCGACGCCCATGTCGAAACGGCGCGGGAGGCGGCGCCATGAGCGCCCATCACGACGCCCACCACGATATCGCACTCGCCCGCAATGACGGGCTGAAGCCGGGCGATGTGCTGCTCGACATCCGCAATGTTTCGCTGGCCTTCGGCGGCGTGAAGGCGATCACCGACGTGTCGTTCGACATCCGCAAGGGCGAAATCCGCGCCATCATCGGCCCGAACGGCGCCGGCAAGACGTCGATGCTCAACGTCATCAACGGCTTCTACACGCCGCAGGAGGGCGTCATCGTCTTTCGCGGCCGCGAGCGCCGCGCCATGAAGCCGCACGACGCCGTGGCGCAGGGCATCGCGCGCACCTTCCAGAACGTGGCGCTGTTCAAGGGCATGTCGACGCTCGACAACATCATGGCCGGGCGCTCGGTGTTCATGAAGGAAAGCCTGTTCTGGCAAATGCTGTGGCGCGGGCGGGCGTTGAAGGAAGAGATCGCGCACCGCGAAAAGGTCGAGGAGATCATCGATTTCCTCGAAATCCAGCACATCCGCCGCACGCCGGTCGGCCGGTTGCCCTACGGCTTGCAGAAGCGGGTCGAACTCGGCCGGGCGCTGGCGATGGAGCCGTCGCTGCTGCTGCTCGACGAGCCGATGGCCGGCATGAACCTCGAAGAAAAGGAGGACATGAGCCGCTTCATCATCGACGTGAACCGGCAGCGCGGCACGACCATCGCGCTGATCGAGCACGACATGGGCGTGGTGATGGACCTGTCCGACCGGGTCGTCGTGCTCGATTACGGCAAGAAGATCGCCGACGATGTTCCCGAGAAGGTCAAGGCCAACAAGCAGGTCATCGACGCCTATCTCGGCGTGGCGCATTGAGGAGGAAATGATGGAATTCCTGCATTCGATCCTCGTCAAACCCTTCGCCGACATGATCGGCGCGCCCGACTTCCTGTTGCAGGTGCTGTGGGAGGGCCTCGTCTCGGGCGTGCTCTACGCGTTGATCGCGCTCGGCTTTGTGCTGATCTACAAATCGTCGCGCATATTCAATTTTGCCCAGGGCATCATGGTGGTGTTTGCGGCGCTGTCGCTGGTCGGCCTGCACGAAAAGGGCGTGCCGGCCTGGCTTGCCGTGCCGCTGACGCTGGTGATCATGCTCGGTCTCGCCATCGCCATCGAGCGCGTCGTGCTCCGCCCGCTGGTCAACCAGCCGGACATCATCCTGTTCATGGCGACGATCGGCATCACGCTGTTCCTGATCGGCTTCGGCGAACTGATCTTCGGCGGCGAAAACAAGGTGATGATCACCGAACAGCTCGGCATTCCGACCGGCTCCTTCGCCTTCGAGCCGTTCGGCGGCTTCGTCTCGATCGAGCAGAAGGACCTGACGGCCGTCATCGGCGCGGTGCTGCTGGTCGCCGGGTTGCTGCTGTTCCTCAACAAGTCGTCGATGGGCCGCGCCATCCGCGCGCTCGGCGACGATCACCAGGCGGCGCTGTCGGTCGGCATTTCGCTGTCGATGATCTGGGTGGTCGTCTGGTTCATCGCCGGCGTCATCGCGCTTGCCACCGGCATCGTCTGGGGCGCGCGCGCCGACGTGTCCTTCGCGCTTGAGGTGATTGCCTACAAGGCGCTGCCGGTGCTGATGCTGGGCGGCCTGGAATCGGTGCTCGGCGCCATTGTCGGCGGATTGGCCATCGGACTGCTGGAAAAGCTGTTTGAAATCTACTGGGGGCAGCCGCTGCTCGGCGGCAACACCGAGACCTGGTTCGCCTTCGTTTTCGCTCTCGTCATTCTGCTGTTCAGGCCGCAGGGCCTGTTCGGCGAAAAAATCATCGAACGGGTGTAGTGCGATGCCGTCCCCCCCCCCCCCCCCCCCCCTGCCCCCCCCCGCCCCCCCCCCGGGGGGGGGGGGGGGGCGGGCGGCGCGGCCCCCACCCCCGCCGGCCGCCGGGTCGTTGCGCCCCCCCTCCCCCCCCCCCCCCCCCCGGGGGGGGGGCCCCGCGCGGCCGGGGGGGGGCCCCCCCCCCCGGTTGAATGCTGTACCGCACCGCCGGCCAGTTCAAGACGAGTTACGCCGCCGACCATGCGCTGTTTCCGGTCAGGCAGGACGCCTGGTTGCTCGGCGTCATCATGGTTCTGGCCTGGGTGGTGTTTCCGCTCGCCGCGAGCGATTTCACCTTCCAGGCGCTGCTGATCCCGGTGCTGATTTACTCGCTGGCGGCGCTGGGCTTGAACATTCTCACCGGTTACGCCGGGCAATTGTCGCTCGGCACCGGCGCGTTCATGGGTGTAGGCGCCTATGCCTGCTACAAGATCATGACGATTTTTCCGGGCCTCAACCTGGCCGTCGCCATTGGCCTGTCCGGCTTCTTTTCCGCCGCCGTCGGCGTCGCATTCGGTCTGCCGTCGCTCCGGATCAAGGGTTTCTATCTCGCCATCGCCACGCTTGCCGCACAGTTCTTCCTCGTCTGGCTGTTCGAGAAATGGTCGTGGCTCTACAACGACTCGGCCTCCGGCGCGATCCAGGTGCCGAACCTCTCGATGTTCGGCCTCGGCGTCGCCGGACCGACGGCGACTTCGATCACCCAGTATTATTTCGTGCTGGCGGTCGTTTCGCTGGTCACCATCGCGGCGATCAACATCACGCGCGGCCGCATCGGGCGCATGTGGAAAGCGGTGCGCGACATGGACATCGCCGCCGAGCTGGTCGGCATCAATTTGATGAAGGCGAAACTCTCGGCCTTTGCCGTCTCGTCCTACATCGTGGGCGTCGCTGGCGCGCTGTTCGTTTTCCTGTGGCGCGGCGCGGCGGAGCCGAACCTGTTCGACATTCCATTATCGTTTCGTGTGCTGTTCATCGCCATCATAGGCGGCCTCGGCTCGGTGCTCGGCAATTATCTCGGCGCGATCCTGATCGTGGCGCTGCCGGTGATCCTCAACATCGTGCCCGAGGCGCTCGGCATTCCGGTGTCGTCGTCGGTGGTCGAACATCTCAACGTCATGACCATCGGCGGCCTGATCATCATGTTCCTGATCGTCGAGCCGCACGGCCTGGCCCGGTTCTGGGCGATGATCCGGGAGAAAATGATCATCTGGCCGTTCCCGCACTGAACCATTCGCCGCCGGATATCCGGCGGAAGGAAACGGGGCCGGTTCGCCCCGCCAAATCGAACCGCGAGGAGGAGAAACGAAATGAAGAAGCTGCTTTCGACCACCATCCTGTCGGCGACGTTCGCCGTCGGCATGCTCGCCGCTGCGCCGGCGTTCGCCGAGGACGTGCTGCACATCCCGAACCTGTCGTACCGGACGGGTCCGTTCGCCGGCACCGGCATTCCGCTGATGAACGGCCAGCGCGACTACATGACGATGCTCAACGAGCGCGACGGCGGCGTCAACGGCGTCAAGCTGTCCTACGAGGAGTGCGAGACCGGCTACAACACCGAAAAGGGCGTCGAGTGCTACGAGAAGACCAAGGGCGAGGGCATCGTGACCCAGCCGTGGTCGACCGGCATCACGCTGCAGGTGCTGCCGAAATCCAACGTCGACAAGCGCGCGATCCTGGCGCCCGGCTACGGTTTCTCGCCAATGGCCGACGGCAAGACATTCCAGTGGGCGTTCAACCCACCGTCTTCCTATTGGGACGGGGCGCAGATGCTGCTGTCCTATGTATCGGGAGGAAATCTTGACAGTCTGAAGGGCAAGAAGATCGCCCTCATCCATCTTGACCATCCCTACGGCAAGGAGCCGATTCCGCTGCTCGAGGCGCTGGCCGCCAAACACGGCTTCACCTTCATGGCGATACCGGTCGGCCTGAAGGAAATGCAGAACCAGTCGGCGCAATGGCTGCAAATCCGCCGCGAGAACCCGGATTTCGTCTTCATGTGGGGCTGGGGCGCAATGAACGCCGGCGCTGTCAACGAAGCGGTCAAGACCAAGTTCCCGATGGAGAAGTTCCTCGGCATCTGGTGGTCCGGACATGACGGCGACATGGCTTCGGCCGGGGCGGCGGCGAAAGGCTACCGCGCCATCTCGTGGAACGTGCCGGTCAACGACGCGCCGGTCATGGCCGACATCAAGAACTATGTCGCCGACGCCGGCAAGTCCGATACGCCGGCCGACCAGGCCGGCTGGGTATTCTACCAGCGCGGCATCGCCATCTCGATGTTCCTGGTCGAGGCGGTGAAGGCGGCCCAGGCCAATTTCAACACCAAGACGGTCGACGCCGAGCAGGTGCGCTGGGGCCTGGAAAACCTCAAGATCGACGAGGCCAAACTCAAGGAACTCGGCATGGGCGGCATGGTCGTGCCGTTCCAGACATCGTGTTCCAACCATACCGGCCACGGTGGCGCCTGGATCATCGAATGGGACGGGGCCAAGTTCAACAAGGTCTCCGATCAGTTGCAGGCCGATCGCGCCGCGATCGAACCGCTGGAAGCGGCGAAGGCGAAGGAATACGCCGACGCCAACGCGCCCTGGCCGATGCAGGAATGCAAGTGACGGCGCGGACCTGACTTGAACGACCGGCGGGCCGGCTTCGGCCGGCCCGCCGGGACATGTACCGGTCACACCGGGCAGGACGCCGAACGACGGAGCTTTCATGTCCGCCACCCAGCCCCTCGCCACCGCCGCGGCGGAAGGCGCGATATTGTCGGTCAACAACATCGAGGTCATCTACGACCACGTCATCCTTGTGCTCAAGGGCGTGTCGCTCGACGTGCCGAAGGGCAAGATCACGGCGCTGCTCGGCGCCAACGGCGCGGGCAAGACGACGACGCTGAAAGCCATCTCGAATTTGTTGCATGCCGAGCGCGGCGACGTGACCAAGGGCAACATCCTGTTCGAGGGCGACGAGGTGCAGGATTTGTCGCCCAACGAACTGGTCAAGCGCGGCTGCATCCAGGTGATGGAGGGTCGTCACTGCTTCGGGCATCTTTCGGTCGAGGACAACCTGCTGACCGGCGCGTTCACCAGGCGCGACGGATCGGCGGCGGTGCGGCGCGATCTGGAGATGGTCTACGAGTATTTCCCGCGCCTGAAAGTACGCCGCTCCAGCCAAGCCGGCTACACCTCGGGCGGCGAACAGCAGATGACGGCGATCGGCCGCGCGCTGATGAGCCGGCCGAAGATGATCCTGCTCGACGAGCCGTCGATGGGGCTGGCGCCGCAGCTCGTCGAGGAAATCTTCGAGATCGTGCGCAAGCTCAACGAGGATCAGGGCGTGTCGTTCCTGCTGGCCGAGCAGAACACCAACATCGCGCTGCGCTACGCCAAATACGGCTACATCATGGAAAACGGCCGCATCGTGCTCGACGGCGACGCCGCCGAATTGCGCGAGAACGAGGACGTGAAGGAATTCTATCTCGGCGTCGGCGGCGAGGGGCGGCGGAGCTTCAAGGACGTCAAGCATTACAAACGCAGGAAGCGGTGGTTGTGATCGGCAGCGTCAGGCGGCCTTGAAGCGCCCGATCCGGGCAAGCACGTCCTCCGCCTCGGCTTTGGTTGCGATCTGCGGCGTGCCGGTTTTCACGCCGTCGCCGAGCGTGACGGCGACCGACCATGTGTAACCGGTGGATTCCCACTCATGTTCGACAAGTTCGACGGCGCGCACGCCGCCGAACAGAATGGTGCGGTGGCAATCTCCGCCGATGAGCGTCCGAAGGTCGATTTCGATGCGGTCGTCATGGAACTCCCAGCGAAACGCATTCGTTTGCAACCCGCCATGGATGAGGGTCAGGCTCACGAAGGCGCCGCCGGCGAAAATGAACGCGACGAAAGGCGAAAATACCGAAAACGGCAGGATTTCGCCGGCCAGGTCCCAGGAAATCAGGCCGAGGAATATCGATCCGAAGGCGACGAGAATCAGCGAGCCCGCCCGCGGGTGCGCATCGTAGAGGACTGGTGAAGTCGAGGCAGGTACGGCCATGGTGCGAGTCTGCCGCAGCGTCGTTAAGGTCCGATGAAACGATTGCGCCAAATCGAACGGCCGACCGTGCTTCAATCCGCCGGCGCAGCGCGGCCCGGAACATGACGTTCCGGGCCGCACCGCGCATTTGACGCCGCCGCGAACGGCGCCTGCCCGACAAGGCGCAGGCAATCAGCACTTGAGGAAGGTTTTTTCCACGACGACGTTGCCGGCAACGGAGACCGTGACGCGAACGCCGGTCGGAATTCCCCAGGTTGTGCAGACGCTGATGCAGGCGCTGGCGGCGGTTCCATTCGGAATGAACGAGGGAATCGGCAGGCAATAATTGCCGATTCCGAGCGGAAGGTTCAGGCAGATTTTTCCATTTTCGACGGTCACCGAAATGCAGGCGCCGGCGGCAAGACGCATATGTCCGTCGTCAAACGGGTCCAATTGCTGACCCTGGGCCAACAGTTTCGCCGAATCATAGTGGTTTCTCGCGGTTTCAATCGCATCGGCAATCGCTTTTTCGTCGAACGAATAGACATTGGCCATGGGGCTCTCCCTTTGGGATGGCGGTGAATGCCGGCATACACTTAAAAATAGCATGCCGTGCAATTACAACCATATGGCGATCAATTCGTGAGCGCAACTAAAAATAGCTCTCGCTAAAAAATAAATCCATAATTGTAATTTTCACCGGAGTGGCCGGCGGTCGCCATGGTTACCGGAGCGCGCCCTGGTCCGGTCGCCCGCAAGAATGGTGTGGCATCGCCGAGCCGGGATTACCGGTGAAACCGTCACGCGCTTGTCATATGATTCCGTCATTCCGGAATCATGGAACCGAATGAGGCCATCGACGCGCTCGCCGCCCTCGCCCAGGGGACGCGGCTTGCCGCCTTCCGGGCGCTGATCGCCGCCGAACCGGCCGGGCTTGGCGCGGGCGAGCTGGCGCGAAAACTGGGCGTTCCCGCCAACACGCTGTCCAACCATTTGAACGTGCTGACCCGCGCCGGCCTTGCAACCGGCGAGCGCAGCAGCCGCGCCGTGCTCTACCGGGCCAGCGCGGCCCGCGTCGGCGAACTCGCCGGTTTCCTCACCCGGGAATGCTGTGGCGGACGACCCGAGCTTTGCGGCGGTCCGCCTGCGAAACCCTTCACGGAGCCAACCGATGCCTGACAAGATTTACAATGTCCTTTTTCTCTGCACCGGCAACACGGCGCGCTCGGTGCTGGCCGAAGCGATCCTGCGCAAGGACGGGGCCGGGCGTTTCAACGCCTTCTCCGCCGGGTCGCAGCCGAAAGGCGTGGTCAATCCTTTTGCGCTGAAGGTGCTGAAATCCTACGACTACCCAGTCGATGGATTCCGCTCGAAAAGCTGGGACGAATTCGCCGCCGCGCCGGCGATGGATTTTGTCTTCACCGTCTGCGACAGCGCCGCCGGCGAGGCCTGCCCGATCTGGCCGGGAACGCCGATGACGGCGCATTGGGGCATCGAGGATCCGGCGGCGGTCGAGGGCGAGGATTGGGAGAAGGAAGCGGCTTTCGTCACGGCGTTCAGACAGATGCGCAACCGCATCTCGGCGTTTCTGGCGCTGCCGATGGCGAGCATCGACCGTCTGGCGCTGACCCGGCAATTGAAAGATATCGGCGGGCTTGCCGGCGCTACCGACAAGGCGAGGGGCGTCTGAACCGTGGAGCCCTCGCTCAATCGCCGTCTCGCCGCCGAGGCGATCGGAACGGCCTTCCTGCTCGCGACCGTCGTGGGTTCGGGAATCATGGCCGAGGCGGCTTGCCGGCGGCAATACGGCAATCGCGCTGCTCGGAAACACGATCCCGACCGGAGCGATCCTGGTCGTGCTGATCGCGGTTTTCGGGCCGGTGTCGGGCGCGCATTTCAATCCGGCGGTTTCGGCGGTTTTCGCCTTTCGCGGCGAATTGGCATGGCGTTGCCTAGGACCCTATGTCGGCGCGCAAATCGTGGGGGCGCTGGCGGGCGTCGTGGCGGCGCACGCCATGTTCGACTTGCCGCTGCTGCAGGTGTCGGCCCATGCGCGCACTGGCGTCGGGCAGTGGTTTGCCGAGTTTGTCGCCACTTTCGGCCTTGTCCTCGTCATTCTCGGCGGATTGGCGACGGCGAGGGGCTGGATTCCGGCGCTGGTCGGCCTTTACATCACCGCCGCCTACTGGTTCACCGCCTCGACGTCATTCGCCAATCCGGCGGTGACGCTGGCCCGATCATTCACCGACACGTTTTCGGGCATCTCGCCTTTCGGCGCTCCGGCTTTCATCATCGCGCAATTGGCCGGCGCGGCGGCCGCGATGCATGTTTCGGCGGTGCTTTGGCCCGCCAGCCAAAAGACGTAGGCGCCATCGGCCCGCGACAAACGTCCGATTGCCCTTGCCGCGCCTTTTCGCTAAAGGCGGATGAACGCGTTTTCAGAGGGGATTTGCCATGGCTCACGATGCGCACGCCGGCCCGGTCGAAACCGGCGCGGCAATGGATTACATCGAACACGAGAAGACCTACCATCTTTTCGTCGGCCTCGCCAAATACGGCGCGCTCGGCTGCGTGGCGCTTTGCGCCGCGATGGCGTTCTCGTTCTTCACCGTCGCCGGCTGGTTTTCCGGCATCATCCTGTTTGCGCTGATCTTTGCCGCGGGCGCAGCCGCCCTGCGCTGAAAATCCGCGCTTTACCATCCGACATGATTTGAACCGGAAAGGGACCAGCCGGTGGCGCTGACAATATTCGTTCCCAAGGAAACCGAAGCCGGCGAACCGCGCGTCGCCGCTTCCCCGGAAACGGTCAAGAAGCTTGCCGGCCTCGGCGCTTCGGTCACCGTGGAAAAGGGCGCGGGCGAGGCTTCGGCGATTCCCGACGCCCTGTTCGAGGCCGCCGGCGCGGCAATCGGCAAGCCGTCCGATGCGGCAAAGGCGGACGTCATCCTCAAGGTGCGCCGTCCCTCGGCCAACGAGATCAAGATCTACAAGTCCGGCGCGGCCGTGATCGCCATCCAGGACCCTTATGGGGCCGATGAGGCGCTGGCCGCCATGGCCAAGGCGGGCTTGTCCGCCTTTTCCATGGAGTTGATGCCGCGCATCACGCGCGCCCAGGTGATGGACGTGCTCTCTTCCCAGGCCAATCTCGCCGGCTACCGCGCCGTCGTCGATGCGGCGGAGGAATATGGCCGGGTGCTGCCGATGATGATGACGGCGGCGGGCACGGTTCCCGCCGCGCGCATTTTCATCATGGGCGCCGGCGTCGCAGGCCTGCAGGCGATCGCCACGGCGCGGCGCATGGGGGCGGTCGTCACCGCCACCGATGTGCGGCCGGCGGCAAAGGAGCAGGTCGCATCGCTCGGGGCGAAGTTCGTCGCGGTCGAGGACGAGGAATTCAAGGCGGCGGAAACCGCAGGCGGCTACGCCAAGGAAATGAGCAAGGAATACCAGGTCAAGCAGGCGGCGCTCGTCGCCGACCACATCGCCAAGCAGGACATCGTCATCACCACGGCGCTGATCCCCGGCCGTCCGGCCCCGCGCCTGGTCACCGCAGACATGGTCAAATCGATGAAGCCGGGGTCGATCCTCGTCGACCTGGCGGTCGAGCGCGGCGGCAATGTCGAAGGCGCGGTCGCCGGCAAGGTCGTCGACAAGGACGGCGTCAAGATCATCGGCCACGCCAATGTCGCCGGCAGGGTCGCCGCGTCGGCCTCGCTGCTTTACGCCAAGAACCTGCTCGCCTTCCTCGAAACGCTAATTTCGAAGGAGACGAAGGGGCTTTCGATCAACCGCGACGACGACCTCGTCAAGGCGACGCTGCTGACCCATGGCGGCGAGATCGTGCATCCGAATTTCGCCAAGGCGGCCGAGGCCCCGGCGAAGAAGACCAAGGGAGAAGGCTGATGGACGCGGCCAAGCTCAACGAATTCATCGACAGGATCGACCAGGCGGCGACAGGGCTGCGCGAGGCCGCTCGCCTCCGGCGCGGCGGACGCGGCCGGCGCGGCGGCGCACGCGGCGTCGGGCGGCATGGTCGATCCGTTCGTTTTCCGTCTCGCCATCTTCGTGCTGGCGATCTTCGTCGGCTATTACGTGGTCTGGTCGGTGACGCCGGCGCTGCACACGCCGCTGATGGCGGTCACCAACGCCATCTCGTCGGTCATCGTCGTCGGCGCTCTGCTCGCCGTCGGCATTTCGGCCTCGGGGCTCGCGACGGGCTTCGGCTTCATCGCCCTGATCCTCGCCTCGGTCAACATTTTCGGCGGCTTCCTCGTCACCCAGCGCATGCTCGCCATGTACAAGAAAAAAGAAAAGTGAGGGCGGGCCGATGAGCGTCAATATTGCTGCCTTCCTCTACCTCGTCTCCGGCGTTCTGTTCATCCTGGCGCTGCGCGGCCTGTCGCACCCGACCACCAGCCGGCAGGGCAATACCTACGGCATGATCGGCATGGGCATCGCGATTGTGACGACGCTGGTGCTGGCCGGTCCGTCGTTCGGCCGCCTCACGCTGATCGTGCTCGGGCTTGCCATCGGCGGCGGCGCGGGCGCCTACATCGCCCGGCGCATCGCCATGACCTCGATGCCGCAGCTGGTCGCGGCCTTCCACAGCCTGGTCGGCCTCGCCGCCGTGATGGTGGCGGCGGCCGCCATGTATGCGCCCGAGAGCTTCGGCATCGGCGTCATCGGCGACATCCACGGCCAGGCGCTGGTCGAGATGAGCCTCGGCGTCGCCATCGGCGCGATCACCTTCACCGGCTCGGTCATCGCCTTCCTCAAGCTCGACGGCCGCATGAGCGGCAAGCCGATCCTGCTGCCGATGCGCCACATGGTCAACGCCGGCCTCGCCGGCGCGCTGGTCGTGCTGATCATCCTGCTGGTGACGACCGAGAGCACCTTCGTCTTCTGGCTGATCGTGCTGGCCTCTCTGGCGCTCGGCGTGCTGATCATCATCCCGATCGGCGGCGCCGACATGCCGGTGGTCGTGTCGATGCTCAACTCCTATTCGGGCTGGGCGGCGGCGGGCATCGGCTTCACGCTCGGCAACACGGCGCTGATCATCACCGGGGCGCTGGTCGGCTCTTCCGGCGCCATCCTTTCCTACATCATGTGCAAGGGCATGAACCGCTCGTTCATCTCCGTCATCCTCGGCGGTTTTGGCGGCGAGACGGCTTCGGCGGGCGCGGACACCGGCGACAAGTCGGTCAAGATCGGTTCGGCCGACGACGCCGCCTTCCTGATGAAGAACGCCTCCAAGGTCATCATCGTGCCGGGCTACGGCATGGCGGTGGCGCAGGCGCAGCATGCGCTGCGCGAAATGGCCGACAAGCTGAAGGCCGAAGGCGTGGAGGTCAAATACGCCATCCACCCGGTCGCCGGCCGCATGCCCGGCCACATGAACGTGCTGCTGGCCGAAGCCAACGTGCCCTATGACGAGGTGTTCGAGCTGGAGGACATCAACAGCGAGTTCGCCCAGGCCGACGTCGCCTATGTCATCGGCGCCAACGACGTGACCAACCCGTCGGCGCGCGACGACAAGTCCTCGCCGATCTACGGCATGCCGATCCTCGACGTCGACAAGGCGCGCACCTGCCTGTTCGTCAAGCGTTCGCTCGGCTCCGGCTATGCCGGCATCGACAACACGCTGTTCTACAAGGACGGCACGATGATGCTGCTCGGCGACGCCAAGAAGATGACCGAGGAAATCGTCAAGGCGTTCGACCATTGACGAAAGGCCCGCTTCCGCGGGCCTTTTCGTTTCAGCCCAGCGCAGCGCGGATTTTCTCGGCAAACGCCGTCACGCGTCGGCGGCGAAAACCACCAGGTCGGGAAAACCAGCACGAGGATTTCCGCTTCGGCCAGCAGCGTGGCTTCGCGGGCGACGGCGGGAAAATCGTGCGGCGGGGCATAATAGGCGGCGCGTTCCCCGGCCGTCAGGCGCGGATCGAACCCGTCGCGGGCGAGATCAAGGAAAGCGGTCTGGTGACCGGCGGCAATCAGTGCATCGCGGGCGACGAAGGCGAAATGGCCGCACAGGCTTTTTTCAAGCGGATGGGCGAGGACAACAAGCGCCTTCGCCAAGGCAAGCCTCATCCGCCCTTGCGGGTGCGGGCCAGACCGGCGCGGGCAGGCTCGTATTGCGGGTCGAGCTGGGCGGCGCGGGCGTAGGATTTGGCCGCCTTGTCCTTTTCGCCGCGCCGCTCATAGATCAGCGCCTGATTGGCCCAGCTTTCGGCGATGCGGTCGTTCAACTTGATGGCGTTGTTGAAATCGGTGAAGGCGTTTTCCTCATCGCCGAGCGCCACATAGGACAGGCCGCGACCATTGTACGGTTCCGGCGCATCCGGCTGCAGCGAGATGGCGGTGGAGAAATCCTCGATGGCGTAATTGTGCTGGCCCTGGCTTTGGTAGATCAGGCCGCGATTGTGGAAAGCGCGCGGGTCCGTGGTGTCGAGCTGGATGGCCTTCTGGAAATCGTTGAAGGCATCCTTGGTGCGGCCGGCCTTGCGCAGCAGATTGCCACGGCCGATATAGGCGGCGTCGTAGGAGCCGTTGATCTGGATGGCGCGATTGTAGTCGGCCATCGACTTGGCCTGGTCGCCCAGGTAGCGCCAGATCAGGGCGCGGTTGGCGAAAGCCTGGAAAAAGTCCGGCTTCAGCGCGATGGCCTGATCGAAATCGGCCAGCGCCTGGCGGTACTGCCCGGCCTTGCCGTAGGCCGAGCCGCGGACATTGTAGGCGTCGGGATCGCGCGGGTTGCGGGCGATGACGGCGGAAAGCGAGGCAATGTTTTCCTGCGAGCCCTGGGCGTTCTCGATCCTGGCGACTTCGCCGACGGTGGCGGTTTCGCAGCCGGCGAGCGGCAGCGCGGTAAACAGGGCGAGCGCCAGCGCGGTGCGGCGCGCCGTCGCGGAAGTGCCTGTCGCCATCGTCAAGGCCATGTTGTCATCCCCTTCGCGCCCGTTCCCAAAAGCGAGAGGGCGGCCGCGACTTGCATCGCGCCACCCCCGTAAAGCCCGAAAGGGACGAAATCTGGGCGGGATCAGCGCGCCGCCGACATCGCCGGCTTGACCGGCTTGGCCGGCGCCGCGATCAGGCCTTCGCGCTGCAGGCGCTTGCGGGCCAGCTTGCGGGCGCGGCGAACGGCCTCGGCCTTTTCGCGGGCGCGCTTCTCGGAGGGCTTTTCGTAATGTCCGCGCATCTTCATTTCGCGGAAAATGCCTTCGCGCTGCATCTTCTTTTTCAGCGCCCGAAGGGCCTGGTCAACGTTGTTGTCGCGAACGAGTACCTGCACGTTTGATCCTTGTCTTGGCTGATCGGCCGGTTGATTGCGAAATAAAAACCCGCGTCACGACGGAGCCCCGGCGCGGCTTGCGCGGGCGTCTAGCAGAATCAGGATCACCTGTCGAGGGGGAGAGAAATCCGAAACAAAGGATTCGCGATCCGGTGCGCGGCGCGGGGCTTGATCGCGGTTCCCCCTTCCCGCCAGTCCATGTCGCAAACGCGCAAGGGATTGGCGAAAGGCGCGCTAGTGATATTTTGCGGCGAGGCGATGCTTCGCCGGCCACAGGATCATGCCGCCCATGCGCAAATATTCGGTCTTCGCCATCGCCCGCGAGGCGCTGCGCCATCACACCGGCTGGCCGCAGCAATGGACCAATCCCGAGCCGCAGCCGGCCTATGACGTGATTATCGTCGGGGCCGGCGGGCACGGACTGGCGACCGCCTATTACCTCGCCGCCGAACATGGCGTCACCAATGTGGCGGTGATCGAGAAGGGCTGGCTCGGCGGCGGCAACACCGGACGCAACACCACCATCGTGCGCTCCAACTATCTCTATGACGAGAGCGCCGGTATCTACGACCATGCGGTGAAACTGTGGGAAGGCCTGTCGCGCGAGCTCAACTACAATGTCATGTATTCGCCGCGCGGCGTCATGATGCTGGCCCACAACATCCACGACGCGCAGGTGTTCAAGCGCCATATCCACGCCAATCGGTTGAACGGCATCGACAATGAATGGCTGACGGCGGGTGAGGCCAAGGCTTTCTGCCCGCCGCTCAACATTTCGCCAGCGTCGCGCTACCCGGTCATTGGCGCGGCGCTGCAACGGCGCGGCGGAACCGCCCGCTACGACGCAGTCGCCTGGGGCTATGCGCGCGGCGCGGCGGCGCGCGGCGTCCACATCCTGCAGAACACCGAGGTGACCGGCATCCGCCGCGGCATGAATGGCGCGGTCGAGGGCGTGGAAACCTCGCGCGGCTTCATCGGCGCAAGCAAGGTCGGCGTCGTCGCCGCCGGACATTCGACCGTGGTGATGGACATGGCCGGCGTGCGCATGCCGCTGGAGAGCTATCCGTTGCAGGCGTTGGTCTCCGAGCCGGTGAAACCGGTCGTGCCCTGCGTCGTGATGTCGAACACGGTGCACGCCTACATCTCGCAGTCCGACAAGGGCGAACTGGTCATCGGCGCCGGCACCGACCAGTACACGTCCTATTCGCAGACCGGCGGCCTGCACATTTTGCAGCACACGCTCGACGCCATCGTCGAAATGTTCCCGATGTTTTCCCGCATGAAGATGCTGCGCTCGTGGGGTGGCATCGTCGACGTGACGCCCGACCGTTCGCCGATCCTGGCCAAGACGCCGGTCAAGGGCCTTTTCGTCAATTGCGGCTGGGGCACCGGCGGCTTCAAGGCGACGCCCGGCTCCGGCCATGTCTTCGCCCACACCATCGCCCGCGACGAACCGCACCCGATCGCCGCGCCGTTCACGCTGGAGCGCTTCCGCACCGGCCGGCTGATCGACGAGGCGGCCGCGGCCGCCGTGGCGCATTGAGGAGACCCGCGATGCTGCTGATCCGCTGCCCCTATTGCGAGGAAGAGCGCCCGGAAACAGAATTCCGCCATGCCGGCGAAGCCCACATCGCGCGGCCGGCCGATTGGTCGACGGTCACCGACGCCGATTTCGAGGCCTTCTTCTTCCTGCGCGCCAACCCGAAGGGAGTGGCCTATGAGCGCTGGCGCCACATCCACGGCTGCGCCCGCTTCTTCAACGCGGCGCGCGACACGGTGAGCGACAAGTTCATCGTCACCTACAAGGCCGGCGAAAAGAAACCGGTGGTTGGGAGCGGGAAATGATGGCGTCCAAAGTTACGACCCCCACCCCCGACCCCTCCCCTCAAGGGGGAGGGGGGACCCGCGCCCTTCCCCCCTCCCCCTTGAGGGGAGGGGTCGGGGGTGGGGGTATTGATTTCTGCGGAGCAACGAACCCATGACCCAGCCCTTCCGCATCCGCACCCCGGAAGGGGCGAAACCGGTCAACTTCCGCTTCGACGGCAAGTCCTACACGGGCGTCGAAGGCGACTCGCTCGCCTCCGCACTGCTCGCCAACGGCGTTCACCTGACTGGTCGCTCCTACAAATACCACCGCCCGCGCGGCATTCTCGCCGCCGGGCCGGAGGAACCGAACGCCTTGATGGGCATTTCGCGCGGCGACGGCCGTTTCGAGCCGAATGTGCGCGCGCCGATGCAGGAATTGCGCGGCGGGCTGATCGCCAATTCGCAGAACCGCTGGCCATCGCTCAGGCTCGACATAGGCGAAGTCAACGACTGGATGGCGCCGTTCTTTTCGGCCGGCTTCTACTACAAGACCTTCATGTGGCCGGCGGCGGCGTGGAAGCATCTCTACGAGCCGGTCATCCGGTACGCGGCAGGTCTCGGCGTTGCGCCGAAGCAAGCCGATCCGGACCGCTATTCCTCGCGCTTCGCCCATTGCGATGTGCTGGTCGTCGGCATGGGGCCGGCAGGGCTCGCCGCGGCGCTCGCGGCGGCGGCGACTGGCGCCGAGGTGATCGTCTGCGACGAGCGGGCCGAAGCCGGCGGGTCGCTGCTCTCGGAAAGCGGCGCGACCATCGACGGCCAGGTCGGCGCTGCATGGGCGGGCGAGGCTGAGGCGCAATTGCGCGCCATGGCCAATGTCCGCGTGCTGACGCGCGCCACCGCCTTCGGCTACTACGCGCAGAACATGGTGTCGATCGCCGAACGCGTCACCGACCATGTCGCGACGCCGGACAGGAAATCGCCGCGCGAACGCCTGTGGCAGGT
Organism: Phyllobacteriaceae bacterium; assembly: GCA_016711085.1. GTDB lineage: Bacteria > Pseudomonadota > Alphaproteobacteria > Rhizobiales > Rhizobiaceae > JADJTR01. The sequence continues at coordinate 463,308 of JADJTR010000004.1, read as the reverse complement.
CCGCGCCAAGCGGTCGTGCTGGCGCAGGGCGCCATCGAGCGCATTCTCGTGTTCGACGGCAACGACCGGCCGGGTGTGATGCTCGCCGGCGCGGCGCGGCATTATCTCAACCGGCACGGCGTCGCGGTCGGAAAGACCATCGGCGTCTATGCGGCCTGCGACAGCGCCTATCGGGCGGCGCTGGACCTGAAAAAGGCCGGCGTCGACGTGGCGGCGATCGTCGATCTGCGCGAACGGCCCTGCGAGAAAATTGTCCAGGAGGCGCGCGAGGCCGGCATCGAGATCCTGCCCGGCCATGCGGTGATGTCGACCGCCGGTCGCCTGCGCATCAAGACGATGACGGTCGCTCCGGTCGCCGGCGGCGCGAGCCGGACGATTGCCGTCGACGCGCTGATCATGTCGGGCGGCTGGACGCCCTCGCTGCATTTGTTCTCGCAATCGCGCGGCAAGGTGCGCTTCGACGAGGCGACCGGCGATTTCCTTCCCGGCGCGGGCGCGCAGGATTGCGCGATCGCCGGCGGCGGCAATGGCGCGACGACGCTCGACGCGGCGGTGGCGGAGGGCTGGGCGGCCGGTGTCGAGGCGGCGCAATCAGCCGGCTTCAAGCCGACGAAAACGGCCGCGCCCTCGGCGCAGTCGGCCGAGCATTGCGCCGGCGGCGTCACCGGCGCCGCACCGGGCGCCGGACCTGAGGCTTCGGTCAAGGCTTTCATCGACTACCAGAACGACGTGACCGCCAAGGACATCCGTCAGGCGGTGCGCGAGGGCATGCATTCGATCGAGCACATCAAGCGCTTTACCACCAACGGCATGGCGTCGGACCAGGGCAAGATCTCCAATCTGCACGGGCTGAGAATCGCCGCCGACGCGCTCGGCAAACAGCCGCCGCAGGTGGGGCTGACGACATTCCGCCAGCCCTATACGCCGGTCACCTTCGGGGCGATTGCCGGCCATTCCAAGGGCCGGCTGTTCGATCCGACGCGCAAGACGCCCATGCATGGCTGGGAGGAGGCGCGCGGCGCGGCTTTCGAGGATGTCGGCCAGTGGAAGCGGGCCTGGTATTTCCCGCGCGCCGGCGAGGACATGCACGCCGCGGTCAACCGCGAATGCAGGACGGTGCGCGATACCGCCGGCTTCTTCGACGCCTCGACGCTCGGCAAGATCGAGGTCGTCGGCCCGGACGCCGGCCAATTCCTCGACCTGATGTACACCAATCCGATGGCCAAGCTCGGTGTCGGCCGCACCCGTTACGGCATCATGTGCCGCGAGGACGGTTTCATCTATGACGACGGCGTCGTCGCCCGCCTCGCCGAGGACCGTTTCCATGTCACCACGACGACCGGCGGGGCGCCACGGGTGATGAACATGATGGAGGACTACCTCCAGACCGAGTTCCCGCATCTGAACGTCTGGCTGACCTCGATCACCGAGCAATACGCCGTCATCGCCATCCAGGGTCCCAAGGCGCGCGCCATCGTCGCCCCCTTCGTCGAGGGCATCGATCTCGATCCGGCCAATCTGCCGCATATGAGCGTACGCGAATGCACCGTCGCCGGGGTGAAGGCGCGCCTCTTCACCATGAGCTTCACCGGCGAAATCGGCTACGAGATCAACGTGCCGGCTGATTACGGCCTCGCCGTGTGGGAAGCGCTGTGGGCGGAAGGCGAAAAGCACGGCGCCTGCGCTTACGGCACCGAGGCGATGCACGTGCTGCGCGCCGAGAAGGGCTACATCATCGTCGGCCAGGACACCGACGGCACGGTGACGCCGGACGATGCCGGCCTCGCCTGGGCCGTGGGCAAAAACAAGACCGATTTCGTCGGCATTCGCGGCATGAAACGGCCGGACCTCGTCAAGCCCGGCCGCAAACAGCTGGTCGGTCTGCTGACGAAGGATGCGAAAATGGCGCTGGAGGAAGGCGCGCAGGTCGTCGCTTTTCCCAACCAGACCATTCCGATGAAAATGATCGGCCACGTCACCTCATCCTACTGGTCGGAAAATTGCGGTCGTGCAATCGCCTTGGCGCTGGTCGAAAATGGCCGCGCCCGCATGGGCGAAACGCTGCACCTGCCGATGCCGAACGGAATGGTTGAAGCGACTGTGGTGAAGCCGGTGTTCTTCGACGAGAAGGGAGATCGCCTCAATGGCTGATGCTCAGCGCCACTTCGCTCTTGCCGGGCGCTCCGCGTCCGAAAGCGTCGTCACCGTCATGCCGACCGGCCCGGCCTGGCGCGTCAGCCTGCGGGCGCGGCCCGACGCGGTTGCCGGGCTGTCGAAGGCGTTGGGACTCACGCTGCCGGAAAGGCCGAAAACCTCGGCCGAGGCCAAGAGCCGCGCCGCGCTGTGGCTAGGCCCCGACGAATGGTATCTGCTCGACGAGGCGAACGATCCGCTCGACGATCTTTCGGGCGAGAAGGCGCTGCATTCCGCCGTCGACATCTCGCATCGCAATGTCGGCATCAGGGTTGAAGGGCCGGGCGCGGAGGCGTGCCTTTCGGCCGGCTGCCCGCAGAATCTGTCGCTGAAGGCATTTCCGGTCGGCGCGGCCTCGCGCACCATCCTCGGCAAGAGCGAGATCGTGCTTTGGCGCACCGGGCCGCAAGCCTTCCGGGCCGAATGCTGGCGGTCGTTCTCGATCTATGTGATGGATTTTCTCGAGGAAGCGGCGCTCGACGCGGGGGCGTGAAGAGGTCGCGGCAGCAAAGCCGCCCTCACATCGCCCCGATTCCCCCGTCGACGCCCAACGCCTGCCCGGTCATGAAGGAATTCCTCGGATCGGCGGCGAACAGGATCGCCTCGATCACTTCGTCGACATCGGCGAGGCGCTTCATCGGCACGCCGCGCACCAGTTTCGCCTCGGCCGCTTCCGGCCCGTCGGGACTCATTTTGAGGAAGTCCATCGCCATGTCGGTGCGGGCAAACGACGGGCAGACCGCATTCACGCGCACGCCCTTGGTGGCGTATTCGAGCGCCGCCGAACGCGTCAGCCCGATGACGCCGTGTTTGGCGGCCGAATAAACCGATAGGTTCGACGCCCCCGCCGTCCCGGCAATGGACGACAAATTGACGATGGCGGCGCGGCGCGCGTCGGCGGCATGCTGTTTTTCCATCTGGTGAAGCTGGTATTTCATGGCGAGGAAGACGCCGACCAGATCGATGTCGATGATGCGGCGCGCCTCGGCCACCGGCACCTGATGCAGCTTGACGTAAGTCTGGGCCACGCCGGCATTGTTGACGGCGACATCGAGGCGTCCGAAGCGGCTCACCGCCAATTTCACCAATTCCTTGTGCAGGCGTTCGTCGGACACATCGCCCGAAAGCGTCGCGGTTTGCGCGGGCAAGGCTTCGGCGAACGTCTTGAGACGGGCGTCGTCGAGGTCGGAGAGGACGAGATTGGCTCCCTCTTCGGCAAAGCGTTCGGCGGCGCGGCGGCCGAAGCCGCCGGTCGCTCCGGTGATGAGCACGGTCAGGCCGGCGAAGCGTTGCATGGTTCAGGCCTTTCCTTGCGCCGTAGCCATCGCGGCGGCGGCGATCAACGGCACGGCGCGGCCATAGGCTTTCGCCTTGTCCGGATTGGAGGCGTTGCCGTCGAGCGCCCGTTTGAAGACGCCCTGCAGAATGGCGGCGAGGCGGAAGAACGAAAACGCCAGATAGAACGGCCAGTTGTCGATGCCGGCAAGGCCGCGCCGGGCGCAATAGGCGGCGACGTAGTCCTCTTCCGTCGGCAGGCCAAGGCTGGCGCGATCGACGCCGCCAAGGCCGCGAAAACCGGAATCATGCGGCAACCGCCATTGCATGCATTGGTAGGCGAGATCGGCGAAGGGATGGCCGAGCGTCGAGAGTTCCCAATCGAGCACGGCGACGACGCGCGGCGCAGCGGGCGCGAAAATCATGTTGTCGAGGCGGAAATCGCCATGGACGAGGCTGACCCGGCCATCGTCGGCCGGCAAATTGCTCTCCAGCCAAGAGATGAGCGCGTTCATGTCGGCGTTCGGCTCGACTTCCGACGCCCGGTACTGGCTGGTCCAACGCGTCAGCTGGCGTTCGAAATAGGAGCCCGGTCTGCCGAAATCGGCGAGGCCGGCGGCGTCGATGTCGACGTCGTGGAGAGCGGCGAGCGTAAGGTTCATGGCGTCGTAAATGGCGCCGCGTTCCCCGTTCGATCGGGCTTCCGTCAAGGCCGGATCCCAGAAAATGCGGCCATCGACATGACGCATGATGTAGAACATGCGGCCAATGGGCGAGCCCTCGTCAGGGCAAAGCGCCAGCGCTTCCGGAACAGGCACAGCCGTCCCGGCGAGCGCCTTCATGACCCGGAATTCACGGTCGACCTGATGGGCCGATTTGAGCAGCGCGCCGGACGGCTTGGCGCGCAACACGTAACGGCCGCTTTCCGCGTCGAGCGCATAGGTCGGGTTGGACTGGCCGGTCGGAAACTTGACAATTGCGCGCAGCCCGGAAAAGCCCGGCACATGGGTATCGAGCCATGGCGACAGCGCCGACGCATCGAGCGCGTTGGGGTCGCTCACGACGCGTCGCCCGCCTTCTGCATCACCGACAGGGTGAGCCATCGCGCAGTCAAGGCCGGGCGCGTCTGCCCTTCGATTTCGATCGCAACGTCATAGGCGACCTGGACATAGCCGGACGGGCGGATGTTGACGTCGGCGAAGATGAAACGCGCCCGCACCCTTGCGCCGGACTTCACCGGATTGACGAAACGCACCTTGTCGAAGCCGACATTGACGCCCAGGGCCGTGCCGGCCAGCGGCGGAACCGCTTCATAGGCGAGCGTCGAAAACAGCGACAATGTCAGGAAGCCATGGGCGATGGTTCCGCCGAATTGCGTGTCGCGGGCGCGCTCGGGATCGACATGGATGAATTGATGGTCGTCGGTGGCTTCGGCGAACTTGTCGATCATCTCCTGGGTGACCGTGCGCCAATCGGATACGCCGATTTCCTTGCCGATATGGTCCGCCAATCCGTCGAGGGGAACCGGCGGCTTCTTGTAGATCGACATGTAGTTCGCGCTTTTTTCCGCCGTCATCAGTCGCCCTTGAACAAATGCACGCCGTGATGGACGCTTTCGCCACCATCAATCGGCAGGATTGCGCCGGTCACATAAGCGCCGGCGCGCGAGCACAGATACAGGGTCGCCCCGGCGATGTCATCCGGCGCGCCGATGCGGCCGAGTGGCACGTTCGAGCCGACGCGCGCCGCTTTTTCGTCGGTGCCGGTGGCAAACGCCGTCATCCGGCTCTGGAAAGGGCCGGGCGCGAAGGCGTTGACGGTGATGCGCCGGCCGGCCAATTCCCCGGCGAGCGTGCGGGTCAAATGATGCACCGCCGCCTTCGACGCCGTATAGGAATAGGCGCCGTCGGCCAAGGGCTGCGAGCCCATGACCGAACCGAGATTGATGATGCGGGCCGGATCGGCCTCGCTCGCCGCTTTTTCGATCAATGGCAACAGCAGACGGGTGAGGTGAAACAGCCCGGTAACGTTGACGTTCATCACCTTGGCCCATGCGGCATAGGGAAAGGTGTCCAGCGGTTCGCCCCACGAGACGCCGGCATTGTTGACCAGGATGGCGAGGCGATCGGTGCGTCGACCAACCTCGGCGGCGAGCGCCTCGCAGCCGGCCTCGGTCGAGACATCGCCGACGAAACCCTCGACCGTTCCGGGGAAACCGAGCGCGGCGATTTCGCCGGCGACGCGTTCGCAATCGACGCCCTTGCGCGAGGCGATCAGAACGCGCGCGCCGCCAGCCGCAGCCGGTCGCCGCCATGCGGCCGATGCCAGTGGCGCCGCCGGTGACCAGCGCCGTCTTGCCGCGCACCGAAAACAGATCGTCGAGCCAGGTCATGGCGTCCTCCCTTGCGTGGCGCGCTCCTCGCGGCCGCGTTGACAACATACCGGGTAGTATGTTGATCTTTCCGCCATCCGTAAAGGCCCGGTGCGCGATCAGCGCGGAGGGCGGCGGCGGAGGGGAATTGACCGCGCACCTCAGGATCGCATTGCCGGACGACATCGCGCAGGGCGACATACTGGCGGCCGCGGCGGCGTGTTTCATGGAGCGCGGCTACCAGGGCGCGTCGATCGACGACGTGGCCCGCCGCCTCGGGGCGACCAAGGGGCGCATCTACCATCACTACAATTCGAAGGCCGAACTGTTCGCCGATGTCTTTCGCGCCGGCATGGCGCTCAATCGCCGCGCAATTGCCGGTCAGCTGAACATCAAAGGTCCGGCCATCACGCGTCTGATCGCCATGATGAAGGCTCATACCGTCAACATGATCGCGACGCGGCCCTTCCAGCGGACGGTTTGGGAAGGCATCACGATGCATTTGCGCGGCGCGACGACTCCGGAACAACGCGAAGCCCTCATAGAGCTTGCCGCCGACCGCGACGCCTATGCCGACCAGTTCCGCGCCGCCGCGGTGGCGGCCCGCGCCGCCGGCGATCTCGATTTCGGCAACGCCGGCGTCGCCATGCAGATGATGTTCCTGACGCTCAACTCGCCGGTTTTCTGGTTCCAGCCGAGGACCGGCCAATCGACGGGCGAAGTCGACGCCTTGCTGGCGGAAATCGTGACATTCGCCCTGAGGGGCCTCGGCTACAAGGGGAAGGATCGCGCCGTGACCGACATGAACCTCGGCATGACCGAGAGGCTGAAACCGATCCACGAGAAAGTGGCGCGCATGGTGCGCGACGACATTCTGCCGCTCGACGACGAATTCCTCGACGAGGTCGGCAAGGCTGGCAATCGTTTCGCCTACACCAGCCGCCAGACCGACATCCTCGGCGGACTGAAGGCGAAGGCGCGCGAACGGGGCCTGTGGAATTTCTGGCTGACCGATTCGTCGCGCGGCTACGGCCTGACCACGGTGGAATACGCCTATCTGGCCGAGGAGATGGGCAAGGCCCATCTCGGGGCGGAAACGTTCAATTGCTCGGCGCCCGACACCGGCAACATGGAGGTGTTGGAGCGCTACGGCTCGGCCGAACACAAGCAGCAATGGCTCGAGCCGCTGCTGGAGGGCAAGATCCGCTCGGCCTATCTGATGACCGAGCCGGATGTCGCCTCGTCGGACGCCACCAACATCGCCATGAGCTGCGTGCGCGATGGCGACGACTACGTGCTGGACGGCGAGAAATGGTGGTCGTCGGGGGCGGGCGATCCGCGCTGCAAGATCTACATTGTCATGGTGAAAACCGGCGGCGAGGACGCGCCGCGCCACCAGCGCCATTCGATGATCCTGGTTCCCGCCGACACCAAGGGCGTCACCGTTCTGCGCGCGATGGAAGTCTATGGCCGCGACGACGCCCCCCATGGCCACATGCACATCCGCTTCGATTCGGTCCGCGTGCCGGCCTCGAACCTCGTCTGGGCCGAGGGCAAGGGCTTCGAAATCGCCCAGGGTCGCCTCGGGCCGGGCCGCATCCATCACGCCATGCGCGCCATCGGCCAGGCGGAACGCGCGCTGGAGCTGATGGCGCAGCGCTCCATGCGCCGCGTGGCCTTCGGCAAGCCGCTGGCCAAGCTCGGCGCCAATTACGACATCATTGCCGAATGTCGCCTCGAGATCGAGATGGCGCGCCTGCTCTGCCTGAAGGCGGCCTGGGTGATGGACCAGGGCGACGCCCGCGCCGCCGCGCCGTGGATCAGCCAGATCAAGGTGGTGGCGCCGCGCGTGGCTTTGAAGGTGACCGACGAGGCGGTGCAGATGTTCGGCGGTCAGGGGGTGAGCCAGGATACGCCGCTCGCCCGCATGTGGACCGGCCTGCGTACGTTGCGTCTCGCCGACGGTCCGGACGCGGTGCACCGCATGGTCATCGCGCGGGCCGAACTGAAAAAACACACGCAGGAGAAGGTGTGATGAAGGCCATCGTCGCCCGCGATTTCGCGCCGCTCGATGCGCTGGACTGGGCCGATTGGCCCGAACCAGAAGCCAAGGGCGACACGATCGTGATCGAAGCGAAGGCGATCGGCGTCAACTATCCCGACGGTCTGCTGGTGCAAGGGCTTTACCAGGTGAAGCCGCCAACGCCGTTCGTGCCCGGCATGGAGGTAGCGGGCCGGATCGTCGCGGTCGGGCCGGGAGTGAAGACGCTCAAGGTCGGCGATCGTGTCGCCGCGCTGTCGACGCTCGGGGCCTATGCCGAACGGGTCGCGGTCGCGGAAGCCATGGCGATGAAATTGCCGCCGGAAATGGACGAGGCGGAGGCGTGCGCGCTGCTCACAGCCTACGGCACGTCGCATCATGCGCTGAAGCAGCGCGCGGCGCTCAGGCCCGGCGAAACGCTGGCGGTGGCCGGCGCGGCAGGGGCGACGGGCATCGCGGCGATCCAGATCGGCAAGGCGATGGGCGCGCGCGTCATCGCCATCGCTTCGACGCCGGAAAAACAGGCGACGGCGCTTTCCGCCGGCGCCGATCTCGCGATCGGCTACGACAAGCTCAAGGATGCGTTGAAACAGGCGACCGGCGGCAAGGGCGTCGATGTCGCCTTCGACCCGGTCGGCGGCGACGCCTTCGACGCGCTGGCGCGCAACATGGCGTGGAACGGCCGGCTGCTGGTCATCGGCTTCGCCTCCGGGACGATTCCGCAATTCGCCGTCAATCTGGCGCTGGTCAAGGGTTTCGCCGTCGTCGGCGTGTTCTGGGGCACGTTCACGGCGCGCGAACCGCGGACCTACGCCGCCAACATGGCCGAACTCCTCGGCTGGCGCGCCGCGGGCAAGGTCAAACCGGTGATCGAGGGGCGTTATCCGCTCAAGGACGCGGCGAAAGTGCTCAAACGCGTCATGGGGCGGGAGACCACCGGCAAGCTGATCCTGGAGCCCGGCGCATGACGATTCCTTCCACCATGAACGCGTTGCTGCTGAAGGGCGATGGTTACGCCGCCCGCCCTTCGGAGTCGGTGCTGGAATCGATGGATCCTATGTCGAGTTCGGCCGCATCGGCGTGCCGGTTGCGGCGGAGGGGCAGGTGCTGATCAGGACGACGCTCGCTTCGGTCAACCCGTCCGACGTGATGTTCGTCAAAGGACTGTACGGCCAGCCGCGCGTGAAAGGCCGGCCGGCCGGTTTCGAAGGTGTCGGCGTGGTGGCGGCATCGGGCGGCGGATCGCTCGCCGACGGTCTCGTCGGCAAACGCGTCGCCTTCGCCACCGGACTGTCCAACTGGGGCGCGTGGGCGGACTACGCCATCGCCGACGCCCGCGGCGTCATACCGCTGATCGGCGGCATGCGCGACGAGGACGCGGCGGCGCTGATCGTCAATCCGCTGACCGCGCTTGCCATGTTCGACATCGTGCGCGGGGACGGAGCGAAGGCGTTCGTGCTCACCGCCGGCGCCAGCCAATTGTGCAAGCTGATGATCGGCGTGGCGAAGGAAGAGGGATTCCGGCCGATCACCATCGTGCGGCGCGACGACCAGATTCCCCTGCTGGAAGCGGCCGGGGCGACGGTGGCGCTCAACGCCGAAGCGCCCGGTTTCAAGGCGCGGCTGAAAGAGGTCTTCGCCGGGGAAAAGCCGCGCATCTTCCTCGACGCGGTGACGGGACCGCTCGCCTCGACCGTTTTCCACACCATGGGACGCAGCTCGCGCTGGATCATCTATGGCCGCCTCGACCCGACCGAGACAGCGATCCGCGAGCCCGGCCAGTTCATTTTCCAGGACAAGCGCATCGAGGGATTCTGGCTGACCCAGTGGATGCGCGCCGCGACGCCGGAGCGCAAGTCGGCGCGATTTGCCGAGGCGCAACAGCGTTTCGTTTCCGGCCAATGGCGCACCGATGTCACCGCCATCGTGCCGCTGGCGCAGGCTGTCGATCGCGTGGCTGACGAATTGGCGAAACCGAACGGAAAGGTTTTCATCGCGCCGTGAACGCGCGTGTCCGGTTTCGATTGCAGGCCGGACGGCAAGTGTGGTGAAGTGACCGACAAGCCGGCGAAGACCGGACGGCCGCAACGGGAGGAGTGCTGATGCTGACGCTTCAGCTTCTGGTGAGCGGACTGGCGAATGGCTGCGTGTACGGCCTGATCGCGCTCGGCTTCGTTTTGATTTACAAGGCGACCGAAGCGGTCAATTTCGCCCAGGGCGATTTCATGATGCTTGGCGCTTTCGTGGCGCTCGCCTTCGCCAATGACGACTGGGCCGGCCTGTCGTTCTGGATCGCTGCGCCGCTGGCGATGATCGTCATGGGTGTGTTCGGCTATCTTGTCGACATGGCGATTCTGCGCCGCATGTTCGGCCAGTCGCAGATCGCCGTCGTCATCCTCACCATCGCGCTCGGTTTCGTGTTGCGCTTCGCCGCCGGTTTCGTTTTCGGGCATGAACCGGTGTCGCTGAAAAGCCCGATGGCCGGCCAGGAGGTGCGGTTCGGCGGGCTGGTGCTCGGCCTCGACGAGGTGTCGATCATCGTCGTCACCGTGGCGCTGACGATGCTGCTGTGGCTGGTCTTCGCCCGCACGCGCCTCGGCGTCGCCATGCAGGCGGCGTCGCAGAACCAGCTCGCCGCCTATTACATGGGCATACCGGTCAAGCGCATCCATTCGCTGACCTGGGCGCTTTCCGGCGTGGTGGCGGCGATCGCCGGCATCCTCTTCGCCTCCAAGGGATCGATCGATCCGTCGACCGGGCTGCTCGGCATCAAGGCCTTCGCCGCCTCCGTCATCGGCGGGCTCGGCTCGTTGCCCGGGGCGCTGATTGGCGGCCTGATCGTCGGACTGATCGAACCCTTCGCCTCCTATTATCTCGCTGCCGGCTACAGCCAGATCGCACCATATCTGCTGCTCTTCCTCGTGCTTGTGTTCCGGCCGCACGGCATCCTCGCGCAAATCCACGCGAAAAAAGTGTGAACGCATGAGGACGCTGTTCAAGACCTCCTATGATTTCGACATCCGGTTGGTGAAGCACGCCGGTCATGCGCTGTGGTACGGTCTGCTCGTCCTGTTCGCGCTCGCCGTTCCGCTGCTTTTCGACGTTTTCCTGATCGGCGAGGCGACCAGCCTGCTGATCTGGTCGATCGGCGGCATGGGACTGATGATCCTCGTCGGCCAGGCCGGCCAGGAAAGTCTCGGACACGCGGCCTTTCTCGCAGTCGGGTGTTACGCCAACACGATCCTGCAGGACCGCATGGGCCTGCCGTTTCTGCTCGCCCTGCCGCTGGCCGGATTGATTTCGGGTTTCGCCGGAGTCCTGCTGGCGCTGCCGACGGCGCGGCTGCACGGCATCTATCTCGCCATCGCCACGCTCGCCGTCTCCATGCTGGTCGAGGATGTCATCATCCTCGCCGAGCCGGTCACCGGCGGCGTCGGCGGGCTGGTCGCGCCGACCATCTCGATCTTCGGCGTCGAATTCGACCGCTACGCCGCGCCGGGCCGGTTTTACTATCTTGTGCTCGCGGTGACGATCCTTGTCGTTTTCGCCTACCTCAATCTGCTGCGCTCGCCGCTCGGCCGGGCTTTCGCGGCGGTGCGCGATTCGGAAATCTCGGCGCGCGCCATGGGAGTCGATATCGCGCGCGCCAAGGCGACGGCCTTCGGCCTGTCGACCGCGATCACCGGGCTTTGCGGCGCGCTGATGGGCCATTTCGCCGGGGTGTTCAACCACGAATCCTTCACGCTGATCACCTCGATCCAGATGCTGATGATGGTTGTGATCGGCGGCCTCGGCACGATCCACGGCGCGTTCTTCGGCGCCGCCGTCGTCGTGTTGCTGCCGCAGGCGATCGTGTTCGCGCGCGATTTCATCGGCTCGTTCACCGGGGCCGGTTCGGTCGCCGTTCCGGGGCTGGAGGCGGCGATCTTCGGCGTCATCCTGGTCTTGTTCATCCTGTTCGAGCCGCTCGGCATCTACGGTCGCTGGATCAAGACGCGGACCTTTTTCGACCTTTTCCCGTTCTACCGAAAATCCATGTTCCGCCGTCAGAAGAGTTACCTCAAGACGGAGCGGATGCGATGAGCCTGCTCGAGGTCGACAACGTCACCCTCAAGTTCGGCGGCGTCACCGCTGTCGACCATGTGTCGTTCGAGGTCGAGGAGGGCGAGGTCTTCGCGCTTGTCGGTCCGAACGGCGCGGGCAAGTCGACGCTGTTCAACCTGGTGTCGCGATTCTACGACCCCGTCGAGGGCGACATCCGGTTCCGGGGTGAAAGCCTGCTGAAGCGCAAGGCGCACGAAGTCGCCGCCTGCGGCATCGCCCGCACCTTCCAGAACATCGAATTGTTCGAGCACGCCTCGGTGTTGCAGAACCTGTTGGTCGGGCGCCATACGCATCGTGCGACAAACCTGGTTTCCGAGCTGCTGTTTTTGCCTTCTGTGCGCAAGGCCGAGCGGGCGCACCGCGAGGCGGTCGAAAAGGTCATCGATTTCCTCGATCTCCAAGCCTTTCGCGACAAGACCATCGCCGGGCTGCCCTATGGCGTGCGCAAGGTGGTGGAGATGGGCCGGGCGCTGGCGCTCGAACCCAAATTGCTCCTCCTCGACGAGCCGGCTTCCGGTCTTTCGACCGAGGAGACGCAGGACGTCGCCTTCTGGATCGAGGACATCAAGACCCAGATGGGCGTCACCGTGCTGATGGTCGAGCATGACATGCATCCGTCTCGGCGGTCAGCGACCGGGTGATGGCGCTCGCCGACGGAAGACGCCTGGCGCTCGGCGCCCCGAAGGAGGTGCAGAGCCACCCGGCGGTGATCGAGGCCTATCTTGGCGGCGGCAAGGAGAAACATGCGGCATGAGCGGCGAACCCCTGCTTGTCGTGCGCAATCTGGAGGCGTTTTACGGGCCGATCATGGCGTTGCGCGGCGTCAGCCTTGATGTGCCGGCCGGCCGCATCGTCACGGTGTTGGGGGCCAACGGCGCCGGCAAGACGACCTTGATGAAAACCATCTCCGGCGTGATGGACCCGGAAAAGGGCGAGATCCGCTTCGAAGGCCAAAACATCGCCGGCGCCGAGCCGGATCGGGTGGTGCGCTCCGGCATCGTCCATGTGCCGGAGGGGCGCGAGGTGTTTCCGCTGCTGAGCGTCGCGGAAAACCTGCGCATGGGCGCGTTCACGCGGCGCGACAGCGCCGGAATCGCGGCCGACGAGGAGTTGGTCTATTCCTATTTTCCGATCCTGAAGGAGCGCCGGGCGCAGGCGGCCGGCACGCTGTCGGGAGGCCAGCAGCAGATGCTCGCCATCGGCCGCGGATTGATGGCGCGGCCGAAGCTGATGCTGCTCGACGAACCGTCGCTCGGGCTTTCACCCTTGCTGGTTTCGGAGATATTCCACATCATCGGCCGTCTCAACCGCGAGCAGCAGGTGACGATGATGCTGGTGGAGCAGAACGCGAAGGTGGCGCTCGACGCGGCGCATTTCGGCTATGTGCTCGAACTCGGCCGCATCGTCATGGCCGACAGCGCCGAAGCGCTGAAGCAATCGAAGGACATTCAGGAATTCTTCCTCGGCGTGCGGGACGAGAGCCCGCGCGGCCAGAAGCGCTGGAAACAGCGCAAGACGTGGCGATAGGGGATTGGCATGACGGCGCATCGCGACATCCCGGTCCAATCCGCCATTCACGGCGTATCGATCAACGCCGACCTTGGACGGGGACCGTTCATCATCGATGGCTGCGATACGCTTCCGAAATTGTTCCTGAAACGCTGCGCCGAACTTAAGCGCCGCGTCGCCCATCGCGAAAAGGACTTCGGAATCTGGCTCTCCTATACATGGGATGACTTCTTCACCCATGCGCGCCTGATCGGCCATGGGCTTCTGGCGCTCGGCCTCAAGCGCGGCGAGGTCGTCTCCATCCTGTCGGAAGACAACAAGGAGTGGGTCTATGTCGATCTCGGCGTGCAATGCGTCGGCGGTGTCGGTTCGGGCGTCTATACGACCGATTCGGCCGCCCAGCTTGCCTATCTGGTCGATGATTCCGACAGCCGTTTCCTGTTTCTCGAGAACGACGAGCAGTTGGACAAATTCCTGTCGGTCAAGGACCGGATGCCGCGCCTGACCAAGGCGATCGTCTTCGACCGCGACGGGCTGCACGGATTTTCCGACGACCGCGTGATCTTTCTCGACGAGCTCTACGCGCTCGGCCACGAGCACCTCAAGGCCAATCCCGGACTGTTCGAGATCGAGGCGGAGAAATCGCGCCCGGAGGACACCGCCATTCTTGTCTACACCTCGGGCACGACCGGCATGCCGAAAGGCGCGATGATCGGCCATGGCAACATCATGTATTCGCTGTCAGCGGGCTTGTCGCGCACGCCGGGGTTCTCGGCCGACGAGCAGGTCTGCTTCCTGCCGCTTTGCCATATCCTCGAACGACTGTTCTCCGGTTTCTTCCCGATCGTCACGCGCGCCACGGTCAATTTCGCGGAGAGCCCGGAGACGGTGTTCGACAATTTGCGGGAAGTTTCGCCGCACGCCTTTACCGCCGTGCCGAGGGTCTGGGAAAAGATCTATTCGCGGCTTGCCATCATGCGTTCGGAATCGACCTGGCTCGGCCGCAAAGCGTACGGGCTCGCGCTTTCCGTCGGCCTGGCGCGGGCCGAGGCCATCATGGCCGGCAACGCCGTGCCGGCGACCACCGGGCTTCTCTTCCGCCTCGCCGATTTCCTCGTCTTCGCCAATATCCGCCGCATGATCGGCATGGACCGGTTGCGGCGCGGCGGCACAGGCGCGGCGCCGATCTCGCCCGAACTGCTCAAATGGTACTGGGCCATCGGCGTGCCGCTGGTGGAAGGCTATGGGATGACAGAATCCTCCGGTGTCATTTCGATCAACACGGTCGAGGACAACAAGGTCGGCACAGTCGGCCAGGTGATGCCGGGCGCGCAAGTGCGCATCGCGGCGGATGGCGAAATCCAGTATCGCGGCGGCAATGTTTTCCAGGGCTATTGGGGCAAGCCGGAAAAGACGGCCGAGGCGATGACGCCGGACGGCTGGCTCAGGACAGGCGATGTCGGCCGTCTCGACAATCAGGGCTATCTGACGATTACCGGACGTATCAAGGACATCATCATCACCGCCGGCGGCAAGAACATCACCCCGGCGGAAATTGAAAACCGGCTGAAATTCTCGCCCTATGTGTCCGATGCGGTGATCATCGGCGACAAGCGCAAATACCTGACGGCGTTGGTGATGATCGACCAGGAGAATGTCGAAAAATTCGCCCAGGACCGGCGCATTCCCTTCACCGACTTCAAGTCGTTGTGCGCCGCGCCGGAAGTGAAGGCGTTGATCGGCAAGGTGGTGGAGGACACCAACCGCGAATTCGCCCGCGTCGAGCAGATCAAGGATTTCCGCCTGATCGACGTGCTGTTGACGGCGGAGGACGAGGAACTCACGGCCACGATGAAGCTCAAGCGCTCCTTCGTGGAAAAGAAACACAGGCATCTGATCGACGAGATGTACGGCGCGTGAGCCGCCATCCGTCAAAACCGAGGAGGAAAGGCATGAAGACGCTGAAAACCACCACTGCGATCGCCGCGCTGCTTGCGGCCGGTTTCGCCGCGCCGGCGTTCGCCGACGGGCAGGGCGTCACCGACACGGAAGTCGTCATCGGCTCCAACGGCGATTTGTCCGGCCCGTTTGCCGCCTTCAACGTGCAGGCGATCAAGGCGGCGCAGATCATGTTCGACGACGTCAACGCCAAGGGCGGCGTGCACGGCCGCAAGATCAAGTTCGTCGTCGAGGACCACGGCTATCAGGTGCCGAAGGCGGTGCAGAACTTCAACAAGCTGGTCAATTCCGACAAGGCCTTCGCCATGGTGCTGAACCTCGGCACGCCGCACAATCTCGCCGGTTTCAAGATCATGGATCCGG
Source organism: Phyllobacteriaceae bacterium (assembly GCA_016711085.1). GTDB lineage: Bacteria > Pseudomonadota > Alphaproteobacteria > Rhizobiales > Rhizobiaceae > JADJTR01. Next base: position 447,493 of record JADJTR010000004.1, on the reverse strand, counting down.
CCAAGGTCGCCAATGTCGGACCGCTGACCGCGGCGCGGCAATTGACCGTCGAGGGCGACAAGGCGCTGCATTACGCCGGTTTCTCGACCTACTACGATCAGATCATCGCCGGGGTCGAATATCTCGCCAAGGAGAAGGGCGCCAAGGAAGTCTGCTCGATGATCCTGCCGACCGATTTCGGCCAGGAAATCCAGGCCGGCGCCAAGGATACCGCCGCCAAGCTCGGCCTCGCCTATGCGGCCGAGACGACGCACAAGCCGGACGAGCAGGATTTCGTTGGCTCGCTGACCAAGCTCAAGGAAGCCGGTTGCGACATCGTCGCCACCGCCATCGGCGTGCGCCAGACCATCGTCGCCATCGGCACGGCCAAAAAGCTCGGCTGGAACGACGTGACCTTCCTCGGCTCCTCGGCCGCCTTCAACACGGCGGTCGCCAAGGTGCCGGGCGGAGTGACGGAAGGCTTCTACGCCGCTTCCGGCTGGTCCGATTTCGAGGCGCGGCTCGGCGATCCGGACGTGAAGGCCTGGGCGGAGAACTTCAAGGCCAAGTCGGGCGAGGATCCGGGCACCGCGGCGCAGCTCGGCTGGTCGGCGGCCGAGACGCTCGTCAAGGCGCTCGAGGCGGCCGGCAAGGACCTCAATCCGGCGTCGTTCCAGGCGGCGATGGAAGGCGTCAAATACAAGGACAAGGTGATGGACGCCGACATCGACTACGGCGCCGATCACATCGGCGGCGTCGCGGTCTTCGTCTCGAAGATCGAGGGCGGCATGTGGAAGGAAGTGTTGCGGAAGTAAGGCGCGGCGCCATCTCCCTCCCTCGCTTGCGGGGGAGGGAGGCCGCAGGGCCGGGTGGGGGTAATCTTCCGGACTGGATGCGGTTCTACGCCCACCCCCTCGCTTCGCTCGGACCCTCCCCGCAAGTGGGAAGAAAAAGCAGCGCTCACACCACGCCTTCGATCGACGCGTCCAGCATTTGCAGCGCCGCCTTCTTCGTCAGCTTGACAGGGTTGCCGCCGGCGGTCGGATCGACGATGGCCATATCGGCGATGTGGCCCTTCTGCTTCTTGTCCATCGAAAAGTTCTTGATCAGGCCCGGCAAAGCGTGCGGCACCTTCAACTCCTTGCGCAGCTTCATCACCGCTTTCATGAAGCCGTCGAAGCCGCCCTTGATGCCGATATAGGCGGCGGCGCGGGCAAGCCGCACTTCCACCGCCGGACGGTTGAAGGCCAGCACATAGGGCATGAACACGGCGTTGGTCATGCCGTGATGCGTGTGGTAAATCGCGCCGATCGGATGCGACAGCGAGTGGATGGCGCCGAGGCCCTTCTGGAAGGCGGTCGCGCCCATGGCGGCGGCGCTCATCATGTGGCCGCGCGCTTCGATGTCCCTGCCGTTGGCGAAGACCTTCGGCAGGTTTTCGAAAACGAGGCGCATGCCCTCGATGGCGATGCCGTCGGCCATCGGGTGATAGCCCGGCGCGCAATAGGCTTCCAGGCAATGGGCGAGCGCGTCCATGCCGGTGCCGGCGGTGATGAAGGGCGGCATGCCGACGGTCAGTTCCGGATCGGCGATGACGATGGCCGGCATCATCTTCGGGTGAAAAATGACCTTCTTGGTGGTGGTCGCCTCCTGGGTGATGACGCCGGCGCGGCCGACTTCCGAGCCGGTGCCGGCGGTGGTCGGCACGGCGACTATGGGGAGGATTCCCTTCGGGTCGGCGCGAGTCCACCAATCGCCGACATCCTCGAAATCCCACATCGGCCGGGTCTGGCCGGCCATGAAGGCGATGACCTTGGCGGCGTCGAGAGCCGAGCCGCCGCCAAAGGCGATGACGCCGTCGTGTTTGCCTTTGCGCAGCACCTCGAGACCGGCATAGACGTTGGATTCGACCGGGTTCGGTTGCACGTCGTGGAACAGGCCGGGTTTCATGCCGGCGTCGGTCAGCACTTTCAGCGCGTTCGCCGTGATCGGCATTTTGGCGAGGCCGGGATCGGTGACGAACAGCGGCATCCTCATGCCGGCCGATTGGGCGGCCTCGGCCAATTCACTGACGCGGCCGGCGCCAAAGCGCACGGTGGTGGGGTAATTCCAACGGGCTTGGGTCGACTTGGCCATTTTATTCCTCAACTCGCTGATTTGATTTCGATTTCGATGAAGGACATCGGTGTTTCGCCGCCATTGGCGACATTGTGCTCGACGCCGGCTTCGCGCGCATAGGCGGCGCCCGCCGCCACCTGGACGCGGCGTTCGCCGGACGCGTCCTCGATGAGCACGTCGAGATCGGTCATCGGCACGACGACATAGGCGAGGCCATGGCGATGAAAGCCGGTCTCGGCGCCGGGTTCGAAATCCCAGCGGGTGACGCGGCTCACCGCATCGTCGACGAGCACGGTGAAGCGGGCGGGAATGGTGGCGCGAAAACCGGGCATGGTCAGGCGAGAGTCCGCAGGTGATAGGATTTGGGCCGGGTAAGGCCCTGGATGCCCATCACCGACAAAGTGACGCCTTTGCCGGTATCCTTGACGCCTGTCCACACCAGCGCCGGATCGAGATAGTCGCAACGGTTCATGTAGACCGTGCCGGTCTCGACCGCGTCGCCGATCGCCTCGGCGCGCGCCTTGTCCTTGGTCCACACCGAGGCGGTAAGGCCATAGGGGCTGTCGTTCATCAGAGCGATGGCGTCGGCGTCGGAGCGCACCTTCATGATGCCGACGACCGGACCGAAGCTCTCCTCGCGCATGACGCCCATCTGGTGATCGACGTCGACGAGGATTTCCGGGGCGAGATAGGTCGAGCCGGGCTTGTCGAGCGCATTCTTCATGCCGATCAGCGGTTTGGCGCCCTTGCGCAGCGCCTCGGCCTTTTGTTCGCGAATGAGGTCGGCGAAACGGGCCTGCGCCATCGGCCCGATGGTGGAGGATTGTTCGAGGGGGTTGCCGAGAACATACTGGCTGGTGAGCGCGCGAGCGCCTTCGACGAAATCGTCATAGACGTCCTCGTGCACGTAGATGCGCTCGATGCCGCAGCAGCACTGGCCGGAATTGTAGAAGGCGCCGTCGACGATGTTCTCGATGGCGTGGTTCAGATCGGCGTCGGGCAGCACATAGGCCGGGTCCTTGCCGCCGAGTTCGAGGCCGAGCGACATGAAGGTGCCGGCGGCGGCGCGTTCGATCGCCTTGCCGCCATTGACCGAGCCGGTGAAATTGCAATGATCGATCTTGCCGGAGCCGAGCAGCGCCTCGGTCATGGCGTGGTTGAGCACGACGTTCTGGAACACGCCTTTCGGCACGCCGGCCTTGTCCATCGCCATCTGGAATCGCTCGCCGACGAGCAGCGTCTGCGAGGCGTGCTTGAGGATGACGGTGTTGCCGGCCATCAACGCCGGTACGATGGTGTTGACGGCGGTGAGGTATGGATAATTCCATGGCGCGATGACGAGGACGACGCCGAGCGGCACATGCTTGACCATGCGGCGAAACGCGGTCGAATCCTCGACCATCATCGGGGCGAGCGCTGCTTCCGCGTTGGCGATGATGAAGCGGGTGCGCTCCTCGACGCCGCGTTTCTCGCCGCCATAGCGCACCGGCCGGCCCATCTGCCAGGCAAGCTCGGTGGTGATGTCGTCGTTCATGGCGAGGAGCGCGTCGAGAAAGGCTGCCATCAGCCGGCCGCGCTCGGCGAACGAGGTCAGCGCCCAGGCCATCTGCGCCTGCTTGGCCCGTTCGACCGTGGCGTTGGCTTCGCGAACCGAGAGGACCGGGCGCTCGGCATAGACCGAACCGTCGACCGGGGAGATGAGTTTGATGGTTTCCAAGACTGAGTCTCCGACAGGGTTAGCAGGCTAATGTTCTTACATGACCGGATGCGCCGTAGGCGAGGATCGCCTTGTCGCGGGTGACGATGGTGAGGCCTTCGTGTCGAGCGGTCGCAATGACGATGCGATCGAAAGGGTCCTTCGGCGGAACGCCGGGAGGAAGCAGGAATCGACGAGTAGGTCGGGCGCCATGTCGATGAGGCGGGCGCCGGAACGTTCCATGTACTTATGGAACCAGACCTTGGGATCGACAGGGAACTTCGGCTTGCCCCGCGAAGCGAGCATGCCCAGTTCGAGCGCTGTTACCTTCGACACCGCGATCTCGTCGCCGGCGGCGTTCGCCGCATTGATCGCACTCTTTCCGGGTTCGTCCACCTTGGCATCGAGGCCGGTCCAGATTACCGCGCAGGTGTCGAGCAGCAAGCCGTTCAAGCGAAATCCTCCGCGCCGTACTTCCGGTCGAGATAGTCGGCGAGCTCGGGATCGGCCGGTTGGGTCAGGTCGACGTCGGGATCGAGCGTCAGCGTGCCTTTCATGCATCCGAAGATGGAACGGCGCGTGCCTGCCGATTCGACTTCGCGACCGGCCGGTTTGGCGTTGACCCGGCTTTGGCGGCCAATTGCCGAATAGGGCGGCTGACGATCTTCGGAGTATCCGGATATGGCCGGCGCGAGTCCGGTGCGACGAAAGGTCAGGCATTCTCCCTCCGTGTCGACAGCTTCGGTTTCGAAGCCGGCGGCAAGCCAGGCGCGCGTCATGACGTTGTTGTGCGGATTGTTGCTCCACCAGGCGCGATTGGCTTTCGAAGCCGGCAGCGCGAAGCCGAGCACGGTTTCGATCTCCGTAAAGGTCATGGCGATCCGCTCGCGAGTCTGGCCGGCCAAATAGTCGCGCAATGGGTCATATTTCGACATTTGGCTCTCCTTCAGCAGTGATGCGAAGGAGGTTAGTGTTTAGGTGTAGGTGTGTCAAAACCCGCGTTTCCTAGTACCTCTCGAACCCGCGATGCAGCTCCCAGTCGGTGATGCGGCGGTCGTATTCGAATTGCTCCCACTCGGCGGTGTGGATGTAGTGGTCGATGGCGTCCTTGCCGAATGCCGAAAGGAGCATCTTCGATTTCTTCAGGTGCTCGATCGCCTCGCGCAGGGTCTTGGGGATTTCCGGCAACTTCGCGCCGTAATAGGCGTCGCCCTCGAACGGTTTCTGCAGTTCCAGTTTTTCGTCGATGCCGGCAAGACCAGCGGCGATCAGGCCGGCGAAGGCGAGATAGGGGTTCAGATCGGCGCCGCCGATACGGCATTCGATGCGGATGCCCTTGGTGCCGCCGCCGCACAGGCGGAAGCCGGCGGTGCGGTTGTCGTCGGACCAGATGATCTTGGTCGGCGCGAATGTGCCGACCTGGAAGCGCTTGTAGGAATTGATGTAGGGCGCGAGCAAATACGTGATGTCGCGGGCGTATTTCATCTGGCCGGCAACCCAGTGCCGCATCAGCTGCGACATGCCGCGCTCGCCCTTTTTGTCGAGGAACAGCGGCGTCTTGCCGTCAGCGGTCCACAGCGAATTGTGGATGTGGGAGGAATTGCCGGCGAGGCCGTAATTGTACTTCGCCATGAAGGTGATGGCCTTGCCCATGGTGTGGGCGATTTCCTTGCAGCCATTCTTCATGATGACATGGCTGTCGGCCATCTCGAGCGCCTCGGCATAGCGCACGTTGATTTCCTCCTGGCCGGGACCCCACTCACCCTTGGAATTCTCAACCGGGATGCCGGCGCCGGCGAGACCGTTGCGGATCGCCCGCATGTAGGGTTCTTCCTTGGAGGTGATCTGGATGCCGTAGTCGCCGATATAGGGCGAGGCCGTCGAAAGGTCGGTGAACTTCTTGGCGCGGGCCGAATCGTAGGTTTCCTCGAACAGGAAGAATTCCAGTTCCGAGGCGAAATAGGCCATCCAGCCGCGCTCCGTCAGGCGGGCGATCTGTTTGCGGAGGATGCCGCGCGGCGAATGCGGCAGGTCTTCGTGATGGTGGTGGTCCTGCACGTCGGCGAGCACCAGCGCGGTCTTTTCCAGCCACGGGATGCGGCGCAATGTCGACATGTCGGTCTTCATGACGAAGTCGCCATAGCCCTTCGCCCACGAGGCGGCGGCGTAGCCCGGCACCGGCTCCATGTCGATGTCGTTGGCGAGCAGATAGTTGCAGCCATGCGTCTCGTCATGAGCCGATTCGACGAAGAAAGCGCCGATGAAGCGTTTGCCGATGAGCCGGCCTTGCTGGTCGACGATGCAGACGAGCACGGTGTCGATGTCGCCGCTCGCGACCGCTTTTTTCAGTTCGTCGAAGCTCAGGTTTCCGGCCATTTTGGTCTCGCACGGATCGGGGTTGGAACGGGAGGCCGGCCGCGCGGACGCGGCCGGCGATTTCGGTCACACGGGCTCAGCCGTAACGGTAGGGCGGTCCCGCCTTCACCATCGTTTCGTTGTATTTCTTGATGATGCCGACGATCTTGGCCTTGATCTCGCTTTCGGCGGCGATCTCGTCCCAGAACTTCTGCGCTTCGGCTTCCACGGTCGCCCATTCGGCGGCGGGAATTGTCGTATATTTCAGCTTGCTTTCCTCGATGCGCAGCCGCGCCTCGCCGGCCCAGTACCAGTGCTGGCGATAGTAGTGCGAGGAATCGAAGCAGGCCTTGAGCAACTGCTGGAGGTGCGGCGGAACCTTGTTCCAGCTCTCCGGGTTGGCGAAAAATGGCCAATCCAGGCGCCGGAAATGTTGTTGGTGAGAAGTTCCCGGTCACATCGGCCCAGCCGGAGGTGTAGTCCTCGGTCACGCCGTTCCAGGCGATGCCGTCGAGTTCGCCGGTCTGCAGACCGACCTGCACGTCTTCCCACGGCACCGTGACCGGCACCACGCCGAAGCGCGACAGGAATCGTCCGGCAGTCGGGAAAGTGAAGATACGCAGACCCTTGAGATCGTCGAGCTTCTCGATCGGCTTTTTGGTCGAGAAATTGCACGGATCCCACGAGCCGGCCGAAATGTGCTGGACGCCGACCTTGGCGTATTCCTCCTTCCAGATCTGGTCGAGACCCCAGTGGTTGAAGAGAGCCGGCACGTCGAGCGAATAGCGAAGCGCCAGCGGAAAATAACCGCCGAACACCGTCACCTCGGTCGGGCTCGCCATGGAATCGTCGTCGGACTGCACCGCGTCGATCGTGCCCTTCTGCATGGCGCGGAACAATTCGGCGGTCGGCACCAGCTGGTCGGCGTAGAACAGCTCGATCTCCATCTGGCCGTTGGCGATCTGGTTGAACAGCTCGATGGCAGGCTTGACGACCTCCGCCCCGAGCGCGGGGCCGGCGTAGGTCTGGAGGCGCCATTTGATCGGCGCCGATTGCGCGCGGACGGCGGGTGCGGCAATCGCGGTGGCGCCCGTCGCCAAGCCGGCGGCTAGAAATTTGCGTCTGGTGGCCATTCCTGTTCTCCTTCTCTTTTCAATCCGGTTTTTCGCCGCAAGCGTCTGGACATTCAGCGCGCCGAGTAGACCTGCTCGGGAAGCCAGAGCGCGATCTGCGGGAAGATCATGACGATGACGAGCGTCACCAGCATGAGAACGACAAAGGGCGCGACCGATTTGTAGATCATCGGCAACGAGTAATCCGCGGGCGCCATCGCCCGCATCAGGAAGAGATTATAGCCGAAAGGCGGCGTGAGATACGCGATCTGGCAGGTGATCGTGTAGAGCACGCCGTACCAGATCAGGCTGTAGCCCAGTTGGTCGACCAGCGAGACATAGAGCGGGGCGACGATCACGAGCATGGCGGTGTCGTCGAGAAACATGCCCATGATCAGGAAGGACAACTGCATCAGGACGAGAATCTGCCAGGGCTCCAGGTGGAGTTCGCCGACGAAGAAATTCTCGATGACCTTGCCGGCGCCGAGGCCATCGAAAACGGCGCCGAACGACAGGGCGGCGAGGATGATCAGCATGAACATCACCGAGATCGCGAGCGTGTGCCGCGTCGACGCCTCGAAAACTTCCCAGGTGAAACGCCCCTTCATTACGGCGACCATCACCGTCGCCAGCGCGCCGAACACCGACGCCTCGGTAAGGCTCGCCCAGCCCAGGACGAAGGGAACGAGAATGACGGCGAAGATGAAGACCGGCAACGACCGGCGCGCAACAGCGCCACTTCTCCGCCATTGTGATTTCGGCTCTCGCTTCCTTGCTCAGTGGCGGTCCGAGTGCAGGGTTGAGCCAGGTCCTGACGGCGATATAGGCGATGAAAATCGCCGCCATCAGCAGGCCGGGCAGAATGCCGGCCAGCCAGAGATGGCCGACAGGCTGGCGCGCGATCATGGCGTAGAGGACGAGCACGACGGAAGGCGGGATCAGTATGCCGAGCGACGAGCCGGCCTGAATGACGCCCGAAATCATTTCCTTGCGATAGCCGTTCGCCGCAAGCTGCGGCAACGCGATCGTCGCGCCGATGGCCATGCCGGCGACCGACAGGCCGTTCATGGCCGAGATCAGCACCATGAGAAGGATCGTCCCGATCGCCAGCCCGCCCGGCAGCGGTCCCATCCAGACGTGGAACATGCGGTACAGGTCCGCGGCCAGCCGCGTCTCCGACATGACGTAGCCCATGAATATGAACATCGGCAGCGTCAGCAGGGCGTTCCATTTCATGAGTTTCATCACGGCCGAATAGCCGAGATCCGAGCCGCCCGTTCCCCACAGCGAAAGCGCGGCGAGGACGGCGACGAAACCGATGGCGCCGAATACCCGCTGGCCCGTCAGCATCATCAGCATCAGGGTGGCGAACATCAACAGGGCGATCGTCTCGTACGACATCAGATCTCCTCGCCGCGAAGAGCCGCGAGGTCGCGGAAGAAATGCGCGAACGCCTGCAAGAGCAGCAGCAGGAAGGCGATGCAGGTCACCAGCTTGATCGGCCACATTGGCGGCCGCCAGGCGGTCGGACTGCGTTCGTTGATCGAGAAGGCGTAAATCGTGCTGTCGACGGCGCCGTAAAGCATGACGCCGAGATAGAAGATCAGCGCGAAAATCGTGAAAATGTCCCAGTGCAGCTGGCGGCGGCGCGACAGCCGGCCGTAGACGAGGTCCATGCGCACATTGCTTTCAAGCTGCATCGAATAAGGCGCGCCCAGCAGGTAATAGGCGACAAAGAGAAACTGCGCGGTCTCCAGCGTCCAGTTCGCCGGCAGATGCGCGACCTTGGAGGCGGAAGACCAAAGCATCACCGCCATGATGGCGAACAGCAGGTACATGGCGAACCGCCCGACGCGGTGGTTGATCCGCTCGATCCGGCGAACGTAGATCTTGATCGCCTCAGGCATGTCGGACGACTCCGGCTTTCTGCGCCGATGCCTCGGCGGCGGGCTGTACCGCCGCAAGCAGGCGGGTCAACTTGTCGGCCCATGCGTCCTGGCCGCGCGCATCGGCGATCAGGCCGTTGCGGATTTCGATCATGCCGCAGGGCAGGCCGCGCGACCGCGCGTGCCTTTCCAGCGTGAAATAGACGCGGTCCGCGGGAGAATAGGGCTGGTTGTCGCCGACGACGAGTCCTGCCTCGGCCCGCAATCCGGCGAGCAATGGCGCCGACAGGCGTTCGTCCTCGTCATGAATGATCCCGACATGCCACGGCCGTGCGACGCCCTTCCACACCGGTGTGTAGGAATGGACGGTGACAAGGCCGACGGCTGATCCGGCAGCCAGCCTCGTCTCGATCAGCCGGTCTATAGCGTCATGGAACGGACGCCAGGCGAAATCGATGCGGCGGCGGCGCTCGGTTTGCGAAAGGCCGAGATTGCCGGGAATGCGCGTATCCTCCGACACTTCCCAGATCAGGTCCGGGGCGTCGAGCGGTCGATTGCAATCGACGAGCAGGCGGGACACAGTCGAAGCGACGAGCGGCGCGCCAAGGGTCGCCGCCATCGCTTCGGATACGGCGAGCGCGCCCGGATCCCAGGCGATGTGGCGCTGAAGATCGGCGGCGGGCAGGCCGAAAGTTCCATAGCCGGCCGGAATGCGATTGGAGGCATGGTCGCAAGCGAGGACAAACGGGCCCTTGCCCGCCTCGTTGACGACCGATACGGCATCCCTGCCGCTTGCCCCTGCTGCCGCCATGCCTGTCCCTCGAACGCTGTAACGTTTGTTACGCTCTTAGTCTCATTGCGTCCGTGCGTATCATTTCATACAGGGAATCGGAGCTTGTCAAACAGGATTTTGCGGCGAGGGGAGCGCCGGGTCCATGGCGGATGGCCTTTCCGAACGCATTGCCGAAAGAATGGGCATACTGCCTTCGGGCGAGCGCCGGGCGGCGCATGCGCTCAACGCCAATTATCCGTTGATCGGGCTCGGTTCGGTGGCCGAATTCGCCAAGGCTGCCGGCGTCAGCGCGCCGACCGTGTTGCGTTTCGTCGCCCGGCTGGGCTTCGCCTCGTATCCCGAATTCCAGGCGGCGCTGAAGGAGGAACTGGCGGCGCGGGCGCAATCGCCGCTCAACCGGGCGGAAACCGCCTCGTTCGGGGCGCAGCCGTTTCTCGGCGCCATCGAAGCCAATCTGCGCGAGACGTTCCGGCATTTGCCGCCGGCGCAAGTTAACGATATTGCCCGCCGTCTCGCCGACCCGCGCGGCCATGTGCTGCTGGTCGGGGGACGCTTCACCGATCCGGTGGCGCGCTACATGGCGGCGCATCTGAAAATCATCCGGGCCGGCGTCACGCACCTTGCCGGCCAGGAAAGCGCCTGGGGCGACCAATTGATCGATGTCGGCAAGCGCGACACATTGGTGCTGTTCGACATCCGCCGCTATTCGGCGAATTTGCTGGCGCTGGCGGAAGCGGCCGCGGCGCGCGGCGCGACCATCATCCTGTTCACCGATCAATGGCTGTCGCCGATCGCGCGTCTTTCGCGCCACGTCATCGCCGGGCGGACCACAGCGCCATCGCCATGGGATTCCTCGCTCGCCCTTTTCGCCGCGGTGGAATTGCTGCTCTGCGAAACGACGCGCGCCGCCGGCGAAGGCGCGGCGCGGCGCATCCGCGAGGTCGAACGCCTGCGCGGCACCAAACCGGACAAGGATTGACGCGTCTTGTTCTTTCGGTCGGAAAGGCGGCCGGACCGTCGTCAGAAGAGCTTGCCGCTGCGCGCATCGCTAGCGTTTCGCGACGCCGTCCAAGGCGCAAAAGACCAAGCTGAAACGATTGCAGTTCGCCAAGGAAAACAGCGTGTTGCCCCAATCCGGCTTGGCTGTCTTTTCCGCTCCGGCCGTGTCGAAATCCTCGCGCGATGGTCGCATCGCGCTCCAGTCTTCTCCTCGCCGGGTCGAAAAAACCCTGCCATCAAACTGCTCCAATTTGAACGAGAAACGCTCTAGGATCGCTGCCGAGACGTCCAATCGGTTGCCCGCCATGACCAAGTTCCTGATCATCGACGACCATCCGCTTTTTCGCGAGGCGCTGCGCAGCGCCGTCGAACTGGCCTATCCGGACGCCGAAACGCTCGATGCGGCGACGATCGCCGAGGCTTCGGGCCTCATCGACGCCGACCACAGTTGCGATCTGGCGCTACTGGACCTCAACATGCCCGGCGTGCGCGGTTTCGAGGGCTTGCTGCATCTGCGCGCACGTTTTCCGCGCCTGCCGGTCATGGTCGTCTCCGGCCATGAGGACGCGCGCATTGTCGAACAGGCGATAGCTTACGGGGCCGCCGGATTCGTGCCGAAATCGGCGCGCAAGGCGACGCTGGCCGAGGCAATCCGCCGGGTGATGAGCGGCGATGTCTTTCTGCCCGAAGGCCACGAAAAACCGGTTGAGGCGGCGACCGCCGGGACCGGCATGCTGAAACGGCTGGCGATGCTCACGCCACAGCAGATGCGCGTGCTCGACATGTTGCGCGCCGGCAAGCTCAACAAGCAGATCGCCTATGAACTCCAGGTGGGCGAAACCACGGTCAAGGCCCATGTGTCGGAAATCCTGCGCAAACTCGGCGTCGTCAGCCGGACCCAGGCGGTGATCGCCGTCAACGCGCTCGGCGGCGACGAATTGTTTCGCGAATCCAAAGGCTTCGGTGCGAGTTGACTCAATTGGGGAAAAGGGGCGAATGGTGGGCGTGACAGGGATTGAACCTGTGACCCCTACGATGTCAACGTAGTGCTCTCCCACCGTCGCCTTTCAGGCTCCTCGCAAAAGACTGAATGAATTCAGCTGCTTGCGCAGTCTACGATCTTTTTCTGAGCTACGCAACCTGTGCACTTGTGCGCTCCTTTCAGGCTGCCGTTGTGACAGGAGTGTGACAGGAAGACACGGGGGGGTCTTTGGGGAAAGCGAACATTGAATAGTACCGACGTTCCGACACGGTTTGATCCTGAATGGTCTCAGTAGGTGACATGAGAAAGACTGGCAGAAACCAAAAATGCCCGTGCGGCTCCGGATTGAAGTTCAAGCGCTGCCATGGACGTCACCCAGACAGTCCCATGCGAGCGCATTTAAAGAAGTCGATTGAAGAAGAATTGAAAATTCAATCGCAGCGCTCAGATGCGAAGGAAATTCAGCGCCGCCTGATGCAGGGCGCGGGAAAGCCAATTATCTCGGTCGTTCACAACGGTACTAGGTTTGTCGCCGTTGGTTCGCGGCTTCTTAAATCACAGACATGGCTGACGTTCACCGATTTCCTGATGGACTATATGTCTGACACTTTGGGTGGTGAGTGGGGAAACGCTGAAATTGCCAAACTTGAAAAGGACCGCCATCCACTGATTAAATGGTATCAGAGCATGTGCCTACATCAGAAAAAATACATCGACGAACAGGGCAAATTGACTACGATGCCAATGAACGGCGCAATGCGCGGTTACATAGGTTTGGCTTATGATCTTTATCTAATCGAACACAATATTGAACTCCCGAGAAAGCTGATAGCGCGCTTGAAAGACCACCGTCAATTTGAAGGGGCCTTGTACGAGGCTTATGTGATTGGAAGATTTGCGAAGGCAGGATTTGAAATTGAGCTTGAGGACGAAGATGATCCCACCAAAACCCATAGTGAGTTTATCGCAACCCATCGCGTAACGGGTCGTAAGTTCGCGGTCGAAGCAAAATCAGTATCAATGACGTCAAGCCGTGCAGGCAAAACTGACAAACCAGTTGCAATCCGCAAAAAGCTTCATGACGCACTTAAGAAAGAGGCGGATTATCCTCGGATCGTATTCGTCGAGATTAGCCGGTCTGAAAGAGAAGCAGAAGCAAATGAGTCTGCATGGATGAAAGAGATGGTTGATGGCATCACGGAAGCGGAGAGAAATCTTACAATCAATGGTGATCCGGCACCAAGCGCCTATCTATTCATAACAAACAGGCCCTTTGTCCACGACATTGAAGCCTTGAACTCTGGCGGATTCTACTCGGCAACCGGATTCAAGATAGATGATTTCCCATTTGAACGCGCCGCGCGATCAGTATTGGAAATGCACCAGCTTCGCCAGAAGCACATAGAGCCCTATGCGTTGTTGAGAGCGTTTCAAGATCACTGGGATGTCCCCCAAACGTTCGATGAGAGGCTTCCAGCGGAAGCTTTCGGTAATCTTGATCAGGAGCGATTGCTCATCGGCAACTCGTATTTGGTTCCAAATGGATCGGGAAAGGACGTTCCTGCCAAACTACTCAGCGCAGTGGTGATGGAGCAGGGAAAAAATGCATCAGGAATCTTTCGGCTTCACGACGGTACTGCAACGATCATATGTCAGGTGCCACTGAGCGATGCCGAAATGGAACTCTATCATCAATCGCCGGGAACTTTTTTTGGCGAAGTTGATCGCAACAAAAAATCATCGGAGCATCCACTGGAACTTTTCGACTTTTTCTTCGAAACCTATTCTAAATCTACAAGAGAAAACCTCCTAAATTGGATGGCATCCTCGGCAGACTATGAGCGATTGGAGCGGCTATCTCAGATTGAATTGGCTGAAGAGTTCTGTGCTGGAATGGCAGAAAGCGCTTGGCGAGATTTTAGTCGGTCATCTCACTCCGAATAGGCTATCAATACGACCGCTTTCTTGAAGTTCAAGGATACAACACAGTACGACGTGAATGTCCGTTTGGGGCCGAGAGTGCCGCCACACGCAATGTTGGTCAATGTCCGATTTGCCGTCTGGCCAGTTGGAAACCTGTCTGGCAGGTTACGGCCCCATGCTGGTCATTGACCGCCTCCCTGCCAACGGTGAGTGATGACCAGAAACCCTGCTTCATTAGGCTATGCAGAAGTATTGACAATGGTATGGGAAAGGTATCGAGCAGGGCAGCCGAATTTCTAGAAATAACCAAGTAACTTATTGAAAAAAAAGAATTCGCATCATTGCCGTTGTGTTAGGAAACTGGAAGGGGAAGCCCCCCGCGAAAATGCGGGGAGCTTTTTGGTGAAATTTACCAAGGAATGTGGACGGCTTCAGTTTTTATCGGCAAGGCTGCTTTTTCAGCTGTACCAGGATGGCTGCCGAACAACTCTTCCGGCCGCGGCAAGGCGTCACCGGAAGGAAGCGGAACTTCCCCGATAAAAATTTTCGATTCACGACCTTGACCAGGGTTTTCATCCCGAAGAAATCCTTCCTTTACGGCTGCCGCGATGGCGCGGGAAACCGAAGATCGGTCCCTGTCCAAAGCGCGCGAGATTTCAAAAAGGGTGACACCTTCAAGGGCGTTCTTTCGATTTCGCGAGCCTATCGACCGCTTCCACAAGTTTTCGGACATGGTCGGAGACCGACCGGGATAATCCCACAGAAAGCGGCCCATTCAAGAGGTCGAAGATGATCTCGTAGTCGCGCTTGTTGGCAATAATTTCACCGTTTTCATCTCGCTCTCTGTCCGAACCATGCACAAGTGCAGAAGCTTTGATCAATGATAGGACCTGCACAAAATCCCGCTTAATCCGATCATGGGTCGCCGGGAGCCTTTCGGCGATATCTCTTGCATAGGGGATTTGAACGTTCTTCGGCTGTTCCCTCATCCAATCCCAAAGGGATAACCAAGGAGCGCTGTCGATCTGCTTCTTTTCCTTGGCTTGTCCTGTCGCTTGAGCCATGAGAGCCTCCCTGATTGCTTCCCTGCTCTCGCGAATGTGCACCGAAAGCATCCGGCTTTCGTCCTCCGGGTGAAGGGCGGTGGCCGTTGTGGTCATGATCAGCCCCGTCGGACCTTCCAAAGCAAGCAGCTCTTTCCCCGAAAGGCCCTTGTCTGTGCTTTCAACGGTGGCGTAGCGAACTTTTCCTTCGCTAAGCAATTGGCGGAGCAATGCCCGTCCGGCACCTTCGGCCATTCCCGCTGCTTCACCTATGATCAGGTGCTTGTGTTTGAGGTCGATGCCTTTCAGATAGACAATCGCTTTCTCAGACATGCCTTCAAACCGTTCGTAGGCGTTGGCTGGAACGAATTGCAAGGCAGCATTCAAGGCGAATGATTTACCGGCACCCGAAGCGCCTTTTATCACCATAGACACCGGACGGCTCAACATGCCGGTGACCAGAGAGAGATAAACAAGTTTCGGAATGTCAGTCGGCCCGGCAAAGCCGCTTTCAGTCAGAATTGTATCCATGTTATTTAAAACGCTTTCGGTCGAATCATTGATAATAGATTTCATCTCTAAAATTCCTTCTTTTAAAAATCAAAGTTTTTTCGTAGGAAGGTTCTCCCTCCTACAACATAATTATCTCAAATATTGCTTGCCTTTAAAAGCGCTATAAAATGAGATTGAATTTAAAGATTCGAGCAATGGCTATCTTGCATGCCAAAGGTCACGAATATGGACCTGAATTGTCTTTGGCTCAGGTATGTGCTTGCCATCGGGTTCGGCGACAAGGGCATTGTGAATTTCACGCGCCTCAGCTGAAATCGAATCCGCTGTAAGCCCCTCTATCTGGCGCGCAGCGAACCTGCCTCTAACCTCACCGCGCATCGATGGGCGTCCCGGTCGCTCCGCGCCTTGTTCAGGCGGGAACCAGAAAGAAGGAAGCGGCCAATGTTGTTTTGCGGCAAATCTCGCCACGAATTCTCTTGTCACATACTGTTCGGCGGGTGGAGGTCCGAATTGGTCCGGCAAAGCGTCGATTCGTCCAAGCCCCCGGTCCATCCGGTCGAAATTAATTAAGGCTAGTTGCATCTCGCGCTTTATAATAGACGCGTCTCGGTTTAGTTCCTTTGACCATTCTGATGATATTTCTTCGATGGAAAGCCAGCGCACATTAAATAAAACCACAGGAGACTTGTTCATTTTGACACCAATTTAATACAGTCCAATTCAATACTATCAAGCGTTGCAAGATTTATTAAAGAAAAATATCCATTGTTAGTATTGTAGTTAATATATATTATAATATCTTTATCATTCATCATTTCTATCAAAATATGCTGCAAGTATCCTTCACCAACTTCATTTGCATTCTTTTTAGAAAAGAAATTACTACATTCTGTTGCCTTACATGGAACAATTTTTGTTCCAGCCAATTTTTTTACGTCTTTGCATATTGCTCCAATATATAATTCCTTTTTTTTAAAGGACTCGACAATATCCGCATCGGAGGTGTCTGTATAAGCTCTTCGACAATCACGCTGAGCGCGCCAGTCTCCGATATAGCTTTTCAAGCATTGTTGTTGAATAGCCCTATATCTCCACTCCGCTCCAAATGGAGCAATATTGATTATAAATCCTTTTATAGGAACTAAGAATTTATAGCTAGAAAAAAATATAAATGTAAAAGAGAATAAAAAAAGCACCAAACGGATAAAATTCTTAGTCATTTATTAATTCCTAAAACTTTTCATTCTTATGAGCATACCTCATGATCATTCTCGGGTCACGGTGGCCGCTAAGCCAGCACAATTCAATTATACCTAATCCATTTTCGGCAAAATTGCTAATTGCTTCGTGCCTGAGGTCATGGAAATGTAGGTCTGTTATATTTGCTCTTTCCATTATCCGAACCCATGAGAGTTTGAGCGCATTGCTGCTAACTGGGAATGCCTTTGTGTCCCCCATTTGCAAACTACATAATATCACATGGGCTTTGGAAGTCAGCGGTATTGTTCGGGAATAGCCGTTCTTTGACTCTTGAACGGTCACTGAGCGCCGTTCGAGGTCCACTTGGTCCCAACCCAGCGCGAGTATTTCACCCCTGCGCATGGCGGTTTCCAAGGCGAACAGTATGACCTTGAGAATGATAGGATTACGGGTGGTTTGGCAGGCTGCGACAATGCGCTCCAATTCCCCGGCTTTGAGCCTTCTCTCGCGCTTGTTGTCGAACGCCTTGAGCTTCACCTTGTCCATAGGGTTTTCAAGGATCGGCAATCCCCATTCGTCCCGAGCGACTTCGAACATGTTGTGTATTGGAGAAAACTGCCGCTTGAGCGACTTTGACGTGATCTCCTGCAAGCGTCTGTCGCGATAGGCCGCGAAATCGGCTGGAATGATCTGCGAAACAGGCTTTCTGCACATCGGCTCGCGAAGAAAGGCGTTGAGGATATAGGTCTCGACTTCGGCCCCTTTCTTTCGAGGCAGGACGGTATCCCTGTAGCGCTCGACCAATTGCCTAAGCGTCACCTTGTCCAGAACCTTGGCATCAATTGGCAAGCCTCTCCTGTCGGCTGTGCGTTCCATCTCTCTGGCCCATTCCTGGGCGTCTGTTTTCAAAAGGAAGGTTCTCGAAAGCGGGGTCTGACCTTGGCGACGGATTTGCACCTGCCATTTGGAGCCGCGTTTGCGAAAGGAAGCCATATCGTTTGCCTCGCTGTGACAAGAGTGTGACAGCAGCGAAAGCATTCGGTCTGATGCAGGGAGATAACGGCTAAAAAGCCAATGTTATCAAGAAGGCGAATGGTGGGCGTGACAGGGATTGAACCTGTGACCCCTACGATGTCAACGTAGTGCTCTCCCGCTGAGCTACACGCCCATTCGCGCCGCGCATACATCACAGACGCCCGGAGGCGTCAAGCGCAAAGCCCCGACGACCGATCAGGCCGCCAGCATCTTCTCCACCTCGTTGACGAGGTCCTTCAGGTGGAAGGGCTTGGAGAGCACCTTGGCGTCCTTGGGCGCCTTGGAATCCGGATTGAGCGCCACGGCGGCGAAACCGGTGATGAACATCACTTTCAGATCCGGATCGATCTCGGTGGCGCGCCTGGCCAATTCGATGCCGTCCATTTCGGGCATGACAATGTCGGTCAGCAGCAGGGAGAACGGCTCCTCGCGCAGGCGCTCATAGGCGCTTGCGCCATTGTCATAGTCCATGACGTCATAACCGGCCTTCTCCAGCGCCCGCACCAGAAAGCGGCGCATGTCCTCATCGTCCTCGGCCAGCAGGATACGCTTCATGTCACCCGTCCCCAAACCTTTGCATTCGTCGGCCGGCCGCGCCGGTTAACCATGATTAGCTTATGCCGATACGCGGGTAAACAACGGGTGAATGCCGGCGATTTCATCGCCCTTGCCTTGCCGATTGCGCGGTGGCAGTTTCGCCGCATGGGGATTTGTTCGACGGAATGGGCCGGTTCATGAGCGCCGCGGCGGATTTCGCCTCGGGCGCGCCGTTTGCAATTCACGGCCCGGAGCGCGCCCTGTCCCCGCTGGTGTTCAATTCGCCGCATAGCGGGCGGTCCTATCCGGCGCGGTTTCGGGCGCAATCGCGCCTCGACGACATCGCCATCCGCCGTTCCGAAGACGCCTATGTCGACGAATTGTTCGCCGGCGCCTGCGATAGCGGCGCCAGCCTTCTCGTGGCGCATTTTCCGCGCGCTTATGTCGACGTCAACCGCGAAGCCAACGAGCTCGATCCGCGTCTGTTCGCCGAAACCCTGCCGGCGCAGGCCAACAGCCGTACGCCGCGGGTCGCCGGCGGTCTCGGGGTCATTCCGCGCATCGTCGGCGAGGGGGTCGACATTTACCCCGGCCGCCTGGCGCTGGCCGAGGCGCATGCCCGCATCGAGGCCTGTTACCGGCCCTATCACGCTGCCTTGCGCCGATTGGTGGCCAGCGCCCATGACGCCTTCGGCGCGGCGCTACTGATCGATTGTCATTCGATGCCGGGCAATATCCGCGTCGCCGCCGAGGCTTTCCGCCCCGACATCGTCGTCGGCGACCGTTTCGGCCGCGCCGCGTCGCGCGAGGTCAGTGAAGCCGCGATCGCCTCACTTTCGGCGATGGGCTATCGCGTCGCCCACAACAAGCCCTATGCCGGCGGCTTCATCACCGAGCACTACGGCCGTCCGGCGCGGAATGTCCACGCCGTGCAGATCGAGATCAGCCGGGCGCTCTACCTGGATGAACGCCGAATCGAAAAAAGCGACGGTTTCAACGGGCTTCAGGCCGACATGGCGCGGTTTGCAGGCGAAATGACGGCGCTGGCGGCATCGCTCGGGCAGCCGGCGCAATGGGCGGCGGAATGAAAAAAAGACCGCATCGCTCGTGGCGACGCGGTCAGAGTCTAGGGAGGAAACGCCCAAGGAGGGCGGAACAGGAAAACCTGTTCATCGACGAGCGTATGGTGCACTGCACAAAGCGTCAAGCGCGCCTTAAGACTTTTTTCACGATGCGAACCGTGCCAATGCGACGCATCCCCATCCCTGCGAGGCCATCATGGCGGACGCCGCCTTCCTTAAACATCTCGCCCAGCTTGCCGCCGCCGAGACCCTGCCGCGCTTTCGCGCCGCCGCCGCCGTCACCGACAAGGGCGTCGGCCGTTTCGATCCGGTCACCGAAGCCGACCGCGAAGCCGAACGCGCCATTCGCGCCGCCATCGAGGCGGCCCATCCCGACCACGGCATCGTCGGCGAGGAATTCGGCGCCACCAACGCCGACGCCGAGCACGTCTGGGTCATCGACCCGGTCGACGGCACGCGTGCTTTCATTTCCGGCGTGCCGGTGTGGGGCACGCTGATCGGACTGACGCATCGCGGCCGGGCGGTGCATGGCGTCATGGCGCAGCCCTTTACGGGCGAAATCTACTTCACCGATGGCGACGTGGCCCGCTACGAGGGACCCGGCGGGGCGCGAAGCCTTGCGACGCGCGCCACGGCGAGCCTCGACGAGGCGATCCTGTTCACCACCACGCCGGCGCTGTTCACCGGCGCGGCGAAGGCGGTCTACGACCGGCTCGAAGACGCCGTACGCCTCGTCCGCTACGGCACTGATTGCTACGGCTACATGATGGTCGCATCGGGCCAGGCCGATCTGGTCTGCGAAGTCGGGCTACAATCCTATGACGTCGTGGCGCTGATCCCGATCATTGAAAAGGCCGGCGGCGTCATCACCGACTGGACCGGCGGCCGGGCGGAAAACGGCGGATCGATTCTCGCCTCTGCCAATGCGCGCCTGCACGATGCGGCGCTCGCCATACTCAACGGGTGAGGTAATCGGCCTCGGCGCGGATGTCGCCGGAGAAATAGGCGTGCATGGCGGCGAGAAACGGCTCGCGATAGACGTCTGATTCCTGCAGCAATTCGTGGCGGGCGCCGTCGATGGTCAGATGCGCGCCGGCGCGCGGCCGGCGGGCGAAATCCTCGATGGCGCGGTTGGAGACGACAGTATCGCTGCCGGCGGCGATCAACAGCACAGGAACATGAATGCGGGCGATGAATTCGGGATCGCGCGCCACATCGATGGCCTGGCATGCGGCCGAGATCCACCCGACCGTCGGGCCGCCGAGCGCCAGTTCGGGCGCCGCGCGGCGAATGGCGATGTTGCGCCAAAAGCGGCGCGGGTCGCTGGTCAGGACGTTGGCGAGGAAGTCCGGCGATTTTTCCTTCGACCCGATCAAATAGTGCGAACCCAGCCCGATCGCCGACAGGGCCCGGGTGATCTGGCCGAGCCGCCCCGTCGATACCGGCGCTTCGCCGAATTCAAGCAACGGGGCGGAAAGAACAATGCGGCTGACCTGGTTGCCGAGCCATGGCGCGGCGAGCAGCGCCGCCAATCCGCCCATCGAGTGGCCGAGCAGGTGATAGGGCGCGCGGCAATCGGGCAGGACGATGTCGGCGAGGAACTGGCGCAGGTCGGCGGCGTAGTCGGCGAAGGAGCCGACATGGCCCTTGCGACGGTCGGCGAGCAGGCGGCCGGAAAACCCCTGTCCGCGCCAATCGATGATGGCGGCGTCGTAGCCCATGGCCATGACGTCGGAGATCGTCTCGAAGTATTTCTCGATCGGCTCGTTGCGTCCGGGCAGTATGACAATGGTGCCGAGATGCGGGCGCGATTGCGTCCGGAACACGCCGTAACGCAAAGTCACGCCGTCGCGGGCGCTAAAAAAACCGCCGAAGCCGTTGGGCGGAACCGGATTGTTTTCCGTTTCGGTGAAATGGAAGCTCATGGAGTCCGTTTGGCGTTTGGGCGCTGAAAGGCTCTAGCAGGGGCTTGGCGGGTGCGCCAGCCAGCATGAGGAAAGGGCGGGCTGCACGGTTTTCCGTGCGGCCCGCCCCGCATGACCCGGGCGGAAGGGACGTTGCACCCGGCTCAATTCCTTGCGGCCCCGGCCAACGTTTTCGGCGCCGCTATGGTTCTGACATTAGGCGAACGCATCTGAACGACGACGGAAGCGACGGTTCATGCGGCGTTCATGGCTTGGGGTCCTGACCCCAGGCCTTGAAACCTTTCCCGGGCTTCCCAAATGAAGCCTGCGGCCGCCAATCGGGACCGCGGGACCGACCGGAGACGCCTCGACGAGGGTTTCCAAGCCGGCCTCACCGCAAACTTTGTCGCTCCAGGAGGACAACATGCGTCAGTTCGACTTTTCTCCCTTCTATCGTTCCACCGTCGGTTTCGACCGCCTGTTTTCGATGCTCGACACGCTCGGGCAGCCCGACGCCGGCCAGAGCTATCCGCCCTACAATATCGAGCGCACCGGCGAGGACGCCTACCGCATCACAATGGCGGTGGCCGGCTTCGACGAGAGCGAGATCGCTATCGAAACCAATCAGAACGTCCTGTCGGTCAAGGCCGAGAAGGCCGCCGACGACAAGGCCGAAGAGCGCGAGTTCCTCTATCGCGGCATCGCCGCGCGCTCCTTCGAGCGTCGTTTCCAGCTTGCCGACCATGTACAGGTCACCGGCGCGGCGCTGAAGAACGGCTTGCTCCACGTCGAGCTCAAGCGCGAAATCCCCGAGGCGCTGAAGCCGCGCAAGATCGCCATCGCCGCGGCCGCGGCCAAACCGGCGAAGCAGCTTGAGGCGAAGGCCGCCTGATTCCTCAGGGAGTTTTCCCAAGTGCGCGCGGCGTCCGGAAACGGACGCCGCGTTCGATTCAACGCGCCGGAAACCGTTTCGCCAGCAACCGGTCGAGCGACAGCGCGCCTCCGCCCTTGACGACGATCACGAGGAGTATCGCCAGCCAGAGCAGGCGCTGGTCGGCAATCAATGCGTCGGGAAAGCGGTCGAACATCGCGCCCACTGTGGCGGCGTCGACCTTGTGGACGGCTATGTCGACAAGCGTCTGGACGGCGACGAAGACGATCATGCCGAGTGCGGCGACACGCGAAAACAGGCCGAGGACGATCATCGCGGGCAGAACGAATTCGGCCCAGGTTCCGAGCCGCACGATCAATCCCCACGGAAGGAAAGCGAGTTGCGAGACATCGCCGCCGGCCGCCTCCACCGCCGGAAGCGCGATCTGGTAATAGGCGGCGTCGGAGGGGTTGAGGAACCCGAACAGGCCATCGCCAAGCTTCGTCTGCGCCGAGGACAGAAAATAGAAATACAGCACGGCGAGAAAGGCGAAGCGCGCCAGCGCCGGCAGGAACCAATCGCCGGAGAAGCGTTCGATTCCACCGAAAACGGCGTCGTGAAGGCGGCGAAGGACGGCGATGAGAGACTGCACGGCGAAGCTCCGATTCAGGCGTCGGCAAGGCGGGTGAACACGCCGGCGGCAAGCATGGCGGCAAGCGCGGCGGCGATATCGATGTCGGGGGCCTGGTCGAGCGCCATCGCCGCGGCGACGCCGAGCGGCTCGCCAGCGATCAGGGCGGTCAGGAACGCCGCGCCGCCAGGCGGCAAAAAGCGGACTTCGACATCGAAGGCGGGACGGGTGACCAGCGCTGCTTCCGGTCGGTTCCGGTCGGCGGGCGCTTCGCCGTCGCCGCGCCCGGCGCGGAGCAGCGACACGACGGCGTGGCGCGAGGAAAACATCCGCGCCGCCGGATGGGCGACGAAGCGAACATCGCCAAGCTTTTCAGGAAGCACGGCGGCGAGCGCCGTCGGGTCGAGCGGCGCGGCGTCGGCGGCGTGCCAGGCGTCGAGCCACAGGCGTTCCAGCCGGGCGAGATCGGCCAGCCAGCCGGCGAATTCGGGCGGCGCGATGCGGTCGAGCCAATCGGCGAAACCGTGGCCGTAGTCGAACAGCAGCGGCGAGGATGGCGGTTCGGCGCGGGCATGGTCGATGGCCAGGCCGCGAAAGGTCTTCTCGCCAACCCAATGGCGCACGGCGGGAAAGATCGACTCGATCGTCTTGGCCAACCCCATGGTGACGTTGTTGCGATAGACGTCGTAGCGTTTGCCCGCCAGCCGCCCGGCGGCGTCGCCGATCAGGCCGGGCGCGGCGATGGCCGGATCGAGCAGGCCGGCGGCGAAGGGCTCGGCAAATGGCAAGGGTTCAGGCGGCATGGACGAGCGCCCCCCGCCCCTCGACGGCGCGGATGACGGCATCGGCGCGTTCGGCTTCGCGTTTCAGCACCGGCCAGGCGGGGATGTCGTTATCCCATTCGATCAGGGTCGCGGCCGGGCCGCGCTTTGCGATGACGCGTTCGAACAGCGCCCACACCGGGTCGGCGACGGGGCGGTCGTGGCTGTCGATCAACAGCGGCGCGCCGATGTCGTCCTCCTGCGCATCGTGACCGGCGAGGTGGATTTCCTCGACCAGGCGCAGCGGAAAACGATCGATGTAATTTTCGGCCGAAAAGCCGTGATTGGTGGCGGAAACGAAGACATTGTTGACGTCGAGCAACAGGCCGCAGCCGGTGCGACGGGCGATTTCGCCGACAAAGGCGGTTTCCTCCCAGGTCGACTCACGGAAAACGACGTAGGTCGAAGGGTTTTCGAGCAGGATCTTGCGGCCGATGGCGTGCTGCATTTCGTCGATATGGGCGCAGACATGGGCAAGCGTCGCGTCCGTGTAGGGCAGAGGCAGCAAATCGTTGAGAAATGCGTCGCCATGCGTCGACCAGGCCAAATGTTCCGACACAAGCGCCGGTTCGTAGCGGTCGACCAGCGCCTTGAAACGGGAAAGATGGTCTTTCGACAGCGGCTGCGGGCCGCCGAGCGACATGCAGACGCCGTGCAGGGAAATCGGGAAGTCGCGGCGCAGATGCGCCAGCTGGGCGTGCGGCGTTCCGCCGGCGCCCATGTAATTCTCGGCGTGGATCTCGAAGAAGGCGGGCGGGGCGTCGTCGCCGCGAATTTCGGCGAAGTGTTCCGGCTTGAAACCCGCGCCGGCGTATTTGCCGGCGCGGGGGAACGGAAGGACGGGAGCTCCCGTTGTGTGGGGGGGCACCTTTGGGGTTTGCATCGCCGCGGGTCCTTCCGTCAACAGAATGAATGATCGTGATCGATCAGGACGGCAGGTCGCGGGTCAGCGGCTCGAGCGAGCCCATGCGATCGCCATCGACCTTCATCGAGACGCAGGTTCCGGCATCGACATACTTCCAGGAATTGCCCTGGAAATCGACCTTGGAGGTGCCGGCGCAGGTCGTGCCGGGGCCGGCGGCGCAATCGTTCTTGCCGGCCATGGCGACACCGAAGCATTTTTCCTTGTCGGCGGCGATGGCGTCGGTCGAAACGACAACCGATCCGAACGAAAGGGCGGACGCTACGGCGCCGGCGAGATAGGCGGCGGAAACGAGGGATTTGGCGGTCATGGGTCACTCCGTTGTTGAGCCGGATAGGCATCTGGCCTTCCGTGCCGGAAGTGATGCCAAGTCCGCCGTTCAGGTGGAAATCAAGCGCGTGTCATTTTCATTGACGCAGCGTTCACGCCGCCGTGTTCGTGGCGAGAAGCGCTTCGAAACGGTCGATTTCGGCAGCGGTCGTGGCGAAGGATGTGACAAAGCGGAACATCGCTTCACCCTCATTGACTGTGGCGCTGTCGGGATGCGGCGGATGCCATTCGTGGAAATGTGCGCCGGCCTGCTGCAACCGCTGCGCTTCGGCCTGGTTCATGAAGGCGAAAATCTCGTTCGCCTGAGGTTCCCAGGCGAGGCGGGCCTTGTCCGACGCCTTCAGGACATCGGCCAGAAGCGACGCCATGGCGTTGGCGTGGCGGGCCATTGACAGCCACAGATCGTTGTCGAAATAGGCATCGAACTGGGCGGCGATGAAGCGCGACTTGGAAAACAAATGCGCGGCGCGCTTGCGCACGAACGGCGCCTGGGCTGCGTCGGCCGGATTCATGAACACCAGCGCCTCGGCCATCCAACAGCCATTCTTGGTGCCGCCGAAGGAGACGATGTCGACGCCGGCTTTCCAGGTCATCTCGGCCGGCGTGCAATTCAAGGAAACCATCGCATTGGCGAAGCGCGCGCCATCCATATGCAAAGGCACCCCGGCCCGGCTGGCGATTTCGGCGATCGCGGCGACATCGGCGAGGCCATAGATCGTGCCGGCTTCGCTCGCCTGGGTGATCGAGACCGCCATCGGCTGGCCGCCATGGACGAAATCGGCGGGGAAGTGATCGATCGCCGCCTGCAGCTTGGCGATATCCATGCGGCCGCGCGGTCCGTCGACGCCGTGCAGGCGGCCGCCGCCGGTCAGATATTCCGGCGCACCGCATTCGTCCTCGATCATGTGTGCTTCGCGGTGGGCGAAACAAATGCCGCCGGGCCGGTTGACGCTTGCGAGCGCCAGTGCGTTCGCCGCCGTGCCGGTGCCGACGAAAAAGACGGCGACCTCGCGCTCGAAGACCGCGCTGAATTTCGCGGCAACCTTCTTGTCGAGGTCGCTGGCGCCGTAGGCCGGCGAGAACAGGGCGGATTCCCGCGTGATCGCCTCGGCGATTTTGGCATGCGCGCCCGCCCAATTGTCCGATCCGAAATGCACGGGCGATCTCCCTTCCGATGCTTCCGCGCTTGTGCCAGAGTTCCTTCAGCAATTCCAGACCGTGATCGAAAAGGCTGTGTGCGCAATAAAAATACGTATACCGATTTATTCGCGACATTATATTATTTTCTAATCGATTTGAATGAAATTACCCGCTTGCAATTTGGCGAGCAATCTGGAATCTGTTGATTAGGGCAGCAATGCTGCCATATCCATCGACGCGCCGACCCGACGGCAATCCGGCCGTGTGCGGGTCGTTCGCGCCACGCCAAGCGGTTCGCCGCCGACGGAGGACGGTCATGACGACGTTCGCATCTCAAGCCCCGGTCGCGGCGCGCCGCACCGATCCGGTCTCCGGCCTTCCGGCCGCCGAAGGCCTGTACGATCCGGCCAATGAACACGACGCCTGCGGCGTCGGCTTCGTCGTCGACATGAAAAACCGCAAGTCGCACAAGGTGATCGAGGATGGCCTGTTCATTCTCGAGAACCTCACGCATCGCGGCGCGGTCGGGGCCGATCCTCTGGTCGGCGACGGCGCCGGCATCTTCGTGCAGATTCCCGACGGTTTCTTCCGCGAGGAGATGGGCAAGCAGGGCGTCATCCTGCCGCCTTCCGGTCAGTACGGCGTCGGCTATGCCTTCATGCCGCAGGATGCGGCGCTTCGCGCCCATTGCGAGACCATCATCCGCGAAGCGGCCGCGGCCGAAGGTCTGCCGCTGCTCGGCTTCCGCGACGTTCCGGTCGACAATTCGTCGCTGTCGAAGGCGCCCGAGATCGCCGCATCCGAGCCGTTCCATCGCCAGGTCTTCATCGGCCGGCCGGCGTCGATCGACAACGACGAGGTTTTCGAGCGCCGGCTGTTCATCCTGCGCAAGGTGATTTCCGGCCGCATCTATGGCGAGACTCAAGGCCGCGACAACGGTTTCTACATCGTGTCGATGTCGGCGCGCACCATTGTCTACAAGGGCATGTTCCTCGCCTATCAGGTGAAGGCCTATTTCCGCGACCTTTCCGATCCGCGCTTCGAATCGGCGCTGGCTTTGGTGCATCAACGGTTTTCGACCAACACGTTTCCGTCGTGGAAGCTGGCGCATCCCTATCGCATGGTCGCCCACAACGGCGAGATCAACACGCTGCGCGGCAACGTCAACTGGATGGCGGCGCGCCAGGCGTCGGTCGATTCCGAACTGTTCGGCAACGACATCGCCAAGCTGTGGCCGATCTCCTACGAGGGCCAGTCGGACACCGCCTGCTTCGACAACGCGCTCGAATTCCTGTGGCAAGGCGGCTATTCGCTGCCGCACGCCATGATGATGCTGATCCCCGAAGCCTGGGCCGGCAACAAGCTGATGAGCGAGGATCGCAAGGCGTTCTACGAGTACCATGCCGCGCTGATGGAGCCGTGGGACGGCCCGGCGGCGGTGGCGTTCACCGACGGCCGCCAGATCGGCGCGACGCTCGACCGCAACGGGCTTCGCCCGGCCCGCTACATCGTCACCGATGACGACCGCGTCATCCTCGCCTCGGAAGCCGGCACGCTGCCGGTCGGGGAAAAGCACATCATAGCCAAATGGCGGCTGCAGCCGGGCAAGATGCTGCTGATCGACCTCGAGGAAGGCCGCATCATCGCCGACGACGAAATCAAGGCCGAAATGGCGGGCAAGTTCCCCTACGCCAGCTGGCTCGCCAACACCCAGCTGATCCTGGAAGACCTCGCCCCGGTGGAGCCGAGGGCGCTGCGCAAGGATGTGTCTTTGCTCGATCGCCAACAGGCGTTCGGCTACACCCAGGAAGACGTGAAAATCCTGTTGGCGCCGATGGCGACGACGGGCCAGGAAGCGGTCGGTTCGATGGGCACGGACACCCCGATCTCGGCGATGTCCGACCTGCCGAAGATGCTTTATTCGTATTTCAAGCAGAACTTCGCCCAGGTGACCAACCCGCCGATCGATCCGATCCGCGAGGAGCTGGTGATGAGTCTAGTCTCGTTCATCGGCCCGCGACCCAACATTTTCGATCTGGAAGGCGCGTCGCGGCGCAAGCGGCTGGAAGTGCGCCAGCCGATCCTGACCAATCAGGATCTGGAGAAGATCCGCTCCATCGGCCACACCGAGGACCGTTTCGACACCAAGACGCTCGACATCACCTATTCGGTGCAGGAAGGGGCCGCCGGCATGGCCGGGGCGCTGGAGCGGCTGTGCGAACGGGCCGAGGCGGCGGTCGCCGGAGGCTACAACATCATCATCCTATCGGACCGCCAGATCGGGCCGGACCGCATTCCGATCCCGGCCCTGCTCGCCACCGCGGCGGTGCATCACCACCTGATCCGCAAGGGCCTGCGCACTTCCGTCGGCCTCGTCGTCGAGACCGGCGAGCCGCGCGAGGTGCACCAGTTCTGCTGCCTCGCCGGCTATGGCGCGGAGGCGATCAACCCCTATCTCGCCTTCGACACGATGCTCGACATGCATGCGCGCGGCGATTTCCCGCCGGAAGTCGAGGCGGGCGAAGTGGTGACCCGTTTCATCAAGTCGGTCGGCAAGGGCATCCTCAAGGTGATGTCCAAGATGGGCATATCCACCTACCAATCTTATTGCGGGGCGCAGATTTTCGACGCGATCGGCCTCAAGAGCGATTTCGTGGCGAAATATTTCACCGGAACCGCGACCACCATCGAGGGCGTCGGCTTGGCCGAGGTGGCGGAAGAGACCGTGCGCCGCCACAAGGGCGCCTTCGGCGACAATCCGGTGCTGCGCAACGCGCTCGAAGTCGGCGGCGAATACATGTTCCGCCTGCGCGGCGAGGCGCACATGTGGTCGCCCGACGCGGTGGCGAATTTGCAGCACGCCGTGCGCAAGAATTCGTGGACCGACTATCAATCCTACGCCGAGGAAATCAACGGACGCTCGGCGCGGGCGAAGACCATTCGCGGCCTGTTCCATATCCGCACCGCCGAGGAAACCGGCCGCACGCCGGTTCCGCTCGACGAGGTCCAGCCGGCCAAGGAGATCGTCAAGCGTTTCGCCACCGGCGCGATGAGCTTCGGCTCGATCAGCCGCGAGGCGCACACCACGCTGGCGCGCGCCATGAACGCCATCGGCGGCAAGTCGAACACCGGCGAGGGCGGCGAGGAAGCCGACCGCTACATGCCGCTCGCCGATGGCTCGATGAACCCGGAGCGTTCGGCCATCAAGCAGGTCGCCTCGGGCCGGTTCGGCGTGACGGCGGAATACCTCGTCAACTCGGACATGATGCAAATCAAGGTGGCGCAGGGCGCCAAGCCCGGCGAGGGCGGTCAATTGCCCGGCCACAAGGTCGACGCGGTCATCGCCAAGGTCCGCCATTCGACGCCGGGCGTCGGCCTGATCTCGCCGCCGCCGCATCACGATATCTATTCGATCGAGGATCTGGCGCAGCTGATCTTCGACCTGAAGAACGCCAACCCGCGCGGCGACGTCTCGGTCAAACTGGTTTCCGAAGTCGGCGTCGGCACCGTCGCCGCCGGCGTCGCCAAGGCGCGCGCCGACCACATCACCATCTCCGGCTATGACGGCGGCACGGGCGCTTCGCCGCTGACCTCGATCAAGCATGCCGGCAGCCCGTGGGAAATCGGCCTTGCCGAAACCCAGCAGACGCTGGTCAGGAACGGCCTGCGCAGCCGCGTCGCCCTGCAGGTCGATGGCGGCATCCGCACCGGACGCGACGTGATCATCGGCGCCTTGATCGGCGCCGACGAGTTCGGTTTCGCCACCGCGCCGCTGATTTCGGCCGGCTGCGTGATGATGCGCAAATGCCATCTCAACACCTGCCCGGTCGGCGTCGCGACGCAGGATCCGGTTTTGCGCAAGCGCTTCAAGGGCACACCCGAGAACATCATCAACTTCTTTTTCTTCATCGCCGAGGATGTGCGCCACTGGCTGGCGAAGATGGGCTTCCGCTCGCTCGATGAAATCACCGGCCACACCGAATTGCTGGAGAAGCAGGCGGTGGTCGATCACTGGAAGGCGAAGGGTCTGGATTTCACCCGCCTCTTCCACATGGTCGAGGCGGCCGAGACGGAAATGCACTGGACCAAGCGCCAGCTGCATCCGATCGCCGACATCCTCGACCGCAAGCTGATCGCGGAGGCGAAGCCGGCGCTTGAAAACAAGATTCCGGTGCGCATCGAGGCGTCGATCCGCAACACCGACCGCACCGCTGGCGCCATGCTGTCGGGCGAGGTGGCCATGCGCCATCAGCACAAGGGCCTCAAGGACGACACGATCCATGTGACGCTGACGGGCACGGCCGGGCAGTCTTTCGGCGCGTTCCTGGCGCGCGGCGTCACCTTCGATCTCGTCGGCGACGCCAACGATTATGTCGGCAAGGGCCTGTCGGGCGGCCGCATCGTGGTGCGTCCGCCGGAAGGCGCGCGCTACAAGGCCGAAGAGTCGATCATCATCGGCAATACCGTGCTTTACGGGGCGACCGAGGGCGAATGCTATTTCCGCGGCGTCGCCGGCGAGCGTTTCGCCGTGCGCAATTCGGGCGCCATCGCCATCGTCGAAGGCGTTGGCGACCATGGCTGCGAATACATGACCGGCGGCGTCGTCGTCGTCATCGGCAAGACGGGGCGCAACTTCGCCGCCGGCATGTCGGGCGGCATCGCCTATGTGCTCGACGAGGAGGGCGATTTCCAGCGCCGCTGCAACATGGCGATGGTGGAACTGGAGCCGGTGCCGGAAGAGGACGAGCTGATGGAAAAGCTCAGCCATTCCGGCGGTGACCTCGCCCACAAGGGCCGCGTCGACGTTTCCGGCGACATGACGCGCCACGACGACGAGCGGCTCTACCAGCTGATCTCCAACCATCTGCACTACACCGGGTCGGAGCGGGCCAAGGCGATCCTCGAAAACTGGGTGGTGTGGCGGCCGAAATTCCGCAAGGTGATGCCGGTCGAATATCGCCGGGCGCTGCTGGAGATGGAAAGCATGCGGATGGGCGTGGCGGCGGAGTGAGGCGGGCAAAGGATAGAAATATGCGACCTTCGAATAGGCAGCTGTTGCCGGTGAATTCTATACTCCTGGTGTTTGCAATGGCGACGCTCTTTTTTGATGCAAGCGCGATAGGTGCGGAGAGCACAAAAGTTGGAGAAAGCTGCGCCGCAAGTGAACGTTGTTTGGAGCTAAAAAATGACCGGCCGGATTTTAATCTGGTTGAGGCAAAGGTATTGGAAATAATTGATGCCGATACGATGAAACTCGAAATCTATTTTTGGCCGCAGCAAACAATAACAACGAACGTGAGACTCAAGGGCGTAGACGCGCCCGAACTGAAAAATGCCAAGTGCTTGCGTGAGAAACTTCTGGCAGAGGAGGCAAAATCTTCAATCGAAGGAAAATTTCCAGTCGGCTCATGGGTGCTGGTTTCTGACGTGATTTTTGACAAGTTCGGCGGACGTTACGTCGCAAACGTGAAGCGTTGGGCGTCCGATAGAATGAAGTCTGCAAGTGCGGAGCTTTTGGAAAATAAACGGTGGGCAGTTCCCTATGATGGAGGTGAAAAAACAAAGGACTGGTGCGCTGAAGGCTAGCAATTTCAGTAGCTCGGACTCGAGAAGCATGGAAAATAATGCGAAATCGCATCGCTAATTGGGCGGTTCTCGACGGTAGCAGCTGGATGACTTTGGCGGTATGTTTGGGTCATATGCAAAATAGATGTCGAAGGGATGCCGGTCATGCCTTGGAAAGCAGTTGAGGTCGAAACAGAGGTGCTTGTGAGGGAGGGCCAACGGTTCGTGCAAATTCCTGAGTCGTTTGTGCTGGTTGGCGACAGAATTTTCGTGAGGCAGGAGAAAGACGGCGTAATCACTGTTTTTCCGCGATCGCCGGAAGGGTGGAAAGCACTTAAGCCATTCCATCCGTTCTGGGATATTGCCGACGATGAAGAGATCGGAGAGCGAGGCGTACCGTGATACATGAAAAAATAGTCTCTGATCCGAGCATCATGTCGGGCAAACCCGTGGTTCGCGGAACGCGCATTACAGTCGAACTGATACTGAGGAAATTGGGGCATGGCGCGACGGTTGAGCAATTGCTGGAAGATTACCCGGCTGTTTCCCGCGACGACGTCATGGCCGCCCAGGCCTTTGCCGCCGACTACCTGGCGGGTGAAAAAATCGAGGCAGCAGAGTGACACATGCGCTTGCTGGCCGATGAATGCGTTGCTGGAAGACTGATCAGGTATTTGAGGCAGAGCGGATTGGATATTGAATCGGTAGCCGAGAGCATGGCCGGTTTGACAGACGAAGCAGTTCTGGCGCGTTCCCTCGAAACAGGGCGAGTGCTTCTGACTGAAGATTATGATTTTGCGCAGCTGATTTTCCGGTTCAGGCGCAAGGCAGTGGGCGTGATTGTCATCTCTCCCAGCCTGTCTGGAAAACCGGCGGACGAAATCGCGGCGCACATCAGCATGCGGATAAAAAGGCACGAAGGCGGTTTTGCAGGAATGCTTACGGTGTTTGAGCCAGACCGCACGCGCCAGAGAAAATTCCCCGGCTGACCATCAGCCAGGCAAATGAAAAACGGACGGAATGCGAATATGGGCAAGGTAACGGGTTTTCTCGAGATCGACCGGCAGGACCGCAAATACGCGCCGGCTTCGGACCGCATTCGCCACTATCGCGAGTTCATCCTGCCGCTGTCGGAAAGCGCCACCATCGAGCAGGCATCGCGCTGCATGAATTGCGGCGTGCCCTATTGTCACAATGGCTGCCCGGTCAACAACCAGATCCCCGACTGGAACGACCTCGTCTACCATCAGGACTGGGAAGAAGCGTCGCGCAATTTGCACTCGACCAACAATTTCCCCGAATTCACCGGCCGTGTCTGTCCGGCGCCCTGCGAAGCGTCGTGCACGCTCAACATCGAGGACACGCCGGTCACGATCAAGACCATCGAATGCGCCATCGCCGACCGGGCCTGGGCCAATGGCTGGATCAAGCCGGAAATCCCGGCCAGAAAGACCGGCAAAAAGATCGCCGTTATCGGTTCCGGTCCGGCCGGTCTTGCCGCGGCCCAGCAATTGGCGCGCGTCGGCCATGACGTGCATGTCTACGAAAAACAGGCCAAACCGGGCGGCCTGCTGCGTTACGGCATTCCGGATTTCAAGTTTGACAAGAGCCATATCGATCGCCGGATCGCGCAGATGGAGGCTGAAGGCGTCACCTTCCACGTCAACGCCCATGTCGGCGTGACGGTGAAGGCGAAGGACATTGTCGACGGCCACGACGCCGTGCTGCTCGCCGGCGGTTCGGAAGCGCCGCGCGATCTTTCCATCCCCGGCCGCGATCTGGCCGGCGTGCATTTCGCCATGGATTTCCTGCCGCAGCAGAACCGGCGCGTCTCCGGCGAGGGCCTAGACAGCAACGAGCCGATTCTCGCCTCGGGCAAGCGCGTCGTCGTCATCGGCGGCGGCGATACCGGTTCCGACTGCGTCGGCACGTCGGTTCGCCAGGGCGCGCTGTCGGTCACCCAGCTCGAAATCATGCCGAGGCCGCCGGTCAAGGAAGACAAGGCGACCTCCTGGCCGCGCTGGCCGCTGAAACTTCGCACCTCGTCGAGCCACGAGGAAGGCGCGGAACGCGATTTCGCCGTGGCGACCGAGGCCTTTGTCGGCGATGGCGGAGTCGTCAGGGAGCTGCATTGCTGCCGGCTCGACGACCAGATGAAAAAGGTTCCCGGCTCCGAATTTGTGCTGCGCGCCGATCTGGTGCTGCTGGCGATGGGCTTCGTCAACCCGGTGCATGAAGGCATGTTGTCCGAGCTCGGCGTCGCCTTCGATCCGCGCAAGAACGTCAAGGCCGATGACCGCGACTACCACACATCGGTCGGCAAGGTTTTCGCCGCCGGCGACATGCGGCGCGGCCAGTCGCTGGTGGTCTGGGCCATTCGCGAAGGCAGGCGGCGGCGCGCTCCATCGATGAAGCGCTGATGGGTGCGACCGATTTGCCGCGGTAAGCGCTTGTCCTAGATCAAGGCGAGACGAGGGTCTCGACCGGATTTTGCGTGCCGCCGGGTTTCGCATGCATGAAGGAGTGACTTCCCGTGAACAAGCTGTTTTGGCTGATTTATATTATGGCGGCGTCCACGCTGATGGGCGTTTTCGTCATCGCCATCCTGACGATGAACCAGTTTTCCGGCGCAATGCCGATCATCTACGCCGCCGTCAGCGGGGCGATCGTTTCGATCCCGATCGCGCTGGTTGTGTCGAAGCGCTTGGCGGCGTTGCGCTGAAGCGGATAGCGGCGCGGTCGCGCCGGTCCGGAATTAGTCGATCGCCGGCGCCAACCGGACGATGGCCGGCGCGCTGAAGTCGTCGGCCCTGCCGGATGGCGGGGCGCCGGGCATGCGCGGCGACGGGGCGCCGGGGAGAACCGCGCCCAGAAGTTCGGAACCGCCGTCGAGCGCCGGATCGTCGAGGCTTATCGGCGCCGTCCGATCGATGACCGGCGCGGGCGCGTTGAGGCGCAGATCGCCTGGCGAAGGAACCGCGACGGCGACCGAGGGAACGCTCGCCGGCGCGCCCAACAGTTTGGCCAGCGGCTTTTCGACGTAAAAGGCAATCTTGCGTCGCCCGGCCTTGGTCAGATTGATGCCGTCATTGGCGCGCAGGCGCGCCGGTTGCCCGCTGATGTCCGGACCGGTCGTCGCAAATGCTCCGGCTTCGTCGACGAAGCCATCCCAGATATCGACATAGGTCGCGCCGACCTTTTGCGCCTCGACCCGGAAAATGTCGTTCAAGGCAATCATGCCGGTCGCCATCGATGTCGCCTTGAAGGAGGGTTGGCCGACCCAGATCAAAGGCACGCCGCCAGCGCGGGCCGCGGCGGCGAAAGCGGAGACGCGGCGGGAATATTCCGCTTTCCACGCTTCGGTCAGCGGCTGTTCGCGCGTTTCGCCGATCTTCATCTGCTGGCGGTCATTGGCGCCGAGCATGACGACCAGCGCCGCGGGCTTCTCAGACTGGATCAGCGAAGCGACCTCGACCGGCCAATTGAAATAATCGTCGCGGACGAATCCGGACGAACCGTTGGTGCGTTCGACCAGGCGCACATTGGCGTTGCCTTCCATGGCCGCGGTCAGGCCTTCAGCCAATCCGCCGGCGACAAAGTCGCCGACGACGAGGACGACCCGCGCATCAGCGGCCTTTTCGACAATCGCCGGCGTTTCGCCGCCGCCCTGTGCGGCGAGACTTTCACTGTCGGAGGTTTTGCGACGAACGGATTTCGATTTCAGTTTTGCTTTCGGTTTGGTCGCGCGCGGTTGCTTGATTGCCGGTTTCGATGCTTCGCGCGGTCGGAACAGCAGATCGAAAATCGTTCGCGGCCGCTGGCTTTGCGCCTCCGCCGGAACGGCGATCGCGACGGCGGCAAGCGCCGCCAAGGCAGCCGCAACAAAAACGCGCAACGTCCGTCGGCGGCGATGGGCCGGTCCAGACAATGTCGCGGCGTGCGGACGGTCCATCAGTTCCTCTTGCGCAGCGCGTTCAGCACTTCCTTGCTGGGGTAGCCGTCGCGCGTCAAGCCGGCCGCTGCCTGGAAGGACATGATGGCCTTTTTGGAGCCGTCACCGATCTTGCCGTCGAATTTTCCTTCATAGTGACCGGATCGGGCCAGGCGTTCCTGCAATTCGATCCGTTCTTCGAAAGAAAGCTTGGTGAACGGGCGGTTCCAGTCATTGACCAGACCGCCGCCGGCGATGGCGTCGGCGAGAAGGCCTACGGCAAAGGCGTATTTGTCGGCATTGTTGTAGCGCTTGATGACATTGAAATTGTTGGTGACGAGGAATGCCGGGCCGCCGCGTCCATCAGGCGTCTTCAGCACCGCCTTGTCGCCGCCGCGCGGAAAGGCCTTGCCGTTGGCGCGGCTGACGCCGGCCGACGCCCAGGACGAAAGGCTCTGTGCGCCGCCGGGGAATTTGCCGCCCGGCAGTCTGACTTCGTAACCCCATGACCGGCCGGAAGCCCAACCGTTCTTCTTCAGCAAATTGGCGGCGGTGGCGAGCGCGTCGGGCACCGATGTCCAGATGTCGCGACTGCCATTGCCGTCGAAATCGACCGCATAGGCCTGATAAGACGTCGGTATGAACTGGGTGTGTCCCATGGCGCCGGCCCATGAGCCGGTCAGGTGGGAGACGTCAATATCGCCGCGCTGCAGGATTTTCAGCGCCGCGATGAGCTGTGTGCGGGCGTATTTGGCCCGCCGCTTGTCGGCATAGGCAAGCGTCGCCAGCGCCTGCACGGTGTTGCGCATGACGTCGGTGCGTTCGAGGATCTTGCCGTAATTGGATTCCATCGACCAGATGGCGAGCAGGATGTGGCGGTCGACTCCGAACCGCGCCTCGATCTTGTCGAGCCACGGTTTCCATTTCTTCGCCATGGCGCGACCATTGGCGATCGATTCGTCCTGGACGCGGTTGTCGAAATAGTCCCAGACCGGCGCCTTGAATTCCGGCTGATAGCGAGCCTTTTCAAGCACTTCCGGATCGATGCCGTCGACGCCGGCGAAGGCCCTGTCGAATGTCGCGCCGGAGACGCCGGATTTTACCGCGACGCCACGGAACGAGGCGACCCAATTGCGAAATCCGGCGTCGGCCAACGCCGGCGCGGAAGAAAGAGCGAACACCAGCGCAGCGGCGGTAGCGCGGGCGAAAACGGCGAATGAGCGCATGGCGGATTGCTCCGGGAGTGGGTTCTTGCCGCCACCTTGCGGCAACGCGGTTAGGAATTGGTTTACCATGGCGTCATCCGGAACGCGTCGCCGCCGCATTTTGCCGCGATGGGCTGGTTTGTCGGACTTGGCGTTCAATAATTTTCAATTCCGGCATGAAAATGTCACGCCGTGGGACCAGGGTCCGAAATGCGGTTGGGGAATGTGATGAAAAAGTTGCGCAAGGCAGTGTTTCCGGTCGCCGGACTCGGAACGCGCTTTTTACCGGCGACCAAAGCCATTCCCAAGGAAATGCTCACCGTTGTCGACAAGCCGGTGATCCAGTACGTCGTCGATGAGGC
Source organism: Phyllobacteriaceae bacterium (assembly GCA_016711085.1). Taxonomy (GTDB): domain Bacteria; phylum Pseudomonadota; class Alphaproteobacteria; order Rhizobiales; family Rhizobiaceae; genus JADJTR01. The sequence goes on along the minus strand of JADJTR010000004.1, from coordinate 410,558 downwards.
GCGCGAAGCCGGGATCGAGCATTTCATCTTCGTCACCGGCCGCAACAAGACGGTCATCGAGGATCATTTCGACGTTCAGGTCGAACTCTACAATACGCTCGCCGAGCGCGGCAAAGACGAGGTCCTGGCCCGCTTGCAACGCATGCAGCCGGCGCCCGGCCAGACCAGCTTCACCCGCCAGCAGGTGCCGCTCGGCCTCGGTCACGCGGTCTGGTGCGCCCGCGATCTTGTCGGCGACGAGCCTTTCGCGCTGTTGTTGCCCGACATGATCATGCAATCGGAAAAGGGTTGCCTGGCGCAGATGGTCGATCTCTACGAGAAGACCGGAGGCAATGTCGTCGCGGTGCAGGAATGCGATCCGGCAGAAGCGCACAAATACGGCATCGTCGGGCCCGGCGCGGCCGCGCATGGCGGATTCACTATCGATTCGATGGTGGAAAAGCCGAAGCGCGGAACAGCCCCGTCGAATCTCTACATTACCGGCCGGTACATCCTTCAGCCGCAGATTTTCGACGTCCTTTCGGCTCAGGAGAAGGGCGCCGGCGGCGAAATCCAGCTGACCGACGCCATGCTGAAAATGAAAAAGGACCAGGCCTTCTTCGGCTACAATTATCGGGGTCGCACTTTCGATTGCGGTTCACCGGAAGGGTTCGTCGAAGCCAATATCGCCTTCGCATTGTGGCGGTCTGACATGCATGACTATATCGCCCATGCCATCGACGGCCTCTACGGCACTGTTAAGCCGGTCGAAAGGCGAAAGGCGACGCGCTGACGCTTGTCAGCGCTGCAGTTTCAGGCCCAAAAAGACGCTGGTCGTCGCGCTCGAATTGCCGGAGATGGTGCTTTGGACAATTTCGTGGCGGGCTCGGCCGGTCAGGCCGAGATGGCGGTTCATCCACCAGGTAAATCCGGCCGACGCGGCAAGAATAGCATCCGCGTCCGACGAGCCGGAATAATCGCGCAACGAGGCGGAAAGACCGGCTTCGGCCGACAAATCGGCGCGCAACTGACGCTTTGCCGAGAGTTCGGCGGCGTGCAGGAGGGATCCCGAACGGCCGGCGGTGGCCGAGGCTTCGACGGTTGTCGACCCTTTCAGTGTCACGGTCGTTTCCCGGAATGGCGACCAGTTCGCCGCGCCTTCGATCGAGAGGCCGGAGATGGCGGCGAGGCGGGAATCGTCGAAATCCTCGCGCAACCAGCCGACCGCCACTTCGCCATCGAGTTTCTCGTCGCGATCGAATGCGAAACCGGCGCGCAACGCCACTTGCGTTCCGGAACGCGCATAGCCGGCCGTATCGAGCGTGAGATCGCGCATGCGCCGTCCGAATTCGACTTCGGCAAAGGGTATGAAGGCCGGGGACACTTCGTAACCTGCACGCAAAGTCGCCGACACCAGTGTCTGATTGCGTTCCTGCTGCGACAGCGTGCCGCCGCCCGCAAGCGTTGCGTCGCCATAGGCGTTGCGTTCCACGGCGGTCGCGCCAAGGCGCGCCTTGCCTTCGTCCTTGGACAGGCCGAGGCTGCCACCCAATGTGTTGACCAGCGGTCGCGACGCGCCAACCGGCGGCGCCACGGCGGAGTCGGCGGCCTCCCGGGCAAGCGCCCATTTGAGCGCGGCGTTGGCCGCCCATGGGCCGTCCAGATCGAGCCGCAACGCGGCGTCGACGCCGGCCTTCGGTTCGGCAACGGCGCTGCCGGAAAGCGGTTGTTGCCAGGTTCCGTAGGCATTGAGCGAGGCGGAGTGGCGCGACCAGTTCGATTCCGCCGACAGGCGCAATGTGGTTTCGGAGAAAAACGCAGCGCCGCCGCCGCCATTGGCGTTCGAGGTCCAGCTCACGCCTTGCTCGAGGGACGGCTTGAGCAGAAAACCACCGGCATGAACGCCAAACGCCGCATAGGGATCGGCTTCCGCCGTGATATCCCGATTGTCGAGCGGCGAAGCCTTGGCGTTGTCGGTCACGGCGCGCTCGTTGGCGCCGGTGTCCTCGACCGGTTCGGCTCGGTTTGCCGCCTTTGTCGGGTCGGGGACGTCTTCGTCCGCCGCTTCCCGGTTGTCGGCCATTGGCTCAACCGGTTCCGCCGTTCGCAGCGACGGTTCGGCCTCGATGACTACCGGTTCGTCTGCGTCGCTGCCATCGGCGGTGGCCGAATAGGGGTCGTCATCGGTCTCGGGCAATGTTTTGTCGGTGCGTTCGGCTGCCTTCGCCTTGGCGGCTTTGTCCGCGTTCTTCTTTTCGAGCGGGCTGGAGCGATTGGCAAGGGAAGGCCGATGGATCGCCGCTGCAACTTCGTCCTCGTCGACCGGACCGCGCAAGCCGAAGGTCTGGGCGCCGGCGTCAAGCGGCAGCGCGGTCCAAGGGCCGCCGCGGCAAGCAGGGCGCGCCGCGATCCTGGGGCTATGCGGCGCGAAATCGCGTCGCGGCGGTCATGCAGCATCGGCTTCGACCGGTTCCGGTTACCGTCAATCTTTGCCAATTGGTAAACGGGGATGGTTAACGCTTCCTTGAAATCGGACGGGTGGAAAGCTCCGGGATTCGACAAAGGAAGGCGAAGCAGGTTATCGCCTGCCAACGAATTCACCGCGGACCGGATCATGATTTCCCATCACATTCCCGAATTGTCCATCGCTTCGGCCCAACGCACGGTGTTGACCGAGCAGGGCGGCATGGCGGCGTTGGCGGACGCCCTGTCGAACGGTCTGGCGGAACCCTTCGCTGCGGCGATCGGCGCGGTTTCCGGCATCAAAGGGCGGGTGATCGTCACTGGCGTGGGCAAGAGCGGCCATATCGCCGCCAAGATCGCCGCGACGCTGGCGTCCACCGGCACGCCGGCGTTTTTCGTCCATCCCGTCGAAGCGGTTCATGGCGATCTCGGCATGATCGCCCGCGACGACGCGATCATCGCCATATCCTGGTCGGGCGAGAGCGCCGAACTGAAGGGCATCGTCGCTTATTCACGTCGCTTCTCCATCCCGCTGATCGCCATCACCGCCGGCGCGGATTCGGCGCTGGCGCGCGCCGCCGACATCGCGCTTCTCCTGCCGCGGGCGGCGGAAGCCTGTCCGCACGGCCTCGCGCCGACGACTTCGACGCTGATGCAGCTCGTGCTCGGCGATTGCATCGCCATCGCCTTGCTGGAGGTCCGCGGCTTCACCGCCGACCATTTCCGCACTTTCCATCCCGGCGGTCAGCTCGGCGCCAATCTTACCTTGGCGCGCGACATCATGCATGGCGGCGAGGCGCTGCCGCTGGTCGCTTCCGGCACCAGCATGCGCGAAGCCATCCTTGAGGTATCGGCCAAGGGCTTCGGTTGCGTCGCCATCGCCGATGAGAACGGCAAACTGGCCGGAATCATCACCGATGGCGATTTGCGACGCCACATCGATAGCGATCTGCTGTCGTTGCGCGTCGACGATGTGATGACGCCGAATCCGAAGACCATCGCGCCCGACACGCTTGCCGCCACCGCCTTGCAGATGCTGAACGCGGCAGCGATCACGACGCTGATGGTGGTCGACAGGGAACGTCCGGTCGGCATCGTGCATCTGCACGACCTGCTCCGGATCGGCGCGGCATAGGGCCTTATGCCGCTTCGACGACCAGTTCCGAATTGTCGACGGCCGTCACCCGCACACGGGCGCCCGAGGGCGAATCCGGGCCGCGCACCCGCCACATCGTGTCATCGAGACGGATTCGCCCGTAGCCTTCGCGGATCGGTTCGGTGAGCGTCGCGGTGCGACCGACCAATTGCGCCTCGCGCCGGTTGAGGAGCGGCTGGTCGCTCTCATCGCCATAGCCCGCCATAAGGCGCTTGCCTGCGTAGGCCGAGACCAGCGCCAGGGCGAGAAACACCAGCCATTGCACTTGCCAGACCCAGAAATCGGCGCCCCACAGGGCGAGCGACAGGACGCTGGTGGCGATCGCCGCCAGGCCGATCCACAGCAGGAATATGCCGGGCACGACGATCTCGGCGGCGAGCAGGATGAACCCCAGCACCATCCAGGCCCAGGGTCCGAGTTCGAGGATCATGCGCGCGATCATGATCTCAACCCTCGTTGCCGCCGGTGCGCGGCGGACGCGAGGCGGAATGGGCCCGGTTGGCCGCGCCGGCGTCGCTGAACAGATCCTTCGAGATCGCGCCGATGCCGCCGAGCGAACCGATCAGCGACGAGGCCTCGATCGGCAGCATGATGATTTTCTGGTTCGGGGCCGATGCGATCTTGCCGAGCGCCTCGGTGTATTTCTGGGCGACGAAATAATTGATTGCCTGCACGTCGCCCTTGGCGATGGCGTCGGAGACCATCTGCGTCGCCTTGGCCTCGGCTTCGGCCGAACGTTCGCGCGCCTCGGCGTCGCGGAAGGCGGCCTCCTTGCGACCCTCGGCCTCAAGCACCTGCGCCTGCTTCTTGCCTTCGGCCTCGAGAATCTGGGCGCGCTTTTCGCGTTCCGCCATCATCTGGCGGGCCATCGAATCGACCAGTTGCTTGGGCGGGTTGATGTCCTTGATTTCGACGCGGGTCATCTTGATGCCCCACGGATGCGCCGCGTCGTCGACGACGCGCAGCAGGCGCTCGTTGATGGCGTCGCGGTTGGAGAGCAATTCGTCGAGGTCCATCGAGCCCATGACGGTGCGGATGTTGGTCATGGTGAGGTTCAGGATCGCGTTTTGCAGATTGGCGACCTGGTAAGCGGCCTGCGCCGCGTTCAGCACCTGGAAAAAGGCGACGCCGTCGACGGCGACGGTGGCGTTGTCCTTGGTGATGACCTCCTGGGTCGGCACGTCGTATACCTGCTCCATCATGTTCATTTTCGAGCCGATGCGGTCGATGAACGGGATGATCAGGTTGAGGCCGGGCGTGAGCGATCGCGTAAAACGGCCGAAGCGCTCGACTGTGAAGTTGAAGCCCTGCGGCACCGTCTTGACGCCGGCGAAGAGGACAAGAAACACGAGGATGACGAGGACGGGGATGAGGATGTCGAAACCGGTGAACATTCGGGAAGCCCTCCGCGTAAATCGTTCAGCCCCGCGCATATAAGCACGAATTGTGGCGGCGCATCACCTTTCGACGTCGGCGGCCAGCAAATCGGTGAAGACGAAGCCGTCGCGGGTCACGGTATGGCCGAGGCGGATGGCGAGTGGACGATCGAACATCGGTCCGGCGTGGCAAAAAGAATGAAATTCGCCGCGCTCGCCGCAGGGGTCGACGCCACCCGGCAGATCGTCGAGAAAGGCGGCGTCGAAGGCGCGGCCGGCGAATGAGGGATCGAGTTGGCGCGGATCGACGCAGGTCACGCGCGCCTCAAGTCCCGCCGCGATCATTTCGCGCGCCAGCAGGCTCGTGTCGCGGCCCCAAAGCGGAAAGACCGGTTCCATTCCCGTGCCGGCGAGGTTCTTTTCCCGATAGGCGCGCACGTCTTCGAGGAAGAGATCGCCAAAGGCCATGGCGGTCACGCCGGCGGCCCGCGCTTCGGCGACGAAGCCGGTCATGATGCGTTCGTAATCCTCGTTCGAGCAGGGCCAGGGCAGGTCGATGCGCCACAAGGGCAGGCCGGTCGCGGCGGCCTGCGCCTCGACCAGTTCGCGCCGCACCGCATGCATGGCGACGCGATCGAAGGCCGAGTTGAACGTCGTGGCGAGACCGACGACATCGTAGCGGCCTTCCCGCCGCAGGGCATGAAGCGCGAAGGCGCAATCCTTGCCCGACGACCACGACAGGATGAGCCTCGGCTTGCTCACGCCCACCCCGACAATTCGCGCCGCACGATGGTTTCGATGACGGTCATGCCGTCAACGCCGTCATTGAGGCAGGGAATGTGGGTGAAATGCGCGCCGCCGGCATGGCGGAAAATCTCTGCGCCCTCGACCGCCATTTCCTCCAGAGTTTCGAGGCAATCGGAAACAAAGCCCGGGTTGAACACGGCGATGGATTTGACACCGTCCTTGGCCAGCTTCTCGATCGTCTTGTCGGTGTAGGGCTGCAGCCATTCTTCCGGCCCGAAGCGGGACTGGAAGGTGGCGAGGAGCTTCGTCTCGCTCCAGCCGAGGCGCTCGCGCAGCAGCCGCGTCGATTTCAGGCACTGGCAATGGTAAGGATCGCCCTTGGCGAAATAGCTCTGCGGAATGCCGTGCCAGGAGGCGAGCACGACCTCCGGTTCATGATCGAGCGTTTTCAGATGCGCCTCGATCGAATTCGCCAGCGCCTCGATGTAGACCGGCTCGTCGTGCCACCACGGCGCGATGCGTATCGCCGGCTGCCAACGCATCTTCATCAGTACACGGAAAAATTCGTCGTTCACCGTCGCCGTCGTCGGCGCGGAATATTGCGGGTAGAGCGGGACCATCACGATGCGCTCGCAGCCGCGCTCCTTCATGCCGTTGACGACGCTTTCCATCGACGGATTGCCGTAGCGCATCGCCCAGGCGACCTCGACATGCGGCAGGGCGGAAAGCGTCGCGGCGAGTTTTTCGCCCTGGGCCCGCGTGTAGGTGCGCAGCGGCGATTCATTGCGCTCCTTGTTCCAGATCGAGGCATAGGCGGCGCCCGATTTTTTCGGCCGCGTGTTGAGGACGATGCCGTAGAGGATCGGGTACCACAGCGCCTTCGGCCATTCGATGACGCGGGGGTCGGACAGGAACTGTTTGAGGTAGCGCCGCATCGGCGCGTAGTCGGTTCCGTCGGGCGTGCCGAGATTGACCAGCAACACGCCGGTCTTCTTCGGCGCGACCGGCGGATGGTCGTGCGGCAACGGACCGATGGCGGCGGCGCGCGCGGCGTCGATGGTCGTCATGAACTTCTCCCTCGCGGGTCGGCGAGCCGTTGAATCGCGGCGGGTTCGCGGCGGATCTAACCCCACCCCTGACCCCTCCCCCTCGAGGGGGAGGGGGATTTGGCGGTTGTCTCGCCGCAATCCGCGCGCGACAAATTCCGGTTCAGGACGCCAACCGATTCCCCCCTTGAGGGAAGGGGTCAGGGGTGGGGGTGTTTGCTGTCCGTTTGCCTCGGGATTGCCATTCCGTAAAGCGGAATTTGCAAAACCGTCGGCGTGCGCCGTCACTTGGAATAATCGCGCTCGTCGGCGATGACCTTGCCGTCATTGGGCAGGGAACCGGGCGCGACGATTTCCACCGATCCGCCAAGCCGGGTGACATCGCGCAGGCTCGCTTCGACGGCTTTTGCGTCCGGCGTCGCGCCAATGGCGGATTCGACGCGCAAGGTCATGACGTCGCGATCGCCGTCGCGGGAGACCACGAGGCGCGCGCGCGCGATTTCGCCATGGCGGCGCAGCACATCGGCGACCTGTTTGGGATCGACGAACATGCCTTTGACCTTGGTGCGTTGGTCGGCCCGGCCCATCCAGCCCTTCAGCCGCTTGTTGGTTCGCCCGCACGGCGACGGCCCGTCGATGAAGGCGGAAAGGTCGCCGGTGGCAAGCCGGATCAGGGGATAGGCCGGGTTGAACGGGGTGACCACCACTTCGCCGACTTCGCCATCGGCGACCGGATCGCCGGTTCCCGGCCGGACGATCTCGACGATCAGGTTTTCGTTGACGACCATGCCGGGCAGGGAATTTCCCTCGGCGTCGGTGGTTTCGTAGGCGATGACGCCGCATTCCGCCGTGGCGTAACACTGGAACACCGAGACGCCGCGCGACTGGTATTCGGCTCGCAGCGACGGGAAAAGCGCCCCGCCCGACACCAGCGCCCGGCGGATCGACGTGAGATCGCGGCCGGTCTCGGCCGCCTTGTCGAGAAGCGCCTTGAGAAAGTCCGGCGTGCCGGCGTAGACGGTCGGGCGCAATTGCGCCGCCGCCTCCACCTGGATTTCGGTGTTGCCGGCCCCGGCGGCGAAAACCGTGCAGCCGAGCATGCGCGCCCCTTCCTCGAGGATGAAGGCGCCAGGCGTCATGTGGTAGGCAAACGCGTTATGAACGATGTCGCCCGCGCGCACGCCGGCGGCGAAGAAAGCGCGCGCCGCCCCCCAGGGATCCGGACCCGGTCCCTGGATTTCCCAGATCGGACCGGGCGACTGGAAGACGCGCGCGCCGGCGAGCAGGGCGGCGTTGGCGAAACCGCCGAAGGGCGGGTCCCGGTGCTGGCGCTCGAGCAGATCGGCCTTGTGCAGGATCGGCAATTCAGCCAGCGCAGCAGGCGAATTCACCCCCGGCGGGTCAGTTCCGGCAAGGTGCGCGGCCAGGCCCGGGGCGGTGCGCAGGGCGTTGTCGAGAAAATGCGGCAGCCTGGAATAGAGCGCGACATGCCGGTCGCGCGGCGGTCGCGTTTCGAGTTTGTCGAAATGATCGGACATGTTTTCTCCCGGCCCTTGCGGGATTTATCGCAGGGACCGGCAAAGCCGCGCAAGCGGGAAAAATGATGTCAGGCGATCGACTTGCGCACCAGAGTGAACTGGGTGCCGTTGTCGAGCGTGCAGTTCAACCGCGATCCTTCGGCGATCAGGCAATTGGCGGCGACATCCTTTGCCGCCTTGACCGAATAGAACTGGACCTTGACCAATCCGTTCGGTTCGACCGTATAGCTGCCCTCGGTGAGAATTTCGCCCGAAGACGCCAGGGCGGAGGTGAACTTGCCGGCCTGGAAGGTGGAGATCGCAACGCCGTCGGTGCCGATCCATTGGCCGTCGACGCTGGGTCTGGCTGGCGCGGTGATCTGAGGGCCTGGACCGCTGCCGCCGCCGGGTCCACCGATTTGGCAACCGGCTATCGCCGCCGTCGCCGCCAGAACGACAAAACGCTTGTTCAGCATTGCAACACCCCTCGCGAGAAGACCGCTCATGTCCTCATTTGCCCGGTTTCGCGGCAAAAACAAGGCGGTAACGGCGCAATGTTACCGGATTGCCGTTACCGAAAAGCTGACGCGCGGCGATAGGGTCGCCGGTCCGATCAACCGAATTTGACGAAAGCCATGGCGTAGGGTTTTTTCAGGCCACCCTGCGCCGCCTTGATCGCCGCCGCATCACCCGCCAACGCCGCCTTGGCGAAGGCGTCGACCGACGCCGCGATGCCGTCGACCGCTTTGATGAATTCGGCGTCGCCGGCGTAGGCGGCCGGCGCTTTCGCTTTCATCTGCGCGGCGAGATAGTCGAGCACCGCCGCGTCGGCCCGGCCTGCGCGCGTTCGCGCCGTCGCCCTCGTATTTGGCGCTCAGCACGTGCTCCATGAACGCATGGTAGTCGTTCATGCGGTCCGAAAAGGTGACGAGGCCGTTGCGCGCGTTCAGCTGGCTGACCGCCGCGCGCACGGCTTCAAGCGTCTCGTGCGCCTCGGGCAGTTTGCCGGCGCCGATTTCCTCGCCAGCCTTGCCGGCGAGCGCCGCCACGTCGTCAAGCGTCTTGCCCCACTCCGCGTCCTCGGAGAGGTGCGGCGGCGGCGTCGCGCGCCAATGTTCGCCGAGCTTTCCAGCCGGCGGCGAAGTCGCCGGCGAGTTTGGCGGAGGCCGGCTGGTCGCCTTGGTTGGTTTTGAACAGGACCATGCGATATTGGGCGTAAACCGCCGTCATTTCGGCGTTGAAATCGGCGATCGGCCCGGCGAAGGCAGGACCGGCCGAGAACAGGGCGGCGGCGAAGAGGAAGGCAGGGGCGCGCATGGGGGGACTCTGGCCGCCGGGATTAAATTGTTAGCCCATTTGCGGATTTATTCCCGCCGACATTCTCAGTCGAAGGGGACGCGCCGCGTTGATCCAGATCACCGGACGACGCGAAGGCGGGCCCCGCCGCGGCGGCGCCGGGGGGGGCGGGCGGGGGGGCGCGCGATCCTTTGAGCGAACTCACCGCACCAGGATATTGCGGAACTGCCAGGGATCCTTGGCGTCGATATCCTCGGCGAACAGACCCGGCCGCCCCGCGAGCGGCGTCCAGTCGGTATAGAATCCATTGACCGGACCGAGATAGGGTCGCTGCACCTCGAGGCAGCGCCGATGGTCCATTTCCTCCGCTTCGACGATGCCGGCGTTCGGGTTCTCCAGCGCCCAGACCATGCCGGCGAGCACGGCTGACGTCACCTGCATGCCGGTGGCGTTCTGATGGGGCGCGAGTTTGCGCGCTTCCTCGAGCGTCAGCTGCGAGCCGTACCAGTATGCATTGAGCTTGTGGCCATAGAGCAGCACGCCCAACTCGTCGGAGCCGTCGACCAGTTCGTCCTCGGTCAGCACATGGTGCGCGGCCTGCATCTTGCCGGCGGCGCCGAACATCTCGTGCATCGACAGGACCGCGTCGTTGCCGGGGTGATAGGCGTAGTGGCAGGTCGGCCGGTAGGCCGTCTCGCCTTTCTTGTCGCGCACGGTGAAATAGTCGGCAATCGAGATCGCCTCGTTGTGGGTGACGAGGAAGCCGTATTGCGGCCCCGGCGTCGGACACCAGGAGCGCACACGCGTGTTGGCGCCGGGCTGTTCAAGGAAAATCGCCGCCTTGCAGCCTTTTTTCTGCTTGCGGGCGTTTTTCGGCAGCCATTTTTCGTGGGTGCCCCAGCCGAGTTCGGCCGGCTGCAGGCCTTCCGAGACGAATCCCTCGACCGACCAGGTGTTCCAGAACACGCCGAGCGGTTTGGGTTTTATGGCGCGCTGCGTGTCGCGTTCGGCGATGTGGATGCCCTTGACGCCGACCTTCTTCATCAATTTCGCCCAGCCGGCGCGATCGGACGCCGCCGGCTCGACGATGTCGAGCTTGAGGTCACGGGCGACATCGACCAGTGCATGCTTGACGAACCACGACACCATGCCCGGATTGGCGCCGCAGCAGGATACGGCCGTCGGGCCGCCGGGTTTGCGGCGTTTCTCCTCAAGCACCGTTTCGCGCAGAGCGTAATTGGTGCGCGCGGCGTTGTCGGCCTTGGCGTCGAAATAGAAGCCCGGCCACGGTTCGGTGACGGTGTCGACATAAAGCGCGCCGACCTCGCGGCACAGTTTCATGATGTCGAGCGACGAGGTGTCGACCGACAGGTTGACGCAGAAACCCCGGCCGCCTCCGGCGGTGAGCAGCGGTTTCAAGAGCTTGCGGTAGTTCGCCTTGGTGACCGACTCCCGCAGAAAGCGGACGCCGCGCTCGTCGAGCAGCTTGCGATCGGCGTCGCGCGGATCGATGACCACCATGCGGGATTTGTCGAATTTGAAGTGCCGCTCGATAAGCGGCAGCGTACCGCGCCCGATCGAGCCAAAACCGATCATCACGACCGAACCGGTGATCTCACCATGCACCGGCCAATTGCCTTTCGCCATTTACTGCCCCTTTGACGCCAAGCACCGCGCGACGGTCGTCCCGTCGCTGGCGGCAAGCAAAGCACATCGGCGTCGAAACAGGAACCCCGCGGCGGTTCGTCCGCTTCCTCAGGCCATCGCCGACAGCGCGGAGACGAGGCGGTCGCGGTCGGCGGCAAGGCCCTTGTAGGCGAGTTCCCCAGGCGTCATCGCCGACAATTGCGCCGCCATGGACGCGGCAAGCGCGCCTGAATCCCTTCGCGTCGCGATCCACGCCATCGGGTCGAGATGGATGCGGATGGTGAACAACATGTCGCCCGAAAGCGGCAGCTTGCGCAGCGTCTGGCGTTCGACCCGGACGACGGCGCTGGTCGCAGGATCGGCGCCGGGAAAACGCGACTGCGCGGCGCGGGCGCGTTCGTCGCGGGCGCGGTCGGGGAGGGGGTGATAGAGCGCCCGGTCGCCCTGGAGCGACCAGTTGAAGCGCTCGACAACGACGTCCGGCTGCACTTTGTCGAACATGCGGGCGATAAGCTCGTCGTTGCGCGTGCCGGCGGCGAATCCCGGAACGGGCGCATGAATGGCGCTCATCGGCTTGCCGAATTTCTCGGCCAGCACCCAGGACGACGGGAAACAGAGCGAGGCGGCGGCAAGACGCCAGCCGTCGTCGCCGCGCCGCATCAGGACGAAATCATCGGCGACAAGCCGTCCGGCCGCCTGCAATGCCGGTTCGGCCGGATTGTCGATTTCCACCCGGCGGCCGGCGACGGCGATGGCGCCGCCCTCGCGCCGCCATGCCGCGGGTTCGCGGGCCGTCGCGAAGCCCGCGACGAGATCGAGCGCTTCGCGCTGCGCCGCCTCCGTGCCGCCTTCGGCGGCGAAGACGTCGCCCGGCCGCTCGGCGATGAGGCGGTCTTTTTCGGCGAGAAGCCCGGCGAGATCCGGCGTCGCGCCATCAAGCCAGAGCGCGGCGTCGAGTGGTTTCAGGCCGATCGCGAACGGTTTCGACGTGCCGTCATAGGGGGGTGGGTGAGGGCATGGCGGCAATCCGGTGCGGCGCGCCACTCTTCCTGTCCGGCGACGGCGGCGCAAGCCTTCAAATGTCGCAATCGGAAAGGAGGCGGGCGGCGCTGCCGCCGCCCGCGAAGCGTCATGAAATGCTCAGCTGTTGCCGTCCCCCTTGGCCGCCGGGAAGGCCTTGAAGAAGGCGTCCATGTCGCCCTTGGCGAGAAGGGCTGCCTGATCGATCCACTTCTCCTTGACGATGCGCTCGCCGAAATTGATGACATCGCCGATGCGCTTGACGTCGGCGCTGGTCCAGGCGGCGATCTGCTTGAAGGTGGTGACGCCGGCGGCGTGCAGCTTCTTCTCATTGGTCTTGCCGATGCCGAGGATCAGGCGGAGATCGTCCGGCGCCAACCGGCTTGACCGGCGCGGCGGCCCTGGGCGCAGCGGGTTTCGCCGCCACCTTGATGGCGCTGCCGGCTTGGCTGGTACTGTCGCCATGTTGGAAGCCGGTTTGGCGGCGGCCGCCTCGGGAGCGGCTGGTTTGGGCGGCGCTTTGGACTTGGCGACGACGGCGGGGACTTTCTTCGCCGGCGCCGCCATCAACGCTGCCGGAGCGGCGGCGACCGCGGTCTTCGGCGCGGCGGCCGGTTTCGTTTCAACTTTCGCTTTGGTCGCCGCTTCGATCTCGGCGGTCAGGCGGGCGCGTTCATTGGCGGCGTTGGCTTCCGCATCGCGCAGGCGGCGTTCGAGGTCGCCGCGCGCGCGGCCGCACGAATCGAGATCGCCCTTCAGGCGGTCGCGCTCGGCGCGCAGCCCGTCCAGTTCGCCGCGCAACCGTCCCCAGATCAGCCAGCCGAGGAACAGGCCGAGCAGGAAGGCGGCGAGCATGTAGAGAAACATCTGCGTGAGAAGGTAGCCCATGACAGTCTCCAGAGTCGGATGGCGGACAGGCTAGCGCGCCGTCCAGGTGAATTCGATGCGACGGTTCGCCTTGCGGCCGTCTTCTGTTTGGTTGTCTCCGATCGGTTTTGTCTCGCCGTAACCGACGGCCGTCACGGCGTCGCCGGGCACATTGCGCAGCACCAACGCATCGCGCACCGCGTCAGCGCGGCGCTGGCTGAGTTTCAGATTGGCGTCGTCCTTGCCGCGATCGTCGGTATGGCCGCCGACTTCGACCGTGAGGTCGCCGGCGCGGGCACAGGCGACCGCTTCCGCCGCCACGGCAATGATGACCTGGAGGCCTTCCGGCGTGACGACGGCCGAATTGGTCTCGAAGGCGACTCCGCCGGCGGCCAGCGCCGTCAGTATAGCGGCGTTGCATTCGTCCGCCGTCAGGGCCGGCGCCGCCGGTTTGGCGGCGAGCGCGGCTTCCAGTTCCGCCACGCGCCGGTTCGCCGCCTTGAGCGCGGCTTTCGCCTCGTTGGCGGATTTGTCAGCCGCGTCGGCGCGCGCGGCGCTGTCGGCGGCCGCCGCCGCGCAGGGCCTCGGCCGCGGCCAGCGCGGCTTTCGCGGCGTCCAGATCGGCGCGAAGTTTGTCGGCGTCGCCAGCGCCGGCGGCGAGCTTTTCGAGTTCGGCAATCCGCGCTTTCGCCGCATCGGCATCTGCGGTCAGTTTGGCGATCAGGACGTCGAGTTCGCCGGCGCGCGCCAGGGCCGAGTCCGCTTCGCTGCGCGCCTTCGCCAGCGCCGCTTCGAGTTCGACGACACGCGCCGCCGACGCGTCTTCCGCCGGCGCCTTGATCGCCACCCACAAGCCGTTCCACGGCCCGAGGGCGCCATCGACGCGACGGGCGGCGTTCACCACGTTTTTCAGGGCCGCCTCATCTGGCGCTTCGCCGCGCAGGGTGACGAAGCGGCCGTCGACTTCGACATTGGCAGTCGGAAGAAGCGGCGCGATGACGGCGGCGGTGCGCGAACGGATGTCCTCCTGAATTTCAGGCGCCTTGGCGGCGACGGCGCGCCAGCCCAGCAACGCAACCAGAACAGCCCAGACGATGGCTAATAGTGCTCTCATGGCGCCCCTCGACGTGAATTGCCGCGGCACGTCTACCACAGTCGATAGTCAGCGATAAGTGAGAATTAACATTACGTTAATTCGACAATTCTGATGTACGCAAAGGTGTGGTTCACTTCGTCGCGTCGAGACGTTCCAATTCGTCGATGAAGCCTTCGATCACCGCGAGGCCCTTGCTCCAGAATCCCGGATCAGTCGCGTCGAGGCCGAACGCGCCAGCAATTCGGTGTGGTGGAGCGTGCCGCCGGCGCGCAACATGTCGAAGTATTTTCCCTGGAAGCCGCTCTGGCTGGTTTGGTAGACGGCGTAGAGCGAATTCACCAGGCAATCGCCGAAGGCGTAGGCGTAGACGTAAAACGGCGAATGAATGAAATGGGGTATGTAGCTCCAGAATGTCTCGTATCCCGGAGCGAATTCGACCGCCGGGCCGAGACCCTCGCTTTGGACCGAAAGCCATAGCTCCCCAAGCCTTTCGGCCGTCAATTCGCCGGCGCGACGTTCGGAATGCACCCGTCGCTCGAATTCGTAGAAAGCGATCTGGCGCACGACCGTGTTGAGCATGTCCTCGACCTTCTGCGCCAGCATGGCTTTGCGTTCGCGCCCGTCGGTCGTGCGGTCGAGCAGCGAACGGAAGGTCAGCATCTCGCCGAACACCGAGGCGGTCTCGGCCAACGTCAGCGGCGTCGACGCCATCAGCGCGCCCTGGCCGCCGGCCAGCACCTGATGGACGCCATGGCCGAGTTCGTGGGCCAGCGTCATCACATCGCGCGGCTTGCCCTGATAATTGAGCAGCACATAGGGGTGGACCGACGGCACGGTCGGATGGGCGAAGGCGCCGGGCGCCTTGCCGGGGCGAACCGGGGCGTCGATCCAGCCATGCTCGAAGAAGCGGCTGGCGATCTCGGCCATTTCGGGCGCGAAGCCGCCATAGGCGGAAAGCACCGTATCGCGCGCGTCGGTCCAGGAAATCGTCGCCTTCGGCGTTTCGGGCAAGGGCGCATTGCGGTCGTAATGCATCAGGCGGTCGAGGCCGAGCCAGTGCGCCTTCATGGCGTAGTAACGGTGCGACAGGCGTGGATGGGCGGCGTGCACGGCCGCGGCCAGGGCGTCGACCACCTCGCGTTCGACGCGGTTGGCGAGATGGCGGGAATCGGCGACGTCCTTGAAGCCGCGCCAGCGATCGGAAATTTCCTTGTCCTTGGCGAGCGTGTTGGTGATGAGCGTGAACAAGCGAATGTTTTCGCCGAAAACCTTGGCCAACGCCTGCGACGCGGCGCGGCGCTGATCGCGGTCGGCCGATTGCATCAGGTTCAACGTCGGTTCGAGCGCCATTTCCTTGCCGTCGACGTCGAAGCGCAACGCCGTCATGGTTTCATCGAACAGGCGGTTCCACGCACCGCGTCCGGTTACCGATTTCTCGTGGAACAATTGCTCGACGCGGTCTTCCAACTGGTGCGGACGGTCCTTGCGCAGATCGATCACCCAGGGCCGGTAACGCGCGAAACGGGGATCGGCGGCGAGCGCGGCCTCGACGAGCGCTTCGTCGAGCCGGTTCAGCTCCAGGGCGAAGAAAACCAGATGGGCGCTGGCGTCGGTCATGCGCGCCTGGACATCGCCGTAGAGCTTGGCGTTGACCGCGCTCGACGTGTCGCCGGCATAGACGAGGCCGGCAAAGGAAACGATCCGGCCGATCAAATCCTCCAGCGCCTCGTAGTCCTCGACCGCCGCGCCCAGACCGTTGTCGCCCGTCGCCGCGGCGGCTGCGGCGAGGACTCCCTTCCAGCGCTGCTCGAAGGCGCGGGCGTCGGCGTCGGCGCGGTCGAGATCGGCGGCGAGCGCGGCGGAATCGACGCCTTCGTAGAGATCGGCGAGATTCCAACCCGGCAAATCGCCGAGCGCCGCCTGCATGTCCGTCGCCGCCATGTCGTTCTCCACCTCTGCCCGGCGAAAAGAAATCGTTCACCGGTTTCATTGAACCGGTCTTTAGAAGCTTGTGCCATTCCAATCCAGCGCGAAGCGCGGTCATTCTGGCCGCAACGGGACCCGATGGCAAACCTCGTTCTCATCGTCGACGACGATCCGGTGCAGCGGCGGCTGGTCGACGCGGCGTTGAAACGCGCCGGTCATGAGACGCTTGCGGCGGAAAACGGCGAAGCCGCGCTCGCGGCCTTGTCGGGAGCGGCCGGCCGGATGGTCGGCGCCATGGTGCTCGATCTGGTCATGCCGGGTCTCGACGGCATGGGCGTGCTCGCCGGAATGGCCGAAAGAGGGCTGACGCCGCCGGTTATCGTGCAGACGTCGAAAGGCGGCATCGATACGGTCGTGCAGGCGATGCGCGCCGGCGCGTTCGATTTTGTCGTCAAGCCGGTATCGCCCGAACGCATCCAGCAAGCGGTGGCGGCGGCGTTGAAAATCGGCGCGCGCGAAGCGGCGCCCGCCGCCAAATCCGCGGCGAAAGACGCCCGGTTCAGCGACATCGTTACCCGCAGTCCGGCGATGGAGCGGGTGCTGCGCCTCGCCCGCAAGGCGGCGGAATCGAACATTCCGGTTCTGATCGAGGGCGAATCGGGCGTCGGCAAGGAACTGCTCGCCCGCGCCATCCAGGCGGGCGGCGGGCGCAAGGGCAAGGCATTCGTCACGGTGAACTGCGGCGCGATCCCCGACAATCTGGTGGAAAGCATCCTGTTCGGCCACGAAAAGGGCTCGTTCACCGGCGCGACCGAAAAACATGTCGGCAAATTCGTGGAAGCCAATGGCGGCACGTTGTTTCTCGACGAAATCGGCGACCTGCCGCTCGACGTGCAGGTCAAATTGTTGCGCGCCGTGCAGGAGGGAGAGGTCGACCCGGTCGGCTCGCGCCAGACGCAGAAGGTCGACATCCGCATCATTTCGGCGACCCATCGCGATCTGGCGACCGGGGTTGGCGACGGCAGGTTCCGCGAGGATCTGTTTTATCGCCTGAACGTCTTTCCGATCGCCATTCCGTCGCTGCGCGAACGACGCGAGGACATCCCCGATCTGGCCCGCCTGTTCGTCAAGCGCATCGCGCGCGAGGAGGGTCGGGCGGATATTTCCGGCCTGACGGCGGGAGCGCTGTCCCTGCTGGGCGCCCATGACTGGCCGGGAAATATCCGCGAACTGGAAAACGCCGTATTTCGCGCCGTGGTCTTGGCCGACGGCGGCGAACTGACCGAGGCGGAATTCCCGCAAATCGCGGCCCGCGTCGGCGGGCCGGATTTCGTCCGGGTCGCGGCGGCGCGCGCGGAAGCGTCTCCGCCCATGCCGGCAACGGTCGAATACCGGCCGGCCGAATCGCCCGCGGTCGACCCCCGACGGCGGACCGGCGGACTCGACGCCCTCGACGCGGCCGGCAATGTGCGGCCATTGGCGGTGGTCGAAGAAGAAATGATCCGCTTCGCCATCAGCCATTATGGCGGGCAAATGAGCGAAGTGGCGCGCCGGCTCGGCATCGGCCGCTCGACCCTCTACCGCAAGATGAAAGACTACGGCATCGAGCCGGCCGAGGAACGCGGCGCACCCTGATTGCCGCTTGCCCGCACGGGCTTCATGCTTCATTGACCATGTGGCGAAGCGGCGCGGTTTTCGCCACCGTGTTGGCGTATTTCCATCGCAATAAGCCGCAATTAACCATTCGCGGGGATGTTGTGCGAGTGGCGAAGACTCCCGTGCGATCCGGAAACCGGCGGCGCGGCAGGCAACGAGGTTCGGGGATTTGATACGATCTTCTACCGAAAAGGCCGGGCGACGCTCAACGTTTTCCGGATGGAGAGCTTGGGTCGCGGCGGCGTTTGCGCTTCTGGCCGGCCTGTTTGCCCTGTCCGCCCCGGCGGCGGCGGAGACGCGCAGCCTGAAAATCAAGTTCGTCCATACCGGCGAGCAGGCCGAGGTCGTGTTCAAGCGCAATGGCCGTTACGATCGCGACGGACTGAACAAGCTCAACCGGCTGCTGCGCGATTTCCGCCGCAACGAGCCGACCAAGATGGATCCGCGCCTGTTCGATGTCGCCTGGGCGATCTACCGCCAGACCGGTGCGCGCGACTACATCCACGTGCTCTCGGGCTACCGTTCGCCGGCGACCAACGCCTGGCTGAAGCGCACGCGAGGCGGCCAGGCCGAGAAAAGCCAGCACATCCAAGGCAAGGCCATGGATTTCTACATTCCCGGCGTGTCGATCAAGCGCATCCGCGAAATCGCCATGAAGCAGCAGGGCGGCGGCGTCGGCTATTATCCGCGTTCGGGTTCGCCCTTCGTGCACATTGACGTGGCGCGGGTGCGCGCCTGGCCGCGGATGAGCCGGCAGGAACTCGTGCGCCTGTTCCCGGATGGCAAGACGTTGCACCTGCCGCCCGACGGCAAGCCTCTGCCGGGGTACGAGGCAGCGTTGGCAGCCTATCAGACGCGCCAGAAATCGGGCGACGTCATCGTCGCCTCGGGCGGCGGCAAGAAGGCTTCCGGCATCCTCGCCTCGCTGTTCGGCGACGACACCGAGGAAGAAGAGGAGGTCGGCAACGAGAAGCCGGCGGCGCCAAAACCGGTCGCCGTGGCCAGGGCCGCACCGCCAGCCGAAGCGCCGCAAGACGTCGCGCCGGAGCGCAATTCGATTCGCGAGACGATTGTCGCGGCGCTGCCAGGACGCCGGCCCGCCGCCGCGCTCGACGCGCCGCGTCCGGAAGCTGAAGTCGGCGGCGGCATCCAGGATGTCGTCGGCGTTCCCGTCGAAGCGGCCGAATCGCCAAAGGCCGAACGCGCCAATGTCCCGGTGCCGACCCGGCGTCCGGCCCATACGCCGATCGAGGAGACACAGGTCGCCTCGCTCGGCGACGCCGGCGTCCCGGTGCCCTCGCAGCGTCCGGGCGGCGAAGTCGAGCTCGCCGCGCTTGCGCCCGAACCGGAAAGCCTCGCCAATATCCGCCGGGGCGACGGCCGAAGGCGGCGCCAAGACCGGCAAGAGCGGTCGCGTCAAGTCCGGCGAAACGACCGAACTCGCCGGCCTGACGCCGCGTCCCGTGACAAAGCCGGTCGCCAAGACCACCGACAAGGCGCCGCGCCCGAGCGCCGCCGACGCCGAACCGGCGCCGAAGCTGAAAGTGCGCCCGCTGAAGAACAAGGATGTCGAAGTCGCGCTGGTCGAGCCGAAGCCAGAAATCCTGCCCAATGCGAAGAAGTCGCGGACATTCGCGGCGCAGGCGGTGGAAAAGCCGACGGCGGTCTACATGTCGGGCTTCTCGGCCGACATCAAGGCAGTGGACATCAACCGCTTCTCCGGCAAGGCCGTCGAATTCCAGTCGATCGCCAAATTCCGCAAGATCGATTGATCGTCAGTGACGGGCGATAGCGGCCGCCTCGCGCGACAGCCGGGTGATTTCGGCCCAGTCGCCCGCCATGATCGCCGCGTCCGGCGCGATCCATGAGCCGCCGACGCAGATGACATTGGGCAGTTTCAGATAATCCGGCGCATTCGCCGCGCCGATGCCGCCGGTGGGGCAGAAGCGCACCGCGGCGAAGGGCGAGGCGAGCGATTTGAGATAGGCAACACCTCCCGCCTGCTCGGCCGGAAAGAATTTCAGCACCGAATAGCCGCGCGCCAGCGCCGACATCAGCTCCGACGGCGTGATTGCGCCGGGCAACAAGGGGATGTCGCTGGCGTCGGCCGCGTCGAAGACCGCACCGGTCGCTCCGGGCGAGACGATGAACGCCGCGCCGGCGGCTTGCGCCGCGCCGAAATCGGCTGCGTTGAGGATGGTGCCCGCGCCGACAATCGCGCCTTCGACGCGGCTGGCGAGGCGGATCGCCTCGAGGGCGACCGGCGTGCGCAGCGTGATTTCAATCGCCGGCAGGCCGCCGGCGACGAGGGCGCGGGCCAACGGCTCGACGTCGTCCAGTCGGTCGATTTTCAGGACCGGAATGACCGGCTGGCCAGTCAGGATCGGCAACAGGCGTTCGGTTTTCTGGGCCACGGGCGCACACCAATTTCAATCGATTGAAAACGGCTTTAACAGCGCCGTCTTTCGCTGTCCAGCCGCGCCGCTCAGGCAAGCCATCGCGTCAGCCAGTCCATCAGACGCCGCCAAAGCGAAGGCGTCGCGGGCGGACCGAGCGCGGCAAGCGTTTTTGCTCCCGCCACGCCATCGGCGGACAGGCCATTGGCGCGTTGGAACGCGATGACCGCCGCTCTGGTCCGTTCGCCGAACACGCCGTCGGCGGCGACGGGGTAGCCTTGCGCCGTCAGCAGGCGCTGCAGGGTTTTCACCGCATCGCCGCGCGCGCCGAGGGCGATGGAATCGGCTGAAGGACGTGGCGCGAGCGGGGGTGGAAGCGTGGCGTCGCGATGACGGGCATAGGCCGCCGCCATCTTGCGGTCATAGGCGTTGGCCCGGTAGCCGGGTCCGTTATAGCCGCGCGCAAAGGCGGTCCAGTCGCGGCGGCGAAGCGCCGGGAGCAGGCCGGCCGCTTCGATATGGCGGGTCATCAGGCGCAACTGGCCGGCCGCGCCGGAACGGGCTTCGGCGACCAGTTCCTCGACGGAGGCGAAACCGAGCATTTTCCAGTTGCCGCCCATGACCTGGCCGATGCCCCACGACACGCTTTCGAGCGCGGCGGCGCGGTCGATCCGCATCGCCCGGGCGAGCATGGTCCAGCGCGCCGGCTGGCCGGCCGGGTTGGCGACGGCGCCCGCTTTCGGATCGGCGAGGCCGGCGGCGCGGGCGGCGTTGCGTTTGACGCCGGACAGGCGGCGATCGAACCAGTGGCCTTCGAAGCGGATCAACGGTTCGTCGCGGCCGTCGATACGGGCGAACAGGCGGCCGGCGCTTTCGACCTCGACGATGGCGGCGAGCGCGGCGGGCTCGACATCGAGGCGGGCGGCTTGCGAAGCGATGGCGGCGAGAATGGGGGCAGGGATCATGGCGATACTCCGTTTGCGCCATTGTCCGCCGATGCGACGACGCGTGGACCGAACAGGCCATTCGCCGGCCCGACCCTTTCGGATCATGGATTTGACCCGCGTCATTGCATTGTCGTGCGACCATGCCTAGCTGACGGTGGGCTGGTTCCCATGCCGTCAACAATTCCCCCGGAGGCGCATATGCTCGACCCGAAAAAATTGCTCGACGATTTGCTGAAAGCCAAGGTGCCGGGCACCGAATCGACCGTTGGCGAAAAGGCCGAACAGGCCAAGCAAATGGCCAAGGACAATCCGCTCGCCGCCGGCGCGCTGGTCGCCGTACTGCTTGGCACCCGGGCCGGGCGTTCGGTCACCGGCACGGCGGTCAAACTCGGCGGTCTCGCCGCGCTCGGCGGCCTCGCCTGGAAAGCGTGGCAGAATTATCGCGGCGGCGATTCGGGCGGCGGCGCGCCGACCGAAGCGTCGGCGCCGGCCGAACTGCCGGCCCCGCCGGCCGATTCCGGCTTCACCATGGGCAGCGGCGCGGAAGGCGAGGAGGAATTCGCCCTGACGCTGATCCGCACCATGATCGCGGCGGCGCGGTCCGATGGCGGCGTCGACGAGGCCGAGCGCAAGCGCATCCTCGACCGGCTGACCCTTTCCGGGCTTGGCGCGGAAGCCGAACGGTTCATCGCCGACGAACTCGCCAATCCGGCCGCGCCGGAAACGCTGGCGGCGGCGGCCGAAACCGACGCCCAGCGTGTCGCCATGTACACGGCGGCGCGGCTCGCGGTGGACCCCGATACGCACCAGGAACGCACATTCCTCGACGGACTGGCGTCGGCATTGAAATTGCCGCAGCCTTTGGTGCAGCACGTCGAGGCGACAGTGGAGGATTCCCGCGCCTGATGCATTGCGTTCAGCGGCGTTTGGGATAATTTGTCGGCGTCGCCGGCCTGGGTCCGGCGGCGCGGGCGGCGTCCGGTCGCCCCTGCGATGAAGAGCATCCTCCGCCGCGCGGGTCGCGCCCGGCCCGAGATGCTTCCGGAGAGACAGACATTCTCGATGGGAGCGCTTCGCGCGCGCATGAAATCATGATCGACAGACGATTCCTCGTGGTCGCGGCGGCGGCGGCGGCGATGTCTGCCCTGACGCCGGTTTCTGGCCGGGCCGGGGACGGCAAAGCCCTGATTTTCGCGGCGGCGAGTCTCAGGGGACTCCCTTGCGGCGGCAAACGCCGCCTTCGTCAAATCCGGCGGCGGCGACATCATTTTTTCCTTCGCCGCCTCTTCGGCGCTCGCCAAACAGATCGAAGCCGGCGCGCCGGCCGACCTGTTCGCCTCGGCCGACGAGGACTGGATGAATTTCCTGGCCGAACGCAGGTTGATCCTCGCCGAAACGCGGCGCGATATCGCCGGCAACATCCTCGTCATCGCCGCGCAGGGTGAAGACGACGCCGGGTCGCTGCTGACTCAGGGCAAATTCGCCATGGGCGATCCCGGCAACGTGCCGGCCGGCAAATACGCCAAGGCCGCGCTCGACAAGATGCACATGTGGGAAAAGGTCAAAGCGAACGCCGTTTTTGCTGACAACGTGCGCGCCGCGCTCGAATTCGTGCGCAAGGGCGCGGCGAAAGCAGCCATCGTCTATGGTTCCGATCTGAAAGCGGCGCCTGAACTCAAAGCCGCCTACACGTTTGATCCGGCGACCCATGCGCCGATCCGTTATCCGGCGGCGTTGACCAGGGACAATCCGACGGCGCGGGCGTTTCTCGAGTTCCTGTCTTCGTCGGAGGGACAGGCCATCTTCGCCGAATGGGGTTTTGTTCCGGCGGGAGCGATGAATTGACGGCGGACGAAATCGGCATTGTCTGGCTGTCGATCAAGGTGGCGGCGGCCGCGATGGCGTTCGCCCTGCCGCCGGCGCTCGCCACCGCCTGGATGCTGGCGCGCGGGACCTTTCGCGGCAAGGGGTTGCTGCAGGCGGTGGTGACGCTGCCGCTGGTGCTGCCGCCGGTCGTGACCGGCTATGCGCTGCTGGCGGTGTTTTCGCCGAACGCGACCGGCGGGCGTTTCGTCGAGTGGCTGACCGGCGCGCCCGTGGCGTTCACGTGGAAGGGCGCGGCGCTCGCCGCGGCCGTCATGGCCTTTCCGGTGCTGGTGCGGCCGATCCGCCAGGCGCTCGAGGCCGTCGACGCGGGACTTGAGGAGGCGGCGCGCACGCTCGGGGCCAATCGGTGGCGGGCCTTGGCCACCATCACTTTGCCGCTGGCCGCGCCTGGCCTGCTCGCCGGGCTGGTGCTCGGCTTCGCCAAGGCGCTCGGCGAATTCGGCGCGACGATCACCTTCGTGTCCTCCATTCCCGGCGAAACCCAGACCCTGTCGCTCGCCATCTACGGCCTGCTGCAAAGCGTCGGCGGCGAGGGTCCGGCCGGACGGCTGATGGCGTTTTCGGTCGTTCTGGCGGTCGGCGCAATCCTCGCTTCGGAAGCGCTGGCGCGCCGTTTGCCGGGCGGTGGTCGATGAGCCTCGAGGTCGGCATCATCGCGCGCGCCGGCGGCTTTGAAGTCCGGGCGGCGTTTTCGGCCGGGACGGGCGTCACCGCGCTGTTCGGCCGTTCCGGCTCCGGCAAGACGACGATCCTGAAGGCAGTCGCCGGCCTTTTACGGCCGGCCGAGGGGCGGATCGCGCTTGCCGGGCGGCCGCTGTTCGATGCGACGGCGGCGATCGACCTGCCGCCGGAACGGCGTGGCGTCGGCTTTGTCTTCCAGGACGCCCGCCTGTTTCCGCACATGAGCGTGCGCGCCAATCTCGACTACGGAAAGAGCCGCGGCCGCGGCGCGCCGGGCTTCGATGCGGTCGTCGACATGCTCGGCGTCGAAGGCCTGCTCGACCGTCGCCCGGCGACGTTGTCGGGCGGCGAGCGCCAACGCGTGGCCATCGGCCGGGCGCTGCTGTCCGGTCCCGATCTCCTCGTCATGGATGAACCCTTGTCGTCGGTGGACCGGGCGCGGCGCGAGGACATCCTGCCGTTTCTTGACCGGCTGCGGCGCGAAGCGCGCCTGCCGATCCTGCTGGTCACGCACGAGCCGGACGAAATCCTGCGGCTTGCCGATTCGGTCGTCGTCGTCGATGGCGGCTGGACGACAGCGAGCGGAACGGTCGGCGAGATGTTCGCGGGGCCCGAACTCGAAGCAGTGTTCGGGCGGGCGGAGCGGGGCAGCGTGCTCGACGGGCAGGTGGCTTCGGTCGATGAGGACGGGCTGGCGACGATCGATATCGGCGGGGCGCGTCTCGAACTGGCGTCCGCCGGCCTTGCGGCAGGCCGAAGCGTGCGCCTGCGCATCCGCGCCGGCGATGTGGCGTTGGCCGTGGGCGCGGTCGACGGCCTGTCGGTGCGCAACCGCATCGCCGCGACCGTGGTCGCCATCCGCGCCGAAACCGGCGGCCCGTCGGCCGAAATCGATCTCGATTTCGGCGGATGGCGGTTGTTGGCGCGCATCACCCGGCGTTCCGCTGTCGAACTCGGCCTTCGTCCTGGTTTGCCGGTAACGGCGCTGGTCAAGGCGGTGTCGGTCGAGCGGGCCTGGTGAGAATCAGCGTGGCGTCACACGCTCGATCAGGTCGCGCAGCGAACCATCCCGGTCGCGCGCCAGATCGGCGGCGATGAACCCCGGCCCGTTGGCGATGAGCAAATTCGCCAATCCGTGAGCGAGGCTCCAGGCGGCGGTCACATCGAAGCGGCCGTCACGGCTTGCCATGGGATCGTCGCCGCGCACGGCGGCGACATCGTCGACGAGCACCTCGAAGGCTTCGGCGCCGGCGTCGGCCATGTCAGCATTGCCGTGTTCCGGGCGTTGCGAGGAAAACATCAGCCGGAACAGCGCCGGATTGGCGAGCGCGAAATCGACATAACCGACGCCAGACGCGATGAACTGGTCGCGCGGCGTCTTCGCCGCTTCAGCATGGCGCGCGCGCATGGCGGCGGTCAGGCGTCGAAAGCCGATGGCCGCCAAAGCCGTAAGCATCGCCTCGACATTGCGGAAATGATGGGCCGGCGCGGCATGGGAGACTCCTGCGCGTTTGGCGACTCCGCGCAACGTGAAGGCCTCGACGCCCTTTTCGGCCAGTTCCTCTTCCGCTGCCGAAAGCAGCGCGGCGCGCAGGTCCCCATGGTGATAGGGGCGCTTTTCTTCGTTCGGTTTGGTCATTGGCCCTCGGCGACATGCATCGGCTCTGGCGAGCCGTAACAGAGCGCGCCGCGATCCACAATCTAGACAGCGTAAAAATAATCTTGACAACGTAAACATCTGCGTGCATTTTCAATCTGGACACTGTCAAGAAATCGTCGAGGGAGAAGACCATGGCTGACAATTTGTTCCAAATCGCCAATCTTGTGGCGTTGGCCGGCTGGGCGGCGCTACTCGCCAGTCCGTGGATCGGCAGGTGGGCCGACCGCATCGCCGGCGCCGCGCTGCCGATGCTGTTGTCCATCGCTTACGCCGGCCTCGTGCTGGCCTTCTGGTCCGGCGCGAATGGCGGCTTCGGCTCGCTTGCCGACGTGATGGCGTTGTTCACGCAGCCCGAGATCGCGCTCGCCGGCTGGATCCACTACCTCGCCTTCGACCTGTTCGTCGGCGCATGGGAAACCCGCACCGCCCGCGACGAGGCGATCCCATTCCTGCTCGTCGTTCCGTGTCTGGCTCTGACCTTCCTGTTCGGTCCGGCCGGCTATCTCGCCTTCGTCGCCCTGCGCTTCGCCCGCGCGGCGCTGCGTCCTCAAACCGCCTGAAAAGAGGGAGAAAAACCATGAGCGTTCAATCGATCGACCTGCCGCGTCCGTTCGGCCTGACCGGAATGTTCGCCGAGTTCCACCGGCGCGAGCCGCTATTCGCCTCAGCCGCGATTTTCGTCGCGTCGCTGGCCCTGCCGATGGGCGCGGCCGCGCTGCTCGACAGCCGCGAGATCGCCGGCGTCGGCATCTGGGACAAGCCGCTGAAATTCGTGCTGGCGCTCACCGTCTATCTGGCGACGCTCGCCTGGTATGCCGGCTACCTGTCAAAGGGCGCTTTGCAGAAGCGCTGGGTGCGCTGGCACTCGCGCGCCGTCGTTTTCGCCGTTATCGCCGAGCTGGCGGTCATCGCCGGCGCGGCCGCGTTCGGCACGACCTCGCATTTCAACGATTCAACCGTCGCCTGGCAGATTGCCTACGCCCTGATGGGCGTCGGCGCCGTACTGCTCACTTCGGCGTCGACGGTTCAAGGCTGGCTGATGCGCGGCGGCGGCGAAACGCTGTCGCCGGTGGTCAAGGCCGGACTGGTGTGGGGCTTGCTCCTGACCTTGCCGCTGACGTTCGCGACCGCCGGCGTGATGAGCGCATCGGGCAGCCATCTCGTCGGCGGCAATCTGTCCGACGCCGAAAGCACGTTGCTGATGGGCTGGGCTCGCGACGGCGGCGATCTGCGCGTGGCGCATTTTTTCGCCAGCCACGCGCTGCATTTCCTGCCCGGATTTGCGCTCATCTCGGCGGCGCTTTTCGGCCGGGTGGACAAGCGCCCCTTGATGATTTTCACGGCGTTGTTCATCGGCTTTGTCGCGCTGGTTTTCGTCCAGGCGCTCGCCGGACAGCCGTTTCTGGCGGGATGGATCTGAATTCGTCCCGCTTTTATTGCGCGTTAACCCTTCGTTAACGGCTATCGTTCAAATTGTAATCACCAAGCCGGTCTCCTCCTCCCGTACCGGCTCATACTGGGGCGGCCCTTACAAGCCGCCCTTTTTGTTGCCTTGCGGCGGCGCGCCGGTTTTGCGAAGCAAGGCCATTCGGGGGAAACCACCATGAGCGCGAAAAAAGTGGCTATCGTCACGGGCGCGGGCACCGGCGTCGGCCGCGCCGCGGCGCTGCATCTGGCGCGAAACGGCTGGGGCGTCGTCTTTGCCGGCCGTCGAAAGGCGCTGCTCGACGAAGCGGTGGCGGAAGCGGGCGGTGGTTTGGCGACCGCCTGCGACGTGACGAGCGAACGCGAGGTCGAACGCATGTTCGCTGAAACGGTCGAGGCGTTCGGCCGCGTCGACCTGCTGTTCAACAACGCTGGGGCGTCGGCTCCGGCCAAACCGATCGACGAATTGGCGGTGGAGGAGTGGAGTCGCGTCGTCGCGGTCAATCTTCACGGTGCGTTTCTGTGCGCCCGCGCCGCCTTCGGCCAGATGCGCCGGCAACGCCCGCAAGGCGGGCGCATCATCAACAATGGTTCGATTTCGGCCCATGCGCCGCGGCCCGGCTCCGTCGCCTACACGACGACCAAACATGCGATTTCGGGCCTGACGAAAACGCTGGCGCTCGACGGGCGGCCGTTCGACATCGCCTGTGGCCAGATCGACATCGGCAATGCGTTGACGCCGATGACGGAGAAATTCGGGGAAGGATTGCGCCAGGCGAACGGCGATATCGCGCCGGAACCGACCATGGACGCACAGGCGGTCGGCGACGCAGTGCTCTACAGGGCGTCGCTGCCACTTGACGCCAATGTGCTGTCGATGACCGTGATGGCGACGAAGATGCCTTTCGTCGGGCGCGGCTGACGCCTCAGCAGCCGCCATCCTTCAGCTTCGATACGCCGGCGGCGCGGCGCTCACAGTCATTGCCGTAGGTTTTGCCGTCGCAGCCACACACCGGCATGAATTCACGGGTGCAGATTTCGGGGATTTGCGCACAGATCCCGGTCTGGTCGGCGGCGCCGCAGGTTCCGTCGGGAACATCGCAGAATGCGCCGGCTGCGCATTGCAGGCCGGCGATGCCGCCGCAATGGCGCGGTTTTTCCTCGCCGTCGGCGAACGCGGGCGTGGACACAAATAGCATTGCTGCGATGACCAGTCTGCGCATAGCCAACCTCCACAAGCGATGTCGGAACAATAGCCTTGTCGAGATGAAGCGTCATCCCCCAGCGCTTGTTTGCGCTCGCTTGCCGGGCTACGCCTCATTCGCTCACCCGATGGAGTCAGCCTTGATCGATCTTGCCAACTGGACCACCCGCCCAAGACCGCAACGAATCACCTTGGAAGGCCGCTTCGTCCGGCTCGAACCCTTTTCTTCCTCGCGGCATGGCGACGGCTTGTTCGCCGCCTCGACGGTCGCCGACGCGGACCAGCGTTTTCGCTATCTTCTCGAATATCCGCCGGAAAGTCGCGCCGCGTTCCAGCCCTGGCTCGACAATGCCGAGGCGAGCGCGGATCCGCTGTTCTTCGCCGTCATCGACAAGGCGAGCGGCGCCGTCGCCGGACGGCAAACGCTGATGCGCATCGAGCCGGCGCACGGCGCCATCGAGATCGGCCACATCTATTGGGGACCGCTGGTTTCGCGCAAGCCGGCGGCGACGGAGGCGCTGTTCCTGTTCGCCAAATATGCCTTCGACGATCTCGGCTACCGGCGCTACGAGTGGAAATGCAACAACGCCAACGAGCCGTCGAAGCGTGCGGCAATTCGTTTCGGTTTCTCCTTCGAGGGGGTTTTCCGCCAACATCTGGTCGCCAAGGGGCTCAATCGCGACACGGCTTGGTATTCCATCATCGATACCGAATGGCCCATACTGAAGGCCGCCTGCGAAGCGTGGCTCGATCCGTCGAATTTCGACGCCGAGGGTCGCCAGAAGCGCAGGCTCGAAGAATACAGGGGAGGGTGACACGGCCGGACGGCTCGACGGACGCATCGCGGTGGTCACCGGCGCCGGGCAAGGCATCGGCCGCGCCATCGCCGAAGCCTTCATCCGAGAGGGCGCCAAGGTCCACGCCATCGACATCGACGAGAAGAAGCTCGCCAGCCTCGCTGCCGCGTCCGTCGCCCGTCTCGACGTCACCGACAGCGCGGCGTGCACGCAATACGCCGAGAATATCGGCGGCATCGATGCGCTGATCAACGTCGTCGGCGAGGTCAGGCCGAACACGGCGCTGTCGTGCGACGACGCGGCCTGGGACCGGGCTTTCGACGTCAACGTCAAATCCATGCATCGCATGGCTCACGCTTTCCTGCCGTTCATGATCGACCGCGCCGCGGCGCGAAAAAGCATGGGCTCGATCGTCAACATGGCGTCGTGGGTGTCGTCGCTGAAAGGCGTGCCGAACCGCTATGCCTATGGCGCAACCAAGGGCGCGGTGATCGGGCTCTCCAAATCGATCGCCATCGATTTCGCCCGCCAGGGCGTGCGTTGCAATGTCATCTGTCCGGGCATGATCGAAACGCCGGCCTTCCATGACCGCGCCGAGGCGCTGGGCAAGACGATGGGCGGCAAGGACAAGGCGATCAAGTCGCTGCTGCAATCGCATCCGGTCGGCCGCATCGGCAAGCCGGAGGAGGTGGCGGCGCTCGCCGTCTACCTCGCCTCCGAGGAATCCGCCTTCATGACCGGCTCGGTCATTCCGCTCGATGGCGGAGCGATCGATTGATGAACCCCGACGACAAACGCAGTGCGGCGATGGCGGCCGTCTTGTTCGCTGCTTTTGCCGCGCTCGCCTATTTCCTGCCGACAATCATGCTGGCGGTTGGCGACGTCTCCATTGTGGCGGCGGTCGGCGTGGCGGCGGCGTTCCTGGTCCTGCCGTTCGTTGTGTTCTGGCTGCGGGGACGCGCGAAACGATAATTTCAGGGACAGTTTACTTATTTCCAATTCGGACGATGTCGGACGGTCCGGTGAGAATTAAGTAAACTGCCCCTGAAATTCAGGCGTTCAGGCTGGCCCAGAACAGCACGAGGCCGAGCAGCAGCACCAGCGAAGCCCCGGCGATCTCGATGCCGTCATGAACCAGTGCGCCGGCGCGGCCGCCGCCTGACAGGCGCACCGCCGCGTTCTTGGCCGTCACCGCCAGGATCGCCAGCGCCGAAACGGTCAGCGCCGTGCCGAACGCCATGGCGAGCACCGACAACACGCCGCCGAGAATAAGACCGTTCAGCAGCGCGAAGGTCAATACGATCAGCGCGCCGGAGCATGGCCGCAACCCGACGGCCCAGACGGCGGCCGCCGCGGTCCTGAGGTCGAAGCGGTCGCCGGCGAGCCGCGCCGGATCGGGAGCGTGAGAACGGCCACAGTCGTCGCAGGTCTCGCCGTCGGTGTGATGATGATGGTCATGCTCGTGTCCGTGATCGTGATGATGGTCGTGGCCGCAGGTCTCGCCATGGGCGTGCCCGTGATGATCGTGGATATGATGCATTTGGTGGTCGTGAACCGTCGCGGCCGAAAGGGCATGGGCCTGCCGGCCGCCGATCCAGCGCCGCGCCTTGCGCACCAGCAGCCAGGCGCCATAGGCGGCGATGGCGGCGTAACTCGCCAGTTCCAGGGCCCAGGTGGCGTCGGTCATGGAGATGGTCGTGCCGCGCAGCACGGCGTAGGCGAGGCCGACGACGACCAGCGCGGTCAGCGCCTGCAGGAAAGCCGAAACGAAGGAAAGTGCGACGCCGCGCTTCAGCGTCGTTTCGTTGGCCAGCATGTAGGACGAGATCACCGCCTTGCCGTGACCCGGTCCGGCGGCATGGAAAACGCCGTAGGCAAACGACAGGCCGATCAGGATCCAGAGCTGCGAGCCGTCGTCGCGCATGGCCTTCAGCGCGCCGGTCAGAGAACGGTAGAACGCCTGTTGCTGCACGTTGACCCAGGCGCTCACGCCGGAAAACAGCCCGGTCGAGGGAGTCTGGGCTTCGTTCGCGCCGATGCCGAGCGAGGATTGGGCGTGCGCGGCGCCGAGGCCGAGCGCGAGCAGGGCGGCGATGACGACGAAACGGGTTGCCGGTCGCATCGCTTCAGCCTTTGGCGCAATCGAGTTCGAGACGGGTGGCGAAAATCTTGGCGTAGTTGGTGCCGGCCGGATCGTTGAAGAACGCGTCGGTCAGCGTTTGCTGGTTTTGCGCCAGGGCGTCGTCGGGGTCAGGGCGGACGACATTGCGCTTGCACGCCGAAGGCAAGTTTTCGACGGCCATGTAGCTGTCCTCGACGAAGTCGATGGCGGTGTAGAAAGTCGGATCGTAAACGCCGAAGGACAGTTTTCCGGCCAGTTTCAACGGCGCTTTCGGCTTCGATTCGAACAGGATGATCAATTGGTTGTCCTGGTAATCGGCGACGAGCCTGTCCGGCGCGGCCATCTTGACGTCCTTGCCGTCGGCGCTGACGACCTGGAAATAGTCGAATTCGGCGAGCGACCCGTGGACTGTGCCGCCGACCGTTTCCAGTTCGGACGCATCGAGTTTCAGATCGGAGTTCTTGTCGAATTCGATCAGCACGGTCGAGGAAAACACATCGTCGAAGCGCCAGAGATGACGCAGCGCCGTCACCTCGCCTGACGCGTTGGCAATGACGTCGAGCCGCGCCTCGGCGAAAACGTGGGGATGGGCGCGCGCATTCCCTGGCGCCGCGGCGGCGCAACAGGCAAACAGGATCGCGGCGCGGCTGGTTTTCATCTGGGTCCCATGTGGCGCCGATGTGCAGTGCAAAGGCGGCGAATTTTCGACCGGCTCAAGCCGCCGGTCCCGATTGATAGTCCCGAAACCACTTGGCGAGGAAGTCGACGAAAACGCGCACCCGCGCCGGCAAATAGCGCCGGTGGGGATAGATGGCGTAGATGCCGCGATCGGCGGGAATGAAATCGGCGAGGATCGGAACGAGGCGGCCGGCGGCCAGCGCATCGCGCGCATTGAAATCCGGGATGAAGGCGACGCCGAGACCGGCTTCCGCGGCGCGAATCGTCGTCAGCGGGCTGTTGGCTTCGAGCGGCCCGGCGACGCTGACAGAGATTGGATTGCCGCCTTCCTCGAACCTCCAGGCATTGCGCGTCCTGCTGTTGGTGTCGACAATGCAGGGGAGCGTCGCGAGCGTTGAAGGATGCATCGGTTCGCCATGGCGGGCGATAAAGGCGGGCGAAGCGCAGGCCACGAGGCCGAAGGAGGCGATCTTGCGCGCGATCAGGGTCGAATCCTCCATGCGCGTGATGCGGATGGCGAGGTCGAAACCTTCCTCGACCAGGTCGACGAAGCGGTCGTCGAGGGAAATGTCGAGCGCGATATCGGGAAAGGCGTGCAGGAAATCGACGAGCGAGCGGCCGATTTCGGCGTCCGCGAACGAACGCGGCGCCGTCAGGCGGATGCGGCCGCGGGCGTCGCCGGCGGAATCGCGGACCGAATCGGCGAGGCTGTCGATGTCGCGGACAATCTCGTTGGCGCGGCGGAAATAGGTGTGACCCGCCTCGGTCAGCGAGAATTGGCGCGTCGTGCGGTTGATCAGCAGCGCACCGAGTTCGTCCTCCAGTTCGCGGACATATTTCGACAACAGCGCCTTGGAGCGGCCGTTTTTCCGGGCGGCTGCGGAAAATCCTTCCGAATCAACGACATCGATATAGGCGCGCATGCGCGTCAGGGTGTCCATGCGTCGGTCTTCTCCGGTTTGTCAACAATTCATAAACGATCCGGCGAAGTTCGTTCAATAGTCTGACAAAGAATTGAAACCCCGGGCAAAAAACCGGTTGATTGCGACAGTCATCGTCCCTATATCGCCGCTGCCCAATGTCGCACGTGCCCGTGGGCGTCCGCCGGCCTCCCGAAAGGTGGGAGGTCCGGTATGGTACCTGGACCTAACCGATCCAGTCGCCTTCCCGGCCAACCGGGACAAGCGAGGACGCCTGAAGCAACGACGGTGCGGGCCTTTTTGGTCTCTTCCGGCTCTCCACAGGCCGGGGTCACACGAGAGGCACACCATCCTTGCCGGACGTGCGGAGCGGGGTCTCCAAGCCAAGGCAGTCAAAGCGGGTCCCGCTTGCAAAGGCGTCGACCCATCGTCGCGTGAAGCGCGTTCCTGGAGCCGGTGTTTCCACCTTCCGGCTGCACGGGGCGGGATTCGCGCCTGATTTTGGCCCGCGCCACTGGCGCGAACAATCACCGGCCGAAGCCGGAAGCGGAGAGCACCATGGCGACCCAGCGCATCCTCGATTTCCTCGCCACCCGCCGCCCCAACGGGCCGTGCCTCGTGGTCGACCTCGACGTCGTCGCCGACAATTACCGCGCCTTCGAGCGCGCATTGCCGCAAAGCCGCATCTTCTACGCCGTCAAGGCCAATCCGGCCCCGGAAGTGCTGCGCCTGCTCGCGTCCCTTGGCTCGGCCTTCGATTGCGCCTCGGTCAACGAGATCGAGATGGCGCTCGACGCCGGCGCGACCGCCGACCGCATTTCCTATGGCAACACGATCAAGAAGGAGCGCGACGTGGCGCGCGCCCATCAGCTCGGCGTCAAGCTCTACGCCGTCGATTGCGCCGAGGAAGTCGAAAAGGTCGCCCGCGCCGCTCAGGCGCAAAAGTGTTCTGCCGCGTGCTGACCGATGGCGAAGGCGCCGAGTGGCCGCTGTCGCGCAAATTCGGCTGCGTGCCGCAGATGGCTGTCGACGTGCTGCGTCATGCCGACCTCCTCGGCCTGGAAGCCCATGGCGTGTCGTTCCATGTCGGTTCGCAGCAATGCGACCTGTCGGCCTGGGACCGGGCGCTGGCCGACGCCAAGCGCGTCTTCGCCACGCTCGCCGACGAGGGCATCGTGCTGAAGCTCGTCAACATGGGCGGCGGCTTTCCGACCCGTTATCTGAAGGACGTGCCGGCGGCGAAGGCCTATGGAGAGGCGATCTTTTCGGCGCTGTCGACGCATTTCGGCAACGCCTTGCCGGAGACGATCATCGAGCCCGGCCGCGGCATGGTCGGCAACGCCGGCGTCATCAAGAGCGAAGTCGTGCTGGTGTCGCGCAAATCGGACGACGACGCGGTGCGCTGGGTCTATCTCGACATCGGCAAGTTCGGCGGTCTCGCCGAGACGATGGACGAGGCGATCCGCTACCCGATGACGACGCCGCGCGACGGCGACGCGGTCGCGCCCTGCATCCTCGCCGGCCCGACCTGCGATTCGGCCGACGTGCTCTACGAGAAGGTTCCCTATCCGCTGCCGGTGACGCTGACCGTCGGCGACGAGATCCTGATCGAGAACACCGGCGCCTATACGACCACCTATTCGGCGGTGGCGTTCAACGGCTTCGAGCCGCTGCGATCCTACGTGATCTGAGGCGCCCCGCGCCTCGGACCCGCCCTGACCCTTCCCGCATCAGCGGGAGGGAAAGCCCTCCTTCCGCGCTTTTCCGGTCAAACCGGGTTTTGGGGAACCGCCATGAACCGCTTTGCTTTCGCCTCCGCTGCCGATCCCGTTCCGGCCGGCTACTCGACTGGCCCGGAAATGCCTGCCGACATCGCCGCGCGCGACCGTCTGCTCGACCGCGCCATGGGCGCCGCTTGGCGGCGCAAGGCCTCGGAAAAGCTGCGCCGCGGCCGTTTGCCGTCCCTCGCGCTTGTCGCCCGCGATGGTGCGGGACGCGTCTTTGGCACGGTGCGGCTTTGGCATGTGGACGCTGGCGGCAAGCCGGCGCTTCTGCTCGGCCCGCTCGCCGTCGACCCGTCGTTCCAAGGCGGCGGCGTCGGTTCGGCGCTGATGCGCGCGGCCATCGTCGCGGCGCGCGAAGGCGGCCATGGCGCGGTGCTGCTGATGGGCGATCCGGAATATTACGGCCGCTTCGGCTTTTCGGCGGACCGGACCGGTGGTCTCGCCATGCCCGGTCCGTTCGAGAAGCGGCGCTTCCTGGGGCTGGAGCTTCGCCAAGGCGGGCTCGATTGCGTGGTCGGCGTGTTGCGCCCGACCGGCGTCAAGGTTGATGCGTCGCGGCGCGCGGCATGAGGATAAACGGGGCGGCGTTGCGCCGCCCCGTCCTTGATCAGAGCAACTGGCTGAGCTGCATGGCGACCGACATGTCGCCGGTGACCTTGAGCTTGCCCATCATGAAGGCCATGGTCGGGCTCCATTCGCCCGAAATCAGCGCCTCGAAATTTTCCTTCGACAGCGCCACGGTGCAATCGACCGGCTGATCGACGGTGGTCACTGTGGCGCGATCGATGACGACGACGCCATCGCCGCCGCAATCGAATTTCACCGAGCGGGAAAAGCCGCCCGACGCGGCATGTTCCTGAATCTTCGCGGCGATTTCGTCCATGGTCATGTTCGGTCTCCCCTTTCGCGGCTTTCGATCCGCATTGCGCTGGCGCGCTGCTTACAAATAATTGACGTTTACGTCAACGTGACTTAGCCTCGCAGTCGTGGCTCGAATGGGAGGCTAACATGCTTTTGACGGCTGAACACGAGGCGCTGCGCCGGACGGTGGCGAAATTCGTGGCGACCGAGATCAATCCCCATGTCGACGACTGGGAAGCGGCGGAGGAATTTCCGTCGCATGCGTTATTCAAGCAGCTCGGCGATCTCGGCCTGCTCGGCGTCAAATACGACCCCGCCCATGGTGGTCTAGGCCTCGACTTTTCCTATTCGATGGTGATGGCGGAGGAGCTTGGCCTGATCGATTGCGGCGGTGTGCCGATGGCGATCGGCGTGCACACCGACATGGCGACGCCGGCGATGAACCGCTTCGGCTCGGATCACATCAAGCGCAATTTCCTCGCCCCCGCCATCGCCGGCGATGTCGTCTCCTGTCTCGGCGTCTCCGAACCCGGAGGCGGATCGGACGTGGCGGCGGTGAAAACCACGGCGCGGCGCGATGGCGGCGATTGGGTGATATCGGGCACGAAAATGTGGATCACCAACGGCATGAAGGCCGATTGGTGCTGCCTGCTCGCCAACACGGCCGACGGCCATCCCCACCGCAACAAATCGCTGATCGCCGTGCCGATGGATGCGGCGGGAATCACGCGCCAGAAAATCCGCAAGATCGGCATGGATTCCTCCGACACCGCGCAACTCTTTTTCGACGAGGTGCGCGTGCCCGTCGCCAACACGGTCGGCGAAGAGGGCATGGGCTTCACCTACCAGATGTTGCAATTCCAGGAGGAGAGGCTGTGGGGGGCGGCGAGTTCGTTGAAAAGCCTCGACCGGCTGATCGATCTCACCATCGCCTATACGCGCGAGCGCTCGACCTTCGGCCAGCCGATCATCGACAATCAGGTCGTGCATTTCCGTCTCGCCGAATTGCGCACCGAAGTCGAGGCATTGCGCGCACTGGTGTGGTCTGCGGTCGAGCATTATGTATCCGGCCGCGACGTGACCAGGCTCGCGTCCATGGCCAAACTCAAATGCGGACGCCTGACGCGCGAGGTTGCCGATTCCTGCCTGCAATATTGGGGCGGCATGGGCTATACGGCGGACAACCGGATCAGCCGCGCCTTTCGCGACGGCCGCCTCGTTTCCATCGGCGGCGGGGCCGACGAAATCATGCTCGGCATCATCTGCAAGCTCGAAGGCACACTGCCGGGGAAGAACAACCGGAGAAAAATCGATTGATCGATTGATCGGTTATGGCCGGGCGGCCCGACGCGGCGGAGAGACCAACGACCAGATTCGCATGTGGTACGGGAATTATTTCGGCCGGCGATCCAAACGTAATCCCGATCACGTTCATTTCAGGCTCGCCCCATAATGTAGCCATGACGCCAATTGCGATCTGGCGATTGGCGCGTCGGGTCGAGTTTGAGCTAACGGAGCAATGACATGAGGAGCAACACGGTCATCCGACAATCGGCACGGCGGTTGTCGCCGAATTTTCAGGCAAGCGGTGCGCGGCGAATCCTCAACGCCCGACCAGATATTCCAGATATTCGCGACCGGATTTACGAGCCGGCATTGCTCGATCTCGACGTCACCGTGATGCCGCCGCCCGAGGCGGATTCGCCCATTTTGGATCAAGGTCGCGAGGGCGCCTGTACGGGTTTTGCCCTAGCCGCCGCGCTCAATCTTGTCAAGCGCAGGCGCAACAGGCGACTGCCGAAACCATTGCCGCCACCCGCGGTCAGTGCCCGAATGCTCTACGAGATGGCCAAACAGCATGATGAATGGCCAGGAGAAAACTATGACGGATCGAGCGTGCGCGGGGTTATCAAGGGTTTTTTCCACAACGGGGTATGCGACGAAACGCTTGCCCCTTGGAATCCCGGCCAGAAAAATTGGTCGCTGACTGTCGAGCAGGCTAAAAATGCCCGCATCACCGGTCTGGGCGCCTATTATCGTCTGCGTAGGGAAATTCTCGACTATCACGCGGCGCTCAACGAAGTGGGCGTGATCGTGGCGTCGGCGCAAGTCCACCGCGGCTGGATCGATCCGGGCAAAGGGTTCATCCGCAAATCGAACCAGCACGAGGGCGGCCATGCTTTCGTGATTGTCGGATATGATGCGGAAGGCTTTCTGGTTCAGAATTCCTGGGGCCGCAATTGGGGCAGTTTCAATGGCCGTCCTGGAATTGCCCATTGGTCATATTCGGATTGGGCAGAAAACACCCGCGATGCGTGGGTACTCCGTCTTGGCGTGCCGACTCCGGAAGCCTTTGATCTCACCCATTTGGTCGAGAGGAAGACCAGCGCAGGTGCAACAACAGCAGTCGAACTGCGCGAACCGCGCCGCCAAGACATCGTGGGCCACTTCGTCCACCTCGACGATGGCAAACTCGTCGAAACAGGCCGATACGCCACCCGCTGGATACGCTGCGCGAAACAGGCCGTTGGATCAAGGACGACGAGAATCGTCCCTCGCCGAAATACGATCATCTTCTATTCTATGCCCATGGTGGCTTGAACAGCGCTGCCGACAGCGCGCGCATGATCGCCGCGACCAAGGAGGGCTTCAAGCGTAACCGGATTTATCCGGTCTTTTTCATGTGGGAGACCGGGTTGTTCGAAAGCCTCAAGGATGTCCTCGCCGGGTTGTTTGGGCGCGGCGTGGAGAGAATCGGCGGCGCGTCCGATATTTCCGACGCAATTCTCGAAAAATTGGCCCGCCCAACCGGCAGGTCGATTTGGCGCGACATCAAGTCGGATGCGGCGAAAGCCTTTCGCAAGAACGCAGGTGGCGCGTCAGCCATCGCCGAGATCGTCGGAGCCAACCTTGACCGTAAAGCGCCCCTTCAAATGCATGTGGCGGGACACAGCGCCGGCGCGGTATTTCTCGGCGAATTGCTCAAAACCTGGACCGTTCCAACGCCCATCGCATCAGCGGCGTTAATGGCGCCAGCCTGTACCGTCGGTTTCTATAAAAACGCTTTTCTGCCAGCGCTTTCGGGCGCGAAACCGATGTTTGGCCGAATCGAGCAGTACAACCTGATCGACGCCCGGGAAATCGCCGACAACGTTGCAATTTTCTACCGGAAATCACTTCTCTATCTCGTATCCCGGGCACTTGAGGAGCACGACGAAGAGCCTCTGCTCGGATTGGAAAGGCACAGCTCTACTTTGCCGCTGCCGGCCAGACACATTGTTCGCTACGCCGGACGCGACCGGCCGCAAACCGATTCGCCGAATCATTCCGGATTCGACAACGATGTCGCGACGATGAATTCGCTTCTCGCTCTCATACTTGGCGTCAAACCCAAGCCGTCATTGGCCTTCAAAGCAAACGAGCTCGATTTTGGCTGAGGAAGCCATTTCCCCACCGTCACCGCGAAAAACAGTCGCGGTTTGACCGACCGTCTTGCCCGCGCCGTCCTTTCGGTTGACAATTACGTAAACGGAAGGTCCGCCCGCGGTTCTCCCGCGGGCCCGATGCGGAGGCGGTCATGCAATTCGACTACGTCATCGTCGGCGGCGGGTCGTCCGGCGCGACACTGGCCGGGCGTTTGAGCGAGGACCCGTCTGTCACCGTCTGCCTGATCGAGGCGGGCGGCGAGGGCAAGGATTTGCTGATCCGCGCCCCGACCGGGGCGCTGACCATGGTGCCGGACCATATCCGCTACAACAATTGGGGCTATGAGACCGTTCCGCAAGCAGGCTTGAACGGAAGGCGGGGTTATGCGCCGCGCGGCAAGACGCTCGGCGGCTCCTCGGCGATCAACGCCATGCTCTACGTGCGCGGCCACCAGAAAGACTATGACGAGTGGGCGGGGCTCGGCCGCGACGGCTGGGCCTGGGCCGACGTGCTGCCCTATTTCAAAAAGGCGGAAAACAACGAACGCGGCGCCGACGACCTGCACGGCGCTGGCGGCCCGCTTCATGTCTCCAACCAGAAATCGCCGCGGCCGGTGACGGCGGCGTTCATCCAGGCGGCGAACGAGCGGCAAATCCGCTCCAACGCCGATTTCAACGGGGCGGACCAGGACGGCGTCGGTTACTACCAGTGCACCCAGTTTCACGGGAGCCGCAACGGCGAGCGCTGCACCACGGCGGCGGCCTATCTGCATCCCCATCTGTCGCGGCCGAACTTGACGGTCATCACCAGAGCGCAGGCGACGAAAATCCTGTTCGACGGCAAGCGGGCGACCGGCGTGGCTTACCGGCAAAGCGGCGCTGACAAGACCGTTTCAGCGCGGCGCGAAGTCATCCTGTCGGGCGGGGCCTACAACACGCCGCAATTGCTGCTGCTGTCCGGTGTCGGGCCGGCGGCGGAAATCGCCGCCCACGGCATTGGCGTGGTCCACGACCTTCCGGGCGTCGGCAAGAATTTGCAGGACCACCTCGATTTCATCCTCGCCTTCAAATCCGACGACCACGACATGGTCGGCATCGGCCTGCGCGGCACGCTGGCCTTGATCCGCCACATGCTGCAATGGCGCAAGGACGGCACCGGCATGATCGCCTCGACCTTCGCCGAGGCCGGGGCCTTCATCAAATCCGATCCGGCGCTGGACCGGCCGGACCTGCAGCTGCATTTCGTCATCGCCATCGTCGACGATCACGCCCGCAAGCTGCACATGGGCTACGGGTTTTCCTGTCATGTCTGCGTACTCAGGCCGCATTCGATCGGCGAAGTGCGGCTCGCCAGCGCCGATCCGCTGGCCGCGCCGGCGATCGACCCGAATTATCTGGCCGACCGGCGCGACCTCGACCTGCTGGTCAAGGGGGCGAAGCTCACGCGCGACATCATCGCCGGGCCGGCGCTCGCCGCCTACCGGGCGAAAGAGGTTTACACGAAGCCGGACATGAGCGACGCAGAGTGGGAAAGCCATATCCGGGCCCGCGCCGATACGATCTACCACCCGGTCGGGACGGCGAAGATGGGCGTCGATGCGCAAGCCGTGGTCGATCCGCAACTCCGGGTGCACGGTCTCGATGGCCTGCGCGTCGTCGACGCGTCGATCATGCCGCGCCTGATCGGCGGCAACACCAACGCCGCGGCGGTCATGATCGCGGAAAAAGCGGCGGATTTGATCAAGGCGGCGCGGCGATAGGCGATCGGCCGCCGGCGCCGAACCGATTCGTGAGGCATCAGGCCGGGCGGTCCACCAACCGATCGGTCAGCGCGGCGGAGAACCATATCGCCGAAAGGGTGATCCAGGCGGTCAGGGCAAATACCGAGGCGCCGGTGACGCCGGCGCCTACGGCGCAACCGCCGGCGAGCATGCCGCCGAAACCCATCAGCGCGGCGCCGGCGAGGTAGCGCCGCATCGATTTTCCGCCCTCGAAGCCCTGCAACGCCAGTTCGCGGGTCAGCGCGGCGGCGGCGAACGAGCCGATGAACACGCCCGGCACGAGACCGACATCGAAATCGACCTGAACGGCGGACATCGGCAGGAGAACCGACATCAGCGTATCCGCCGACGGGCCGGTGAAGGTGAGGCTCTCGATCTGCACGGGATCGAAGGCCTGGCTCGAAAGCGATGAAGTCAGATACCAGGCGAGCGGCACCGCCAGCCCGGCCAGCAAGGCCGCGCCCGAAATCCGCCATCCGGCGGCCGATCGCCAGGCGAAAAACACGGCCGCCGCCAGCCAGATCGAAGCGAAGGCCACCGCGCCGCCCCAGCCAACGCCGGCGAAAGCGAGAAGGTCGTTTCCGCCGATATCGGCGGTGGTGAACCAACCGGCAACGTTTTCGCGAAACCGGGAAAGAAATCCGTGCAGCGACGCTTGCGCCACGACCGCGAAAACCAGGCCGGACAACAGGGAGCGCAGATTGCCGGTCGCCGCGAGCACGAGCAGGCGGCTGGAACAACCGCGCGCCAGCACCATGCCGGCGCCGAACATCAGGCCGCCG
Source organism: Phyllobacteriaceae bacterium (assembly GCA_016711085.1). Taxonomy (GTDB): domain Bacteria; phylum Pseudomonadota; class Alphaproteobacteria; order Rhizobiales; family Rhizobiaceae; genus JADJTR01. The sequence goes on along the minus strand of JADJTR010000004.1, from coordinate 369,416 downwards.
ACCAGCGCTCCGGAAAGGCTTTGCGGCGACGCGAGCTGGCGCGCTTCGTTGAGATCGGCAAGACCGAACCAGCCAAGCAAGGCTGTGCCGAGAACCGCGGCGGAAAAAGCGAGAAGCCACACCGCGACCTTGCCGCCGATCGAACCATGGGCGAATTCGAGCGCCGCCGAACGCAGACAGAAACGGCTCTGCTGGGCGGAAGCGCCGAAAAGCGCGCCGACGCCGAGGCCAATGAGAAAGCCCGCGCTTCCTCGCCGAAGCGTTCGACAATGTAGGTGAAATCCATTTGTCCGCGGGATCCGTGTCGAGGCGTCCGCGTTACATTGCCTCGACGCACAAGAAAACATTGACGCGGGTCAATTCACGATCCAATCATGCGTAAAAATGAATATTTGGGGAGGAAATAATGTCGCACACCCGATTCAATGGCGTTTCCGGGGCTTTTTGGCCAACGCGCCGGCAAGTTCTGGCCGGGTTCGGCGCCGTGGCCGCCACGGCTATTTTGCCGGTCCGGCGGGCTTTCGCCCTCGATATCGGCGGCATGGAGGTCAGCACGGTGAGCGACGGCAATCTCATGCAGCCGGTGTCGTTCATGCTGCCCGATACGCCGGAGGCCGAGGCGAAAGCGTTGTTCGAGGCGAATGGCCTGACCTGGGGACCGCTTGCGCCCGACTGCAACGTGACCGTGCTCAAGACCGCCGACCGTCTGGTCGTGTTCGATGTCGGGGCGGGTTCGAACTTCATGGCGACAGCCGGCAAACTGCTGGAGAATTTCTCCGCCGCCGGCCTCGACCCGGCAGCGGTCACCGATGTCGTCTTCACCCATGGCCACCCCGACCATTTATGGGGCGCGGTCGATGATCTCGACGAACTGGTCTTTCCGGAAGCCGCCTGGCACATGGGCCAGGCCGAATGGGATTATTGGGCCGCGCCCGACACCCTTGCCGCCACCCCGGACGACCGCAAGGCCTTTGTCGTCGGCGCACAATCGCGCATGAAGGCGATCGGCGAGAAAATATCGTTCTTCAAGCCCGGAGCGGAGGTCTTGCCGGGCGTCGAGGCGATTGACACGTCAGGCCACACGCCAGGGCACATGTCGTTCATGTTGCACGGGAAAAACGAACCGGTGATCGTCATAGGCGACGCGTTGACCAACGCGGTGATCTCGCTGAAAAAGCCGGAATGGCCGATCGGTCCCGACCAGGACAGGGAACAGGGCGTCAAGACCCGCCTCGCTTTGCTCGACCGTCTGGCGACCGACAAGGCGCGGGTGATCGGCTACCACCTGCCTTCGCCGGGCATCGGCCGCATCGAACGCAAGGACGGCGCCTACGCCTTCGCGGCGGAAGGTTGAGCGTCAGCCTGCCGACGGTTTGGCCGCTCCGGGAAGCTTGGCGAGCATTTCGCCGAGCAGGAACCAAAAGAACTCGTCGCCGGCGTAACCGCGCATGCGCGCGACTTCCTTGCCTTCATCGACCAGAACGAAGGTCGGCGTGAACCGGTCGTTGCGCAAATCCGGCAAGTCGGCAGGCCAGGGACCGGTGATGTCGATCTCGCGAAGCGGCGCGGTTTTGCCCTCCGCGGAATTGCCGTAGGCGGGGGCAATCTCTTTCTTGAAACGCAGGCACCAGGCGCAACCCGGCTGCGACAGCATCACCAAGTCGGCGGCCGTCGAAGCGACCGTCGACCACGCCATGGCGAAATGCAGGGCGACAAGAAAAGCGAGGCGATTCATGTGTCCTCCCGAAAAATTGTTTTTGCCATATATCTTTGAACCTGCATTAATCCCAATCACAACGACGTGGGAGCCGGCAACGGGCTCAGCGGTGGGAGGCCGTGGTCGTGCTTGATGTCAGCTATGGCGCGGCGTTCGTCGCGGGTCTCATTTCGTTCATCTCGCCCTGCGTGCTGCCGATCGTGCCGCCCTATCTGGCGTGGCTCGCCGGCATCTCGTTCGAAGAGCTGAAGGACAGCACGGACGCGGCCAGCCGTCGGCGCATTGTCATCGCCGCTTTTGCGTTCGTGCTCGGTTTTTCCACCGTCTTCGTCGCGCTCGGCGCGACGGCGAGCACCATCGGCAAGGCGATCGCCCAGTATTTCGATGTGCTGTCGATCATCGCCGGCGTGGTGATCGTGATCATGGGCCTGCATTTCCTTGGCGTCTTTCGCATTGGCCTTTTATTCCGCGAAGCGCGGGTCCAGGTACAGAAAAAGCCGGCGGGCCCGCTCGGCGCCTATGTCATGGGGCTCGCCTTCGCCTTCGGCTGGACGCCCTGCGTCGGCCCGGTGCTGGCGGCAATCCTGTTCGTCGCCGGCTCGGAAGGATCGGCGGTGCGCGGCGCCGGTCTGCTCGCCGCCTATTCCTTCGGCATCGGTATCCCGTTCCTTCTCGCCGCTTTTTTCGCCGGCGCATTCCTGAAATTCGCCGGCCGGTTCCGCCAACACATGGGGACCGTGGAAAAGGTGATGGGCGGGCTGCTCGTCGTCACCGGCCTCCTGTTCATGACCGGGAGCATGTCGGCGATTTCGCAATGGCTGCTCGAGACTTTTCCGGCGTTGTCGACGATCGGCTAGGGGAGACATTCATGGTGAGGCACATTGTCGCATTGGTGAGCGCGCTGCTGTATTTCGCGAGCTTTCGGCGCGTTCGCCACCGAGGTCGGCGAAGACGGCCTGCACAAGGAAGACTGGTTTGCGATCACCTTCCGCGACATCGGCGAGGACATCGCGGCGGCGAAGGGCGAAGGCAAGCGCCTGGCAATCATTTTCGAGCAACGCGGCTGCATCTATTGCGCCCAGATGCACGAGAAGATCCTGTCTGATCCGGAAGTCGCGGACTACCTCAAGGCCAACTACAAGATCATCCAGTACAACATGTTCGGCGACGAAGAAGTGACTGATCTCGACGGCGAAAAGCTCACGGAGAAGACCGCCGCGCGCAAATGGGGCTTCGTGTTTACCCCGACGATCGTGTTTTTTCCCGAAGACGCGCCGCAAGGCAAAACGGCGCCGCAGGCAGCGGTCCAGATCATGCCGGGCGCATTCGGCAAATGGACGTTTCTCAACATGTTCAAATGGGTGCGTGAAAAGGGCTACGAAGGCGACGAGCACTTCCAGAAATATCATGCGCGCATCATCAACGACTTGCGGACGCAGGGCCGGCTCGTCGAAGAGTGAAGTCCGTTCCATGCACAGATGCGAATTTGTCATTGATCGGGATCAAATTCTTCGCTAGCCCTATTGAAGAGTGGAGGAGCGCCTGCCGCATTCGGGTCGCGGCGGGGCTATAAAAAAGGGAGGAACCCGATGAATTGGGGCAAGACCGTTACCGGTCTGTCCGCGGCGATGCTCGTCTGCATGCCCGCGGCCATGGCTGAAGTGGCGCCTGGCGATGTCAAGATCGAAGATCTCAAGGTCGCCGCGGCAATTACCGATCAAGCCGGTAATCCGGAAGAGGGCGCCAAGGCGTTCAAGGACACCAAGGGCGGCAATTGCCTTGCCTGCCACGCCAACAAGGCCATGCCGAAGGATTTGTTCCAGGGCAATGTCGGCCCGGCGCTGGACGGCGTTGCCGGACGCTACGAACCTGCTTTGCTGCGCGCCATCCTTGTGAATTCCAAGGCCGTGTTCGGTCCGCAGACCGTCATGCCCGGCTTCTACACGCTCGATGTCGGCAAGAACGTGCGCGAGGAATCGGTCGGCAAGACGGTGCTCACCGCGCAGCAGGTCGAGGACATCGTCGCCTACCTCGGCACACTCAAGGAATAGTTGGGAGAGACGCAATGAACATCACGAGACGCCAGACCCTGGCGCTTTCCATCGGCGCGGCCGCATTCGCCGTCGCCGGGCTTCGCACCGGTGCGGCAAACGCCGCGCAGGAGGATGTCGACAAGCTGATCGCCGAATTCACCGGCGGCAAGGCGCCGGAAGCCGGCAAGATCGCGCTGAACGCGCCGGAAATCGCCGAAAACGGCAATACGGTTCCGGTCACGGTCACGGTTGAAAGCGCCATGGCGGGAGACGATGTCGCCGAATCGGTGATGATCATCGCCTCGGGCAATCCGACGCCGGCGGTCGCAACCTTCCACTTCACCGAAATGAGCGGCGAAGCTTCAGCCACATCGCGCATCCGCCTTGCCAAGACGCAGGACGTGGTGGCGCTGGCCAAAATGAAGAACGGCGCCGTCTACATGGACAAGAAACAGGTCAAGGTGACCATCGGCGGCTGCGGCGGCTGATCGGACCGAAAGGACAGGAAAATGGCAGACTCCAAACCCCGCGTGAAAGTGCCGGAAACGGCGGCGGCCGGCGAGGTCATCGTCATCAAGACGCTGATCAGCCACGTCATGGAATCCGGACAGCGCAAGGACAAGGACGGCAACATCATCCCGCGCAAGATCATCAACAAGTTCACTTGCGAGTTCAACGGCAAGCCGGTGTTCTCCTGCGATATCGCCCCGGCGGTGTCGGCCAACCCGTATTTCGAGTTCAAGGCGAAAGTCGCCGAAAGCGGCACGTTCAAATTCGCCTGGGTCGACGACGACGGCACGATCTATGCCGACGAGAAGCAGATCACGGTGAAGTAAACCCGCCGCGTCGGAGGAGGACCGGCGCGTCGGGCCATTCATCGGCGAATTGTTCAAACACAATAAAAGGGAGGAACCCCATGAAGAAGATTCTTCTGGGTCTGCTGGCCGGGGCGGCCTGTGCGACGGCGGCGAACGCCGACCCGATCGACGCCAAATTGTCGATCGACGGAACCGACATCACCCTGCGAGCGCCGGCGCCCGAAGGCCACCCGTTCAAGGAAGTGATTTCGGGCTGGCTTTTCCGCGAAGCGGAGACGTGAGCACTGGAAGCGGATTCGTTCGCCAATCCGGGTATGCTCATGGTCACGGACGGCGAAACCTGGTGGAACAAGGTGGACGGAAAAGAGGGCAAGTCCTGCGCCTCCTGCCACAACGACGCCGCAACCACCATGAAAGGCGTCGGCGCCCGCTATCCGAAATGGGACGAAGCGTCAAAAAAGCCGATCAACATCGAGTTGCAGATCAACAAGTGCCGCACCGAACAGATGGGCGCCGAGCCCTTCGAGTTCGACAAGGGCGGCCAGATCGGCCTGACCGCCTACATCAAGCACCAGTCGCTCGGCATGCCGATGGGCATCGACCTCAAGGCCGGCGAAATGCAGAAGTGGTGGGACATGGGCAAGGAGACCTATTACACCCGCTTCGGTCAGTTGAACCTTTCCTGCGCCAATTGCCATGAAGACCTGATGGGCAAAATGATCCGCGCCGACCATCTGAGCCAGGGTCAGACCAACGGCTTCCCGACCTATCGTCTGAAGGACGGCAACAACTCGATCCACAATCGTTTCCGCGGCTGCATCCGCGACACGCGCGCCGCCCAGCCGAAGGCGTTCTCGGACGAGTTGATGGCGCTTGAGGTCTATGTCGCCTGGCGCGGCACAGGCCTGTCGGTGGAAACGCCGTCGGTTCGCCAATAATCAAAATCTCCCGGGCGCGCCTCGCGCGCCCGGATTTCCCTTTTCAGGCCGGCGACAACCGGGGCCGGCTGCATGTCGAAAGGTCGCGCCCATGTTTTCCCGCCGTGAATTCCTCACCGCCACGGTCGCACTGGCCGCCCTTACCGGCAGCGGCATGGCCGGTCGCTGGAGCAGGGCGGCGGCGGCGCAGGCTTTGACCGAGGACCAGCTTCTGGCGGCCGAGGATTTCGGCAACGTTACGCTGGTCCACATCACCGACATCCACGCCCAGCTCAAGCCCATCCATTTCCGCGAGCCGTCGGTCAATCTCGGCGTCGGCGACGCGCTCGGCCAGCCGCCACATGTGACCGGCGCCGATTTCCTCAAACTCTACAAGATCGAGCCGGGCAGCCCGCACGCCTATGCCCTGACATCGGAGGATTTTACCGCGCTTGCCGGAACCTACGGGCGCATGGGCGGCCTCGACCGGGCGGCGACGATCGTCAAGCGCATTCGCGCCGAGCGCGGCGACAAGGTGTTGCTGCTCGACGGCGGCGACACCTGGCAGGGCTCCTACACGGCGCAGCAGACCAAAGGCGCCGACATGGTCGAGGTGATGAACGCGCTCGGCCCAGAAGCAATGGTGTCGCATTGGGAATTCACGCTCGGCATCGACCGCGTGACCGAGATCGTCGAAAGCCTGCCGTTCGCTTTCCTCGGCAGCAACATCTACAACAACGAATGGAACGAACCGGCTTACGACGGCTGGAAAATGTTCGAAAAGGGCGGAGTCAAGGTCGCCGTCGTCGGTCAGGCTTTCCCGTATTTGCCGATCGCCAATCCGAAATGGATGTTCCCCAACCTGTCCTTCGGCATCCGTGAAGAGGACGTGATCAAGAACGTCGCAGCGGCGCGGGCGGCCGGCGCCGAACTTGTCGTGCTGCTCTCGCACAACGGCTTCGATGTCGATCGCAAGCTCGCCTCGCGCGTCTCCGGCATCGATGTCATCCTGACCGGCCATACCCACGACGCACTGCCGGAACCGGTGATCGTCAACAACACGATGCTGATCGCCTCGGGCTCGAACGGCAAATTCATTTCCCGGCTCGATCTCGATGTCGCCGGCGGCAAGGTCAACGGTTTCCGCTACCGGCTGATCCCGGTTTTCTCCGATGTCATCACGCCCGACGCCGACATGGCGGCGCTGATCGACAAGGTGCGGGCGCCGCACGAGGCGGAGCTTAAGCGCGAACTCGGCCGCACCGAATCGCTGCTCTACCGGCGCGGCAATTTCAACGGCACCTTCGACGATCTGATCTGCCAGGCGCTGCTCAAGGAGCGCGACGCGCAGATTGCGCTGTCGCCGGGATTCCGCTGGGGCACGTCGCTGCTGCCCGGCGCGGCGATCACGGTGGAGGATTTGCACAACGCCACCGCGATGAGCTACCCGCAGGCCTATCGTTCCGAAATGACCGGCCAGACGGTCAAGGACATCCTCGAAGACGTCGCCGACAATCTGTTCAACACCGATCCCTACTACCAGCAGGGCGGCGACATGGTTCGCGTCGGCGGCATGGGCTACGCCATCGACGTGCACCAGCCGATCGGTTCGCGCATCACCGACATGACGATCCTCGCCACCGGCGAAAAGATCGACCCGGCCAAGTCCTATGCCGTCGCGGGCTGGGCTTCGGTCAACGAGACGGTCGAGGGGCCGGCCATCTGGGATGTGGTCGAAGCGCATCTGAAGAACAACCCGACTGTGACGGTGGAGGAAAACCGCTCGGTCATGGTCAAGGTCTGACGCGCAAGCGCGCAAATCCGTGGGGGACATCATGGAACAATTGGCGGCATGGCTCGTTGAAAGCGGGCCATCGGCGCTCGCCTGGAGCGGATTCGCTCTCGGCGCCGTGTTCGGCTTCACAGTGCAGAAATCGAATTTCTGCTCGATGGGTTCGCTATCCGACATCCACAATTTCGGCGACTGGAAACGCTTCCGCGTCTGGATGCTGGCGATCGCCGTCGCCATCGCCTCGACCTTCGTCCTTCAGAGCATGGGCGTGATCGACGTCGGGCGCTCCATGTACCTGCCGGCCGTGCTGCCGCTCGGTGGCGCCATCGTCGGCGGCCTCGTCTTCGGTTTCGGCATGGTGTTCGGCGGCGGCTGCGCCACGCGCAACCTGGTGCGCGTCGGTGCCGGAGACCTGCGCTCGCTCGTCGTGTTGCTGTTCATGGGCCTGTTCGCCTACATGACCATCGGCGGCATTCTCGGACCGTGGCGCGTGGCGCTGCTCGATCCGCTGTCGGTCGACCTTTCGGCAAGCGGCGCGGCGACACAGGGCGTCGGCGACCTGCTGGCGGCCGTGACGGGGACGGAGGCCGCGATGGCGACCAAGGCGGCCGCGGCGCTCATCGTCGTGGCGCTGCTTGCCTTTTGCTTCAAGGACGCCGCGTTTCGTTCGTCCGGCGATTCTGTCCTCACCGGCATGCTTCTCGGTCTGTGCATCGCGGCCGGCTGGATGTTGACCGGTCTCGCCTTCGACGAATTGGCGAGCGAGCCGGTGGCGTTGCAATCGCTGACCTTCGTGCGGCCGGCGGGCGACACGCTCGATTGGCTGATGCGCTACACCGCCGCGCCAATTCCCGATTTCGGCGTCGCCAGCGCGCTCGGCGTCATCGCCGGCGCTTTCGCCGGCGCGATAGCGTCGCGGCGTTTCACGCTCGCCGGCTTCGCCGACCGGGCGGACCTGACGCGCAATCTCGCCGGCGCGGCGCTGATGGGCATCGGCGGCGTACTGGCGCTCGGCTGCACCATCGGCCAGGGCATGACCGGCGTATCGACGCTGGCGCTCGGTTCGTTCATCGCGCTCGGAGCGATCATAGTCGGCGGCTTCATCGGCCTGCGCGTGTTCGAACGGTTGCTGGAAGCCGGTTGAACGCTCGCGTCAAAGTGATGTCGCGCCATGCCTTCGCCGCGTTTCTCGCCGAAATCCGTGTGGTAATCCAAAAACGATTGCCGCACCGAAAAGGAGGCTCCCGCATGCTTCGCGCCGCCGTCGCCGGATTAGCCTTCGCTCTGTTGGGAGCCCTTGCGCCCGCCTGGGCCGAAGACCTGCTTCCCGAGCCGGCCGTCGGCGACAACGGCCTGCACATCCAGGATTGGTTCGTCGATTCCTTCCTCGACATCGGCGAGGATCTCGCGGAGGCGAAGGCGCAAGGCAAAGGTCTCGTGATCATTTTCGAGCAGGCCGGCTGTCCCTATTGCCGCGAGATGCACCAGGTCAATTTGCGCCGGCCCGACATTGTCGCCCAGATCAAGGAGACCTTCCACGTCGTCCAGCTCGATTTGCGCGGCGCACGTGAGACGACCGACACGGATGGCGAGAAGCTCGCCGAGGGAAAACTGGCGCGCAAATGGGGGGTCGCCTTCACGCCGACGCTGCTGTTCTTCGCCAAGGACGCCGATCCTGCCGGCAACCCGGCGAACATGGCGGCGTCGGCGATCATGCCCGGCTATTTCAAGCCGTTTCACTTCGCCTCGATGTTCGACTATGTCGCCAGCGGCGGGTTCAAGCACGCCCATTTCCAGGACTTCATCGTCGAGCGACGCGAACGCATGCGTGCGGCCGGCAAGGATGTGACGCTCTGGGAATAGTGCGCCCGCACTTGCGGGATTGGCGGTTTCGCTTGGCGATGACGTCCGCTTCCGGGTCGGCGAAAAAGGGAGATAACATGTTCCCGTCGGGGGAGTGGTAGCGGAGGAGGGATTTGAACCCCCGACACAAGGATTATGATTCCTCTGCTCTGACCAACTGAGCTACTCCGCCCCGTTGCATCGCGCCCGGTCCCGGCGCGTCGGCCCGAGGGCCGCAAAGGCAGGCGGGATATAGGGGCGGGCGGGTGCGCCTGTCAAGCAATTGCCGCCGTTTCGCGGCCTCGCCGAAGGCCGGGGTTGAGTTCGGCCCGCCGCACGGCTAAGCAACCCGCCTGTAAAAACGACACGGGTCATCATGGCGCCGCGCATCGCCGTTCTTGGTTGCGGATATTGGGGCAGCAATCACATTCGCACCCTCAAGGGTCTGGGTGCGCTTGCAGCCGTCAGCGATATCAATCCGGCGCGGGCGGAAGGCTTTTCCGTCGAATATGGCTGCGCCGCCATTGCACCGGGCGAGCTTGCCGGGCGGACGGACATCGACGCCGTCGTTCTGGCTTTGCCGCCGCAATTCCATGCCGAGACGACGATCGGCCTCGTCACCGCCGGCAAGGATGTGCTGGTCGAAAAACCGATCGCGCTATCGGTCGACGATGCGCGCCGCGCCGTCGACGCGGCGAAGGCGGCGGACCGCATCCTGATGGTCGGCCATGTGCTGCGTTTCCACCCGGCGTTCGAGACGCTGAAGGGGCTGGTCGACGCCGGCGAACTGGGCGAGGTGCGCTACATCCATTCGCACCGCCTCGGCCTCGGCAAGTTCCACACCGAAAACGATGCGCTTTGGGATCTTGCCCCGCACGATCTGTCGATGATCCTCGCCATCACCGGCGCCGCGCCGGTGGAGGTGCGCGGCGAGGGCGCGGCGATCCTCGATCACCTGTCCGATTTCGCCCATTTGCACATGACGTTTCCGGGCGGTGTGCGCGGCACCTTTTCGCTTCGCGCCTCAATCCCTACCGCGAACGACGCCTCACCGTTGTCGGCACCAAGGCGATGGCGGTTTTCGACGATGTCGAGCCGTGGCCGAAGAAGCTCGCCGTCTATCGCCACGCCGTCTGGCAGGATTCCGGCCAATGGGCCTTCACCGCCAATGAGCCGTCCTATGTGCCGGTCGGCGAGGGCATGCCGCTGACGCGCGAGTTGAAGCACTTCATCGATTGCGTCGAAAAGCGGGCCGAGCCGCGCACCGGCGGCGAGGAAGCGATCCGCGTGCTGGAAATCCTCACCGCCGGCACGGTGACCCACGTCAAGAATTGAGTTCGTCGCCGATCAGATAAGCGCTTGCGCGACAAACAGGATGACCGCCATCGCCAGGACATATCCGGTCTCGATGAGGATGACGTCCTGGCGCTTTTGCGCATATAGGCCGCCCGCCGCGATCAAAACCGCAATAGTCAGCGTGACGAGGATCGCGGCGCCCAGCGCATTCGCCGCCGCGGTAACGCCGAAAGCCCACGCAAACAGGAATGTCCCGAGCGCCTGGACCGCCATGGCGAAAATCGGCAGTTTTTCCGGAACGGCGATCCCCAACCCCTCCGACCATCGCTTGCCGAAAAGTGCGCCATACCAAATCCAGCCGAACCCATAGGCGACAATCGCGCCGACAATCACAGCGGCCCAATTCACATTCGCGAAGATGTCGATCATTGGCCTTCTCCTCCGATGCCGAGAATTGAGGCATCTTGTTATTTAACAATTGGGTTAAATAACCGGGAAATCGGCGAAAGGCAATCAGCGCGCCACAGCGCGCGGTTCGGCGAGTTTGCGCAGCATCGCCTCGGCCGCCGGCGCGCGTTCGGAGCGCTCAATGAAGCCGCCGCCGAGCACGCGCTCATTGTCCTCGCCGTAAAAGACGCAGGCCTGGCCCGGCGCCACGCCGGTTTCGCCCTCCGTCAGGTCGACCCGGACACGTCCACTCTCGGCGTGCAGCATCGCCGGGCGCGGCGGCCGGGTTGAGCGCACCTTGGCGAGAATCTCCAGTCCGCCCGAAGCCGCGTGTTCCAGATCGGCGTCGCCCAGCCAGTTGACGTCGCGCAGCAGCACGCGGCGCGTTTCCAGGGCGTCGCGCGGGCCGACGATGACACGCGACGCCACGGGATCGAGATGGACGACATAGAGCGGTTCGCCGGCGGCGACGCCGATGCCGCGGCGCTGGCCGATCGTATAGCGCATGACACCATCGTGACGGCCGAGCACACGGCCATCGATATGGACGATGTCGCCGGGCGTCGCCGCCTCCGGGCGCAATTTGGCGATGACGTCGACATAGCGGCCTTCCGGCACGAAGCAGATGTCCTGGCTGTCATGCTTGTCGGCGACGGCGAGGCCCATTTCGGCGGCGATGGCGCGGACCTCCGGCTTGGCGAGATCGCCCAGGGGAAAGCGCAGGAAATCGAGCTGGTCCTGGGTGGTGGCGAAAAGGAAATAGCTCTGGTCGCGATCGGCGTCGCGCGGTCGGAAAAGGGCGCGGCTTCCGCCGACGGGTTTCGAGCGGACATAGTGGCCGGTCGCCAGAGCGTGGGCGCCGAGTTCGCGCGCGGTCTCCAGCAGGTCGGCGAACTTGACCGTCTGGTTGCAGGCGACACAGGGAATCGGCGTTTCGCCGGCAGCGTAGGATTGGGCGAAAGGATCGATCACGGCCTCGCGAAAACGCGCCTCGTAGTCGAGAACGTAATGGGGAATGGCGAGCGCGGCGGCGACGCGGCGGGCGTCGTCGATATCCTGGCCGGCGCAGCACGAGCCGGTGCGATGGGCCGATGCGCCGTGATCGTAGAGCTGCAGGGTGATGCCGACGACGTCGTAGCCTGCGCGCTTCAACAGGCCGGCGACGACCGACGAATCGACGCCGCCCGACATGGCGACGACAATTCGGGTGTCGGCCGGGGCAAGCGGCAGGTCGAGGCTGTTCAGGCTGGTCATCAGGAGCGGCTCCGTCGGCGCTATATAGGGGAAAGCCGGGGAAAACGCCACGAAAAGGACGATTTTTCAAAGCCGGCCGAATTTAGGCAATTCTTAAAGCTGTCGGCCTATTCTCCATTCGATCAGGTCTTTGAGTGTAGAGAGTACAATGACCGAGTTGGTGAGACCGCGCGTAAAATATGTCATCGGCCCCGATGGCAGCCCATTGACCATTGCCGACCTGCCTCCTCCAAGCACACGCCGCTGGGTCATCCGGCGCAAGGCCGAGGTGGTCGCGGCGGTTCGGGGCGGTCTGCTCAGCCTCGAAGAGGCCTGCAATCGCTACCGCCTGACGCTTGAAGAATTCCTGTCCTGGCAGGCGTCGATCGACGAATATGGCCTGGCCGGGCTGCGCACGACGCGCATCCAGCAATACCGCCACTGAATTTCAGCCCTTCCGGCGCCCATTCCACGCTGACGGCCGCGCCGTCAGCGGCCTTTGCGTTTGAGCAATGCCGAGGCGGTGACGGTCAGAGCGACCGACGCGACGAAAAACCATAGTCCCGGCAGGGTGAACGCCGTGGCGAGACCGCTGGTCTTGGCGGCGAAAATCGCCAAGGCGACGAGGACAACGTCAAGCATTGACCAATTGGACAGCGTTCTGGCCCAGGCCGGAGGTTCGTCGCCGTGCGGATCGGCGGCGGAAAGCGCCAGAAGCGCGAGTTTCACCGTCGGGAAGACGAGGGAGAAGACGGCGATAAGGACGGGCTAGGAGATAATCGCCGCCCGTCCAAAGTCCGGAAACGATGCCGATCAACGACGGAGTTTCGGAGAGCAGCCAGAATCGTTCAATGGCAAGCAGCGGCTGGGTCGCACCGATGGCAAAACACAGCGTTGCGGAAAAAACCGAAAGCACGGCGAAGCGGCGCATGGCCGCAACTTAATCGCCAACAACGGCCTTTGGGTAGCCCGGTCAGCCGATCATGGCGCGCCGGTCGGACGTCGCTTCCCTTTGTCGCATGTCGCGCGCATCCATGGCCTGCGCCTTGGCGAGCTCGGTTTCCGCCTCGTCCAGCGACACGGCGACGCCGGCTTTCTGGGCCAGCAGATCGTTCTGCGAGTTCTTCAGATTGTCGCGCCGCAGCCGCGCCGCGCGGGCGAACGTCGGATAGGCGAAATGATTGACGTCGGTTATGCCGGCCTTTCGCTCTTCCGAGGCGATCTGCGCGTCCAATTCGCCCGCCATGCGGTCGAATTCGGCGATCATGAGATCGAGTTGACCCAATTGCCGGCGTTTGTCGGCAACCTGGAATTCCTTGAGTCGGACAAGGTGTCGCGTGGTTTCATGCCTCGATACTCCCAACACCGGAGGGCGCCGCAACAGCGGCAAACAGGGGCGCGGAAACCTTTAACAAATTTGACCCATTTATTACCGGGCCGGTAACCATTCGTTTACGCGCATCGTTAATCATAGGGATAAGGGCTTAAGGGCCGGTAAAAATCTCCGGCCCGGAAACCACAAGGACAAGGTGATTCGAAAGAATCGCTTGCTGGGGAATCCTCAAGTTTCGCATGAAGAATTGCTCGACGGGATTCCAACGCAGTTTCAAAGGAGTGCTGCCAGAAGTTAAAAAATCTGTAGCCTGCGACCTTGCAGAATCAGATTTTGTTAACCATTCTGTGCCAGCCTCGGATCAGGCGACGACGGCGCCGCGAACCGCCCTGCCGGGGCTGCGCGGACAGAGGGGACTGACATGCGCGTTCTGCTGATTGAGGATGACAAAGCCACCGCCCACAGCATCGAATTGATGCTGAAGTCGGAAAGTTTCAACGTCTATACCACCGACCTCGGAGAAGAAGGCGTCGATCTCGGCAAACTCTACGATTACGATATCATTCTCCTTGACCTGAACCTGCCCGACATGTCCGGCTACGAAGTGCTGCGCACGTTGCGGCTTTCCAAGGTCAAGACGCCGATCCTGATCCTTTCCGGCATGGCGGGCATCGAGGACAAGGTGCGCGGCCTCGGCTTCGGTGCCGACGACTACATGACCAAGCCATTCCACAAGGATGAGCTGGTTGCCCGCATCCACGCCATCGTGCGCCGTTCCAAGGGCCATGCCCAGTCGGTCATCACCACTGGCGATCTGGTCGTCAATCTGGACACCAAGACCGTCGAAGTCGGCGGCCAGCGGGTCCATCTGACCGGCAAGGAATACCAGATGCTCGAGCTGCTTTCGCTGCGCAAGGGGACGACCCTGACCAAGGAGATGTTCCTCAATCATCTTTATGGCGGCATGGATGAACCGGAATTGAAGATCATCGACGTCTTCATTTGCAAGCTGCGCAAGAAGCTCGAGGCGGCCTCCGGTGGCCAGAACTACATCGAAACCGTGTGGGGCCGCGGCTATGTGCTGCGGGAACCGGAGGAATTGCGCGCCATCGCGTGATCCGGCCCCATCGGCGGAAAGAAGAAAACCCGGCCGTTGCGCCGGGTTTTTCATGTTGGCGACGGGGATTTCGGGGATTAAACGGTATCAGGCGGCCTTGGCCTGCTGCTCGGCGAAGATGTCGTCGAGGCGGCGCAGCAGCAACTCACGATTGAATGGCTTGAACATGTGGGCGTCGGCGCCGGCGCGCTTGCAGCGCATGACGGTCGTGACATCCATCTCATTGATCAGGACGCTGACCACCGGCCGGACTCGCCCCTTGATGGCGCGAACCTGGCTGATGAAATCGCGCGTCTCCATGTCCGGCAGGGTGATGTCGGCGATGATCGTTTCCGGCATGTCCATCCGGCAATAGCGCAGCGCTTCCTGGGCGGTTGCCGCCTCGATCACGGTTATGCCGCGGCTGGCGATAATGCGCTTGGCGACCTTGCGGATCACGCTGGAGTCATCGACGATCAGGCATCGGTTCATGGGCGCGGCCAAGATTTCCCGGAACCCGAATGGTTCCGCGACGGTAACGCTACCGGCGATTGGTAAACGCCATGGAAATGTTCACGGTTAACAGGAATTTCTTTGCTACGCCGCCACCAGCGTGACCGCTTCGGCGCTGGCGAGCACCTGAACGCCCATCGCGGCCTGTTTCGACAGAAACAACGCGTAGTAGAATTGAACCGAATGCGCGTCGACCGTCTCTTCAAGCGTGCCGGAAGAATGCAGTTCCAGGAATTTCGGCGGCACTCGCAACATCGGTCCGGAAGACCGAAGGGTGAAACGCGGCGACGTTTCCAAATCCTCAAGGGTCACCTCGAGTTTGCCGCCGCGTGGAATGGCGGCGTTGGCGACAAGGATCAAATTGAGCAGAAGCTTGACTTTATTCTTGGGCAGAAGCGCCCGACCGCCGGTCCAAACGAATTCGGGTTTCTCGTTGGCGAGGTAGGCACGGGCCACGGCTTCGGCATCGCCGGTATCGATCAGCATTCCGGCCGAGCCGGCTGCGCCGAAGGCGATGCGGGCATATTGCAGGCGGGCCGAGGCGTTGCGGGCGCTTTGGCGGATCAGATCCATCGCCTCGGCGTCGGAACCGCCTTCGTCAAGCAATTCCAGGCCGTTATTGATGGCCCCGACCGGAGAAATCAGGTCGTGGCAAACCCGGCTGCACAGCAGCGCGGCAAGATCGGCGGCGGGAAGTTCGACAAGTTCGGACATTGCTGACGATCCTTGGGCGGGAGGACGAGGAACGCGAAAACCGGCGCAAAACTTCGCGAATCAGGCATTTCACCCGATAAATCGCTGGTTACACAGGCCGGGCGACGCGGGCAATGCCGCCTTGCGGCGCCGACGCCACCGTGCGGACATCTTCATCCTTTTTAAAGGTTTAAAAAGGTTTACCGCCTATCCTGAAATCCAGACTCGCGGTGGGCCAGCGATCAGGAGAATCGACCATGTCTATCACCAGGCGTCACTTCGCCCATGTCGCGGCTGCCGCGTTTCTGGCCGCCGCCTTGCCGGCCGCGCCGGCGTTCGCGGCCGACAATTACTCGATGAATGAAATCGTCGATTCCGGCCATCGCTTCTTCGGCTCCACGTCCGGCGGTCTCGCTTCGGTCGTCGAGAAGGTGTTTTCAACCTATGGATTGCCCAACGGCTATGTGTTGGGTGAAGAGGGCGCCGGAGCGGTGGTCGGTGGGCTGACCTATGGCGAAGGCACGCTTTACACCAAGAACGCCGGCGACCATCAGGTGTTCTGGCAGGGCCCGTCGATCGGCTGGGACTTTGGCGGTTCCGGCTCGCGCACGATGATGCTCGTGTACAACCTTGAAAATGTCGAGCAGCTCTACAAGCGTTTCGGCGGCGTCGCCGGCTCGGCCTACGCTTTGGCTGGACTTGGCTTCAACGTGTTGAAAAACAAGAAAGTTTTGCTCGTTCCCGTGCGCACGGGGGTTGGCGCGCGTCTCGGCGTCAATGTCGGCTACCTGAAGCTCACCCCGAACCCGACGTGGAATCCCTTCTGACCGCCGACACCGGCGGCCAACATATCGACGCAAGCGACAAAGGGGCTGGATAAACCGGCTCGATGCGTGCAATGGTCGGACGCTCTCGCATTTGGCGGCTCCCTTGATCCAGAACGTTCTCGTCTTTTTGTTCGGCGCGCTTTCGGCGACCCTCATCGCGCTGGCGGTCGGGCCCGCACTGTGGCGGCGCGCCGTTCGGCTGACGGAAAAGCGCGTGCTGTCGTCAATGCCGATGACGCCCAATGAAATCGAAGCGGAAAAAGACCGCATGCGTGCGGCCTTCGCCATGGAAATCCGCCAAATCGAGATGAAGCTGGAGGGATCGCGCAACCGCATCGCCGCATTGATGGTCGATCTCGGACATGCTGAGGAGAATACGCGACTGAAATCGCTGTCGGTCACGGCTTTGGAAAGCGACAGGACGGCCCTGGCGCGCGACCTGGCCGCGGCGCGCGAAGAAGCGACGCGCCTTTCGGCCGCCCTGCACATCGCCAATGAGGCGTTCGGGCGTTCGGAAGCCAAGGCAGCGCTGCTGGCCGCCGAGAAAGACGCCCTTGAATTGCTTCAGGAAGAAACCGCCCTGAAAGCCGGAAGCCTGCAAGTCGAACTGGCGGAAAACGAAGGCGAACTGGCGCGACTGGGCAATGCGATGCGCGGCATGGGCGATATCGGCGCCGATGAGGCCGATGCAACGGGTGCGGCCAAATCAACGCCGTCCGCCCTGCGCGCCGAAAGGCGAAAATCGGCTGAACTTGAAAAAAAGCTCGCCGCGACGGAAGCCCGGTTGGCCGCATCCGAACTCGATCGCGGCCGCCGTCAGGCCAAATCCCTGGCGCCGGGCGAACCTGTCGACGGGAGCAGGCGCGGAGGCAATGTCCTCAGTCTCGACAATGCGCGGATCGCCGCGGAGAATGCCGTGCTGCGCGAACAGGTTCTCGATCTTGCGGCGCGGATGGTCGCCGCGACGGCCGCTCGCGCCGATTCGCCCGTAAACGCCATGCTGCGTTCCGCCAAGGACGACGGCCTCAAGACGTCCGCATTGGCCGATCGCATTCGCGCGCTGCAAAAGTCGGCATCGTCCGGCCGCAACTGACAT
Organism: Phyllobacteriaceae bacterium; assembly: GCA_016711085.1. Lineage (GTDB taxonomy): Bacteria > Pseudomonadota > Alphaproteobacteria > Rhizobiales > Rhizobiaceae > JADJTR01. The sequence goes on along the minus strand of JADJTR010000004.1, from coordinate 351,763 downwards.
TCTTACCTTGTCCGGGCGTGATGCAGGGCGATCGCCGTCGCCGCGGCGACATTGAGGCTGTCGAATCGTCCGGCCATGGCAATCCCCACGGTTTCGAGACGCGTCAGCAGGGAATGCGGCAAGCCCTCGCCTTCGGTTCCCACAAGCAGCGCCAGACGCCGGGGCGGGACGATCTGGTGAAGGTCGCGACTTCCGCCGGGCGTCAGCGCCCAGATGGCGAAGCCATGCGATTGGAGCAGGGAGACGAGATCGGCTGCGTCGCCACCGTGGGCAAAGGGGATTTGCAAGGCCGCGCCGACCGAAACGCGGATCGCCTTTCGATAAAGCGGATCGCAACTGGTCCGGTCGAACAGCGCGGCATCGACGCCAAAAACGGCGCAATTGCGCATGATCGCGCCCAGATTGTCGTGATTGGCGACGCCAACGCCGACGACCACGAGCGCGTCGGCGGGCAGGCGCCCGACCAGGGCGGCCGCCGTCTCGACGATGCTTTCGCGTCCGATGGCGAGCACGCCGCGATGAAGGTGAAAGCCGGCGATGGCGTCGACGACATCCTGGTTCGCCGAGTAAAGCGGCGCATGCGGCGGCCAGTGCGCCAGAACATCGGCCATTCCGGGCAGTTTGCGATCGAGCATCAGGCCGGCGTCGACGGTGAAACGGCGCGCCTTAAGCAGCGCCGCCAGAACCACTTTGCCCTCGGCGATGAAGGTCCGGTCCCGGGCGCGCAAATCCCGGTCGCGCAGGGCGCGAAACGGCGCGATACGCGGATCGCCCGCGTCATCGATGGAGACCGCAACGATCATTTGCGAACCCGGCGTCGCGGCCGCCATCTGGCCAGCAAGGCGGAGTTGGTGACGACCGACACGGAGGAAAACGCCATCGCCGCGCCGGCGAACACCGGCGACAACAGGCCGAAAGCGGCCAGCGGGATGCCGATCACATTGTAGAGGAAGGCCCAGCCGAGATTCTGAACGATGGTGCGCCGGGTCCTGGCGGCGATGTCGAGCGCGTCGGCGACGAGGCGCAGATCCGGCCGCATCAGCGTGATCGCGGCGGCTTCGCGTGCGACTTCGGTTCCCGAAGAGAGCGCGATGCCGAGATCGGCGGCGGCGAGCGCCGGCCCGTCATTGAGCCCGTCGCCGACGAAAGCGACCGGCTTGCCGGTGTCTTGCCGGAACGCCTTGACCGTCGCCATTTTTTCGGCCGGCTTCACGCCGGCGCAAATGTTGGCGATGCCGAGTTCGGCGCCGATGGCGGCGGCGACCTTTTCATTGTCCCCGGTGATCATCATCGCCGGCAGACCGCGGGCGGCAAGAAGGGCGACAGCCTCGGCGGCTTCGGGGCGCGCCGCATCGGCAAGTGCGATCGCCCCGGCGAGACGCCCGTCCAGCGCCACGAAGGCGAGGGTGGCCGCCTCCGGCAATTTCAGCGCCGCGGCGATCACCTCCGCGGGCGGGACGCCTTCCCGCGCCATCAGAACGGCGTCGCCGACGGCGATCCGCTTGTCGCCGGCCATCCCGGTTATGCCTTCGCCGCGCACCGCCCTGACGCCGACGGCCGGCGCGAAGCCCGTGACGGCTGCGGCGACGATGGCGCGGGCGAGCGGATGCTCGCTGGCGGACTCGACCGCTGCGGCGAACGCCATCAGCGCTTCGGCGTCGCCATCGACAGCGTGGGTTGCGACGACGCGCGGCAGGCCAAGGGTCAATGTGCCGGTCTTGTCGAACGCCACCGCGCCGATCGCCTGCGCCCGGTCGAGCGCTTCGACATCGCGGATCAGGATTCCGGCGCGCGCCGCCGCGCCGGTGCCGGCGACCAGGGCTGTCGGCGTCGCCAGGCCGAGCGCGCACGGACAGGCGATGACGAGAACGGCGATGGCAGGGGAAAGGGCGGATTCGATCTCGCCGGACCACAGCCACCAGCCGAAGAAAGTCAACGTCGCGAGCAGGATGATCGTCGGCACGAATATGGCCGACACCCGGTCGGCGAGCCGCTGCACCGGCGCCTCGCCAAGCTGCGCGGTTTCGACGAGGCGAATGACGCGCGCCAGCGTCGTGTCCTCGCCGACGCGGGTTACCCGGATTTCAAGCGCGCCATCGCCATTGAGCGAACCGGTAACGACAGGATCGCCGGGCGCGCGTTTCACCGGAAGGCTTTCCCCGGTCAGGAGCGATTCGTCGACTGCCGACACGCCGGCGCTGACGATGCCGTCGCACGGGATCTTTCCGCCAGGCCGCACCATGACGATGTCGCCGGGCAGGAGCAGTTCGGTATCGACGTTTTCGGCGACGCCGTCGGTCAGCCGTTCGGCCGTGGCCGGCTTCAGCCGCGCCAGCGCCGTCAAGGCCGAGGAAGCGCCGCGTTTGGCGCGCGCTTCGAGCCATTTGCCGAGCATGACCAGCGTCGGCACCACGGCGGCGGCTTCGAAAAACAGATGCTCGTGGCCTTGGCCGGCAATGGCGCGCCAGACCGACCAACCGAAAGCCGCGGTGGCGCCGAGCGAAACCAGCGTCGCCATGTTCGATCCGCCGGTGCGCGCGGCAGCCCAGGCTTCGCGATAAAAACGCGAAGTGGAAAACACCATGACGCCTGCCGCCAGCGCCGCCTGCCAGGCGGGCGGCAACAGCGCATGACCCGTACCGGTCATCATCGGCAGGTTGGCGACGACCAGGGGCAGGGCGAAGGCGGCGGAGATGACGAAGCGCGTCAGCGTCCAGCGCTCCTCGGCGGCGCGGGCCGCCTCGCGCGCCGCATCCGCCTCGCGTTGCTTGCGTCTGTCGGCGAGGCGCAGCGTCGCGCAATAGCCGGCCTTTTCGATCGCGGCGGCGAGCGCCGCCGGTTCGACGCCGGGCCCGATCTCGATGTCGGCGCGCTCCAGCGCCAGATTGACGTTCGCTTTTTCGACGCCCGGCTGGCGCGCCAGCACTTTCTCGACACGCGCCGAGCAAGCGGCGCAGGTCATGCCGGAAACGTCAAAGGTGAGGTGCTGGGTCATCCGGCGTCCGCCGCGCCGGTCAGGCCTCGACGACGGCCTCGTAACCGGCGTCGTCCACCGCCTGGCGCAAGTCGTCCGCGGCGACCGACCCATCCGCGTGCGCGTAGGCCTTTCCCTTTTCCAGATCGACCCTGATTTCACTGGCGCCGGCCGCTCGCAGCGCTTTCTCCACGGATGCGGCGCAGCCGCCGCAGCTCATGCCTTCAATCCTGAGGGTGACGTCCATGGCCATGCTCCATGTGAATTCGAACCTTCACATAGGAGCAGGACAGGGGCGCGGCGCAAGGCCGCTTTCAGGAAGCCTTGGCATAGGCTTCCGTTTTCTGGAACAGCCCGTCCAGTTTGATCACCAGGTCGCGCACGGCGTCGGACGCCATCGAGTAATAAATGGTCTGCCCCTGGCGCCGCGTGGCGACGATGCCGAGGCTGCGTAGTTTGGCCAAATGCTGGGACAGAGCGGATTAGCTCAGCGAGACTTTCCCGGCGAGAACCCCGACCGAATGCTCGCCTTCCATCAACAGGCACAGGATATGCAACCGGCGCGCATTGGCCATGCCACTGAGAAGGGCTGCGGCTTCGTCAGCCCGGCTCAACAAATCTACGGTCATGTTTTCCCCCTTGCGGCAGGCGCACAATCCAGCGACGAAAATCGCCAGGGGGCAGGGCGACAATCACAGTGGCCTCGATCACAACCGAAATCGGTGGGCATTTCATAACGGAACGTTCCACCGTGAGCAACCGGCAAGTCACGGCAACCGGGGATTCCTACCCGGTTGAAACCTCATTTAACGGTTACGCGGGCCGTCGAAGCCAATTCGGCGAGGGTTGTGCGCAGCGCCGGTCGGTGTTGCGACAGGCGAAACGAAGCCGATGCGCCCCGTCTGATCGCCAAGCGGCGATGTCGATGCCGCGCCCGTCAATGCCGGTGACATGCCAGCCTTCGCCCCGGCAGCGCGCCAGCTCGCGCGCCATCGCCGCGACGGCGTCGCGGTGGTCTTCGTTCATGTGAACAATGGCCGACTGCTCGACCTCGGCCAATTCAGCCGGGGCGTCGACAAGCAAATCCTCGCGCGCGAGATTGTAGGCCTTGCCGAAACCGCCATTGAGGCTGGCCGACAGCGGATCGAGGCGAAAGAAGGCGAAATCCGGAAAATCGGCGTAGAGCGCGCCCTTGGGATTGCGGTTGAGATAACGTCGGCGCGCCTGTTGGCCCTCCGCGCTTTGCCGGTCGAGGCGTTCGGCCCGGCAGGACAGCGAAATGCGCGGATGGGCAAGCGGGTCGCCCTTGCCCGGTTCGCCGAGCAGAAGTCCGCAGCGCGGTTCGGCGCGGATGGCGGCTGTATGGGCGCTGAGGCCCGAGACAAGGATGATCGGCGCGCCATCGAGCGCGGTGGCGGTGGCGACGCGCGTGACGACCGGTGCGCCGGTCGCGGGATCGAGCGTCGCCAGCGCGCCGAAACGTGCGCCGCGAACAAGGCGTTCGGCCAACGCCCTCGCGTCGTCGTCGGTCTCTCGGATCGGGGAAACCGGTTTGCCTGCGCTTTTCGTCATGTCATTCTCCGATGACGCCTTTGGCGCGCAACGCGGCAATCTCGGCCTCGTCCAGCCCCAAGCGCGCGAGGGCTTCCGCGGTCCCATCGCGCATCGTTGGCCCGGCCACCTCGGCCGGCGTACGCGAAAAGCGCGGCGCGGGCGCCGGACGCGAAAGGTCGCCGATCTTCACGTGGGTATGGCGCGCCCGGTTGTGCGGATGATCGCCCGCCTCGGTAAAGGTCAGCACCGGCGCAACGCAGGCATCGGTTCCGGCGAACAGCGCATCCCAGTCGTCCCTGGTCCGTTCCCCGATCCGCGCCGCGATCGCCGCGCGCATGGCGGCCCATAGCTTCGCGTCGTATTGGCGGGAGGCGAATGGCTCGGCAAGCGGCAGCATCCGGGCGAATTCGGCGAAAAACCGCGGTTCGAGGCACGCCACCGCGACGTGGCGCCCGTCGGCCGTTTCGTAGGTATCGTAGAAGGGCGCGCCGGAATCGAGCAGGTTGGCGCCGCGCTTTTCCGTCCAGAATCCGGTGGCGAGGAACCCGAAAAACGGAGCGGCCAGCATCGATGCGCCGTCGACCATTGCGGCGTCGATCACCTGGCCCCTGCCGGAAAGGCCGCGCTCGACCAAAGCGGCCAGTATGCCCGTCAACAGGAACATGGCGCCGCCGCCGTAGTCGGCGACGAGATTGAGCGGCGGCACGGGCCTGCCGTCCTTCGGACCGATGGCGGCGAGCGCGCCGGTAAGCGCCAGATAGGTGAGGTCATGGCCGGCGCGCGACGACAACGGGCCGGTCTGGCCGTAACCCGTCATGCGTCCGTACACGAGGCGCGGATTGATGGCGGCGAGATCGTCGGGACCAAGGCCGAAACGCTCCATCACGCCGGGCCGGAAGCCCTCGATCAGCACGTCGGCCGTTTCCGCCAGCCGACGCAGCAGCGCCACGCCCTCCGGTCGTTTCAGGTCAAGGCGGATGCAGTCGCGCCCGTGACGGTCGAGATCGAATCGCGGCGGCGTGGCGAGAAAATCGCGGGCGGCGCCGAGTCTTTCGACGCGCAGCACGCGGGCCCCCATCTCGGCCAGCATGAGGCCGGCGAAAGGGGCCGGGCCGAGCCCGGCCATTTCGATGACGGCGAGGCCGCAAAGCGGCCCCGACTTCGCGCCCGATCCGGACATCGGCCTATTTCGGCGCCATGCGGATGGCTCCGTCGAGGCGGATGGTCTCGGCGTTGAGCATCTGGTTGGCGACGATGTGCATGGCAAGCGCGCCATACTCGGCCGGATCGCCAAGGCGCGGCGGGAAGGGCACCTGCATGCCAAGGGAAGCCTGCGCCTCCTCGGGCAGGCCGGCGAGCATCGGCGTACGGAAAATGCCGGGCGCAATGGTGCAGACGCGGATGCCTGCGCGCGACAGGTCGCGGGCGATCGGCAGCGTCATGCCGACGACGCCGCCCTTGGAGGCGGAATATGCGGCCTGGCCGATCTGGCCGTCATAGGCGGCGACCGAGGCGGTGTTGACGATGACGCCGCGCTCGCCGCCATCGAGCGGGTCGAGTTTCTCGCAACGCGCCGCAAACAGGCGGATCATGTTGAAGGTGCCGACGAGGTTGACCTGCACCACCTTGGCGAAGACCTCCAGCGGGTGCGGGCCGTCCTTTGAGGTCGTACGCATCGCCATGCCGATGCCGGCGCAATTGATCAGGATTCGCGCCGGGCCATGGGCTTGCGCCGCCGCATCGACGGCCGCCTCGGCCTCCGGGCTCGACACGTCGCAGCGAATGGCGATTCCGCCGATATCGGCCGCGACGGCTTCCGCGCCCTTCATGTTGAGGTCGAGGACGGCGACTTTCGCACCGGCCGCCGCCAGCGCCCGCGCCGTCGCCTCGCCCAGTCCCGATCCGCCGCCGGTGACGATGGCGGCAATACCCTTCGGATTCATGCTGCTTCCCCATTTGCAAGGATGCCCCGAAATTGAGATAGCGCCGTCAGGGCAACCGGGCGGCGGCAACGCTTCGCGACGTTCAACGCCGCAGCACCGCCTGCAAGACATCGCGAATGCCGACGGCGCCGATGAAGCGCGACGAGTCGTCGAAGATCGCCACTGGCGCGGTGTTGGATTTGTGCATCGCCAGCATCACCGTCTTCACCGTCGTGCCGGGCTTGGCCCAGAAAACCGGCGGCGCGTCTTCCGGCATGGTCTCGACATCGTCGCAGGAGACCCAGACGATCGGCTGGCCATCGCGTTCGGCCGCCTCGACGAGGCCGTTGGCGTCGAGCTTGAAGCGGGTCGTCTTGCGCCGGTCGAGCCAGACCCAGCCGTCATCGGTTTTCGGCAGGTCGCGCTGGTCGCGCATGATGTTCCAGGCGGTCAGCACCGAGAGCGGATTCACATTGGCGATGAAATCGCGCACGTAGGCGTTGGCCGGTTTGAGCACGATGTCTTCCGGCGGTCCGGACTGGACGATGCGGCCCGCCCTCCATGATGGTGATGGTGTTGCCGATCTTCAGCGCTTCTTCCAGATCGTGGCTGACGAAGATGATGGTCTTCTTCAGCTTGGCCTGAAGGTCGAGCAATTCGTCCTGCAGCTTGGTGCGGATCAGCGGATCGAGAGCCGAGAACGGCTCGTCCATCAGCAGGATCGGCGCCTCGGTGGCGAAGGCGCGGGCCAGGCCGACGCGCTGCTGCATGCCGCCGGAAAGCTCGTGGGCGTATTTGCCGGCCCATTGGTCGAGGCCGACCAGTTTCAATTGCCTGTCGACGCGCGCCAGGCGTTCGGCTTCCGGCACGCCGGACAATTCGAGGCCGAAGCCGACATTTTCGGCCACCGTGCGCCACGGCAACAAAGCGAATTGCTGGAAAACCATGGCGACGGCGCCGCGCCGGACGGCGCGCAGTTCGGCTCTCGGTGCAGTTCACCACATCGGTCGTTCCATGGGCGCCGTGGACGATGACCTGCCCGCGCGTCACCTTGTTCAGGCCGTTTACAGCGCGCAGCAGGGTCGACTTGCCGGAGCCGGACAGGCCCATCAGCACGGAAATCTCGCCTTCGCTCACCGTCAGGTTGGCGCCGGCGGCGCCGATGACCGAACCGGTGGCTTCGAGGATCTCGGCGCGCGTCTTGCCCTGATCCAGCAGCGCCTGCGCATCGCGGGCGCGGGCGCCGAAAATGATGTCCACATCCTTGAATTCGACAGCGAGCTTCGGGGTGGCGTTCATTTGCGCAACTCCGCCTTCTGCGCCAGCACGCGGTCGAGGATGATGGCGATGATGACCAGCGCCAGTCCGGCCTCGATGCCGAGCGGGATGTTGCGGTTGGCGAGCGCCTTGTTGACGGGATTGCCGAGCGAAGGCGCGCCGATCAGCGTGGCGAACACGACCATCGACAGCGACAGCATGATGCATTGGGTCAGCCCGGCCATGATGGAGGGCATGGCCGCCGGGATTTCGACCTTCCACAGCAACTGCTTTTTCGTCGCGCCGAAACTCTCGCCGGCCTCGATCATCGGCTTGGGAATCGAGGTGATGCCGAGATAGGTCATGCGCACCGGCGCGGGCATGGCGAAGACAATGGTGACGATCAGCGCCGGCGCCGCGCCGAGGCCGAAGAGGATCAGGATCGGGATCAGGTAAACAAAGGTCGGCATGGTCTGCATCAGGTCGAGCGTCGGCTGCGTAACGCGCCAGACCGAGGGCTTGTGCGCCGCCCAGATGCCGATCGGGACGCCGATGGCCATCGACATGGCGGTGGCGGCGACGACGAGAACCAAGGTCTGGATGGTTTCTTTCCAGAGGCCCTGGTTGATGATGAAGAGCAAACCGAGGAGAACGCCAAGCGCCAGGATTTTCGAGCGCTTAAGCCAGAAAGCCAGTCCGGCGAAGAGGACGGCCAGCAGGACAGGCGGCAATAGCAGCAGGCCGGCGGTCGTGCCCTCGACGACGAAATTCAGCGAAATCTTGATGGCGTCAAACAGCCATTCGAACCAATAGACGATGAAGTCGATGAACGATTTGCCCCATTTGCCGACGGGAATCTTGAAGCTCGCGATCAGTCTCGACAACGGATCCATTCGCCTTGCCCCTCCTGCCCGTTCCGGACTTGTTGCGCCGGCTTCCGACGAAGAAGCGGCCGCCCCTTGGCGGCCGCTTTGGTTCGATGGTCAGCTTACTTCAGCGCCGCCGCCACCGCCGCGGCCGCGTCGCCGCCGTCGAACGCGGTGACGCCGTCCAGCCACGGCTTGACCGCGTCCGGATTGGCCTTGAGCCAGGTCTTGGCGGACTCTTTCGGGTCGGCGCCATCCTTCAGAACCGGACCCATCATCGCGCCTTCCATGGCGAGCGTGAATTTGAGGTTCTGGAAGAACTTGCCGGCGTTCGGGCATTCGGCGACGTAGCCGACGCGCGAATTGGTGTAGACGGTGGCCGAGCCGAAACCGGAATCGCCCATGCCGTCGAGATAGTGCAGCTTCATCTCGCCCATGACCGGATGCGGCGTCCAGCCGAGGAAGGCGATCCATTCGTTGTTCTTGATCGCCTTTTCGGCCTCGGTCAGCATGCCGGCTTCCGAGCTTTCGACCACTTCGAAGCCCGCCAGATTGTTCTCCGGCTTGGCGATCATTTCGGTGATGATGCGGTTGCCGTCATTGCCGGCCTCGATGCCGTAGAACTTGCCATTGAACTTGTCCTTGTGGGCGCCCATGTCGGTCAGCGCCTTGACGCCGGCGTCGGCGACATATTGCGGCACGACAATGCCGTAGCCTGCGCCTTCGAGGTTGGCGCCGATCACGTCGATCGACTTCTCGTCCATGTAGGGTTTGACCTCGGCGGTCTGCGACGGCATCCAGTTGCCGAGGAAAATGTCGAGGTCCTTCGACTTCAGCGCGCCGAAGGCGAGCGCGACGGTCAGCGTCTTGGCTTCCGGCGCGTAGCCGAGCGCCTCGAGCACGACAGAAGCCGCGCCGGTCGCGACCTGGATGTCGGTCCAGCCGACGTCGCCGAAGCGAACCGCCTTGCAGGATTCCGGATCGGCGGCGAGCGCCGGCGTGGCGAGTACGGTCGCCCCGAGGAGGGCGGCGATCAGTTTGGTTTTCATGAATGACTCCCGTTTTTCGCTCTGTTGAATGTGCGATTTCTGTTCTGGCAGTGGAAAAAGGCTGTCCGGCTCAATTTCAATCACGGATTCAATGCGGTTTCCAGCGCCTTCACGGCCGGGCTGCGACAAGCGGTATCCCGTGCGCGCCAAATCCGGCGCGTCTATGCGGGGCGCGCCATCGCCGCGAGCAGTTCGTCATGGGGCAGGGCGACACAGACATTGCCGTCACGGCCGATCATCGTGGCGTTGGCGATCATGGAATCGACGACCGCCTCTTCGGTCGCTTCGACGGTTGCGACGAAGAGTGGGTCGAGCGCGGCGTCGTCGAGGAACCGCGAATGGCGCATCGTGGGCCCGGCCGCCAGTGCCTCCGGATTGGCGGTGGAGAAGGCGAGGAAAATGTCGCCGGAAGACTGGCCGCCGGCCGTGCCGGTGCGGGCAAGGCCGAGGGTGACGCGGCGCGCGATGCGTTTCAGCTGATGCGGCAGCAGCGGCGCATCGGTGGCGACGATGGCGATGACCGAGCCGGCGTCGCGATGGCGCAGCTTTCCATGGGGGATAGCGCGGCCGACGGGAGCGCCAAGCACTGTCAATTGTTCCCTTCGGCCGAAATTGGCCTGGACGAAAACGCCGAGCATGTACGTGTCGCCGCCGATCTCGACCCGGCGCGAGGCCGAACCGTTGCCGCCCTTGAAATCGTAACAGATCATGCCGGTTCCGCCGCCGAGGCTACCCAGTTCGAGCGGACCGCCGGCGGCCGAGTCAAGCGCGGCGAAGACGTGCTCGTCCTTCACGTGGAACCCGTTGATGTCGTTCAGTTCACCGTCCCAGGTTTCGGCGGCGACCGGCAGGCCCCAATCCTGACCCATGCCGATCGCGTTTTCGACCATCCATTTCAGCGTCGCGTCGCGGGTCACGCCGCAGGAATGCGTGTTGGTGATGGTGATTGGCGTTTGCAACTGGCCGATTTCATCGATCCAGGCGAGGCCGGTCATTTCGCCATTGCCGTTGAGAATGGCGCCGCCGGCGAAGCACGGCGTGCCGGCGTTACCGCGGCCGCGCGGCAGGAGCACGGTGACGCCGGTGCGCACCGGGCCCTGGCCGCGCGCCAGCGCGCCGTCGCCCCGGATGAGCGTCGAATAGCCGATTTCGACGCAGGCGATGTCGGTGATGGCGTTGAAAGGTCCGGGCGTTCCCGGAAAGGGCAGGCCGAGGCCGCGCCCGCGCACTTTTCCGCCCGGTGTTTTCGACCAATTCGGGTTCGTCATGGCGCGCCTCCGTTTCCGCGGGAAACTGGCCCGGACGGCGCGCCGGGGCAAGCGCGAAACTGTTGACGACCGATCCGGGCCGATGGAATCGGAGGTCGCTGCCGGCTAGGTTCCTCCGCCATGGCCAAGCTCTATTTTCACTATTCGGCGATGAACGCCGGCAAATCGACGCTGCTCCTGCAAGCGTCGTACAATTATCGCGAACGCGGCATGACGACAATGCTGTTCACCGCGGCGCTGGACGACCGCGCCGGGTCGGGGCGCATCGCGTCGCGCATCGGACTCAATGCCGACGCCGAGACCTTTACCGCCGATACCGACTTTTTCGCGCGAGTCGCGACCCATAACGCGGCGGCCGGACCGGTGCATTGCGTGTTTCTCGACGAAGCGCAGTTCCTCAGCGAGGCCCAGGTGTGGCAACTGGCGCGCGTCGCCGACCGCCTTGGCGTGCCGGTGATGGCCTACGGCCTGCGCACCGATTTTCAGGGCAAATTGTTTCCCGGTTCGCAGGCGCTGCTCGCCATCGCCGACGATCTGCGCGAAGTGCGCACCATCTGCCGCTGCGGCCGCAAGGCGGCGATGGTGGTGCGCCTCGACGGCGAGGGCAGGGTGGTCAAGGAAGGAGCGCAGGTGGAGATCGGCGGCAACGACCGCTACATTTCGCTGTGCCGGCGCCATTGGGAGGAGGAAACCGGCCGTTACCGGGCGGAAGACCTTGTCGGATTCGCCCAGCCCTGATTGCGAATTCGAGGCACTTGTCCATTTTGTCCCATGGCGCGGCCCGTCGTTTTGTGCTTATAGCCCGCGGCGAAGGGATACCGGGTTCTTTCACGACGGAGTTGAAACCATGAATCGCATACTCGCCGCCGCCCTTGTCGCGGCTGCTTTCGCCAGCCCCGCTCTCGCCGATGGCGACGCCGCGGCCGGCAAGACCGTCTTCAACAAGTGCAAGGCCTGCCACAACGCGGCCGAGGAAAAGAACATGGTCGGCCCGCATCTGGTCGGCGTCGCCGGCCGTCCGATGGCCGCCGTCGCCGATTACGCGGCGAAGTATTCGGAAGGCCTCAAGACGATGGGCGCCGAAGGCAAGGTCTGGGACGACGCCAACCTGACCGCCTATCTGACCAAGCCGAAGGAATTCAATCCCGACTCCAAGATGGCTTTCGCCGGCCTGCCGAAGCCGGAAGACATCGCCAATGTGATCGCCTATCTCAAAGCCGATCCGAAGCCCTGATCCGGAACTGCCGGCACGACAACGAGGCGCGCCCCCGCGGCGCGCCTTTTTGTTTGGCCCGCGCCCGCCCGGCGTCTTCCTTTCGCAATTGCACAACCCTATATTCGCCGCCGACCCCACCGGAACCTTGATGAGGGAATGCGCATGGCCACGCTGCAGAATTTCGACGCCGAAATCGAAAAGACCAAGAAGGCCGTGGACGAAATGCGCGGCAAGATCGAGCAGTCGGGCAGCATCCTCGACCAACTCGCCAAAACCGACAAGAAAATCGGCGACGTCAATTTCGACATCGAGAACGCCCGCATCGAGGACGTGCTGAAGCAGCAGAAGATGATGGAAGGCAACATCGCCGACCTCATCATCGGGCTCGAGGACGCCACCAACGTGTTCGGCGCCGAGTTCGAATCGATGAAAAGCTACACCGGCTGGGAGAATTTCATCGCCATCTTCTCCAAGGACCGGGCCCAGCGCATGCGCACCGACCGCGTGCGCAACATGTCGCTGGCCGGCAATCTGCAGGAGTTGCTGGCGAAATCCGACACCATCGTCGGCATCCTCAAGGCGCAGAAGGGCGTGCTGGACCAGCGCTACAAGACCTCCGAAACCAGCCTCGTGCAGGTGATCGAACGGCGCAAGGCGACGATGGGCACGCTCGAGGAGACGCAAAAGCGCATCCTCGAACTAAACCCGTTGCTGCTTGATCTCGAAAACAAGATCGCCGCCTCGACCAACCAGAAGGAGCGGACGAAACTCGAAGGCGAGCGCTCCAAGCTCGCCACGGAATACAACGAGCGCCAGGCCAAGGAGCAGGAATTGCTGGCCGAGAGCCAGACGCTCGAGCGCTACACCTCGATGTTCCAGACCTTCGTCGATTCGCTGAACAACCAGATCGCGGCGCAGAACACGCTGATCAACAAGCTGACCATCGACACCGAGCAGCGCATCGTCCTCTACAAGGCGCTGGAGGATTCGTTGAAGACGGCGGCGCAGCAGGATGTGGCGCACAAGATCAACACGCTCGGCTCCAAGGTCGACAACACGGCGGAAGAAACCATGGCCGGAATCGGCGCGGCGGCGCAAAAGCACATCGGCGACCTGCTCGAACTGCACGAGAAAAACATGGTGGCCACGGCCGACATCCAGCGGCGCAAGAAGCTCGCCGACGACGCCTTCGCGCGCCGCTTCGATGAGGTGATGCGCAAGCACAACGCGTCCGACTACGTCTCGGCTTCCTGAGCGGCGCGCCATGCCTCCTCGCGTCAAGGCTGACGCCAAGGCGGCCGCCGATCCGGTCGGCCGCTATTTCGACGCCATCTCGGCGGCGCTCGACGGGCTCGACGTGTTCCTGCGCGACGAGCGGTCGCCGTTCTACAAGCACGGCCTGATCGCCCAGGTGGCGGTCGAATACATCGCCCGGCTGGAGAAGAGTTTCGCCTGCTGGCGCAACCGCGTCGCCTTCGCCGACACGTTCCGCATCCAGCGCGCCGACAGCGGCTATCCGCTGTTCCAGAACGTGCTGGAGCTGGAAAACGACCGCAAGCGGGCCGCCGCAAGGCTCGCCGAAATACCGGCGCCTGACGAACTGCGAGCCGAAATGGCCGATTTCATCCTGCGCCACAAGGAATTCCCGGCGGCCTTGCAGAAAACCATGGCCGAGCGGCTCTATCTCGACGAGGTGCGCGAGGGCGAGTTGTTCTCGCCCTTCGTGCTGCCGAAAACGGTGAAGGTGTCGTCCAACCCGAAAACGGGGCGGCCGCTCTATTTCGTCCATTGGGGCGCCTTCGACGGCACCGCCAATCTGCCGCTGATCTACATGGCGGCGGTGGAGGATTCCTCGCCCGACCTGGTCGAGAAGCTCATCCGCTCCGATGGCTCGCTCAATGAGCGGGTGCCGATCCCGCTGCCGGTCGACGGCCTGCTCAATCCCGACCTGGCGCGCCGCTTCGACGATTTCGCCGAGAAGAACTCGGCCTATACGCTGACGCCGGTCACCATCGCCACCAATCTCGACAAGGATTTCGAAACGCTTCATCCCAAGCAGTTGCGCCGCGTCGTGCTCGGGCCGTTTTACTCGGCCGGCATAACCGAAAACAACACGACAGTGTCCGACGTACTGGCGAAAGTGTCGAAACCGCAAAACGCCTGGCTGCTCACCTGGACGGTGCAGGAGGTGTTCTCCACCGCCGAGAAGCCCGGACGGCGCGGCCTGTGGTCGTCGGAAAAGGGCCACGAGGAGTTCCACATCGCCACCGACGATCTGGAGGCGGCGCGCCAGGGCGTCAGCGCCTACGAGAAGCACGCGCTGGTGCCGCACGAGGCCTATCAGGCGCTCTACGCCAATGGCGAAGCGAAGGCGGTGTTCGCCGGCTACCAGGTGCACATCCTGTCGAACGGAAAAGTCATCAGCGACGTATGAGGGAATAAATGGACGCCGGACTGACGACGATCGCCGAAAAAGACATCGAGAAACACCTGGCGACAGCGCAATCGCTGGTGACGCGGGTGGTGGTCCTGGAGGATTCGGCCGGGAATCCTCAACCGCGCTCGCCGGCACCAATCGCCGCTTCGTCTCCACCGTTGCTCCCGGCGGCGTGCGCAAAACGCGTGAAGTTGAGCTTGCAAAAACCATTGGCGCGGTCAGGCCGGGCGACCAGTTCTTCTCCATCGTCCAGCAGACATTGCTGGTCAGGGCGCGGCGCGGCGTCGCCGTGGCGCTCGCTGTCGCCGAGGTGTTCGCGCAATCGACGCCGCTCGAAAGCCTGACGGCGAAAAACCAGCGCGCCGCACTCGAAGGCGCGGAAGCGGCCGAGTTCAAGAAATTGCTGGCGGCGGCGGCCTATGTGTCGGCCTTCGCCTTCGCCTCGTTCCTGGCGCAAACCATCGAGGCCGATGGCGAGCCGCCGAACGACGTCGCCGAACCGGATTTCCTGTTCGATACGGCGCAGGATGCGGTGAAAAGCCTGATCGCCGGCCTTGAGACGGCCGTCTCGGGGGCCAAAGACGACGCCTCCATGCTGTCGCGCTCCCGCGCCTTCGCACGGACCGCCATCGACGGCCTGCTCGGCCGCAAAGGTCGCTTCGACGGGCTCGGCGCGTTTGAGGACAGCCATATCCGCATCGAAGCCGACAATTTCACCCTCGACGGTTTCGATGTCGCGCCGGGGCCGAAGCGCAAGGCGCTGGTGATGACCTTCAAGAAGCCGGAGGAGGTCGTCGGCAACCACATCGCCAAATATCAGGCGATGAAACTCGCCAAGATGATCATGGCCTATGATTTCGAGCGGCAGTTGAACCCGTTCGTCGAACTCGGCGGCTTCATCTTCACCTTCATCGGCGATGGCGCGCCGGGCACCGGCAAGACGACGCTGATCCAGATGATCGCCGGCCTCGTCAACGGCTATTGCCAGGTGGCCGGCTACCCGTTCGTCTACGAGAATTTCGGCGTCGAGCAGATTTCCTCCTACCAGGGCAAATCGGGACAGAACTGCCACGCCTTCATCGAAAACGTGTTGAACCCGAAGGCGATCGGCTTCGGCACCGTCGACGACATCGACCAGGTGGCGGCAAGGCGCTCAGACGACCGTGCGTCGGCCGGCCAGCACGAGATCACCGGCGTGCTGATGGCGGCGTTTTCCGGCACCAATACGGTGGTGCGCGGCAACGCCACCTTCGGCATGTTTTCCAACTATCCCGAAAACGTCGACGATGCGCTCAGGCAACGCGCCGGGGCGCGCTGGCTGGTCGACGGGCCGCAGACCGAGGCCGACTACATCGACATTTTCGCGCTGCTGGCCGGCAAGAACCACAAGATCCCGCTCGGCGATCACAAGCTCTACGCGGCGCAGGAGATCAAGCGGGCCGTTTCGACAGCCTATGAGGGCCACTCGAAGCCGCAGGAAGACGCGCTCGCCGCCGTGTGGGAGAAGTTCGTCAAGGACAATGGCGCGCCCGACACCGTCGCCGATATCGGCCGCTATTTGCACATGATCAAGGAGCGCGAGCCGCGGTTTACCGGCCGCTCGGTCAAGAACGTCACCGATGCGGTGAAGATGCGGGCGATGGACATCGAGCTTCCCGACGAGTGGTTCGAGAAGCCGGAGACCTTCATGCACAAGCCGTACGACGAGAAGACGGCGATGATCGCCGAGCTGCGCAAGCCCTTCACAATGGAAATGGTGCTGCAAGAGGTGAACCGCTACGCCGACTCGGAGTTCCGCTATTCCGACCGGGCCGACGACGCGGCGGTCAACCGCACCATCCGCGACGCCCGCATTCGCGAGCGGGCAATCAGGGAGATCGAGGGGCTGAAGGCCAAAGGGGCGTGGTGAGGGGTTGAAATTCGATGCCGCTATAATTACAATGTAATTACTTTTTGCGAGCGTTGAGGCGCCAGATGAAGGTCGACATCATCAGGATTGGGAACTCCCAGGGGGTGAGACTCCCCACAGCGCTGCTGGAAGCGTGCCGGCTCGAGGGAACGGTCAATCTCGATGTCGAGGATGGCAGGCTGGTCATCACGCCGGCCAGATCCTTTCGCGCCGGCTGGATGGAGTCGTTCAAGGCCATGGCCGAAAGCGGCGACGACGCGCTTCTGATCGACGATGGCGTTTCGCCGGGGCCGGAGGACGCCGACTGGCAATGGTGAGCGGGGCATTGCCGGCAGCCAGCCAGTTTTCCATCTGGCTGGTCAATCTCGATCCGACCATCGGTTCGGAGATCAAGAAAACCCGTCCGTGCCTGATCGTTTCGCCGGACGAGATGAACGCCTGGCTGCGCACGATCATCATCGCGCCGATGACCACGGCGCGGAAATCCTATGCGTCCCGCGTTCCCATTCACTTCGAGGACAAGGACGGGGAGGTGGCGCTCGACCAGATCAGGACGATCGACCGGGCGCGGCTGATCAGGAGGCTCGGCAGAGCGACCGAACCGACGGCTCAGGCGGTCGCGGACACGCTGGTGGAGATGTTCGCGCGGTGATCGGTCAGTCCCCGCCCAGCAACCTCGTCAGCATGCGCCGTTGGTGATCCTGCCCGCCGAAGAAAATGGCGAGGACGTTGATGCGCTCGTTCGGTTCGTCGACCGTGAAATAGTAAATCGCCTTGTCCTTCGTCACCTGCCGGATGCCAGGCAGCAAATCGCTGCGCAGGGTGCCCTGGAAGGGAGCCTGTCCGAGGCGCTCCATAGCTTCGTGGATCGCCTCCAAATGCCGCTCGGCGCGACGCTGCGCATCTTCGGCGAGATCGCCGAATCCGACATGCGCATCAATGAGGTGATCAAGAACGCGGTCGAGGTCGCGCCCCGCCGCGGCCGAGCGCACGACTGTGAAAGGCCGCTTCAAATCCCGCGTTCCGCGCGCTTGCGGGCCATCATGGCTTCGGTTTCCCTGCGGGATTCCTCCATGGAAATGAACGGCCCTCTGGCGCGTTCTACCAGCAGCGCTTTCAGCGCCTTGGTGTCGGCTTCGCGCGCTTCCGTCTCTTCGCGCAGCAGGTCCAGCCCGCGCTGGACGACGGCGCTGAGACTGGCGTAGCGGCCTTCCTCGACCAATGATCTGGCGAAAGCGTCCTGCTGGTTGGAAATGGATACGGAGGCTTTGACGGACATGGCTCTATCGTTCCTTATGGTGCTACCGAGTAGTATGGTATTCGTACCTTTGCTCGATGCAAGCCCTCCGCCGCGCCTTGCATCCTCGCTCCTCCGCCCCTATTTTTGGCCAGACTGGCCAGAAGGGCTTTGCGCCATGGAAATCGGCACGTTCGAAGCGAAGAACCGCTTCAGCGAACTGCTCGACCGGGTCGAGAAGGGCGAGGAAGTGACGATCACCCGGCACGGCAAGCCTGTGGCGAAACTGGTCGCGGCCAAGGCGCGCGACGTGGCGAAGGCGCGGGCGGCGGCGGAGGAAATCCTCAGGATGCGCGAAAGCCTGCCGGCCGATACGCTCAAGGGCTTGACGATCAAGCAGCTGATCGAGGAAGGGCGGCGCTGGTGAGTCTGGTCGTCGATTGTTCGGTCGCGGTTGCGTGGTATTTGCCCGATGAAACGAGCGCGGCGGCGGCGCACATCCTCGATCATGTGACGGCCGACGGCGCCGCCGTGCCATTCCTGTTTCAGGCCGAGTTCGCCAACAGCCTGTTGATGGCGGAAAGGCGGAAGCGAATTCCAGACGGGTTTCACCGGAAGGCGTTCATGGAGGTTGAAAGTCTGCAACTGCTCATCGATGCCGACGGGCGGGAACATGTATGGTCCACAACAAGCCGATTGGCGAACAGATTTGGATTGACGGTCTATGACGCCGCCTATCTGGAACTTGCCCAACGACTCCGGCTGCCACTCGCCACATTCGACAAGGCGATGGCCAACGCCGCGAAAGGTGCCGGCGTGGGGCTGTCGAGCGGAGGCATGACCTGACGATGGAACTCCTGCGCGACAACGAACTCATCTACGGCCGGCTTCTGACCGTCGATCAGCCGCATTTGATCGAGCGCTACAACAAGGCGCTCGCCGCCTTCGGGTTTCCGGCGACGAAGCTCAAATCCTTCGATATCGACCGCACCGGCTTTTCGCCTGAGATCGCGGCGGAACTGAAGGACGATTCCTATCTCGATCCCGGTCAGGTCAACCGGCGTTTCATCATCCTGACGCCGTCGCAGATCGAACTGCCGGTGGTGCACACGGCGTTCTCGAACACCTCGCAGTTGATGTTCGAGTTCATGAACGCCAATCAGCGCGCCATCGATGCGCTCACCATCAAGGACGTCATCTACGGCGAGATCGAGGATTCGGTTTCGAGCGTCGACGACCTCGACGATCTGCTGTCGATCAACCAGGTCGAGTTCAAGGTTCTTTCGGCCGAAAACGTGCTCGGCAAGGCGGCCGAACTTGCCAAGCTCGCCGACCGGTTGCGCCAGGAGCCGGACGCCTGGCGCGATGACGCCATGCTCAACCGAATGGTGGAACTGGCGAAAGTCGCCGGCGACATCCGCGAGAACGCGCTGGTGCCGGATCAGGTGGTGTTTCGCCACAACGCTTACTGGACCAGCCATTTCGGCGGGCTCTACGTGTTCATCGACGAGAAGCAGACGACGGTGATCGGCGATCCGTCGACGCCGGGTTTTCGCAAGTCGCGGCCGTGGCAGGTCGCCTATCTGTCGCTCGCCGACGCCGACCGGGTGTTCCGCTTTCTCGCAGCGACCGGCCGTATCGAACTGCCGCGCGCCTCATGGATCGAAACGTCGGGCTATCTCGAGCATCGCGCCGAGATGGCGCTGCGCCATCTGATCCGCCAGCTCGAGCCGGAGCGCGATTTCAACGCCGTCGACAAGGTATGGCTACAGGCGTGGATGAACCGCTACGCCGACCTGATCGCCCAGGAGGGCACGCTGCCCTTCCTCAATGCGGCGCGGCGCATCATCGCCCAGACCGGGCAATTGCCGCTCGACGACGTGGCGCCAGAGCGGCGCTTCCTGCTGGCGCGGGCCAAGCCCGGTCATCCCGATGCGTGGCTGACAAACCGGCTGATATCCGATTTCGTCGCCTGGGATTTCGTCTCGCGCTACGTCTTCAACAAGCAGGGTTTCTACGCCGACTACGAGGGCTTCAACGCCCGCTGGCGCGAGCACGTTGTGGAGACGCTGAAAACCACCTATCTCAATGACAAGGCGGGGCTGCGCGCGCGCCTCTACGGCCTTGGGGACGACTGAGGAGAATTCGCATGCTCGACCCGATCGTCAATTTCTTCACCTCCGTCTTCCAGCGGATCGGCCGGGGCTTCGGCTGGCTGGTCGGCATCGCGCTGTGGCCGTTCCTGTGGCTCGGCTCCTGGTACACGCGGCGCGGCTGGATCGTGCGCGGCGTGGTTGGCGCGATCATTCTCGGCTTCCTCGCCTTTTACGGCTTTTTCATCTGGAATACCCAGGTGTGGACCGGCTTCGATCCGGACTATCCGACCGCGAAGACCATGGCGACCGGCAAGTCGCTGGCCGGCGATCCGATCGAGTCGGGCAGTCAGCCGACCGCGACCGCGGAGGCCGGTTCGGCGGGCAACGCCGGCGCGCCGGTAGCGGCCGGTGCGTCGGGCGCGACACAAACCGCGCAAGCGCCGGCGGCGCCAACTGCGACCTGCGTCCGTTCGGCTCTCGTCGATGTCACCGCGGAGCTGATCGATCTGAACGTCAACCAGAACCGCTGGATCCCGTCGATGCTGGCGTCGAAAGGGGGATTCTTCGGCATTCCTCGAAAAACACGCCGTTCCTCGACAACAAGGCGGCGTTCCAGCTCGGCATCAACTAGGTGATCCGTCGAACGACGACCGAACTGGTCGATACGCTTGGCCGCGTGCGCGGCACGTCGCAGATCGACCAGAACCTGCAGGACGCTCGCGGCCACATGAATTTCGACGAAGACGCCTGGTATTTCGGGTTCAGCCCCTTCGGCTTCCGCACCCCGACGCCCGGCATCTACCGCCAGGCCATGGACGATCTGAAGGTGTTCAACGGCAATCTGGAGCAGTGCAAGGCCACTTTCGACGCGCGCGCCGACAGTCTCCTGCAGTTCGTCGAACGCATCGCGGCGGATATCGGTTCGACCTCCGACATTCTCAGGGCGCGTCTCGACGCTTCCAACGCCGGCTGGTTCGATACTCGGGCCGATGATCGCTTCTGGTTCGCCTATGGCCAACTCTACGCCTATTACGGCATCCTCACGGCGACGCGGGCCGACTTTTCCGCCATTGTAGCGGAACGCAACATGACGGCGATCTGGGCGCGCATGACCGAGCAACTGCGCATTGCACTCGACATGCAGCCGGCGATCATCTCCAACGGCAAGGAATCGAGTTTCCTGTTCCCCTCGCATCTGGCGACAATGGGTTTCTACCTGCTGCGGGTGCGCTCCAATCTGGTGGAAATCAGGTCGGTGCTGGACCGGTAAGACGAGGAAATCTGCGTTTCTGCGGGTACCGGCTGAATTGACTTGCGGCCCCTCTTGATCGGAGGAGCCGTTCGATTTGGCGGGCGTTGCGCCATGTCGCAAACAGGGCGTCGCAATCGGCGTATCGCATGACTTTTCCGGGATGGCGCGAAGCAATACATTTCGGCTTGCATGCAGGGGAGGTCGCACAGGCGGCAGCACCAATCCAGCCTCCGAAGGGAACCACAAATGGCCGAGGTCAAGTCCGACATCGAAATCGCACGCGCCGCCAACAAGAAGCCGATCATGGAGGTCGGCGCCAGGCTCGGCATTCCGTCGGACCATCTGCTGCCCTACGGCCACGACAAGGCCAAGGTGTCGGAGAGCTTCATCCGCTCGGTCGCCGATCGGCCCGATGGCAAGCTGATCCTGGTGACCGCGATCAACCCGACGCCGGCCGGCGAAGGCAAGACAACGACGACGGTCGGCTTGGGAGACGGCCTCAACCGCATTGGCAAGAAGGCGATGGTGGCGCTGCGCGAGCCGTCGCTCGGGCCCTGCTTCGGCGTCAAGGGCGGCGCGGCCGGCGGCGGCTACGCCCAGATCGTCCCGATGGAAGACATCAACCTGCATTTCACCGGCGATTTCCACGCCATCACGGCGGCGCACAATCTGCTGTCGGCGATGATCGACAACCACATCTATTGGGGCAACGAGCAGAACATCGATACGCGCCGCGTCGTGTGGCGGCGCGTCATGGACATGAACGACCGGGCGCTGCGCGAAATCATCTGCTCGCTCGGCGGGGTGGCCAACGGCTATCCGCGCGAGGCCGGCTTCGACATCACGGTCGCCTCGGAAGTGATGGCGATCCTGTGCCTCGCCAAGGATCTGCGCGATCTGGAACAGCGGCTCGGCGACATCATCGTTGCCTATCGCCGCGACAAGACGCCGGTCTATGCCCGCGACATCAAGGCCCATCAGGCGATGACGGTGCTGCTGAAGGACGCGATGCAGCCGAATCTGGTGCAAACGCTGGAGAACAACCCGGCCTTCGTCCATGGCGGCCCGTTCGCCAACATCGCGCATGGCTGCAACTCGGTGGTCGCGACGACGATCGGCGCTGAAGCTCGCCGACTACGTCGTCACCGAGGCCGGCTTCGGCGCCGATCTCGGGGCGGAGAAATTCTTCGACATCAAGTGCCGCAAGGCCGGCCTCAAGCCGGCGGCAGCCGTGATCGTGGCGACGATCCGGGCGCTGAAGATGAATGGCGGCGTCAAGAAGGAAGACCTGGCCAAGGAGAATGTCGAAGCGGTGAAAAAAGGCTGCGCCAATCTCGGCCGGCATCTGGAAAACGTCAAACAATTCGGCGTGCCGGCGATCGTCGCCATCAACCATTTCATCTCCGACACCGATGTGGAAATCGAGGCGGTGAAAGCCCATGTCGCGGGCATGGGGGCGGAGGCGGTGCTGTGCCGGCATTGGGCGCTGGGCTCGGCCGGCATCGAGGAACTCGCCCACAAGGTGGTGGCGCTGGCCGAAAGCGGCGCGGCGCAGTTCTCGCCGCTCTACCCGGACGAAGCCTCGCTGTTCGACAAGGTCAACACCATCGTCAAGCGCATCTATCGCGGCTCGGAGGCCATCGCCGACAAGGCGGTGCGCGACCAGCTCAAGGTCTGGGAAGAACAGGGCTACGGGCACCTGCCGGTGTGCATGGCGAAAACCCAATATTCGTTCTCGACCGACCCCAATCTGCGCGGCGCGCCGACCGATCACGTCGTGCCGGTGCGCGAAGTGCGGCTTTCGGCCGGGGCGGGTTTCGTCGTGGTGATCTGCGGCGAGATCATGACCATGCCCGGCCTGCCCAAGGTTCCGTCGTCGGAGAAGATCTTCCTCAACGACGACGGGCTGATCGAGGGATTGTTCTGAGCAGGGGGACGGGGCAACCGGAGCCGTCGGCCGGGCAGCGGCTCAGTCGCCCAACTGAAACGCCTCGAAGCGGCCGAGCGCCTCGTCGATCATGACGCCATGGCGGGCGCGCGAGCCCGCGCCGATCCAGTGCCATTGCTGGATCAGCAGCTTGCGGCCCGCCCGGTCGGTCTTGAGATCGATGGCGGCGACGATCTCGTCGCCGGCCAGAACGGGCAGCGTGAAGTAGCCGAAACGGCGTTTCTCCTTCGTCACATACGCCTCGAAGACATGATCGTAGCCGAAGAGCAGGGCCAGCCGCTTCCGCTGGATGACCAGCGGATCGAAGGGCGACAAAATGTGGACGAGGCCGGTCAGCTGCGGCGCGGTCGTCGTTTCCAGCAGTTCCGGCGCCATCCAGTATTCGGTCTTGCCCGCGCCTTCCACGAGGGCGGGAACGAGTGACCGGCGCCTGACCCGCATGTCGATCAGCGCCCGGATGGCGGGTTTCCTCGGCGCGTCGAGGTGGCAGATCGAATCGAGGCTGACGAGGCCCTGGCTCCTCAGGGCGCGGTCAAGCACATACTCGTTGATCTGGCGCGGCGTGGCCGGCTTCGGGCGGTTGCCGCGGCCGAAATGGCGTTCGGCCAGTTCATAGGTCTTCAGCATGCCTTCGCGATCGACGATGACGAGGCGGCCATCGTAAAAAGCCCGTTCGAGCGCGCGCTTCGACGGCTTCTTGCTGGCCCAGGGATGCTCCTTGTCCACCAGCACGTCATCGTCGATGTCGCGGATCGACAGCGGTCCCTGGCGCCGAATGCGCGCGAGCACCTTCGACAATTCCTTCGACGTGACGCCGCCGTGCCAATTGTCCGGCGTTTTTCGCCGAGCAGCCATTTGCGGCAGGAAAAAGCGCAGATCGCGCGTCGGCACATAGGAAAGGGCGTGCGTCCAGTATTCGAACACGCTGCGGTCTTCGCGCTGTGCTTGGCGCAGGTGCGCACGCGAATAGCCCGGAATGCGGGTAAAAAGGATGTGGTGGTGGCTTCGCTCGATGACGTTGATTGTGTCGATCTGCACGTAGCCAAGATGTTCGACCGCGGCGCGCGTCGCCTGCGGCCCGTCGCCAAAGGGCGTGGCCACGTCGAGGCGCTGCGCGGCGAGCCAGATCGCTCGCGCGGTCGCAGCCGGTATCTCGACGGTTTTCCTGGGGCCGCGCGACATCGGGAAATTCTCTAGCGGATTTCATTGCGTCGGGAAGGGCCTCCGTTTTGTGATCTTCCCGCCGACGGCCAGCCGCCGACGGCACGCTGTCAGCATTGAGGCCACGCATCGTCCCGTTGGTCTTGCTGCTTCGTCGACGTCGCCTGCCACCGGCAAGGGCCGGCCGCCATGCTCGCGCCGGGAACACCGGTAGCACGAAAAAGTTGCATCGAGGATTGACTTGCACTTTACAAATGCACGTTAAGGTATACCTTGCAACCAAGGCGCAACCGAATCGCGCCGCCGGGATCACGGGATCGGGATTCCCCTGCTTACCCCGTACCGTGAAACGCCGCCTCCGCGGCAATGGACGTCCGGATCATCCGCCCGATCCGGGCGTCCGTTCTTTTCGAACAAAACGATATGTGGCGTGCGCGGTTGCGCGACGCGGCAATCGCTTGTATTCAAGACCGATGACCATGAAGGCGATCAATGCGGGTTGGTGGCGCGGCGCGTAAAGCGGCGCGAACCGGCACGTGTTTGTCGTGACGAATTCAACTGGCCGCAACGGGTGATCCGGGCGGCCAGTTTCGTTATGGACGCCCGCCGGCGGCGAAGACGGAGAAAGACCGATGCATATCGAGACTCTGCCCGACGGCGGCGAGCGCTTCGTCACAGCCGGCGGCGTGACCGTCACCCGGCGGCGCGCCGACATCGCCTATGCCGGCGCCATCGAGGCGGCGATCGACAGCCTCGACAACCGGCGCGGCGCGGTGTTCTCGTCGAACTACGAATTCCCCGGCCGCTACACCCGCTGGGACACAGCCATCGTCGATCCGCCATTGGTCATCTCGGCCCATGGCCGGACGATGAAAATCGAAGCCCTGAACGGGCGCGGACGCGAATTGCTGAGGCCGGTTGCCGGCCTGTTCGGCAATCACCGCGAAGTCTCGGTGACCTCGTCGACGCCGGATCGTCTCGATTTGCAGGTCGCCGAGCCGGGTCGTGTCTTCACCGAGGAGGAGCGCTCCCGCGTACCTTCCGTGTTCACGGTTTTGCGCGCGATCGTCGAACTCTTCCGCACCCATGACGACGCCAATCTCGGTCTCTACGGCGCGTTCGGCTACGATCTCGCCTTCCAGTTCGATCCGGTCGATCTGAAATTGCCGCGCCCGCGCCCAGCGCGATCTGGTCCTCTATCTGCCGGACCGCATCCTGGTGGTCGACCACTATTCGGCCGCCGCCTGGACCGATCCTACGAGTTTTCCGGCGACGGGTTTTCGACCGATGGCGCATCGGGCGAAAGCGCCGAAGCGCCGTTCCAAAAATCCGGCCGCGCGCCGCCGCGCAGCGACCATGAACCGGGCGAATACGCCAGGCTTGTCGACAAGGCCAAAGCGAGCTTCCGGCGCGGCGACCTGTTCGAGGTGGTGCCGGGACAGATGTTCTACGAGCGCTGCGAAACCGCGCCGTCGGAGATCTCGCGGCGGCTGAAGTCGATCAACCCGTCGCCCTATTCCTTCTTCATCAATCTCGGCCAGCGCGAGTACCTGATCGGCGCCTCGCCGGAGATGTTCGTGCGCGTCAACGGCCGGCGCATCGAGACCTGCCCGATCTCGGGCACGATCAAGCGCGGCGAGGACGCCATTTCGGATTCCGAGCAGATCCTCAAATTGCTCAATTCCAAAAAAGACGAGTCGGAACTGACCATGTGTTCCGACGTCGACCGCAACGACAAGAGCCGGGTCTGCGAACCCGGTTCGGTGCGGGTGATCGGGCGGCGGCAGATCGAGATGTATTCGCGGCTGATCCATACCGTTGACCACATCGAAGGCCGGCTGCGCGAGGGCATGGATGCCTTCGACGGGTTCCTGTCGCACGCCTGGGCGGTGACGGTGACGGGCGCGCCGAAACTGTGGGCGATGCGCTTCATCGAGAACCACGAGAAGAGCCCGCGCATGTGGTATGGCGGAGCAATCGGCATGGTGCATTTCAACGGCGACATGAACACCGGCCTGACGCTTCGGACCATCCGCATCAAGGATGGCGTCGCCGAGGTGCGGGCCGGCGCGACGCTGCTCTACGATTCCAACCCGGAAGAAGAAGAGGCGGAAACCGAACTGAAGGCGTCGGCGCTCATTTCCGCGATTCGCGAGGCGAAGACCGGCAACGCGGCGGCGACGCAACGCGCCACGGCGCGGGTCGGGGAGGGGGTCAACATCCTGCTGGTCGACCACGAGGATTCCTTCGTCCACACGCTCGCCAATTATTTCCGCCAAACCGGCGCGACCGTGACCACGGTGCGCACGCCGGTGGCCGAGGAGGTGTTCGACCGCCTCAATCCCGATCTCGTCGTTCTGTCGCCCGGACCCGGTTCGCCGTCCGATTTCGATTGCACGGCGACGATCAAGAAGGCGCGCAAGCGCGAGCTGCCGATCTTCGGCGTCTGCCTTGGCCTGCAGGCGCTGGCCGAAGCCTATGGCGGCGAGCTGCGCCAGTTGCGCGAGCCGATGCACGGCAAACCGTCGCGCATTCGCGTGTCGCGAAACGGCATCATCTTTTCGGGCCTTCCGAAGGAAGTGACCGTCGGGCGCTATCATTCGATCTTCGCCGATCCGGTGCGCCTGCCGCAGGCGCTGCGCGTGACGGCGGAAACCGAGGATGGCGTCATCATGGCGTTCGAGCATGAAAGCGAGCCGGTGGCGGCGGTGCAGTTCCATCCCGAATCGATCATGACGCTCGGCGGCGACGCCGGCATGCGCATGATCGAGAATGTCGTGGCGCATTTGCCGCGGCGGAAGAAGGCGCCGCCGGCGTGAGCGGTGGCCGCACCATGGTCCGCCGCCTCGCGCTCGGCTCGATCGCCGTCGCCTTCGCGGTGATGGCGCTGAAATTCGTCGCCTGGCGCCTGACGGGCTCGGTGGCGCTTTATTCCGACGCGTTGGAATCGATCGTCAACGTCGTGGCGGCGTTCGCCGCCTTCATGGCGATCCGCTGGGCGCAGCAGCCCGCCGACGCCGACCATCCCTTCGGCCACCACAAGGCGGAGTTGCTATCGGCGGTGGCCGAAGGCGTTCTGATTGTCATCGCGGCGCTGCTGATCTTTCATCAGGCGGCGACGACCATCCTCAACCCGCACACCATCGAGCAGGCGGGCGAGGGCATCGCGGTCAACTTCGTCGCCAGCGCCATCAACGGCGCGTGGGCGTTCCTGCTGATCCGCGTCGGCCGGCGGGAACGCTCGCCGGCGCTGGTCGCCGACGGCAAGCATGTGATGTCCGACGTCGTCACGTCGGCCGGCGTGCTCGTCGGTCTGGTGCTGGCGCTCGCCACCGGCTGGCTGATTCTCGATCCGCTGCTGGCGGCGGTCGTCGCCGTCAACATCCTCTGGCAGGGCTGGCTGGTGATCAACGAGTCCATACAGGGTTTGATGGACACGGCCCTTTCCGACAGCGAACAGGCGGAGGTGCGCAGGCTGATCGAGGCCAACGCCACCGGCGCACTGGAATACCATGACCTGAAATCACGCGGCGCGGGCGCGGCCCGTTTTGTCGAATTCCACCTGATCGTGCCGGCGGCGATGAGCGTGTTTTCTTCCCATGAGATTTGCGACCGCATCGAAAAAGCGATCAAGGCGGGCATGGATGGCATGACGGTGGTCATCCACGTTGAGCCCGAACACAAGCGCAAGGCCGGCGGCGTGGCGCTTTCCGCGCCTTGAGCAAGACTTGTGCGCGCGCGCCGGCTCGACTATAGAAACGCCATGACGATCCGATCGCCCTTGGAAGCCGAATTCGCCGCCGCCGCGATTGCGCCGCGCGGGCTGCTGCTTCTTATCGGCGACCGCCGGGTCCGCTAAGGAGCGCCCGGCGGTCGACGCGCCGCCAAAGCGCCAGCTCCGTTTCCCTTCATCGACCTGTCACATCAATGCCCGAATGGCGCGCCAGCCGCGCAGCCGCAGAGGGCGACGGAGAAGACCATGGACGCCAAGACCAGCCCCCAGGCCGGCATGCCGGAAGCGGCCGCCAAATATCAACCTTATCCGCATATCGGCCTGACCGACCGCACCTGGCCGGGAAAACGCATCGACAAGGCGCCGATCTGGTGCTCGGTCGATTTGCGCGACGGCAACCAGGCGCTCATCGACCCGATGGGGCAGGACCGCAAGGCGCGCATGTTCCGCCTGCTCATCGACATGGGCTTCAAGGAGATCGAGATCGGTTTTCCGTCGGCGTCGCAGACCGATTTCGATTTCGCCCGCTGGTGCATCGAGGAAGGCGGCGTGCCCGACGACGTGTCCTTGCAAGTGCTGGTGCAGTGCCGTCCCGAACTGATCACGCGCACTTTCGAATCGCTCGCCGGCGCGCACCGGCCGATCGTGCACTTCTACAATTCGACCAGCGAGTTGCAGCGCCGCGTCGTTTTCGAGAAGGATGTGCGCGGCATCAAGCAGATCGCCGTCGACGCGGCGAAGATGATCGCCGACATGGCGGCCAAGGCCGGCGGCGGCTTCCGCTTCGAATATTCGCCGGAGAGTTTCACCGGCACGGAGCTCGAAGTGGCGCTGGAGGTCTCCAACGCCGTGGCCGAGATCATCCAGCCGAAGGCCGACAACAAGCTGATCCTCAACCTGCCGGCGACGGTTGAGATGTCGACGCCCAACATCTACGCCGATCAGATCGAGTGGATGTGCCGTAATCTCGACGACCGCGACAACATCATCATCTCGCTGCATCCGCACAACGACCGCGGCACAGCGGTGGCGGCGACCGAACTCGGGTTGATGGCCGGCGCCGACCGGATCGAGGGTTGCCTGCTCGGCAATGGCGAACGCACCGGCAATGTCGATCTCGTCACCCTGGCGCTCAACATGTTCACGCAGGGCGTCGATCCGCAACTCGATTGTTCCGACCTGCCGCGCATCCGCGATGTGTTTGAATACTCCAACGAAATGCCGGTGCCGCAACGCCACCCCTATGTCGGCGAACTGGTCTATACGGCGTTTTCCGGCTCGCACCAGGACGCCATCAACAAGGGCATGAAGGCGCTGAAGAAATCCAACAAGCGGCTGTGGGAAGTGCCCTATCTGCCGATCGACCCGAAGGATGTCGGCCGCACCTACGAAGCCATCATCCGCATCAATTCCCAGTCGGGCAAGGGCGGAATCGCCTACATCATGCAGCAGGACTATGGCTACAACCTGCCGCGCAATTTGCAGATCGAATTTCGCGAGGACATCCAGGAGATCACCGACCGCGAGGGGCGCGAACTGCCGTCCAAGGCCATTCATGACCGTTTTCTCGACGTCTATGTCGAACAATCCGGCGCGCGGCTCAAATTCGTCGACCATCATTCTTGGCCCGATCCCGACCACAAGGGTCGTCGGGTGGTCGAGGCGAAAATCACCGACGGCGGCCGCGAAATCGCGATTCAGGGACACGGCACCGGGCCGATCGACGGTTTCGTCGACGCCTTGTCGAAACACCTCGGCATGCGCCTGTCGGTGCTCGACTATTCCGAACATTCGCTGCAGCGTGGTTCGGATGCGCGGGCTGTCTGTTACATGGAAGTCGAACATTCCGGCGGGAAACTGTTCGGCGTCGGCATCAACGCCAACATCGTGACGGCGTCGCTCGAGGCGGTGGTCTCTGCTGCCAACCGCGTCGTCAACCGGGCCGCATGAACGCGCGGCGGATTCCGTCGTGGTTTCGCCGTTTGCGTGTTTCTGATAACGCAATGCGATCCCCGTTTCCGGCGGGGATCGGAATCCGCCCCGTGAAAATGGAACGCGCGTTTGGTTGTTGAGCGACCCAGCAAAGGCGAAATCCTGGAAGCGCTCGGCCGCGTGCTCGACAGCGAGGTTTTTTCACGCTCCGATCGAGCCCGCAAATTGCTCGACTACCTTGTTCGCAGCGAACTGGACGGAAAAGGCGACCGGCTCAAAGGGTTTTCCATCGCCATGGATGTCTTCGGCAAGGAGGGCGATTTCGATCCCTCCACCGACGCCGTGGTCCGCGTTCAAGCCGGCCGGCTGCGGGAATTGCTGGAGCAATATTATTCTGGGGCGGGAAAACCGGATGCCGTCCACATTGCCGTACCGCGAGGCGGCTATGTGCCGGTTTATTCCAGGCCGGATTTTACGCCACTTGCCGTCGCCGAACCGGTCAAACTCGACATGAGCCGGATTTCCGCGGCGATCGACGCCCGCTTCGGCGGCGACACGCCGGCGCTGGCAACCGACAATCGCCCGATTTCCGCCCGGGGCGACGAGCAGAGCGGCCTTGTCGGCACGATCTACCGCCATATCAAGCTGTTCCGCATCGGGCTTGTTTTCATCATCGCCATGTTGGGGTTCGTATCGTGGCGCGTCACGACCAATGACGCAGGTCAAGGCGGCGGGTCGGAACAGACCGTCTCGGCGCGCGGCGTGCGCGGAGCGGCGACCACCAAAATGTTGCCGACCGTGCGACTGCAGATTTCGCCGGGCGGCGAGGCAGCGAATTGGGGCGCGCGCCTTCAGGCCGTGCTACCGGCTTTCGATACCGTCAATTTCGTCAATGCCGGCGCAAGCTCTGGAAAAAAAGAGGATGAATTCCTCGTGCGCATCGCGCCCGGCGCCGCGCCGACGGCAACCCTGGTCCAGGTCGAGCATGCCGCAAGCGGCAAGGTGATCGCCGGACGGGCGCTCGACAGCACCACAAGCCGGGAACACCAGGACGACATGTTCGCCAACCTTGTCGATTCGGCCTTTCCGGTGTCCGGCGCGCTTTACGCCTTCATCGCCGAAAATGATCTGACAAGTTCGTTGACCAATTGTCTGACCCTCTCAAACAGGTTTTTTCTCGATCTCAAAGCCGAGGATCATCTGGCGGCGAAGTCCTGTTTCGATGAACTGGCGGCGCGCGGGGCAAAATCACCCCTGGTCTGGGCCGAGCTCGCCAATCTCGAGGTGGCGTCGGTCGCCGGCAAATTCGCGCACCACCCCGATGCGTCCCTTGAAAAGGCGGCGCAACATGCCCGCAAGGGCGTCGAACTCGGCCCGAACAAGGCCACGGCCTATCGGGCCCAGGGTTATGTTCTCAGCCGCATGGGCGATGCCCGCGCCGGCTTGGCCTGGATGGGCAAGGCCATCGCCGCCAATCCCTACGACATGAGCCTCGCGGCATCGGCGGGAAACAGCTTCGTGATGGCCGGCGAATACGCCACGGGCGCGGTGTTGTTGGCGAAAGCGGCGCGCATCACCCCGGTCCATCCGAACTGGTGGGATTACGCGCTGTTTCTCGGTGCTTTCATGACCGGCGACAAGGAAACGGCCTGGTCCGCCGCCGACGCCTTGGCCGCCTCGGAACGGCGCCACTATATTGCCGCGCGACTGGTCGCGGCCGTCGCCCGCGGCGACCATGCCCAGGCCCGGGAACTCGCCGTTTCGCTGAAATCGAACAAAGCCGATTTCGCCGCCGATCCGCAAAAAGCGTTCCGCGAAGCCAAATATCCCGAGGATATGGCGCGGAAACTGGCGGACGCCATCAAAGCGGCACTGGCCGCCGTCGGAGCGACGTGACGTGAGCGAATTATTCGTCCAAACCGCGGCGCGGGCCCCGACCTTGTGCTCATCCATGGCTTCGGCGGGTCGCACGAGGCGTGGGTCCCGGTGCTGGACGGACTCGTCGCCGAGGCCCGGACCCACGCTGTCGACTTGCCGGGCCACGCCGCGTCGATCGACTATCCCGACGCCGGACCACCGAAGACCGCTGTCGCCGCCGTGCTCGACGCCATGACGCGGCGCGGCGTCGAGCGCTTTCATCTGGCCGGGCATTCGCTCGGCGGCGCGGTCGCAACCCTGATCGCGCTTTCGGCGCCTCAGCGGGTGCTGTCGCTGACTTTGCTGGCGCCGGGCGGATTCGGTCCGGAGATCAATTTCCGGCTGCTCAAGCGTTTTGCCTCGGCTCGTGAGCCGACCGAAATGAAGCATGTCCTCGAGGGCATGTTCGGCTTCCGCCGCGCTATCCCCGATAGTGTCGTTGAACACGTCCTGGGCATTCGCGCCAAACGAGGCCAGGTCGAGTTGTTGCAGCGCTTTGCCGACGGCATGACGCGCGATGGCCGCCAGGGCGTCATTCCGCGCGCAAGCCTGGCCACGCTGGCCATGCCGGTTCGCGTGCTTTGGGGCAAGCAGGACAACGTGCTGCCGGCGCATTCGGCCGACAACCTGCCGGATAATTGCGCCGTGACCCTGCTCGCCGAAACCGGACACATGCTGATCGACGAAGCGCCAGACGCCGTGATCGGGATGTTGCGGGCGCAAATCGGCGCGGTTTCTTCCGCCGCGCCATAATGCCGCTAAAGTGAGCGACGAATCAGACGCGGGCAACAACGCGATGCGGGAGGCGACGCCGATGCGCTGGCGGATCATGGTATTAATGCTCGCGGCGGCGCTGCTTGGCTGCCCGGCCGTTTCGGCGCAGGCGCTGAGCGCCGGCGAACCGCAGGCGCTGAATTGGCGAGGCGCGGTAGTCGACCTCAATCCGACCGCGAATTTCTACGCCAAGGATACCGGCGGGCCTGTATGGACGGTAAGCGGACGGCCCGGGCCGCGCGCCGCCGAATTGGTCGACGCCATCGACCGGGCGGAAGCCGATGGTCTTTCGCCCGACGATTACCTGTCCGACAGCCTGCGCGAGCCGGGGCGCCTGAACGGTGCCGACGATGTCGAAGGTTTCGAGCGCGCCATGAGCGCGGCTTTCCTGCGCTTTGCCCGCGATCTCCATGGCGGGCGCGCCTCGCCGTCGATCGGCGCGTCGAACATCGTCATCGCCCGCAAGACCGTCGATCCGGCGGTCTGGCTGCCTGCCGTGCGCGACAAGGGCGTCGACGCGGCCCTGAAGCGCCTGCGGCCCTCGCATCCGCAATATTATCAGCTGCGCCAGATGCTGGCGGGCTATCGGACGCTTGCCGAACGCGGGGGCTGGCCGAAAATTCCCGCCGGGCCGACGCTGAAACCGGGCATGTCCGATGCGCGCGTCAAGGCCATGCGCGCCAATCTCAAGGCGCGCGGGTATTCGGCCATCGACGGCGGTTTGAGCTACGATTCCGGACTTGTCGCGGTGGTGAAGCATTTCCAGCAACGTCATGGCCTTGACGCCGACGGCGTCGCCGGCAAGGGCACGATCGAGGCGATGAACGTTTCGGCCGACGCGCGCGTGCGGCAGATCATTGTCAACATGGAACGCTGGCGCTGGTTGCCTTCGAGCCTCGGCCAGCGCCATGTGCTGGTCAATCAGCCGGGTTTCGAGTTGTTTCTGGTCGCCGGCGGCAAGACGGTTGATCGCCGCCGCGTCATCGTCGGCAAGCCGTATCACCAGACGCCGATGTTTTCCCACCAGATCTCCTATGCCGAGTTCAATCCGACCTGGACGGTGACGCCGGCGATCGCCGTCAACGAGATGCTGCCGAAATTGAAGAAGGATCCCGGCTATCTCGGCCGGAACGACTACGTCCTCTATGGCGGCTGGGGCGCCGGCGCGCCGGTCATCGATCCCTACAGCGTCAACTGGGACGCCGTTTCGGGCAAGAGCTTCCCCTACAAGATCGTGCAGAAAGCGGGACCGAAAAACGCGTTGGGCGTGGTCAAGTTCATGTTCCCGAATTCGTTCAACATCTATCTCCACGACACGCCGTCGCGGCAGTTGTTCGCCGAAACGGGCAGGGCCTTTTCCCATGGCTGCATTCGCGTCGACAAGCCGCTGGAATTCGCCAACAAATTGTTCAGCCCCGACGGCGCGCTCAATGCATCGCAGATCAAGGGGCTGGTCGAGGCGGGCAAGACCAAGGCGGTCAATCTGAAGACCAAGGTGCCGGTCCACCTCGCCTATTTCACCACCTGGATCGGCGATGACGGCGCGCCGAGCTTCTTTCCGGATATTTACGGCCGCGACAAACTTGTTTCGGGCATCCTGTTCGGCGGCGTGTAACAGCCTGAAAACTTGCGTCGGGGCAGGTGAATGGTGTTAATGAACCATTAACCTTCCGGCGGGAGCCGCTGAACATGAACGAAGCCCTGGACAACAGCCTGCTGACTCGGTCGCGCCGCCTGTCGGATGCGATCCGGCAGGTCAAGAACGCCGCCGCCGACCGCGACGACGTCGTTGTCGACATGCGCGAAGCCAGCCGGACGCGGCTGGAATTGCTGGCGGCCGAGCTGGAAGACGTGTTCGCCGGCGTTCCCGCCGATGATCCCCTGTTCGATTTCGCCATTTCTTCCGGACTTCAGCCGCGCCTTTGGATCGACGCCACGGCGCATGTGGCGATGGGGCGGGACCGCCGCGCCTATCGCTTCGTGCGCGACACGCGGCTCGGGCGGGTCGTTCTCGTCGAAACCCACGACATCCGCCAGGCGGCCGAAGCGGTGACACGCTACGTCGCGGAGCGGATGGTCGAGCGTGAACGGCTGGTCGCCGGCGCGCCGCAGCCGGTGATGAAGGACGGCTTCGTCGAAGAGGCGGCAGCCGGGCGCAATGGCCGGGAGCTTGCAGTCGCCGGGGCCTATCTTTTGGCTGGAGCATTCGCCGCCATTGCCGCGCTCGCCTATGTCTATCGCGAAAAGCTCGCGGCGCTGGGCTGGCCTTTCTAGGCGCGAGCAGGATCGAGCATTTCCACCGAAACACGCTCGGTGCCGGCGACATGGCCGGCGACGGAGTGACGCTCCAGCGTCGTTTTCCATTCGCCTTTGCGTCTGACGATCTCGAACAGGTTGAAGCCGGCCGCCGGGCGGCGTCCGCCGGGCGACTGGCCCGTCGCGGCGACTCCGACTACCGGCGTCGGCGCATCATGGCCAGCGATCCAGCCGAGCGAAGGCAGATGCGTGTGGCCGTGCAGCACCAGTTCGGCGCCGTTGTCGCGGATGACCGATTGGAACAGGCGGATGCCGAACAAGCGGCCGACGGGATCGATGCCGCGCAACGGGGGATGATGGATCATCACCACTCGGTAACACCCGTCCTCGCCGGCGCTCCTGAGCAAGGCGGCGAGGCGTTTGGCCTGATCGGCGCGGAAGAACCCGTTGGCCATGAATGGCGCAGTCGCCCGCGCCGAAGAGACGCCGATCAGGCAAACCGGGCCGCGCCGGCGCATGTAGGGAAAGGCGTCGCGATCGACCGGGTGGCGCATGTCGTCGCCGCACATGTAGGGCGCCCAGGCGCGGCAGGCTTCATCCAGCGCGCCCGGCACATAGGCGTCGTGGTTGCCGGGTACGACGGAAATGCCTTCCGGTTCGCCCAGATCGTCGAGCCATTGGCGCGCCTTGTGAATTTCGGCGTCGAGGGCGAGATTGACGAGATCGCCGGTGATGGCGAGATGGTCGGGCGCTTCGGTCTTGATGGCGGCGGTGACCGCGTCGACGACGCCTTCGCGGTGATGGCGCATGCGGTTGCGCCGCCAATTGACATAGCCGGTGATGCGCTTGGAGGCGAGTTCTCGATAGGTCGGCTCGGGCAGCGGCCCGAGATGGGGATCGGAAATGTGGGCGAGTCGGAACATCGGGTTTTTCTATCGCGATTGGCAGCGTTCCGGTATGGCAAACCGGCGGCAAGCGGAACAAATCGCCATGACGGAGGAATGCGCCGGGACATTCGGCAAGACGCGGCTGAGCCGCCTGCGCGGCCGGCTTTTTCACTGGTGGTTCCTGCTCCGGCGGCCAATGACGCTCGGCGTGCGAATCATCGTCCTCGACGAAGAGAAGCGGAGTGTGCTGCTGGTGCGCCACACCTATGTTCCGGGCTGGCAATTGCCTGGCGGCGGCGTCGAGATCGGCGAAACGCTGGCCGACGCGGTGACCAAGGAATTGGCCGAGGAGGCCAATATCGCGGCGAGCGAGCCGGCGCGCTTGCTGTCGGTGCATTTCAATCGCCATGCCAGCCGGCGCGACCATGTGGCGGTTTTCCTGCTGACCCGGTTTCGCCAGACTGCGCCGCGCGCGCCGGACCATGAAATCGCCGAAGCGCGGTTTTTCCCGCTTGACGCCCTGCCGGAGAACCTGTCCCCCGGCGCGCGCCGCCGTTTGCGCGAAGCGCTCGAGGGGACGGCGCCATCGCCTTTTTGGTGAGCGCGGTTTACAGGCGCTCGCCGCAATGCTAGCGGGCGTGCAGCGAGGAGATTGAAGAGCCGTGCGCATCGCCTGCCGACGACGCTGAGGGACCGCCGCCTGAAGAAAGGGCGGATCAGCCGCGCTTCTTAAGGCGCCTCCGTCGCAGCAATTTCCCAAGGACGCACGCCATGTCCGCCTCGCTTGTCACCTACGCGCCCGAAGCGCCCGAACACGACGCCGCCATCGAAGCCATCAACGAGGAAGCCTTCGGGCCGGGACGCTTCGCCCGCGCGGCCTACAAGATCCGTGAGGCGGGCGGCCACGATGCGGCATTCTCCTTCGTCGCGCTGCAGGACGGCGAGGTGATCGCCTCGGTGCGCCAGACGCCGGTCGTGGCGGGAAAGGGGCGGGCGCTGCTGCTCGGGCCGCTGGCGGTGAGGCCCGATCACAAGAGCCAGGGCCACGGCCGAAAACTGGTTGGCATCGCGCTCGACGCGGCGCGGGCCGCCGGCGCGCCGGCGGTGCTGCTGGTCGGCGACGAGCCCTATTACGGTCCGTTGGGCTTCAGGAAGGTCCCGCGCGGCCGGTTGACCCTGCCGCGCCCGGTCGATCCGGAGCGGCTGCTGGTGTGCGAATTGGCCGAAGGCGGGGCGGAGGTGCTCGCTGGCGAGGTGATCCACGCCCGGCAGACGTCCCGATAACCTACTTGATCAGTTTTTCGTATTGTGCGTGGCCGCCGATCCAGAACCAGACGATATCGTCGCCCTTTCGGACCGCCAGACATCGGTGGCTACGATCGATCCGCGCCGACCAGAATTTTCCAACCGGTTTGAAATGCAGGGAAGGATGGCGCGGATCGTTTTCGAGCAGATCGAATTGCTTGTCGGCAAGGGCCTGAAGGGATGCATCCAACTGCCTGTAGCCTTTCCAGAACGACGGAAGGGCGTGGTGCTTCATCGTTTGCGATTGAGCGGCGCAGCCATGCCGGCGTCGAATTCCGCCAATACCCTGGCGGCGAGCGCGTCGTGCTTGCCGGCGATGGAATCGGCTTCGATCTGCCGGTCCCACATGCTTGCGCGCAATTCGTCAAACCACTCGCCGAAAGCGCGTAGTTCTTCCGCGTCGAGCGCCGCAACCTGCATTTCCAGCTTTTCGATTTTGGTCATGGATGGAGAATACCGGGCGGGCGCGGCATTGACAATGTTTCAGCGCCCCTCGCGCCACCACATCGCGCCGAGGGCGAAGACCAACAGGGCAAGGCCAAGCAGTCCGCCGAACAAGGGCAGCCGGTCGACCGATTTCAGCACAGTGTCGCCGGTTACGCGCAGGCCAATCCAGTCGCGTCCGACGGCGATCGCGCCGGCGCGCACCGGCACGATGTTGGGCAGGCCGGCGGCGAGGCGGCGTGCGCCGCCGCCGGTCGCCTTGGCGAAGGGTTCGATGCGGTCGAGCGTCGAGGTCGCGTCGGCGAATTCCGGCGCGTTGACCGGGCCGACATGGGCAAGCGTGAACAAATCGCCATTGCCGATCTGGTGCAGGCCGATCTCGCTCGC
Organism: Phyllobacteriaceae bacterium; assembly: GCA_016711085.1. Taxonomy (GTDB): domain Bacteria; phylum Pseudomonadota; class Alphaproteobacteria; order Rhizobiales; family Rhizobiaceae; genus JADJTR01. The sequence continues at coordinate 313,982 of JADJTR010000004.1, read as the reverse complement.
GTCGAGCGCGCCCTTGAACAGGCCGGAGCCGGCAGGCGCGAGCGGCACATCGACGGTTTTGCCCGAAGGCAGGATGACGCGCGCCGGATCGGCCTTTTCCGCCATGGTCTGGCGCGTAACCTCCAGCCTCATGCCGCGACCGGCGGCGGTCAGCCTCTCTTCCTCGAGTTCGGGCTCCTGCATCAGCCAGTGGGCCATGCGGCGGTAGAGCTGCACATGCGGGCCGCCGCCCTCGAAACCGCGCGCCCACAGCCAGCCCTGATCGGAAAGCAGCATGCCGACGCGGCCCTTGCCCTTGCGGTCGAGGACGAGCAGCGGGGCATCGCCGACGCCCTTCATCACCACGTCGCCTTCTGGCTTGTCGACGCCGATCTGGCGGAACCAGCGGCTCCAGCGCGGCGGCTCCACGGCCGAGCCTTCGAGGCCGCGCGTCACCGGATGGCGCTGGCCGAGATCGGTGAGGCGCGGATAAAACGCCTCTTCCAGGACGTCGCCGTTCGGCATCGCCGGCAGGGCGGGCAAAAGCGGCGGGCGTGCGATGGAGACATCGCCGGAGTATTCCGGACCGGCCGCGACCAGCAGCGCGCCGCCATTCTCAACATACTGGGCGATGTTGTCGTAATAGAGCACCGGCAGCACGTCGCGGTGCTGGTAGCGGTCGAAGATGATGAGGTCGAATTCGTCGATCTTGTCGACGAACAATTCCTTCGTCGGGAAGGCGATGAGCGACAATTCGCTGATCGGCGTACCGTCCTGCTTCTCCGGCGGGCGCAGGATGGTGAAATGGACGAGATCGACGGCGGCGTCGGATTTCAACAGGTTGCGCCAGGTGCGTTCGCCGGCATGCGGTTCGCCGGAAACCAGAAGAACACGCAGATTCTCGCGAATGCCGTCGACGAGGGCGATGGCTCGGTTGTTGGCGGTCGTCACCTCGCCCTCCACCGGCTCGACGCTCAGTTCGACCACGGCGCCGCCGGCGGCGGGCGGCGTGATGGCGATTGTCGTTTCCTCGCCGACGAGAGCCGTTTGCGTGCCCGCCGGCACGCCGTTGATCAGCGCCTGCACGGCGACGCGCTGGCCGGCCGCGCCTTCGTCGAGAACGCGGAAACTCATGTCGAGCGGCTTGCCGACAATGCCGAAGCGCGGCGCCTTTTCGAAACGGATGCGCCGGTCGCGTTCGCCGTCCTTGCCGGTGACGAGGGCATGAACCGGAGCGCCGCCGGCGACGCCGTCCGGCTTGGACGGGACGTCATGAACCTGGCCGTCGGTCAGCAGGATGGCGCCGCCGACGCGCGAAGGCGGCACGTCGGCGAGCAGTGCGTCGACGGTGGAAAACAACCGCGTGTCGGCGCCGTCGTCGACGCCGGCGGACTGGTCAGCGTCGGCAATGCGCAATTCGAACTGGGGCAGGCGGGCGAAGCGCGTTTTCAGTTCGGCGAGCGCCGCATCGGTCGCTGATTTGCGGTCGCCGAAATCCTGGCTCCGGCTGCGGTCGACGATGAGTGCGACGACGCTTTTCAGCGCTTCGCGTTCTTCCGACGTCGCCACCGGGTTGGCGAGCGCCAGCGCCAGCAAGCCGAGCGCGCCAAGACGCATTGCCGTGCCGCGGCGCGTCCGCCAGAAAGCGAAAGCGGACAATGCGAACACCGGCGTAGCGATCGCGGCAATGGCGATCCAGGGAATGAGCGGTTCGAAGGCGAGGGACAGGGAATCCATGTCACTGGCCCAAACGTTCGAGCAGGGCCGGGACATGCACCTGGTCGGATTTGTAGTTACCGGTCAGGGTGTACATGACGATGTTGACGCCGGCGCGCAGCGCGAATTCACGTTGATCGCGGTCGCCCGACGCGGTGGGAAGCAGCGGCTCGCCATTCTCGTCGACGGCCCAGGCGCTGGCGAAATCGTTGGCGGTGATGAGGATCGGGGTGACGCCGTCGCCGGTGCGCACAGGCCGGTCCTCATGGGTTTCCGCCGTCTGCGAGGCTTCGACCCACAGCGCGCCGCCGGTATAAAGGCCGGGAAACTCATCAAGCAGATAGAAGGCCTTGGTCAAGACGTGGTCGCTCGGCACCGGTTCGAGCGGCGGCACGTTGAGGCCGGACAGCATATCGCGCAGGCGCTCGGTCGCCGGGCCTGCGACGCCGTCGACCGAAAATCCGCTTTCCAGCTGGTCGCGCGTATCGAAGATGACGCTACCGCCCTGCTTCATATAGGCGTCGATGCGCGCCATCGCTTCCTCGGAGGGCATAGGCGCCGCCGGGTCGACTGGCCAGTAGACCAGCGGGTAGAGCGACAATTCGTCGACCGCCGGATCGATGGCGGCCGGTTCCGCAGGCTCGAGCGCCGTCTTCTCGGTGAGGAATTGCGACAGGCCTGTAAGTCCGGCGCGGCTGATGGCGTCGATCGACGGGTCGCCGGTCACGACGTAGGCAAGACGCGTGCGCGAGATGGCGTCGACGATCTCGTCGTCGTTTTCCTTCCCATCGGAAGCCCGGGCGTCGGTGGCGATGGCGGCGCAAACCGCGAAAACCGCGATCGCTGCGGCCGCCGCGTTTCGCCGCCAGCCGGCGAACGCGCCGGCGAGTGCGAGGACGGCGATGGTGTCGAGCGCGGCGAGCGCCAGGGCGAAAGCGATGAACGGCCCCTTCAGCGCCGCCGAGGAATCGGCGGCATAGGTCATTTCGGTGACGGCGACGGGCAAGTCCGGGCGCTGCGCCGGCCGCAAGGCGGCGTCGGAGCCGAGCAGGTTGAGCGCGGTCGCGCCCTCGGCGCCGCCATAAAGTCCCGGAGGATTGCGCTGCGTCACCTTGTGCGCCGCAACGCCGGCCGCCAGCGGTTCGGCTTCCGGCGGAGGGGCGGTGAGCAAGCCGTCGGGTGAAACGACGCGGAAGGCCGGAAGCGCCGTCGCCAAGGCCGCGTCGGCGGCGTCGTAGCGCCCCTGGTTGCGCGACGTTTGCACCAGACGGCGCAGCATGTCGACGAAGGAGCCGGAAATCGGCAGGTTCGACCAGGTCGCGTCGGGCGTAACATGAAACAGCGCCAGCATGCCCGCGCCGCGCCGCTCGCCGGTCACCAGCGGCGTGCCGTCGGCGAGATTGGCCCAGGTGCGCTCGGCCAGATCAGGTCCGGGTTCAGCCAGCACCTGGCGATTGACGATGACCTCGCGCGGCGGTGTCAGGCCGGAGAACGGCCCGTTGACCGGGAATTCCGCCAACGTCTGCGGCTCCGTCCACGACATGGCGCCGCCGAGCGTGCGGTCGCCGGCGCGCAGGAGAACGGGAAGCAACGGATCGGAATCCTCGCCAGCGGCAAGACGCGGGCCGGCGAAGCGCACCAGCGTGCCGCCGCCCTCCATCCATTTTTTCAGCTTTTCGCGGGATGCTTCGGGAATGACGCCGATATCGGCCAGCATGATGATCGCCGGTTTGCGCTCCAGCAATTCGGGCAGGGACGCGGTCAGGTCGGCGGTTTCCGACTCGGCAAGATCGGCAAAGGGTTCGAGCGCCCGACGCAGGTAGTGAAGCGGCGACAGCAGCGGTTGATCCTGGTCGGCCTCGGCGGCGGAGATCAGGCCGACGCGGCGGCGCTTCTGGCTGTCGTCGAGCACGCGCACCGCGCCGGCGTGCTTTTCTCCGTCGACCGAAATCGAGACGATATCGTTGCGCAATTCGAACGGCGCGCGAAATTCGGCGATCGCCATCGTCGCCCCGGCGGCGAAGTCGGCGGGAGCATCGGCGATGCGGCGGCCTTTCTCGTCATAGGCGCCGAGCGATGCCCGTCGTGGCGCGGCGTCGGTTTCCGGGCGGATGACTGTCACCGTCAACGCCTCCGCATCGTTTTCCGCGCCGACGAGCGCCAGGCGGTCGAGCCGGTCGGGCTTGCCCCAGAGCATCGCCGAAGGACCGGCCGCGGCAAGCGCCTGCCAGGCCTCGCCATCGCCGGGCATGGCGATGCCGTCGGACAACACCGCGATGGTTGCGCCGGGCAGGGCGGCGAGCGCGGCGGCGACACGGCCGAAGGCTTCGGTCCGCGTCGACCGGCGCGGCGACCGGTCTCGTGGCGGCGGCGTTTAACCGCTTCGGCGGCGTCGAACGGACCGATTTCGGCGTTTTTCGGCGCGACCGTGAAGGCGAGCACGACCGGCGCGCCGCGTTCGCCGGCGCCATGGATCAGGCGGCGCGCGGTCGCGGCCCGCTCCGGCCAATCGGGCGCGGACGACCAGCCATTGTCGATAACAAGGGCCAGCGGGCCTTCGCCGGCGGCGAATTGCTGGCGCGGGTTGAATACGGGTTCGGCCAGCGCGACGATAACCGCCGCCGCCATGGTCAGGCGCAACAGCGTCAGCCACCATGGGCTGCGGTCGGGCGTTTCCTCCCGGCGCGGCACGCGCAAGAGGATTTTCAGCGGCGGGAACGGCTCGGCGTTCGGGCGCGGCGGCGTGTAGCGCAGCAGCCACCAGATCACCGGCAGAGCGGCCAGACCGGCGAGCAACAGCGGGGAACCGAAGGCCAGCGGAATCATGCCCGGCCTCCGGGCCGTTCGGCGGGCTCGGTCAACGCCATGTGGAGGGCGGCCAGCGCTTCTGAGGCGATGCGGTCGGTTGGCGTCGTCGTGTAGCTCCAGCCGCGCTTTCGGCACCAGCGCGACAGTGTCTCGCGCCGCGCCAGCCAGAGATTGCGATAGTCGCCGGCCAGCAATTCGGCGCGACCGGCGATCAGGCGCTCGCCGGTCTCGGGATCGCGGAATTCGGTGCGGCCGGAATAGGGAAGCCGTTCCTCGGCCGGATCGCAAACTTCGATGAGGTGGCCGCGGACGCCGCGCGCGGCGAGCGGCTCCAGCCGGGCGACAATGGCGTCAGGCGCATCGAGGAAGTCGGAGGCGACGACAATTTCGGCGTGGCGCCGGACTTCCGAAAGGTCCGGCAGACCGCCGGGAGCGGGCATGGCGGCCAGGCGCACGGCGAGGCGCTCCGCCCCGTTGCGCGCCGCCACCGGTCGCATCAATCCGGGCCAGCCGATGCGTTCGCCGCCGCGCGACAGCAATTCGGCCAGCGCCAGGATCATGGTCAGCGCCCGCTTCTCCTTGGAAACGCGGGCCAGACGCGATTGGAACAACATCGAGCCGGACAGGTCGGCGACCAGCCAGACCGTATGCGCCGCCTGCCATTCGCGGTCGCGCACATAGGTGTGCTCGTCGCGGGCGGATCGGCGCCAGTCGATGCGCGCGGCTTCCTCGCCGACGGCATAGGGACGGAACTGCCAGAAATCCTCGCCCGGTCCCATGCGTCGGCGGCCGTGCCAGCCGGTAATGACGGTATTGGCGAGTTTTTGCGCTTCGACCAGCAAATCGGGGATGGCGCGCACACGTTCGCGCGCCCGCGCCAAAGCTTCGGCCGGGGGGGCGGCGCCAGTGAGTGCGCCGAGGGGCGCCATGTCAGCCGGCCGCCTTGACCAGCCGCGCAATCACATCGCGCACCTGCAGGCCCTCGGCGCGTGCGGCGTAAGCGAGCGCCATGCGGTGTTGAAGGACCGGTTCAGCCAGCGCGCGGACGTCGTCGATCGACGGGGCGAGGCGGCCATCGACAAGGGCGCGGGCGCGAACCGCGAGCGCCAGCGCCTGGCTGGCGCGCGGCCCCGGTCCCCAATCGACCATTTCGCCGATTTCCTTGTCTCCGGTTTCCGGCCGGGCGGAACGCACCAGCCTGAGGATCGCTTCGACCACCGATTCGGGTACCGGCATGCGGCGCACCAGCGTCTGGATTTCGCGCAGCCGCTCGGCCGCGAGCACATTGACGGCGCGGGCCTCGGCTACGCCGGTGGTTTCGATCAGGATGCGGCGTTCGGCGTCGAGTTCCGGGTACAGCACATCGACCTGCAGGAGGAAGCGGTCGAGCTGCGCCTCGGGCAGCGGATAGGTGCCTTCCTGCTCCAGCGGGTTCTGCGTGGCGAGCACATGGAAAGGCGCCGGCAGATCATGGCGGTGGCCGGCGACCGTGACGTGGTACTCCTGCATCGATTGCAGCAGCGCCGACTGGGTGCGCGGGCTGGCGCGGTTGATCTCGTCGGCCATCAGCAATTGGGCAAAGACAGGACCGGGGATGAAGCGGAAACCGCGCTTGCCGTCGGTATCCTGCTCCATCACTTCGGCGCCGAGGATATCGGAGGGCATCAGATCGGGCGTGAACTGGATGCGGCGGGTGTCGAGGCCGAGGACGATGCCGAGCGTTTCGACCAGTTTGGTCTTGGCAAGGCCCGGAACGCCGACGAGCAGGGCATGCCCGCCGGAGATCAGCGCCACCAAGGCGCGCTCGACCACCTGTTCCTGGCCGAAAATGACGTCGCCGACACTCTTGCGAACCCGGGAGACGTCTTCCAGCGCGCGCTCGGCGGCGGCGACCATGTCTTTTTCGCTGATGTTGGCTTCGCGGACGATGGCGCTCATGGCCTTCTCTCCGATGCGACTCCACGGCTCGGCCGGCCGCTCCGCGAACCTAATTCGCCGCATCCTGCTGACAAGCGCGATGACAGTGACTATTTCGTGACGATGGCAGAAGACGCGGGCATGGTGAATCAAACGCTTGTCGCCGCCGGCGACGCGAAAGGGCTGGAGGCGCTGATCGCGCGCGCGACGCGGGCCGGCAAGGGCCTGCCGCCGGTCGACACATGGAACCCGCCCTTTTGCGGCAATCTCGACATGGAAATCCGCGCCGACGGCACGTGGTTCTATCTCGGCACCCCGATCGGACGAATGCCGCTGGTGCAATTGTTCTCCACCGTTTTGCGGCGAGACGAGGACGGGAAAACCTACCTCGTCACGCCGGTGGAAAAAGTCGGCATCCGCGTCGTCGACGCGCCTTTCATCGCGGTCGAGATGAATGCATCCGGCGATGGCGACGAGCGCGTGCTGACCTTTCGCACCAATGTCGGCGACGTGGTCGAGGCCGGACCCGGCCACCCGCTGCGCTTCGTTGACGAACCGGCGACTGGCGGGCTGAAACCCTATCTGCATGTGCGCGGCCGGCTGGATGCGTTGGTGGCGCGGCCCGTCATGTACGAGTTGGCCGCGATCGGCGAAACGCGAACCATCGGCGACGCCGCCATGTTCGGGATCTTCTCGCGCGGCGTCTTCTTTTCGATCATGCCGTCGGCGCGGCTTGAGGAGCTTTCGCGGTGACGGTGTGGGCGCGCGACAGGTTCTCCATCGCCGAATTTCGCCGCCGCGCCGGTTTGCACGCCGTTTCGCCGGAAATCGAGGCGCATGGCGACCATCGGCTCAATCCGGGATCGGCCGACGGCATCCGCGAACGCGCCGTCAAACCCGCCGCCGTGTTGTTCGGCATCGTCGACCGTCCGGAGGGCGCGACGGTCCTGCTGACGCAGCGAACCGAAGCGCTGCGCTCCCATTCCGGCCAGATCGCCTTTCCCGGCGGGCGCATCGACGATGGCGACGAGACGCCCGAACACGCGGCGCTGCGCGAAGCGGAGGAGGAAATCGGGATTACCGCAGCAAGCGTCGAGATCGTCGGCCGACTGCCCGATTATCTGACCGGCTCGGGCTATCGCATCGTCCCGGTGCTGGCGGTCATCGATCCGGCGCACCGGCTGAGGCTCAATCCGCACGAGGTGGCCGATGCGTTCGAGACGCCGCTCGCCTTCCTCATGGACGAGGGCAACTGGAAACGCGGCAGCCGGGTCTGGGAAGGGCGCGAGCGCTTCTTCTGGACCGTGCCGTGGGAAGAACGGTACATTTGGGGCGTGACCGCCGGCATCATCAGGTCGGCGAAGGAAGGCCTTTGGGAATGACCGTCTCCATCGCCGACGCCGCTTTCCTGTCCGATCCGGCGCTGCTCGCCGTGCTCGATGCGCTGGACCGCGACGGCGAAGAAGCGCGCATCGCCGGCGGGGCGGTGCGCAACACGCTGATGGGTCTGCCGGTCACCGACGAGGACATCGCCACCACGGCGCTGCCGGACATCGTCATCGAACGGACGGAGGCGGCGGGGCTGAAGGCAGTCAAGACCGGCTACGAGCACGGCACGATCACCGTCGTTTCGGGCGGGCGCGGCTTCGAGGTGACGACGCTGCGCTCCGACATCGACACCGACGGGCGGCGCGCCACGGTGCATTTCGGCCGCGACTGGAAAGCCGACGCCGAACGGCGCGACTTCACCATCAACGCGCTTTACGCCACGCGCGACGGGCGGGTGATCGATCTGGTCGGCGGCGTCGCCGATATCGCGGCGAAACGCCTGCGCTTCATTGGCGACGCCGAAACGCGCATCCGCGAGGATTACCTGCGCATCCTGCGCTTCTTCCGCTTTTTCGCCTGGTATGGCGACGGACGGCCCGACGCCGACGGCCTCAAGGCCTGCGCGCGGCTGAAGGACGGGCTCGGGCAGCTTTCGGCCGAGCGCGTCTGGATGGAGATGAAGAAGCTGCTCGCCGCGCCTGATCCGGCCCGTTCGCTGTTGTGGATGCGCCAATCTGGCGTGCTGTCGGCGATCCTGCCGGAAACGGCCAATTGGGGCATCGATTCCATCCATGGCCTGATCGCGACGGCGCGCGACCTCGGCTGGCCGGTCGATCCGCTGTTGCGGCTGATGGCGATCACGCCGCCGGACGGCGAACGCCTGGCGGCTATGGCGAAACGGCTGCGCCTCTCCAAGGCGGAAAGCGCGCGGCTGACGGTTTTCGCCGATTCGCCAACGCCGGGGGCGTCGATTCCGGGCGTGGCGCTCGACAAGCTGCTTTACGAATACGGGCGCGAAGGGATCACCGACCGGCTGCGTCTGGCGCTGGCCGGGGCGCGATGGACAGCCCGGGAAAGCGACAAGGCGCTGGCCGATGCCGATGGCTTCGCCCGCCTGCTCGCCCATGCCGAAGCCTGGACGCATCCGGTGTTTCCGCTGCGCGGCGCCGACCTGTTGGCGCGCGGCGTCAGGCCGGGTCCGCAGCTGGGCGCGGAAATGGCCCGCCTCGGGGTCAAATGGGCCGATTCAGGCTTCAGCCTCGACCGCGAGGCGCTGCTGGCGATGATTTCACCTGATTGAGCCTAGGACGCCAGCGTCGTGTACCTGCTCTGCGGGATTTCCGAATGCCAGAATTTCCACCAGGGCGGCGACTTGCGCGGCGTTTCATCGGAGTCCGCCAATTCCATACGGAAATAGGGCCGGAGCAGGTCCTCCATGGTGAAAAACCCGCTTTCGGCCGCCGGAAGGTTTCGGATCGCGAAAATGGCGCCATTGCCGAAGGCTTCGCGGGATATCGATTCATGGGTCAACCGGACCGTCTGGTTGGGGAAGCCGAAAATCACTTCATGAACGCCGATGATGCCGCCGGCGCGGATCGACTTGATCTGGTCGGCGTGGAGGTCGCGCGTCTCCGCAACGATTGTCGCGGTCCCCGACGTTTCGGGTTTGGCGCTGAAATGCTCCTCGACAATCTCGATGTCGGCATGAGGCGCGATGTTCCTCAGGATTTTGGATGCGATGAGCATGAAATTGATGCCGATCGTAATATTCGGCGAATGGAATACACGGGTAAAATCAGAGGCGCGAGAAAGGGCTGATTTTTCTGGTTCGGAATAGGAAGAAATAGCCGATACGATTGCAATTCTATTTCGAATCGCGATATCTATATATTTTGACAGTCCGCTGGTCGATGAAAAATCGACAATATAATCGACTGGATCCTCTTCAATAATTTTATGAATGTCGCTATTTGCTAATGAAAATAATTTGGCGTCGCGCTCGATTTCGAGTGAAAGCAAATCAGTGATATATCGCCCATCTTGCGCCGATGAATTCCGCATTACCCAACGAAGATCAATATTACCGTTTGAAAGCAAAGCAGATGCGACAGATTTTCCCGTGCGTCCGAAGCCAAATAGTCCAACACGTTTTTTCTCGTACTGTTCCATTTTTGCATCCTCTGCGATTTGAACAGGGCGATGCACTGTAACTAGCTTGAATGCACGAAATATTCAAGAGTTGAATCTGCCGTGATTTGAGCGCTATCTGTCGCGCCGCCTACGGATAGCCGACCCTAAGCAGCCTTCGGAAATGTCAATCCACGCGGCTTCCGGCCTCGATCTTCGAGCGGATCGCTTCGACCATGGTTTCGCGGATCATCGTCTCGCCATGCGTCTCGCGCATGTGCTCGGCGGCGCGGCGGATGATCTCGGCTTCGTCCTCGTGGCGGGTGTGCCAATCGCAACCGGGCACGAGCGTACCACAATGAAAGGTTTTCATCGGCGTTCTCTCTGTCAGGTGCGACGAATCATAACCCGCTTTCGTGTCGGTATCCAAACCCGGGTCACGGCCACTTCACTTCCGGCGGCATGGACGACAGGATCGATTCGACATTGCCGCCGGTCTTGAGCCCGAAGGTCGTGCCGCGATCGTAGAGCAGGTTGAACTCGACATAGCGGCCGCGCCGCACCAATTGCTCGTCGCGGTCGCCGTCGGTCCAGTTGAGATTGAAATTGCGCCGAACAAGCACCGGATAGACGACGAGAAAGGCGCGGCCGACATCCTGGATCAGGCGGAAATCCGCCTCCCAGCCGCCATTGGCTTCGCTCGAATGCTGCCAATCGAAGAAAATGCCGCCGACGCCGCGCGGCTCCTTGCGATGCGGCAGATAGAAATACTGGTCGCACCAATCCTTGTAGCGCTGGTAGTCGGCTACGCGGTGTTTCGAACAGGCGAACTGCATGGCCTGGTGAAAGCTGCGGGAATCGGCGTCGTGCTGGGTGCGGCGCCGGTCGAGCACCGGCGTCAGATCGGCGCCGCCACCGAACCACCAGCGCGAGGTGACCACCATGCGCGTGTTCATGTGCACGGCCGGCACATGCGGGTTCTGCGGATGGATGATGAGCGAAATGCCCGACGCCCAGAAGCGCGGGTCTTCCTCGGCGCCGGGGATCTGCTTGCGGAATTCCGGCGAGAATTCGCCCTGCACCGCCGAGACGTGCACGCCGGCCTTCTCGAAGACGCGGCCGCGCAGCATCGACATCGTCCCGCCGCCGCCCTTTCCCTCGTCGCGGAGCCACGTCTTGCGCTCGAAGCGGCCGGCAGGGCGGTCGACGAGGGAACCGGTCACCTCGTCCTCGAGTTTTTCGAGGCTCGCGCAGATGCGGTCGCGCAACTCCTCGAACCAGGCCGTGGCGACCGCCTTTTTTTCCTCAATGTCGGCCGGCAGCCCGGCCGGAATGTCGGGTCGTTCCATTGCCCCTCCGCGGCCGGCTCCGCCGGACTCGCCAATCTGTCAGACGTTCACTAGTGTAAACGGCGTCCGGGTCAAGGAGAGCGCCGTTGCCCGCGCCGAAACGCCCCGCCCTCGACGGGCTGAGAAAACGTCTGGAAGACAGCCGCGCCGGCGGCGTCCGCGCCGACGGTTTCGTGCGCGAGACGTTCCTGCTGCCACGCGAGGACGCCCGCGCCAAAGCGCGCGAGTGGCTGAGACGCTATCCCAAGGCGGCTTACTGGACGGAAGTGGAAAGCTGGCGGGTGGCAGAGGGCGACGCCATCGAATTCACGATGAGAAGGTTGAGGACGGCGGAGTAGCCAACGCCGCCTTGATTTCGTCGCGGAGGGCGAGGGAGTCCGTGGTGTTCGGGTGATCGGGGCCGAGCGACCCCAGCTGCCCTTCAATGGTCGTTTCGACGAGCGGCAGCGCCTCGCACGACCTGTGCAAATGGTGGAGAACGCGCGCTTTCAGCCAATCGGTTCTTAAGTGGTCCGGGTGGCCGGCCGGCAGGGCCTTGGCCTGTTCGGGCGCGAAGGCGTCGATTTCGGCCAGTGCCGCGTCGAAGCGGCCGAGGTTGTCGAGAACGCGGGCGCGCAAATGGCGCGTGACGAACAGGTTTGGGTGGCCGGCCGGCAGGGCCTTGGCCTGTTCGGGCGCGAAGGCGTCGATTTCGGCCAGCGCCGCGTCGTGGCGGCCGAGGCTGTCGAGGACGAAGGCGCGGAGATGGCGCGTGACGAACAGGTCCGGGTGGCCGGCCGGCAGGGCCTTGGCCTCATCTTGCGCGAAGGCGTCGATTTCGGCCAGCGCCGCGTCGAAGCGGCCGAGGCTGTCGAGAACGCGGGCGCGCAGATAGCGCGTTGCGAACAGGCTCGGGTGGCCGGCCGGCAGGGCCTTGGCCTGTTCGGGCGCTAAGGCGTCGATTTCAGCCAGCGCTTCGTCATAGCGGCCTAGGCGGTCGAGGACGTGGGCGCGCAGATAGCGCGTTGCGAACAGGCTCGGGTGGCCGGCCGGCAGGGCCTTGGCCTGTTCGGGCGCGAAGGCGTCGATTTCGGACAGCGCCGCGTCGAAGCGGCCGAGGTTGTCGAGAACGCGGGCGCGCAGATAGCGCGTTGCGAACAGGTCCGGGTGGCCGGCCGGCAGGGCCTTGGCCTGTTCGGGCGCGAAGGCGTCGATTTCGGCCAGCGCTTCGTCATAGCGGCCGAGGTTGTCGAGAACGCGGGCGCGCAGATAGCGCGTTGCGAACAGGTCCGGGTGGCCGGCCGGCAGGGCCTTGGCCTCATCTTGCGCTAAGGCGTCGATTTCGGCCAGCGCCGCGTCGAAGCGGCCGAGGTTGTCGAGAACGCGGGCGCGGAGATGGCGGGTGACGAACAGGTTCGGGTGGCCGGCCGGCAGGGCCTTGGCTTGTTCGGGCGCGAAGGCGTCAATTTCTGCCAGCGCTTCGGCCTGGCGGCCAAGGTCGTTGAGCACTACGGCGGTGTAGTACCGACTGGTTAACAATACGAGGTCGGCAGGAGGGAGCCCGGCGCGCCGGGCGAGACGGCGAGCGCGCGCATTCAGGCTCCACGCTGATCCGTACTGACCTTCGTTACTCAGGCGTTGGGTTTCGCCGTTCAAGCGGTCGATGGCCATCATCGCTTCCGGGCCGGCGGGAAAAGCCCCATGCAAATCGTCCCAGGACTCGAAATCGCCTTCGCCCGGCGCCGACTCGCAAAGCGTTTCGAGTTCGTCGAGCGCACGGTTGCGCTCGGGCGTCGCGCCGCCGTGAAGAACCGCCAGCCTGGCATACAGCCTTGCCTCGCCAAAATGCTCCGGCCCGAGGTCGAAACCCACCGACAGATGATAGTCCGCCAACTCGTCCGCCGCAGTCGCCAGATCGCGTCCGGCGGCGCGGAAGGAATCGCGCAGGCGGCCGATGGCGCGTTCCTCATTGCCATCGCGGCGCTCTTTCTCCATATCCTTCAGCCAGCCGGAGGGCAGTTCGGCTTCGGCATCGGCGAGGCGGCCGGAAACCGCATTGTATTGCTTCAGCCATTTCTGCGCGGCTTCCTTTTCCTCGGCCAATTCGACGGCAAGGTTCTTGTTGCGGCCGAGATAGAAATTGCGGATCGCCCACAGGATCGTCAGCGCCGGGGTGGCGACGGCGAGAACCGCGAGCGCCTGTTCGGCCGCGTTCAACTGATTGAAGAAGCTGGTTTTAATGGCGACGAAAAAAGCGATAATGTTCTGCATGCCGGTCCCCGTCGGAGCAGTTTACCGGGCAACCGGCGATTGTCACCTGGAAACGTACATTGACGCCGGCTTGGAGGCTATTTCGCCAATCGAGTCCGAGCCTTTCGACCCGCCATCGAGTTCACGATGCGACGGTTGCGGACGGCGGCGTATGGGTCACCCGAACTTCTGCATCGCCATCGCCGCCGCCATGCCAACCGCCACGGCGAGATTGAGGCTGCGCGCGCCGGGGCGCATGGGAATGATCACCCTGGCGTCGGCTGAATCGTGAACGGCCTGCGGCACGCCGGCGCTTTCGCGTCCGAACAGCAGGATATCTTCCGGTTGGTAGGCGAATTCGCGATAGCCGGCGGCGGCCATTGTGGTGAAAAGCACGAGGCGGCGCTGCTCCTTCCTTCTCCATGCGTCGAACGCGGCCCAGTCGTCGTGACGGGTCAGCGCCGCCATGTCGAGATAGTCCATGCCGGCGCGCTTCAGGTTGCGGTCGGAGATGTCGAAACCGGCCGGGCCGATGATATCGACGGCAAAGCCGAGACAGGCGGCGGTGCGCAGGATCGTGCCGGCATTGCCGGCGATGTCGGGTTGGTAGAGGGCGATACGGATGGGCATGGACTTCCGACGATCGAAATGAGCGCGCCTGTCGCCTGCTCATGAGGTCGCATTTTGAAAGGCGGGCATTTGCCGGCTGGCGCGACGCCCTGAATCGGTCTAAAGACAGGCCATTGTCAACGCGAACGCCGGGGGCGGGAATGCGCTACGTCATCATCCATCCGCTCCTCGGCTCATGGTCCGGCAACCGACCTTCAGCCGCCTAGCGCAGCTCGCGACAACCGTTCAGTCCAAAGACAGGTCAGGCGCGCTGCGGTTTTCAACCGAAACCGGGTTCGCGCCATGTCCTTCCGCAATCTGTTCCGATCCTCACTTTTCTTTCGTTCGCCTGCATCGCAGCCTGTCGCCGCGCTATCCGGCAAATTCCCGTTTCGCGAAAAGATGTCATCCATGTTCACCTGGTTCGAAAAACGCCTCGATCCCTTTCCGCCGGCCGAGCCGAACGAGCCGCCGAAGGGGCTGGTCGCCTTTTGCTGGCATTTCACCAAGCCGGCCTGGGGTTACATCCTCGTCATGGCGGTGTTCGCCGCGCTGATCGCCATCGTCGAGGTGTGGCTGTTCGGCTTTCTCGGCAACATCATCGACTGGCTGTCGGCGCAGAATCGCGAAACCTTCCTCGCCACCCAGGGCTGGAAGCTCGCCGGCATGGCGGTTGTCGTGTTGCTGGTCTTTCCGCTGATGACCATTTCCCATTCGCTGATCACGTTCCAGACGCTGTTCGGCAATTATCCGATGCGCATCCGCTGGATCGTGCACCGCTATCTGCTCAAGCAGTCCATGGCGTTCTATCAGGACGAGTTCGCCGGCCGCATCGCCACCAAGCTGATGCAGACGGCGCTCGCCGTGCGCGAAACGGTGATCAAGCTCGCCGACGTGCTCAACTACGTGCTGGTCTATTTCGGCGGCATGATCGTTCTCATCGGCGCATCGGACTGGCGGCTCGCCGCGCCCCTGGTCGTGTGGATGGCGGCCTATGTGCTGACGTTGCGCCATTTCATCCCGATGATCGGCGCGGTCGCCGAAAAACAGGCCGACGCCCGATCGACCATGACCGGACGCATTGTAGACAGCTACACGAACATCCAGACGGTGAAGTTGTTTTCCCACGCGCAACGCGAGGCAAGCTACGCGCGCGAGGGCATGAACGACTTTATGCAGACGGTTTATGCGCAGGGCCGGCTGATCACGAAGGTCGATCTCTCCGTCAACCTGCTCAATTCGGCGCTGCTTTTCGCCACCGGCGGCCTCGGCATCTGGCTTTGGCTCGGCGGCGTCATTTCCGTCGGCGCGGTGGCCGTGGCCGTCGGTTTGATCCTGCGCCTGTGGGGCATGTCGCAATGGATCATGTGGGAGATGTCGGCGCTTTTCGAGAATATCGGCACGGTGCAGGACGGCATATCGACCATTTCGCTGCCGCGCCTCGTTCAGGATCGGTCCGACGCGAAGCCGCTCGACGTGCCGAAGGGCGAGATCGTTTTCGACGCCATTTCCTTCCATTACGGCAAGGGCGCGGGCGTCATCGGCAATTTGTCGCTTGCCATTGCGCCGGGCGAAAAGGTCGGTCTGGTCGGCCGTTCCGGGGCAGGAAAATCGACGCTCGTCAACTTGCTGCTGCGCTTTCACGACCTTGAAGGCGGGCGCATCGCCGTCGACGGGCAGGATATCGCTGGGGTGACGCAAGAGAGTCTGCGCGCCGCCATCGGCATGGTGACGCAGGATACCTCGCTGCTGCACCGCTCCGTCAGCGACAATATCCTGTATGGCCGGCCGGACGCCAGCGTCGCCGACATGGTGCGCGCCGCCGAGCGGGCCGAGGCGACGGGCTTCATCGCCGGGCTTGCCGACGCCAAGGGCCGCACCGGCTACGACGCCCATGTCGGCGAGCGCGGGGTGAAGCTGTCGGGCGGCCAGCGCCAGCGCATCGCCATCGCCCGGGTGCTGCTGAAGGATGCCCCGATCCTCATCCTCGACGAGGCGACCTCGGCGCTCGATTCGGAAGTCGAGGCGGCGATCCAGGACAATCTCTACCGGCTGATGGAGGGCAAGACGGTCATCGCCATCGCCCACCGCCTGTCGACCATCGCGGCGATGGACCGGCTTGTGGTGATGGACAAGGGCGCGGTGGTCGAATCCGGCACGCATGACGAACTCGTCGCCGAGGGCGGGATCTACGCCGATCTGTGGAAACGGCAGTCGGGCGGATTCCTGCTCGATGAGACGCTCGAGGCGGCGGCGGAATGACGGAGCGCATTCGCCTCTCCGAACGCCTCTGGCGCGCCGTCGAGCGGATCATCCCGCCCTTCGGCGACACGGACCGCGAGGTGCTGCCGCAAAACCCGCGCGACTTTTTCCTCTATTTCGCCCGGCAGGCGAAGGGGCCGTTCATGCTCCTCGTCGTGGTCGGCGGTCTGGCGGGAGCAGTCGACGCGGCGCTGTACTGGTCGGTCGGCTGGCTGATCGACATCGTCGAATCGTCGTCGCCGCAGCGTCTGTTCGCCGAGCACTGGCGCGAACTGGCCGGACTGGCCTTCCTGCTGCTGGTCGCGCGCACTGCGGCGATGATCGCTGCGACGGTGGCGGAGGAACAGATCGTCGTTCCGGCCTTCTACACCATGACGCGCTGGCAGGCCTTCCGGCGCGTCATGGAGCAGCCTTACGCCTTCTACCAGAACGATTTCGCCGGCCGCATCTCGACCAAGATCATGCAGGGCAGCGAGGCGGTCGGCGATTTTCTCGTGTCGATCCTGCAGACGCTGTGGTCCTTCGCCACTTTCATGGTGCTGACGACAACGATCCTGATGACGCTCGACCTGACCATGGGGCTGGTCATGGCGGCGTGGTTTGTCGTCTACCTTTTCATCGGGCGCAGCCTTCTGCCGGAGGTGCGCAGCGCCGGCCGCGCCGCCGCCGACAGCCGCTCGGTCATGACCGGCCGCATGGTCGACGCTTTCACCAACATCGTCGCGGTCAAGCTGTTCGACGGCGGACGGCGCGAGCACGCCTATGTGCGCGAAGGCTTCGAGGACAATTTCGAGGCCGTGCTGCGGCTGACGCGGGCGATCACGTCGGTGCGCGCCGCCGTCGCCATCGTCAATTCGCTGATGATGACGGCTGTCGGCGCCATCGCCATCTACCAGTGGACGGCGGGCGCGATTTCTTCCGGCGCCATCGCGGTGGCGCTCGGCCTGGTCTTCCGCCTCAACCAGATGTCGGGCTGGATGATGTTCAACATCAACGGGCTGATCCGCAATTGGGCGACGGTGCAGGACGCCATCGGCATGATTTCGGTCGAACCGGCGATCCGCGACGCGGCCGATGCGGTCGAAATCGGCCGGGCGAAGGGCGACCTCGCCTTCGAGGGCGTGCAGTTCCATTATGGCCGCGGCGGCGGCATCATCGAATCGTTGAACCTGAAGCTCAAGGCCGGCGAAAAGGTCGGCATCGTCGGCCGCTCCGGGGCGGGAAAGACGACCGTGGTCAACCTCGCCCTGCGCCTCTTCGATGTCGAGGGCGGCCGTATCGGGCTCGACGGGCAGGATATCAGGACGCTCACCCAGGCGTCGCTGCGCCGGCAATTCGGCGTCGTGGTGCAGGATCCGATGCTGATGCACCGCTCGATCCGCGACAACATCGCCTATGGCCGGCCGGGGGCGAGCGAGGACGACATCGTCGCGGCGGCGAAAAGGGCGCAGGCGCAT
This sequence comes from Phyllobacteriaceae bacterium, assembly GCA_016711085.1. GTDB lineage: Bacteria > Pseudomonadota > Alphaproteobacteria > Rhizobiales > Rhizobiaceae > JADJTR01. The sequence continues at coordinate 296,200 of JADJTR010000004.1, read as the reverse complement.
GATTTCATTGTCGGCCTTGTCGACCAGAAGGGCCGCACCGGCTACGACGCCCATGTCGGCGAGCGCGGCGTGAAACTGTCGGGCGGCCAGCGCCAGCGCGTCGCCATCGCCCGGGTGATGCTGAAGGACGCGCCGATCCTGATTCTCGACGAGGCGACCTCGGCGCTCGATTCGGAGGTGGAAGCCGCCATCCAGGACAATCTCTACCGGCTGATGGAGGGCAAGACCGTCATCGCCATCGCCCACCGCCTGTCGACCATCGCGGCGATGGACCGGCTTGTCGTGATGGACAAGGGCGCGATCGTCGAATCAGGAACCCATGACGAACTCGTCGCCACGGGCGGGCTTTACGCCGATCTGTGGAAGCGACAGTCGGGCGGTTTCCTGGTCGACGCGGCGCTCGATCAGGCGGCCGAGTGAGGCGCGACGGTTCGCCCCGCGACATTGTGGCATAAGCCTTTGAGCGGTCTGGACAAGCCGGAAAGGCCCGCATAGAAACCATCGCCAAAAGCCGGAGGGGGAGTCCGCGCCACGCGCTGCCGCGCGCGACGACATGGCGGATCGCTCCCAAGGGCCGAATTGGTCATTCGATCGAGCGAAAGGACGCTTTCCGTGAGCGCAGCAGACGTCACCGATCCCAGCCGCCGCGACTTTCTCTACATCGCCACCGGCGCATCCGCCGTCGTCGGCATGGCCGCGGCCGCCTGGCCGTTCATCGACCAGATGCAGCCGGACGCCTCGATGCGCGCCCTTTCGTCGATCGAGGTCGACATCGCCGGCGTCGAGCCGGGAATGTCGCTCACCGTCAAATGGCGCGGCAAGCCGGTGTTCATCCGCAACCGCACGCCCGAGGAGGTCGAGGCGGCCAAAGCGGTCAAGATGGACGAATTGAAGGATCCGGTGGCCCGCAACGCCAACGCCGCGCCCGACGCGCAGGCGAGCGACGATGCGCGCGCGGTGGCCGGCAAGGAAAACTGGCTGATCATGGTCGGCGTCTGCACCCATCTCGGCTGCGTGCCGCTCGGCCAGCAGGGCGATTTCGGCGGCTGGTTCTGCCCGTGCCACGGCTCGCACTACGACACCGCGGGCCGCATCCGCAAAGGTCCGGCGCCGGAGAACCTGCCGGTGCCGGCGCTGACATTCATTTCCGACACCGTCGTCAAGATCGGCTAAGGACAGGGGAGATCACCAGATGAGCGGTGGACATTCGAGCTACACGCCGGGCACGGCGATCGAGCGCTGGATCGACGCACGCATGCCGCTGCCGCGGCTGATGTACGATTCGTTCGTGGCCTATCCGGTGCCGCGCAACCTCAATTACGCCTACACCTTCGGCGGCATTCTCTCCATCATGCTTGTCATCCAGATCCTGACCGGCGTGGTGCTGGCGATGCACTACGCGTCGAACACCAGCCTCGCTTTCAATTCCGTCGAAAGCATCATGCGCGACGTGAACTGGGGCTGGTTGCTGCGCTACATGCACTCCAACGGCGCCTCGTTCTTCTTCATCGCCGTCTACATCCACATGTTCCGCGGCCTCTATTACGGGTCGTACAAGGCGCCGCGCGAGCTCCTGTGGATCCTCGGCGTGCTGATCTATTTCCTGATGATGGCCACCGGCTTCATGGGCTACGTGCTGCCCTGGGGCCAGATGAGCTTCTGGGGCGCCACCGTCATCACCGGCTTCTTCACCGCCTTCCCGGTGGTTGGAGAGTGGATCCAGCAATTGCTGCTCGGCGGTTTCGCCGTCGACAACCCGACGCTCAACCGCTTCTTCTCGCTGCACTATCTGCTGCCGTTCATGATCGCCGGCGTCGTCGTGCTGCACGTCTGGGCGCTGCACGTGACCGGCCAGACCAACCCGACCGGCATCGAACCGAAATCGGCGACGGACACGGTGCCGTTCACGCCGCACGCCACGGTGAAGGACGCCTTCGCCATGATCGTGTTCCTCGGCGTCTATGCCTACTTCCTGTTCTATCTGCCGAACTATCTCGGCCATCCGGACAACTACACGGTCGCCAACCCGTTGAAGACGCCGGCCCACATCGTGCCCGAATGGTACTACCTGCCGTTCTACGCGATCCTGCGCGCCATCACCTTCAACGTCGGCCCGATCGACTCCAAGCTTGGCGGCGTGCTGGCCATGTTCGGCTCGATCCTGGTGCTGTTCGTGGTGCCGTGGCTCGATTGGTCGAAGGTGCGCTCGGCGGTATACCGGCCGTGGTACAAGCTGTTCTTCTGGCTGTTCGTGATCGACTCGATCTTCCTCGGCTGGCTCGGCCAGATGCCGGCGGAGGGCGCCTACGTCACGATGGCCCAGGTGGCGACAGCCTATTACTTCGCCTTCTTCATCATCATCATGCCGGTGCTCGGCCTGATCGAAAAGCCGCGCAAATTGCCGAACTCGATCACCGAGGCGGTGCTTGAAAAGAACAAGGCCAAGGCCTGATCCGAGCCCAGGGGACAGAACGATGAAAACCATCTTCAAAACCATCGGCGCGCTCGGCTTCGGCTTGACGCTCGCCCTGTCGGGCGCGGCGGCGGAAGAAGCGGCGCACAACGCCGCCGAACCGACGCATTTCCCGATCCACTCGCCGAAGGCGCAATCCTGGTCGTTCGCCGGACCCTTCGGAACGTATGACAAGGGCCAGCTACAGCGCGGCCTGAAAGTGTACAAGGAAGTCTGTTCGGCCTGCCATTCGATGCAGCTCGTCGCCTTCCGCTCGCTGGAAGACCTCGGCTACACGGAAGAACAGGTGAAAGCCTTCGCCGCCGAATACGAGGTCCAGGACGGCCCCAATGACGCCGGCGACATGTTCACGCGCAAAGGCATTCCGGCGGACTACTTCCCGTCGTCCTTCGCCAACGAACAGGCGGCCGCTTCGGCCAACAATGGCGCGGCGCCGCCCGATTTCTCGCTGATCGCCAAGGCGCGCGGCGTCGGACGCGGCTTCCCGACCTTCATATTCGACATCTTCAGCCAGTATGCCGAGGGTGGCCCGGACTACATCTACTCGCTGGTGACCGGCTATGACGAGCAGCCGCCGCACGGCATGGAGATCCCGGAAGCCACCTACTACAATCCGTATTTCGTCGGCGGCAAATCGCTGTCGATGGCGCCGCCGATCTCGGCCGACCAGGTCACCTATGACGACGGTGCGCCGCAAACGGTCGACCAGTATGCTAAGGACATCTCGGCGTTCCTGATGTGGGCGGCCGAGCCGCACCTCGAGGCGCGCAAGCGGACGGGTTTCGCCACGATGATCTTCCTCGTGATCCTCGCCGGCCTGATGTACGTGTCGAAGAAGAAAGTCTGGGCCGACACGGCGCATTGAGCGGACGTTTCGCTGCATTGAGAAAAGGGCGGCGCGAAGCCGCCCTTTTCATTTGTCGGCGAGCTTGGCACAAAGGCGCGACGCATCGGGGGACGCCATGAGACAAACGGTCGAAGACACGCTGCGCGCGGCGATCCGCACGATTGCCGATTATCCCAAGCCCGGCATCCAGTTCCGCGACATCACCACGCTGCTCGGCGATGCGCGCGCCTTCCGTCGCGCCGTCGATGAATTGGTCCATCCCTTCGCCGGGCAGAAAGTCGACAAGATCGCCGGCATCGAGGCGCGCGGCTTCATTCTCGGCGGCGCCATGGCCCACCAATTGTCGGCCGGCTTCGTGCCGATCCGCAAGAAGGGCAAGCTGCCGCACACGACGGTGCGCGTCGCCTACAGCCTGGAATACGGCGTCGACGAAATGGAAATGCACACCGACGCGGTGCGGCCGGGCGAAAGGATCATCCTCGTCGACGATCTGATCGCCACCGGCGGCACGGCCGAAGGGGCGGTGAAGCTGCTGAAACAAATGGGCGCGGACATTGTCGCCGCCTGTTTCGTCATCGACCTGCCCGAACTCGGCGGCCGCGCCAAGCTCGAGGCGCTCGATGTGCCGGTGCGCACGCTGATCGCCTTCGACGGGCATTGATCGCTCAGTCCGGCCCGACGGAGCGGTAGAGGGCGTAAGCGGCGAGCGCGATCAGCAGCAAGCCGGCGCCGCGGCCGATCCAGACGGTGGTTTGCGGATTGTGGACCAGGGCATCGCGGCCGCGCAACGCTGCCAGGGCCAGGCCGCCATAAACGGTCACCTGCACCACGGAAGTCATGATGCCCATGATCACGGCCTGAATCCAGATCGGGCCGTTTTCCGTCCGCATGAATTGCGGGTAGACCGATAGAATAAACATCCAGGCCTTGGGGTTGAGCAGGCAGACGATAAAACCCTGCACCAGGGTCTGCAGCGGCAGTCCGCCGGTTTTGGCGTCGACGGCGCGGACCTCGATGCGTGAACGCGCCAGGGTCAGGCCGATCCACATCATATAGAGGGAGCCGGCGACGATCATCGTTTGCCCGATCGCCGGAACCAGATTGGCCAGCGCGACGACGAAAACCGTGCCCGTCACGGTGTGAACCATGCCGCCCAGCACAATGCCTGCGGTCGCCGCCAAACCAGCGGCGCGGCCCCCGGCCAAGGCGTTGGCGAGGACGAACATCATGTCCATGCCCGGCACGACGATGATGCCGACGAGCAGGATGAAATAGAGCCACAACGCGGCGATCATTCTTGTCCATCTCCGGGGGAGGCCCTCGACGGAAGCGCCATTGCCGCCCTCCATACGCCCTTGCTCCTGCCATCATCCTGTCAGGAGTGCATCCCGCGTCGATCGCACCAGTCATTCCGCTTTCAACAGCGCCGCATTGTCGAATTCGACCACCTTTTCGCCGTTCTGGTTGAAGCCTTCCGAATGCAGCTCCATCAGCCGCCAACCCGGCCGCTGCGGCAGCGGGCGATGGGCGACGACACGGCGCGTATAGGTGACGGTGTCGCCGACATAGACGGGTTTCAGCCATTTGAGATTGCGGAAACCGGGAGAGGGTCCGAATTCCGGCGCTTGGCCCGGACCGGTCCATTCGCGGCGATGCAAGGCGTCGCCGCTTTCGATGTTGAGCTTCATCCACATCGACACCGTGTGCCAACCCGAAGCGCAAAGGCCGCCGAAAACACTTTTTCGCGCCGCCGCCTCGTCGAGATGGAAGGGTTGCGGATCGAATTTGGCGGCGAAGCGCTTGATTTCGTCGGCCTGGAAGGTATGGCTGCCGAGGGTGATCGTCTCGCCGGTGCGCAGATACTCGTCGAGGGTCATGCCGCCTCCGGATTGCGCAACAGGAACATGCCGGTGTTCTTCAGATCGATCACGGTTTCGCCGCGCTGATTGCGCATCTCCGCGACACAGGTGACGAGGCCGATCTCCGGCCGCGATTTCGAGCGGCGACGGTCGAGCACGGTCACCGCGCCGTTGAGTGTGTCGCCGGCAAGCACAGGCTTCCTCCAGTTGACGTGATCGACGCCGGGCGCGCCCTGCGACGTCGAATCGAGCAGGAAGGCGTCGCACATCATCCGCATCAACATCGAGCAGGTATGCCAGCCGGAAGCTGCCAGGCCGCCGAGGATGGACGCCTTGCCGGCCGCTTCGTCGAGGTGGAACGGCTGGGGATCGAATTCGGCGGCGAATTCGATGATTTCCTCCGCCGTCACGGCGCGCGAGGCGAGCGGAATGACCGATCCGGGCGGCATGTCTTCCCAGGCCCAACGCTTGGTTTGCATTTACGATTTCCCTTTTTCAGTCCCTCGGGCCAGAATGACGGCTTCCTGCAAAGGCTTCAATGAAGCAAATGACACAACGCGCCACGATTTGCCTTCCGGTCGACCTTGATGACGGAGCCAGGGCGGAAATATCACGCCTGAAGCCGGCAGCCGTCCCGAAGGGCTCGGTGCTGTTCCGGCCGGGCGATGAACCGCCGGGATTTTTCCTGATCGAATCGGGCCGCGTCGGCGTCTATCTGGTCGGGCGGGGCGGGCGCGAAATCCTGCTCTATGCCGTCGCGCCGGGGGAAACCTGCGTGCAGACAACGCTCGGACTGCTCGGCGGCCAGGCCTATACCGGCGAGGCGGTGGCCGAGACCGATCTGGTCGCGTACATCGTTCCGAAGCCGTTGTTTTCGCGATTGATGGCGGAGTCGGCGCCGTTCCGACAATTCGTTTTCAAGGCCTTCGGGGCTCGCCTCGCCGATGTGATGCGGGTGCTGGAGCAGGTCGCCTTCGTCAAGGTCGAAGAGCGGTTGGCGGCGTTGCTGCTCGACCGGGCCGACCCGGCCGGGCTGGTCACGGCGACGCATCAGGAGCTCGCCGTCGCCATCGGCTCGGCGCGCGAGGTCGTCTCGCGTCGACTCGAGGCATTCGGCGCCAAGGGGCTGGTGGCGCTCGATCGCGGCATGGTGCGGATCGTCGACCGCGCCGCGCTCAAACGCTTGGCGGGCTGAAGGCAGCGTCGGTGACAACGTCACGGACGAACCGTCATACATTGCTGTAAAAGGAGACGTCATCGGCCGGGGCAGATCGAAGCCGGCTGGATCATGAAGGGAATCGTCCATGTTCAAGACCAATGAAGGCACCGTCGACCGCGCGTTGCGCGTCATCGTCGGCATCGCCCTGCTCGCCGCCTATTTCCTGTATCCGCTCGGAACCTGGGGCTGGGTCGCCGCGCTCGTCGGCGTTATTGCCCTGGTTACCGGCGCGGTTGGCACATGCCCGGTCTATTCGCTGCTCGGCATTTCGACCTGCCCGGTCAAGAAAGCCTGAAAACGCAAAGGCCGCCTCGCGGCGGCCTGCATCACGGGGCGCGGTCCGCAAGGGCCGCGCCTTCTTTTTTTGTGGCGAAGCTCAGGCGGCCTTTTTGCGCGCCGGCGCCTTCTTGGCCACCGGGGCTTCGATTTCCTTGGTGACGATGGCTTCGGCCAACGACCAATGGATGTCGGACTCGCCTTCCGGCTTGCCGGCGTCGAGCCAGAGCTGGTGGGCGATTTCGCGGATGCGGTCGATGGCGGGGGTGGAAGCGATTTTCTTGGCGGCCATGGAAATATCCTCAGGTTGATGCCTGCGCTTATCCCTTTTTATGCTGCAACGCAATATCTAATCGATTGAAATTGATCTTCCGGATGCGCGTATGCTGCGGTTTCACGCTGCACTGCGACAATCCGACTCAGGTATTGAACTTGAACAGCATGATGTCGCCGTCCTGGACGACATATTCCTTGCCTTCGTCGCGCGCCTTGCCGGCTTCCTTGGCCGCCACTTCGCCGCCGAGCGAAACGAAATCGTCATAGGCGATGGTCTGGGCGCGAATGAAGCCCCGTTCGAAATCGGTGTGGATGACGCCGGCCGCCTGCGGGGCTTTCGCGCCCTTGAACACGGTCCAGGCGCGGGTCTCCTTCGGGCCGACGGTGAAGTAGGTGATGAGGCCGAGCAGTTTGTAGCCTTCGTGGATGAGCTTGTCCAAGCCCGGCTCGTCGAGGCCGAGATCGGCAAGGAAGGCCTTGGCGTCCTCGTCCGGCATCTGCGCCAGTTCCGCCTCGATCGCCGCCGAGATGGTCACGCAGCCGGCGCCTTGCTCGTCCGCCATTTTTTCCACGGCGCGCACATGGGCGTTGCCGGCAGCGGCTTCCTCTTCCTTGACGTTGCAGACGTAGAGCACGGGATGCGAGGTCAGCAGATTGAGGCCTTCGAGGATTCGCATGTCGACGGCGTCGAGCGTCCGGCGCAGCAGGCGCGCCGGCTTGCCGTCCTGGAGCAGGGCAAGCGCCTGTTCCATCACCGGCAATTGCTCCATCGATTCCTTGTCCTTGCCCTGGGCGCGCTTGCGGGTGTTGACGATGCGGCGCTCAAGGCTGTCGAGATCGGCCAGCATCAGCTCGGTTTCGACCGTCTCGGCGTCGGCGACGGGATCGATGCGGCCCTCGACATGGGTGATGTCCGAATCCTCGAAGCAGCGCAGTACATGGACGATGGCGTCGACCTCGCGGATATTGGCGAGGAACTGGTTGCCGAGGCCTTCGCCTTTCGACGCGCCGCGCACCAGGCCGGCGATGTCGACGAAGGAGATGCGCGTCGGCACGATGTTGGCGCTCTTGCCGATCCTGGCGATGATCGCCATTCGCGGGTCTGGCACTGCCACTTCGCCAGTGTTCGGCTCGATGGTGCAGAACGGATAATTCGCCGCCTGCGCCGCCGCCGTCTTGGTCAGCGCATTAAAGAGGGTGGATTTGCCGACATTCGGCAGACCCACGATGCCGCATTTGAAGCCCATGGTCGCTATCCGGTGAACGATGCTGGCGCGGCTTTTGCCGGATGCGCCGGGAAGGTCAAAGGCACAAGCGATGGAAAATGACGCGTTCAATTCAGAAATTTTGACATAACGTCAAAAATTCCTGAGACGTAACTTCAAAATGGGCACTCAAAGTGAAGCTCTTGCCGGAACCAAAACGCCAGCGCCGCCGCGACCAACTGCTTGTCGCCGGCGCAATCGATCCTGCTTGAAAGCAGGGCCCGGCGAACCGGCATCCGCGGGTCGCCAACCGCGCCGGCATGGTGCACGCGTCCTTCTACAACTATTTCGACTCGATTGCCGCCCTGCTCGACGATCTGGCGTCGCTGTCCTGGTCACCCATGGGCTGAGGGTACGCCGGCTCGTCGACGGGATAGACGATCCGGCGCTGGTCTTTTCGCGAACCACTCAGGTGAGCCTTGGCTATTTCGCGGGAGCCAGGGGCTATGGCGCCATCCTGTTCGATTCGGGATTGCCGATCGACCGGCTGGCGCAGGGCCTGCGCCCGGCGTTGCGCATCGACCTCGAAGCCGGGCGATCAGCCGGCCGCTTCGCCTTTGGCGACACCGATATCGTTGTCAGCCTGATCACCGGCGCGGTGATCGGGCTGGCGCTCGACTCTCCGCGGACGCTTCGCGCGACCCGAGGCGATCACGGCGATCGAGCAAGCCTGATCCTGCTCGGCCTGCCGCCGGACGGGGCGCATGAACTGGCCGGTCGCCCGGCCGAGTTCCCCGATCCACCTGAACTGCCGCTGCGCTGGATGGCCATCGCCGGCCTTTGAGAGGACGCCATGTCGACAGAACGGAATAAACCGGGCCGGACCTTCCGGCGCGGAGAGGACGGCTATGAGCAGGCGCGGCGCGAATGCTCGTTCAACGCACGGCTTGCCGAACGCTATCCCGACATTATTGTTCAGGCCAACACCGTCGCCGATGTGCAGGCGGCGGTGAAGGCGGCAAAGCGCGACGCCATGAGCATTGGCGTGCGTTCCGGCGGCCACAGCTGGGCCGGCAATCATGTCCGCGATGGCGGCATGCTGCTCGATGTTTCGCGCCTCGACGACATGGCCATCGACGGGAAAACGATGACCGCGACGGCCGGTCCCGGAGCGGGCGGACACACTCTGGCGATGGCGCTGGCGAAGGCCGGATTGTTTTTCCCCGCCGGCCATTGCAAGGGCGTGTGCGTCGGCGGCTATTTGCTGCAGGGCGGTTTCGGATGGCATAGCCGCGAACTGGGGCCGGCGGTGGAAAGCGTGCTTGCCATCGACTATGTCGACGCCGACGGCGAATTGCGCCATGCGAGCGCCACCGAGAATGCCGACATGTACTGGGCCGCGCGCGGCGGCCCGGATTTTCGGCGTCGTCACCCGGTTCCACCTTCGGCTCTATCCGCGCCCCGGGTCATGGGCCTCAAAGTGGCGATCTATCCCGGCGACCGGATCGAGGAGGTCTTCCGGTGGGCCCATCGGGTCGGACCGGAAGTCCCGAAGGCGGTCGAACTGATGCTCATCATGTCGCGACAGATTCCGCTGGTTCGCGGCCCGGGACTCATGGTCATCGCGCCGGTATTCGCCAATTCGCTCGCCGAGGCGCGCAAGGCGCTGGCGTTCATGAAGTCACGGCCGGGCGGCGCGCGCCTGGCGTTGCCTTTCGTGCCGATGAAGCAGGACTGGATGTACACCCGCACCATGGATCACTATCCCGATGGCCATCGCTACGCGGTCGACAACATGTGGACGCACGCGTCGATCGACGATCTGATGCCGGGAATCCGGCGCATCGCCGAGACGCTGCCGTCGGCGCCGTCGCACATGCTGCGGATGAACTGGTCGCCGCCGAAAACGCGTTCGGACATGGCCTATTCCGTCGAGGACGACACCTACATTGCCCTCTATGGCGTGTGGAAGGACGCCGCCGACGACGCGCGGATCGCCTCCTGGGCGGAACAGAACATGGCGGCGATGGCGCACTTGGCAACGGGCATGCAGCTTGCCGACGAAAATCTCGGCCGGCGACCGGCGAGATTCATGCGGGAAGACCACCTCGCCCGACTCGACGGCATACGGTCCTTGCGCGATCCCGACGGGCGCTTCCATCCCTATATGGGGAGGCCGTGATGCGTTCGCGCGCGATCGCCGGCCGACATCTCGGCTGGACCGCAGACGATCTGGCGAACAAGCCCTGGGCAAGGTTCTGGAAACCGGAGATGTCGCGTATCGCCGCGCCGGTCGAGGCGGCCGTCATTGCGGGACCGGTCGCTGAGCCGCTGCTGCCGGGCTTCGAAGCGTCGCGGGCGAGCCTCATAGCCGGTGACGAAGGCCTTGAGAACGGGTTTGCATTGTGCGCCAGCGGCGAAATGCGCATCGCGCTCGCCACCGAAATGCCCGGGGTTACGCCGGCGATGGTCGACTGGTGGTTCGGATGGCATTCGGACAGCCCCGAGCGCTACAAGCTGTGGCATCCGCGCGCCCATGTCCACGCCGGATGGCTGACGTCCCCCCCGGCGGATTCGACCGGCCGCGGCCGTTATGTCGGTCAGGTTTCGGCTGTCGACGAATATATCGGCTCCGATCTCGGCCGTTTCGCCATCGCGTTCCTCGATCCGGACGGGCACGGCTTCGGCCATGCTTCGCTCCAGGACGGCAGCGCGACACTGGTGCTGGCGCGCACCGGACTTGCCGATTATCCCTTCGACGTCGGCTATCTCGCCCACCATGTCGTGGCGATCGGCGGCGGGAGCCTCATGCGGTCGCGGTTCTGGATCGGCGGATCGCTGGTTGCGGCGCGACGCGGCGGCGCGGCGGGAAACTTGGCGGCGAGCGCGATCAAAACGGTCCTGAAGCCAAGCGGAGACGATGCGCGCGCGCTCATGGTCCATTGCGCCCAGGAAATGGCGCATCTCGCCACTTTCTTGCCCGCTCTCCATGGCGGGCAGGGCGGCGGAAGCTGACCTATTCGCCCTTGCCGAACAGCTTCCTGAGCATCGCCGCCATCGGGCCGGTGTCGGGCAGCTTCGGCGCGTCCTTGGGGCGAGCCTGGCGGATGTGGCTTTCGCCTTTCGGTTCTTTCGCCGATTTTTCCGGCCGGGTGGCGAGCGCGATTTTGTTCATGAAGCCGGAGTCGTCGCCGCCGGCGAGCAGGTCCGCATGTTCGGCGATGGCGTCGATAAGCGGGTCGCGCCACTCGGCGTCGGATTTGGCGAAATCGCCGAGCACATGGCCGGTGACGCGCGCCTTGTCGCCCGGATGGCCGATGCCGATGCGCACGCGGCGATAGTCCGGGCCGAGATGGGCGTCGAGCGAGCGGATGCCGTTGTGGCCGCCGGCGCCGCCGCCTGTTTTCAACCGCACCTTGCCTGGCGCGAGATCGAGTTCGTCGTAGAGGACAACGAGGTTTCCCGGGCCAAGCTTGTAGAAGCGCAGCGCTTCGCCGACCGATTGGCCCGACAGGTTCATGAAGGTCTGCGGCTTGATCAGCAGCGCCTTGTCGCCGCCGAGGCGTCCTTCGCAAACGAGGGCCTGGAATTTTTTCGTCCACGGCGAAAACGAATGGCGGCGGGCAATCGCGTCCGCCGCCATGAAGCCGATATTGTGCCGGTGATGGCGGTATTCCGCGCCGGGATTGCCGAGACCTGCGATGACGAGCATGGTCCGGTCTCCCGGCGAGAAACGTTATTTCTTGTCCTTGGCCGGAGCGGCGGCCTTGGCGGCCGGGGCCGCGGCCTTCGCCGCCGTGGCGGCGGCCGTTTCCGCGCCGTGGATGGCGACGGTTTCCGGCGTCTCGGTTTCCGGTTTCATCGCCGACGAGCCGGCGACCGTGGCGATGGTGAAATCGCGGTCGGAAATGACCGGCTTCACGCCCTCGGGCAGCTTGACCGACGAGATGTGGATCGAATCGCCGATATCGCGGCCGGCGAGATCGATCTCGATGAAATCCGGGATCGCATCGGCCGGGCAGAGGAACTCGACCTGGTGACGGACCAGATTGAGCACGCCGCCGCGCTTGAGGCCGGGCGACTTGTCCTGATTGATGGCGTGGACCGGCACTTCGACGGTGACCAGCGTCGTCTTGGAGACGCGCAGGAAATCGATGTGGATGGGGAAATCCCTGACCGGATCGAGGGCGAAGTCCTTCGGCAGGACCTGGATCTTGTCGCCGTCGACATCGATGGTCGCGACGGTGGTCAAAAACCCGCCGCCGTGAATCTTGTAATAGACTTCCTTGTAGTTCAGGGCGATGGCGAGCGGGGCCTGCTTGTCACCATAAATGACAGCGGGCACCTGGCCGTTGCGGCGCAATTCACGGGCGGCCCCCTTGCCGACCCGTTCGCGCTTGGCGGCCTTGAGCTCATAAGAAACGTGGCTCATGGCGATTCCTTTCGCGGTGTTGGGCATGTTTCCCGGAAGTGTCCCGGAAAACGGAAAAGCGGCGCAAGCGGCCGCTTTTCGCCGCGCTGCCTCCAAGGGTGTCTGCGCGGACGCGGGGCTAATACAGGATCGGGGCCGGGGACGCAAGCGAGGGGCGTGGGCTCGCCGAAAAACAGGGCATTGCCAATCACGGTCAGGGGCCGCAGTCATGGGCCTGTCACTGTAACGATTGATCAAACGGCGATGGTTACCACCTACCCCGACCTCTTTCGCACCTTCGGCCGCATCGGTCTCCTCTCGTTCGGCGGGCCGGCGGGGCAGATCGCGCTGATGCACAGGGTGCTGGTCGACGAAAAGCGCTGGCTCGACGAAGCGCGCTATCTGCACGCGCTGTCGTTCTGCATGCTGCTGCCCGGGCCGGAGGCGATGCAGCTCGCCACCTATGCCGGCTGGACGCTCAAAGGCTGGCGCGGCGGCTTGATCGCCGGGCTGCTGTTCGTGCTGCCGGGCGCATTGGTCATCACGGCGTTGACGGCGCTGTTCCTTGCCTGGGGGCAGGTTCCGCTGGTCGCCGGGCTTCTGTTCGGGCTGAAGGCGGCGGTGCTGGCCGTGGTGATCGAGGCGCTGCTGCGGGTGGCGAAGCGGGCGCTGAAAGGGCAGGCGGCCTTTGCCATCGCCATCGCGGCGTTCGCCGCGATCGCGTTCATGAAAGCGCCGTTTCCGCTGGTGATCGCCGCGGCCGCCCTGGCCGGGGCGCTGTTCCTCGATGGCGGCAAGGCGAAGGACGAGGCGCTGGCCGACTCCGGCGGCGGTTGGCGCGAGGCGCTGGCGTCCACCGCTGTCTGGGGTGCGCTGTGGCTTCTTCCGCTCGCGGCGCTCTTGTGGTTTTCCGGCGTGCCGAAAGTGCTGGCCGACGAGGCGCTGTTCTTTTCCAAGATGGCGGTGGTCACCTTCGGCGGGGCCTATGCCGTGCTCGCCTATGTGGCGCAGCAGGCGGTGGACGTTTACGGCTGGCTTTCGCCCGGCGAGATGCTGACCGGCCTCGGCCTTGCCGAGACGACGCCGGGGCCGCTGATCCTCGTGCTGGTTTTCGTGGGCTTTCTCGGCGGCGCGCGGCTGTCGGGCTGGGGCGAAATAACCGGCGGGCTGGCCGGGGCGGGTGTGACGTTATGGTTCACCTTTGTGCCCTGTTTTCTCTGGGTGCTGGCCGGCGCGCCTTTTGTCGAGCGCCTGCGCCGGGTTATCTGGCTCACCTCGGCGCTCGCCGGCGTGACGGCGGCGGTGGTCGGCGTCATCGCCAATCTGGCCTTGTGGTTCGGCCTGCACGCGCTGTTCGGATCGGTCGGGGAGGCGGCGTTCGGGCCGCTGACGCTGCCCGTTCCCGAACTCGCAATGTTCGACTGGCGCGCCGGGCTGATCGCCGCCGGCGCGGGCGTGGCGCTGCTCAGGCTGCGCTGGAACCTGTTCGCGGTGCTGGGTCTGGCGGCGGCGGCGGGGGCAGCAGTTGCTCGCTTATAATCAAATCTGACAGGAAATAGTCAGATTGGCATACGCTTTTTTTTATATTCAGAAAACAGTGGCTTATGTTACCGCTATCTTTTACAGCCGGATAGGTTCCGATTGCATCCGGCGATATTTTCATTATCATTAAAGATCGGAATATTGGCAGGTCTGGTATAGGGATCGGCTGACATGCGGGGAGGAGACGGACGATGAGAGGAATTTTCGTTGCGATCTTATTGTTATATAGTTATGCTGCAAGCGCGCAAACATTTTATGGTCGATTTGAAAAGGAAAGTGGCGACTTCACGGCCCAATTAAATATTACTCGACAAAAAAATGGAAACAAAAATAGTGTTCAATTTAATGAGGAAATTGTATTTTTCGACAGTAATAATTTTTTGTGGAAAACGCCACGAAATCAACTATCAGATGGAGCAAGTATACCTCAATACGCGAAGTCGCTCGTAGGCGGAAGCCTAGATGGTCCATATGTAATTCCGGCATATTTACATGATTATTATTGCTGTATGCGTATCCGAAATGACAGCGATACGCATTGGATGTTTTATGAATCAATGATGGCAATGGAAAATATTAAATCATGGCATGGATATATTATGTACTTGGCCGTTAAATTATTGGGCCCAAAATGGACTGTTACTAAAAAAATAGCTGATTTTAATAAGAATATAGATTATAACAATCTACCGATTTGCCAGTACAAATATATTGACGGCACGCTTGTTGGAAATAATCATTTTGAATTCAATGACTTGAAAATTTCGACTGAAGCCTACCAAATCGCGATTCGAAAACTGTCAGCCATGATTTCAATTATTTATTCTACGAATGGTGAGAAAATAGATTACACCGACGCAGGTTGGATTGCGGCAAGTGATGAAACTTTGAAGGCTAGGGCAGATGAAATAGTTGGCGCCCTTGCATATTTCGATCGCAGCGAATCGACGGGTAAAATAGGTATAATTGATCTTCGTAGCAATGAAGCTGTTGTGGAAAATATTAGAGATATGGGAACGCAAGCCGTCTATACATCTTCGTATGATAGTAATATTGAAGAAAAATTACAAGCTAGCCAGATTAATATTGAAAACTTGATCGCGACTAGTTCATTCGAAAAAATATCAATCAAAGACAACGGAATATTGGCAGAAAATCCAATTGCGCCACCAAATGAAAAATTTCAAATCGAGTGGACGAGTGATAATATAGGGGAAATAGCAAAAGATAATCCGCGTCTTTTTCAGGAAATCTATGAGCGCAGCATCCAGAGTCCTAACGCTTCGGACAAAGGGTCGGTTGAATTGAAATTCGATGAAATCGAGGCGTTGTGGAAAAAGAATCCTGCATGGACGGATCAAAGGGCCGTTGAAGGAATCCAGTAAACCTAGTCAAACAGGCTCGACACCGATTCTTCCGTCGCCGTGCGCGAGATCGCCTCGCCGATCAGGTCAGCGATCGCAAGGACGCGGATGTTGCGCGCCGCCGAAACGGCGGCCGTCGGCTGGATCGAATTGGTGATGACCAGTTCGCGCAGTTTCGACGCCGAAACGCGGGCCACCGCGCCGCCCGACAGCACGCCGTGGGTGATGTAGGCGGAGACCGAGGTCGCGCCCTTGGCGATGAGCGCATCGGCGGCGTTGCACAGCGTGCCGCCGGAATCGACGATGTCGTCGACGAGGATGCAATCCTTGCCGGCGACGTCGCCGATGACGTTCATGACCTCCGATTCGCCCGGCCGCTCGCGGCGCTTGTCGACGATGGCGAGCGGGGCGTCGACGCGCTTGGCCAGCGCGCGGGCGCGCACCACGCCGCCGACGTCGGGCGAGACGACCATGAAATTCTTCTGGTCGTAATGGGTGCGCAGATCGCGGGCGAACACCGGCACGGCGTAGAGATTGTCGGTCGGAATGTCGAAGAAGCCCTGGATCTGGCCGGCGTGCAGATCGAGGGTCAGCACGCGGTCGGCGCCGGCCTGGTGATCAGGTTGGCGACCAGCTTGGCCGAGATCGGCGTGCGGGCCTTGGCGCGGCGGTCCTGGCGGGCATAGCCGAAATAGGGGATGACCGCGGTGATGCGCCGCGCCGAGGAGCGCATGAAGGCGTCGATCATGATGAGCAGTTCCATCATGTGATCGTTGGCCGGGAAGGACGTCGACTGCAGGATGAAGACGTCCTCGCCGCGGACGTTTTCCTGGATTTCGACGAAGATTTCCTGGTCGGCGAAGCGTCGCACGCTGGCCATGCCGGTCTGGACGTTGAGATAGCGCGCCACCGCGTCCGCCAGGACCCGGTTGGAATTGCCCGCGAAGAGCTTCATGGGTCGAACCCCGGCGTTGATCGGCGATGCGGCTTTTTAGCCGGGCGGGCGTGGTTTGCAAGCGCGACGACGACATGTGCGACAATTCCCACAGCCGGCGGCGCGCTAGCCGGCCCAGGCGGCAAGTTCGGCAAGGGTGCGTTCGCCGATGCGGCGCATGGTGTCCGGCTTCACCGCGCTCCACGCATCGGGCGAAACGCCGGGCGATTTTTCCGCCCCCTGGATGCGATGCAGGCGATTGCCGGCGTTGTCGAGCACATCGAAAACGTAGATCACCGAGGTTTCGTTGCCCTCGGCGAGCGCGGCGAGGTAGCCCTTGACGATGAAACGCGCCGCCGGGTCGCCCTTGGCGAGCATGGCGACGCCGCGGTTGGCCGCGCCTTCATTGATCCCGGCGTTGAGTTCGGCCGCCTGGGCCGGGGCTATGCCGGTCACCGGGGCGAAATGCACGGCCAGTCCTCCGGCGGCCGGCGCGGGCGCGGGGGCCAGGGCGACATCGGGCCGGCTCGCCGCCGTCGGTGCGGCGGGGACGACGCCGAGCGTCGGATCGACGCCGGTGCAGGCGGCGAGCCCCGCCATCAGCATCAGGCCGGACCAGCGGATGGCCAGCGGCGTCATGACTAGCGGACCAGCAGATCGAGGCCGTGGCGCGACAGCGGTTCGGGCGCGCCGGCGGTGGTCAGATAGGTGCGTCCGAGGCACATGGCGGCGCCGGCGTCGGAATCCATGATGATCATGTGGGCAAACAGGGTCATGCCCGGCGCGATCGGCTCGGGATTGCCGGCATAGAACATCGGCATGTCCATCCAGGACGGGGTGAAGCGCGCGCCGAGCGAATAACCGCAGGCGTTGAGCCGGTGGCGCGCCATGCCGCGTTCCTCCATCACCCTGGCGTGGGCGTCGAAAACGTCGCCGAAGGTCGCTCCCGGAATCATCGCCGTCTCGACCGCTTCGAGCGCGGCGCGGCAAGCCTCGTGCAATTCGACATGGCGTTTGCCCGCCTTGCCGGTCAGCACGGTGCGCATCATCGCGGCGTGGTAGTGGTGATGGACCCCGGCCCATTCGAGCGTGATCTGGTCGTTCTTCGCCAACTTGCGCCGGCCGGCCTTGTAGCGGCAGAGCAGCGCATCCTCGCCCGAGCCGATGATGAACTCGTTGGCGGGATAATCGCCGCCGCCGGCGAAAATCGCGCCCTGCATGGCGGCGAGGATTTCCGCTTCGTCGGCGCCGCCCTTGATCAGCTTCAGCGCGGCGTCGAGCGCATCGTCGGCCAGTTCGGCGGCGCGGCGCGTCTTGGCGATTTCGGCTTCGCTCTTGTGCAGGCGCAGGCGCATGACCAGGTCGGAGGCGTCGACGGTCGTGGCGAAGGCCAGCATCTGCTCATCGAGCCGGCGGCCATTATGGGCGGTCAGGCCGTGCGTATCGTACTCGACGCCGAGGCGCATGCCGAGCAGGTCGAGATCGTTGAGCAGGTTGCGCAAATCGACCGTCGGGTTGGCGTCGGCGCGGTCGGTCCAGATGACGATGTTGTCGATGATCGAGGTGTGGCGGGCCTGGCGCAGATCGGCCGAGCGCGTCAGCAGCGTCATCGAACCGTCGGCCTTGACCACGAGGCACTGGAAAAAACAGAAGCCGAAAGTGTCGTAGCCGGTCAGCCAGTACATGCTTTCCTGGGCGAACAGCAGCATGGCGTCGAGCTTGCGCGCGGCCATTTCCAGGATCAGCCGGTCGCGGCGGGCGTCGAATTCGGTGCGGTCGAAATGCAGCGCCATGGTCAGCCCTCCAGCACGATGGCCGAAACCTGCCGGCCGTAATCGCCTTCGCCGCGATGGGTGGTGCGGCGATAGGAGAAGAATTTCTCTTCGTCGCCATAGGTGCAATGGCCGAGGAACGACGCCGAGACGCCGGCCTTGTTCAGCCGTTCGACGGTATAGGCGTTGAGGTCGAACATGGCGTGGCCGGGGCGCGGCGAGGCGGAAAACCACTTGTCCTCGCCGCCATGGGCGTCGCGGAAGCGGGCGACGAATTCCGGCCCGACCTCATAGTTGGCGGCCGTGATGGATGGCCCCAACACGGCGACGATACGGTCGCTTTTTGCGCCAATGGCGATCATGGCGGTTATGGTGTTTTCCAGCACGCCGGTCAGCGCGCCTTTCCAGCCGGCATGGGCCGCGCCGATGATTCGGGCTTGCGGATCAGCGAAAAGGATCGGGCCGCAATCGGCGGTATGGACGCCGATGGCGAGACCCGGCGTCGCCGTGACCACGGCGTCGGCCTTCGGGCGTTCGCCCGGGAAAGGTTCGCTGACGGTGAGCACATCGGGCGAATGGACCTGCCAGGGCGTGACAAGCCGATCGCTCTCCACGCCCAGCCAATCGGTGACGCGGCGACGGTTCTCGACGACCCGGCCGTGATCGTCGGCCGAGCCAAGGCCGACATTGAGGCCGCGATAGATGCCTTCCGACACGCCGCCGGCGCGGGTGAAGAAACCGTGGCGGATGCCGGCGGTGTCGAGACCGGGCGAAAGGAGCGGCTGCGGTTTGTCCATCGTCATCTCCTCGCCAAAGGCTGCAAGAGGGGGGCGTTCAAGTCAACCATGCGCGAACGGGTAAAGCGTCAAACCGCGCGGCGCGATGGCCAACGCCTTGAACAGAAGGCCCATTTCCCTTTCGCCGACGAGGCGGTCGCGGTCGCCGGCGATGCGGGCGGCGGTCGCCTCGTCCTTTTCGCCGATGCCGAGCGCGCAGAGAAAAGCGCCTTGCGTTTCCAGGCGCGCATCGAGGCCGGCGGCGCGCGCCGCCGCCATCAGCGCGCCGAAATCGACATGGCTGGTCAGATCGGCCTCGCCGGGGCAGTCGAACACGCCGACCGGCGCGTGGGCGCGCAGCGCCTGCAGCGTGTCGCCAAAGCCGTTTTCCGCGCCATAGTCGAAGAACAGGCCAGCGCCGCCATGGCGGGCGACGCGGCCGGCGATTGCCGCCATGAGCGCCTCGCGGCCGGCTGAATTTTCGACGATGTCGCCGTCGGGCTGCGTTGCCGCCGATGGCGGCGGGGGCGTCATCGCTGGCGACCCGAGGGCGAAGACCGGTTCGCCATCTGCGTCGAGCGCGATCAGGCGTTCTCGCGCCAGACGCCGCCTCGGCCTTGAACTGGCGGACCGGGATGGCGTCGAAGAGTTCGTTGCCGACGATGAACAGCGGGCCGTGGGCAGGGCGTCGACCGACTGCGACCCAGACCTTGGCGACGCCGAATCGGCCAGCCGTTCGCGCTGGAGGGCGGCCAGGCGCGGGCTGATCTCGACGAGGGCGATGGTCGTCGCATCGAGGAGTTCCGGCGCGATTTTGCCGAACGTGCGCAGCATGTCGGCCATCAGCGTGCCGCGACCGGGGCCGATTTCGGCCAACACCGGCTTTTTCGGGCGGCCGGACGCGATCCAGGCGGAAGCGAGCCAGGAGGCGACGAGTTCGCCGAACATCTGGCTTATCTCCGGCGCGGTGATGAAATCGCCGGCCGCGCCGAACGGGTCGCGGCGCGTGTAGTAGCCGTGGTCGGGATCGAACAGGCACAGCGCCATGAACTCGTCGATGCGCATCGGCCCGGCGGCGCGAATCCTGGCGACGATGCGGTCTTTGAGCGCCGTCACGCCGCCGCGGGCTCCCGCGCCGTCGCCATCGCCCAGACGCCGAAGGCCAGCATCGGCAGCGACAGCACCATGCCCATGGTCAGCCACGACGTGCCGAACAGATAGCCGATATGGGCATCCGGTTCGCGGAAAAACTCGACGAAAATGCGCGACAGGCCGTAGACGAACGAAGCGGCGCCGGCGACGAAGCGGCGTTTTCAGCTTCAGTCGGTGGGTGAGGAAGCGCAGCACGAAGAAACAGCACGAGGCCTTCGAGCAGCGCCTCGTAAAGCTGCGAGGGGTGACGCGGCTCCGGTCCGCCGTTGGGAAAGACGAAGGCCCAGGGCATGTCGGTCGGTTTGCCCCACAGTTCGGAATTGATGAAATTGCCGAAGACGCGCACCAGGCCCAACGCCGGCGGGGCGACGGCGGCCGAGATGTCGATCATCGACCAGGGCGCGATGCCGCGTTTGCGGGCGAACAGCGCCATGGCGAGGACCGATCCGATCATTCCGCCATGGAACGACATGCCGCCTTCCCACACCGCGAATACGCGCAGCGGTTCGGCGACGTAACGGGCCAGATCGTAGAAAAGGATGTAGCCGATACGGCCGCCGAGCACGATGCCGATCGCCGCCCAGACGACGAAATCGTCGAGGTCGGTCAGGCTCATCGGCGCTCTGCTGTGCGCCCATAGCGCGGTGTTGGCGGCGAGCCGGCGCGCATACCACCAGCCGAACAGGATGCCGACGACATAACCGACGCCGTACCAGTGAACGGCGAGCGGGCCGATCCGGAACAGCACCGGGTCGATATCCGGGAAAGGCAGCACGACGGGCACGGCGAAGGGCATGGGCGAGGACCGGTTCGAAAAGCGGCCGGACCATGCGTCGGCCATGGGGCAGGGTCAAGGCGGGCCTTGCAACGCGCGCCCCGCGGGCTTACCTCACCCTTACGGAACACGAAAGGTCGAAGCCCATGTCCACCGGTCCGAGCCGCATCCTCGACGATTTCGCCCGCCTGCTCGCCGACGCCGCCGGCGCGGCGCAGGGCGTGCGCCGCGAAGTGGAAAGCGGGCTCAGGGCGCAGATGGAGCGGCTTCTCAATTCGATGGACATTGTCCAGCGCGACGAGTTCGAGGCGGTGAAGGAAATGGCGTTGAAGGCGCGGGCGGAAAACGACGCGCTTTCAGCCCGCATCGCTGAACTGGAAGCGGCCAATGGTGCGACACCTGCCGAAAAGCCGGCCGCGCGAAGGCGCGCGCCAAAAAATAATCGGGGACAAGCCGGTTATTCACAGAAAGCCGGAAAACGCTTTGGCGCGAGTCGGTTATGGCTCGGCGCATGTCGATTGCCCCCACGTCCTTTTGCCCTGCCAAACGCCCGGTCCCGAAATTGGGGCTGGCGCGCGGACTCATCATCAATAGACTGAAAACGTTGCGTGATTCGCGAGCGGATCATGCGTCGGGCAGCGGCGGCCCGGCAGGGGATGTCTTTGCGGCCGCCGAGTCCGGCCAGTGTGCGTCAGGTGCCGAAGCGTGTCCAACCGGGGCGTCCGAAGCGGCGAACCCCCTTATCGAGGACGCACGGTCATGAGCCTTGCCGAAATCAGCATCGCCCGCGATTCCCATCCCGTCGACACGATCGAGCGCGTCGCCAACGCCAATGACTGGGCGTTCGAGCGCACCGGCGACGACGAGATCGCCATTTCGGTCGCCGGTCACTGGACCGATTACCACGTGTCGTTTTCGTGGATGGAGGATTTCGAGGCGCTGCATCTGGCCTGCGCCTTCGATCTGCAAGTTCCGGAAGCGCGCGCCTTCGACGTGATGCGGCTCCTGTCGCTGATCAACGAGCAGATGCTGTTCGGCCATTTCGACCTGTGGGAGCAGGAAGGGGCGATCATGTTCCGCCAGGCGCTGCTGCTCGCCGGCGGGGTGGAGCCGACCGCGCAGCAGGTCGAAGTCCTCCTCGCCTCGTCGCTGGAGGCCTGCGAAACCTATTTCCAGGCCTTCGCCTTCGTGCTGCAGGAGGGCGTCACCGCCCGCCAGGCGCTCGACTCGGCCCTGTTCGAGACCCATGGCTCCTGCTGAGCGAAAGCCGGAGATCGCCTGGGCCGATTTCGACAAGGTCGACATCCGCGTCGGCACCATCGTCGCGGCCGAGCCGTTCCCGCAGGCGCGCAAGCCTGCCTACCGGCTGCGCATCGATTTCGGCGCGGAGATCGGCGAGAAGAAATCCTCGGCGCAGATCACCCGGCACTATTCGTGCGAAGAACTGGTTGGCCGGCAGGTGATCGCGGTCGTCAACTTCCCGCCGCGCCAGATCGGCCCGTTCATGTCGGAAGTGCTGACGCTGGGCGTGCCCGACGCCGACGGCGAGGTGGTGCTGCTGGGGCCGACCGAGAAGGTGGGAAACGGCGGAAGGATGTTTTGAGGGGGGGTACTGGCAAGGGTCAAGCGGCGCGGCCGTCGCAGCCTGCCCCCCTACACCGGCACCCTTACTCTCGCCCGCAAGCCCCCGAGCGGGCTGTCGTCGAGCGTCACTTCGCCGCCATGGCTGCGGGCGATGTCGCGGGCGATGGCGAGGCCGAGGCCGGTGCCGCCTTCGTCCTGGTTGCGCGCCTCGTCGAGGCGGACGAAGGGCTTGAACACCTCCTCGCGTTTTTCCGGCGGAATGCCCGGGCCGTCGTCGTCGATGGTCAGCAGCAGCGAGCCGCGACCGGAGACGGCGGCGACATTGACGGTTTTGGCGTAGCGCCTGGCGTTGCCGACGAGATTGGCGACCAGGCGGGCGAAGGCCGCCGGGCGGACCTGCACCGGTTCGGGGCCGGCAAACGCCGCCTCGAATTTCACCCCGCGCATCTCCGCTTCCTGGCGCAGCCGGCCGAACAGCGCGGCGAGATCGAGATCGCCGGCGTCCTCGGCCGCTTCGCCGCGGGCGAAGGCGAGGTAGCTCTCCAGCATCGCCTGCATGTCGGAGACGTCGCGGTTCAGCGCCTTCAGGTCGGTTCGCGGCCCGGCCAGCGCCAATTGCAGCTTGAAGCGGGTGATGATGGTGCGCAGATCGTGGCTGATGCCGGTCAGCATGGCGGTGCGCTGCTCCATCTGCCGCTCGATGCGCTCGCGCATGCGCACGAAGGCGATGCCGGCGCGGCGCACCTCGTCGGCGCCGCGCGGATGGAAGCCCGAGGGCGGCGGCCGGCCCCGGCCGAAGGATTCGGCGGCTTCGGCCAATTGCTGGATCGGCCGGATCTGGTTGCGCAGGAACAGGATGGCCACCGTCAGCAGCACCACCGACGTGCCCACCATCCACAGCAGGAAGATTTGCGAGTTGGAGGCGTAAGCCTGGCTGCGCTGGGCGAAGACCCGCAGCACGGCTCGTCGAGCTGGACGCGGATTTCGACGATGTTGGAGGCGCCGACCGTGTCGATCCAGAACGGCCGGCCGATCTGGCTGGTGATTTCGGCGGAAAGCGCCTGGTCGAGAATGGAAAAGAACGGCTTGGGGCCCGGCGCGGGCAGGGCGCTCGGGGGCAGCAGATCGACCTTCAGCGCCATGCGCTCCTGGGCAATGCGCAACGACGCCGCCACGTCGTCCGGCGCGGCGGGTTTCGACCATGTCGATGATCGCGGCGATATCGCGCACCACGGCGGTCGACAGGCGTTGCGTCACCGTCTGCCAATGGCGCTCCATGAAGACGAAGGCGACGACCGATTGCAGCAGGATCACCGGAGCGATGACGATGATCAGCGAGCGCGGATAAAGGCCTTTCGGCATGGCGCGCGAGATCGAGCGCCAGAAGCGCCGCCAGAAATGGCCGAACGGAGCCAGGCGCTGGAGCGGCGTAAACCGCCGGCCTTTTTCGGCCGCGCCGGCGGGAAGGTCGGGCGTCGTCATGGCCGGTGACCGTCTGGCGTGTGGCGCATTCCGTCGGGCCCGCCTTCCGCCCTGCTCAATCCGCCGCCAGCTTGTAGCCGACGCCGCGCACCGTCTGGAGCCAGACCGGATTGGCGGGATCGACCTCGATCTTGCGGCGCAGGCGATTGATCTGCACGTCGATGGTGCGTTCGCCAACCTCGCCGCCATCGGGCACCAGTTCGTGGCGGGGCACGGTATCGCCACGCCGGCGGGCGAACATGGCGAGAATGTCCTGTTCGCGGTCGGTCAATTTGACGATCTCGCCGCCCTTGCGCAGTTCGCGCCGCGCCAATTGAAAGGCGAAGGGTCCGAAGACGACCTGCTCGACTTCGTCGGCCGGCGGCGGCATGGCCCGGCGCAGGATCGAATTGATGCGCAGCACCAGTTCGCGCGGCTCGAACGGCTTGGCCAGATAGTCGTCGGCCCCGGCCTCTAGACCGGCGATGCGCGCCTCGGTTTCGGATAGCGCGGTCAGCATCAGGATCGGCACATCGCGGGTGGCGCGCAACGCGCGGGTCAGATCGACGCCGCTTTCGCCGGGCATCATCACGTCGAGCACGAGAAGGTCGAAAAACAACCCCTCAAGCCGGCGTCGCGCTTCCGCCGCCGAGCCCGCGACAGTGACGCGAAAGCCATTGGCGGTCAGGAATTCATGCAAGAGGTTGCGGATGCGCGTGTCGTCGTCGACGACCAGAAGATGCGGCGCGTCATCGGGGGAAAGCGGGGATGGGTTCATGGCTCCATTTTGACCGGTGAAGTCAGGTCCGGCAAGCGGTCGATCTGTTCGCGAAGGGCCGGATCGACCAGCGCCGCAAGGAAGCTTCGACAATCGGCCGCCGATCCGCGCCGGTTTCGGCAAGCGCGGCGGCGATTCGGCGCGATTGCGGCGCGGCGAGCGTCAACGCCAAAGCGCGGCCCTTGGCGGTCGGATGCAATTCGCGTTGACGACGGTCTTTCGGTCCCTGCACCTGAACGATGTGTCCGGCGTCGATCAGCTGCTTCAAACACGCGCCAGCGATTGCTTGGTGATGCGCAGGACATCGAGCAGTTCGGCCACGGTCAGGCCCGGGCGACGGTTGACGAAGTGGATGACGCGGTGATGGGCGCGGCCGAAGCCGTATTGGTCGAGCAATTTGTCCGGTTCCGCGGTGAAATCGCGATATGCGAAAAACAGGAGCTCGATCAGGGCGAAATCGATCTCCGCCGGCGATTCCGGTCGGTCGGACAGGGAAGCGGTTGCCGATTTCATGCGGGTGATGGCGCTGCTTTGATCGGAGAACATGTCAGCATGATTGACATGTTTATGCCGGCGGGCGGCATTTGCCAACCGTGAAGCGCATCGGCGCGGATTTCCGGGGCCCGGCAACCGCGGTGAATCGCCACGAGGCTGTTTCATCCAATGAAACAGCATTGGATCTTGCGGTTTCGTCGGGCGCAACCCGTCGGGGCCGCGAGGCGAAATCTTCCGTTAAGTTAGCATTAACGTATTTGACTTTCGTCGAATCCGACGTTTCATAAATGCGCCTCCAGCCATGGCGGCAGAAAACCCCCGGGGGAATACAATGGACGTCAACACCATCATCCAACTGGTCATTCAGGCCGTTTCCGGCGCTGCCGGCGGCGGAATCACCTCGGCCTTGCTCAAGCAGGCCGCCATGCAGATGCTGCCCAAATTGCTTGCCGGCGCGCTCGGCGGCATTGGCGGCGGAACTGCGCTCGGCGGCATGCTGGGCGGGATGCTCGGCGGCGATGCGGCCGGCGGCATGGATATCGGCAACATCATCGGCCAGGTCGTGTCGTCGGGTGTCGGCGGCGGCGTTCTGACGGCGATTGCCGGCATGGTCATGGGCGGCAACAAGTCCTGATCTCGCTCTGACGCATCGCGATGACGGGCGGCCGCCTGGCTGCCCGTTTTCATTTCCGGCGCGGTTCGGTATGCGGAGGGAAACACGGAGCGATCCATGGGCCAACTCAACGCCGTCATCATTCCGGTCACGCCATTCCAGCAGAATTGCGCTATCCTGTTCGACGCCGCGGATAAAACCGGCGTCGTGGTCGATCCGGGCGGCGATGTCGACCGGATAGTCGACGCCATCCGCCAGACGGGGGTGACGATCGAGGCGATCTGGATCACGCACGGCCATATCGACCACGCCGGCGGCGCCATGGAGCTGAAGGAGCGCCTCGGCGTCGACATTCTCGGCCCGCATGAAGCGGATCGACCGCTGCTCGCCAATCTGGAAAACCAGGGGCGCATGTTCGGCGTCGGCGACGCTGTTCGCGATTGCACGCCTGACCGGTTCCTCAAGGAAGGCGAGACGCTGGGGTTCGGCGACCATGTTTTCGAAGTGCTGCATTGCCCGGGACACGCGCCCGGGCACGTCGTTTTTTTTCATCGCGCCGCGAAATTCGCCCATGTCGGCGATGTGTTGTTTCGCGGTTCGATCGGCCGCACCGACCTGTTCGGCGGCGATCACGCGGCGCTGATCGCCTCGATCAAGGGGAAGTTGCTGCCTTTGGGCGACGATGTCCGCTTCTTGTGCGGACACGGGCCCGGCGGCGAATTCGGCGAGGAACGGCGCAGCAATCCGTACCTGAAATGAAATCGGCCGCCGCGATTGCGCGACGGCCGGGACGATGAACCCGAAGGTCAATTCAGCGTGCAGAATCTGCGCTTGCCGCCCTTGGCGACATAGGTGCCGGTGCGCGGATCGAAGGTGCGGTAGCGCGCATCGCAGGCCTCGAACCAGTCGCGGCTCCACGGCTCGGGCGTGTAGCCGTAGCCGTCGTCAGGAAATGACGCGCGGCTCGTGACGCGGCGCATCGGGAAAAGCATCCCAATGCGGACGCGGACGCGGCTCCACCACCGGCTGGCCGTTATTGGCGGCGCCGACGATGATAGCGCCGATGGCGAGGCCGAGGATGCCGGCAGCCAGCAACTCTCCGCCATTGTTCGGACCGTGATGGGAGATGACCGGATGGCGATCGCGGCGGATTCTTTCACCGGCCGACGCGTCGGCGAGCGGAGCGGACACCGTCGCGGCGACCGCAATCGACATCATGGCGGACTTGAAAAAACGGTTCATGGCTCGAAGCTCCCTGTTCCGGCGCTGTATTCCGGAAACCGGATACTCACGCCAATCGGGAGCCTTTTTATGGCGAACCTGCTGAACCGGACCTGAACAGCCCGGTCAACCCACGGTCAGGTTGATGGCTTTCGGACCCTTGCCGCGTTTGTCGGGTTCGGTGTCGAAGGACACTTTCTGGCCGTCATCCAGTCCCTGCAGCCCGGATGCCTGCACGGCTGAAATGTGGACAAACACATCCTTGCCGCCGCCATCCGGCACGATAAATCCGAAACCCTTGTCGCGATTGAAAAATTTCACGGTGCCGCTCATCTGGCCCATGTAGGCTCTCCCTTTTGCTGACGCGGCGACGGCCACGTCTCGGGGCCGCCAGTCCGCACCTTCACGGGGAGAGGCAGGAAATGCGCGCGCCGGGTTTACCCTCATGTCGCAGCCTCTCGCGGGCTTTCGCTCGCCAAGGGCATTCCAATCCAGTCTCCGGGCCAGCGGGCGCCCGATGGACAATTTGTCGCCCTTTTACGCCAAACTGGCAAGAAAAGTTTGCTCGGTCGCCGGTCGCGCGGGCGCGGCTGGCGCCGGGCTCAAAGCGGGCGATCATTGCAATCGAGAATGGCGACGTGGATGATGCCGTCGAGAGTAACGGTTTTCATCTTGCGCTCGCATTCGCACTTTTTGCGCAGGCGCCGCGGTTCGCGCACATGGGTGACCGGCGCCAGCATTCTGGCGCTGAGCTATTCCACGCCCGTATCGTGGTCAAAATCGCCGCGCGAGTAATTGGCGGATGGCCCGGCCGTTTGGGCGTCGGCATTTGCGGAAGGCAGAAGAAAAAGCGCCTACAACAGAGCGGAAGCAATTGATTTGGCGTTCATGGCGGTGGTCTCCCTGGATTGAACGGCATCGGCCGCATGATCATGGGTCGTCGGGACCGGCGCAAAGGTTCATGGTTTCCGGAAGAATCTCATTTTATTCAGTCAGTTGAAATGAAACCGGCGCCGGCGTCTCCGCGGAGACGCCGGCGCCTTGTGGACGGTTGCGGCCTTGGGGGCGTGTCCGGCCGCCGCCGTCGTGGCGGGCCGCCGCGCTTACAGGCGGCAGCGGTGCAGATCGCCGTCAAAGCCGACAAAGGTGTCGGACGCGGGGTCATAGGTGCTGTAGCGGGCTTCGCAGCGCATCACATGAAGTTCCCAGCGGTCGACCGCGACGTGGCGATGGTGACGATGGTGGCGTTCGGCAATCATGCTGCCAACGACAAAACCGCCGAATCCGGCGATCACGGCGGCCTCGGTCGGGGTGAGGCCGGCGGCGCTGGCGCGCGGCGCCGAACCGAGCGCGCCGGCGGCAACGGCGAGGCCCATGAGGCCGGCGGCGATTTTACGGGTGAGTGTGGATTGCATGTCGTCCTCCATCGGGTTGCCGGGCGCGTTATCGTCCCGTTGACCGTCTGTCGGCGCAGCAATCGGAATGGTTCACGCCAAGGCATAAAAAATCCGCCGGGGCGCAAACCCCGGCGGATTCGGGAAGGTGACGACGATCAGAGCTTGGCGATGGCCGTGATGGCCTTGCTGGCGTCATCGACCGTGATCTTCACCTTGGCGCCGGCCTCGATGCCGTCAAGGACAACACCGTCGGCGACGGCCAGTTCCGAACTGTCTTCGAGCACGACCTTCCTGGCCGCGGCGTCAACGGCCTTGACCACGCCTTCCATCTCGGCGGCGATGGCGGCGGCGAGCATGGCGGCGGAAGCGATGACGGTTGCGAGGATCTTCTTCATCGGTCTCTCCTGACTTTCTGGATTTCCGGTCCGCTTCGGGAGGAGCGCGGCTGCCGGTGGGTGGGTTTCTGACCGGCTGCATTGGCTAGGGCAAGTCAATTGGCATTAAAAAATGTAATCAGTACAATGACTTGATCTTGCCGCAATTGCGCGGGTTGCGGGCGTCGCAAAGCGGAAACTGGGGCAAAACCGTGGCAGGCGGACTGTATTCCGGGACATCTCGCGTATAAATCGCGACAATTTGGCAGGACAATGCTTGTCCCAAGAAAGCGAACGGCAAACGGTTCGGTTTGCCGTAAAATCCTCTTCCCGGCGGTTGGCGCCGCCATCGAATTTCGCGGAATCGGGGTTTGAGCGCCGGTGCGGTTTCTTCGCGGTTCTTGGTCGCTGCGATCACATCCGGATCGGCGGCTTGCCAAGGGGGTTGCGCGCGTTAGCCTCGTGCCGGGTGATTCGCGGGGAACGATCGATGAAACCGGGATTGGCGCTTGTTTTCGCCGGATTGGCGCTATCGGGATGCGCGGGCGCACCGGCTTTCACGCGTGCCGACTACGTCGAAACCAAAGATATCCTGCGCGCCATCGAAGCCGAACTTTGCGCCGCCGTCGAATGGGTGGAAACGACGCCGGACGTGCGCGCCGGTGTTCTGGGCCGCCGGCCTCGACATCCGCAATTTCGTCGCCTCCGCGACCGTGGGCCTTGCGGTCGCCGTGCAAACGGACGCTTCGGGGCAAGGCGGCCTTGTCGTGCCGGTCAGCCTCGGAACGACCGGCGTTTCGGCGTCTTTGGGCACAGAGGTCCTGCGTACGCGCGAAACGACATTGACCGTCTATTTTCCCTTCGCCGAACTCGAGTGCGACGCCCCGCCGGTCGCCGGCGCCCACCGCATCGCCGGCAGCCTCCGGCCTCGCCGATTGGATCAAGGAAACGACAAAAATCCTCTTTTCCATCAACGAGGCTCCGGTTTCCTATTCCTACGGCGTAGGTTTCACGCTGACGAATTCCGCCGGAGCCGGTCCTACTTTTTCCATCGTTCCGGGCACATCAAATCTCGGCGGCGGCGCGTCGCTCGGCGTGACCCGCGAACTGACCCATTCCCTGTCGGTCACCGTTGTTGAAATCCGGCCGGATTCCGAACTTGCCGCGCGTTATCGCATTCCCGACGAGACCAGGCGACGCCTCGACCGCGCCGCCGATATTGAGGCCATCCGCGACGCAGTGCGCTGAACCAAGCCACTTGCAACCCCCAGGGCAATAGGGCATCCGGTTGTTTCAACAGGAGAAACACGTTGCCCGATTCGGTTGCCGTAGTCGTTGATCCCCATGCTGGCGGAGGACGAACCCGGTCGATATGGCCGCTCTATGAAAAGGCGATCCGACGCCGGTTCGGCAAGGTCACCGTCGATGTGATCGGGCATTCGGGCGGCGTCGGCGACAGCGTGGTCGCCGCGGCCGGCCTCGACCACGATCTGGTCATCATTGTCGGCGACACCGGATCGGCCAATGAGGCAGCCGAAGCGCTGCTCGCCTCCGGCTGGACAATTGCCGAATTGCCGACAATCGCACTGCTTCCGGTCGGCGCCGGGGCCGATTTTACCCGATCGCTCGGCTATTCCGGCTCCGCCGACGCCGTCGTTGACGCGATCGCCGACGGACACGACGCGGTCATTGACGTCATCAGGGTTACCTTCGTCGACGACAGTGGCGCGCCACGCGTTCGCCACATGGTCAACACCGCCGGCATGGGACTGTCTTCCCGCATCGCCCGCAAGGCAAACGCCGCGCGGCTGAACCGGATGCTGTCCAGCCACTTGGTCTTTTTCCCGAAAACCATCCGCGCGCTGATCGCGTTCAGGTTTCCCAGAGTGCGCGTGACGGTGAACGGTCACGAACCGATCGGCACAAAAATCGCTGAAATCGTCATCGCCAACGGGCGATTCTACGGCGGCGGCATGGCGATCGCTCCGGACGCCGAATTGGACGATGGCGAATTCGATCTCGTCGTCATCCGCGCCCAATCGAAATGGCGCCTGATCGACCAGATCAACCGGATCTACAAAGGCCACCACCGCAACGCGCCGTTTGTCGACATTCTCAAAGGAACGCATGCACGCGTGGAGCCAGTCGGCGCCGGCGAAACACTCGGTCTGGTGCTTGATGGAATTCCGGTCGGCGGCGCGCCGATGCAAGCGGAAATCCTGAAAGCGGCTTTCAAGATCCGGGCCGCCGCGCGCATTGTTTAACCTTCTGTCAGTTTACGACGATTTGATGGAACCCGAAGAGGAACGCCGCTTGCCGGGTGAAGTCACCATCATCGTCAATCCCGCGGCCGGTCACGGCGCAATGGGCCGGGCGCTGCCGAAATGGCGCGCCCGATTGACGAAGCGTTTCCGGACAACAATCTTGTCACAACGGCCGCGCGCGGCGCAGCCGGCCGCCTCGCGCACGAGACCCTGGCGCGCGGAAGTCGCCTGATCGTCGTCGCCGGCGGCAACGGCGTCGCCAACGAGGTCGCCGATGCGCTGTTGTCGACCGGCCTTACAGCGGCGGAGCTGCCCGAGCTCGCCCTGATACCGGTCGGCGTCGGCGTCGATCTGGCCCGCGGTCTCGGCATTCCTCGCGACGCCAATTCGGTCATGGCGCGTCTGGCCGATCCGGGCGCGACGCGTCTCATCGATGCCGGAAGGGTAACGTATGTCGGCGACGGCGGCGGTTCGGCGGACCGGTATTTCCTCAATTGCGTCAGCGCCGGCATCTCGGCCGGCATCGCCGCATCGGTGAACTCGGCGCGACGCGTCTCCTTCGTTCCCGGCCAAGCGCTGTTTTTCATGAAATCGGTGCAGGCCGTGCTCTCACACCGATTTTCGCGGATGACGGTGTCCGTCGACGGGGCTGTTGTGACCGATGAGGAAACGGCGCTGGTCGCGGTCGCCAATGGCCGTTTCCTGGGCGGCGGCATGGCGATCGCGCCCGACGCGGAGATGGATGACGGGCTGTTCGATGTCGTGGTGATCCGGGGAGCGTCGAAACTCTACATGCTCGACAACATGAACAAGATTTATTCCGGGGCGCATCGCAACATGCCCGAGGTCACGATAACCAAGGGGCGCGAGGTGCGGATCGCGCCGACGGAGACGACCGGATTCGAGATCGATGGCGAAACGCCGGGTCATGCTCCGCTGCAGATCGACATGTTGCGCGGCGCGTTGCGCGTTCGCGCCTGACCGGCATCTATCGAATATTGGCGACCAAAGCCGCGAGCGCCACCAGCCGCGCCAGCTCGTGGCTCATCGGCGCGATATGGCCGTCATAGTGGAGCGGCGTGCCGATTTTCGGCAACTCGAAAAAATCCTTGGTCGTCGGCAACAGCACGAAGCCGCTCCTTTCGTTCAACGCCAGGCGCGGCTGGCCATCGGGCCATTCGTCGCGCAGATAGGCCAGCGCCTTGGCGAGCGATCCGTCGACCAGTTTGCGGGCGGCTTCGCCATTGCTTGTGCGCACCTCGAAAGCCTCGCCGACCGCCGGATTGGCGAAATCGATGGTTTCCAGCTTTCCCGAAAACATCTCCCGAAACCAGCGGGTCACATCGCCGGATTTTCGCACCGCGACGAGGATGCCCGGAAAGGCGTGTTGAAGGGAGACGGCGAGCACGACGCCCTTGAACTGCGTTGATGACGACTTGCTGCTCTTGAGAGTGTATGTCGCCTCGAAAATCTCGAGATCCAGGCCATCGTGCCTGCCGGCGACCAGATCGCCGATGGTCGTGCGGTTATAGCTGCCGATCGCCTCTTTCGGCAGATGATCGCCCGATGCCGGATTTCCGCCGTGGGCATAGCGGACATCGGTGAGGAATCCGAAGAGAGGCGGCAAAATGCGGTCACGCAAACCCTGCTGCAGCAGTTTCGCCGGCTTTACCGCCTGATCCCACGCAAAAAACGCCGCCATGACCCCGAAGAAATAGACGAAGATCATCGGTGTGGAGAGCCAGTCGCGATCCGGATCGAACTGGATGGCGAAAGCGGCGACCGCCGCGGCCGCGGCCAGCGCGCCGCCGACGAAGAGCGGCAAACGGTTTCGCACGCTTGCGGCGACCACAGCCTGTTCGCCATTGTAGGCGACGATTTCCTTGTCGATAGCGGCGCGAGCGGCGCTGTCGGGCATGACGGTTTCGGCGCGAAGCTCAGCCATGGCGGAAGTCCCCCGCAATTGCGCCCCGGCGGCATGTTAGCAAATCCCGGGCGAATTGCCACGCCGTTGGCGCGCGCGTCGAGAAGGTTCAGGCCTCCAGCCGCGCCGGAAATCCCGGTGCGCGCAACTCCTCGCCGACGGCGTCCTCCAGCAGCTTGACGATCTTCGTCGACCAGGCGTCGCCGCCGAAGGCCGCCTTGCCGCGCACGAAGGTCTGGTCGACCATCGAGGCGAGATCGAGAGGCACGCCGAATTCCTTGCCCATGGCGGCGGCGAAGCCGAGATCCTTCAGCGCCAGATCCATGGTGAACTGGATGTCGTAGGAGCCGTTCAAGACCAGTTGCGTCTCGGTCTCGTGGACGAAGGAATTGCCCGACGAGGCGACGATGGCGCGGTAGGCCTGGGCCAGGTCGAGCCCGCCCTTTTTGGCCAGCATCATCGCCTCGCCGGCGGCGACGAGATGAATGAAGGCCAGCATGTTGGTGATGACCTTGATGATCGCCGCCGATCCGATCGGCCCCATCAGGAAGGACTTGTCGGTCATCGCCGCGATCGCTTCGCGGTGCGCCTCGTAGAGGTCGGCGTCGCCGCCGACCAGCGCCGTGATGCGTCCGGCGGCGGCCAGATGCACGCCGCCGGTGACCGGGCATTCGAGCGTGCGCACGCCTCTCGCGGCGGCGAGGCCGGAAAGGCGGATGATTTCGTCGCGCCCGTTGGTCGACATCTCGATCCAGGCCCCGCCGGAGGGCAAACCGGCGAGCAGGCCGTCAGGGCCGGCCAGCACCGCTTCCGAGACCTTTGGCGAGGGCAGGCAGGTCACGGCGTTTCCGGCCGCCCGGGCCGCTTCGGCCGGGTTCGCCGCGGCCGTCGCTCCGGACGCGACGAGCCGGTCGACGGCTTGGGGATCGCGATCGAAAACATGGACCTCGAAACCGCCGCGCAACAGGCTCGCGGCCAAATGGCCGCCGAGATTGCCGAGACCGATGAAAGCATAGCGCATGAAAAACCTCGCGACCGTTCAGGATCGCGAGGTTGGTTCAGAGCCGCGCCGTCGACTTTAAGGCCGGCGACGCCAATTGTCGGCGGACGGTCAAAGCGTCAGGCAGCGATCGCCTCGATGCGCGCGGCGGCGGCGGCCATCGACTTTTCGACCGCTTCCGGGCCGTAGGCGAGTGCGTCGACGCGAATGAACTCGACATCCGTCATGCCGACGAAGCCGAGCGCGTAGGTGAGCCACGGCTTCAAATAGTCGCCCGGGCCATCGCCATAGGCGCCGGCGGAGGCGGTGACGACATAGACCTTCTTGCCGGTGACCAGCCCTTCCGCGCCGCTGGCGCCATATTGAAAGGTCTGCCGCGGGATGGCGAGATGATCGACCCAGCCCTTCAGATTGGTGGTGGCGTTGAAATTGATCAGCGCCGCGCCGATGACGATGATATCGGCCGCCTTCACTTCGCCAACGATTTCCATGCCGCGGTCGAGCGCGGCCTTTTCGTGGGCGGACAAATCCGTCTTGCCGGAGCGGGTGGCGACGACGAAATCGACATCGATATGCGGCAGCGGCTTGGCGCCGACATCGCGGGTGACGAGGCTGGCGCCCGACTTTTTCGCCAATCTGGCGGCGAGTTCGGCGGCGAGTTTGGTGGAAACGGAATCGCCGCCGCGCGGCGAGGTGGTGACAAGAAGGACATTCGACATCGGCATACCCCGTGGCGCGACAAGCGCCGTATTGGTTTTGATTTGTTCGTTGGTTACCATTGTGATACAAGTTACAAATGGTAACCGGACTGCGAAGTAGGCCGGCGGGGCGGTTCGCGCAAGGAGGCACATTCGTGAAACATGGGCACAAGAATGTCACCGGCTCCTGCATGGCTGTGCACGAGGTGCTGGCGCAGATCGGCGACAAGTGGACGGTGCTGACGGTGCGGGCGCTTGGCGACGGACCACGGCGGTTTTCGGCGCTGAAACGCGAGGTGGAGGGAATATCCCAACGTATGCTGACACTTACGTTGCGCACACTGGAGCGCGACGGTTTCGTTTCGCGCACCGTCTATCCGACCATACCGCCGCGGGTCGACTATGCGTTGACGCCGCTCGGGCAATCCCTGACCGAACCGCTCGGGGTCATCGCCCAATGGGCGCTGACGAACCGTCAACGCATCGTTGACGCGCGAATGGCGTTCGACGGGCGCGCGCCTGTCGACGAGCCGATGGGTATGGCGGCGGAGTAGCCGGTCCATTCCCCGGCGCGTCGCGCGCCAATTGACGCCGCGGGGATTCAGTCGCTTAATCGAAGCGACGCGAATGAACGGTGGATCAGACCGCCGATAAAGCAGACCGAAACCATGCGAACGCCGAAACCAGCCGGGCGAAGACGAGGTTTGCTCGTCGCGGCGGTGGTCGCGTTTGTTTTGCTCGTTGCGTTGTGGCTGGTCGCGTCATCCCTGGTGTCGGCGCCGCGGCGGGAGCACGCTTCGCGCCCGCCGGACATGAGCGCCGAGCTGCCCGCACCGAAGCCGGCCGGCGATCCGCCGGGCGCCGGCTCTCTGCCACCGACGGCCGGAGGCGATGGCCCGGGAGAACCCGCTTCGCCGCTGCCGGAAACGAGTGACGGCGCCTCGCTCGAACCACCGCCGGCGGTTTTGCCCGCGCCGTCCGAACAGCCGCCGGTTCCCGCCGAAGGAGGCTTCGCCGACAACGACCATGGAATGGGGAGCGGCGGCGGAGGGATGGCGTCCCCCGTCGAGGGTGAGAAACAACCTGAGACCGGCGCGCCGGCCGGCGGACCTGTGGTGCGCCACCCCTATCTCGACGCGCCGGAAACCATTCAACCGGGCGAGCGGATTGCCGTAACGGTGGCGCTGACACTCGATCCGCTGACGCCGGGCGTGACGGCGAAGGCCGCGCCGGGCGGCAAATTGACCACCGAGGGCGCGCTCGAGCTGCCCCTTCCGGCGGACGCCGAATCCTGGCCGATCGATGTCGACCTGATCGCGCCCGGTTTCGACGCCGCGGACGGCGAACCCCTGCAGCGCCGCATCGTGCTCTATCGCGACAATGACAGCGACTTTGCCCGTTTCGACCTGACCCTCCGGTCCGACGCGGTGACCGGAACGACCCGGCGGCTGGCGGCGCGTTTCTATCACGCCGGTCGCTTTCTCGGCAGCGCCGCCCGCCCGGTTGTCGTCGCCGGGAATGGACAGCCGGCGCAGCCGAGCGCCCTGTCGTCGTCGGGACCCATGGCGCAGGGCGAGGCGATCGACCTTGATGTCGGGGGTTCGGTTCCGGACATGGACGTTCTCGTCCAGTTCGAAGATCCGGCGAGGCCGCGCCACGCCGCCGTCTACATTCATTCGCCGCATATCGCCGGCGCGATTGTCGGCTCGTTCGATCTTCCCGATGACGCGGTTGGATGGATCGAGGCGAATTACGCGCAGATGGTGACGCTCGGATCGCGGCTGCGCAGCGCCAGCTCGCTGACCGCGGCGGCGGACGGCGATCCGGCCGCCCAGCGCAAGCGCATCGTCGCCTTTGCCGAAGGCTTCGGCGATCAGCTCTACCGGCGTTATACGCCCAGGGAATTCCGCCAGGTGTTCGTGCAGTTGCGAGCGGAGAAACGCCTTTCGTCCCTGCTCGTGTCCTCCAACAGCCCGGCCTTTCCCTGGGAACTGGTGTTTGCGCCAGGCGGCGATGGCGAGCCCGGGGGGTTCCTCGGCATCACCTATCGCATCGGACGCTGGACGCCGCGAGACGATGGCGGGCTCTCCGACCGGCCGGGCGGCGAAATTGTCTTCAACGGCGTCGCGGCGGTTGCGCCGCATTACGCGGGACGGCAGGCGCTGCCCTTCCAGCAACGTGAAATCGACGCCCTGTCGGCGCTCTCCGGCTTTGATGCGATCGGCGGCGACTACGCCGCCTTCGAGGCGCTGGTGCGCGATCCGGTGGGGCGTTTCGTGCATTTTTCCGGGCATGGCGCCATCGGCGATCCGCTGGCCGGAGAGGCGCCATTTGCAATTCTCCTGGAAGACGAGCGCATCGATCCGACGACATGGCGGCGTATCGCGGGCGCGGCCGATCCGGCGCGACGACCGTTCTATTTCTTCAATGCCTGTGACAGCGGCGCAGCGAAAGTGATGGGCGGCTTCGTGCAGGGATGGGGCGCGACGGTGCTGGAAAGCGGCGCGGGCGGGTTCATCGGCGGAATGTGGCCACTTTCCGATGAAACCGCGGCGACGTTTGCGGCTGAATACTATGCCCGACTCGTTGGCGGGCTCGCCGCCGACCGCGTGCGCATCGCCGACGTGTTGCGCGAGGTGAGGCGCGGATTTTACGCCACCGGCGACCCGACCTATCTCGCCTACACCTTCTACGGCGATCCAAACCTGACGGTCATTCGCCAACAGCCGTGAGGTTCACGGCGCCAGCGGTTTTTCCAGCATGCCGAGATGCAATGGCCGGCCGGTCCACTTGTGGGCGTCGCAGACCGCCTCGTTCAGCTCGACGCCGAGGCCCGGCTCCGTCGACGGGATGATGCGGCCGTCGGCCCAACCGATCTTCTTCTTCAGCAAGGTTGCGTGGAAGCCGTCGAAGGTCTTGATCGCCTCGATGATGAGGAAGTTCGGCAGCGTGACGGCGAGCTGGATGTTGGCGGCGGCGACAATCGGCCCGCAATAGCAGTGCGGCGCGATTTGGATGTGATAGGCCTCGGCCATAGCCGCGATCTTCTTGGTTTCGAGAATGCCGCCGGAGCGGCCGAGATCGGGCTGCAGGATCGTCGCGGCGCGGTTCTCGATGACGCGGGCGAATTCCCATTTGGTGCACAGGCGCTCGCCGGTGGCGACCGGGATCGACGTGTAGCGGGCGATTTCGGCCATCACTTCCGGCATGTCGGGCGGCACCGGCTCCTCGAACCACAGCGGGTCGTATGGCTCGATGGCTCTGGCCATCCGCTTGGCCCCCGATGCGGTGAACTGGCCGTGGGTGCCGAAGAGGATGTCGCACGAGGTTCCCACCGCCTCGCGGATCGCTTTCACCATGCGCGTCGACAGGTCGATGTCGATCAGGCGCGGCTGATGGCCGTCATAGACGGTGTAGGGGCCGGCGGGGTCGAGCTTCACGGCGTTGAAACCCTGGCGCACATAGTCGAGCGCGGTTTCGGCGGCGATTTCGGGGTTGTTGTAGACATTGCGGTCCGGGTCGTCGACTTCCGACGGCACGACCGAGCCGGAGGTCGGATAGAGGTAGGTGTAGGAGCGCAGCGTCTCGTGCACGACGCCGCCGAGAAGCTTGTAGACCGGCTTGCCCGCCTCCTTGCCGATAATGTCCCAGCAGGCGATCTCGAGGGCCGAGAAGCAGCCCATGAGCGAGGCGTCGGGGCGCTGGCTGAAGCCGGACGAATAGGCGCGGCGGAAGAATTTTTCGATGTCGTGCGGGTCCTCGCCGACGAGATAGCGTTCGCCAACGTCCTCGATCATTCCGGCGGTGACGTGCGGATCGAAAGTGGCGTTGTAAGCCTCGCCATAACCGACGACATTGCCGTCGGTGGTCAGGCGAACGAAAATGAAATAGCGCCCGCCGATGCCCGGCGGCGGATTGCCCACCACCCATGTCTTCACGTCGGTGATTTTCATGCGTGGTCCTCCAGGATGATCGCGCCGGCTTTCCAGCCAACGAGGATGGCGGCGGCGTTGGTGTTGCCGGCGATGAGATTGGGGAAGATCGAGGCGTCGGCGACCCGCAAGCCGTCGACGCCGTGAACGCGCAACCGGCTGTCGACGACGCTGTGTTCCGGATCGGGGCCCATGCGGCAGGTCGAACAAGGATGATAGACGGTGCCGGAGCGTTTGCGGAAATCGGCGATCAGGTCGTCGTCGGATTGCACCGAGGGGCCGGGCACGATTTCGGCTTCGATGATTTCGGCGATCGGCTGCTGCGCGGCGATGGTCCGCAGGAATTTGACCGCCGCCAGCATGTCGGCGACGTCCTTTTCATGGCTGAACGCATTGGCGACGATGCGTGGCGCCGTGAACGGGTCGGGGGAAGCGATTTCGACCGTGCCGCGATTGTGGGTCCGGCAATTGGACAGGCCGATGGAGAAGCCGGGCCACGGATCGGGGTTGAGCACCGGGCGTTCGCCGGGCTTTGGAATCACGGTCGAGAACGCCTGGAAATAGAGCTGCATGTTGGGGCGCGGCTCGTCCGGCGAAGTGCGGAAAAAGCCGCCGCCCTGATTGATCGAAATCGACAGCGGGCCGCTGCGCAACAGCAGATATTCCATGCCGGCAAGCAGCTTGCCCCACCATGGGCGCAAGCGCTGATTAAGCGTCGGCGCCTTTGCGCGCCACGAATAGTTGATGCCCTGATGATCGGCCATGTGGCGGCCGACATTTTCGTTGTCGGCGACGATCGCAATCCCATGGCGCGCCAGTAGGTCCGCCGGGCCGACGCCGGAGAGCTGCAACAATTGCGGCGAATTGATCGCGCCGCCGGACAGGATCACCTCGCGGCGGCAGCGCGCCGTTTCGAGGCGGCCGTTGCACCGGTATTCGACGCCGATGGCGCGCCTGCCCTCAAAGAGCACCCGCGTGACCTGCGCACCGGTCAAAACCGTCAGGTTCTCGCGCTTCATCGCGGGACGCAGAAAGGCGCGCGAAGACGAAACACGGCGGCCGTCTTTCGCAGTCAGCTGGTAGAGCCCGACGCCTTCCTGCGTCGCTCCGTTGAAATCCGGATTGGCTGGCAGCCCCGCCGCCTGCGCGGCCGCCAGATAGCGATGCGTCAGCGGATGGATTTTTTTGTCGATACGGCTGACATGAACCGGACCGCCGACGCCGCGCCAGGCGTTTTCGCCGCCGTCGAAATCCTCGATCGCCTTGAAATCCGGCAACAAATCGTCGTAACCCCAACCGGGATTGCCGGCGGCGGACCAATCGTCGAAATCCTCGCGCGCGCCGCGCACCCACACCATGGCGTTGATCGACGACGAACCGCCCAGCACCTTGCCGCGCGGCCAGAAATCGGCCTGGCCGGCAAGTCCCGGATCGGGTTCGGCGCGATACATCCAGTTGACGGCGGGATCGAAAACGTCTTGCCGTAGCCGAGCGGCATGGCGATGAATAAGCGGCGGTCGCCGCCGCCGGCTTCCAGCAACAACGCCTTGTGCCGTCCGTCCGCGGTCAGCCGCTCGGCCAGCGCCGAACCGGCCGAACCCGCGCCAACGATTATGAAGTCATGTTCGCCCATGGCCGCCCGCGATTGCGCTTCGGTGGCGAAGAGTTAGCCCCGGCCGGCGGCTTTCGCCCGAAAGCAATCCGCCGCGCCTTGCGACAAAAGCGACCGGGGACACGTTGACCGCCCGGCGTGGCGGGATTATCGCCGGAGCAGAGCGGGAGGATGGCGCCATGACTGCAGCGGAACAGCCCAACGGCGAATTGACCTTGCGCACGCTCGCCATGCCCGGCGACGCCAATGCCGCCGGCGACATTTTCGGCGGCTGGGTGATGGCGCAAATGGACCTGGCTTGCGGCATTCGCGCCGCCGAGCGGGCGGGTGGCCGGGTGGTGACCGCCTCGGTCAAGGAAATGAGCTTCACGGCGCCGGTCAAAATCGGCGACACGCTTTCGGTCTATTCGGCCATCGCCCATGTCGGCCGCACCTCGATGACAATGAAACTGGAGGCCTGGGCGCAGCGCTATCTCAGCCAGACCATGGTCAAGGTGACAGAAGCCGAATTCATCATGGTGGCGCTCGGCAAGGACGGCAAGCCTACTCCGGTGCCGCCGGCGCCGGCCGAAAACCGTTGATACGGCGTCCCGCTATGCGGGCTGCGCCAACCGGCCCATTGCGCATAAATGCAAAATTGCGAATACTCCGCGCCTCGACAATTTGTCAGCCGGGGTAATCGGCGGGGACCGCGCGTGACCAGTAATCAGTATTTCAGGCGTATGGCGATGGCGCTTGGGGCGTTCGCCGCGCTTTTCGTCGTTCCCGCCGCCGCGGCAAACGGCGCCGCCGCATCCGCCTACCCGCCGAATGCACAACAGGTTTGTCGCCCGGCCGGATCGCCGGGCGCGGGCTCGCCCGTGGCGGCAATGGGCCATCCCAGCGGATCGTGGGGACCCTACGGGGGTTGGGCGAACAACACCTATACGGCCTGGCCCGCGGGTTGCCCGGCGGGCGATCCGCGCTGCCAGACGCCACCGACGGACCTCTCGATCTGGAAGGCGCCGCGTGGCGGGTCCTGCACGCCGGACGGCCTTTGCGGCTTTGTGATCGGTATCGGCAATGCGGGGTCCGCAGCCTATCGCGGGCCACTGTCGTTTCGCGATCGGGTCGCCACCCTGACGCCAACCTGGTTGACCTTCGCGCCGTCGCCGCCATGGACCTGCACCCTCATCGGTCCCGGCGTCTATCAGTGCGATCATCCGGGAGTAGCGCTTGCGCCCGGCGGGTTCCTCGACATGGCGGTCAACGTATTCGTTCCGCGCCATCCTATGGATTCACTGGACAATTGCGTGGCGCTGAGAGCCAACGCCAACGAAGTCAATTTGGCCAACAACGAAGCGTGCGCGAGCATCAAAGTGCGCGATGGCGCGCCGCCGCCGCCGGAACCGGCTCCCCGGCCTTCGCCCGAACCGGCTCCCGCGCCGCAATGCGCCGTCGCCGGGCAGGTCGTCGTGGGCGGTCAATGCGTTTGCCCGGAGGGGACGGAAGCGCTCTTCGATGCGTGCGTCGCGCCGCCGCCGCCGGAACCGGCTCCCCGGCCTTTGCCCGAACCGGCTCCCGCGCCGCAATGCGCCGTCGCCGGGCAGGTCGTCGTGGGCGGTCAATGCGTTTGCCCGGAGGGAACGGAAGCGCTCTTCGATGCGTGCGTCGCGCCGCCGCCGGAACCGGCTCCCCAGCCCTCGCCCGAACCGGTTCCCGCGCCGCAATGCGCCGTCGCCGTGCAGGTCGTCGTGGGCGGTCAATGCGTTTGCCCGGTTGGGACGGAAGCGCTTTTTGGCGCATGCGTCGCGCCGCCGCCGCCTCCCGCGGGCTCACCGCCACAGCCTGCCACAGCCTGCGCCGGAACCACAGCCGGCGCCGCAACCGGCCCCCGATCCGCCGCCCGCGCCGCGCGCCAAATGCCGCATTCCGGGCCAGATCGCCGTCGATGGCGACTGTGTCTGTACGCGAGGCGAAACCGTGATCGACGGCGCATGCCGGAGACCGGTTGCCCGGCCGATCGTCAAGAAACAGTCGGTCCGGCCGGCCGCGAAAGAGCAATGCGTCTGCGCGAAAGGCCTGCAATTGGTCGAAGGCGCCTGCCGCATTGCCGTGATCGGCACACAGCCGAAGACACGGCAATCGGCGCACCACAAACCGCGCCCGGCCGGGAAGACTGACGTTTTCGAGTTCCTGAAGCGCTGAATGCGGAGCAGCCGGCGGGTCGTTTTTATCGCGCCGCCGCCATTGCGGCGCCGACCGTCAACAGGCCATAGCCGAAATC
Organism: Phyllobacteriaceae bacterium; assembly: GCA_016711085.1. Lineage (GTDB taxonomy): Bacteria > Pseudomonadota > Alphaproteobacteria > Rhizobiales > Rhizobiaceae > JADJTR01. The sequence continues at coordinate 253,700 of JADJTR010000004.1, read as the reverse complement.
GGCGTCGCGGCCAGCCGCGCCGAGATCGCGCGCCGTGGCCGACAAGGTCCGCGCCACCCAATTGTCATCGCGCGTCGGGTCGGCGGCGATCAGATTGGCGATGGCGCCCGAGGCGATCGCCGCGGCGAAGGACGTGCCGGTCATGAAATCGGCGCCGCCGCCCGGCGTCGGCGCCACGACATCGACGCCCGGCGCGGCGACGAAAACATAGTCGCCGCGATTGGCTTGCGGCATCAGCGTGTCGCGTTCGCTGGTGGCCGTGACGGCAATGACGCCGGGATAAGCGCCCGGATAGGCCGGTTTGGCCTCCGGTCCGTTGTTACCCGCCGCCGCGACAAGCACGACGCCACGCTCCAGGGCGGCTTCGCAGGCGCTCCGCATCAGCCCGTTCTGCGGGCCGGCGAAACTCATATTGACGATGCGGGCATTCTGCGAAACCGCCCAATCGAAGGCGGCGAGAATCGCGTCCATTGTCGATTTGCCGTTTTCGAAGGCGCGGGCGTGAAAGATGCGCGCCTTCGGGGCCATGCCGGGCAAATTGCCGCCGCCGGCGATCAAGCCGCCGACGGCGGTGCCGTGGGCGGCGTCGACGACGGGGAAATCAGGCAAGGCGTCGAAAAATCCGGCATAGGCCGATTTAAGGGCAGGGTGGCGCGTATCGGTCGCCGAATCGATGACGGCGATGGCGACGCCTTCGCCATTCGATTTGCCGGATTGCAGCCCGATGCGCTCGAACGCATAGTTTTTCGGCGCGCGCATCGCCTGCAGCGAGTAGATGGCGTTGAGGTCGGCGGCGGCCACCCCGTCCGCGCCGCCAAGCGCGGCGACGACGATTTCCGGGGCGCGGCCGTCGGGAATTCCGAAGCGGACGATGCGGCGGCCGAGCAGGGTGGAGGCGCGCTGCGAGCGCACAACGAGATTGAACCGGCCGGCGATCTGTTCGGCCATGGCGGCGTCGCCGCTCAGCGTCACCAGGACTTCGTCGGCGACGAAATCGCCGACCAGCACCGGCGCAGCGGCTGGTTTGGCGGCCGGGCGGGGCAGAGCGGCCAGGGCAACCGGCGCATTACCGGTTGGCTTGACGATCTTGCGCACGACTTTCGGCTTTTTCGGCTTTGCCGGCGCGACGGTCACGACCGGATTGCGATCCGGCAGGTCGACAATCACGCGCTTCGGATTGGGCAGGGGAACGCGAACAATTTTTCGTGGCTTCTCGCCCACCGGCTTTTTCGGATTGCTGCGGCCGCACCCCCGACTGGCGGACGCACCGCCGCCTTTGCTGCAGCCCGGCTGCCATTCGAGGATGACGCCGTTCGAATGCCCGCTGGCCTTGCCGCCGTTCGACGGCCCGTTGCCCTGGCCCGCCGTTTGCGCCAGCGCCGGCGACATCAGAGTCGTCGCCAGCAAACCGGCGAAACACATCCTCGTCCAGTTCCGCATGCCGCTCTCCTCAGGGCCGGATGCCCGGCATCATGCCGTCGACCAGCCCGCTGTCGGTGATGCGCTTCACGATCGCATCATAGGCCGTTCCGTCGGTCGCCGGAATGGCGACACGAAAGAACCCGCCCGGCTTCGGGCCGTCGACAATAGTCGCGCCGGTTTCCGACAAAATCGCGGCGACCCGTTCGACCGGTGCGTCGGCCTTGAAGGCAATCAGGGCAAAAGGCGCGTCGACCGCCGGAGCGCCGGCGACTTGCGGTCCATCGCCGGCGGCGTTCAGGGTGATCGCCTGAACGGCGACCACGGCCAGCATGGCCGCTGCGGCCGCCCAGGGCAACCATGCCGGCTTCGACGCGAACCATGACGACGCCCGCGCCAGCAGCGTATTGACCGGCGCCGGCCGCGCCTGGCGGTCGAGCGCGACGGAGAATCGCGACAGCGCGTCGGCCCGCGGCCGTATCGCCTCGTTGGCGACCATGGAAGCGGCGAACTCGGCTTCGGCGGCGGCCAGAGTTTCGGCCCCGGCCGGATCGGCGGCCAGCCAGGCGTCGAAGCGGACCAGATCGTCGCCGTCGAGCGTGCCGTTGAGATAGAACGGCAGCAGGCTTTCCATTTCGTCGCGCAGCGTCGTTTTCGGTTCGGCGTTCATGGCCATCCCCTGTCCTGTCCGGCGGCCTGAAGGGCTTCGCCGAGCTTCTTTCGCGCATAAAACATCCGGGTTTTCACCGTCGCCACCGGTATCGCGAGGACCTCGCCGATCTCGGCCACCGAGCGGCCGTGATAATAGGCAAGGTCGATCACGACGCGATGCTCGGTCGGCAGCATGTCGACGAGGCGGCGAATGCGAACCGATTTCGATTCCTTCATCGCCATCGTTTCGGGATCATCCGAAGCGTCGGCGACATTTTCGGCCCGTTCGTCGTCGAGTTCGTCCTCCGTCCGCTTGCGCAGCGCCGAAAGCGCCTTGAAGCGGGCGATACCGAGCAGCCAGGTGGAGACTTCCGAACGGCCTTCGAACTTTCCGGCTTGCCGCCAGAGTTCGAGAAACACGTCGTTGGCCACATCGTCCGCCACGGATTCCGACCTCGTCATGCGCGCCACGAACCGGAAGATCCGGGCGTGGTGCCGGTGAAACAGAAGGCGAATGGCGGCCTTGTCGCCGTCAGCCACCCGTCGGACGAGTTCGCCGTCGTTATGCATCGAACCTGTATTCGTCATCCAGGATTTCCGGACGCGCTCGCCGTCCCCTCTGTCGACCCTTGCGGCGCGAAGGTTCACGGCTTTTGCCGGATTTTGCAACGGTGTGTTTTTTCCCGCGCCGGCGTGAACCCTGAACGCATCCGCCACGACCCAACAACCGGGCACGAATGCCCGCGCCATGGGTGAAAGAGGAGCGATCGCATGTCCGCAACACGGGAACGAGACGGGTTTCGGGGAAGTCCGAAACCATTTCAGCGAAGGGCAATTGACAGATTGACGCAGGGTTACGCGCGTCGTAGCGTCAGCGGTGAACGAACAGGGGCAATGTTTGCGGCGCAGCCGGATTTTTCCGGGGCGTGGACCCCCGCGCGGGCCGCCTCCGGACTTCGGTACACCCGCGCGGAGGGAGCCATGACCAACGTTCGATTCTCGACCAGCGCCGTGATCGCCGACAATTTCAGTCACCGGCAACGCCAGCAGAAGCTTCTCGCCTTCAGCGCCTTCGGCGCCGTCTTGGCGGCGATGGCTCTGCTCTGGGCTACGCCGGTGCGTTCTCAGGAGATCGAACCGGTCATCCATCCCGGCGCCATGGCGGTCTCCGGTTTTCCGGGAACCACCATCCCGGGTTTCGAGGACGGCTGGCCCCCGGCGTCGATCCGATCGACGAGTTGATGATCGACATGAACCAGCCATCGGTGCGCATCCACGATGTGCGCGCGCTCGGCGGCCCGGCCGCCGGCCAGCTGGTTTATACTCCCGAGCCGTACAAGGTGTTGAACGCCGATATCGGCCTCGTGTTCGGCCTGACCTTTGACGACGGCGTCGAAAATGGCGTCCCGACCGGCATACCCGACCTCTACGCCGGCGCGACCTCGCTGTTTGGCCTGCATATCGTCACGCCGGACGAGGACGAGGACGGCCGGCCCGAGCGTCAGCGCAAGGGCAAGGCCGGCGCGACCTTCATGGATGGCCAGTGGGGCAAGAACCTCGCCGGATTTCCAGGCTCCATCTACCGCATCGACGGCGTGACCGGACAAGCCACCCTGTTCGCCACCGTCGACACCAACAGCGGCCCCGGGCTCGCCGACGTCGTCTTCGACAAGGCGCACCGGCAGTTCTACGCCTCCGATCTCGACACCGGCATGATCCACCGTATTTCGGCGGACGGCGCGGTGCTCGACTCGTTCGATCATGGCGTCAACGGCCGTCCGGTGCGCGGCTTCGCGCCGGTTTCCGACGATGGCTCGGTGCTCGACATCGCCGGGCCGTCCTTCGACGCGGAGGATCCCGAAACCTGGGCGTGGACGGCCGACGAGCGCCGCGTCTTCGGCGTCGCCGCCCATGGCGGCAGGTTGTGGTACGCGGTCGGCGCCAAGGCGCAGATCTGGTCCGTCGGCATCAACCGCGACGGTACTTTCGCCGCCGACGCGCGCTGGGAACTCGACGTGGCGGCCGACAAGGAATTGCCGGTCACTGACATCGTCTTCGACAATCACGGCTTCATGTATCTGGCCCAGCGCGGCGAGACGCAGAACCGTTACGATTATACCCGCTTCGCCGACACCGGCGACGGCGAGGTGATCCGCTACTGGCGCGAAAATCCGGACGATCCGGCCACCGAAAGCGTCTGGGTCCCGGTCCCGCAGGAATACGCGGTCGGTTTCCCCGAGGCGAACCGCCAGACCGACGGTGGCATCGACCTTCAATACGGCTACGATTCCAACGGCTTCCTCGACCAATCCGTCTGTGTCGACACCATCGTCAAGACCGGCGACGATCTGCGCAACAACCCGGCGCTGGAAGCGCAGTTGCTGCCCGGCGGTCCGTTCAACGTTCACGGCGTGCAGCTGACGCGGCTCGATCTGGTCAAGCCCGCCAATGTACCTCCATTCGGCTCGTGGTTCGTCGACAATGACGGGCTGTTCGAGGACCCCGACTTCAAGGGGCATGTCGGCGACGTCGAAGTCTGGCGGCCGTGCGAAGGCCGGGCCGGCTGGTACGAACCCTATTATCCGCCGACGATCCCGCCGGTCGCCTCGCCCTGCGTGGAGCTGACCGATCTCGCCTATTACTGCACGCCGGGCGGGCTGGAGGCCGATCTCTACCTCAACGACAAGACAGGCTACGGCTTCGATTCGCTGAAAGCGACGCCGGGAACGGCGGGGACCTCGGTTTCGCCGCTGATGCAGACGGTTCCGCCCGGGTCGCCTTATACGCTCGGCGTCACCGGCCACTATCCCGGCGAGACCGTCGACATCAACATGTGCTTCTACAAGGATTCCGACGCCAAGAAGGGCGGAAGTTTCCCCTGCTGCGTGGTGACGATGCCGTTGCCGACGCCCGATGTCAGCTGCGAACCGTGAGGGAGGCGAACATGAACCCGTTCCGCACCCTTTTCACCCGCAGTTCAAACATCACGGCTGGAGCCATCGCCATGAACGCCTTCACGACATTCAAGCGCGCCGCGGCCGGCCTCGCCGCGCTCGGCGCTCTCGTCGCGGCGCCTGCCTACGCGCAATCGCCGACCCTGAAAACCTGCCCGGCGGCGTCATGAGCTGCCGCCGGAGATCGTCGAAAAACTGGTCACGCCCGACAGGCCGATGCCCTTGGGCCGAAACTTCTTCACCAAGACCGGCGAGCAATTGTCGTGCGACTACATCCGCTACAACATCCATTTCGGCATTGAAGCCCGGGGCGGTTTCTTCGACAGCCCCGTGGTCGCCACCCTTCTTGAAAACCTTAGGTTCGACTTTTCCGATCAGGTTCCGCCGAACACCCATGCGGTCAACGCCGAATTGTCCGGCGATGTCACCGGACCCGGCGGACCGGTGGTCGAGATCGCAGAAGTGGCTGACGTCGACGACACCGTCAACATCGCCAATTTCCGCCTTTCTGCTGCCGATCTCGACGGTTTGGGGCGGACCGGCATGCCGCGAAATGCGCCTCGCATCATCGCGAGGATCGACCGCGCGGCCTTCCCGGCCCCGACGATGACCGTCAATCAGGCGGGTATCACGGCGACGCTCGGCGACATGTCGAAAATCTTCGTCAGCCATGATCCGGCGCTGCCGGATGACGGTGATCCGGAAACCGGCGAAAAGACCAAGGTCCTCGTCGATCTGACCGGGTGCGACGAGACGCCTCCCGGCGGCGCGCCGCCCGAGCCCTGCTTCAAGCTGGTCCAGGGCGAAGTGCTGTGCGATCCGGCCGGCCTCGGCGACTTCATCTACAAGATGCCCGTCGGCGCGGAAATGGCCGGCCAGACGGTTCAGCTCGTGACAATGACGCCCGGCGTCACGATCACGCCCGCCGAACAGGTGGTTCCCGCCGGTGGCGGCGTGCTCGAATGGACCATTTCCGGCGCTTCGCCCGGCGACACGATCGAGTTGATGGTCACCGGCGTCAAGCAGGTTGGCGGCCCCGTCGAGGGCGTCGGCATTTGCTGCACGCAGCGCATCACCATCGTCATCCCGCCCGATCTCGATTGTCCCGCCGCCACGCGAGCCGGACATCAAGGTCGTCAAGCGCGCCGGACTCTTGTCTGCACGCGCGGCGGCCCCTGTACCTTCACCATCCGCGTCGCGAACGCCGGCACGGCGCCCTACAACGGCCCCATCGTGCTGGAGGACGTGACCGGTCCCGGCAATGCAACCCTCATCGCCGGGCCGAATGCGCCGTGGATTTGCGCGCCGGGCGTTTCCCCGATCGTCTGTTCGCATCCGCCGCTGACGCTCAATCCCGGCCAGTTCGTCGACCTCAAGCTCGGCTTCCAGCCGGGACCGGGGTGGAACTGGGACGTGATCCGCAACTGCGCCGAATACGACTACACGGCCAGCGGCTTCCCGCACCCGTTCGGCCTGCAGAACAACGACAAATCCTGCGCCTCGATCCCGATTTGCCGGCGTGGCGATCCGCGTTGTCCCGATAACGACAAGCCGCGGGCCGACCTGGAGATCAAAAAGATCCCGGCCAGCGAATACTGCACGCCGGCCGGGCTGTGCGGCTTCCTCGTGGGAATCCGCAATGTCGGCGCCAATCCCTATGTCGGCCCGTTGACGTTCCGCGACCGCGTGACGCCGCCGGCGCCGTTGTCGATGGCGTTCGCGCCGACCCCGCCCTGGGTCTGCAACGTGATCGATCCGACGACCTACCAGTGCGATCATCCCAGCGTGAACCTTGCGCCCGGCGGCTTCACGGTCGTCGCCGTGCGGGTCTCCGCGCCGAACTATCCCAAGGACACGATGGAAAATTGCGTCAAGCTCAATCAGGTTCCCAACGAGGCCAATCTCGCCAACAACGGCCCCTGTGCGACGATCAAGATCCGCAAGCGCGAACAAGGCAATCCGGATCTCGGCCTCACCAAGGTCTGCTCGCCGAGCCGCATCGCCGGCGCCGCGCAGCAGGGCGTCATATGCCGCATCACGGTCAACAATTCCGGAACCGGCGCGCCCGCCGGAACGGTGCGGGTCTCCGACGCAGCCGAAATGATCGGCGGCGGCGCGCCTGTGCAGATCACGGCCGTGCAGCCTGACGGACCGCAGTGGACTTGTTCGCCGACGCCGACGAACAGCCTCATCTGCGACCTGCCGGGTTCGGAACTGCAGCCGGGAACCTCGCGTCACTTCGACGTGCTGGTGCCCGACACCAACGGCGAACCGGCGAGGAATTGCGCGCGGGGCGGCGTGGGCGGCGGAGACGCCTTCGCGCCCTTCGGCGAAGCCTGCGACGAGTTCGGCGGCCATCTGCGCGTGCAGAAGACCGGCGACCTGTCATGCCAGGCCGGCGGGATATGCACGTTCGAGATCACGATCACGAACGGCACCGGCGGCGAGATCAACGGACCGGTCCATATCGTCGACGCGATGACGATCAACGGCGCGCCTTCCAATGCGGCGATTGCGGAAATCAATCCGCCGCTGGGCTGCGCGCCGGAGCCGACCGCCCTTCCGGTCAACTGCGTGGCCAACATGACGCTGGCGCCCGGCGAAAGCCGCGTGCACCAGATCGCCATCCAGTTGCCGGACAACGCCGGCAATGGCGAGAACGCCAACGGGCGCAATTGCGTCGCCGCGCAGCCGGGCCTGCCGAACGGCATCGCCAGATCGGTGCCCCAGGCGGCTGTCGTCGCGCCGCCGGAGTTGCCGCCGAACGCGGATTGTCACGAGTTCCGCATCGCGGCCCAGCAGAAAACCTGCACGCCGCCGCTGGTGTTGAACGCCGATGACCGGTGCGTCTGCCCGGAGGGAACCAAGTTCCAGAACGGAACCTGCGTGCCGATCACGGTCAACCCGAAAGCCTGCCCGATCCCCGGCCAGATCGTCGTCCAGGGCGATTGCGTCTGCCCCGAGGGCATGAAGGTGATAGGCGGCCGGTGCAAATACCCGATCACGTCCTGCCAGGTTCCTGGCCAGATCGTGGTCAACGACAAGTGTCAGTGCCCGGAAGGCCAGAAGGTGATCAACGGCAAGTGCCGGGTTCCGCAGCAAGGCTGCAAGATCCCCGGTCAGATCGTGGTCAATGGCGATTGCGTCTGCCCGAAGGGGCAGCAGGTCATCAATGGTCGCTGCCGCGTTCCGCCGGTGATTTGCTCGATCCCCGGCCAGATCGTGGTCAATGGCGAATGCGTTTGCCCGAAGGGGACAGGCGATCAACGGCGCCTGTCGCAAGCCGAAACTGGTCTGCACCATCCCCGGCCAGATCGTCGTCAACGGCGATTGCGTCTGCCCGAAGGGTACGGTGGTGATCAACGGCGCCTGCCGCAAGCCGCAGCCGACGTGCCGCATCGCCGGCCAGATCGTCGTCAATGGCGATTGCGTCTGCCCGAAGGGTACGACCGTGATCGACGGGGCCTGCCGCAAGCCGCAGCCGACCTGCAATATCCCCGGCCAGATCGTGGTCGAACGGCGATTGCGTCTGCCCGAAGGGGACGACGGTGATCGACGGGGCTTGCCGCCAAACCGCAACCGACCTGCAAGATCCCCGGCCAGATCGTGGTGAACGGCGATTGCGTCTGCCCGAAGGGAACGACGGTGATCAACGGGGCCTGCCGTAAACCGCAGCAGCCGACCTGCGACATCAAGGGCCAGATCGTCGTGAACGGGAATTGCGTCTGCCCGAAGGGAACGGGGCCGATCAACGGCGCTTGCCGCAATCCGATCATCGAGATCGTGCCGAAGGTGCTCGAGCAGTTGCAGCGGCAGCCGCGCCAGGAGCAGCAGACCCCCGTGCCGCGCAAGCTGATCATCCAGTGAGCTTCAGGCACAGGCGCTGAAAACCAAACCCCGGCGGGCGACCGCCGGGGTTTCTCGTCACAGGCTGGAGACTTTGCCGCCTTTGCGCGGGCGCAGGTCGAAATGGAAGTGGTCCTTGTGCTCGCGGTTGTAGCCGGGACCGAGAACGGTGGAAAAATAGGCGCAGGCGTCGCCGCGCACGGTGTTGAGCAGGCCACGCTCGCGGAAGGAGAACAGGCCCGGCTTGCGCACGTCGATTTCCTTGCCGCTGTTGAGCTCGATCGCCATCACGTCGAGTGCGTTGCCGGTGGCGTGCTCCGACAGACCCGAACCGCCATTGCCGATGATGTTGCGGCAGGAATAGGACGATCCCTGGCGTATCCGGGTGACGCCGGAGAAATAGCGCTTTCGCGCCGCCGGCTGCAGTTCCTTCTTCACCCAGGTCGAAAAGGCGAGCGCCATTCGGCAATTGAGCGTCGCCGCCGGCTCCAGCGCGACGCCGCCGGGCAGGGCGGTCACTTCGACGGGATGGTCGACGCCGCATTGGCCTTCGCGGATGGGGTCGATGTCCCGAAACGCCGACGCCGAGCCGTTTCAAGTCGCGTCGGCAGGAGACCTCGGCGTCCGGCATCGGCAGCGCGTCTGGAGAAACGCGGGAAGCCCGACATCAGCATCGGCCGCGAAACCGACGCCGTGCGCGCGTCGCGATCGCCGCATGCCGAAAGGACGATCATGACGGCGGCGAGACCGGCCGCGCCGCGCCGCGCAGACCGCAAAGACAGATTTTTCATGGCCCGACTCCGAACACACAGGCCGGGCGATCCTGCGCCGATTTGGTAAAGGAAGCTTGCCTTGCGCCGTTTACGCGTGCGGTCTTTTCAGGGCGGCAGGTCACCGGGGGCCCCTGAAATGGGTTCGGCGGCGAGCGCCGGCGCCTCTTCCGGCTCGGGGGGCCTGGTTCGGCATCGGCGGCCCTGGGCACGCCGGACCTGGCCTCGCCCGGGCGCGGATTGGCCGTCGCCGGCGTTTACGCGTGGCCGGCGAAACGGCACTCGCTATTGCCCGAACCCGGTCGCCTCGGCCAGCAAGGCGCCTGGTCGCCGCTTCCAGGCGCGGTTTCCGCCCCCGGCGCGGCTGGTTCGAGCGGCGTCGGTGTGGCGCACCTGCAGGGGCGCGGTTGGGACAAGGGCGGCGGACCTTCGCCGCCATCGGCATGCGGCGGGAATTTGATGAAACGGCCCGTCGGCCGGGACAGGATCAGGATTTGGAACCCGGGGACGGGTCGGTCTTGGCAAGGGTTTGGCGGCGGCCCTCGAGCCAGCGAAAGAAGTCGTGGACGGATCGCAGGCCGACATTGCGAAGGCCGATGCGGCTGCGCTCTTCCGTTGTCGGGCTGCCGGCTTGCCCGAGGCGACGTCGTTACCGGACGACCGCGAGAATGGACGCCGTACTGATGCGTGGCGTCAATTCTCGCGCCGTCGTGGTCGCGGCAACGGCGGACTGCGCAGGCCAGAGGGCGATGGCGCCGGCGGCGAGTCCCGTAGCGCAGCAGCGAACTTGGCGACCGCCAGCATCGACGGGCAATCGAGCGGGCTCCGGCTCGTTTCGCCGATTGATGAAACGAAATAGCCATCTTCGGGTTGGGCAAGGGCTTGACCAGAACCTCCGAGCGTTGGAGCTTGCACCGCCACGTCGCGCGGCGTTCGCGGCGTCCGGTGGCGGTAGGTCATGGCGATGATCCGCCAGGAGAGCAGGCCGCCATAATCGCGCCGGTCAGGCGCCGACGGCTTCGAGGCCTTCTTCGAGCCAGTCGCCCAGCATCGGCATGCCGAGCAAATAATCGGCGGTGCGCTTGTTGGCCCGGCTGCGCGCCGCGGCGAGCGCGTCTTCCCATTCGCTGCCCGAATAGTCGCCCCGGCCGATCCAGACGAGCGCGACCAGCGCGGCGGCTTCGTCGACATTGAGATCGGCAATTAGCGAGCGCAGCTCGCTCTCGGTCATGTCGTCGCTTTCTTCCTCGGCCAGACCGTCATGGCGATGGGAATCGCCGCCCTCGTCGCCGAATTCGACTTCGTGCTCGGCGCCGTCCTCGTAATCGCTGCTGACGCCGGAAGAAATGGCGCGGGCTTTCTCGGCGAAAAAGCGCACCGTGTCGGTGTCGATACCGAGATCGATGTCATTGGTCGCGCGCAGTTTCATGGCGGTCCATCCCTTTTGGCCATCATGCCCGACAGCTTCATTTTTTGCATCATAAAAGGCGAGCCAAAGCGGCGGCGTTGACTTGAATCATGCCGCCCCGTTATCGCCGATGCCGGAAAACCGGAAACCCGCCATGTTCGCGCTGATTGCCTCGCCCCGCGTCGCTCCGATCCTGCTGCTGATTGCCTCCAACGTGTTCATGACCTTTGCCTGGTACGGGCATTTGCGCTTCAAGTCGGCGCCGCTGTGGCTGGCGGTGTTCGTCTCCTGGGGCATTGCCTTTTTCGAATACTGGCTTGCCGTGCCGGCGAATCGCTACGGCCACGCCGTCTATTCGGCGGCCGAGTTGAAAACGCTGCAGGAAGTCATCACTTTTGCGGTATTCGCCGTTTTTTCGGTCGTCTGGCTGAAGGAAGCGTTGACGCTCAATCACCTGATCGGCTTTTCCCTGATCGCGCTCGGCGCGGCCTTCGTGCTCAGGGCGTAAGCGCGCGGCGCTTCAGCGCCAGCGGAATCAGCTCCACCGCGAGCATGGCGGCGAAGATCAAGGCGCAGCCGAGCGCCGCCATGCCGTTCAGCCTGTCGCCGAGCATCAGCGCGCCGAATAGCGCGGCGAAAAGCGCTTCCGACGACAGGATGATGGCGGCGTTGGCCGCCGTCGTGTGGCGCTGGCCGACGGTCTGCATGGTGAAGGCGATGCCGCCGGCGAAGACGCCGGCAAACAGGATTTCCGGCACGGCGAGGCGAATGGCGGAAAAATCGATGCGCTCGAAAGGCAGCGCGACGGCAAGCGCGAGCACGGCGGTCACGGCGAATTGCGTCACCGCCAGCGTGACCGGCCGGCCGGTGTGATTGGCGTAGCGGGTGATGAACAGGATCTGCAGCGCCCAGAACCCGGCGCACAAAATCGTCAGCCAATCGCCGGTTTTCAGGCCGTCGAGCCGGCCGCCCGACAAAAGGAAGACGCCGCCGAGCGCGGCGAAGGCCGAGGGCCAGACGACCCAATGGGGGAAATCGCGAAACAGCGCGACGCCGAGAAAAGGCACGAAAATCAGGTAGAGCCCGGTCAGAAAACCGGAATTGGTGACTGAAGTGGTCATCAGCCCGGCCTGTTGCGCCGCCATGCCGCCGAAAAGGATCGCGCCGATGCCGGCGAAGACGCGCCAGTCACGCAGCGACAGTGCGCGGCCCGACACCCGCGCCTCGCGCAGCGCCAGCGGCAGGATCGCGACCGTCGCCACGCCGAAGCGCAGGCCGATGAACAGGAACGGACCGATCGCCGCCATCGCGGTCGATTGGGCGACGAAACCCATGCCCCAGATCGCGCCGGTGAGCAGCAAAAGCATGTTGGCCTGCAGGCGCGTCATGATCGGATTCCGGTTTGAACCGCCGATTAGCCGATTTGGCGACCGCTGTCAGTGGCTTGACGGTTGTGCGATCCCGGCTATTTGACAAAGCCGAACTCCCGCAGGATCGGCAATTGTTCGGCCGCGGTCCAGCCGCGAACGTCATAGCCATCAATCGCGGGGGCGCCGGATTCGGCCACCGCGCCGAACGCCGCCGCATGGCCTCCGCCATCCTGCAAGGCGAAAGAGACCGCGCAGTCGAAGGCTCCCGATTCCGCCGCCGCGCGCCGATCGCGCCGGCAAATCGCGCTGGCGACAGTGGCGACTTCCGCCCCGCTGACCCTCGTTACGACGCCATCGGGCCGCAGCGCCGGCGCTCCGCCGTCCAGCGCGTGGCGCAACAGGCGTTCGATGGTTTCGCGGCCGGGACCGGAATCATGGACAATCGACGCCCAGGTCGCCGCGAACGCCGACGCGATAAAAGCCAGCACCAGCGCGTTGCGGCGCGACAGCAATACCCCCGCCATATCCCCCCACAGAATCGCTTTATTAGCTTTTCTTAACATGCAGCCTGCGGCGATGCGAGACCGGCGGCGGGCGGTCAATCTTCGCCGTCGGCGTTCACCTCAGCAAATCGAGCAGGCCGGGAAGATCGCCGATATGAACGATCTGGCGAAACCGGGCGGCGTCTTGCGGCGGCGCGATCTTTTCCAGTTCCCAGGTCAGGTCGTGCGGCACGTAAATGCCCCAGGCGCCGGCGTCGAGCGCCGGCGCGATATCGGATTTGAGCGAATTGCCGATCATGGCGGCGCGCTCGGGACCGTCGCCGTGACGGGCAAAGACGCGGCGGTAGGTGTCGACCGACTTGTCCGATACGATTTCGATGGCGTGGAAAAATCCGCCGAGGCCGGAGGCAGCCAGTTTGCGTTCCTGGTCGAACAGATCGCCCTTGGTGATCAGAACCAGGCGAAACCGGTCGTGAAGCGCGGCCAGCGTCTCGCGGGCATGAGGCAGGGGTTCCACGGGATGTTCGGCCATGTCGCGGCCGAAGGCGAGGATCTCGGCGATGGCCGAGGCCGGTGCCCGCCCTTCGGTGACCTCGATCGCGGTATCGATCATCGACAGCACGAACCCTTTGATGCCGAAACCGTAGTAGCGAAGATTGCGCTTTTCGACCTCGATCAGGCGGGCGGCGATTGCGGCGTGGTCGCCATGATCGCCGAGCAACGCGGCGAACCGCTCTTCGGTCAGACGGAAGTAGCGCTCATTGTGCCAGAGCGTGTCGTCGGCGTCGAAGCCGAGCGTGGTCAGGCCGGATTGCGCCATGGTCAGGGCATCGCTGTTCGGTTCACCGGCCATAGCATCGCCACCTTGGCCCGAATAGAGTGGCTTGGGGCTTGGAGACCATCATGCGCATTCGCAATTTCCCGATTGTTTCGCTGCTCGCCATCCTGTTTGTTTCTCCCGCCGTGGCGGGCCCCTCGAAAGAAATCCGCGACTTCGTCGCCTGGTGCACCAACGGGCTGACCTGCAAGGCGGAAACCTTCACGCAGGATGAGGAACTGAACGGCTTCGGCGTTGAACGCAAGGCCGGTCCCGGTACCCCGGTTCTCCTGTTTTTCCGCAGCCAGGCCGGATTTGCCGAAGGTTCGACGGTGGCGCTCAGCCTCGATGGCGCGCCGGCAGGCGAGATTCCCGCCGCGGAATTCACCCGTAACGACAGCGATTTCCTCACCAGCATCGACGAGACCGGCCTGGTTGCCGGACTGTTGGCGAAACTCAAGGACGCCAGGCGCCTTGAGGTGACCTACACGGCCGCCAAGGGCAAACGCACGGCGTCGTTGTCGCTTTCCGGCCTTGCCGGCAGCCTGACCTGGCTCGACGAGGCGCAGGGGCGCATCGGTACGGTTGACGCCATCGTCGCCAAGGGCGACAAGGCGAGCCCGGAACACACCGTGCGCGATGTCCTGTCGATCGACGATCTGCCGGAAGACCTGAAGGACCTCTATTCCGAGCGCGGCAATTGCGCGCTGATGGAGCCGGAACGGTTCGGCAATCTCGGGGCTTTCGAAGACCAGTTCGACCCGGTCAATTCGCTGCTGGTCATCCCCTGTGGCGAAGGCGGCGCTTACAACCAGCCTTACCGCGTGTTTTGGGTCACCGACCTGGGCGAAAAGGCGATGGCGCTGCCGGCGATGGGCGAGGAAGGTCCGATCGTCGTCGCGGAGGCGTGGAATGTCGACTGGGATCACGCCACCGCCACGCTGACCGGCATGTTCAAGGGGCGGGGCCTCGGCGATTGCGGCATGTTCGACAAATGGCGGCTCACCGGCGAAGAGGAGTATCGCACCTTCATGCTGGTCGAAGCGCGTCGCAAGGACGATTGCGACGGCAAGGGCGGCGTCGAGACCTTCCCGATCGTCTGGCCGATCAAGCGAAAGTGAACGGCCTTGGGGGAATTTCGGGGACCGCGCGGGCGTATAGTCATGGTCGACGATGAAAGGCCGGGAGGCCGAGGGAGAGAACAATGAAACGTTTGACTTCGGCGATGGCCGGCGCGGCGATAGCGATGTTGCTTCCGGTGGCTGCGTTTTCAGCCGGTGATGGCGGCGGAACCAGCGACAACCAGACGGCCGAACAATGCCCGACGGGCAAAGTCTGGGACAAGAAGAAACAGAAATGCGTTCGGGCCGAAACCTCGCTGCCGCAGGACATGATCTATGAAGGTGGTTACGATCTCGCCATGGCCGGCCGCTACGAGGACGCCATTCGCCTGCTGAGCCTCGCGCCGGACAAGAACGATCCGCGCGTGCTCAATTATCTCGGCTATTCGCACCGCAAGGCCGGCCGCGTGCAGGTCGGGCTCGGCTATTACGAGGAAGCGCTGCGGGCCAACCCCGATTACGTGCTGGCCCGCGAATACATGGGCGAAGCCTATCTGACGATCGGCGATGTCGCCTCGGCCAAGGGCCAGCTCGACGAAATCGCCCGGCGCGCCGGCACGTCAAGCGCCGAATTCGCCAGGCTCGCCGGCCTGATCGCGGCTGCGGGCTGATATTTTCAGCGGCCGCGCGACAAGCGGATGGCGCGGCCGTCATCCTCGTCGGTCAGCAGCCAGATCGACCCGTCGGGCGCGACATCGACATTGCGGATGCGCCCGAATTGGTCGGCGAAAGCGCGTTCCTCGCCGACGATACGGCCGGCCGCGTCGCGGTCCAGCCGAGACAGCAACCGGAATTTCAGCGCGCCGACCAGCAGATCGCCGCGCCATTCCGGAAACATCGGTCCGTCATAGACGGCAAGCCCCGACGGGGCGATCGATGGATCCCAATGCCAGAGCGGCTGCTCGTAGCCCGGCTTATGCGTCCCTTCGCCGATTGTCGCGCCGGAATAGTCCTTGCCATAGGTGATGACCGGCCAGCCGTAGTTCTTTCCCGCTTCCGGCCGGTTCACCTCGTCGCCGCCCTGCGCGCCGTGCTCGACGGTCAGCAGGGCTTTCGTCACCGGATCCCAGGCGGCGCCCTGCGGATTGCGATGTCCCTTCGACCAGAGCTCCGGTCGTCCGTTGCTCCCGTCGGCGAAAGGATTGCCGGGCGGAATCGATCCGTCGGGATTGAGACGGATGACACCACCGGCGTGGTCGGAAAAATCCTGGGCGCGGTAGCGGTCGCCGCGTTCGCCGAGCGTCACGAACAGGGTTCCATCGGGCGCGAAAACGATGCGCGAACCGAAATGGACGCCGCCGCGCGATTTTCGGGCGACGCGGAAAATGACCTCCACATCGTCCAGGCGTCCTGCCTTCCGGTCGAGGGTCGCGCGGGCCAGCGCCGTTCCCGCGCCGCCGTCGCCCGCTTCGGCGAACGTGAAGGCTATGCGCCGGCTAACGGCGAAATCCGGCGCGACGGCGACATCGAGCAACCCGCCCTGGCCCTCGGCGAAAACCGGTGGAACGCCGGCAAGCGGCGGTGAAACCACGCCATTGTCGAGGAGTCGCATGGCGCCGGCGCGCTCGGTGATCACGACCGCGCCGTCAGGCAGGAAATCCATGCCCCAGGGGTGGTCGAGACCGGCGGCCATGGTTTCCGCGACAATCGGAATCGCGCCAGCCGTCGTTTTTTCGGCCGCGCCGGCACGGGCGTCGGCGGCCAGCAAAAAGACCATCAAGGCGACTAACCACATGCCGCCACGGTAACCCGACTTGGCAAAACGGCATAGCGGGATTCGTCGCCGCTTTCGCGCGAGGCGGGGGTGACAAAAACATGGTGAAAAACCGTCTGAAACTGATATAAACGGTGCGATCGTGGTGGAACGGCTCCGTTGGCATTTGGCTGTCGGACCGTTTTCTTTTGTCCGGCGCAGGTTCGAGGCGGGAAAACGCGCCCCGAACGCCATTCGGTGCGCAAGCAGGGGATGTTGGAAAATGCAAATGGTTCCCATGACGGCAGGCGGGTTCGCCAAGCTCAGGGAAGAGCTGCGCTGGCGCCAGCAGGAAGAGCGGCCGCGCATCACCGAGGCCATCGCCGAGGCGCGCGGCCATGGCGATTTGTCCGAGAACGCCGAGTATCACGCCGCCAAGGAAGCCCAGTCGCTGAACGAAGGCCGGGTCTCGGAACTCGAGGACCTGATCGCGCGCGCCGAAGTCATCGATCCGTCGAAGCTTTCGGGCGACCGGATCAAGTTCGGCGCCACCGTCGTTCTGGTCGATGAGGACACGGAAGAAAAAAAGACCTACCAGATCGTCGGCGATCAGGAAGCGGACGTCAAATCCGGCCGTATTTCGATTTCTTCCCCGATCGCCCGCGCCCTGATCGGCAAGACGATCGGCGACGCCATTGAAGTCAATGCGCCGGCCGGCGCGCGCGGTTACGAAGTTGTCGATGTCCGATTTGCCTGATGCGGATTGATCCGGCGAAGGTCGACGTCATCGCGCCCAATTTCAAACGGCGCTTGTCGGGCGTGACCTCGACCATCGTGCAGCTTGTGCCGGTTATGCAGTCGCGCGGAATCCGCATTGCGACCGTGGGGCCCGGGTTGCCCGACGATTTTCCGCGATTGTCTTGGCGCGACCTGCCGCGATTGCGGCGACCCCCGGCGGGCAAGCCATTTCGCATTTGGCATGCAAGGCGAAACACCGAGATGATCGGCGGCATCGTACTGCGCGACCTGTTGCGCCTGCCGCTTCGCTTGGTATTCACTTCGGCGGCGCAGCGCCATCACAAGCCGTTCACCAAATGGCTGATCCGGCGCATGGACGCCGTTGTCGCCACGAGCAAGCGGTCGGCCGCGTTTCTCGAGGTTCCTCACGTGGTGATCCGCCACGGAATCGATCTTGCCCGCTTTCATCCGCCTGCCGGCGATGCCGATTCGTGGGCGGCGACCGGCCTTGCCGGCCAATATGCAATCGGTTGTTTCGGGCGCCTGCGCCACCAGAAAGGGACCGACCTCTTTGTCGACGCGATGATCGCCCTGCTGCCTTCGTTTCCGCAATGGACAGCGATCGTATCGGGGCGGGTTACGGCGGAGCACGCCGGATATGCCGAAGCGCTTTCGAGACGCATTGCGGACGCCGGTCTTGCCGAGCGAATCCTGATGCTCGGCGAAGTCGACGACATCAAGCCGTGGTACAGGCGGATTTCACTTTATGTTGCGCCATCGCGCAACGAAGGATTCGGCCTGACGCCGCTTGAAGCCATGGCGTCGGGAAAGGCAGTCGTTGCAAGCGACGCCGGCGCTTATGCGGAGATCGTCGAAACGGGCGTCACCGGAGCCGTCGTGCCGGCCGGGGACGGAATGAGATTGCAGGAAGCCATTCGGGGCTACATTGCCGATCCGTCGATGGCCGCAAGACATGGTCAGGCGGCACTTGCCGCCGTTCGAGCGACTTTCCCGCTGGATCGCGAATGCACGGAACTGAGGTCCGTCTATGACACCCTCTGGTATGGCGCGTCGCCGGCAGGCTGAGCGGCTTCACCCGATCGCCACCAGACCCTCGTCCTTGATCTTGCGGATGGTCAGGGCGGTCCGGACCGCGTCGACATTGGGCGAAGGGATCAGCGTTTCCATGACGAAGCCTTGGAACGCGGCGAGATCGGACGCGACGCAATGGAGGAGAAAATCCGTTTCTCCCGACACCATCCAGGCTTCGCGCACCAATGGCCAGCGCCGGAGCGCGGCGGAGAAAGCGCGCAGATCGGCCTCTGATTGGTGTTTCAACGCCACGAGGCAGAAGGCGACGACGGGCTGGCCGAGCGCCGCGCCGTCCAGCATGGCGCGATAGCCCTTGACGATGCCCGCCTCTTCCAGCCGTTTGACCCGGCGCAGGCAAGGCGGCGGCGAGATGCCGACGCGTTTCGACAATTCCACGTTGGTGATGCCGCCATCGAGTTGCAGTTCCTTGAGAATTCTCCAGTCGATGGCGTCGAGGTCCAGTTTTTGCGTCATGCGCGGCTCCTCCAAGGGTCCAGCTAGCATTCCTCCAAGCCGATTGGTAGTAATGGCTGCGACACAGGAGCCCAGCCGGGCGGTCCGGCAACCCCTTGGGCGCGGGCGCGTCCGTTCCTAGATAGCAGGCGATCCCTTCAACCGCCGCCCGCGATCCGGGCGGAATCTTCATTTCGAGGCCATCATGACCGCCAGACACGTACCCGTCCTGATCATTGGTTCCGGCCCGGCCGGCTACACCGCCGCGATCTATGCCGCCCGCGCCTTGCTCAAACCCGTCCTCATCGCCGGCATGCAGCAGGGCGGCCAGCTGACGATCACCACCGATGTCGAAAACTACCCCGGTTTCGCCGAGCCGATCCAGGGTCCCTGGCTGGTCGAACAGATGCTGAAGCAAGCCGAGCATGTCGGGGCCGAAATCGTCGCCGATTTGGTGACCGCCGTCGATGTGTCGCGGCGGCCATTCGCCGTTACCTGCGATTCCGGCGCGGTTTTCCACGCCGACGCGCTGATCGTCGCCACGGGTGCGCAGGCCAAATGGCTCGGCGTCCCGGGCGAGAAGACCTACCAGGGCTTTGGCGTTTCGGCCTGCGCCACCTGCGACGGTTTCTTCTATCGCGGCAAGGATGTGATCGTTGTCGGCGGCGGCAATTCGGCGGTGGAGGAAGCGCTCTATCTGTCCAACATCGCCAAGTCGGTTACCGTCGTCCATCGCCGCGACGCCTTCCGTTCGGAGAAAATCCTGCAGGACCGGCTGTTCCAGAAAGCCAATGTGCGCTTCGTCTGGGATTCCGTGGTCGACGACATCATCGGCAAGCCGGGCATCGCCCCGATGCCGGCCACCGCGACCGGCGTGCGGGTGAAAAACGTCAAGACGGGCGAAATAGGCGAAATCGCCGCCGATGGCGTGTTCGTCGCCATCGGTCACGCGCCGGCGGTCGAGTTGTTTGTCGGCAAGCTGAAGCAGAAGCCGAGCGGCTATCTGTGGACGGAGCCGGGCACGACGAAAACCAGCGTCGAGGGCGTGTTCGCCGCCGGCGACGTGGCCGACGAGACCTATCGTCAGGCGGTCACCGCCGCCGGTCTCGGCTGCATGGCGGCGCTCGAGGCCGAGCGCTGGCTGGCGGCGCACGAAGAACAGCGCGAAGCCGCCGAATAGCGGATTTGCTGGAGAGTTGACATGCCATTCGACTGGGACAGGCTCAGGGTTTTCCACGCCGCCGCCGAGGCCGGGTCATTCACCCATGCGGCGGAATCGCTGAACCTCTCCCAGTCGGCGGTGTCGCGCCAGGTCGGCGCGCTCGAGCACGATATCGGCGTGCCCCTGTTTGCCCGTCACGCGCGCGGCCTGGTATTGACCGAGCAGGGCGAAATGCTGTTCCGCACCACGCGCGACATCATGGTGCGCCTGTCCGGCGTGCGCGAGCGCCTCAACGAATCGAACGACCGACCATCCGGCGTGCTCAAGGTGACGACAACCGTCGGTCTCGGCGCGAGTTGGCTCACCGAACGGGTCCACGAATTCCTCGAACTTTACCCCGACGTCCAGCTTCAGCTCATTCTCGCCAACGAGGAACTCGACCTGACCATGCGGCAGGCCGATTGTGCGCTGCGCCTGCGTCAACCGCAACAGCCCGACCTGATCCAGCGCCGGCTGTTCACCATTCGCCTGCATGTGTTCGCCTCGGCGGCCTATGTGGACAAGCACGGCGTTCCCAAATCGGCGGCGGACATCGACAACCACCGGATCGTCACCTTCGGGCCGACGGCTCCGCCGTTTCTGCGCGAACTGAACGCGCTCGAAAATCTCGGGCGGGACGATGAGGAGCGGCGGCCGGCGGCCCTGCAGATCAACGATTTGCTGGCCATTCGCCGCGCCGTTCTCAAGGGGGTCGGCCTCGCCATCCTTCCCGATTACATGGCGGTCAACACGCCCGATCTGAAACCGGTTCTTCCGGATATCGATCTGCCGAATTTCGATGTGTTTTTGTTACACCGACGCGGTCAAGAACCAGGCCAAACTGAAGGCGTTCCGCGATTTCCTGTTCGCCAAGGCGCGCAGCTGGGCTTATTAGAGCGCCGATTCCAGCCCTGCGCCGCACGCATGGCAGCAATGCGATATGAAGCGTTGAATGAACATATGCGAAGGTCCATATGTGTATGGTTCGTTGCGGCTCTCCTCCTCCCTGCCGCGCGAGCCCGGAAAGCGCCTCCTCCCGGTGGCTTTCCCATTTCCAAGGCCGGACATCGCGTCCGGCCTTTTTCTTTTCCCCGGCCTCGACCCGAAACGTTTTTTTGCCGGATCGCGGCGCTGTAACGGCAACACGTAACCCCGCGTAACCTTCTGAAGCCCTGCCGAACCGCGTATCAGCCCGGTCAAGCGACGCGCCGTCGCAGCTGTTCGGTCTTGGGGGCAAGCACGAACGGGCGACGTCGGCGGGGCATCGTCGCATGTTGAAGGGTCCAGCCAAAGCGGAAGCGAGGCCGCGCGGCGCACGGGCCGAATTGAAACAGCCGGGGATTGGGGGCAATCACCGGTCTGCAAGGGACGGCGTCGGAGGGGCCTCCGGCGCCGTCTTTTTTTGTCATTCCGCCTTGGCGTTTTTAGCCTGCTCGGCGACGATTTCGTCGGCATGGCGACCGGTCAGCTCGGCCATGTGATCGAATACGGCGGTGAATGTGGCGACGCCCGCGGTCGCCGAGCGCAGTTCGATGATCAGGTCGCCGATCTCCGATTGCGGCATCAGCGCTTCCACCACATCCCATCCGGGCCAGCCCGGTCTTGCATCATAGCCGAGGATCTGGCCGCGGCGTTGCGGAATGATCGCCGTGATGCGCGCGGTGGCGTCCGAAGGCGTTGCGATCGACACCTTCATCACCGGTTCGAGCAGAACCGGCTGGCATGCGGCCATGCCTTCCTTCATGGCGATGCGCGCCGCCATCTGGAAGGCCATGTCGGAGGAATCGACGGTGTGGTAGGAGCCGTCGGCGAGGTTGACCGCGACATCGACCACCGGGAACCCGAGCGGACCGCGTTTCAGATAATCGACAACGCCGTGCTCGACCGAAGGAATATACTGCTTCGGCACGACGCCGCCGGTGATCGTGTCGGTGAATTCGAAACCGCCGCCGCGCGGCAATGGCCGGATGTCGATGACGACATCGCCGAATTGCCCATGTCCACCCGATTGCTTCTTGTGACGACCACGCAGACTGGTGCTTTTCCTGATCGTCTCGCGGTAGGGAATGCTCGGCTTGTGGTGCTTCAGCGCGATCTGGAATTTACCTTCCAGGCGTTCGACGGCGACGCGCAGATGCATCTCGCCATTGCCACGAATGATGGTCTCGCCGGTCGCCGGAATCTGCTCGACGAGGAGCGACGGGTCCTCTTCATGGAGTTTGGCCAGGGCGGTCGACAGCTTCACCTCGTCCTTGCGCTCCTTCGGCTCGATGGCGAGCGCGAAAACCGGATCGGCCGCGGGAGGCGAAGCAAGCGCCTTCACCCCGCTCTTCGCCGCCCCGAGCGTATCGCCGGTGCGCATGTCCTCGAGTTTGCCGAGCGCCACGGTCTCGCCTTCCTGCGCCTCGGCGATCTTGGTCTGGTCCTTGCCCAAAAGCCGGTACAGGCCGGAAATCTTGCCGCCCCGGCCATCGGCCGTGACGACTTCGAGGGCGTCGCCCGCCTTTCCCGACAACACCCGCGTGACCGACAGCTTGCCGCCATGCGGGGTATGTATGGTTTTCAGGATCTGGCCGACAAAACCGCCGCCGTGCTTGACGCCGAGACGCGTGCGCGTCGCGACCGAATCTGGGGCTTCGTGGCGTATCGCCTTCAGCAGGCGCAAAACGCCATTGCCGTGTTCGGCCGAGCCGATGAACACGGGCGTGACCAGCCCCTGGCGCAGATCGGCTGCGAGGTCGTCGAAGACCTCGTCCTTCGGCGGCTCGATTTCCGAGAGCAGCTGTTCCATCAAATGGTCGTCGTGGTCGGCCAGCTTCTCCAGCATGGCGAAACGCGCCTCGACCTCGCGGGCCCGCTCGTCATCGGGAATCGGCACGGCTTCGCTCTCGGCGTGCTCGCGCCAGACATAGGCGCGCTCGAGCGCCAGATCGATGTAGCCGACGACAATGCCGTCTTTGCGCAACGGAATCTGGCGCAACAGCAATGGTGTGCGGCTGGCCGGCTGGAGCAGTTTCAGCGTTTCGCGCACGCCCGAATCGCCCTTGTCGACCTTGTTGAGGAACAGCATGTGGGGAATGCCGTCCTCGTCGAGCGTGCGCAGGATCAGTTGCAGCGCGGGAATTTTCTTTTCGTCGGCTTCGGCGACGACCAGCGCAAGGTCGCAACCGGCGAGCACGGGCCCGGCTTCGGCGGCGAATTCGATGGAACCGGGACAATCGATGAAGGTGATCTGCTCACCCATGAAATCGATCGTGGCGATGCTGGCCTCGACACTCATCTGATGGGCTCGCGCCTCGGCGGAGCTGTCGCCAACCGTCTGGCCCGAGGCCACGGGCATCTGGCGCGGAATGACGCCCCCGCGGGCGAGAATGGCTTCGAGAAGTGTGGTCTTACCCGATGCGAAGGGACCGACAATGGCAATGCATTTCGGCCCCTGACGCCTTCCTCCGGCTCGTGATCCCATGGCGCGGCCTCCTGTCCTTCTGTGATGCAAGGAACCAAGGCCGGCCGGAACCGGCCGAGGGCGGGCAGGACGCCCGCATCGCCAATCGAAGCACCGCGCGGGCGCGCGGGCAAGGGAAATCTCCCTCAGCCGGCGAAAGGGTCGCACGCCGGCGCGAGGCGGCTGCGAACCGGCGGCGCCGTTTTCGCATCGTCGCGACTTGCGCCGTTCGGGCATCACGTGCTCACTTGCAACGGGGCAGGGCGCACGGCCTCCAAATCAAGGGAGAAATCGCATGCTTTTCTGGCTCGCCGTCCTTGTCGCCGTGGCCGCCGCCATCGTTCTCGGCCTCGCCATGGCAAAACCCGATATTTTCCGGATCGAACGCTCGCTGGCGATCAATGCGCCGGCCGACGCGATTTTTCCGCTCGTCGCCGATTTCCACAATTGGACCCAATGGTCGCCCTGGGAGGGCATCGACCCGGACATGAAACGCACTTTTTCCGGGGCCGAAAGCGGTGTCGGCGCGGTCTATGCATGGGAAGGCAACAAAAAGGTCGGCTCCGGGCGAATGCGCATCACCCGCGCCGATCCGGGCGGAGTCGCGCTCGACCTGTCGTTTTTCGCGCCGATGAAGGCGGAAAACAAGACCGATATCGCCTTGGTTCCCCAGGGCGGCGGCACGCGGGTCGACTGGGCCATGCACGGCCCGCAGCCCTTCATGTCCAAGCTGTTCGGCGTGTTCATGAATTTCGACCGGCTGGTCGGCAGGGATTTCGAAAAGGGACTTGCCAATTTGAAGGGCGTCGCCGAACGGTCGAAGCTCGGCTGATGGTTCAGGCCAGACTTGCCGTGAACCGCTGGATGCGGCGGCAGGCCTCCTCGAGTTGCTGGTCGCTTGTCGCGTAGGAAATGCGGAAATTCGGGCCAAGACCGAAAGCCGTGCCGTGCACGGCGGCCACGCCCTCTTCCTCGAGCAGCGCCATGACGAAATCCTCATCATTGGCCAGCACCTTGCCCGAATTCGTCTTCTTCCCCATCAGCCCGGCAACGGACGGATAGACATAGAAGGCGCCTTCCGGCTTAGGGCAGACAATGCCTTTAGCCTGGTTCAGCATCGACACGACAAGGTCGCGGCGCTTTTCGAAAGCTGCCTTGAAACGCGGGATGCAGTCCTGCGGCCCGTTCAGCGCTTCCAGCGCCGCCCATTGGGCGATCGAACAGGCGCCGGAGGTCTGCTGGCCCTGCACCATGTCCATCGCCTTGATGAGTTTCTCCGGTCCGGCGGCGTAGCCGATGCGCCAGCCGGTCATGGCATAGGCCTTCGACACGCCGTTCATGGTCAGCGTGCGGTCGTAAAGGCCGGGTTCGACCTGAGCCGGGGTGACGAACTCGAAGTCGCCATAGGTCAGGTGTTCGTACATGTCGTCGGTCAGGATCCAGACATGGGGATGGCGCATCAGCACGTCGGTCAACGCCTTCATTTCGTCGCGCGAGTAAGCGGCGCCCGACGGATTGGAGGGCGAATTGAGAATGATCCACTTGGATTTGGGCGTGACGACACGCTCCAGATCGGCGGCCTGGAGCTTGAAATTGTTGGCGATCGTCGTTTCGACGAAAACCGGTGTGCCGGAGTTCAGCGCCGCCATTTCCGGGTACGAGACCCAATACGGCGTCGGAATGATCACCTCGTCGCCGGGGTTCAGCGTGGCGAGAAGGGCATTGTAGATGACGTGCTTGCCGCCGGTGCCGACGATCGTCTGGCTCGGCTTGTAGTCGAGGCCGTTCTCGCGCTTGAACTTGGCGGCAATCGCCTCGCGCAGCGGCGCGATGCCGGAAACGGGCGTGTATTTCGTCTCGCCGCGCCGAATGGCGGCGATCGCCGCCTCCTTGACGTTGTCGGGCGTGTCGAAATCGGGCTCGCCGACCGAAAGCGAAATGACATCCTTGCCGCCGGTTTTCAGTTCGCGCGCCTTTTGCGTCACGGCGATCGTGGCGGATGGTTTCACGCGGGAAAGAACGTCAGCGAGGAAGGCCATTGGGAAACTCCGTCAAGGCGCGGGCTTTTCGGGCCGGCGCGGGCACGCTTCTGTGTCCGAAACCGCGGCAAATCGCAAGCGCAACGGCATCTGCCAATCGTTTGAAGGCGGGTGCGTTAACTCCGTATCCAGACTTGTCGCCGAAAATGGCGCAGTTTGACGCGGATTTGGCCATTCCATGCGCCCCAAAGCCCTTCTTCATGTCCATCAGACGCCCGACGGCGTCCATTTCGGCGCGTGGAGCCTTTTCGAGATCAAGACCGCGTTTCAGCCCTTGTTCCGGTTTCGCGGCGGCAAGGTGGAAATCGGCGCGTTCGAATGTCTGGTGCGGCCTTTCCGCAACGGTCAGGCAATATCCCCGGGCCAGTTTTTTCCGTTGGTTCCCGGACAGGACAAGGTCGAGGTCGAGGCGCTGATGCGCGCGGTGCATTTGATGAACGCGGGGGCGTTTCTCGAACCCGCGGCCATGGTTTTCGTCAATTTCGATCCGTCGTTGTTCGTTGACCGCATCCTGATCGACCGCGCTTTGTCCGACCTGCGCGCCGTTCTCGGGGAGGCCGGCATCGACGCCGCGCGCCTGGTTTGCGAAATGACCGAGCAAAAAACCGCGTCAGACGACCTGCTGTTCGATTTCGTCAATGCGCTGCGCCGGCAAGGCTACCGGATCGCCGTCGACGACTACGGCTCCGACGATTCCGACATGGAGCGCATTCGCCGCCTCAAGCCGGACATCATCAAGTTCGACGCCCACTGGATCAACCGCTTGATGGATTCGAGCGCCGGCTTCGCTCTTCTGGAAGCGATGGTGCGGCGCTTTCGCGACGAGAACATCGCCACTGTTTTCGAAGGCATCGAAACGCATTGGCAACTGGTGCTGGCGGAAAAGGCGAATGTGGATTTCGTCCAGGGTTTCGTGTTGGCGAAACCGGAACTGGCGCCGGGCAATTTTTCGCAGTTCCGCGGGTCGGACGAAACAATCCGCGCGCCATTCCGTCCGCAAGAGCCGATACAGATACCGAGCCGGGCCGGCCGCACTTTCGGCCGCAAGGGCGCGGCTTGATACCGGGGCGGGGAATGGAACAATGATCGGGGGCATCCCATTGCCAAGCACATTGCCGCGACACCCAGCGGAAGCGTTCCGCGCCGCAAACGGCATGGCGAACCCTGCCGATCGGCGCATCGTCGTCGATGAAGTCGGCTTGCGATACGCGAAGATCGGCCCTGTCCGGCTGCGCACCATCCATCAGCCCTTGTTTGCGGTTCGCGACGCCTCGATCTCGCTTTGCGGCGTTCGCGCCTATTTGCGCGCCACGAGCGATGGCGCCATGGTTGCGCCGACCGAATTCTTCGCCTCTGTGGCTCCGACGGACAGGCAATCGACATACGGGTTGCTGGCGCGCCTGCACATGGAAAACCGGCTGAACGCCGGGGTCGACGATCCGCGGGAGCTCGATTGCTGGATCGGCATCGACAACGGGGCCGGAATCGACGCGGCCGATGACCAGATCGATATTTGCGCCGAAATCGCCGGCGATGACGTTGAGCGAACCGTTTGTGAACTCATGAATTGTGACGCTTTGACCGGCATGGAAATCAACCGGCTGGCCGACCGGGCGCACGCGCACGGCATGCGGGTGTGTATCGATGCCCTGGGCTCGGCCAACGAGGCGGCGCGGGATGTCGGGGCGGATATCGTCAAAATGCGCGGATCGACGTTTCGAAATCTCGCCCGCGTGCGAAAGGCCGCCGACCTGATCGCGATATTCATCGAAGGCTGGCGCAACAGGGACGTGTCGGTCCTCGTCGAGGGCATCGAGACGCGCAGCCATTTGGTCACGGCGCTCGATGCCGGCGCCACCCATGTCCAGGGCTTTCTGCTCGGCACGCCGAAACTGGCCGGAACCATCATAGACGACCAAATGCGCGGCGTGATCGACCTTTTGTACGGCGATGGCGATCTGGCGCGACTGGCGACATGAAAAAGGCGGGGCAATTGCGGCCCCGCCGACAAATCCGGCCGGGATAAACGGTGTTCTACCGGTTATTTGCAGCATGTCGGCGGCGTATTGGCCCGACCGACGATCCTGCGCGAGCTCGAAGATGAATTTCCGGTTTTCATCGAGCCCGGCGACGCTCAATCGCTGAATGGTGGAAATGTGGACGAAAATGCCGGGACCAGCGGCATCAGGCATGATGAAGCCGTAAACTTTAGTCATTTGAACCATAAATCCGGAAAACAAGAGGCTTTTGGTCAGGGAAGGCTGGTCGCGCATGATTTCGCCGCGATCCGGCCCCAATGTTCCGGCGCGGGTCCACCCTCCGGGAGATAGCTCATGCGCGCGCTCGTCATCATCGCTGTCACGCTGGCCGGGTTCGCCGCCACGCCGGCCTTCGCCATCAAGCGTTACAATGCCGACAAGCTCGCTTGCGGCGAAATCCGGTCGATCATCGCCAATGACGGCGCAGCCATCATGCGCTACCGGTCAAAACGCGATCCTTCGCTGGTTCTCTACGACCGGTATGTGCGCGACCGCTTTTTCTGCGCGTGGCGAGAGGATGCCGTGCCGGCATGGATTCCGAGCCGCGACAAGGCGAGCTGCTTGGTGCGCCGATGCGAAATTCCGGTATTTCCGCATGACGATTTGATGTTCAGGCGATTTCCGCACAATTGAAAAAGGCGGGAGTGAATCCCGCCTTTCATTCACTCAGAGATGACTATCCCGCGTCGATCAGGCGATCTTGGCGAGGTGGTCGGCCGAGGACTTGCCCGAGCGGCGATCGGCGACGATTTCGTAGGAGATCTTCTGACCATCGGCGAGGGTGCCGAGGCCGGCGCGCTCAACGGCGGAGATGTGGACGAAAACGTCCGGGCCGCCATTGTCAGGTTGAATGAAGCCGTAGCCCTTGGTGGAATTGAACCATTTCACGGTGCCGGTAGCCATATCGCGTATTCCTTGTATCACGCTTTGACGTTTGGCCTGCCGAAACAGGCCGGGAAGATCGACTTTTTGGAGTGACGTCAGAAGCGTGGGTAACGCGGGGCCTGAGGTCGTACGGCCTAAAGATCGATGGTTTCCCAATACTAGGAATTCGCGAAGGGCGCAAGGTGTTGTCCGGGATCGGGACAGAAGGGACCTTCGCGGCGTTTCGACCCTTCGTCCCGCTCTAATCGGCGCGAGGCGCCACCAGCGCTCCATCGACAATCGCATCGCTCGGATGGACGACGACACGGTCTCCGACCGACAGGCCGGACAGGATTTGCGCTTCCCGGCCATTGAGGCGGCCGATTTCGACCATTACACGTTCGGCGCGGTCGCCGGTCAGGCGGAATGCCGCCCATTTCGCCCCGAGCCGAAAGAGCGCGCTCACCGGCGCGATGACCGCCTTGTCGGAGCGCCATTCCTCGATCGAGGCGCGGACACGGAAATTGTGGCCGAGGCGGGCCGCCGGTTCGGCCAGGTCGACGATGGCAAGGACGCGCTGTTCCTCGATGCCGAGCGCCGAAATTTTTGTCGCGGCCGAGGGCGAAATGCGCCGCAGGGTTCCCGCGATCGCCTCCCCGCCATAGCCGGCGATGATGACGGCGGCGCCGGGCGCCAGTTTGACGGCGTCCTGAGACAACAGATCGACGGCGATCTCCAGATCGGCGGGATCACCGACATCGGCGATGGGGCTGCCGGCGGCGATCACCTGTTCGCTCTTGGCGTGGATTTCAAGCACGACGCCGTCGAGCGGCGCGGCGACCGAAACGCAACAGGCGGCGCCGTCCGGTCCGCCGGCGTCGTCGCCCGGCTCGATCAGCTTGGCTTTCATCGAGGACAATTCGCTTTCGCGCAACGCCACCTGCGCATTGGCCGAGGCGACGCCGGCCTCGTTGTAGCGGACGTCGGCGCGGGCCTTCTCCAACTGGCTTTCCGATACGACGCCCGATCGGGCCAGCCGCTCGGCCCGCTCCAGATCGGCGACGGCCTGCGCCAGCGCCGCCTCGGCGCGGCTCAGTTCCGCCTTGGCCAGGCCGACAGCCGCCGCCGCCGCGTCGACGCCGGCGCGGACCTCGGCGCGGCTGCGTTCGTCGAGAAATGGCGGGTCGACCGGGTTCAGACGGGCAATAATCGTCTTGCCGGCCTCCACCTTGTCGCCGACCGAGAGGATCGAGCGGTCGAGCCGGCCGGTGACCGGCGCGGAGATGCGATACACTTCGCGAACGCGGGCGATGCCATCCTCCTCGATGGCGACCGTCATCGGTCCCGTCGCAATCGTGGCCAAATCGACGCCGGTCGGGCGTTCGCGAAAGGCCCACCACAGGCCCGCCGCGATGGCAATGGCGGCAAGCGAGAAACCGGCGACGGATTTCGGACGCAGCGGCATTGTCTCATTCCCTTGTCTTGAGGCCCCGGACCATGTCGAGACGGTCGACACGCCGCTTGAC
Organism: Phyllobacteriaceae bacterium; assembly: GCA_016711085.1. GTDB lineage: Bacteria > Pseudomonadota > Alphaproteobacteria > Rhizobiales > Rhizobiaceae > JADJTR01. Next base: position 223,751 of record JADJTR010000004.1, on the reverse strand, counting down.
GATCAGCCCGGTCGCCGCCGCCGACGCGACGGCGACAATCGAGGCATAGGCGAATGTCGGCGGGTGCATGACGAAAGGTATCGTGAACAGGTCGCTCTCGAACCCTTTCGAAACCGACCAGGCGAACAACGCGCCGACCGACCACCCGACCGGCTGCGCCAGGACGACGATCAGGGCGATTTCGGCGAACAGCACCCCGGCGACTTCCAGGCGGGTGAAGCCGAGCACGCGCAGGCTCGCCAATTCGCGAGCGCGTTCCGAAAACTGGATGCGCATGGAGTTGTAGACGACGCCGAAGCCGATGACGACGGCCAGCGCGGTGTAGATCACCGTCATGGTGGTGATATTCTCGGCGATGGTTTCGTGGAATCGCACCAGCGAGATGCCCTGCAAGGTGATCGCGGCGATGGATGGCGTTTTTTTCACCTTCTCGTAAAGCCGCCCGGCCTGCGTCGCGTCGATGAGCAGGGAAGCGCTGGTCACCCGGGGACCGTCGCCGGCGAGGCGGTCGATTTCGCTCAGGGCCATGTCGGCGGACAGGCCGAGGAAGGACTTGTTGATCGCTGTGACCGGAACGTCGACGGTGCGCCTCTTCCCCGCCCGCACCTCGATCTCGACGGTATCGCCGACACCGACGTCAAGGTGGCGGGCGAGCCGCTCGGTCAAGGCGACGCCATGGTCCGGCGCTTCCAGCGGCTTCAAATTCCGGTCCAGCATTAGCGACAGGTCGGCGCCGCGCGGGCGGCCGGTGATGGCGGCGCGCTTCTGGCGGGCGCCATTGCGCAGGGTGACCAGCAGCGACCGATAGCCCTCGACTGCGAGCACACCGGGCAGGCGCCGCGCGTCGTCAAGCACCGAGGGAGGCTTCGCCCCGGCGAAGACCAGCGTCGCGTCGGCGCGCTCGGTGCGCGAGAACACGATGTCGATCATCTCGTCGATCTCGTCGAGCGAGGCCATCGCCGTCACCAGCAGGGCGACCGACATGGACAGGCCAAGCGTCGTCAAGGCGCTGCGCAGCGGACGGCGGACGAAATGGCGGAAAGCCATGACTAAAAGCGGCGGCGCGCGGAATCGGCGGGCTGCGCCGCCGCCAATAAGCGAGCGATAACGGGCCGGCGCTGGCGGCTGCATGGCGACGGCCGGGGCGAGCCGGGCGGCGTCGCGGATCGCCTTGAATGCGCCGGCGAAGGCCGAGGCCAGGGACACGATGGCGGCGATGGCGAAAAGATCGCCGCTTCGGCGGAAGACGAGGAACGGGAAGGAGAAATACTGCGAATACAGCCGCGTCGTCGCCTGCCCCAGCCAATCGCCGACAACCGAGCCGACGATCAGGCCGATGGCGACAATGACGATGACGAGGCGGGCATAGTGCAGCGCCACTTCCAGCGAGGTGTAGCCGCAGGCTTTCAGCAAACCGATCTGTTCACGCTCGAGCGCCACCAGCCGCGACAGGATCATGTTGACGAGAAACGCCGAGACGAACAGGAACACCGGCGGCATGACCCGCGCCATGGCGTAAAGTTGCGACAACTCGCTGTCGAGAAAGGCATGGCTCAATTGCTCGATGCGCGGATGGGCGCCGGCGCCGCCATAGGGGTCCAGCAACCGGTCGACATTGTCGATCACGTCTTGCTCGGATGCGCCGCGCAGCAGCCGGATGGCGATGTCATTGAACGCCCCGCCCATGTCGAAAAGGCCTTCCAGGGCCGAACGCGGCATGAAGAACACGGCGAAACGGCGGTCGTCGGGCATGATGTCGCCCGGACCGAGCGCGTAAATGTATTCCGGCGACAGCACGATGGCGGCAACGGTCAGACCGCGCTCGCGTCCGTTCATGATCGCCGTGAATGTGTCGCCGACGCCAAGCCGGTGCGCCTTGGCGAAACGCTCGTCGAGGGCGATCTCGCCGGCGCGCGCCGGGTCCGGCATGCGGCCGGAGCGCAGATACAGGCGGTTGACCGACGGGTCGCTGAAATCGGGAATCGACACGGCGCGTCCCGAGGCGGGTTCGGCCATGCCCGGCATCGACACGATGACGTTTTCGACCACGCGCAATTCGGCGGCGATGACGCCCGGAATCGCCAGCACATCGTCGCGCAGGCGGTTCGGCGCACGCATGGCCGAGGCGAAAACATGCGCGAAGCCATAGCGGTCGTAATAGGTCTCCCGCGTTTCCAGCAGCGAGCGATAGGCGCCGACCGCGAGCACGATGGTCATCACGCCGGACGCCATGACCAACGCCACGGCGGCGATCTGCGTCCACAGCCGCAGGGCGTCGCGCCAGGATTTGCGGTCGAGCGCCCTCACCAGACGATCTCCCGCGCCGGCTTGCGTTCCGCGTTCAGCGACTGGCTGGCGATCCGGCCGTCGTGAAAGGTGAAAACCCGGTGCGCCATGGCGCGGATCGGGGCGTTATGGGTGATGATCGCCGTCGTGGTGCCAAGCTCGGCGTTGATGCGTTCGATCGCCTCGAGAACAACCCGGCCGGTGGCCGAATCGAGCGCTCCGATCGGCTCGTCGCAAAGAAGAACATCGGGGCGCTTGGCGATGGCGCGGGCGATGGCGACGCGCTGCTGCTCGCCGCCGGACAATTGCGCCGGAAAGTGCTTCTCGCGCGGCGCCAAGCCGACCAGGGCGAGGGCCTGGGACGGCGTCATCGGGTCGGGCGCGATATCGGTGACGAGCGCGACGTTCTCCCAGGCGGTCAGGGAAGGGATCAGATTGTAGAACTGGAAGACGAAGCCGACATGGTCGCGGCGATAGCGGGTCAGTTCGCGCTCGGATGCGCCGGTCAGATCGTGGTCGCGGAAGCGGACGTCGCCGGAGGTCGCCGAATCGAGGCCGCCGAGGATGTTGAGCAGCGTCGACTTGCCGGAACCGGACGGCCCCAGAAGCACCGAAACCTCGCCCTCGTAAAGCGTCATGTCAACGCCGCGCAGCGCCTGCACCTCGACGTCGGCGTTGCGGTAGATTTTCGTCAGGCTCCGGGCGACGAAGACCGCTTCGGGCATCGCGTGCGCCTCATCGTTGGGCATTCTGCCTAGACCGGCAGGGTCGGCCCGGCTTTGACGCGGGTCAAGGGATATTGACAGCTCGTATATAAACACGTATATACGACCTATTGAAACTCGGCGTACTTTTGTTGTCGCAATCGGAAATGATTTCCATGAAGAAAAAAATGGAGAAGGGGAAGAACAATGAATGCCGACGAGGGTCCGTTTTTAGATTTTGAATGGGATAAAATCAAGGAGAATGCGAATAAGTTAAAACATGGCTTAGATTTTCAATGGCTACTGTAGCTCTCAATGGGCCCAGACTTGATGTGCGATCTGATCGAAACGGCGAAGTTCGTATTTCGGCGATTTGCTCATTCAAGGATCAATTCATAACCATTATTTATACGATGCGTGGGGATTCCTGCCGCATTGTTTTCGCTAGGAAAACAAGGGAAAATGAAAAAAGAAAACATTATTCGGCTTACGGCGGATGAAGCTCGGGTACGGGCCGAGCAATCCTACAAGGAAACTGACTGGGCGCGCATCGACCGCCTCACCGACGCCTACATCACCGCAGCCACCCGCGACGATCCCGACTGGCAGGAATTCGCCGATGTCGACTGGTCGAAGGCTGTGCTTGTCCTGCCGCCGGAAAAGCAGGCGATCTCGATCCGGCTCGACCGCGACGTGATCGATTTTTTCAAGGCGCAGGGCAGCGGCTACCAGACCCGCATCAATGCGGTGCTGCGCCATTTCATGGACGCCAGGAAACCCCGCAAGGCCGGCTGATCACCCCAGCGCCGCCTTGACCATCGCGCTCGCCTTGCCGAAATCCATTTTGCCGGCGTGATGCGCCTTCAGTTCGGCCACAACCTTGCCCATGTCCTTGATCGACGCGGCGCCGGTGGCGGCGATGGCCGCGGCAACCGCCGCCTTGATGTCGCCCTCGTCCATCTGGTCCGGCATGAAGCCCTTGACGACGACGATCTCGGCCCGCTCCTTGGCGGCCAGTTCCGGCCTTCCGCCCTCGTCGTAAAGCTTGGCGGCGTCCTCGCGCGCCTTGACCATCTTGGCCAGCAACGGGACGATTTCATCCGCGCCGGCCTCGGGCTTGCCCTGGCCGCGATTGGCGATGTCCTTGTCCTTGAGCGCGGACTGGATGAGCCGGATCGTCGAGAGGCGCTCTGAATCCTTGGCCCGCATGGCGTCTTTCATCGCTTCGGTGATCTGCGCGCGCATCGATCCTCTCCTGTGTCGGTTGGGGATTATTCCTTTCGCCGGGGGAAGGGAAGGGCGGCGGGGTGGACGCGGTCGGCGCCTTGCTCTAAGGGAGCAATCTTAGCCGATCATTTTCGAATCGAATCCGCGGGGGACGCTCCGCCGAGGAAACGCGCCATGTCCGAAGCCTGGACGATTGAAAAGCCGACCGCCCTGCTGGTGCTCGCCGATGGCACGGTCATCGAAGGGCGCGGCCTCGGCGCGATCGGCGTCGCCGCGGGCGAAGTGTGCTTCAACACGGCGCTGACCGGTTATGAGGAAATCCTCACCGACCCGTCCTATCTCGGCCAGATCGTCACCTTCACTTTTCCCCATATCGGCAATGTCGGAACCAACGCCGAGGATATCGAGGATCTGACGCCTGGCCGGCGCATCGGCGCGGTCGGCGCCGTGTTCAAGGCGGACGTGACCAATCCGTCCAACTGGCGGGCCGCCGAGCACCTCGACGCCTGGCTGAGGAAACGCGGCGTCGTGGCGCTCGCCGGCATCGATACGCGGGCGCTGACGGCGCTGATCCGTGAGAAGGGCATGCCCAACGCGGTGATCGCGCACGCGCCGGACGGCGTCTTCGACGTGGCGGCGTTGACGGCGCGCGCCGCCGCATGGCCCGGCTTGATCGACATGGATCTGGCCAAGGACGCCACCATCGGCCAGTCGATGGCGTGGTCGCAGACCGCATGGACGCTCGGCGAAGGCTACGGCGCGGGGGGCGAGACGTCCTTCCATGTCGTCGCCATGGATTTCGGCGTCAAGCGCAATATCCTTCGGCTGCTCGCCGGCCTTGGCGCGCGCGTCACCGTCGTTCCCGCAACTGCGACCGCCGACGACATCCTGGCGCTCAAGCCCGACGGCGTCTTCCTGTCGAACGGCCCCGGCGATCCGGCGGCGACCGGCGAATACGCCGTACCGGCGATCAAGGCGCTGGTCGACAGCGGCCTGCCGGTGTTCGGCATCTGCCTCGGCCACCAGATGCTGGCGCTGGCGCTCGGCGCCACCACCGGCAAGATGCATCAGGGCCATCACGGCGCCAATCACCCGGTCAAGGATCACACCACCGGCAAGGTGGAGATCGTGTCGATGAACCATGGCTTCGCCGTCGATCGCGCCTCGCTGCCGGACGGGGTGGAAGAAACCCATGTGTCGCTGTTCGACGGCACGAATTGCGGCATCCGCCTGAAGGATCAGCCGGTGTTCTCGGTGCAGCACCACCCGGAGGCGTCGCCGGGGCCACAGGATTCGCACTATCTGTTCCGCCGTTTCGTCAACCTTATCCGCGCGCGCCGGGGCGAGCCGGCGCTGGCGGAGCGTTGAACATCAGCTCGACAGGCGCGGCTTGCCAACTTTCTTGACGATGTCGGTAAAGACCGACTTCAGTTTGGAATGGTTGGGAACATTGAAAAAGTGATCCGCTCCCGACGCGCACTGCTCGAGCAGGGCGGACGTCGCAGCATCATCTTCCTCAAGCAGGATCGTGTAAATCTCGACGCCGTCTTTTTTGGCGTTGGTGCAGCCGGCCAGCGTCTTGGCGTCCATGGCGCTGGTCGTTCCCTCCGGCGTGAGCGTCGCCGGGCCGATGCGCTCGTCGATCAAATAGCCGAAGGACGTATAGGCGGAGCCGAGGGAATTGGGCAGATTGCCGAATGAATTGGTGCCGTCGGTGAGGATCACCATGATTTTTTGCGTGCCGGCGGTGCCTTCCTTGGCGCCTTCGCTGAAAGGTTCGCGCGAGGACAATACCCGCCAGCCCCACATCATGCCTTCGAGGATATTGGTCGAACCGAGCGCGGTCAGCTCGCCGATGTTCTTCTTGAGCAAGGCATAGTCATCGGTCAGGGCCGTGATCGGCTGGGGGTCGCAGTTGAAGGTCGGGCCTTTAGGCTCGAAATAATTGGTATAGAAGGCGGAAGCCGATGTGTCGGGCACCACTTTTTTCCACGACAGGATGTAGAGGATCCAGGCGATGAAATTCGCCGGCTTGGCGGCGATTTTGGGCGCGCCGTAGCGTTCCAACCGTTGTTCGAGCGTACCTTGGCCAACCGTGGCGACGCCGTCGACGAGGTAGGAATTGGGATACAACCATGGATCATCCGGTTCGTCCGGGTTGAAGGACGGCACGAACAGGGTCTCGGGCTTCAATTGGGACGGAACGGTATCCTCGACATCGTAGGCGCCCTTTGGCGTCCGGTTGCCGGGTCTCGACGCAGCCGGGCCAGGTCAGTTTCATGTTCTTGTACAGGATGAAACGATTGACAAACTTGTCGAGGTCGTTTTGCGGGATCGGGCTTAGCGCATAAATGTCGAGCCAATTCGCAGCTGCCTTGATCTGTTTGCCGGTATCGTCGAATTGCGGGCCGAATTGCGGTCCGACATTGACAAAAGACGAAAACGGCACGAGCGCGAATTTGAGCGTTCCGGCGCTCGACTTCGACAACGACATGTCGTCGATCATGGCGGTCGCCGCCGTTTTCATCGAAGCCAGTTTGGCGCCTTCCATCGATCCGGTGGTGTCGAGGACGAGACCGATCTCGTAGTTGGTGACCGACATGTCGGCGCTGGCGCGCGCCGAAACGGGACGCGATTTTTCGCCGAACAGGCTATTGAAGGTGAGTTGCGAGTCGATGACGGCGGAAAGGGTCGCCCTGGTGCCTTCGCGCACCAGCGACAGCGACTTGATCTCACCGTCGAAATTCGATTCCAGGTATTGGCGGGCGACCTGCTCGGTTTGCGCGGAATTGAGTTTGTCGCCGTCGGCAACGACGGCGAGCACGGCTGAATCGACGGCATTTTGCAGATTTTTCTGGTCGCTGGACAGGGAGATATAATCAATGGCGAGCCCGGCCGCGCCCGTCAGGGGCAACATCACCAGCGCCGTGTAGAGCGCGTAATTGCCGGACCGGTCGCGAAGCAGTGAATTGACGGAACCCATGATGCACACCTGACTTTTTGGCGTCGCATATTAGGCCCAAGCGATTTAAAACGCGGTTAGAACCGGTGCGCAAATTGCGCGCCGGATTTCAAAGTCGGTTAACCCTAGGTCGGTCAGATGTCGGCGTTGAAAGAATCGCAGGCGTCGAAACGGCCGTTTTCATAGCCGCGATAGAACCATTCCTTGCGCTGCGCCGAGGTGCCGTGATTGAAGGCGTCGGGGACGACATAGCCCTGCGTCTTCTTCTGCAGCGTATCGTCGCCGATCTGGTTGGCGGCGTTGAGCGCCTCCTCGATGTCGCCTTGCTCCAGCAATCCCTTGCGTTCGGTGAAGTGCGCCCAAATGCCGGCGAAGCAGTCGGCCTGCAACTCGACGCGCACCGACATGCGGTTGGCCTCGACCTCGTCCATGCCTTGGCGCATCTCGTTGAACTTGGGCAGCACGCCGATCAGGTTCTGCACATGATGGCCGACTTCGTGGGCGATGACATAGGCGCGGGCGAAATCGCCCTTGGCCCCGAACTGGCGGGCCAATTGGTCGAAAAACGCCGTATCGAGATAGACCTTGCGATCGCCCGGGCAATAGAACGGTCCGGAGGCGGCCGAGGCATAGCCGCAGGCCGAGCCGATCTGGCCGGAAAACAGCGTCAGCACCGGCTCTTCGTATTTGAAGCCTTCGGCCTTGAAGATGCCGTTCCAGACATCCTCGGTTTCGGCCAGCACGGTGGCGACGAACGCCTTGTCCTCGTCGGTCGCCGCGGGTGCGCCCGGTTCGGCCGGCGCCTCGACGCGCGGCTGCGACGGTTGGGAAGGGTCTTCGCCCGACAGCATGCCGATCGGGTCAATGCCGCAGGCGCGCAGAGCGAAAAACAGGACCACCAGGATGATGATTCCCGACAGGCCGCCGCCGCTGCGGCCGACGCGAACGCCCGAGCCGCCCGGCAGCCGGAAGCCGCCGCCGCGCCCGAGTCCGCCGGGCAGGCCGCCGCCCGATTGGTCGCGGGCGTCCTCGATGTTGTCGGATTGACGGCGGTCGCGCCAGCGCATGGGACTACTCCGGTAAAAGGCGAGTTTGGCGGCAAGTCATGGCCGAAAACGGGCGGCGGTTCAATGGCGCAAAGCACCGTGGCTTGCAGCCTCACGACGACAAGCGCGCCTGCGGCGCATCAATTCTCCACCGGCGCGCCGCCTTCGCCGGCGCGCCGGGCGACGAAATCGGCAAGCGCCTCGCGCCGCGCCGCTTCCATTTCGGGCGGCGTGAACGTCCGCAGATGCTCTTTCCATGCGGCATTGGCGCGTTCGCCGGCGGTTTTGGCGCCGTCGTCGCTCCATTGGCCGAAATTGCGCCAGTCGGCGATTTTGGGTGCGTGGAAGGCGTCGCGGTAGCGCGCCATGGTATGGGCGGCGGAGAAGAAATGTCCCCCCGGGAGAACTTCGGCCAGCGCCTCGTAGCCGATGTCGTCGTCGGACGCGCCGAGCGGCTGGAAGATTTCGGCAAACGTCTCCAGCATCTCGATGTCCATGACAAATTTTTCGTAGCTCGCCGTCAGGCCGCCCTCGAGCCAGCCGGCGGCGTGGATCACCATGTTGGCCCCGCCGAGGACCGAGCCCCACAGCGAAAACAACGTCTCCCAGACGCCTTGTTGGTCGGGCGCATTCGAGGCCGTGCCGGCGGAACCGCGCCAGGACAGGCCGACATGCCGGGCCAGTTGCCCGGCCCCGAAAGCGGCCTTGACGAATTCCGGCGTGCCGAAGGCCGGCGAACCGGACTTCATGTCGACATTGGAGGTGAACGAACCGTAGACGACAGGCGCGCCGGGACGGGCCAGTTGGGCAAGGGCGACGCCGAACAGCGCCTCGGCATGGGCCAGCGTCAGCGCGCCGGCCATGGTGACCGGCGCCATGGCGCCGGCGAGCGTGAACGGCGTGATGATCGATGCCTGCCCGGCGCGGGCGAAATCGATGATGCCGCGCGCCATCGGCACATCGAGCTGACGCGGCGAATTGGTGTTGATCACGGTGTAGGCATGAACCCCGGCCGCGAATTCCGCTTCGCCCAGACCACGCGCCATGCGCACCATGGCGAAACCGTCGCGCGTTTGGGCGCGGCCGCGCGCATAGACATAGAGCGGCTTGTCGGAGAGCGTCAGCAGCGCCTCGGTCACGGCGAGATGACGCAGCTCGACCGGCACATCCTGCGCCTCCGGCGTCGGCTGGACGAGCGGAATAACGTCGCTCGCCTGGACGAGTTTGATGAAATTGCTTGTGTCGGCGAACGTCGCCGGACGGCGGCCGCGGTCGAGATCGGCCACGTTGGGGGCGCCGCCGACATGGACGAAAGCGCAGGATTCGCCACCGATGGCGACATCGCGCGCCGGGTGCGCGCCGCGCAGCATGAAGCGCGACGGGGCCTTGGCGACCAGCGCCTTGGTCAGGGCGCGCGGCAGGCGCACCATCTGCGTCTCTTCGTCAACCTCGGCGTCGCCGGCGCGGAACACCGCGCGCGCCTCGCCGTCAAGGACGCGGACGCCCAGCTCTTCGAGCGTGCGCAGGGCCGCCTCGTGGATCGCCTCGATCCGGTCGGCGGAGAAGGCCGGCTGGCGCAGCAGCGGGTTCGACAGCGACCGGTATTTGAGCGCGCGCGGCGCGGAGAGCGCATCCCCGGCAATGCGTCGGCGCGCGCGACCGGTCCTGTCCGGCGTTTCCATGACGAAATCCTCCCCCGCCGTGATCGCATGACCATCGCTTTGCCGCTGCGAGGGAAACGACACGCCTTTGGCGAGGCGGCGGCGTCAGCGCGCCCGGCCGCGTCCCGACGCGCCGCCGAAGCCTTCGATCAGGGCTTCCATGCTCTGCGCGTCGCGCCACTGGCGCTGGACATCGACGAGATGGCGGAAATTCTCGTCGGTCGATTCGGTGGCGAACGCGATTTCCGCCGTCTTGAGCTCACGCTCGAGCGCCCGCGACTGGTTGAGGAGTTGAAGCGACTGCTGAAACGCTTCTCGCGCATCCTCCAGCGCCGCATTGGCGAGAGACGGCCATTGGTAGGCGGCGCGGACGCGCGCCTCGGCCGTTTCGTAGGCCGTCAACGCGCCGGCGCGGGCCAGCGCCTCGCGCAGCGTTTCGACGTCGCCCGCTTCGCGGTGGGCGATGGCGTCGATCAGGGCGCGGTGCAGCGCCTTCAAGCCGGAATGGCGGATATCGAGCGCCTCGATCTCGTCGAAATGCTCCTCGGCAAGGCGCGGATGATTGACCAGCGTCACCAACAGGGTCGATTCGCGGAGCGGCATGTCGCCGCCGGCGCCCTTGACCATCGCCGAGCGGGCCAATCGGTCGGAGACGGCGAGGCGGCCAGAGGGCGCGCCGGGCCGGGCGTCGCCGCGTTTGTCGTTGGGGCGGCGTTCGCCGGTCGGCCGCCCGAAAAACGCGTGGACGCGGTCGCGCATGTCCTGGGCGTAATGGCGGCGCGTGGTTTCATCGCGGATCGTTTGAGTCAGGTCGCGCAGACGCTTTTCCAGCTCGGCGCGCCGCTCGGGCGTGTCGAAGACGCCGCCGGCGGTCTCGCGCATCCACAGCATGTCGGCAAGCGGCCGGGCGTCCTTGACCACGGCGCGGAAAGCCTCGGGGCCTTCCGCCTTGACCAGATCGTCGGGGTCCTTGCCGCCGGGCAACAGCACGAAGCGGGCCGAACGGCCGGGTTCGACTGAAGGCAGCATCAGTTCGGCGGCGCGGTAGGCGGCTTTCAATCCGGCCTGGTCGCCATCGAAACACAGCACCGGCTCGCCCGCCATGCGCCACAGCAATTCCAACTGGCGTTCGGTCAACGCGGTGCCGAGCGGGGCGACGACATGGGCGAAGCCGGCCTGGGCGAGCGCGATCACGTCCATGTAACCTTCGACGGCGATGACCGTCCCGGCCTCGCGCACGGCGGGGCGCGCGCGGGCGAAATTGAACAGCACCTCGCCCTTGCGGAAGATCTCTGTCTCCGGCGAATTCAGGTATTTGGCCGGCGCGTCCTTCGCCATCGCGCGGCCGCCGAAGGCGATGATGCGGCCGCGCGAATCGGGAATCGGGAACATGATGCGGTCGCGGAAACGGTCGTAGGAGACGGGAATGTCGTCGCCGTGGACGACGAGGCCGCAGGCTTCGATCTGCTCCCTGCCCACGCCCTTGCCGGCGAGGTGCTCCTTCAATGCATTGCGGCTGTCGGGGGCGTAGCCGAGGCGGAAGCCCTGCTGCGTCGCCGAGGTCAGGCCGCGGTCGCGCAGATAGGCGCGCGCCTTGGCGCCGTCGGCCGATTGCAGGCGCTCCTGGAAGAACGCCGCCGCCATGTCCATGACGTCCTGCAGCGTGGTGCGGCGTTCGTCGCGTTTTTCGGCCTCGGCGTCGCGGTCCGGCATCGGCACGCCGGCCATTTCGGCGAGTTTTTCCACCGCTTCCGGGAAACTCATGCCGTCATGCTCGGTCATGAACCGGAAATGATCGCCGGAAACGCCGCAGCCGAAGCAATGGTAGCGGCCTTTCCTGTCCTCGCAATGAAAACTCGGCGATTTCTCGCCGTGAAACGGGCAGCAGGCCCACCAGTCGCCCTTCTGGGCATGGCTTTTCTTTCGGTCCCACGCCACGCGCGGGCCGATGACCGAGGAGATCGGCACGCGGTCGCGGATTTCGTCGAGGAAGGATTGGGTAAAACGCATCGCCAAATCTATAGCGGATGGCTTGCCGGCGCGACAACGGCGCGCCGACGCGATCAGGTCTTGTCCGCAACCTTCTCGCCGGCGGCGATTTCGGCCGCGAGACGAAGCTTGCGCAAACGCTCGGTCTTTTTCGCCCGCGCCGCGGCTTCGGCTTCGATGATGATGCGCGACGCCGATTCCGTCGTCGCCGCCTTGTCGCGTACGGGGCCGCCGGGCTTGAAGAAATTGGTGCGTGTGGCGCGGGACATCGGTGCTTTCCGTCGGTTTGGCGCGGTTCAGGCCGCCGCGGGTTTGGCGCGGCCGACGGGCTTTTCAACCTTCTTCGGCATCGGCAGCAGGCCTTCGCGTTGCGCCTGCTTGCGCGCCGCCTTGCGGGTGCGCCGAATGGCCTCGGCCTTTTCGCGGGTCCGCCGCTCCGAAGGTTTTTCGTAGGCGCGGCGCGCCTTCATCTCGCGAAACACGCCTTCGCGCTGAAGTTTCTTCTTGAGCACGCGCAATGCCTGCTCAATGTTGTTGTCGCGAACCAAAACCTGCATGTGGCTTCCTTTTGCTGGGCTGCGGGGGTGTCGCGGGCCGAACCGGCGCAGCGATCAAACGAGTTTGAGATTGGCGGCGGACGAGCGGCCGCGTTGATCCTGCGTCAAGTCGAATTCCAGCTTCTGGCCTTCGACGAGTCCGCCAAGGCCGGCGCGGTCGAGCGCGGAGATGTGGACGAAAACATCCTGCTCGCCCTCGGTCGGGGTAATGAAACCAAAACCCTTGGTTCCGTTGTAAAATTTCACTGTTCCGATCGCCATTTCAAATATTCTCCCAAAATAAATCATCATCGCTGCATCAACATGCGCGATTTCCTGATTGTGAATTGGAAGAAGAATGGCGGGTCGGAAGCCTCTGACACCGCAAAGCGCCATACTCGGCCCAAAACGAATTTCCACTGATAGGCCGCGAAGGCGTCCTTTACAAGGATTTTGTTTTTTCGCGCCCCTTCGCCATTGTGGTCCCGGCTGCGGCGAACCGGCCGCCGGAGGCTGTTGCGACACGGTTTTTGATTAGCCGTCGAATGAAAAAACGCTATTGCTTGCAGCTTCGGCATTGAGTCGGATCGCCGTCGGGACTGGCATGAACGGTTCGGTTTTCCTCCTCCATCTGGCCGGGGCGGTGGCGTTGCTGCTGTGGGCGACGCGCATGGTCCGCACCGGCGTGGAACGCGCCTTCGGCGCCAGACTGCGCGACTGGCTGCACGGCGCGTTGAACGGCGTCGTACCTTCCGCTTTCGCCGGTGCGGGGCTGGCGCTTGCCTTCCAGAGCGCGACGGCGGTCGCCCTGCTCGTCGCGGGCTTCGCCGGACAGGGGCTGATCGCGGCGACGCCGGGCGTGATCGCGCTCCTCGGCGCCGATCTCGGCTCGGCGCTGGCGGCGCGGGCCCTGTCGCTCGACCTCGGTTGGGCGTCGCCGGTACTGCTTCTCGCGGGAACGATCGCATTCATGGCTTCGCCTGGGCGACTCGGAAAACAGGGCGGCCGCATCCTCGTCGGCATCGGCCTGCTCTTGCTGTCGTTGCGCCTGATCGGCGAGGCGTCGGAGCCGCTGCGCGACAGTTCCTTGCTGCCGGTGGTCGTCGAGCGTCTCGCCAGCGATCCGGCGATGGCGTTCATCGTCGCGACGCTGACGACCTGGCTGTTCCATTCCTCGGTCGCCGCCGTGCTGCTGGTCGCCGCGTTCGCGGCGCGCGGCGTGCTTGGCGCGGACTTCGCCGTCGTCATGATCCTCGGGGCCAATTTCGGCGGGGCGCTGATCGCGCTGGCGCTGACGCGCGCCGGGCCGCCGGCGGCGCGCGCCATCGTCATCGGCAATCTGGCCTTGCGCGGGCTGTTCGCCATTGCCGCCGCGGCGGCCTTCACGCTTGCCAAGCCGTCCGCCGAACTGCTCGGCGCAACGGCCGCCGTCATCGCCGTCAACGCCCATGTCGCCTTCAACGCGGCGCTGCTGATTTTCGGCGCGCCGCTGGCGCCGCTCGCCGCGCGCCTCGGCCGCGTCATCGCCGCCATCGGCGTTCCGGCCGCCGATCCGTTGGCCACGGCGGAAGCGGCGAGCGCCCTCGACGAGGCGGCCATCGCCAATCCGCGCCAGGCGATCGCCAATGGCGAACGCGAATTGATGCGGCTGAGCGAGACGGTGGAGTGATGCTGGCGAAAGTGATCGACCTGTACCGGGCCGAGACGGCCGGCGATCTGGCCGCGCTCGCCAAACTGGACGACCGCGTCGACGCCCGCCATTCGGCGATCAAGCTCTATCTCGCCCGCGTCATGGCCGGCGATATCGAGGCGGCGGAGGCGCTGCGTTGCCAGGAGCTGATTTCGGCCGGCGTGCGCATGGAGCAGATCGCCGACATCGTCGTGCGCAACATCGCGCTCAACATTTCAAAGAAGCGCGAGCGCGGCCTCGATTTCAACGATGAGGGCTGGGCGGAACTCGCCGATATGCACGCCGACGTGCTCGCCAACGCCCGTCTCGCCTTCAACGTGATCGTATCGCGCGATCTTTCCACCGCGCGCGAGGTGGTGGAGGGCAAGGACCGCATGCGGGCACGGGAAAAGGCGGCGACGGCGCGCCATTTCGAGCGGCTGCGCGAGGGCGCGGCGCGCTCCATCGACACCTCGACCATCCATCTCGAGACGATCCGCGATTTGAAGGAAATCAACTCGCTGTTCGCCGCCATCGCCTATCCGGTGCTGGAGCAGCACGGGCAATTGCACGGGTCGCGATTGAAGCGGTGATCAGGCGGCGCGGGCGGCGGACTCTGCCGGTTCGATAGCCGCAACAACTGCGTCGGCCAACCAGGCGAGGAATTCGGGGTCGGCGCGCAATACGTCCAGCGTGCGCGGCTGAGGCCGTTTTCCCGACCAGTCCTCGAAAGCGAAACCCAGGGCCACCGCACCTTCGCGCAGCGCGTCGTCGAGCGTATCGGCAACGGCTGTGACACCCGGCGCATCGGGAAAGGAGACGCCGTATCCGCTGTCGGGATCCTTGTGGATGAGCGCGATGTAATGGGCCATGGGTCAGTCCTTCGTCCATCCGGCCTGTTTGTAGATCGAAAGCGAAGTCCCCGGTGGAATGTCCCTGCGCGGATGGGTCACGATTACCGTGCGTTTGTTGTCGGCATGGCGGAGCGCACCACGACGAAACCAGCATAAAACCATCCGCTCCCACCCGCATGAGATCGCGACTATCGCGGAGCATCAACCTTGCATCCCGGCGGCCACATCCCTCACCTGAAACGGCCCGCCTGCCCCGGCCTTCCGCCTTCCGCGCCCCGCGCGCCCCCCGCCGCCGGCGCGGCGCCGGGAGTGGTGGTGGGTAAGGGCACCTTCGCACCGCGCGGCGCGGCGCGGAGAGACTGAGCAGGGCGAGCGCCTTCTGCCCGTCGGTGGTGTTGAAGACGAGGTGGACCTGGCGGTTGCGGATGGCGTCCTCGATGTGCGGGCGGCCTTCCAGCACCTTGTTGATCTTCTCCGCCTTCACGCCATTTTCGGCGAGGAAGCGCTGCGTGCCGCCGGTGGCGATGACCTTGAAGCCGAGATCGGCCAGGCGTTTGACCGCCGGCAGCGCCTTGGCCTTGTCCTCGTCGCGCACCGAGACGAACAGCGCCCCGGAGCGCGGCAGGTCGACGCCGGCGCCGAGCTGGCTCTTGGCGAAGGCCATGGCGAAATCGCGGTCGAGGCCCATGACCTCGCCGGTCGAGCGCATTTCGGGGCCGAGCAGCGTGTCGACGCCGGGGAAGCGGGCGAAGGGGAACACGGCTTCCTTGACCGCGATGTGGCCGGCGCAGGGCGCCGGTCTGGCGCTCCAGCTCGGCGACGATCCCGCGACAGCGAATGCGCGGGCAGCGAGCAGGCGCTGTCGCCCGAATGGATGCCGGCCTCCTCGATATGCTCCATGATGCCGGCGACATAGGCGTCCTTGCCGTCGGAGAGCGTGTCGACGTCGACCTCGATGGCGTCTGACAGGTAGGTGTCGAACAGCAGCGGGTTCTTGCCGAGCAGGGTGTTGATCTGCCCGGTCTTGTCGTTGGGGCGATGTCTCCGGCACCAGCCCGGCACGGTGTCAGCAGGTAGCTGCAGCGTGCGTCGTCGTGGATGATCTGCATGGCGCGGCCGCCCAGCACATAGGACGGGCGCACGACCAGCGGCAAGCCCAGTTCGGAGCGCCACCAGCGCGACTGCTCGACCGAATAGGCGATGCCGTTCTTCGGCTGCTTGAGATCGAGGCGGTGCAGCAGCTTCTGGAAGCGGTCGCGGTCTTCGGCAAGGTCGATGGCGTCGGGCGAGGTGCCGAGGATCGGGATGCCGGCCTTTTCGAGCGCCTCGGCCAGCTTCAGCGGCGTCTGGCCGCCGAACTGCACGATGACGCCGTGCAGCGTGCCCCTGGCCTGTTCGGCGCGCAGGATCTCCAGCACGTCCTCGGCCGTCAGCGGCTCGAAATAGAGCCGGTCGGAGGTGTCGTAGTCGGTCGAGACGGTTTCCGGGTTGCAGTTGACCATGATGGTCTCGAAGCCGGCGTCGGTCAGCGCGAAGCAGGCGTGGCAGCAGCAGTAGTCGAACTCGATGCCCTGGCCGATGCGGTTCGGCCCGCCGCCGAGGATGATGACCTTGTCCCCGGTCGGAGACCAGCGCCTCGGAGCGAAGCGCGCCGGCAAAGGGCGTCTCGTAGGTCGAATACATGTAGGCGGTCGGCGAGGCGAATTCGGCGGCGCAGGTGTCGATGCGCTTGAATGCCGGGCGCACGTCCAGCGCCTTGCGCAATTTCGCCACGTCGGCCGCCTCCCGGCCGGCGAGCGAGGCGAGGCGGGCATCGGAAAAGCCCATGGCTTTCAGCTTGCGCAGATTGGCGGCGTCGGCCGGCAGGCCGTGTTCGCGGATTTTCGCTTCCATGGCGACGATGCCCTTGATCTGCTCGAGGAACCACGGGTCGATCTTGCAGCCGGCTGGATGTCCTCGAGCGTCAGGCCCAGGCGGATCGCCTGGGCCACCATGCGCAGGCGGTCCGGCGTCGGCGTGCCGAGGGCCGCGCGGATGGCGTTGCGGTCGTCGCTCTGGCCGAGGCCGGGGATCTCGATCTCGTCGAGGCCGGTGAGGCCGGTTTCAAGGCCGCGCAGCGCCTTTTGCAGCGATTCCTGGAAGGTGCGGCCGATCGCCATCACCTCGCCGACCGATTTCATCGCGGTGGTCAGCACCGGCTCGGCGCCGGGGAATTTCTCGAAGGCGAAGCGCGGGATCTTGGTGACGACGTAGTCGATGGTCGGCTCGAACGAGGCCGGCGTCGCGCCGCCGGTGATGTCGTTGTCGAGCTCGTCGAGCGTGTAGCCGACGGCGAGCTTGGCCGCGACCTTGGCGATCGGGAAGCCGGTCGCCTTCGACGCCAGCGCCGAGGAGCGCGACACGCGCGGGTTCATCTCGATGACGACCATGCGGCCGTCGGCCGGATTGACCGCGAACTGCACGTTGGAGCCGCCGGTCTCGACGCCGATCTCGCGCAGCACCGCGATCGAGGCGTCGCGCATGATCTGGTATTCCTTGTCGGTCAGCGTCAGCGCCGGCGCGACGGTGATCGAATCGCCGGTGTGCACGCCCATCGGGTCGATGTTCTCGATCGAGCAGACGATGATGCAGTTGTCCGCCTTGTCGCGGACGACCTCCATCTCGTATTCCTTCCAGCCGAGCACGCTCTCCTCGATGAGCACCTCGGTGGTCGGCGAGGCGTCGAGGCCGCGCTCGACGATCTCGTAGAACTGCGAGCGGTTGTACGCGATGCCGCCGCCGGTGCCGCCGAGCGTGAAGGACGGGCGGATGATCGCCGGCAGGCCGACCTCGTCGAGGCCCCGCCAGCCAGGCTGGCTGGTCCGGGTTGCGGTCGCTCCTGGGGGGCATGGAGCGCGGCGTGGCAAGCCCGATCTTCGCCATCGCCTCGCGGAACAGCGCGCGGTCCTCGGCCTTGTCGATGGCCTTGGCGTCGGCGCCGATCATCTCGACACGATAGCGCTCCAGCACGCCCATGCGCTTCAGCGACAGCGCGGTGTTGAGCGCCGTCTGGCCGCCCATGGTCGGGAGCAGCGCGTCGGGCCGCTCCTTGGCGATGATTTTGGCGACGACCTCCGGCGTGATCGGCTCGATATAGGTGGCGTCGGCCAGTTCCGGGTCGGTCATGATGGTGGCCGGGTTGGAATTGACCAGGATGACCCGGTAGCCCTCCTCCTTCAGCGCCTTGCAGGCCTGCGTGCCGGAATAATCGAACTCGCAGGCCTGCCCGATGACGATCGGCCCCGCGCCGATGATGAGGATCGAGGAGATGTCGGTGCGCTTCGGCATGGGCGGGCTTTCGGGCGTGGCTTTCGCCCGCGCCGGGGGAGGACCGGACGGGCGGAGAAGGAATCGTTTCAGGCTAGGCGGGCCTTATAGGGGAGGAGGGGGGGAGTGGGAAGGGGCGGAAATGGGGGGTGGGGAAAGGGGGACGATCCCCGAAGGGAGTTGAAAATCAGATCGAACAACTTCAATCGCGATAATTGCGAATTGCTTGGGAATTTATCTGATCGCCGGGAACGAGTTGGTAGTGCCTCTCCTCGGCAACCCTCATTGCGTAGTCTTGAATCACGAGCTCGAAAAACGCGATGCGGTTCTGCCCCAGAAACTGGACGGAAATCGCTTTCGCACGCATGTCCGGAAACCGGTCCGCACACCATGCCAAGTCTTGAATGGTTTGCACAACCGATATCTGGTCTTTCCCTCCCTTGGCTTGAACGGGAACGACATAATGGCAACCGTATTTGTCGATGCCGACATACAGCTCGTCGATCTCGATTTGCCCAATGTCGGCGACGGTCGTCCGCAGGTGGTTCTGTAGTGAGTAAGTCGTGAGGCCGAGAAAAATATCAAGGAGGCGGTTGTACCGCACAATAGCAAGAAGCGCTTGCTCATCGTCCAATGCATAGGAGCGGATGATTTCCGGCGTGGCGTCCGGGACAGCTATCGTCGCAAGCGCCGGGTTCGGAACGATCCGGCTCTGGCTGAAAAGCAAGAACCGGTACTTTCCCTTGCCCGCCATCGCTATGAGCCATTCCATTCCTTCCGGCTGGGTCGAGAGGATGCGATCGGGCAGGGCAGTTCTGAACCGGAAGGAATACAGCATATCACCGAGATTCTTCGGCGGTTTCATCGACAAATCGGCAGCGGCTGCTTCGATATCGGGGCGCTCAAAATCGATCGCGCGCGCGCCCTTCGAATAGCGGTCGAAGAATATCTTTTCGACCAATGCCTTGTATCGGTTTTCCTTCTTAGCCATAGGCGCGCACTTTTTCGGATGCGATTCGCTCGCGCTCGATTTCAGTCTGCTTTCGTTTCACCGACCCGCTTTTCCGGTCGCGTTTTTGTTTCGGCGCCTCGATGCCAAAATGAGCCGCAGCTTGCGAATTGTCGAACCGAAGCAATTTCTCGTCGCCTAAGGTTAGAACCTCCTCAGGGGCGAAGGGCCTTACGCCCAGCGATTTCAAAATTTCGCTTGCGACGGCGCGGGCGAGCGGCGGCGGCACCGCATTCCCCGATCTGGCGAGCGCCGTGCCATTTGGTTACGTTGAAGCGGAACCAATCGGGGAATCCGTGGATACGCGCCATTTCCCGCACGGTAATGCACCGGTTATGCTTGTAGTGGATCGGCCTCGGGCTCGTGAAAGCGCCTCGCGCGCCGTCCGTGCCGGCACGCAAAGTATTCGATAGGCCGGAACCGGGTAACTTGTAGAAGCGGCTGATCGGCTCAGTCTCGCCTTGCGCGGTTTCGGCAAAGCGTCGCTTGGAAATGTCGGTGTGTTCTGTCTTCGCGCTTGAGGTCAGGATATCGGGCCGCCATTCCCGCATGTAGGAATAGTGCCAAGCCGTATCGGTCATGCAGCGCAATTCGGCGACGTAGTCGGATGGTCTTCCGAATTGCGTCGTCTTCACAGAATCGCCGACGGACAACGCCTCGAATTGGTCGGCATTGGGGAGATCGCCGATAGCATCAGATATTGTCGGGGTGAACGGCAGCCCGACGATTGCCCTTCTGTTGCCTGCTGGCGTCGTAGTCGCAACAGGATATATTGGAGCATCAAGACCCTTTAGAACGCCCGTGATGAAAAGGCGCTCGCGAAACTGCGGTACTCCGTAATTGGCGGCGTTTAGCACCTTCCATGGCAAGCTAATTACGTAACCGGCGGCTTCGAAAGCAGAAACGAGCTCGTTGAGAAAATGCTTGTGTTTGCCGACCGTCAATCCCTTGACGTTTTCGAACACAAAGCTCCTTGCGCCGAGTTCAGCGACGATCCGTACGAATTCACCAACCAGCCTGTTGCGCGGGTCGTCCAGAATGCGGTGTCCGATCAGGGAAAAACCTTGGCACGGCGCGCCGCCGAAAACGCAATCGACTTCTCGATCTCCAATACCTGCCGCTAAAGGTATTTCTGCACCCGAAAGCCCTTCGACCGACCGGGGTAAAACTGCGCAATTCGGAAAATTGAACTTATGGACGGCACAATGCACCGGATCGATCTCGACCGCTGCAACTACATCGAAACCGGCTTGCTCAAAGCCGAGACTCATGCCGCCCGCACCGGCAAACAGGTCGATCGCTATCGGTCGTTTGGTATTCATCGCATACCCCTTCGATTCGCTACTCTAGCCAAAGGGCCAAGTCGTGTCGATCGGATTCTCAAGATCCATCCACAAAGGCGACAAGTTTCCGGATAAGGCGTTCGACATCGGCCATCTCGCACTGCCAAACGACAAGAACGGTCCAGCCCAAAGCCTCAATCTCGGCGATTTTTCGCCGATCACGCTCGGTGTTGGCTTCCAATTTCGGTATCCAGTAGTCGAGTCTCGACTTTGGCAATCGTCCCTTGGGGCAATTGTGTCTGTGCCAAAAGCAACCGTGGATGAAAATGGCCTTTCGCCGTGCTGGGAAAACGATATCCGGTTTACCGGGAAGGCGTCCGTAGTGAAGTCGATAGCGATATCCACGCGAAAATAGAAGCCGACGAACGGCTATTTCCGGTCCAGTGTCGGCAGATTTCACCGCCTGCATAATCCGCCGTCTTTGGGCGGGCGTTCTGGTGTCGGTCACGCGACAAGTACAGTCCATCTATGATGCCGGAGAGGTCAAACTATTTCGCCAGAACCACCAAACCAGATTTGCCCGGCCCTGAACAGGGTGCAACCGTTGCGCGATTACTTGCTCGCGCCCACATCGAAAAGGATTGCGCGGCGCGGCCGCTGCTTCCATAAATCGCCTCATGCAACAGCCGTCCCTTTTCGATTCGCTGGATCAGCCGTCCGGGCCGCGCCCGGTTCGTCCGGAGCCGATCCGCAAGTATCTGGGTTTCCTGCGGCGCACCGCGCGCATGGCCGATTTCATGCCGTGGCACGAGGTCGACCGCATCCGCCATGAACGCGATTTTCCCGAATACGCCTGCCATCTGCCGGAGGGAGAAGGGGAAGCGCTGCTCGCCGAATTCCGCTCCGAGATGGAGCGCCTCAAGGCGGCGTGACAGTGCATTTTCGCTGAAATGGATTGAAATTCTCCCTTTTCCATACCATTATTAGCCATGTTCGAATTCGATCCGGTCAAAAGCGCGGCGAACAAGGCCAAGCACGGCATCGATTTTGTCGAGGCGCAGGCGCTGTGGAACGACGACAAGCTCGCCGTGATCGCGGCGCGCATGTCGGGAGAGGCGCGCTTCGCCGCAATCGGCCGGATCGGCGATCTGATGTGGACCGCCATCGCAACGATGCGTGGCGACAATATCCGCTTCATTTCGGTGCGGCGGGCGCGCAAAGACGAGGTGACAATCTATGACGGACAAGAAGACAATCGGTCGTGACATCTCGGTCGAGGAATTCGACCGGAAATTCGACGACGGCGAGAGCATCATCGAATATCTCGACATGGACAGTCTGCGCCGTCCCGGCCTCGAGCCGAAGCGGGTCAATGTCGATTTCCCGACCTGGATGGTGAACGGCCTCGACCGCGAGGCGCGCCGGCTCGGCGTGACCCGGCAGGCCCTCATCAAGATGTGGATCGCCGAGAAGCTCGGCTAGCAAGCCCTACTTCTTCAGGCTCTCCAGCCATTCCAGCACGTCGGCCTTTTCCTTGTCGTAGAGGCGGAAAGTGGTCATCGGGAAATGGTCGTCCTTGAGGTACTTCTTCAGGTAGGCGCGGTCGCGTCCGTCGCGCTTGACGATGTCCTCGTAAGCAGGCGCCATGTTCTCGGTCGCCGTCTCTCCCGCCTGCACATGGCAGTCGCGGCACCATTCGTCGACCACGGAAGCGCCGCGGGAAATCGCCGCCTCGTCGGCGAGCGCGGGCAGGCAAGAGGCAAGCACGAACGCCAATCCCAGGATATTTCGCATCGAACCCTCCACGGATCGGACGAGTTGTCGCCGGAAAGGACGGCTTTTCCATGATCGCGGTCAAGTCGGCCGCCGTTGAAGCGGCCGGCGGCGATACCATATATGGCTGCGGAGGCGCGCCATCCGGGCGAAATGCGGGGTGGCGGGCCGGCTTTTGAGCCTTTTCTCCGGTTCGCGCCTTGACGGGGCCGGATTTTGCCGGAATCAGGAACGTTTCGGCGGGGCGGGAATCACGGACCCGGCGCGCCTGTCGCGGCGGCCTTCGACGGAGCGCCACGGCAACCAAGGTTAATCGCGCTTTAACGGTGATGCGTCAAACCGCTTCATTGCGACAGCGTTTTTCCGCGCCCGGCGCGGTTTCGAGCGGCCGGCAGGGCCGGCCCCAGGAGACAGACGGCACATGGCGACCAAGGTCAAGGAAAAGGAAGAAGCGGCCGAAACGGAACGCGAAGGCGCGACCGACGGCCCGCTGCTCGATCTGACCGACGACGCGGTCAAGAAGATGATCAAGGCCGCCAAGAAGCGCGGCTTCGTCACCATGGACGAGTTGAACGCCGTTCTGCCTTCGGAGGAAGTTACCTCCGAGCAGATCGAGGACACGATGGCGATGCTCTCCGACATGGGCATCAATGTCGTGGAGGAAGAGGAAGCCGGCGAGGAAGCCGAAGGGCCCCGACACGCCGGACGAGGAAGCCACCGAAATGGCGGAGGCCGGAACCGGCCAGCTCGCCCCGGTGGTGACCAAGAAAGAGCCGACCGACCGCACCGACGATCCGGTGCGCATGTATCTGCGCGAGATGGGCTCGGTGGAGCTGCTGTCGCGCGAGGGCGAAATCGCCATCGCCAAGCGCATCGAGGCCGGCCGCGAGGCGATGATCGCGGGCCTGTGCGAAAGCCCGCTGACCTTCCAGGCCATCATCATCTGGCGCGACGAGCTCAACGAAGCGAAAATCCTGCTGCGCGACATCATCGATCTCGAAGCGACCTATGCCGGGCCCGAGGCGAAGGCCGCGCCGGTGATCGTGCCGCGCGAGGAGATCAAGCCGCCCGAGGACCGCTCGCGCCGCTATGTGCGTCCGGCCGATGACGACGACATCACCAATGTCGGCGGCGAAAGCCGCGTCGAGGAAGAAGAGGAAGACGAGGACGAGGTCAACCTGTCGCTCGCCGCGATGGAGGCCGAGTTGCGCCCGCAGGTCGTCGCCACCTTCGACCGCATCGCCGACACCTACAAGAAGCTGCGCAAGCTGCAGGACCAGCAGGTGGAAAACCGCCTCGCCGCCACCGGCTCGCTGTCGCCCTCGCAGGAGCGCCGCTACAAGCAGCTGAAGGAAGAGCTGATCAGGGAAGTCAAATCCCTGTCGCTCAACCAGCAGCGCATCGATGCGCTGGTCAGCCAGCTTTACGACATCAACAAGCGCCTGGTGCAAAACGAGGGCCGCCTGCTGCGTCTCGCCGAAAGCTATGGCGTCAAGCGCGAGGGCTTCCTCACCGAATACCACGGTTCGGAACTCGATCCGAACTGGATGAAGCGCATCGCCAACCTGTCGGCCAAGGGTTGGAAGGATTTCGCCAAGGGCGAGAAGGCGACGATCAACGAATTGCGCGCCGAAATCCAGAACCTGGCCCAGGAAACCGGCATTTCGATCCTGGAATTCCGCAAGATCGTCAATCAGGTGCAGAAGGGCGAGCGCGAGAGCGCCGTCGCCAAGAAGGAGATGGTGGAGGCGAACCTCCGCCTCGTCATCTCGATCGCCAAGAAATACACCAACCGCGGTCTGCAGTTCCTCGACCTGATCCAGGAAGGCAATATCGGCCTGATGAAGGCGGTCGACAAATTCGAATATCGCCGCGGCTACAAATTCTCGACCTACGCGACCTGGTGGATCCGGCAGGCGATCACCCGCTCGATCGCCGACCAGGCGCGCACCATCCGCATTCCCGTCCACATGATCGAGACGATCAACAAGATCGTGCGCACCTCGCGCCAGATGCTGCACGAGATCGGCCGCGAGCCGACGCCGGAGGAACTGGCCGAAAAGCTCGCCATGCCGCTCGAAAAGGTGCGCAAGGTGCTCAAGATCGCCAAGGAGCCGATCAGCCTCGAGACGCCGGTCGGCGACGAGGAGGACAGCCACCTCGGCGATTTCATCGAGGACAAGAACGCGATCCTGCCGATCGACGCGGCGATCCAGGCCAATCTGCGCGAGACCACGACGCGCGTGCTCGCCTCGCTCACGCCGCGCGAGGAGCGCGTGCTGCGCATGCGCTTCGGCATCGGCATGAACACCGACCACACGCTGGAGGAGGTCGGCCAGCAGTTCTCGGTGACGCGCGAACGCATCCGCCAGATCGAGGCCAAGGCGCTGCGCAAGCTCAAGCACCCGAGCCGCAGCCGCAAGCTGAGGAGCTTCCTCGACAGCTAGGCGGCCGTCACCGGAAACGTCACGCTGTCACCGTAGGCCTCCGCATCGGCGACAGCCAGCGAGACGTGGAGCTGGACCAGCCGCCACACCCCGTCCTCCCGACGGAAGACCGCGCTCCAGCGCAGCTTGACCGCGCGTCCGTCCGGCGGCCCGATCGCCGGGCGGGCCATGCCCCAGCCGATGTCGCCCTGGCTGAACGCCTCGATCGCGCCGGCATCGATCTTCACCTGGCCGCCGACCGCTTCCGCCACATCGCGCATGAAGGCGTAGGCCGGTTCGCCGGAAATCCATGCGTCCGTATCGGCGCCGGCGATCCTGAGGCCGGAATCGCGGGAGACATGGCGGTCCCGCCATGTCATGTCGCCTTTCGCCAGCGAATCGAACCACCCGGCGATGACCGCACGAATCGAATTGTCGTGATGCATGACGTCCTCCCGTTGTGTTCGATGCCGTTCGCCGGCAATCGGGGAACCCTGTTTGTGATTACCCCCACCCCTGACCAGTGGCTCGCCCTTGGCCAGGGGTGGGGGTGTTTTTGTCCTCCAAATCCATGGGCAATCGCCCTTCCATAGAGGGTAGGCGCCGGGGGTAACCGTCCAAAGACGGGAGCCATCCATCGTGTCACCCCGCCACGTGCACCCACAGGTCGACCGTGCCGAAACCGCTGCGCGGATCGAAATCGGGGCCGTAGTGCTCGACCAGGTCGACCGGTCCGACCGGCCTCAGCCCGGCCGCCGGCAGGCCTTCCTCGAAGACCGCCCGCGTCGTCGCCTTGATGCCGGCGATGTGACCCTTGTGGGCGAAGCGGGCGACTTTCATGTCGGGCAGGCGGAATTCGGTCAGGCCGCCGCCGGCTTCAAGGCCGCGGCCAGCGGGCACGGCGCAGACATATTCGACCGTCTCGCCATTCGGCGCGGCGTTGCGGACGATGCCGAAGGCCGAGCCGACCTTTTCGCGGTCGAGGCCGGCCAGATGGCGCTGGAACTCGCCCCATTGCTCGGGAATGCCGCCGAGGCCGGCGATGGCGTAGGTGCGGGACAGCCCGACATAGGCGGCGCCGGGAAGCGTGTCGGTGGTCGGGGGATCGAGGGGGACGGTCGGGGTCGCGTTCATGCGCAGGGGCTCCACGAAACGAAGGGGTTGCTCGGATGCGCGCCTGCGCACGTCCTCCGGCGTTGCGCCGAACTGGTCGCGGAAAGCGCGGGTGAAGGCCTCATGCGAGCCGTAGCCGGCCCCGATGGCGACGGAGAGGATGTCCGGCGCGCCGGACAGCAGCTCCTTCGCCGCCTCCGACAATCTCCGGCCGCGCACATAGGCGGCGAAGGATTTCCCGGTTTCCTCGCCGAACAGCCGCGACAGGTAGAACCGGCTGAAGCCGGTTTCGGCGGCGATGTCGTCGGCCCCGGGTTTTCCCGCAGGCGGCTTTCGATCAGCCAGATGGCGTGTTCGACCGGTTTCATGTTCGCCTCGCATTTGGCGCTTTGATCAAAGCAGCGATCGTCGCGTCGCATTTGACAGTTCTTGCAATCGGACGACGACGAAGCGAGGGAATTCGGCCGTCGCCGCTCCGACCTGGCGAACGAGGGCAAAATGGAGACAAATCGGCGTCTGGCGGACCGAGTGCGTCGGAACGACGCAGAATGCTGAACCCAAATCGCTATTGCGGGACGAAACGCCGCACATGAAGAATTGATCAAGATCAAGGCGGGCTTCCGGAGAGGAGCCGGACCCGCCGCACAGGGAGGTTCCAAATGCGCAGACGTTTCGCACTCGCCGCCGCGTTCATTCTCGCCGCGCCCGCCATCGCGCCGGCGCTCGCGGTCGAGGATGTCGAGGGACTATGGAAACGCCCGAACGGCGACACCGTCACGGCGAGCGTTGTCGACGGCAAGCTCAATTGCGCCATCACGGCCGGTTCCTATCCCGGCTTCGAAATGTGCCACGGCATGGTCAAGCAGGGCGACGTGTGGACCGGTTCGGCGATGAAGCACCCCGACATGGCGTCGGTGCTGTCGTTCAACGGCACCGTGATCGTCTTCGGCGACGAGCTGAAAATCAAGGGCTGCGCCATGGCCGACGCGTTTTGCGACGCCGAAACCTGGACGCGGGCGCAGTAAGGGGCTTGAGCCAAGGCCGGCCGATTGCCATCATCGGTCGATGCAGACCCGCTTCGTCATCGAAACCGCCGGTCCCGGCCTTTACGAGTTCACGCGCGACGCCGCCGGTTTCGTGCGGGCGTCCGGCGTCGGCGATGGCCTGCTGACGCTGTTCGTGCGACACACCTCCTGCTCGCTTCGCATCCAGGAAAATGCCGATCCGGACGTGAAGCGCGACCTCGCCGCCTTCTTCCGCCGCCTCGTTCCGCCGGCGAACGACCCGTCGATGCGCTGGGTCACGCACACCACCGAGGGGCCGGACGACATGCCGGCTCACATCAAGGCGGCGCTGCTGCCGGTTAGCCTGTCGATTCCGGTTTCCGGCGGTCGCCTGGCGCTCGGAACCTGGCAAGGCGTCTACCTGTTCGAACATCGCGCCGCGCCGCCTCGGCGCGAGGTGGCGGCGCATATTTCCGCGTGACGGCGCTTGAAGCGCAGGCGGTAACCCGCCATTCTCGGTTGCAGGGGGGGTAGAGCCATGGCGGACGACATACCGGCGATACCGGAGGGCGGGTTCACGAGCGGAGGACAGCTCAAGGCTTGGCTTGATCGGCTGCCGGCCGAACACAAGGCCCCGATCGCGCTGTTCATCGCAACGCAGGCGGCCTTGCGGGCTCTGCCGCTCGCCAACCTCGCATTCGAAGACGGAAACCGCGAGCCGGAGTGGTCGCGCGCCTTGACAATGGCGGTCTTCCGGGCGAACGCGATTTCGCGGGCTGCACGCAAATATCCAGCCAGCGAAATCGGGAATGCCGCCGCCGCCGCCTCCTCCTCCGCCGCCGCCTCCTCCGCCGCCTCCGCCTCCGCCGCCGCCTCCGCCGCCTCCTCCTCCGCCTCCTCCGCCGCCTACGCCGCCGACGCCGCCGCCGACGCCACCGCCGCCTACGCCGACGCCGCCGCCGCCGCCCGCGCCGCCCGCGCCGCCGCCTACGCCGCCGACGCCGCCGCCTCCGCCGCCGCCTCCTCCGCCGCCGCCGCCTCCTCCGCCTCCGCCGCCGCCTACGCCGCCCGCGCCGCCGCCGCCGATGTTTGGAATGAAACGACGGCGGATGCGCACTTGGCGGCCCGCAGGGAAATCACGCGGCGCGACATCGACTTCCCGCTCTGGTCCGGGAAGCAGCCTGCTTGGTGGCTGAAGGAATGGAGAAGCCTGCGCTCGCGCCTCAATGCCCTTGGCGTCCGAAAGGGCGGGGGGGCCGGCAGTGGCAACTGGAAAGTCTGGACCGACTGGTACGCGGCGCGCATCGAAGGGAAGGCGACCTCCTGGGGCTCGTCGACGAACCAGTCCGACGAACTTGAACGACGCATCGCGCTGGGCGACCACGGGCGCTCGGGCTTTTGGGAACAGGAACCCGAGGACATCAACGCCGAAATAGCGAAGTGGATCGCGGAAGCGCGTAGCCCGGAACTCCCAC
Organism: Phyllobacteriaceae bacterium; assembly: GCA_016711085.1. Lineage (GTDB taxonomy): Bacteria > Pseudomonadota > Alphaproteobacteria > Rhizobiales > Rhizobiaceae > JADJTR01. The sequence goes on along the minus strand of JADJTR010000004.1, from coordinate 195,428 downwards.
CGGAAATCTTGCCGACGACGCGAAAACGCAGCGGTAAAAAAAATCCGGCAAGCGCCTTGGAGAATGTCCACGAGCAACTCAAGGACCTCGTCGACACCGCCGCCAGACAGGAAGAAACAGTCGGGGCGCTTCGTCAATCGGCCGAAAAGACTCTGAACGAGACCGATCCGCCCAAGCCGCCGCCTGCAACAGAAGCGACACCCATCCTTACCGACGAAGCGACCGCGGTCGACCGGCTGGGGCGCGCGCCATTCGCCCGCGCGCTGGCCGAACGGATGGATCGCGTCTGGCTCAATGGCGCGGCGGAGGGGTTTGCGGCGCACCTGCACGGGCCGTGGGGATCGGGAAAAAGCTCGGTGTTCCGCATGATGGAAAATATTCTTTCCACCAAGGCGCGCCGTTTTCTTACCCCGGATGCGCGAAGGGCGGCGGCCCGGCTCGGCAACGGCGCCGACGACGCGCCGCGCTGGGTCGTCGTCCGTTTCAACGCCTGGCAGAACGAGCGGCACAAGCTGCCGTGGTGGCCGCTGGTGCGAGAGGTCAACCGCGCCGTCGGCGGTTCCTTATGGGAGGGCGGTTGGCCCCGCTGGAAAACCGCTTTCTGGCGCTGGCCGCTGCATTGGGGGTCGTGGCTGACCTGGCGGGGCGTTTCGGATTTCCCTCATCTGCTGCTGACTGCGCTCGGACTGCTGCTGCTCGCGGCGCTCGCCTGGGCTTTTTCGGGCGAGGCCAAGCCCGCCGATCCCGGCTTTCTGCTCACTTTGGCGGATCGGTTTCTCGGCGACCATTTCCCGCTGTTCAAGCTGCCGGAAAAGCCGCCGTCGCCCTTCGACGGCTCGGTCGCGGCGCTCTCCGGCGGCGTGGCCAAGGTGCTCGCCTTTCTTGGCGGCGTCATTGCGCTCGGGCCGATCCTGCAGCGCTTCATGTTCGGTTCGGAAGGGGCGGCGAAAATCTATTCCGATCTCGCCAGCGATCCGCTGCTGACGCTGAAGCGGCAGTTTACCCGCATCGTGCGCCGCGCCCGCGCCCCGGTGGCGATATTCATCGACGACCTCGATCGCTGCAACGCGGAATTCGTCTGCAATCTTCTGGAGGGTATCCAGAGCACATTCCGCAACTCCGACGTCGCGTATGTGGTCGCCGCCGACCGGTTCTGGGTGAAATCGAGTTTCGAACAACGCTACGAGAAATTCGGCGAGAGCGTCGGCGACGCCGGCCAACCGCTCGGCTATCTGTTCCTCGACAAGCTGTTCCAGTTGTCGATCCCGTTGCCAATCCTGTCACGGGCGACGGTGGAGCAGTATCTGAAAGACCTGCTTCGTCCGCCACCAGGCGAAAAGGAATTCGTAAGCGCTAATTCAGAAAGTGCGGACGAAAAAACGACCGGCATCCATCCCACACCGTCACCTTCGGCGCCGGCGCCTGACTATGAAGCCGAGCTGAAAACAGCGCGGGAACGCGTGCGCAGTCTCAAATCGGGTCCGCTTACCCAGCAAAGCGGCGAAGCGCTGATCGCCGAACTCGGCGACACGCATGTTTCCCGCGAGGCCGTCGCGCTCGAATTCGCTCGTTCGGAAGCGGCGGTCGCCGAAGCGAAACATGTGCTGCACGAATACGACGAGTGCATGCCGGCCAATCCGCGCGTGATGAAGCGCATGCTCAACGCCTTCGGCCTGCGCCAGCAAATCGGCTTCATCGGCGGCGACCCGCTGCCTTTGGGCGTCGTAGCGCGCTGGACAATCCTCGAACAGCGATGGCCGGCGCTCGCCGATCTGCTGGGCGAAAAACCGTCCAGAATCATTGCCTTTCAAAAGGACAATGCGGAAGACGATTCCGCGCTCGCTCCTTTTGCCGGCAACCGGGAAATCATCACGGTCGTCGGGCTCAACGCCGCCGATGCGTTGACGGAAGCTCACGTCGCCCGTTTGGCCAAGGGAGAATAGCGAGCCTTGCCACCGGCGCGCCGACGCGCAATTGTCCGGAAAGGAGAAAACCCATGTCCTTCCTGAAAAAGCTCTTCGGCCTCGGCGGCGCGGCGGCGCCGGCCGATGAACCGGCCGCCGAAACGCGCGACTACAAGGGCTATGTCATTGCCGCCGCGCCGCTGCGCGAGGGGGCGCAATGGCGTCTGGCCGGATCGGTGTCGCGCGAAACGGACAAGGGCCGCCAGGAGCACCGCTTCATCCGCGCCGATGTTTTCGCCGACCGGGCCGACGCGATCCGCTTCGCCTTCATGAAGGGCGAGCGCCTAGTCGACGAACTGGGCGAAAACGTCTTCCTGTAGGTTGGAACCTTGGCGCGACACAGCGCCCGCTTGATTTTCCGGCAATAGCATTCAAACATATGAATGACTGCGTATGGCCCGAAAGCGGCCAACGCGGGCGGGCCGGCGTTTTCCGGCGCTACGGGAGGATGGCATGAACAAATCGATCATTCGCGCGGGCGTCGCCGCGCTTCTCGCGCTCGCGTCGGCCCCGGCTTTCGCCGACGGGCCGGCCGGCCAATGGAAACGCGCCAACGGCGATGTCGTCACGGCGACGGTTTCCGGCGGCAAACTCTATTGCAAGATCACGTCCGGTTCGAAACCCGGCTTCGAGATGTGCAACGGCATGAGCCAATCGGGGAGCAAATGGACCGGCTCCAAGATGCGCCATCCGTCGATGACGGTGATGTCGTTCAACGGCACGGTGTCGGTTTCGGGCAATTCGCTGTCGATCAAGGGCTGCGCCGTCGGCCAGTCGATGTGCGATTCGGAGACCTGGTCGCGAGTGAACTGACGCGCCCGCTCAGGGCGCGCCGCCTCAATTGTTCGCGAACATCAGGTCCTTGACGAGGTCGGGCAGCCCCGACACCTCGGTCAGGGCTGCCTTGAGGCGGGCGGTCTCGTCGGCGTTGAGCGCGGCGACCTCCACATGGTTGGTCGCCGGCAGGCCGTGCGCGATGTCGCGGCGCTGCTGTTTCAGCACCAGCGACAGCAGCGTGGCGCGCGCCTCGAGCACGCGCTCTATCCGCTTTTCGCCGCCGAACCCCTGGCCGGACGCCTGGACGAGGCGTTTGCGCGTCGACCGTTCGGCGACGCCGTGCCGTATGGCGAGCGCGCGCGCCGCCGTGACGATGGGAAACAGCCCATGCAGCTTCAGGTCTATGCGGCCCTTCTCGTCTGTGCGTATCCCGCCAAAGAAGGTGAAAGGGTTGGGCGTGTCCTCGACCTTGACGCCCATCAGCTTGGCGAAGGCGATGCTGCCCTTGCCGAGCTCGTAGGCCGTCTCGAACAGGCGGTCGCCGAGCGCGATGTCGCCATGTACCGGTCGCATGTCGTAGAAAATGTCGACGTCGAGCAGGTCCTCGGGGCTCGACCGCGTCACCCAGTGCGCGATGCGTTCGCTCCATGCGGCCAACGACCCGCGGAAACGGGCGTTCTTCGCCATCACCCCGCCTTTGCACAACGGCACGCCGGAATCGTCGAGGATCGACGCGACATGCTCGCCGAGTTCGGCGAACCAGCGGTCCTCCGGTCCGTCGGGGTCGCCGGCTGCGAAGACAATGGCGTTGTCCTGGTCGGGCGCGAGCAGGCTCTCGCCGCGCCCGGCCGAACCGAGGACAAGCACGGCGTAGGCGCAGGGCGGCCCGCCTTGGCCGGCCGCCGCCATGCGCGCTTCCGCCAGAATGGCGGCGCGTCGGGTCATGGCGCGGATTTCCTCCGAGACGATCTCGGCGACGAAGGCGGCTTCCAGCCCTTCGTCCATGAGCGATTGCGCCATGTCCGGCACCGGGCGAAGGCCCGGCCCATTTCGGCGGCGCTTAGCGAAACGTCTATGGCGTCGTCGAGCGCGATCGCCGCCGACGCGCGCAGCTTCAGCAGATCGCGCGAGGTGACGATTCCCTGCAGCAGTCCGGTGTCGGAATTCACCGCCAGATGGCGCAATTTCAGGCGGTTCATGCGGGCGACGGCGCGATAGACGAAGGCGTCCGCCTCCACGCCCACCAGCGGCCGCGAGGCGAGAGGACCGATCGGCAGCGAAAACGCGTCCGCGCCACGCTCCGAAACGATGCGCAGCATGTGGCGTTCGGTGACGACCCCATAGTCGCGCGCATTTCCGCCGGGCGCGCCGTCGGCGGAAATGAAAACGGCCGAAATCTTGCGCTCCGCCATCAGGTCGATGACCTGCTTCACGGTCGTGGCCGCCGCCACGCAGATCGGCGGGCTGCTCATCACGTCGCGAACCCTGTGCCGGTATGCGTAGGGGTCGACGCGGCCGGCGGCTGCCGCCTCCCCCGGGCGCACCACGGGATCGGCCCATCCGGCACGCTGGTGGCGCTCGATTTCCCGCGTCATCGCGGCGGAGGCGCGCTCGGCTTCGGCGAGCGTGCGGATGCCCTTTTTCGCCAGCGCCGGGACCATCGCCAGAAAAACCGCCGCGGTGGCGCGGGCGTCGCCGAGCGCACGATGGCGGTCGGCGATCGGTACGCCGAGCCAGCCGGCCAGCATGTCGAGCGAATGGTCCGGCAGGTTGGGATTGGCGATCTGGCCGAGAACGCGAATGCACAGCGAGCGCGGCCGCGTGTACTTCATGCCGGCGCGTTCGGCTTCGCGACCGATGACGGCGAAGTCGAAGCCGATCGAATGGCCGACCAGGACGCGCCCGCGATGGAAGACCGTGAAGGCGGCGAGAGCGGCGGCGAAGGGCGACCGCCCTTTCACCATGTCGTCGGTGATGCCGTGGATCGCGGTCGAAGCCGGCGGGATCGGCTGGCCCGGGTCGACGAGTTCGCAGAATGTGGCGTCGTCCAGCCGGCCGGCGTCGATCTTGATTCCGCCGATCTCGATGATGCGCGCCTTGGCCGTATCGAGGCCGGTCGTCTCGGTGTCGAAAACCACGGCGTCCAGCGACGCCAAGGGCGTTGCGCCCGGAACCGATCTCATCCGCTCATCCCCGTTTCGAAACTGGCCCTGCTACGCCGACAGGGCCCCCGCGCCCATCATTCCGATCAAGCGGGGAATTGGTCGGAGACGGGACGGCGTGGAAATCAGTGATCGGCGTCGTGCGCGGTGAAGCGGTCGATGAAGGCCAACAGCAACGCCGAAATGACAAAGGCGATATGCATGATGGTGTACCACATCAGCTTGTCGTTGGCGTATTCGCCGGCGCGCAGGAATATCTGCAGCAGATGGATCGACGAGATCAGCACGATGGTCGAGGCGACCTTGATCTTCAGCGCCGCGAAATCGATCTTGCCGAGCCAGTGAACATCGTCGCCGGCCTTTTCGTCGAAACGGGAGACGAAGTTCTCGTAGCCCGAAATGATGACCATGACGACGAGGCTCGCCACCAGCGCCGCGTCGATGAGGCCGAGCAATTTCAGGATCGACGTCGCATCGTCGAGGGCGAGAATCTTGGTGAGGAATTCCCAGAATTTCATGGCGAAGGAGACGGCGTAGACCGCCAGCGCCGCGGTCAGGCCGAGGTAAAACACCACGAGCAGCCAGCGCGACGCCAGGATGACACGCTCGACCGCCTGTTCGATTCCCTTCATCGCCGCTCTCCCGTCCCGATGGGCAACGATTAGAAAGGAGCGCGACAGAAGGCAAGCGCGGCAAAGCGCGCCGGCCTTCCCATCGGCGCGGCAAAGCGCCAATGTGTCCGCATCAGGAGGCGACCATGACCAGTCTCAAAGGCAAGACGCTTTTCATTTCCGGCGGTTCGCGCGGCATTGGCCTCGCCATCGCGCTGCGCGCTGCGGCCGACGGCGCCAATGTCACCATCGCGGCGAAAACCGCCGAGCCGCACCCGAAACTGCCGGGCACGATCTACACGGCCGCCGACGAAATCCGCGCCGCCGGCGGCGAGGCGCTGCCTTTGGTCTGCGACATTCGCGAGGAGGGGCAGGTCGCCGACGCCATGGAGAAGACCGTGGAGCGCTTCGGCGGCGTCGACATCGTCATCAACAACGCCAGCGCCATCCAGCTCACCGGCACGCTCGCCACCGACATGAAGCGCTTCGACCTGATGAACTCGATCAATGCGCGCGGCACGTTCCTGGTGTCGAAGCTGGCGCTGCCGCATCTTCTCAAAGCCGGAAACCCGCATGTGCTGACCCTGTCGCCGCCGCTCGACATGCAGCCGAAATGGTTCAAGGGCCATGTCGCCTATTCGATGGCGAAATACGGCATGTCGATGGTGACGCTCGGCATGGCGGCGGAGTTCGAGAAGCAGGGCGTCGCGTTCAATTCGCTGTGGCCGCTGACGGCCATCGACACCGCCGCCGTGCGCAATCTCCTCGGCGGCGCGGCGGTGGCGAAAATGTCGCGACTGCCGACGATCATGGCCGATGCGGCGCACGCGATCCTGACCCGCTCGGCGCGCCAGTGCAGCGGCAATTTCTTCATCGACGAACTGGTGCTGCGCGAATCCGGCGTCACCGACTTCTCGGTCTATGCGCCGGACGCCTCGGGGCCGTTGGCGGCCGATTTCTTCGTGCCGGACGCGGTGTTCGACCAGACCGCCACCAAAGTAATGCGCCCCCCGGAATGACCAAGCGGAACACAGGCGGCGAGACGCCATTCTGGAAAACCAAAGCGCTGGCTGAAATGACGCCCGCCGAATGGGAATCGCTGTGCGACGGCTGCGGCAAATGCTGCCTGTCGAAGCTGGAGGACGAAGACACCGGCGAGATCATCTGGACCAGCGTCGTCTGCCGCCTGTTCGACGCCAAAAAATGCCGCTGCAAGGACTATGCGCATCGCAACGAGAAGGTGCCCGATTGCGTGCGGTTGACGCCGGAAAACGTGCTGACGATCCCGTGGCTGCCGAAGACCTGCGCCTACCGCTTGATCGGGCGCGGCGAGGAATTGCCCGACTGGCATCCACTGGTCGCCGGCAACGCGAAAGCCGTGCATGACGCCTTGGTCTCGGTGCGCGGCAAAATCACCGCGTTCGAAGACGATCTGGCCGAGGCCGAGGACTATTTCCTCCATGTCCTCGACGAGGAGCCGTAATTCCCGCCGGGCGAACATGAACCGAAAATGAACGCCGGCTTCCTGCTTCGTTCAGCGCCGGCCTGTCATATGGCGAACATCGCAAGGGACGCGATCGGAACACCCGAACAAAGCCCAATGGAGACCGCCATGACCAAGACCCTGAAAAACACCGCCCTGGCCGCTTTTATCGGCCTCGCCGCCCTTGTCGCCATCCCGGCCACGGCCAGCGCCGGCGCCGACATCTTTCTCGAATTCGGCGAGCGTCACGGCCCGCGCGGCGGCATCCGTCTTGGCGACGAATTCGGCGAGCGTCACGGCCCGCGCGGCGGCATCCGTCTTGGCGACGAATTCGGTGACCATCACCGCCGCCGTCCGCATTCCGATCGCCTGATCGTGCGCTCCATTCCGCGCTGCACCGTCGATCAGGCGATCGACAAGGCGCAATACCGCTTCGGCCTGCGCCGCGTGTCGGTCGAATACGCCAACAAGCACGTCATCGGCGTCAAGGGCCGCAAGAACGGTCACCGCCGCGAGATCGTCTTCGCCCGCGCGCCGGGATGCCCGGTGATCGACCGCTGACCGTTCAACCGATCCGGACGCGCGCTCGCCCCAACCGTCCGGCCAATGCCCCCGCGTCGCCCCCCCGGCGCGGGGGCTTTTCATTGCCCGAACGAAGAAAGCGGCCCACCGGAGCGGGCAGTCAGATTGCTGACAAACCTCCAAGGCCCGACGAAGTCGCTCAGATTCACGGAACGTCACGGATTCAGACCGTGAAACCGCCGGAATCGAAACCCATGGCTTGTGGCTGCTGCAAAGAAGCCTTGGGTTTGCAATCAATCTGGCGGCCCGCCGGAGCGGGCCGTTGACCATTCCCGGCAGATCCCGCTACTGCTTGATTTCGAAGGTCACGTTGACGTTGACCTTGTAGGCGTTTTCGCCGGCCTCGACGGGAACCGGCGCGCCGCCAGCGTCGGCCATCATGGCTTTCGCCTCCATCATCGGCATCGGCCGGGGCGAGTAGTTCTGCTCGGAAATCTCAAGAATGCGCCCGACCGCGACGCCGGCGGCCTCGGCCAGGGTCTTGGCGCGGCCAAGAGCGTCGGCCATGGCGTTCCTGCGCGCCTTTGTGACGAAGGCGGACGGATCGTCGTTGATGAAGGTGATCTGGCCGCCCTGGTTGACGCCGAGGGTCACCGATTTGTCGAGCACGGAACCGAGCCTGGCGAGATCGCGCACGCGCACCGTAAGACCGTTGACGACATCGTAGCCGACGATGCCCGGCGGTTCCTGTTTCGGCGAGCCATCGGGATTTTGCGGGTAAACCCAGCGCGGCGATATGGAGAAGCCGGAGGTTTGCAGGTCCTTGGCCTCGATGCCTTCCGCCTTCAGCGCCGCGATCACCTCGGCCATCGCCTTGGTGTTGGCGTCGAGGGCGGCGCGGGCCGTGTCGGCCTGGCGCAGCACCGACAGCGTCAGCATGGCGCTGTCGGGGGCGGCCCAGGCCTCGCCCTCGCCGGTGACGACGATGCGAGGCGAGGGAACGGCGTCGGCGGCGCGGGCGAAGGACGGGAGCGCGGCGGCGGCGAGCAGGGCGAGGGCGATCGCGCGGGATTTCATGGCTGTCTCCAAAAATGGCAAGGTCCTTCGCCGCCACCCTATCGCCGATTGTGTCGGGCGTTGGGCGACCAGCCTTGCGGCACGGACAAAACGCCATTAAGCGAAAGGCGTGGGGCCTGTAGCTCAATGGCTAGAGCCGGCGGCTCATAACCGCTTGGTTGGGGGTTCGAGTCCCTCCGGGCCCACCAAACATTTTTCCGCGTACCCTGGCGGCGCCGACGAATGAAGCTCTACGAACGTTACCTGTTCAAGCGCGTGCTCGTCGCGACCCTGGCGACGCTCGGCTTCGCCGTTTTGGTGATGGCGACGATCCAGGCGCTCGATCACGTCGAGCTGCTGATCGGCTCGCGCACCGGCTTCGCCCTGTTCGTCGCCATGTTGATGACGCTGCTTCCGGCGGCGCTGGTCCTGCTGTCGCCGCTCGCCGTGCTGATCGGCGTCATGGTCGTGGCGGGCGCGGCCAATCGCGACGGCGAGACGACGGTCATGGGCGCTTCCGGCTTCTCGGCGTCGCCGGGCGCCGTGCCGGCCCTGGCGGTCGGCGCCTTGGCGTCGCTGGTCTGTCTCGGGTTCAGCCTCGGCGTCGAGCCATGGGCCAATCAGCGGGGCCGCGCCATCCTCGCCGAAGCGGCCGCCGATGTGGTGCGCCTGTCGAACCATCCCGGTGAATTCCGCTCGATCGAGGATCGCCTGTTCGTCCGGGTCGGCGCCCGGATCGACGAGTCGCGCTTCGCCGATGTCCTGATCATCGACCAGCGCGATCCGGCGAAGGAAACGATCTACACGGCGCAATCGCTGGCGATCGCGGAAGCCGACGGGCGTTCGGTCATCGCCATGCAGGGCAGCACGATCCAGACCAAATCGCCGAAGGACGCCGCGCCGGCGATTTTCCATTTGAGCGAATTCCTGCTCGATGTCTCCAACCTGCTGGAAAACAAAGTGGCGACCAGGGAAAACCCGCGCGAATGGTCGACGCTTCGCCTGGCCGCGCAGGCGGCGGCTCTGGCGTCCGGCGCCAATCCGGAGACCCGTGTCGAAATCAACCGGCGGTTCTCCGATTGGCTTTATCCGCTGGCTTTCGCCGCGGTGGCGGCGCTGTTTTCGTCTCGGCCGGCATCGGGGCGCGGCGCGCAGCCGAATGTGCTGGCGCTGGCGCTGATCGCGGCGCTGATCCTGCGTTTCGCCGGTTTTTCCTTTCTCGGCGGTTCTGGCGGCAGCATGGTTCGCACCGTGCTGACCTACATGTCGCCGATCGCAGTCATTGTCGCGGCGTTTGCGCATGTCATGCGCGGCCGTCTGCCGTTTCAGCCGATCGCGCCGGTGCGGCCATGAGACCAGGGGTCCTGGAAAGCTACATGGCTGTGCGCCAGGCCAAGGCGATGGCGCTGGTGCTTGGAATCGTCGGCGCCATCGTCGTCATCATCGACTTTGCCTCGGTGGCGGCGCGGGCCAGCCAGTTTCCCGGCTTCACCGCGCCGCTGGCCCTCGCCTCGACCATCCTGGAAATGCCGACGCATCTGTTCGTCATTCTGCCGCTCGCCACCATCGCGGCCGCGATGGGCGCGGTGGCGGTGCTGGCGCAGCGCGGCGAAATCACGGTTTTGCGCGCCGCCGGCCTGTCGCCCTGGCGCATTCTGGCCCCGGCCGCAGCGACGGCTTTCGTCATCGGCGTCGCCGTGACCGCCGCCAGCCCGTTGACGGCGGCGGCGCTCAGCCGATCGCGCGCCATCGATGTCGACATGAGCGCCGCCATGTTGCAATCGCGTTTGCGGCAATCGCCCCAATGGTTCGCGCAAAGCGGCGGCGACGGCCTGACCGTCATCGGCGCGCGGCGATCGGATTTCGCCCGGGCGACCCTTTCGGACGTTGTTTTCCTGCGCTTCGACGCCGAGCGGCGGTTCGTCGAACGGCTCGACGCTGGGCGGGCCGAATGGTCTGACGGGGCCTGGCACCTCGAGCGGGCGACGCGAAGCCATCCGGCCGCCGCCGCCGAACCGCTGGCGCTCGCCGCTTTCCCGTGGCAGGCTGGGCCGCAAGTGCTGGCGCGGGGGTTCGCCGATGTGCAGCAGATCGGCGTTTTCGACCTGCCGGCGGAAATCGACGCGGCGCGCTCGACCGGCATGGCGAGCGGACGCCAACAGGCGCGATTCCACGGCTTCCTGGCGCTGCCTTTCCTGTTGGCGGCGTTGGCGATGACCGGAGGCGCGGTGTCGCTGCGGTTGTCCGGTCGGGCCGGCGCGGCGATGCTGGTCGGCGCCGGTCTGGCGTTGAGTTTCGCCATGCATGTCACCGGCGTGATCTTCAACGCGCTTGCCGTCGTCGGCGCGTTGCCGGCGCTTGCCGGCGCCTGGTTTCCCGTCGCCATCGTTGCGCTCACTGGCGCGCTCATCATCATCAATCGCGAGGAAATCCAGGGCAGCGAAGCCGGCTCCGGCGTTTCGTTTGCTCTCTTCCGGCCGCGGCAACGGTAAACCCATGGACTTTTCGCCGAATACGGATGCCCAAACGAAGTTTCCCGACCAGCCGCAATCCGTCTGGGCGCGGTTCTATGTCCCGGAAATCCACGACGTTCATCCGGCGATGGACGATCGCCTTGACGCGCTCGCGGCCTTTTTTCCGGTCAAGGCCCGCGCCGCCATTGCCTATCTGGCGGTGCCGCACTGGGCCGGCGACGCGCCCATCGACGCCGCTTTCGCGTCCCGGGTCAAAGCGTTTGGCGGCGTCATAGTGTTGCATGGCCTTAACCATCGGCGCGGACCATCGGCCCTGCATCGGCTGGTTCACGGCCATGACGACCGGCGCGAATTCGCCGGGCTCGACGCCGGCGAAGCCGCTATGCGCATCGAACGCGGCCTCATCCATCTTGGCGAAACCTTCGGCGAAAGGCCACGTTGGTTTTGCGCGCCCGGCTGGCGCCAGGAGCCGGAACTGGCCGATATCCTGCGCCGCGCCGGCTTTGACGGATTTCAGCTGATGGATCGCCTCGTCTTGCGCGATGGCGGCGAAATCGCGCTGCCGGCGGTCAATTTCGATGTCGGCGAGCGGGCATTCTGGCATGCGCTGGCGCGGCCGCCGCGCGCCGCGCAGATCCGGCGTCTGCTCGAACGCGGCGCGCCTTTCCGGCTGACGCTTCACCCCGGCGATCTCGATCATCCGGCGACGTGGCGGCAAGCGCGGGACCTGATGAAACGCCTCGACATCGAGGGCTGGCGGGCTGTTTCTCTCGACGAAGCGGTGACGTTGTGGCGCACCCTCAACAGTGTCGGTCAGGCCGGCAGCAAATCCCCTTCCTCGCTCTGATCGCGCCAGAGCCGGGCGTAGAGACCGTCCTTCGCCATCAGGTCGACGTGCGCGCCATCCTCGACGATGCGGCCGCGATCGAGCACGAGAATGCGGTCGACATGGCGAATGGTCGACAGGCGATGCGCCACGATGATGATGGTGCGGTCGCGCGGAATGGCGTCGATGGCTTCGCGCACCAGCCGCTCGCTCGCCGCATCGAGCGCGGAGGTCGGTTCGTCGAGCAGCAGCACGCCGGCGTTTTTCAACAGGGCGCGGGCGAGTGCGATGCGCTGGCGCTGGCCGACGGAAAGATTGGCGCCGCGCTCCGCCACTTGCGCATCGTATCCGCCGGGAAGCCGCGAGGCGAATTCGTCGACATGGGCGGTGCGCGCCGCTTCGCGCATGGCGTCCTCGCCGGCGCTTTCCGAACCGAAAAGCAGATTGTCGCGCAATGTCGCCTTGAACAGCACCGGCTCCTGGAACACCACGGCGAAGGCGGCGCGCAGATCGTCGAGGCGAAGTTCGGCGGCGTCGGTTCCGTCGAGGCTGATGACGCCGGCCTCCGGAACGGCGAAACGCGGCAGCAGGTCGAGAAACGTCGATTTGCCGGCGCCGCTCGGTCCGACGACGGCGAGGCGCTGTCCGGCCGGAATGGCCAGGGTCAAGCCGTCGATGCCGAAGCCGTCGGGGCGATAACGAAACGTCACCTTGTCGAAGCGGATGTCCGGCGCGGTTGCGTGGGCGGGCCGCGAAATCGCGCCGCCGGTTTCCTCGGGAATGGACCGCAACTGGGCGAAACGGTCCATGATGGCGAAGAGCTGCATCAGGCGGCCGACGCTGTGGCTGGCTTCCTGGATCGGCGTATAGGCGAGCACCGCCGTCGTCAGGAAGGCGATCAGCGTTGTCATCGTCACCATGCCCTGGTCAATGTACCAGGCGCTCGCCAGCACGGTCGCCGAGACGCCGAGCGTTGCCGCGTAGGCGACGGCCTGCGGATGAAGGGCTTCCAGCCTTTCGCGCGCCAGACCCTCGTCCACCGCTTCCACCGACTGCGCCTCGAAACGCGCGGCGACCTGCTTGCCGCGCCCGAATGAGCGGATTTCGCGCACGCCGGCGATGGCCTGGCCAAGCAGGCCGATCAGGCCGGCGAGACGGCCCTGGGTTTCGCCGGCGGTGGAATGCAGGCGTTTGCCGAACCACGATGTGACCAGCGGCATGGGGGCGGCGAGGACGAGAAAAGTGGCGAGAAGCAGCGGGCTGTACCACGCCATGGCGGCGAACAAGCCGACGACAAGGGTCAGCGACGGGACGAGGATCGACACGACGCGGGCCAGCGAATCCTGGAAAACCTGCATGTCGGAGGAAAATGTCGACGCCATTTCGCCGCCGGAGGCCATGCGCAGCCGCTCCGGCGAAACCGCCATCAGATGGGCGAACAGGCCGGCGCGCAGCCGCGCCGTCACCCTATAGGCGACGCGGACGAAGCGGTAGATGCGCAAATAGGTGGCGATGGTGATGCCGAGCGCGATGGCCAGGCCGACGCCGAGATGTTTCGCCAGGGCGACAATGTCGCGCGCCGGGAAAATTTCTGACGCCAGCCGCGTCGCCCAGCCCGGCATCAGCAGCGAAAGGACAAGACTGGCCAAGGTCGCGCCAAGGGCGATGGCCAGGTCGCGCCGGTTCCGGGCGATTTCGCCGGCGAGGTATCTAGCGTGCCGCCACACGGACCAAGCCCTTTTCGGCGCTCTCGACGAACGGGCGGAGCATCTCGACCAGACGATCGGTCGCACCCGGCGGCCCCATGATGGCGCGCAGTTCGGCGTCGTAGTCGCCGGCGGTCTTCCCCAGAACGCCAAGCACGGCCTTGGCGACATCGGCGGCGCGGATCGGCTCGATGATTTCGGGCACAATGGCGCGCCCGGCGCGCCGGTTCGGCAGCGCCGTGAAGCCGAGCCGGGCGAGGAAAGCATGGGCCAGGGCGCTCTTGATTGGCGGTCCGATGAGCGGAATGCGGCCGATATGGCTGGCGAGTCCGGGAAGCGGGCTCAGATCGCCGCGATGGGTCGGCAGGGCGACGACGGTCGGGATGCCGAGCGCGGCGAGTTCGGCGGTGGTCGTGCCCGGCAGGGCCAGCCCGACGCGGGCGAGGCGGGCGACGTCCGCGTGTTTGGCGATGGCGATGCGGTTTCCGCCGGACGTGTACAGGACCGGCCCCTGCGCCGAATCCTCGAAACGCAGATTGTCGCCGTCGATCGGCCGGCCGTCGCGGACATCGGGCAGGTTGCGGATGAAATCGAGCGCGACGAAATCGGACAACGCCATCATGGCGCGGGCGTTCGGTTGCGCCGCGGCGACCAGATCGAACGCCTTGGCGAAAAACGGCAGCGTGTATTTGACGAGGTAGTCGCGGCTGCCCGGATAAATCGCGATCACCGGGGCGTCCTGCGGCGCGGGCGTGGCGCGATCCGGGCATTTGTCGGCGATGGCGTCGACCATCAAATCGCCGATTACGGTGGCGCCGGACGGCAGCGTCACCCGGGTCGGATCGTGGGTGCCGGCAAACAGGACCTTGTCGAAAAGCCGGCGCATCGAGAACGGGTGCTCGACATAGGCGATGAGCGGCCGTTTCAGCCGCCGGGCGAGCAGATAGCTCAGCGCCGGTTCGCCGCCGAAATGCAGGACCGGCCCGGTCGCGGCGCGATCGAGGCCGTCCGGCAAGCGACCGGCGAGCGCGAAAGCGAGGCCCTCGCGAACCGAACTGACGCTCGCCACACCCTCCATGCCGGAAAGCACATGGCTCTCGACGCCGGAGGAGAACACGCAGGGCAGCAGCACCACCCGGATGGCGGCATCCGGCCAGGCGCGATGGGCGCGCGAGAGGAAAGGATAAAGCCAGGCCGAGATTTCGCCCGGACCGTTGATGGTGACGACAATATCGCGCCGAGGCGCAGCGGACGGCCGCTCGATCCGCTCCGCCATCGCCGGATCGCCGCCTTGCGGAAAAGCGGTCGGGGCGGACGTTGGACAGGATGCCGTCACAATCGGTACCGTTTCGCCACGCGCGTCAGCCAAAACCTGAATTCCGGAATGCTGCCGGCCCATACCCGATTTACCATTGCCGTTTCAATTCCGAGCACGTCGCGCAGAAACGTCGACTCGGCCGACGCCGTGAATTGCGGAGCATACCCCACTTCGGTGTTTTCAACCATGCGGCGCCACAATCCGCCTTCCGCCGGCTCGTCGATTTGACCGTGAATGCCGGCGCTGCCTCGCGCCACGGCGAGGTCGAGAAAGGTGAAGGCGAGGCGCGAATAGACATTGCGGGCGATGCCGTCGCGCAGGACATTGCAATGATAATGGGTGGGAAACGCGTCGACGGGTACCGGCGGCGCTTCGCGCCAGCTGCGGGTCAGGAACCACTTCACCGCCCGCCGGGTTTCCGGCTTGCGGTAGCGTCCGGTCAAATAGCGGAAAATCATGCGCGACAGAACCGAAGGCACGATGCGCCAACCCATCACGCGGATCATGCGGCGGGTAAAGACGCAACCGGTGAGGTAGCCGACGATCTTGCCGTCGCGCTCGGCGACGAGGCAACTCTCCGGCTCGTGATCGGTGTAGTAGGCGGTGAAATAGTCGGCAAAAAGTTCGCCGTCCTCGAATACCGCGTCGGAGCCGAGATTGCGGAACGCCGTCTGGCGGCAAATGGCGCGCACGGCTTCGCGATCGGCCGGGCGGTAGGGCCGGATGGTCACCTCCGGCGCGGGCGGAGCGTTTTCGTCGCGAATGGTCATCGGTCGTACGCCATTCCTCCCCAATCGACGCGCCGGCCACGCACCAGCGTAACGGCGACGCCCAGGCCGATGGCGGTCGCCAGCGGTTCGTAGATCAGCGCCAGGGGAACATGGCGGAGACCGGAAACCGTCGCGATCGCCCGCGCGGCGAACATCGCTCCGGCAAGATAGCGCAGCGCCAATGCCGTCATCCAGAACCCGCCTCCAAATACGATCGCGCCAATGGCGGCGAGGACGAGCAGCGCCATCCACCCGCCCAGCGCATAGGCCAAGGGGCCCATTGGCGCGGCGCTGATCCGCTTGGCGCGGGTCACCAGAGCCGAAAGGGAGGTCGCGGCGCGCACCGTGGCGACAGGACGCGGCATATAGGCAAGGCGCGCCCCGGCCTTGCGGGCGGCGCGCGAGAACGCCAGATCCTCGGTCAGGGTCATGCCGATGCGGGCGAAACCGCCGGCGGCGCGGTAAAGCGCGGCGCGGAAGGCGCAGGCGCCGAAGAGGACCCCGCCATCGAGGCTCAGCCGGTTCAGCAGGCGGCAAACGGCGAGATAATAGGCGGCGTCGACCGATTGCAGCGCGCCGATCGACCCGTCTGAAAACGCCACCGCGCCGGCGACCATGTCGGCGCGCTCCGCTTCGATCGGTTCGATCAGGCGGACGACGAAATCGGGCGGGACGACGGCATCGGCGTCGAGGGTGACGATGATCGGCGCCCGGGCGGCGCGAAAACCGATATCGAGGGCGTGCTGGCGCGCCGTCATGACGCCCTGCGGCGGCAGCGCATCGTTGCGGATCGGCCGCAGGCCGGCGAGGCCGCTTGCCGCGACGACATCGCCGGTTCCGTCGTCGCTGCGGTCGTCGACGACGATGATCTCGCGGGCTTGGCGGTCGATCCCTTGCTGCGCCGCGAGCGCGGCGAGGCAGCCGCCAATGGCGTGGGCTTCGTTCCAGGCGGTGATGACGATGCTGACGTGAAGCGTGTTCATGGCTTTTGCGCCTCGAGCCGGCGGCGAACTTCGGCCGCGATCGCCGCGCTGGCGCCCGGCCCGCCCATGCGCTCGCGTCCGGCCGCCGCCATGCGGGCGCGTTTGGCGGGATCGGAAAGGATGGCCTCGACCGCCGCCGCGATGGCCGCCGGTTCGCGCGCCACCGTGACCGCGGCGTCGCCGAAATACCGCGCTTTCATGCGGACATAATTTTCACCCTGAACGCCGGCGGACGGAACGGCGATCAGCGGCAGTCCGAGCCCGATGGCCTGTTCGTTGGCGGTTCCCGCCATGCCGATGACGAGGGAAGCGGCGGCAAGCGTCTCGTTGAAACGGCCGCGCACGACTAGGGCGTGTGCTCCGTCGGGCGCGACAAGCGTCAGGCGCTCGCCGTCGGCGGTGCGGCTCCAGCCTGTCGCGCGGGATGCGACAGCGGCGAAATCGAGCCTGTCATGGGCGGCGAAGACAAAACGCAGGCGCGTCGGGTCGACGCCGGCCGGGCGAATGGCGGCCGCCGCGTCGAGCAGGTCGGCGGCGTTGGCGGCGGCGTCCTCGCGGGTGCCGGGCAGCATGGCGATGGCGACGGCGTCGGCCGGCAGGCCGAGATCGTCGTGAAGCGGGTCAAGGCCGTCCATCATCGGATTGCCGACAGGGCGAACCGGGACGCCGGCGGCGGCAAGCAGGTCGGCGGTCCGCCGGTCGCGGGGAAAGGACAGCAGGGCGCGACGGCGCAGAAGCCGGATCTCCAGCCGCGTATACCCCCAATCCTTGGGGTAATAGGCGCTTTTGGCGCAACCGATGAACAGGAACGGCGTTTTCGCCAGGGTCGCCGCGGCGATCGGGACAATGTCGCCGGCGGCGAGGATCAGCCGGTATTGCTTCCGATCAGGCCCGCGCCGCCATGATCTGACGCCAATGGGTGGATATCCATCCTGCGATCAGGTCGCGGAACAGCAGGCGCGGGTCGAGCGTGGCGAAGCCGCCGCTGGGCAAGAGGTTGAATGCGCCGACAAGCGGCAAACCACGATGCGTGAAGGCTTCGCCCTTTCCCACCATCGGCCAGGCGTCGATGGACAGCCGCTGGCCTTCGTCGGCGCCCAGCGCGTCGACGATGCGGCCGAGAATGGCGTCTTCGCCATGGCCATTGCCGACGACAAGCAAATCCTTGGGCGACACCGATGCTCCGGGCGGTTCTGGTTTGGCAACATTATCCCGTTCGCAACGGGCGCGCCGGTGTTTAGCGGAGCGGTTCCCGGCCGGCAAGCGCGACACGGTGCGGCCGGTGCGTGCGCGCTTTCCGCCCGCGGGACCGTGGTGTAAGAGGCGCCATGGCCATCGATCTTTCACGGGAACAGTTCGCGGCGATCGTGGCGGCATTGCCGGACGGCGCGCTCGCCATAGACGCCGAAGGCTACGTCATCGCCGCCAATGGCGAGGCGCGCGAAATCCTGGCCGATGTCGCGGTCGGCCGCCATGTCACCGCGTCGTTCAGATCGCCGTCGGTGCTTCAGGCCATCAATGAGGCGCGCAAGGGGCAATCCTCGCGCGCGCAGCATGTGTTTCGCGGCGACATTGAACGCACGATCGACATCCACATGGCGCCGATCGGCCAATCGGGCGGGCGCGGCGCCGTGGTGTTGCTGTCGTTGCGCGATTTGACCCGCGAGCAGCAGGTCGAGCGCATGCGCGCCGATTTCGTCGCCAACGCCAGCCATGAACTGCGCACGCCGCTGGCTTCGCTGACCGGGTTCATCGAGACGCTGCAGGGGCCGGCGCGCAACGACGAAAAAGCGCGGACGGAATTCCTGCGAACGATGAAAATCCAGGCCGACCGCATGGCGCGCCTGATCGACGACCTGCTGTCGCTGAGCCGGATCGAGATCAGCGAACATCTGCCGCCGAACGCCGCTACCGATCTGGCGCTGGTCATCCGGCAGACGGCCGAATTGTTGGCCGATACGGCCCGCAAGGCGAATTGCCAAATCAGCGTTTCCGCGCCGGAGCGCTTGCCGGTGACCGGCGATTTCGGCCAGTTGAGCCAGGTCCTGAGCAATCTCGTTGAAAACGCCATCAAATACGCCGGCCGGGACAACAAGGTCGAAATCGTCGGCGAAATGCGCGGCGACGCCGCCTGGGTCGTCGTCCGCGACCACGGTCCGGGGATTGCCGAACGCCACGTGCCGCGTTTGACCGAGCGTTTTTACCGCGTCGACGTGCAGGACAGCCGCACGCGCGGCGGCACGGGGCTTGGCCTGGCCATCGCCAAGCACATCGTCAACCGCCACCGCGGCAAATTCCTGATCGAATCCACGCTGGGCAAGGGCTCGGCGTTTTCATTTTGCGTTCCGGTACAAAAAAGATCAATGATAACAGTATATTAAATTGTCATAATAACTTCGTATCCCTGTCGTAAAACCGTTGTGAGCCACCCCTAGAACCCGGCTGTCCCATCCCAACGGAGTCTGTAACAATGAAACGCTTCCTGCTTTCCGCCAGCGTGCTGGCGATGTTCGCGGCGCCGGCCTTCGCCGGCCGCGAAGAAATTCGCATCGTCGGCTCGTCGACGGTCTATCCCTTCACCACCGCGGTCGCCGAGCAGTTCGGCAAGAAGTCCGGCATGAAGACGCCCGTCGTCGAATCGACCGGCACCGGCGGCGGCATGAAGCTGTTCTGCGAAGGCGTCGGCGAAGACAAGGCCGATGCGACCAACGCGTCGCGCCGCATCAAGAAGAGCGAATTCGAGACCTGCGCCAAGAACGGCGTCACCGACATCGTCGAGATCACCGTCGGCTTCGACGGCCTGACCGTCGCCCACTCCAAGGCGGCGCAGCCGGTCGCGCTGACCCGCGCCCAGCTGTTCCTGGCGCTGGCCAAGGAAGTGCCGGGCGCCGATGGCAAGCTCGTCGCCAACCCCTACAAGATGTGGAACGAGATCGACCCGGCGCTGCCGGCCAAGAAGATCGAAGTGCTTGGCCCGCCGCCGACCTCCGGCACGCGCGATTCCTTCCATGAGCTGTTCATGGAAAAAGGCGCCGAGGGCATCGAGGCGCTGAAGGCGCTCAAGGAAGCCGACGCCAAGGCCTTCGAAAAGGTCTGGAAGTCGATGCGCGAAGACGGCGCCTATGTCGAAGCCGGCGAAAACGACAACGTCATCGTCCAGAAGCTCGAAGCCAATCCGGATGCGTTCGGCGTCTTCGGCTACTCCTTCCTGGAAGAAAACGTCGCCAAGCTGCAGGGCGTCGCGGTTGAAGGCGTCGCTCCGACGTTCGAGACGATCGCCGACGGCTCCTACAAGGCCTCGCGCAAGCTCTACGTCTACATCAAGAAGGCGCATGTCGGCGTCATTCCGGGCCTCGACAAGTTCGCCATGGAATACGTCTCCGACGCCGCGCTCGGCGAAGACGGCTATCTGGCCGCCAAGGGCCTCGTGACCCTGCCGGCGGACCAGCGCAAGGCGGTCGTCGAGGCGGTCACCGCCATGACGGCGATGAAGGGCGACGAACTGAAGTAAGTCCTGATCGGACTTGCGGAGCGGCGACGCACTGACGCGCCGCCGCTCCGTTTCGCCGATATTTCCCCATCGATAACCAGCCGCTCATTGGCAAGGCTACGGAACGGACCATGACGGCGACCTATTTCCTCCTGCTGGCCATTCTCACGCTCGGCGCGTTTTTCATGGCGCGGTCGCGCGCCGGAACGCTGGCCGCGCAAACCAGCCTCCATTCCCTGCCGAACTATCACGGGCTGCTGGCGGGCGTCCTGGCGCTGCTGGCGATGCTGGCGGTGATCGCCGCCGGCGCGCCGCTTGCCGCCGCCTGGGTGCGCAGCGCCGGCCTGAGCGGCTTGTCCGCCGACCGGCTCGGCGACGATCTGGCGCGCGGCTCATGGCTGCGCGACGTCGAATCCGTCGTTGCCGGAACCTTCACCGGCCAGGCTTGCGCCGGCCTTGGAGCAATCGGCCGAGGCGATGCAGAACGCCTCGACGGTTTCGTCGTGGGCGATCCTGGCGCTCGGCGTGCTCGCGGCCGTCGGCGGCGCGGCCTGGGTCATGAGCCGGATCAGCGCCGATTTCCGCGCCCGCAACACATTCGAACGGATCACCTCCTGGGTGTTGCTCGCCTGTTCGGCGGTCGCCATTCTCACCACCATCGGCATTGTCTTTTCGGTGATGCTGGAAACGGTCCGCTTCTTCGGCAAGGTTTCGCCGATCGATTTCCTGTTCGGCCTGCAATGGTCGCCGCAGACGGCGATGCGCGCCGACCAGGTCGGTTCGTCGGGCGCATTCGGCATCGCGCCGCTGGTGGCCGGCACCATGCTCATCACGCTGATCGCGATGTTCGTCGCCGGCCCGATCGGCCTGTTCGCCGCCATTTACATGGCCGAATACGCGTCCGACCGGGTGCGCTCCATCGCCAAGCCGTTGCTGGAAATCCTCGCCGGCATACCGACCGTGGTGCTCGGCTTCTTCGCCGCGCTGACGGTGGCGCCGGCGCTGCGCGGCTGGGGCGAGTCGATCGGCCTGACCGTCGCGTCGGAATCGGCGCTCGCCGCCGGCCTCGTCATGGGCATGATGATCATTCCCTTCGTCTCGTCCCTGTCCGACGACGTGATCAACGCCGTGCCGCAATCCTTGCGCGACGGCTCCTACGCCATGGGCGCGACCAAGTCGGAAACCATCAAGAAGGTCGTGCTTCCGGCCGCGTTGCCGGGCATCGTCTCGGCCTTCATGCTGGCGATTTCGCGCGCCGTCGGCGAAACCATGATCGTCGTCATGGCCGCGGGCCTCGCCGCCAACCTCACCTTCAATCCGCTCGAGGCGGTGACCACCTTCACGGTGCAGATCAAGACGATCCTCGTCGGCGACCAGGAATTCGACTCGGCCAAGACGCTGGCCGCCTTCGCGCTCGGCTTCGTGCTGTTCTTCTTTACCCTCATTCTCAACGTCATCGCGCTTCGCGTGGTGCGCAAATACCGTGAGCAATATGACTGACGTCGCCGCCGCCTCGCCGCAACTCGCCGCCCGTTCCGCCGAGCAGGCAAAGCTGGTCGCCAAACGTTATGCCACGGAGCGCCGTTTTCGCGCCTATGGCATGACGGCGATCATCATCACGGCGCTGTTCGTGTTTTTCCTGGTTTTCGACATCCTGTCGAAAGGCCTTCCGGCCTTCACCGAACATCGCATCGACCTCAAACTCATGGCCGACGCCGCCGCGATCGATCCATCGAACAGCCGCGACCCGCAGAAAATCCTCGCCGGCGATTTCGACAAGCTGATCCGCGAAGCGTTGCGTTCCCGGTTTCCCGATGTGGAATCGCGCGGCGACCGCAAGCTGCTGACCGGCCTTTTGTCGTCCGGCGCGGCCGACGATTTCCGTTCGATGGTCGCCGGCGATCCAAGCCTGATCGGCACTGAAATCACCGTGCCGGTCGTTCTTTCCGACGACGCCGACCAGTATTTCAAGGGCGGTCAGACGGACGTGACCCGGGACAATGGCACGGCCGAGCTGACCATCGCCGCCGACGCCGGCACGGCGACGCTTTCGGCGGCCGAACCGGTGTTTCGCGCTTCGCTCGCCGCCGTGAAGGCTTTCGTGTTCACCCGTCACGCCATCGAATCGAAAGAGCTGACGCGCCTCGACGCGGCGCTGGCGCGCCTGGACGGCGACATCGCCGAGGCGGCCAAACGCGCCGCCGCCGCCGAACAATCCGGCGACGCCTCCGGCGCCGCCCTGGCCAAGGCGCACAGCGACAAGCTCGCCGCCGACAAGACCAGTCTTTCCACCGTGCGCGACACGCTGAAGGCCAAGGTCGACGACTATGCCGCGCGCATCGCCGCCTCGAAAGGCGCCGAAACGCTTGGCGGCAACCTCCCGAGCTTGCTGGTCTCGGCCGCCGGCGGCATGTTCCGGATCACCGAACTCGGCGAAACATCGGCGAAGGCCGAGATCGCGATCAAGCCGACCGCGGCCGCCGCGCCGGCCGGGCAATGGACGACCATGCTCCTCGAAACGCCGGAGAACGACCGGCGCGTCTCCGACAAGGAAGCCGTCTGGCTGGAAAGCCTCGAAGCGCAAGGCCTGGCGAAAAGCGGCTTTGCCTGGCGCTTCCTGACGTCGGGCGATTCGCGCGAACCGGAGCTCGCCGGCATTCGCGGCGCACTGACCGGTTCGATCCTGACGCTGATCGTCACACTCGGCATCTGCCTGCCGATCGGCGTCGGCGCGGCGGTCTATCTTGAGGAATTCGCGCCGAAAAACCGCGTGACCGATCTCATCGAGGTCAACATCAACAACCTCGCGGCGGTGCCGTCGATCGTGTTCGGCCTGCTCGGCCTTGCCATGTTCCTCAATTTCTTCGGCCTGCCGCGTTCGGCCCCGCTGGTCGGCGGCCTCGTGCTGGCGCTGCTCGTGTTGCCGACGATCATCATCGCCTCGCGCGCCGCCCTGAAAGCGGTGCCGCCGTCGATCAAGGAAGCCGCCCTCGGGGTCGGCGCGTCGCATCAGCAGGCGATCTTCCACCACGTGCTGCCGCTCGCGGTGCCCGGCATCATGACCGGTACGATCATCGGCATGGCGCATGCGCTCGGCGAGACCGCGCCGTTGCTGATGATCGGCATGGTCGCCTTCATCGTCGACATCCCCGGCAGCTTCGTCTCGGCGGCCACCGCGTTGCCGGTCCAGGTCTATCTGTGGTCCGACCTTCCCGAAATCGCCTTCCAGGCGAAAACGGCGGCGGCGATCATCATCCTGCTGTTTGTCCTGTTCGGCATGAACGCGCTCGCCATCATAGTGCGCAAGAAATTCGAACGGCGCTGGTAATTCCGAAAGGTCCGAAGGCAATGCAACTGGTCACCAATTCCATCATCACGCCCCCCAATCCGGCGATCATGGCCGAACGTCCGGTCAAGATCGAGGCGCGCAACGTCAACGTCTTTTACGGCGACAAGCACGCCATCAAGGATCTGTCGATCGACATTCCCGACCGCGCCGTTTCGGCCTTCATCGGGCCGTCGGGCTGCGGCAAGTCGACGTTCCTGCGTTCGATCAACCGCATGAACGACACGATTCCCTCGTGCCGGGTGACCGGCGACATCGTCATCGACAACAAGAACATCTACGACCGCGATCTCGACGTGGTGCAACTGCGCGCCCGCGTTGGCATGGTGTTCCAGAAACCCAATCCGTTTCCGAAGTCGATCTTCGAAAACGTCGCCTACGGGCCGCGCATCCACGGATTGGTCAAGGACAAGACCGATCTGGAGGAAACCGTCGTCACAAGCCTGAAAAAGGCCGGGTTGTTCGAGGAAGTGAAGGACCGGATGCAGCATCCGGGCACCGGCCTTTCCGGCGGCCAGCAGCAGCGCCTGTGCATCGCCCGCGCCATCGCGGTCAATCCCGAAGTCATCCTGATGGACGAACCGTGCTCGGCGCTGGATCCGATCGCGACGGCGCGCATCGAGGAACTGATCGACGAATTGAAGCAGAACTACTGCATCGTCATCGTCACCCATTCGATGCAGCAGGCGGCGCGCGTGTCGCAACTCACCGCGTTTTTCCATCTCGGCAATCTGGTCGAATTCGGCGATACCAACGCCATGTTCACGGCGCCCGTCGAAAAGCGCACGCAGGACTACATTACCGGCCGCTTCGGCTGATTTCTTTGGGGAAGCCAGACATGACCGACCATACCGTCAAGGCGTTCGACAAGGAAATTGTCGGACTGCGCACAATGCTGGCCGAAATGGGCGGCCTGGCGGAAGAGCAACTCGCCAGCGCCATCCAGGCGCTGTCGAAGCGCGACACGGCGCTCGCCGACCAGGTCATTCACGGCGATGATCGCATCGATGAACTGGAGCGCCAGATCGAGGAGAACGCCATCCTGACCATCGCCCGGCGCCAGCCGATGGCGCAGGATCTGCGCGAAATCATGGTGGCGATCCGCATCGCTTCGGATGTCGAGCGCATCGGCGATCTCGCCAAGAACACGGCCAAGCGCACCCACGCCATTTCCGAACCGCTGCCGCGCCGGCTGGCCTCCGGCCTGAAGCGCATGGGGTCGATGGCGCAGTTGCAGTTGAAAAACATCCTCGACGCCTATGGTCGCCATAGCGACGCCATGGCGATGGAAGTGTGGCGGTCCGACGAGGAATTGGACGCGCTTTACAATTCGATCTTCCGTGAGTTGCTGACCTACATGATGGAGGATCCGCGCTCGATCAGCCAGTGCACCCACCTGTTGTTCGGCGCCAAGAACCTCGAGCGCATCGGCGATCACACCACCAACATCGCCGAAAACATCCACTATCTGGTGAATGGAAAGACGTTGTCCGAAGGTCGTCCGAAGAAGGACACGACGAGCACGTTCAATCCCGCGGATGAGTAGGCCATGGCCGCTTCGATCCTGATCGTCGAAGACGAGGAGCCGATCCAGGTCCTGCTGCGCTACAATCTCGAGGCCGAAGGCTATCGGGTGCGCGGTTGCGTGCGCGGCGAAGAGGTGTTCTTCATGATGGGCGAGGAGCGGCCCGATCTCGTGCTGCTCGACTGGATGCTGCCCGGCGTTTCAGGCATCGAAGTGTGCCGCCTGATGCGGGCCAAGCCCGAATCGCGCGACATCCCGGTCATCATGCTGACGGCGCGCAGCGAAGAGGCCGAACGGGTGCGCGGCCTCGCCACCGGGGCCGACGACTATCTGGTCAAGCCGTTTTCGGTGCCGGAACTGCTGGCGCGGGTGAAAACCATCCTGCGCCGCGCCAATCCGCTGTCGGTGGCCGAGAAACTCGTCGCCGGCGACCTGACGCTCGACCGCATGTCCAAACGGGTCAGCCGCGGCGTGCGCGACATCCATCTTTCGCCGACCGAATTCCGCCTGCTCGACCAGCTGATGGGCAATCCCGGCCGCGTCTATTCGCGGGCGCAATTGCTCGATTCGGTTTGGGGCCGCGACGCCTATGTCGACGAGCGCACCGTCGACGTCCATGTCGGCCGGCTGCGCAAGGCGCTGTCACGCGGCAAGGAGGCCGACCCGATCCGCACCGTTCGGGCGACCGGCTACGCCTTCGACGAGCGCTTCGGACGCTGATCCCGATTCAGCCGCCGAGGCATCCGGCGAGCGCGTCGCCGATATTGCGCACGAGGTCGAAATAAAGGTCGGGTCCCGGCTTCAGCAAGCCGCCGCCTTCGGGATCGAGAACGCCGGTTTTCGCGCCCGTGCCTTCAAGCAGAACCGATACGATTTTCGGCTCGAATTGCGGCTCGGAAAAAACGCAGACCGCGCCCAACGCCTTGATCTTGGCCTGCAATTCCGCGATCCGTGCAGCGCCCGGCGCCTGTTCGGGATTGACGGTGACCGAGCCGGCCGCCACGACGCCGAAACGGTTCTCGAAATAGTGGTAGGCGTCGTGGAAACGATGAAGGGCTTGCCCTTCACCGGCGCGACCTTGGCGGCGACCTCGGCTTCCAGCGCATCGAGGCGGGCCAACAGGGCTTGGGCGTTGGCGGCGTATTGGGGCGCGTTGGCGGCGTCGGCGTCGGCGAGCGCCGTCTCGATCGTCTTCACCATCGCCTTGGCGTTTTGCGGATCGAGCCAGACATGGGCGTCGGTCTCGCCGTGATCGTGGCCGGCATGGGCGCCGTCCTCGTCATGTTCGCCTTCGTGGTGCTCGCCGTCGTCGCCATGCCCGTGCTTTTCGAACGGTCCGCTTTCGCGGAAGGGCAATTTGGTCAGGCCATCGGCGTCGATCAGTTCGATCGAACGCGCCTTCGCCGCCACCGTTTCCAGCGGCTTTTCCAGGAACGCCTCCAATTCGTGGCCGACCCAGATCACCACATCGGCCCTTTGCAACTCCTCGGCCTGCGACGGTTTCAGTTGCCAGGTATGGGGCGAAGCGCCGCCGGGAACCAGCAGCGCCGGTTCGCCGACGCCGGCCATGACGCCCGCGACCAGCGAGTGGATCGGCGAGAACGAGGCAACCACATTGATATCGGCCCCGGCGTGCACGGTTGAGGCCAGCAGGGCGGCGATGAGGCAGGCGGCGCGATAAGGCATCGGCGCTCCGTGATGTTATATGATTACGTCATTGCGTAACGGTATAACGTATGCGAAAAGCGATGCAAGCCCCCGAGGTCAAAAATCAATGGACGCCCGCATCGCTCCGCTGGTCAGACTGTCCGCCGCCGGCGTGTTCCGCGCCGGACGCTGGATCGCGCGCGGCATCGACCTCACGGTTGCGCCGGGGGAAATCGTCACGCTGATCGGGCCAAACGGTTCGGGCAAATCGACGACGGCGAAAATGGCGCTCGGCATGATCACGCCGGACGAAGGCGGCGCCGAACGACGCCGGGGCCTGCGTGTCGGCTATGTGCCGCAGAATGTCGCCATCGACTGGACCCTGCCGCTCACCGTCGAACGCTTCATGCGCCTGACCGCGCCGCTGTCGCGCGCGACAATCGAGGCGGCGCTCGGCGAAACCGGGGTCGCCCATCTCTTCCATGCCGAGGCGCGCACCCTGTCGGGCGGCGAATTCCAGCGCGTCTTGCTGGCCCGCGCACTCGCCCGCAAGCCTGATCTGCTGGTGCTCGACGAACCGGTGCAGGGCGTCGATTTTTCCGGCGAGATCGCCCTCTACGACCTGATCCGCGCCGCGCGCGATCGTCTGGGCTGCGGCGTGTTGCTGATTTCGCACGACCTTCATGTCGTCATGGCGGCGACCGACCGGGTGATCTGCCTCAACGGCCATGTCTGTTGCGCCGGCGCGCCGCGGGCGGTGGCGGCGAGCGCGGAATACAAGGCGCTGTTCGGCGACCGGGCGGCGGCGTCGCTCGCCGTCTACGCCCACCACCACGATCATACGCATCTGGCCGACGGGCGGGTGCGCCACGCCGACGGAACGGTGACCGAACATTGCCATCCCGAGGACGGCCACCACCACGAGCACGGGGAAGACCATGCTTGACGATTTCTTCGTCCGCGCCCTGCTCGCCGGAATCGGCGTGGCGCTCACCGCCGGACCGCTCGGCTGTTTTATCGTGTGGCGGCGCATGGCCTATTTCGGCGACACGCTGTCGCATTCGGCCCTGCTCGGCGTGGCGGTTGCGCTGCTTTTCGATGTCAATGTGACGCTGGCGGTCTTCGCCGTTTCGGTTCTCGTCGCGCTGTTGCTCCTCGCCCTGCAGAAGCGGGCGACATTGTCGGCGGACTCGCTGCTCGGCCTGCTCGCCCATTCGTCCCTGGCGCTCGGCCTCGTGGCGCTGGCTTTCATGACCTGGGTGCGGGTCGATTTGTCGAGTTATCTGTTCGGCGACATTCTCGCCGTGGCGAAGTCCGACATCGCGGTCATCTGGGTCGGCGGGATCGTCGTTCTGGCCGTGCTTGCCCTGGTCTGGCGGCCATTGTTCGCCGCCACCGTCAGCCGCGAACTGGCCGAGGCCGAAGGCCTTCGCCCGGACCGGGCCAATTTGGTTTACATGGTGTTGATGGCGACGGTGATCGCGCTGTCGATGAAGATCGTCGGCGTGTTGCTGATCACCGCCATGCTGATCATCCCGGCGGCGGCGGCGCGGCGGCTTTCGTCCGGCCCGGAACAGATGGCGGTGTTCGCGGCCCTGTTCGGCGCGGCCGCCGTCGTCGCCGGATTGTTCGGATCCTGCAATGGGATACGCCTGCCGGACCGGCCATCGTGGTGGCGGCGCTCGGCCTGTTCGTGCTGTCGCTGACTCCGATCGCCGGCCTTGTCACCCGGCGCAACAATGATCCGGCAAAAGGAGCGCCATGAACGACCATGTCCATGCCGAACTGACGCGCAATCAGGCGCTCGTGCACAAGGCGCTGGCCGCCTCCGCCGGTCCGTTGTCGGCCTACGCCATTCTCGACCGGTTGCGCGACGATGGATTTCGCGCGCCGTTGCAGGTCTATCGCGCCCTCGACAAGCTGGTCGAGTACGGCATGGTGCATCGGCTCGAAAGCCTCAACGCTTTCGTCGCCTGCCGCCACCCGGACTGCGAAAGCCACGAGACGGCGGCTTTCGCCATTTGCGACAAATGTGGCCAAGTGGCGGAACTGGAGGACAATGCGCTGATCGAGCAGGTCTCCATACTGGCGCGCCGGACCCATTTTGCGGTGAAAAAGACCACCATCGAATTGCGTGGCGTTTGCGCCGGCTGTCAGTCGCCGTCGGCGGTTTCGGCGTAGAACGCCACGGCGCGCGGCCCGACCCGGCCGATCTCGCCGCCGAACGCCGCCGACCACCGTCTACCGGCGCGGGCGCGCGGCAGGGCGAAGGCCGCCGGCCGGTCGTCGCGGTTGAAGACGACGGCGATGCGATCGCCGCCCTTGCACAGCGCCATGCCGAGAAAATCGCCTTCCTCGCCGTGCCAGTCCTCTCCCGACATCGCCGCGCCGCTTGGGGCGAACCATTTGACGTCGGGCGCGGCATCGCCGGCGCCGTCGAGGAATTCGCTCGACGCCAAAGCGGGATGGGCGGCGCGATAGGCGGAAAGCGCGGCGACGAATTCCTCCAGATCGCGGTCGCGGTTGGTCCAGTCGAGCCAGGTCAGGGCGTTGTTCTGCGCATAGGCGTTGTTGTTGCCACGCTGCGTGCGGCCGAATTCGTCGCCCGCGGTCAGCATCACCGCGCCGCGCGAGGCAAACAGGGTGGCGATAAGCGCCCGCGCGTCGGCGCGCCGGGCGGCGACAACGGAAGAATCATCGCTCGGGCCCTCGACGCCGTTGTTCCAGGAGAAATTTTCGGCATGGCCGTCGCGGTTTTGCTCGCCGTTCGCCTCATTGCGGCGATGGCGGAAGGCGACGAGGTCGGCAAGCGCGAAGCCGTCATGGGCGGCGACGAAATTGACCGAACGCGAGTGCTTCGCGCCGCCGTGGCGGAACAGGTCGGACGAGCCGGCGAGGCGGGTGGCGAGGCCGCCGAGCGCCTCGCGGTCGCCGCGCCAGAAGCGGCGGAAATCGTCGCGGGCCCGGTCGTTCCACTCCAGCCAGGGTTCGGGAAACGCGCCGAGCCGGTAGCCGCCGGGTCCGAGGTCCCACGGTTCGGCGATCAGGATGCGATCGGAAAGGACGGGGTCGAGGCGAATGGCCCCCAGCAGCGGCGCATCGAGCGTGAAGCCGCGTACGGTCCGCGCCATCGTCGGCGCGAGATCGAAGCGAAAACCGTCGACGCCGGCATTGATGACGAAATGGCGAAGTGCGTCGACAATCAGCGCCACGCCCTGCGGCTGTTCCGCGGCGAAGGTATTGCCGCAACCGGTGTCGTTGACGAGGCGGCCATGCTCGTCGCGGCGGTACCAGTCGGCCTCGCCGAAGCCGCGCAGCGACAGGGTCGCGCCGTGCTCGTCGCTCTCGCCGGTGTGGTTGAAGACGACATCGAGGAGGACGCCGATCCCGGCGCCATGCAGCGCCTCGACTGCGAAACGCAGATCGGCGCCGCCGCCCGGCGCGAGGCGCGGGTCGAGGGCGGAGAATACGACGGGATTGTAGCCCCAGGCGTTCTCCAGTCCGAGCGGCCGCAGATGGCGCTCGTCGATCCAGGCGGCGACCGGCATCAGTTCGACCGCCGCCACGCCAAGCGTCTTCAAATGCGCCAGGATCGCCGGATGGGCGAGCGCCCGCAGCGTTCCGCGCTCCGCTTCGGGCACATCCGGATGAGCCATGGTGAGGGTGCGGACGTTGACCTCGTAGATAAGGCGGCCATCGACGGAAAGCGCGGCTTGGCGCGGTGGCGGCGCGGGCAGGTCGACGACGATCGCTTTGGGGACCAGCGCGGCGGTGTCGACGGCGGCGTCGCGTGGCAGTGCCAGATCGGCATGCCAGGCGAATGGCCGGTCGAGCGCAAGCGCGGACGGATCGACCAGCAGTTTGCCGGGATCGAATTTCAGGCCTTCACGCGGTGACCATGGGCCATCGGCGCGAAAGCCGTAGCGCGCGCCGGCGGCGAGACCGGGAACGAAAACCTGCCAGACATCGCCGTCGCGCGCCATGTCGACCCGGGTTTCGGCCTCGCCGTCGAACAGGCAGAGCCACATGGCCGTCGCCTGGCGCGACCAGACGGCGAAACGCACGCCATCGCCGGCGCGACGCGCACCGAATTCGATCCGCGCGTTGCATCAGGTGATGACGTCGGGCGCCGCGCGGCCGGTGCGCGCCGCGATGCCGGCGATCATGTCGGCATTGGCGATCAGTTCGCGCAAGGCCTCCTGCGTGTCGAGGCCGTGGCGGGCGGGATCGGGCTCGTAGCGTTCGATGTAGACGCGCAATGTCGCGCCCTCGGTGCCGGTGCCGGACAGGCGGAAGACGACCCGCGAGCCGCCCCTGAAAATGACGCGCACGCCCTGCCTTTTCGACAGCGATCCGTCGACCGGGTCGGAATAGGCGAAATCGTCGGCGCGGGCGACGAAAAGGTCGTTCATGTGGGCGTCAGGCAGGGCGGGGAGCGAATTGCGCAACTCGTCCATCAGCGCGTTGGCGACTGTCGCATCCAGCCCCTCATAGTCGTGGCGGGAATAGTAATTGCGGCCGAATTCGGTCCAGTGCTTCTCCACAACGGTCTTCACGCTCTCGCGGCGCACCGCGAGAATGTTCAGCCACAGCAGCACCGCCCACAGGCCGTCTTTCTCGCGCACATGGTCCGAACCCGATCCGGCGCTTTCCTCGCCGCAGATGGTGGCGAGGCCGGCGTCGAGCAGATTGCCGAAGAATTTCCACCCCGTCGGCGTTTCGTAGCAGCCGATGCCGAGTTTTTTCGCCACATGGTCGGCGGCGGCGCTCGTCGGCATGGAGCGGGCGATGCCCTTGAGGCCGCCGGCGTAGCCCGGCGCCAGATTGGCATTGGCGGCGAGAATGGCGAGCGAATCCGACGGGGTGACGAACTGGCCGCGGCCGATGACCAGATTGCGGTCGCCGTCGCCGTCCGACGCCGCGCCGAAATCCGGGGCGTCGGGACCCATCATCAGATCGTAAAGATCCTTGGCGTGAACGAGGTTCGGATCGGGGTGATGGCCGCCGAAATCGGGCAGCGGAACCTTGTTGATCACGGTTCCGGCCGGAGCGCCGAGACGGCGTTCGAGAATTTCCTCGGCGTAAGGGCCGGTGACCGCGCTCATGGCGTCGAAACGCATCGAGAAGCCGGAGGCGAACAGGGCGCGGATGGCGTCGAAGTCGAACAAGGTCTCCATCAGCGCGGCATAATCGTCGACGGGGTCGATGATCCCGACCGTCATTTGGCCGACCTTGGTCTCGCCAATCCTGGAAAGATCGACATCTGGCCCGTCGACCGTCTTCCAGGCGACGATGGCCTTCGTGCGCTCGAAAATCGCGTCGGTCACCTTTTCCGGCGCCGGTCCGCCATTGCCGATATTGTACTTGATGCCGAAATCCTCGGTCGGTCCGCCGGGATTGTGCGAAGCCGACAGGATGATGCCGCCGAAAGCCTTGTATTTGCGGATGACATTCGACGCCGCCGGCGTCGACAGCAATCCGTCGCGACCGACCAGCACACGGCCGAAACCGTTGGCCGCCGCCATGCGGATGACGATCTGGACGACTTCGGCGTTGAAGTAGCGCCCGTCGCCGCCGACCACCAGCGTCTGGCCGGCGAAACCGTCGAGCGCATCGAAGATCGACTGGATGAAGTTCTCGACATAATTCGGCTGGCGGAAATGCGGCACTTTCTTGCGCAGGCCCGAAGTGCCCGGCTTCTGGTCGGCAAAGGGCGTTGTGGCGGCGGTGCGGATCATCGCGGATTTCCCGAAACGAGCTGGTCATAGAGGGCGCGGTAACGCCGGGCGCTGCGGTCCCACGATACGTCCGCTTTCATGCCCTGCTTTTGCAGGCCGGCCCAGGCTTTTTCGTCGGCGAACAGGGTTTGGGCGCGGGTCACCGCGTCAATGAGGGTTGTCGGCGTCAGCGGCGAAAACTGCAGTCCGGTCGCGACGCCGGCCGAAACGGCGGCGTCATTGGCGTCGATGATGGTGTCGGCGAGACCGCCGGTGCGATTGACGATCGGCACGCAACCGTAGCGCAGACCGTAAAGCTGGGTGAGGCCGCAGGGCTCGAAGCGCGAGGGCACGAGAATGGCGTCGGCGCCGCCCTGGATCAAATGGGCCAGGGGTTCATCGTAGCCGGTGGCGACGCCGATGCGGCCCTTGTGGCGGCCGGCGGCTGAAAGAAAGGCGCTTTCGATCATCGTTTCGCCGGAACCGAGCACGCAAAAGCGCACGCCGCGATTGACCAGCGTGTCCAGCGCGCCTGCGAGCACGTCCATGCCCTTCTGCCAGGTGAGGCGGGAAACGATGGCGACGAGCAGGCCGCCCGGCGTGAGGCCGAAGCGCTGCTCCAGCGCGGCGCGGTTTTTCTCGCGTTTTTTCAGCGTCGACGCCGTGTAGCCCGCCGGCAGATGTTCGTCCGCGGCCGGATTCCAATGGGCGGTGTCGACGCCGTTGACGATGCCGTGCAGGACATCGAGACGGCCGTTGACGAGGCCGTCGAGGCCCATGCCGTATTCCGGCGTCCGGATTTCCTGGGCGTAAGTCGGCGACACCGTGGTGATCGCCGCCGCCGCCATCATGCCGGCCTTGAGGAACCCGACGCCGCCGTAATATTCGACGCCGTCAATGCCGGCGGCTTCCGGCGGCAGCCCGAGAAACAGGAAGATGGCGTTGCCGAACTGGCCCTGGAAAGCGAGATTGTGGATGGTGACGACGCCCGGCGTCCGGGTTCCGTCATAGCGCATATAGGCGAGCGTCAGCGCCGCTTGCCAGTCGTGGACGTGGACGATGTCGGGAAGGTAGTCGCCGACTGCGCCGCGCGCGATGTCAGCGCCGGCGCGCGACAGGGCGGCGAAGCGGCGCCAATTGTCGGCGAAGTCATGGCCCATCTCGTCGAGATAGGGGCTGCCCGGCCGGTCGAAGAGGTGCGGCGCATCGAGGACAAGCAGGTCGAGGCCGGCAAGCTGGGTCGCCAACAGCCGCGCCTTGCCGCCGAACAGGTCCGGCCAGACGTGGACCGGCTTCGGCTTGGCGATCTTGCCCATGACGGCGCGATAGCCCGGGATGAGCGTGCGCGTCGTCGCGCCATGGGCGGCGAGCGCCGCGGGAAGCGCGCCGACGACATCAGCCAGCCCGCCGGTTTTCACCAGCGGGTACATTTCGGAGGCGACGGCGAGCACCCGCACCGTTCAGGCCCCGAGCGCGTCGATCATCGGTTGCGTGATCAGGCAAATGCCCTTGGCGGTGCGGCGGAAACGCTTGGCGTCGAATTCCGGATCCTCGCCGACGACAAGTCCTTCCGGGATGATGACGCCGCGGTCGAGCACGACGCGCGACAGGCGCGCCTTGCGGCCGATGACGCATTCGGGCAGCACCACGGCCTCGCTGAGATGGGCGTAGGAATTGACCCGAACGCCGGTGAAGATCAGCGATCGCTTGAGCGCGCCGCCGGAAATGATGCAATCGCCCGACACCAGCGACGAGATCGCCATGCCGCGCCGGCCGTCCTCGTCATGGACGAATTTCGCCGGCGGCTTGATTTCGGCATAGGTCCAGATCGGCCAGTCCTTGTCGTAGAGGTCGAGTTCGGGAACGACGTCGGTCAGGTCGATATTGGCCTCCCAATAGGCGTCGACCGTGCCGACATCGCGCCAATAGGCCTCGTTTTCCATCGACGAGCGGACGCAGGAGCGGGCGAAGCGATGGGCGCAGGCCTTGCCGGTCTTGACGATGGCCGGAATGATGTCCTTGCCGAAATCGTGCTCCGAGTTCGGGTCTTCGGCGTCGGCGCGCAGCAATTCGAGCAAATAGCGCGTCTCGAACACGTAAATGCCCATCGAGGCGAGCGCCATGTCCGGCTTGTCGGGCATGGCGGGCGGATCCTTGGGCTTTTCCACGAAGGCGATGATGCGGTCCTTGTTGTCGACATGCATGACGCCGAAGCCGCTGGCCTCGGCGCGCGGCACTTCCAGGCAACCGATCGTCACGTCGGCCTTGGTGTCGACGTGCTGCTGCAGCATCCACTCATAGTCCATCTTGTAGATGTGGTCGCCGGCGAGAATGACGATGTACTTCGGGTCGTAGGAGAGGATGATGTCGGTGTTCTGGAACACCGCGTCGGCGGTTCCGAGGTACCATTGCGTCTCGGAGACGCGTTGGCTGGCGGGCAGGATGTCGAAACTCTCGTTTCGTTCCGGCCTCAGGAAGTTCCAGCCCCGCTGCAGATGACGGATCAGCGAATGCGCCTTGTATTGCGTCGCCACCCCCATGCGGCGGATACCGGAATTGAGCGCGTTGGAGAGGGCGAAATCGATGATGCGGCTTTTGCCGCCGAAATAGACCGCCGGTTTGGCGCGGGTGTCGGTCAGCTCCATCAGGCGGCTGCCGCGCCCGCCGGCCAGCACATAGGCCATTGCGTCGCGGGCCAGCGGCTGAATGCGTTTCTGCGACATGGTTCCTCCTCCTTCTGCTCGCCCGGTCAAGTGTCGCGGACGAAATAAAGCGTCGCCAAGGGCGGCAGCGTCAATGTCAACCTGTGCCCGCCATCCGGGCCTTGACGGGAATCAACCCCGCCGAGATTGCCGATGCCGGAGCCGCCATAAAGCGTCGAATCGGTGTTGAGCAATTCGCGCCAATAGCCGCCGGAATCGACCGGCGCCTCGTAGAAGGGGCGTTCGACCGGCGTGAAATTGGCGATGACGAGCACGGTCTTTTCGCCCGGCGCCTTGCGCAGGAAGGCGAAAACCGAATTGCGCTTGTCGTCGACAACCGACCAGGAGAAGCCTTCCGGTTCGCAATCGCGCGCATGCAGCGCCGGCTTGTTGCGATAGGCGCGGTTCAAATCGGCGACCAGTCGCTTGACGCCCTCGTGCGGCGGAAAGCGGCAAATGTCCCAGTCGAGGCCGCGCGCCTCGCTCCATTCGGCGCGCTGGGCGAATTCCTGGCCCATGAACAACAGTTTCTTGCCGGGATAGCCCCACATGAAGGCGTAATAGGCGCGCAGCGTTGCGAATTTCTGCCAGTCGTCGCCCGACATTTTGGCGATCAGCGAGCCCTTGCCATGGACAACCTCGTCATGGCTGAGCGGCAGGACGAAGTTTTCCGAAAAGGCGTAGAGCAGCCCGAAGGTCAGGTCCTCGTGGTGATGGCTGCGGTGCACCGGTTCGCGCGCCATGTAGGCGAGCGTGTCGTGCATGAAGCCCATGTTCCATTTGAAGCCGAAGCCGAGGCCGCCCTCGTGCACCGGTTTGGTCACCGCCGGCCACGAGGTCGATTCCTCGGCGATCATGGCGAAACCCGGATTGGCGCCATAGACGGATTTGTTGGCCGTTTGCAGGAAGGCGACGGCCTCGAGGTTCTCGCGCCCGCCATGAACGTTCGGCACCCACTCGCCCTGCTTGCGCGAATAATCGCGGTAGAGCATCGAGGCGACGGCGTCGACGCGCAGGCCGTCGACATGATATTTTTCCGCCCAGAACATCGCGTTGTTGACGAGGAAGGACGCCACTTCCCGGCGGCCGAAATTGTAGATCGCCGTGTTCCAGTCGGGATGGAACCCCTGGCGCGGATCTGCGTGCTCGTAGAGCGCGGTGCCGTCGAAATTCGCCAGGCCGTGCGCGTCGGTCGGGAAATGCGCCGGCACCCAGTCGAGAATGATGCCGATCTGGGCGCGGTGGGCGCGGTCGACGAAGCGGGCGAAGGCCTCGGGCGCGCCGAACCGCGCCGTCGGCGCATACAGACCCGTTGTCTGGTATCCCCAGGACGGGTCGTAAGGGTGCTCGGCGACGGGCAGGAACTCGATATGGGTGAAGCCCATGTCGACGACATGCGGGATCAGCCGGTCGGCCAGCTCGTCCCAATTGTAAAAGCGCCCGTTCTCGCCGCGCTGCCAC
Source organism: Phyllobacteriaceae bacterium (assembly GCA_016711085.1). Classification (GTDB taxonomy): domain Bacteria; phylum Pseudomonadota; class Alphaproteobacteria; order Rhizobiales; family Rhizobiaceae; genus JADJTR01. The sequence continues at coordinate 158,888 of JADJTR010000004.1, read as the reverse complement.
GATCCCGCGTGCACCTCGTAGATCGACATCGGCGCGCGGCGCGCATCGCGCCGGGCCGCGCTCGGCCATCCATTCGGCGTCGGTCCAGACGAAATCCGGCCGGTTGGCGACGATGGACGCCGTCTGTGGCCGCATTTCGCCGGCGAAGGCGAACGGGTCGGCCTTCAGGCGGCAGCACCTTGCCGTCCGGCGCGACGATTTCGTATTTGTAGCGTGCGCCGACGCCGACGCCCGGCGCGAAGATTTCCCAGACGCCGATGTCGGCGCGCTTGCGCATGACATGGCGACGGCCGTCCCAGCCGTTGAAATCGCCGACCGCCGATACGCGCCGCGCATTCGGGGCCCAGACGGCGAAGTGCACGCCTTCGGCGCCCTCGTGTCGCATCGGGTGGGCGCCGAGGCGGTCGAACAGGCGCAGATGCGTCCCCTCGGCGATGAAATAATCGTCCATCGGGCCGAGGACCGGGCCGAAAGTGTAAGGGTCGACAACGTCCCAGGAATCTGCGCCGCGCCTGGCGGCGTAGCGCAACGGCCGGCGACGGTCGATGGTGACGGGGCCTTCGAACAGTCCGCCGTCGTGAACGCGCGCCAGTTCGCCGGCGGCCGCCCCGTCAAGGGTGGAGACGGCGAGTGTTTCTGCGTCGGGCACAAAGGCGCGGGCGAACCATCCGCCCGGACCTTCAAACAGGCCGAGGATCGAGAACGGATCGGCGTGAAGCCCCGAAACCAGGGCGTCGAACGCGGCGCGTGGCGGCGCGACGATGCCGGCCGGCCTGTCGCTTCCGCCTTTCGCCTTGGCCATTGCCCCTCCCGAAATCTTCCCGCCTTCAGTCTTCGCCGGAAAGATCGCACCTTTTCCGACGCTTGCGCCAGCGTTAACTTTATCCGGCCTCGAACCCCGGCCCGGCTTTCCAGATGTCGTTGGCATATTCGCGGATGGCGCGGTCGGATGAGAAGAAGCCCATGCGCGCCGTGTTGTGGATGGCCATGGCGTTCCAGCGGTCGCGATCGCGCCAAACGGCGTCGACCTCGCGCTGCTTGTCGGCATAGGCGTCGAAGTCGCGCGCCACCATGAACCAGTCGTGATCGTAGATGTTCTGCACCAGATCGGCGTAGCGGCGGGTGTCGCCGCGCGAAAACACGCCGGAGCGGATGGCTTCGAGCGCCTGTCGCAATTCGGGCGAGACGTCGATGGCGTGACGCGGGCTCTGGCGCTCGCGCCGGACATTGTCGACCTCCTCGGCGGTCATGCCGAAGATGAAGAAGTTTTCCGCCCCGACATGCTCGCGCATCTCGACATTGGCGCCATCGAGCGTTCCGATGGTCAGCGCGCCATTGAGGGCGAATTTCATGTTGCCGGTTCCCGAAGCCTCCATGCCGGCGGTGGAGATCTGCTCCGACAGGTCGGCGGCCGGCATCATCACCTCCGCCGCCGAGACGTTGTAGTTCGGCACGAACACCACCTTCAGCCGGCTGCGCACGGTCGGGTCGGCGTTGATGACGCGGGCGACGTCGTTGATCAGCTTGATGATGACCTTGGCGGTCCAGTAGCTCGGCGCGGCCTTGCCGGCGAAGATCTTGACGCGCGGGGCCCAGTCCTTTTCCGGATGCGAGCGCATCTGGTCGTAGAGCGCCACCGTCTCGACGATGTTGAGGAGCTGGCGCTTGTATTCGTGGATGCGCTTGATCTGGATGTCGAACATCGCGTCCGGATCGAGCGTCACGCCCATCTGGTCTTTCAATCGCTTGGCCAGGCGCACCTTGTTGCCGCGCTTGACGGCGGCGAACATGTCGAGAAAGGCGCGGTCGCCGGCATGCGCCGACAGGGCGTCGAGGCGCGAGATGTCGTCGAGGAAGGCGTCGCCGATCGCCTCGCGCGCCAAACCCACCAGGCCGGGATTGCACTGGAACAGCCAGCGGCGCGGCGTGACGCCGTTGGTCTTGTTGTTGATGCGGTCGGGATAGACGGCGTGCAGGTCCGAAAACACCGTCTGCTTCATCAGTTCGGTATGCAGGGCCGAGACGCCGTTGATCGAATGCGAGCCGACAAACGCGAGCTGGCCCATGCGCACGCGGCGCTCGCCGTTTTCGTCGATGAGCGAAACGGCGCGGACCCGGTCCTCGTTGCCGCCGCTGCGCAGGCGCGCTTCGGTCAGCACGCCGGCGTTGATGCGATAGATGATCTGCATGTGGCGCGGCAGCATGCGCTCCATCAGCGGCACCGGCCAGGTTTCCAGCGCCTCGGGCAGCAGGGTGTGATTGGTGTAGGAGAAGACGGCGCGCGTCGTCGTCCACGCCATTTCCCAGCCGTGGCCGTGCACGTCGCAAAGCAGGCGCATCATCTCGGCGATGGCGATGGCCGGATGCGTGTCGTTCAATTGGACGGCGACCTTGTCGGCGAGGTTGTCGAGCGTTCCGAAATGCCTGAGGTGGCGGAAAAGGATGTCCTGCAACGAGGCGGAAGAGAAGAAATACTCCTGGCGCAGGCGCAGCTCCTTGCCCGCCATGTGCGAATCGGCCGGGTAAAGCACGCGCGAGATCGCCTCGGCGCGGTTGCTTTCCTCCAGCGCGCCGACATGGTCGCCGGCGTTGAAGGCGTCGAGGCGGATCGGATCGATGGGACGGGCCTGCCACAGGCGCAGCGTGTTGACGCGGGCGGCGCGCCAGCCGACGATCGGGTTGTCGTAGGCGACGGCGTCGACCCGTTCGCCCGGCTTCCACACGCAGCCCGGCTCGTCGCCGGTGCAATCGCCTTCCTCGACATGGCCGCCGAAGCCGATCTCGTAGGCGCGCTCGGCGCGCTCGAACTCCCAAGGATTGCCGTGGATCAGCCAGGTCTCCGGCAGTTCGGCCTGCCAGCCATCGGCGATCTCCTGGCGGAACATGCCGTTGGCGTAGCGGATGCCGTAGCCGTGGGCGGGAATGCCGACGGTCGCCATCGATTCCATGAAACAGGCGGCGAGCCGGCCGAGGCCGCCATTGCCGAGCGCCGCGTCGGGCTCGAGGGCGGCGATGACGCCGAAATCGACGCCGAGTTCGGTCAGCGCTTCCTTGACGTCGTCGAGCACGCCGATATTGCTCATGGCGTCGCGCATCAGGCGGCCGATGAGGAATTCGAGCGACAAGTAATAGACGCGCTTGGCGCTGGACCGCCATGCGCCATAGGTCGAATCCATCCAGGCGTCGATGATGCGGTCGCGTACGGCGAGGATTGTGGCGTGCAGCCAGTCCAGCTCGGTGGCGACGGAGGGGTCCTTGCCGACCTCGTATTTCAGCTTGGCGACGATGTCGGAAGCGGTGACGGGACGGGTTTTCTCGGCAGGGCGGAGCAAATGCGGCGTGGATTCGATATTCATGGCGACACGTTTGTTAAATCGATTTAAAAAATAGGGTAGCAGGCCGCGCGCGCCGGGGGAAGAGCGCATTCGCCGCAGCGCACCATTTCGGCGTCGTCAGTGCGCGAAACGGATGTTCACGGCGAAGGTGATGGTTGCGCCGCCAATGCCGTCGGGGGCGCGCGGGTAGGGCGCGGCGCGGCGGGCGGTCGCCCTGGCCTCGGCGTCGAGCGCGGCGTTGCCGGCGCTCGATGCGATTCGCGCGCCCCGCAGACCGCCATCCCGGCCGATGGTGACCATGAGGCGCGTCACGCCGGCGGCGGCGGTCGCCGGCGGGCGCTTGAACCTTTGGACATGGGCGTGGAGCCGGGCCGCATAGGCAGCCTTGGCCGCCGCGCTTGCCCCGGCCGGTTTGGCTTCCGCTCCGCCGGTTCGCCCGCCATTGCCCGCCCTGGAGGCCGTCTTGCCGCCATCGGACCGGTCGTTCGCCTTCGCCTTGGCGGCGACCGTCGCCGGCGCATTGGCGACCCTGGTTGCTTTCGGCATGGTTTTCGCGGGCGCGGCCTTGGCTGCGGGTTTCTCGACGGCCGGCCGCGTTTTCGCCTTCTCGCGCGACTTTTCCGCTGTGACGACGGTTTTCTTCGGTTCGGCCTTTTCCGCAGGCGCGGCGACCGCTCGCGGTTCGGCGATGCGCGGCGGCGTCGCCAGCACAGAAAGCGTCCCGGCAGGGGGCGGCGCGAGGACCGGTTGGCTTGGCCGTTCGACAAGCGGCGGCGTCAACGCCAGCTCCGGATCGAACCCGGGAACATCGACCGGGCGCGGTTCGATGGCCGCTTCCGCCGATACGTCGACGCCGGTTCCCGCCGAGGCGTCCACCGTCCCTGCCGCCGTCGCGGCGGGCGGCGTCGGGGCATGGGATTCCAGCACCAGTTCAACCGCGATCGCCTGCGGATCGTCGGCCTCGAGCGGGCCGCGCGCCAGCCGGTCGCCGATGGCCCAGGCGGCGGCGACATGGACGAGAACCGAAAGGGCGAGCGCGCCGCGCCGCCAAGGCGGCCGGCGGAAAGCGGCCGGCATGGGGCCGCGTTGCAGTGCGGGCAAGGGCGGGGCGGCTGAATGGCTTCGCGAAGGAGCCAGCGTCAACGTCGCCGCGCCGGCATCGAGTTCGTCGGGCGCAACGACCGCTTCGAGCGGGCCGGCCAGCAACAGGCCGATATGCGGATGGGCGTTCACGCGCGGCCCTCCGCCAGTTTGAGCGGCGTGATCGTCAGCGCGCCGTCGATCTCGCCGACATGGGCGTCGACGCCGAACACGTCGCGCAAACTGGCCGGCGACAGCACATCGCCCGGCGCGCCCTGCGCGGCGATGCGGCCGGCGTTGAGCAGGACGATGCGGTCGCACCAGCGCGCCGCTAGCGTCAGTTCGTGCATGGAGACGAAAATCGCCCGTCCCGTCCCGGCCAGCGATCGAAACGCCGTCATCAGGGCGATCTGGTGGGCCGGATCGAGGCCGGCGACCGGTTCGTCGGCGATCAGCAAGGGTGTCCCTTGCGCCACGGCGCGGGCGGCGAGCGCACGCGCCAGTTCGCCGCCGGAAATCTCGTCGGCGCGACGGCCGGCGAGCGACCGCACATCGAAGAGCGCCATCGCCTCATCGACGGCGGCGCGGTCGGTCCCTGTCGCCCGGGCGAAGGGGCCGAGCCAGGGCAGGCGTCCGAGCCCGACGCAATCGGCGACCGTCATGCCCCAGGCGATGCTGCGCGCCTGCGGCAGGAAGGCGAGACGGCGGGCGCGCTCGATCGGCGAAAAGGCAGCCAGCGGACGGCCGTCGACGGTGATGTCGCCGGAAAACGCCAATTGGCCGGCGGCGGCGCGCATCAACGTTGATTTGCCGGCGCCGTTCGGTCCGACAAGGCCGACGATTTCTCCGGCGCCGACGGAGAGCTTCAGGCCATGCAGGATCGGCCGGCCGGAGAGTGATACGGCGAGGTCGCGGACCGTCAGCATCACCACGCCTCCCGCCGCGAGCGCGTCACCAGCCAGAGGAAAAACGGCGCGCCGATCAGCGCGGTGGCGACGCCGACATTCAATTCGCGGCCGGTGACGATGAGGCGCACCGCCGCGTCGGCGAAGGTCAGCAGCGCCGCGCCCGCCAGCGCCGCCGGCAGCAGCGTCGCGCCGGGCAGGCGGCTGGTCAGCGGGCGGACCAGATGCGGCGTCACCAGGCCGACAAAACCGATGGTCCCGGCGACGGCGACGCCGGCGCCGACGCAAAGCGCCACACCGACGACGATCAGGATGCGCGAGCGGGCGAGGTTGACTCCCAGGCTTTCGGCCGCCTCTTCGCCGAGCGACAGGGCGTCGAGGGCGCGGGCCGAGGCGAACAGCAGCGCCGCGCCGACCGCGATCAACGGCAGCGCCGCGGCGACATGGGCCATCGACCGGTCGGCCAGCGACCCGAGCAGCCAGAACATGATCTCGTAGGCGGCGAAGGGATTGGGCGACAAATTGAGCGCCAGCGCGGTCAGCGCGTTGGCGAGCGAACCGAGCGCGATGCCGGCCAGCACCAGCGTCAGCGTCGAGGAGCGGCGGGCGACGAGCGCGACCAGCACGGCGACGGCGACCAGCGCGCCGGCGAGCGCGCCGGCCGGCAACACCCATTGGGCCGCGCCGGCGACGCCGGTGTAGAACATCGCCACCGCGCCGAGCGAGGAAAAGGCAGAGACGCCGATAACGCCCGGCTCGGCCATCGGATTGCGCAGCAATCCCTGTAACGCCGCGCCGGAGAGGCCGAGGGCAAAGCCGATCGAAACGCCAAGCAGGGCGCGCGGCAGGCGGATGTCGCGCATGATGGCTGTCGCCGCTTCCGATCCGCCGGCAAACAGGCCCGTGACGGAATCGGCCAACGACAATCCGGCCGGGCCGGCGAGCAACGAGGCGAGGAAGCCGGCGAGCGCCAGCGCGGCAAGGGCGGGATTGAGGCGCGGCGGGCTCACGAGCCCATGTCCTTGCAGGGCAGGTTCTCCTGGCGCCAGCGGGCGAGCGCTTCGGCCGCGTCGAGCGTGAACGGGCCGCCGCAGGTCAGAACGCCCGGTTCGGCGAAATTCCTGGACGGCAAGGTGGGCAGGTGGGCGAGCGCCGGATGGTCGATGACGGCGTCGGCGAGCGAAGCGGCGGTACCGCTCCACGGCTCCGACAGGATGAGCAGATCGGGCGGGTCGGCGATGAGCAATTCGAGCGGAAAGGGCGTCATGCCCTGATAGCCGAGGCGGGCGGCGTGATTGTCGAAGCGGGCAGCCTCCAGCACCGATCCGGCGAGCGTTCCGGCCCCTTGCACGATCCCGTTCTGGCCGCGAATCAGCGCCGTCGGCCGGCGGGCGCAGGCGGCGCGTTTCAAGTCGGCGAGGCGTTGATCGACATTGACGGCGAGTCGTTCGCCCTCGGTCGAATTGCCGAGCAATCCGCCCATGCGGCGCAGATCGCCAGCAATGGTGTCGAGCGTCGCGGCGAAACCGAACTCCTCGACGGCGATGCCGGCGTCGCGAACGAAACGGGTCAGCGCATGCAGCGAGTAGTCGGCGGCGACGACGAGATCGGGGCCGACGAGGAAAACCTCTTCCGCCCGTCCGGTGTTTGTCGCATGCCCCGCCGCCCGGTCATGCAACGCCGACAGGCGCGGGTCGGCGGCGAGCATCGACACCGAGACCAATTGCCCGGGCTTCGCCAGCAACAGCGCCAGCTGGTCGGTGCAGACATTGGTCGACATGACGCGGGCGGGGGTAGGTTCAAGCGCAAACGCAGCGCCAACGCATGCTGCGAACCCTGCAACAAAGGCGAGGGCTTGCGGCGCGCGCATCAGAAACGCGCTTTCATTCCGGCGAAGACGCCGAGCGGGGCGGAATTGTAACCCTTGATCGTCTGGTATTGCGCGTTGAACAGGTTTTCGCCGCGCAGGTAGAATTCCAGGTTCTCCTTCGGCTTGTAGGCGAGCTTGGCGTCGACGACGATGTAATTGTCGAGGGGCGTCAGCACGCCGCCGACGGTGTCGAGCGTGTCGAGGGCGATGCGGGCGTTCGCCGCGATCTCCCATTTCTCCGCCGGCTTCGCCACCGCGCCGAGCGCGATCGCATGGAGCGGAATGCGCGGCCGTCGTGCGCCGGAAGGCTGGGCCGTGTGGGTGAAGGTATAGGCCGCCATCAGGTCGAGCCAATCGGTCGCCTGCGCCTTCAACGAGACTTCAACGCCGGCGCGGCGCGTGACGCCGACGGTTTGCTGATAGCTGAACGTTGCGAAATCGTAGTCGATCAGATTGTCGGTGTTGAGCATGAAGGCGGTAATGTCGCCAACAAAGCGACCGTCCATCCAGCTTTGCTCGACGCCGAAATCGGCCGAGAAGCTGGTCTCGGGCCGCAGCGTCGGATTGCCCGTGCCGAAGGGCGCATAGAGTTCGTAGAGGCTCGGCGCGCGATAACCGGTTCCGACCGAGCCGTGCAGGCGCGTGCCGTTGGCGAAAGCGTAGCTTGCCGCGCCGCGCCATGTGGTGTGCCCGCCATAGGCGGAATGGATGTCGTGGCGCAGGCTCGCGTCGAGCGTCAGGCCTTCGACCGGCGTTACGATCGCCTGCGCCCACAATCCGGCGATCGTCACCGCGTCGCTGGCATCCGTGCCGAAATTGTCGGTCACATGCGAGGATTGCGCCTCGACATCGCCGCCCCATTGCAGCGTCACGCGGTCGCTCACGTCGAACGCGCCCTGGTATTCCGCCTTGGCGCGGCGGCCGGCGTAATTGGCGTCGAACGGTCCGAACGCCGAGACGAGGTGGAGATCGCGGTCGATGTCGAAGCTCTGCGCGGCGAAAGTGTTGCGCAGCCGGCCGTCCATGCTGGTCACGGTGAAGCCGGCGCGGCCGGCGAACTGGCGGGAGCGGCCGTCATTCAGCACATTGTCGCGCGGCGTCGTTCCGCCATCGTCGAACGCGCCTTGCGAGGCGATGAACAGGGCGGCGCCGAAGACCGTGATGTTTTCCGAAATCCTTCGGTCGAAGGCGAAATTGGCTGTGCCGTTGCGATGGAAATCGGGCTCCAGCCGCGTCGGGTCAGGATCGAGCGCCGGATCGGTCCCGTTGGTCGCGGCGGCGGAAAAGCCGCCGGTCGCCAGGCCCGAAATCGACAGGCTCGCCTTGCCCTTGTCGTCGGCGCCCGACAGGCCATAGGCGGCGCGGAATGTTCCGCGCATTCCTGCTTCGAGCGCGATGTCGTGGTGAACGCCGGTGGCGATGCCGCCGAGCGTGTCGATGGCGACGACGCCGGCGACCGCGTCGGAACCGTAGTGGGTCGATTGCGAGCCTTTCAGCACTTCGAGGCCCGAAACGCCGAGGGCGCCGAGGTGCTGGAAGCCGACCTGCACCTGCGTGTTGGACGGATCGGCGATGTCGATGCCGTTCCACAGCGTCTTGACGTATTTCTTGTCGGCGCCGCGCACGGCGACGCTTGCTTCCTGGCCGGAACCGCCGGGCGACGCCACAGCGACGCCGGGGACCTGGGCGAGATAGTCGAGCACGGCCGGTTTGGCCTGCTTGTCGATCTCGGCCTTGTCGATGGTTTCGACCTTGACGCCGGTCTTCTTTTTGTCGGTCGGCGCCTTGTTGGGCGTGACGACGATCTCGCCGAGGTCGAGGTCCTGGGCAAGCGCCGGAACCGGGGCGACGAGCGCGACGGCGGATGCGAAAGCGGGAAGCGAAAGACGGACGCTCATGTTACCCCCGAAGCAATGCGGACCTTCGACGGTCCGGAATGTGATTTGCCGGAGGGGAGATCCCGCCGGCGGCGACTTTCGTCACCGCCGTGCGGAGCACAGCTCCGGAAGCGTCCCCGCATCCGGATGGTGACCGCTTCGGGCAGGTCTCCTGGCTCGCGCATCGCCGGCTCGCCCGCCTTCCCGGTTTCCCAGTGGCTTTCTGGACGAACCTCCGCGCTCACAGTTGCGGGGGCAGCTGCGGCTGGCGGGTTTGCCCCGGTTCCGCATTCCCTTTTGTTCCAGTCGTCGAGACGGCCGGAAACCCGAAGAGCGCCCCATCGATAGCAACCGTTTCGCGGCGGCGTCAACTCGCCTGCGCGCGCCAATGGCCGGAATGCGACAAGAAGGGCAGGTTCGCTCGGGAATTTTCGTTTTTGCGACATGGGCGTCGGATTCGCACGGACTAATCCGTCAAGCCCCATTGCAGACTGTTTTTTGACGACGGGCGCCGGAGAACTTTGACTCTTCGCGCGCCGTGCGTGAAGGTGTTGTCGGAAAGCCAGACCACGGGAGGTTTGAATGGCAATCTACAAATCCAATGGCGACCGCGTTCCGGAAGCGATTTACTCGCTTGCCGAGGAAGCAAAATCCAACAAACTCGATCGTCGCGAATTCCTTGCCATGGCCAGCGCCATGGGCGCGTCGACGGCGATGGCCTATTCGCTGATCGGCCTTGCGGCGCCGGGAGAAGCCCAGGCACAGGAAGCCAAAAAGGGCGGCGTCCTCAAGATGCAGATGATCATCAAGGAGCCGAAGGACCCGCGCACCTACGACTGGTCGGAAATGGCCAACGTCACGCGCCAGTGCAACGACTACCTGGTGCGCTACACGAAGGACTTCACCTTCGAGGGCCAGTTGATCGAAAGCTGGGAAGTCAACGAGGACGCCACCGAATACACCCTTCATGTGCGCAAGGGCGTGAAGTGGTCGAACGGCGATGACTTCAACGCCGACGACGTCGTCTTCAACATCACCCGGTGGTGCGACGGCAAGGCCGAAGGCAACTCCATGGCCGGCCGCATGGGCACGCTCATCGCCAAGGAGAAGGACAAGGACGGCAAGGAGGTCAATTCCGCCAAGCCGATCGACGGCGCGATCACAAAGGTCGACGACTACACCGTCAAGCTGAAGGCGCCCAGTCCGACATCACCATCATCCCGGGCATGTGCGATTATCCGGCGCTGATCGTGCATCGCGATTTCGACAAGAACCCCGACACGATCAAGATGCCGGGCACCGGTCCCTTCGAGATCGTCGAATACGAAGTCGGCAAGAAGGCCGTGCTGAAGCGCCGCGAGGGCTTCACGTGGTTCGGCGGCGAGCCCTATCTCGACGGCATCGAGTTCCTCGACTACGGCGCGGAAATTTCCGCCACGGTTTCGGCGCTTGAATCCGGCGAAGTTGACGCGATTTACCAGACGGTCGGCGAGACGGTGAAACTTCTCGACGACATGAAAATGGCGAAGGAAGAGGTGGTGACCGCCTCGACCATCGTCATCCGCTGCAACGTCGCGCAGAAGCCGTTCGACAACAAGGATCTGCGCAATGCGATCCAATTGGCGACGGACAACGCTGCGATCCTCAAGCTCGGTTACAACGACGCGGGCACGGTTGGCGAGAACCACCATGTCTGCCCGATCCATCCGGAATATTTCGAGCTGCCGAAGGTGCCGCGCGACGTGGCCAAAGCCAAGGAAATGCTGGCCAAATCCGGCATCGGCGACATGGAGCTGGAACTCATCTCCTACGAAGCCGAATATGTGAAGAACCCGGCCGACGTGATGGCGGAAAACTGCCGCGAGGCGGGCATGAAGGTGAAGCGCACCGTCATCCCCGGCTCGTCGTTCTGGAACGACTGGACCAAGTATCCGTGGTCGACGACCGAATGGAACATGCGTCCGCTCGGCGTGCAGGTCCTCGCGCTTGCCTACCGCTCGGGCGAAGCCTGGAACGAATGCGCCTATGCCAACCCGGACTTCGACGCCAAGCTGAACGCCGCGCTGGCCATCGCCGACGCCGCCAAGCGCAAGGAAGTCATGAAGGACGTGGAAGTGATCCTGCAGGACTCCGGCGTCATCGTGCAGCCGTTCTGGCGGGCGCTTTACCGCCACCACGCCCCTTACGTGAAGGGGCTTGGCATGCACCAGACCTTCGAACTGCACATGGAAAAAGTGTGGCTCGACAAATAGGCGTTCATCGCCACGCGGGAGGGGCGTAAGGCCCCTCCCGTTTTTCCGGCCGGAAGAAGCGCGAAAAGCGCCGCGGCCCGCTCAAATCGGGGAGGGCGACAATGCTCGGTTTCATTTCCAGGCGTCTCGGCGTCATGGCGCTGACGATGGTTGCGCTCAGCCTCGTGGTTTTCTTTTTCGTCAATCTCGAACCCAACCTGAAAAAGCTGGCGATCTCGCAAACCGAACAGCGCGCTTCGCCGGAAATGCAGGAAAGCTGGCTGCAGCGGAACGGCTACCGCGACGGCTTCGTCATTCGCTACGGCCGCTGGCTCGGGGTGATCAGGAAACAGCCGAATGTCGATCCGGCGACGGGCGCGGCGGTGCCGCGCTTCCGCTATTGCAACGAGCCGGCCGAAGCCCGTTATTCCGGCATTCTCCAGGGCGATCTGGGGTGTTCATCGGCGTTGCGTTCGCCCGTCGCCAAGCGGCTGATGGAGGCGCTGAGCGCCACCGGCATCCTGATGTTCTGGGTCATGGTGGTGATGATCCCGGTGTCGCTCGCCACCGGCGTTCTGGCCGGCATGCGCGAGGGATCGAAGCTCGACCGGGTTCTATCCTTCCTGTCGATCGCCTCGACGGCGACGCCGGAATACGTCTCCGCCATCATCTTCACCGCGATTTTCGCCACCGGTCTCGGCTGGCTCAACGGCTCGGCGGCGTCGGCGATCACGCAAGGCCCGTCTCTGTGGAATTTCACCCTGCCGGTGATGACGCTCGCCATTTTCGACATCGGTTATGTCGCGCGCATGACGCGCGCCTCGATGGCCGAGGTGATGACGCAGCAATACATCCGTACGGCGCGTCTCAAGGGCATGTCATTCACGTCGGTCGTGATGAAGCATGCGCTGCGCAACGCGCTGATCGCGCCGTTCACCGTCATCATGCTGCAGTTCCCATGGCTGCTTACCGGCGTCGTCGTGGTCGAGACGATCTTCAATTACAAAGGCTTCGGCTGGCTTCTGGTTCAGGCGGCGTCCAACAACGACATTGATCTGGTGCTCGCCTGCGGCATTGTTTCGGTCGTCATTGTGCTTCTCACCCAGCTGATCTCGGATATCGGCTACGCCTTTCTCAATCCGCGCATCCGCGTATCGTAAGGGGCGACGATGGAAAACATCGGCTTTCTCAACATCGTCGCCGGGATCGTCGGCCGGTTCTGGCCGGTCTGGCTGACGCTGGCGCTGATGCTCGGCGGCGTCTATTTCTTCCGCAAACGGCTCGGCCTGTTCGGGCAATTGTTCAACACCAAGGTCGGCGCCGCCGGCGTATTGCTGTGCGCGTTCTGGGTCTCCACCGCCTTTTTCGCCGATGTCATCGCGCCGTTCGGTCCGACCGAGCAGACCACGGTGATGCAGAACGCGCGGCCGGGCGCGATGGTTCCGGACATCGGCAAGGTGTATTATCTCGGCGGCGACCAATTGGCGCGCGACGTGTTCAGCCGCGCCGTGCACGGCGCCCGCGTCGTGCTCACCATCGCGCCGGCGGCGACCCTGATCGCCATTCTCGTCGGGGCGACGCTCGGCCTGCCGGCCGGCTATTTCGGCGGGCGGATCGATTCGATCCTTTCGTTCCTCGCCAATCTCGTGCTGGCCTTCCCGGTCATCCTGCTGTTCTACCTGCTGGTGACGCCGGGCATACGCGAAACGCCAATTCCGAAATGGATGGCGGGCATATTGTTCCTGTTTCCCCTCGTGTTTTTCCTGGTGTTGTTCACGTCGAAATTCCGCCTCCAGCCGCGAAAGCTGGCGCTGTACGCCGGCGCGACGCTGCTGATCGGCGGCTGGCTCTATTCCGGCCTGGTGTTCAACGCCGATCCCTTCGGTCTGGTGCGCATCGAGTCGAACGAGCTCAACATTTTCGTCGCCGTCGTGTTCGCTTCCAGCCCGGGCGTGTTCCGCATCGTGCGCGGCCTCGTCATGGATATCGAGACGCGCGACTACATCGCGGCGGCGCAGACGCGCGGCGAAAGTCCGTGGTACATCATGTTGTGGGAATTGCTGCCCAACGCCCGCGGCCCGCTGATCGTCGACGCCTGCCTGCGCATCGGCTACACCACCATCCTGCTCGGAACGCTCGGTTTTTTCGGCCTCGGAATGGGTCCGGAAAGCCCCGATTGGGGCACGGCCATCAAGGACGGTTCGCAGCCGGCGCAGTTGCGCCTCTATATCTGGCAGGGCCTGGTGCCGGCGCTGGCGCTGATGAGTCTGGTGCTCGGGCTCAACCTGCTCGCCGACTCGCTGCGCGAAGAATCGCTGAAGGATTGACGCCATGACCGAAACCGTCACGCCGATCCTCGAAATCGAGAACCTGTCGATCTCGTTCTTCACCAAGGCCGGCGAAATCCCGGCGGTGATGGACTTTTCCTGCAAGGTCATGCCGGGCGAAGCCATGGGCATCGTCGGCGAATCGGGCTGCGGCAAGTCGACCGTGGCGCTTGGCATCATGCGCGACATGGGCAATCGCGGCCGCATCGTCGGCGGCACGATCAAGTTCATGGGCCGCGACATGGGCGAGATGAGCGACGAGGAATTGCGCTCGATCCGCGGTTCGCAGATCGCCATGATCTATCAGGAGCCGATGGCGAGCCTCAATCCGGCGATGAAGATCGGCCAGCAATTGATGGAAGTGCCGATCATCCACGAAAAGGTGACCAAGCAGGAGGCGTGGACCCGGGCGCTGGACATGTTGACGGCGGTGCGCCTGCCCGATCCGGAGCGCATACTGCGCTCTTATCCGCACCAGATTTCCGGCGGCCAGCAGCAGCGCATCGTCATCGCCATGGCGTTGTTGTCGAAGCCGAAACTGCTGTTCCTCGACGAGCCGACGACGGCGCTCGACGTCACCGTCGAAGCCGGCATCGTGCAACTGGTCAAGGATCTGGCCAAGCAGTTCGGCACCTCGATGCTGTTCGTCAGCCACAATCTCGGCCTGATCCTCGAGACCTGCGACCGCATCACGGTGATGTATTCGGGCGAGGCGGTGGAGACCGGCGCGGTGCGCGAGGTGTTCGACCACATGCGCCACCCCTACACCCAGGGCCTGTTCCGCTCGATCCCGCTTCCCGGCGCCGACAAGAACGAGCGGCCGCTGATCGCCATTCCCGGACAGTTGCCGCTGCCGCACCAGCGGCCGAAGGGCTGCAATTTCGGGCCGCGCTGCCTGCATTTCGTCGACGGAGTGTGCAACGCCGCCGAGTTGCCGATGCACAAGGTCGAGGGCCGCCCGCGCCACGAGACGCGATGCGTGCGTCATGACGAGATCGACTGGAAGAAGCTGCCTGCCGATCTGAAGAAGCACGCCCCGGTCACGCCCGGCGCCACGGTGCTGAAAATCGACAATCTGAAAAAATACTATTCGATCTCCGCCAACGAGATTTTCGGCGGCGGCGAGGCCCGCGTCGTCAAGGCCAACGAGACGCTGTCGTTCGAGGCGCGCGAATCGGAAACCGTGGCGATCGTCGGCGAATCGGGTTGCGGCAAGTCCACCCTCGCCAAGATCCTGCTCGGGCTGGAAACGGCGACCGGCGGCACGGTGCTGCTCGACGGCAAGCCAATCCAGGGCACGGAAGTCGAAGGGCGCGATACGCGCACGATTTCCTCGATCCAGATGGTGTTCCAGAACCCGTTCGACACGCTCAACCCCAGCCAGTCGATCGGCGCGCAGATCATGCGCACGCTGGAGAAATTCGGCGTCGGCGTCACCGATTCCGATCGGCGAAACCGCATGCTGGAATTGCTCGATCTGGTGAAGCTGCCGCGCGCCTTCGCCACGCGCATGCCGCGCCAATTGTCGGGCGGACAGAAGCAGCGCATCGGCGTCGCCCGCGCCTTCGCCGGCAAGCCGCGCGTGGTGGTCGCCGACGAGCCGGTTTCCGCCCTCGACGTCTCGGTGCAGGCGGCGGTGACCGAACTGCTGATGGATATCCAGCGCGAGGCGAAGACCACGATGCTGTTCATCAGCCACGACCTTTCGGTCGTGCGCTACATCGCCGACCGCGTCGTCGTCATGTATCTCGGCCACATTGTCGAGCAGGGCCGCACCGACCAGATTTTCTCGCCGCCCTACCACCCCTATACCGAAGCGCTGCTGTCGGCGATCCCGATCGCCGACACGTCGGTGATCAAGAAGCACATCGTGCTCGACGGCGATATTCCCTCTGCCGTCAACCCGCCGCCGGGTTGTCCGTTCCAGACGCGCTGCCGCCACAAATCGAAGGTGCCGAACGGCCTTTGCGACCGTGAGGTGCCGCCGATCCGCGAATTGGGCGAAGGCCATTTCGTCAAATGCCATCTCTCCGCCGAGGCGCTGGCCGAGATGGAGCCGGTGATTTCGTTCAAGGGCAGGGCGGCCGACGCCGAACCGGCCTTCGACGCGCCGCCGCCGCCGGAGATGCTGCCGAAGCCGAAGCGCAGGAAGCCGGGCGCCATGGCCGCGCCCCTGATGGCGGCGTCAGCGACCGCCACGCCACAAGCCGGCCCGGTCGCGATGGCGAAGCCGGCGGTAACGCGCCCTGCCGTCGAGCCGGCCGGGAAAGCGTCAAAGCCGTCGGCTGCCAAACCGGCGGCCGACAAGTCCAAGTCTTCGGGAAGTGCCGAGACCAAGTCCGCGACCGCGCCAGCCAGGGCAAAAGCGAAAGCCGCCGAAGCCGCGTCGGCGAAACCGTCCGCAGAGGCCAAGCCTGCCGCCGCCAAGCCTGTCGGGACCACCGCGAAATCGGCGGCTGGCAAACCGGCGGCCGACAAGTCGAAGCCTTCGGGCGAGGTGGCTGCCAAGCCTGCCGGAAAGGCCGCGACCAAGGCCGCGACTGTGCCCGCAAGGCGAAAGCGAAAGCCGCTGAAGCCGCGTCGGCGAAACCGTCCGCGAAGGCCAAGCAGGCCGCCGCCAAACCGGCCGGGAAAGCGCCAAAGCCAGCGGTTGCCAAACCGGCGGCCGTCAAGTCCAAGGCATTGGGCATGGTGGCCGCCACGCCGGCAGGCAAGGCCGCGAAACCAGTGGCGGCGCCACGCGCCCGGAGACCAGGGCGGCCGCGAAACCAGTGAAGCCGGCGTCGCCGGCGAAACCGGCGAAGGCCAAGCCCGACGACCTCACCTTGATCGCCGGCATCGGACCGCAGACGGCGAAGACGCTTGCCGCCATGGATATCGCGACCTTCGCCCAGGTGGCGGCGTGGACAAAGAAGGACATTGCCGCCGTCGGCGAAAAACTGCGCTTTCCCGACCGCGTCGTTCGCGAGGAATGGGTGCGGCAGGCCAAGGCGCTGGCGAAGGGCGGCGAGGCCGAGTACGTCAAGGTGTTCGGCAAGAAACCACGCTGACGCAAATAAATATTTAACATATTCAATCGGATGGCGGCACGGGCCGCCATTTCGATTCGGGACGCTCAGGTTTCGGTTCAGGTTGATGCGGCCATCGATTTCGACAAGTGACGAAAAAAATTTGACCGATTGATAAAAATAAACCGCTGCGCTAGCCTGCGTTAAAATCGCGCCAAGCGAGGGAGGAGACGCAGATGTCCGACGGCGTCCACCGGGACGGAATCGCAGCCGGCCGGCTGTCGGCCGAAGATTACGCCATCAATTTCTCCGACCTGCATCCGCCGCTCTCCGCGCACGAGGCCCGCGTCGAGGCCGACCGCTGCTATTTCTGCCACGACGCGCCGTGCATGACGGCGTGCCCGACCTCGATCGACATCCCTTTGTTCATACGCCAGATCGTCGTCGGCAATCCGCTCGGCGCGGCGAAGACGATCCTCTCGCAGAACATCATGGGCGGCATGTGCGCCCGCGTCTGCCCGACCGAGACGCTGTGCGAGGAAGCCTGCGTGCGCGAGACGGCCGAGGGCAAGCCGGTCAAGATCGGCGAATTGCAGCGCTTCGCCACGGACGCGGCGATGACCGCGAACCGCCAGTTTTTCGCGCGCGCCCAGCCGTCGGGCAAAACAATCGCCGTCGTCGGCGCCGGGCCGGCGGGTCTTGCCTGCGCCCACCGCCTGTCGATGCATGGCCACGACGTGACCATATACGAAGCCAGATCGAAACCCGGCGGCCTCAACGAATATGGACTCGCCGCCTACAAGGCGACCGACGATTTCGCCCAGGCTGAGGTTGACTACATCACCGCCATCGGCGGCATCCGTATCGAACACGGCAAGGCGCTTGGCCGCGACGTGACGCTCGACAGCCTCTTGAAACAACATGACGCGGTTTTCCTCGGCATCGGCCTTGGCGGCGTCAACGCGCTCGGCGCGTCCGGCGACGAGGCTTCTGTCGCCGCGGTCGATTTCATCGAGACGCTGCGCCAGGCGACCGACCTCGCCGGCGTTCCGGTCGGCCGGCGCGTCGTCGTGCTCGGCGGCGGCATGACCGCCATCGACGCGGCGGTGCAGGCCAAATTGCTCGGCGCCGAGGAAGTGACGATCTGTTACCGGCGCGGGCCGGAGCAGATGAACGCTTCCGCCTTCGAACA
The DNA here is from genome assembly GCA_016711085.1 of Phyllobacteriaceae bacterium. Lineage (GTDB taxonomy): Bacteria > Pseudomonadota > Alphaproteobacteria > Rhizobiales > Rhizobiaceae > JADJTR01. Next base: position 141,063 of record JADJTR010000004.1, on the reverse strand, counting down.
GGAACTCGCCACCGCCAACGGCGTCGTCATCCGGCACTGGCTGCAGCCGAAAAAAGTCTTTCACAATGGCGGCCCGGACGTCACCGGCGTCGAACTCGAATACACCGCCATGCGCGACGGAAAACTCGTCGGGACCGGCGAAACGGTCAGCTTGCTCGCCGACCAGGTGTTCCGCGCCATCGGCCAGACGCTCGACGGCGTCAGCGCGGCGGGGGTGACGCTGACAGACGGCCGCATCGCCGTAGACGCCGGTTTCCGCACTTCGAACCCGAAGGTCTGGGCCGGCGGCGATTGCGTGCGCGCCGGCGAGGACCTGACCGTCACCTCCGTGGCTCAAGGGCGCGACGCGGCCGAGAGCATTCACAGGGCGCTCGGCGCCTGAAACCGGAGGCATGCGATGGCCGACATCCGCAACAACTTCGTGGGCATCAAATCGCCGAACCCGTTCTGGCTCGCTTCCGCGCCGCCGACCGACAAGGCCTACAATGTCGAGCGCGCCTTCAAGGCCGGCTGGGGCGGCGTGGTGTGGAAGACGCTGGGCGAGGAAGGTCCGCCGGTCGTCAATGTCAACGGCCCGCGCTATGGCGCCATCTGGGGGGCCGACCGCCGCCTGCTCGGCCTCAACAACATCGAGCTCATCACCGATCGGCCGCTGCAGGTCAATCTGCAGGAGATCAAGCAGGTCAAGAAGAACTGGCCCGACCGCGCCGTCGTCGTGTCGCTGATGGTGCCCTGCCAGGAGGAGTCGTGGAAGGCGATCCTCAAGCCGGTCGAGGAGACCGAGGCCGACGGCGTCGAACTCAATTTCGGCTGTCCGCACGGCATGAGCGAACGCGGCATGGGCTCCGCCGTCGGCCAGGTGCCGGAATACATCGAGATGGTGGCGCGCTGGTGCAAGGCCAATACGCGCATGCCGGTGGTCGTCAAGCTGACGCCGAACATCACCGACATCCGCTATCCGGCCCGCGCGGCGAAGCGCGGCGGGGCAGACGCCGTGTCGCTGATCAACACCATCTCGTCGATCACCTCGGTCAATCTCGACACCTTCTCGCCGGAGCCGTCGATCGACGGCAAGGGCAGCCACGGCGGCTATTGCGGCCCGGCGGTCAAGCCGATCGCGCTCAACATGGTGGCCGAGATCGCCCGCGACGCCGAGACCCGCGGCCTGCCGATCTCCGGCATCGGCGGCATCACCACCTGGCGCGACGCCGCCGAGTTCATGGCGCTCGGCGCCGGCAATGTGCAGGTGTGCACGGCGGCGATGACCTACGGCATCAGGATCGTCCAGGAGATGATTTCGGGGCTCGAAAACTGGATGGACGAGAAGGGCCACAAGGACCTTTCCTCGATCGTCGGCCGCGCTTCCGGCAATGTCACCGACTGGCAGTATCTCAACCTCAACTACATCGCCAAGGCGCATATCGACCAGGATCTGTGCATCAAATGCGGCCGCTGCCACATCGCCTGCGAGGACACGTCGCACCAGGCGATCACGGCGAACCTCAATGGCGCGCGCCATTTCGAGGTCAAGGACGAGGAGTGCGTCGGCTGCAATCTTTGCGTCAACGTCTGTCCGGTGGAAAATTGCATCACCATGGTTCCGCTGGCGGCGGGCGTTCTCGACAAGCGCACCGAAAAGCCGGTGGTCGCGGACTACGCCAACTGGACCACGCACCCCAACAATCCCGGCGCGACATGCGTGACGGGTTAGAGCGCTTCCGCGTGGCGTTGGGCTGGATTTTTGACTTTTTCTGGGTCGGTGGGGGGCGGGGGGGGGGGCCCGGGGCGCGCGGGGGGGCCGGGCGCGCCGGCCCGACCCCGCCGGGGCCACCGCCCCCCCCCCCAGGTTTGCCCCAGAGGGTTGCCCGGGGTTGGTGGGGGGGGTGGGCCTTGGCCCCTCGCGCCGGGCCGGGGGCCCGGCGGCCGCGCCGCGCGCCCGCCCCCCCCCCCCCCCCCCCCCCCCCCCCCCCCCCCCACCCCCCCCCCCCAACTCCCCACACCGGCGGGGGGCCCCCCAAGTTCCTCCCCGGAGAAGGCGGGGCAACGGCCCTCAAGAGCCGTATCCCGCCTTCAACGGGGGGTGAAATCCGCACCGGCCAAGCGATGACCGGCGACATGCTGGCGCGTGGCCGCGCCGTGCTCGAAGCGCAGGCTTTCAGCCGGTTGATCGGCGCCAAGCTTGTCGCCTGGTCGCCGGACCTGGCGGAACTCGCCATCGACTTGCAGCCGCATCATCTGCAGCAGCACGGCGTCGCTCATGGCGGCGTCGTCTCCTATCTCGCCGACAATGCGCTGACCTATGCCGGCGGATCGCGTCTCGGCGATTCCATGACGCTGGAATTCAAGATCAATTATCTGCGCCCGGCCAGGGGCGAACGTCTCGTCGCCCGCGCCCGCGTCACCGGCAGCGGCAAAACCCAGGCGGTGTGCCAATGCGACATTTTCATTGTCGCCGGCGGCGCTGAAAAACTCTGCGCCGTGGCGCAAGGCACGATCTGGAAGGTCGAGCCGCCCTGATCCGTTCGTTTTTCAGGCGATGACCACGAGGTTTTCCGGCTTGGCGTCGCGCACGCAGCGATGGTCGATGGTCTGGTCGAACGTCACCAGCCGTCCACCGTTCCGCGCGGCGATGGCGAGCAGATAGGCGTCGGTGATCTGGCGGTGGCCGCGGATGCGGGCGCAGTCGAAGATCGCGTCGTGGGCAATGGAAATGTCGTCCGGCCAGAAGCGGTGGCCGGGAAGCGAGATCGCCGTTTGCAGCATCGCCCTGACGAGGCCAATCGGCTGTCGTTGCGGGAAACTCGGCTGAGAACCGATCCGAATAAATGCATTCTGGGTGATAGGGCAGGTCGCCCAGCCGTGATCGCCATGACGCCTGTGCCAGTTACGCATTTCGCCCGAGAAGGGATGACCCGGAGTGAACAGCGCGAGCAGCGCATTGACATCGTAGAGCGGAATCATTTCAAACCGACGGCGAAGGCGATGTTTTCGCGATCTTCCTCTTCGATCAGTTCTTCCACCATTTCCACGGTCAGGATGTGACCGGATTTCGGGAACTGCGGGAAACCGTCGCGGAACTCCAGATCCTCGATTTTGATTTCCGGTTGCTCCAGCGCCTTGCGCGCCAGCCCGGAGATGATCTTGCCGGCCGAGCTTCGGCGCGCGGCGGCCATTTTTCTGGCCGTGTCGAGTATGTCATCGTCGATGTCGAGCGTCGTGCGCATGATTTGATGCTAACGCATCACGCATCATGATGCAATGATGCGCTCGCATCATCGCGTTCCTCGAACCGTACGAAGCGGATCGCCGCCGCCAGCCCGGCGAGCGCCGGAACCAGCGTCAGGGCGAAGATGGCGATGGTGACGCGCTGCGCCGTCCCGGCATCCATGGCGATGGTCAGGCCGGCGCGGTTGGCGGCGATGCCGATGGCGGCCGCGCCGAGGGCGTAGCCGAAACGCTGCACCGTGTTGATGGCCGAGGTGACGCGTTCACCATCGTCGGCGGCGACGATCGCCGCGCCGCGGCGCAGGATGAAGGTCCAGGAAAAGCCGAAGCCAGCGCCTTGCAGCGTTGCGAATACCGGCAGGGCCCACACCGGTCCAAACGCGATGGTCGCGCCGATGCCGACCATGCCAATGACGACGACCGCCGCGCCGGCGACAATCAGTTTCGCTTCGGTTTCGCGCCCGACGCCGGCGACCAGCAATGCGGCGATCGACCAGCCGACCGATTCGAGCACGAGGATCAGCCCGATGGAAAAAGCGGAAAGCCCGTGCAGCACGCCGATCAGCACCGGTCCGTAGATCAGCAGCGCCGAAGCTCCGGAAGACAGGCCGAAGACCAGCGCCATGGTCGAACCGGCAGGCGATGCGAGCATGGGCACGCCTCCCGGCAGCAGGCGCGCGGCGCCCGACCGGGCGTCGAGCATGACGAAAACCGCGATCAGCCCGACGCCGAGCGCGACGGAGGCCAGCGCCGCGCCTGTGTCAATGACGATCCCGCCCCAGGCGACGGCGATGACGCCGGCGGCGAGAACGAGCATGCGAAAAACCGGGAAGGGCGCATTTCCGGCGACATCTTCCCTCGGCGCATAGCGGCCGACGGCCATTGCGTAGAGCAGGGCCTGGGCGGCAAAGAAGAAAAACGCGCCGCGCCAATCGCCCCATTCGACGAAAACCGCGCCGACCATGGGTCCGACGAAGGCGGCGACACCCCAGACCAGCGAAATGGCGGCGACGGCGCGCGCCAGCAGGCGGCCGGGGAAAGTGCGCCAGGCGGAAATCAGCGACACCGCGACGATGGCGCCGCCGCCGAGCCCCTGGAGAAGCCGGCCGGCGAGCATGAAATCCATCCCCGGAGCAAAACCGCTGGCGATGCAGCCGGCCATGTAGACGAGGCCGGCGAGCGCCAATGTGGAGCGCACGCCGAGCCTATGGGCGAGCCAGGCGCCGAGCGCGCTGGCGGTGATCGAACCGACCTCATAGAGCGCGGTGAGCCAGCCGATCCAGGCGTCGCCGCCGATATCGGCGATCATGGCTGGCGTCACCGTCGCCACCATCAGTTCGTCGCCGGCGTGCAGCCAGATGCCGAGGCAGATCAGCGCCAGCGCGCCGCCATGGCCGGAGCGGAACAGCTCCGTCCAGCCGGCCGCCGGCTCAGGCGCGGGGACGGAGGCCATCGAGAAACAGCCCTTCGAGGAATCGCGCCGCGTCTTCGAAGCGGCCGTCGCCGCCTTTCAGCGGTCCGAGCACGACGCGCACCTGGGTGTCAAAATCGGCGTAGTGCTGCGTCGTCGCCCAAATGGAAAAGATCAGGTGCCAAGGGTCGACGCTGGCGATTTTTCCGGCGCGGATCCAGCCCTTGACGATATCCGCCTTCTCGTCGACCAACGGCTTCAATTCACCTTCGAGCAGCGCCATGATGTGGGGCGCGCCTTGCAATATCTCGTTGGCGAAAAGGCGGCTTTCGCGGGGGAAATCGCGCGCCATCTCCAGCTTGCGGCGGATATAGGCGCGCAATTCCACCAGCGGATCGCCGACGCTGTCGAGTTCGCGCAACGGCGCCAGCCAGACGTCGAGCAATCCGTGGATCAGCGCCTGGTAAATCGCGTCCTTGGAGCGGAAATAGTAAAGCAGATTCGGTTTCGACATGCCGGCCGCTTCAGCGATCTGATCGATGGTCGCGCCGCGATAGCCCTGTTGGGAAAACACGTCGAGCGCCGCCTCGAGAATGAGGTCGCGTTTTTCGCGCTGGATGCGCGTCCGGGCAGGTTGTCCGGCGGCGTTCATGTCCCTCCTCGGCCGGATTGGCTTTTTCGCCGGGAAACAGGGTTCGCGGCGTCAAACTCGGCTTGACCGCCGCGACGGCGGTGCTACCGTTTGTCCAATCGGTAAAAAATGCGTAGCACCAAAGGCGTCCGAACGAAAGCGCCGCGCGCATCCGGCGGAAGCCGGCAAACAGTGGAGGTTCACGAATGTCCGACCGGCTGAAAGCCATGCCGAACGATCTGCGCGCGTTCTGGATGCCGTTCACGGCGAATCGCCAGTTCAAGCAGGCGCCGCGCATGTTCGTCAGTGCGTCGGACATGCATTACGTCACCGCCGATGGCCGCAAGGTGCTCGATGGCACCGCCGGGCTGTGGTGCTGCAACGCTGGCCACACGCGGCCGAAAATCACCAAGGCGATCCAGGACCAGGCGGCCGAACTCGACTATGCGCCGGCCTTCCAGATGGGCCATCCGGCCGCGTTCGAGGCGGCGAACCGGCTGATCGACATCGCGCCTTCCGGCATGGACCATGTGTTCTTTACCAATTCCGGTTCGGAATCGGTCGAGACCGCGCTGAAGATGGCGCTCGCCTATCATCGCGTGCGCGGCGAGGGCCAGCGCACCCGCCTCATCGGCCGCGAGCGCGGCTATCACGGCGTCAATTTCGGCGGCATCTCGGTCGGCGGCATCGTCACCAACCGCAAGATGTTCGGCACGCTGCTCGGCGGCGTCGACCATCTGCCGCACACCCATCTGCCGGAGAAGAACGCGTTCACGCGCGGCGAGCCGGAGCACGGCGCCAATCTCGCCGACGAGCTGGAGCGCATCGTCACGCTGCACGACGCCTCCACCATCGCCGCGGTCATCGTCGAGCCGGTCGCCGGCTCCACCGGCGTGCTGATCCCGCCGAAGGGCTACCTGCAGAAGCTGCGCGCCATCTGCGACAAGCACGGCATCCTCTTGATCTTCGACGAGGTCATCACCGGTTTCGGCCGTCTCGGCACGCCGTTTGCCGCGGATTATTTCGGCGTCACGCCGGACATCATCACCACGGCGAAGGGCGTCACCAACGGAGTCATCCCGATGGGCGCGGTGTTCGTCAAGGGCATGATCCACGACGCCTTCATGACCGGGCCGGAACACCTGATCGAGTTCTTCCACGGCTACACCTATTCGGCCAATCCGATCGCGTCCGCCGCCTGCATCGGCACGCTCGACACCTACAAGGACGAGGGCCTGCTCACCCGCGGCGCCGAACTGGCGCCGTATTGGGAGGATGCGCTGCATTCGCTTAAAGGAGAGCCACATGTGAAGGACATCCGCAACATCGGCCTTATCGGCGCCATCGAACTGGAGCCGATCGCCGGCCAACCGACCAAGCGGGCGTTCGCCGCATTCATCAAGGCCTATGAGCGCGGCGCGCTGATCCGCACCACCGGCGACATCATCGCTTTGAGCCCGCCGCTGATCATCACCAAGGGCCAGATCAACGAGCTGATCGACCACATCCGCGAAGTGCTCAGGATGATCGACTGAGCGGACGGGATTGCAGGCATGACAGGAACACCCCCCTCTGGCCCCGCCCCCCCCCCCCCGGGGGGGGGGCCCCCCCCCCCCCCCCCCCCCCCCCCCCCGGGGGGGAGATGGCCGGCAGGCCAGAGGGGGGTCAATTCCGGCAAACTGGAGTAATTCGATGGCGGCCCCCGGCGAAAACCTCAGGATCAATCCCGACCGGCTGTGGGATTCGCTGATGGAGATGGCGAAAATCGGCCCCGGCGTCGCCGGCGGCAACAACCGCCAGACCCTGACCGACGATGACGCCAAAGGCCGCGCCTTGTTCAAGCGCTGGTGCGACGAGGCGGGCCTGACCATGGGCGTCGACAAGGCGGGCAACATGTTCGCCCGGCGCGAGGGGACCGACCCCGACGCCTTGCCTGTCTATGTCGGCAGCCACCTCGACACGCAGCCGACCGGCGGCAAGTTCGACGGCGTGCTCGGCGTGCTCGGCGGGCTGGAGGTCATCCGCACGCTGAACGATCTCGGCATCCGCACGAAGCATCCGATCGTCGTCGTCAACTGGACCAACGAGGAGGGCACGCGCTTTGCGCCTGCCATGCTGGCCTCGGGCGTGTTCGCCGGCGTCCACACGCTCGACTGGGCCTATGACCGCACCGACGCCAAGGGGGCGAAATTCGGCGACGAGTTGAAGCGCATCGGCTGGGTCGGCGACGAGGAGGTCGGCGCGCGCAAGATGCACGCCTATTTCGAATTGCACATCGAGCAGGGCCCGATCCTCGAAATCGAGGGCAAGGACATCGGCGTCGTCACACATGGGCAGGGGCTGTCCTGGACGCAGGTGACGCTGACCGGCAAGGAGGCGCACACCGGCTCTACGCCGATGCCGATGCGAAAAAACGCCGGCCTCGGCATGGCGCGCATCCTCGAACTGGTCGACGAGATCGCCTGGAGCCACAAGCCGCACGCCGTCGGCGCGGCCGGCCACATCGACGTGCACCCGAATTCGCGCAACGTCATCCCGGGCAAGGTGGTGTTCACCGTCGATTTCCGCTCGCCGGACCTTGCCGTCATCGCCGACATGGAGCAGCGGCTGAAGGCTGGCGCGACGAAGATCGCCGAAGACTTGGGCCTCGGCATCGAGTTCCTCAAGGTCGGCGGCTTCGATCCGGTGACCTTCGACGAGGGCTGCGTGTCGGCCGTGCGCCGCGCCGCGGAACGGCTCGGCTACTCGCACCGCAACATCATCTCCGGGGCCGGCCACGACGCCTGCTGGGTCAACCGCGTCGCGCCGACCTCGATGATCATGTGCCCCTGCGTCGACGGGCTGTCGCACAACGAGGCCGAAGATATCTCGAAGGATTGGGCCAAGGCCGGCACCGACGTGCTGTTCCACGCCGTGGTTGAAACGGCGGAGATTGTGGGGTGAGGGCGTTCGCGACGTTTACCCCCACCCCTGACCCCTCCCCACAAGGGGGAGGGGGACTCTGGCGGCGTCTTGGTCAAGGCGTGGTGGATCGCGCAACCGTAGTCCCCCTCCCCCTTGTGGGGAGGGGTTAGGGGTGGGGGTGCAATTCGCCATGCCGACCGGCATCCAACCGAAAACCATCGCGCGGGCGCGGTCATTGCGCCGGAGCATGACCGATGGCGAGGCGAAGCTCTGGTCGGAACTTCGCGAGTTCCGTCGCCTTTATGGGATTCATGTGCGCAAGCAGGCGCCAATTGGACCGTTCATCGCCGATTTTGTTGTTCACGAGCGCAAGCTGGTCATTGAAGTGGATGGCCAGTTCCATTTCGAACCGGAACGGATGGCAAAGGACCAAGCCCGGGACGCATGGTTGAATGGCCAGGGATACCGGGTCGTCCGGTTGACGACCGGTGATCTCGAGACCGCTTTTGACGGCTGCGTCGAAGAGATTTTACGGGCGCTGGGGCTGATGGAATGAGGAGTCTTTTCGCTGGGCCCCCCCCCTTGCGGGGAGGGGCGGTGGGGTCGCGAGCAGCGAGCCATTCGAGAACAGTGACGGAATGAATCGGGTACTTTGGATGAAAATTATCGGCTCACCTCTGCCAGTCCAACCGAAACGTTCTTAATGGGCGCTTACGCCGACCCCACTAACCCCTCCCCACAAGGGGGAGGGGTATCTGCCCGTTTTGGACTTTCGGTGCTTGCGGTCGCGGTTATCTTTACTGCACTTACGCCTGATTTTTGTTTCGCCCAATGCAATCGGTGGACAGGCGAATGTGACGACAGCATTTCGGAGACATACGATGAGAATGATATCGAATGGGCAAAGAAGCAACAATAGATGCTTACTTTAGTGACTGCACAAAGATTGGTGATCCGCGGAAAGGCTGGCCTGCTATGATCAGGCAATGTCCCAATTTGGCTACAAAATAGAAGGCGCATCGAAATGAGCAAGGTCATCAAGAACGGAACCGTCGTCACCGCCGACCGCACCTTCAAGGCCGATGTGCTGGTCAAGCACGACAAGATCATCGCCATCGGCCCGGACCTGCACGGCGACCACGAGTATGACGCCACCGGCTGCTACGTCATGCCGGGCGGCATCGACCCGCACACCCATCTGGAAATGCCTTTCATGGGCACCTATTCGGCCGACGATTTCGAGAGTGGCACGCGCGCCGCGCTTTCCGGCGGCACCACGATGGTCGTCGATTTCTGCCTGCCGTCGCCGGGCCAGTCGCTGCTCGACGCGCTTTCCATGTGGCACAACAAGACCTCCAAGGCGTGCTGCGACTTCTCCTTCCACATGGCGATCACCTGGTGGGGCGAGCAGGTGTTCAACGAGATGAAGACCGTCGTCGACAAGGGCATCACCTCGTTCAAGCACTTCATGGCCTACAAGGGCGCGCTGATGGTCAACGACGACGAGATGTTCGCCTCGTTCAAGCGCTGCGCCGAACTCGGCGCGCTGCCGCTGGTCCACGCCGAGAACGGCGACGTCGTCGCCTCGCTGCAGCAGAAGCTGCTCGCCGAAAGCAACAACGGTCCGGAGGCGCACGCCTATTCGCGTCCGCCGGAGGTGGAGGGCGAGGCGACCAACCGCGCCATCATGATCGCCGACATGGCGGGCGTGCCGCTCTATGTCGTGCACACCTCCTGCGAGCCGGCGCACGAGGCCATCCGCCGGGCCCGCCAGAAGGGCATGCGCGTCTATGGCGAGCCGCTGGTCCAGCACCTCGTGCTCGACGAGAGCGAGTACATCAACAAGGACTGGGACCATGCGGCGCGGCGCGTGATGAGCCCGCCCTTCCGCAACAAGCTGCACCAGGATTCGCTGTGGGCCGGCCTGCAATCCGGCTCGCTGCAGGTGGTGGCGACGGACCATTGCTCGTTCACCACCGAGCAGAAACGCACCGGCGTCGGCGACTTCACCAAGATTCCCAACGGCACCGGCGGGCTTGAGGACCGCATGCCGGTGCTGTGGACCTTCGGCGTCAACACCGGGCGGCTGACCATGAACGAGTTCGTGGCCGTGACCTCCACCAACATCGCCAAGATCCTCAACATGTACCCGAAGAAGGGGGCGATCGTCGAAGGCGCCGACGCCGACATCGTCGTCTGGGATCCGAAAAAGAAGAAGAAAATCAGCGCCAAAAAGCAGCAGTCGGTGATCGACTACAATGTCTTCGAGGGCGTCGAGGTCACCGGCCTGCCGCGCTACGTGCTGTCGCGCGGCCAGCTTGTCGTCAACGACGGCAAGGTCGAAGCCCATCCCGGCCACGGCGAATTCGTCGGCCGCGAACCGGGCATGGCGGTCAACAAGGCGCTGTCGACGTGGAAGGAACTGGTCGCGCCGAGGAAAGTCGAGCGGTCGGGCATTCCGGCAAGCGGGGTTTGAGGGTGGGACTCCGCAATACCCCCCTCTGCCCAGCCGGGCATCTCCCCCACAAGGGGGGAGATCGGCTGTCCTCCCTTCTCGCGGCGCTATCGACCATGAAAAGCCAGCAGCGGCCCATGCGTCGTCCGATCTCCCCCCTTGTGGGGGAGATGCCCGGCAGGGCAGAGGGGGGTGCATAGGACCATGCCCTCATCTCCCGCCCCCTGCATCACCGCCTCCGCCCTTTCCCTCACCTTTGCCACCAACGACGGTCCGGTCCACGCGCTGAAGGATGTCAATCTCGACATCTCCAAGGGCGAGTTCGTCTCCTTCATCGGCCCGTCGGGTTGCGGCAAGACAACATTCCTGCGCGTCATCGCCGATCTCGAGCGCGCCACCGGCGGGACCATCGTCGTCAACGGCATGACGCCGCACCAGGCGCGCGAGAAACGCGCCTACGGCTACGTTTTTCAGGCGCCCGCGCTGCTGCCGTGGCGCACGATCGAGAAGAACGTCGCCCTGCCGCTCGAGATCATGGGCGTCGGCGCCGCCGAAAGAACCGAACGCATTGCCCGCACGCTGGCGCTGGTCAATCTCAAGGGCTTCGAGAAGAAGTATCCGTGGCAATTGTCGGGCGGTATGCAGCAGCGCGCCTCGATCGCCCGCGCGCTGTCCTTCGACGCCGATCTGTTGCTGATGGACGAGCCGTTCGGGGCGCTCGACGAGATCGTGCGCGACCATCTCAACGAACAATTGCTGCAACTCTGGGCGCGGACGCAGAAGACCATCTGCTTCGTCACCCATTCGATTCCCGAAGCCGTCTATCTCTCCACCCGCATCGTGGTGATGAGCCCCAGGCCGGGCCGCGTCATCGATGTGATCGAGTCGGACCTGCCGCGCGAGCGGCCGCTCGACATCCGCGAGACTCCGGAATTCCTGAGAATCGCCCACCGCGTGCGCGAGGGGCTGAGGGCGGGGCATTCCTATGACGATTGAGAGGCGGCTGTTTTTTCCCCTCCCCCCTGAGGGGAGGGGCAAGGGGTGGGGGTCACCGGCAATCCCGGTCCGGGAGTTGCACCTCCCATGACCTCCCTGCGCGCCAAGTTCCTCCCCGTGCTGACCATCGTCGCGGCCATCGTGGCATTGTGGTACGTCGCCGCCATCGGCATGAACGCGCCGTTCCAGCGCGACCAGAACAGCCGCGACGGCGTCAGCCCGGATGCGTGGACCTTCATCGGCCAGACGCTGACGCAGCCGAAGCCGACCATGCCGGCCCCGCACCAGGTGGCGGAAAACCTGTGGAAGAACATCTTCACGGTGAAGGTCACCTCGAAGCGCAGCCTCGTCTACCATTCGGCCGTGACGCTTTCCTCCACCCTGCTCGGCTTCCTGATGGGCACGGCGCTCGGAGTCGTCATCGCCATCGGCATCGTCCATGTGCCGGCGCTGGCGAAATCCTTCCTGCCCTGGGTGGTCGCCTCGCAGATGGTGCCGATGCTCGCCGTTGCGCCGATGATCATCGTCATCCTCGCCGCCATCGGCGTCACCGGCCTGCTGCCGAAGGCGCTGATCTCGACCTATCTGTCGTTCTTCCCGGTCACGGTGGGCATGGTGAAGGGTCTGCGTTCGCCGGAGGTGATGCATCTCGACCTGATGCGCACCTATAACGCCTCGAAAACGAAGACCTTCATCAAGCTGCGCGCCCCGGCGTCGCTGCCGTTCTTCTTCGCCTCGATCAAGGTGGCGGTCGCCGCCAGTCTCGTCGGCGCCATCGTCGGCGAATTGCCGACCGGCGCGGTCGCCGGCATCGGCTCGAAACTGCTCGCCGGCTCCTATTATTCGCAGACCATCGATGTCTGGGCGGCGCTGATCGCCGGCTCGATCTGCGCCGTGCTGCTGGTGCTCGCCGTCGATGTCGCGCGCGTCCTTGCCGGCAAGGCGATGGGAGCGCGACCGGCATGAACGCGATCCTGTCGAAATGGCGCGCGGGAAAGGGGACTTTTCTCCTGCTGTCGGGCGTTGTCGCCTGCATCGCCGCGGCGTTCGCGACCGGCGGCGCGGACGAACCGGGCTTCGCCGGTTTGGTCGGCGCGGTCTTCGCCGGCCTCGCCGGCGGCATTGTCGGCACGGCGGCTTCAAGCCGACGCCATTGGCCGGTCCCGGCATTTTCGTTGCTCTTCGATTTTCTGCTCGCGCTCGTGTTGCTGTGGCTGGTGCGGAGCGCGCTCCCCGGATCCGTCGGCCCGCTGCCGGGGCTGCCCTTCTGGTTTTTCACTGTCGCCGCCTGGCTGTTCGCCTGGAGCGTGGTCAACCGCATGAGCGTGTTCGCGGCGCAGGGCTGGCTCAAATCGGCGCTCGGCCTCGCCATTCCGGCACTGTTCGGCCTCACCGTCCTGTTCTTGTGGGAAGCGGTCACGCGCGGCTTCGGCATCCCCTTCGTGCTGCTGCCGCCGCCGTCGGCCATCGGCGCGCGTTTCGCCGCCTCGATCCCGCTTTTATGGGCGGATTTCAACCAGACGGTCCTGAAAGCCGTGCTCTTCGGCTTCGTCGTCGGCTCGGGCGCGGGTTTTCTGGTCGCGCTGCTTGCCGACCGGTACGCCTTCCTCGCCAACGGACTGCTGCCGATCGGCAATCTCGTTTCGGCCTTGCCGATCATCGGCATCGCGCCGGTGATGGTCATCTGGTTCGGCTTCGACTGGCAGTCGAAGGCGGCAGTCGTCATCGTCATGACCTTCTTCCCGATGCTGGTGAACGCGCTTGCCGGACTCTCCGCCTCCGGCGCCATGGAGCGCGACCTGATGCGCACCTACGCGTCGAACCACTGGCAGGCGCTGTTCAAGCTGCGCCTGCCGGCGGCGCTGCCCTTCGTCTTCAACGCGTTGAAGATCAATTCCACGCTGGCGCTGATCGGCGCCATCGTCGCCGAGTTTTTCGGCACGCCCATTGTCGGCATGGGTTTTCGCATCTCGACCGAAGTGGGTCGGATGAACCTCGACATGGTGTGGGCGGAAATCGCCCTTGCAGCCATCGTCGGGTCGCTGTTCTATGGCGCGATCGCACTTCTCGAACGCGCCGCCACCTTCTGGCATCCGTCCTATCGATGAACCCCGGCGGAGCCCAACACAGGAGAACGTCAATGAAGAAGACACTGACCATCACCATGGCGCTGGCCATGTCGCTGGCAGCCGGTACGGCGATGGCCGCCGACAAGCTGACGCTGCAGCTCAAATGGGTCGCGCAAGCCCAGTTCGCCGGCTATTTCGTCGCCAAGGACAAGGGCTTCTACACCGAAGCCGGCCTCGACGTCGACATCAAGCCGGGCGGCCCGGACATCGCGCCCGAGCAGGTCATCGCCGGCGGCGGCGCCGACGTGATCGTCGACTGGATGGGCGGCGCGCTCGCGGCTCGCGAAAAGGGCGTCGGCCTCGTCAACATCGCCCAGCCGTTCGAAAAGGCCGGTATGCAGCTCGTCTGCCCGGCGAACGGCCCGGTCAAGACCGAAGCCGATTTCAAGGGCCATACGCTCGGCGTCTGGTTCTTCGGCAACGAATATCCGTTCTACGCCTGGATGAACAAGCTCGGCCTGAAAACCGAGGGCGGCCCCGACGGCGTGACCGTGCTGAAGCAGTCCTTCGACGTGCAGCCGCTGATCCAGAAGCAGGCCGACTGCATCTCGGTCATGACCTACAACGAGTACTGGCAGCTGATCGACGCCGGCTACAAGCCGGAGGATTTGATCGTCTTCAACTACTCCGCCATGGGCAACGACCTGCTCGAGGACGGTCTCTACGCCATGGAAGACAAGCTCAAGGACCCGGCCTTCAAGGACCAGATGGTGCGTTTCGTCACCGCCTCGATGAAGGGCTGGAAATATGCACTCGAACATTCCGACGAAGCCGCCGGCATCGTCATGGACAATGGCGGCCAGGACGAGAACCACCAGAAGCGCATGATGGGCGAAGTGGGCAAGCTGATCGGCTCCGGTTCGGGCAAGCTGATCCCGGCGGCCTACGAGCGCACCGCCAAGGCGCTGCTCGACCAGAAGATCATCGCCAAGGAGCCGGCCGGCGCCTGGACGAGCGAGATCACCGACGCGGTGAAGTGATCGCTTCGGCGAGGAAACGGGGAAGGGCGGCGCGAGCCGCCCTTTTCATTTGCCGGTGGGAAGCGGCCGGACCATGGCCGGTTTTTCGGTCTGACCCGCGACCGGGCGCGCATCGCCGTCGATCCGTTCGGCAATCACATAAGGCGGGCGGCGCTTGGCTTCGTCGTAGATGCGGGCGATGTATTCGCCGAGCACGCCGATGCCAAGAAGCTGCATGCCGCCAAGGAACAGCGTCACCACCAGGGTCGAGGCATAGCCGGGCGTGTCGATGCCGAAGGCCAGCGTCTTGACGATGATCCAGCCGGCAAAGCCCAGCGCCAGCATCGAGACGGTGAAGCCGATATAGGTCCACACGACTAGCGGCAGTTCCGAAAAACTGGTGATGCCTTCGACCGCAAAGCGCCAAAGCCGCCAGCCGGAAAACTTGCTTTCGCCGGTTTCGCGCGCCGGCCGGCGGAAATCGACAAACTCGGTGTTGAAGCCGATCCAGGCGAAAAGGCCCTTCATGAAGCGGCGGTTTTCCGGCAGCGCGTTGACCGCGTCGACGGCGGCGCGGTCGAGCAGGCGGAAATCTCCGACGTTTTCGGGAATTTGGATTGCCGAAATGCGATTGTGCAGGCGGTAGAACCAACCCGCCGTCAGGCGTTTGAGGGCCGAATCGGCGCTGCGGTCGATGCGCCGCGCCGCGACGACCTTGGCCCCGGCGCGCCAGCGATCGATCATCCGCGCCACAAGTTCGGGCGGGTCCTGCAGATCGACATCCATGACGATCACGGCGTCGCCGTGCGCTTCGGCGAGACCGGCGGTCATCGCCGCCTCCTTGCCGAAATTGCGCGACAGCAGCACGCCGCGCACCCGGGGGTCATCGCTCGCGGCATTGCGGATCGCCGCCGCCGTCGCGTCACCGCTGCCGTCATCGACAAAGACGATCTCGTGGTCGATAGGCCCCGCCGGTCCGGAGGCAGCCTCGTTCAGCACCGTTTGCACGGCGGCGACGAACGGCCCGATCGCCGTCTCCTCGTTGAAGACGGGAACAACCACGGAAATGAGTACGGCGGCGCTCATGGGCCTTTGTGCCTGTTTTCAGCCGCCGGGCGCAAGTCCGCGCCCCGCGACAATGGTGGTTTTGTTGCGGACGCCCATATTGATGTCGATGGCGGTGTGCTGATCGATCCGCGCCAGTTTTTCGCCGAGGGCGTCTTCAATCCGGACGATCGCGGCGCTCGTCGCAACCAGCACGAAAGTCGACCGGGAGCGCAGTGCGTCGACGGCCGTCGCGAGGTCTTCCGGCAGGATCTCGCCGACCGACCCGGGGGGGCGTCCGAGATAGAAGACAAAACTCGGATCGACGTAGTTCTCGTAGTAGATCGGCGTGTCCGCCGCCGCCGCCCGCCTGATCGCGAGCGCCAGCGGCTTGGTGACCTTGAAACCGGCGTCGATGCCGGTGAGGCCGAACCAGTAGAAAGCCGGCCAGAAAACGGCTGTCGCGAGCAGGATGGTCCGCGCCGCCGGCAGGATTCTGTCGCGCAGCATCAGGCGAAGCGCCGCATATCCCGTCGCGAACAGGTACGCCGCAATCGCGAGGCCGGGAATCCAGCCAAGCGCTCCTGGAATGAAAACCGGCGCGGCGGCGAGGGCAATCACCGCGGGAACGGTGAGGACGAACTGCGCCCTGGCGCCGATACGCAACACGCGTCCCGCTCGCGCCGGCGCGGCGGCGACCAGAATGCCGGCGGCGATCGCCAGCGCCGGGAAAATCGGAAAAATGTAGTGCGGCAGCTTGGTCGCCGCGAGCGTGAACAACAGGAAAGCGGGCGCAATCCACCCGAAGACGAGTGCGCGGGCAAGCGGGTCCCCGGCTTCGCGTTTCGCGAATCCCGCGAGGCCGCCGGCGACAAAACCAAGCCACGGCGAGACGCCGATGGCGACAACCGGCGCATAGAGCAGCAGCGTCGCCAGATAGCCGCCGAGGCCGGATCCGCCATGGCCCTCCATCGGCGCCAGGGCGCGGCCGAGGATATGAACGCCGAAACCGGAGTCGAGGATGACGCCGCCGCTGCGCGCATTGGCCGGAATGAGCCAGGCGAGAAAGGGGAGGAGGCTCAAGACGGCGGCAAGCAGCAATCCGGCGATCGCCCGAGCCGAAGGCCGGTCCGCCTTGGGCGCCAACAACAGGGTCAAGCCGACCGCGCCGCCGACAACCGCCGGGGCGACCGGCCCCTTGGTCAGCAAGCCCAACGCCAAGGCGACGGAAAAAACCGCCAGCATGGCGATCACCGGGCGGGCGCGGGCGACGATCTCCACGAACGCCCACAGCGCCACCGTGATGAACAGGGTCAGCGTGGCGTCGAGCATGACGGCCGAGGCCAGATAGAAGGCCATCGCCATGGTGGCGAAAATGGCGGCCGACCACATCGCCGCGCCGCGTCCGGCGAGGCGAAAGGCGATCAGCCCGGTGAAAAAGGCCGTCGCGGCCCCGGCGATGGCCGAGACGATGCGGCCGGCGAATTCCGTCTCGCCGAGGAGCGCCATGCTCGACGCCATCAGCCAATAGAGCAGGGGCGGCTTGTCGGCGAAGACCGCGCCGTTGAAGGTCGGCACCAGCCAGTCGCCGCTCGACAGCATTTCGGCGGCGGTGCGGGCGTAGAAGCCTTCGTCGCGATCCCACAGCATGGTCGCCGGCGCCACCGCGGCGGCGACAAGCGCGACGACGAGCGCCAGCAACGCCAGATCGCGCGTCGCTTGTCGCTCCGTCGAAATATCGGTTGCGGGCTGGTTCATGCCGTCAGCCGGTTCCTATCGCCCCGCCCGGATGTCGGACAGCGTCCGCGTCGGCGTGATCGCTTCCGGGTCGAGCAGGATGTGGATCAGCGCCGGCTTGCCGCTGGCCCGGGCGCGGTCGAAAGCCGGGGCAAAATCCGCCGTGCGTTTCACCGTTTCGCCATGGCCGCCATAGGCGCGGGCAAGGGCGGCGAAATCGGGATTGGACAAGGCCGTGCCGGAAACGCGGCCCGGGTGTTCGCGCTCCTGATGCATGCGGATGGTGCCGTACATGCCGTTGTCGACGACGATGACGACGATCGGCAGATCGTGCTGCATGGCGGTCGCGAATTCCTGGCCGTTCATCATGAAGCAGCCGTCGCCGGCGAAGGCGATCACGTCGCGCCCGGGAACATCGCCTTGGCCGCCACCGCCGCCGGCGTGCCATAGCCCATCGAACCATTGGTCGGCGCGGCCTGGGTGGCGAAACGGCGGAACGGGTAGAAGCGATGCACCCAGGTGGCGTAGTTGCCGGCGCCGTTGCAGACAATGGCGTCCTCGCCGAGCGTTTCGGCCAGATGGCGGATGATCGGCCCCATCGCGACGTCGCCGGGCGAGGTTTCCGGCGGCGTCGCCCATTTGTCGCGCGCGGCGCGCAAAGCCGCCGTGTCGTCGGCCCAGACCGGTGCGCCCGGCGCGTTCAGTTGGGCGAAGGCCAGCGCGAAAGCGTGCGCGGAGGCGTTGATCGCGAGATCCGGCCGGTAGACGCGGCCGAGTTCTTCCGGGTCGGGATGGACATGAACCAGCGTCTGTTTCGGGTAGGGGCTATCCATCAGCGTGTAGTCCGACGACGGCACTTCGCCGAAGCGGCCGCCAACCAGCAGCACCAGGTCGGCATCCTTGAGGCGCTTCGCCAGCGCCGG
This sequence comes from Phyllobacteriaceae bacterium, assembly GCA_016711085.1. Lineage (GTDB taxonomy): Bacteria > Pseudomonadota > Alphaproteobacteria > Rhizobiales > Rhizobiaceae > JADJTR01. The sequence continues at coordinate 122,649 of JADJTR010000004.1, read as the reverse complement.
ATTCGGGCCGATGCCGATGTCGCCGACATAGGACGGGTGCGCGTGGTCGAACAGCATCTGGCGACGGAACTCGACGCCGACGGGGAGTTTCCACCGCCCCGCCGCCTCGCCGAAAGCGGCGACGGACCCGGCGCTCCAGCGCGAACCGCCGAGGATGACGAAGGGGCGCCTGGCGTCGCGCAGCATGTCGCCGAGGCGCGCCATGGCGGCGGGATCGGGCGCGGTCTCGACCGGCGTGAACGGCTGGGCTGCGGGCGCGTCGACGATTTCGGTCAGCATGTCCTCCGGCAGCGCGACCACCACCGGGCCGGGCCGGCCGGACGAGGCCACGGCGAAAGCGCGGGTGACGAGCTCGGGAATGCGCGCCGCGTTGTCGATCTCCACCACCCATTTGGCGACCGAGCCGAAAAAGGCGCGATAGTCCATCTCCTGGAAGCCTTCGCGCTCGCGCACATGCCTCGCGTTCTGGCCGACGAACAGGATCATCGGATTGGAATCCTGGCGCGCGATGTGCAAGCCGTGGGCGGCATTGGTCGCGCCCGGTCCGCGCGTGACGAAGCAGATGCCGGGCTTGCCGGTCAGGCGGCCTTCGCAATCGGCCATCATCGCCGCGCCGCCTTCCTGGCGGCAGACGATGTTGCGGATCGGGGAATCGTGCAGCGCATCGAGCACGGCGAGATAGCTTTCGCCCGGCACCGAATAAATGCGCTCGACGCCATTCGCCTCCAGCGCCTCGACGATCAACCTGCCGCCGCTGCGCTCAGCCATGGGCGCTGTCCCTGTCCTGCTCGGCGAGGATGCGGCGCTGGTATTTCGACTGGATCACCTCCACCGCGATCAGCACCACGAGGACGAAATAGAAGGTCGATTTCGACATCGCCTCGACCGGATAGCCGAAGAACGACAGATGCGCGATGTGGCCGCCCTCGGTCAGCAGCATGAAGCCGACGAGCAGGAGGACGAACAGGCCGAGCACCTCGTACATGCGGTTGCGCTTGAGGAAAGACGCCACGGCGTCTGCCATCCACACCATCAGCACGCCGGAGACGATGATCGCCGCCGTCATCACCCAGAACTGCTTGGTCAGCGCCACGGCGGAAAGCACGGTGTCGAACGAGAAAACGATGTTCATCACCAGGATCCAGAAAAAGGCGGATCCGACAGTTCGGTACTTCGGTCCGTCCTTGTCATGGCCGACATCGGGATTGCCGATCAGATGGTAGATTTCCTTGATCGCCGTATGGATGAGGAACGCGCCGCCGCCGAGCACGATCAGCGCATGGCCGGAAATCGCGCCGGTGAACCAGGCGTGCTCGACGTGGAAAAACGGCTCCTGGAACAGGTCGATCAGCTGGAGGACGACGAACAGCAGCACGATGCGCAGGCCGATGGCGAGGAAAATGCCCATGCGCCGCACATAGGCTTCGCGCTTGGGATCGACGCGTTTGGCCTCGAGCGAGATGTAGAGCAGATTGTCGAAGCCGAGGACGGTTTCCAGCGCGGTCAGGATCAGGAAGGTCGTCAGGTGTTCGAGCGTCAGCAGTTCGGCAAGCATGGTCGGCAAGCTCCGGTCGGTTGCGCGATGCTGTAGCCGAGTTGGCAAGCCGCGCCAAGCGTGGGGGAAGGGCTGGCAATCGCCGCGCCTCCTTTTTCCTCTCCCCTCGGGGAGAGGACGAGAGCGCCGAAGGCGCGATCAGGTGAGGGGGAAAGGACACGGTGATCGGGCGTATTGCCCCTCTCCGGCTCGGCTTCGACAAGCTCAGCCTCGCCACCTTGTAACTCATCATGTGCCGAATCCGGTATAGTGCCGGTTGCGGTGGCGGACGGGAGACCGACCCACCTCTGGGCGTGCGGCTTGGGAGAGCTGGGTCGCCGTCCGCCGTTCCATCGAACCCGAACAGTCGCCTGGGCCGCAAGCGAAGCCCGTTTAGGCAAGGATGGGAGAAGATGGACGCCATTGTTGTGGGGATCGACGTTTCGAAGGATCGTCTTGACGTATGTGTGACGCCGTCCGGGGAGGCGATGGCTGAAGCCAATGACGCGGCCGGGGTCGAGAAGCTCGCGTTGCGCCGGCCGGGCTGACGCCGGCGCTTGTGGCGCTGGAGGCGACCGGGGCTACGAGACGCTGGCGGCGGCGGCGCTTTCGGCTGCGGGCTTGGCCGTGGCCGTGGTCAACCCGGCGCAGGTGCGTTCGTTCGCCGATGCGCTCGGCAAGCGGGCCAAGACCGACCCGATCGATGCGGAAGTGATTGCCCGTTTCGCCGCGGCGAGCGGCGTCAGGCCCAAGCCGCTGCCCGATGAACAAAGCCGCTTGCTGGCCGATCTGGTGACCCGCCGGCGGCAGATCATGGCCATGATCGTGGCCGAGGAAGCCCGGCTGAAGCGGGCCGCCAACCGCCAACTCAAGAAGAGCATTGGCCGCCTGCTCGCCGCGCTTCGGCGCGAACTCGAGACCCTCGACGCCGATCTGGACAAGCAGATACGCAGCTCGCCGGCGTGGCGCATCAAGGAGCAACTGCTGTCGTCCGTGCCCGGCGTCGGCAAAGGCATATCGCGCACCCTGATTGCCGAGCTGCCGGAGATCGGCAGCCTCGACCGCCGCCAGATCGCTTCGCTGGCCGGCCTCGCTCCGTTCACCCGGCAGTCCGGCAAATGGCGAGGCAAGAGCTTCATCAGCGGCGGCAGGGCGAGCGTGCGCGCCGCCCTCTTCATGGGCGCTTTGGTCGCTTCGCGACACAATCCGGTCCTCAAGGCCTTCCGCGACAAACTCGTCGCGCAGGGAAAGCCCAGGATCGTCGCCATCGTCGCGACAGCCCGCAAACTGCTCACCATCCTCAACGCCATCATTCGGGAAAACCAACCATGGCGCCAACAAAACGCTTGACCGCCAAGACAGTCGCTCTCCCCGCCGGGGAGAGGTCGGCCGAGCGAAGCGATGGCCGGGTGAGGGGGAAAGGACACGGCAATCGGGCGTATTGCCACCTCACGGGCTCTGGCCTGCGGCCATCGCCTGCCTTTCCCCGAGGGGAGAGGCAAATCCAGGCCGGCCGTCTACTTTTCGCGACCGCTCAAGGGCAGGCTGACAGCCACCATTCCGCCCTCACGCCGTCACCGAAACCGCCCAGTCGACGAAATGCCGCGTCACGTCCTCGCGGTTGATCTCGTTCAATCCCTCGTGTCGCGTGTCGAGGAAAATGCGCTCCGACACACGGGCGAAGCCGAGCCGGCGCAGGCGGCCGCCGAGATCGAGCACCGCCTTGCCGCCATTCGTCGCCGGGTCTTTCTCGCCGCCGACCAGTTGCCACGGCATGTCGCGCCGGATCATGCGCAGATTGCCATCGTCGGCCCCGGCGAAGACCAGGTCGAGCACATCGCGCCACATCGACACGGTGGCGTCCCAGCCGCACAGCGGATCGGCAATGTAGGCGTCGACCTCCTGCCCGTCGCGCGACAACCAATCGAACGGCGTGCGCGCGCCTTTCACCTGCCGCGCCCAGGCCTGGAAAGTCACCTTCGGCAACAGGCGGGAAGGCACGTCCGAACCGAGTCTGAAGGCTTCGAAAGCGAGCATGGCCCGCGCCAGCCGGCCGAGCAGGCCGGCGGAAAAATTGGCGTTCCATATTGCCCCGGCGTCGACGCGTGCGGCGTGCTCCGTGAGGAAATTCAGCGCGATCAATCCGCCCATCGAATGACCGAAGACGATGACGGGAAGGCCTGGATGCGCTTTGGCGATCAGATCGTGGACAGCGACGACATCGCCGATCACAAGCGCCGCGCCGTTCGCGTTGGCGAAACGCCCGGCCGGCGCATCGGGCGCCGTCGTTGCGCAGTGGCCGCGATGATCATGGGCGTAAACGTGGAAGCCGCGGGCCGCCAAGGCCTCAGCGAACCGGGCATAGCGCGCCGCATGTTCGGCCAGTCCGTGATTGACCTGGACGACGCCGCGCGCCGCGCCATCGGCAGGCCGTCGGTAAACGCGCAATTTCGCGCCGGTCGGGGAGGGGAGGACGAAGGATTGGAAGGATGCGCTCATGGCCGGACGATAGGCCGTGCGGCAAGAAAGCGGAAGCGGGAAAAATGACGGGACGGTGACTGAGGCGGTCAGGCCGGCGTCATGCGGGCGGCGTCATAACGGCGTCACGTTCGAAGCACGGACGCAACAGTTCAACGGAGAAACGCCATGACAACCACGCTTCGCCTCGCCACCTCGCTCGTCGCCCTGTCCAACCTGCTCGGCGCGCTCGCCATTCCGGCCGCATCGGCCGCGCCCCTCAACGTCGACAGCATCATCGCGGCCGACCAGGCCAATGACGACCTCGTTCTCGCCAAGAGCGGCATGGTCGGCAAATTCCGGGGGCGCGACGGCGCCAATGACGACAACGGAGGTGAAGGCGGCAACGACGGCGACGGCGAAAGCAATGAGGGCCAAGGCGACGGCAATGAAGGCCACGGCGAAAGCGAAGGCCATGGTGAAAGCGAGGCCAATGGCGAAGGCGGCGATCACGATTAATCCATCAGCCATGCCGGCGGCCGCGAAAGCGGCCGCCGGCATTATTGGCGTCCGCCAATTTCGCGGCGACGAAAATGACAGAATGCTGACGCCGTCCGTCAGCCCGATGTCACCCCGACCCCGCTAACCTCATCGTTGCGCCCCTGGGAGGGGCGTCATCCAAGGGAGGGCTCCATGCTGCGCATCACCACATCCGCCATCGCCATCGCGATGGCGCTGTCGTCCTTTTCCATGACCGCATTCGCGGCCGCGGCGCGTTTCGATACGCCGGCAGTCGCCTCGGCAGCCGATGACGGCGATTTGACCCTTGTTTCCAACGACGACAGGCGCGGCCACAAGAAGCGTCGCCATGGCGGCGATGACGACCAGGACAGCGAGGATGACGACGACAACGGCAGCGACGACGACGACTGATCCGGGCGTCGACGTCCGCGCCCCTCCGCGCTCCCCCGGCGCGGAGGGGCTTTCCGTTTGACGGGCCAGCTTACACGCCGATTTAACCGTTCCCGTGCGACAAAGCGGGCCAGCGCAAAGTCGGGCCCGTTTACATGAGCCGTGTCGAAACCCCGGTCGCCGTGACGCCGCTCGCTGGCGTCGCCGGTGCCATTGCGCCTTTTTTTCTTTTCTGGCTGGCCGGCCTGTTCATCCTTGTCGCCGATTCGGCCGACGGGGTTTGGACCATCGCCGATATCGACGACAAGATGCGGGCGCTGCAAATCGCCGACCTGTGGGCCGACGGCGCATGGTTCGACCGCGCCATCCCCGTCATCGCCATGCCGGAGCCTTATATTTCGCCATGGTCGCGACTGGTCGACCTGCCCTATGTCGCGGTTGCGTGGCTCGCGGCGCTGGCCGGCGCGGGATCGCCGCTGGATTTCGCCTTCTTCGTCGTTCCGCCGCTGCTGCTTGGCGCATTCGCCTGGTTCCAGACGGCGCTTGCCTCGGCTGTGCTCGGCCGGCCTTTGCGTCCGATCGAAGCGTTCGAAACCGGGCTGATCGCCTTCGCCGCTGTGCTGGAGTTCAGCCCGACCCGCATCGACCATCACAATATCCAGCTCGTGGCGATGGCGGCGATGGCGTGGGGGTTGATCGCGCCAGTCCGCGCCGCGCCGTTTGTCGCGGGCGTCGCCGCTGTGCTGTCGGTCGCCGTCGGGCTTGAAACACTGCCTTTCATCGCCGTCGGTTTCGGCGTGCTGACGCTGCTGGCGGCGATTGAGGGCGGCGACGCGGCGCGTCACCTTGCGGCCGCCGGCTTGGCCCTGGCCGTCGCCGCCTTGCCGGCGATGGTGGCGTTCAACGGACCGTCCGGCCTTTTTGCGACCGCCTGCGACGCCTTTGCCGCGCCCTTGTTCATCCTGCTCACGCTTGGCGGCATGACGCTCGGCGCCTTCGGCCGTTTCTGGCGCGCGCCGCCGCTTTCGCCGATGCGGCGATTGCTGGCGCTGGCGCTGGTCGTTTCGCTGGTGGCGGCGGCGGTCCTGCTGCTCTTTCCGGGTTGCCTTTCCGGCCCCTACGCCATGATCGATTCCGTGTCGCGCCGCTTCTGGCTGGAGCGCGTGGCGCAGGAAATAAGCCTGTTCGCCTTCGCCCGCGAGGGTTCGCTGCTCGCACCCATCGTGCTGCTCGCCGCCGCCGGTCTCGTCGTCGCGGGCGCCGGCAATGGATTGGCGCGGCTTCATCGCGGCGATTTCGGCGCGGCGATCCTGCTGGCGCTGGCGCTTGCCTCGCTGGTTCTGATGGCCGCGCAAATGCGCTACATCCGCTTTCCCTTCGGTTTCGTCGCGCCGCTGCTGCCGCTGGCGCTTGACCGGACCGGGCCCCACGGTTTTTCCGCCCTTCGCGGGTTGACGGTCGCGCGGCTGGCCGTGCTGGCGCTGGCATCGACGCCGCTGGCGGCGGCCTTCGCGATGCCGAGTCCATCGAAAGCCATCGACGGGATAGACCTGATGGGCGCCGATGCCTGCGCCGACGCCGACCTTTCCCTTCTCGCCCGCCTTGAGCCGGGCCGCATCATCGCGCCGCTCGGCCTTGCCATGACGCTCGCCGGCAATCGGCACGGCCACACGATCGCCGCTTTGCCCTATCACCGCGCCGCGCCCGGCATTCGCCGCGTCGGGCTCGCCTTTGCCGGCGCAACCGACGCGGAACGCCGCGAGGTCTCGCGCCGTTCACCCATGTCGCGGTCTGCGCATTGCCGGCCGAGGTCGAAGCGCCGGGCGCGCCGCTCTATGACGCGCTGGCGCACGGGCGAAGCTGGCCCGGTCTCGATCCCGTCGCCTCGCCGGGGGAGAACCGCCTGAAGCTCTGGCGCATCGACACCGGCCGCCTGCCCTGACGCATTGCCCCGGGCGGCGCTTTCGCCTAGAGGAAGCGCAAATCCGCTCATCCGTTCAAAAGGGGCATGACGCCATGGCGCGCCAGTTCGTCTATCACATGTCGGGTCTGACCAAGGCCTACGGGCCGAAGAAGGTGCTGGAAAACATCCACCTCTCCTTCTACCCCGACGCCAAGATCGGCATTCTCGGGCCGAACGGCGCCGGCAAATCGACGATGCTGCGCATCATGGCCGGCCTCGACAAGGAGTGGACCGGAGAAGCCTGGCTCGCCGAGGGCGCCACCGCCGGCTATCTGCCGCAGGAGCCGGAGCTTGACCCGTCCCTCAATGTCATGGGCAACGTCATGGAGGGCGTCGCCAAGAAGAAGGCGATCATCGATCGCTACAACGAACTGATGATGGACTATTCCGACGACACCGCCGACGAGGCGGCCAGATTGCAGGATTTGATCGACAGCCAGAACCTGTGGGACCTCGACGCCCAGGTCGAGATGGCGATGGACGCGCTGCGCTGCCCGCCGGGCGAGGCCTCGATCGACAACCTCTCCGGCGGCGAGAAGCGCCGCGTCGCGCTCTGCCAGCTGCTGCTGTCCAAGCCCGATCTCCTGCTCCTCGACGAGCCGACCAACCATCTCGACGCCGAGACCATCGCCTGGCTGGAAAAGCACCTGCGCGCCTATCCGGGCGCGGTCATCATGGTCACCCACGACCGCTATTTCCTCGACAACGTCACCGGCTGGATCCTCGAGCTCGACCGCGGCCGCGGCATTCCCTACGAGGGCAACTACACCGCCTATCTCAACGCCAAGGCCAAGCGAATGGAGCAGGAGGGCCGCGAGGAGGCGGGGCGGCAAAAGGCGATCAGCCGCGAGCGCGAATGGATCCAGGCGAGCCCCAAGGCGCGCCAGACCAAATCCAAGGCGCGCATCAAGGCCTATGACGAGCTGGTGCAGGCGGCCGGCGACCGGCGTCCCGGCGACGCGCAGATCATCATCCCGGCCGGCGAGCGGCTGGGCCAGGTGGTCATCGATTTCACCGGCCTGTCGAAGGGTTACGGCGACCGGCTGCTCATCGACGATCTGTCCTTCAAGCTGCCGCCCGGCGGCATCGTCGGCGTCATCGGCCCGAACGGCGCCGGCAAGACCACTTTGTTCCGCATGATCACCGGCCAGGAGCAGCCGGACGCCGGCGACATCCGCATCGGCGAGACGGTCAAGCTCTCCTATGTCGACCAGAGCCGCGACACGCTGAACCCGGACAAGACCGTCTGGGAGGAAATCTCCGGCGGGGCCGACATCGTCAAGCTCGGCAAGCACGAGATGAATTCCCGCGCCTATTGCGGCGCGTTCAACTTCAAGGGCGGCGACCAGCAGCAGAAGGTCGGCACGCTGTCGGGCGGCCAGCGCAACCGCGTGCATCTGGCCAAGCTCTTGAAGGCCGGCGGCAATCTCCTCCTCCTCGACGAGCCGACCAACGATCTCGACACCGAGACGCTCGCCGCGCTCGAAGACGCGCTGGAGGCGTTTGCCGGCTGCGCCGTCATCATCAGCCATGACCGCTTCTTCCTCGACCGCCTCGCCACCCACATCCTCGCCTTCGAGGGCGACAGCCATGTCGAATGGTTCGAGGGCAATTTCCAGGACTACGAGGCCGACAAGGTCCGCCGGCTCGGCGCCGATTCGATCAACCCGCACCGGGTGACCTACAAGAAGCTGACGAGGTAAGCCGCCGCTTTCCCTCCCTCTTGAGGTGCATAGAAGCTACCCCCACCCCTTGCCCCGCCCCACAAGGGGAGGGGAACCACCGCCTTTCCCCTCCCCCTTGTGGGGAGGGGCAGGGGTGGGGTAACCTTGCTAACGAGAGGTCGTGGCGAGGCCAAAAGGACTAGCTGCCCCGGGCCGGATGGGCAAATTGCGCCGGGCAACGGACGAGAAGTGGCTGAGGAGAGAGGGGCCACCTAGCAATCGTGGGATAGGTCCGTTTGGGTCCAGCAGCTCGATTCGAGGTATCCGATGAATTGTCAATCGTGGCAGCATGAACGTCGGATATGAGGCGGGAAGCCGACTGACTGCTTTTTTGGATGGATTTCGGAAAGCGGCCATTTAGGCGACCGCCACACCAAGATTGCAACGCGCCCGCAGCGAATATTACAGAGCTGACGTTCGAAGCTTTGGCCCACACGCCGTTATAAGATGCACTTGATCCACTAATTCCGCGCAGTATTCTGAATTAAGGAGGAAAACCATGGCTATTAAGAAGATTGCCTTGGGTGCGTTGGTCGTAAATCGCGCAAACGACCGTCATGGGGAGCTCGAAAACGATACGGCTGCGATAGCTTGGCTTTTCAACGAGCGCGAAACGCACATGCGGAATCTAACTAAGGACATCGTAGAGCAAGGCGAAATCTACGAATATCCTCTCGTCTCACCCGACAAATCCAAGTTCATCGTCTTTGACGGCAACCGTCGCGTGACCTGCCTTAAGCTGCTCGACGAACCGCGTCGAGCGCCGACCACAGAGCTCCAAGCGTTTTTCCGCGACCAGAAGGCTCTCTGGAAAGGGACCTTCCCTAGGGAGATTCCGTGCCAGGTCGAAACCGACCGCGACCGGATCGACGAAATTCTCTTCCGTCGCCACACCGGCTCACAGTCCGGGGTAGGCCAGAGCACTTGGGACGACCGGATGAAGGCGACCTTCATCACGCGCACCGGCAAGGGCGGCGGGCCGAGCCTTGCTGACGAGATTGAAAAGCGGCTCGCAGAAGCAAACCTGCTGCCCTCTCGACGCAAGATCCCGCGATCAACGCTAAATCGGCTCTTATCTGCTGAGCCATTCCGGCATCGCGTCGGTATCAGCATGAAGAACGGTCGCTTTCAGTTCACGCATGACGCGACAAAGTCGCTCGCCGCGCTGGCCCGTATTGCCACGGACATGGCCGAACGCACTCTGGTGCTTGGGGACATCTGGGACATCGACGGCAAGCAGAATTATCTTGATCAGCTTGAGCGCGAGGGCGTCCTTCCCCACAAAGGCATCGCGACGATAGCTGAGTCCGCGATGCCGATCGAAAAGCCCAAGCCAAGCGCCAAGGCGAAACCGACCGTTCGCACGACGCTTATTCCACAGAAGGACTTTGACCTGAGCTGGCCGGGACGGCTTCAGCGCCATCACCGAATCTGGGAAGAGCTTCAGTTTCACCTTGATCTGCGAACCCACCCCAACGCGATCTCTGTTCTCGTGCGCGTGCTCATCGAACTCGCTCTTGAGAACTACATCAAGGAAGCGAAGGTCGCGGTCTATGAAAACGATAAACTCGCGACCCGGTTGGAGAAGGCAGGCCTGCACCTTCAGGCGGCTGGAAAAATTGACGCGAAGCAAGTCGAGGTGCTGAAAAAATTCAAGCAGGGTGACAAGCTCGTGTCTGCCGACACCTTGAACAAATACGTCCATTCAACAAACTTCGCGCCTTCGCCTGAGCATCTAATGTCGATCTGGGATAGCTTAGCCGACGTAGTCTTAGAGATGCTGAAGGCCTAGTCAGTTTTTTTCTGAACACCGGATTCCCGCCGCTGGAACCTAGGGAGAGTAAGGTTCTGGCGGTCCATCTCGATCTGGAATTCCAGCATGCCGTCATGACACCAATAGATAAAGTTTACAGAGTTCATGTCGGGATCATCGTCGCGGAATGCAGTGAAGTTATCGACGAACCACTCGCGCATTTCGTCTTCGCCCTCGAAGCTGAACCATTCACCGGCATACCAGAATTGGGTGAGGCCTATGTGTAACAGTCGCTCGGTGTGAGATATGCCCCAGAAAGGCTTGAAGCCGATTAGCTTCATGTCGGGCAGCCAAGTCTTCGCAGCTCTGAGGCGCTCCTTCGTCAAGCTGGTTCTTCCGATTTTAAGCCGGCCCTTGTCTTCGATCGCATAGAGGTAACCTGGATCGACTCGTCGAACCTGCCAGACGGGCATGACTACGCCGGCGTTCCTGAAGATCGTTTGCCGCGCATCGGGTCGCTCATTCATCTAATTGGCCTTCGAAAATCGGACTCCTCCCGAATAGCAGCTTTAGGGCTGGTGCCAAACTATGCCGAACGAGCGGAAAGGAGCGTGATTCAGAACGGCAGCTTGCCGGAATCACAAGTTGAACAATCCCGTCAGCGACGAGACGAATGAGGCTTACCGGGGACCCGACAAGACTGGTTCCTGCAGCCCCTTCATCTTGCCTCGCTTCACTCCGCTGCCCCCCTCGCGTGAGCCGAAGGGCGGACACCTCCCCCTCCATCCACCCCCCTTCCGCCCCGTGCCATGCTTCCCGCCGCATCAACGCGAGAGGCGGGACGTGGGCATCGATTGGGACCTCGTCATCGAGCGCAACCGCCTCGGCCTCGCGGCCATCGTCGCGGCGCTCGTCGCCATGGCCGGCTGGGCCGAGCCTCCGCCGCCCGGCGCGGCGACGCTGCCGCGCCCCTTGCGCCTCCTCATCCTGCGCCTGCTGCGCCCGGCCGAATCCGCCGTGCGGCGGCTCATCCTCGTCGCGGCGCGCGGGCTCACAGTTGAAGCCCCGGCATTGAAAACCCCGGCGGGCGCGCCGGCGCGGGCGAAGCCGGCGCTGGCGGTCTGGCAGGGAAAAACCATGCCGGTCGGGCGCATCGCCGCGCTCGTCGCCGCGGGCGTCTCCTCGCCCTACGCGCTGCCGCCCCGCCCGGCGGCGCGCTCGATGGCCTTCCCGCTGTTCGATCCCCTGAAGCGTTTCCGTCCGGCCGGCCGGCGCGTCGCCCGCTGCGCCCCGCGCGTCGGCTTCCCCGACCGGCCGCTCATGCCCCTGGCCCCGCCGGCCTCGCCGGACGGCCCGGTCGGTGCGCACCGCCTGGCGCTCCGGCTTGCGGCCATCGAGGCGGCGCTCGGCGACATTGCCGGCGAGGCCCGCCGGCTTGCCGTCGCCCTTGCCCGGGGCGCGGCCGAGCGGGCGCGCGATCCCGCCGCGCGGCCGAAACGCCGGCGCCTGCCGCCGCGCCGCCCCGGCCATCCGCCGGGCCACCGCCGGCGGCAAACGCATGCGGTCGACGCCATCCTCGCCGATTGCGACGCCTTCGCCCGCGAAGCCGAACGGGACACCAGTTGAGCCAGCCCCCGATGGTCATCGCAAAGGGAATGACCCCCACCCCTTGCCCCTCCCCTCAAGGGGGAGGGGAACTTGCGCGTTTCCTCCTTGAGCGGGGGAGTCCGCGCTTTTTTCCCTCCCCGATGGGAGGGGCAAGGGGTGGGGGTCACCTTTCGCTGCATCCTCCGGGATTCACCCGGATGCGCGCCACCGCGCCCCTCACATCGCCAGCAGATCCTCCAGATGCTTCGCCAATTCCTTTGCCGGGGTCTTGACCAGATCCTTGTCCAGCGTCGCGGCGAGGCGTTCGGCGGCGAAAGTCGGCAGCAGGCCGCGCAGCAGGCCGAGCGCTTTCGGGTCGGCGCAGACGATCAGCCGTTCGGCCTCTTCCTCTTTCATGATGTCCGGCAGGCCCTCGGCGAGGCGGCGCAGAAAGGCGGCCTCGGCCAGCGCGTGCGAATCCCTTTTCGGCTCGTAGGCGCTGCGCCCGTGGGTGGCGGATTCGAAGGCGCGGCCGGGCTTGTCGGCGTCGAGGTCGCGGTTGGCCTTGTGCGGTTCGCTCACGTCGCGGGCCGGAAGGGCCTTCAGGCCGCAACCCGGCCCCTCGTGCAGGAAGTAGCGCGCGTGCGCCGCGTCGGCGACGAGGATCAGCGTGTAGACCGGCTTCTTGACGGTTCTCATGACCGTTCTCCTTTCCCTGTCATTCTAGCGCCGAAGGCGCTTCGCCCCGTTGCTGCAGGTCAAGCGCCGCGGCGTCGGCAACCATTCCGGCAGGCAGCGCTTCCTTCGCGAGTGCAAAACGTGTATCAGGCGCGCCTTGAGCAGCCGGGCGGCCCGAAACAACCGCCACCATCGGACAGAATGCGACGCCATGAATCGGGTCTTCATCAGCGGCATCGGCGCGGAAATCCCGCCGGACTCGATCAGCAACGCCGAACTGGTCGAAAGCTTCAACATCTGGGTCGACGAGGAAAACCGCCGCCGCCGCGGTATCGGCCAGGCGTTGGTCGAGCCGTCGGATTCGGAGTTCATCGTCTACGCCTCGGGCGTCAGGAACCGCCATGTCTACGAGCGCGAGGGCGTGCTCGATCCCGATCGCATGGCCCCGCGCATCCCGGCGCGCGGCGACGACGAGGTTTCGGTCATGGCCGAATTCGGCCTCAAGGCGGCGCGCAAGGCGATCGCCGACGCCGGAATCGATGCCGCCTCGATCGATTGCGTCATCTGCTCGGCCTCGCATCTGCAGCGGCCCTATCCGGCGCTCGCCATCGAAATGCAGAAGGAGCTGGGCGCGACCGGGCTCGCCTTCGACATGGGCCTCGGCTGCTCGTCGGCCGCCGCCGGCATCCATCTGGCCGAGAGTCTGGTGAAGTCCGGGGCGCACCGGCGCATCCTGCTGGTGACGCCGGAGATCATTTCCGGCCATCTGAATTTCCGCGACCGCCAGACTCATTTCATCTTCGGCGACGCCGCCGTCGCCCTGCTGATCGAGCCGCTGGCGGCGGGCGAAACGCGGCCCGGCCGCTTCGAGATCACCGCGACGCGCGGCTGGACGCAGTTTTCCAACAACATCCGCTCCAATTTCGGCTTCCTGTCGCGGCTGTCCGGCGACGATCCGCTCACCCTGCCGATGCACGGCCAAATGATCCGTCAGGTCGGCAACAAGGTGTTCAAGGAAGTGACCGTCGCGGCGGCGCATTTCATCAAGGCGTTCCTCGCCGACAACGGGTTTTCGCCCGCCGACATCCGCCGCTACTGGCTGCATCAGGCCAATGCCCGCATGAACGCGATGATCCTGAAGCTGACGCTCGGCGAGGACGCCGATTTCGACCGCGCGCCCGTCGTGCTCGACCGCATCGGCAACACGGCGGCGGCCGGCGCCATCGTGGCGCTGGAGGAAAATCACCGCGACATGAAGCCCGGCGATATCGGGCTGATCTGCGCTTTCGGCGCCGGATATTCCATCGGCGGGGCGATTTTGAAGAAAATGTGAGTCCTATTCGACGTCCGGGTCGTCGGCGTCGAGCAATCGGGTCGCGCGCCAGCGGGTCAGCGTCTCGTTGATCGCGTCGACGACGAAGTACCGCGCCGAATCGCGGTCGTAGCCCTCGGCCAGCAGGCGGTCATATTCGGTGTGGACGTGGCGGATGTGGGCTACGGCGGCGAGCCAGACGGCGACCGAGGGCGGCAGCGTCTTCAGCCGCGCCTGCGCCGCGGCGGCGCGGATCGTCTCGATATCGGCATAGGGGGCGAGCGGCAGCAGCAGGGTCAGCGCCTTGGCCAGCGCTTTTTGCTTTCCCGTCGACGGTTTCACGGCTCGGTCCGCCCGGGCGTGTCGGCGCCCGGCCGCCACGGCTTGATGTCGATCACCGGCGTGCCGTCGAGCACGTCGATCGCCTCGATTATCAGCGCGCCGTTTTCGATGTCTACGGACAGCAGGCGCGCGACGTGAAGGCCGATGGGGTTCGGCCGCGCCGGCGAGCGCAGGGCGAAGGTTCCGCGCGCCTTTTCGGCGTGGCGCGGCTTCTGGACGACGAGATCGCGCGGCGCGGCGGCAAACCAGGTCAGCAGCACGACGGCTTCCTCGCCGGAAAGTCCGTCGAGCCCGTCGCGCCAGGCAGGATCGACATGCACCGTCGCCGGTTCGCCGCGCTGGCGGGCCTGCGCCATGTTCTTCGGGCAGTCGGCGCGCGTCGCCCAGGTTGAGGATACACGGCCGATGAACACCAGCCCGGCGTCCGGCGGCAGCCCCGCCGGATCGACCGCGCCACGTTTCTCGCCGTCGCGAAACTCGAACATGCCGCCTCCAATGCTGCGACAAAAAATGTCGCAAAACGCTTGCGTCGATTTTTGAAACGACATAAAGATATGTTTATGTCTTTTTGGATGCCGCAGCCATGACGCCCGGACTCGACCTCGACACGCTTGTGCTTACGCTGAAGGCGGCGGGTGAATCCACCCGCTTGCGCATTCTGGCGCTGTTGCTGCGCGGCGATTTGACCGTTTCCGACCTCACCGACATTCTCGGCCAGTCGCAGCCGCGCGTGTCGCGTCATCTCAAGCTGCTGCACGAGGCCGGGCTGATCGACCGCTACCAGGAGGGGTCGTGGGCCTGGTTCCGCCTGTCGGACGCCGACGGCCCGCGCGATCTGGTGCGCGGCCTCGTCGCCCGGCTCGATGCGGCCGACCGGCAGACGGCGCGCGACGGCGAACGCCTCGTCGAGGTCAAGCGCCGCCGCCAACACAAGGCTGCCGCCTATTTCGCCGCCAACGCCGCCGCCTGGGACGAATTGCGTTCGCTGCACGCCGCCGACGGCAAGGTCGAGGCGGCGCTGAAGCGCGTCGTCGGCGACCGTCCCTTCCAGGCCATGCTCGATCTCGGCGCCGGCACCGGGCGCATGCTCGAACTCTTCGCCGACCAATACCGGCGCGGCGTCGGCATCGACCTGTCGCGCGAAATGCTGGATGTGGCCCGCGCCAATCTCGATCGGGCCGGCGTCGCCCATGCGCAGGTGCGTCAGGGCGACCTGTTCGCCGCGCCGGTGGAGCGCGGCGCCTTCGATCTCGTCGTCATGCATCAGGTGCTGCACTATCTCGACGATCCGGCGGCGGCGATCGCCGAAGCGGCGCGTTTCCTGCGCCCGGCCGGACGGCTGGTCATTGTCGATTTCGCCCCGCACGGGCACGAATTCCTGCGCGAGCACCACCAGCATCACCGCCTCGGCTTCAGCGACGAGGCGATCGCCGCCGGTTTTGCCGCCGCCGGGCTGGATACTGCCCGGCCCTTGGCGATCGCCCCCGACAAGGCCGGCGGCCTGACCGTCAAAATCTGGCAGGCGCGAGATCCGCGCCTGCTCATTGCCGATTCCCCGGCGCAACTGGAGATCGCCTGATGAACGCCTTTCGTCTCTCCCGCCGGCCCGATATCGGCGAGACCATCCGCGTCTCGTTCGAGTTCTTTCCGCCGAAAAACGACGACATGGAAACCCGTCTCTGGGAAACGGTGAAGCGGCTGGAGCCGCTCTCCCCCCATTTCGTCTCCGTCACCTATGGCGCCGGCGGCTCGACGCGTGATCGCACGGCGCGCACGGTGCGGCGAATTCGCACCGATTCGGCGCTGGAGCCGGCGGCCCATCTGACCTGCGTCGACGCCACCCGCGACGAGGTCGACCAGGTGGTGCGCGATTATGCGGCGCTTGGCGTCAAGCGGTTCGTGGCGCTGCGCGGCGATCCGGCCGAAGGCGTCGGGGCGACCTATCGTCCTCATCCGCAAGGCTACGCCAACGGGGCGGAATTGACCGCCGGTATCGCCCGGCTCGGCGATTTCGACATCTCGGTGTCGGCCTATCCGGAAAAGCATCCGGAAAGCCCGGACTATTCCACCGACATCGAGATGCTGAAGCGCAAGGTCGACGCCGGGGCGAAGCGCGCCATCACCCAGTTCTTCTTCGACAACGACATCTATGAGCGTTATGTCGAGCGGGTGCGACGCGCCGGGATTTACGTGCCGATCATCCCAGGGATTCTTCCCGTTCACAACATCACCCAGGTCACCAATTTCGCCAAACGCACCGGCGCCCATGTGCCGGCGTGGCTTTCTGAGCGCTTCGCCGGCCTGGAGCACGATCCGCAGACCCATTCGCTCGTCGCCGCCGCGGTCGCCGCCGAGCAGGTGCTGGACCTGATCGAACGCGGCGTGCGCGATTTCCATTTCTACACGCTGAACCGGGCCGATCTCGCCTTCGCCATCAGCCATCTCATCGGCATCCGGCCGCAAAAGGCGGCGGCATGAGAACCGAAAGGCCGGGCGTTGCCGCCCGGCCTCGAATTGTCGTCAGGGAGCAATCCTCCCCACGCGGCGGCTTTGCGCCCGATCAGGGCAATACGCCAAGCACCACCGCCGCCAGGAACGCGAAAGCCGCTCCGATCATCAAGGCGTTAAGCGATCGAGACAAACTCATCGTTTCACCTCCGTCGACGTTGCGGACACGCGTCAAGGTAGGCGAGTTCGGCCGAACCGCAAGGAAAAACGTTGCTGCATTGCAACAGGCGCGCGGAAAATGATTCCGACCGAAGTCGCAAGCAATTGAGGCGGCGGGCGAATTCGCCGCGATCACATTTTGCGATTCCTGTTGAAAAAACGTCAGATCAAAGGCTGGAAGCGACATTGGCAAGCCAGGCGGCGACCGAAAGCGTCTGGCGGTCGCGGCCAAAGCGGCCGATGATTTGCACGCCGAGCGGCAAGGCCGCGGCGTCCGTCGCCCCCGGGATGTTCACGCAGGGGTTGCCGGTCAAGGTCCACAGCTTGTTGAACGCCGGGCTGCCGGTCGAGGCCAGACCGGCCGGCGCGGCTCCCGGCGCCGACGGCGCCATCAGCACATCGATATCGTCGAAAAGCTTGGCGATGGCCTTGCGGGCGCGGTGTGCCTTGGTCCGCGCCGCGTCATAGGCTTCCGGCGTCGTTCGCCGCCCGGTTTCCAGCGCTTCGACAAGGATCGGCGACAGCCGGTCGCGATGAGCGTTGAGCACATGGCGAAGCGCCAAAGCGGCTTCGAAATTCTGCAGGGCGCCATGCGCATCGCGCCCCTCGGCCATCGGGTCGGGCTCGGCGATTTCGACGATCGCCGCGCC
Source organism: Phyllobacteriaceae bacterium (assembly GCA_016711085.1). GTDB lineage: Bacteria > Pseudomonadota > Alphaproteobacteria > Rhizobiales > Rhizobiaceae > JADJTR01. Next base: position 105,070 of record JADJTR010000004.1, on the reverse strand, counting down.
TTCGCGTTCGGCCCGTTCGGCGGCGCGCTCGACGGCGCGACGCATGTCCGCGCTCATGTCGGCGTCGATGCGCGAACGATAAAGGCCAAAGCGCAGGCTTTTCGCGTCGACGGCCTCAATCGCCAGCGGCCGGCCGAGCAGGCGATCGACGAACAGCGCCACGTCCTCGACCGAGGCGGCGAAGAAGCCGGGCGTGTCGAGCCCCCAGGAAAAAGTCAGCATGCCGGTTGTCGGCGCGAGGCGGAAACTCGGCTTGTACCCGGCGACGCCGCAATAGGCGGCGGGACGGATGACCGAGCCACCGGTCTGGCTGCCGAACGCGGCCGGGACCATGCCCGCCGCCACCGCCGCGGCCGAGCCGGAGGACGAGCCGCCCGGCGTGTGGGCGACGTTGCGCGGATTCCTGGTGTGGGCCGGGCTGAGAAAGGCGAATTCGGTCGTCACCGTCTTGCCGGCGACCCAGCCGCCCTGTTCGCGCGCCAGCGCCACCAGCGCGGCGTCCATTGCCGGGCGGTGGCCGGCGAAGATTGGCGATCCGTAGGCGGTCGGCAGATCGGCGGTGTCGTAGATATCCTTGACGCCAAGGGCGATGCCGGCGAGCGGGCCTTGCGGTTCGCCGTCGGGCAATTCGGCGACGATGTTGAAGGCGCCAATGGCGGCATCCGCTCCGGCGATGGCGATTCTGGACGCCACTAGCGCTTCGCGCGGCGTCGTCCGGCCGGCGGCAATGTCGTCGAGGATCGTCTTCACCGATAGCATGGCGTCCTCCGCTCGCACGTCTATCGCCGGGCGAACAGGCGTCCGTCAATGACCAGCAGGCCGAACAGGATGACGCCCATGCCGACGAGTTCGTGCAACGCCAGCTTTTCGCCAAGCAGCAGCACGCCGAGCAGCAGGGCGCTGACCGGCACGATCAGCGTCACCAATGCCGCGTTGGTCGCGCCGGCGGTGGCGATCAGGCGGAAATACAGGACATAGGCGAAGGCGGTGGAGGCCAGCGCCAAGGCGGCCACGGCGATGAGCACCCGCGGATCGGCGGCGAGCCCGCTGGCGAAATCGCCGGCGAAGGCGACGACCGGAATCATGAGCAAAGTCGAACCGGTCAATTGTCCCGTCGCCACCAGCGTCGGCGGCAGGCCGCGAAAGCGGCGCGCGAAGGTCGCGGCGAAACCGTAGGAAATCGCCGCGCCGACAACCGCCAGCTTGGCGAAAACATTGCCGCCGCCGGCCTCCGCCATGCCGGGCGCCAGCATCACCGCCGCGCCGGCGACGCCGATGGCGATGCCGGCGAATTTGTGCATCGCCGGCCGCGCTTCGACCGCGAAGCCCCAGGCGATCAGCGCCGTCCAGAACGGCGTCGTGGCGTTCATTATCGAGGCGAGCCCGGCGCCGATCGCCGTCTGGCCGATAAAAATCAGCGAGAAGGGGATGACATTGTTGATGAGCGCCAGGAACAGCAATGGCGCCCATTGCGCCTTCATCGGCCTGAAATCAATCCGGGCCGCGAGCAGCCAGATCCACAACGCCGCGGCAGCGATCGCCACGCGCATCGCCACCAGCATGAACGGCTCGATCTGCATCACGGCGATGCGGGCGAAATAGAACGATCCGCCCCACAGCGCGCCGAGCAGGATCAACATCGCCCAGGAGCGGGCGGACATGGCGGGGAGGGCGGCGGGCGGGTGGCCTGGGTCATGAGGCGTGGATAAGGCGAAGGCACGGCGCGCGCCACCCGATTTGCGGAACCCCGGGGCGCGGCGTCGGCGAAGCGCGGCTTCGCCATGGCAAGGCCGGGCCGAATGGATTAGCCTTGCCCGAAAACACGAGGGAGAAAACGCGCCATGGAGCGATTCGCCAACGCCACCAAAGCCGCGCTCGCGTTGCGCCCGGACGAGCCGGTCTATTGCTTCCGTCCCGATGTGCTCAGGGCCGATGCGCGACGTTTCATGGAGGCCTTTCCCGGCAAGACCGCCTATGCGGTGAAGACCAATGGCGAGGAGATGGTGCTGCGCACCCTGTTCGAGGCCGGCGTCACCTGTTTCGATGTTGCGTCGCCGGCCGAATTCGCCGCCGTGCGCGCCGTTTCGGCCGAAGCCGAACTGATCTACATGCACCCGGTGAAGGCCCAGTCTCATATCCGCCTGGCGCTCGAAGAATACGGCATCCGCACCACCGTGGTCGACCACGAAGACGAGATTTCCAAGCTCACCCGCGTGGTCAAGGCGCTCGATCTCGATCCGACCGCCATGACCGTGTTTGTGCGCATCGCCACCAAGGGCGAGGCGGCCTACGAATTGTCGAAGAAATTCGGCTGCGGCCCGGCGCAGGCGATCGAATTGCTGCAACGCCTCGACCGCAACGGCTTCAAGGTGGGCCTGTGCTTTCACGTCGGCAGCCAGATCGAGGATCCGGACGTCTATGACGGGGCGCTGAAATCGGCCGACTGGGTGCGCAAACGCGCCGGCGTGAACCTCGCCGCGCTCGATGTCGGCGGCGGATTTCCGGCCGATTACGGCCACGATCCGGCAAAAGAACCGGACGTCATGCCGTCGCTGCCGCAATTGATGAGCCGTGTGCGCGGCGACATCGCCGAATGGGGCTTTGCCGATACGCCGCTGGTGGCGGAGCCCGGCCGCGTTGTCGTGGCGCGCGCCTTTTCGCTCATCGTGCGCGTGCTGCTGCGCAAAGGGCGGCGGCTCTACATCAATGACGGCATCTGGGCGTCGCTGTCGGATTCGTGGACCGGCAAGATCACGCTGCCGGCTCGCTTCATCCCCGATCCGTCAATCCGGCAGCGCAATGGCGACGAGAACGCCATCGTGCCGTTCCGGGTCTGCGGCGCGACCTGCGATTCGGTCGACATCCTGTCGAAACCGTTCTGGTTGCCGGAAACCATCGATACCGGCGACTGGATCGAGATCGGCCATATCGGCGCCTATTCGATGGCGCTGCGCTCGCGTTTCAACGGGTTTTATCCCGACCGTTTCGTCGAGGTGACGACTCCGTTCGACGAAGGCGGCATGCCGCACGGCTTCATGTCGCTGGAGACGATGGAAGGCTATTCCGACGACCTTGCGGCGGATTGAAGCATTGGAGCGGGCGTCAATCGGCCTACATTGACGATATGGCCGCGAAACAAAGACTGCCGAAACTCATCCGCTTCGTGATGATCAATTCGTCCATCGGCATCGCCATCGGCTGGTTCATCGCCGGCCTGCTGGTGTGGTTCAACATCCACGGGCTTGGCGAACTGGTGATGCATTCGCGCCATCGCCTTGTGGCGATCATCGTGCTCGGCTCGTCCTTCGGGGTCACCTTCGGCTTCGGCTATCTGACGACGGCGGTGCTGCTGTTGCCGACCGACAAGGACGAATTCGACAAGTACTGACCGGCTCAACCGGCCAGCGCCAGGAAAATCATCGCCAGCAGGCTGGTCAGCGCGGCGTTCAGGCCCATGGCGATGCCGGCGAAAGCGCCGGCGGTCTCCGACACCTGGAAGGCGCGTGCCGTGCCGATGCCGTGCGAGGCGACGCCGGCGGCGAAACCGCGCGCGGCGAAATCGGTAATGCGAAACGCATTCATCAACGGGGTGACGATCAGCGCGCCGATGATCCCGGTCAGGATCACCAGCACGGCGGTCAATTCCGGCACGCCGCCGAGCGATTTCGACAGTTCCATCGCCACCGGCGCGGTTACCGATTTCGGCGCGATGGAGGCCATGACGCTCACCGGCGCGCCGAGCGCCCAGACAATGGCGACCGCGCTCAGCGCCGCCACGGCCGAACCGGCGGCGAGCGCCGCGGCCATCGGCAAGAGGTTGGCCCGCACCAAAGCGCGATTTTTCCACAGGGGAACCGCCAGCGCCACCGTCGCCGGACCGAGGAGGAAATGGACGAATTGCGCGCCGTCGAAATAGGCGCCGTATTCTGTCCTCGTCGCCAGCAGCAGGGCGATTATCGCCGCCGCCGCGACGATCACCGGGTTGGCGAGCGGATGGCGGTTCAAGCGGCGCGACAGGGCGTCGCCGGCGACATAGGCGGCAAGCGTCAGCGTCAGCCACAGCAGGGGCGAGTCGGACAGATAGACCCAGATGGCTTTGACGCCAGGCGTCATGTCGGCCCTGCCATCGTTTGACGAAGAGAAATACGCCGACGGTGACGATAAGGGTCAGCATGGTGGATACGACCAACGCCAATCCGATGGCGAGGCCGGCGTTGGCGATGGTTTCGCCGTGGCGGACGATGCCGACGGCGGCCGGCACGAAAAGCAGCGAAAGGTGCCTGAGGATGCCGCCGGCCGTGGCGTCGAGGCTCTCGCCCGGGCCCCCGCGCCAGAACAGGAAGGCGAGGAACAGCGCCATGCCGAGCACCGGTCCGGGCACGGCGACGCCGGGAAACGACTGGGCCAGGGCGGCGGCGGCCGTCTCGCCGGCGAGCTGGAAGGCAAGCAGGGCCGCGAAGGCGGCGGGGACGGAAAGTTCGGCCTTGTCGTTCACGCCGGATCAGCCGGCGTTCGCCGCCAGCCAGGACCGCCAGGATTTGGCGTCGCCCCGGAACACGTTGATGTCGGCATCGCCCGTAATGCCGGGCACCCGGCCCGTGCCGGTGTATTGCCAGAAGGTCCAGGGCAGGCCGTCATATTTGGCGTCGGGATGGTCGTTGGTGGCGCGCAGCCACCACGAATAGCCCTTGAACGAGGCGAGGTCGTTGTCCTCGAAGAAATCGGGCGTCGTGTAGACAATCGGCTTCTTGCCGTAGTGGCGCTCGATCATCGACAGGAAAGTCTTCATTTCGCTGCGCACATGGGCGGCGGGCGGACGTTTCTTGCAACTCGGCGATTGCGGGTTCCATTCCATGTCGAGCACCGGCGGCAGGGACGACGCGTCGCGCGGCACGTTACGGATGAACCAGCGCGCCTGCTCGGCGGCCGAAGTGCAAAAATAATAGAAATGATAGGCGCCGCGCGGCACGCCCGCCGATTTGGCGCGCGTCCAATTGTCGGCGAATTTGTCGTCGACGCGGTCGCCGCCCTCGGTCGCCTTCATCCAGGCGAAGGCGACGCCGGAGCCCCTGGCGCGCGAGAAGTCGATGTCGCCCTGGTATTTCGCGACGTCGACGCCGTGGATGGCGTGATGATGCGGCGAGCGCGCGCCGAAATCGAAGGGATCGGAATCGCCGAAGCGGCGGCGCGCTTCGCCGGCATAGGCGAGGTTTTCCACCTTGTTCATGCCGTGGGCCGTGGCGTGCTCTTCCTCGGCCAGAGAAGTGGTTCCGTCGGCGGCCGCGACAGCGGTCTTGGGCGCGATGTCGATGGCGGCGACGTTGCGGGATTCGATCGACGAGGTTGAGCAACCGGCGGCGAACGCCAGCAAGGTCAGGGCGGCAAGACGTTGCTTCACGCGATCAATCCCCCTGGTCCGGCACACGAAAAATGGCCGGATTCCGCCTCTCATCTTGCCCCGTTACGTTAAAATTTCGGCAATTTTTCGACCGGGCGCAAGCGCTTCCGCAGCGAAACCGGCGCGAACCGCGCTTTCCGCTTGCGCGAGCCGCGCCGCCGGGCCACGAATTGGGCCATGGAGGATCGATCATGCGGTTCATCGTTCGAGTGACGAAGTGGTTGGCGGGTCTTGTCGTTTTGGCGTTGGCCGGGATTGCCGGCTGGCTCGCCATCGCGCCGCCTGACCTGATCCGCGTCGCCAGCGCCTACTCGGCCAAGATCGTCTGCTCGAATGTGTTTCTCGCCGGGCGCAAGGCCGATGATGTGCTGGCGATCGATGTGCAGGCGCCGGGCCATCCGATCCTCGGCTTCGTTTCGGTTTCCGTCGATGAAAGCGCGGGGACGGTCTCCGCCGGCCTGTTCGGCCTGTTCGGCCGGATGACGGCGCGCCACGCGTCGGGCTTCGGGTGTTCTACCGTGCCCGACGGCGATCCGGCGGCGGCGAAGGCGCCGGATGGTCCGGTCGCCGATGCGGCGGCGCCGTCGGACGCAATCTGGCCGGAGGGCGCCCGCATCGAGCCGAGCCAGAACCCGGCCGTCGCCGCCATTCTGGACGATCCGGCGATGACCGGGCCCGGCATGCGCGCCGTCGTCGTGGTCAAGGACGGCCGCATCGTCGGCGAGCGCTATGGCGAAGGTTTTTCCGCCGATACGCCGCTGCTTGGCTGGTCGATGACCAAGACGGTCAATGCGGCTTTGGTCGGCGCTATCGTCGGGGCCGGCAAGCTCTCGACCGGCCAGACTAGCTTGCTGCCCGAATGGGCGAACGACGCGCGCAATTCGATCGCCTTGTCCGATTTGCTCGCCATGTCGTCCGGTCTCGCCTTCAACGAAGACTATGGCGATGTGACCGACGTGACCCGCATGCTCTATCTCGAAGCCGACATGCCCGGTTTCGCCGCCTCCATGCCGGCCGAAACCGGGCCGGGCGAAGCCTTCTCCTATTCGTCGGGCACGGCCAACATCCTGGCGCGACTGTGGCGCAATGCGCTCGGCGATCCGGTCAAGGCGGCGGCGTTTCCGCGCGAGGCGCTGTTCAAGCGGCTCGGGATGCACTCGGCGACGCTGGAAATGGATGCGCGCGGAACCTTTGTCGGCTCGTCCTATCTCTACGCCACGGCGCGCGATTGGGCCCGCTTCGGCCTGTTCATGCTCGGCGACGGAACCTGGGCGGGACAGCCGATCCTGCCCGCTGGCTGGACGTCCATGATGCGCGAGCCAAATCCCGTTTCCGACATTGGCTTCGGCCCGCAATATACCAAGGGTCAGATGTGGCTGAACGGTCATTCCGCGGGAACTCCCGACGACGAGGATCCCGATGAGGATTTTGAGCTTCCCGCCGACGCGGTCTGGGCGCTCGGCCATGACGGCCAATCGATGGCGGTCATCCCGTCGGAAGCTCTGGTCGTGCTGCGCATGGGGCTGACGCCGTCGAAGCTCGGCTACAAGTCGCAGGGCATGGTGCAAGCCCTGGCGAAGGCGCTGTGAGGGGCGAATAGGGAGTTGCGAATAGCGAATTGGGTCTTGTGATCGCACGCGGATCGGATTTTTTACCCGCCACTCGCCACTCGCCACTCGCCACTTGCTCACTTCTGCCCCGTCCGCTTGAGCAAATCCTCGAACCAGCCGACGGCCGGATCGAACGGCTTGCCGCCCTTGATGCGTGTGAATTCGATGGCGCGCAGCCGCCCGCCCTTCTCCTCATCGTGGCCGATGAGGCCGGGAACGCCATCCAGCGCCGACTGCACGGCGAGATCGGCCATGCCCTTGATCAGGCGCAGATCGTCGATATTGGCGGCGGCGGAGCGGGCGTAATAGCCGGATTTCTGCACCAGCGTCTTTTCCGCGCCGATGCCCTTGGCGAACTGCTTGGCAAACCAGTCGCCGACATTGATGGTGTCGAGCTTGACGTGACCGAAAGCGTCGCGCGCCAATTCGATGCCCGCGGCCTCGCGCTCGGCGACGATGGCGTCGATGCCGGCCCCTTCGGAGACGAATATCGTCGCCGAGCCGACCTTTTCCATACGCTTGCGCAAACGTTCCGTCTCGGCCTCGATGTCGAGGGCGAGTTCCGGCACGTAGATGGCGTCGATGTCCTTCAGCGCCCGGCTCATCAGGAAGCCGTCGGGGAAGCGGTGGCCCTCGACGATCGGCTGGTAGGCGAGCGCGGTGGCGGCGGTGAGCCAGCCGCAATGGCGGCCCATCACCTCGTGGACGACGAAGGTGCGCGGATTGGCGCTCTGCTCGTTCGACACATTGTCGAAATAGCGCGCGCCGGCTTCCGCCGCCGTCCATGCGCCGAGCGACTGCTTGACGGGCACGATGTCGTTGTCGACGGTCTTCGGCAGGCCGACAACGGTCAAATCATGGCCGTTGGCTTTCAGATAGGCGGCGAGTTCGGCCGCCTGGGTCGAGGTGTCGTCGCCGCCGATGGTGTGCAGGATGGTGATACCGTCGGCGATCAATTGCCGGGACGCGATTTCGAGCGGGTTCTCGCCGTCCTTGACGAGGCCGCGCTTCACGCAATCCTTGGCGTTGGTGATCTTGACGCGGGAATTGCCGATCGGCGAGCCGCCGAAGCGGTGCAGCAGCGGCGCCTTCTCGCGCATCGATCCGGTGACGGCCAGCTTGTCGCCGCGCAGCAGGCCCTGATAGCCGGATACGTAACAGACCAGCTCCACGTCGGGAGCGATCTCGGAATAGCGCTCGATCAGGCCGCCGACGGCCGAGGACAGGCAGGGCGCGAGGCCGCCGGAGGTGAGCATGGCGGCTTTGGGCGGACGGGCGGCGGGCATGGCGGTTCTCCGTTTACGGCGTTTGCAGGCGGGGCATTCCCTAGCGGGATTCAACCGATCCAGAAAGCGGCGTTGCGTCGCGGCCGCGCCTCAAACCGCCCATCCGCGCAGCAGATAGCCCACTGCGTAAGCCATGGCCGAGGCCGCGCCGCCGATGAGCAGCGTTTCGATGCCGGAGCGCCACCAGGGCGAAAGCGACCACCGGCTTTTGGCTGCGCCGATGGCGAAAAACACCACCGCGACCATCAACGCCGACCATTCGAAGGCGCTCTCCAGACCGAGGACGAAAGGGATGAGCGGCACTGCGCCGCACAGCACGAAGGCAGCGAATGTCGCCAGCGCCGCGGTGACGGGCGAGGAGTAGTTCGGCGACAGGCCGTATTCATCGGTCAGCATCAGGTCGATCCAGGTCGCCTCCTTGGCGGTGACGGCGGCGACGGCTTCCTCGAGGCTGTCGCCGGCCAATCCCTTGGCGGCGAGGATCTGGCGCACCTCCTCGCGCTCGCCTTCCGGTTCGAGGCGGATGTGTTTCCTCTCGATGGCGCGGATGCGCTCGACATCGTCGGCGACGGTCTTGGCGCCGGAATAATTGCTCGCCGCCATTGAAAACCCGTCGGCGACGAGATTGGCGACGCCGAGAATGAGGATGACATTCGATGACAAGGATGCGCCGACGACGCCGGAGACGACGGCGAAGGTGGTCACCGCGCCGTCGATGCCGCCATAGACGAAATCGCGCAGATAGGAGGTTTGCCGCCCGGCGGCGAGGCGGGCGGCGATGGCGTCGGCGCGGTGCGAATGTTCAAGCGGCATGGCCCTATGTTCTACCGCAATGAAATGACCGGCAAGCAGCCAAATCGGCGCATGGTCAGGCAGCGGGCAAGGTCACCTTCGCCAGCACGGCATAGCCGCGCCGGATCGAGCGAAATGAAACAGCCGCGCCATGGCGCCCGGCGGCGGCGATAAGCATATCGCGCAGCGCGTCGCGCGGCGTCACGTGGAAGTGGGCGAGCCAGGCGCGCAGCGCGCGCCCGAACCAGGCAGGCAGCGACTCCTGTCCGCCGAAATCGACGATGTGCAGCTCGCCGCCCGGCTTCAGCGCCTCGAGCGCGGCGTCGATCGCCTTTCCCAGGCGGGATCATCGACAGCGCGTAGGAGAAGAACACCCGGTCGAAGCGGTTGGCGTCGAACAGCGTTGTCGCGTCGAAATGCGACGCATCGGCGCGGGCAAGCGCGATTTTATCGCCGAAGGGCTCAAGGTTCTTGCGCGCGGTCGCCAGCATTTCCGCCGAGATGTCGAGGCCGAAATAGCCGGCCCGCGGCCAGCGACGGGCGGCAAGCGCCAGATTGCGCCCGGTGCCGCAGCCGAGTTCGAGCACGGTTCCGCCGACCGGCGGAGAAAGCGCTTCGACGAGATCGTCGCGGCCGAGCAGATAATATTTGCGCGTCAGATCGTAAATGTGGCGCTGGCGGCGATAAACGCCGTCCATCAGTCCGGCATGGGCCGTTTCGGCCGCGCTCATGCCGCCGCCTTTTCGTAGAGATGGAAGCCGCCATAGATGGCGGAGCGGTCGCGGGCGGTGAAATCGGCCGATGCGCTTTCGTCGTAGCGCCACTTGTCGAGGATATCGGCGGCGACGCGCCCCGGAAGCAGGCTTGGTCGCGCCGCAGTGCGGAAAATCACGCGCGCGCCCGGCGCGGCGGTGCGGTCGATCTCGCGCCACAACGCATTCAACTGTTCGTCGGTCATCCAGTCCTGCGCGTCGAGCAAGACGTAGCTGTCGACGGAGGCGTCGGGTTCTTCGCCAGCAGATCGGTGAAATTGGCGTGATGAATGGCGACGCCATCGACATTGGCGCGGATGGCGGCGAAATTTTTCGCCTGAAGATAGACGGGCAGCCGGCCTTCCGCGGCCGTCGGATAGCGCCGTGCAAAGGCCTGCCAGGCGAACGGATTGTCAGCGAGGGGAAAATCGCAGGCGAGTTTTTCCAGCCGGGCTTTCAGCACGTCGGCCATGGTGTCGCCTTCCGAGGCCAGCGCGTCGAACTGGGCCGGCGGGATGCCGAGGCCGAAGAGCGAGGATTTGCGGCCGGTGATGGCGCGCAGCACCTGCCGTCGAAAAGCGGCGCGAGCTTTTCGTCGAAAATCGCGTTGCTCGTCGAGGGAACGCGCCATGGTCAGGGCGCGCGGATCGACGCCACTGGCGCGGGCGAAAAGATGCGCGGCGGCGATGAAGCGTCCGAGCAGGCCGGTGCGGTAGAAATCGCGGGCGAAGACCGAAATGCGCCGGCGGCCGCGCCAGTCGCGCCCCGACCAGTAGGTCCGCGTCGCCGTGTCGAGGTGGTCGACAAGGAATTTTTCGTAAGCCGCCGGATTGGCGCGATGGCCGACGCCGCCGAAGAAACGGAGGAAATCGCCATAAGCCGGCAGGTGCTTCGCCGCCGCCAGCTTCAACCGGTTGAGCGCGACATGGTGGGCGTTGAGATCGACCGCGTCGATCTTCACCGGCGCCGCCGCCGCATAGGACAGGAGATTGCAGCCACCCGACGCGATGGCGACGATGCGATGTCCGGGCCTCAGCGCCATCGCCTCGATGTCGATCTCCGGGTCTTCCCAAATCTGCGGATAGACGAGGCCGGAAAACAGCCAGGTAAACAGGCGCTCAGAAAAGCCTTCGCGCGAAGCGCGCTTGTGGCGGTGGACGGCGGCGACCAGTTTCGGTTTGGAGGCGCTGCGTCTCAGGCGTTCCCCGGCCAAGTCCGTCATGTGCGAATCCCTCCCGGCTCAAGATTTGAGGGCGGCGGATAGGCGGCGCGCATGACAATGCGATGACGGGGTCAGTCCTTGCCGCACCCTCCCGCCGTCGGCGTCGTGACGATCACCGCGTCGCCGGGGCCGACGGTCGTTTGAGCGCTGGCGGCAAGCGTTTCGACGGTTCCGTCGGCGCGGCGGATTTCGGTCTTGCCGACCTCGCCGTCGCCGCCGCCATCGAGGCCGCGCGGCGGGTGCGTGCGGTGCGACGACAGGATGGCGAGATCCATCTTTTCGAGAAAACGGATGGCTCGGCGCGTGCCGTCGCCGGCGCTCCATTTGCCCTTGCCGCCGGAATCCGGGCGGATCGAGAATTCCTCCAGAACGACTGGAAAACGCAATTCGAGGACTTCCGGGTCGGTGAGGCGCGAATTGGTCATGTGGGTGTGGACGCCCGACGCGCCATCGAAGCCTTCGCCCGAATTGAGCCGTCCGGCCGGCGCGCCGGAACAGATCGTCTCGTAATATTGGTGGCGGGCGTTGCCGAAGGTGAGGTTGTTCATCGTGCCTTGGGCGTTGGCGAGCGCGCCCATGGCTTGGAACAGGGCGTTGGTGACGTGCTGCGAGGTCTCGACATTGCCGGCGACGACGGCGGCCGGGTATTGCGGTTTCAGCATGCAGCCGTCGGGGATGACAATGTCGATCGGGCGCAGGCAGCCGGCGTTCATGGGAATCGGCTTTTCGACCATGACGCGGAAGGCGTAGAGGACGGCGGCGCGGGTCACCGGTTCGGGCGCGTTGAAATTGTTCTTCATCACCGGCGACGTGCCGGTGAAATCGACTTTGGCGCGGCGGGCGGCGCGGTCGACGGATATTTTCACCCGGATGGTCTGGCCGGTGTCGGTCGGGTAGGCGCACTCCGCTTCGTCGGGCAGGCGGTCGAGCACCTCGCGCACGCTTTCCGCCGCGTTGTCCTGGACATGGCCCATATAGGCCTCGACCGTTTCGAGGCCGAAATGGCCGACCATTTTGCGGAGTTCGGCGACGCCCTTTTCGCACGCCGCGATCTGGGCTTTCAGGTCGGCGACGTTCTGGCGGACATTGCGGACCGGATAGCGGTGGCTGGTCAGCAAGTCGACGAGGTCGTCCTCGCGGAAGCGGCCCTGGTCGACGACAAGGAGATTGTCGATCAGCACGCCTTCCTCGTCCACCGTGGTGGCGAGCGGCGTCATCGATCCCGGCGCGACGCCGCCGATATCGGCGTGGTGGCCGCGCGAGGCGACCCAGAAGAGGATTTTTCTTCCTCGCCGAACTGCGCGAACACCGGCGTCACCACGGTGATGTCGGGCAGATGCGTGCCGCCATTGTAGGGCGCGTTCAGCGCGAAGACGTCGCCCGGCCGCACCTTGCCGGCGTTGAGGCGGATGATGGTTTCGACCGATCGGTCCATGGAGCCCAAATGCACCGGCATGTGCGGCGCGTTGGCGACCAGCGCGCCGGTCCGGTCGAAGACGGCGCAGGAAAAATCGAGCCGTTCCTTGATGTTGACCGACCAGGCGGTGTTCTGCAGCGTCACGCCCATCTGTTCGGCGATCGACATGAACAGGTTGTTGAACACTTCGAGCAGCACGGGATCGGCCCTGGCGCCCAGCGGCGCGGGCCTGCTCTTTTTCTCCACCCTCCGCATGAGGATGTGATCGCGGGCGGTCAACTCCGCCTCCCAGCCCGGTTCGACGACGATGGTCTGGTGCGCCTCGACGATCAGGGCCGGCCCGGCGAGGCGGGCGCCGAAGCCGAGACCCTTGCGGCGGAAAACGCCGGCGTCGCGCCAGCCGCCGTCGCAGAACACGGGTTCGGTCGTAATTGCTTCGGGGCGATGCGCGCCGGCGGCGCGTTCGGTCTCGTCGCGGCCGCGCACGCGGCCGTCCTGCGCTTCAACGGCGACCGCCTCGACGACAAGCGGCCTTCCGTCATAGATGAAACCGAACTGCGCCTTGTGGGCCGCCTCGAAATCGGCGCGGGCCCGGTCGGCCGACCACGAGGCGCAATTGACCGGCAAAGTCGTGTCGGAACCTTCGTAGCGCACATGCAGAAACGGAAACCAGGCGACCTCGCCCTCCGGCACGCCCTGCGTTCCGAGTTCGGCGATGGCCTCGTTGGCGAGCGCCAGAATGGCGGTCTGAAGCGCCGGCATGGCGTCGCCAGCCAGCGGCAGCAGGGCGGCTTTCTGGCGCGAGGCGAAAACCGATGCGAGGCCGATGCCATAAGCCGACAGCAGGCCCGACATCGGGTGGATCAACACCGATGTCATGCCCAGCGCATCGGCGACGAGGCAGGCGTGCTGGCCGCCTGCGCCGCCAAAGGCGTTGAGCAGATATTCGGTCACGTCATAACCGCGCTGCACCGATATTTTCTTCACCGCGTTGGCCATGTTTTCCACGGCGATGGTGAGGAAGCCTTCGGCGACTTGTTCCGGCGAACGCCCGTCGCCGATTTCGGCGGCGAGCGCCACGAATTTTTCACGCACGATATCAGCGTCGAGCGGTTGATCCTGCCCGGGTCCGAAGATCGCCGGAAACAGGTCGGGCTGGAGCTTGCCCAACATCACGTTGGCGTCGGTGACGGTGAGCGGCCCGCCGCGCCGGTAGGCGGCCGGACCCGGATTGGCGCCGGCCGAATCCGGCCCGACGGAAAAGCGGCCGGAATCGAAATGCAGGATCGACCCACCGCCGGCGGCGACGGTGTGGATGCGCATCATCGGCGCGCGCACGCGTACGCCGGCGACTTCGGTGTCGAAGGCGCGCTCGAAAGCGCCGTCGACATGGGCGACGTCGGTGGAGGTTCCGCCCATGTCGAAACCGATGACCTTGCCGAACCCGGCCATGCGCGCCGTCTCAGCCATGCCGACGACGCCGCCGGCGGGTCCGGAGAGCAGGGCGTCCTTGCCCTGGAACAGATCGGCTGAGGTGAGACCGCCGGAGGACATCATGAACAGGAGGCGGGGAGGGGGAGGGCCTATCTCCCCCCTCGCGGGGGAGATGTCGCCGGAAGCGACAGAGGGGGGCGGAGGTTGGAATTTACCCCCCTCTGCCCTGCCGGGCATCTCCCCCGCGAGGGGGGAGATTGGCGCTTCCGCCCCCAGCTCGCCCTTCACGCGCTCCACATAACGTCGTAGGATTGGCGACAGATAGGCGTCGACCACGGTCGTGTCGCCGCGCGACACCAGCTTGATCAGCGGCGAGACGCGGTGCGAAACGGAAATCTGGGCGAAGCCGGTTTCGCGGCACAGCGCCTCGGCGGCGCGTTCGTGTTCGGGATAAGCCCATGCGTGCATGAAGACGACGGCGACGGCGTCGATCCCGTCGGCCTTCGCCGCGCGTATTTCGGCTTCAGCGGCGGCAAGATCGAGCGGCGTTTCCACCGTCCCGTCGGCGCGGACACGCTCGTCGATTTCGATGACGCGTTCATAGAGCTGCTCGGGCAGGACGATCTTCTTGGCGAAGATGTCCGGCCGCGACTGCCAGGCCAGTCGAAGCGCATCGCGAAAGCCGCGCGTGATCAACAGGAGCACGCGGTCGCCCTTGCGCTCCAGAAGCGCGTTGGTGGCGACGGTCGTGCCCATTTTCACCTCGCCGATGACACCGGGCGGGAACGGCGCGCCGGGGGCGAGGCCGAGCAGTTTGCGGATGCCGGCGGTCGCCGCGTCGCCATAGGCTTCGGGATTTTCCGACAGCATTTTCGCGGTGTGCAAGACACCATCCGGGGCGCGGCCAATGACGTCAGTAAAAGTGCCGCCGCGGTCGATCCAGAACTCCCAGCCGCGCGTTTCACTCATCGGCGAGCGCCGGCAGGAGGTCGGCTTCGAGGATCATCACCCGTTCGCCGTGATGGACATGAAAGCCTAGTTTTTCGTAAAAGCCGATGGCGCCGATGTTCTGGTGATCGACATCGAGCTTGATGAAGGCGGCGCCGTTTTCGGCCTCGCGGGCGATCGCCGCCGCCAGAAGTCCGCGTCCGAGGCGAATGCCGCGCGCCGTCGGGGCGACGTAAAGGTCGGCGACGAACAGGCCGGCCGCGCCGCGCCAGCCCGAAAACGTCCAGCCATAGAGGCAGAGCCCGTCGAGCGGCCCGTCCTGCCGGCTGGCGACGAGCATGTCGAAACGCCGGTCGCCATCCGGACCGTGGCGACGCAACGAAGCGACATCGACCTTCGGCGTCATCGGCGCCGCGACATCGCTCGCCAGAGCCCGCAGCATCGCGACAATGGCTTCATAGTCTTCCGCGCACCCCGGCCGGACGACATGGCGGTCGCGCCAGGCGAAGCGGAAATCGGCGCGGCTCACCTCCGGCTCCGAAATCCGTCAAGGAAGGCGGCGAGGTTCGGCCCGAGCGCGGCGTTGAGATAGCCGCCTTCCTGCACGATGACGCTTGGCAGGCGCGTCGCGCCGATGGTTTCGCCGATGCGGCGAAAGCCTTCCGTGGTTACCGAGAGGCCCTTGAACGGATCGCTTTCATGGGCGTCGAGGCC
The DNA here is from genome assembly GCA_016711085.1 of Phyllobacteriaceae bacterium. GTDB lineage: Bacteria > Pseudomonadota > Alphaproteobacteria > Rhizobiales > Rhizobiaceae > JADJTR01. Next base: position 89,497 of record JADJTR010000004.1, on the reverse strand, counting down.
GAGCGCGACGACGAGGGCGTCGGGCGCGAACGCGGCGATGCGATCGAGGGCGACGGCGAGCGCGGCGAGAAAGCCGTCGTCGCCGGTTCCGCGCCGCAGCGGCAAATTGAGGTTGAAGCCGAGGCCGCGCCCGGTTCCGCGCTCATCGGCATGGCCCCAGAAGAACGGGTAAAAACGCGTGGGATCGGCGTGGATGGATACCGTCAAAACGTCATCGCGGTCATGGAAGATCGCCTGCGTGCCGTTGCCGTGATGGAGGTCGACATCAAGAACGGCGACCCGGCCGCCGAGGCGGCCGGCGGCAATGGACGCGTTGGCGAGATAGCAGAAGCCCGCCGCCTGGTCGCGCGTGGCGTGATGGCCGGGCGGGCGGCACAGCGCATAGGCTGCTGCCTCTCCGCCGCGCACCAGATCGGCGGCGTGGATGGCGCTCTGGGCGCTGGCGTAGATCGAGCCCAGGTTTGTCCATTGATCGGCGCCGACGTGTCGATCATGTGCCAGCCGGCGTGGCCGACGGCTGACGCCGGGTAGGTTCCGTCGCGCCGGTCGGGATGGATGTTGGGTACGACCTCGGCCGACGCGCCCTCGATGCGCCGCCAGCGTTCGTAGATGGTCCGCAGAAAGACGAGGTATTCCGGCGTGTGGATGGCGGCGATCGGGCCGAGGCCGGAATCGGGCGGAACAACACGCGACAATCCCGCGCCGAGCGCGGCGTCGAGCAGGATTGCGGCGCGCTCGGGCTTTTCGGGATTTTCCGCCGGCGCGCCCGACGACAGGAAGGATTTGGGAAAATGCGCGGTTTGCGCATCGTCGAACACGACTTTCATGTCAATGCCTCAATACCCCACATTGGCCGTGCCCTTCAGCCCAAGCCTCTGCCGCGCTTGCGCCGGCGTCGCCACGTCGAAGCCGAGTTCCTCGACGACGCGGCGGATCTTGGCGACCTGATCGGCATTGGATTTGGCCAGTTCGCCGCGCGACAGGCGCAGATTGTCCTCCAGCCCGACGCGGACATTGCCGCCGAGGATGACGCCCATCGTCCCGAGCGTGAACTGTTTCAGCCCGGCCGACAGCACCGAGAAATGATAGTCGCCGATCAGCCGGTCGGCCGTCGCCTTCATCGCCATCAGGCTTTCGGCCGACGCATCGATGCCGCCGAGCACGCCCATGACGAATTGCAGGAACACCGGCGGTTTGATGATCTTGTGGTCGAGATAGTGCGCCAGCGTCTGCAAATGGCCGACATCGTAGCATTCCAGCTCGAAGCGCACGCCGTGGCCGTCGCCGAGATCGGCGAGAATGGCCTCGATATCGGCAAACGTGTTCTTGAAGACGATGTCGCGGGTGGAATTGAGGAATCCCGGCTCCCATTCGTGTTTCCAGGCGCGCGGCTTCTCGCCCATCGGAAACAGGCCGAAATTCATCGAGCCCATGTTGAGCGAGCACATTTCCGGGCTGGCGCGGCGCGCGGCGGCGAGGCGCTGGTCGAGGCTCATGCGCGACGAGCCGCCGGTCGAGACGTTGAGCACCGCATCGCATTCCGCCTTGATGGCAGGCAGGAATTGCATGAACAGGTCGGGGTCGGCGGACGGCATGCCGTTTAGCGGATCGCGGGCATGCAGATGCACGATGGCAGCGCCGGCGCGCGCCGCGGCGATCGCTTCGGACGCGATTTCGTCGGGCGTCACCGGCAAATGCGGACTCATCGACGGCGTGTGGATCGATCCGGTGACGGCGCAGGTGATGATGACGGGATCGTTCATGCGGCGACTTCCGCGAGTGCGAGGCCTTCCTCGTCGGCGAACTGGCGGAGGCTCGCGTCGAGCATGTCCATCAGCCTGTCGAGTTCGTCGTCGGTGACGATCAGCGGCGGGCAGACCATGAAATGATCGCCAATGCGGCCGCCGCGCGTGCGGCGCGAATAGATGATGAGGCCGCGCTCATAGGCTATGTCGACGAGCCGATTGTGGGCGTTCAGCGACACCGGCAGGGGTTCCATCGTGTCGCGGTCGGCGACCAGTTCGAAGGCGAGCAAAAGGCCCTTGCCGCGCACATCGCCGATGAACGGGAATCGCGCCATCAGGCCTTCGAGACGCGCCTTCAATTTGCCGCCTTGCGCGGCGGCGGCGTCGAGCAGGCCGAGCCGGTCGATTTCGTCGAGCACCGCCAACCCGGCGGCGCAGGCGAGCGGATTGCCGGCATAGGTGTGGCCGTGGATGAAGCCGCCGGCGTCGATGACCGCTTCGGCGATGTCGCGGCGCGCCACCATCGCGCCGAGCGGGGCGTAACCGGCGCCGAAACCTTTCGACAGGGCGACTATATCCGGTTCCAGGTCCCAATGATCGCAGGCAAGGTATTTGCCGGTCCGGCCGGCGCCGCTCATCACCTCGTCGGCGATCAAGAGGATGCCGAACTCATCGCATATTCTACGGATTTCACCGTAATAGCTGTCGGGCGCGACGAGCGCGCCGGTCGAAGCGCCGCCGACCGGTTCGAAAATGAAAGCCAGCACGGTTTCCGGTCCCTGGCGCAGGATTTCCTGACGCAGCAGGTCGGCGTAGCGCAAGCCGCGCTCGTCCATGGTCAGATTGTCCCGGTCGAGATAGGCGGTCGGTGCGGGAATTTTCGGCATTTCGCGCAGCATCGGCGCGAAGGGCGCGCTCATCATCGACATGCCGGTGACGGCAAGCGCGCCGAGTGTCGACCCGTGATAGGACGGAAAGCGCGAAATCACCTTCCAGCGTTGGGCTTCGCCCTTGGCGACGGCGAATTGACGCGCCAGTTTCAAGCAGCTTTCGACCGCTTCCGAGCCGCCCGATACAAAGAAGACCCGGTCGAGATCGGCCGGCATCAGCGAGGCGATGCGGGCGGCGAGGCGTTCGGCCGGTTCGTTCTCGAAATGCAGGCGGTAGCCGAAGGTCGCCTTTTCCAGCTGCGCCTTCATGGCGTCGAGCACGGCGCGATTGGAGTGGCCGATGTTCGACACCATCGCTCCGGACGATCCGTCGAGCCAGCGCTTGCCGCTTCGGTCGAACAGCCAGACCCCTTCGCCCCGGTCGAGCAAAGGGCGGCGCAGACGGGTTTGGTAAAAAAGATGCGAAAGCTCGATGGTCACAATTGGCGGCTCCTCTTCACCGAAGTTGAACAGACGCCTCCACCATTGGCAATCGCAAAGGCGACATCTCCTTGCGACGACACGATTTTTGATGTTTCCCGCGCCATTGCGCCGCAACCGGAATTGAATCGATTTGGGGCCCTGCTCGAATTTCGCCACAATTCGCCACCAATGCGCGCGCAGCAGCAAGAACCGCTGCATGGAGGTTTGCATCATGAAGAAGTATCTCATCCTCGCCGCGTCGATCTCGGCGCTCACCATTGCCGGCTGCTCGGAAAAGAAGGCCGACGCTCCGGCCGCGCCGGAAGCCCCGAAGGCTGAAGCTCCGGCCGCGCCGGCTGCTCCCGCCGCCCCGGAAGCTCCGAAGGCCGAAGCCCCGGCCGCCCCGGCCGCTCCCGCCGCGCCGGAAGCCCCGAAGGCTGAAGCTCCGGCCGCGCCGGCTGCGCCCGCCGCCCCGGCGATCGACGCGACCGTTCAGGCCGCCATCGACCAGCTCAAGGCCGGCGCCGCCGCCATGACCGTCGAGCAGAAGACTGCCGCGGTCGAGCAGATCAAGGCCGCCGCGACGGCCGCCGCCACCGCCGCTGGTGGCGACGCCGCCGCCGTCACGGCCGCGGTTGAAGCCGCCGTCGCCGCCGCCAAGGCCGCGCTCGGCATGTAATCAGTCCGGATTCTCGGGCAACGGAAACCGGTCGGGGCAACCCGGCCGGTTTTTTCATGCGCCGCGCGCCTTGCGGCCGAGCCAGACGAAAGCGCTGACGCCGGCGGCGAAAATCAGCGTATCGGCGCCGATGGGTTCGGCAAGCAGCGTCCAGGCGAAAAACACCGTGAAAAAAGTCTGGAGCAATTGCACCTGGCCGACGCGGGCAATGCCGCCAAGCGCCAGACCGGCGTTCCAGAACCAGAATCCGGCAAACATCGATCCGAGCCCGAGGTAGAAAAAGGCGGCCCAGGCGCGCAGCGATGCGTCGGCGAATTCGGGTCGCCATGTCAGGAGCGATCCGGCAAACGACAAGGGCAGGGCCAGAACGAGGGCGCGCGAGATCACGACCCAGCCGGCCATGCGACGCGACAGGCCGCCGGAGATCACATAACCAATCGAGGCGCTGATCGCGGCGCAAAAGAGCCAGATATCGCCGAGCGCCAGCCCGCCGGCGTCGTTGCGCAAGGCGAAGGCGACGACAAGCGCCGCACCGGCAAGGCTGGCGAACCAGAACAGGCCGGACGGGCGTTCGCCGGCGATGATCGCGGCGAATACGGCTGTCGCCAACGGCAGGATGCCGAGCACGACGCCACCATGGGCGGCCGGCACGGTTTGCAGCGCAATGTTGGCAAAAGCCGGAAAACCAAAGACAAGAAACAATGCGGCGAGCGCAATCCGGCCGGTATCGGAGTCATGCAACCTTTGGCGGGCGACGACAAGGCCGATGGACGCGGCAATCGCGGCGAGCGCGGCGCGGCCGAAGGTGATGAACCAGGGCGAGAAGCCTTCAAGCGCCAAACGGGTGACGGGCAGCGTCGCGGCGAAGATGACGACACCGACGAAACCCAACAGAAAGCCCAGAGATTCACGCGAAAGGGAATGATGGCGCATTGCCGCAGCGTTATCCGATTCTTCGGCGAATTCTCTACGCGCGCCGCAATTCGCGGCAAAGCTCCCGATCCGGACCGCGGATCGCCGGCCGCCGCAGCGGCGGCGCTTGCCAGCGCCGTCGCGCCCGCTACAAGGGCGGCATGACCATATTCGCCCGCATCGGCGATTTCGTCGCCACGAATTCGTCTATCGCGCTCGCCGGCATGGTCGAGGCGATCAAGCGCGTCTTCGCCGGCGATCCGGAAACGCGCCGCCAGGTGGCCTTTTCGGTCGCCATGATCGCGCTGTCGGCCAAAATGGCCAAAGCCGACGGCGTCGTCACCATTTCGGAAGTGCAAGCCTTCGAGGAGTTTTTCGCGGTGCCGCCGAAAGAGCGGCGCAATGTCGAGCGGCTCTACGCGCTGGCGCAAGGCGATGTCGCCGGATACCGCGCTTATGCGTCGCAACTCGCCGGCCTGTGCGCCGACGGGGTGAAGGCCTGCCCGATCCTCGAGGATGTGCTCGATGGGTTGTTTCACATCGCCAAGGCCGATGGCGCGCTGCACGACAAGGAACTGCATTTCCTTCAGGACATCGCCGATATTTTCGGGTTCGACGAAACCCGTTTCGAACGCGTGCTGGCCCGCCATGCCGTTTCGGGCAAGGCCGATCCGTGGACCGTGCTCGGCGTTGCGCGCGACACACCGTTCGCCGAAGTGCGAAAACGCTACCGGTCGCTCGCGGCCGAGCATCATCCCGACAAGATGATGGCGCATGGCCTGCCGAAGGAGTTCCTGGCGATCGCGCATGACCGCATCGCCGCCATCAACGCCGCCTATGCCATGATCGAGCAGCTGGCGCGGGCGACATGACCGGATTTCCGCCGGACCACGCGGGCGCGGAAGTGCGCGCCTCGCCGAATTTCGGGCCGCGCCGGGACGGCCGGACCCCGACGATCCTGCTGCTGCACTATACCGGCATGGAGACCGGCGAAGGGGCGGAGGCCTGGCTTGCCGATCCGCGCTCGGAAGTCTCAGCCCATTATCTTGTGCACGAAGACGGGCGCATCGTGCAGATGGTGCGCGAAAGCGATCGCGCCTGGCATGCCGGCAAGGGATGCTGGGCGGGAGAGGCGGACATCAACTCCGCGTCAATTGGCGTCGAGATCGTCAATCCTGGGCATTTTCTCGGCTTTCGTGATTTTCCCGCTACGCAGATCGAGGCCGTGGTCGACCTCGCGAGGCGTCGTCGACCGCCACGGGATCCGGCCGGAGCGGGTGCTCGCCCATTCCGATATTGCGCCCGGCCGCAAGATCGATCCGGGCGAGAAATTCCCGTGGGCGCGCCTCGCGGCGTCGGGCGTCGGGCTTCATGTTCAGCCCGAGCCGCCCAGCGGTGGCGGATGGTTCGGTCAGGGCGCTCGCGGCCGGCCGGTCGAGGCGCTGCAATCGCTGCTCGGGGTCCATGGCTACGATTGCCCGGCGACCGGCGTGTTCGACGAGCGCACGCGCGTCGTCGTCGAGGCGTTCCAGCGCCATTTCCGGCCCGCCCTTGTCGATGGTCGGGCGGACCGGTCGACGATCGATACGCTCAAACGTCTGCTGCGCGCGCAACGACGCGTCTGACCCGGTTACGGTTCGAAACCGAAAGTGATTGGACGGGCCATCGTCGCGTCCCATTCGCCTGATCAGAAGCGGGGGTTCGCTGGCGCGCCCTTGGGGTGAACGACGTCCTCAGGGCGGGGATGCGCCAAAGCCCACTTCCGGCCGGCCGGTTTGCGCCGCCGCCGGACAAGAGACGGAAATCCATGAAAAAACTGGCTCTCGTCGCAGCGACGTTCGTCGCTGTCGTCACCTCTTCCGCGGTGTTTGCGCAGGAATCCCCTTTCACCATCGCCGTCGACACCCCGATGACGTCAACGGCGACGAAGACCGCGCCATCGGAACGACCGAGGAGAGTTGTCGCGACCGCCCGAAAATCGGGCGTCGTCAAAGGCGGCGTCGCGGTTGCGCGGGCCGGAGCGCCACGGAAGCCGGGCGCCTATGGCACGCTGATCGCCCGATATGCGGCGGCTTATGGCGTGCCTGTCGGCCTTGCGCACGCGGTCGTCCGCGTCGAAAGCAACTACCGGGCCAATGCGCGGGGCGGCGCCGGCGAGATCGGCCTCATGCAGATCAAACCGGCGACGGCCCGCATGCTCGGCTATTCCGGCAAGGCGAGCGGATTGTTCAATCCCGAGACCAATCTCAAATACGGCATGAAATATCTCGGCCAGGCGCATCGCCTCGGCGGCGGATCGGTTTGCGGCACGATCCTCAAATACAATGCCGGGCATGGCGCCAAGCGGATGAACCCGGTATCGGCGGCCTATTGCGCCAAGGTCAAACGCCAGTTGCGCGCCTGACGCGCTTTTGTGTGGCTTTTGCCGACGGCGGGCGCTATTGAGCGTCCGCCAGCCGGCCGGGCGGCCGCGCGCGCAATCGTCGAAAGGCGGCGTGCGAGGAAAGTCCGGGCTCCACGGAAACACGGCGCCGGACAAGGTCCGGCGGGGGTAACCCCAGGGACAGCGCCACAGAGAACGAACCGCCCGGACATGTCCGGGCAAGGGTGAAAAGGTGGGGCAAGAGCCCACCGCGCCTCCGGCAACGGCAGGCGGCATGGCAAGCCCCGCCGGGAGCAAGACCGAATAGGGACGACGCGACGGTTCGCCGTCAGGGCGTTTCCGCCCCAGTCGTCCGGGTGGGTTGCTCGAGACGCCTGGCGACAGGCATCCCAGAGGAATGGCCGCCGCGTCGGCGTCGCAGGACGCCGGCCCTCCAGAACCCGGCTTACAGGCCGGCTGGCGCTTTGTTTCCTAACGCTTCGTTAAGGTTGACAGGGGATAAACGGACCCAAGGGCCGGAGACCGCCACGGGGGTCGTTTTCGCGGCGGTTCGGCCCGTTCGATTCATTTGACGCCCATGAACGCCCATGTTATCCCAAATCGCAAATCAGCAAGTTGGCGTTCAGGGTGATGCGTTCGCCGGGTCGGCCGCCGTTGGGGCGGAGGCGGGCCGGGCGTATCGGGATTTTGGACATGGCGACTTGGCGGGGGCGGGCGCATCTTTCGATGCGGCCGGGAACATGCGGCAAATCAGGGCAGGGGCGGCGGTAGGAAGCGATGGAACGATTCCTGTCCAGCGCCATCAACAGGATCGATGCGAAGGGCCGCGTGTCGGTGCCGGCGCATTTCCGCGCGGTGCTGGCCAAGCGCGGCTGCGCGGAACTCTATGGCCTGCGCGCCCTGGAGACGCCGACGATCGACTGCGGCGGCGCGGATTTGCTCGATCTCTACGAAAAGCGGATCGCGCTGGAGGATCCTTTCCTGCAGACGGCGGACGACATGAGCTTTTTCGTTCATGGGGATGGCGCGTTCCTGAAGCTGGACCCGGAGGGACGAATCGCGGTTACCGATTTCGTGCGGGCGCACACGGGCATCACGGACGATGCGGCCTTTGTCGGGCGCGGGGCGTTTTTCCAGATTTGGGAGCCGGGCAGGCTTCGCGACCATGCCGAGGCGGTGCGCGCCCGGCTGATTCAACTCCGCCGTTCGGCGCTCGCCGAACGGTCGACCGGGGGAACGGAATGATGGCGGGCCACGGGAGCGATCCCGTTGGCGGACCGGCCCGCCACATTCCGGTTCTTCTGGCGGAAGTCCTCGCCGCGCTCGGCGGTTTATCGGGCAAATCGGTTGTCGACGGCACGTTCGGAGCCGGCGGCTACACGCGGGCGCTGCTCGACGCCGGCGCGAGGGTCGTCGCCATCGATCGCGATCCCGACGCCATCGCGTCCGGCCGGACGCTGGAAACCGGCTCGGGCGGGCGGCTCCGACTCGTTCATGGCCATTTCTCCGAACTCGACATTCTCGCCGGTGAAACGGTCGACGCCGTGGTTCTCGACATCGGCGTGTCGTCGATGCAGATCGATGAAGCGGCGCGCGGCTTTTCCTTCCGGTTCGATGGACCGCTCGACATGCGCATGGCCAAGGCCGGCCCTACCGCTGCCGATGTGGTCAACATGGCGAAAGCCGGCGATCTGGCGCGAATCTTTTCCTTCCTCGGCGAGGAACGCCACGCCGGGCGTATCGCCCGCATGATCGAAAGACGTCGGGCGGAACGCCCCTTCGCCACCACCCGCGATCTCGCCAACGCCATCGAGGCGGCGCTGCCGCGCAAGCCGAACGACAAGATCCACCCGGCGACGCGGGTTTTCCAGGCCCTGCGCATCTTCGTCAACGACGAACTCGGCGAATTGGGCGAGGCGCTGCTCGCCGCTGAACGGGCGCTTCGGCCCGGCGGCGTCCTCGCGGTCGTATCGTTCCACTCGCTTGAGGACCGCATGGTCAAGCAGTTCCTCTCCGACCGCTCGCGCGCGGCCTCCGGTTCGCGCCATTTGCCGCAAACGTCCTCGGCCGCGCCGACCTTCGTCGATGTCGCCAAGCCGGTCGCCGCGTCGGAAGCCGAATGCGCCGCCAATCCGCGGGCGCGTTCGGCAAAACTGCGCACCGCGCGCCGAACCCCGGCCGCGGCCCATGACGACCACCCCTTTGTTTTCGCACGGCTGCCGGACATTTCGGCAATCGGGAAAGGCCGTTGATGATGTTCCGCACCCTCGACATGGCGTTGGTGGCGATCATGATCGCGGCCGCGGCGATGACCTACAAGATCAAGCATGATTCCGAAGACCGGCTTGCCGAAATCCGCAAGTTGCGCATCGCCATTCAGCAGGAAAAGGATTCGGTCGAATTGCTGAGGGCGGACTGGAGCCTGCTGACCCAGCCGGCGCGCCTGCAAAAGCTGGCCGAGCGATACGCCAAGGACCTTCAATTGCAGCCGCTTGGCGCGCGCGCCATCGTCGGCGCGGATGAATTGCCGACACGCGAACAGGGCATCGAGGACATCATCAATTCGCAGGGCGGCATCATGGTCAAACGCGGCGATGCGACCGATCCGACCACGACGGGAGGGACCGGCCAATGAAATTGCCCGCCCGTGTCGCAAACCTGCCGGCGGGATTGTCGCGCGCCGCCGCCTTTCTCGCGCGCCGTCTCGCTGCCGGCCAACCCGCGCCGGACAAAGCCGCCAAGCGCAATCGCAACCGCTCGCGCATCGCAGCGGCGGTGTTTTTCGCCTTTTTCGCCACGCTGGCCGGCCGTCTGGCCCAATTCGGCCTGGCCGAACCGGGCGGCGCCGGCCATCTGGCCGCCGGGGAAAGCTCGGCGCGGCCCGACATTGTCGACCGCAACGGCGAAATCCTCGCCACCGACATCAAGACTGCGTCGCTTTTCGCGGAACCGCGCCGCATCGTCGATGTCGACGAGGCGGTGGAGCGGTTGATGACCGTGCTGCCCAATCTCGACGCCGAGCAAACCTGGAACAAGCTGAAAAGCGATACCGGCTTTGTCTGGCTGAAACGAGAACTGACGCCGCGCCAGCAGGCGGAAATCATGGCGCTCGGCATACCCGGCATCGGCTTTCGCACCGAAAAGCGGCGCTTCTATCCTGGCGGCCCGACCGCTTCGCATCTGGTCGGGCTGGTCAACATCGACAATCAAGGCATAGCGGGTCTTGAAAAATACATCGACGATCAGGGGCTTTCCGACCTGCAGTCGCTGGGTCTGGCCAAGGGCGGCGAGATGGAGCCGGTGAAGCTGTCGCTCGACCTGCGCGTGCAGCACATCCTGCGCGACGAACTGGTCAAGGGCGTGGAGCGCTACCATGCCCTCGCCGCCGCCGGAGTCATCATCGACGTGCGCACCGGCGAAATCGCGGCCATGGCCTCGGTGCCGGATTACGACCCCAACAACCCGGTCAACGCCCACGAGAAGGATCGCTTCAACCGCATGAGCGGCGGCGTGTTCGAGATGGGTTCGACCTTCAAGACCTTCACCACGGCGATGGCGCTCGATTCGGGCAAGGTGTCGCTGAAGGACCGGTTCGACGCCTCGCGCCCGATCAATATCGGCGGCTTCACCATCAACGACTTCCACGGCAAGCGGCGCGTGCTCTCGGTGCCGGAAATTTTCATTTTCTCGTCGAACATCGGTTCGGCCCGCGAAGCCGATCTCGTCGGCATCGCCGGCCACCGCGAATTCCTCACCCGCATGGGCCTGCTCGACCGGATTGCGTTCGAGTTGCCGGAAATTGCCTCCCCGACCCAGCCGAAGGAATGGAAAAAGCTGCATTCGGTTACCATCGCCTTTGGACATGGCGTATCGACGACGCCGCTGCAGACGGCGGTCGCGGCCGCCGCGTTGATGAACGGCGGCAGGCTCATCCCGCCGACTTTGCTGCCGCGCACCGCCGAGCAGGCAGACGCTTTCGCCAAGCAGGTCGTCGACGAAAAGACCAGCGCCGCCATGCGCTACCTGTTCCGCCTCAATGTCGAGGAGGGTTCGGGGCGACGCGCCGAGGCCGAGGGTTATATGGTCGGCGGCAAGACGGGCACGGCCGAAAAGGTCGTCAACGGACGGTACTCGAGCGAAAAGCGCTTCAACGCCTTCCTGTCGGGTTTTCCGCTCAACGATCCGCGTTATGTCGTGCTGATCATCATCGACGAACCGAAACCGGAAAAGGCCGGCATGGGCGCCACCGCCGGCGCCAACGCCGCGCCAATGGTCAGCGCCGTGGTGTCGCGCGCAGCGCCGATGCTCGGCGTCAAGCCCGAATTCGGCCACGATGCGAAGGCTCTGCTCGTTTCCACCCATTGAACCAGGCGCGGACCGCCGCGGCCACGACCGGACTGCAAACAACGCCATGAAACTCAACGATTTCTCCGGAATTCTTCCCGCCGCCGCCGGAGGCGAGTACGAGGTTTCGGGCGTCACTTCCGATTCGCGCGCGGTCAGGCCGGGCGATCTTTTCGCGGCGCTGAAGGGCATCAAGACCGACGGTGCGGCCTATGCGCTCGACGCGGAAAAGCGTGGCGCGGTGGCGGTGATCGCCGGTCGCGACGCGCGTTTCCCGGGTCTGAACATTCCGGTGCTCGCGGTCGACGACCCGCGCCGGACGCTGGCGCTGGTCGCCGCCAGGCTGCACGGTCGGCAACCGGAAACAGTCGTCGCCGTCACGGGAACGGCGGGCAAGACGTCGGTCGCCGCTTTCACCCGCCAAATCTGGGCCCATTGCGGTCTGCAATCCGCCTCGATCGGCACCACGGGCGTCGCCGCGCCGGGTCGCAACGACTATGGCACGCTGACAACGCCCGACCCGGTGTTCCTCCACCGTCTGCTGGCCGAACTTGCGGTTTCCGGTGTCACCCACGCCGCCATGGAGGCGTCCAGCCATGGCCTCGACCAGCGCCGCCTCGATGGCGTGCGCCTGGCCGCGGGCGGATTCACCAATCTCGGCCGCGACCACATGGATTACCATGCGACGGTCGACGAGTATTTCGCCGCCAAGATGCGGCTGTTCGATGAATTGCTGCCGAAAGGCGCGCCGGCGGTGATTTTCGCCGACGATCCGTGGAGCGCGCGCGCCGCCGATCACGCAAGCCGCGCCGGATTGAACGTGCTGACCGTCGGGCGCGCCGGGGAATTCGTCACGCTGAAACGCGTCGAACACGAAAAGGCCCGGCAACGCCTCGAAATCGCCTTTGACGACGAAATTTGCGAAATCCTCCTGCCGCTGGCCGGCGAATTCCAGGTGTCGAACGCCCTCGTCGCCGCGGGTCTCGCCATCGCCACCGGCGCACCGGCGAAAGCAGCGTTCGCGGCGCTCGAACATCTGGAAGGCGCGCCGGGGCGGCTCGACCTCGCCGGTTCGACCAAGGACGGTTCGCCGGTTTATGTCGACTACGCCCATAAGCCGGAAGCGCTGGAAAACGTGCTGTCTTCGGTTCGACCCTTCACCACGGGACGGGTGATCGTGGTTTTCGGCTGCGGCGGCGACCGCGACAAGGGCAAAAGGCCGATCATGGGCGCCATCGCCGCGCGCCTCGCCGACATGACCATTGTCACCGACGACAATCCGCGTTCCGAGGTTCCGGCCGCGATCCGGTCGGAGATTCTCGCCGCCGCGCCGGGCGCGAGCGAGATCGCCGATCGCCGCGAAGCGATCCGGACGGCTGTCGCCATGATGAAGGCCGGCGATACGTTGATCGTCGCCGGCAAGGGCCATGAGGAAGGCCAGACCATCGGCGACGTGATTCATCCGTTTTCCGACCATGACGAGGTTCGCGCCGCGCTTGCCGGGAGCGCGGCATGAGCGCGCCCTTGTGGACCGGCGAGGCAATTTTGGCGACGCTCGACGGCCGCCCGGTCGGCGTCATGCCCGGCGCGGCGACGGGCGTGTCGATCGACACACGGACGCTCCAGTCTGGCGACGCCTATTTCGCCATCAAGGGCGAGGTTCATGACGGCCACGATTTCGCCTCCGCGGCGCTCGCCGCCGGGGCATCGGTGCTGGTCGTCGCGGAAGAGAAACTTCCGGCGCTTGGCCGCGTCCAGGCGCCGATGATCGTCGTTTCCGACACGTTGAAAGCGCTCGAACGGCTCGGCGCGGCGGCGCGGGCAAGGGCCAAGGGCCGGATCGTCGCCGTCACCGGTTCGGCCGGCAAGACAACGACGAAGGAGGCGTTGCGCCATGTGCTTTCGGCGTTCGGCAGCGTTCACGCCTCCGACCGTTCGTTCAACAATCATTGGGGCGTGCCGCTGACGCTGGCGCGCCTGCCGGCCGACGCCGATTTCGGCATTTTCGAGATCGGCATGAACCATCCCGGCGAAATCCGGCCGCTGGTGAACCTGGTTCGCCCGCATGTCGCCATCGTCACCCTGATCGCCGCCGCCCATCTCGGTTACTTTGCGTCGCTCGACGAAATCGCGATGGCCAAGGCCGAGATTTTCGAGGGCATCGAACCGGAAGGCGTGGCGCTGATCAACCGCGACGACGCCTTTTTCACCCTGCTCGACAAGGCGGCGAAGGCCGCGGGCGTCAAGACCATCCACGGATTCGGCGAGCATCTGCGCGCCCGCTTTCGCCTGGTGACGGCCGAGCCCGTAGGCGACGGAACGGCGATCACGGCGCGCATCGCCGGCAAGGATCTGTCGGCGACCGTCGGCGCGCCCGGTCGCCACATGGTGCAGAATGCGCTCGCCGTGCTCGGCGTCGCCGATGCGCTCGGACTTGACACCGGTCGCGCCGCCCAGGGTCTTGCCGGCCTGACGCCTGAAAAAGGGCGCGGCCAGCGCACCATCCTGTCGGTGCGCGGCGGAAATTCGACCCTGATCGACGAGAGCTACAATGCCAATCCGGCGTCGATGCGCGCCGCCGTCGCGCTGCTCGACCAGGCCGCCATCGGCGCCAAGGGACGACGGATCGCCGTGCTCGGCGACATGCGCGAACTCGGCGCGCATTCGGATAAACTGCATGTCGAGCTGGCGGCTGTGTTGGCCGCATCGAAAACCGATGTGGTGTTCCTCGCCGGACCGGAAATGAAGGCGCTCGCAGCGGCGCTCAAGCCCGGACTTCTCGCCGCATATCGCGAATCGGTCGAGGATCTGACGCCGCTGGTGGTCAAGGCGCTCGAGCCGGGCGACGCCATCATGATCAAATCGTCAAACGGCATCGGATTTTCCCGCATTGTCGCGGCGCTTCAAGACAAATTCCGGCAGGAAGGGCGCGCCGCATGATGCGCCATCGGCCCGACGAAGGGACATATTTCGCATGTTGAGCTATCTCGTTTCGTTTTCCGACCAGTTCGCGGCGCTCAACGTGTTTCGTTACATCACGTTTCGCACCGGCGGGGCGCTGATCACCTCGGCGCTGATCGTTTTCATGTTCGGCCAGGGCATTATCGACCGGTTGCGGGTGCGCCAGGGAAAGGGTCAGCCGATCCGCGCCGACGGGCCGCAGACGCATTTCAAGAAAGCCGGCACGCCGACCATGGGCGGGTTGATGATCCTGTCGTCGTTGCTGGTTTCATCGCTGCTGTGGGCCAACCTCGCCAGCATCTATGTCTGGGTGGTCCTCGTCGTCACCGTGTGCTTCGGCGCCATCGGGTTTTACGACGACTATCTCAAGGTGACCAAGCAGTCGCACGCCGGCCTGTCGGGAAAAGCCCGGCTCGGCATCGAATTCGTCGTCGCCGGCGCGGCGGCGTTCATCATCATGCGGGCCGGTTCGGGCAGTTTCTCGTCGTCGCTGACGCTGCCCTTCGTCAAGGACCTGGTCATCGACCTCGGCATCTTCTTTGTGCCCTTCGCCGCCTTTGTCGTCGTCGGCGCCGGCAATTCGGTCAATTTCACCGATGGCCTCGACGGTCTCGCCATCGTGCCGGTGATGATCGCCGCCGCGTCGTTCGGCGCCATCGCCTACCTCTCCGGCAACGCCATCTTCGCCAACTACCTGCAAATCCACTTCGTGCCCGGCACCGGCGAACTCTCCGTCGTCCTCGGCGCGTTGATCGGCGCGGGGCTCGGCTTCCTGTGGTTCAACGCGCCGCCGGCGGCGATCTTCATGGGCGATACCGGCAGCCTGGCGCTCGGCGGCCTGATCGGCACCGTCGCGGTCGCCACCAAGCATGAGATCGTGCTCGCCATCATCGGCGGCGTTTTCGTCATGGAAATGCTGTCGGTGATCATCCAGGTGGGGTCGTTCAAGCTGACGGGAAAGCGGGTTTTCCTGATGGCGCCGATCCACCATCATTTCGAGAAAAAGGGCTGGACCGAAAGCCAGGTGGTGATCCGCTTCTGGATCATCGCCGTGATCCTGGCCCTGATCGGCCTGTCGACGTTGAAGCTGCGCTGAAACCATGATCGCTGTAACCGCTCTCAAGGGACGCAAAGTCGCCCTCTTCGGCCTCGGCGGTTCGGGGCTGGCTACGGCGCAGGCGCTGGTCGCTGGCGGGGCCGACGTGATTGCTTTCGACGACAACCCGCAAAGCGTGGCCAAGGCGGCGTCCGCCGGCATTCCGACCGCGGATTTGCGCACCATCGACTGGAGCGGCGTCGCTTCCTTCGTGCTTTCGCCCGGCGTGCCGCTCACCCATCCGAAGCCGCACTGGACGGTGGAGCTGGCGCGTTCGGCCGGCGTCGAGATCATCGGCGACATCGAGCTCTTCTGCCGCGAACGCGCGCTGCGCGCGCCGGCCACACCCTTCATCGCCATCACCGGCACCAACGGGAAATCAACCACCACCGCGCTGACGGCGCATGTGCTGGCGTCGGCCGGCCTCGATACGCAGATGGGCGGCAATATCGGCCGCGCCGTGCTCACGCTCGAGCCGCCCGCGCCGAAACGCGCCTATGTGGTCGAATGTTCGTCCTACCAGATCGATCTCGCGCCATCGCTCAACCCCACCGCCGGCATCCTGCTCAACCTGACCCCCGATCACCTCGATCGCCATGGCACGATGCAGCATTACGCCGCTGTCAAGGAGCGTCTCGTGGCCGGCAGCGACATCGCCATCGTCGCCATCGACGACGCCTGGTCGACGCAGATCGCCGACCGCATCGAACGGGCCGGCCGCAAGGTAGTGCGCATTTCCAAACGGCTCGCCGTGCCGGACGGCTATTTCGCCGATGGTCCGCGCCTGTTCGAGGCGACAGGCGGCAAAGTGGTCAAGCTCGCCACGCTGGAAGGCATCGGTTCGCTGCGCGGCCAGCACAACGCCCAGAACGCCCTCGCGGCGATCGCGGCGGCGCGCGCCGTCGGCGTCGATCTCGCCGTCATCCAGCGCGGTCTCGACACGTTTCCCGGCCTCGCGCACCGGATGGAACAGGTCGGCATGCTGGGCGACGTTTTGTTCGTCAACGATTCCAAGGCGACCAACGCGGATGCCGCGGCGCCGGCCCTGTCGAGCTTCGCGCGCATCCATTGGATCGTCGGCGGCCTGCCGAAAGAGGGCGGGATCGCCAGCCTGTCGGGATTCTTCCCGCGCCTCGCCCGGGCCTATCTGATCGGTGAAGCAGCGCCGGCCTTTTCCGCCACCCTTGGCGAGGCCGCGCCTTATGAAATCTCGGGCACGCTCGACAACGCGGTGGCGAGCGCGGCGCGCGACGCGGCCGCGACCGGCGATCCGAACGCTGTCGTGCTGTTGTCGCCGGCCTGCGCCAGTTTCGACCAGTTTCGCAATTTCGAGGAGCGGGGCGACGCCTTCCGGCGCGCTGTCCTGGCGCTCCCGGGCATCAAACCGATAGCGGGGGTACGCTGATGGTCAGTCGCGCGGAACGTGGGCCGATGGCCAATTGGTGGTGGACGACCGACCGGTGGTTCCTGGCCTCCTTTCTCGTTTTGATGGTGCTCGGCGTGGTGCTGTCCTTCGCGGCAAGCCCGGCGGTCGCCGAACGTATCGGCCTCGACCAGTTCCACTTCGTCACGCGCCAGGTGATGTTCATGATCCCGGCGCTATTCGCGCTGCTTGCGGTTTCCTTTCTCGACGACCGCGGCATACGTCGGCTGGCGCTGCTGATGCTGGCCGGTTCGCTGGTGCTGATGATCGCGGCGCTGTTCTTCGGCGTCGAAGTCAAGGGTTCGCGACGCTGGATCTATCTTGCCGGCGTGTCGATCCAGCCGTCGGAATACCTCAAGCCGGCCTTCGTGGTGATTTCGGCATGGCTGTTCGCCGAAAACGGCAAGCAGGCCGGCATTCCGGGTAATTTGTTTGCGATGATGCTGCTCATGATCGTCCTGGCGCTGCTTGTCGCCCAGCCCGACCTCGGCCAGACCATGCTGGTGACGGGAACCTGGGCGGCGATGTTTTTTCTCGCCGGCATTTCCTGGCTGTGGATCGTCCTGCTCGGAGTCGTCGGCGTCGGCGGGGCGTTTCTCGCCTATTTGAGCTTCCCGCATGTCGCCGGCCGCATCGACCGGTTCCTCACCGGCGAAGGCGATACGTTCCAGGTCGACATGGGGCGCGAGGCGATCATTCGCGGCGGCTGGTTCGGCCAGGGGCCGGGCGAGGGCACGGTCAAGCGCATCCTGCCCGACAGCCACACCGATTTCGTCTTCTCGGTGGCGGCAGAGGAATTCGGCGTGCTGGCCTGCATCGCCATCGTTGCGCTGTTCGGTTTCGTCGTCATGCGCGGACTGCGCTTCGCCGAACGCGAAGAGGACGATTTCACCCGTTTCGCCGTCGCCGGGCTGACCATGCAGTTCGGTTTCCAGGCGCTGATCAACATGGGCGTGAACCTGCAATTGTTGCCCGCCAAGGGCATGACGCTGCCATTCATTTCCTATGGCGGGTCGTCGCTGGTGGCGATGGCGATCGGCATGGGCATGGTGCTGGCGCTGACGCGCAAGCGGCCGGCGCGGCGCGGGCGGTTCTTCTTCACCGACATGAAACCCACCTTCGCCCCGGCCCCCTGAGATGGACAAGACCGTCGTCCTCGCCGCCGGCGGCACCGGCGGCCATCTGTTTCCGGCCGAGGCGTTGGCGCATGAGATGAAAGCGCGCGGCTGGTCGGTGCAACTGGCCACCGACGATCGCGCCAACCGCTTCGCCGGGTCGTTTCCGGCCGATGCGGCGCACGCCTTTCCGGCGGCGACGGTGACGTCGAAAAACCCGCTGGCGCTGGCGCGCACGGGGCTGAAACTGTGGAGCGGGCTGCGCGCCGCCTCCGCCATGCTCGGCAGGGTGAAGCCGGCGGTGGTTGTCGGTTTCGGCGGCTACCCGACCTTCACGCCGGTGTTCGCGGCGACGCAGCGGAAAATCCGGACGATCATCCACGAACAGAACGCCGTGATGGGCCGCGCCAACAAGGCGCTCGCCGGCCGGGTGACGGCAATTGCCGGCGGGTTCCTGCCCGAAGGCGGGCAATATGGCGCCAAGACTGTCGTCACCGGCAACCCGGTGCGCCCGGCCGTGATCGCGGCGACCAGGGTCGCCTACGCGCCTTCGGCCGCCGACGAACCGTTCCGCCTGTTGGTCTTCGGCGGAAGCCAGGGCGCACAGTATTTTTCCGGAGCCGTTCCGGCGGCGATCGGCCTGTTGGAGCCGGCGTTGCGCGACCGCATCGTCATCACCCAGCAGGCGCGCCCCGAGGACGAGGCAGAGGTGCGCGCGGCTTTCGAAAGTCTCGGCGTCGCGGCGCAAGTGAAACCGTTCTTCACCGACATGGCCGAACGGATCGCGGCGGCGCATTTCGTCATTTCCCGATCCGGCGCGTCGACGGTGTCGGAAATCGCGGCGATCGGCCGGCCGGCGCTGCTCGTTCCCTATCCCTTCGCGCTGGACCATGACCAGGCCGCCAATGCCGCGGCTCTGGAAAAGGCCGGAGGCTGCATGGTCCGGGCGCAGGCGGCGCTGTCGCCGGAAATCATCGCCGAAATTCTACGCGCGGCAATGGCCGAGCCGGAACGCATGGCTGAGGTCGCCATGGCGGCGCGCAGCGTCGGCAGACCCGATGCGACGCGGTTGCTTGCCGACCTGACAGAGGCTATTGCCTCCGGAAAAAGCGCTTCGGACTTTCTGAAAGGACTTCTCCCATGAAAATGCCGCCGAATATCGGGCTGGTGCATTTCATCGGCATCGGCGGCATCGGCATGAGCGGCATCGCCGAGGTGCTGCACAATCTCGGTTACAAGGTCCAGGGGTCCGACCAGTCCGACAGCGCCAATGTGCAGCGCCTGCGCGCCAAGGGCATCGCCTGCCATGTCGGCCACAGGGCCGACAATCTCGGCGAGGCCGAGGTCGTCGTGGTGTCGACCGCGATCAAGGCCAACAATCCCGAACTGGTCGCGGCGCGCGAAAAACTGATTCCGGTCGTGCGGCGGGCCGAGATGCTGGCCGAGCTGATGCGATTCCGCCAGGCAATCGCCATCGGCGGCACGCACGGCAAGACCACGACGACGTCGCTGGTCGCCACTTTGCTCGACGCCGGCGGCCTCGACCCGACCGTTGTCAATGGCGGCATCATCAACGCCTATGGCACGAATGCGCGCATGGGCGCGGGCGAGTGGATGGTGGTCGAGGCCGACGAGAGCGACGGCACCTTCCTGAAGCTGCCCGCCGACGTCGTGATCGTCACCAATATCGACCCCGAGCATCTCGATCATTACAAGACCTTCGACGCGGTGAAGGATGCTTTTCGCCAGTTCGTCGAGAACGTGCCGTTCTATGGCTTTGGCGTGATGTGCATCGACCACCCGGACGTACAGGCCCTCGTCAGCCGCATCGAGGACCGCCGCGTCATCACCTATGGCGAAAATCCCCAGGCCGATGTGCGTTTCACCAGTGTCCGCCCGCAGGGCGCCGGTTCGCGTTTCGAGGTCGTCATACGCGACCGCAAGAGCGGCGTGGAAACGCACCTGACCGATTTGATGATTCCGATGCCGGGTCGTCACAATGTGTCCAACGCCACCGCCGCCATCGCCGTGGCGCATGAACTCGGCATGGGCGACGAAGCGATCCGCCGCGGCCTTGCCGCTTTCGGCGGAGTCAAGCGGCGTTTCACGCCGACCGGATCTTGGAACGGCGTGTCGATCTACGACGATTACGGCCATCACCCGGTGGAAATCCGCGCGGTGCTGAAGGCGGCGCGCGAATCCTGCGCCGGCCGCGTCATCGCGATCGTCCAACCGCACCGCTACACCAGGCTCAGCGATCTGTTCGGCGATTTCTCGGCCGCATTCAATGATGCCGACACCGTCGCGGTCGCGCCGGTTTACGCTGCGGGCGAAGAACCGATCGCCGGCGTCAATTCCGAAGCCCTGGTCCAGCGCATCCGCACCGGCGGCCATCGCGACGCGCGCCACATCGCCGGGCCGGAGGCGATCGCGCCGATGGTGCAGGAACTCGCCAAACCCGGCGATTTCGTCATCTTCCTCGGCGCCGGCAACATCACCTCCTGGGCCTATGCCTTGCCGAAGGAACTCGGCGGGGAGGCGGCATGAGCGCAGGCGAAAAGCTGCTGGCCAAACTCGGCGACCGGTTGTCCGGTCTGCGCGGTCGCATTACGCCCGACGCGGATATGGACAAGATTACCTGGTTTCGCGCCGGCGGACCGGCCGACCTGCTGTTCCAGCCCGCCGACGAGGCCGATCTGGCGGAGTTCATGAAAGCCGTGCCGCCCGATGTGCCGCTGACTATTGTGGGCATCGGTTCGAATTTGCTGGTGCGCGATGGCGGCATTGCCGGCATCGTCGTACGCCTGTCGGCCAAGGGGTTCGGCGATGCCGAAGTCCTTTCGCCGACACGCATTCGCGTCGGCACGGCGACGCCGGACAAACGCGTCGCGGCGCTGGCGCTCGACGCCGGCATCGGCGGATTCCATTTCTATCACGGCATTCCGGGCGGCATCGGCGGCGCGCTGCGCATGAACGCCGGCGCCAACGGGGTGGAGACGCGCGAACGCGTGGTCGAGGTCCGCGCCGTGGATCGCAAAGGCAATATCCACATCCTGTCGAACGCCGACATGGGCTACGCCTATCGCCATTCTTCCGCGCCGGCCGACTTCGTGTTCACCTCGGCGATTCTCGAGGGTTACGCCGACGACAGGGACGCGATCCGCGCCCGCATGGACGAGGTGCAGAACCACCGCGAAACCGTGCAGCCGATCCGCGAGAAAACCGGCGGCTCGACGTTCAAGAACCCGCCGGGCGGGTCGGCATGGAAGGAAATCGACAAGGCCGGCTGCCGCGGCCTGATGATCGGCGGGGCGCAGATGTCGCCGATGCATTGCAACTTCATGATCAACACCGGGCCGGCTTCCGGCCACGATCTGGAAGAACTGGGCGAGACGGTACGCGCCCGCGTTCTCGAACATTCCGGCATTCGCCTCGACTGGGAGATCAAGCGCCTCGGCCGCTTCGAGCCGGGCCGCGAAGTGCAGGAGTTCCTCGGGCGGATGCTCTGATCTGCCGGCGAGTCCTGCCCCGGATCGGCATGATCCGGGGCAGAACAAGCGCCCCAGGAACAACCATGACGGGTTGGATTTCGAATCAGGGGCGTCCACGCCTAAGTTCCTGCGCTTGCTCCGGGAATCGATGCCTTGGCGACCGCATCCTACCATGACCCTGACTGCCCATATCCGCGCCACGCTGGCGCTCGGATTGCCGCTCGCCGCCGCGCAATTGGCGCAACTCGCCGTCAACACCACCGACACGGTGATGATCGGCTGGCTCGGGGCGCGCGAACTGGCGGCAAGCGTGCTGGCGACGCAAGCGTGGTTCATGGCGTTCATGCTGGGTTCCGGCTTCCTGATCGCCGTCATTCCGATCGCGGCGCAGGCGGAGGGGCGCGGCGACGCGCGCGGCGCGCGGCGCGCAGTGCGCATGGGGCTGTGGTTCGCGCTCGCTTATTCGACATTGGCCATGCCGGCGCTGTGGCATGCCGATCGGCTGTTGGTCGCGCTCGGGCAGGACCCCGGCATCTCGGCGCTCGCCGGCGACTACATGCGCATCCTGCAATGGTCGCTCTACCCAGCGCTGCTGACCATGGGGATCAGGTCGTTCCTCACGGCGCGCGGATTCGGCAACACCATCCTGCTGGCGACGCTCGCCGGCGTGGTGCTCAACGCCTTCCTCGGCTACGCGCTGATTTTCGGCGTCTGGGGCGCGCCGGCGCTCGGGCTGGCCGGCGCGGCGTCGGCGGCGGTGGCGTCGGCGGTTCTGATCGCGGCGATTCTCGCCTTCGCCGCGATGGTTCTGCCGGGCCTGGCCGAGCACGCCATATTCGAGCGCTTCTGGCGGGCGGACTGGCCGGCGCTGGGCGAACTCCTGCGTCTAGGCTGGCCGATCTCGGCGACGATCATCGCCGAAGTGGGGCTGTTCGCGGCGGCGTCAATCCTGATCGGCTGGACCGGCACGGAACAACTCGCCGCCCACGGCATCGCACTGCAGCTGTCGTCGATCGCCTTCATGATTCCGCTTGGGCTGTCGCAGGCGGCGACGGTGCGTGTCGGCCAGGCGGCCGGGCGCGGCGACGCTACCGGCGTGCACGGCGCGGCGCTCGGCGCGCTCGCGGTGGCGCTCGGCCTGGCTTTTGTCTCGGTGACGCTGTTCCTGACGATTCCCGGACCATTGGTCGGCCTTTTCCTCGATGAGGCGCTGCCCGACGCCGCCGCGGTTGCCGGTCATGCCGTCGGCTTGTTGGCGATTGCCGCCGGGTTCCAGTTTTTTGACAGCCTGCAGGTCACTTCCGTGGCGCTGCTGCGCGGCGTCCACGATACACGAACGCCCATGGCGATCGCGGTTTTTTCCTATTGGGGCATCGGTTTGCCGGCGGCCTGGCTTGCCGGTTTTCCGCTCGGCCTCGGCGCGCCGGGCGTGTGGATGGGCCTTGCATCAGGACTTGCTTTTGCTTCGGCGCTGCTGACGTGGCGGTTTTTTCACTTTTCCGGCGCACGCGGTCAAAAAAAGAATCACTCTGATTCCTGAAGTCTTGCGCCGACCGCGAACCTCTGATTCTTATGAGGCGGGGCGTTTCATGATTTGAGTCGGCGCGTGGCGGCCAGTCGACCCGGATACCGGGTCGGGGCAGAGGCCGACTCAATCCGAAATCGGGTGTTTGACGAGGGGCAAATATGCCAGCGAAACATGTGGCGGTGCTGATGGGCGGATTTTCATCCGAACGCCCGGTCAGCCTGTCATCGGGCAATTCCTGCGCCGATGCGCTCGAAGCCGAGGGTTACCAGGTCACCCGGGTGGATGTCGGCCGCGATGTGGCCGCCGTGCTTGCGGCGCTCAAGCCCGACGTCGCCTTCAACGCGCTGCACGGTCCGTTCGGCGAAGACGGCACAATCCAGGGCATCCTCGAATATCTGCAGATCCCGTACACGCATTCCGGCGTGCTCGCCTCGGCGCTGGCGATGAACAAGCAGAAGGCCAAGACCGTCGCCAAGGCGGCCGGTCTGCCGGTGGCGGAATCGAAAGTGAAAAGCCGCTTCGATATCGGCCCGGCGCATCCGATGAAGCCGCCTTATGTGATCAAGCCGGTCAATGAGGGGTCGAGCTTCGGCGTCGTCATCGTCAAGGAAGATCAGGCGCATGTGCCGCAGATCGTCCGGTCGTCGGCGTGGAAATATGGCGACACCGTCATGGTCGAGCGTTATGTCCACGGCCGTGAGTTCACTTGCGCGGTGATGGGCGACGTGGCGCTTGGCGTCACCGAGATCATTCCGGTCGGTCACGGCTTCTACGACTATGATTCGAAATATGTCGCCGGCGGCTCAATCCACGAATGCCCGGCAAAAATTTCACCGAATATTTACCAAAAGATACTGACATGGTCGCTCAAGGCGCACCAAGCGATCGGCTGCCGCGGCGTATCGCGTTCCGACTTCCGCTACGACGACCGTCATTCCGAAAATGGCGAGATCATCTGGCTGGAAGTCAACACGCAACCCGGCATGACACCGACCTCGCTGGTGCCGGAGATCGCCCAGAACGCGGGACATTCGTTCGGCGATCTCCTCAGATGGATGGTGGAGGACGCTTCGTGCTTGCGTTGACCAGGGCGATGGGTTTGGGAGTTGGGCGGGCGGGCGGCAATCCGGCCGACGCCACCATATTGCCGCGTCCGCTGCGCAAGCCGGTCCGCTATCTCGGCCGCTGGTTTTCGGGCAACGTCAATCCGCCGCGCCATGCCGCCGCCCTGGCCAATGGCGGGCTGATCGCCGCCGCGCTGTTTTATGGCGTTTTCGCCGGCGGGCACGCGCCGACAGTCGTGCAGGCTTCGGCCGCCGCGGTCGGCTTTTCCATCCGCGATCTCGCCATCAGCGGCCAGAACCGGACAACCGAGGACGAAGTGGCCAAGGCGCTCGGCCTCAATTCATGGACCTCGCTCATCGGCTTCGATGCCGAAGCTGCCCGTGCGAGCCTTGAATCGCTGCCTTGGGTCGCCTCCGCGACTGTGCGAAAATCCTATCCCTCCGGCCTCGATATCGCCCTGGTGGAGCGCCGGGCCGCGGCGATATGGCAGCGGGACGACGCCCTCACGCTGATCGACGAGGAAGGCAAGGAAATCGCCGAATTCGACGATCCGCGCTTTTCCGGCCTGCCGCTGGTGATCGGCGTCGGCGCCGAGCGGGCGGCCAGGGATTTCCTTCCGCTGATTGGCGGCCGCCGCGCCATCGCCGATCGCGTCGTCGCCCACATCCTGATCGGCGAGCGGCGCTGGGATTTGCGCCTCGACAATGGCGTGACCGTCCGTCTGCCGGAAGAAGCGGTTGGCGAGGCGCTCGACACGCTCGCCCGACTTGAAACCGAAAGCGGCGTTTTGGCGCGCGATATCGATGCGATCGATCTTCGCCTTCCCGATCGCGTCGCCTTCGAGCTGACCGACTCGGGCGCGGCTGCCCGGGCCGAGGCGGTCAAGATCATGATCGATGCGGAAAAGAAGAGGCGCCGGACATGAATTGGCTCGGCTCCCAAGGCGGCAAGGGTCCGCGTCGCACCGGTACGTTGACGGTACTCGATGTCGGATCGACCAAGGTCACCTGCTTCATTGCCAAATTGCGGCCGCGCGAAGAAAGTCAATTGCTGAGGGCGCGCACCCATCTCGCCCAGATCATCGGCATCGGCCATCAGAAGAGCCGCGGGGTCAAATCGGGCGTCATCGTCGATCTCGATGAAGCCGAACAATCGATCCGCCTCGCGGTCGACGCCGCCGAGCGCATGTCCGGCCTGACGGTCGAAACGCTCCTCGCCAATCTTTCCGCCGGACGGATGCGCAGCGAGACATTTTCGGCGACCATCAATCTCGGCGGCGGCGAAGTCAGCCCGGGCGATGTCAAGCGCGTGTTGGCGGCCGGGGCGCAAAAGGCCCGCGCCGCCGAACGCGAGGTCATTCATTCGCTTCCCGTCGGTTTCAGTCTCGATCAGGAACGCGGCATCGGCGATCCCGGCGGCATGATCGGCGAGATGCTTGGCGTCGACATGCATGTCGTGACCGGCGACGCCGCGCCGCGCCGCAATCTCGAACTTGCCATCAACCGCGCCCATTTGTCGGTCGAGCACATGGTGGCGACGCCCTACGCTTCCGGTCTGGCGGCGCTGGTCGATGACGAAGCCGAGCTCGGCGCCGCCTGCATCGACCTCGGCGGCGGCACGACGACGATTTCGGTGTTCGCCGGCGGCAAGTTCATCCATGCCGAGGCATTGCCGATCGGCGGCAATCACATCACGCTCGATCTTGCCCGCGGCCTTTCGACCGGCATCGACGACGCCGAGCGGCTGAAGGTCATGCACGGCTCCGCATTGCCGGCCGCCGATGACGAACGCGACGTCGTGTCGATCACCCCGATCGGGGAAAGCGGCGACGGGCCCGGCCTTCAGGTGTCGCGGGCCATGATGAACCGCATCATCCGCGCCCGCGTCGAGGAAACACTCGAATTGGTGCGCGAACGGCTGAACAAATCCGGCATGGGCGCCATCGTCGGCAAGCGCGTTGTCCTGACTGGCGGCGCCAGCCAGCTTGCCGGCCTGCCCGAGGCGGCGCGGCGCATCCTGGCGCGCCATGTCCGCGTCGGCCGTCCGCTCGGCGTCGCCGGGTTGCCGGAGGCTTTCAAGGGGCCGGCGTTTTCGGCGCCGGTCGGATTGCTGATCTACCCGCAGCTTGCGGGCATCGACGGGGGAAGCGCGCGTACGCCCGGCTTCCTTCGCATGACCGGGACGGGCGGTCCCTTGCACCGCGTCGGACAATGGTTGCGCGAGAGTTTTTGAGGAACCCGAGGGGCGCGGCCCCGCCGGAGCCGCAGCGGCGATGCGGCAAACAGGAAGTCGGAAGGACGAGGACATGACCATCAATCTGAAGAAGCCGGACATCACCGAGTTGAAGCCCAGAATCACCGTTTTCGGCGTCGGCGGCGGCGGCGGCAACGCCGTCAACAACATGATCACGGCCGGGCTGAAAGGCGTCGAGTTCGTGGTCGCCAACACCGACGCCCAGGCTTTGACCATGTCCAAGTCCGAACGGCTGATCCAGCTCGGCGCGGCGGTCACCGAAGGTCTCGGCGCCGGTTCGCAGCCGGAAGTCGGACGCGCGGCGGCGGAAGAGTGCATCGACGAAATCCTCGATCACCTCTCCAACACCCACATGTGCTTCGTCACCGCCGGCATGGGCGGCGGCACCGGCACCGGCGCCGCCCCGGTCGTGGCGCGCGCCGCGCGGGAAAAAGGCATCCTCACCGTCGGCGTCGTCACCAAGCCGTTCCACTTCGAAGGCCAGCGCCGCATGAAGACCGCCGATCTCGGCATCGAAGAGCTGCAGAAGCATGTCGACACCCTGATCGTCATTCCGAACCAGAACCTGTTCCGCATCGCCAACGACAAGACCACTTTCGCCGACGCTTTCGCCATGGCCGACCAGGTGCTCTACTCCGGCGTCGCCTGCATCACCGACCTGATGGTCAAGGAAGGCCTGATCAACCTCGATTTCGCCGACGTGCGCTCGGTGATGCGCGAAATGGGCAAGGCCATGATGGGCACCGGCGAAGCCTCAGGCGACGGCCGCGCCATGGCGGCGGCGGAAGCCGCGATCGCCAATCCGCTGCTCGATGAGACGTCGATGCGCGGCGCCAAAGGCCTGCTGATCTCAATCACCGGCGGACGCGACATGACGCTGTTCGAGGTCGACGAAGCCGCCACCCGCATCCGCGAGGAGGTCGACCAGGACGCCAATATCATCCTTGGCGCCACATTTGACGAAGAACTGGAAGGCGTCATCCGCGTTTCCGTCGTCGCCACCGGCATCGACAAGGTGGCGGGCCAACCGGCAATCGATCTGCGCCCGGCGGTGCGTCCCGCCGCCGTCGCGCCGCAGAAGCCGGCGCAGGCGGCGATCCAGCAGAAGCCCGTTGCCGCACCGGTCGGCCGGATCGACGCCATCGCCGACATGATCCGTGAAGCGGATGGCGAACCGATGCCGTTGGCGCATGTCGCCGAATCCGTGCCGGAATTCGCGCCGCAAAGCCGGATATTCGGGCATGCGGAAGCGGCGCCCGCGCCGCGCATCGAAACAGCGCCGGTCGCGGCGGCGGCGGTTGTTCCGCCCATGCCGGCGCAGGCCCGCATGCCGCGGGTGGAGGATTTTCCGCCGGTGGTTCGCGCCGAACTCGCGGCGAAAGCCGCGCCGGCAACGCCGCATGTCGAGGAAAAGGGGCCGCTTGGCGGCCTGCTCAAGCGGCTCGCCTCGGGGCTCGGCCGACGCGAAGACGAGCATGCCCGGCTTCAACCGGCGGTCCCGGCGCCTGTGGCGCAACGCCCCGCAGAACCCCGGCGGATGCCCTCGGCGGAAGCCGACATCTACGCCGCGCGCCGCGGACAACTCGATGCGCAGGGCCGCCAGCCTGCGCCGGCGCAGCCGCGTGACGACGAGCAATTCGAGATTCCGGCGTTCCTTCGCCGCCAGGCGAACTGACCGATTCGCTCCATGCGGATCGTCGGACAATGTCGCAAAATTTTCGCCGGCAGCTTGGGCTGCCGGCGAAAACCATTTTAATTCAATGTGTTGGATTTATCCGCGTCATGCTAAAACGTCGTAATAAAGGGTAAGAAAGCGTGATTTGGCGGAACCGGGCCGCACCGGTATTTTCCATTGTCAAACAAAGGTCCCGCTCGGCTTGGGGATGTTGCCGCGGGACTTCAACGCCATTAAAAGCCGCGCGTCAGTCGACGACGAAGCGGTCTGGTTGCGAGGCGGGGTAATGGGGAACGAATTGGAAGGCTTCCAGACGACGATCGGATCGCGGGCGACTTTGACCGGGATCGGCGTTCACAGCGGCAAACCGGTGACGCTGACATTTCTTCCCGCCGATCCGGACACCGGAGTGGTTTTTCAAATTGCCGACGGCAAGGGCGATGCGAGCGAGATCCGGGCGCTGGTTTCGGAAATCGGGGCGACCGAGCTGTGCACGATGCTTGGCGACCCATCCTCGCAGCATATCGCGACCGTCGAGCATCTGATGGCGTCGATTTTCGGCCTCGGCATCGACAATCTTGTCGTGGAAGTCGATGGCGACGAAGCGCCGATCCTTGACGGCAGCGCGCGCCTGTTTGTCGAAGCCCTCGATCAAGCCGGCCGCGAAACCCAGGCGGCGAAACGGCGTTACATTCGGGTGCTCAAACCGGTCCGCATTGAAAGCGGCGGTTCCTGGGCCGAGTTCCTTCCTCACAACGGCACCCGTTTCGAAGTCGAGATCGATTTCGACAGCCCGGCGATCGGCCGGCAGAAATTCGCGGCCGAAATCACCGCCGACATTTTCCGCGCCGAAATCGCGCGGGCGCGCACCTTCGGCTTCATGAAGGATGTCGAGCGGCTCTGGGCTTCCGGCCATGCGCTTGGTTCTTCGCTGGAGAATTCGGTCGTCATCGGCAATGACCACAAGATCATCAATATCGAGGGGCTGCGTTGGCGCGACGAGTTCGTTCGCCACAAGACGCTCGACGCCATCGGCGATCTGGCGTTGGCCGGCGCCCGATTCATCGGCTGTTTTCGCTCCTATCGGGGCGGGCACAGGCTCAACGCGGCGGCGTTGCGAACCCTGCTCTCCGATCGATCCGCGTTCGAGATCGTCGAAACCAATCGGAGCGCGCGCGGACGCTCGGCCGAACTCATCACCGTCAACGCGCCGGTTTACGCGCCCTGGGCGATTTGAACCCTGCCACAAATTCGCGCCAATGGCCGGTCATGGACGTTGCCGTCCACGTGTCGATGTGGTTTAGACCGTTTCCGGAGCCCGATGGGCCGGATACGTCTTTCATCGACGCCGATCCGGCAAAAAGGTGATTTCTGCGCATGAACGTTTTCGTCAAACAGAACCGGCGCTTTCCAACCATCGCGCGATCCCTGGCGATTGCCTCGGCGTTGGCCTCGGCGTTTCTTTTGTCGGGTTGCCTGCGGGGCGAAAAGGACGTCGACCTGTCGACCTATGTGGTCGAGGACGAACCGGCCGACATGCTTTACAATCAAGGTCTGGCCAATCTCGAAGCCGGACGACTCAATGAAGCGATCCGCCAATTCGAAGCCGTCGACCGTCAGCATCCTTATTCGGAATTCGCGCGCAAATCGCTGGTCATGGGCGCTTTCACCAATTACCGGCAGGGCAAATACGACGACGCGATCATCGCCTCGAAACGGTATCTGACGCTGTATCCGACCGATACGGAAGCGCCCTACGCCCAGTACATCATCGGGCTTTCCTATCATCGCCAGATTCGCGACGTGACGACCGACCAGAAAGAAGCGCGGCGCACCATCGAGGCGATGGACGAGTTGGTCCAGCGCTGGCCCGATTCCGAATATGTCGAGGACGCCAAGTCCAAGATCCGCTTCGCCCGCGACCAGTTGGCCGGCAAGGAAATGCAGGTCGGCCGCTACTATCTGGAGCGGCGCGAATACGCCGCCGCGATCAAGCGCTTCCGTGTGGTGATCGAGGCCTATTCCAACACCAGGCAGGTGGAAGAAGCGCTGGCGCGCCTGACGGAAGCCTATTTCGCCATGGGACTGGCGCAGGAAGCGCAGACCGCCGCCGCCGTGCTGGGACGCAATTTCCCGAACAGCGAATGGTACCAATCGTCGTTCAAACTGCTGCAGTCGGGCGGCCTCGCGCCGCGCGAAAACGCCGGATCGTGGATCTCGCGCGCGGCGGCGTCGATAAAGGGCGCGTAAGCGCCGCCTCGCCATGCTGGTGCAAGTGTCGATCCGCGACATTGTCCTGATCGACCGTCTCGACATCGATTTCGCGCGCGGCCTGTCGGCGCTGACGGGCGAAACCGGCGCCGGCAAATCCATCCTCCTCGACGCCCTTTCGCTGGCGCTCGGCGGACGCGGCGACGCCGGTCTGGTCCGCCATGGCGCGCCGCAGGGCCAAGTGACGGCGGTGTTCGATCCACCCGCCGGCCATCCGGCCCGGTTGCTTCTCGCCGCCAACGCCATCGACAGCGATGACGCCTTGATCCTGCGGCGGGTGCAGACCGCCGATGGCCGCAGCCGCGTCTTCATCAACGATCAGCCGGCCAGCGTCACATTGCTGCGCGACATCGGCCGCCTGTTGGTCGAATTGCACGGCCAGCACGACGAGCGCGCCCTGGTCGACGCGGCGACGCATCGCGAACTCGTCGACGCTTTCGCCGGCCTTGGCGGCGAGGCGACGCTGGTGCGCAACCTCTGGCGCATTTGGCGCGAGAGCGAAACCGAACTCGACCGTCATCGCGCCCGCGTGGCCGCGGCGGCCCGCGAGGCGGATTATCTGCGCGCGGCGGTCAAGGAACTCGGCGAACTTGCGCCCGAGGAAGGCGAAGAGGCGGCGCTTGCCGAAAAGCGCGCCGTGATGATGCGCGCCGAGAAAGTCGCCGTCGAAATCGCCGACGCCGCGGAGGTGCTTTCGGGCGCCAATGCGCCCACGCCGGCGTTGGCTTCGCTGTTGCGCCGGCTGGAACGCAAGGCGACCGAGGCCCCGGGCCTGCTCGACGATGTGACGCGGGCGCTCGACGAAGCGCTGATCGCGCTGGAATCGGCCCGCGCCGGAGTTGAGGCGGCAATGCGCGCGGCGGAGTTCGATCCGAAGGAACTCGAAAAAGCCGAGGAACGCCTGTTTGCGCTGCGCGCCGCTTCGCGCAAGCATTCCGTCGCCGCCGATGCCCTGGCGGGCTTGCGCGAACGCATGGCGGCCGACCTCGCTGCGCTCGACGCCGGCGAGGAAAGGCTGGCGGCGCTGGAAAAATCGGTCGGCGCGGCGCGTCTCGCCTTTGACGCGGCGGCAGCGGCTCTTTCGACGAGTCGCCGCGCGGGCGGCGAAGCGCTGGCGATGGCGGTAATGGCGGAATTGCCGGCGCTGAAGCTGGATCGGGCGGAGTTTTTCATCGATATCGCCAGCGACGCCGCGAATCGGCAGGAAACCGGCGTCGACACGATCGAGTTCCGGGTGCGCACCAATCCCGGTTCCCGCCCCGGCCCGTTGATGAAGGTCGCCTCGGGCGGCGAGTTGTCGCGATTCCTGCTGGCGCTGAAAGTGGCGCTCGCCGACAAGGGGTCGGCGCCGACGCTGGTGTTCGACGAGATCGACGCCGGCGCGGGCGGAGCGGTCGCCGACGCCATCGGTCAGCGTCTGGCGCGGCTGGCGGAGAAGGTGCAGGTGCTGACTGTCACGCACGCGCCGCAGGTGGCGGCGCGGGCGCGGAGCCATTTTCTCATTACCAAAGCCGCCGACGGGCCTGACCGCATGGCGACCCGCGTGGCCTTGATGGACGATACGGACCGCGCCGAGGAAATCGCCCGCATGCTGGCCGGCGCGACGATCACCGAGGAGGCCCGCCGCGCGGCGGATAAATTGCTAGCCGGGGCGGGATAGGCCCGCTCCGCCCTTCAACCCGGACGAAGCCTTCGATAAGCTCGCAGCGGGGAATCCGGCGAGGCCTGAATGTCATTTGCGAACAAACCGGTCGAGGCGTTGGACGCGGCGGAGGCGGAAGCCGAATTGGCGCGGCTCGCGGCCGAGATCGCCGAACACGACCGGCGCTATCACAGCGAGGATGCGCCGGTCATTTCCGACGCCGAATACGATGCCCTTCGGGTGCGCAACCTGGCGATCGAGGCGCGATTTCCGGAGCACGTCCGCGCCGATTCGCCGTCGCGGCGGGTCGGCTCGACCGTTCAGGACAAGTTCGGCAAGGTGCGCCATGTCGTGCCGATGCTGTCGCTCGAAAATGCCTTCGGGGATGGCGACGTCGATGATTTCGTCGCCCGCGTGCGCCGCTTTCTCAAACTCGACGATGGCGCCACGCTCGCTTTCACGGCCGAACCCCCGACATCCCGCATCGGCTGGCGGGAAATCCGCCGGACATTCTCGAAGTGCGCGGCGAAGTCTATATGAGCCACGCCGATTTTGCGGCTTTGAACGCCCGCGCCACGGAAACCGGCAGCCCGGTTTTCGCCAATCCGCGCAACGCGGCGGCGGGTTCGTTGCGCCAGCTCGATACGTCGATAACAGCCGGCCGGCCGCTGAGGTTCTTCGCCTATGCCTGGGGCGAGGCGTCCGACATGCCGGCGGCTACCCAGATGGGCATGGTCGACGCCTTCGCCCGCTTTGGCTTCAGGACCAATCCGCTGATGCGGCGCTGCGCCACGGCGGCCGAATTGCTGGCGCATTACCGCGCCATCGAGGCGGAGCGCTCGCGGCTCGGCTACGATATAGACGGGGTCGTCTACAAGGTCGACGATCTTGAACTGCAGAAACGTCTCGGTTCCGTGGCGCGCAGCCCGCGTTGGGCCATCGCCCACAAATTCCCGGCCGAAAGGGCGACGACGACATTGCGCGCCATCGACATCCAGGTCGGGCGCACCGGAGCGCTCACTCCGGTGGCGCGGCTCGAGCCGGTCACCGTCGGCGGCGTCGTCGTCACCAACGCCACGCTGCACAACGCCGAGGAGATCGAGCGCCTCGGCGTGATGATCGGCGACACGGTGACGGTGCAACGCGCCGGCGACGTCATCCCGCAAATCCTGGGCTTCGCAGCCGACAAAAGGCCAGCTAACGCGGCAGCCTTTGTCTTTCCGCATGTCTGCCCCTGCGATCTGCAAACGCTGGTGGTGCGCGAGGCCAACGCCTCGGGGGAGGACAGCGTGGTGCGGCGCTGCACCGGCGAGTTCGCCTGTCCGTACCAGCGCATCGAACATTTGAAGCACTTCGTTTCGCGCCGCGCCTTCGACATCGAGGGATTCGGCGACAAACAGGTGGAGTATTTCTTCGGCTTGCCGGAAGCCGATCCGTTACGGATCCGGTCGCCGGCGGATATCTTCCGGCTGGAGCGCCAAGATGCGGCAAACGATCTGGCCAAACTGAAAAACCGAGATGGCTATGGCGAGACATCGGCCAGAAACCTGTTCGCCGGCATCGAGGCGCGGCGGACCATCGGTCTCGACCGGGTTATCTACAGCCTCGGGATTCGCCATGTCGGCGAGCAGACGGCCAAAACCCTGGCGCGCGCCTACTGCTCCTGGGCCGCCTTCCATGACGCGGCGCTGAGGATCGGGGCCGGAGACGCCGCCGCGCGCGACGAGATGGATGCGCTGGACGATATCGGCCTTGCCGTGGTCGACGCGGTCGGACGCTATTTCGCCGAGCCGCACAGCCGCCAACTGGTCGAGTCGCTCGCCGCCGAACTGACGATCGTCGATGCCGAAAGGCCGGCCGTATCGTCGCCGGTCGCCGGCAAGACCATCGTCTTCACCGGTTCGCTGGAGCGCATGAGCCGCGACGAAGCGAAGGCCATGGCCGAGCGGCTGGGGGCTAAAACGGCCGGCTCGGTGTCGAAAAAGACCGATCTCGTCGTCGCGGGGCCCGGAGCCGGCTCGAAACTGAAAGCTGCGAGCGATCTCGGCATCGAGGTCATCGACGAGGACGAGTGGTTCAGGCGGGTGTCGGGCTGATGCGGTTCGGGAGGGGTGGCGATCTGAACGAGGTCGATCCGATCACTGGTCGCCGCATCGATCGCGCGGCGGAAACGCC
Source organism: Phyllobacteriaceae bacterium (assembly GCA_016711085.1). Taxonomy (GTDB): domain Bacteria; phylum Pseudomonadota; class Alphaproteobacteria; order Rhizobiales; family Rhizobiaceae; genus JADJTR01. Next base: position 55,387 of record JADJTR010000004.1, on the reverse strand, counting down.
GCAGACAATCATGCAGCGGGAGATGGCGCCCGGTGAAAAGCTGATCTGGGCCGGCAGGCCCACGAATGCAGGCTCGTTCGGCCGTCCGCTCTTAGCGCAGGCGATTTTCGGCATCCCGTTCCTTGCCTTCGCCCTGTTCTGGACCGGCATGGCCGCGACGATGACGAATGCCTCGCCGGATACGCCGTGGTTCTTCCGCTATGTCTTTCCGGCCTTCGGCATCCCCTTCATCGTCGTCGGGATCAGCCTTGTGTCCGGGCCGCTTCGGGCGCGGTGGCGGGCGCGCAGGGTCGTCTACGGCTTGACGGATCGGCGCCTGATCATCCGCGAGGACGACTACGTCCAGTCTTTCGCCTTCGATCAGATCCAGATGATCAAGCGCCGCGACAATCGCGACGGCACCGGCGACGTGGTGTTCCGCGAGGAAACACGACGGCTGTCGCGCGGTTCGCGCAGCGAGAGCATCGGCTTTCACGGCATCGCCGAGCCGCAAAAGGTCGAGCAGGCAATCCGGGCGGCGCGCGAGGCGGTAAAAATGGAGGGTTCCCATGGGTAATTTCCGCGGTTTCGGCGATCAGGCGATACCCTTCCTCAAAGCGCTGGAATTCCACATGAACCGCGAGTGGTTCAAGGAGAACCAGGCGCTTTACGAGAGCGAGCTGAAGGCGCCGATGGGCGATCTGGTCGAGGAATTGTCCGACCGATTCCAGGCGGCCGGCCTCGGCCTGCAGGGCAACGCCAAGGATTCGCTGTTCCGCATCCACCGCGACGTGCGCTTCTCGAAGGACAAGCGGCCCTACAAGCTGCATGTCTCGGCCATCCTGTCGCCGACCGGCAAACGCACCAATGCCGGCGTGTTCTACGTCCAGGTCGGGCTGGAGGGCTGTTTTTCGGGCATCGCCTGGTACATGCCGGAGCCGCCGCTGCTGGAAACGCTGCGCCGCGCCGTCGTGACCCGTCCGTCGGATTGGCGGACCATGGTCGCGGCGCTGAAGAAAAGCGGCCTTGTCCTTTCCGACGAGGACCGGCTGACGCGGCCGCCGCGCGGTTTTGCCGACGTGACCGAACCGGACCTCGCCCAAGCGGTGCGCAACAAGCATTTCTTCGTCAATCTGAAGATCGCGCCGGAACGGGTGACCTCGCCGAAACTCGCCGACGATCTGTTCGCATTCGCGTTGAAGGCGCAGCCGCTGCTCGATTGGGGACGGGCGGCGACGGGATTCCATCAGCAGGATTGATGATTGGCGCGCCGCAAATTCGCATGACAGGCCAGCATCGTTGACCTAATCAGGCGCATGTCCGAATCCGCCCGCCGCGCCGAAATCATCGACGGCCTGAAAGCCTCGTTTCCCGTCGTCGTCTCCTCGGCGCCGTTCGGCATGCTCTTCGGCGCGCTGGCGGTAAAGAACGGACTGACCATCGGTGAATCCGTGGCGATGAGCGCGACCGTCTATGCCGGCGCCAGCCAGATGGTCGGCATCGAATTGTTCGGCAAGTCAATCGCGCCCTGGCTGGTTGTTCTGTCCATTTTTGCCGTCAATTTCCGCCACGTGCTCTATTCGGCCTCGGTCGGGCGGCGGCTGGCGCAGTGGCCGGCGCTGGCGCGCTGGGCCGGGTTCTTTTTCCTTGTCGATCCGCAATACGCCGAGGCCGAGCGGCGCGGCGAACAGGGCTTGCCGGTATCGCCGGCGTGGTATTTCGCCATGGCGGCGCCGATCTATGTGTTCTGGTTCATCGACACCTGGATCGGCGCGACCTTCGGCGCACTGATCAAGGACCCGCACGGGCTCGGTCTCGATTTCCTGCTGCCCCTTTATTTTCTCGGCATGGTCATGGGTTTTCGCCAGCGGCCGCTGTGGCTGCCGATTGTCGCGGCGAGCGGCGTCGCGTCGGTCGTGGCCTGGCATGTGGTCGGTTCGCCGTGGCACGTGTCGATCGGGGCGCTCGCCGGCGTCGCCTTGGCGGCCCTTCTCGCGCCCGACCCCGGAAGGCCGTTCGCATGACCGACACGGTCTTCATCATCGTCAGCGCGGCGGCGCTGACCTATGCGACGCGCTTTGGCGGCCATGCGGTGCTGTCGCGTTTTCGCACGCTGCATCCCCGTGTCGACGCGGCGCTGAACGCCGTGCCGGCGGCGGTGCTGACGACACTCATCGCGCCGGCGGCGGCGCAAGGCGGTCCGGCCGAACTGGCGAGCCTGGCGCTGATGGCGGCGCTCAGCACGCGCGTGTCGATGCTGACGGCGTTTCTGATCGCGGCGGCGATGCTTGTCGGCGCACGCCAGATGGGCTTCTGATTCAGGCCGACAGACGCTCGAACTGGGCGCAGGCGACTTCCAGCCAGGCCTTCGTTTCAGGCAGGGCGAGCGGGCCGATCTCGGCCAGGACGCGGGCGTGATAGGCGTCGAGCCAGACCAGTTCCTCGCGTGCCAGTAGCGCCGTGTCGATCATGCGGCGGTCGAAGGGTGCGAGCGTCAGCGTCTCGAAACCGTGCATGGCGATCTCGCCGCCGGCAATCGGCGCCGGCGGGGTGACGACGAGGAGGTTTTCCAGCCTGATGCCATATTCGCCCGGTTTGTAGTAACCGGGTTCGTTGGAAAGGATCATGCCCTCTTTCAACGCCTGCGTCCCGGTGCGGGCGATGCGCTGCGGGCCCTCGTGCACCGACAGATAGGAGCCGACGCCGTGGCCGGTGCCATGGGCGAAATCGAGACCGGCGCTCCACAAGGCGCGTCGGGCGAAGGCGTCGATGTCCATGCCGCGTGTGCCTTCGGGAAATCGCGCCAGCGAGATGGCGATCAGGCCCTTCAACACCAAAGTGAAGCGGCGGCGCTTTTCCTCGTCCGGCGCGCCGAAGATCACTGTGCGGGTCACATCGGTGGTGCCGTCGCGATATTGCGCGCCGGAATCGACCAGGAACAATTCGCCATCGCGCACCGTGCGGTTGGTCAGGTGCGAAACGCGATAATGCATGATCGCGCCATGCGGCCCGGCGCAGGAAATCGTGTCGAAGGAGAGATCGAGCACGGGGTGGCCGAAACGTTCGCCGGCGGCGGCGCGACAGGCTTCGAGTTTCGCCGCAGCGGCGATCTCGTCGACTTCGCTTGGCTTTTGTGCGGCGAACCAGGCGAGGAAATCGCACAACGCCGCCCCGTCGCGGACATGGGCGGCCCGCGCCCCCTCGATTTCGGCGCGGTTCTTGCATGCGCGGGGCAGGCGGGCAGGATCAGGCGAATCGATCGCCTTGCCGCCATTTTCGGTGATGACGAGGCGCAGTTTTTCCGCGGAGAGCCCGCCGTCGAGGCCGAAAGTCGCGCCGGCGCTCGCCATCCCGGCCAGATCGGCGATCAGCGTTTCCGGCGCGCGCAAAGCGCAAAGCTGGGCGAGGTAGGCCTTGGCTTCCATGTCGAGCTTGCGGGCGTCGAGATAGAGCCGCGGCTCGCCATGGGCCGACAGGATCGCAAAACCGAGCGGCAACGGCGTATGGGGAACGTCACTGCCGCGAATATTGAAGGCCCAGGCCAGCGACGACGGATCGGTCAGGACGGCATGATCGCATTTCGCCGTCGCAATGACCGTCGCCAGATCGCGCAATTTTTCGCGCGCCAGTCTGCCGGCTTGTTGCAGCTCGTGAATGACGACCCGTCCAAGCGGCGGTCCGGGGCGATCATTCCAGATCGCATCCAGCGGATTGGCGGCAAGGGCGATCAGTTCGCCGCCGGCTTTGTCCAGCGCTTCGCGCAGCGTTTTCGCTTCTCCGGTCGTGTGAAGCCAGGGATCGAAGCCGATCCTCAGCCCGACGCCGTGTTCCTCCAGCCATTTGGCCGGAGGATTGGCGACAAGGTCTTCATAGGAAAACACGGCCGGATCGGTCTGGTCGCGCACCTGCAATGTGTAACGGCCATCGACGAAAACAATGGCGCGATCCGACAGGATCAGGGCCATGCCGGCCGAACCGGCGAAGCCGGTCAGCCAACGCAGCCGTTCCGAGCAGGCGGCCACGTATTCGCCCTGGTGTTCGTCGGTGCGTGGCACGAGAAATCCGTCGACGCCGAGACTGGCGAGCTTTTCGCGCAACGCGGCCACCCGGTCGGCGCCACGGGTCGGATCGGTCAACGCGTCGAAATTCTGGAACATCGGTTTTCCCCGGCAAAGCCGGTCGACCGTAGCGAAGCGATTCGCCGGGCGCAATGCGGACGGACTTTCCTGACAAAGGGTGAAAACCGCCATGCGCCAGACGCGCATCTCCACTGCGCCCTTTGCGTTTGTGCAGCGCAGCAATCGGCATATCCTGAACCTGGGAAGAGGAAAAAAGGAAAGACCGCTTCCATGAAAACCACCAAGTCCGGCTTCTTCACCCGCGCTTTCGCCCGCATGATCGCGGCGCGCCAGCTCGAAGCCCGCCGCGCCGTAGAGTTCTATCTCGCCGAGCGGAAACAGGATTGAGCGTCAGCGCCTGAGCAGGATCGTCACCCAGCCCTCGCGTTCCGTCGTGGCGACATGCCGGGAGCTCTGGCCGGCGTAGGCGGCGATCACCTGACGGCGCTGCGACACCAGGATTCCGGACAAGACCAGCGCGCCGCCGGGCGCGGCGATGCGCGCCATTTTCGGCGCCAGCCGCATTAGCGGCCGGGCGAGGATATTGGCGACAATCAGGTCGAATTTGCCGGCTTGGGCGAAAACCGGGCTATCGAGGCCGGTCGCGGTCGCAGCGCACACGAATTGCGCCGCTTCGTTCAGCCGGGCGTTAGCATCCGCCACGCGTGTCGCGACCGGATCAATGTCGGTCGCCAGCACCTTCACCTTCGCCAGCTTGGCGATGGCGATGGCGAGCACGCCGGACCCTGTCCCCAGATCGAGGGCGCGGCGCGGCTTGCCCGCCGCGATCAGGCGCGTAAGCATGTCGAGGCAGCCGGCGGTGGTGCCATGATGGCCGGTGCCGAAGGCGAGGCCGGCCTCGATCTCGATCGGGATGCGGCCCCGGGCGGGCTTGTCGCGGTCGTGCGAGCCATGGACGAAAAAGCGCCCCGCCTCGACCGGGGTCAAGCCCTCGAGCACATGGGCGACCCAATCGGTTTCCGGGATGATTTCGCGGGCGAATGCATGCCCGGAAACGGCTTCGTTTAACCGGCGCGCCGCCTCGTCCGCCGTGGGTTCATCGTCGAGATAGACCGACACTTCGTGAATATCGGCTTTCTCGTCAATTTCGATGATCGAGACCGGAAAGGCGTCCTCGTCGAACAGCGCTTCGACGACGGCGTAGAGGCGCTCGGCCTCGGCGCGCGGCGCGGCGCAATGCAATCTCAACTGCGGCATGGAGACATCCCGGTGGACAGGGGCCGCGTTCAATCACATGGGCGGCGCGAAGTCGAGCGCGCCAATCACCCGGCGATCAGGCGACGCAGCTTGGCGACGGCGCTGTCCTTGGCCTCGCCAAAGGCGATCGTGCCGAAGAACGATCCGTCGTTTTTCAGCAGGATGACGCTGGCGGTGTGATCCATGGTGTAATCGTCGCCCGATGTCGGCACTTTTTTCCAATAGATGCCAAAGGCCTTGGCGTTGGCCCAAACCTTTTCGGGGTCGCCGGTGATGCCGATGACACGGTCGCTGACGCCGGAAATATAGCCGCCCAACAGTTGCGGCGTGTCGCGTTCCGGATCGACGGTGAAAAAATAGGCGCGCAATTCCTTGCCCTCGTCGCCGAGCGCCTCGAACCATTGGCTCATCTCGAACAGCGTCGTCGGGCAAATTTCCGGGCAATGGGTGAAGCCGAAGAACACCATGGTCGGGTGGCCGCGCAGGGCTTCCTGGGTGATCGGCTGTCCGTTCTGGTCGACAAGCGCGAAATCGCCTCCGTAAGGCTTTTCGCCGGAACCGGGCTTGAGCCAGTCGAGCGCCAGATAACCGAGCGCGCCGGCGATGACGAGGACCAGGGCGAGCATGACTTTTCGCAACATGACGAGACTTTCGTTCAACGGGTCAGAAGCACCAGGCGAGGCCCGCTTCGGCCAGCGTCATGAACATGCGCGCTCCCGAATCGAGCCAGCCGGCAAGGCCAAGGCCGATCAACGCCGCCGCCATGGCCGCGGCGGCGAGCACCAGAATCGTGCGAGGTGATGCGTAAGCGTGGTCTTGCATCATTTTTCCATAGCCTTTTTTCTCCGATGCGGGAAATATGGCTTTCAGTCGCGCCCCGCGCCGGGCGCGGATCCGTCCGGGAGGAATGCATGACCGTCGAAAGCGCGCCGACCGCAAGGCCGGCCCCCAAAGGACCGAAAGCCCGCCGCATCGAACGGGGCGACATTGCGGAGGCGTTGCGCCTCGGCATCGAGGATTTCAGGGCGGCGCCGAGCTGCGGTCTGGTCATCGGCGCCGCCGTCGGCCTGATCGGCCTGTTGATGGTCGCCAGCGTCGCCTGGTTCGACGCCTCATGGATGGTCTATCCCCTGGCGATCGGTTTTCCGCTTGTCGGGCCGTTTCTCGCGGTCGGCCTCTACGAAGTCTCGCGCCGGCGCGCACGCGGCGAAGTGGCGACCTGGGGCGTGGTCTGGCCGGCGATCTGGGCCCAGCGTGGACGTGAATTGTCGTGGATGGCGTTCGTGATGCTGTTCATGTTCTGGGTGTGGATGTACCAGATCCGGCTTCTGGTCGCGATTTTTCTCGGGTCCAAATCGTTCACAACGCTGGAGAAGTTTACAACGATCGTGACCACGACGCCGGAGGGCTGGGCCTTCCTGATCGTCGGCCACATCGTCGGCGCGGCGCTGGCGCTGGCGTTGTTTTCGATCACGGTCATATCGATTCCGCTATTGCTGGAACGCGACATCGATTTCGTCACGGCCCTGATCACCAGCGTTCAGGCCGTTTTCCTCAATCCACCGGTCATGCTCGGCTGGGGCCTGATCGTCACGGCCCTGGTCATCATCGGCTCGTTGCCGCTGTTTGCCGGGTTGGTCTTCGTCATTCCGATCCTCGGCCATGCGACCTGGCATCTTTACACCAAGGCGGTGGAGCCGCTGCCAGCGAATTAACAAAGATTCATTTGCCCGGCGCGCGCCGGCGGGCGAAGGAAGGCGGGAGGATCAACAGGAGAGTCCCGTCATGTCCACCGCGCCCGTCACCGGTTATTCCCGCCTCCAGATCGCCCTGCACTGGACCGTGTTCCTTCTCGTCGCCTTCCAGATCGTCGGTCACGAGGCGATCCTGCGGGTCGGGGAGGCCCTGCGCGACAACGCGGTTCCGGCGGCCGGCGACGTGACCCTCGCCAATTTGCATGTCGCGGCGGGCATCGCGATCTTCGCCTTCGCCATCTGGCGTGTTTACCTGATGCTGACGCGCGGTGGCCCGCAGCCGCCGGAAAGCGAGCATCCGGCGCTCCGCATTCTCGCCAAAGCGACGCATGGCATCCTGTATCTGCTGCTGCTGGGCATGCCGATATCCGGCGCCGCCGCCTGGTTCGGCGGCATTGAAGCCGCGGCCTTTGGCCATTCCATGGCGCGTTTCGTGCTGTTACCGCTGATCCTGCTGCATGTTGTCGGCGCGCTGGCGCACCACTATGTCTTCAAGACCGACGTGCTCAGGCGCATGACGCGGCCGCAGGCTTGACGCGGAAGGCTTTCGCTCCCACTTGGGCGGCGAACACACAGGAGATCGCCATGAAACGCTTTGCCGCCGCCCTTGTCGCCGCCGCCTCCCTCGCGGCGACGCCGTCGATTGCCGAACAGGTCGGCGAAGTCGGCGTCGACTGGACCGGCAACGACATCATCATCGAGGCGATCACCGATCCCGAGGTCGCCGGCGTCACTTGCCATATCTCCTATTTCGACCGCGGCGTCATCGACCGTGTGACCAAGGGCAACTGGTTCGAGGACCCGTCGGATTCCTCCATCGCCTGCCGCCAGACCGGTCCGATCACCATCAACGAGATCGATCTCGACGAGGATGGCGAGGAGGTGTTCAACCAGGGCATTTCGCTGATCTGGAAGCAGCAGGTGGTCAACCGCATTTATGACAAAAAGAATGACACGCTGATCTACCTGTCGCATTCGCGCCAGGTGCAGGAGGGATCGGCCAAGATGTCGATCTCGTCGGTGCCGCTCTATGGCCAGACGGTGACCTGGACCAAGGGCAAGCCGCAATGAATTTCGGGGACAGTTTCCTTAATTCCGGCGACCTTCGGCGGCGCGTTCTCCCGGAAGCCCGAATTAAGTAAACTGTCCCTGAAATTCCCCTGGAATTCCCATGGACGCCGCCGCCACACAACCGAAAATCCACCCGACGGCGGACCTGAAGCGCTGCGGCCTCGGCCGCCGGGTCGTCATTGCCGAACGGGTGGTGATGCGCGAAGTCGAGGTTGGCGACTATAGCTATTTCGAGCGCGGCGGCGAGGCGATCTACGCGTCAATTGGCAAATTCTGCGCCATCGCGGCGAATGTGCGCATCAACGCGGTGGAACACCCGCTGGAGCGGCTCAGCAGCCACAAATTCACCTACCGCCCGAACGAGTATTTCAAGAACCTCGGCGTCGACCAGGCCTTCCGCGAAAGGCGGCGGGCGAAACGCGTCGCCATCGGCCATGATGTGTGGATCGGCCACGGCGCGGTGATCCTGCCCGGTGTGACCATCGGCAATGGCGCGGCGATCGGCGCCAACGCGGTGGTCACCAAAGACGTCGCGCCGTTCACCATCGTCGCCGGTGTTCCGGCGAAACCGCTTCGGCCCCGTTTCCCGGCGGACATCGCGGCCCGCATCGAGCGGCTTTGCTGGTGGGACCGGGACGACGAGTGGCTCGCCGCCGCCGTGCCCGACATGCAGATGCTCGACATCGCGGCCTTCCTCGACAAGTGGGAAGGGCGCTGAAATCGGGGACAGTTTGCTTTTATGGGAACAGCGCCGCCGGAACGCCGCGGCTCGAGCCGGAAAAGCAGACTGCCCCTCGAATGAGACCTACTCGCCCGTCAAAGCCCGCTCGAAACGCCGGTCGGGGATGAACCACATGATTGCGACGGCCACGACGAGCGCCAACGAAACCCACGGTGCGAAGAAGGCGGCGATCACCGCTGCGATGTAGGCGACCAGCGACGCCTTGCCCTTCATGTCGCTTCCGATCGCCTTGGCGAAAGCGGTGTCGCCGGGGTGTTTGCGCAGCAGCGTCATCACCAGGATCGTGTACGCGACCGCGCACATCAACAGGTCGAAGGCGTAGACGGCGACGGTCGGCGCGGCGAAATGGTTCTCGCCCATGAAAGCGGTGGCGAAGGGCGTCAGCGACAGCCAGAACAGAAGGTGCAGATTGGCCCACAGGACTGAACCGTCGACATGTTTCACCGCGTGCAGCATGTGATGGTGGTTGTTCCAGTAGATGCCGACGTTCACGAAGGACAGCACATAGGACAGGAACACCGGCCAGAGCGGCAGCAGCGCATCGAAACTTTCCCCGTGAGGAACTTTCAACTCCAGCACCATGATGGTGATGATGATGGCGATGACGCCATCGGAAAAGGCTTCAAGCCGGCCCTTGGTCATGCGGTCTCTCCCGTTTCGGTCAGATTTCGGGCGGGCGCGGCCGGAGTTCAAGGGCCGGCGTCAAATTCACTTTGCCGTGACGGTTCCCTTCATCATCGGGTGCACCAAGCATTTGAAGGCGTGGTCGCCGGCCGCCGCCACGGTAACCTGCTTCGACTGGCCCTTGTTGAGGCGGCCTGTGTCGAACGCGCCGTCGTCGGCGGTCGCCGTGTGCGGCGCGCCATCGGCGTTCGCGAAGGTGATCGTGTCGCCGACCGCGACCTCGAGCGTGGCGGGCACGAATTTCATGCCCTTGATCTCGACCGCGTGGTCGGCGGCGAAAGCGGGCAGGGCGACGAGAACGAAGGCGGCGGTCAAGGCAAGGCGCATGATTGGAACTCCCTCAAGGCGTTTTCTGCCCCGCGGGAAGGCTGACACTTCGCCAGGGCCGGATCAAGGCGAAAAGAAAAGGGGCGGGACCGCGCGGCCCCGCCCACTATTTTTTGGAATGTGTCGCCGCCTTACGCGGCGAACTGGTTCATCGTGTTGTGGGCGCCGCCGGCTTTCAGCGCCGCCTCGCGGGCGAAGTATTCCTTGTGGTCGTCGCCGATGTCGGAGCCCGACATGTTCTGGTGCTTGACGCAGGCGATGCCCTGACGGATTTCGGCGCGCTGCACGTTCTTGACGTAGCCGAGCATGCCTTCCTCCCCGAAATACTCTTTCGCGAGGTTGTCGGTCGACAGCGCCGCCGTGTGATAGGTCGGCAGCGTGATCAGGTGATGGAAGATACCGGCCTGCGCCGCCGCGTCGCGCTGGAAGGAGCGGATGCGGTTGTCGGCCTCGATCGCCAGTTCGGTGCCGTCGTAGTCGACGCTCATCAGCCGCGCCCGATCGTAGGCCGAGACATCCTTGCCGTCCTTCTCCATGGCGTCGAACACCTGCTGGCGGAAATTGAGCGTCCAGTTGAACGATGGCGAATTGTTGTAGACCAGCTTGGCGTTGGGGATGACCTCGCGAATGCGGTCGACCATGCCCTTGATCTGGCCGATATGCGGCTTCTCGGTCTCGATCCACAGCAGGTCGGCGCCATTCTGCAGCGAGGTGATGCAGTCGAGCACGCAGCGATCCTCGCCCGAACCCTGACGGAATTGGTAGAGATTGGAAGGCAGGCGTTTCGGGCGCAAAAGCTTGCCGTCGCGCTTGATCACCACGTCGGAGGAACGCAGATCGTCGGCGGTGACTTCCTCGCAATCGAGGAAGGCGTTGTACTGGTCGCCGAGATCGCCGGGAACCCTCGAATAGGCGAGTTGCTGGGTCAGGCCGGCGCCGAGCGAATCGGTGCGGGTGACGATGATTCCGTCGTCGACGCCGAGTTCGAGGAAGGCGTAGCGGCAGGCGCGCACCTTGGCGAGGAACACCTCGTGCGGCACGGTGACCTTGCCATCCTGATGGCCGCATTGCTTTTCGTCGGAGACCTGATTCTCGATCTGCAGGGCGCAGGCGCCAGCCTCGATCATCTTCCTGGCCAGAAGATAGGTCGCTTCGGCGTTACCGAAGCCAGCGTCGATGTCGGCGACGATCGGCACGACATGGGTTTCGTGATTGTCGATCCTGCCCTGGATTTCCTTGGCCTTGACTTCGTTACCGGCGTTGCGGGCCGCGTCGAGATCGCGAAACAGCAGGTTCAGCTCACGCGCATCGGCCTGGCGCAGGAAGGTGTAGAGTTCCTCGATCAAGGCCGGCACCGAGGTCTTCTCGTGCATCGACTGGTCGGGCAGTGGGCCGAATTCGGAACGCAAAGCCGCGACCATCCAGCCGGACAGATAGAGGTATCGACCCTTGGTGGTGCCGAAATGCTTCTTGATGGAAATCATCTTCTGCTGGCCGATGAAACCGTGCCAGCAGCCGAGCGACTGGGTGTAATTGGCCGGGTTGGCGTCGTAGGCGGCCATGTCGGCGCGCATGATCTTCGCCGTGTATTTGGCGATGTCGAGGCCGGTCTTGAAGCGGTTCATCGCTCTCATGCGGGCGACGGCTCGGCGTCGATGGCGCTCCACGTGTCGCCATGGCTCTTGATCAGGGCGTCGGCCGACTGGATGTCCTGGGAATACGACACGGGATATCTCCTGTTGTGACGAATTGTAAATTCCTGTCATTGTCCGCGACCAGGGTGCGTTGCAGCGCGCCGTCACGGGTTGAGCAGGCTCTCTCATGGCGTCAGTGCCGTAAAATGATGAGAATGTCACGAAAAGGCGGTATGCGGTCGCTGTAAATCGAGTCAAGATGTTGCAGTGCGTCAATACCGAAATTGTAAACATGTAATAATTTACATCGACGGGGTCCGTCTTTTGACAAACCGCTAACGTCCGGTGACCAACAGGGCGCTCGCCACCTTCCATATCCCCGGCAATTCCAGTTCGGCCCCTTTGGCGCCAACGGAGACCTGGGTCGACGGCCCGCCATCGAGATTGATGGCCCGCTCGCAGCCAAGCCCGCCCTCGGCTTCGTTCTGCGACAGCAGGCGGCCCAGTTCGTGCAGGCTCAATCCGCCCGACACTGCGACAATGACCGGACGGCCGGCGCGGTCGATGCACACGGCGCTGCGGTTCTGGCGGTCGAAGGAGTTGCGGTAAATGCCGTTGACGCCGCCCGGATCGACGATCAGCGGGCCGGTTTGCACGGCGAAATCGAACTGGTCGGTGTCGCGATAGTCGCGCGCCCACATGATGCCGACGCGGCCGTCGCGGCTGAAAAGAATGCCGCTCAGCGGATTTTTCGCCTTTTCGGCATCGAAACCGCGGCGCTTGCGGCCGTCGACGACGAAAAGGCCGGCCGGCGTCAGGCGCTCCCGGATATCGAGGTCGAAAAAGCCGCCATTGATGGCGAGGAGCGCTCCGCCCGCTTGGCGCATTTCGCGCGCCGTCTCGCCCTTGGCGCTGGCGGCGGCGCGCAGGCCCATGCGCACGCGCGTTTCGTCGAGCCGCCAGGCGATGACGCTGACGCCATAATCATCGGCGTCGAAGCGGCGCGTCTCGACGCCATCGGCAATGGAAATCCATGTCGCCGTCTCCGGCCCGGATGCGAGCGCCGGCACGGGATCGCCCATGTTGAGATCGCCGAAAATGTTGGAGGTGGTTGTGGTCGCGGTCGATCGCCGCCGCCTGCGTCCGCAGCGCCGCCACCGCTTCCGCCGGCTCGCCCGAGCGTTCGGCCAGATCGGCAAGCGCGCCATAGGCGGAGGCGAAACGGGGGTCGGCGACCACGGCGTCGCGCAGGAACGATGCGGCGCCGGGGAAATCGCCGATTTCGGCACGCCGTCGCGCCGCGAGATACAGCGCCCAGGCATGGCCGTCGGCGGTGGAGCGGTTGGCCGATTGCAGGCGCTCGAAGCTGCGCAGCGACACGTCGAACAGGTAGTGCACCGCCGGCGCGACGACACGGTGATTAGCGAGCAGGAATTCGGCCGGGGCCGAAAGGCTCGACGTGGCGATGACATGGCCGTCGGCGTCGCTCAGCACCGCCTCGATCTGCGCGTCCTCGCCGAACAGGCGCACATCGCCGCGCACCACGCGGTTCGGCCGCCGCGCCGCTTCACGCCCGGTCAGGCGGCTCGACACATAGATCTTGTTGGTGACGTAATACTCGACCAGACCGCGCTCCAGCCGGCCTGCGAGATCGGCGGCGCGCGGGTCGCCGGGCGCGGCCTGGATGGTGTCGATGTAAAGTTCGATCGGCGCGGGGCCCGCCGGCGCGGCTGGCGGCGATGTTGCGCCGGCGGCCCGGCGGCCGGTTTCGGGATCGAAGCGCAGCGGAAACAGGAAGTCGCCGCGGTCGAGGCCGACGACATTGGTGGTGGCGTAGAGCGGGTTCTGGTGGCCGCCGCTCGCCGCGCTGATCGTCGCGGCAAGAAACGCGCCGAGGCGCGAACCTGTCAGATAGCCGTCGTCGCCGAGAGCCTTTCCCGCCGTGCCGGACAGCGCGTCGACAAAGGCGCGGCGGAAGGCGCCGTCGTCGGCGGCGACCTCGCCGGCGCGGCCCGAGGCGATGAACTGGCGGGCCAGCTGGTTGCGGTTGACGATGGCCGAGGCCGGAACGGAAACGCGGTTGTTGTCGAAGACCGAGCCGGAAAAGCACGAATCGAACACCGCCAGCACGTGGCGCGCCTTCACCTCGTTCATGTAGCGGGAGAAATCGGCCATGGCGACGGCGCTGGCCTGGAACGCCGCCTCGCCGGCGGGCGTGCCGTCGGGCAGCGGCGCGTCGCGCGGCACAAGGTAGCCTTCCGCGCCGATGGTGTGGCCGTGGCCGGCGAACCAGATGAGAAGGCGGGCATCGGGATCGGCGCCCTTGACGTAGACGAAGCGCTTGATCGCGCCGGCGAGCGTGGCGCTGTCGGGATCCTTCAGCGTCTCGACTTCGTCGAAGCCGGCGGCCTTCAACGCTTCGGCGACGGCTTCGGCGTCGGGGATGGCCTGGGCGAGCTTGCGCCAGCCATTGTCGTAGCCGTTGACGCCGATGACCAAAGCGCGCGAAGCGGAAAAGGCGCGTCCCTCGCCCGGCTGCCGCAGGGAGGCCGCGCCGCGGCCGTCCTCGGCCCGCGCGCAAAACGCCAGCGCCAGCAGCATCGTTAGAATGCGAAGCGCCAAAGCCATGTCGCCAACCGCCCTTTGCCGCGCGAGGAAACGTCAGGATTCAGGCGGGGTCAAGACGGCGGTCAGGCCTTGCGCACGAACTCGGTGCGCAGCACCAGACCCTTGATCTCCTTCGAGCGCACCTCGATCAGCTCCGGATCGTCGGTCAAGTGGATGCCCTTGAACACCGCGCCGCGCTTGACTGTCGAGGACGAGCCCTTGACCTTCAGATCCTTGATCACCGAGACGCTGTCGCCCTCGGCCAGTTTTGCGCCATTGGCGTCTTTCACGTCCATGGATGTGCTCCTGTTTGGCGGGCTTTTAGGCGACGGCGGGAAATAAGGCGAGGGGGCTTTGCCTCTCCCTGCCGGGAAGAGGAAGAAGCCGCGTCGCCCCTCTTGCCCGGCATGCCGAATTCCGCCACCGTGCCGACGGGGCGTTCGTCGCGCCGGTTCGTCCGGCGAAACACGGAGCGCATATGATGATCCGCAGGATATCGCCGGCATTCGCCGGCGCGATGGTTCTCGGCTTTCTGGCCATCCCGGCGCAGGCCGCCGGCTTCGATTGCGCCAAGGCCAAATCGCCGACCGAAAAGGCCATCTGCGCCGACAAACTGCTGTCGGAGCTCGACGGCCATCTGGCGCGTTACTACACGGTCGCCGCCGAGGCCGTCGGCGACGGGGCGGCGTGCCTGAAGGCCGACCAGCGCCAATGGGTCAAATCGGTGCGCGACGCCTGCGGGGTCAAAACCGCCTGCCTGAAGAGCGCCTATCTGAAGCGTCTGGCGACCTTTGACGGGCTGCAGCCGGGCGCGAGCGCGCTGAAAACCATCGAATTGCCGGCTGCGCCGGCGCTGATCGCCGCGATTCCGCCCGAGGCCGAGCCGATCGACGTCAAACCCGGCGGCGTGTTCGAGCGCACCGGAAAGCTGGTGCATGAGGCCGAGGACATCAACGCCATGGGCTATGCGGTGAAGCCGGCGAAGGGGCCGGTCAAGGCCTTCGTCTACGACATCAGCATCGACGGCACGCCGGCGCACCGGGCGGTGGCGCTGGAGATCGAGACGGGAAGCGCGAACACCTATCTGGTGCGCGGCCGCGAGGCCGATGGCGGCTTCCACGACGGGCAGTGCCGGTATGTTTACCGGATGCCGTGAGGGGCCATAGGGCGTCCCGCACAGCGCCGCCCTGCCTTCTCCCCTTGTGGGAGAAGGTGGCCGAGTGAAGCGAGGCCGGATGAGGGGGCGCCGACAAACCCCTCATCCGTCTCGTCGCTGGCGCGACGATCCACCTTCTCCCACAAGGGGAGAAGGGAAGGCGGTAGCCATTGTCCGTTCGGGCTTCGCTTAAGTGGTTCGGGAGGGGTTTTATCTGGGAATACCGGAGGGTGGTGCCATTGACTTAGATGATTTGTTTGGCGAATTGGAAAACTCGTTTACGCGGGTGGGTAATGAAAAAACTCCTGATTCTGTTTGTGGGTATGTTATCTGCCTGTCAGACGGTAAACAACAAAACAGTCAAGGATATGCCAACCGCATATTTGTGCGATTTGCTAAGCCCTAATTTCATTACGACGCCGTCTGAACGGAAAGAAATATTTGTAGAACTTGAAAAAAAAGGAGCGCGTTGTGCAATAAATATAGATATTAAGAAATATTAGTATATATATATTTAAAATAAAATCATGATACAGCTTAGAATCCTCACACCCTCTCCACAAACCCTTCAAGCACGCGCTTCTCGCCCGCGCGGTCGAAGCTGATCGTCAGCTTGTTGCCTTCGATGGAGGTCACGTCGCCGGGCCCGAACTTCTGGTGAAACACCCGGTCGCCGACGGCGAAGCGCGAGGGTTCCGTCGACACCGATTTCGCCACCAGTTCGCCGTCGATGGTGCGGCCTTTCACCGAGCCGCGGCCGGCGCCGTAGCCGCTGTCGGTCTCGCCATAGCCGATGCGCTCCACAGCGTGCCCCGAACGCGTGCCCCAGTTCTTCGTCGTCGCTTCCGAGCGGTTGGCCTGGGCGCGGGCCCAACCGGGCGATGAATACGAGCCGCGAAAGGCGTCGGCCGACTGGTCGAATCGCGAAGCGCCATAGGGGTTGGCGCGGCCATAGCCGCCGTAATTTCCCCCGGCCTCGACCACCTCGACATGGCCTTCCGGCAATTCGTCAACGAAGCGCGACGGAATGGTCGATTGCCACAGGCCGTGGATGCGGCGGTTCGAGGCGAACCAGATGTGCAGATTGAGCTTGGCGCGCGTCAGGCCGACGTAAGCCAGGCGGCGCTCCTCCTCGAGGCCCGAGCGGCCACCCTCGTCCAGCGCCCGCTGATGCGGGAACAGGCCTTCCTCCCAGCCGGGCAGGAACACGGTCTCGAATTCCAGCCCCTTGGCCGAATGCAGGGTCATGATCGACACCTTGTCCTCGCCGGTCTCGTTGCCGGCGTCCATGACGAGGGCGACATGCTCGAGAAAGGCGCGCAGGCTCTCGTATTCGCCGAGCGCGCGGACCAGCTCCTTCAAATTGTCGAGCCGCCCCGGCGCGTCGGCGGCGCGGTCGGCCTTCCACATGGCGGTGTAGCCGCTCTCCTCCAGAATGGTCTCGGCCAGTTCGACATGCGGCGTGCGCTCCAGCGCCTCGCGCCAGCGGGCGAAATTGGCGACGACCTCGCGCAAAGCGGCGCGCGGCTTCGGCTTCATCTCGTCGCTCTCGGCGAGCTCGGCGGCAGCGGCGAGCATGGGGATTTGGCCGATGCGGGCGGCGTCGTGCAGCTGGCGGATGGCGGCGTCGCCGAGGCCGCGCTTCGGCACGTTGACGATGCGCTCGAAGGCGAGATCGTCGGCCGGCTGGGCGACGACGCGCAGATACGCCATGGCGTCGCGGATTTCGGCGCGCTCGTAAAAGCGCGGGCCGCCGATGACGCGGTAGGGCAGGCCGAGCGTGACGAAGCGCTCCTCGAATTCGCGCATCTGGAACGAGGCGCGCACCAGGATGGCCATGTCGTCGAGGCGGTGGTCCTTCCTCTGCAACGCCTCGATCTCGTCGCCGACCGAGCGGGCCTCCTCTTCCGAATCCCACGAGGCATGGACCTTGACGCGCGGGTCGTCGGGGTCTTCGGCATCGGTGAACAGGGTCTTGCCGAGCCGGCCCTCATTGTGGGCGATCAGGTGCGAGGCGGCGGCGAGAATGTGGCTGGTCGAGCGGTAATTGCGCTCGAGCCGGATGATCGCCGCGCCGGGAAAATCCTTGTCGAAGCGCAGGATGTTGTCGACCTCGGCCCCGCGCCAGCCATAGATCGACTGGTCGTCGTCGCCGACGCAGCAGATGTTGGGCTGCGCCGAATATCCGCCGCCTTCCTTCGTTTCCGCGTGCGCATCCGCGCCCGCCTCCCCCGCCCCCCCCCTCTCCCCGGCCCAACCTCGCCCCCAGGGGGAGGGGCGACCTTCACCCTCCCCCTTGAGGGGAGGGTCGACGCGAAGCGTCGGGGTGGGGGTGGCGGCATTACCCCCACCCGCTTCGGGCGCGCTGCGCGCGCCCTCGCGACCTCCCCTCAAGGGGGAGGTGGGAGAAGTGCGCGCCCTTTGCGCAATCAGGCGCAGCCACAGATATTGCGCCGTGTTGGTGTCCTGGTACTCGTCGACGAGGATGTAGCGGAAGCGGCGCTGGTAGTCGGCGAGCACGTCGTCATGCTCGCGGAACAGCCTGATGGGCAGCAGCAGCAGATCGCCGAAATCGGTGGCGTTGAGCGTCTTCAGCCGCGCCTGATAGGCAGCGTAAAGCACGCGGCCCTTGCCGGCGAAGCCGCGCGAATCGCCTTCCGGAATGGTCTCGGGGTAGAGCCCCTTGTTCTTCCAGCCGTCGATCAGCAGAGCGAGCTGGCGGGCCGGCCAGCGTTTTTCGTCGAGGTTTTCGGCCTCGATCACCTGGCGCATCAGGCGGATCTGGTCGTCGGGGTCGAGGATGGAGAAATCGCTCTTCAGCCCGACCAGTTCGGCGTGGCGGCGCAGGAGCTTCACCCCGATCGAATGGAAGGTGCCGAGCCACGGCATGCCCTCCACCGCCGCGCCGACGAGGGCGGCGATGCGCTCGCGCATTTCGCGCGCCGCCTTGTTGGTGAAGGTGACGGCGAGGATCTGGCTGGGCCAGGCGCGGCCGGTCGACAGGATGTGCGCGATGCGGGTGGTGAGCACGCGCGTCTTGCCGGTGCCGGCGCCGGCGAGCACCAGCACGGGACCTTCGGTTGTTTCCACGGCGCGGCGCTGTTCAGGGTTCAGCCCGTCGAGATAGGCTGTCGACGCGGCGCGCGCGGCCAGGGCACGCGCGGCAATGCCGGACGGACGCGGGGCGTCGTCGTCGAAGAAGGGGATGTCGTTCGCCATTTGTGCCCGCAATGTAGTGATTCGGGCGCGAAAGGAAAGGAAGCGGCTTTTCTTCAGTCCGACGGAGCGACGGCGAGACCGGGGCGGAAGGCGCGGCGGGCGCCGGGCTGTTGCTGCGTGGTCTCATCCCCGGCGCCGTAGTCCAGGAATTCGTCCATGAAAAGCGCCAGCAGTTCCGGCCGGCCGGCGACGCCGGATTTGCGATAGACGGCGGAAAGCTGAGCTTTCACCGTGCCGTCGCGAGTGTCGCGCAGGCGGGCGATTTCGCCGATCGACAAGCCGCGCAACGACAGCAGCGCGATATCGCGTTCGGCCGCCGACAGGCCCCAATCGGCAAAGCGCTCGTCGATGATCTCGTCGAAATGGCCGCGCAGGCCGGCGAGCAGGCGGGCTTTCTCCTCGCCCTTCGAACACAGGCGGCGAAGCTGCCTCTGCGACGCATAGAAGCCGTAGAAGAGCAGGATGACGGCGAGGGTCTCGACGCCGAGGTGAATGGCCTCGACCGGCGAAAGCGGCCGTTGGTTGAAAAACTCGATGTGGGATTCGTACACGATGTCGATGGTGAAGGCCGTGCCGCAAAACACCTGAATCGCCGAAACGGCCTGGAGAAACCGCCGGTCCACCGCGAAACCCTGCGCCATCGTCTCCTCCCATTGCCCTCGTCAAGATTTCAATCGACGGACAAACCCAGACTATTCTCCTCAACTTTCGGCGCAAGGCTATAAACCCCAGTGCTACCGTACCGGTTTTCAGCCCGGTGCAGGCCTTTTCGGTCATTGCACGGCGGCGGCGTTGGTATCCCACTCCCGTTTGCGTTCACCGTTGGCGAAACGGCGACGCGAGGACTTGTCGGTCCTTTCGCCGGGCAGGGGTTGCCGCTTCCGCCCGGCGGGTTCCGGACCGCGCAGGTTCACATCGAAAAGCCGTTCGAGGAGGAGCGGCGAAAGGCAACGCGGGGAGGTCACCATGAGACTGCCAGTGAATGAGGAATCGCGTCCGTCGAAGCGCGGACGCGCGCGCGCGATTTTGGCCGGAACCATGCTGCCTCTGGCGCTCGGGGCGCTGCCGGCCGCCGCCGACGGCGACAGCCTCGCCGACAAGCTCGCCGACGACATCCGCGAGGGCAAGGTATCGGTCGAGGGCGATCGTGCCGCGGTCAGCGAACTGATCCTGAAACGAAACCTGCCGATTCCCTACTCGTATGTCGAGACGCTGATGCGCACGCCGAACGCCTTCGGGCCCGGTCCGGCCTGCATCGTCTGCCATTCGTCGAACGACCAAGCGAAAAGCTATCGCGGCCTCGACCTGTCGACCTGCGACGGCATCAAGGCGGGGTCGACGGAAGAACCGAAGCGGATCTTGTTCGTTCCGGGCGAAGACCCGAAAAAACAGGTTCTCGGTCGCCGACTGCGCAACAACCGCATGCCGCTCGGCGTGCAGTTCAACATCCCGACCGATTCGGCCCCGATCGTCGCGATCAAGGAATGGATCCTCGCCGGGGCCAACAACGACGACAATTACAAGACCAACATTCAGAAACTCTTCACCACGGCGAATACCTTCGGTCCCGATACGCCGGCCTGCACCGAATGCCACATGTCGAACCAGGAGCCGCCGAGCTTCCACGAGCTCAACCTGTCGACCTATGAGGGCGTCATGCTCGGGGCGGACTCCGTCGCCAAGGGCGTCGATCACGCGACCAAGGTCATCATTCCGGGAGAACCGGAAAAGAGCGGCGTGTTCCAGCATCTGGTTGAGGACCGCATGCCGCCTGGCATCGATCCGACCGAGGACCGTGACCATCCGAACACGCAAATCCTGTTCGCCTGGGTCAAGCAGGGAGCACAATGCAAGTAAGGCCTCGATCGGCGCGCCTTGCTGACAATCGCCGCCGGCCTCGTTCTCGGGCCGGCGGCGGCGCACGCCGAAGCGGCGAAATCCCTGTCGTTGCGGGCGCGAATTTCCACCGGCAACGCCACGCTCAATCCGCCGGCGTTCAGCGACGGCCGCATTGTCTTTTGCGGCGACCGGAGGGTCGGCGCGGTCGATCCGTCCGGTGCGTCGCTGTGGCTGTTCGACCTGCCGGAGGGCCACGCCGCCCATTTCCGGCCGCGGCTTGGCGGCGGGCTGGCCGTCATCGCCGGCCGGACCGGCTTGGCGGTCCATGACGCCGCCAGCGCGAAACACTGTGGCGGCGCGCCGCGACGATCCAGAACGGCGTGCCGCTGTTGGCCGGCGAGGCGCTTTATTTCGGCGACGGCCACGAAATCGTCGCGGTCGAAGCGAGGACGGGGAAGGAGCGCTGGCGCCATGCCGGCGTGCCGGACACGCTCGCCTCGTACGCCCCGGCGATTTCCGGCGATACCGTGCTCGCCGGTCCGGGCGACGGCCGGCTCTATGCGCTGTCGGCGGCCGACGGCGAGGTTCTCTGGCGCCAGGACCGCAGCGGCGAATGGCAGTACCTGCGCCAATTGCACGTGCATGAGGGCATCCTCGTCGCCGGCAGCTACAAGGAAAAGCTGTTCGGCGTCGCCATCGCCGACGGAAGGGCGCTTTGGGAGTTCAACGCCGGCAATTTCATCAACTCGCACCATGTCGCCGATGGCTCGGCCTATCTGTGGTCGCCGACCGGATTTGTCTACGCCATCGATGCGACGAGCGGCAAAGTCCGATGGCGCCACGAAACCACCGACTACGATTCCGGCGCCGGAAACTGGGCGTCGCTGATGGCGGAGCTGGTGGTCGCGGACGGAAAGCTCGTCGCGCTCGATATGGCCAACATCATGCACGTTCTCGCGGTCGACGACGGGGCCGAGCTGGCGCGGGCCAGTGTCGGCGAACCGATCCGCCATGCGGTGCTGCCGCTGCCGGGCGCCGGCTTCGTCTTCCCGTCGATGCGCGGCGAATTGCTGCTGAGCGATCCGCCCTGACCTCACGCAGGCGTCATTTGACCGCTCGGATGGCGTGCGGCAGGTTCTCCCGCGCGGGGATAGAACGGGAGCAGAGCGATGACCGACCGTCCTTCCATCACCCAGGCAATGATCAAGGCCTATGACGATTACACCCATCTGACGCTCGACCGGCGCGGCTTCATGGACCGGCTGACGCGGCTTGCCGGTTCCGGCGCGGCGGCGGCGGCGATCGCTCCCTTGCTGGCGGCGAATTCGGCCCGCGCCGCGATGGTCGAAGCCGGCGACGCCCGTATCCGCGGCGGCGATGTGCCGTGGCCGGTCGCGACGGGCGAAATGAACGGCTATCTCGTCCAGCCGGCTGAAAAAGCCGCGAAACGCCCTGCTGTCATCGTCATCCATGAAAACCGCGGCCTGAACGAGCATACGCGCGATGTGGCAAGACGACTGGCGCTGGAAGGGTTTGTCGCCCTTGCTCCGGACTTCCTGTCGCCGCTCGGCGGCACGCCGGCGGACGAGGACAAGGCGCGCGAAATGATCGGCCAATTGAAGCCGGAGGAAACGGCGGCGAATGCGGCGGCGACGGTAAAATTCCTCGCGACCCACGCGGAGTCGACCGGCGCCGTCGGCGTCGTCGGCTTCTGCTGGGGCGGCGGGCTCGCCAACCGGACGGCGGTGGCGGCGCCCGACCTGAAGGCCGCGGTCGCCTATTACGGGCCGCAACCGAAAGCCGAAGACGTTCCCGCCATCAAGGCGGCGCTGCTGCTGCACTACGCCGGGCTCGACGAGCGCATCAACGCGGGCATCGCGGCCTTTGAAGCGGCGCTGAAGGCGAACGGCAAGGACTTCGTCATTCACATGTATGACGGCGTCAACCACGCCTTCAACAACGACACCTCGGCGGCGCGCTACAACGAGGCGGCGGCAAAACTGGCCTGGGAGCGCACGATCGCCTTCTTTAAGGCGAAGCTCGCCTGAATCTCAACGCTCAAGGCGGGAGATGCGCCGATCGCCGAGATTGTGGCGACCTTCGATCAACGGCGTCATGACGGCGGCGAGCGCGGCGTCGCCGGCGATGAGCGGTTCGACCTCGGCGACACGGTTCATGGCGACAAGGCCGAGGAGGTCATCGCGCAACGTCCCGTCGGGTCGTCGCGGCAGGGCGGCGGCGATCTGGACGAGGTCGGCGGAACCGCCGCTGGCCTTGTGCGCCGCGGCGACGTCGCCGACCGCCTCGCCTTCGCAAAATGCGTAAAGGCCCACCTTGCCGCCGGGCTGCGGGAAGACGGTCAGCGCGACATCGCGAATGCCGGCGATGGATTTCAGCGCGGCGATGGTTGCCGCGCCCTCGCGGTCGAGCCGGTCGGCGGTGCCGTCGCCATCGGACCAATGCAGGACGCCGCGCGTGACCAGATTATAGAGGCGTTTGCCGGTCGCCATCCACAGCCGCGACGGCCAGGATCGCCGCTCCAGGATGCGATGACCGGTCGGGGTCATCAATTGGGGGGCGAAGGCGCGCATCTGCTTGAGCATATGGCGGAAATCCTCGTACGCCATCCAGCGGTACAACACGCCCCGGCGTCGATGCCGCGAGGCAAGCTGGAAATCGATCACCGCGGCGCCGCCATCCGGTGACATCAGCCAGTTCTGCGGCTTGGCGAGATCGTTGTGGGTGACGCCGGCGCGGCGCAAATGGCGAAGCAGGACGAAGGCCGAGCGGTAAAAGGCGGGTTCGTCCGGTCGGGCCAGATGCAGCGGCGCCCCCTCGCTCCAGCGGCGGAACAACCCGTCCCGGTCCGTCGCGATGAGAACCGGAGTCCCGGCTATGCCGGCGACGGCGCGAAGAGCGGCGATTTCGCGCCGGGCGAGCGCCCAGGCCAAGGGGCGCGACCACCAGGGCGCGGCCGAAACGACGCGGCGGATGACCGGTTGGTCCGGCCGTCCGGCGAAATGGCCTTTGACCGTTTCGGAAAAGACGTCGCGCTTCAGCGTGGCGACAGGGATGAAGTCCAGCGTCATTGGCGGCGCTCTACTGCATCGCCCGGCGCACCGCAATGGCGGGACAGCTCAGGCGGATTTGCGCCCGATGGCGATGGCGCGGCCGGCGCGTTCGGGCCGGGGCAGGGTCGCATGGGCGGCGACCATGGAGTCGACCTTCTCGCGCACATCGTCCGGAAACGGAGCGACCTTCGGTCCGGACATGTCGATGTGCAGCGACAAGACCTCCGACGTCGCCGCCAGCCAGCCGTCGACGTGGCGCAGTTCCTGATAGACGTGCAGACGCTTGGCGTCGCGGTCGACCAGTTGGAACGAGCAGGCAACGCGATCGCCGAGGTGCAACTCGCGCACATAACAGACGTGGATCTCGGCGGTGTAAATGGTGAGCCGACGGGTGCGCGCGTAATCGGGGCCCATGCCGAGGACCGCGAACGCCTCATCGCCGCAACGATCGAACAGGACATTGTAATAGGCCATGTTCATGTGGCCGTTATAGTCGATCCAGGCCTTGTCGACCTCCATGACCGAGGAAACGAAGGGCGCTGCGGCGGTCATGCTGTTCTCCGGTGGACATCTGGGGCGATAGGGGCAATCTAGCGGGCCGACGCCGCGGCGCAAAGGCGTTTGCGACAGGAGTCTGCCATATGGCGCTAAAGGACGTGGCGAGGGTCGAACGTAACGAAGCCGGCATCGCCGCCGCGCTCGGGGTGCTGAAGCAGCGTTTCGGCGAGCGTTTTTCCACCGGCGAAGCGATACGCGCCCAGCATGCGCACACGACAACCTATCTGCCGGCGCAATTGCCCGATGGCGTCGCCTTCGTCGAAAGCGGCGCGGAGGCGGCGGAAATCGTCAAGGTCTGCGCCACGCATCGCTGCCCAGTCATCCCTTTCGGGGTCGGCACCTCGCTCGAAGGCCATGTCAATGCGCCGGGCGGCGGCATTTCCATCGACCTGACGCGGATGAACCGCATCATCGCCGTTCACGCCGAAGACCTCGATTGCGTGGTCGAACCCGGTGTAACTCGCGAGCAGCTCAATGCGTATTTGCGCGACACCGGCCTGTTCTTCCCGATCGATCCGGGCGCCAATGCCACGCTCGGCGGCATGGCGGCGACGCGCGCCTCCGGCACCAACGCCGTGCGCTACGGCACCATGCGGGACAATGTGCTGGCGCTCGAAGCGGTGACCGCCTCGGGCGAGACCATTCGCACCGGCGGGCGGGCGAAAAAATCCTCGGCCGGATACGATCTGACGCGATTGCTGGTCGGATCGGAAGGCACATTGGCGATCATCACCGAATTGACGCTGAAGCTAGCCGGCGTCCCGCAGGCGATTTCCGGCGGCGTCTGTCCGTTCCCTTCGGTCGAAGCGGCGACGCGGGCGGTGATCGAGACGATCCAGATGGGCCTGCCGGTCGCCCGCATCGAGTTGATCAACGGGCTCGGGATGAAGGCGCTCAACGCCTATTCTAAACTCGACTATCCGGAAGGCCCGGCCTTGTTCGTCGAGTTCCATGGCACCGATGCGTCGGTCGCCGAACAGGCCGAGACTTTCGGCGAGATCGCCGGCGGAAATGACGGCGGGCCGTTTCTGTGGACAGCCCAGGCGGAGGAACGCCAAAAGCTGTGGAAGGCGCGGCACGACGCCTACTGGGCCGGACTGGCGCTGCGGCCGGGCGCGCGCGGTCTGTCGACCGACGTTTGCGTGCCGATTTCCCGGCTCGCCGCATGCATCGCCGAAACCGAAGCGGACATCGCCGAAATGGGGTTGATCGCCCCGATCGTCGGTCATGTCGGCGACGGCAATTTTCATGTGCTGGCGCTGATGGACGCGAACGACCCCGGCGAGATCGACCGGGTCGAGCATTTTGTCGCCCGGCTCAATGCGCGCGCCATCGCCATGGAAGGAACCTGCACCGGCGAACACGGCATCGGCCAGGGCAAAATGGGGTTCATGGCAAGCGAACATGGCGGCGCGATCGAGATGATGCGGGCGGTCAAGGCCGCGCTCGATCCGTCGAACATCATGAATCCGGGGAAAATTTTGCCGCCTGGCGCCGAATAGCGCAGTCCGCCGCCTCTTTATCGACACGGCGGACGCGCTAGACTGGCACGACTCTTCTCCAAGGCAGGGCAAGGCGGGTGCTGGCGCGCGCTTTCGTGATCATCGGCGGATTTATCGTGCTGGCGCTGATCGCGGCGCTGGCCGCGCCGTTGTTCGTCGACTGGACCTCCTATCGCGCCGATTTTGAACGCCAGGCGAGCGCCATCCTCGGCAGGCCGGTAACCGTCGCCGGCAAGGCCAGCGCAAGGCTGATCCCGTTTCCCTCCGTGACGTTTGCCGATGTGCGGGTCGGCGGCGTGGCGGGAGAACCGGCGATGACGGCCGAATCCTTCTCGATGGACGCCGAACTGGCGCCTTTCCTGTCGGGCAACATCCTGATTTTCGACATGCGCATCGATCGCCCGAAAGTGAAGATCGTTGTCGCCGCGGACGGATCGGTGGACTGGACGGCAAGACCGGAAACCACCTTCGATCCGGCCAAGGTCGCGCTGGAAAAAGTGACGATCAGGGATGGCGAAATCTCCGTCATCCACGGCCCCGGCGTGCGCAAACATGTCTTGCGCGACCTTGACGCGACGCTTTCGGCGAAATCGCTGCTCGGGCCGATCCATGTCGAGGGTCGGGCGGTTTTCGACCGGGTCGAGGCCGCTTTCGCCCTGGCGACAGGCAAGCCCGACAGGGGCAATCTGCGCATCCTGTTCCGGTTCAAGCCCCAATTCAGCGGTTTCGAACTCGAGACCGACGGACCGGCCCGGCTCGACAAGGGCCGTCTTGCCTATAGTGGGGTATTCCTTGTCGACCAAACCGCGGCGACGCCGCTGCGCGGCGCCAGCGGCGCCACGGTCGGCGGGGCGCCGCAAAGGGTTGCCGGCGGCTGGCGGGCGCGTGGCGAATTCGTGGCCGACGCCATGCGGGTCGAGGCGCCGAAACTGCGCTTCGAAACAGGTCCGATCGAAGCACCGCATATCGCCGAAGGCGAAGCGATGATCGACCTCGGCGAAGCCGCACGCTTCGTCGTTTCGCTCGAAGGTCATCAGGTGACGTTGGGCGAGGCGCCCGACAACAAGCCCGTTCCGCTAGCCGAACGCCTCGCCGCTTTCGCCAGGGCGCTCACCGATGCGCCAAAGCCGCCGATACCCGGCGTCGTTTCCGTCCGCTTTCCGGCGATTGTGGCTGGCGACACCACATTGCGCGATGTCGTTTTCAAGGGCGAAGCGGCCGAGACAGGCTGGTCGATCGAGAAACTTTCGGCGCAGCTTCCCGGTCGGACAACGGTGGAAGCCGGCGGCTTCCTCGCCGGAGGGCAATCGCCATCGTTTTCGGGCGATCTGCTGGTCGCCATCGGCCAACCTTCGGGCTTCGCGGCGTGGTTGGAGCAGGAGGTCGATGAAGCCATCCGCCGGCTGCCGGGCGCCGGAATTTCGGCCAAGGTGAGTTTCAATCGCGAGCGCCAGGCGCTCGACGACATGGAAGTCCGGCTGGGCGATGCCGCATTCCGCGGGACGGCGTCTCGCGATTCGGCCGAAGGGCGCGTTCCGGTCGTCTCGCTCGATATCGAAGGCGGCGCCCTCGACCTGCCGGCGCTTCAAACACTGGCGGCGATCCTCGACGTTAACAGAAACAGCGACCGTTTTGCCGGTGCGACCTATGACCTCAAGCTCGTCGCCGGTCCCGTCAGCGCCGGCGAAGGGCTGGTTGCCGACAAAGTCGATACGGCATTACGCCTCAAGGATGGGCGGCTGGAAGTCGACCGTTTGCTGATCGAGGGGATCGACGGCGTCCATGTCAGCGCCACGGCGAGTTTCGACGGGTTTCCGCAAGCTTTGGCGGGCGCGGTCGACGCCAGCATCACCGGAGACGATCTTGCGCCGCTCGTTTCACGCCTTGCCGCCCGTTTTCCGGCATTGCCGGCGGCCAACTGGCTCGCGGCGCGCGCCGAGATTTGGCCCGATCTGTTTGGCGACGCCAGGATCGATCTGGTCACGACATTGGCGCGGGAAGACGCCGCGCACCGCCACGCGGTCAGCGCCCATGGCAGGTTCGGCGGCACCGATTTCACCTTGTCGGCGGCGGGCGACTTCAACAACGGCGTCATCCAGCGCGACCGCAAGACCAATTTCGCATTCGAGGGCGAAAACCCGGATGCCGGCGCGTTGATGGCGCTTTCGGGCATGCCGGCCTTGCCGATCGGCCAGGCGCAGGCCGGACGACTCAATGTCGAAATCTCGGGCAAGCCTGCCGACGGCTTGACGACAAAATTCGCGTTGGAATCGGGATCCGATGCGCTGCGTCTTGACGGTTTCGCCGATGCGACAAAACAATGGACCGGGCAAGCGTCGCTCAAGGCGGATGACCTCGGCCCGTGGATGATGACCGCCGGCCTGGCCCTGCCGGGATTGGCGGAGGGTTTCGCGATCGACCTCAAATCCCCGGCAAGTTTCGCCAATGGCCGTCTGGCGTTGCCCGCTATTGCCGGTTCGCTCGCCGGCGAGGCGTTGAGCGGCGATCTGGCATGGACCATGGGCAACGGCAAGCCGAAGGGCAGCGGCCGTCTGGCGATCGGGGCGGCCAATTTGCCCGTGGCGATGCGCGCCGTTTTTGGCGATGGCGTTGTCGGGTCCACGGGCGAGGGCTGGTCGGACGGCTCGTTTGCGGCGACGCCGAGCTTGCCCTTCACCGGCGATTTCGCGCTTTCGGCGCTTCGCGTCGATACCGGATGGGGACCGCCCCTTTCCGGCGCTTCCATGACCGTGATCGTTCGCGATGACGGTCTATCGGCCAATGACATTCGCGGCGATCTGGCCGATGGCCGTTTTGCCGGTTTTGGCGAAATCCGTAACATTGGCGGCGAAGGCGCCATCGCTTTCAACGGCGCGGTAGAAAGCGTTGATCTGGCGAGATTGACCGGTCTGGCCGGGATAACCGGCAAGGCCGACTTATCAGTGGCGGTCACGGGCGGCGGACGCACCGCGGAAGCGCTGGCGGCTTCGCTCACCGGATCCGGAGCCGCCACTTTCGAGCATCTCGGCATCGCCAGCGTCGATGCGTGGGCGTTCGGCGACATCCTGGCGACGGCGGAAGCGGAAGGCGCCACAATCACGGCGGAAACGGCCGAGGCGATTGCCCGCAAACGCGCCTTGACGGGTTCGACCACTTTCGGTCCGGCCGAGACGGCGCTGACCATCAGCGGCGGCGTCGTACGAGCGGAAAATCTGCGATTTCCCCACGCCGCAGCCGAATTGGAGGCAGATGCGCGTTTCGATTTGGCCGCCGAATCGGTCGAGGTGGCGTCCAATTTCGCCTATTCGGCCGGGGACAGCGCGATTGTCGGGGCCGAACCGGAAATGCAGTTTTCGATCGCCGGGTCAGCGGCCGCGCCCGCGGTTACGTCGGATTTCCAGCCTTTCGGTCGCTACTTGCTGCAGAGAGCCCTGGAAAGGGAGCAGGCCCGTATCGAGGCCGTCCAGGCGGCGCTTGCCGAAAAGCAGAGGCTGCGGCGCGAGACGCGGCATTTTGCCTGGCTCGCCGATGAGCGGGCGCGCCTGGCGGCCGAGGAGAAGGCGCGGCTCGAAGCCG
Source organism: Phyllobacteriaceae bacterium (assembly GCA_016711085.1). Classification (GTDB taxonomy): domain Bacteria; phylum Pseudomonadota; class Alphaproteobacteria; order Rhizobiales; family Rhizobiaceae; genus JADJTR01. The sequence continues at coordinate 26,332 of JADJTR010000004.1, read as the reverse complement.
AAGAGGCGGAGCGCCGGGCCGCGGAAGAGGCTGCGCTGAAAAAAGCCGAGGAGGACGCGGCCGCAACCAGGAAAGCGGAAGAAGACGCGGCGCGGGCCGAACAGGAAAAAGCGGCGGCCGAAACGGCTGCGCGGGCCAAAGCGGAGGCCGATGCGGCGGCGGCGAAAGACAAGGCGGCCGCGAAAGCCGAAAAGCCGGCGCCCCAACCCGCCCCTGTCAAAAAACAGGTCAAAGCGGAACCCGAAACCTTGGCGCCGGGCGAGCCATCCGTCGAGGCGTTTCCGGAAGCGCCGAAACCAAAATCGAAACTTGGCGGCTTGTTCGATTTCCTCAAACCGAAGGCGCCTTGATCCGGCGGCGAATGAAAGCATTCACCGGTTCGCGGATCGCCTGACTTCGTCGAGCACGAACAGGCGTAACGCCGATGATAAATTGGCGCCGTCCGGCCGGTTGGCGTCAATTTCGGCGACCAATGCCGCCAATGCGACGCCCCGGCGTCCGGCGGCGGCATCCAGTTCGCCATAGAAGGCGTCCTCGAGCGAAACCGATGTGCGGTGGCCGCGGATCGCCAGCGATCGCTTGCGGACAACGGTCATCCAGGGGTCTTGCCGTCGGGATCGAGGAGGTGGCCGTCGAGGTTGCTTGTCGCCCGGCGGCGTTCGGCGGCGTTGCGATCGCGTTCGGATTTCGTCATTCCATGGGCCGCCCGATTGGCCGACGCGGTTTTGTCTCGCTCGTCGCGCGCCTTGCGCTTCCTCGCCATGCGCAGATTGACGATCTCGCCCATGGTCACTTCTTGCGGAAGGCGTCGAGGGACACGACCTCGGCGCCCTTGGCCGGATCGGCGGCCGGCGGCTGGGCTTTCGACTCGGCCTTGGCCGCCTTTTCCTTTTTCGCCGCCGGTTCCCGCTTGGGCGCGACCTCGGCGACCGGGGCAAGGGCCGGGGCGACGGCGGCTTCGTCGAGCTTGACGTCGAATTCGAGCTCGAAATTCACCGACGGGTCGTAGAAACCGCGCACGGCGGTATAGGGGACTTCCAGCTTCTCCGGCACCTCGGAAAAAGACAGGCCGACCTCGAAACCCGTGTCTGTCACCTTCAAATCCCAGTACTGGAATTGCAGCACGATGGTCATCTGGTCGGGATAACGCTCGCGCAGCCGCGACGACACGCGCACGCCGGGCGCGCCGGTCATGAAGGTGATGAAGAAATGGTGGTTGCCGGGCAAGCCGGTTTTGGCCACTTCGCCCAGCACCTTGCGCATCACGCCGCGCAGCGCGTCCTGGGCCAGGATGTCGTAACGGATCAGGTCTTCGGCCATCTCGGGTCCCGCAGGGAATCGTCTGCATGTCTTTTAGGACAGGGCCGGCGAGGCGACAACCGAAACCGCAAAGGGGATAAGGGAAGGTGGAGGCTTCTGTTGCCAGGCGCCTCCGGGCCCCGCCTGCCGGTGCTACCCGTCAGGACTTGGTTTCCGTAGTCACACCGCCATTAGGCAGCGAGACGAACCGGAGCATAGTTGTCGTTGGCAACTACAGTTTTGACCCGATAACGGTGGTATCATGCCGGGCAAAAGTCCGATCTTTACACCCTCGTCGATCCTGTTTCGCCCCCAGCAGGAGCCGCCCTTTTTCTCCGGCGGTTCATGGTGGAGGCGCCGGGTACCGCCCCCGGGTCCGAATGGTTTATTGCATCGGCCGTTTATCGCCATAGCCGGCAAGCCGGCAGGCACGAATATAAGCGCTTCCGGCCGGATTGCAAAGCCATCGAACGCCGATTGACTTTGCCCGGTTGCAAGGGAAAGCTGCAATGATCGCAGAGCGGCGGAAATGCCCCGTCGGCCGTGTCGCGAGGGCAAAAAGGAGGATCCCATGGCCGACTACATTTCCGATGTCCGCAAATACGACGCAAAGGCCGACGAGGCGGTCGTCGGCAAGATCGTCAAGCATCTCGGCATCGCGCTTCGCAACAAGGATTCCTCGCTGGTGTCGTGCACCGACCCGGAGGAACTGAAGCGCGTGCACGACAAATGGTGCGCCAAGAAACTCGGCGTCGACGGCGCCAAGGCGAACGCCGCCATCGACGCCACCTGCAAGGCGATGTCGGCCGACAAGTCGAAAAGCCGCGTGACGTTCTACTATCTCGTCGCCAAGGATCTCGGCAAACTCGGCTCGCTCTGACGGTTCATTTTACCGTTGACGGTCGGGCGCGGGGTTCGGCTCCGCGCCCGGTTTCGTTTATGATCGCCGCCGAATCGGGCTTTCCTCATGCGGCAATATCTCGACCTGCTCTCCCATGTGCTCGACCATGGTGTCGATCGCGGCGACCGCACCGGGACCGGCACGCGCGCCGTGTTCGGCCGGCAGATGCGATTCGACCTCGCCGATGGCTTTCCGGCGCTTACCACGAAGAAGTTGCACCTCAAATCGATCATCCACGAATTGCTGTGGTTCCTCAAGGGCGAGACCAATATCGGCTATCTGAAGGACCATGGCGTCAGCATCTGGGATGAATGGGCCGACGAAAACGGCGAACTCGGACCGGTTTACGGGGCGCAATGGCGCTCGTGGCCGGATGGAAAGGGCGGCAAGATCGACCAGATCGCCCATCTGATCGACCAAATCCGCAAGACCCCCTTTTCGCGCCGGCTGATTGTGACGGCTTGGAATCCGGCGGAAGTGGACTCCATGGCGTTGCCGCCTTGCCATGTGCTGTTCCAGTTTTTCGTCGCCGAGGGAAAGCTCTCCTGCCAGCTCTACCAGCGATCGGCCGATATTTTTCTCGGTGTGCCCTTCAATATCGCCTCCTATGCCCTGCTGACGCAAATGGTGGCTCAGGTGACGGGGCTGAAGCCGGGCGAATTCGTCCACACGCTCGGCGACGCGCATCTCTACCACAACCATTTCGATCAGGCGCGCGAGCAACTGGCGCGGACGCCGGGCACACTGCCGGTCATGCGCATCAATCCGGCGGTCACCGATATATTCGGGTTCAGCTACGAGGATTTCGGCCTGGAAAATTATGTGGCGGCGCCGACGATCAAGGCGCCGATCGCGGTGTGAGCGCCCTAATGCGGTCACGACCGCACGCGATTGAGGAATTCGACCGGATTGGCGTAGAACGATCCGCAGCCAGGCAACCGGAGAACCGCCCCATGCTCCGCCTTTCGCTCGCCGCGCTGATGCTTTCGGCCGCGCTTCCCGCTCTCGCCAACGATTCCGTCGCCGAGATCGGCGCCGGCGGCATTGTTCTGGCGCGGAACTATGAAATCTCGCTCGATCGCGAGGACCTTTTCCTGTCGCGCGAACTCGTCACGGTCGACTATGTGTTCCAGAATCGCTCGGACAGGGATGTCGAGACCATCGTGGCTTTCCCAATGCCGGCGATCGCCGGCAATCCGGACAGCGATATTGCCGTGCCCGACCAGGAATCGGACAATTTCCTCGGCTTTACCGTCATGCATGACGGACAGGCGATCACGCCGAACCTGCAGCAGCGGGTTTTCGCCGCCGGCGTCGATGTCACCGACGAATTCGCGGGGCTCTCCATTCCCCTCATGCCGACAGGCGAAAAGACCTATGCGGCGTTGGCCAAGCTCACGCCCGAAACAGTCGCCGATTGGGAGAACCGGGGCATCGTCACGGTGCAAGAGTGGGACGTGGGCCAAGGCATGGAAAAACACGTCATGCCGCGTTGGGAATTGCACTCGGCCTATTGGTGGAGGGCGACTTTCCCGGCCGGCAAGGCGATCAAGGTGTCGCACCGCTACAAGCCGGCGGCCGGGGCAACGGCGGGGCTCAATTTCTACTGGGACGGCAACAAATCCGACTATTGGGGCGAGTACGAGGACAAATACTGCATCGACGACGGTTTCCTCAAAGCGCTCGACAAGGTGGCGGCGACGGGCGACGGCATGTTCGAAGGCCGGCTCGACTACATCCTCACTTCGGGCGGCAACTGGGCCAATGGCACAATCGGTGAATTCCACCTGACCATCGACAAGGGCAAGGCGGACAACCTCGTGTCGTTCTGCGGCAAAGGCGTGAAAAAGACCGGCGCGACGCGGTTCGAAATGACGGCAAAGGATTTCTGGCCGGAAAAGGACATTCATGTCCTTTATGTCGAGCGCTATACCCAGGAAATGGAAGCGACATCCAATCTCAAACGCCAGAAGCCGGTCGTCTTGAAGAAGGACGGCGGATGAGGGTTTCGCTCATCGTCGCCATGGCGGAAAACGGCGTCATCGGCCGCGATGGCGGCCTGCCGTGGCGGCTGTCTTCCGATCTCAGGCGCTTCAAGGCCGAGACGATGGGCAAGCCGGTCGTCATGGGGCGCAAGACGTGGGAATCGATCGGCCGCCCGCTGCCGGGCCGGCTCAACATCGTGGTGACGCGCGACCGGGCCTACCGGGCCGACGGGGTGGAAACCGCCGGTTCGCTGGCCGATGCGCTGACTTTGGCGCGGGTGCGCGGACGGTGCCTCACCGGCGTCGACGAGATTTGCGTCATTGGCGGCGGCGACATCTATGCGCAGGCGATGCCGCTCGCCGATCGGCTGAGCATCACGCATGTTCTGGCCGCGGTCGAGGGCGACACCCGCTTTCCGGCAATCGACCCGGCCGTGTGGCAGGCGGGCGCGGCCGCCGACTTTCCAGCCGGCGAAAAAGACAGCCACGCCACGCGCCATGTGGTTTACGACCGCATTCGGCGCGACTGACCGCGCTTTTGCGCGTCGCTGCGTTGAAAGGGCGTCGAACGATACCTATAACGTCTGTAACGGACGGCCCGGCAGGCCGAAGCGTTCCCGAAAGGAATTTCATGCCCTGGAACAACAATCAGAGCGGCGGCCCGTGGGGCGGCGGCGGCAACAACAACGGTCCGTGGGGCCAGGGACCGAAACCCGGAGGCCCGCGAAATTCGCCGCCCGACCTTGAGGATTTGCTGCGGCGCGGCCAGGACAAGCTCAAGCAGGCGCTGCCGGGCGGCGGCGGGGCGACGCCGGCGGTGGCCGCCGGCATCGGCCTGGCGCTGCTGGCGTTCTGGGGCTTCCAGGCGATCTACACGGTGCAGGCCGACCAGCTTGGCCAGGAATTGCTGCTCGGCAAGCCGAAAGCCGAGGTTTCCGAACCTGGTCTGCATTTTCATTGGTGGCCGGTCGAACGGGTCGAGATCGTCTCGACCCGGCAGAACCGCGACGTCATCGGCAAGGGTGGCAGCGGCGTGCGCACGCAGAGCCTGATGCTGTCTTCGGACCAGAACATCGTCGATGTCGATTTCACCGTCATCTGGCGGGTTTCGGATCCGCTGAAATATCTGTTCAACGTGCGCGGCACCCAGGACATGGTTTCGGCCGTCGCCGAATCGTCGATGCGCGAATTTGTCGGACGCTCGACCGCCGAGGACGTTCGCACCGAACGGCGCCAGGAACTCGAGGACACGGTGCGCAAGGCGGTGCAGGCGACGCTCGACGTCTATGGCGCCGGCGTCACCGTCGTCGGCGTTCAGCTCGAAAGGGCCGATCCGCCGGAAGAAGTCGCCGATGCCTTTGAAGAAGTGCAGCGCGCCCAGCAGGACCAGGACAAGGTCCAGCGCGACGCAGACGCCTACGCCAACAAGCGGCTGGGCGAGGCGCGCGGCGAAGCTTCGCGCATGAAGGAGGAGGCGCAGGGCTACAAGCAGAGCGTCGTCGCCGAAGCCCAGGGCGAGGCGCAACGCTTCATCTCGGTCTACAACGAATACGCCAAGGCGCAGGACGTGACCAAGAAGCGCCTCTATCTGGAAATGATGGAAAAGGTGCTCGCCGGCTCGCCCAAGATCATCGTCGACGGCAAGGCTGGTGCGGGCATCGTGCCCTATCTGCCGCTGGACCGGCTGACGCAACCCGCGCCGACATCGGCCGACACCGCGGTCAAAACCGCGCCGCAGCAGTGAGGCGATCCCCATGTTGAACCGCATTCCCCTCATTCTCGGCGTCCTCGCGGGACTGGCCTTCGTGATCTATTCGAGCGTCTTCGTCATCTCGCCGCGCGAACAGGCGCTGGTGCTGCGCTTCGGGCAGATTACCCGTGTCGTTACCGAACCGGGTCTCTACTTCAAGCTTCCGACCGCCGTGGTCGACACGGTGCAATTCGTTTCCAAACAGGTCAGGCGTTTCGATCTCGACGACATTCGCGTGCAGGTGCGCGACGGGCGGCGCTACATCGTCGACGCCTTCGTCGCCTACAAGATCGTCGACGCGCGCAAGTTCCGCGAAAGCGTTTCCGGCAACATCGACCTGCTGGAGGACAATCTGCGCACCCGCCTCGATGCGTCGCTGCGCAGCGTCTATGGCCAGCGTTCGTTCGAGGCGGCTCTTTCGGACCAGCGGCTGCAGATGATGCTCGCCGTTCGCGACCAGTTGCGCCCGCAAGCCGAGGAACTCGGCGTCGAAATCGCCGATGTCCGCATCCTGCGCACCGACCTGTTGCCGGAAGTATCCTCGCAGACCTTCGAGCGCATGAAGGCGGAACGTCTGGCGGAAGCGGCGCAATTGCGCGCGCTCGGCAACCAGCAAGCCATTCGCATCCGCGCCGAGGCCGATCGCGAGGCGGTGGTGACGATCGCCGAAGCGCAACGCGACGCGGAAATCCTGCGCGGCGAGGGCGAAGGCGAACGCAACCGCGTCTTTGCTGATGCCTTTCAGAGGGACAAGGATTTCTTCGACTTCTACTGGTCGATGAAAACCTATCGCAGCGCCGTCGGCGGAGCCGGCACAACCATGCTGCTGTCGCCGGACTCGGAGTTCTTCCGGTTCTTCCGCGATTCGAGCGGCGTTCCGGCGACGCCGGCGCCTGCCAATTGAGCGATTTCGCCGCCGCACTCGGTCTGGCGCTCGTATTGGAAGGCTTGTTGTGGGGCGGTTTTCCCGGTTTCGCGCGGCGCATGGCCGCCGAAATGGCCGGAGCGCCCGATGGGTTGTTGCGCGGCGCCGGCCTGGCCGCGATGGCGGCGGGCGTCGTGATCGTCTGGATCGCGCGGAATTGACTGGCGCGTGGCGGCGTCAAGCCGCAAACACGCCGCATTCGTTCATCACTGCTCGTCATTCTCGGCTGCCGCTCCCGGAGATTTCCACATGACCGCGACCAATTCCGCCAAGACCCTTCTCGCCGCCGCGCTGGCCGCGCTGACCCTGTCGGTCGCGCCGATGACGGCCGGGCCGGCGCTGGCGATAGGACCGGAATCGGTGGCCGACCTCGCCGAGGGTCTGCTCGATTCGGTCGTCAACATTTCCACTTCGCAGACGGTGAAAGCCGATGGCGAGGAAAACGTGCCGATGCCGAAACTCCCCGAGGGTTCGCCCTTCCAGGATTTCTTCGACGATTTCTTCAAGGAGCGCCAGGGCGGCGACCAACCGCGCAAGGTGCAGTCGCTCGGCTCCGGCTTCATCGTCGACGCCGCCGAGGGCATCGTCATCACCAACAACCATGTGATCGACGGGGCCGACGACATCGAGGTCAATTTCCACGATGGCGGCAAGCTCAAGGCCAAGCTGCTCGGCAAGGACGCCAAGACCGACATCGCCGTATTGCAGATCGACGCCAAGGCGCGGCCGCTGAAGGCGGTGAAATTCGGCGATTCGTCCAGGATACGCATCGGCGACTGGGTGATGGCGATCGGCAATCCGTTCGGACTTGGCGGTTCCGTTTCGGTCGGCATCGTTTCGGCGCGCAACCGCGACATCAATTCAGGTCCCTACGATGATTTCCTTCAGACCGATGCGGCGATCAACCGGGGCAATTCCGGCGGCCCCTTGTTCGACATGAACGGCGAGGTCATCGGCATCAATACGGCGATCATCTCGCCGTCCGGCGGCTCGATCGGCATAGGCTTCTCGATCCCGTCGAAACTGGCGGTCAATGTCGTGGAGCAACTGCGCCAATTCGGCGAAACGCGGCGCGGCTGGCTTGGCGTGCGCATCCAGCCGGTGACCGATGACATCGCCGAAAGCCTCGGCATGGACAAATCGCGCGGCGTCGAAGGCCCCGGCGGCGCGCTGGTTTCCGGCGTCATCAAGGGCGGCCCGGTCGACAACGGCGTGCTCCAGCCGGGCGACGTGATCGTCCAGTTCGACGGTCAGCCGATCAAGGAAATGCGCGACCTGCCGCGCATCGTGGCGGAAAGCCCGGTCGGCAAGGATGTCGACGTCAAGATCGTTCGCAAGGGCGTCGAGATGACCATCAAGGTCAAGCTCGGCCGGCTCGAGGACGGCGAGAAACTGGCAAGCGCGGAAACGCCGGCAAAGGGCGATGCAGCGCCCGCGGCAACCGCGACGGCGCTCGGCATGACGTTCGGGGAACTGGACGAGGCGAAACGCAAGAGCTTCGGCATTACCGCGGAAGTGAACGGCGTCGTCGTCACCGAAGTCGACCCGAAATCGGCCGCGGCGGAAAAAGCCGTCGCCGCCGGCGATGTCATCACCGAGATCGCGCAGGAGACCGTCAAGTCGCCGCAGGATATCCTCGACCGTGTCGCCGCGCTGAAGGAGCAGGGACGCAAGAACGCGCTGCTGATGATCGCGTCCAAGACCGGCGAACTGCGTTTCGTCACCATCCGGATCGATTGAGAAAGAGAATCCGGCGGGCTGGACACCCGTTGCAATTGTTACGTGTTTTCTGACGGATTGGCGATTTGGTAAAAGACATGCCGCATCAATTCGGGATGACCGGACGGCACGTTGGGGTGGTCGAAGTCGCGTGATGGATCGTGCTTCATGCCGATCCGCTCCATGACGCGGCGCGAGGCATGGTTGGCCTCGGCGGCGAAGGCAAGGATTTCGGCCAGCCCGAGTTCGGAAAAACCGTGATGGCGCAGTGCCTTGGCCGCCTCGGTTGCCAATCCGATCCCCAGGCTTCGGGAAGGAAACGCCAGCCGATTTCGACAGCGTCGCCGAATTTCATCGACAGCGACGTCCGGGCAAGCCCGAGATAGCCGACCGGTTCGCCGGTCTCGGACAGGCAGGCCGCTCCCCAACCGAAACCATCGGCCTCGGCCTTGGCGATGACGGCGTCGAGACGGGCGTCGGCCAGTTCACGCGTCAACCGGTAGGGAAAGAACCGCATGACCTGCTCGTCGCTGTTGAGGCGGTGGAAAGCGGCCCGATCGGTTTCGTTCTTCGTCCAATGGCGCAGCACGAGGCGCGGCGTCGCGATGCGCGCGCCGATTTTCATCGCACGATTTCCGCCCGGCGATAGCCCTGGATGTAGAGCAGCGCCGTCAGGTCGCCATGGTCGATGCGGTGGCGGGCGGCGGCTGCTACGACCGGTTTGGCGTGGAGGGCGACGCCGGTTCCGGCGCGGGCAAGCATGTCGAGATCATTGGCCCCGTCGCCGACGGCGATGACATCGGCGGCCGATCTACCAAGGCGGCTGGCGATTTCGTTAAGGGCGACGACCTTGGCTTGCTTGCCGAGGATCGGCTCGGCGACCGTTCCGGCAAGGCGGCCATGGTTTTCATGCAGGATGTTGGCGCGATGCTCGTCAAAGCCGATCATGGCGGCGACGCGCGCGGTGAACTGGGTGAAGCCGCCCGAAACCAGCGCGGCGTAGCCGCCATTCGCTTTCATGGTGCGCACCAGTTCGCACCCCCCCGGGGCAAGCGAGATGCGCTCCGCCATGACCCGGTCGATGACCGAGACCGGCAAATCCCTCAGCAAGGCCACGCGCTCGCGCAGCGCCGGTTCGAAGGCGATCTCGCCGTTCATCGAGCGGGCGGTGATGGCGGCGACGTGGGCCTTGATGCCGGCCATGTCGGCCAGTTCGTCGATGCATTCCTGGCCGATCATGGTGGAATCCATGTCGGCTAGCAGGATGGACTTGCGCCGCGTCGCCGCTTCCTGCACGACGATGTCGACGGGTTCGCCGGCCAGCGTCAGGCGCAGCGCGGCGTCGACCATGGCCGCATCCGCGCCGGCGGGAAGCGCCAGATCGGCGGCGACGCCCTCGGCAAGCGTCTGCGAAGCCTCGGCGGCGATGGCTTCGGCGGCGCGCGCGATCAAGTCCGGCGACAGGCCGGCGCGGTCGGGATCGGTGACAAGCGTGGCGACGAGCGTCATGGAGGATGGGTGTCCGGAATGGCGAGAAACCCGGTCCTGATACTGGGACCGACGGCCAGCGGCAAGTCGGCCCTGGCCCTGCGCATCGCGCGCGAGCGCGACGCGGTAATCGTCAACGCCGATTCCATGCAGATCTATGGCGTATTGTGGTGCTGACGGCGCGCCCCGGCGACGCGGCTTTGTCGGCCGCGCCGCATCGTCTCTATGGCCATGTCGATCCCGGAACGAATTACTCGACCGGCATGTGGATGCGCGACGCGGCCAACGAAATCACCGCCGCCGAGGGGCGGCCACTGGTTTTCGTCGGCGGCACAGGCCTCTATTTCAAGGCGCTGCTCGGCGGCCTCGCCGACATGCCGCCGGTACCCGACGCGATCCGCGAGAAATGGCGTCGCCGGCTCGGCGAGGAAGGGCCGGAGAAATTGCACGAAGCGTTGCGCGAGGCCGATCCGGAACTGGCGCGCACCATTCGTTCGGGCGATGGCCAGCGCATCGTTCGCGCCCTGGAAATAGGGGAGGCAACCGGCATTCCGCTGAGCCAATGGCAAAAGCGCACAGGCCCCGCGTTGTTCGACCCCGGTTCGGCCGAGAAAATCGTCGTCATGCCGGATCGCGCCACCTTGCATCAGCGGATCGGCGAACGCTTCGATCGGATGCTGATCGAGGGCGCCATCGAAGAGGTCGAGGCTCTTCTCGCACGGAACCTCGACACTTTGCTTCCGGCCATGAAGGCCATCGGCGTGGCGGAAATCGCGGCGGCGCTGCGCGGACAATCGAACCTGGCCGACGCCGTGGAGCACGCCAAAGCCCGCACGCGTCAGTATGCGAAACGGCAGACCACCTGGGTGAGGCATCAGACCGGCCCCGACTGGCGTGTCGTCGATTGAGGCCATTCTCAACGAATTCAACACGCTATGCCGATTTTATTCTCCTAAAAAGAGTATTACCAAAGGGAAAAATGCCCGCAAAGATAGTATCAATTAACGAAATGGGAAAACCTTTACGGCATAAGGGTTGAAACGGTGTTCCCATGCATTTCCACAAAGCGGAAATCGCCTTCTTTCTTTTCATGCTGCTGCTGGCCGGAACGGCCGGCATGATCGGTTTCGTCCATGGCGATCTTGGCGATGCGACGTCATTGACGCCAGAATCGCTCGCGTCGGCGCGCAGCAATTTGCTGATTGCCCTCGTCATGCTGGCGACAACGATCGGCTTCGGCGGGTTGTTCATTTATCCGCTGATACGCTTGCAGGCGCGCGAGCAGGGCAAGCTGAAGGCGATGACCGTAACGCTCAGCGCCCGCTCCGAGTCTTTGCAGCAGGCAGCGCTGACCGATGCGCTTACCGGCATGAACAACCGGCGCTATTTCGACGATGCGTTGAAGGAATACCTGCTGGAGTTCCACCGCATCGAACGCCCGATCGGACTGATGATCCTCGACCTCGATCACTTCAAGTCGGTCAACGATACCCATGGCCACGACATGGGTGACGAGGTGCTGCGCGCGGTCGCCAAATGCCTGCGCGATTTCACCCGCTACCATGATGTCGCGGCGCGGCTTGGCGGCGAGGAATTCGCCGTGGTCGCGCCCAATCTCGATATCGAAACGCTGAACAAACTCGCCGACCGTATCCGGCGCGCGGTGGCCGGGCTCACCATCACCAATGGCAATGTCAGCCTCAAGGTGACCACCAGCGTCGGGTTGGCGGTTTGGGATCGCAGGGAAAGCGCCGAAGAGTTTTTCAAGCGGGCCGACAGCAACCTTTACCGCGCCAAGCGCGAAGGCCGAAACCGGGTCTGCGCCTGATCCGCCAAAGCGCCGGGTTGCCTGACCGGCGCAAACCGGCGCTCGCGACCAAGGCAGCAATGGCGACCATTCCGGAAGGCGAAACCCGATTGATCGCCCGGGATAATGCGCCGGCGCCTGGTTCCGGATCAGGGCCGGTTGATGCGGAAGCCGCGAATGAGATCCGATCCGCGATCAGCGGCCGGCGGGTCTTTTCGAAGCAAATCGGGTCGCGGCGACAGGGAGCGGGTTTCGCCCTGCGACGGTTGCGGCTCGGCCCGGTGCAACGGCGATTGCTGGCTGGCGAAACGGCTGTCTGGCTGTTGATGGCCGGCGAAGCGTCCCTCTTGCGGTTGCGGGCTGACGAAACGTCCATCCGGCTGGGGCGGGGCGCGGAAATCCTCGCGCACCGGCGGCGGAGCGGGCGCTTCGACGGGCATGTCGTCAGCGACGCTTTCCGCGTCGTGGCCATAGCGAATTCGCCGAATGACCGATTCGATCGGCGCAACGATCGCGCCGGAACGGGCTTTTTCCTGCTGCTCGTAGATATGCGAGCCGGGCAGGGCTTCGGCCCTGATCGTCTCGAAAATCATGCGCATCGGCGCGTGGAAGGCCTCGCCGAAGGCGATGCACTCGCGGTTGGCGATTGACGAGAGAAAGGACAGGGTCGATTTGGCGCCGCCAGATATCGCGCTGCGAATGATGTCCTGGTCGCGCTCATTGCCGAGACGCATGGCGAAAATCGTGTTGCATTGGGAAAGGATGGTCTGGTCGAGTTCGCCGGGACGTTGCGTGATCACGCCGAGATAGACGCCGTATTTGCGGCCTTCCTTGGCGATGCGCGCTATGGCCTGGCGGGTCGGCAGGAAACCGACGCTCTGGTCGGCGGGAATGTAGCGGTGCGCCTCTTCGCAGACGACAAGGGTCTGGATGGCGCCATCGGAAGACACCGCGAGATCGAAGGCCATGCGGCTGAGAACCGAGACGACCGCGTTGACCACGTCGGAGGGAAGCCCCGACATTTCGAACACGCAAATCGGCTTGCCTTCCTGCGGCAGGCGGAAAACCAGCGAAACCACGTCGGCGAAAACGTCCGATACGGTTTTGGCGCCAAACATGAACTGAAAACGCGGATCGGCGAGAATGGATTCGAGGCGCGCTTTCAGCGCCTTCAACGCCGGTCGGTCGGCCTTGCCCTCAAGCTGGCCGATGCGCTCCTCGATCAACGCGAGCAGATCGACCATGCGGTAGGGCACCGGCGTATCGGCGGTCAGGGCCGTCGTCACCCGGTCGCGACGCAACAATGGCGACATTCCGCCTTCCCCGCGCCGGAACCGTTCGCGGGCGACGGGGATCAGGTCGCGAAGGGCATCGATTTCCGCCGGGTCCGGCTTGCGGCCGCGATAGATGACTTCAACGAATTCATCGAGTTTGAACAACCAGAACGGCAGGTCCACCGATGCGGCGTCGACAGTGATCGCCTCGCTCGGAAACGCGGCGGTGAACTCGTTGTGCGGGTCGAAAAGGAGGACGCGAACATCCTTGCGCGCGGCGATGATTTTGCGCAGCAAAAGCGTCACGGCCGTCGACTTGCCGACGCCGGTGGTGCCGACGACGGCGAAATGGCGCGACAGCAGTTTGTCGATCGAAATCAGCGCGGGGATGGAGCGATCCTGCGACAATTGTCCGATTTGCACTGCGTTGTCGGCGCTCGCGGCATAGATCGCGGCGAGATCGGCGGCGCGGATGCGGTGCGCCGCGGCGCCGGCATGGGGATAGGCGGCGATGCCGCCTGAAAAGCGCGGCTGGCCCTTGTCGTCGTTGCGGATCTCGCCGACGAGTTCGATATGGACGTGGACAATGTTGTCGGCGTTGCGATCCCAGTTCTGGGTCGCCGCATCAATCTTGTAGACCAGTCCGACGATACGGTTTTCGCCGACTCTCACCGAAATCAACTGTCCGACGGCCCAGTAATCCTCGGATGCCGTGACCGACTTGCCGGCGATGGCGGAAATGACCGCGCGCTCGCCATCGCATTCGATGACACAACCTTCAGTGCGGTTGCGGGGAAACGGATGGACGGCATCCCCCGGGGCAGCGTGCGCCGCGGCGCCTTCGGGCGCGTTCACCGGCGAGAATGATTCACTCAACATGCGGATAGCCCCTCAATCGGGGAGAAAATAGCCGAAGGGGCGTTAAGGCGAGGTTCCGGCATTTGGTAAACGTCCGCCTGCGCAGGCTGGTTAACCAAAAGTAGATTCGACCGAAGCGGTTCGCGCGACATCGATCGAGTGTTTCACCCAGCGGAAGTTCTGCTATCAGGCAGGTGACAAATCGCAGAGAAATGCAGATGGCGGGCCAGGTCGACCAGAACGGCAACGCTACGCAAAGGCAAGGCCACGGCTACACGCGGCAACTGACGACCGTTCTTTCGGTCGATGTCGTCGGCTATGCCAAAATGATGGGGCAATCGGAGGAGAATACGCTCGATCAGCTGGTGGAGTGCCGCGGCGTCATCGAAGCCGCCTGCACCCGGGCTGGCGGCCGCCTTTTCGGCGTCGCCGGCGATTCGATGATGGTCGAGTTCGGCTCGCCGGTCGACGCCATCCTGGCGGCGCTCGATTTCCAGGAACGCATCGCATCGCTGGAACTCCAGGGCGGATCGCCAAATCGGATGACCTTTCGGGCCGGCGTCAATACCGGCGATGTGATCGCGCGGGATGGCGCGTTGTTTGGCGACGAGGTCAATATCGCCGCCCGCCTGCAGGAAATCGCCGCCCCGGGCGGTCTGGTGATTTCGGCCACCGCCTATCACCATGCTTCTGGGCGCGTCGCGGCCGGAATTCGTCGATCTGGGCGAACGGGCGCTCAAGCATATTTCGACGCGCGTTCATGCCTACGCGGTCAGCCGTGCGGGAAAGACGCCGGAAGTCGCACCCGTCGCGGGACTGGCGATGGGTGCGACGCCGGCCGCTGTCGCCGTGCTGCCATTTTCGATCGACGATTCGGTCAGCGATCTCGCCTATCTCGGCGATGGTCTGGCCGACGATATCATCGCCGGTTTATCGGGCACGCGCTGGCTGCCGGTGATCTCGAAGAGTTCTTCGTTTCAGTTCCGCGACACGGCCGTCGGCACGGTCACGGCGGCGCACAGCCTTGGCGCGCGTTATATCGTTTCGGGGTCGGTGCGCCGCCATGACGGATCGTTGACGGTTAAGGCAGTGCTGGAAGACAGCGCGACTGCGCTGGTCCTGTGGTCGCGCCGATTCGACCATCCTGCCGACCAGGCTGGCGAACTGATCGAGAAGCTCGGCATCGAAATCGTCGCGACGTTGGAAAAGCAGGTCGGACAGGCCGAAATGATCAGGGCCTTTCGCACCCCCTGGGAACAGCCCGAGACGTGGAAACTCGTCCAGCGCGGCCGCTGGCACATGCACAGGCGTACGCGCGAAGACACCGCCATCGCCCACGATTTGTTCATCCAGGCGCTTGCGACCGACGCCAATTCGGCGATGGCGCTCAATGAACTGGCATGGTGGCACATATGGCGCGCCTGGCATCGTATCGGCGACACGGACGAACTCGACCGGGTCACCCACTATGCCGGCAAGGCGCTGTTCATGGACAGCCAGGACGCCCGCCCGCATTGCTGGCTCGGAGTCGCGGAAATCCTGCGCGGAAATGCCAAGGCCGCGCTCGATTACCTTGCCGAAGCCGTACGCCTCAATCCGAGTTTCGCCTTTGCCCATTCGGCGAGCGGCACGGCCCTGGTGCTTGCCGCCGCGCCGGGGGACGCCATTCCCCGCTTCCTCCAGGCCCGGCGTTTGAGCCCCTTCGATCTGTACGGATTTCACAATGTCGGCGAATTGGCCGCGGCACGGTTGCTTACAGGCGATTTCGCCGGTTCGCTCGAAGCGGCGCAGCGGTCGATGCAGTTGTCGCCCCGCTACATCTACGCCTCGATTATCGCCATGACGGCGTTATGGAAACTCGACCGGCGCGAGGAAGCAAGAAAGGCAAGGATGCAATTCGATGCGCTGCTGCCGGATTTCAACGCAGATCGCATCGTCAGGATTCCCTTCCAGGACCGGACCTATGCGTCACGGCTGCTGGAAGGCTATGTTGCTACCGGAAGTTGATCATTTGGGGTTTGTGTGAGGAATGTCACCCAAGCCGCCGCCGGACCCGATTAAGACTCCCATTGGTCTCGGGAGCACGGGCGATGGCGAGCACGAAATATAACGACGGCATCCTCAAGGCGCAGGCGACGCCGTTTCCCGGAGGCGCGCCGCCGCGTTTCGACATGGAACGCATGCGCACGCGAAGCCTCGTCGGCAAACTCGTCCAGCGCTTTCTCGAAAACCCCCGCTGGGCGCTGGCGCTGTTGCGCCGTTTCAAGCCCGTCGCCAAGGTCGGCCCGTTCGTGGTCGTGACCAAGGCGGTGGATGTTCGGGAAGTGCTCGAACGCCAGGAGGTGTTCGAGACGCCGTTCGGCCGGGAGATGGCGGAAACCACCGAGCATGATGCGGTTCTGCTTGGACTTCAGGACGGGGCGCTTTACCGCCGGCAGAAATCGGCGGTGCTGAGCGCCTTTCCGCCGGAGGAAGCGGAATCGCGCGTTCGCGCCATCGCGGCGGACCATTCGCGCCGGATCATGGCCACCGCGCAACCCGGCTTCGATGCGGTGCGGGATCTGCTCAGGATCGTCCCCGCCAAGATTTGCCGGGAGTATTACGGCCTTGAGATTGACGACGAGAATGCCTTTACCGAGTGGTCGATTGCGTTGTCGGCCCTGTATTTCGGCGATTATTTCGGCGATCCCGCCGTTCGCGATCTGGCGATCGCCGCCGCCGCGCACATGCGCGAGACGATCGACAAATCCATCGATCTGGAGATTGCCCGGATCGAGGCCGGACTTGAGCCGGGCGCCACCGCGCTGGCGCGCCTCGTCAAGCGGCACCACGACCTGCCGAAGGAACTCTCCCGGCTCGATGTGCGCGGCCTGATGTTCGGCATGGTCAGCGGTTTCGTGCCGACCGACATTCTCGCTTCCGGCAACGCACTCGACGTCATCCTGTCGAAGCCGGAAGCGCAAGCGGCCGTCGAAAGGGCCGTCGCCGACAAGGACGACAAGGCGCTTGACCGGGCGATCATGGAAGCGATGCGCTTCAAGCCGATCAATATCGGCCCGGTGCGTTACGTCAACGCCGACACGATTATCGGCGAACCGAGCGGCCATCCCTATCGGGTCAAGGCGGGGACGACGCTGTGGGTCTCCACACTCGCCGCCATGTTCGACGACGCCGAAGTGAAGGACCCGGAATCCTACAACCCCGACAGGCCGGCGCGCGATTACGCCATGGTTTTCGGCCACGGCATCCACTGGTGCATCGGTTCGGCGATCGCGCGCGTGCAGATCGCCGAGTGCTTCAAGGCGCTGTTCGCGCGAAGGAAAGTGGCGCGGATGCAGGGCGCGGCGGGAAAACTGCGCCGGCTCGGTCCGTTTCCCGAAGGTCTCGCCATCACGTTCGACCGCACACACAAGGAAATGTTCGAAAAACATGCGCTGGAAACAATCATTTGCCAGCTCAAGCCGGGGACCGATCTCCGGGCCCTGCGGGATGGCATCGGGGGCGCTCGGCAATCCGGTGCGACAGGAGATCGCCAACGCGTTTCGCGTTCATGGCGACGACATCCATTTTTGTTCGGTGGCGGTCGTCTGCCGCGCTGATCCGCGCGATGAAAAACCGGACGACATCGCCCATCTGGTGATCGAGTTGTCGGGCGACGGCCGTCCGGCCTATTGCGTCGGGGTGTTCGCCCGCGCCACCGAAGCGCATTTGCGTCCGTTGATCGCCGGTCATGTCGATATGCGCCCGGACGAAGACTTCGCCGCCTTTTTGATGCGCCACCGCGTCCGGGTCGGCGCCGGACCTTACAGCCATGCCGGAGCGCTCTATTCCGGAACGCCCGGTCACAGCGTCGAGCGCATCCGCCAGGAAGCGGCGCTGGAAGCGGCGGCGGCGGCCATGGTCGGCGAAATCGCCGCGTCGCGCGACATGCCGCCGCTCGAAATCGTCCGTCAGGTGCGGGAGCGACTGGCCGCAGGCGAGCATGCCGAAACCGTGACGACGACGCGCAGTGTGCTGGAATCGACGACGCCGCCGGGGCGCGAGACGTGGCGCCAACTTCTGCTCAACCCGATCACCGTTACGCTGGCCGTGGTGCTGGGACTTGCCGCCGCCGCCAATTATTCCTTTGTTTTCGGCGGTTTTTCAACGTGGACGGCGAGAATCGCCGGAGGTCTGGCCGGAATCGTTCTGGCGATTGTCGAAATCCTGTTGCTGATCGGGCTGGGCCTGTTTCTGACCTGGCTGGCGCTGCGGCGGCTTGAAAAATCCGATCCGGTTGCTTCGGGCCAGGTGGACATCGGCCGCTACCAGGCTTTCGCCAGCCGGGAAAATGCCGAGATTGCCGGGCACCCGGTGATGCAAAACCATTTGACCGGGCTCTCGGTGATGAAGCCGGGGCTGTTGCGCCGCCTGCTGCTGCGCATCGTGTTCGCCGTCGTCGCCCTGGCGGTCAAATACTTCTTCCGGCCGGGCTATCTCGGCGACATCAATTCCATCCATTTCGCCCGATGGGTGAAATTGCCGGGCACCGATCGCCTGTTGTTTTGCTCCAACTATGGCGGCAGCTGGGAAAGCTATCTGGAGGATTTCATCACAAAGGCCAATTTCGGCCTGACCGGCGTGTGGAGCAACACGCTCGGCTTTCCGCGCACCGTAAACCTGTTTTTCAAAGGCGCCAGCGATGGCGACAATTTCAAGCGCTGGGCCAGAATGCAACAAATTCCGACGCTGTTCTGGTATTGCGCCTATCCCGAGCTCAACACCCGGCGTATCCGCATCAATTCGGCCATTCGCCAGGGTCTTGTGAACGTGCGCACCGACAATGAGGCGCGCGACTGGCTAAGTCTGTTCGGATCGTTGCCGCGCCCGGTCAAGACACTGGAAAGCGACGATATCCAGGGCCTGTTTTTCGGTCCCTTCGGGCCTTTGAAGGCGGGGCGCATGCTGGCGGTAGCCATTCCGAAGGACAGCGACCGGGCTTTGCGCCGCGAATGGCTGTCCACGCTCTCGGGCAAGATGACCTTCGGCGACCGGCCGCCTTCCGGCGTCGCGGTTATCGCCGCCTTCGGGCCCGACGGGCTGGCGCGGCTCGGCATCGGCGAAGGGAACGATGCGCTGGCCGGTTTTCCGCCGGCGTTCCGCCAGGGAATGGCCGCGCCGCTGCGTTCGCGTATTCTCGACGATGGCGGCGACAACGATCCCCTGACCTGGGAATGGGGCCAAGGCGCCGAGACCGCCGACGCCATCGTCCTCGTCTATGGCGAGACCAAAAAGCTCGTCGACAAGGAAATCCGGGCGCTGGCGTCGGCGGCGACAAAGGCCGGCCTGCGGATCGTGCGCGAACTGGATCTGGAAACGGAAACCTCCGCTTTCACGCGCCGTGACGACGAGAAGAAGCTCGGCGTCGAACCTTTCGGTTTCGCCGACGGGATATCGCAGCCGGTCGTCGAGGGCACGCCGCGTTCGCGCGACCCGCGCGTGGTTCAGCACCGGGTGGCGGCGGGCGAATTCCTGTTCGGTTATCCCGACGGGCGCGGCAACCTGCCGCCGTCGCCGATCTTGCCGGCGGATATCGATAGTGACGGGCTGCTGCCGGAGACCACCGGGCCGGACCAATCGCGCCATCGCGATTTCGGCCGCAACGGGTCGTTCCTGGTCGTTCGCCAGATGGAACAGGATGTCGCCGGCTTCGACGATTTCTGCGCCGCCACGGCAAAGGCGATCGCCAAATCGCATCCGACGCTCGCGGCTTCGCCCGAATGGGTCGGGGCCAAAATGGTCGGCCGATGGAAGGACGGTTCGACCATGATCCGCAATCCCGAGCACAAGCCCGGCCGTCCGGCGGACAATGATTTTCTCTTCGGATCCGAGGACCCGCAGGGGCTCGGCTGCCCGCTCGGCGCGCATGTGCGGCGGTCCAATCCGCGCGATTCGCTCGGGAATGACCGCGAAACGCAACTGACGCTGGCCAACCGGCACCGGATCATGCGGGTCGGGCGGCCTTACCGCGATGGCGCGAAACGCGGCCTGTTGTTCATGTGCCTGAACGCCGACATCGAACGCCAATTCGAATTCATCCAGCAGACCTGGGTGTCGGCCGGGTCGTTTCACGGCCTGCGATCGGAAAAGGACCCGCTGATCGGCCGCAACGCCGATGGCGCGTTCACCATCGCGACGCATTCCGGCGGAGTGACAATGCCAGGATTGCGATCCTTCGTGCGGGTTCGCGGCGGCGGCTATTTCTTCATGCCGGGCCGGCGGGCGATGGCCTTCTTGCTGTCGCGGCTGGGCTGACGATCACAACCTTTCGGCGATCCGGCGCAGGCCGCGCGCATCGACGATGCGGAGGCGGCCGCGCCCGACTTCCACCAGTCCGGCGGCGCGCCAATCCGACAGAGACTTGTTGACGGTTTCGCGTGTCGCGCCGAGGAATTCGGCGATTTCCTGCTGCGACACGACAATCCAGCCGATCGGGTCGCCGATCAGGGCGGAGAGAAACAGGATGCGCTTGGCGAGGCGCTGATCGAGCGCCAACAGCGCCTGGTCGCCGACTTCGTCCGACATCCAGCGCACCCGGGCGCACAGATGGACGATGATGGAACGGGCGATTTCGGGCTCGCGGGCGAGGCGGTCGAGCAATTGGGCGCGGGTCAGCGACACGACGACGCAATCCGACAGACAGGTGACCGATGCGCTGCGCGGGCCGCCGTCGAGCGCCGCGATTTCGCCAACGAGGCCATTGCGGGTTTCGATATTGGCGACGAGCTTGCGGCCGTCGGCCGAAATCAACGAAATTTCCAGCTTGCCGGAGGTGACGCCGAAGACCCGATCGCCGGGATCGCCCTGCATGAACAAAGTGTGGCCGGCGGCGTGGCGCTCCGCGCCGCAACCGGCAAACAGCCGGGCGAAGTCCTTCTCGGCGAAGACCGCCGTCGGCGTCGCGCCGGGCTGTCCGGTCTTCAATTCCCGGTTGTCACCTGTCATCTGCCGCGCTTTCCGTTTCAAACCTGTGGCGAAAAGGTAACGCCGACCCGGCCGCGGCGCAACAACTCAACTTTACCGCGACAAACTCGCGTTTTGGGGTGGACAGGTGAGTCGAATTTGATTCATGTAATTCAAGAGTGATTCGCGATTTCGGATGGTGTCGACGCCCGGGGGCAACCAGGCAGAGACGCCGAGCAAAGGCTAGCACCAGCCTTCGTGGACGGTCCGGAATCGCAAGTGCGGTGTTTCCAAGCGTTCGGTAACTGCGTCGTCGCCCGGATTTCGGGCGCGATCGAGGGGATTCCGGTTGTTTGGGGTCCGTTCCCGGTCGTGTGCGAAAGCGCGCGCGGGAAGGATGCGCACGGGAAGTCCAGGGCGGTCGGGGGCGACTTTGGGGATTGGCGAGGCGATTGCGGGGAACGGCGGAACAAGCGGCTTCGGCCGCTTTCGACGTTCGCTGGGCCTTGGCGCGCTGCTTTCGTTCACCGCCCTGCCGGCCGTCCCCTTCGAAATCCCGACAACGCCGAGCGGCTCGTGGACGGCGAGCGGCGTGACGAGCGGAACTGTTCCGTTCACGCCGCCACTGACCGTCGAGACCGGCAGCTACTACAAGACGACGCCGTCCGGTCTACGCATGACCGTGACCACCGACGGCGCGTTTCCGAACGGCGCGTCGGGATCCTACTTCATGACGCCGCCGCAAACGGGCACCGGCGGACTCAATCCCAACGGGGCCGGAAGCAACCCCGGCGCCTTCACCCTGTCGCCGGTCATGCCTACCGGCGCCAACGCCATCCAGCTCGCCACGTCGGTCAATCCCTGCCAGACGACCTTTCCGGCATCGACAACTTGCACCGGGCTTGGCACGCTGCGAATCGCCTTCACCGATCCGCTCGGCGGCGCGGTGCCGGTGGTCGCGCCGAAACTCCACGTGAGTCGCCTCGGCGGCACCATCGGCGCCATGGAGCTGGCGACGGGGCTGCAGATCAACGCCGGGGGATCGACTCCCGGCATTTCCTTTTCGGCTATCGCCGGCGCGCGAACGGCGACACTGACGGTGAACGGCACGGAGTTCTTCGGCGATCCGAACGTCCCCGGCTGGTTGCTCAACGTCAATTGCGGCGTTGCCGCCGGAACCTCCGCCGGCTGCGGTTCGGTGCAGGTCAACGGCAATCCGTCGACCATTCTCTTCAACGTCAAAGCCTACCGCACGACAGTGGCGCCGAACAATTGGACCGGCGGCGTCGACGGCTACTGGCTCGATGTGTCGTTCGACGAGGATTACGGCGGCGCGCCGACTTCCTATGAAGGCGGCGGCACGGCGGCGGCGCACATTCTCACGGATCTGCGCCTTGGCTCCGGCGTTTCGGCCGAACGCATCGCCGCGTCGACGGACGCCAATGGCGGCGCGACCGGCGCCTCGCTGTTCACCACCAGCCCCAACGCGGTCGCCAACGGCTCGCCGCCCGGCGACAGCAACGATGCCGGCGTGACCTTTCCGACGCTTGCGGTTTCGATGACGGGGGCGACCTACACGGTCACGCCGACGATCAGCGGCGCCAGCCGCGGCGGCGAACTGTGCGGATGGATCGATTTCGACGACAACAACGCGTTCGCCGCATCCGAAGGCTCTTGCGCGACGTTTGCGGCCGGCGCGACTTCCGTGCCTTTGAACTGGACGCTGCCGTCCGGCATGGTCGCCGGTTTCACCTATGCCCGCTTCCGGGTCACTTACGACACGACCATTTCGACGGCTTCGTTCAACGGGCTGTTTTCGTCGGGCGAAGTGGAAGATTATTCCCTGACGATATTGCCAGCCATTGACTATTCCGATGCGCCGACCGCCGGCTTCGGCGGAGCCAACCACACAATCGATGGCGTCCATCACCTTGGCGCCGGCGTGACGACCGATGCGGGCGACTACAATGACGCGAACGCCGCCGGCGACGTCGACGACGGCGCCGTTCTGCCTGTCCTGATCCAAGGCGTAGCGACAACGATTCCTGTGACGGTCGCCGGCGCGGGCGGCTATCTCAGCGCATGGATAGACTGGACCGGCGACGGCGATTTCGCCGATGTGGATGAAGGCCTTTGGAGCGACCTTCAGGACGGTGGCGTTGGCGACGCCGATGCGACTGTCAACGGCGTCATCCAGATGAATGTCGTGCCGCCGGCGTCCGCCATCACGACGCAGACCTTCGCCCGCTTCCGCTGGTCCACATCAGCGGGAACCGGGCCTTCCGGAGCCGCGGGCGATGGCGAAGTCGAGGATTACGCGCTGACGGTTCAAGCGGCTGCGCCGGCCCTGACCGTCGCCAAGGACGCCTATGAGGGCGGGTTGCCGCCGGCGCTCGGCGGCGCCGGAACGCCGGCCGCGCCCAACCGGCCTGCCGGCACGGTGGTGACCTATGTCTATACGGTTTCCAACACCGGCAATGTGACCGTCAACAGCGTCACCGCCGCCGATGCGCACAACGGGCTTGGCGTTCCCCCCACGCCAGGAAGCGAAGTTCCCGTTTCGGTGCCGAACGGATCGACCGACGCGGCCGCCAACGGCGTCTGGGACGTGCTCAAACCCGGCGACCAGATCGCCTTCACCGCGACTTACACCATCAACCAGGACGATGTGGATCAAAGACAATGACCCCAGAAAGCAGATTCCGCATCTCGTTTCGCGCCAAACCACAGGGAACCGACGCCATGTCAACGATGTCCGCTTTCTCCGCGCGCCGCACCCGGATGCTGCGTTCCGCCGCATTGCCGTTGGCGCTGGCCCTGCGCTGGGCAGGTCGCACCAGCCTTTGCAACCATCGACAACACGGTGACGGCGAACGGCACGCCGACTGCCGGAACGCTGACGCCGGCGACCGCGAACGAAAGCGTCGACGTCATCGACAAGACGACCGGCGTCAATCTGGTGAAAAGCGTCACGGCGCCCACTGTCCTCGGCGGCGCGAATGCGACATTCACCGACGCCGGCGACACTGTCACCTACACCTACACCATCACCAATACGGGCAATGTCTCGCTTGGCGCGGTGGCGATCACCGATCCCGGCCCAACTTTCGACGGCAATCCGCTTGGCGGCACGTGGGTCGCTCCGACGCTGACGTCCGGCGATACCGACTCCGACAACCGGATCGATCCGACAGAAACATGGGTCTATAATACAACCTATACGTTGGTGCAGGGCGACGTCGACAATGCGCTCGGTGTGACCAACGGCGTCTCCAACACCGCTTCGGTCGCGACCCAGGATCCGGACGCCGTGCCGGTTACGACACCCGGCGTGTGCCCAACCTGCACCGCGGAAACAACAATCACCGGCACACCGACGCTCGCCGTCACCAAGGTCGCGACTTACGATCTCGGCGCCGGCGTCGTCACGGCTGACGGGACAACCGACAACGTCCCGGTCGGCACTGTGATCACCTACACCTACACCATCACCAACACCGGCCCGGTGACGATCGACAACGTCACCCTGGCCGACGCCCATCTCGGCACCGGCACGGTTCCGGTTCCCGATCCGGATGGCGCGACCCTGACCGACAATCTGCCGGCCGGCGGTTCCAGCAATACCCCATCGGGCGACAACGACTACGACGTGCTCGCGCCCGGCGACATGCTGACCGTCACCGCCACTTACACCGTGGATCAAGGCGACATCGACGCCCAGTAACAAACAGGCAAGACGCCCGTCCCGGACCGTCGGGGCGGGCCAGCCGATCAAAGCAAGGACAAGGTCATGATAACGAAACAGAATGCTGGAACGGCGCGACTTCGCTTGCTGGCCTCGGGTGTGGCGATGGCGCTGGCGCTTTCGGCAACCGCTCCGGCCTACGCCACCATCGACAACACGGCGACCGCCGGCGGCACGTTCAACGCCACGCCGGTCACATCGCCCGGCGTGACGGAGAATGTCGATGTCGAGGGCGCCGGTCCGGCGCTGACGGCGACCAAGGCGTTTGTTTCGCTCGACGCCAATGTCGTCGGCGACAGCGACCTGCAGCCGGGCGACACCATCACCTACACCATCACGGTCGACAACACCGGCAACGTGACGATGACCGACATCACGCCCGATGACGACGGAATCACCTTTGGCGCAGCCGCCGGCACCGGCGCCTACGCCTATTCGCCGGCCACGGTGGCGTCTCTCGCGCCGGCGGATGCGCCGACCGTGTTTACGGTCACCTACACCCTGACCGAAGCCGACATCTACAATGGCGCGGCCGCGGGGACGAACGGCGTCGACAACTCGGCCCATGCCACCGGCACCTATAACAGCACGCCAACGGATTCACCGGTATCCGGCCCGGTCGAGACGACCATTCCGGCCGATCCCGAGCTCGTCGTCGCCAAGACCGGCGTGCTGACCAAGGCGCCCGGCAACACCGGCGCCGATGCCGAAGTCGGCGACACCATCACCTACACCTACACGGTCAACAACACCGGCAATGTCGCCATCGACGACGTGACGATTACCGACACCCACGAAGGCGCGCCATTGCCGGGGACGAGCTTCATCGAACAGCCGCTCACGCTGGTCGACGGAATCCTCGCCAACTCGACCGACGCGGCCATCGACAATTCCTGGGATCTTCTCGGCCCGGCGCATCGGTCCAATTCACCTATGCGCATACGGTCACCCAGGCGGAATTCGACGCCCAGTAACCCAACCGACGGAATTGGAAATGCCTGATGCGTGACATCAACAGAAAGACGGGTGGCCTCGGCCGCTGGAGACGTCGGTCTCCGGCCACGATGCTGCTCGCCTTCCTTTTGACGTTCCTGCAAATGCAGACGGCTTTCGCCGCCATCGTCAACACGGCGACGGCCGGCGGCACCTATGGCGTCACCAGCGTGACGTCGACGCCTTCGGGCGAGTCCGTCGATGTCGAGCCGGCGGCAGCCGCGCTCTCGGTCACGAAATCGCCGACCACGGCGAATTTCTCGATCGCCGGGGATGTCGTCACCTTCGACATCGTGATTGCAAACAGCGGCACGACGACTGTCAATTCCATTACGGTCACCGATCCGACGGCGGACTCCGTCTCCTGTCCGGGCGGTTTGCCCGTCGCGTCCCTGGCGCCGACCGCCAGCATCACTTGCACAGCCAGCCACACCATCACGCCCGCCGACGTCACGGCCGGCGCCTACACCAACACCGCCTCCGCCTCGGGCGCTCCGCTGGTCGGCCCGCCGGTTGGCCCGGTTTCGGACAACGCCACGATCAATCGCGCCGTCGCCGATCTGGTCACGGTCAAGACGCTCGGTTCGGCCAGCGCCACGCCGGCTGTCGGCGAAACCGTCACCTATACGATCACCGTGACCAATAA
>JADJTR010000003.1 GCA_016711085.1 Phyllobacteriaceae bacterium | reverse complement strand
ATTCAGGGCCTGCTCGATTCCGACATCCAGATGCAGCTCGATGAGTTGCGTCGCCTTGCCGGCGACCGAGAGGAAATCAGCAAGGCCATGCATTTGTCGCTACGCTGGGCCGAGCGCTGCGGGACGCCTTCGGCGACCAACCGGGAAAGGCGATGTTCGGCATCGTCAGGCGGCGATCAGGCGCGGCTGCGCGAGGTCCGCCGGTCGCCTGACCGGCATGGATTTGAAGGGGTTACGCCATCGGCGGCCTTGCGGTGGGCGAGCCGCAGGCGGTGATGCTCGACATGCGATCGACGTGGTCGACCGCGCTTGCCGGCGGCCAAACCGCGCTATCTGATGGGCGTCGGCACGCCCGATGACATCGTCAAGGCCGTGGCGCGCGGCGTTGACATGTTCGACTGCGTCATGCCGACACGGGCCGGCCGCCATGGCCCTCGCCTACACGCGCCGCGGCAAGATCAACCTGCGCAACGCCCGTCACGCCGACGATCCCCGTCCGCTCGACGAAGAAAGCAATTGCCCGGCGGCGCGCGACTATTCCCGCGCCTATCTGCACCACCTGGTCAAATCCGGCGAGGCGCTCGGCGCCATGCTGCTCACCCGGGTCGACCTGGCCTATTATCAGGATTTGATGGCCGGGCCATGCGCCGCGCCATCGGCAGCCCCGACTTCTCCGACCATGTGGCCGAAGTCTCGGCGGAGGCTGGGTGAAAGGCGACCTGCCGCCGCTGGATAGGGTCCTGACACGAGGCTCGATCGTCTGCGCCGCACGCAGGCTGACGCCGGCGATCTTCCACGTGCCGTCCGCTTGGCGCTCGAGGATGTAGAGCGCCTCGTATTCCTTGCCGTCCGGACCGGTGACCCGGACTTTCTGGGCTATCCGGTCGGCGCTCTCGGCGACGGCGCCGCCGAAGCTGAAGTCGCTCGGCTTCCACACCGGCGCATAGGCGCCAGTCACCATCGCCATGAACCGGTCGAGCGTCGGAAAGATCTCGCGGATATCCGGATCGGCATGGGAATAGGCCAAAGCGTTGTCGCCGGCGCGGAATGCTTCGATCTGCGAACGGATCACCGCCTGTGGGCGTCGCCGGCGTCATCGGCCGGGGACCGGCAGGGCTGTGAACAGTACGACGGCGATGACCAAGCTGTCTGAACATGGCGGGCCTCCTGTAAGCTAGCAGATCGCGCGGTTCGCCGTCTTCTCGGAAAGTTTCACGGTCACACCAATTTGACCGTTTGCTGGCAAGTCCGATGTCAGTCTGCCGAAAAATCGCATTTTTCGGCAGAGCCGGAAGACAGTTTTACGGTTGACGATTGCGCTTGCTTTTCGCCGCGACGCATTTGAAATGCCATCGGCAAAGGGAGTGATCGCTTGGTGGCGTTCGACGAAATGCCGCCGGAGAACGCGGCTTGGACGGCCCTATGCGGGCTACGACAAATGGCTTGCCCAGCAGGACAATGGCCGTCTTGTCGACAAGGCCTGCGATGCGGAGGACGTGTTTCGCCGCACCGGCATCACCTTCGCCGTTTATGGCGACGAGGAAGCGGCCGAGCGCCTGATCCCCTTCGACATCGTGCCGCGCATCATTTCCGGCCAGGAATGGCGGCGGCTGGCGCAAGGGCATCGAGCAGCGCGTCAGGCGCTGAACGCCTTTCTCGACGACATCTACCACCGCCAGGAAATCCTGCGGGCCGGCCGCGTGCCGAACGGAGCTGATCGCCGGCAACGAGGCCTTCCTGCCGGAGATGATCGGCGTGAGGCCGCCGGCCGGGGTCTATACCCACATCATCGGCGTCGACATCGTGCGGACCGGCGAGAACGAGTTCTTCGTGCTCGAGGACAATGCGCGCACGCCGTCGGGCGTCTCCTACATGCTGGAGAACCGCGAGACGATGATGCAGCTCTTCCCGGAGCTGTTCCAGCAGGTGAAGGTCAGGCCCGTCGAGAACTACCCGCAGCTGCTGCGCCAGTCGCTCGCCGCCACGAGGCCGCAGGGGGTGGGCCCCAATCCGACGATCGCGGTGCTGACGCCGGGCAGCTACAACTCGGCCTATTTCGAGCACGCCTTCCTGGCCGACCAGATGGGCGTCGAGTTGGTCGAGGGGTCCGGATCTGAGGGTCGTCGACGGCGCCATCGCCATGCGTACGACCGAGGGCTACAAGCGTATCGACGTGCTCTATCGCCGCGTCGACGACGCCTTCCTCGATCCGCTGACGTTCCGGCCCGATCGAGGCTCGGCGTACCGGGATCATGGACGTCTACCGCGCCGGCAACATCACCATCGCCAATGCGCCGGGAACGGGCATCGCCGACGACAAGGCGATCTACTCCTACATGCCGGAGATCATCGAGTTCTATACCGGGCGCAAGCCGATCCTCGGCAATGTGCCGACCTGGCGCTGCTCCGAGCCCGACAGCCTCGCCTATGTGCTCGAGCATCTCAACGAATTGGTGGTCAAGGAGGTGCATGGCTCCGGCGGCTACGGCATGCTGGTCGGGCCGGCGGCGTCGAAGAAGGAGCGCGAGGCTTTCGCCGCCAAGCTCGTCGCCCGGCCCGGCAACTACATCGCCCAACCGACGCTGGCGCTGTCCAGCGTGCCGATCCTCACCGAAAGGGCCTGGCGCCCCGCCATGTCGATCTTCGACCTTTCGTTCTGGTGTCGGACCGCGTGCGCATCGTGCCGGGCGGCTTGACCCGCGTGGCGCTGAAAGAGGGGTCGCTGGTGGTGAATTCGTCGCAGGGCGGCGGCACCAAGGACACCTGGGTTTTGGACGACTGAAATGCTTTTAGGACGCACCGCCCAAGGCTTGTACTGGATGAACCGTTATGTCGAGCGGGCCGAAAACATGGCGCGCCTGCTCGAAACCGGCCTGCGCATGTCGCTGACCTCAACCGCCGGAACCGACGAATGGGGTTCGGTGCTGATGAGCGCCGCCGCCGACGCCGCCTACAAGGCGAAGCACGGGGCCTATGAGGAGGAAAAGGTCGTCGATTTCATCCTGCGTGATCCCGACAATGGATCGAGCGTCATGGCGGCGCTCGACCAGGCGCGCAACAATGGCCGCATGGTGCGCACGGCGCTGACGCGCGACACCTGGGAAAGCCTCAACGAAGCCTGGTTGGCGACCAGGACCATGCTTGGACGCAAGGTGGAGCGCCGCGACCTGCCGAAGGTGCTCTCCGGCATCAAGCGCGAGACTGCGTTGTTTCGCGGCGCCTATTACAACACGCAGCTCAGGAACGAGATTTTCGACTTCTGCCAGCTCGGCACCTATATCGAGCGCGCTGACAACACCGCCCGCATCCTCGACGTTAAATACTACGTCCTGCTGCCGTCGGTGTCCTGGGTCGGCTCCAGTCTCGACAATTTTCAGTGGGAATCGATCCTGCGCTCGGTCTCGGCGCATCGCTCCTATCGTTTCGTCTACGAAGCCCAATACAAGCCCCAGAACATCGCCGATTTTCTCATTCTCAACGCACGCATGCCACGCTCGCTCGCCTTCTGCGTCCGCTTTATCGAGGAATCGCTCGCTTTCCGCGCCGCCGACTATGGCGCACGCCATGCTTGTCACGGTACGCTCGAGGCCATGAAGGCCAAACTCGCTGTCGCCTCGGTGCGCGATATCATCGATGTCGGCCTGCATGAGTTCCTTGCCGGCTTCATCGTCGACAACAACAAGCTCGGCGCGCAAATCGCCGAAGCCTATCGATTCGCGTGAGATCGCCGATGCGGCTGCACGTCACCCACCGAACGCTTTATTCCTACGATTCGCCCATCGCCTATGCGTTGCTGCGCCTGCGTCTGACGCCGGCGCCCGGCCGATTGCAAACCATTCTGTCGTGGTCGCTGTCGATCGACGGCGCCGATCGCGAAGTCGACTATGTCGATGCCTTCGGCAACGCGTCGAGCCTGCTCAGCGC
The DNA here is from genome assembly GCA_016711085.1 of Phyllobacteriaceae bacterium. Taxonomy (GTDB): domain Bacteria; phylum Pseudomonadota; class Alphaproteobacteria; order Rhizobiales; family Rhizobiaceae; genus JADJTR01. The sequence goes on along the minus strand of JADJTR010000003.1, from coordinate 427,949 downwards.
CCATTCCGAGCCGCACGAAATTTCCATCACCGCTATTGGCGATGTTGAAACCCACGATTTGTCCGGCGTTTTCGGGCCGCATTTCGGCCATACGCCGCTTTGGCTGTTCACCATGGCGACGCCGTTGACAGCGCCCGGACCGCACATCGAGTCCGTCGCCGGGTCGGCGCCGCCCGGCGGCAAACTCGAAAGCCTGCACGCCATCAACGCGGCGCTCGCCGGCGCCATTGTCTGGGAAGCCGGCTCGACCGAGGTCCACACCTCCGGCGAGGACGCGCTGGCGCAGGGCAGGGGCGTTTGCCAGGACCACGCCCACGCCTTCTGCGCCGCCGCTCGCCTGCTTGGCTTTCCCGCCCGCTATGTCTCCGGCTACCTGATGCGCAATGACGGCATCCACCAGGCGGCAAGCCACGCGTGGGCCGAGGCCCATGTCGACGGGCTCGGCTGGGTCGGCTTCGATCCCGCCAACAACCAGTCGCCCGACGGCCGCTATGTCCGCCTCGCCGTCGGGCGCGACTATCGCGACGCCATGCCGGTGGCCGGAATCGTGCTGGGGACGGCGCGCGAGACCCTTGCAGTCTCGGTGTCGGTCGAACAATAAAGGGCGCAATGGCAACCGGAATCGCTTCATGACTTACTGCGTCGGCCTGAAATTCGATCGCGGCCTGATTTTCATGTCCGACACGCGTACCAATGCCGGCGTCGACAACATTTCCGCTTTCCGCAAAATGCATGTGTGGGAGGAGCCCGGCGAGCGCGTCATCGTGCTGTTGTCGTCCGGCAATCTCGCCACCACACAGGGCGTGATCAGCCTGCTCGACGAACGCTCCAAGGCGCCGTCCGAGCGCCATCCCTATCTGCTCGGCACGCCGTCGATGTTCCAGACCGCCAAGCTGGTCGGCGATACCCTGCGCGAGGTCATCGCCGCCGCGACGCCTCAGGGCCAGAAGCAGGATTCCTTCGGCGCGTCGTTGATTCTTGGCGGCCAGATCAACGGCACCGAGCCGCGCCTGTTCCAGATCTATCCGGAAGGCAATTTCATCGAGGCGACCGAGGATACGCCCTTCTTCCAGATCGGCGAGACCAAATACGGCCGGCCGATCCTGCTGCGCGCCTATGAGCGCGGCATGAGCTTCGAGGAAGCGACCAAATTGCTGATGGTATCCTTCGATTCGACGGTCAAGTCGAACCTCTCCGTCGGCCTGCCGCTCGACATGCTCTGGTACGAAAACGGCGCCCACCGCATCAAACAGAAAAAACGCATCAATAGCGACGATGCCTATTACCGCGCAATATCAGATGGTTGGGGGCAAGCGTTGAAGAATGCGTTCATAAGCCTGCCCGATTACCACGGCTAGATTTTGAACGCCCGGCCGGACATCGCGTCCTCGTTCGCCTCGATGCAGCGGGTTCGCGGCGTCGGCCGCCTCGCCGTCGAATGGCGCGATGGCGAAAACCGGCTTGCCGACCTTTTCCAGGAAGGCGCGGCGAAAATCCGTTTTCCGCACGCGCAAGCGGGCGCACCCTTCGAAGCGGTGCTGATCGCCACCTCCGGCGGCCTGACCGGCGGCGACCGCATGGACTGGACCGTCGATATTGGCCAGGGCGCATCGGCGACGCTGACAACGCAAGCGTCGGAAAAGACCTACCGCGCCAACGCGGGAACCGCGGAAGTATCCGTCCGGCTTTCGGCGGGGAAGGGCGCAAGCCTGTCCTGGCTGCCGCAGGAAACCATCCTGTTCGACCGTTCGGCCATGGCGCGATCGATCGACGCCGATCTTGCCCTCGGCGCGCGCTTGCTGCTGGCCGAATCCTTCGTCTTCGGCCGCACCGAAATGGGCGAGGCCGTCCGCTCGATCCGCCTGCGCGACCGCTGGCGCGTCCGAGTCGCCGGCGCGCTCGTCCATGGCGAGGATTTCCGCGTCGATGGCGACGCCTCAGCGATCCTCGAGCAGGGTGCGACTGGCGGCGGCCGAACCGCCTTCGCGACCCTGCTGCTGATCGGCGAAGATGGCGAGGCGTTGCTCGAGCCGCTGCGCCGGCTTTTCGCCGCGCCGGCGGAGGTCTCCGCCGGGGCGAGTTTCTGGCGCGTCGGCCAGACCGGCAAGCTTCTTGCAAGGCTGGCGGCGAAAGATGGATACTGCCTGCGAAAGGCGCTGCAACCGGCGCTCGCTTTGCTCAATGGCCGGGCGGGCCTGCCGAAAATCTGGGCAATATGAGGACCTAGCGCGTGCATCTGACCCCGAGGGAAAAGGACAAGCTGTTGATTGCCATGGCCGCCATCGTGGCGCGCAAGCGGCTGGAGCGCGGCGTCAGACTCAACCATCCGGAGGCGATCGCGCTGATTTCCGATTTCGTCGTCGAGGGCGCGCGCGACGGCCGCTCGGTCGCCGATCTGATGCAGGCCGGCGCGCGGGTACTGACCCGGGCCCAGGTGATGGAGGGCATCGCCGAGATGATCCGCGAAGTGCAGGTCGAGGCGACGTTCCCGGACGGAACCAAGCTCGTCACCGTGCATGAACCGATCAGGTGAGGCATAAAAAATGCTGGAGCTGCGCCCGAATTGCGAATGCTGCGACCGCAACCTGCCGCCCGAAAGCCGCGAGGCGATGATCTGCACCTTCGAATGCACGTTTTGCCGCGATTGCGTGGCGGGCGTGCTCGGTGGCGCGTGTCCGAACTGCGGCGGAGAATTCGCCGCGCGGCCGGTGCGACCGGCCCGAATGCTTGAAAAGTATCCGCCCTCGGCCAAACGCGTGCTTTCGACGCGGCCGGATTGCATTGAAATCAGGGAGAAAGCGGCATGATCCCCGGTGAAATCCTGCCCGCCGCCGGCGACATCGAACTGAACGCCGGCTGCGCGACAGTGACGCTGACCGTCGCCAACACCGGCGACCGGCCGGTGCAGATCGGCTCGCATTACCATTTCGCCGAGGTCAATCCGGCGCTCGCCTTCGACCGTGCAGTGGCGCGCGGCAAGCGGCTCGATATTGCCGCCGGAACGGCGGTGCGCTTCGAACCGGGGCAGAGGCGCGACGTGACGCTGGTCGACATCGGCGGGGCGCGCCGCATTTACGGATTCCGCCAGGAAGTGATGGGACAGCTATGAAAACGCTTGCCGCGCTCGCGATCGTGTTGGCGTTTTCGGGATCGGCCAGCGCCGATGACGAACCCGCCATCGACTGCGACAACGCCATGGCGCAGCAGGACATGAACATCTGCGCCGGCCGCGATTTCGAAGCGGCCGACGCCGAACTCAACGCCGTGTGGAAGGACGCGGTCGCGGCCGCGCGCGACGCCGACAAGGAATTGCAGGACATGGGCGACGACGGCCGGCCCGGCCATGAGGAAACGCTGAAAGCCGCGCAGCGCGCCTGGATCGGCTATCGCGACGAATGGTGCGCCTATTATGGCTTCGAGGCCCGCGGCGGCTCGATGGAGCCGATGCTGGTATCCGGCTGCATGGCGCAATTGACGCGGGCGCGGACGGTCGAATTGAAGGAATCGCTGGAAGGAATGGGCAATTGAACCGGACGGCGACAAATCCGGCCGAAGCGGCGGCGTCAGCGGGCCGATGGCGCAATCTCCTGTTCCAGGCCGCCTATTGGACAACTTCTGTCGTCGTCGCCATCCTCGCTTTGCCGCTGCTTCTCCTTCCCGGCCGCAAGCCGTTGATGGCATGGATCAGGATCTACTCGCGCCTGATGGTGTTCTGGATGCGGGCGATTGGCGGCATCCGTCTGGAGGTGCGGGGACGCGCCAACATTCCCGAAGGCGGCTGCATCATCGCCTCCAAGCATCAGAGCTGGGGCGATGGCTATTGCATGTTCTCCCAGTTCGACGATCTCTCTTTCGTCACCGGCGATCACCTGGAAAAGCTGCCGCTTGTCGGCTCGATCCTGCGCAAGATGCAGACGATCGTGGTCGCCAGCTGCGGCGGGGCGGAATCGCGCGCCGCGCTGATGGACGACAGCATGCAGCTGGCGCGGGCCGAAGGCCGGCGCATCCTGATCTACCCGGAAGGAAGGCTCGTTCCCGTCGGCCACTACATGCCCTACCGCAAGGGCGTCTTCCACATGTATGAGGCCTATCAATGCCCGGTGGTGCCGGTGGCGACCAATCTCGGCCTGTTCTGGCCGCTCGACAAATGGGCCCTCAGCCCGGGCGTCGCCGTCAATGTGTTCGTCGAGCCGATACCGCCCGGCCTGCCGAAGGACGAGTTCATGGCGCTGCTGCACGAGCGTATCGAGACCGCGTCGCTGGCGCTCTTGCCCGAGGGGTTCGTCATGCCGGAAAACCGCGAAATCCCGCACCAGAAGAACGAAGCCGCCTGAGGACCCGCAATGCCCGCCACGATTTCCCGCGCCGCCTATGCCGCCATGTACGGGCCGACGAAAGGCGATCGCGTCCGTCTCGCCGACACCGACCTCATCATCGAGGTCGAAAAGGATTTCACCGTATACGGCGAAGAGGTCAAATTCGGCGGCGGCAAGGTCATTCGCGACGGCATGGGGCAGGGGCAGGCGAGCCGGGCCGAAGGCGCGGTCGATACCGTCATCACCAACGCGCTGATCGTCGACTGGTCCGGCATCGTCAAGGCCGATGTCGGCCTGAAGGACGGCCGCATCGCCGCCATCGGCAAGGCCGGCAACCCGGATATTCAGCCCGGCATCACGATCGTCATCGGCCCCGGCACGGAAATCATCGCCGGCGAAGGCAGGATGCTCACCGCCGGCGGCATAGACGCCCATATCCACTATATCTGCCCTCAGCAGATCGACGAGGCGCTTTATTCTGGCGTTACCTGCATGATCGGCGGCGGCACCGGCCCGGCGCATGGCACGCTCGCCACCACTTGCACGCCCGGACCGTGGCATCTCGCCCGCATGATTGAAGCCGCCGACGCCTTCCCGATGAATCTCGCCTTTTCGGCCAAGGGCAATGCGTCGCTGCCGGGCGCGCTGGAGGAAATGATCCTTGCCGGCGCCTCGTCGCTGAAGCTGCACGAGGACTGGGGCACGACGCCCGCCGCGATCGACAATTGCCTTTCCGTCGCCGACGCGTTCGATGTGCAGGTGATGATCCACACCGACACGCTGAACGAGAGCGGCTTCGTCGAGGAGACGATCCGGGCTATCGCCGGGCGCACCATCCACGCCTTCCACACCGAAGGGGCGGGCGGAGGCCATGCGCCGGACATCATCAAGGTCTGCGGACTGCCGAACGTCATCCCGTCGTCGACCAACCCGACGCGCCCCTACACGGTCAACACCATCGCCGAGCACCTCGACATGCTGATGGTGTGCCATCACCTCGACCAACGTATTCCGGAAGACATCGCGTTTGCCGAAAGCCGCATCCGCAAGGAGACCATCGCCGCCGAGGACATCCTGCACGACATCGGCGCGTTCTCGATCATTTCGTCCGACAGCCAAGCCATGGGCCGCGTCGGCGAGGTGCTGATTCGAACATGGCAGACCGCCGACAAGATGAAGCGCCAGCGCGGGCGTCTGGCGGATGAAAACGGCGACAACGACAATCTGCGGGTGCGCCGCTACATCGCCAAATACACCATCAATCCGGCCATCGCGCAGGGGCTGGCCAGGGAAATCGGCTCGATCGAGATCGGCAAACGCGCCGATCTGGTGCTGTGGTCGCCGGCCTTTTTCGGCGTCAAGCCGGAGATGGTGCTGCTTGGCGGGACGATCGCCGCCGCTCCGATGGGCGACCCGAATGCCTCGATCCCGACGCCGCAGCCGGTGCATTACCGGCCGATGTTCGGCGCCTTCGGCAAATCGCGCACCAATTCGTCGGTGACGTTCGTGTCGAAGGCGTCGCTCGACGCCGGCCTTCAGGCGCGCCTCGGCGCGGCCAACGCGATGGTGGCGGTCGAAAACACCCGCGGCGGCATTTCGAAAGCGTCGATGAAGCTCAACGATCTGACCCCGCATGTCGAGGTCGACCCAGAGACCTACGAAGTCCGCGCCGACGGCATGCTGCTCACCTGCGAACCAGCGACGGTGCTGCCGATGGCGCAGAGATATTTCCTCTTCTGAAACAGGAAGCCATGCCCCGCAAGCTCGTGTCCTCCGGTTCCTATCTCGAGCCGATCATCGGCTTTTCCCGCGCCGTGCGCGTAGGCGACGTCATCACCGTCGCCGGCACCGCGCCGATTGCCGCTGGCGGCGGCAACGCCTGTATCGGCGACGCTTACGGCCAGATGAAGCGCTGCATCGCGATCGCCGAGAAGGCGATCCGGGACGCGGGCGGCGAATTGCGGCACGCCGTGCGCACGCGCATCCTCTTGACCGACATCGCCCATTTCGAGGCGGCAGCGCGCGCCCATGGCGAAGCCTTCGCCACCATCCGCCCGGCGACGACGGTGATGGCGGTCACCGCTTTTGTCGATCCCGACTGGCTGATCGAACTGGAAGTGGATTGCATCGTCGACTGATCCCGGCGACAGTCGGCTGCTTCGTCGGGGAAATGTCCATGATCTTCGTCATCGCCACGCTGACCATCAAACCGGGGTCGCTTGAAGCGATCCTGCCGCATGCCCGCGCCGTCATCGCCGCCACGCAGGACGAGAATGGCTGCCTCGCCTACGACATGTTCGCTTCCGTGTCCGCGCCGGATACCCTGGTCTTCGTCGAGCGCTGGCAAAGCCGGTCCGACCTGTCGGCGCATTCGAAACAGCCGCATTTGAAGACCTGGCGCGAGGCAAGCGATCCCTTCGTCGTCAGCAAGGTCATCGAGATCGTCCACCCGGAAAAAATCGAAACCTTTTGAGGGCGAAAATGGTCAAGGTTGTCGGATCGCGCGGCTCGCGCATCGGCCGCGTGTTGTGGATGCTGGAGGAACTCGGCGAGGACTACGACATTGCGCCGGCCAAGCCGGGTTCGCCGGAAGCGCGGGCGCTGAACCCGACCGGGCGCGTGCCTATCCTCGTCGACGGCGATCTGGTGCTGACCGACTCGGCCGCGATCTGCGTCTATCTCGGCGAGAAACATCCCGAAAGAGGCCTTGCCGCCGCCTCGCTCGCCGAGCGGGCGCGCATGGACGCCTGGATGCACTTCATCCAGTCCGAGCTGGAAGCGCCGATGTGGAACAAGCTCAAGCACCGCCTGCTGTTGCCGGAACATTTGCGCGTCGACGTCGGGCCGTGGGTGGCGTACGAATTCGCCCGCGACGCGGAAGCCCTGGCAAAACGGCTCGGATCCAGTGTCTTCGCACTGGGGGGCCGCTTCACGGCCGTCGATGTCGTGCTCGGCCATGTGCTGCAATGGGCGAAAAGCGCCAAGTTCGAGCCGTTCCCGGCGAATGTCGCCGCCTACGCCGAGCGCGTCTGGTCGCGTCCGGCCTTGGCGCGCGCCCGCGAACGCGAGGCCGCGATGTAATCAGCTATCGACATTCGGGCGCGAAAAACCAATAATAGTTATTGGAAACGCACGGATCCCGGAGACGAAAATCATGGCCATGTCCGCCGATCTCGGCAAACCGCTGGAGGAATTCGTCGAGGCGCTGGTCAAGACCGGCCGCTACCGCTCGCGCTCGGAAGTGCTGCGCGAAGGCGTGCGACTGGTGCAGGAGCGCGAGGTCCGAAATAAAGCGCTCGATGCTCTGCTTGCGCCGGCATTGGCGGATATCGAATCCGGTCGCATTTATCCCATGGAACAGGTTTTCGACTCGTTACTGGAAGAAATCGAACAAATGGCCGCATTCCGGGATGCAAGTTGAATTCACGAATCAGGCGAGATCCGATCTGGTTTCGATCGGGCTCTTTATCGCGGGCGACAACCCGACGAGAGCGAAATCCTTCGTCATGGAACTCCGCTCCGCCTGTCGGACCTTGGCCGAATCGGCCGATCGTTTCGTGGTTGTCTCGATCAACGACGGCGGCGCAATTTATCGGATGCCGCATCGGGCCTACTGATTTTCTATCAAGTCCGCGCCGAGCGTGTACTCGTTCTTCGAATCGTTCACGGCGCTGTGGTGACAGGCCGGTTTATCGACGATTTGCCATGACCCTTCCAACATGCGCCGCCGTCACCCGCGATTTTTCCGCTCCTGCCGGCCGCATCACGCTCGACGAGGCGGCGCGCCATCGTCGCCGCATGCTGATGATTTCGGATGAGGGCATTCGCTTCATGCTCGACCTGCCGCGGGCACAACTGCTTCGCCACGGCGACGGGCTGGTATTGGACGATGGCAGTGTCATCGCGGTGATCGCCGCGCCGGAGGAACTCTATGCGGTGAGGGGCGCGGACGCGCGCCACCTGCTGGCGCTGGCCTGGCAGATCGGCAACCGCCATCTCGCCGCCGAATTGCATGGCGACCATATCATCATCCGCCGCGACACGGTCATTCGCGCCATGCTGGAGGGCCTTGGCGCGACGGTGGCCGAAGTTTCCGCGCCGTTCGATCCCCAAGGCGGGGCCTATGGCGACGCCCATGGTCACGGCCATGGCCATTAGCCAACGCCTCCTCGCCATTGTTATGCTGGTTGCGATGACGGCGATCCTGCCCGAAATGCTCTCGGGCAACACAACCGCGCCGGTTTTGTTCCGGCCCGACGCGTTCATCTTTTTTAGCTTCGCCTATGGTCTGCCGATCCTCGTCATCCGCGAATGGGCGATCCGCCTCGGCCTTGGCAAGGGTGGCGTGTTCCTCGCCGGCATGGCCTACGGTCTGATCAACGAAGGCCTTCTCGCCAAGACGATCTTTCGCGAGAGCGGCGTGCCCATCGATCTGTTCGACCATTATGGGTTTGCTTTCGGCGTCAATTTCCCATGGGCGCTGTTCATTTGCGTCTGGCATGCCCTGTCGTCGGTGCTGTTTCCGATCGCGCTGGCGCAGCATTTCGCCGGGCCCGTCGGCGCGCTTCCTTGGCTCGGCAAGTGGACGGCATTCGTTTTGGCGGCGCTCGCGGTGGCGCTGGCTTCCGTGTTTTTCCTCAACGACGAAACTACCGGCGCCAGAGGCGAGCCGGCGATTTTGGCTTCCCTGTGGGCGACGATGGCCGTGCTCGCTTTCGCCGCGTCGCGCCTGCGCGCGACGCCCGCTTTTTCGCCTTCGGACGGATTGTGGAAACCGTGGGCGTTCGGTCTTGCTGGTTTGCCCTTGATGATCGCGTTGTTGTTGTTCGCCCGCTTCGATGCGCCGGCGCCGGTCTATCTGGCGGCTTTCGCCGCAATCGCCGCATTCTGGGTCTGGTTCATCCACCGGCAGGGCTGGTTCGGCCAGCCCGCGTTTTGTCGCGTCGCGCTTGGCTGGTACACCCAGATGGTCGGCTTTAGCTGGTTTTCGATGATCCACCGTTCGCCCGTAACCATCGCCGTTGGCGTCGTGGCGCTGGCGCTGATTCACTGGCTCAACCTGCGGGCAGAGCGGCGGATCGCGCCATGAGCGCCGCCCTCATCCGATTGTCGATGATGCTGTCGCCTGCCTTTCCGGTCGGCGGCTTCGCCTACAGCGCCGGTCTCGAGCGCGCCGCAGCCGACGGTCTTGTCCGCGACGCCGATGGTTTGCGCGATTGGCTGGCGGCGTCGCTGGTCCACGGCCCGGCGTGGAACGACGCCGTGCTGTTCGCCGAGGCGCATCGCCGCGCTTCATTCGGCGCGCCTCTTGGCGACCTGCACGAATTGGCGCTGGCGCTGGCCGGTTCGGCCGGTCGTCACGCGGAAACAGCGGGGCAGGGCGCTTCCTTCGCCGAGGCTGCCAGCATCTTGGACGCGAAAACGGCAGATGGCGTTCATGCCTACGCTGTCGCGGTTGGCGAAACCGCCGGCGGTACCGCCATTTCGTTGGATATCGCGCTGCCTTTGTTCCTTGCCGCCTGGGCGTCGAACCTGGTCCAGATCGCCATCCGACTCTCGGTCGTCGGACAAAACGGCGGCATAAGCGCTCTTGCCGTCCTTGAACCGCTCATCGCAGAAACGGCTTCGCGCGCCGCCTCCTCCAACCTCGACGATCTCGGCGCTTGCGCAACCATTATGGATATTGCGGCGATGAACCATGAAACGATGACGACGAGGCTGTTCAGGTCATGACATCGCAAAACGGCCCCCTGCGCGTCGGCATCGGCGGCCCCGTCGGTTCCGGCAAGACGACGCTGACCGAGAAGTTGTGCAAGGCGATGCGCGACGAATTCTCCATCGCCGTGGTCACCAACGACATCTACACGCGCGAAGACGCCGAGGCGCTGGTGCGCCTGCAGGCGCTGGCGTCCGACCGCATCATGGGCGTCGAAACCGGCGGCTGCCCCCATACGGCGATACGCGAAGACGCCTCGATCAATTTGCGCGCCATCGCCGCACTCAATGCGCGCTTTTCCGGCCTCGACCTGATCTTCATCGAATCGGGCGGCGACAACCTGGCCGCCACCTTTTCGCCCGATCTCGCCGATCTGTCGCTTTACGTGATTTCGGTCTGCCAGGGCGACGACATCCCGAGGAAGGGCGGTCCGGCCATCACGCGCTCCGACCTGCTGATCGTCAACAAGGCCGATCTGGCCCCCCATGTCGGAGCCGATCTGGAGCGCATGCGGGCCGACGCGGATCGTTCGCGCGCGGGACGGCCATGGCTGTTCACCGATCTCCGGCGCGGGCAGGGGGTGGACGAAATCGTGGCGTTTCTCAAGGAGCGCGGCGGACTATGACGCGTGGCATCGGCGCGCGGTGATTTCCGGGTGTCCGGATGGTGGGCGGTGAGAGACTCGAACTCCCGACATCCTCGGTGTAAACGAGGCGCTCTACCAACTGAGCTAACCGCCCGACGCCTTTCGTTTAGGGCCTCGCCCTGCTGTCGGCAAGAGCCGGTCGGAACCCGTGGAACAAAGCCCGCCGACGCGGCCGCTTTCGCTTGACACCCCGTGGTGAACCGCCTAATTGACCGCCCGTGAACGCGGCGCGGCCTGCCCGAACCGGTTCGCCAAGCGCGGGTGTAGCTCAGTCGGTTAGAGTGCCGGCCTGTCACGCCGGAGGTCGCGGGTTCGAGCCCCGTCACTCGCGCCAGTTCCTTTTTCCATTCGCCAATTCCGATGTATTTTCAGGGCAAAAGCTGCGCCTTTCGCTGCATTTGCCGCGATTTCGCCGCGTCTCAGGCTTGCGTCGCCGGGAGGGCTGGGGTAACCGTCGCCGCGTTGCAACATGAACCGCCGCGCCGCTGACCGGAAGGCCGGGACACGCGGATGCGGCCGGAGCGGCACCATGAGCGGACTGCTTTCCTCCTATCTGCCGGTCATCGTCTTCATCGCCGTCTCCGCGGCCATCGGGTTGGCGTTGCTCGTCATCCCGTTCATCGTCGCCTACAAGGCGCCCGATCCGGAGAAATTGTCCGCCTACGAATGCGGGTTCAACGCCTTCGACGATGCGCGCATGAAGTTCGACGTGCGGTTTTATCTCGTCTCCATCCTGTTCATCATTTTCGATCTCGAAGTGGCGTTCCTGTTTCCCTGGGCGGCGGCGTTCAAGCAACTCGGCTGGCTCGGTTTTTGGTCGATGATGGCGTTTCTCGGCGTGCTGACCATCGGCTTCATCTACGAATGGAAAAAGGGAGCGCTGGAATGGGATTGACCACCGGCCCGCTCGTCGCGCCCGCGCCGAAAGGCATCATCGATCCGAACACCGGCAAGCCGGTCGGCGCCGACGACGCGTTTTTCGGCGAGATGAACGCCGAACTCGCCGACCGCGGCTTTGTCCTCACCTCGGCCGACGCGCTCGTCACCTGGGCGCGCACCGGCTCGCTGATGTGGATGACCTTCGGCCTGGCTTGCTGCGCCATCGAGATGATGCACACCTCGATGCCGCGCTACGATGTCGAGCGCTTCGGTTTCGCGCCGCGCGCTTCGCCACGGCAATCGGATGTGATGATCGTCGCCGGCACGTTGACCAACAAGATGGCGCCGGCGATGCGCAAGGTTTACGACCAGATGCCGGAGCCGCGCTACGTCATTTCCATGGGCTCCTGCGCCAATGGCGGCGGCTACTACCACTATTCCTATTCGGTGGTGCGCGGCTGCGACCGCATCGTCCCGGTCGATATATACGTTCCCGGCTGCCCGCCCTCGGCGGAGGCGCTGCTTTACGGCGTGCTGCTGCTGCAGAAGAAAATCCGCCGCACTGGCACGATCGAACGGTAAGGGGAGCGCCATGACCGAATCCCTTGCCACCATCGAAGCCCGCGCCAAGACGCTGCTCGGCGAGAAAATCGCCGCCAGCCAACAGGCATGGGGCGAACTGACTCTGCATGTCGCCCGCGACGACATTGTCGCCGTTCTGACCGCGCTGCGCGACGATCCGGCGCTGCGCTTCATCTCCTTCATCGACATTTGCGGGGCCGACTATCCCGGCCGCGCCGAACGTTTCGACGTCGTTTACCACCTGCTGTCGCCGGTGAAGAACGTCCGCGTTCGCGTCAAGATCACCACCGACGAGGAGGCGCTCGTGCCCTCGGCGACCGGGGTTTTCCCCGGCGCGTTGTGGTTCGAGCGCGAGGCTTACGACCTCTACGGCATCCTGTTTTCCGGCCATCCGGACCTGCGCCGCATCCTTACCGACTACGGCTTCGAGGGCCATCCGCTGCGCAAGGACTTCCCGACCACCGGTTTCGTCGAGGTGCGCTACGACGACGAGGTGAAACGGGTGGTCTACGAGCCGGTGAAACTTAGGCAGGAAATGCGGCAATTTGATTTTCTGTCGCCTTGGGAGGGGACGGACTATGTGCTGCCCGGGGATGAAAAGAAGAGTTGAGGCGGTGTTCGTGGTTCGTAGTTCGCGATGAATAGTGGTCCCATCAAATCCTTTCGGGACCTCTGAGTTTGGCAGATCGCTGTGGAATTGTCGGTGGAGATCAACGAAGTGACCAAGAGGTTTCCGGCTTCGGAAGCGTATGGCCTCACCGCTCAGATGCGGCGAGCCGCTGTTTCCGTTGCGGCGAATACCGCGGAAGGGCACGGGCGCGAAACCTGCGGCAATTTCGCGCAATTCCTGCGAACTTCCCAAGGCTCGCTCAAGGAACTCAAGACGCATGCAATTATCGCCAATCGGATCGGTCTGCTGGATGATGTGTCGGCGGAACGCATTCTGGCGAGGACGGACGACGTCGGAAAAATGCTCGGATCGCTGATCCGAAAAGTGACCGGGCACTAGTCGAATGACGAACAACGAACAACGAACAACGAACAATCCGAGGTTTGCGGTTCACCATGGCTGAACTCTCCGTCCGCAACTTCAACATCAACTTCGGCCCGCAACATCCTGCGGCGCATGGCGTTTTGCGTCTTGTGCTCGAACTCGACGGCGAAGTCGTCGAACGCGTCGACCCGCATGTCGGCCTGCTGCATCGCGGCACCGAGAAGCTGATGGAAAGCAAGACCTATTTGCAGGCTCTGCCCTATCTCGACCGGCTCGATTACGTCGCGCCGATGAACCAGGAGCACGCCTTCGCGCTCGCCGTCGAGCGCCTGCTCGGCGTCGCCGTGCCGAAGCGCGGCCAGCTGATCCGGGTGCTCTATTCCGAGATCGGGCGCATCCTCAATCACCTTCTCAACATCACCACGCAGGCGCTCGACGTCGGCGCGCTCACCCCGCCGCTGTGGGGCTTCGAGGAGCGCGAGAAACTGATGGTGTTCTACGAGCGGGCGAGCGGATCGCGTCTGCATGCCGCCTATTTCCGCCCCGGCGGCGTGCATCAGGACTTGCCCGACCAATTGGTCGAGGACATCGGCAAGTGGATCGACCCGTTCCTGAAAACGGTCGACATGCTCGACGGCCTGCTCACCGCCAACCGCATCTTCAAACAGCGCAACGTCGATATCGGCGTGGTGAAGCTCGAGGACGCCTGGGGCTGGGGGTTTTCAGGCGTCATGGTACGCGGCTCCGGCGCGGCCTGGGATTTGCGCAAGAGCCAGCCTTACGAGTGCTACGCCGAACTCGATTTCGACATCCCGATCGGCAAGAACGGCGATTGCTACGACCGCTATCTCGTCCGCATGGAAGAGATGCGCCAGTCGGCGAAGATCATGCGCCAATGCGTCGACCTGCTGCTATCGACCAAGGGCAGGGGGCCGGTTTCGGCGACCGACGGCAAGATCGTGCCGCCGAAGCGCGGCGAGATGAAGCGCTCGATGGAAGCGCTGATCCACCATTTCAAGCTTTATACCGAGGGCTTTCATGTGCCGGCAGGCGAGGTTTACGCCGCCGTCGAGGCGCCGAAGGGCGAATTCGGCGTCTACCTTGTCGCCGACGGCACCAACAAGCCTTACCGCGTCAAGCTGCGCGCGCCGGGTTTCGCCCATCTTTCGGCGATGGAATTTCTCGGCAAGGGTCACTTGCTGGGCGACATTCCGGCGCTGATCGGTTCGTTCGACATCGTTTTCGGGGAGGTGGACAGATGACCGAGAAGATCCATTGCGACAAGCATGGCGATCAATTGCCCGCTTTTGTCTGCACCCATGTCGTCCAGAGCATTGAGGACGGCGTGGCGCGCGGTCTCGTTTATTCGATCGACGACGAAGGCTGCGTCAACGCCTATTGCACCGCGTGCGAGGCGATGTTGAACGACAATGGCGGCGAATGGACCGAGGAGCTCGAGGAAAAGGCCGACATCAAGATGGTCTGCCAAGCCTGCACCCGCCGCGCCTTCGAAATCAACAACATCGCCACCGGCGGCATCGAATCCCTGAAACCGATTGGCGGGAACGCCTGATGACCGGCGTTGCCGACATTGCCTTCATGCACTGGTACACCGCCGCTCCCGTCAACTGATCAGGCCTGCCATGTCCGTTCGCCGCCTCGCCGATGATGCCGTCCAGCCCAAGGATTTCGCCTTCACCAAGGCGAATGCGGCCTTTGCCAAGGCGGCGATCAAGAAGTTCCCGGAAGGTCGCCAGGCGTCGGCCGTCATTCCGCTGTTGATGCGGGCGCAGGAGCAGGAAGGTTGGGTCAGCCGCGCGGCGATCGAACATATCGCCGACATGCTCGGCATGGCCCGTATCCGCGTCCTCGAAGTCGCAACCTTTTACACGCAGTTTCAATTGAAGCCGGTCGGTACCAGAGCGCATGTGCAGGTGTGCGGCACGACACCCTGCATGCTGCGCGGTTCGGAAGACCTGATCCGCGTCTGCAAGTCCCGGATTCACGCCGAACCCTTCCACACCAACAAGGACGGTTCGCTGTCATGGGAAGAGGTCGAGTGCCTCGGCGCCTGCGTCAACGCCCCGATGGTGATGATCGGCAAGGACGCCTACGAGGATCTGACGCCGCAGCGGCTGGAAGAAATCATCCACGCCTTCGAAGTCGGCAAGGGCGACACCATCAAGCCTGGACCGCAGAACGGTCGCTGGTTCGCTGAGGCAGCGACCGGACGGACGACGCTGAAAGACGAGAAAGCCGTCCTCAAGGTCACTCGCGACAAGGCTTCGAAGGCGGCGGCGAAGGCGGTTGCCGCTCCGCCGCCGCCGGTAGCGGCCGCCAAGTCCGCTCCTGCCGTTGTCGCCAAGCCGGTTGCGCCCGCCGCGCCGAAGGCGGACAAATCCGCGTCTGTCGGGTTGACGGCGACGAAGCCCGCCCCGGCGGCCCCGGTCGCCAAGGCGGCTTTTGCGCCGAAGGCCGAAAAAACCGCGCCGATTGCGCCGAAAACGGCCTCGTCGACCGTTGCAAGGTCCGCCGACGCCAGGCCTGTCGCACCGGCCGCGGTATCGTCAAAAACCGATGTCCGCCCGGTGAAACCATCGGCTCTGCCGAGCGCGGCGCAATTGATGGCGAAACCCGTCGCGCCGGTTCGTCCCACGAAGCCGTCGGCGCTGCCGAGCGCTGCCGAACTGATGGCGAGGGCCGCGGCGAGGCCCAAGACCGCGCCGGCGAAAAAAGCCAAGCCGGCCGCCGCGCCGGCCAAGGCCACGGGCGAAAAGAAGCCGGAACTCATCGCCAAGCCGCGCGCCGGCAAGGGCGACGATCTGAAACTGATCTGGGGCGTCGGGCCGAAACTGGAAAAGATGCTGAACGCCATGGGCGTCTGGCACTTCAATCAGATCGCTTCCTGGGGCAAGGCGGAACTCGCCTGGGTCGATGAACGGCTGGAAGGCTTCAAAGGCCGCGCCAGCCGCGACGAATGGGTCAAACAGGCGAAGAAACTCGCCACCGGCTGGCGCCCCGACAACGCCGTCGGCGACAAGCCGGTCTGAGGACATGGACATGAACGCCAAGCCATCCATTTTCGACCGCGTCGCCTGCTGGTCCTGGCAGGACCGGCCAAGACCAGGCGACTGGCTGCTGCTCGCCGGTTTCTTCGCCGCGTTCGGCGCCTTGGCCGTGGGCGCAAGCCTGCTCGTCTCCGCCAGGACCGGCGCAACGTGCAGCATGGAGGAGCGCGGCCATGCTCACTGACCAGGACCGCATCTTCACCAACATCTACGGCCGCTTCGACAAGACGCTTGCCGGCGCGATGGCGCGCGGTCATTGGGACGGAACCAAGGGCCTGATCGACAAGGGCCGCGACTGGATCGTCAACGAGATGAAGGCGTCGGGCTTGCGCGGGCGCGGCGGCGCCGGCTTTCCGACCGGGCTGAAATGGTCTTTCATGCCCAAGGTTTCCGACGGCAGGCCCAGCTATCTTGTCGTCAACGCCGACGAATCCGAGCCCGGCACCTGCAAGGACCGCGAAATCCTGCGCAATGATCCGCATACGCTGGTCGAGGGCTGCCTGCTTGCCGGTTTCGCCATGGGCGCGGTGGCCGCCTATATCTATGTGCGCGGCGAATTCATCCGCGAGCGCGAGGCGCTGCAGGCCGCCATCGACGAGGCCTATGAGGCGAAGTTCCTCGGCAAGAACAACATTCACGGCTACGATTTCGACGTCTACGTCCATCACGGCGCCGGCGCCTATATCTGCGGCGAAGAAACGGCTCTGCTTGAAAGCCTGGAAGGCAAGAAGGGCCAGCCGCGCCTGAAGCCGCCGTTCCCGGCCAATGTCGGCCTTTACGGTTGCCCGACGACGGTCAACAACGTCGAATCGATCGCGGTCGCGCCGACAATCCTGCGCCGCGGCGCGGCGTGGTTTGCGTCCTTCGGCCGGCCGAACAATGTCGGCACCAAGCTCTTCTGCGTCTCCGGCCATGTGAACACGCCGGCGACGTTCGAAGAGGCGATGGGCATCTCCTTCCGCGAGCTGATCGACGCGCATTGCGGCGGCATCCGCGGCGGCTGGGACAATCTGCTCGCCGTCATCCCGGGCGGCTCCTCGGTGCCGCTGGTGCCGGCCGAACAGATCGTCGACGCGCCGATGGATTTCGACGGGCTGCGCGATCTCAAGTCCGGCCTCGGCACGGCCGCGGTCATCGTCATGGACAAGTCGACCGACATCGTGAAGGCCATCGCGCGGCTGTCCTATTTCTACAAGCACGAAAGCTGCGGCCAGTGCACGCCGTGCCGCGAGGGCACCGGCTGGATGTGGCGGGTGATGGAGCGGCTGACGCGCGGCGAAGCGCACAAGCAAGAGATCGACATGCTGCTCGACGTGACCAAACAGGTCGAGGGCCACACGATCTGCGCGCTCGGCGACGCGGCGGCCTGGCCGATCCAGGGCCTGATCCGCCATTTCCGCCCCGAGGTGGAGCGCCGCATCGATGAGTTCTCGCGCAACAGTCATCGCGTGCAGCCCGTGCTGCAGGCGGCGGAATAGGGGAGGCGACGATGACGACGATGGCGAAGCTACCCGACGACGCCATGGATCTGGGCGATATGGCGAGGAAATTCGGCGCCGCCGGCGTCTGGGGCGCGGCCGGCAATCCATGGGCCGATGCGCTCGCGGCGATGACCAAGGCCAATGCCGCCGCTTTCGGCCTTGCCACCCAGGCCTATGGCCATTGGTGGGGCGCGGCGATGTCGGTCTGGGGCAAGCGTGAGACGGTGGAAACTGTTGAGCACGCCGCCCATGACAGCCTCGAATTCCTGTCCTATGGCGTCGAACCCGACGGAGCGCTCGAAGGCGACGAGGCGGCGAAGCCCGCCAAGGCGAAGCGCGCCAGGACGAAGGCCGAAAAAATCGCCGCCGCCGCCACGCCGGCCGAAGCTCCGGTCGCCGCGGCGACTGTCGCGCTCGAGCCGGAGGATTTCCGTCGGCCGAAAAAGCTTGCGAGGCCCGCTGCCCCGGACGATCTGAAGATGATCTCCGGCGTCGGTCCGAAGCTCGAAAAAGTGCTGAACGGGTTCGGTGTCTGGACGTTCGCGCAGATCGCGGAATGGGGACCGGCGGAAATCGCGTGGGTCGACGATTCGCTCGGTTTCGATGGCCGCATCGGCCGCGACGGCTGGGTGGCGCAGGCGGCGGCTTTGGCCAAGGGCGGCCGCGACGAATATGTGAAGGTTTTCGGCCGCGAGCCGAGGTGAAGGGTCTGGCGGCTTGGCCGCACGGGAATGTGACGACATGGCGAAACTGAAGGTCGACGGCAAAGAGGTCGAGGTTCCCGACCACTACACGCTGCTGCAAGCGGCCGAGGCGGCGGGCGCGGAAGTGCCGCGCTTCTGTTTCCATGAGCGCCTGTCGGTGGCCGGCAATTGCCGCATGTGCCTGGTCGAGGTGAAGGGCGGGCCGCCGAAACCGCAGGCCTCCTGCGCCATGGGCGTGCGCGATCTCCGCCCCGGCCCGAACGGCGAGCCGCCGGAAATGTTCACCAATTCGCCGATGGTGAAGAAGGCGCGCGAAGGCGTGATGGAGTTCCTGCTCGTCAACCACCCGCTCGATTGTCCGATCTGCGACCAGGGCGGCGAATGCGACCTGCAGGACCAGGCGATGGCGTATGGCGTCGACGCCTCGCGCTACGCCGAGAACAAGCGCGCCGTCGAAGACAAGAACATCGGCCCGCTGGTCAAGACCGTGATGACGCGCTGCATCCATTGCACGCGCTGCGTCCGCTTCACCACGGAAGTCGCCGGCATCGCCGAGCTTGGCCTGATCGGCCGCGGCGAGGACGCCGAGATCACCACCTATCTCGAACAGGCGATGACCTCGGAATTGCAGGGCAACGTCATCGATCTCTGCCCGGTCGGCGCGCTGACCTCGCGCCCCAACGCTTTCCAGGCGCGCCCGTGGGAAATGACCAAGACCGAATCGATCGACGTCATGGACGCCGTCGGCTCGGCCATCCGCGTCGATGCGCGCGGCCGCGAGGTGATGCGCATCCTGCCGCGCGTCAACGAAGCGGTGAACGAGGAATGGATTTCGGACAAGACCCGCTTCGTCTGGGACGGTTTGCGCACCCAGCGCCTCGACCGGCCCTATGTGCGAAAAAGCGGCAAGCTGACGCCAGCGACCTGGGCGGAAGCATTCGACGCCATCAAGGCGGCGGCGGCCAAGGCCGCGCCGGAGAAAATCGGCGCCATCGCCGGCGATCTGGCGAGCGTCGAGGAGATGTTCGCGCTGAAAGCCTTGCTGGCCGCGCTCGGCTCGACAAGCGTCGATTGCCGCCAGGACGGGGCGAAGCTCGACCCGGCCAAGGGCAGGGCGACCTATGTGTTCAACCCGACCATCGACGGCATCGAGCAGGCAGACGCGCTCCTCCTCGTCGGGGCCAACCCGCGTTTCGAGGCGGCCGTGCTCAATGCCCGCATCCGCAAGCGCTGGCGCACCGGCAAGCTGACAATCGCTTCGGTCGGCGACATGGGCGATCTGCGCTACAAGGCCGAGATGCTGGGCGCCGGACCCGAGACGCTGGCCGAACTCGCCGACGGCAAGGGCAAGTTCCTGTCCGTGCTGAAGAAAGGCCGAAAAGCCGATGATCCTTGTCGGCCCGGGCGCTGTTGCGCGCGCCGATGGCGCGGCCATCCTCGCGCTGTCCGCCGAGATCGCCAGGAATGTCGGCGCGGCTAAAACCGGCTGGAACGGTTTCGCCGTGCTTGCCGCCGCCGCGTCGCGCGTCGGCGGTCTCGATATCGGGTTCGTGCCGGGCAAGGGCGGCATGGACGCCGCCGCGATGACCAAGGGCGCGCTGGTTCTGTTTCTGCTCGGCGCCGACGAAATCGATCTGGCCAGGAACATGGACGCCTTCGTCGTCTACATCGGCACCCATGGCGACGCCGGTGCGCACCGCGCCGATGTGATCCTGCCGGGCGCGGCCTATACGGAAAAATCAGGCTTATACGTCAACACCGAGGGCCGGCCACAGATGACGGCGCGCGCCGGGTTCGCGCCGGGCGAGGCGCGCGAGGATTGGGCCGTGATCCGGGCGCTCTCCGATGTCCTGGGGACGAAACTGCCGTTCGATTCGCTTGGCCAGTTGCGCGCCGCGCTGTTTGCCGCCCATCCGCATCTCGCCCGCCTCGACGCCGTCGAAGCCCCGGATGCCGACGGAATTGCTGCGATAGCGAAGAAAGGCGGCAAAATAGGCGCCGCGCCGTTTGCCAGCGCCGTGAAAGACTTCTATCTGACCAATCCGATCGCCCGCGCCTCAGCCATCATGGCCGATTGCTCGGCGCTGGCGAAAAACGGGTTCAGGGCGGCGGCGGAGTAGATGATGTTTTCCGAATTTCCCTGGCTCTGGACCTTCATCATCATTCTGGCGAAAACCGTCGGCTTGCTGGTCGCCGTGCTGCTGTCGACCGCCGTGCTCATCTATTTCGAACGCAAGGTGTGGGCGGCGGTGATGCTGCGTCGCGGCCCGAACGTCGTCGGTCCGTGGGGCGTGCTGCAGCCCTTCGCCGATTTCCTCAAATTCGTGCTGAAAGAGCCGATCATACCGGACGGCGCCAACAAGGGCGTCTTCCTCAT
Organism: Phyllobacteriaceae bacterium; assembly: GCA_016711085.1. Lineage (GTDB taxonomy): Bacteria > Pseudomonadota > Alphaproteobacteria > Rhizobiales > Rhizobiaceae > JADJTR01. The sequence continues at coordinate 407,186 of JADJTR010000003.1, read as the reverse complement.
CGCGCCGTTCATCTCTGTGCTGCTCGCCTTCGCGCCCTGGGCGGTGATCCCGACCGGCGACGGCTGGGCCGTGGCCGATCTCAATGTCGGCATCCTCTACGTCCTCGCCATCTCCTCGCTCGGCGTCTATGGCATCATCATGGCCGGCTGGGCCTCGAACTCGAAATACCCGTTCCTGGCGGCGCTGCGCTCGGCGGCGCAGATGGTCTCCTACGAGGTCTCGATCGGCTTCGTCATCGTCACCGTGCTGCTCGCCGCCGGTTCGCTCAATTTGAACGCCATCGTCCAGGCGCAGACGAGCGGGCTTGGCGCATGGCTCGGCCTGCCGCCCGGCACCTTCCTCGACTGGTATTTCATCCCGCTGTTCCCGATGTTCGTCATCTTCTTCATCTCGGCGCTGGCCGAGACGAACCGGCCGCCCTTTGATCTGGTGGAAGCCGAATCCGGAACTCGTCGCCGGCTATTCCGTCGAATATTCCGCCTCGCTGTTCCTGCTGCAGTTCTTGCCCGAGCTGGTCGCGGTTCTGACCATGTCGGCAATGACGGCGACGCTGTTTCTCGGCGGCTGGCTGCCGCCGTTCCCCTTCGCGCCCTTCACCTGGATTCCGGGCGTCTTCTGGTTCCTGATCAAGCTGTGGGCCGTGGTCTTCATGTTCTCCATGACCAAGCTGATCGTGCCGCGCTACCGCTACGACCAGCTGATGCGGCTCGGCTGGAAGGTGTTCCTGCCGATCTCGCTCTTCGCCGTCGTCGCCACGGCGGCGGTCATCAAACTGTTCGGAGGCGCGTGATGGGTGCCATCCTCCAGGCCGCCAAGTCGCTGCTGTTGCTCGATTTCGCCGGCGCGTTCGTGCTCGCCATGAAGCAGTTCTTCGCGCCCAAGGCGACCCTCAACTATCCGCACGAGAAAGGGCCGATCAGCCCGCGCTTTCGTGGCGAGCACGCGTTGCGCCGCTATCCCAATGGCGAGGAGCGCTGCATCGCCTGCAAATTGTGCGAGGCGATCTGCCCGGCGCAGGCGATCACCATCGAGGCCGGCCCGCGCCGCAACGACGGCACGCGGCGCACCGTGCGCTACGACATCGACATGGTGAAATGCATCTATTGCGGCTTTTGCCAGGAAGCCTGCCCGGTCGACGCCATCGTCGAGGGGCCGAACTTCGAATTCGCGACGGAAACGCGCGAGGAGCTTTACTACGACAAAGCGCGCCTGCTCGCCAACGGCGATCGTTGGGAACGGGAAATCGCGGCCAATCTCGCCGCCGATGCGCCTTATCGCTGAGGACTGAACGGCCGCGCCGGCCGGCCTTTCGGGGCGAACGGGCGCGGGACAATCGGCGGCGCATGCCGCGAATATCGGGGTGAACCATGCTGACCGGCATATCGGCCGCATTCTTTTATCTCTTCGCGTTCTTCGCCCTGGCGAGCGCGACGATGGTGATCGCTGCGCGCAATCCCGTCCATTCGGTGCTGTTCCTGATCCTCGCCTTCGTCAACGCCGCCGGCCTGTTCATGCTGGCCGGGGCGGAGTTCCTGGCGATGCTCCTCCTCGTCGTCTATGTCGGCGCCGTCGCCGTGCTGTTCCTGTTCGTCGTCATGATGCTCGATGTCGATTTCGCCGAACTGAAGCGCGGCGCGCTCGATTACGCGCCGATCGGCGCGCTGATCGGCATCATCCTCGCCGGCGAACTGATTGTCGTCGTCGGCGGCTATGCATTGTCGCCGAAACTCGGCGATGCGATTGCGCAGAAGACGCCGGACATCGCCACCCGCCACAACACCGCGGCGCTCGGCGACATCCTCTATACCGACTACATCCACTTCTTCCAGATCGCCGGCATGGTGCTGCTCGTCGCCATGATCGGCGCCATCGTGCTGACTTTGCACCACAAGCCGAATGTCCGCCGCCAGTCGATCAGCGCCCAGGTGGCGCGCACGCCGGCGACCGGCATGGACATCGTCAAGGTCAAAAGCGGCGAGGGGCTGAAACAATGACCGTCGGCATTTCCCACTTTCTTACCGTTTCGGCGATCCTGTTCACGCTCGGCGTCTTCGGCATCTTCCTGAACCGCAAGAACGTCATCGTCATCCTGATGTCGGTCGAGCTTATCCTGCTCTCCGTGAACATCAATTTCGTGGCGTTCTCCAACGCGCTCGGCGATCTCGTCGGCCAGGTGTTCGCGCTGTTCGTGCTCACCGTCGCCGCCGCCGAAGCGGCCATCGGCCTCGCCATCCTCGTCGTGCTGTTCCGCAATCGCGGTTCCATCGACGTCGAAGACGTTAATGCGATGAAGGGTTGATCATGTATCAGGCGATAGTCTTCCTCCCCCTGATCGGCTTCCTGATCGCCGGCCTGTTCGGCCGCTCGATCGGCGCGAAGGCGTCGGAATACGTGACTTCCGGCCTGCTCGTCATTGCCGCGCTGCTGTCGTGGATCGCCTTTTTCCAGGTCGGCTACTCGGAAGGCGAACCCTTCACCGTGCCGGTGCTGAATTTCATCGAATCAGGCGCGCTGTCGGTCGACTGGGCCCTCAGGATCGATACGCTGACCGTCGTCATGCTGGTGGTCGTCAACACCGTCTCGTCGCTCGTGCACATCTACTCGATCGGCTACATGCACCACGATCCGCATCGGCCGCGCTTCTTCGCCTATCTGTCGCTGTTCACCTTCGCCATGCTGATGCTGGTGACGTCGGACAACCTGGTGCAGATGTTCTTCGGCTGGGAGGGCGTCGGTCTCGCCTCCTATCTGCTGATCGGTTTCTGGTACAAGAAGCCATCGGCCAACGCCGCCGCCATCAAGGCCTTCGTCGTCAACCGGGTCGGCGATTTCGGTTTCGCGCTCGGCATTTTCGGCGTCTTCGTGCTGTTCGGCTCGATTTCCTTCGAGACGATTTTCGCCAACGCCGCCAATTATTTGCCGGCCGGCGAACATGCCGCCGAAGGCGGCGGCGCCGTCATGAATTTCCTCGGCCACGCGCTCGACAAGCAATCGGCGATCACAGTCGTCTGTCTGCTGCTGTTCATGGGCGCCATGGGCAAGAGGCGCAAGTTCCGCTGCACACCTGGCTGCCGGACGCCATGGAAGGCCCGACGCCGGTTTCCGCCCTCATCCATGCCGCCACCATGGTGACGGCCGGCGTGTTCATGGTGGCGCGCCTGTCGCCGCTATTCGAGCTGTCGCACACGGCGCTGCTGGTGGTGACCATCGTCGGCGCCGTCACCGCGTTTTTCGCCGCCACCGTCGGCCTGGTGCAGAACGACATCAAACGCGTCATAGCCTATTCGACCTGCTCGCAGCTTGGCTACATGTTCGTGGCGCTTGGCGTCGGGGCTTATGGCGCGGCGATCTTCCATCTGTTCACGCACGCCTTCTTCAAGGCGCTGCTGTTCCTCGGGGCGGGCTCGGTCATCCACGCCGTCTCCGACGAGCAGGACATGCGCAACATGGGCGGCCTGCGTACGCATATTCCCGCGACCTACTGGCTGATGATGATCGGCACGCTGGCGTTGACCGGCCTCGGCATTCCCGGCACCATCCTCGGCACTGCCGGCTTCTTTTCCAAGGACGCCATCGTCGAGAGCGCCTTCATGGGCCACAACGCCGCCGCGGGCTTCGCCTTCGGCCTGCTGGTCCTCGCCGCCGTGTTCACCTCGTTCTATTCCTGGCGTCTGGTGTTCATGACCTTCCACGGCCAGCCGCGCGCCAGTCACGACGTCATGCACCATGTCCATGAAAGCCCGATGGTGATGCTGGCGCCGCTCGGCGTTCTGGCCGCCGGCGCCCTGTTTGCCGGTCTGATCTTCCACGGCGTGTTCATCGGCGAAGGCTATGGCGAGTTCTGGAAGAAGGCGCTGTTCACCGGGCCGGACAACCACATCCTGCACGCCATTCACGACGCGCCGATGTGGGTGAAGGCCTCGCCCTTCGTCGCCATGGTGATCGGCTTCGTCACCGCCTGGTACTTCTATATCCGCTCGCCGGAGACGCCGAAGGCGCTCGCCGCCGCCAATCGCGGCCTCTACGCCTTCCTGCTCAACAAATGGTATTTCGACGAATTGTTCGATTTCCTGTTTGTCCGCCCGGCGCACGCGCTCGGCCGCCTGCCTGTGGAAGCGCGGCGACGGCTGGCTGATCGACGGCTTCGGTCCCGACGGCGTCTCGGCCCGCGTCCTCGAAGTCACCGGCCGCGTAGTCAAGCTGCAGACCGGCTATCTCTACCACTACGCCTTCGCCATGCTCATCGGTGTCGCCGCGCTGGTCACCTGGGTGATGCTCGGGAGTTCCTTCTGATGACTGAGTGGCCCATCCTTTCCACGGTCACCTTCCTGCCGCTGGTCGGCGTGGCGCTGATCCTGCTGATCCGCGAGGGATCGGAGGCGGCGACCCGAAACATCCGCATGATCGCGCTGTGGACGACGCTCGTCACCTTCGCGCTGTCGACGTTGATCTGGCTCGGCTTCGACAATTCCAACCCGTCCTTCCAGATGATCGAGAAGGCCGACTGGCTCGGCGGCGGCATCGGCTACCAGATGGGCGTCGACGGCATCTCGATGCTGTTCGTCATCCTGACAACCTTCCTGATGCCGATCGCCATCCTGTCGAGTTGGGGCGTCGACAAGCGCGTCAAGGAATACATGATCGCCTTCCTCGTGCTCGAGACGCTGATGATCGGCGTGTTCTGCGCGCTGGACCTGTTCCTGTTCTACGTCTTCTTCGAGGCCGGCCTGATCCCGATGTTCATCATCATCGGCGTGTGGGGCGGCAAGCGACGCGTCTATGCCTCGTTCAAGTTCTTCCTGTTCACGCTGCTCGGCTCGGTGCTGATGCTGATCGCCGTGATGGCGATGTATGTCAGCGCCGGCACGACGGACATTCCGGCGCTGATGGCGCACCAGTTCCCCGTCGCCATGCAGAAATGGCTGTGGCTTGCCTTCTTCGCCTCCTTCGCGGTGAAGATGCCGATGTGGCCGGTGCACACCTGGCTGCCCGACGCCCACGTCGAGGCGCCGACGGCCGGTTCGGTCATCCTGGCGGCGATTCTCCTGAAGATGGGCGGCTACGGCTTCCTGCGCTTCTCGCTGCCTATGTTTCCGGTGGCGTCGCTTGATTTCGCCCCGCTGGTCTTCGCGCTCTCCGTCATCGCCATCGTTTACACTTCGCTGGTGGCGCTGGCGCAGGAGGACATGAAGAAGCTGATCGCCTATTCCTCCGTCGCCCACATGGGCTATGTGACCATGGGCATCTTCGCCATGAACCAGAACGGCGTGCAGGGCGCGTTGTTCCAGATGCTGTCGCACGGCCTCGTCTCGGGCGCGCTCTTCCTTTGCGTCGGCGTCATCTACGACCGCATGCACACCCGCGAGATCGCCGCCTATGGCGGCCTCGTCAACAACATGCCGAAATACGCCGTCGGTGTTCATGATCTTCACCATGGCCAATGTCGGCCTGCCCGGCACCTCCGGCTTCATCGGCGAGTTCCTGACTTTGCTCGGCATTTTCCAGGTCAACACCTGGGTGGCGCTGTTCGCCACCCTCGGCGTCGTGCTCTCTGCGGCCTATGCCCTGTGGCTCTATCGCCGCGTCATTTTCGGCGTGCTCGACAAAGAGGCGCTGAAAGGCCTCGCCGATCTGACGCTGCGCGAGAAACTGACGCTTTGGCCGCTGCTGGCGCTGACGATTTTTTACGGCGTCTATCCCGCGCCGATCTTCGACGCGACGGCCAAGTCTGTCGAAGCCCTGCTCAACCAAGTCACCGTATCGCTGCAGGCGGCGCAAACCGCGCTCGCCAACTGACGGACGAAAAAATGACCGCCGAACTTTCCGCCAGCATCGCTCTCATGATCCCGGAACTGATCGTCGCGCTTGGCGCGATGGCGCTGCTGATGCTCGGCGTGTTCGCGGGCAAGAACAACTCGTGGCTGATCTCCGGCCTCGCCGGAATTGTCATGCTTGCCGCCGGATTCGCCATGTGGTTCGCGGCCGGCGAGGGCAGCGCTTTCGGCGGCTCGCTGGTCGTCGATCCGTTCGCCCGTTTCATGAAGACCCTGGTGCTCATCGGTTCGGTCGTGACGCTGGCCATGTCCGGCGGCTTTGCCCGGCAGGAAAAGTTCGACCAGTTCGAGTTTCCCGTTCTCGTGCTGCTGTCGACACTCGGCATGATGCTGATGGTTTCGGCCAACGACATGCTGGCGCTCTATCTCGGCCTCGAACTGCAATCGCTGGCGCTTTATGTGCTGGCGGCGATCAACCGCGAAAACCTGCGGTCCTCGGAAGCCGGCATGAAGTATTTCGTTCTCGGCGCGCTGTCGTCGGGCATGTTGCTCTATGGCATTTCGCTGATCTACGGCTACACCGGCTCGGTGTCCTTCGAGACCGTTTCCGCCGCGCTCAAGGACGGCGGGCGCGAGATCGGCCTCGTGTTCGGCCTCGTCTTCGTTCTCGCCGGCCTGTCGTTCAAGATTTCCGCCGTTCCCTTCCACATGTGGACGCCGGATGTCTATGAAGGCTCGCCCACCCCCGTCACCGCGTTTTTCGCCACCGCGCCCAAGGTGGCGGCGATGGCGTTGATCGTTCGCGTCACCCATGAAGCGTTCGCCCGATCGCCGGCGACTGGCGCCAGATCGTCTCTTTCATCGCCATCGCCTCGATGGCGCTCGGCGCGTTTGCCGCCATCGGCCAGACCAACATCAAGCGACTGATGGCCTATTCCTCGATCGGCCATATGGGCTTCGCCCTCGTCGGCCTCGCCGCCGGTTCGCAGGCCGGCGTCACTGGCGTCGCCCTCTACATGCTGATCTATCTGGTGATGACGCTGGGAACCTTCGCCTTCATCCTCGCCATGCGTAACAAGGACGGTCAGGTCGAGAACATCGCCGATCTGTCCGGTCTCGCCTCGACCAATCCGGTGATGGCGGCAATCCTGACCGTGCTGATGTTCTCGCTCGCCGGCATTCCGCCGCTCGCCGGCTTCTTCGCCAAATGGTATGTCTTCCTCGCCGCTGTGCAGGCCGGTCTCTATCCGCTCGCCATCATCGGCGTGCTCGCCTCGGTCGTGGGCGCCTATTATTATCTGCGCATCATCAAGGTGATGTGGTTCGACGAAGTCAAGGGCGGGTTCGTTCCCATGGGCGCCCAGCTTTCCGCCGTGCTCGGCATGTCGGGATTGTTCATCCTGTTCTACGTGCTGATCGGCGGACCGGTCGGCCGCGCGGCCGAGGCCGCGGCCAAGACGTTCTTTTAGCGTTTGGACGCGCTTTTCGCAGGCCTCGCCAATGGCTGGCGGCGATTGGCGCTCGGCGCCGTCGCCTCGACCAACAGCGAAGCCATGGCATTGGCGCGTGCGGGCGATGCGGGCCGTCTTTGGGTGACGGCGGCAAGCCAGACGGCCGGGCGCGGTCGTTCGGCGCGGGTCTGGGTCTCCGAACCGGGCAATCTCTTCGCCTCGGCATTGCTGATCGATCCCGCGCCGGTCGAACGATTGGGGTCGTTGCCGTTGGTCGCGGCGTTGGCGGTCTACGACGCCCTCAAGCCGGAATTCGCCGCCAATCCGCATGCCCTTGCCATCAAATGGCCCAATGATGTGCTCGTCGACGGGGCCAAGATCAACGGCGTGTTGCTCGAAAGCGAGCGGCTGCCCGACGGGCGCATGGCTGTCGTCGTCGGCTGCGGCGTCAATGTCGCCCACCATCCCGATGATACGCTCTATCCGGCGACCAGCCTGCGGGCCTGCGGATTGGAGACTTCGGTCGAAACCGTGTTCGAACGGCTCGTCGCGGCGCTCGATCGTCGATTGGCCCAATGGGATGCGGGCAGGGGATTCGCCCTTGTTCGAGAGGACTGGCTCCGCGCCGCCCGCGGCATAGGCGAGCCCGTAAGGGTTCGACTTTCCGACCAAACGATCACTGGCCGGTTTGCCGAACTGGACGCGGAAGGCTATCTATGGCTTGACCTCGCCAATGGCGATCGCCGCCGCATTTCCGCCGGCGACCTTTTTTTCACCTCTGACCCGGGACAGCCGCGATGACTGACACCGCAAAAAGCGAATTCGTCTTCGTGCCGCTCGGCGGCGTTGGCGAAATCGGCATGAACTTCGCGCTTTACGGCTATGGGCCGCCGAAACAGCGGGAATGGATCGTCGTCGATTGCGGCGTCACCTTTCCCGACGCCGAGCATCCCGGCGTCGACCTCATCCTGCCCGACATCGCCTTCATCAAGGCGCAGCGCGATCGCCTGCGCGCCATCGTCGTCACCCACGCCCACGAGGACCATTATGGCGCGCTCTCCGACCTGTGGCCGGATCTGCGCGTTCCCGTCTGGGCGACGCCGTTCACTGCCGGCCTGATGGAGGCCAAGCGCCAGGAGGAACCGGGTTCGCCGAAGATACCGGTGACGATCTACAAGGCCGGCGACCGTTTTGAGATCGGCCCGTTCGCGATTGAGGCGATCAACGTTACCCATTCGATACCCGAACCGGTGGCGCTGGCCATCACCACCGCCGCCGGCACCGTGATCCATACCGGCGACTGGAAGATCGACGAGGCGCCGACGCTCGGCGGCAAGACCGACGAGGCGCGCTTCCGCGCGCTCGGCGACAAGGGCGTGCTGGCGCTGATCTGCGATTCGACCAACGCCATGGTCGAGGGCGAATCACCGACCGAAACCGCCGTTTCCGAAAGCCTGCGTCAGGTCATCGAAACGGCGCCCGGCCGCGTCGCCATCACCACCTTTTCCTCCCATGTCGGGCGCATCCGCTCCATCGCATTGGCCGCCCGCGACGCCGGGCGTCAGGTGCTCGTGCTCGGCCGCTCGATGAAGCGCGTCATCGATGTGTCGACGGAACTCGGCTACCTCGACGGATTGCCGGCCTTCCTTCCCGAGGATCGTTTCGGTTTCATCCCGCGCGACAAGGCGGTGATCATCCTCACCGGCAGCCAGGGCGAACCGCGCGCCGCGTTGTCGAAGCTCGCTCGCGACGAGATGAAGAATGTGGCGCTGTCGGCCGGCGATATCGTTATCTATTCCTCACGCGCCATTCCCGGCAACGAGAAGGCCATTCTTCAGGTCAAGAACGCGTTGATCGATCAGGGCATCAAGATCGTCGGCGAAGAGGAGGCCCTCGTCCACGTTTCCGGCCATCCGCGCCGCGGCGATCTGCGCAAGATGTACGAATGGACGCGGCCGAAGATCGCCGTGCCGGTGCATGGCGAGGCGGCGCATCTGACGGCGCACGCGTCGCTTGCCGCCATGTCGGGCGTGCGCGAGGTGGCGACGGTGCGCAATGGCGACGTGCTGCGCCTCGGGCCGGGCGCGGCCGAAATCGTCGACAAGGTTCGCTTCGGCCGCGTATTCAAGGACGGCAAGCTCGTCGGCACCGAAGAGGAAATGGCCATCGGCGAGCGCCGCAAGCTGTCCTTTGTCGGCCATGTCGCCGTCAACGTCGTCTTCGACGACCGCGCCGAACTCGCCGGCGAACCCGATCTCGTCGCCATCGGCGTGCCTGAGAAGGATACGGAAGGCGAGACCATCGAGAATCTGCTGCTCGACGCGGCGACACAGGCGGTCCAGTCGATCCCGCGCCAGCGTCGCAAGGATCTCGACCTCGTGGCCGAAGCCGTGCGCCGCGCCGTGCGCGCTGCCGCCGAGGACGCCTGGGGCAAAAAGCCGGTCGTCACCGTTTTCGTTACGCAATAGGGGGAACGATGATCGGCCGTCTCAATCATGTCGCGCTCGCGGTGCCCGATCTCGCCGCCGCGACGGCGCTCTACCGCGACACGCTCGGCGGCGACGTCTCGGCCCCGCAGGCGCTTCCCGAACACGGCGTCAGCGTCGTATTCGTCGATGTCGGCAACACCAAGATCGAGTTGCTCGAACCGCTGGGCGAAAACTCGCCGATCGCGGCGTTTCTCGCGAAAAATCCGTCGGGCGGCATGCACCACGTCTGTTATGAGGTCGACCACATTCTCGCCGCCCGCGATCGGCTGAAAGCTTCCGGCGCCCGCGTGATTGGCGACGGAAACCCGAAAACCGGCGCGCATGGCAAGCCGGTGCTGTTCCTGCACCCGAAGGATTTTTGCGGTACGTTGATCGAGCTGGAGCAGGTCTGATCATGAGCTGGGTGACGCTCGCCGCGATCTTTTTCATCATCTGGTGGGTAATGCTGTTCGTCATGCTGCCGTTCGGCCTGAAAACACAGGGCGATTCCGGCCATGTCGCGCCGGGCACGGTGGCGAGCGCGCCGGCCGGCCGTCACATGGGCAAGGTGCTGCTGCGCAACACGTTGGCCGCGCTGGTCGTTTTCGGGGCGTTCTACCTGATCGTCGAGGTTGGCGGTTTCGGCCTTGACGATTTGCCGAAGATCGTGCCGGACTACGAATGACGCTGCCTCGGCTTCAAATTCGCGGTGTAATGCCCGGCGTATCGAGGTCTTTCGGCGACAACGTGAAAACCTCGCAGCCCGTCTCGGTCACACCGATCGTGTGCTCGTACTGGGCCGACAGCGAACGGTCGCGGGTCACCGCCGTCCAGCCGTCAGACAGCACTTTCACATGCGGACGGCCGAGATTGATCATCGGCTCGATGGTGAAGATCATCCCCGGCCGCATCTCCACGCCTTCCGACGGGCTGCCGTAATGCAGGATGTTCGGCGCGTCGTGGAACAACAGGCCGACGCCATGGCCGCAGAAATCGCGCACCACCGAGCAGCGCTCCTTTTCGGCATGCGCCTGGATGGCCGCGCCGATGGCGCCGGTGCGGTTGCCCGGACGGACGGCGGCAATGCCGGCCATGAGGCATTCATAGGTGACTTCACACAGGCGTTCGGAGGCGCGCTTCAGCGCGCCGACCGGGTACATGCGGCTCGAATCGCCGTGCCAGCCATCGAGGATATAGGTCACATCGATATTGATGATGTCGCCGTCGCGCAGCGGCTTTTCGTCGGGAATGCCATGGCAAACGACGTGATTGATCGATGTGCAAGAGGATTTGCGGTAGCCGCGATAATTCAGCGTTGCGGGCAGGGCGCCATGGTCCATGCCGAATTCGAAGACGAAGCGGTCGATCGCCGCCGTCGTCAGCCCTGGAACCACCATCGGCGCCAGTGCGTCGAGACAATCGGCGACGAGACGCGAAGCGAGACGAACCCCGGCGAAAGCGTCGTCGCCGTAGAGCTTGATCTGGCCGGTGTTTTTCAGCGGCGCGTTCGCCGCTTCGAGATAGGTGACCATGGCGTTTCCGTTCGGACAGGCTTCACATGGCATTGAATGCGGCATGCGGCAAGTTGGTTCGCTGCCGGGAAATGTGAAGGAAATGGTACGCCCAAGGGGAATCGAACCCCTGTTACCGCCGTGAAAGGGCGGTGTCCTGACCGCTAGACGATGGGCGCGTCCATGGCCCGCATATAGATGGCTTCGCGCGCAGGGGCAACCCCGTCGAAACGGCTTTTGGCGCGGAAATCAGCCGCGTTTGGAACGACGGCAGCGCCAGTTCCAATCGCGTTCCGGGCCAACATCGATATGGACCGATTCAGTGTGGCAATAGGTGCCGACGCCGCCGCGTCCGGCCATGGTGCGGGCATAGCGCGCCAGCTCCCACTTACCGACGCCGGAAATCTGGATGTCGGCGGCCGCGCAGGCCATGTGCAATGATTTACGGGCGCCGCGAACGCGCCTGTTGTGGCTCGGGCTGCGGTAACCCGAGGTCACCACGACGCGTTTGCCGTAGTGGCGTTCGATCTGCCTCAGCGTCTTCACCAAAGCGGGCTTCAGGCAGGCGGTGTCGACGCCCTCGTGCTGGACCAGAAGGCCGTTGGGCGCGAGGCGGGCGAGGCCGGCCGCTGAAGCCATGCGCACCGGCGCGTCGTTGTCTTCGGTCAGGTCGACATCGGAATCGTCGTCAATGCCGTTTTTTCGGGTAATCTCGAACAGCGCCGATTTGCGCACCCCCGGCAATTCTGTTCCCGTCAGCGCTTCGCGCAGCGAAACGCCATCATCCGGCGCGGCGGAGGCGAGAACAACCGGAGCGGCTTCGGCTTCGGCCGGATTGCGCGGCGCTTTTGGCGTGGCAATGGCGGCCGGCGGCTTGGGCGCTGCAAAGAAGGCGGCAAAAAGGCCGCCCTTCTTCTTGACCGGCTGGGCAGCCGGGGCATTTTCAAAAACCGGTTCGGCGCTTCTGTTGGCGGTCAAAACGGCTTCCGCCGGCGCAACAGTGGCTTCGCTTTCGGCCTGCGCCAGGGACTTTGGCGCGTTTTCCACCGCGGCCAGCCGGATTTCGGTTTCCGGCGAAGGCTTGGCCGCATCGACAATTTGCGCCGTCGATGGCGCGGTCGTGGCGGTCAATGCGGTCGAGGTTGGGGCTGCCTGCGTTTCTGCGGCGGCAAAGGCGGCTTCCGGGGCGCGCATCGGGCTGACGGTCGGACGAAAAGCCACGGTTTGGGGAAGGTCGGCTGTGCCTGTCGCGGCCGAACCTTCTTCGGCCGGCAGCGAGGAATCCGGCGAAGCCGCGATTTCAGCCGGAGAGGGCGCTGCGAAGCCGGCGTTGCTGATTCCAAGCGGAGGCGTACCGGTTGCGCTGCACGAAGCAACCACGCCGCAAAGCGCAAGCATCGCCAAAAGACGACCCAGGCCTGCGGATTTCGGCGCCGCGCTGCGTTTCAAAGACTACCCCTCGCAAAATGCGGCGCGGCGATTGGCCGAGGCGCTAAATCGGTAGGCTTGTTAAGCCGGATATCCCCGAGACCCCCGAAACTGCGTACTCTGTCGCAGACCTCCGGGCAACCCCGGCTAGGATCGAAATGAGGCGACAAAAAGGTGCAAATGCGACGGCGAGCCCATGGCGCGGGGTAAGTCCGTCAAACCCGGACTTTCACATAGGCGCCCGGCGCGTCGCCGAGCGTTTTCACGCCGTCGCCGGGAATCCGCGCCGATACGCGCGCATCGTCGAGACTCTCGATCCAGGCTTGCCAATGCGGCCACCAAGAACCGGGATTCTCTTTGGCCGCGCCAACCCAGGCGTCGAATGCGCCTTCCGGTTTGCCGCCGGTCCAATATTGGTACTTGTTGGCCGCCGGCGGATTGACCACGCCGGCGATGTGCCCGGAACCGGCCATGACATAGCGCACGTCGCCGCCGAAGAAGCGGCACCCGGCAAACACCGAACGCGCCGGGGCAATGTGATCCTCGCGCGCCGCCAGATTGTAGATCGGGATCTTCACGTCGCCGAGATTGACCGGTTTGCCCGCCAACACCAGTTTGCCGGCCGACAGCGCGTTGTCGAGGTAACAATTGCGCAGATAAAACGAGTGATTCGCCGCCGTCATCCGCGTCGAATCGGCGTTCCAGTACAACAGGTCGAACGGCGTCGGCGTCTTGCCGCGCATGTAATTGTTGACGACATAGGGCCAGATCAGGTCGCCCGAGCGCAGCATGTTGAAGGCCATCGCCATGCGGGTGCCATCGAGATAGCCCTTTTCCTCCATCGAGGCCTCGATCGCCTTGATCTGGTCGTCGTCGACGAAAACCTTCAGATCCCCGGCGTCGGTGAAATCGACCTGAGTGGTGAAAAGCGTCGCCGATTTGATGCGTTTTTCGCCTTCGCGGGCGAACAGGGCCAGCGCGGCGGCCAGCAGCGTGCCGCCAACGCAGTAGCCGATGGCGTTGACCTCTTTCGCGCCCGTCGTCTTCTCGATCGCATCGAGCGCCAGACGAATGCCGCCGTCGATATACTCCTCCCAGCCCATGCGCGCATGGCGCTTGTCGGGGTTGGCCCAGGAAATGACGAACACGGTATGGCCTTGCGACGCCGCCCACCGGATGAACGATTTTTCCGGATTGAGATCGAGAATGTAGAACTTGTTGATCCAGGGCGCGCAGATCAGCAGCGGCCTTTTCAACACGGTTTCGGTCAGCGGTTCGTATTGGACGATTTCGGCGATCAGCGAGCGGGCGACCACCTTTCCGGGCGACATGGCGATGTTTTCGCCAATCTTGAATTTCGAATAGTCGGACTGGCGCAGCTTCAATTCGCCCTTGCCGGCTTCGATGTCCTCCGCCAGCATTTTCATGCCGCGCACGAGGTTTTCGCCATTGCTAGCGACTGTCTCGCGCATCAGTTCCGGGTTGGTCAGGAGAAAATTCGACGGCGATAGCGCCGAGGCGATCTGGCGGTTGTAAAAGGCCGCCTTGTGGCGGGTGCGCTCGTCCAACCCCTCGGCCTCGCTAACCAGATCGGTCGCCCATCGGGTCGACACCAGATAGGCCTGTTTGAGGAAATCGAAGAGTGCGATGCGGCTCCAGTCGGGGTCCTGGAACCGTTTGTCGCCGCGATCGGGTTCGACGGGGTGTTCGGGTTTTTCGCCGCCAGCCTTGCGAATCGAGTTCGGTCCAAAGTCCGAGCAATGAAGAAAACAATCGCGTTTGGGCGTCGATGGCGCGGGCGGGATCGGACATCCAGTATTCCGCCACCTTCGAATAGGTTTTCACCATGTCGGCGACCGGCTCGGCCATGGCGTCGTGGACCACGCCTTTTTCACGCGGCTCAAGCCACGCCGATGCCGCCTTGCCAGCCTGCTCCACCATGCGCGCCAGATTGCGCGCGAACTGCTCGGGCTCCTTGACCATGTAAGGTTCGATATCCGGCGGCGTTGCCGCGGACGAACCCGGTCCGGCGTTTTGGTCGCGGTCGGCCACGCACTTCCTCCCTTGCGCCAGTGTGCGCTTTTTTTGACACAATATCATGGCAATGCCATGGACGGACAATCGAAACCTTCGTCTTGCACGAAAGAGGGGAAATGCATTTCGCGCGACGCTCTGCCTGGGCCATCATCCTGATGGCGCTCGCCGCCTGCAAAACGGCGTCGCTGCAGGATGTTGCGCCGACTGCGGCCGTCGTCGAACCGAAATCAGAGCCGCCTGTGCCTACGCCCAAACCCGACGAGGCCGAAACGGTGGACGGTCCGACCAACACGGGCGCTTTTCCCAACCTCAATGTCCGGCCCGACGCGGCGGCCGGCCAATTGAGCGAAGAAGAGAAAGCAGCCGAAATCGCCCGCCTGAACGCCGCCCGCGCCGGGCAGGGCAGTTCCGCCGGCGCATCGCCGGCCGAAATCGCGCGGCTGAAAAAGCTGGCGGTTTCCCACGGCGACAAGGCCTTGGAGGAAATCGAGAAATAGGCGCGCCTTTGGCGCTATTTCGCGCCGATGCGATTGCGTGTATAGGCGCGCCGATACCTGCGCGCCGACGCTTCCGAGGAATTGCCATGGACGATTTTCACAAGGTCCGCCGCCTGCCGCCTTATGTTTTCGAGCAGGTGAACCGCCTCAAGGCCGCCGCGCGCGCCAACGGCGCCGACATCATCGATCTCGGCATGGGCAACCCGGATCTGCCGACCCCGACGGCAATCGTCGACAAGCTGGTCGAGGTCGTGCGCGATCCGCGCACCCATCGCTATTCGTCATCGCGCGGCATTCCGGGCCTGCGACGGGCGCAAGCCGGTTACTACGCCCGTCGATTCGGCGTGAAGCTCGATCCCGATCGCCAGGTCGTCGCCACTTTGGGTTCGAAGGAGGGCTTCGCCAATATGGCGCAGGCCATCACCGCGCCCGGCGACGTGGTGCTTTGCCCCAATCCCTCCTATCCCATCCACGCGTTCGGCTTCATCATGACCGGAGGCGTCATCCGCTCCATTCCGGTCGAGCCGGACGATCATTTCATTCCGGCGCTCGAGCGCGGAGTCAGGCATTCGATTCCGAAGCCCGTCGCCATGATCGTGTCCTATCCGTCGAACCCGACGGCGATGGTCGCTTCGCTCGATTTCTACAAGGACGTGATTGCTTTCGCCAAGAAGCACGACATCATCGTCCTGTCCGATCTGGCCTATTCGGAAATCTATTTCGACGGCGTGCCGCCGCCCTCGATGCTGCAGGTGCCGGGCGCCATCGACATCGCCGTCGAGTTCACCTCGATGTCGAAGACCTTCTCCATGCCCGGCTGGCGCATGGGTTTCGCCGTCGGCAACGAAAAGCTGATCGCCGCGCTGACACGGGTCAAGTCCTATCTGGATTATGGCGCGTTTACGCCGATCCAGGTGGCGGCGACGGCGGCGCTCAATGGCGACGGCTCCGACATCGAGGAAGTCCGCTCCATCTACAAGAAACGCCGCGACGTCATGGTCGACACCTTCACCAAGGCGGGCTTCCCCATACCGGCCCCGGCGGCGACAATGTTCGCCTGGGCCCCGATCCCGGAGAAGTTCCGCCATCTCGGTTCGCTCGAATTCTCCAAGCTGCTGCTGGAAAAGTCGGATGTGGCGGTCGCGCCCGGCATCGGTTTTGGCGAACACGGCGACGAGTATGTTCGTCTGGCCCTGGTTGAAAACGAGCACCGCATCCGTCAGGCGGCGCGCAACATCAAGAAATTTCTCTCCAACGCCGACCGGACCCTCCACAACGTGGTGCCGTTCAACGCGCGCCGCTGACCGAAATTTCACGAGCATTCAGGAGACGCCGGCCATGGCCGAAGCGCTGAAAGTGGGCATCGCCGGTCTCGGCACGGTCGGCGCGTCGGTTGTCCGCGTCCTGCAACATCATGCCGATGTGCTGACCCGCCAATGCGGCAGGCCGGTCGTCATTGGCGCTGTATCGGCCCGCGACCGCAACCGCGACCGCGGCGTCGATCTCGCCGGCGTCGAATGGTTCGCCGACCCGGTGATCATGGCGAAAGCGGCCGAAGTCGACGTGATCGTCGAATTGATCGGCGGCGAGGGTGGCAAGGCGCTGGAAACGGTCAAGGCGGCGCTTGAGGCCGGCCGCCATGTCGTCACCGCCAACAAGGCACTGCTCGCCCGCCATGGCGTCGAGCTGGCAGTAGTCGCCGAAGCCAAGGGCTTGCTGCTCAATTTCGAGGCGGCTGTCGCCGGCGGCATTCCCGTCATCAAGGCGCTGCGCGAATCGCTGGCCGGCAACACCATCGGCCGGGTGTTCGGTATATTGAATGGCACCTGCAACTACATCCTGACCCGCATGGAGCAGGAAGGCCTGTCGTTCGC
The DNA here is from genome assembly GCA_016711085.1 of Phyllobacteriaceae bacterium. Taxonomy (GTDB): domain Bacteria; phylum Pseudomonadota; class Alphaproteobacteria; order Rhizobiales; family Rhizobiaceae; genus JADJTR01. The sequence goes on along the minus strand of JADJTR010000003.1, from coordinate 390,145 downwards.
CGACTGCCTGGCCGACGCCCAGCGGCTCGGCTATGCCGAAGCCGACCCGACCTTTGACATCGAAGGCAACGACACGGCGCACAAATTGTCGCTTCTGACCTCGCTTGCCTTCGGCACGCGCATCGCGCCGGACGCCATTTATCTGGAAGGCATCTCCAACATCACCCAAGGCCGATATTCGCGCCGCCCACGAACTCGGTTTCCGCATCAAGCTTCTCGGCGTCGCCCAGCGCACCGAATCGGGCATAGAACAACGCGTCCATCCGACCATGGTGCCGCTTTCATCGATTATCGCCCAGGTTCATGGCGTCACCAATGCGGTGGCGATCGAGACCGATATTCTTGGCGAATTGCTGATGTCCGGCCCCGGCGCCGGCGGCAACGCCACCGCGTCCGCCGTGGTTGGCGATCTGGCCGATATCGCCAAGGCGCGTCCCGGCTTTCAGCACGGCCCGGCGTTCGGTTGGCCGGCCGCCTCGCTCAAGCCCTATGTCCGGGCCGAGATGCGGGCCCACGCCGGCGGCTATTTCATCCGCCTCACCGTGCAGGATCGCGTCGGCGTTTTCGCCATCATCGCCAGGCGCATGGCCGACAACGGCATTTCGCTCGAATCGATCGTCCAGCGCGCCGATGGCGTGCCCGATTCGGAAAAGAGGCGAAGAGCAGGCGACAACTGACCCTCGTCGTACAGCCCGCCTTTTTTTTCGAGTTCCCCATGTCCTTGGCTTTTGATGGTTTTCCCGATCCGGTTCGCCTGACCCAGGCCGCGGCGATTGCCGCCGCCCGATATCGCGGTCGAGGCGACGAGCAGGCCGCCGACCGCGCCGCCATCGCCGCCATGCAGGACGAGGCAAACCGCCTGGCGGTGCGCGGGATCGTCGCCATTGGCGAGGGCGAGGCGGGTGCGAGCGAAGTGTTGTATTCCGGCGAACACCTCGGCGCGGCCGGCGGACCAGCTGTCGATTTCGGCCTCGATCCGCTGGATGGCGCGACGCTATGCGCCCGTAATCAGCCGAACGCGCTGGCGGTCGCCGTGATTGCGGGCAGGGGCGCGCTGTTGGCGCTGCCCGAAACCTATATGGAGAAAATCGCCGTCGGCCCCGGCTATCCGGCCGGAACGGTGGCGCTTGAACTGTCCCCGGCCGAGAATATCGCCCGCCTTTCCAAGGCGAAAGGCGTTTCGCCTGCCGAGATCGGCGTTTGCATCCTCGATCGCCCGCGCCATGGCCGGTTGATCGAGGCGGTTCGCGCCGCCGGCGCCAGGATCCGTTTGATCGGCGACGGCGATATCGCCGGCGTGCTTTTTGCGCTCGACCCGACGCGAACCGGCGTCGATCTCTATCTCGGCGTTGGCGGCGCGCGCGAAGGCGCGCTCGCGGCGGCGGCGCTGCGTTGCGTCGGCGGGGCCATGGAAGGACGTCTGGTTCTCGATTCGGCGGAGAAGCGGGCAAACGCGGCGCGCCTTGGCTTCGCCGATCCGCATCGCCTTTTCACCGCCGAAGACATGACCGCGGGCGAGTTGCGTTTCGCTGCCTCGGCCGTGACCGACAGCCCGCTTTTGGCCGGCGTGATCTTTGGCGAAGGACGCATCTCGGTCAGCTCGATTGCGGTGGATTCGGGCGCGAAAACGCTGCGCCGCACAACGGCCGAGCTCGCGGATACGGCGCAAACCGCTTGAACTGCTTGCGGTCGGCGCGCATTCCGGCTTTGTCTCGTTCATGAATCACGACGCCGACGATCGCCGACTGTTTCTCGATGTCGCCAAATCCGCAACCGGCGCGGCGTGGCTGCATCGCCTTGGCCGGCGCGCCGAGCGCGAGGCGCAACTGATGGAGCAGGCGCACGGCCTGTCCGGCGTCATCGGCCGCATTCTCGCCGGGCGCGGCGTGCCGGCCGGCGAGGCCGAACGCTTTCTCGATCCGACGATCCGCGACTTGCTGCCCGATCCGTCGACCTTGACCGGCATGGTTGCGGTGGCCAACCGCATCGCCGACGCCATCCGGCGCAAGGAGCGCATCGCCATTTTCGGCGACTACGATGTCGACGGGGCGTGCTCGTCGGCGTTGCTGAAGCGCTATTGCGGTCATTTCGGCGTCGATGCGGAGATCTACATCCCCGACCGCGTGTTCGAGGGCTACGGTCCCAATCCCGAAGCGATGCGGGAACTCGCCGGTCGCGCCCGCCTCATCGTCACCGTCGATTGCGGCTCCAACAGCAGCGTCGCCATCGCAGCCGCCGTCGAAGCAGGGGCGGACGTCGTTGTCATCGACCACCATCAGATCGGAGGGCCGCTGCCGGAATGCGCCGGCGTGGTCAATCCGAACCGGGAGGATGATCTGTCGGGGCAGGGGCATCTCTGCGCCGCCGGCGTTGTCTTCCTCGTCCTCGTGCAGGTCTCGCGCCTTCTCGCTTCGGGTGGCGTGAAGGGGCCGGACCTGCTGAAAGGTCTGGACCTCGTCGGCCTCGCCACCGTTTGCGATGTCGTGCCGTTGAAGGGCGTCAACCGCGCCTTCGTCGTCAAGGGGTTGCTGCAGGCCCGCCGGCTCGAAAACGCCGGCATTGCCGCCCTGTCGAAAGTGGCGCGCATCGGCGAACCGCTCAACGCCTTCCACTTCGGTTTTCTCATCGGTCCGCGCATCAACGCCGGCGGCCGCATCGGCGACGCCGCGCTCGGCGCGCGCCTGCTCACCCTCGACGACCCGTCGCACGCCATGCCGATCGCCCAGCGTCTCGACGAACTGAATGCCGAGCGTCAGGCGATGGAACAGGCGATGCTGGCCGAGGCGAAGGCGGAAGCCGACGCCGAGCTCTCGTCGGCCAATCCGCCGACAGTGATCGTCACCGCATCGGACAAATGGCATCCGGGCATCGTCGGCCTGATCGCGGCGCGGCTGAAGGAGCATTCCGGCCGGCCGGCATTCGCGATCCATTTCAACGCCAACGGCGTCGGCGCCGGGTCCGGGCGTTCGATTGCCGGCTTCGATCTCGGCCATCTGGTGCGCGAGGCGGTCGAAGCGGGAATTCTCGTCAAGGGCGGCGGCCACGCCATGGCGGCGGGCATCACGGTCGAGAAATCAAGACTCGGCGAACTGCGCGCCTTCTTCGAGGCGCGCGCCGCCCACGCTGTCGGCCGGCTCGTCGCCGACCACACGGTCGAAATCGACGCCATGATGGCCGCCGACGGCGCGACGTTGGCGTTCCTGGACGAAATGGACAAGGCCGGACCTTACGGCCGGGGCCATCCGGCCCCGGTGCTGGCGTTTGCCCATCACCGCGTCGCCGATTGTCGCGCCGTCGGGGCCGGCGGACATCTGCGTGTCGTCCTCGCCTCGCAAGCCGGCGCGAAACTTGTCGCCATGGCCTGGCGGGCCGACAGGACGCCGCTCGGCGATTTCCTGATGAAGCATCGCGGACAGCCGATCCATGTCGCCGGCAATTTGTCGGTCAACCACTTCAACGGTCAGGCGAGCCCGCAATTGCGGATTGTGGATGCGGCTGAGGCGGGGTGAGCCCTCACGCCATCACGGTCTGCATGCGCTTGATGTCGTCCATGCGCGCCATCGTCGCCTCATAGCCGAGGCGGATGGCTTCGTCGGCGCGGTGGAATTCCGACAGGCCGATGCCGGAGAGCTTCGGATGCAGCGACATGTCGGGCGGATCGCCCGCGAGCCGGGCGCGCAGAATGCGGTCCTGCACGATGTTGAAGGCTTCGATCATCACGCCGGTGATGCCCATGCGCTGGCCGGTGTCGAGTTCGCCGGGGTCGTCCTGCGCGGCGGCCGCCTTCGGCTCCTCGGCCGCGTGTTTGACCACGGCGCTGCGGCCGAAATGGTCGTAGTGCAGGTTCACGGCGACGACGAGGCGCTGCTCGTGCGCGCGGCAAACCGAGACCGGCACCGGATTGACCATGGCGCCGTCGATCAGCGTGCGTTTGTTGCAGGAGACCGGCGTGAACACGCCGGGCAGCGCATAGGAGGCGCGCATGGCCGGCACGATCGCGCCGGAAGTGAGCCATACTTCGTGGCCGGTCTTCAATTCCGTCGCCACGCAGACGAACGGTTTCGACAGATCCTCGAAGCGCACGCCGTCGATGTGCTGGCGCAGCTTGGCGTCGAGCTTCATGCCGCCGAGCAGGCCGTCGCCGGCAAAACGGAAATCGAACAGCGAGAACATGCGCCGGCGCGTGATCGAGCGGGCGAATTCCTCCAACTGGTCGAGCTTGCCGGCGAGATAGCAGCCGCCGACCAGCGCGCCGACCGAGGTGCCGGCGATCATGTCGATGGCGATTTGGGCTTCGTCGAGGGCGCGCAATACGCCGATGTGGGCCCAGCCCCGCGCCGCGCCGCCGCCGAGCGCCAGCGCGACGCCATGGCGAGGCGGTTCGGGAGACACTTCCGTCATGCCGCCGCCGGAAACATCCTGGTCGCGGCCGTCGAAACGCGAAAACCGGTGAGCCCACTCAAGCATCCCGTCCTCCTGGTGACGGAATATCGCATGCATCCCTATCGAATTGGTGAATCTTCGCCGGCTACCGGTTCAAGGCGTCGTTTAAAAAAACATGCGCCGTTTCCGGAGGTTCAACCGCGCCGGATCGCGAGCGTTCCATCGCTCGTTATCGAACGATAGAAGCAGGATCGCCGTCCGGTGTGGCAAGTCGGCCCGTCGCCGGCCACCTGGACCCGCAGCAGCACCGCGTCCTGGTCGCAATCTGTCAGGATTTCCACGACAGTTTGCACATTGCCGGAGGTTTCGCCCTTCATCCACAGCGCCTGACGCGAGCGCGACCAATAATGGGCAATGCCGGTTTCGAGCGTGAGACGCAGCGACGCGGCGTTCATGTGGGCCAGCATCAAAACCGCGCCATCATGGGCGTCGGTCACCACGGCGGTCAGCAGACCGTCGGCGCCGAAGCGCGGCGTGAAGGCCTCGCCTTCCTCCAACATCGACTTGTCTGGGGATGGGGCCGGGAAGTCCGTCACCGCGCCGAACCGCCGCGAACCATGGTCATGAAGCGCGCCTGCTCTTCCGGACATTCCCTGAAGGCGCCGGTGAAGGTCGTGGTCAGCGTCGTCGATCCCTGCTTGCGGATGCCGCGCATCGCCATGCACATGTGCTCCGCCTCGATCAACACGGCGACGCCGCGTGGATTGAGCACATCCTGGATGACGCCGGCGATCTGCGCAGTCATCGCCTCCTGGATTTGCAGCCGGTGGGCGAAAATATCGACGACGCGGGCGATCTTCGACAAGCCGACGACCTTGCCGTCGGGAAGATAGGCGACATGCGCCTTGCCGATGATCGGCACCATGTGGTGTTCGCAATGCGAATGGAACGTGATGTCCTTGACCAGCACCATGTCGTCATAGCCCGCGACTTCCTCGAAGGTGCGGCCGAGTTCCTCCGCCGGGCTCATGTCGTAGCCTTCGAACATCTCGCGATAGGCCTTCATCACGCGGCGCGGCGTGTCGATCAGGCCTTCGCGCTCCGGGTTGTCGCCGGTCCAGCGGACCAGCGTCTTGATCGCCGCCAGCACTTCCTCTTCCGAGGGCCGGTCGCAGCACGGCTTGTCGAGATATTCGGGCAGGTTCGGAAAGGTCTTGGTGACCGCGTCCATTTGAGGCGTCTCCCGTAGTCTCCCTCTGATACGGGGAGACGAGTTGAACGGACCACTCCTGCGCCTCTACCGGCGCGCTTCGCGGCATTTGCGCGAGCGATCCCGGTCTTTCGACCAGTTTCGCATTCCTCGCGAAGCCATTATATAGGGTAGGGTGCATGAAAGGAAAGACGGGATGTCCCGGATCGTCCCTTCGCGGCGGTTGGTATGGCCATGATCGACGATGTCTATAATGCCCGCATCATCGAATTTGCGGGCAACATTCCCCGCATCGGCCGGCTCGCCGCGCCGGACGCCTCGGCGCGCGCGCATTCCAAATTGTGCGGCTCGACCGTCGTCGTCGATCTCGCCATGGATGGCGACGTCGTCACCGATTTCTCCCATGACGTGAAGGCCTGCGCGCTCGGCCAGGCCTCGTCCTCGATCATGGCGCGCCATATCGTCGGCGCGCGCGCGGATGAATTGCGCGCGGTACGCCAGACAATGCTGAAGATGCTCAAGGAAAACGGGTCCGCGCCGGAAGGCCGATTCGCCGACCTGAAATTTCTAGAACCGGTGCGCGACTACAAAGCGCGTCACGCCTCAACCATGCTGACCTTCGACGCCGTCGTCGATTGCCTCGACCAGATCGAGCGCAAGCGCGCCGAAGCGGCGGCGTAAGGGGAGCGCGCGATGCGGCCGTCGGAAGCACTGAAAAAGCATCGGGCTGAGGTTCGCGCACTTGTAGACGGATATCCAGTTGCGAATCCGCGACTGTTCGGCTCCACGGCGCGAGGGGAAGATCGCGAGGACAGCGATCTTGACATCATCGTTCAACGCGCCGGCGACTTGACATATTTCGATCTTGCCGAATTGGAAGAGCGGTTAACAATTCTCGTAGGCGTCCGCGTAGACGTCCGCACCGAAGGTGAATTTTCGGACCGCACCCTGAAACGGATCAGCCGGGAATTCGTTCCATTATGAGCGGAAACGCCGATCCACGTTTGGCGGACTTGTTGGCGAGCCTGATCGCCTGGTGCGAAAGAACCCGGCGCCTGACGACGACACGGGATTTCTACGAATTTGATCGTGAGGAAGTTGTTCAACTGGCCGTCGCAATGGCGGTCATACAGGTTGTTGAAATTTCCGGCAGGATAGCAAAGAAGTTCCCGGATTTCGCAAACAAACACCCGGATTTGGAATTTCAAAAGGCCAGCGCGATGCGCAACCGTCTTGCGCATGGATACGAGCAGGTTGAACTGGCGATCCTTTGGGATACGGCCCGCATTTCCATTGCCAACATGCACGCGATACTGCTTTCCCTTGTCGACGAATATGATCTCGACCAGCCGTAACTTCTCCGGCCCCTGGCGCAAGACGCCCGGCCGACTTTTCGGCACGGCGTTCGTGCGGCTCTACCAGCTCACTTTGTCCGGTTTCGTCGGCAATTCCTGCCGCCACATGCCGACCTGCTCGGAATACGCCTATGAGGCGATCGCGCGCCACGGCCTGTGGCCTGGCGGCTGGATGGGGCTGTTCCGCGTCATGCGCTGCGGGCCGGGCGGAACCTGCGGCCTCGACCCGGTGCCGGAGGCGTTGGACGACCGGCTCAAATGGTGGACGCCCTGGCGGTTCTGGCATGTTCATGCGCCTCACGATCACGCCCACTGATGCCGTATCCGACCGAATACTCCACCGCATCGGCCGATTTCGACCGCTTTCTCGATCGGGTGAAGGACAATGCTATGCTGCGGACGCGGCATCAGGCGTGGCAGGTGGCGCGCGCTGTCTTCCTCGTTTTCCGCGATCATCTTGCGACAGGGCAGGCGCTGCGCTTCGCCGACGCGCTGCCGCCGCTGTTTCGCGCGATGCTGGTCGAGGGCCTCGACGCGAAACAGCCCGGCAAGCCGTTCGGCGGCCGGGACGCGTTGGCCGGCGAAGTCGCGGCGATCCGGCCGGACCACAATATCGCGACCCCGACAACCATCGCCGAGGTCGCGCGGGCCTTGCGCGCGACCGTCAATCCGCTCGATATGGAACGCGCGCTTGCGCCGCTGTCGGAGGCGGCGCGGGACTACTGATGGCCGATATTCCCGGCTAGAACGCCCGGGGGATGCGCAGGACCTGCCAGACGAAGATCAAGTTGGGATTGGTGACGACATGCTGGTTGGCCTGCTGAATGACCGCCACCTTGGTTGCATCGCCTTCAAATTGTGTTTCGCCAGTTTGGTCAGCGTGTCGCCGGCGACGACCGTATGGATCCAGTAGCCGGTGTAACCGGGGATCATCGGTCCGAACAGCACCGGCACCGTCACGCTCGGCGCGCCGCCTTCGCCGCCGCCGCTGTCGTCGGCAACCGTGAGGAACAAACGGTTGAGCTGGAAGGCCGCACTGGCCGGGATCGCGATGGAGCCCTGGAACTGACGGATATCCACCGATCCGGCGGTGGCCCTTCCAGTGACTTCGTCGTGACCATCGGTGACGGCCAGCGACAAATGGCTCTCGAAGCCGACCGCGTTTCCGGCGATCAGTATTGTGCGGCCGACCAGATTGTAGGGCTTGGGCTGCAGGATTTCGATGTTCATCGCGTGCCTCGCTACGGTTCACGCCCCCGATCGCAACGTAGCGCCACGACGCGCGCGACGTCTGCGACCGGCGTCACGCAAGTGAGCCTTTTTCTGCCGCGCGACCTTCCGCTGCGGCTTGATGAACGTGGGCAAATCGCCTACATCGCCGCGCAAGCAACCACCCGCGTTCGTATGCGGGACTGGATAGAGGTGATTTATGGCCGTTTCGCTGACTTTCCCCGACAATTCGTCACGCGAATTCGATCCCGCCATCACCGGCGCGGCGATCGCCGAAGGCATTTCCAAATCGCTGCTGAAAAAGGCGGTCGCCTATGCGCTCGACGGCGAGTTGCGCGATTTGGCCGATCCGGTTGGCCGTTCCGGCAAGCTTGAGATTGTCACCCGCGACGATGCCCGCGCGCTGGAATTGATCCGGCACGACGCCGCCCATGTGATGGCCGAGGCGGTGCAGGAATTGTGGCCGGGCACCAGGTCACGATCGGCCCGGTCATCGAGAACGGCTTCTACTACGATTTTGCCCGCAATGCCCCGTTCACACCGGACGATTTCCCGGCGATCGAAAAGAAGATGCGCGAAATCATCGCCCGCAACGCGCCCTTCGCCAAACAGGTCTGGAGCCGTGAAAAGGCGAAAAAGGTCTTCGCCGACAAGGGCGAGGCCTACAAAGTCGAACTGGTCGACGCCATTCCGGAAGGCCAGGACCTCAAGATCTACAGCCAGGGCGACTGGTTTGACCTCTGCCGGGGTCCGCACATGGCGTCGACCGGCCAGATCGGCTCGGCCTTCAAGCTGATGAAGGTCGCCGGGGCTTATTGGCGCGGCGATTCCACCAAGCCGATGCTGACGCGCATTTATGGCACGGCCTGGGCGACGCAGGAGCAGCTCGACGCCTATCTTCATGTGCTGGAGGAGGCCGAGAAGCGCGACCACCGCAAGCTGGGCCGCGAAATGGACCTGTTCCATTTCCAGGAGGAGGGTCCCGGCGTCGTGTTCTGGCACGCCAAGGGCTGGCGCATGTTCCAGAAGCTCGTTTCCTACATGCGCCGCCGCCTCGACCGGCTCGATTACGACGAGGTCAATGCCCCCCAGGTTCTCGACAAGGCGCTGTGGGAGACTTCCGGCCATTGGGGCTGGTACATGGAGAACATGTTCGCGGTGAAATCCGCCCATGCCTTCGCCAATCCCGACGACGAGGAAGCCGACCAAAAGATTTTCGCGCTCAAGCCGATGAATTGCCCCGGGCATGTTCAAATCTTCAAGCATGGCTTGAAGTCTTACCGCGATCTGCCTATCCAGCCTTGCGGAATTCGGCAATGTCTACCGCTACGAGCGCTCGGGGGCGCTGCACGGCCTGATGCGCGTGCGCGGCTTCACCCAGGACGACGCCCACATCTTCTGCACCGAGGACCAACTTGCGTCCGAATGCATGGCGATCAACGATCTGATCCTGACGACCTATGCCGATTTCGGCTTCCACGGGATTTCGGTGAAGCTGTCGACGCGTCCGGAAAAGCGCGTCGGTTCGGATGCGGCGTGGGACCATGCCGAGGAAATCATGGCCGAGGTGCTGAAGACCATCGAGGCGCAGTCCGGCGGCGCGATCAAGACGTCGATCAATCCGGGCGAGGGCGCTTTCTACGGTCCGAAATTCGAGTATGTGTTGAAGGACGCGATCGGCCGCGACTGGCAATGCGGCACGACGCAGGTCGATTTCAACCTGCCGGAGCGGTTCGGCGCGTTCTATATCGACCGCGATTCGGAAAAAAAGCAGCCGGTGATGATCCATCGCGCCATTTGCGGCTCGATGGAGCGCTTCCTCGGCATTCTGATCGAGAACCACGCCGGCCATTTCCCGTTATGGTTCGCGCCGATGCAGGTGGTCGTGGCGACGATCACCTCGGACGCCGACGACTACGCCCGCGAGGTTGTAGCGAAACTGAAAGCGGCGGGTCTCACGGTCGAGGCCGATTTGCGCAACGAAAAGATCAACTACAAGGTTCGCGAACACTCGCTGACCAAGGTTCCGGTCATTCTCGTCTGCGGCAAGCGCGAAGCCGAAACCCGCACCGTCAATATCCGCCGGCTCGGCTCGCGCGACCAGCATGAGGAGAGTCTCGACGCGATCGTCGCCGCGCTCGCCGCCGAAGCGGTTCCGCCGGACTTGCGCAACGGCTGACGGAACATCGATAGTCGCTTCGGCAATGGCCGGCGCGATGGCGCAGGAATTGTCAATCGATTGTCACAGGACTCTGCCAACCGGATCGGATGGAACTGACCTTGCGCAAAAGACCGGCCCAATTTCCGGAACTGACCTACGCCAACGAGAACCAGCCGCGACTGAAGCGCTGGTTCATCCGGTCGGTGGAAACCCTGTCGGGGCGCGAGCGCTACGCCAGGCTCTACAGCGTCTGGCGCAACGAAATCGCGCCGACGCGCGACCGCGTATTCGCGCGCATGCTCGATCTCATCGATGTTCGCCTCGATCATGTCGGGCAATGGCCTCCCGCCAATCTCCCTGATGGTCCTCTGGTCATCGTCGCCAATCATCCGTTCGGCATCGGCGATGGCATCGCCATCCTGGCGCTGGTCGAGCAACTCGGCCGCCCTTTCAAGGTGATGATCAACGCCGATCTGCTGAAAATTCGCGAAATGGGGCCGTATTCCCTTCCCGTCGATTTTTCCGAGTCGAAGGAGGCTTTGAAATCCAATCTTGCGGTACGTCACGAGGCCTTGCGCCTGTTGAAGGATGGCACCGTGATTGTGGTGTTTCCGGCAGGCGGCGTTGCAACCGCGCCAAAAGGTTTCGGGCAAGCCCTTGACCTGCCGTGGAAGATTTTTCCGGCCCGCCTTGTTCTGGAGGCGAAGGCCCACGTCATCCCCATGCATTTCGACGGGCAGAACGGCAGGCTGTTTCACATCGCCAGCCGCGTCTCGATGACAGTGCGCCTGTCGCTGCTGATCCATGAATTCACACGATTGTCGGGCAAGGCGATCCGCGCCCGCATCGGCACGGTCATTACCGCGGCGGAGATGGCGGAATTCGCCGACCGCAAGGCTGTGCTCGCCTTTCTCCACGCCCGCGTATTTGCGTTGGCGCCGAAACCGGAGAAGCTGGCGAAACGGTTGTTTCGCAACCGTCGGCCCGCCATCACCTGAACGTACCTATTGCGCCGCAGGTTCGACCGCCGGGGCGGAGGTTATGACATCGATTTCCTGATCCTCGCCCGACGACACCACGATGTCGCGCTGGTACAATTGGTCCCGGTTCTTGGCGATTACCGTGTAGGCGCCCTCCGCCAGCACCGTCACGGCGTAGGCGCCGACCTCCTCGCGCACGATGTCGCCCGACCCGGCGAGAATGGCCCAGGACGTGTCGGCAAGCGCTTCGCCGCCCGCCTCGCGCACCAGTTTTAATGTCACTTTCGCCGCTGCGTGCTCCATCACGGCGGCTGTGAGTTTGCCCGCGGCGACCACAATATCGGCCTGGATGGACGCGTTGACGTCACCGTAGTTCGACACGACGTGGTATGGGCCGGCATTGAGGCGGACAATCGAATTGGCCGGTACATTCGGCAGGATAAGGGCGCGCTCGCCATTGGCCTGTTCTTCGACGTCATAGACCGAGAATTTCAGATCCGAGGCCGGGATCGGCTTGCCGCCGGCCAACACCGCGTCGAGCCGGATGCCGCCGGCGTCGAGGATTATGTTTTCGGTGTGGCCGTCGGCTGTGACCGTGATCTTCTTGGTCGCACCGGCGCGTCCGAATGCGGCGTGAACGAGATACGGACCGGGCGGCAGGTCGAATTCACTGGCGCCGCCCTGCGCCGTGGCGATCAGCGGCAATTTTCCGTCCGGACCAGGTTCCGGTCCGAAAACCCGCCAAACCAGTCCGGCCTGAAGATCGGGCGATTCGGCGGCGAGCCTCGCCGAAAGAACGATCCGGCCGCCGCTGGTGGCGAGCGGCTTGGCGCCCTTGGGCGTGGCGTAATTCGAAATATCGGGAAGATCGAGGGTCTTGATCTCCACGCCGCCGCCCGTTTGGGCTGCCGCGGGCGAGGCAAAGTGCGACAGGGCGACGAATAAAACGAAGGCGGCGCTGAGCTTGACCATGTCCCCGGTCTAAGCTGTAAGGAGCGGCCTTTTCAAGGCTCAAGCAGCGTCCCGCCGGAGTCTGTCATGAACGATCCAGTCATCGCTTTCCTGCGTACGCGCAAATCGGCGCTGCTGCCGACGCTTGGCGAACCGGGTCCGGACGCCGGCCAAATCGGAATCATGCTCGAAATCGCTGCGCGCGTACCCGACCACGGCGTGCTCGCACCCTGGCGTTTCACGCTCTATCGCGGCGAAGCCCGAATAGCGGTCGGCGAAGCGTTGGCTGCTATACAGGATCGCCGAAACGGTCCGCTCGATCCGGTCAGCCGGAAAAAGGAGCTTGGCCGGTTTTCGCGGGCGCCGCTGGTTGTTGGCATCGTTTCCGCGCCGAAAGACGATCCGAAAGTGCCGCAATGGGAACAATTCCTTTCGGCTGGCGCGGCGGCGATGAATGTGGTTCACGCGGCGACGGCCCTCGGTTTTGGCGCCAATTGGGTGACGGGCTGGTATGCCGAGGACGGCGAAGCCGCCCGCATGCTCGGCGCCGGCGAGGGCGAGCGCTTCGTCGGCTTCGTCCATGTCGGCGCGCTGCGGGGGGAGACGCCCGACCGGCCGCGTCCCGACTGGCGCTCTCTCGTCAGCGATTGGGCCCCGGTGGCGTGATGTTTTATGAGCCTGGCAATGGCCACGGCCTGCCCCCCGCTGGTGGGCGCGCCCCCCTCTACAGGCGTTGCGACCACAGCGCCGCGCGCGCCAGCAGCCTTTCCGCCAGTCGCAAATGCGGCCTGTCCACCATTCCGCCGGCCATGGCGACGACGCCCGCTCCTCCGGCCGCCGCGAATGCCGCCACAATCTCCTTTGCCCGGGCGATATCCACGGCCGACGGCGTGAAGGCGGCGTTGATCGCATCGATCTGCGCCGGATGGATCGCCATTTTGGCTGTGAAGCCGTCGCGGGCGGCGTCGGCGCATTCCCGAACGAGGCCGTCACGGTCGGCAAAATCGACGAATACCGTGTCGATCGCGGCCGTTTCGCAAGCCGCCGCCGCCAATAGCGTCAGCGAGCGAGCCAGGCGGTAAGGTTCGGTCAATTGGCCGGCCGCATCGCGGGTTGCGGTGGCGCCGATATCGGCCGACAGGTCTTCCGCCCCCCAGGTCCGGCCGGCCAGGCGCGGATGGGACGATCGCCAGGTCGCGGCGAGCAGCGTCGCCGCCGCCGTTTCGGTGATGATCGGCAGGATTTTCGTCGCCCCGTCGCCAATGCCGTTCGCGGCCTCGTGCACGCGCAACATCGTCGACACTTGGTCGACCGCCGCCGGGCCAGCCGCTTTCGGCAGCATGATCCCGTAGAGACGGGATGGCATGACCGCCGCCAGATCGTCCTCGATCAGGCCCGAATCCAGGGCGTTGACGCGCACGAAGATCGGCTTTTTTGCGCCGCTTTCACCGACGAAATCAGTCGCGATCGCCCGCGCCGCCGCTTTCGCAGCCGGCGCGACCGAATCCTCCAGATCGACGATCAGGACGTCGGCGGCGCTGGCGAGCCCTTTGGCGAGTTTTTTCGGCGAATCGCCGGGGACGAATAGAAGGGACCGCATGTCAGGCCGGCTTCTTGCGGATCATCGCCTGACGAAGGGTCGTGGCCACGAGAACGCCGTTCTGGTTGAAGGCGCGATGCTCGAAGCTGACGATGCCGCGATCAGGCTTCGACTGCGAAACGCGCACAGCCTTGACCTCGGTTTCGACCCGGATCGTATCGCCATGGAAGAGCGGCGCGGGGAAGCCGGTGTCGCTCATTCCGAGATTGGCAATCGTCGTGCCAAGCGTCGTGTCATGCACGGAAATGCCGATCATCAGGCCGAGCGTGAACAGCGAATTGACCAGCGGCTTGCCGAATTCGGTGCGCGACGAAAAGTCGAAATCGATATGCAGAGGCTGCGGGTTCATCGTCATCACCGAAAACAGGACATTGTCCGATTCGATGATCGTCCGCGTGATCGGATGGCGAAAAACCTGTCCGACGGCAAATTCCTCCAGCCAATGTCCTGCCATGAACGTCTCCCTTTGAACCCTTGAATAAAGGCTGGCCACGCCGCCGGCAAGTTAACCGACATGGTGAACGCTTCGTAAACCATTGGTCCCTTACGTTCGGCCTTGGGGACGCAACGGGGATGAACGGCAGCATGGTCATCGAGCATTTCCTTCGCTGGATCGATGGCGCCAGGGCAAGCGAGCGGGCAGCCGCCGCCGACGCGCTGGCGCGGGCCTACCTGACGCTCGATCTTGCGTTTGAGGATCGTTGCACCGCCGAGGCGGCGCTGACCTTGCTGCTCGACGATCCGTCGCCGCTGGTGCGCATGGCGATGGCCGAGGTCATGTCGCTGCACCCCCGCGCGCCGACGCAGATCGTGACGGCGCTCGCCGGCGATCAAGCCGACATCGCTTCCCTCGTGATCGCCCGTTCGCCGGTATTGTCGGATGGCGATCTTGCCGGTCGCGTTCCGAGCGCTTCCGCCGCCGTCCAGGCCGTCATCGCTTCACGTCCGGCAGTATCGACGGCGCTCGCCGCGACGATTGCCGAAATCGGCGAGGCCGAAGCCGTCGTGGCGCTTCTCGCCAATCCGGGCGCCTGCGTCGCGACTCTGTCGTTGCGCCGAATCGCCGAACGATTGGGCGATCGGGCGGAAGTGCGCGGCGCGTTGTTCGACCGCCCCGACCTGCCGCTTGACGCGCGCCACGGCCTCGTCGCCAAGGCCGGCGCGGCGCTCGGCGCATCGCCGTTGTTGCGCAACGTAATGGGCGAAGTGCGCGCCAACCGGATTGCCGCCGATGCGTGCGTCGGCGGCATGGTGGCGCTTCGTCGATACCGCGCCGTCAGCCGATCAGCCGGCGCTGGCCGAGCATTTGCGCCTGTCCGGCGCGATGACGCCGCAATTCCTCCTGCGCATCGTGGCGCAAGGCAAACTCGATTTCTTCGCCGCGGCGATGGTGGCGTTGACACGGCAAAAACTGCCGCGCGTCATGGCCCTGCTCGCCAATGGCCGCGATTCGGCCCTTGTCGCCTTGCTCGGCGCCAGCGGCCTGAATTCGGCCTGCCATGCGCCGGTGCTTTCCGGCATTCGCCATTGGCGCGATGTCGCCGTCGGCCGCAAGGTCGCCGGCGTTCAGGAAGTCACTTGGGCGATGCTGCGCGCCGTTCCTGGCGCCGAACGCGGCGATCATCCGACCGAGGCCGATCGCGATGTCGCCAGCCTCATCAAGGCCATTCATCTGGATTTCCTGCGGCGCAATGCGCGTGGTCATGCGCTCGCTATCGCGGCGGCAGCCTGACGGGGATATCCGGCCGGCCCTTCCCAGTCGATATGGAATGACGTTAGGATCGCACCCGGGATAGTCGGGGAGGGCGGGTCATGGTGTCACGACGCATGCTTGTCGGCGGAGGACTGGCGGTCGCCGCCATTGGCGGTTTCGCCGCTTGGGCTTATCCGCAATTGCGCACCAATCCGGCCGAGGTTGGTTTCGACCTGACTTCCGATGAATTGGCCGCGGCGCTGGCGTTTCTCGATCGCCACCCGGCCATTGACAGCCACGCCCATCCCGGCCGCACCTTCGTGCGCGGCGCCAAAGGCCTGAACTGGAAACTCTGGCTTTACCAGCAGTTCGGCACGTTCGAAGACCGGGTCGTCGACGACATGAAGGCCGGAAAACTCGCCGCCGCCAGTTTTTCCGGCGTTTCCGATTTTCCCGTGCTCGGCCTCTCCGGCGAGGGACTGGCGTCGATACGCGCTTTCGCGCCCGGCGAAGCCCTGGCGTACTATCAGGCGCAGATCGTCAATTTGCGCGGGCTCGTCGAAAGCGGGCTGGTTCATCCGGTTTTAGCGCCGGCCGATGTCGAGGCGGCGCGCGCGGCGGGAAAGCCCGGCGCGATTTTCGCCGTCGAGGGCGGCGATTTCGTCGAGGACGATCCGGCCCGCATGGCCCAGGCGTTCACGGACGGTGTGCGCATGGTGACGCTTGTCCACTACCTCGCCGGCGGCAAGATCGGCGACATCATGACCGCGCCGCCGGTGCACGGCGGATTGACGCCGCTCGGCAAGGACGTGGTCGCGGCGATGAACGCCGCCGGGATCATGCTCGATCTCAGCCACGCCAGCGAAAAGACCGCCTTCGGCGCTCTCGCCGTCAACAAGGGGCCGGCGGTGGCGACCCATACGCATTTGAACAGCCTCGGCATCGGCCATCCGCGCTTCATATCCGACGAACTGGCGCAGGCGATCGCCGCCACCGGCGGCTATATCGGCGCGTGGCCGGCGGGAATCGGCATCGCCAGCCTTGCCGGCTTCATCGACCGCATCGAACAGCTCGTCGGCAAGGTCGGAATCGATCATGTCGCCATCGGTTCCGACATGGACGCCAACTACAAACCGGTGTTCGAGACCTACCGCAAGACGCCGCTGATCGTCGGCGCGCTGATGAAGCGCGGCATGGCCGAGGCCGACATCGCCAAGATCATCGGCGGCAATTTCCAGCGCGTTTTCGCCGCGACGTTGAAGGCGGTGGCCTGAGCGTCAGCTTGCCGCGCGCGCCGGGGCGGGGCGTTTCGCGGCAAAGTGGACGCAGACGAGCGCGCCGAGCCCCAGGCCGGCGCTTCCCGCCGCGAAGGGCAGCACGGTGCCATCGAACGCCTGGCCGATTGCCGCCCCGATCAGGGCCGATCCGACCGTCTGCACCGTGCCCTGCACGGCCGCGGCCATGCCGGCGAGGTGGCCGAGCGGCTCCATCGCCAGGGCGGAGAAGTTCGGACCGACAAAGCCGAACGCCATCATCATTGCCGCGAACAGGACGAGGAAAAGCCAAAGCGGCAGAAGGCCCGTGGCGGCGAACAGGAACAGCAGCATGGATCCTGCCGCATCGCCGGCGAGCGCCATGTGCGAGACGCGGCGCGGGCCGAAGCGGCGGACCAGGCGCGAATTGGTGAAGGACGCCACCGAGACCATGATGGCGACGCCGGCGAAGGCGGCCGGAAACCAGACGCCGAGACCGTAGACGCCGACATAGATCTGTTGGGCGGAATTGATGAAGCCGAACAAGGCGCCGAAAATCAGGGTGAGAGCCAGCGAATACCAGAAGGAAACCCGGTTGGTCGCCACTGCGACCGCCCCCGCGAGCAACGTCGCCGGGTCGAACGGACGGCGGTTGGACGGGTGCAACGTCTCGGGGATGCGTTTCCAGGTCCAAACCCCGGCCAGAACCGCCGCGAGCGCCATGAAAACGAAAACCGTCCGCCAGTCGCTGTAGATCATGATGGCTTGGCCGAGGGCGGGGGCGACGATCGGCATGATCATGAACACGGTCATGACCAGCGACATGATTTCCGCCATCGCCCGCCCGGACGAGACATCGCGTGTGATCGCGGTGGAAAGCGCACGCGTCGAAGCCGCCCCGGCCCCTTGGGCGAAACGCAGCAGCAGCAAGGTGTCGAAGGTCGTCACCAGCGGCGCGGTCGCCGCCGCGGCGGCATAGATCGCCATGCCGGCGAAAAGCGGCGGCAGCCGCCCGTAGCGATCGGAAAGCGGGCCGAACACCAATTGTCCGAGGCCGAACCCGCCGAAATAGGCGGTGATGATGAATTGCCGGCGGTTTTCGTCCGCTTCGCCAAGCGATGCGCCGATTTCCTGCATGCCCGGCAACAAGACGTCGATGGCGAGCGCATTGAGCGCGACCAACAACGCCATGATGGCGATGAATTCGGCGCGCGCCACCGGCAGGCGCCATTCGTCGGCAGGGGGCACGGGATTTTTCCAGGTAGCGGTTGAACCCGCGACGGCGTCGCGGGTCCGGCAGGCGCAAACAGGCAAGAAACGTTCAGGCGGCCGGGGCGGCCACGCCCTTTTCGCTCATCAAATGCTGCAATTCGCCCGATTGGAACATCTCGCGCACGATGTCGGCGCCGCCGACGAATTCGCCCTTGACGTAGAGTTGCGGGATGGTCGGCCAATTGGTGTAGGCCTTGACGCCTTCGCGCAATTCGCCGGAGGTCAGCACATTGACGCCTTTGTAGTTGACGCCGAGGTAATCGAGGATCTGCACCACCTGGCCGGAAAAGCCGCACTGGGGAAAGCCCGGCGTGCCCTTCATGAACAGGACCACGTCATTGCCTTTGACTTCCGCGTCGATCACGTCGTGAATTGTGCTCATCTTTCCCTCTTGCGGGCGGGGTCAAGGTCCGCCCTGTGCCGGCACAAATAGCGCCGCCGGCGGCCTGAAACAAGATGCGCGGCCGGGCGCTTTGGCGATCGCGAAGCATGACGGTGCGAATCCAAATGTGATCGACGCCGAGGCGCACGCAGATCAATGCGCCCCGTAAACGACTTGATTACCATCTTCGACGATCATCCGCGCAGTACCGACGGACGGGCCGGCCAGAATGGCGCAACCCGCTCGCCGGAGAGGACTGCGCGTAACGGCAGGAATATGCCGGGAGGGAGCATTGTCCGAACATGGATTCGACGGCGTGCCGTCGGTCGTGATGCGTCGTGCTGACTTCCCGACCGCGCCGGCAGCATCAGCCAGTCCATGTCGGCGCGGCTTTGTTAGCCGCCGTTCTCGGCGTCGCCTGTCCCGGCGGCAAGGGCGCACCCAAGTCAACGCCGGTCATGGCGCGCGCTGCTCGCCGACGATCCGTTTTCGGCGCGTTCGCCCTGCGGCGCTGGAGCCAGAAGTTGCCCCGGTCGACCGGTCGCCGTGGTCGCCTCGGCCCGACCCGCAAGGCGCGGCTTGAGCGGCGGCATCGACGTCGAAAAGGGCAATCGCGCGACCATGCCGCATTCGCGGCTTTGCCCGGAACCGCCGGTTGCCACGGACGGCGTCCACCGGGGTCGCCCGCCGTGGCCGGAGCGTCGGCCGATCCGCCGTGATCGCGCGGCGATCGACGACGCGTTTGCCGCAGCCCCGGCCGTTGGCGCGCGGTGCCGGCGCATCAAGGCGCCGGCCGGACTCGCCACCCGGGTGGGGGCCGCGCCGCGAACCAGGTTGGAACCGAAGGCTGACGCCGAGGCCGGAAGGCTTCGGCCAGGCCGGTCGTTGTCGCTGCGGAAAAGCCGAAAAATCATCGCCGCCATGCGCCGAAGCGGAAACGTTCGCTCGGCGATAAGCCTGCTCGCCTCGCTCGGAGGGCCGCGCCGGAAAACCTTTGCGAAACTCGGCGAAAGCAGACCGAAAGCGGTCGAAACCGCCCTGTTGGGCTACGCCGCCAGGAGGAACCCGCGCCGGCGGCGGCCTCGCCAATTCGGTCGACGGCTTTTTCAACCGGCCGGCTTCGGTGTCCGCGTCCGCCAAGCGCGTGGCGATCTATGACATCAGCGCCGCGAAAGTGTACCTGCCCAACGGGCAGGTGCTGGAGGCCCATTCCGGCCTCGGGCCACATGAAGGACAACCCGCGCTACATCGCCCACAAGATGAACGGCCCGACGCCCCCGGACGTCTACAAGCTGTCGATGCGCGAAAAGCGTTTCCACGGCGTCGCCGCCATCCGCATGACGCCGGTTGACGGCCGCTCCAAGCACGGGCGCACCGGCTTCCTCGCCCACACCGCGCTGGTGCGCGGCACCAATGGCTCGCATGGCTGCGTGGCGTTCAAGGACTACCAGACGTTCCTGAAGGCCTTCAAATCAGGCAAGATCACCCACATGGTGGTGGTCAACCGCAAATCCGACGCGCCGAAATATCTGGCGTCGCTCTGAAGCCTTCCGGGATCAATAGCGGCGGCGCTTGACCTTCGAGCGCGTCCGGTTGGTGCGCTTGCGGCTGGTCTGTTTCTTCGGCGGCCTGAGCAGCTTCTCGATCGCCGAAATCGTGCCGGTGGCGGTGCGCGGCCGCGTCCTGCGCCGGGTGCGCGCCGTTGTTCGGCCGGTGGTTTTCTTCAGGATTTCCTTCAGGACGCCGTCCACGACGCCCTTGACCAGATCATCGACAATCGACATGCCTCACTCCGCCACGCTCGTTTGCAGGGCGAGCGCGTGCAGCGCCCCGCCCATGTTGCCCTTCAGCGCCTCGTAAACCATCTGGTGCTGCTGCACCCGGCTCTTGCCCTTGAACGAGGCCGAGACGACTTCCGCCGCGTAGTGGTCGCCGTCGCCGGCGAGGTCGCGGATGACGACTTTCGCGTCGGGCAGCGCCGCCTTGATCATGCGTTCGATGTCGCCGGCGTCCATCGCCATGGTTTTCTCCCTCAGATGTCCATGAAGGCCGGAAAGAACGAGTCGTGCGCCGCCTTCAATTCCGCGACAGGTATCGCACGCGATTCCCCGAGCTTCAAGGACGCCCCGCCGGTCGTCCCGATCCACGGCGCGAACACGCCCGCTTCCGCCGCCGCATCGTGAACGGCGTCGAGATCGCCGCGCCGGACCGTCACGACATAGCGGCCCTGATCCTCGCCGAAGAACACTTCCGCGACCGGGCAATCGTTCAGTTCATTGACCGTCGCGCCGATGGCCGACGCCATCGCCATTTCGGCGAGCGCCACCGCCAGACCGCCATCGGAACAATCATGCACGGCGGTGGTCTTGCCGGAGCGGATCAGGCCGCGGACGAAATCGCCGACGCGTTTTTCATGCGCCAGATCGACCGGCGGCGGCGCGCCATCGCGCCGGCCATGCACGTCGCGCAGCCAGGCCGACTGGCCGAGATGGGTGCCCCATGAAGGCGGCGCGCCGACGAGCAGGATGACTTCGCCAGCGGCCGCGAAGCGGATGCGCGCCATCCGGCCCCAATCCGGGATCAGCCCGACTCCGCCGAGCGTCGGCGTCGGCAGGATGCCCTTGCCGTTGGTTTCGTTGTAAAGCGAGACATTGCCGGAAACGATCGGGAAATCGAGCGCCCGGCAGGCCTCACCGATGCCTTTGATGCAGCCGACGAACTGGCCCATGATTTCCGGGCGTTCGGGATTGCCGAAATTGAGGTTGTCGGTGACCGCCAGGGGTGTGGCGCCGACCGCGGTCAGGTTGCGCCAGCATTCGGCCACCGCCTGCTTGCCGCCCTCGAAGGGATCGGCCTCGCAATAGCGCGGATTGACGTCGGCGGAGAACGCCAGCGCCTTGGCCGGGTGGCCGTCGACGCGCACCACGCCGGCGTCGCCGCCTGGAATCTGCAGCGAATTGCCCTGGATCAGCGTGTCATATTGTTCGTACACCCAGCGGCGCGACGAATGGTCGGGCGAGGCGAGCAGGGTCAGCAGGTCAGCGGCCGGGTCGCAGGCGGGCAGGGGACCGGCAAGCGGGGCGGGTTTTTTCGTCTCCACCCACGGCCGGTCGTATTCGGGAGCTTCGTCGCCGAGGTCCTTGATCGGCAGATCGGCTACCTCGCCGCCCTCGTGCAGGATGCGGAAGCGCAGATCGTCGGTGGTGCGCCCGACTATGGCGAAGTCGAGGCCCCATTTGCGGAAGATGGCTTCGGCCTCCTTTTCTTGCTCGGGCGCAGCACCATGAGCATGCGCTCCTGGCTCTCCGACAGCATCATCTCGTAGGCGGTCATGCGCCTCCTCGCGCACCGGAACCTTGTCGAGATCGAGTTCGATGCCGAGATCGCCCTTGGCGCCCATTTCCACGGCCGAGCAGGTCAGCCCCGCCGCGCCCATGTCCTGGATGGCGATGACCGCGCCCGACGCCATCAATTCGAGACAGGCTTCGAGCAGGCATTTCTCGGTGAACGGGTCGCCGACCTGCACGGTCGGGCGCTTTTCCTCGATTCTGTCGTCGAATTCGGCCGACGCCATGGTGGCGCCGCCGACGCCGTCGCGCCCGGTCTTGGCCCCGAGATAGACGACGGGCAGGCCGACGCCCTCGGCTTTCGAGTAGAAGATGGCGTCGGTCTTGGCGATGCCGGCGGCAAACGCGTTGACGAGGCAATTGCCGTTGTAGGATGGGTCGAACTGGACCTCGCCGCCGACCGTCGGCACGCCGAAGGCGTTGCCATAGCCGCCAACGCCAGCGACCACGCCGGCGACAAGATGCCGGGTCTTGGCGTGTTCAGGTTCGCCGAAGCGCAACGCGTTCATCGCCGCCACCGGCCGCGCGCCCATGGTGAACACGTCGCGTAAAATGCCGCCGACGCCCGTCGCCGCCCCCTGATAGGGCTCGATATAGGAGGGATGGTTGTGGCTTTCCATCTTGAAGACGACGCAGTCGCCGTCGCCGATGTCGACCACCCCGGCGTTTTCGCCGGGCCCCTGGATGACCCGCGGGCCAGTTGTCGGCAGCGTGCGCAGCCACTTCTTCGACGATTTGTACGAACAGTGTTCGTTCCACATAGCCGAGAAGATGCCGAGTTCAGTGAAGGTCGGCACGCGCCCGATCAGGTCGAGAATGCGCTGGTATTCCACGGGTTTGAGCCCGTGCGCGGCGATCAATTCAGGCGTGATCGGAATGACGTTCGGAATGGACACAGATCGTCCCCCGGATTCGGCGGTGATGATTTGGCGATTGCTATAGAGCGTGAGGCGCGCCGGACAAGACCGAAAATCGCCGCAAGGCGATTAGCCGGTCGCCATGCAGCTCGCGTCCCTGGCGGCCCAGCGTTTGACGTCGGCGGCGATACGGGCGGCGTCGGGCCCTTGCATCATCGGGCCGTAGGCCGAAAGCCGCGCCGGATTGCCCTGCGCCTCGACGACAAGCGCCGGCAAACCCGCCACCGACTTGCCCTTGACCGCGAGGATGCGCGGCTTGCCGG
Organism: Phyllobacteriaceae bacterium; assembly: GCA_016711085.1. Lineage (GTDB taxonomy): Bacteria > Pseudomonadota > Alphaproteobacteria > Rhizobiales > Rhizobiaceae > JADJTR01. The sequence continues at coordinate 367,148 of JADJTR010000003.1, read as the reverse complement.
CATACGACGTCAGTTCCGGCGACAGCGTCATGCCTTTGAAGGCCGGGTCTTTGCCCTTGAACCAGCATTCCTGCGCTGCAACCGCGACGCGCTCCATCGTCGACAGCGCCGAGTTGTCGCCCGGCCGCGATGGCGGATTGGCGGTTCTCGGCTGCGGGTTCGACGATTGGCAGGCGGCAAGCGCCAGCAGGGCCAGGACGAACGCGCGCTTCACGCCGCCATCCCCAGCGCCGCCGCGAACAGGGCGCGGCCGTCGTCGCCCCCATGCGCCGCCTCGATCAGGTTTTCCGGGTGCGGCATCATGCCGAGCACGTTGCCCGCTTCGTTGACGATGCCGGCGATATCGTTGAGCGAACCGTTCGGATTGGTCCCCTCGGCGTAGCGGAACACCACCTGGCCATTGGCCTCGATGCGGGCCAGCGTCTGCGGATCGGCGAAAAATTGCCGTCGTGATGGGCGACCGGCGAACGAATGATCTGGCCCGGCGCGTAACCGCGCGAAAAAGCGTGTCGGCGTTGGCGACTTTGAGCTTCACCTCGCGGCAGACGAATTTGAGCGAGGCGTTGCGCATCAAGGCGCCGGGCAAAAGACCGGCCTCGATCAGGATCTGGAAACCATTGCACACGCCGATGACCGGCACGCCCTTCTTCGCCTTGTCGGCGATGGCGCGCATCACCGGGGTGCGCGCGGCGATGGCGCCGCAGCGCAGATAGTCGCCATAGGAAAAACCGCCGGGAATGACGATCAGATCGACGTCGGGGATGGTCGCGTCGGTCTCCCATAGAGCCAGCGGGGCCTTGCCGCCGATCTTGGTCAAGGCCGCGAACATGTCGCGGTCGCGGTTGAGGCCGGGGAGCTGGACAACGGCGGTTTTCATGAATTTCCGCGATAGCCGTTTGCGCCAAAAACGCAAGCGTCAATCCGCCAGCGCCAGTTCGGCCGCTGCCATGCCGGACAGCAAAGCGCCATGCACCGTCGAGGCATGAGGCGAGCAGGCCTCGCCGGCGAAGAACAGCCGTTTGCCTTCGCGTCCGAAAAGGGTCGCTGCGTCCGTCGGCAAGCTGTCGTTGGCGGGAAAGGAATAGGAGCCGTACGCCCAGGGATCGTTCAGCCAGTCCGAGCGCCTGAAGCCGGTTGCCTGCAACGAGGCGTCGTTGGCGGCGGCGCGGATGCCCGTGAGCATCCAATCGCGGTTCTGTTCGTCGCCGGAGGCCGCCGCGTTTCTCGCATCGTCGCCGCCGCAGTAGGCCAAAACCGCCGGTTTTCCGGCGATAGAGGAAAGGTCGATCAGGTTCCGCCAAGGATTGTCGCCGGTCACCGAAACATTGCGCGCGCCGAAGCCGAACGGTTTGTCGACGAGAAGGAAGGCTTTCTCGAAAGCAGAAAATCCGAGCCTGGCGATCGCCTGGGCGCGCTTGTCCGAGAGCGCCGGCGAAAAACGGATTCGTCCCCGCTTCAGCACGCCGAGCGGAACCGTGACGATGACGGCGTCGAAAACTGCGGAAGTCATTCCGGTGACGATTTCGGCGTGGTCGGCGCGATGGCGGATCCTGAGCACGGGCTCGCTCATCCTGATCGCGAGACCTTTCGCCAGATGAGAGACGACGCGATCATATCCATTGGCGACGATTAGATCATTGCCGGCGAACGAATCGCCGAACAGGTCAGCCGCGGCCGAGAGCTCGTACAATTCGGCGCCGTAATCGCCGGAAATCTCGCGGCCGACCAGGGCGGCGGCCAGATCAGGATTCGCCGCCGCAAGTTCAGCGAAGCGCGCATCGACGGCCAGGGCTGCGTCGGCGGCAAGGCCGAGGTAGTTCTTGCCGGCTGCCTTGTCGAACGCATCAGCGAAAGCGGAGGACAGATTGTCCATGGCCGAGTTTTCAGCATCGGCGATCAGCGTACCGTCTTCGCGCACAATCCGCCAATCGTCGAAATCGTAAGGAAACACGCTGATTCCGGCAGTTTTTCCCAGTTCGACCAATGGATTGCCGCGATCGCCGTGAATCCAGTTCGCCCCGATCTCGATGGGAAAACCGAAGGAGCGATCAGTGAAGACCCGCCCGCCGATGCGGTCGCGGGCCTCGAAGACAGTCACGTCGCGTCCGGCGTCAGACAGCTTCCTGGCCGCCGCAAGGCCGGCGATGCCGGCTCCGACGACGCCGACTGTCATCGGTTCGGCCGCGGCCGGCCGTGTCGGCAGAACGGACATGGCGATCAAGAGGTCGCGGCGCGTAAGGCGGGGCATGTCGTCTGGTCGGGTTGCCGTTCGGGTTGCGTCCGGCAGCGAAGGGAATCGCCGCGCCCGATTGTATGCGCGTTTTCTTGATAATCGGAAATCAGAAACCAAAGGCGGGCGACTCGGCGAGCCATCCAGGGTAAAGTGCGTCGGGAAATGGCCCGGGCCAGAATGCCCGACGCGGCCGGTTTTCATGAGTCGTGCGTGAACCTCGCCGGGGCCTCGGCCAATTCGCGCAGTTCGAGCCGGTGTTCGATGCGATCGAGCCGGTCGTCGTGGCGGACAAGGAAGCCGTAGATGTTGTGGATGTCGGATTGCATCGACACCATGACGCCACGCATATTGTTGAATTCGATCTTCAATTCGCCAACGGTCATTTTTGCCGCCGAAAGATCAGCGTGCATTTTCTTCAGCAGCTCATCCATCAACTCGTTGGTGATTTCGGCCATCGCCAACTCTGCGCAACCTCAGGTGAGGGCGACAGAAAAATCCTCAATCACCGTATTGGCCAGAAGCTTCTCGCCCATGGCCTTCAGCGCGGCTTCGGCTTGCGCCTTGTCGACGCCATCGAGCGCCACGTCGAACACCTTTCCCTGGCGCACCGAAGCGACGCCGGCAAAGCCGAGCGTGGCGAGCGCGTGTTCGATCGCCTTGCCCTGCGGGTCGAGCACGCCGTTCTTCAAAGTGACGGTGACGCGCGCCTTGATCATGCGGAAAACCTTTTGGACAATCAGTGGGGGCGGCCGCGGCCGCGCGGATTGGAGGAAACCAGCACCGGGCCGGAAGAGGGACGCGGCGGCTCGTTTTCGTTCATGATGCCGAGCCGCCGGGCGACTTCCTGATAGGCTTCGAGCAGCCCGCCCAGATCGCGCCGGAAACGGTCCTTGTCGAGCTTTTCCTGTGTGGCGACATCCCAAAGCCGGCAGGAATCGGGGGAAATTTCGTCGGCGACGACGACTCGCGCCATTTCGCCTTCCCATAACCGGCCGCATTCGATCTTGAAATCGACGAGCTGGATGCCGACGCCGAGGAACAGGCCGGAGAGGAAGTCGTTGACGCGGATGGCGAGCGCCATGATGTCGTCGATCTCCTGGGGGCTGGCCCAGCCGAAGGCGGTGATGTGCTCTTCCGACACCATCGGGTCGTCGAGCGCGTCGGCCTTGTAGTAGAACTCGATGATCGAGCGCGGCAGCACCGTGCCCTCCTCGATGCCGAGGCGCTTCGACAGCGAACCGGCGGCGATGTTGCGCACCACCACTTCGAGCGGGATGATCTCGACTTCCTTGATCAGCTGCTCGCGCATGTTGAGCCGGCGGATGAAATGCGTCGGGATGCCCATCCTGTTCAAATGATTGAAAATGTGCTCGGAAATGCGGTTGTTGATGACGCCTTTGCCGTCGATGACCTCGTGTTTCTTCTTGTTGAACGCGGTGGCGTCGTCCTTGAAGAACTGGATCAGCGTGCCGGGTTCGGGGCCTTCATAAAGGATTTTGCCCTTGCCCTCGTAGATGCGGCGGCGACGGTTCATGGAATTTGTCCCGGTTGGATGGCGGCGGAAGTCGACGCAGAACACCCGGAATCGGGCGCGGCGGCCCGCCGGGCGCGTAAGGGGGGTCATTAGAGCAATTCATCCGTCACCTCAACGGTTCATTCGGTCGGCGACGCGGGACGATTTGCGCTCCTCGTCTTCCTTGACATCGCCGCCTCTTCCGGTTTGAAGCGGGAAACCCCATTTATACGCCGGAGTCCGGCGCATAGGAGCGGAGTAGCCCCATGACCAGCATGAAAGACCGCGAGACCGCCTTCGAAAGCAAATTCGCGCTCGACGAGGAAATGCGTTTCCGCGCCATGGCGCGGCGCAACAAGCTGCTCGGCCTGTGGGCGGCGGAGAAAATGGGCAAGGCCGGCGAAGCGGCCGAGGCCTACGCCAAGACCGTCGTCGCCGCCGATTTCGAGGAAGCCGGCGATCACGATGTTTTCCGCAAGATCCGCGCCGATTTCGACGCCGCCGGCGTTGCGCAGTCCGATCACCAGATCCAGCGGACCATGGACGAATTGCTTGCGGTCGCCGCCGAGCAGGTTCAGGCGACCAAGTCGTGAGCTATGAGGCAGGCGATTCGGCCTCCGGCAAGTCGCGCCGCCTCGCGGATCGGCTCGCCGCCGGCGAAACGATCCTGTCGGCCTGGTCGAGCCTGCCCGATCCGCTGACCATCGAAGCGGTAGCCGCCGCGCCGCTCGACGCCGTCACGCTCGACGGCCAGCACGGCGGGCACACCGAGGACATTGTTCTGCGCGCCATCGGCCCGGTCATGGCGCGTGGCAAGCCGGCGATCGTGCGCATTCCCGTCGGGCGCTTCGACATGGCGAGCCGCGTCCTCGATTTCGGCGCCGAAGCCGTCATTGCGCCGATGATCAATTCGATCGCCGACGCCAAGGCGTTCGCCGCCGCGATGAAGTACCCACCGGTCGGACAGCGGTCATGGGGCGCGCCGCGGGCCCAGCACTTTCATGGCGTTACCGACAAGCAGAATTGGCTGGAAACGGCCAACGCCCTCTCGCTTGCCTTCGCCATGATCGAAACCCGGGAAGCCTATGCGGCGCTGGACGGCATTTTGGCGGTCGACGGCATCGACGGCGTCTTCGTCGGTCCCGGCGACCTCTCCATTTCGCTGTCGGGCGGCAAAACCATCGATCCCGGCATGGCGACGATGATGGACACCATCGCCGACATCGGCCGGCGGGCCGTCGCCGCCGGCAAGCACGCCGCGATCTACCTGCACGATGCGGCGCTCGCCGGGCGCTATCACCGCGGCGGTTTCCGTTTTTTCGCCCTGACCGGCGATACTCACTACATTTCTGTCGGCGCCAAGGCGCAGGCGGATGCCGCCCGCGCCTCCATGTCCTGATTTCAAAGCCTTGTCATGAATTGCGCGAAGGCCATCGAGCCTTCCGGCCACGGACCGTGGCCGGATTCGCCATTGATATGGCCCGAATCGCCGGCGTCGAGAAACAGCGCCCCCAAGGCGCTTGCGATGTCCTCGGCCGTTTCGAAAGCGCAATAGGGATCGGTGCGGCTGGCGACGACGATCGCCGGAAACGGCAGCGGATCGCGCGGCCAAGGCCCGAAGGTCATCAGGTGCTTCGGCCGGATCGCCGGATTGGCGACATCGGGCGGCGCGACGAGGAAAGCCCCGGCGACATTTCGCCGGAACGACGGAACCGCCAGCACCGCCGCCGCCACGCCGAGTGAATGGGCGACGAGCACCACCGGCTTGTCGGCGGCGTTGACGGCGTCGGCGACGGCGTTCGTCCACGCCTCGCGCACCGGCTTCGACCATTCCGCCTGCTCGACGCGCCGCGCCGACGAGAGCCGCGCCTGCCAGCGGCTTTGCCAATGGTCCGGCCCCGAATTCTGGTAGCCGGGAACGATCAAGATGGTCGCGTCGGTCGACTTCATGTTCCCGTCTTTCGCGTCAATCTGCCGCCGAAAACGTTGATCAGCAAGCCGGCGAACACCAATGCCGCGCCGGCCCAAACCACAGGAGCCATCGTCTCGCCGAACGCCAACGCCGTCGACGAAATGCCGAAAACCGGAATGAGCAGTGCGAACGGCGTCACGGTCGCGGCAGGGATAACGCCTGAGCAGCCAAACCCAGGCGGTGAAGGCGAAAACCGTTGTCGGCCAGGCCAGCACCAGGATCGAGCCGATGGCGGCGAGCGAAGGCGTCGTCGGGGGCATGCCGAAACGGGTTCCCTCCACCAGCATCGAGAGAAAAAACAGGGGCAGGGGCGCGGCCAGCGCCGACCAGACGACGAATTGCAGCATTTTTTGCGGTCTAGCCGCCTTGGCGATGACATTGGCCGCGCCCCAGGCGGCGGCCGAGGCGATGACGAGCGCGAAGGGCAGGAGCGGCGCGGCGTCGGCGCGCGCCGTGCCGATCGCCGCGATGCCGCCGAGCGCGATCGCCGCGCCGAGCAATTGCGGCCGATCCGGCCGTTCGCCGAACAGGCCGACCGAAAACGCCATGGTGAAAAACACCTGCACCTGCACGACAATGGAGGCCAATCCGGCCGGCATGCCCCAGGCAACCGCCGTCAAGATCAGCCCGAACATCACCACCGCTTGCATCAGCCCGTAGGCGATCAGCCAGCGCGGTGACACGTCGGGCCGGCCGACGAAATACACCAGCGGCACGGCGGCGAACAAATAGCGGTAACCGGTCAGCAGCAGCGGCGGGATCTCGTTGACGCCGAGTTTGATGAACACGAAGGCGACGCCGTAAATCGCGGCGACGAGAATCGCGAGAAGGATGTGGCGAAGCGTCATGGTCGCCGGCTCAGAGCCGGGCCAGGGCAAGCAACCGACCGAGCAAAATCAGTCCGTCCGGCCAAAGGCCGAGCTTGGCGTCGTTGCCCATGTGGCCGAGGTCGCCGGCATCGGCGAAAGCCGCACCCCAGGCGCGGGCGAAGTCTTGCGCCTTGTCGAACGTCACGCGCGGATCGGTGCGGCTGGCGATGACAAGCGCCGGGAAGGGCAGATTGTCCATCGGCATCGGCGCGAAGGGGCGCACCAGATCGAAGGACGGATCGGCATTGCCGACATCGGTCGCCGCCACGAGGAAAGCCGCCGCGACCTTTTCACGTTGCGCCGAACCGGCCGACGCCGCCCATTTCACCACGGTCGCGACAGAAAGCGAATGCGCCAACAGCACGACTCGGCGCGGCGCGGCGGCGACCGCCGCGTCTACGCCGGCGATCCAGTCGGCCGGCTGGGGTCGCTCCCATTCGCCCTGCAGGACGCGGCTCGAATTCGGGAAGACCCGGCACCAATGCGACATCCAGTGGTCCGGCCCGGAATTGCCGCGCCCGGGAACCATCAGGAAATCGCAGTCGCCGGCGGCCTTGATCATGGCGTTGCTCCGAAGACCCGGGCGAAAATCGTGTCGACATGTTTGGTATGATAGCCGATGTCGAACTTCTCGCGGATATCGTCCTCCGGCAAGGCGGCGCGCACCTCCGGATCGGCAAGCAGTTCGTCGAGGAAATCCTTGCCCTGTTCCCAAACCTTCATGGCGTTGCGCTGCACCAGGCGATAGGAATCCTCGCGGCTTACCCCGGCTTGGGTCAACGCCAACAGCACGCGTTGCGAGTGAACGAGACCGCGGAACTTGTTGAGATTTTTGCTCATATTCTCGGGATAGACAAGCAGCTTGTCGATCACGCCGGTGAGCCGCGCCAACGCGAAGTCGAGCGTGATGGTGGCGTCCGGGCCGATCATGCGTTCGACCGAAGAGTGTGAAATATCGCGCTCGTGCCACAACGCGACATTCTCCATCGCCGGCGCCGCCATGGAGCGCACCATGCGGGCGAGCCCGGTCAGGTTTTCCGTCAGAACGGGATTGCGCTTGTGCGGCATGGCCGAGGAACCCTTCTGGCCGGGCGAGAAATATTCCTCGACCTCCAGAACCTCGGTACGCTGGAGATGGCGGATTTCGGTCGCCAACCGCTCGACCGACGAGGCGACGACGCCGAGCGTGGCGAAGAACATGGCGTGGCGGTCGCGAGGGATCACCTGCGTCGACACCGGCTCGGGCGTCAGGCCCAGCGCCTTGGCGACATGGTCCTCGACGCGCGGATCGATGTTGGCGAAGGTGCCGACGGCGCCGGAAATGGCGCAGGTGGCGATTTCGGCGCGCGCGGCGACCAGGCGCACCCGACAACGCGAGAATTCCGCATAGGCCAGCGCCAGCTTGACGCCGAAGGTCGTCGGCTCGGCGTGGATACCGTGGCTGCGCCCGATGGTGACGGTGTCCTTGTGTTCGAATGCGCGCCGCTTCAGCGCCGCCAGAAGCGCGTCGAGATCGGCGATCAGAATGTCGGAGGCACGGGCAAGCTGCACCGAAAGGCACGTGTCGAGCACATCCGACGAGGTCATGCCCTGATGTATGAAGCGCGAATCCGGTCCGACGAATTCGCCGAGATGGGTGAGGAAGGCGATCACGTCGTGCTTGGTCACCGCCTCGATCTCGTCGATGCGGGCGACATCGAATTTGGCCGCGCCGCCCTTCTCCCAGATGGTCTTGGCTGCCTGCTTCGGGATGACGCCGATTTCCGCTAGCGCGTCGCAGGCATGCGCCTCGATCTCGAACCAGATGCGAAACCGGGTTTCGGGCGACCACACGGCCACCATGGCGGGACGGGAATAGCGCGGGATCATCGGCGGCCCTCAGGGAGTGGGTATGCGGCCGTCTAACCCGAATCAGCCGCCGGGTTAAGCGCTATTGCGGGCGTTGCGCGCCAGAATCAGCGCCGCGACGCAAAGCGCGGGCAGGCCGAGCGGCAGGAACAGCCGCACGCCGAGCACGAGAAACTGGTAGACCCCGGACGCAGACGTGAAAGCGAATTCGATCAGCCAGAGCTTTGTGCCGAATGGCGCATGCCAACTGGAATAGTACTCACGGTACGCCAGTCCGTTGAACGCCGCCGCCGCCGCCGAGCGAAAACGCCGCCAATCCGATGAAGGCCATGGCGAAAGAGGGTTCGAACCGCCGGCGCCCGAAAAGCCTGGCGAAATAGCCTGCCGGAGCGAAAGCGATGGCGCCGCCGAAGAAAAACAAGGAAGCGACCTTGGCGATGGCTGCCGGTTCGCTCCAGCCGCGCAGCAGGAAGGACACCCCGACGATGAGTGCCATCGTCGCGCCCCACGCCAACCCGCCGCCGAGGGCCAATTTGGCCGAAGGCGCGGCCATGCGCAGGCGATTCGACGGCGTCACGCGGCAGGTCTCCTTCGGGTCAATCGTCGATATGGCCGGTTAGCGCGATATAGCGGAAATCCGGCCCCTCGAAACCGATGCGTTCGACAGCGATGACCAGCGCGAACACCGGCTCGCCGCTGTCCGGAAACATCGTTTGCACCGCGGCGACGCCGTACCCGGTCGGGCAGCCGCGCGACAGCGGGATTTTGCTGTCCACATGAAGAACCTGCGTCGCTTCGCCATCCTGCGCCCGAACGCGCAGCGCCCGCAAGCCGCCGATTTCGAGGAAATCCTGGCAACGCTCGGGAATATCGACCGGGATCTTCTCGACCCGAAACTCGATTGGTTCATCGATCGGGGGGAACACCGATCGCGGATTGACCACGATGCGGGCCTTGTCGGCATTGATCTCGCCAAGCGCATTGGCGCCGACCGAGTGGCCGCGATTGGCGTTGAGCGTCGCGTCGGCGATGATCTTCTCGCCTTTGCGTTTCGCCTCGGCGCGGGCGACCGAAAGCCCGGTGTTTTCATCCTCGATGCGGACCCTGACCGGCGTGCCGGAGAGAAACTTGTCGGTCGCCGTGTCGATGTAGAAGCGATGGGCATAAGGAAAACCGGAGCCATCCTGAATGCCGAACTCTTCGAAAGCGAACACGCGACCATCGCGCGAAAAGCCGAGAATGTTCAGTTCGGCGGCGTCTCCCGCGGCAGCCGGCGTGGCAATCGCGGCAAGAAGCAAAACGAAGGGCAGGGCGGCGCGCATGGCAGGTTTCTCCCTGAATCGCCGCCAGCATAGTCGCGATTCGCGTGGCTACGAAGCGGTGTCGCGCCAGGCCGGGAAAAGGTCTCCGTCGCGTCGGGTTGCCTCAAAGACGCCGCGCGCCACGGCGCGCGCCATGGCCGAAGCGGCGGCGGCGCACAACGCCACGAATCCCGCCGCATCCGGCCGCCGGCCCGACGCGCCGGTGGCGAGCGCGAACACCAGATCGCCGTCAAGCGGCGTGTGCGACGGCCAGATGGCGCGCGCATAACCGTCATGGGCGGCGATGGCGAGGCGTTTTGCCTCCGCCTTGGTCAGATCGGCGTCGGTGGCGATGACGCCGATGGTGGTGTTGCCGCCGGGGGAAAGCTCGCGGAATTTCAGTTTCAGTTCCGCCGCGTCGGCCGGCAACCGAGCCGGCAGGCCGAGGCCGCCGAATTCGGCGCCGATTTCGAACGGGGCGGCCCAGAAATGGCGGCCGCGCCCCATCGTCGCGCCGCCGACCGGGTTTGCGGCGACCAGGGCCCCGACGATGAAATCGTCGACGCATTCCGACGCCGAGCCGATGCCCCCTTTCAGACCGGCGGTCAGCGCGCCGTGGCCGGCGCCTTCCGTGCCAAGGGCGAATTCCTCGTCCGCCGCCAGCGCCGCCTCGATGCCGAGCGCCCGGTAGGGCGGGTTGTCGCCCCACGCCTTGTCGCCGCCATTGGCCAGATCGAACAGGATCGCCGCCGGCACGATCGGCACGACATGGCCATGGACGATGACGCCCTGGCCGCGATCGCGCAGAACCGCCTGGACGCCGGACGCGGCGTCAAGGCCGAAGGCCGAACCGCCGGCCAGCACGATGGCGTGAACGGTTTCGACCATGTTGTGCGGTTCGAGCAAATCGGTTTCGCGCGTTCCGGGCGCGCCGCCGAGCACCTGCACGGCGGCCACGGCCGGCGGATCGCAAAGCACCGCGGTGACGCCGCTGCGCACCATTTCATCATGGGCGTTGCCGACCCGCAAACCGGCGACATCGGTAATCAAATTGCGCGGACCGGGCCGCCTTGACGTCGATTTGTCGTTCATGGCTCGCTCACGGGCGCGAATGTCTGGCCGAAGCTGGAAAAGAGCATCCATCGATCCTCCGTCCAGTCTCCTTTGGCGTCAAAGGATACCGGGCCGATGGCAGTGGAAAAAACGGTGGAGGCCAACGCCGTCGCCGGATTGTCACTGCCCTCGGCACGGCAGGACCGAGCGATTTCCGTCGCGGCAAAGGAAGCCGCCGCGTAACCGTCCGGTTCGACGCCGGTCGCCCGGATGGCGTTCAGCGCCGCCGGAGCGGCGACGCCCGACCAGTCCGGAGGGGCGACCATCAGGACGCCGTCGGGCAGGGCCACGTCGTCGGGCGCTGCGCGCAAACTCTCGCCGCCAGCGAAATCAAGCAATTGCGGATTGGCGTTCGCTGCGCCTTGCGCGGCCGAGCGTGCGATCACGGCGATATCGGAGCGCTCGCCGGCGATGAAGACGTGCCTGGCCCCGGATGCGACGATGCGTTTGACCAGGCCGGCCTGGTTCTCCTGCGCCGGACGGAAAGCATCGGCGAAGGCGGCTTTGAGGCCTTGTCCTCCATGGCGTAACGGAACGCTTCCGCCAAGGACCGATTGATCGGCGCGCCATCGTCGATGACGGCCCAGGGGGCATCGCCCCAACGCGCTTTCAGCAGTCGCGCCGAGGCGACGGCTTCGGCGTCGGCTCGCGGGGCGAGACGATAGAACAAATGACCGGTTTTATGGCGCAGATCGGCGAGATGCGTGGCGCGCACCGCCGGCGTGATCACCGGAATGCCGGCCGGAGCAAGCAAGGGCAGGGCGGCGTCAATTGCTTCGGTGCAGGCGAAGCCAACGACGAACCGGACCTGCGCCGCAATCATTGCTTCGGCGGCCGCCTTGCCGCCTTCCGCCCCCCCCCCCCCCCCCCCCCCCCCCCCCCCCCCGGCCCCCCCCCCCCGGCGGCCCCCCCCCCCCCCCCCCCCCGCCCCCCCCCCCCGCGCGTGCACGGCATCGTCGAACGCGATCACGCCGGGGCCTGCCGCCGGTCCACCGGCGTTCATCTGTTGGCAATGATCGCGAATGGCCCGGAAAGCGCTGGCGGAAGCCGATATCCCGGCCGGGCCGGCTGCGCTTGCCTGCAGTACGATCAGGCCGGCCAGGATAGGGCGCATTCGGTTTCCCCGCGGGTTGGCGTCTTGGTAAAGCGTCGCAAGCGTTGGCGCAATTGCCGTTGTTGCGCTTGTGACGGCGCGTCGCTGTCCTATATTCGAGGCCGGCAACCGGAATGCTCCAGTGTTGAAATCCGCCCCGATCGACCCTTTGACCTATCGCGACGCCATGGCGCAAATCGCCGAGGCGGTGCATCTCGTCACGACCGACGGGCCGGCCGGTCGGCGCGGCCTGACGGTGACGGCGTTCACCTCCGTGTCGGACAAGCCGGCGACGGTTTTGGTCTGCCTTAATCGCGCCAATGCGGCCAACGAAGCCTTTGTCGGCAACGGCAATTTCGCCGTATCGACCTTGGCTTCGCCTCATCGGGACCTCGCCGATGCCTTTTCCGGCAAGTCGGGCGTCGAAGCGGAGTCCCGCTTTGGGCTCGCTGATTGGGAAAAGCTCGAAACCGGCGCGCCGGTGCTGATCGGCGCGCTTGCCGCTTTCGATTGCGAATTGATTGAAAGCGTCGACATGGCGACCCATCGTGTTCTTTTTGGCAGGGTGACAGGCCTGCGCATCGGCGATAGCCTTTCGCCCTTGATGTATCACCGGCGCGGTTACCGCTCGTTCTGAGCCCGCCGGCGCGAGGAGGCCGGATGTCAGACAAGCGCGCTTTGCCGCAATCGATCGATGAAACGCAGGCCTTGCTGGCGGGCGCCGACTACGTCGCCGACCGGTCCCTGGCGACCGTTCTGTTTCTCAGTCTGAAGATGAAGCGGCCGCTTTTTCTCGAAGGCGAGGCCGGCGTCGGCAAGACCGAGATCGCCAAGGTGTTGGCCAGCGCGCTCGGCCGCAAACTCATCCGCCTGCAATGTTATGAGGGACTGGACGTATCGTCCGCCGTCTATGAGTGGAACTATGCGGCCCAGATGATCGAGATCCGCATGGACGAGGCCTCTGGCGTGACTGATCGCGACGCCATGGAGCGTAACGTCTTTTCCGAGCGCTACCTGATCCGCCGCCCGGTTCTGGAGGCGCTTTCGGGTGCGCCGGGCGCCGCCCCGGTGTTCCTTATCGACGAACTCGACCGCACCGACGAAGCCTTCGAGGCGTTCCTGCTCGAAATCCTGTCCGATTATCAGGTTACCGTGCCGGAGATCGGCACGATCAAGGCGGCCGAGCCGCCGATCGTCATCGTCACCACCAACCGCACCCGCGAAATCCACGATGCGCTGAAGCGGCGCTGTCTCTATCATGGGTTCGACTATCCGACCGCGGCGCGCGAACTGGAAATCGTCCACCGCAAGGTGCCGCAGGCCAATGCGCGCCTGTCGGCCGAAGTCGTCGCATTCGTGCAGAAACTGCGCGGCCTCGACCTGTTCAAAGCGCCCGGCGTCGCCGAAACCATCGATTGGGCCGGCGCTTTGACCGAGCTCGACAAGGTGGCGCTCGATCCCGAAACCGTTTCCGACACCATCGGCGTCCTGCTCAAATACCAGGACGACATTGCCCGCATTTCCTCGGGCGAGGGGCGGAAAATCCTCGACGAGGTCAAGGCCTCGCTCGCCGCCGCGTGACCGTCATGGAAATGGGCCAGGCCGAAAATGTCACGCCGTTGCCGCTGAAGCGGGTGGTTGGCGACGGCCGCATCGCCGACAATATCGTCTATTTCGCTCGCGCCCTGCGCAAGGCCGGCATGCGCGTCGGACCGGCTTCGGTCCGCGACGCCATCGACGCGGTGTTGGCGGCGGGCATTGGCGGTCGCGACGACTTCTATTGGACGCTGCACGCCGTATTCGTGAAGCGGCGCGAGGATCACGCCACATTCGACGAGGCGTTCCGCCTGTTCTGGAAATCGCGCGAACTGATCGAAAAGATGATCGCCATGTTCTCCCCCGTGGCGATGGAGAACAGGGCGCGCGAAAACCGCGCGCGGCGGAAACCCGCGTCGGCGACGCGTTGTTCGAAGGGCACCGCAAGCAGCAGCGCGAACTGGAGATCCCCGAGGTCGAGACCGATGCGCGATTGACCGCGTCGGGAAAGGAAATCCTGCGCGAAAAGGATTTCGCCCAGATGACCGCGGCAGAACTCGCCGAGGCGCGCAAGGCGATTGCCGCCATGGCCTTGCCCCAAGACGAAATGAAAACGCGGCGATTGCGCGCCCATCCACGCGGCCGGCGCACCGATCCGCGCGCCACGTTGCGCCAGGCGTTGCGCACCGGCGGCGATTTGATGCTGCCGCGCTTTCGCAAGGAGCGCACGGTGCATCCGCCTCTCGTGGTCATCGCCGACATTTCCGGTTCCATGAGCCAATACACGCGTTTGTTCCTGCATTTCATGCACGCGGTCATGGAAAAGCGCCGCCGCGTTCATGCATTCGTTTTCGGCACCCGGCTGACCAACCTGACCCGGCAGTTGCGCCGCCGCGACCCCGATGAGGCGCTGGCCGAATGCGCCAGGACGGTCAAGGACTGGTCGGGCGGCACGCGCATTTCCGAGACGGTGCATGAATTCAATCGCCGCTGGTCGCGCCGCGTTCTCGGGCAGGGCGCGGTTGTGTTGCTTATTTCCGACGGGCTGGAGCGCGAGGCGGTCGACGATTTGCCGGCGGAAATGGAGCGCCTGCACAAATCCTGCCGGCGACTGATCTGGCTCAATCCGCTGTTGCGCTTCGACGGGTTCGAGGCGCGCGCGCGCGGCATTCGCGCCATGCTGCCGTATGTCGACGAATTCCGGCCGGTTCACTCCATCGAAGCGCTGGCCGAATTATGCGCCGCGCTCGGCGGCGGCAAGGGCAATCGCCTGACCGATCCACGACGCTTTCTCGACACGTTGAACGCAGCCTGAAACGAGGGAATCCGCCATGACCGAAGCTGGAGCCGAAGCGACGCTCGATCCGCTCGCCGTCGCCGAACGCTGGCTGGGCGAGGGGCGCAGACTCGCTATCGCCACGGTGGTTGAAACCTGGGGCTCGGCCCCCCGCCCGGTCGGCAGCCATCTCGTCATCGACGCCGACGGCAATTTCAACGGTTCGGTGTCGGGCGGATGCGTTGAGGGCGCCGTCGTCGACGAGGCGGGCGAGGTGATCGCCTCTGGTGCGCCGCGCCTGCTCGAATTCGGCGTTGCCGATGAAACGGCATGGCGCGTCGGCCTGTCCTGCGGTGGACGCATCGCCGTCTATGTCGAAAGGCTCGGCTGATGCGGCCCGCTTCGCTCGCCGCCATCAACGCCGCCCGCGGCGCGCGCCGCGCCGCCATTCTCGTCACCGATCTCGCCGACGGGACCGATCGCGTCATCGTCGAGGGCGATCGCGTCGATGGCGCGCTCGGTGATGCGGTTGGTGTTGCGTTCCGCTCCGGCAAATCGGGTATCGCGGAAATCGACAATCGCCGACTGTTCCTCAATGTGCATGTGCCGCCGCCGCGTCTCGTCGTCATTGGCGCGGTGCACATCAGCCAGGCGCTGGCGCCAATGGCGCGCATCGCCGGCTACGCCATGGAAATCATCGATCCGCGCACCGCCTTCGCCACGCCTGAGCGATTCCCCGACGTGGCGCTCACCGCCGATTGGCCGGAAACGGTTCTGGCAGTCCGCCCGCTCGACGCCTATTGCGCGCTCGCAGCCGTGACCCACGATCCGAAAATCGACGATTTCGCGATTTCGGCCGCGCTCGCCGCCGGTTGCTTCTATGTCGGCGCGCTTGGCAGCCGCAAAACCCACGCCAGGCGTTTGGACCGGCTGCGCGCCTCGGGCGTCTCCGAGACGGCGTTGGCGCGCATCCGCGCGCCCATCGGCCTGGCCATTGGCGCGGCAAGCCCGGCCGAAATCGCCGTGGCGACACTGGCTCAAATGATCGAGGCGTTTTCGGACCCGGCGGCCTTGGCGGCCGGGAGAGCCATGAAATTTGGTCCGCTTCCGGTGGCGCAGGCTGTCGGCGCCTATTTGGCGCACGCTACCGAAGTCGGCGCCGAACGCTTTCGCAAGGGCCGCCGGCTGTCTTCGGACGATGCCACGGCGCTGGCGAAGGCCGGCATCGCGACAATCATCGTCGCCCGTCTCGACGAAGGCGACGTCGGCGAGGACGAGGCAGCGACGCGCCTCGCCAATGCGCTCGCCGCCCCCGGCATGGAACGCAAGCCCGCTTCGACCGGTCGGGTCAATATCCACGCTGTCCATCCGGGCGTATTCTCGGCAAAAAGGGCCGCGGTCGACGCGATCAATGGGCTCGATCCCGGCGTGACGCTGGCGACGCTGGCCGATCATACGCGGGTTGACGCCGGACAGATGGTCGCGACAGTGAAAGTTATTCCGTTCGCTGTCGCCGACAGCGTGATCACGCGCGCCGAAGCTCTTGGCGCCGCGGTACTCGCACTCAACGCCTTTCGACCCCACCGCGTCGGCCTGGTCCAGACGCGATTGCCTGGCGTCAGGGAGTCGGTTCTCGACAAGACCGCGCGCGTCATCGCCGGACGGTTGGCGCGCTCGAACAGCGTCGTCTCGCGCGAAATCCGCTGCGCCCATGACGAAACCGCCGTGGCGCTGGCGCTTGGCGCATTGTCCGACGATGCCGACATGACGATTGTCTTTGGCGCCTCGGCGGTAACCGATCCTGACGATGTCATTCCGGCCGCCATTCGCATCGCCGGAGGCGTGGTTGAACGCGTCGGCATGCCGGTCGATCCGGGCAATCTGCTGGTCCTGGGCAATATTGCGGGCAAACGGGTTATTGGCGCGCCGGGGTGCGCGCGCAGTCCGAAGGAAAACGGTTTCGATTGGGTGCTCGATCGCCTGTTGGCGGGTCTTGATGTGTCTTCGGCGACAATCGCCGGCATGGGCGTCGGCGGATTGCTGATGGAAATCCCGATGCGTCCGAGCCCGCGCGAACGCGCCGAACCTGCCGCCAGACCGATGATCGCGGCCATTGTCCTCGCGGCCGGGCGGTCCAGCCGCATGGGCGGGCCGAACAAGCTGTTGGCCACCTTCGATGGCGTACCCTTGGTCAGGCGCACGGTGGAGCGCGTCGCCGCCGGTTCTTTCGACCGGGTCGTCGTGGTCACCGGCCACCAGGCCGGCGCGGTGGAAGCCGCGCTCTCCGGAACACGTGTCGCATTGGCGCACAACCCCGCCTACGCCGACGGCATTGCTTCATCGCTCCGGGCCGGATTGCGCGCCGCAGGCGACGCGGATGCCGTCATGATTGTTCTCGCCGACATGCCCTCATTGGCGACTGCCGATTTCGACCGTCTGATCGCGGTCTGGCGCGCCGCGCCGCACGCCGTGGTGCGCGCCGCCAGCGGCGGCAAACGCGGCAATCCGGTGGTTCTGCCGCGAACGCTGTTTGCCGGGATTGAACGTCTCGAAGGCGATACGGGCGCCAGGAACCTGCTGGACTCGGTTTCAGCCGAGATCGTCGACGTTGAAATCGGCCCGGCCGCCATCATCGATGTCGACACGCCGGATGCCCTGGCGTCAGCAGGTGGTCAGACAATCGAATGAACAACTATAGGTCGCACCTAATGCATTATTCACGCGAAAATACAGAACTCTCGCAATATCCTCGCGCACCTTGAGCGGAATGCCACCGAAACGTGTCGATCTGCTTTCAATCCAGCCGTGCTGCTGAATTTCATTGCCGATTCATTGGCGATTAACCAGACCTACTAACCGGGCGGCAATACCTGAAGCGCATACTACAAGCGACTGATGATGGATATCGGGTTGGTGTCGTCGCCATCAAGCGAGCACCCTTCCGGGAAAAATCCTTCACAGCTCAAGTGCTGCGTCGTTACAACAGGGAGTTCCCAAAATGAAGAAACTGCTCATGGTCGCCGCTGTCGCTGCGTCCTTCGCCCCGGTCCAGGCCTTCGCCGTGACCGCCAACATTCCTTTCAATGGCACTGTCACCAGCACCTGCGTGATCACAGTCGGGACGCCCGGCACGATCATGCCGAATGCCGGTTTCACGGTGCTCGGTTCCCAGCAGGCTGGTGGCGCCCAGGGTACAGCCACGATCCTGACGACGGATACGGCGTTCGATGCCTCGGTTGATGCCCCGTCCTCTTGGAGCTCCGCTCCGGGCGGCGCGCCGACCACGACTTTCGCGACCGAATACGACCTGTCCGGCGCGACTTCGGCGTCCAACGTCGCGGGTGCGACCACGACGGCGCTTGCCGCCGGCACGACCAGCGTCGGCGTCGACCTGACGGCGACCGCCTCGTCCGGCACTTACGGCGCCGGCACCTATACCGCCACCGCGGTTCTGCGCTGCGAGTAATCGCATCCTCGACCGCCGGCGAAATCAGGAGTGTAAGATGAAGATCCTTCAAAGCCTTTTCGCCGGCGTTATCGGCTTGGCGCTGCTGCCCTCCGGGGCGGCGGCGCAGGCCATGTCCCCCATGCGGGCCGAAGTGAAAAGTTTCACCGACAATTTCGCGGTGCGTGTCTATCCGGCCAATCCGTATGAACATCGCATCCGCATCGAAATGAAGGTCTACGACCAGGACTTCAACGAAGTGAAGGGCGCGATGGTTTCGCCCGCTGTCTTCACGCTCGGCGCGCGTTTTGCGCGGCCGGTCACGGTAATGATCCCGTTCAACGGTCAGGCCGAACGCAAAGTGCGCATTTGCACCGAATCCATACCCTTTCCTGGCAAAACATCACAAATAAAGGCACAGGTATGCGGAAAATTTCGCGGATTGCGCCAGCAGTAACGTTGGCCCTCGCAATCGCCGTGCCGTTTGGACCGGTTTTTGCCGAGGAGAGCATCATCTCCCAGGATATCTCGGGCTTCAGCCTGCCGGGCGTGCAAATGCCCCAGGGCGCCGATGAAGTCCGCGCCGCGGACGGCACGACTTGCCGCTCGGCGGTCGGCAATTCCGGCGCCTATCTCGACGTCGGTCTGATGGGCAAACCCGGCGGAGCGACCAAGGATGTGTCGGCCTACGGCCGTGTCGTGGTGCCGCTCGGCCGCACGCCGAAGCGGCTGAACTGCGCCCAACTCTATGAACTCGAAGTCGAACGCCTGAAAATGGAACTCCAGCTCATGAAAATGGGTCTCGGCTCGCAGGGGCGGATGGAAGACATTCCCTCGGAAGCCGCGCTCGGACCGTCCGTTGGCGACGAGACCGCCTCGGTGACGATATCCGACGAAGAAGCGCCGGTCGAAAAGCCAAAAAAGGCGAAAGCATCGAAGACGGCGGCCAAGCAGGCCGCTATCAAGCCGGCCGGAATAAAATCCGCCAAAACGGCGGAATCGGACTGGATCGAAGATGGATGGACGACAAAAGGAAGGAAGAACTGAAGTGACCCGGAGGCGGGCATTCGCTCCTGTTGTGAGTGCGCGCCACCGCCGCCGCGAATGGATGGGCTTGATTTTTGGCGCGATGACCATGTCGGTCGCCAATGTTGCTTTTGCAGCGGCGGACGAGACGAAGATCATGGATGCCGATGACATCGTCGATGACGCGACGATGCCGTTCGATGGCATGCCGCCGCTTCTGGCGCGCCAGTTTTGCGCCATCATCGTGGGCAATCCGGGCGTGATGGTCGCCAGTATCGATACGCGTGCGCTCGCCTCCGATCTGCTCGGGGGAAGAGCGGGACGGGCGGCGATCTTGGCGACCAACGGGTCCTATTCGGCTGTTCTCGATGCGCCTCGGTCGTTCCTGGAGATGCCGGCGGGCAATGTGCCGCCCACGGTGTTTTCCGGGAAAATGCGTGGCGGCGGCGCCACGAATTTTGCTGATCAACCGGCCGGGCTGCCGGTGAAACTGAAACGCGGTGCGACCGAAATCGACGTGTCGCTCACCGCAAGCGCCCAGGGCGGGACCTATCCGCCCGGACGCTATGCAACCGAAGCCATACTTCGGTGCGAGTAAGGGGAAGGCCATGGAAAAGGCGGACGTTAACGGTCGCATTCGGCGCAGGGTGAGAAGCCTCGCTACGGCGCTTGCCACCGCGCCTTTGATGGTTCTGGCGGCCGGAGCCGCGCAGGCAGCCCAGAACAACATCAATTTCGGCGTCAACATTTACTACAACAATGCTTGCGCGATCGTTCTTCAAGGCACCGGCGGCACGCTCGCCATGAATACCGGCGCCAATCAATTGTCGTCGAAGCTGGCCGGCGGCGCGCCGGCAATTGCGCGGGTGACCTCGCAATCGAACTATTGGCTGCAAGCCGATGTGGTGCCCTATTTCACCATGAGCCCGTCCGGAGGCGACACCGGGGTTACATTTTCGGCGACGTTTGCCGGGCAGGCCATCAATGCGCGTGGCCTCACTTTCGCCGAGCGTCCCGGTCCCAATCGCATTCGCCTGCGCACCGGCACTTCGATCCAGGATATCACCGTTCACTATAACGCCCTGCGCGCCGCCGGCGTGTATCCGGCCGGCAATTATCGCGGCGTTGTCGTGTTGCGCTGCGAATAAGGGCTGACGCGGCAGCCGCATCTGCGATATCAGGCGGCATGCGTCTTGCGGTATCCATCCTTATTGTTTTGGCGTCCGTCGCCCCCTCGGCGGCGCAATCGCTTGCGCCCTTCAAGGACAACCTCTTCGCCTATCCGGCGATCCTGTCGACCGCCGATGGCGGCGCGTATCGCGTGGTGGATTATTCCGAGGCGCGCGACATCGACAAGCGCGATGAAATCCCGGAACGCCGAGTCTGGAGCAAATACGTTTCGCTCGGGGTGCGCAAACTGCAGAAGGATTTGGTCGCCGAAACACCGGCGGGCCGCATCGCCCATGTCGCCGTCGGAAAGACCGAAGGGGCCGGGCTGATCGTTTTCTACATCCATGGCAAGGGCGGAGACCGCAAACAGGGGGTCAACGACCACACTTTCGGCGGAAATTTCAACCGATTGAAAAACCTCGTTGTTTCCGCCGATGGAGTTTATATTTCGGCCGATTTTTCCGGCTTCGACACGAAGGGTGTGGCGGAGATCGCGGCGTTGGCCTCGCGCTATGCCGCGAAATCACCCGGCGCGCCGGTTATCGTCGCCTGCGGATCGATGGGCGGCGCAATTTGCTACGGACTGGCGGCGCGCCCGGACACGGGAATATCGGTTTCGGGCTATTTGCTCCTCGGCGCTTTTCCCGACGACGCCCTGCTGGCGAGCGCGGCGGTCAAGGCGCGCAAGCCGGTGTTTTTCGCCCATGGCTCTGCCGACAAAGTCTTCGCCGTCGCCGGGCAGGAAGCCTTGTTCCGGACGCTCCGGGCGAAGGGCGACTATCCGGCGCGCTTCGTCCGTTTCGAAACCGGAACCCACGGAACGCCGGTGCGGATGATCGATTGGCGCGACACGTTGAACTGGATGCTTGCCGCGCGCTGACGAGGGATCAAGGCGTTGTCTCAAGATTGAGGACGTCCACCGGCTCTTCCCGTTCGTCGTAGGCGGCGTCGACAACATAGGAAATCAGCACGAAGCGACCATCGCGGAAGGCCCAGGCGCCGGCGCTGAATGCGTCGGCGATGCCGCGCCATTTCGAAAAACTGGAGATTGTCCCGCTTTTCGGATCGAAGACGGAATTGACCAAAACGGGCGTCGCCGAATAACCGATCACTTTCATCGACTTCACTGTCGAATTTGTGTCGTCGACATACTCGATGTCGAGTTCGGGTTCGCTGAAGGCGACTTCCTGGATTTCCCCGTACTGGTTCGCCACATAATAAACCTCGGAGACATTGTAAGCATACAATCCACAGGAAAAACGGAAAAGCACGGCCTTGCGTTCGGGGTCTTCGGGTCCTTCATGGGCGTATTTGAACTTCAGTTCGTGGATTTCGGGCTCTCCACCAGTGGTGAACGGCTTGAGCTCGTCGGCCTGGCCGCAGACCTCCCGGCGACCGGCGCGAAACAGGACGGCGGCGCGCCCGGCGAGTTCGGCGACAGTCGGCGGTTCAGCTGCGCGTCCCTCGCAGCTCTCGGGCAACAGGCCGGCAAGCCGGCCGGGAGCGCCCATTGGTTTCAATCCGCCTTTTTCGATGCCGAGCGGACGGTAGGGCGGTTCCTGCGCCTGCGGGTTGACCTGCCGCAGCGTGTAGCAGCCGGCGAACGCCGATTCGACGCCATCGAAACTCGTCGCGCGGATCGCGACCGGAAGCAGGTAAAATATGCTGCCGGCGGCGCCATCGGCGACCGGTTTGCCAACGACGATGTCGACGAATTGGGTGCCAGCATAGCCTTCGGTGAACTTGGCGAAGGTTTTCGCCGGCGCTGTCGAAAAATAGCTCCGGGCGCGGGCGTATTCGCGCCGGTTGACCGCGTTGTAAAGCGAACGGACAAGGCTTTGCGGGTCCGACCGGTCATCGAGGTAGGCCGGCGGCGAAATCGCCTTTTCCTCCTCGGCCGCGAAAGCAGGCGTGACGAGCGCCAGATGCAAGGCAAAGACGACGCGGGCGACGACCATCGAAACCTCCCGTGGTTTCGATAACCATACCAACGTCGCCCGCTTTGTCGCGGCCGTTTTGATTCAGTTGCGGCGCGCCATCTCGCGCGCCAGGCGCGGAAAATCCGCCGGCTTGACATTGATGTCGAACCGGTCGGCTGGACTTAACGATTCCACAAAGCGCAGCGCCACAGCGTAGCGAGGCGTTTCACGCGGGACCGGGCGGGAGAAGAGTTCGGTGAGGAACATGGCATGATCTCCATTCCGATTCCTCCCGTACCGACATTTAATCACGCCGCGTGACGAAACAATGTCGAACACCCGGCGACAAGGCATGTCTGCCCTGCATCCGGACGTGGAAAAGGGGCGGCCCCAGCAGTAGCCGCCCCTCAATTCCGTGGTTCCTGGCGATTACTTCGCTTTGGCCTTCGCCGCCGGCTTGGCGGCAGCTTTCGGCGCCGCTTTCTTGGCGGCGGGCTTGGCAGCCGCCTTAGGCGCCGCTTTCACGGCGGCCGGCTTGGCGGCGGCGGCCTTGGCGGCCGGCTTTGCCGCTGGCTTCGCGGCGGCTTTGGCTGCCGGTTTGGCGGTGGCCTTCACGGCCGGTTTCGCCGCGGCTTTTGCAGCGGGCTTGGCGGCAGCCTTGGCAGCTGGCTTGGCGACGGCCTTCGCGGCCGGTTTCGCCGCAGCCTTGGCAGCGGGCTTGGTGGCGGCTTTCGCGGCCGGTTTGGCAGCGGCTTTCGCCGCCGGCTTGGCAGGTGCTTTCGGTTTGGTGGCCATCTTGTTCCCCTGAGGCGCATCCGGCGCACATTGACATGCGGCGGCTTGGATCGGACACGACGCTCGGGACTACGCTTGAAACAGATCGGAAACCCATTCCGTCCTGCCGGACCGCGTCTCCTGGTCCCGTTCCGGGAGACAAAGCCGGCATACTTCTCATTCGGTGAAGTGAGTCGACAGTCTCGGCAAGAAAAAAATGTTGCGAACCCGTCGCAATCCCCATCCTGAGGGGAAAATCGGTTCGTTTCGCCTACCAAACCCCGGTATTCGGCATTGACAGCCAAGGTTCGCACGGTTCCAGGGGCGCGCCTTCCTGCAGCAACTCGACCGAAATTCCGTCGGGCGATCGAACGAACGCCATGTTGCGTCGCGCGGCGGGCGATTGATCGTCACGCCCATTGCCTGGAGCCGAGCGCAGGCGTCGTGAATGTTGGCGACCTTGTAGGCGACATGACCGAAATTGCGTCCGCCGCCATAGGTTTCGACGTTCCCGTCGGCGTCCGGCCAATTGTAAGTCAGTTCCAGTTCGGGCGAACGTGACGCGGCCGAACCGGCAAGATCGTTTGGCGCGGCGAGAAAAATCAGCGTGTATCGCCCCGGCACGCTTTCGTGCCGTCGGACCTCCTTCAGCCCGAGGGCGTCGCACCAAAAGGCGAGCGCGGTTTCGATATCGCGAATGCGGATCATGGTGTGGAGGAATCGCATGGAATTTCCCTTTCATGGACACGATCATGGTGACGCTTGTGAAAAACAGGACAAGCCCCATGTTTTTCTACCGCGCGCCGATGCTATCCTTGCGTACAGAATCAGTTTGCGTGGCGCATCGGGGAAAAAGGCGCGATAAGTATGGGGGATAAAGTTTCAATGGAGAATGCTTCGATCGCCGAGGCGGTCGGGATCGATTCCGGTCAGGACGAAACCGGGGATTTCGTCGAGATCGCCGGAGCGATCAAATGGTTCGATGTCGCCAAGGGATACGGCTTCATCGTTCCCGACGACGCGCGATTTGGCGACGTGCTGTTGCATGTGACATGCTTGCGTCGCGATGGTTTCCAGACCGCGCTCGAAGGCGCGCGCGTCGTCACGCTGGTTCGCCAGGGCGATCGCGGCTGGCAGGCCTTCAAGGTGGTTGCGATGGACGCCACCACGGCGGTCCATCCCCAGGAACTGGCGCAGCGCACCCATGTCGTCGTCGCCCCGGAAAGCGGCCTTGAGCGCGCGATCGTCAAATGGTTCAACCGGATCAAGGGATTTGGTTTCCTGTCGCGGGGAGAGGGGACCGAAGATATCTTTGTCCATATGGAAACCCTGCGCCGATATGGTCTGACCGAGCTTCGACCGGGGCAAGTCGTCCTCGTCCGCTTCGGCCGTGGATCGAAAGGCCTTATGGCCGCCGAAATTCATCCCGATATCGGTACGGTGCCGGTTTCCCATTGATGCGCGGGGAGGGCGGCGCGCCCTTCCGGCAACCGGTCGCATCAATGCGGAGCCCCAATGCTCAAGCGTTTTTTCCTCGTTCTCTCGCTACTTGTCTTTGCCCAGACAGGCGCAACGCGCGCCGATATCGGCGGGCAGATCATCGCCACCGATCCCTTTCCGCTCATCGCCGAAACCGCCGCCGGCCGGGTGTATTTTTCCATCGAGATCGCCGACGACCCGAATGAACGCGAGCGCGGCCTAATGTTCCGCGACGATTTGGCGAAAAATCACGGCATGTTGTTCGTCTTCGAAAAATCCGGCGAAGTCGGCTTTTGGATGAAGGATACGCCGCTGGCCCTCGATCTTGTCTTCATCGACGAAAACGGGATTGTCGCCGCGGTTCGCCGGGGCGAGCCCTTGTCGATGGCTGTGATCGCTCCCGGTGTCGTCTCCCGCTTTGTGCTCGAACTCGAGGCGGGCACGGCGTTGCGCACCGGACTGGCCGCCGGCGTGCGCGTGCGTCATCCGGCCATCGACGGCGTTGCAGGCTAGGAATGTCGGTTTTCCACCGCGATGGTTTTGATATTGATTTTCTCGACGAGGGCGTCGGCGCGCCGGTTGTTCTCGTCCACGGCTTTGCCTCCAACAAGGAGATCAATTGGGTCGGTCCCGGTTGGGTCTCGACGCTGAAAGCCGCCGGCAAGAAGGTCATTGCCTTCGACAATCGGGGCCATGGCCGCACGACGAAAAGCTATGTGCAGGCGGACTATCATCCCGCCTTGATGGCGGGCGACACGCTGGCGCTGGCGACCCATCTGGGCATCGATCGGTTTCACCTCTTTGGCTACTCGATGGGCGCGCGCATCGCCGCCTTCACTGCGCTCGCCGCGCCGGATCGCGTGGCGAGCCTGATCCTCGGCGGTCTTGGCGCCGGCCTTGTCGATGGCGTCGGCGACTGGGATCCGATCGCCGACGCCTTGCTGGCCGCGGATCGCGCTTCCGTCTGGCACGAGCGTGGCCGCATGTTCCGCGCCTTTGCCGACCGCACCGGGTCCGACCGGCGCGCGCTCGCCGCCTGCATTTCGCGTTCGCGCGAACTGGTTACACGCACGCAGGCCGCAGGCATCGCCATGCCGACGTTGATCGGCGTCGGCACGAAGGACGATATCGCCGGCGATCCCGGCGAACTCGCCGCCTTGTTGCCCAATGCCGAGGCTTTCCCGATTGTCGGCCGGGATCACATGCTGGCCGTCGGCGATGAGCGCTGGAAAGCGAAAGTGGTCGCATTCCTGGCTGAAAACGCGCCGTGAAATCGCCCCATCGCCTGGAATTTACCGGCCTCGACGGCAACGTCCTGCGCGCTGATTTGTTCGATGGCGGCGGCGCGCCAGTGCTTCTGCTGCATGGCGGCGGGCAGACGCGCCGCGCCTGGGACAAGACCGCCCGCATGCTGGCCGCCGAAGGCTGGCGCGCCATCAGCCTGGACATGCGCGGCCATGGCGAGAGCGACTGGGCTGCCACGCGCGACTACCGGTTTTCCACCTACGCTGCCTAAATTGCCTCCATCGCCGGCGAAATCGCCAGGCGCTTTCATTCCGCCCCGGTCATTGTCGGCGCTTCCCTGGGGGGATTGTCAGGACTTGGCGCCGAAATCCTGCACGGCCCTTTGCTTCAAGGACTCGTCCTTGTCGACATCACGCCGTGGATGAACCCGGAAGGCGTCGACAAGGTCCAGGGGTTCATGCGAACCCATTCCGGCGACGGTTTTGCCTCGCTCGAAGAGGCCGCGCCATCGCCGCCTATTTGCCGCATCGCAAACGGCCGCGCTCGCTCGACGGTTTGGCGAAAAACCTCAGGCTGGGCGTCGACGGGCGATATCGCTGGCACTGGGACCCGGCATTCCTCGAAGGGATCCTGAACGTCAACACGGACGCGGAGAACTACCTTGCACCCTTGCGCCAGCGCCTCGGCGCGTTGACCATCCCGGTCCTGCTCGTGCGCGGCCTGTTGTCCGAACTGATCCTTGAAGACGAGAAGAACGCTTTTCTCGCCGCCGCGCCGACCGCCAGCGCGGTCGATGTCGGCGGCGCCGGCCACATGGTCGCCGGCGACCGCAACGACGCTTTCGCGGCGTCCATCCTGCATTTCCTCTCGGCCTGACAGCCCGGTTGCGGCTGCGGCGTATTTGCCATAGCGATCGGAAGAGGGGGACCAATGTCCGGAATCGCCGCGCTCGCCATCGCCTATGTGTTGTCGCAGTTCTACCGCTCGTTCCTGGCGGTGATGACGCCGGCGCTGATCGCGGAACTGGGCGCAACCAAAGCGGAACTGTCGGCGGCATCGGGCGCATGGTTTCTCGTTTTCGCCCTGATGCAATTCGCCGTCGGCGTGTCTCTTGATCGTTTCGGCCCGAGGCGCACGGTCTCGTTGCTGCTCGCCATCGGCGGCGGTGGCGGGGCGCTTTTGTTCGCGCTGGCGACCAAGCCGTGGATGATCATCGCCGCCATGGCGCTGATCGGCGCCGGATGCGCACCGGTCTTGATGGCGTCTTTCTACATCTTTGCCCGCGAGTACCCGCCGGCCCGCTTCGCCGCGCTCGGATCGTTCCTTGTCGGCTTCGGCAATCTCGGCAACGTCATCGGCGCGTCGCCGCTCGCCGCCGCCGCCGATGCGTTTGGCTGGCGCGCCGCGATGGCGACGCTGGCGATGGCCACATCGGTGGTCGCCATCCTGCTGTTCGCTGTTGTGCGCGACCCGGCGCGTCTCGAACCAAGACCCGGCGAAAACGGCTTCGCTGGCTATCTCGAATTGTTCCGCTTGCGGGCGCTGTGGCCGATCATGCCCATGCTGGCGTTGAACTATACCGCGGCCGCCGGCATTCGCGGCCTGTGGGCCGGCCCGTATCTTGCCGACGTGCACGGTCTCGGCGCCGTCGCCATCGGCAACGTCACCCTGGTCATGGCGCTGGCCATGGTTGCCGGCAATTTCGCCTACGGCCCGCTCGACCGCTGGTTCGGCACCCGCAAATGGGTGGCGTTCACCGGCAATGCGCTTGGCGCGCTCACCGTCGCCTGGTTGGCGCTCAATGCCGCGGCGCCTGTGGGATCGGTTACGCTGGCGCTGGCGCTGATCGGTCTTTTCGGCACCTCGTTCGGCGTGTTGATGGCGCACGGGCGCGCTTTCCTGCCGGCGCATTTGACGGGGCGCGGCGTCACGTTGCTGAATTTCTTCGCCATTGGTTTCGTCGGGGTGTTGCAATTCGCCACCGGCGCCATCGTCAGCGCTGGTAGCGTCACCGGCGACCCGGCCGCCGGCTATGTCGCGCTGTTTTGGTTCTACGCCGCGATGTTGTCCGCGGGTTTGGCCATCTATGCTTTTTCGCGTGATGCGCGACCATAAGGCGCATTTTGCCAAAATGTCGCACCCGCCACAGTTCTTAACATTCGCATTTGTCTATTGAACGACATTTTCTTTGCCGATAGCGTCACCTTCAATGCCGAAATGGCGCAGGACATGAAGCGCAAAAGCGTATGTCCGAGGGAGGAGTGCATGGTTTCGATCGCTGGCGGATCGCGATTGTTGGCGGTTGCCGTCGCCATTCTGCCGTTTTCCGTCAATCCCGTTTCCGCCGATGAAGGCAAGGACGCATTCATGGTATGCCAGTCGTGCCATCGCATTGGCGACGACGCGATCCATATCTCCGGCCCGCAACTGAACGGGGTCATCGGCCGCAAGGCCGGCTCGATCGAGGGTTTCCACTTTTCCAAGGGGATGACCACGGCGGGCGAGGGCGGGTTGGTCTGGACCGCCGAAACGCTCGATGCGTTCCTCGCCAAGCCGCAGGACTTCGTCAAAGGCACGCGCATGCCGTTTCGCGGCGTTCCCGAACCCGAAAAGCGCAAGCTGATCATCGCCTATATGGAAAGCTTCTCGCAGGCGCGCTCGCTCGATGCCGCCGCTGCCGCCGGTCCCTGCGCCGCAACGGCGAAAACCGCCGCCGGGCTGGCCGCCGACAAGGATTACGGCGAGTATCTCGCCGGCGAGTGCGTTACCTGCCATCAGGAAAGCGGTCATGCCGACGGCATTCCGGCGATTACCGGCCTGCCGCGCGAAGTCTTCGTCAAGGCGTTGTGCGAATACAAGACCAAGCATCGCGAGCATCCGGTCATGAACATGGTGACCGGCAATCTCGGCGATCCGGAATTTGCAGCGCTCGCGGCCTTTTTCGCCTCGCTGGAATGAACAGGACTTTTTCGGCCAATCGCAAGGGAGGAATGCGAAATGACTAAACTGAACAGGCGCAATTTCACGACAATGCTCGGCGCCGGCGCCGGTGTGCTGGCCGTGCCCACGGTGCTGCGCGCCCAAGCTAAACCGCGCGTCGTGGTCATCGGCGGCGGGCCGGGCGGCGGCACTGCGGCTCGCTACATCGCCAAGGATTCGGAAGGCGCGATCGACGTCACGCTGATCGAGGCCAACAAGTCCTACACCACCTGTTTCTTCTCCAACCTGCATCTCGGCGGCTTCCGCACGCTGGAATCGATCACCCACGGCTACGACAAGGTCGCCGGCGCCGGCGTCAAGGTCGTCAACCAGATGGCCGACGCGGTCGACCGCGACAAGAAAGAGGTCAAGCTCGCCGACGGTTCGGTGGTGCCCTATGACCGTCTCGTCATGGCGCCGGGCATCGACCTGATCTACGATTCGGTTCCCGGCTACTCGAAGGACGCGGCCGAAATCGCACCGCACGCATGGAAGGCGGGTCCGCAGACGACCCTGCTCAAGCAGAAACTCGATGCGCTCACCGACGGCCAGAACATCGTCATGATCGCGCCGCCGAACCCCTATCGCTGCCCGCCCGGCCCGTACGAGCGCATCTCGATGTTTGCCCATGTGCTGAAAGCCAAGGGCTTCGCCAAATCAAAGATCATCATCATCGACCCGAAGGAGAAGTTCTCCAAGCAGGGCCTGTTCACCGCCGGCTGGGAAAAATACTATCCCGGCATGGTCGAATGGCTGGCCCCGACGCTGCATGGCGGCATCAAGTCGGTGGATGTCGCAGCGGGCAAGGTGGAGTGCGATCTCGACACCTTCGAGGGCGCGCTGCTCAACATCATCCCGGCGCAGAAAGCCGGCGCCATCGCAGCCGCGGCGGGCCTGACCAACGACAAGGGCTTCTGCCCGATCGACGCCATGTCGATGAAGTCGGCCACCGACGCCAATATCTACGTTGTCGGCGACTCGTCGATTGCCGGCGACATGCCGAAATCGGGTTTCTCGGCCAACAGCCAGGCCAAGGTCGCCGCCATGTCGATCCGCGGCGAACTGACCGGCTCGAAGACCTTCCCGGCCAAATACGCCAACACCTGCTGGAGCCTGATCGAGACGGACGACGGCGTGAAGGTCGGCGCCCAATACGAGCCGAAGGAAGGAAAGATCACCATGGTGACCGACTGCCTGTCGAAGCCCGACGAGGACGCCGCCACCCGCAAGGCGACATTCGAGGAATCGATCGGTTGGTATTCCGGCATCACGGCCGATATTTTCGGCTGAAACGGACGATATGTGATCCGGCGGCGGCCTTCGGGCCGCTGCTTTTTTTTCAGCCCTTGATCCAGGTGACGATTTTTTCCGCCAGCAGGTCGGTCGTTTCGGGAGAAAGCGCATCGCCGGCGATGACATGTTCGTAAGGATCGCCGCTTTTGTCGACCGTGACGAGCCCGTGCGGCCCGCCCCAACGCGCTTCGATCAACCGCGTCAAATCCGGGCGCACCACCTTGTCCTTGTCGGAGAAGACGAAAAGCGCCGGAACGGTCGCTTTTTCGACCGGCTGGATGGCGGCGAGCCGCGTGATTTCGGCCATCGGCAGCAGCGCCTCCACAGGGTAGCGCGTCGTCCAGAATTTGCCGTGCGCCTCGTTCTGCGGCTCGAACGACCGTTCCTTGCCGGCGACCAGCGGGGCGATCTTTGCGCCCCACGGCATGGTCAGGATGAACGAGCCCGCAGCCTGGATGCCGTAATTGGGCGAAATGAACACGGCATGCGAAACGCCGTCGAAAACGCCTTGCTGCGTCGCCGCCCAGGTGACCAGGGATCCGCCGGTCGAGGTCGAGATAACGATGATTTTTTCGCCGATCGTCCGCCCGATGGCGAGCGCTTCGGCGAGATCGTTGACCCAGGCATTGACGCTTGCCGTCGCCATCGCCGGTCCGTCCTGGCCGTGGCCGGTCAGCCGGGTGAAAAAGAGATTGGCGCCGAGCGCCGCCGCGACCTTGTCCGGCAACGGCCTCACTTCCTGCTTCGAGGCCTAGAAGCCATGGATGTAAACCACGGCGAATGGCGTTTTTGCCTTCGATTGCGGGAATGCCCAGACGATTTCCTTGTGCAGGTTTTCGCGGATGCCGGCGACATTCGCTTCGGCGGCCGCAAGATAGGCTTCGGGATCTGATCCGATCGCATTGGCGTCAAAGGTGATTGTGGTGTCCACCGGCGTTCTCGGTCCCATTACGAAAGCCAATCCGGCGACGGTCACGGCGATGATCATGCCCCACATGAATTTGCGCATCGTCGTGCCCTCCCTGAATTGCCGGCAGGATTAAGTGGCTTTGCCACTTTGCGCAATCCGCTGGCGGAAACCGGCGTCGAAAACCTCAATGCGCGCTTGCCACGCCCGCGCCGCCTTTCTAGTTTCGCCGGGAAACGAGGACTCCCCATGTACGGCACCGTCATCGACGCCATCGGCGATACGCCGATGATCCGCCTGAAGCGCGCATCCGAAATGACCGGTTGTGAAATCCTCGGCAAGGCCGAATTCATGAACCCCGGACAGTCGGTCAAGGATCGCGCCGGCCTGTTCATCATCCGCGACGCCGAGAAAAAGGGGCTGCTGCAGCCGGGCGGCACGATTGTCGAAGGCACGGCGGGAAACACCGGCATCGGCCTGACCGTCGTGGCGCGTGCGCTCGGCTATCGCACCGTCATCGTCATTCCCGAAACGCAGAGCCAGGAAAAGAAGGACGTGCTGCGCATGCTCGGCGCCGAGCTGATCGAGGTTCCGGCCGTCCTGCACAAAAACCCCGACAATTACGTAAAATTGTCCGGACGCCTCGCCGGGCAGTTGGCGAAGACCGAACCGAATGGCGCGATCTGGGCCAACCAGTTCGACAATGTCGCCAATCGCGACGGCCACGCCGTGACGACGGCGCAGGAGATTTTCGACCAGACGCATGGCCGGGTCGACGGCTTCGTTTCCGCCGTCGGCACCGGCGGCACGCTAGCCGGCGTGGCGCAAGGACTGCGCGCCCGCAAACCATCGGTGAAAATCGCGCTCGCCGATCCTTTTGGCGCGGCGCTGCACGCCTATTACACCACCGGCGAATGGAAATCGGAAGGTTCGTCGATCACCGAAGGCATCGGCCAGGGCCGTATCACCGCCAATCTCGCTGATTTCAGGCCCGACTTTTCCTTCCGCATCGGCGATGACGAGGCTTTGAAGATTGTCTTCGATCTCGTCGAGGAGGAGGGGATGTGCCTTGGCGGCTCCACCGGCGTCAATATCGCCGGCGCCATGGCCTTGGCGAAAGAGCTTGGGCCGGGCCACACCATCGTCACCATGCTTTGCGACCTCGGTTCGCGTTATCAGTCGAAACTGTTCAATCCGGACTTCCTGCGCGGGAAAAACCTGCCGGCGCCCGCCTGGATGGAGACGAAAAGCACCATCGAAATCCCGTTCGAAAAGGTCGAGACATGACCATCGAAGCCCTGTTCCGCGATGACGCTTATTTGCGTGTCGCCGAAGCTCGAGTGCTCGGATTCACCGACGAAGGCGGCCTGATCCTCGACCGCACGGTGTTTTACGCCACATCGGGCGGCCAGCCGGGCGATACCGGTGTGCTTCGTCGCAGCGATGGCTCGACAATCGCGGTGACCGGCGCGATCACCGGCGCGACCAAGGACGATATCGTTCATCTGCTGGCCGATGGCGCGCCGCGCCCGGACATTGGCGAAACGCTGGGGCTCGAAATCGACTGGCCGCGCCGCTATGCGCTGATGCGCATGCATACCGCCTGCCATCTGCTCTCGGTGATCTGCCCGTTTCCGATCACCGGCGCTTCCGTCGGCGTCGAGGACAGCCGCGTCGATCTCGACATCCCGGACCCGGCCTACACCAAGGAGCGCGTGACCGCCGACATCATGGCGTTGGTCGCGGCCGATCACCCGGTTTACACGCGCTGGATCACGCAAGCCGATCTCGCTGCCAATCCCGGTCTGGTGAAATCGAAGAACGTTCGCCCGCCGACCGGCGCGGAACGCATCCGTCTTGTCTGCATCGGCGAGAACGAATCGGTCGACAGTCAGCCCTGCGGCGGCACGCATGTGATCAGAACCGGCGAAGTCGGCGCCGTCCATATCGGCAAGATCGAGAAGAAGGGTCGGGAGAACCGGCGTTTCCGCATCCGCTTCGGGGAAATGCCGGCATCATGAAACTCAACGGGTCCTGCCATTGCGGCGCGGTGCGCTTTTCGGTCGAGTCAAACACGCCAGTCCCCTATCAGCGCTGCTACTGCTCGATCTGCCGCAAGACGCAAGGGAGCGGCGGCTACGCCATAAACCTCGGCGCCGACGCGGCGACGCTGGTCGTCGAGGGGCGCGGCAACACCGCCATCTACCACGCGCGAATGGACGGCGGCGTCAGCCAGGCCGAGCGCCATTTCTGCCGTTTATGCGGTTCGCATCTGTGGCTGTTCGACGCCCGCTGGCCAAATCTGGTGCATCCGCACGCTTCGGCCATCGACAGCGACTTGCCGAAAGCGACGGAGACGACACACCTCATGCTCGATTTCAAGGCGGATTGGGTCGACGTCGCGGCCGGTCCGGGCGACCGCCTCCACGGCGAATACCCCGACGAATCAATCGACGATTGGCACACGCGCACCGGCAGCCGGGTGGAATGATGAGATCGGAGTCCATGGCCGAAAGCCCCTATGTCGTCTCCCCGCAATGGCTCGGCGAACGCCTCGGCAAACCCGGCGTTTCGGTCGTCGACGCCTCCTGGTACCTGCCGGCGATGAACCGCGACGCCAGGGCCGAATACGCAACCGGGCACATTCCCGGCGCGGTGTTTCTCGACATCGATTCCGTCGCCGATACGTCCGTCGACCTGCCGCACATGCTGCCGTCGCCGGAAACATTCGCCGCCTGGGCCGGCGCGCACGGGATCGCCGAGACCGATACGATCGTCGTCCATGACGGGGCAGGGGTGTTTTCGGCGCCACGTGGTTGGTGGACCTTCCGCCTCATGGGCGCGAAGAACGTCTTCGTCCTCGACGGCGGCCTGCCGGCGTGGGTCGCCGCCGGTTTGCCGGTAACCGCCGAGCCGTCCTCGCCCGTTCCGCGCGCCTTCAAACCCGGATTTGACGCCAAGGGCGTCGTCGATATCGCGCGCATGCGCGCCATTGCCGCCGATGGCTCGGCGCAAATCGCCGATGCGCGCCCCGCCGGACGCTTCGCCGGCCTGGAGGCGGAACCGCGTCCGGGGCTGCGCTCCGGCCATATGCCCGGCGCGCATTCGATTCCGGCGTCAGCCTTCGTCAACAATGGAAAACTGTGCAGTAACAGTGAAATAAAGGCATTGTTTGAAGCATCGGGTGTGGATTTTTCGCGGCCGATCGTCACCTCCTGCGGGTCCGGCGTCACGGCGGCGATGCTGAGCCTGGCGCTTGCTTCGATCGGCCACGACGACAATGCGCTTTACGACGGCTCATGGGCCGAATGGGGCAAACCGGGCGACACACCTGTCGCGCTCGGCATGCCTTCCGGTCCGGCGCTGGCCAAGGGCCCGGAACGCACCTTGACCGCGCACATCACCGATCTGGCGATGTCGGCTCCCCCGGCGCGGCGCGAACCGATGCCGATGGGCGTCAAGGCGGCGCTATTGCGCGTAACCGAGATGACACCAGCGTTCGCCGCGTTCCTCTATGAACAGGTAGGCAAACCGCATCACTGGTTCGTGCGTCGCGGCATGGGCGAAGCGTCGCTCCAGGGCGCTGATCGACGGCGGAACTCGCGAGTTCTGGGTGCTTCATGTCGGCGGCGGGCCGGCCGGATTTTTCGAACTCGATCTGTCGGCAAAGCCGGAAGCGGTCGGCATCGCGCTCCTTGGCCTGATGCCGCGCTATCACGGCCGGGGGCTGGGGCGGTTTCTCGCCTCCGAAGCGATTTTCGCCGCCTTCGAGCACCGGCCGAAATGGGTGAACATCCAGACCAACACGCTCGATCACCCGCGCGCCTTGCAGCTCTACCAGAAACTGGGCTTTCACCCGGTGGGCGCCCGCACCGAGCTTGTCGAGCCCTGGGATTGAGCCGCCGCCGCATCCGGTTCGCCATAAAACCAACATCGTCATTCATGTTCAATTCAGGCGGGCAGGGACATGATGCGTCAACGGTCGCGGCAAGCCGGTTCGCGACCCGTGGAGAAAACGATGTTTCGCAAGTCCATAGCCGCCGCCCTTGCTTCGTCTTTCCTGTACGCCGCCGTCCCCGCGACGGCGCAGCAGATGCCATCAGCCAACCGAATAGAACAACAGCTTCAGGCCAAGCCGCGCATCCGCCTGGACGAGGACGAACGCGTCACCATCAAGGAGCTGAAGCGTCGCCCGGAACTGCGCCGCGCCGCGCCGTCCATCGATATCCAGGCGATCAATTTCGCCTATGATTCCGCCGCGATACCCGGTTCGCAATACGACAAGGTCGAAACCATCGCCTTTGCGCTCGAGCGCCTGCTCAACCGTCGTCCCGACGCCGTCGTGCTGATCGAGGGCCACACCGACGCCGTCGGCTCGCGGACCTATAATTATGGCCTGTCGGACGCCCGCGCCCGTTCCCTGAAACGCCTGCTGGCCCGCGACTACGGCATTCCGCCATCGGCGATGGAAACCGTCGGCTTCGGCGAGGATTACCTGCTTGTGCCAACATCGGAAGAAAACTGGCGCAACCGCCGGGTCACCTTGCGCCGGGTGGATGATTTCCTGCGCTGACGTTTTCGCCATGAAAAAAGCCCGCCGGTTCTCGCCGGCGGGTTTTTCATTCGAGGAATGGACTCAGGCCGCCTTCAGCGCCGCCTGCGCCTCGATCATGTCGTAGCCGAGCGATTCGGCGACCGCCTTGTTGGTGACACGGCCCTTGTGGACGTTGAGGCCGTTGCGCAGGTGCGCATCGTCGGCCAGCGCCTTCAGGCCCTTGTCGGCGAGTTGCAGACCGTGGAACAGCGTGGCGTTGTTCAGCGCATGGGCCGAAGTGACCGGCACCGCGCCCGGCATGTTGGCGACGCAATAGTGGATGACGCCGTCGATCTCGTAGGTCGGGTCCGCATGGGTCGTGGCGTGGCTGGTCTCGAAGCAGCCGCCCTGGTCGATGGCGACGTCGACGAGCACCGCGCCCTTTTTCATGCCGGACAGCATCTCGCGGCTGACCAGCTTCGGCGCCGCCGCACCTGGGATCAGCACGGCGCCGATGATGCAATCGGCCGAGAAGCATTCCTCCTCGACCGCTTCGATCGACGAATAGCGGGTGTGGACGCGGCCGTTGAAAATGTCGTCGAGTTGACGGAGCCGCGGGATCGAGCGATCGATGATGGTCACGTCAGCCCCGAGGCCTACGGCCATCTTGGCCGCGTTGAGGCCGACGACGCCGCCGCCGAGCACGGTCACCTTGCCGGGCAACACGCCCGGCACGCCGCCGAGCAGCACGCCGCGGCCGCCATGGGCCTTCTGCAACGCCGTCGCGCCGGCCTGGATGGCGAGGCGGCCGGCGACTTCCGACATCGGCGCCAGCAACGGCAGGCCGCCGCGCTCGTCAGTGACCGTTTCGTAGGCAACCGCGGTGACGCCGGAAGCGATCAGGCCTTTCGTCTGTTCCGGATCGGGCGCAAGGTGCAGGTAGGTATAGAGGATCTGGCCGTCGCGCAGTTGAACCCACTCGTTCGGTTGCGGCTCCTTGACCTTCACGATCATGTCGGATTGGGCGAAGACGTCCTCCGCCGTTTTGGCGATTTTCGCGCCCGCGGCCTGATAGGCGCCATCGTCGGCGCCGATGCCGAGACCGGCGCCCGATTGCATCAGCACCTGATGGCCGTGGGCGACATATTCGCGCACCGCGCCCGGCGTCAGGCCGACGCGATATTCGTGGTTCTTGATTTCCTTCGGACAGCCGACGCGCATTGCTCTCTCCCTCGTGCGGCGATTATGGCGGAATGAAACCACGAA
Organism: Phyllobacteriaceae bacterium; assembly: GCA_016711085.1. Lineage (GTDB taxonomy): Bacteria > Pseudomonadota > Alphaproteobacteria > Rhizobiales > Rhizobiaceae > JADJTR01. Next base: position 330,357 of record JADJTR010000003.1, on the reverse strand, counting down.
TCGTTTCGCAGGTGTTTGCTTTCTGCCGTTGCGGCAGGGGTGCATTTCCGAATATGTTTGCGAAAACGTAATGGATTGCGCAACAAATCGCCGGATGATGGAACTCGACCGCATCGATCGCGCCATTCTTGCGGCCCTTCAGAGGGACGGGCGCATGTCCAACGCGGCGCTCGCGGATAAGGTCGGCCTGTCGCAATCGGCCTGTTCGCGCCGGCTTGACGCGCTGGAAAAAGGCGGTGTGATCAGGGGATATCATGCGCGCATTTCCAGCGCCGCGCTTGGCCAGCCACTGACGGCCATTGTCCATATTTCCCTGACCGGGCAGTTCGAGAAGACGCTCACCGATTTCGAAGGCGCGGTCAAACGCTGTCCCAACATTTTGTCCTGCCACCTGATGTCGGGCGAATACGACTACATCCTGCGCATCGCGGCCAAGGACCTCGCCGATTACGAGCGCGTGCATCGCGATTGGTTGACCGCCCTGCCGCATGTGACGCGGATCAATTCCTCTTTCGCGCTGCGCGAGGTGATCGACCGCACGGCGATCGGCGCGACCGCCGACGAGTGATTTCCGGCCTCATGACGCGGGAATCTCAAGGAAAAAATCAAGCATCGCTAAAATTTGAAATGCCCGATTACCCCTTTGTTGTGCGGCCATGGCTTATTTCCGGAGGGTAATCGGGACGATAGGCATCCATGGCCCTGGACCAAATCATTCCACCCGCCGAGCGGAGTCGGACAATGATCTGGATGCGCATGTCTGCCTTCGTATCGAGCAATTGCGGGAAGTGCTCCGGCTGCATCTGTTCCGCATTGTCGGCAATTTCGCTGTCAGCGCACTGGTTTTCGTCGAGTTCTTCAATACCGTATCACGCGCCAGCAGTGTCGTCTGGATTTTGGTTATGTCCACCGCGGTCTTGAGCGATCTGACCTTTCTCGCCCATGTCCGTCGTCGCGGCGTCAATGCCGGCAATATCAATCGATTCTACAGGTTTTCCATCGCCGCCAATTCCGGTTTCGGCTTTGCCTTGGGGTTTGGCGCTTCTGTTGTTCTATCCTGGCGCCGACTTTGTCGGACGCATGCATCTCACGGTGATCGCCGCCGCTTTCCTTTGCACAGCGCCTTTCGTTCTCGCCTCGATGCCGCGCGGCGTGCTTGCATTCGCCGGTCCGTTGCTGGCCGGATCGCTTTCCGCATTGATCATCGCCGGCCCGACCGACCATTGGTTCGAGATCAGTCTCCTGATCGTCTATTCGTTTGTATTTCCCTTCGGCCTGCGCCAGCACGCCCGCGTCTTTCGCGAACGTGTTCAGGCGCTGATCCGCCTCGATGAGAAGAACCAGTGGATTCGCCTGTTCCTCAACGATTTCGAGACGAACTCGACCGATTGGCTTTGGCGCACCGATAACGGTCATCGCATTGTGATGCTATCCCCGACCTTCGAAATGCGGGCCGGCCTGGCGCCTCAGATGATCGCCGATCTTTCCATCGCCGAATTCGTCCGCCGGTTTGTAACGACCGATCCCCATAAAGCCGAAATATCGATCAAGACCTTCCAATCGGGCAAGGCGTTTCGCGATGTCGTGGTCCGGGTCACGATCGAGGGAAAAACACGGTGGTGGGAGCTTTCCGGCACGCCGAATACGTCACATTCAGGCGCATTTCTCGGATTTCACGGCATTGGCCGCGATGTGACCGCCCGAATTGACGCCGAGCGGCAACTGCGCCACTTCGCCCACCATGATGCGCTGACCGGCGGCAAGAACCGTGCCGCGTTCCGCGCGTCGCTCGACGCCGCAGCGCGTCGCTCGGCCGAGGGTGTCTCCAATACCGTCGTGCTCATCGATCTCGACCGGTTCAAGCAGGTCAACGACACAGCCGGTCACGCCGTTGGCGACGAAGTGCTGCGCGAGGCGTTCCGGCGCTTGCAGATGGCCATGCCGAATGGCGCAACAGTTGCCCGCGTCGGCGGCGACGAGTTCGCAGCCATCGTTCCCAATGTGCCCGTGGCCTCGGCCGTGCGCGCCGCCGAACGCGCCATCGCCGCGATCTCCATGCCGATCGTCCTGCCGTCCGGCCAGTTCTCCATCGGCGCGAGCAGCGGCGTCGCCGCCATGCCCGACATGGGCTGCGATCCGTCGACGATCCTGCGTTTGGCCGACGCCGCGCTCTACGGCGCCAAGGAGGCCGGCAAGGGTGGCGTGCAGATCGCCACGAACCGTCAGGTCGAGGCGCTCGCCTTCCGCGCCCGTCTCAATGCGGATCTCGTCGCCGCCATCGCCAACGGCGCGTTCCACCTCGAGTACCAACCGGTCGTCGACGCCGCCGGGCAGACCGTGGCGCTTGAGGCTTTCATGCGCTGGAACCACAATGAACTCGGTTCGATCAAGCCGCGGGAATTCCTGGCTCTCGCCGAGCAATCGGGCGCTTTTGAAGCGCTCGGTCGGTTCGCCATCGAGACGGCCTGTTCTCTCGCCGCCACTTTGCCCGACCGGATTTCGATTTCGGTCAATCTTTCGGCGCGCCAATTCCTCAGCGCCGAGTTGCGCCGTTTCGTCGTCGGTTGCCTCGCGCGCCATCGCTTGCGTTCCGGACGGTTGGAACTTGAGATCGGCGAGGCAGTCATGGCCGTTCCCGAAGGCGCGGCCGCAGTTGCCGAATTCCGCAACGCCGGCGTCGCCGTCGTGCTCGACGATTTCGGCGCCGGCTCATCGAGTTTCACCACGCTTTGCGACGCACCATTCAGCAAGGTGAAGATCGATCGCGAACTTGTTTCGCGTGTCGATAACGACGAGAAAGCCCGTAAATCGGTGCAGGGAATTTTGGCGCTCGGGCAATCGCTCGGCCTTCAGGTCTCGGCCGAAGGCGTCGAAACCGCTCAAACCGCCCAATTCCTTCGCGAATCCGCATGCCCGGTGATGCAGGGATTTTACTTCGCCGCGCCGATGCCGGCGGCGGACCTCCCGGCATGGCTTCTCGCCAATACGGTTGCGAAGCCCGAAAGCAGCCTCGCCGCCGCCTGATCGCCGTTGTCATGCCGTTGTCATCAGGGACTGATGGATTTCCTGCGTGGCTTGCCCCATAATGTTTCGGGGGCGGCTTGGCATCCATGCGGAGGCACCTATGCACGCGCTTGCACACCCCCTTTCCCGTCGTTCGTTTCTTTCCGGCACCGCCGCAACCGCTTTGATCGCGTTGCATCCCTTTTCGGCCCGGGCCCAGGCCAACCAGGCGCATCTGCGCATCATGGAAACCACCGACATCCATGTCGCTGTGATGCCCTACGACTACTATGCCGACAAGCCGAACGACACGATGGGGCTTTCCCGCGCCGCGACCATCATCGACGCCATTCGCGCCGAATCCACCAATTCGATGCTCATCGACAATGGCGACTATTTGCAGGGAAACCCGATGGGCGATTGGATCGCCTATGAGCGCGGCATGAAGGACGGCGACATGCACCCCGTCATGTCGGCCATGAACACGCTCGGTTACGATTGCGGCACGCTCGGCAACCACGAATTCAATTACGGCCTGTCGTTCATGGACAAGGTCAACGCCGGGGCGAAATTCCCGATCGTCTGCGCCAATCTGGTCAAGGGGACGGAACTCGCCGCCAATCCGCGCGACGACAAACTCTGGCTCAAGCCCTACGTCATCCTCGACCGCAAGGTGAAAGACGGCGCCGGGGCCGAACACGCCATCCGCGTCGGTTTCATCGGCTTCGTACCGCCGCAGATCATGGTGTGGGATTCCAAAAACCTCACCGGCAATGTCATGACCCGCGATATCGTCGAGACGGCCAAGGCCTGGGTGCCGCAAATAAAGGAAGAGGGGGCCGACATCATCGTCGCGCTTTCCCACTCCGGCATCGATCCCAATCGCACCGAGGGAATGGAAAACGCCTCGCTTTTCCTCGGCGAGATCGAGGGCATCGACGCCATTTTCACCGGCCATCAACACCTGGTTTTCCCTGGCGACGCCTTCAAGGACAAGGCGGGCGTCGATTTCGAGAAGGGAACGCTGTTCGGCAAGCCGGCCGTGCAAGGCGGCTTCTGGGGCTCGCATGTCGGCCTCATCGATCTGATGGTCGAGAAATCCGGCAACAGCTGGAAAGTGGTTTCGGCCACATCCGAGGCGAGGCCGATCTGGAAGCGCGACGAAAACAAGAAAGTCGTGCCGACCGTGGCGTCCAAACCGGAGGTCGAGGCAGCCGTCGCCGCCGAGCATGAGTCGACGCTGAAATACGTGCGCACGCCGGTCGGCAAGACTTCCGCGCCGTTGCATTCCTATTTCGCCCTCGTCGCCGATGATCCGTCGGTGCAAATCGTCTCCCAGGCGCAGGTCTGGTACGTCAAGGACCTGCTGAAGGATGGGGAGTTCAAGGATTTACCGGTGCTTTCCGCCGCCGCGCCGTTCAAGGCCGGCGGTCGCGGCGGTCCGGACTACTACACCGACGTTCCCGCCGGCGATGTGGCGATCAAGAATGTCGCGGACCTTTACCTCTATCCCAACACCGTGCGCGCGGTGGCGATTACCGGCGCGGACGTCAAGGAATGGCTGGAAATGTCGGCGGGTCTTTTCAACACCGTCGAACCCGGCAAACCCGACCAGACGCTGATCAATCCGGACTTCCCGTCGTTCAATTTCGACATCATCGACGGCGTCACCTACAAGATCGACATCACCAAGCCGGCCAAATACACCGGCAAAGGCGAGGTCGCCGATGCAGCGTCGAGCCGCATCGTCGACCTGATGTTCGACGGCAAGCCGATCGACCCGGCGCAAAAATTCGTCGTCGCCTCCAACAACTACCGCGCCGGCGGCGGCGGCACCTTCCCCGGCATCAAGGCCGACAAGATCATCCTCGTCGCCCCCGACACCAATCGCGACGCATTGGTCCGCTACATCATCGACAAGGGCACAATCGATCCTTCCGCCGACGCCAACTGGACCTTCGCGCCGGCCGGTGGCGCGACGGTGCTGTTCGAAACGGGACCGAAGGCGGCCGGGCACATCGCCGACGTCAAGGCGGTGAAAATCGAGCCGGCCGGCGACGGCGAGAATGGTTTCGCCCGCTACAAAATCACGCTTTGATCGGCCTTTGACTGCATATATGGCCGGCGCGGCTTGTCCGCGCCGGTTCGCGTCTCAGCCTTTCGCCAGGCGCATCGTTTCGAGCGCGGCCAACGCGCGGGCGCGGGCGAAATCATGGCCGATGATCGCCGCCGGATACAAACCGCGCTTGGCGTTCGCAGCCCGATGGACCGAAGGGCCCGGTTCGTCGGCGAGTTCGGGAAGATTGGCTCGCACGTAATCGCCGTCCTTATCGAACTTTTCGCCCTGCAGGACTGGATTGAAAATGCGGAACCAGGGTGCGGCGTCGGCGCCGGAGCCAGCGACCCATTGCCAGCTTGCCGCGTTCGACGCCATGTCGGCGTCGACCAGCGTGTCCCAGAACCAGGCCTCGCCCTTGCGCCAATCAGTGAGCAAATGCTTGACCAGGAACGAGGCCGCTACCATGCGCACGCGGTTGTGCATCCAGCCGGTCGACCACAATTGCCGCATGCCAGCGTCGACCATCGGGTATCCGGTTTTTCCCTTTCGCCAGGCGCGAAATCCCTCACGGTCTTCCACCCAGGCAAACGCGTCGAAGGCGGGATTGCAATTGGCGACAGGCAAATCAGGGCGGTGGAACAGCAAATGCCAGGAGAATTCCCGCCACGCCAGTTCGGCGAGGAATTTATCGCGGTCGCGTCCGCTCGCCTTGACGTTCATCGCCGCATGCCGGATCCGGCGCGGCGAAATCTCGCCGTGCGCCAGATGCGGCGAAAGGCGCGATGTTGCATCAATATCCGGCCGGTCTCGCCGTTCCGCGTAACCATCGAGGATTTCCGCGAGGAAAAGCTCAAGTCGGTCGTTGGCGGCGGCTTCGCCGGGAATCCAGGTCTCGGCCAGACCGGTCGACCAGTCGGGCCGGCGCGGCGTCAGGCCGAGGTCGTCGACGGCAAGCGAATCCGGCCAGCAAACGGGCGCGGGCAGCGTGGTGGGCGCATCGACTGGATCGCGCGGCGGTCCGCTCGCCTGCAACGCCCGCCAAAACGGCGTAAAAACCTTGAACGGGGTTCCTCCACCGGTCAGGAGCCGCCAGGGTTCGTGCAACAGAAATCCGTCGAAGCTCTCGGCGGCCAAACCGGCGGCCAAGAGCGCCGTTTTCGTCGCGGCGTCGGCGTTTCGCCCGGCCGGGTCGTAGCGCCGGTTCCAGAACACCGCCGCCGCGCCGGTTTCGCGCGCGAGCGCTTTGGCGACGTCGGCCATGACGCCGCGGCGCACGATAAGGCGCGAACCGCGTTTCGCCAGATCGGCTGACAGGGCGGTCAACGAGTGATGCAGCCACCATCGACGCGCCCCGCCAATTGGCCGGACTCCGGGGGATTCTTCGTCGAACACGAAAACCGGTATGACCGGACCGCCGCGTCCGGCAGCGGCCACGAGCGCAAGATTGTCGCCAAGGCGAAGATCATGACGAAACAGGACCAGCGTCGGATTGGCGGCGGACATCATGGTCACGCTATACGCCAAGTCCAAACGCCCGGATTACCCTTTGGCGGCAACGAAATGAAAAAGTGGCTCCCCGGGACGGATTCGAACCATCGACCAACCGGTTAACAGCCGGTTGCTCTACCGCTGAGCTACCGAGGAATGCCCGCTTCGCGGACGAAGCGGGGTGGCTATAACGGAGCCGGGCATTTTTGCCAAGCCGCTTTTTCGCCGGGGACCGGCGTCGGCGACGAAAGGAATCCCGGCGAAATCGTCGCCTGCGGCGCAAGACGCCTTTAAACGCGGGCTTGCGCACCCCATTTCGCCGGAACAATAGGCGAGGCGAATGAAAACGGAAATGGACGACCGGATTGTGACCCCGCCACCCGAGGCGACTCCGCGCCGACGGACGATCAAGCTCTTCGGGCGCGAATTCGCGTTGCCGCGTTCCAAGGCGCTGCGAATCGCGCTCGGCGTCCTTCTCGTGCTTGGCGGCATTGTCGGTTTCCTTCCCATCCTCGGTTTCTGGATGATCCCGCTCGGTATTGTCGTGCTTTCCTACGAAATCGCCCATATACGCCGTCTTCGCCGGCGCATGGTGGTACGCTTTACGCCGCGGCAAAAAAGCGGCTCCGGCGGGGCATGATCCCTTGTTCGGCCGGGAAGCCTCTGTTAACAGGCCAGCGAACGCCGAAAGCGCGATGGCCTCGTGGCGGAGTGGTGACGCAGAGGACTGCAAATCCTTGCACCCCGGTTCGATTCCGGGCGAGGCCTCCAGCGCTTCCCGGCGTTTCACGCCCACCCGGGACCGGAAGTGGTTGAACACATGACGGATTACGCCGAAGCCCGCCGTAAGATGGTCGACAATCAGCTGCGCACCACCGATGTGACGCATCGCGAAGTGCTCGACGCCATGGGTGCGGTTGCGCGCGAGGATTTCGTGCCGGCGGCGTCCCGGCAGATTGCCTATCTCGACCGCGAGATCGGTGTCGGCGGCGGCCGGAAACTGCCGGCTCCCTCGGCGCTTGGCCGTCTGCTGCAATTGGCCGATCCGCGGGAGAACCAGCGGGTGCTGCTCATCGGCGCCGGGTCGGGCTACGCCGCCGCTGTGCTCGCGCGCATCGCCGGATCGGTCGTGGCGCTGGAAAGCGACGCCGAACTGGTCGCCGCCGCGCGTCTGGCCTTGGCCGGGGAAAAAAATGTCGAGGTCGCGCACGGCCCGCTTGCCGCCGGCATGGCAGCGCGCGCTCCGTATGATCTGATCGTCTACGGCGGATCGGTCGCCGATTCGCCGCAGGGAATATTCGGTCAACTGGCCGAACAGGGGCGCCTGATCGCCGTCGAAGGCTTCGGTTCGGCGGCTGTCGCCAAGGTCTATGTCAAGGATGGCGCGGTTGTCTCCTCGCGCCGCGTCTTTACCCTGTCAATGCCGCCGTTGACTGAATTGGCGAGGGAGCCTGCTTTCGCCTTTTGAGGGAAAGCAGGGGACGTTGATAAAATTAACGTGCCGCGCCGGGCCGGTTATGTCACGGTGGCGACGGATCGGGACTTGTCCCGCTGGATGAAACACAGACACGCCGCGGGGGACATGTCCGCAGGCGCGCGACAGGAACAGGTGGCCTTTGCGTTCGTTTCGTGCACTCGCGTTGCTTGTCGCGGCGTTTCCGGTTGCCATCGCCTCCGCTTCGTCGGTGTCCGCCGAAACGCTCATCGGCGCGCTGACCAAGGCTTACCAGTACAATTCGACCCTGAACCAGTCGCGAGCTGGCGTGCGCGTCACCGATGAGGGCGTGGCGCTGGCGAAATCCGGCTGGCGTCCACAGATCACCGGCACGGCGACGATCAGCTACACCTCGCGCAGCACGTCCAACATCACGACCGGTTCGTTTGGCGTTTCGATCTCGCAGGCGATTTTCGACGGATTCCAGACGCTCAACAATGTTCGCGCCGCCGAGGCGCAGGTGAGCGCCTCGCGCGAAAATCTGCGCAACACCGAACAGAACATCCTGTTCGACGCCGCCAGCGCCTTCATGGACGTGATTCGCGATCGGCAGATCGCGGTTCTGCGCGAGAAGAACCTGAAATTCCTGGCCGAACAGGTGCGCGCCGCCCGTTCCAGCCTTGAAGTGGGCGAAGGCACGCGCACAGACGTCGCCCAGGCCGATGCCAGCCGCGCCGCCGCCGAGGCCCAACTCGCCGCGGCGCGCGCCTAAGCCAGATCGTCAGCCGCCGTCTACCGTCAGGTAGTCGGCGACGCGCCGGGCAAATTGTCCTCGCCCGGTTCGGCCAAGGGCTTGCCGAAGAATCTCGATTCGGCCTTGGCGCTCGGGGCCAGCGTACATCCCGCGATCCTCGCCGGTAAGCACTCCGTCGACGCCGCCGGCTTTTCCGTGAAGTCGAAGGAAGGCCAGTTGTTGCCGAACCTCAGCGCCTCGGCGAACCTGAATTCCACCTACACGGACAATAGCCCCAACTCGATCTTCTCGCCGGACGGCACCACGAATTCAGCCACTATCGGCGCGACTTTGACTGTGCCGATCTATCGCGGTGGCGCGGTGTCGGCGCAGGTGCGCCAGGCGAAGGAGCAATTGGGGCAGGCCCGCATCGGCGTCGATGTCGCCCACGATCAGGTGCGCGCCGCGATCACTTCAGCGTGGACGCAATACAAGGCGGCGCAGGAGAGCGTCGTCGCCAACAAGGCGTTGGTTTCGGCGGCGCAACTGGCGCTGAACGGCGTCGTCGAGGAACGCAATGTCGGCCAGCGCACCACGCTCGACGTGCTGAACGCGCAGGCGAGCGTCATCACGGCGCAGATCAATCTGGCGACGGCGGAGCATGGTGTCGTCGTCGCCAGCTACGCCATCCTGTCGGCGACCGGCCAATTGTCGATCAGGAAGCTCGGTCTTCAAGTGGCCGAATACAAGCCCGAAGAGCACTACGAGGCCGTCAAGGACAAATGGTTCGGATTGCGCACGCCCGACGGCCGCTGAACAACCATTGTCGCGTTTCGCTCGGAACGATTGATCACTATATCACGCGCGTCGGCGAGCCGCCGACGGCGACCGGGACCGGGCCATCATGGGGCGACTGCGCAGTTATTTTCTGACGGGATTCATTGTCTCGGCGCCGATCGCGATAACGGCTTATATCGCCTGGTCGCTGATCGGATGGGTCGATTCATGGGTCAAGCCCTATATTCCGGCGAAATACAATCCCGATACCTATCTGGGATTCGATGTGCCCGGTTTCGGCCTGATCGTCGCGCTCATCCTCATCACGCTGACCGGTTTTCTCACCGCCAATATCGTCGGCCGCTCCATCGTGCATTTCGGCGAGCGCGTTCTCGACCGCATGCCGCTGGTCCGCTCGATCTATCGCGGCCTGAAGCAAATCTTCGAGACGGTGCTGGCCCAAAAAGCGGACATGTTCAAGAAAGTCGGCATCATCGAATGGCCGCGCCGCGGCGCCTGGGCGGTCGTCTTCATCGCCACGGATCGCGACACCGAAATTTCACGCAAACTCGAGGGTTCGCACGAAGACATGGTCGCTGTCTTCATGCCGTCGACGCCCAATCCGACAACCGGATTCCTGATGTATGTGCCGAAAAAGGATCTGGTCGAACTCGACATGTCGGTCGAAGAAGCGGCGAAACTCGTCATCTCCGCGGGCCTTGTAACGCCGGATCAGGTCAAGGCTCAGCCGGCCGAAAGCAGGCGGACCGCGTCGTCCCTGCCGAACACATAGAGCAGCGTCCGGACCGCTTCGCCTTGCGAACCCGTGAGCGACGCAGCCCCGTCGAGCATTTCCCGGGCGTCGGCGCGGGCCAGCGCCAGCAAATCGCCATGTGAATCGAAACGGGCCAGCATGAAGCCGGGGATGCCGCTTTGCCGTGTGCCGAGCAATTCGCCTTCGCCGCGCAGTTTCAGGTCCTCCTCGGCGATGAGAAAGCCGTCCTCGGTCTCGCGCAACACTTCCAGCCGCCTTTGCGCCGTCTCGCCCAGCGGCCCATGATAGAGCAGCACGCAGGAGCCGCCGGCGTCGCCGCGCCCGACGCGGCCGCGCAGCTGATGCAACTGCGCCAGGCCGAAACGCTCGGCGTTCTCGATCACCATGATCGTCGCGTCGGGTACATCAACGCCGACCTCGACCACCGTCGTCGCGACCAGCACCCGCGTGTCGCCGGTGCGAAACGCCTCCATCGCCGCATCCTTTTCCACCCCCTTCATGCGGCCGTGAACGAGGCCGACCGCGCCCGGAATGAGACGGGCAAGCGCGTCATGGCGCTCCTCGGCGGCGACGAGGCGTTCGTCGGTTTCCTCGCTTTCCTCGACCAACGGACAGATCCAGAAGGCCTTTTCGCCACGCTCGACCGCGCCGGCGACATGGCGCACCAGTTCGCCGAGACGTTCGAACGGCATCGTCACGGTGCGGATCGGTTTGCGGCCGGCGGGCTTCTCGGTCAGGCGCGAGACATCCATGTCGCCGAAGGCGGAAAGCACCAGCGTGCGCGGGATCGGCGTCGCTGTCATCACCAGCAGGTCGGGGGCGTCGCCCTTGGCGGCGAGCGCCAGACGCTGATGTACGCCGAAGCGGTGCTGCTCGTCGACGACGGCGAGACCCAGATCGCGAAACCCGACGTGCTCCTGCAACAGCGCATGAGTGCCGACGGCGAGCGCGATCGACCCGTCGGCGAGCCCGGCGAGGATGCGCTCGCGATCCTTGCCTTTTTCGCGCGCCGTCAGGATGGCGATATCGAGACCGGCCTTGCGCGCCAATGGCTCCAGCGTGGCGAAATGCTGGCGGGCAAGGATTTCCGTCGGCGCCAGAAAGGCGGTCTGCGCGCCGCTTTCGGCCGCCTGCGCCGCCGCGAACAGCGCCACGACGGTCTTGCCGGAACCGACATCGCCCTGCAGCAGGCGTAGCATGCGCTCGGGTTTTTCCAGATCGGCGGCGATCTCGGCGACGGCCCGCGCCTGCGCGCCGGTGAGCGTATAGGGCAGGGCGGCGCGCAGGAGCGCCCGCAACCGGCCGTCGCCGTGGCGGGCCACGCCCTGCGCGCGGCGAAAGCGCTTGCGCACCAGCGCCAGCGCGATCTGGCCGGCGAGGAATTCGTCATAAGCGAGCCGTCGCCAGGCGGCGGAGAGCGGGTCGGCGTCGAGCGCATCGCGCGGATGGTGCAGGCGAAACAGCGCGTCGGCGATGGACGGGAAGTTTTGCGTCTCCAACCGTTCGGCCGACGCCCATTCGGGCAAGGGCGGCAGGCGCGCCAATGCCGCGACGATGGCGCGGCGGAGCACTTTGGGCGAAAGGCCCGCCGTGCCCGGATAGACCGGTTCGACGTCGGGCAGGTTCGCGGCCTCGGCGATCGGCACGATGTGGTCGGGATGGACCATGGTCGGCCGGCCGTTGAACCACTCCATCCGCCCCGAAACCAGCACATCGGCCCCGACCGGCAGCCGCTTCTCCAGCGAGGCGCGGTGCGCGTTGAAGAAGGTCAACGCGATTTCGCCGGTGTCGTCGCAGGCAAAGACACGGTACGGCATGTTGGCTTTGCCGGGAGGCGGCGGCTGATGCCTGTCGACCCGCAATTCGAGCGTGACGATGGCGCCTTCGGCGGCGCGGGCGACACCCGGCCGGCTGCGCCGGTCGATGATTGCGGTCGGAGCGACGAACAGCAGGTCGAGCACGCGCACTTCTCGCCCCTCGGCATCGCCGGGGACGATTCGGGCCAGCAGGTCGGCCGTCTTTCGGCCGATGCCCGGCAACGAGGCGGCGGGAGCGAACAACGGATCGAGCAGGGAAGGGCGCATGGCCTGAACTTACGTCGGTTGAACGCGCGCGCAAGGCTGACATTGCCCCGCCGTCGCGCTATGAGGCGCGCGTCATCGGAGAATATCATGAGCGGCATGAGCCGAACCAGCGACGGTCTCGACGCACGGCGCAAGAAGGCGCTGTTTCGCGCCTGGCATCGCGGCACGCGCGAAATGGATCTCGTTTTCGGCCGTTTCGCCGACGCCGAGATCGCCGCGCTGGACGAAGGCGAACTCGCCGCCTTCGAGGCGTTGATGGAGGAGGCCGACGCCGAATCGTTCAAATGGGTGACCGGGGCGGCCGTCGTTCCGACCGAACACGATACGCCGCTGTTCGCCCGCGTTCGCCGCTACGGCGCGATCGTTTGAGACCATGAGCCTGCTGCCGCGCATTCCGTTGAAGCCCCGCCAGGCGGGCCGCGTTCTCGTCGACCAGGTCGCCGATGGCTACGAAGGCTTCGCGCTCGCCGAATTGTCGCGCGCGCTCGCGCCCGATGGGCCGCTGCTGTTTGTCGCCCGCGACGGCCAGCGCCTGCCGCAGATCGAACAGGCGCTCGCTTTCGCCGAACCCGGCCTGCCGGTGCTCATCGTTCCGGCCTGGGATTGCCTGCCCTATGATCGCGTCTCGCCCGGCGCCGACGCGGCGGCGCGGCGTCTCGACGCCATTGCCGGCATGATCGGTCTCGACAAGACGCCGCACCGCGCCATCATTCTCGCCTCCGCGAACGCGCTGTTGCAGAAAATGCCGCCGCCCGACGCGATTTCGGCGCAGTTGTTTTCGGCGGAGCCTGGCAATCGCCTCGACATGAACGGGCTGGTCGCGCGCCTCGAAGCGTCCGGTTTCGAGCGCGTCGGCACGGTGCGCGATGTCGGCGAATACGCCGTGCGCGGCGGCATTCTCGACCTGTTCGCGCCGGGCGCGGAGGAGCCGCTGCGCCTCGATTTCTTCGGCGACACGCTGGAGACGATCCGCGCCTTCGACGCCGCCAGCCAGCGCACCACCGGTTCGCGCCGGGCCTTCCACCTCGGCGCGATGAGCGAAATCACCCTGACTCCTGAAGTGATCAGCCGCTTCCGCCGCAACTATCTCGAAGCCTTCGGCGCGCCAACGCGCGACGACGCGCTTTACGCCGCGATCAGCGAAGGTCGCCGCTTCGCCGGCATGGAGCACTGGCTCGGTTTTTTCCACGAACAACTTTCGACACTTTTCGATTATCTGCCCGGTGCGCCGGTGGTGTTCGACCATCTCGTCGACGACGCCATCGCCGCCCGCCACGCCCAGATTCTCGACCATTACGATGGCCGCAAGCGCCAGAGCGACAGTCCGGGGCTGGCCGATTCCGTTCCTTACAAGCCGGCGCCGCCATCGATGTTGTATCTCGATCCGGATGGAGTCGCGGCGGCCGAGGCGGATCGTCTGCTTGTCGACCTGACGGCATTCGACGCCCCGCCCGCGCCGGGACGCATCGTCGTTCACGCCGGCGCGCGCGCCGGGCGTTCGTTTGCCGAGGAGCGCGCCGATCCGAACGCCAATGTCTTCGATCACGCGGTCAGGCACATCCGCGCCGAGAACGGCAAGGCCGCCGCGTCGTCGTCGCCGGCTGGACCGACGGTTCGCTCGACCGGCTGCTGAACATTCTCGCCGAACACGGGCTGGACAAGACCGATTCCGTCGCCTCGCTCGACGATCTGGCGAAGCTCAAAACGGGCCGGCCGGCGGCGGCGGTCCTCGGGCTGGAGCAGGGCTTCGAAGCCGGCGATCTCGTCGTCGTCGCCGAGCAGGATATTCTCGGCGACCGCCTGGTGCGCAAGGCGAAGAAGCGCAAGGCGTCCGACTTCATCGCCGAGGTCTCGGCGCTGGCGACCGGCGATATCGTCGTTCACGCCGATCACGGCATCGGGCGCTTCATCGGGCTGAAGACGATCGAGGCGGCCGGCGCGCCGCACGATTGCCTGGAAATCCACTACGCCGACGACGCGCGCCTGTTCCTCCCCGTCGAAAACATCGAACTCCTGTCGCGTTATGGCGCCGAGGGTGCGGAAGCCCAGCTCGACCGGCTCGGCGGCGGCGCCTGGCAGGCGCGCAAGGCGCGGCTGAAAAAGCGCCTGCTCGACATGGCCGGCGCGCTGATCAAGGTCGCGGCCGAACGCCAGACCCGCTCGGCCCCGTCGATTTTGCCGCCCGAAGGCCTGTATGGCGAGTTTTCCGCCCGTTTCCCCTATGAGGAGACGGACGACCAGCAATCGGCCATCGACGCCGTCGGCGACGATCTCGCCGCCGGCAGGCCGATGGACCGGCTGATCTGCGGCGACGTCGGCTTCGGCAAGACGGAGGTGGCGTTGCGCGCCGCTTTCGCCTGCGCCATGGAGGGCAGGCAGGTGGCTGTCGTCGTGCCGACGACGCTGCTGGCGCGCCAGCATCACAAGACCTTTGCGGCGCGCTTCTCCGGTCTGCCGGTCACGGTGCGGCAAGCTTCGCGCATGGTGCCGGCGAAGGATCTGGCGGAAACGAAAAAAGGCATCACCGACGGCACGGTCGATATCGTTGTCGGCACCCATGCCTTGCTCGGCGCCGGCGTCGAGTTCAAGACTCTCGGCCTGTTGATCATCGACGAGGAGCAGCATTTCGGCGTCAAGCACAAGGAGCGGCTGAAGGAACTGAAATCGAACGTCCACGTGCTGACCCTGTCGGCGACGCCGATCCCGCGCACGCTGCAACTGGCGCTGACCGGCGTGCGCGAATTGTCGTTGATCGCCACGCCGCCGGTCGACCGCATGGCGGTGCGCACCTTCATCTCGCCCTTCGATCCGCTGGTGGTGCGCGAGACACTGCTGCGGGAGAGATATCGCGGCGGGCAGAGCTTTTATGTCGTGCCGCGCATCGCCGATCTTGCCGAAATCCGCGAGTTTCTCGCCGCCCAGACGCCGGAACTGAAGGTCGCCGTCGCCCATGGCCAGATGGCGCCGGGCCAGCTCGACGATGTCATGAACGCCTTTTACGACGGCCAATACGATGTGCTGCTGTCAACGACAATTGTCGAATCCGGCCTCGACATCCCGACCGCCAACACGCTGATCGTCCATCGCGCCGACATGTTCGGCCTGGCCCAGCTCTACCAGCTGCGCGGCCGCGTCGGCCGCTCGAAGCTGCGCGCCTACGCGCTGTTCACCCTGCCGGCCAAGCGCCAGCTGACCGCGACGGCGGAACGGCGGCTGAAGGTGCTGCAATCGCTCGACACGCTCGGCGCCGGCTTCCAGCTCGCCAGCCACGATCTCGACATTCGCGGCGCCGGCAATCTGCTCGGCGAGGAGCAGTCCGGCCACATCAAGGAGGTCGGCTTCGAGCTCTATCAGCAGATGCTTGAAGAAGCCGTGGCCGAAATGCGCGGTTCGCCCGAAGCCCATGACGGTTCTTGGTCGCCGCAGATCGCCATCGGCACCTCGGTGATGATCCCGGAAAGCTACGTGCCCGACCTGCAACTGCGTCTGGCGCTGTATCGCCGGCTCGGCGACCTGACGACGACGGCCGAGATCGACGGCTTCGGGGCCGAGATGATCGACCGGTTCGGCCCGCTGCCCGACGAAGTGCAGCATCTGCTCAAGGTCGTGTTCATCAAGGCGCTGTGCCGCATGGCCAATGTCGAGAAGCTCGACGCCGGCCCGAAGGGCGTGGTCATCGCCTTCCGCAACAAGACCTTCGCCAACCCGGCCGGCCTGGTGGCGATGATTGCCGGCCAGACGTCGCTGGCCAAAATCCGCCCCGACCAGTCGGTGGTGTTCATGCGCGACTGGCCGACGCCGGAAAAGCGCCTGAACGGCGCCGCCGTCATCATGACGCAGCTGGCGCGCATGGCGGGCGAGGGGAAATAGGCCTCAGGAAGCGGTTTTGGCCACCTTGGCTTCGGCCTTCATCGCCGCGATTTTTCTGACCGAATCGACCAAGGCTTCGACCGGCTGCGCGCCCATCACCGCGTAGCGCCCGTCGAAAATGAAACAGGGAACGCCGGTAATCCCCATGCCCTGCGCCGTGCGGATTTCCGCCTCGACCTCGGGGATGTCGGCCTTGGCCGCCAGCAACGCCGAGACGAGGCTTTCGTCCATGCCGTTTTCGCCGGCGATGCGCGCGAGCGTTTCGGCGTCGCCGACATCCTCGCCATTCTCGAAATAGGCCCGGAACAAGGTGCGGGCGACGCGGTCCTGCACGCCGGCGCCCGCCGCCCAGCGGATGACGCGGTGCGCGTCGAGCGTGTTCGGCGCGACCCGGATGGCGGCGAAATCGAAGGCGATTCCCGCCTCGCGCCCGGAGTCCTTCAGGCGGTCATGCGCCGCCGCCAGCCTTTCAGGGGTGAATTTCTTCGCCATGTATTCGGCGCGGTCGACGCCGCCAACGGGGATGGTCGAATCGAGCTGGAATGGCCGCCAGCGCACGTCGACGGCGATGTCGGGCAGGGCGGCGAGCGCCGCCTTGAGATTCTGTGCGCCGAGAAAACACCACGGGCAGACGACGTCGGAGACGATGTCGATGGCGATCGCGTCGTCCATGGCGTTTCCCTCGTTCAGGGCTTGGCCCTCCACCACGTCGTCAACTGGTAGCCGTTGAGCGGCGTTCCCTCCGGCCGGCCGATGCGCGTCCAGCGCCCGACCCATTGCTCGCCCTGATGATAGAGCGGCGCGGCATAGGCGCCACTCAATAAAACGCGATCAAAGGCGCGCACCGCGGTGACGAAATCGTCGCGCGACGTCGCAGCAAGCATCTTGTCGATCATGGCGTCGATGGCCGGATCGGCGACGCCGGCGTAATTGAACGTACCGGGCGTGTCGCGGAAAGCCGAACCCCAGCGGCCGACCTGTTCGGCGCCGGGCGAGAGCGACGAGGAATAATTGAAGGCAATGACGTCGAAATCATAGGTCTGCAGGCGTTGTGTGTATTGAGCCGCGTCGACCGTCGTCAGCGTTGCCTCGATGCCCAGCAAAGCGAGCGTGCGTTTCCAGGCGGTGGCGACCTGCTCGCCATCCTTGCCGCGCAACAGGATGTCGAAGGCGAGCGGCTTGCCGTCCGGTCCGACCAGTTTTTCGTTCTCGACCCGGTAGCCGGCCGATTTCAGCTTGTCGAAACCGCGTTTGAGGAAGGCGCGGTCGCGCCCAGTTCCATCTGATTTGGCCGGCGTCCAACTGCCGTCGAGGACTTCCGGGGCAACCGCTTGCGGGAAGGGGGCAAGCAGAGCCTGTTCGGCGTCGCTCGCCGGCCTGCCCGCCGCCGACAGCTCCGAACCGTCGAAATAGCTGCCGGTGCGCTTGTAGGCGCTGGCGAACAGGCTGCGGTTGATCCACTCGAAATCGATCAGATCGCCAAGGCCGGAACGAACCGCGCGATCGGCGAACATGGGTCGGCGCGTGTTGAAGACGAAGCCGTACATGCCGGACGGCAGGCCGTTGTCGAAAGTGTCTTTGGCTGCGTCGCCATTCGTCACAGCCGGAAAATCGTAGCCCGACGCCCAACGCCCAAGATCGTTTTCAATGAAAACGTCGACCAGTCCCTTCTTGAACCCCTCGAACAGGCTGTTTTCGTTGCCGTACCAAGTGATGCGGATTTCGTCGTAATTGTCGACGCCCGCCTTCGACGGCAAATCCTTGCCCCAATAGTCCGGATTGCGCCTCAGCGTCAGCGATTCCCCCGCTTTCACGTCGCCGACGGTGTAGGGGCCGCTGCCCGGAAAGGCCGTCAGGGAAGATTTTTCAAACGTCGCCGGGTCGATGGCATGTTTTGGCAGGACCGGCATCAGGCCGAGAATCAACGGCAATTCCCGGTCGGCGCCATCGGCGAAGCTGCAGCGCACGCCGCGTTCGCCGGTTTTTTCGATCTTGGCGATCTTTTTTACAGACCGGCCATAGCGCGGCAGGCCATGGTCGCGCAGCAATTCGAAGGTGAAAATCACGTCTTCCGGCGTCACCGGTTTGCCGTCGGAGAATTTGGCCCGCTCGTCGAGCGTGAACTCGACATAGGTGCGCGCGGCGTCGGTATCGACGCTTTTCGCCAGCAAGGGGTAGAGCGTGAACGGTTCGGAAGCCGAGCGCTGCATCAGCGGCTCATAGACATTGTAGCCGAAGGCGAGGTCGGTCAGGCCACGCGCCGCGCTGCCTTGGACGATGAACGGGTTAACGCTGTCGAACGTGCCGACGACGGCGTAATTGATCCGGCCGCCCTTCGGCGCCTGCGCATTGACATGGGGAAAATGGGTGAAATCCGCCGGCAACGCCGGTTCGCCATGCATGGCGATGGCGTGCTTCGGTTCGGCGGACGCCGGAGCAAAAGCAAGAAGAAACGCCAAGGTCGCAGCGCCGGCGCGCGATGGAATGAAGGCCAACCGGTTTCCCATGGTCGAATCCGCTGTGTCGAATCGACTCTCATCGTAGCACGAGCCGGCCGCATGGGTTTTCAGCTGCATCGCGGCGACGCCGGAAAATGCGCCGTGACGCTGGATTTGCACGGCGCACCGGTGTAACAGGCCAGCGAGATTGGACCGGCCATGCTGTTGCCTCATTCGGGCGACACCTAGCCCACGTCCGCGTTTTTCCATGCGGTCCAGATTTTCGAAGGAAGCCGAATTCATGATTGGTCAGACCTCCATCGCCACCCGCGCCGCCATTGTCGCGTCGATGCTCGCGGGATTTTCCGCTACGGCCGTCCTTCCCGCCGCTGCCCAGTCCATGCCGCAGGGCTGGTTCAAGGTCTGCGCCAAGCAGGAAGACAATGACATCTGCAATGTCCAGAACATCACCATGGCCGAAACCGGCCAGCTCGTCATCGGCGTGTCGATGATCGAGGTGAAGGGCAAGGTCAATCGCAAAGTGTTCCAGATTTCGGTGCCGCCCGGCCGCCTCATCCCGCCGGGCATCTCCCTGTCGGTCGACGGCGCCAAGCCGCAGAAACTCGATTTCGTCATCTGCTTCCCCGATCGCTGCGTCGCCGAGGCGCCGCTTGACGAAAAACTCGTCGGCACCTTTAAAAAAGGCGGCGAAGTGATTCTCAATTCGATCAATTTCCAGAACCAGCCGAACCCGATCAAGATTTCGCTGAAAGGCTTCGGCGAAGCCTACGATGGCGAGGGCCTGAAGCAGTCCGATCTCGAACAGCGCCAGCAGACGCTGCAGGACGAAATCCAGAAGCGCCGCGCCGAATTCGAAAAGAAGCTCAAGGAAGAACAGGACAAGGCCAAGACCGCCAACTAGAGCGCTTCTCGCTCAAATTGAATCGTTTGAGCGCCGGGATTTTGCGACCTGGCCAGGAGCGGAAGGCGACGCGATGCAAGCATCGCCAGCCTTTCGCGACGCCGTCCAGACCCCAAGAAGAACGTTGGCATAAAAACGCCGCCGCAACGCCACCCTCGCGACTGGCGAAACGTTTGACGGGGCCGCGCGGCCCCGTTTTCGTTGGCGCCATCAGTGCCGATTGGCGCTTTTCAATTCGTAGCGACCGTCGGGGCGGACGAGGAAATAATCGTCGATTTGGGGGTGCCGCACCGGTTCGCCGGTTTCGTCGGGCAACAGGTTCTGCTCCGAAACATAGGCGACATACTCCGACTCCGCGTTTTGCGCCAGCAGATGATAAAACGGCTGGTCGCGCTTCGGCCTGACCTCGGCCGGAATGGCGGCGTACCATTCCTCTGTATTGGCGAATTCCGGATCGACGTCGAAAATGACGCCGCGAAACGGGAATACCCGGTGGCGAACCACGTCGCCGATTGCAAATCTCGCCTGCCGCATGCGTTCCATCATCAAACTCCCGGACCCGAATTTGACGGAAACATGACGGTTTTTCAATGGCGATGCGCTTGACCGGCGACATCTCGCGCTATAGCGCCTCAAGGCAGCAACCATGTCGGCTATTTTCGGTCTCGTTCTTCCCTTTTTCGGGCTGATTTTCATCGGCTTCGCCGCCGCGCGCCTGACTCGCCAGCCGCTCGAAGCGCTCGGATGGATGAACACGTTTATCATCTACGTGGCGTTGCCGGCGCTGTTCGTCCAACTCGTCTCCAAGACGCCGGTGGAGAAGCTCACCGAGTTCTCTTTCATTTTCGGTTCGGTTTTCGCCACCTACCTGATGTTCGCGCTTGTTTTCGTCGTTTCTGCCCTGATGACCGGCGGCGAAATCGCCCAAAGCACCATTCGTGGCCTTGCCGCGGCCTATGGCAATATCGGGTACATGGGACCGGGAATCGCTTTGCTCGCCTTCGGCGAGGAAGCGGCCGTGCCGGTGGCGCTGATCTTTTCGTTCGAGAACATCATGCATTTCGCCATCGCGCCGATGATGATGGCGTTGTCAGGCGGCGAGAAACGTTCGCCGCTGCGCCTTGCGCTCGATGTCGGGCGGCGTATCGCCTTGCATCCTTTCATTCTCGCCACGCTTGTCGGCGTGATGATGGCTTTCCTGCATGTTCAATTGCCCCAGGCGGTCGACCGCTTGTTGGAAACCCTCGCCCGTGCCGCAGCGCCTTGCGCCTTGTTCGCCATGGGCGTGACGCTGGCGCTGCGGCCGTTGAAACGCATTCCCGACGAGATGGCGGCGCTGGCGGCGGTGAAATTGATCCTCCATCCGCTGACCGCATGGGTGGTCTTGTCCTGGATCGGCAATTTCGACCCCGTCTGGGTCTGGTCGGCGGTGTTGCTGGCCTCGCTGCCGACGGCGACGAATGTTTTTGTCATTGCCCAGCAATATCACGTCTGGGTCGAACGCGCCTCGGCCAGCGTCCTCGTCACAACGGTGTTGTCGGTCTTCTCGGTGACGGCGCTGCTTTTTCTGATCAAGGGCGGGTACCTACCGCCCGACCTTTTCCCGTAATGCCGAGGGAATTGCGCGAAATCCGTCGCCGGGCCGCATGCCCTCGCGCATGAACAAGGCGCGAAGCGGCGGTATCCGCGCCAACAGGCCGAGGCCGGCGGCGCGCGCCATCTGCACCGGCAGAAAACCGGAGAGCAGCGAGCGGTTCAGCATCGAAACCGCAGCCAGGCGCGCATGCACATCGGGCCGGCGCAGGCGGTCGTAGCGGGCTAGCGCATCGTCGCTTCCCGGATCGGCCGAATTCCCGATGGCGGCGATGAGGTCTATAGCATCGCGAATAGAGAGATTGAGACCCTGTGCCCCGATAGGGGGAAACACATGGGCCGTCTCGCCGGCAAGCGCCACGCGCCGCGCCGCGAAGTATTCGGGAACCGCGTTGGCCAGCGGCCACACCTGCCTGCCACCTTCGAGCGTGACCTTGCCGAGGATGGAATCGAGGCGCTCTTCGACCTTCAGCGCCAAAGCCCCGTCGTCGAGCGCCATCAGCGCCTGCGCCTCGGCCGGCGCGTTGACCCAAACAAGGCTGGAGCGGTTGCCGGGCAATGGCACTTGCACGCAAGGTCCGGCTTCGGTGTGGAATTCGGTCGAGACAAAGCCGTGCGGCCGTTGGTGCGAAAACGTCAGCACCAGCGCCGCTTGCGGCCATTCCCGCCATTTGACCTTGATGCCGGCCGCGTCCCGCGCCGGCGATTTGCGGCCGTCGGCGGCGACGGCGAGCTGCGCCCGCACGGTTTCGTCGCCGATGGTCGCCGTGACGCAATCCGCGTCGATCGACCAGGCGTCGACCGGTTTTTCGATGCGGCGTATCCCTGGTTCTCCGGCGACCGCGTGCTCAAGCGCCGCGTTCAGCGCCAGATTGGGAAAGTTCCAGCCAAAAGCGTCCCGGCCGATTTCGGCGGCGTGAAACGAAACCGGTCCGGACCGCACGAGCCGGCGCGTGGCGTCGACGATCCGCATGACTTTCAGCGGCGCGCCGGCGGCGCGCAATTTTTCTCCGATGCCGAAAGCGTCGAGGCAATCGAGCGACGGCATCATCAGCGCCGTGGTGCGCTGGTCGTCGCGATTGGACAAAGGGCCTGCGAGCGTGACTTTCCGCCCGGTTCGCGCCAACTCCAGGGCCGCGATCATGCCGGCCGGGCCGGCGCCGGAAACGATGATGGCTGAGGGTGAGTGGGTGCCGGACATGGTGTCGCCCCTGTCGATATGGCAGCGTTATGCCACCGCCGGCCGACGCCGGCAACGCGACCTTGCGTGGTGGCGCTTCGCGCGCCCTTGTGCCAATGCCGCCGGTCTGCAAAGGTCCTTGTCAGGGAGAATGCATGAAGGTTGAGGCAAACTTCGCCGGATCCGGCCTGTCTGCCGCCACTCCGACCGGGAAGGGCGCATGAAACCACCCCTGTTCACCCGCCCGGTCGGCAAGAAAGTCACGTGGCCCCAGGCCAAGGCTTTTTCCGTCCACCTGTTGACGGCTTCCGGTTCGTTTCTCGCCTTTCTTTCGCTTGTCGCGGCCAGCGAACAGCAATGGTCGGCCATGTTCCTGTGGCTCGGCCTGGCGCTGCTCGTCGATGGCATCGACGGGCCCATTGCGCGCAAACTTCAAGTCAAGGAAGTGCTTCCGGCGTGGTCGGGCGACACGCTCGACAACATCATCGACTACGTCACCTATGTCCTGATTCCGGCCTTCGCACTTTATCAGCGCGGCTTCATGGGCGAAGGGCTGTCATTCATTTCCGCCGCCATCATCGTCGTGTCGAGCGCCATTTATTACGCCGACACGGGAATGAAGACGAAGGAGAATTTCTTCAAGGGATTCCCGGTCGTCTGGAACATGGTGGTGTTCACCCTGTTCGTCATCAAACCGGGCGAATGGACCTCCTTTGCTGTGGTCGTCATCGCCGCGGCCCTGAGTTTCGTTCCGGTGAATTTCCTCCACCCCGTTCGGGTCAAACGCCTGCGCTGGCTCAATCTTCCGGTGTTCCTCGTTTGGTGCGGTTTTGGCGCCGCTGCCGTCGTGCAGGGCATGGACGCCGCCTGGTGGGTGCGAATCGGCACGGCCGCGGCGGGCGGCTACCTCTTTTCGATCGGCGCGGTGATGCAGCTTTTCCCGTCGCTTGGCTCCCGGAGACAATGACATGAACAAGTCCATCCGCATCCATGCTGTCGGCGGGCCGGAGGCGCTGGTCTACGAGGATTTCCCCTGTGGCGAACCAGGGCCGGGCGAGGCTCTCGTCCACCACACCGCCATCGGCGTCAATTTCATCGATGTCTATTTCCGCACCGGTCTCTATCCCGCTCCGATCGGACTGCCTTTCACGCCGGGGGCCGAAGCCGCCGGTGTGGTCGAGGCGGTCGGGCCGGGCGTCGAAACGGTGAAGCCCGGGGATCGCGTCGTCTATGTCGGCCCGCCCGGCGCCTATGCGCAGCGCCGGGTTTTTCCGGCCGACCGGCTGGTCCCGATCCCTGACGCCATCGACGACCGCACCGCCGCCGCCATCCTGCTCAAGGGAATGACGGCCGAATATCTGCTGCGCAGAACCTTCCCGGTCAAGGCCGGCGACACGATCCTGTTTCACGCGGCCGCCGGCGGAGTGGGTATCATCGCCGGCCAATGGGCCAGGCATCTCGGCGCGACCGTGATCGGCACGGCCGGCGGGGCCGAAAAGGTAGCGCTTGCCCGCGCCAATGGGTACGACCACGTCATCGACTATCGTTCGCAGGACTTCGTCGCCGAGGTCAGGGCATTCACCGGCGGCGGGCTCTGCGATGTGGTCTATGACAGCGTCGGCGTCGACACCTTTCCCGGCTAGCTCGATTGCCTCAAGCCGCGCGGCATGTTTGTCTCCTTCGGCCAGTCTTCCGGGCCCATTCCGCCATTCAATCTGGCGCTGCTCAGCCAAAAAGGTTCTCTTTACGCCACGCGGCCGAGTCTATTCGCCTATGTGGCGTCGCGGGGCGAACTGGTCGCGTCCGCCAACGCGCTTTTCGAAATGGTGGCGAAAGGAATCGTCAGGATCGCCATCAATCAGGCCTATCCACTTGCCGATGCGGCCCGGGCGCATGCCGATCTGGAAGCGCGGCGAACCACCGGAGCCTCGGTTCTGATTCCGTGAATTACCATTGAGCCGGTGAATGACTTTCAACGCCGCCGACAATAGGGGACGCCGATTGGCCGGGCTAGCATCGCCGAAACAACAGGGCAAAATGGCATGACCGGGGAGACGGCGACGACCGGCGGCATGCTCCTCGAAGCCACGGGGATCACCAAGCTATTCGGCGCATTGCGCGCCTGCGACGGCGTCGACCTGTCGATCCGTCGCGGTGAAATCCATTCCTTGCTCGGCGAAAACGGGGCGGGCAAATCGACCCTGGTCAAGATGATCTTCGGTTCGCTGGAACCGAACGCCGGCGAAATCCGCTGGAAAGGCCAGCCCGTCAGGGTGACAAGTCCCGGAATTGCCCGGAAGCTCGGCATCGGCATGGTTTTCCAGCATTTTTCGCTGTTCGAGGCGCTGACGGCGGCGGAGAACATCGCCCTTTCTCTGGACAAGACAACGCCGCTTTCGGCCATCGCCGCCAAGGCGCGGGCGCTGTCGAACGAATATGGCTTGCCGCTCGATCCGGATTCGCTTGTCGGCGACCTCTCGGTCGGCGAACGCCAGCGAATTGAAATCATCCGCTGCCTGCTGCAGGAGCCCGACCTCATCATTCTCGACGAGCCGACCTCGGTTCTCACGCCGCAGGAGGCCGACAAGTTGTTCGTGACGCTCGAAAGGCTGAAAGGCGAGGGCCGGTCGATCCTCTATATCTCGCACCGGCTCGAAGAGGTGAAGCGGCTGTGCGATCGCGCCACCGTCCTGCGTCATGGCAAGGTTGTCGACGCCTGCGATCCGCGTCGGGAAACGGCGACCTCGCTCGCCCGCATGATGGTCGGCGCGGAAGTCCACGCCGTGGCCCGCGCCGCCTCCGCACATGCCGCCGACGCCGCGCCATTGCTGGAATTGCACAGCCTCGACCGCGCGCCGACGGGGCCTTTTTCCATTCCGCTCAAAGGCGTATCGCTGGCTGTCCGCCCTGGAGAGGTGATCGGCATCGCCGGTGTCGCCGGCAACGGCCAGGGCGAGTTGTTCGAAGCGATTTCCGGCGAGGCTTTGCAGCCCCGGGCCGCGATGGTGACCATTCGCGGCAAGCAGGCCGGCCAGATGGGCATCACGGCGCGTCGCCTTGCCGGGGCGGCTTTCGTGCCGGAGGAGCGCCTCGGCCATGGCGCGGCCCCGGTCATGCGCCTGTCGGAAAACCTGGTCCTGTCGCGCCACGCCACCGACGGCCGCGCCCTGATCGGCCGGGCCGGGGTGATCGCACGCGGCGCGGTCGAGGCGGCGACCAAACGCATCAACGCCGCCATGGACGTACGCAAGAGCGCGGAAGACCCCGAAGCCTCGGCATTGTCGGGTGGCAATCTGCAGAAATTCATCATCGGCCGCGAACTGGACCGGTCACCCGCCGTGATGGTTGTCAACCAGCCGACCTGGGGCGTCGACGCGGGCGCGGCGGCGCGCATCCGCCAATCGCTGATCGATCTGGCGCGTTCCGGTTCGGCGGTGCTGGTCATCAGCCAGGACCTCGACGAATTGTTCGAGATTTCCGACGCCATCGCGGTCATGCACAACGGGACTTTGTCGAAACCGATGCCGATCGCCGAAGCAACCTACGAGAAAATAGGCTTGCTGATGGGTGGCGCCGAACCCGGCCATGTGCCGCATGACGCGATGGGACTATCCTGATGCGCCTCCAGCTTGTCCGCCGCCCCCAGCATTCGAGTCTCATGGCGGCCGTATCGCCCTTGATCGCCTTCGCGCTGACCTTGATCATCGGCGCCATTATATTCATCGCCATAGGCAAGCCGCCCGGCGCGGCGCTCTATGCCTATTTCGTCGCGCCGTTGACCGAGATGTGGTCGCTGCACGAACTCGCCATCAAGGCATCGCCACTGATCATCATCGCCGTCGGCCTGTCGGTCGCCTACCTGTCCAACAACTGGAACATCGGGGCCGAAGGCCAGTTCATCATGGGCGGCATATTCGGGTCGCTGATACCGATCGTGTTTCCCGGTTTCCAGAATGTCCTGACGCTGCCGCTGATGATCCTGTTCGGCATTCTCGGCGGCATGGCCTGGGGCGCGATCCCGGCCTTTCTCAAGACACGCTTCAACACCAACGAAATCCTCACCTCGCTGATGCTGGTCTATGTGGCGCAATTGTTTCTCGATTGGCTGGCGCGCGGCTGGCTGCGCGATCCGCAGGGCTACGCCTTTCCCGGCTCGATCCGCTTTCCGCCGGCCGCCACCCTGCCCGAAATCGCGCCGAGCCAGGGCGGAGCCCATTACGGGCTGGTTTTCGCCCTGTTCGTCGCCGTGGCGCTGTGGTTCGTCATGACGCGGACGCTGAAAGGCTTCGAGGTCCGCGTGATGGGCGCGAGCCCGCGTGCCGGCCGGTTTGCCGGTTTTTCGTCCAAGCGCATGACCTATTTCGCTTTCCTGCTGTCGGGCGGCCTGGCCGGCCTTGCCGGCATTTCGGAGGTTTCGGGCGCCATCGGCCAGTTGCGCGAAACGATTTCGCCCGGGTACGGCTTCACCGCGATCATCGTCGCCTTCCTCGGGCGATTGAACCCGCTCGGCGCCGTCGTCGCCGGCTTCGTGCTCGCGCTGACCTATCTCGGCGGCGAGGCGGCGCAGATTTCGCTCGGCATCTCCGACAAGCTCGCGCGCGTCTTCCAGGGGCTGCTCCTCTTTCTCGTGCTCGCCTGCGACACGTTGATCTATTATCGCGTCCGCTTCTCCGCCGGCCGCAAGGCGGGGGAGGCGGCCTGATGGAGATGGCGCAAAACATCATCCTGACCATCATGACGGCGGCGACGCCGCTGCTGATCGCCGCGATCGGCGAATTGGTGGTCGAACGCTCCGGCGTGCTCAATCTCGGCGTCGAGGGCATGATGGTCATCGGCGCGGTGTGCGGCTTCGCCGCCGCCGCGGTGACCGGTTCGCCGTGGATCGGCGTGCTGGCGGCGATTGTCGCCGGCGCTTTGTTCTCGCTGCCTTTCGGCTTTCTGACCTTGTCGCTCGCAACCAACCAGGTGGCGACCGGCCTGTCGCTGACCCTGCTCGGCGTCGGCCTGTCCGGCCTGATCGGCGAGGCCTTCGTCGGTTCGGCCGGGCTTCGCCTTCAGTCGATTGCCATTCCCGGCCTCGTCGACATTCCGTTGGTCGGCCGTCTGCTGTTCGGCCAGGATCCGATCTTCTACATGTCGATCGCGCTCACCGCCGGCGTTGTCTGGTTCCTGTTTCGCACCCGCGCCGGATTGACGCTGCGCGCGATCGGCGACAGCCACGGCTCGGCCCATGCGCTCGGTATTTCGGTGATCAAGGCGCGCTATCTCGCCGTGATGTTCGGCGGCGCCTGCGCCGGCCTCGCCGGCGGACATCTGTCGCTCGTCTACACGCCGCAATGGGTGGAGAACATGACCGCCGGCCGCGGCTGGATCGCGCTGGCGCTGGTGGTCTTCGCCTCATGGCGACCATGGCGGGTGATGGCCGGCGCCTATCTGTTCGGCGCCGTCACCATCGGGCAATTGCATACGCAGGCGCTCGGTTTCGGCATACCTTCTCAACTGCTTTCTTCACTGCCCTATCTGGCGACGGTCGTGGTTCTTGTTCTAATCTCCCGCAACAGGCGGCTAACGATGATGAACACGCCGGCCTCGCTCGGACGGCCATTCGTGCCGGATCGATAAAGGGCGGAAAGAAAAGCCGGAAACGCTTCAAGCATGGCGCAACAGACGCGCTAAACAAACGGGAGACTGAACACATGAAATCGATCATCTTCGGCTTCGCCACCGCTCTCGCGCTGACGACCGCCGGTTCGGCGTTCGCCGCCGACAAGTACAAGGCCTGCTTCGTCTATGTCGGTTCAAAGACCGATGGCGGCTGGACCCAGGCCCACGAAGCCGGCCGCATGCAGGTCGACGCCGAACTCGGCGACAAGGTCGAGACCAAATTCGTCGAGAACACGCCGGAAGGCCCCGACGCCGAACGCGCCATCGAGCGTCTCGCCCGCGAAGGCTGCGGCATCATCTTCACCACCTCGTTCGGCTTCATGGACCCGACGCTCGCGGTAGCCGCCAAGTTCCCGGACGTGAAGTTCGAGCATGCCACCGGCTTCAAGACCGCAGCGAATTTGACGACCTACAATTCGCGCTTCTACGAGGGCCGCTACATCATCGGCCAGATCGCCGGCAAGCAGTCGAAGAAGGGCGTCGCCGGCTACATCGCCTCCTTCCCGATCCCGGAAGTGGTGATGGGCATCAATGCGTTCCTGCTCGGCGCGCGTTCGGTCAACCCGGACTTCAAGCTGAAGGTCGTGTGGGTCAACACCTGGTTCGACGCCGGCAAGGAAGCCGACGCCGCCAAGGCGCTGATCGACCAGGGTGTCGACATCATCACCCAGCACACCGACTCCACCGGCCCGATGCAGGTGGCCGAGGAGCGAGGCATTCAGGCGTTCGGCCAGGCTTTCGACCAGATCAAGGCCGGCCCGAAGGCGCAGTTGTCGGCGATCACCGACACCTGGGGTCCCTATTACGTCAAGCGCATCAAGGCGGCGATGGACGGAACCTGGAAGGGCGGCGAGTCCTCTTGGGACGGCCTGAAGGATGGCATCCTGACCATGGCGCCCTACACCAACATGCCGGACGACGTGAAGGCGATGGCGATGGACACCGAAGCCAAGATCAAGTCGGGCGAACTGCACCCCTTCACCGGCCCGGTGAAGAAGCAGGACGGAACCGAATGGCTCGCCGCCGGCGCCAAATCGGACGACGGCACGCTGCTCGGCATGAACTTCTACGTTGAAGGCGTCGACGACAAGCTGCCGCAGTAAGGCGCGGCATCAACTGAACAGGAAGGGCGGCTTGCGGGCCGCCCTTTTTGTTTACCGAATTTCTTGAGGCATCGGCGCCATGATGCTGAAGGAGAATGAAAAACATCGCAGTTACACTTGACGATTGTCCCGACATCTGCGGCGGACAAACACCTTGTTCCGGGATTGTCTGATCGTTGCGGCGGCCCGGACCTGTGGCTGCGCCAAACTCCATAAGGAAGACATGAACCACGGTCGCCAGATCGACGGCGTCCGGATCGTCAACCCGTTCCGCGGATGAAATCAACTGAGCGGCGCAGGCGCAATACCTCCACCAACTTCGCCAATCGCGGCTTGAGCCAGCGCTGCGCGGGGCGCTCCAGCGCGACGACGACAAGGGCCGCTGCCGCGAAAATCAGCGCAAAGGCGGCTCCCGCCGCCTCCCACCGTCCGAGCGCCGGCGCCAACGCCTCGATCAGCGCATAGCCGATATGCTGGTGCAGCAGATAGAGCGGGTAGGTCAGCGCGCCGAGGAGGGCGACGATCGCGCTTGCGCGCAGGCGAATGAACAACGCCGCCAAGAATATCGCATGGACGCCGATGCCGGCGGAGATCAGTTGCACGGGCGACAGCGCGACGCCGTAGTGCTCCAGCATCCAGGCCCGGCCGGTAAACAGGCTGGAAAGCGAAAACACCAATGCTGCGGCAGCGACGACAAGCGTCTCCGGTTTCGCGCCCCGGCGCATGATGTCGAAGGCAAGCAGGCCGCCAATGAAGAACCCTGCATATTCGGTCACGAACAGAAGTCTGGCGGCGGCGTTGTCGATGAGGAGTTCGTTGGCGACGGCGACCAGCAGCCATCCGGTCGCGAGTTCGAGGCGAAAGCGATCGAACCATCCGATCGCGACTGCGAGAGCCACCCAGAAGTAAAACACGATCTCAAGCACGATTGACCAGTAGGCGCCGTCCATGAATGGCTGGCCGAGGGCTGGCGCGAACATGGTGACATTGGCGAAATACTGCGCCCACGAGACGGGAAAGGCCGGATGGGCGGATGCGGCCATAACCGCGAAGGTGATGGTCATGCAAATGACAAAGCCCGGCCACAGGCGCGTGAAGCGGGCGACGAAAAACGAAAGGACATCGCGGCCCTCCGCCGACCACGCGATGACGAAGCCGGAAATGAGGAAAAACAACCGCACGCCAAGATAACCGAAGAGCGCGAACGGCGCGGCTTCGGGATAGGCGACCGACAGGTAGCCGTCGGCGACAGCGCCGCGAAACAGATAGTGGAAGGCGACGACCGCCACCGCTGCGAAAAGACGCAGCAGGTCGAGCGAGCCCATCCGGCCCTTTGTGTCATCGATAGTGCGCATGGCCGGCAGGTTCCGTTTTGGCGTCGCCATACGCCTAGGCGAAATGGAGCCGCCGGCCAATCGCAAGGTTTACAAAGGGTTAACGCCGATCAGGCGACAGTGCCGCGCAAATCATAGGCATCCGACGCCTCGATCTTCACCGTGACGACGTCGCCGGTGCGAACCGGCCGGCGCGACGCCACGTGAACGACGCCGTCGATCTCCGGCGCGTCGTAACGCGTCCGGCCCTTGGCGGTGAGGCCGTCGACCTGATCGATCAGCACCGGCAGGCGCTTGCCGACCTTCTTTTTCAGGTTGGCGGTCGACACCTTTTGCTGGCGCGCCATGAAGCGATGCCAGCGCGCCTCCTTCACCTCGTCCGGCACGGCCGGCAGGCCGAGATTTTCCGATTTCGCCCCTTTGACGGGTTCGTATTTGAAACAGCCGGCGCGGTCGATCCTGGCCTCGTCGAGCCAGTCGAGCAGTTGCTCGAAATCCTCTTCCGTCTCGCCCGGAAAACCGACGATGAAGGTCGAGCGCAGCGCCAGATCGGGGCAGGTCTCGCGCCAGCGACGGATGCGGTCCAGCGTTTTCTCCTGATGCGCCGGCCGCCGCATGGCCTTCAAAACGGCCGGACTGGCATGCTGGAACGGGATGTCGAGATACGGCAGCACCTTGCCCTCGGCCATCAACGGGATGACCTCGTCGACATGCGGGTAGGGGTAGACATAGTGCAGGCGCACCCAAACGCCCATGTCGCCCAGCTCTCGGGCGAGGTCGAAGAAACGCGTGCGCACGGAGTGGTCCTGCCACATGCTCTCCTGATACTTGAGGTCGAGGCCGTAAGCGCTTGTATCCTGTGAAATAACGAGGATTTCCTTGACTCCGGCCCGGACCAGTTTCTCGGCCTCACACAGCACCTCGCCGATCGGTCGCGAAACGAGATCGCCGCGCAAGGCCGGGATGATGCAGAACGAGCAGCGGTTGGAGCAGCCTTCGGAAATCTTCAGATAGGCATAGTGGCGCGGCGTCAACTTGACGCCCTGTTCCGGCACCAGATCCGTGAACGGGTCATGCGCCGGCGGGGCCGCCTGGTGCACCGCGGCCATGACGCTTTCATAGGCCTGCGGGCCGGTGATGGCGAGCACATTGGGGTGCTTCTCGCGGATGACTTCCGGCTCGGCGCCGAGGCAGCCGGTGACGATCACCTTGCCGTTCTCCTTCAGCGCCGAGCCGATCGCCGACAGGCTCTCGTCGCGGGCCGAATCGAGGAAGCCGCAGGTGTTGACCACGACGAGGTCGGCCCCGTCATGCTTGCGGGCAATTTCGTAGCCCTCGGCGCGCAGCCGCGTCAGGATGCGTTCGGAATCGACCAGCGCCTTGGGGCAGCCAAGGGAAACGAAACTGACGCGGGGGGCGGCGGACATGGGCGATCGATCCGGTGAGGCCGCGCCCTACCATGGATCGGGCCTGCCGGAAACCGTCATCGCCGCTGAGTGTGACGCTGGCTACTTCTTCCGCCATTCCTCGATCGCCACCTTGCCCGAACCGCCATAGGTCCAGGCCCCTTTCCACGACCCGTCGGGCTGGAGGAAATACTGCGCCATGCCGAACGAATTGCCCGAGATGTAACCGACCGCGAGCGAGGTGTCGTCCGGGTGCGCCGGCCCGGCGACGAATGATCCATCCTTGATCAATGCGCCGATGCCGACGCCACGGTAAGTGTCACCGGCGATAACCCACTTTACATCGTAGGTTTCCCCCGTCTTCTTCACCGTCACCGTTCCCGAATAGGTTCCGCCGGTATCGGGATTCTGGCCGCGCACGTCGAATTTGCCGGTTGGATCGGCGAGCGCCGGAAAGCCGGGAACCGGGATAATCAGCAAGGCAAGCAGGATTTTGCGCATGGCGGTCTCCTGAAATCGGCCGAAGCCGGAATCCATCCGCCTTTCGCGCCGCAATCGCAGCATTCCAGCGAATTGGACGCGGCGCAACCGCTTGCGCCGCCGCGCTAACCGTTTCACCTTGTATTCTGGCGATTCCGCGGGGAGGCGGGCCGTGATCCAGAACATGTTCGTCAATCTCGGCGTCGGCGTGTTGATGATCACGTTCACCGTCGCCATTCACGCCTTCGGCATCATCCAGATCACCCACATCATGGCGTGGCTGGTCGATCGCTTCCGTTGGCACGGCAGGCGCAGCCGCGTGCTGGCTTTGATCTCCGTCGTCTACGGCATCTTCATCGTGCTAACGATCGAAGTCTGGGCCTGGGCCGTGCTCTATGAATTCCTCGGCGTGGTCGGCGATTTTCCGTCGGCGCTATATTTTTCCACCGTCACCTTTTCCACCGTCGGCTATGGCGATGTCATCGCCCATTCCGACTGGCGCCTGCTTGCCGCGCTGGAGGGGGTCAACGGCTTTCTGATGATCGGCTGGTCGACCGCCTACCTCGTCGCCGCCGGCATGCGGTCGGGCCGTTCCGCCATGGTGAGCATTGCTGAAACCGGCGTCATCCCGAAGACGGATTGAGGGCGAAACCGCGAAGCCATAAAGACGGTCGTCGCGCGGGCGAAATTCATGTTCAATAAAATCCTGATCGCCAATCGCGGGGAAATCGCCTGCCGGGTCATCAAGACGGCGCGCCGCATGGGCATCCGCACCGTGGCCGTCTATTCCGACGCCGACGCTCACGCCATGCATGTCGCCATGGCCGACGAAGCGGTTCATATCGGCCCCCCGCCGGCGGCCGACAGCTACCTCGTCATCGACAGGATCGTCGCCGCCTGCAAGGCGACCGGGGCCGAAGCCGTCCATCCCGGCTACGGCTTCCTGTCGGAACGCGCCGCGTTCGCCCGGGCGCTCGCGGCGGCCGGCATCGTTTTCATCGGCCCGCATCCCGGCGCCATCGACGCGATGGGCGACAAGATCGAATCGAAGAAGGCGGCCGCCAATGCCGGCGTGTCGACCGTGCCCGGCCACCTCGGCATCATCGACAGCGAGGACGAAGCCGTCCGCATCGCCGAGGCCATCGGCTTTCCGGTGATGATCAAGGCGTCGGCCGGCGGCGGCGGCAAGGGCATGCGCATCGCCTGGACGGCGTCGGAAGCGCGCGAAGGCTTCGCCCGATCGAAGTCCGAAGCAAAATCCTCCTTTGGCGACGACCGCGTTTTCGTCGAGAAATTCATAGTCAATCCGCGCCACATCGAAATCCAGGTGCTCGGCGACAAACACGGCAACGTCATCCACCTCGGAGAGCGCGAATGCTCGATCCAGCGGCGCAACCAGAAAGTCATCGAGGAAGCGCCATCGCCGCTGCTCGACGAAGCGACGCGTCGCGCCATGGGCGAGCAGGCCGTCGCGCTGGCGAAAGCCGTCGGCTACGATTCGGCCGGTACGGTCGAATTCGTCGCCGGCCAGGACAAATCCTTTTTCTTCCTCGAAATGAACACGCGCCTGCAGGTCGAGCACCCCGTGACCGAGTTGGTCACCGGCGTCGATCTGGTCGAGCAAATGATCCGCGTCGCGGCCGGCGAAAAACTGGCGATCCGTCAGCAGGATGTGAAGCTCACCGGCTGGGCGGTGGAAAGCCGCCTCTATGCGGAAGACCCCTATCGCAATTTCCTGCCCTCGATCGGCCGGCTCACACGTTACCGCCCGCCGCCGGAAGGGAAATCGGGCGAGGCGATCATTCGCAACGACACCGGCGTTTCGGAAGGCGCCGAGATATCGATGTTCTACGATCCGATGATCGCCAAGCTCTGCGCCTGGGCGCCGACTCGCCTTCAGGCCATCGACGCCATGGCGCTGGCGCTCGACGAATTCGTCGTCGACGGCATCGGCCACAACATCCCGTTTCTCTCGGCCTTGCAGCATCATCCGCGCTGGCGGGAAGGGCGGTTGTCGACCGGCTTCATCGCCGAGGAATTCAAGGATGGCTTCAAGCCGCGTCACCCGGACAAGAGCGAGCACGCGGTTCTTGCCGCCATCGCGGTCTCAGCCGAATTGCTGCGCAAGGATCGCCTCGACCGCCTCACCGGACGCCTCGCGCCGCACAATGGCGAAATGAAGCGCGATTGGGTCGTTCGTCTCGACGACAAGCGGATCGGGGTGAACGTCGTCGACGGCCTCGCGTCGTCGCCAACCGAAATCGATCTGGCGATTGACGGCGCGGCGGCGGTGACAATTCGCACCGATTGGCGTCTCGGCGACATTGTCTGGCGCGGATCCGTCGACGGCCGCACCGTTTCGGCGCAATTGCGCCCGGCGCTCAATGGCATGCTCATTGCGTGGAACGGTCTGTCGGTGATGGCCCGTCCGATGCAGCCGGCCGTCGCCGCGCTCGAGGCGCTGATGCCGGCGAAAGTGGCGCCCGATACCTCGCGTTTCCTGCTTTGCCCCATGCCAGGTCTGGTCGTCTCCATCGCCGTCGCCGCGGGCCAGGAGGTCAAGGCCGGCGAAACGCTTGCCGTGGTCGAGGCGATGAAAATGGAGAACGTGCTCCGCGCCGAGCGCGACGTGATCGTGAAAGCCTTGAAGGCCAAACCGGGCGATTCGCTCGCCGTCGACGCCGTCATTATGGAATTCGCCTGAACCGAAGCGCGGTTCATTAACCGTCTTGATTAACGGAGTTTTGGCCGGCTGCGACGCACAAGGATGCTCAATCGGAGCCTCCGACCTTGTCCCCCTTGTCCATCGCCATCCTCGTCGCGGCCTATCTCTTCATCCTGTTCGCGCTGATGGCCGCGCCGGTCGGACGGCGCACGGTGACCGCGTCGGTCGACATCGCCGCGCCGCGCGACAGGATATGGGCGGCCGTGTGGCCGCTTAGCGTCGATGCCGGCTGGTCGAAGAAAATCCTCGCCTGTGCGGCGACCGGTGCGGATACGGCGCGCATGAAGCTCGCCTGGGACGATCGCGACGGCCAACCGATCGAACGCACCGTGCGTTTCGCCGACGTCGAGGCGGAAAGGCGTTTCGCCATGACCATCGTCGACGATTCGGCGCTGGCGCAAAAATTCTGGCGCGCCTACCGCGAGGAGACGACGCTTGAGGACATCGACGGCGGCGTGCGCGTCACTTTTCGCCAATCGGACCGCTATCGCGGCCTCGCTTTCATGCTGTTTCGCTGGTTCGTCATGCGCCGCGAAGCGGCCAAACTGAAAATCTGGGCTGAGACCGGGGAGTTCGCGCCGGGTGGCGTCATCGAACACCCTCTGACCCAATTCGGTTTCGCGCTCTTGTCCGTGGCGTTGTTGTGGCCGCTGTTCGGCATGACCTTGACCGGCCTGGGTGCTGTCGGTCGCGTTGACGGCCCTCGTCGGGGCTCACGAACTCGGCCACATGGCGGCGTTCCGCGTCATGGGGCATCGCTCGGCGCGCATGATCTTCATGCCGCTGATCGGCGGCGTCGCCATTGGCGGGCGCCCTTACAATAGCCGTTTCGAAGTCGCCTTCTCGGCGCTGATGGGCGCGGGCTTCTCGGCGTTTCTCGTGCCGCTCGCCATGGCCGTGGCGGAAATGGCAGGCCGGTCCGGACGTTCGGATATCGCCGGGGCCATGATTGCCTTTGTCGCCTGCGCCTCCTTGTTCAACCTGGCCAATCTTCTTCCCGTCGGCCGTTTCGATGGCGGCCAGGTGTTGCGTCAGGTCTTCTCGGGCACGCTGGCGCTTGGCGTCACATCCTTCGTCATGCTTTTCGCCTTTCTGGGCCTCGGATATCTCGCCGGCATGCCATCGCAATTGCTCATCATCGGCGGCGCCGTTCTGGGGATCGTCAGCCTTTCCACCAACGGTCAGGGCGTGAAACCGAAACGTGCGCTTCATTCCATCACGGCGGGAGAACGCTGGGCCGCCGGCGGCGGTTTGGCCGCGACATTCATCGTTCACGCCGCCGGCGCGCTGTGGACAGCGGAAAAAGTGCTTTCGCTCTGACCTTCAAGCGCGCTTGGCCGGGCCGAAAACCCCTGCGAAGGCCACAATCAGCGCCTCGTCCAAGTCGGCCATCGTCACCGGCAGGCCGAGGTCGACGAGGCTGGTGACCCCGTGTCCGGCGATGCCGCAGGGCACAATGCCGGAAAAATGCGACAGGTCTGGTTCGACATTGACGGCAATGCCGTGGAACGACACCCAGCGCCGGAGCCTGATGCCGATGGCCGCGATCTTGTCCTCGGCCGGGCCGCCATCGGGCAGCGGCGGCCGATCCCGGCGCACGACCCAGACGCCGACCCGGTCCTCCCGCCGCTCCCCCCTCACGGCGAATGCGGCGAGCGCGCGGATGATCCATTCCTCCAGCGCCGCCACGAAGGCGCGGACGTCCTCGCGCCGCCGCTTCAGGTCGAGCATCGCGTAGGCGACCCGTTGGCCGGGGCCGTGATAGGTGTATTCGCCGCCGCGCCCGGTTGCGAAGACCGGAAAGCGGTCCGGCTGCAGCAGATCGGCGGCGTCGGCCGAGGTTCCGGCCGTATAGAGCGGCGGATGCTCGACCAGCCACACGCATTCCGCCGCTCCGGCATCGCGAATGGCGGCGGCGCGCGCCTCCATGAAGGCGATGGCGTCCGGGTAGGCGGTCAGGCCCGGCGCGACCCGCCATTCGACCGGCGGCGCGCCGGGAGACGGCAGAAACGGCGTTGAAAGGTCGGCGCGAGCGTCCATGGACGGGTTTTAGGGCAGGGGCCCGCGCCGCGTCCAGCGCGCGATGGCGCCGTCGCGTGAAAAAGCCGGCTTGCCGCGCTTGTTTGCGGCCGAGCGATTTGCTACATGCCGCGCGCCGGCTCCAAGGACCGGCGTTTTTCCGGCTCGCGGTCGTGGCGGAATTGGTAGACGCGCAGCGTTGAGGTCGCTGTGGGGCAACCCGTGGAAGTTCGAGTCTTCTCGACCGCACCATCTCCTTGATCCTGCAAACGCAAAACCTGCCGGGGCGCGCAAGCGCCCGGGCAAGTTTTCGTTGGCCAAAAGCTCCGCGCGCGCTAGACAGTCGGATTCTGCCGCTCTTTCCGTGGACCCGCGCGACATGGACGAAACCGCCACCCGTCCTGACGAAAACGCCGCGACCCTCGCCGACATCTATGGCGAGGACGGAGCGGTGCGCGCCGATTTCCTCGCCCATGTCGGCGCGGCCATCGCCGACCGCGATTCGCTGACGCTCAAACGCGATGTCGCCGAACTGCACGAAACCGAGCTTGCCGATCTGCTCGAGGCGTTGATCCCGGCGCAGCGCCAGGCGCTGGTCCACCTGCTCGGCGCCGATTTCGATTTCGAGGCGCTGACCGAGGTCGACGAGGCGATTCGTCTCGAAATCGTCGAGCATCTGCCGAACGAGCAGATCGCCGAAGGCTTCAAGGACCTCGATTCCGACGACGCCGTCTACATCCTTGAGGATCTCGACGACGCCGACCGCGACGAAATCCTGGCGCAACTGCCGTTCACCGAACGCGTGCGCCTCAAGCGGGCGCTCGCTTATCCGGAAGAATCGGCCGGCCGGCGCATGGCGACCGAATTCGTCGCCGTGCCGCCGTTCTGGAGCGTCGGCCAGACCATCGACTACATGCGCGACGACAAGGACCTGCCCGAAACCTTCTCGCAGGTGTTCGTCATCGATCCGACCTTCCGCCTTGTCGGCGCCGTCGATCTCGACCGCATTTTGCGAGCCAAGCGCGACGTCAAGATCGAGGCGGTGATGCATGAGACCCGCCATGCCATTCCGGCCACCATGGACCAGGAAGAGGCAGCGCAGATTTTCGAGCAATATGATTTGTTGTCCGCCGCTGTCGTTGACGAAGCCGAACGCCTTGTCGGCGTTCTTACCATCGACGACATCGTCGATGTCATCCAGGCCGAAGCCGAGGAAGACATCCTGCGCCTTGGCGGCGTCGGCGACGAAGAGCTTTCCGATACGGTGATCGAGACGTCGCGCTCGCGCATTCCCTGGCTGCTGGTCAATCTGGTGACGGCTTTCATCTCTTCGACCTTCATCGGTCTTTTCGACGCCACCATCGAACAGATGGTCGCCGTCGCCGTGCTGATGCCGATCGTCGCCTCGCTGGGCGGCAATGCCGGCACGCAGACGATGACGGTCACGGTGCGGGCCCTGTCGACCGGCGACCTCGACATCTACAATGCCGGCCGTATCGTCCGCCGCGAGGCGCTGGTCGGCGTCATGAACGGCGCCGTGGTGGCCATTCTGGTCGGCGCGGTGGCGGCGGCGCGCTACGGCAATGTCGAACTCGGCGTCGTCATCGCGGTCGCCATGATCCTCAACCTGATCGTCGCCGCCGTCGCCGGAATTCTCATTCCGCTTCTGCTCGACCGCTATGGCGCCGACCCGGCGATTTCCTCGTCGATTTTCGTCACCATGGCGACGGATCTCACCGGTTTCATCGGTTTTCTCGGCCTCGCCACCTGGTGGTTCGGCCTGGGGTAGGGGCGGAAAATTGACTTTTACGTAAACGCCATGTGATATGCCGAACGGAATCAGGACGTTCGACATGACGGCGCGCGAGTATTACACGATCACCGAACTCACCCGAGAGTTCGGGATTTCGACGCGCACTCTGCGCTTCTATGAAGACGAGGGGCTTGTCGCGCCGTTCCGGCGCGGTCGCACCCGGCTTTACCGCCCAGGCGATCGCCACGTCATCCGCCAGGTGCTGCGCGGCCGCCGCCTCGGCTTCACCGTCGACGAGATCCGCGAAATCATCCACATGTACAAGGAGCCGCCCGGCGAAGTCGGCCAGCTCAAGCTGATGGTCAAGCGTATCGAGGAAAAGCGCGAGATGCTGCGCCAGAAACGCCGCGACCTGGAAGACACGCTCGCCGATCTCGATCAGGCGGAGGAATCGATCGTCGAGCGCCTGGCCGAACTCGGCGTCATGCGCTGAGGTCGGGTATGACCGCGATGTCCGCCTTCCTCCCCTGGTTCTTCGTCGCCGCCACGACGCTCCACAATCTCGAAGAAGCGATCTGGTTGCCCGCATGGTCGCGCCGGGCCGGCCGCTGGCACGCGCCCGTCGGCGCCGCCGAATTCCGCTTCGCAGTGCTTGCCCTCACCTTGACGGCTGCCCTCGTCGCCGGATTGGCGCAATTTCAGGGGCCGGAAAGCATCGGCGTCTATCTGCTCGCCGGATACGCATTGGCGATGTTGCTGAATGTCCTCGTCCCGCATTTGGGCGCAACGATCGCCATGCGGCGCTACATGCCCGGGACCGCGACGGCGCTGTTGTTCAACCTGCCGGCTGCGGCGTTTGTGGTGTCGACGGCTTTTCGCGAGGGCTGGATTTCCACGCCGACCTTCTACTGGGCCGGACCCGCCGTCGTTCTGGCGATCATGGCCAGCATCCCGGCGTTGTTCTCGCTCGGGCGGCGGTTGACCGGCAGAGGCGTCAAATCCAACGTCTGACCTTTTTCTTGTAATCCCGGTAATGCTTGCCGAAGCGCGTCTCGAGGTGGATCTCTTCGCGCAGAATCGCGAGTTTCTGCGTCAGCCACGCCGCGACGAAAGCGAGGCCGATGAACCAGACCATGCCGAAGGCCAGCCCTGTGCCGATCATCAGCGCGGTGTTGCCGACATAGATCGGGTTGCGGGTGAACCGGTATGGCCCGGCGGCGGTAAAGTGGTCTGAGCCGCGATTGGGCCAGATCGTCGTCTTCGCCGCGTTCAGTGTGAACATGGCGTAGAGATCGAGCGCCACCGCGCCGATCATCATCAACACGCCGACGATGAAAAGGATGTCTTTCAGCGGCGCGCCGAACCAGGGCAGGCGTTGCACGGCGGTCAGCAGCAAGGCCAGCACAATGGCGGCGCTGTAGATCAATGGCGGCCATGGCCAGCGGTTCGGCCGGTCGGCGCGTTCGCTCATTGTCCGGCTCCTTCCAGGACGTTTTTGGTTTCAGCGGTACAGTCGACCGAGAGTTTTTCCATCAGTGCGCTCGCTTCCGCGTCCGGGGTCGGCGTGAAGATCGCCTCCAGTTTTCCTTCCCTTGCAAGGCCGTCAAGCGCGCAGGCGCAATACAGGTCGCAAAAGGCGTCGTCCCGCACGGCCGAACAGCTGTTCTTGCACGCCGCGACAAAACGGGCCTCGGGCGTCGCCGCCGTCGGGGTGACGATTTGCGCGACGAGCCAGACCAGCGCCAGCAGCACGGGCTGGTGGACGAGATAGACCGCGAGGCTGTGGCGGCCGGCGAAAGACAGGGGACCAAGAAAGGCAGGCACGCGGATTGCTGCGAGCCCTTGGCGCATGCGCGGCGTCAGCACCGCCTGCGCCAGACCGATGCCGGCAAGAACGACACCGGTCCAAGGCAGGACGGGCACAAAATCGTTGGAGCGGGGCACATGTTCAACCAGCCCGGTCCAGGCCAGCCAGCGCGAATCGAAAGCCGCCGAGTCGACGAATTGTCCCGCGGCGATCGTCGCCGCCGCCGCGCCCAGTGTCGCCCAAAACGGCAAGCGCATGAAAGCGAGGCCGACGACGCTGGCGAAGGCAATCTGGTGCAGGATGCCGAAGCTAATGAAGGAGTCCGGGAATGCAAACCGCGTTGCAAGCGTTATCGCCAGCGCCGCGCCCGCCACCTGCGCCAGTCGCTTGATGAAAGCGTAGCGACGCAAGCGTTCGCCGTGGGCGAGAAAAAGGCTGACGCCGGCGAGCAGCAGGAAGGACGAGGCGATGGCGCGTGCGAACAGCTTCCATCCGCCAAGCGCCGTCAGACCGGGCGCGACATAGCCGAAAAACTCCAGATCCCAGGTGAAATGGTAGATCGCCATGGCGACCAGCGCGACACCGCGCAAAACATCGACGAGCGCGATGCGCCCGGCTCGTCCATCGCCATCGGGAACGCGGTTCGCCTTGCCGTCCATAGCCCCGGAATGTCACACCGGGATCGCGAAGGGAAGACCGCCGCTATTTCGGGCATCCCTTGTTCTTTTCGACCCGCTTGATGTTGTCGATGTTCTTCACCTCGTTGGAATTGAGGTTCAAATCGGAAGCGTCCTCGACCGAGCAATCGGAATTGTCAAACATCGCCTGGGCGCGGTCGGTTTTGAAACAGTAGCCGTGGCCATTGTAGATGCCGTTGCGCACATACCAGAGGTTTTCGCACGACAGCGCCCGAAGGTCACTCATCGGGAACACTTCCTTGTGCGGACAGCCGGTCGAACCCAGGTCCTCGTAACAATTGAGCGCGAGGGCGGGAGAGGCGGAAAGGGCAACAAGCGCTAGGATTGCGGGCAAACGCATGACGGTCTCCGGAAAACATGGCACCGAAGGCAGATTACCACGCCCTGTCAGACGCGCAATTCGATCAATTGGCTCTTTTAAGCCAAAGCCCGCACACCCGGCCGCGCCTTGTCCCCCGGCGCGGCCGGGCTGCCCCGTCAGGGAATGTACATGACGGCGCGGTGGGATTTCTCCGCCGCCTCTTGCGGTTCGTCGCAGGAGGTCAGAAACGCGGCGGCGAACAGGAATGCCAGAATTACGGCGGAAGCATTGGGCATGAGGCGTCCCTTCCTTTCATGCTCGCCACTCGCCCGACTAAACCGATAAGGACCGGACCCGGCCACAATCGGGCAACGGAAATGAAACTTGACGACAGCTTGTGACGCGTCGTGAACGCAATCGATGCTGCGCTGCGAAAACGCGTTTCCCTTTTGACCGCCGTTTGGCTATGAGCAGCGGCGAAATCCCCGACCCCGGAGCACCGCCATGACCGCCATCATCGACATCATCGGCCGCGAAATCCTCGACAGCCGCGGCAACCCCACCGTCGAAGTCGACGTCGTTCTCGAAGACGGCTCGATGGGCCGGGCCGCCGTGCCGTCGGGCGCGTCGACCGGCGCACACGAGGCCGTCGAACTGCGCGATGGCGGCAAGCGCTATCTCGGCAAGGGTGTCCAAAGGGCGGTCGACGCGGTCAATGGCGAGATTTTCGAGGCGATTGGCGGCATGGAAGCCGAAAACCAGCGCCATATCGATGCGACGATGATCGCGCTCGACGGAACCCGCAACAAAAGCAGGCTTGGCGCCAACGCCATTCTCGGAGTCTCGCTGGCGGTCGCCAAGGCGGCGGCCGAAGCCTCGGCTCTACCGCTCTACAAATATGTCGGCGGCGCCAACGCCCACACATTACCCGTGCCGATGATGAACATCATCAACGGCGGCGTTCACGCCGACAATCCGATCGACTTTCAGGAATTCATGATCATGCCGGTCGGCGCCGACTCGTTTCGCGAAGGCCTGCGCATGGGCGCCGAAGTGTTCCATACCCTGAAAAAGGGCCTGAAAGACGCCGGCCACAACACAAATGTCGGCGATGAGGGTGGTTTTGCGCCCAATCTGAAGAGCGCCGAGGCGGCGCTCGATTTCGTCATGGCGTCAATCGAAAAGGCCGGATTCACGCCGGGCAAGGACATGTTCCTGGCGCTCGATTGCGCCGCGACGGAGTTTTTCAAGGACGGCGCCTACGTCTACTCGGGCGAAAAGAAGTCCCGCGACCCGAAGACCCAGTCCAAATACCTCGCCAAACTCGCCAACGACTACCCGATCCTGTCGATCGAGGACGGCATGGCGGAGGACGATTGGGACGGCTGGAAGGCGCTGACCGATCTGATCGGCCAAAAGAACCAGCTGGTCGGCGACGATCTCTTCGTCACCAACACCGAGCGCTTGCGCGACGGCATCCGTATGGGCGTCGCCAACTCGATCCTCGTCAAGGTCAACCAGATCGGCTCGCTGACCGAAACGCTGGAGGCCGTCGAGACGGCGCACAAGGCCGGCTACACGGCGGTGATGTCACATCGTTCCGGCGAGACCGAGGATTCGACCATCGCCGACCTCGCCGTCGCCACCAATTGCGGGCAGATCAAGACCGGCTCGCTGGCGCGCTCCGACCGGTTGGCCAAATACAATCAGCTGCTCCGCATCGAGGAAGAATTGGGCCGGCAGGCGGTCTACGCCGGTCGTTCCATCCTGCGGGGGTGATGTTCCGCCGGTAACCCGGTCTTAAGCCTGTTTTCCTATTGTCGGGCAGTCGCATCGATCCGGACTGCCCGCCATGTGGACCCGCCAGTATCGAAATCGCAAACGCGTCCGGTTGATCGTGCCGGCGCTGGCGGCGTTGTTCCTCGCCTATTTCGGCTTCCATGTCGTTCATGGTTCTTTCGGCCTG
This sequence comes from Phyllobacteriaceae bacterium, assembly GCA_016711085.1. Lineage (GTDB taxonomy): Bacteria > Pseudomonadota > Alphaproteobacteria > Rhizobiales > Rhizobiaceae > JADJTR01. The sequence goes on along the minus strand of JADJTR010000003.1, from coordinate 286,744 downwards.
CGGGCAAAGGAAACCTTCACCGCCGAGAAGGCGAAACTGGAAGCGACGCTCGCAACCGAGCAGGCGAGGCGTGAAGCCCTGGAGCGCCGCATCGCCTTGTTGCGCGACGGCTCGATTGAACGCGACATGCTCGACGAGCAAGCCCGGCGCGCGCTCAACTATGCCGGCCCCAGAGACGTTGTGATTCTGCAATAATCCCGGGATTAACCGAAATTCGGTTAACTTTGGCCAATCCCGCGCTATTCCAGCGATTCAACGCATAACTCCCATACGCAAACCGCACTGGCGCGCATGACCCGCCGATGTTAGCGTAAGGCCAATTCCGGTCGTCCGAGAGGCGAAAAGCCCGCGGGCCGGAAGCGAGGAAATGCCGATCAGGGAGTGAGACGATGGCCGTCGCCGCGCGCAAAACCGCACCTGCAAAATCCGACGCCCCGCCCAAAACACCCAAGCCAGCCGCTTTCACCAAGGAACAGGAGCTCGCCGCCTACCGGATGATGCTGTTGATCCGCCGGTTCGAGGAGAAGGCCGGCCAGCTTTACGGCATGGGCTTCATCGGCGGCTTCTGCCACCTCTATATCGGCCAGGAAGCCGTCGTCACCGGCATGCAGATGGCGGCCAAGGATGGCGACCAGAATATCACCGGCTACCGCGATCACGGCCACATGCTGGCGTGCGGCATGTCTGCGCGCGGCGTCATGGCCGAACTCACCGGACGCCGAGGCGGCCTGTCGAAAGGCAAGGGCGGCTCGATGCACATGTTCTCCAAGGAGAAGCACTTCTACGGCGGCCACGGCATTGTCGGCGCGCAGGTGTCGCTCGGCACGGGCCTCGCCTTCGCCAACCGCTATCGCGGCAACGACAATGTCTCCTTCGCTTATTTCGGCGACGGCGCCTCCAATCAGGGCCAGGTCTACGAGAGCTTCAACATGGCGTCGCTGTGGAAGCTTCCCGTCGTCTACATCATCGAGAACAACCGTTACGCCATGGGCACTGCGGTGTCGCGCGCCTCGGCCGAGACCGATTTTTCCCAGCGCGGCGATTCATTCCGCCTTCCCGGCATCCAGGTCGACGGCATGGATGTGCGCGCCGTCAAGGCAGCCGCCGATCTCGCCACCGATTGGTGCCGCTCCGGCAAAGGGCCGATCATCCTCGAGATGCAGACTTACCGCTATCGCGGCCATTCGATGTCGGACCCGGCCAAGTACCGTTCCAAGGATGAAGTGCAGAAGATGCGCTCCGAACGCGACCCGATCGAACAGGTGCGCCAGCGCTTGCTCGACAATCGCTGGGCCGGCGAGGACGAATTGAAGGCGATCGACAGGGATGTGCGCGATATCGTCGCCGACGCCGCCGATTTCTCCCAGGCCGATCCGGAGCCGGATGTGTCCGAGCTCTGGACCGACATCACGCATTGAGGGCGTGGCGGTGGCCGGCGGTTTCGACTTTTACGGATATGCGCTTGCTGCCGGCGTTCTGGCGCTGTTCGTCTGGTATTTCTGGCACGTCGGCGCATCGATGCTGAAGGGCGCGCGGGTGCTGAACGCCTATTTCGACGGCCGGGCCGCGCGCCAGCGCGCCGCGCTCGACCACGAAGCCCTGCATGGCCCGCCGCCGCTCTGGCTCAAGGCCGCCCGTGTCGCCGCGATAGGCTCGCTCGTCGCCGTTCTCGCGGTTCTGTTCTGGATGCGTCTGCCGGCCTGAGCGGCCGCAAGTTCAAGGTGAGGAAACCATGCCGATCGACATCCTGATGCCCGCGCTGTCGCCGACCATGGAGGAGGGAAACCTCTCCAAATGGCTGAAAAAGGAGGGCGACGCGGTCAAGGCCGGCGACGTCATCGCCGAGATCGAGACCGACAAGGCGACGATGGAGGTCGAGGCCGTCGACGAGGGCGTGCTGGCGAAGATCGTGGTTCCCGCCGGGACCCAGGGCGTCAAGGTCAACGCCGTGATCGCGGTGATCGCGGGCGAGGGGGAGGATGCCACGGCGGCTCCAATCTCCCCCCTTGTGGGGGAGATGTCGCCGAAGGCGACAGAGGGGGGTAGAAAATCCACTGCGCCCGAACCCCCCTCTGCCCTGCCGGGCATCTCCCCCACAAGGGGGGAGATCGGCCACGGCTCCGACCCCGCGCTCCCGCCCGGAACCAAGACCATTCCGATGACGGTGCGCGAGGCGCTGCGCGACGCCATGGCCGAGGAAATGCGCCGCGACGGCGATGTCTTCGTCATGGGCGAGGAGGTCGGCGAGTATCAGGGCGCCTACAAGATCACGCAAGGGTTGCTGCAGGAATTCGGGGCGAAGCGCGTCGTCGACACGCCGATCACCGAGCACGGGTTCGCCGGCATCGGCGTCGGCGCTGCGATGGCGGGGCTGAAACCGATCGTCGAGTTCATGACCTTCAATTTCGCCATGCAGGCGATCGACCAGATCATCAATTCGGCCGCCAAGACGCTCTACATGTCGGGCGGCCAGATGGGCGCGCCGATCGTCTTCCGCGGCCCGAACGGCGCGGCGGCGCGCGTCGCCGCCCAGCACAGCCAGGATTACGCCGCCTGGTACAGCCACATTCCCGGCCTGAAGGTCGTGCAGCCCTACACCGCCGCCGACGCGAAAGGCCTGATGAAGGCCGCCATCCGCGATCCGAACCCGGTCATCTTCCTTGAAAACGAAATCCTCTACGGCCAGACCTTCGATGTGCCGGATGTCGAGGATTATATTTTGCCGATCGGCAAGGCGCGCATCCACCGCGCCGGCAAGGACGTGACGCTGGTCTCGTTCGGCATCGGCATGACCTATTGCGTCAAGGCGGCGGCCGAACTGGAGGCAATGGGCATCGACGCCGAAATCGTCGATCTGAGAACCATCCGCCCCATGGACCTCGACACGGTCATCGAGAGCGTCAGGAAGACCAACCGGCTGGTCACCGTTGAGGAGGGCTATCCGCAATCCTCGGTCGGCGACCACATCGCGTCGCAAGTGATGCAAAGGGCGTTCGATTATCTCGACGCGCCGGTGATCACAATCTGCGGCAAGGACGTGCCGATGCCTTACGCGGCGAACCTCGAGAAACTGGCCTTGCCGAACGTGGCGGAAGTCGTCGCGGCGGTCAAAGCCGTCACCTACCGGGCGTGAGGAGGCAAACATGGCCATCGACATCCTGATGCCTGCCCTGTCGCCGACCATGGAGGAGGGAAACCTTGCAAAATGGCTGGTGAAAGAGGGCGACACGGTGAAATCAGGCGACGTCATCGCCGAAATCGAAACCGACAAGGCCACCATGGAGGTGGAGGCGGTCGACGAGGGCCGGATCGAGAAGCTCGTCGTGCCCGCCGGAACGCAGGGCGTGAAGGTCAATTCGGTGATCGCCGTGCTGGCGGGCGAGGGGGAGGAAAGCGCCAAGGTTGCTGCGCCGACGCCGCCCGCCCCGATCTCCCCCCTTGTGGGGAAGATGTCGCCGAAGGCGACAGAGGGGGGTGAGAAACCCTCTGCGCCCGAACCCACCTCTGCCGTGCCGGGCATTACCCCCACAAGGGGGGAGATTGGCCAATCACCCCGCCTCTTCGCCACGCCGCTGGCGCGCCGCATCGCCGCCGATTCGGGCGTCGATCTCGCAGCGCTCGCCGGCAGCGGGCCGAAAGGCCGCATCGTCAAGGCCGATGTGCTGAACGCCAGGGACAAGGGCGTCGCGCCTGCCCCGACGCCTCATCCTGAGGTGCGAGCGCAGCGAGCCTCGAAGGACGAGGCGGTCGCGCCGGCTCCCGAAAGCCATGTCCGACGATGCCGTCCTCAAGCTCTTCGCCGAAGGCTCCTACGCGCTCGTTCCCCACGACAACATGCGCAAGGTCATCGCCCGCCGTCTGGTCGAGGCGAAAACAACCATCCCGCATTTCTATCTGACAGTCGATTGCGAACTCGACGCGCTGCTGGCGCTGCGCACCCAGCTGAACGGCGCCGCGCCGGTGAAAAAAACCGACAAGGGCGACGCGCCCGCCTACAAGCTGTCGGTCAACGACATGGTCATCAAGGCGCTGGCGCTCGCCCTTCGGGACGTGCCCGACGCCAATGTCTCGTGGACGGAAACGGCGATGGTGAAACACCGGCAGGCCGATGTCGGCGTCGCCGTGTCGATCCCCGGCGGCCTGATCACTCCGGTGATCCGCTCGGCCGAAACCAAGACGCTCAGCCAAATCTCCAACGAGATGAAGGACATGGCCGCTCGCGCCAAGGCGCGAAAGCTTAAGCCGGAGGAATACCAGGGCGGCTCCTCGGCCGTCTCCAATCTCGGCATGATGGGGGTGAAGGACTTCGCCGCCGTCATCAATCCGCCGCACGCGACCATCCTCGCCGTCGGCGCGGGCGAACAGCGCCCGGTGGTGAAGAATGGAGAGATCAGGATCGCAACGGTGATGTCCGTGACGCTTTCCACAGACCACCGCGCCGTCGACGGCGCGCTCGGGGCGGAGCTTCTCGGCGCATTCAAGCGTTACGTTGAAAACCCGCTGGGGATGTTGGTGTGAGGCGGCTGCATCTGTTGACGATTTGATACGCATCAAGGAGGGAAGGGCGAGGGCGGGCGAGGTTTGGTCATCGAATGCGGAGCAACGCGATCATGACCTACTTTCCCCACGAGTTGACCGAAGAATTCCCGGAATTCGCCGGGCGGATTCATGTGCTGAAGGAAACCGACGCGCATTTTCACCGCCTGGCCAACGAATACCAGGAAATCAACAAGCAAATCGTGCTCGCCGAACAGGAAGTGCAGCCGACCGATGACTTCCATCTGGAGGCGATGCGCAAGCAGCATTTGAGACTGAAAGACGAGATTTTCGGGATGCTCAGGGCCTGATCGCCCATCCGCTCCCGCAAGGCCGCTGCGCGGCGAGGGAGCTGACAGAGTGCATATCCGCCCGGCAACCCGCGCCGACAGCGCCGATCTGGCCATCCTCGACGATGTCGCCTCGCATGGACTGACGACAAGGGTTTTGCAGATTTACGTCGATGCCGGCGAAGCGGAGCGCCCGCTGCAGGGCGCGCGTGACGGATTTGCCTTCATCGACGGCCCGTTTTCCTGGCGCAACGCCTTGGTGGCGGAAATCGACGGTGTGGTCGCCGGTTCGCTGCTGTCCTACCCGATCGAGGCCGAACGGGAAGGCGGCGATCCGCCGGACGCTGCGCTTGTGCCGCTCAACGAACTCAAATCAACCGCCGAAGGCACGCGTTTCATCGATGGTCTCGCTGTCTATCCGCGATTTCGCGGACGGGGGATCGGTCGTGCTTTGATGCAAGCCGAAATCGCCCGCGCCGACCGGGCGCTGAGCCTCATTACCGAAGACAATAACGCCAAGGCGTTGGCGCTTTACGCGTCGGCCGGTTTCGTCGAGGCCGGACGTCGCCCTTTCGTTCCCTTTGCCGAAAACCAGACCGCGCGCCAATGGGTTCTGCTCATTCGCGATCGAACGCCATAGGAGGGCTTCTGCCATGGCCGATTACGACGTCATCATCATCGGGTCCGGCCCGGGCGGCTATGTCACCGCCATCCGCGCCGCGCAATTGGGCCTGAAGACGGCCATTGTCGAGCGCGAGCATCTGGGCGGCATCTGCCTCAACTGGGGCTGCATCCCGACCAAGGCGCTGCTGCGCTCGGCCGAGGTCAAGCATCTGGCCGAACACGCGAAAAATTACGGCCTGAAGATCGAGGGGACCATCGCCGCCGATGTCAAGGCGGTGGTCGAGCGCTCGCGCGGCGTTTCTGCCCGCCTCAACGCCGGCGTCGGCTTTCTGATGAAAAAGAACAAGATCGACGTGATCTGGGGCGAGGCGAAGCTGGTCAAACCGGGCGAAATCGTCGTCGGGAAATCGACAAAGCCGGCCATGCAGCCGCAGCATCCCGCCCCGAAAGGGGCAAAGGGCGAGGGGACCTACACAGCCAAGCACATCATCGTCGCCACCGGCGCGCGGCCGCGCGCGCTGCCTGGCATCGAGCCGGACGGCAAGCTGATCTGGACCTATTTCGAGGCGATGGTGCCGGCCGAATTGCCGAAACGCCTGCTGGTCATGGGTTCCGGCGCCATCGGCATCGAATTTGCCTCGTTCTTCCATTCGATGGGCTCCGACGTGACCGTTGTGGAGCTGATGCCGACAATCATGCCGGTCGAGGATGCCGAGATTTCCGGCCTGGCGCGCAAGAGCCTCGAAAAATCGGGCCTGAAAATCCACACCGAAGCCAAGGTCACGAAGGTCGAGAAGCTTGCCAATGCGGTACGCGCCACGGTCGAGATGAAGGGCGGCAAGACGGAGATCATCGAAGCTGACCGGCTGATTTCCGCCGTCGGCGTGCAGGGCAACATCGAGGGCCTCGGCCTCGAAGCGCTGGGCGTGAAAACGGATCGCGGCTGCGTCGTCGTCGATGGTTACGGCCGCACCAATGTGGCGGGAGTTTACGCCATCGGCGATGTCGCCGGCCCGCCCATGCTCGCCCACAAGGCCGAGCACGAGGGCGTCATCTGCGTCGAAACGATCGCCGGATTGTCTGGCGTCCATCCGCTCGACAAGTCCAAGATCCCCGGCTGCACCTATTGCCATCCGCAGGTCGCCTCCGTCGGCCTCACCGAAGCGAAGGCGAAGGAGGCCGGCCACGAGGTGCGCGTCGGCCGCTTCTCCTTCGGCGCCAACGGCAAGGCCATCGCGCTCGGCGAGGACCAGGGCCTGATCAAGACGGTATTCGACCGCAAGACCGGCCAGCTCCTTGGCGCGCACATGGTCGGCGCGGAAGTGACCGAACTGATCCAGGGCTTCGTTGTCGCCATGAACCTCGAAACCACCGAGGAAGAGCTGATGCACACGGTCTTCCCGCACCCGACCCTGTCGGAAATGATGAAGGAAAGCGTTCTGGACGCCTACGGGCGAGTGTTGAACGCATGACCCCGATCAGGAAGCGGAATTCATCTACACACCCCCGGCCTTTCTGACGCAAGAACCGGCGGAGTTGCGCCGGATCATGCGCGAGGCGCGCCTGCCGACGCTCATTACAGCGGGCGCGGAGGGCCTTGTCGCCACGCACCTGCCGATGATCCTCGATGAGGCCGAGGGCGAGCATGGAACGCTCTACGGCCACCTCGCGAAGGCGAACGGACAATGGAAGGGCGAGTCGGGCGAGGCGCTGGTGATCTTCCTCGGGCCTGACACCTATGTTTCGCCTTCCTGGTATCGCTCGAAACTGGATGGCGGAAAGGTGGTTCCCACCTGGAACTACGAGGCGGTGCACGCCTGCGGGCCGGCCGAGTTTTTCGACGATCCGGAACGCCTTCGTTCCGTTGTCCGCCGCCAAACCGACCGGCACGAGGCGGACCGGGAACACCCATGGGCGGTCGGCGATGCGCCGGACGCCTACATTCGTGCGCAGCTCCGGGGCATCGTCGGCGTCCACTTGGAGATTGCGCGCATGGAGGGCAAGCGCAAGTTCAGCCAGAATCGCTCGCTGACGGATCGTCAGGATGTGGCCGCGGGACTCGGCGCAAGCACCAACGATACCGACCGGAGTATCGCGGCCATGCTGTCGACGGAAGACGTCTAGCCCGCGCCAGATTGCAAGAAGCGCATGGCAGGGGACGCCGTTGAGCTTCGAAGCAGCGAAAACCCGGCTCGCCCGCGTCTCCGGGCGCTGGCGGACGGCGCCGCCGATGACACGCCGGACCTTTTGGCCTATATTGCCCAGTGTGGGATAGTTCAGGGAGAACCACTATGGACGTGAAAGCGCTCGGCATTTTCCTCGCTATGGGCCTCATTGCCGGCTTTCTCGCCTCTTTCGTCGTCGGCGGCGGCGGATTGGTGCGCTATCTGATCACCGGCGTCATCGGCGCGTTTGTCGGCGGCTTCCTGTTTTCGTTCTTGGGCATCAATCTCGGCATTTCCAATCCGATGGTCAGTCAGGTCGTGACCGCGACCATCGGCGCGATTGTCGTCGTGCTTCTGGCGCGCCTGGTCGCCTGACGGGGAACTCCGTGGACGCCCTTCGCTCGACCATCCTCGCCGCTGCGATCGTCGCGGCGCCCGCGCCAGCGCTCGCCGATTCCTGCTGGACCCACAACGGTTCCTTGATGCGGCTCGAAGCCGAAGGCCCCGCGCGCCTCTTTTCCTACGAGAAGCCGAAAGCCGGCCTGGCCGCTGCCGGCATACGCAAGCACACGCTGCTATTCGACGGCGAGAAATCGGGAAACTGGTATTCGGGAACGGCGAGGGTATTTTCCAAATCCTGTCCCGGATCGCCACTCGAATATCACGTGGAAGGGCCGGTGAATTCGAGCCAGACGCGCGTGGAAATGACCGGGGAACGCGAGGTCTACGAGAACTGCCAGCCAACCGGCCGCAGGACGGTCGACACGTTGGTGTTCCGCTATTCGCACCAGTGCTGAACTTGCATCGTAGCTTGAACAAGCACCGATAATTTACTGAAAGGAATATCATCATGGACCACGGTTACGGCCTTCTCGGCATGCCGGGCGTCGGTTTTCTGGGCCTGCTTGTCATCGGATTCCTGGCCGGCTGGATCGCCGAGCGCGCCATGAACCGCCAGCACGGCCTGCTCACCAACATCCTTGTTGGCATCGCCGGCTCGTTTGTCGGCGGCACGCTGGCCGGGCTGCTCGGCATTTCCTATTTCGGCTTCCTGTCGAACCTTATCGTCGCCGCCGCGGGCGCCATCCTTATCCTGTGGTTCTTCGGCAAGACGGAAAGGCCGAAGGCGCCGTGACCGTGTGTCAGGAAAAAATGCCGTAGCGCATGTTGTGAAGCGCAATCATGACAGCGTTCGCGCCGGTTTCGTCGTGCATGATGTCGATCGGAATGCGATCGCCAAGAAACGGGATGGCGCCGGTCAGCCAGTCGTCAGCCTTGTCGAGTGACCCGAAATCCTCGGCGGCTTCCTGGCGCAGCGCCTCGGCCCGGAGACGCGCCGCCGGCGTCATCCTCTCCAGTCTGTAGGCGATCCAGGCCGCGGGCTCCTCCGGGACCGGATCGGGATCAGCGGCGAACAGCCGGTTCCACCATGCGCGAATACGGCCCATGCGTTGCTCCGTGTTCTGTTTGGACCGGGAATGTAATATGGCAATGACTTGGCGCAATACAGCGACATCCGGGGCGACTGAATGACCGTCACCATTGATCTGCTCAACAACGATCCGCGCCGAGCGGCCGCTGCGCGCCATCCCGAAAAGGCGCACCGGCCGGACAACGAAATCGCCCGCAAGCCGGACTGGATCCGCGTCAAGGCCCCGACTTCGCGCGGCTACTTGGAAACGCGCGCATTGGTGAAGGCCAACAAACTCGTCACCGTGTGCGAGGAGGCGGGCTGCCCCAACATCGGCGAATGCTGGGAAAAGAAGCACGCCACCTTCATGATCATGGGCGACACCTGCACGCGGGCCTGCGCCTTCTGCAACGTCGCCACCGGTAAGCCGGCGCCGCTCGACGCGGCGGAACCGGAATCGGTTGCCCGCGCCGTGCGCGACATGGGCCTCACCCACTCGGTCATCACCTCGGTCGACCGCGACGATCTCGACGATGGCGGCGCGCGCCACATCGCCGAAACCATCCGCGCCATTCGCGAGGCTTCGCCGGCGACAACCATCGAGGTGCTCACCCCGGATTTTTTGCGCAAGGACGGAGCGCTCGAGATCGTCGTCGCGGCGAGACCCGACGTGTTCAACCACAATCTCGAGACGGTGCCGTCGAACTACCTGACGGTTCGGCCCGGCGCGCGCTACTTCCACTCCATCCGTCTGCTGCAGCGGGTGAAGGAACTCGATCCGTCGATGTTCACCAAATCGGGCATCATGGTCGGCCTCGGGGAGGAGCGGAACGAGGTCCTGCAATTGATGGACGATCTGCGCAGCGCCGACGTCGATTTCCTCACCATCGGCCAGTATTTGCAGCCGACGAAGAAGCACCATCCCGTCATCGCCTTCGTCACGCCTGACGAATTCGAGGCCTATAAAACAATCGCCTATTCGAAAGGCTTCCTGCTTGTTGCGGCATCGCCGCTGACCCGCTCGTCGCATCACGCGGGCGACGATTTCGCCAAATTGCGCGCCGCACGCGCAGCGGCGGCCTGATCTTGCCGAAATTCTCTGACACGCGCCGGGCGCAGCACCGCGCCGAGGACATGTTCGCCCTCGTCGCCGATGCCGAGCGCTACCCGGAATTCCTGCCGCTGTGCGAGGCGCTCGTCATCCGCCAGAAAAAGGAACGCGAAGGCGCGACTTTGCTCATTGCCGACATGACCGTTGGTTACAAGGCAATCCGCGAGACTTTCACCAGCCAGGTGCTGCTGAAACCGGCCGAATTCGCCATTGATGTCGCCTATCTCGACGGGCCGTTTTCGCGCCTCGACAATCGCTGGCGCTTTGCGCCGGCGGGCGAGGGGGCCTGCGACGTGCATTTTTTCATCGATTACGAGTTCCGCAACAAAGTGCTGGGAACGCTGATGGGCGCGATGTTCGACCGCGCCTTCCATCGTTTCAGCCAGGCCTTCGCCGAACGCGCCGACGCCATTTACGGCGGCGGCCCGGCATAAACGCTTCCTTCAGTTGCCCCTGCTATTTCCCGGAGTGGTCCTGCGGGGAATATTTCATGTCGATTGTCCAGTCTGAATTGCGGCGCGCTCCATGGGTTTCGGACCGCGCGGCGCTGGCGCTGTTTTCGTTCACGCTGTTTTTGAGCGCCTTCCTGCTCTTTTCGGTCCAGCCTTTCTTCGCCAAGATGGTGCTGCCGCGCCTCGGCGGCTCGCCCGCCGTCTGGTCGATCGCCATGGTCTTCTTTCAGGCGGTCTTGCTTGCCGGCTACGGTTACGCCCATGTCCTGACGTCGCGATTGCCGTTGAAAAGCGCCATCGTGGTCCATCTTGCCGTCATGGCCGTGGCGTTCATGGCCTTGCCGATCGCCATTCCCGCCTCATGGGACAATCCGCCCGAAACCGGTCAGGCCCTGTGGCTGCTCGGTCTTTTCGCCGTTTCCGTCGGCCTGCCGTTTTTCGCGGTATCGGCCAATGGCCCGCTGCTGCAGGCCTGGTTCGCCCGCTCCGGGCATCCGCACGCCGCCGATCCCTATTTCCTCTATGGCGCCAGCAATATCGGCAGCTTCGCTTCGCTTTTTCTCTACATCCTGGCGTTCGAGCCGTTGACCTCGGTTCCCGTGCAGGGGACGCTATGGACCGTCGGCTTCGTCACGCTTGCGGTATCGATCGCGCTGAGCGGCGCCACGGCCATGCGCAATGGCGCCATCGGCGAGAACACCAACGATGCTCCCGGTCTGGCCGATGCCGGTCCCGCTCCGTCATTTCGGGACAAGGCGGCCTGGATCGGCCTTGCCGCCATTCCCTCTGGTCTGCTGGTTGCCGTCACAGCCCAGGTGTCGACCGATCTTGCCGCCGCACCATTCCTCTGGGTGATTCCGCTCGCCCTGTTTCTGCTGACTTTCGTGCTGGTTTTCCGCCAGAAGCCGCTCTTTGCCGCATCATGGATGGAAACGCTGCTGCCTTTCGCCGCCGTGGGCGCGGTGATTTCGCTCGCCGTCGGCGTGGAATTCCCCGCATGGCTCGGCGTTGGCGCCCATTACGGCTTCTTTTTCATCGCCGCCATGGCGGCGCACGGCACGCTGGCGTCAAAACGACCGGCCGCGGCCCACCTGACGTCGTTCTATTTCCTGATGTCGGTCGGCGGCGTCATCGGCGGCGTGTTCGCGAGCCTGATTGCGCCGCAGTTATTCAACTCCATCGCCGAATACCCCATCCTGATCGCAGCCGCACTGTTGGCGCTCGGTCCGGTGTGGCAATCGGGCGCGAAGCAGGTCGGCGCGACTGTCGTGGTTGCGCTTGCCATCGGCGCAACCACGCCGTTCTTCGCCCGCCATTTGTTTCCCGCCGATACACTGACCGCGCAACTCGCCGTCAACGGCGCGGCGCTGGCGATTGCCATGCTGGTCCTGATCCGCCGCCGGCCTTTGCTCGGTTTCGGGCTGTTCGCGGTCGCGGTGATGTTGGTGACCGAAATCGCCTCGATCAATCCACCGGTGGCTGTCCGGCGCTCCTTTTTCGGCGTCACCACGGTCGTCGAAGGCGTCGAGGGACAATATCGCCGCATGATGCATGGCACGACGATGCATGGCGCAATGCGTTTTGCCGACGAAACCGGCAACGCCCTTGCCGGCAAACCGGAACCGCTCACCTACTACCATTCCGCCAGTGGCATGGCGGACGCCATTGCCGAAACGCGAAAGCGCCTCGGCGGCAAACTCGGCCGCGCCGGCATTGTCGGCCTCGGAGCCGGCAGCCTGGCCTGCTATCGTCAGGACGGTGAGACTTGGGATTTTTTCGAAATCGACCGCGATGTCGTCGATCTCGCCACTGATTCCGCCCTTTTCCGCTTCATGCCGGAATGCGCCGGCGACAGCCGGATCGTCATCGGCGATGCACGCCTCAAGCTCGCCGCCGAAGCCGAGGGCGCCTATGGCATTCTGGTCATCGATGCCTTCTCGTCCGATTCCATTCCGGTTCACCTGATGACGGTCGAGGCGCTCGCGCTTTACCGCGCCAAGCTCAAGGCCAATGGCCTGATTGTCATGCACATTTCCAACCGTCACATGGAGCTTGGCTCGGTCCTTGCCGCCAATGGCGCCGCCTTGGGCATGAAGGTCCTGGTCGGCGGTTTCCCCGGCGTGACATCGACGGGAGGTCCGGACGTGTTCAAAACGGCGAGCCGCGTCGCATTCCTTGCCAATGACGAGGCTGATTTTGCCGCGCTTGCCGCCAGCCCGCATCTCGAAAGGCAGGGTTTCGCCGCGGTCCGCCCCTGGACCGACGATTACTCCAACGTGCTCGGCGCAATTTGGCGGACCTACCTCGGCGGCTGAAACTCACATCGCCGAATCGTCCAGATGACCTTTGCCAAGCGAGGCAAGCAGCAGGCGCAGCGCCGTCTCGGTTGCCGCCTTGCGCACAATGACGCGGGAAAACCCTTTGAACGTGCGATGCTTGGCGTGCGTGGCGTGACCCGTCATGGCAATGGCGAACCACACCAGCCCGACCGGTTTGTCAGCCGTGCCGCCGTCCGGTCCGGCGATGCCGGTGACCGCGATGGCAAGGTTGGCGCGCGAATGAGCGAGCGCGCCTTCCGCCATCTCGCGCGCGACCTCGGCGCTGACCGCGCCATGAGCGTCAAGCGAAGCAGCCGCGACGCCCAGCATCTCCTGTTTGGCCGTGTTGGAATAAGTAACGAAACCGCGCTCGACCACCGTGGAGGAACCAGGAATTGCCGTCAGCTCGGCGGCGACCAGACCGCCGGTGCAGGATTCGGCCAGCGCGATGGTCACGCCTTTTTCCTTCGCCGCTTCGAGCACGGCGGTCGCCAACAATACGCTCATGCCGGAACACTCCCCGGATAGGCGACCGTCGCCGTGGCGATGGCCGCGATGCCTTCCCCCCTGCCGACAAAGCCGAGTTTCTCGTTGGTGGTGGCTTTGACGGAGACCCTATCGGCCGAAATCCCGAGAATTTCACCAATCCGGGCTGTCATCGCGGCCCGATGCGGTCCGATTTTGGGGGCTTCGGCGATGAGAGTCACGTCGGCGTGCGCGATGCGCCCGCCCTTTGCCCGCACCAGGCCGGCGGCATGGGCAAGAAATATATGCGACGCCGCACCCTTCCACTTCGGATCGGACGGCGGGAAATGCACGCCGATGTCGCCTTCGCCGCAGGTCGACAGCAGCGCGTCGGTCAGTGCGTGCAACGCCACATCGGCGTCGGAATGGCCGGAGAGCTTCTGTCCGAACGCAATGTCGACCCCGCACAGCGTCACGTGGTCGCCCGCTTCGAAGGCATGGACGTCATAGCCGTTGCCGGTGCGGATATCGGGGAAGGGCATGGCGGAAAGCCTTTCGTCGGCAGCCGCGATGTCGCGGGCCAGCGTCAGTTTGACATTGTCGGGCGAACCCTCGACGAGGCGCACATTGATTCCGACCCACTCGGCAATCGCCGCGTCGTCGGTGAAATCGGCGCGTCCCGCTTGGTGCGCCCGCTCATGGGCGTCGAGGATCGACGGAAATGGAAAGGCCTGCGGCGTCTGCGCGGCATAGAGCCGCGAACGGTCGACGGTGGTCGCCACCCGGCCATGCTCGACCTTCTTCAGCGTGTCGGCGACCGGCAATGCCGGCAACACGCCATCGGCGGCGTCAAGCGCATGGGCGATGCGATCGAGCAAGCCATTGTCGATGAAGGGTCTGACGGCGTCATGCACCATAACATGGCTGATGCCCTTGTCCGCCAAGGCCCGCAGCGCGACAAGCGTCGATGCCTGGCGCGTCGGCCCGCCCTCGACCACGATCAGGCGCGGATCGCGCAACGGCACGGCGGCGTCAAACAGGCCGTGGTCGTCGCGGTGAAGGGCCACAGCGACCGGACCGCAGTCCGGCCAGCCTAAAAAGCGCTCGAGCGTGCGCGCGATGACCGCCTTGCCGCCGATGCGCCGATACTGCTTCGGCCCTTCTGCCGATTGGCCGGCGCGTTCACCGCGTCCGGCGGCGACGATGACGATCCCGATGCTTTGAACGCTCACTGGCAATCCTCCCGTTGCCTGTCCTAACGGTGCGCGGCTGCGACGCCAAGCACCGAAAAATCGATGCTTCTCCAATTGCGTTGGACGAGGGAGATGGCTAGAAAACAGGCATCATTGTGGAGTGACCGCATTTTATGCAATCGCAGCGCCCGTCCCTTGACGCTCCATTGACGATCGGTCCGGTAACCTTGCCGAACCGGGTCTTCCTTGCGCCGATGTCCGGCGTCACCGATGCGCCGTTTCGCGCCCGCGCCGCCGCCGCTGGCGCCGGCATGGTCGTCTCCGAAATGATCGCCAGCGGCGAACTGTCGCGATCACGCGCCGAATCCGCCAGACGCCTCGAACGCATCGACGGCGTCGCCCATGTCGTCCAACTCGCCGGCCGCGACGCCGACGCCATGGCCGAAGCCGCGCGCATGGCCGCAGGCGAGGGGGCGGATATCATCGACATCAACATGGGTTGCCCGGCCAAAAAGGTCACCGGCGGCTTGTGCGGATCGGCCTTGATGCGCGACCCGGATCACGCGCTACGTTTGGTCGAGGCCGTGATCGGCGCGGTCGACGCGCCCGTCACGGTCAAGATGCGGCTTGGCTGGGACGAAACCAGCCTCAACGCCGCCGAACTTGCCCGCCGCGCCGAGGCTGCCGGCGTCGCGATGGTGACCGTTCACGGGCGGACCCGCGACCAGTTTTATACCGGCCAGGCCGATTGGGCCGCCATCGCGGCGGTGAAACGCGCCGTTTCCATTCCCGTCGTCGCCAATGGCGACGTGCAGTCGCACGCCGACACGAATGCCGTTCTCGCCGCAAGCGGGGCGGACGCTGTGATGATCGGGCGGGCCCATTACGGCCGGCCGTGGCTGGCCGGAACAATCTCCGGCAATGGCGAAGGACCGACGGACCTGCCGGCTTTTGTCAGGGATCATTACGAAGCGATGCTCTTCCACTATGGCCGCGAGCGCGGCCTGCGCCACGCCCGCAAGCATCTCGGCTGGTACCTCGACCGTTTCGCGCCGGAGACGCCGGAAGATTTGCGCCAGATGCTGCTGACGACCACCGACCCAGCCGGAGCGCTGCGCTTGATCGGCAGGATATTCGGCGCGGAGGTCGTCGGATTGGCGAAGGAGGCCGGGTGATACATTCCTATTTGCCAATCGCTGCCCGTAAGGTCGCGTTAATACGGCTTTGCCAGCCGTCGCCGCCGGCCCGGAAATGGGCCAGGATGTCGGCGTCGAGGCGCAGGGTCGTGGATACCTTGGTTTGCGCGACCCGCGGCCGTCCCCGCCGAACCGGCGCGGCGGCAAGTTTCTCGCGCCAAGGCGAAGGCGAAAGATCCGGCGCATCGTCGGGATCAACGAAGGCGGGTTGCGTAGAGAGATTGTTCCCTGTCATTGGCTTTCCTTGTCGAAATGATGCGTCGAGCAACGTCGCGCGAGGTCCAGACCAAAACCACCATCCGGTCGGCCAAGTGGCCAACGGTGATGTGCCGGACCTCCCGAATCCCGCCGAGTGTCTTAAATTGTGTGGTGCGGTGCGGCGAAAACCTTGGACGCGTCCGCCATGTCAAGGCCGCAAGCGTCCAGACTGGCTTGACGTTTGGTTGGGTCGAATTCGATTCTGACGAATTCTGTTACTACAAAAAAGAGATTCGGTCCACCTTTTTCGTTACTACAATAAAATGTATCGGTTGCCTGATTGCGGCTTGTCCGGCCATGACCTCAGCCACCCAATTGCAACTCGTCGTTAAACAGGCGGGTGTCAGGAACCCGCCATGAATCCAAATCCTGTGGAACCCGCCGAACGCAAGCCCGATCTCGCCCAGATGGTGCTCAACACCATACGCCATCCCGTCATCATGGTTTCCGCCGATGGCCATGTCGCTTACGCCAATGCGGATGCGGAAGCCTTCTTTGGCGCTTCGGCGCCGATACTTTCGCGCAACCGCCTGGCCGCCCTCGTCCCCTTCGGCTCGCCGTTGTTGGCGCTGATCGATCAGGTTCGCGAGGGTCGCGCTCCGGTCAACGAATACCGCGTCGATATTTCCTCGCCACGTCTCGGCCAGGAAAAGATTGTCGATATCTATTGCGCGCCTTCGCCCGACAGGACCGGCGGCGTGGTCGTCATGCTGCAGGAACGCTCCATGGCCGACAAGATCGACCGGCAAATGACCCATCGCGGCGCGGCGCGGTCGGTCACCGGCCTTGCCTCGATGCTGGCCCATGAAATCAAGAACCCGTTGTCCGGAATTCGCGGTGCGGCGCAATTGCTCGAAATGGCTGTCACCGACGAGGACCGGGCGCTGACGCGGCTGATCACCGACGAGACCGACCGCATCGTCGCCCTGGTCGACCGCATGGAGGTCTTCGCCGACGACCGTCCGCTGGAACGCCAGCCCGTCAACATCCATGTCGTGCTCGACCATGTGAAGGCGATCGCCCGCAACGGTTTTGCCAGCCGCATCAAAATCGTCGAGGACTATGATCCGTCATTGCCGCCGGTCCATGGCAACCGCGACCAACTGGTCCAGGTCTTCCTCAATCTGGTCAAAAACGCCGCCGAAGCCATCGGCGATATGGCCGGCGGCGAGCTTCGGTTGACCACCGCTTTCCGGCCCGGCATTCGCCTTTCCGTGCCCGGTAGCCAGGATCGCGTCTCGCTGCCGCTCGAATTCTGCGTCCACGACAATGGCTCAGGCGTCCCCGCCGACATCCTGCCGATCCTTTTCGACCCCTTCATCACCACCAAGCCGAATGGTTCCGGTCTCGGACTCGCCCTCGTCGCCAAGATCGTCGGCGAGCATGGCGGCGTCATCGAGTGCGATTCCTCGCCGCGCGGCACGACATTCCGCATTCTGATGCCGGCCTGGAAGGGCACAGCCGGTCGCACCGACCAGGGAGAATTCCCATCATGACCAAGGGCAACATTCTTGTCGCCGACGACGACGCGGCGATCCGCACAGTGCTGAGCCAGGCCCTTTCTAGGGCCGGTCACGAGGTTCGCGTCACGTCGAACGCCGCAACATTGTGGCGTTGGGTTTCGGCCGGCGATGGCGATATCGTCATCACCGACGTCGTCATGCCCGACGAAAACGCTTTCGACATGCTGCCGCGCATCAAGAAGGCGCGGCCGGATCTTCCGGTCATCGTCATGAGCGCGCAAAACACCTTCATGACCGCCATCCGCGCATCGGAAAAAGGCGCCTACGAATATCTGCCGAAGCCATTCGATCTTTCCGAACTGTTGAAAGTTGTCGCCCGCGCCCTCGATGCGCCGAAAATCGCGCCCCTCCGCCCCGAAAAGTCCGAGGCGGGCGAAGCCATGCCGCTCGTCGGCCGCTCGCCGGCCATGCAGGACATCTACCGGATGCTGGCGCGCATGATGCAGACCGACCTCACGGTGATGATCACCGGCGAATCCGGCACCGGCAAGGAACTGGTGGCGCGCGCGCTGCACGAATATGGCAAACGCCGCAATGGTCCGTTCGTGGCCATCAACATGGCAGCGATCCCGCGCGACCTGATCGAATCGGAACTGTTCGGCCACGAGAAGGGCGCCTTTACCGGCGCGCAGAACCGCTCGGCCGGCCGTTTCGAACAGGCCGAGGGAGGAACACTGTTTCTGGACGAAATCGGCGACATGCCGATGGACGCCCAGACCCGCCTGCTGCGCGTGTTGCAGCAGGGCGAATACACCACGGTTGGCGGCCGCACGCCGATCAAGACCGATGTGCGCATCGTCGCCGCCACCAACAAGGATTTGCGCCAGGCGATCCATCAGGGCCTGTTCCGCGAGGATCTGTTCTACCGCCTCAATGTCGTGCCCATCCGCCTGCCGCCGCTGCGCGAAAGGGCCGAGGACGTGCCCGACCTCGTGCGCCATTTTTTCGCGCTTGGCGAGAAAGAGGGATTGCCCGGAAAACGCATTGCCCCCGGCGCCGTCGAAGCGATGAAACGCCATGCCTGGCCGGGCAATGTGCGCGAGCTGGAAAACCTCGTGCGCCGGCTTGCCGCGCTCTATCCCCAAGAGGAGATTTCCGCCGAGATCATCCGCAACGAATTGGACGCCGCGCCCGGCGCTCCGGCTGCCGCTTCGCCCTCCGACATGCCCATCGGGCAGGCGGTGGAGGCCCATTTGCAACGCTATTTCGCGTCTTTCGGAGACGGTCTGCCGCCACCGGGGCTCTATCAACGCATCCTGGCGGAAGTGGAATATCCGCTCATCGTCGCGGCGATGACGGCGCTGCGCGGCAACCAGATCAAGGCCGCCGATTTGCTCGGCCTCAATCGCAACACATTGCGCAAGAAGATCCGCGAACTCGGGGTCAATGTTTATCGCGGCTATCGCCCCGGCTGATTTCCCGCCTTCCTCGGGCGGTTTGTTGCAAAATCGCCACAAAGCGTTGCATGATTGCAACGACAATGACGGAATCATCATGAGCGCGAATGCTGCGGTCACGACTGCCAATCTGGCGGACCCCTCGGCTGAAAGCCGCAAATTGTTGGCATTGCCGGGCGTGGTCGCGGTTTTGCTGGCCTTGGCGTCAGCCGTCATATCTTTCGTCATTCTGGTCGGGCTGACGCCGATCCAGCCCACAGAAACCGTCACCTTGACGCTGATCATTTTCAACGCCGCTTTCATCCTGCTGCTGGCCGGCCTGATCGCGCGCGAAGTCCACCGCATTTTGACGGCGCGGCGTCACGGTCGCGCCGCCGCACGCCTGCATGTCCGCATCGTTACCTTGTTTTCGGTCGCGGCCGGCGTACCCGCGATCGTCGTCGCCATCACCGCCGCGATGACGCTCAACATCGGGCTCGATCGCTGGTTCTCGATTCGCACCAAGGACATTGTTCAATCGTCTCTGTCGATCGCCGAAGCCTATGTGCTGGAGAACGCCCGCAACCTGCAGGGTACGACCTTGTCGATGGCAACTGATCTCGATAGCGCGCGCGCCATCTACAGCCTCGACAAATCCGGGTTTCGCGATTTCATGAGCGAGCAGGCGAAGGGCAGGGCGCTGGCTCATGCAGCGCTCATCGATGCTTCCGGCGCCGTGGTCATGCAGGCGCGTACCGACGCCGAATTCGACCTGCCGCCGCCACCGCAAGAGGCGGTCGACAAGGCGGCCGATGGCTTGCCCGTGCTGATCGAACCACGCACCAGGAACATCATCGGCGCCATCGTCAAGCTGAAGGACGTTCGCGAGGCTTCCCGCGACCTGTTCTTGTTTACGCTCCGTCTGGTCGACCCGCAGGTTATCCAGGGCCCGACAGATCGTCACCACCAACGCCACGGAATATTCCGGGGCTCGAAGCCAACCGGACGACGACCCAGATCGCTTTCGCGTTGCTCTATCTCGGCCTCACCCTCGTCGTCGTCCTGTCGGCGATCTGGACCGGCATCGCGGTCGCCGACCGCCTGGTTCGTCCGATCCGCCAGCTGATCGGCGCCGCCGGCGAAGTTTCCACCGGCAATCTCGATGTTGCCGTGCCGGTGCGCCAGTCGGACGGCGATGTGGCCCTGCTCGGCGACACGTTCAACCGCATGATCATGCAGCTGAAGGCGCAGCGAAACGAACTGATCACCGTCAAGGACCAGATTGACGACCGGCGGCGCTTTTCCGAAGCGGTGCTGTCCGGGGTCACGGCCGGCGTCATCGGCGTCGACGAGGCCGGCATCGTCACGATCGTCAACCGTTCCGCTGAAACCATGCTAGCGTTGACCCAATCGGCGCTCGGCGCCCGCATCGGGGCTGTTGCCGCATGTCGGCAGGGTCTTCGAAGTGGCCAAATCCTCCGGTCGCCCGGTCCATCGCGAGCAGGTCGCTTTCTGGCGCAATGGCGCCGAGCGATCTTTCAACGTCCAGGTGACGCTTGAATCGGAAGCCGACCAGACCGGCGAACATGCCTATGTCATCACTGTCGACGACATTACCGACCTTGTCGTCGCCCAGCGCTCAACCGCCTGGGCCGACGTGGCGCGGCGGATCGCCCATGAAATCAAGAACCCGCTGACGCCGATCCAGCTTGCCGCCGAGCGCATTCGCCGACGCTACGGCAAGGTGATCGTCGAAGACCGGGAAGTGTTCGACCAATGCACCGACACGATCATCCGCCAGGTCGGCGACATTGGCCGCATGGTCGATGAATTCTCCTCGTTCGCCCGCATGCCCAAGCCGGCGCTGGAAGTCATCGACCTGCGCGACCCGCTGAAGGAGGCTTCTTTCCTTGTCGAGGTCGGCCGCCCCGATATTTCGTTCACCCGGGATTTCGGCGATGCCCCGCTTGTCGGCCGCTTCGATGCGCGCCTGCTGAGCCAGGCCTTCGGCAATGTCATCAAGAACGCCACCGAAGCGATCGACGGTCTCGATGCGGCCGATCGCGGGCAGGGGGCGGTGCGGATATCGGCCCGCGCCGACGGCGCAGATCTGGTGGTCGAGGTTGCCGACAATGGCAAAGGCCTGCCGCGCGAGCAGCGCAACCGCTTGCTGGAACCCTACATCACGACTCGCGAAAAAGGCACCGGCCTCGGCCTCGCCATCGTCAAGAAGATCGTCGAGGACCATGGCGGACGGCTTGAATTGCATGATGCGCCCGCGGATTTCCACGACGGTCGCGGCGCAATGATCCGCTTCGTTCTGCCGGCCGCGCCCACCGCGGCAGGAATTGCCAAACCCGTGACAGAGAACGCCTGAAGGGACCGTCATGGCTTCCGATATCCTGATCATCGACGACGAGACCGACATTCGCGAACTCGTCGCCGGCATCCTTTCCGACGAGGGCAACGAAACCCGCACCGCCGGCGACGCCGACGGCGCGCTCGCCGCCATCGCCGAACGCCTGCCGGCGCTGGTTTTCCTCGACGTCTGGCTGCAAGGTTCGCGTCTCGACGGGCTGGAATTGCTCGACGAAGTCAAGCGCCGCCACCCCGACCTTCCCGTTGTCATGATTTCCGGCCACGGCAACATCGAGACGGCGGTCGCCGCCATTCGCCGCGGCGCCTATGATTTCATCGAGAAGCCGTTCAAGGCGGATCGGCTGATCCTGATCGCCGAACGCGCGCTCGAAACCTCGAAACTCAAGCGCGAAGTCGTCGACCTGAAGCGTCGCGCCACCGATTCGTTCGACCTGATCGGCGTGTCGCACGCGCTGAGCCAGTTGCGCCAGCTGATCGAGCGCATTGCGCCGACCAACAGCCGCGTCCTCATCATGGGCGCGTCGGGTTCGGGCAAGGAACTGGTCGCCCGCGCCATCCACACCGCCTCGATGCGCGCCGGCGGACCGTTCGTCACGCTGAACGCCGCCACGATCACGCCGGAGCGCATGGAAATCGAATTGTTCGGCACCGAATCGAATGGCGGCGAGCGCAAGGTCGGCGCGCTCGAGGAGGCCCATCGCGGCATCCTCTATATCGACGAGGTCGCCGACATGCCGCGCGAGACGCAATCGAAAATCCTGCGCGTCCTGGTCGACCAGCAATTCGAGCGCGTCGGCGGCGCCAAGCGGGTCAAGGTCGATGTCCGCGTCATCGCCTCGACGGCGCAGAACCTCGAAGCGATGATCGCCGACGGCCGTTTCCGGGAGGACCTCTATCACCGCCTCGCCGTCGTGCCGGTGCGTGTGCCGTCGTTGTCGGAACGGCGCGAGGACATTCCCCTCCTGATCGACCATTTCATGAGCCTGATCGCCCGCCAGGCGGGCATGCGCCCGCGCCGCCTCGCAGAGGATGCGCTCGCCGTTCTGCAGGCGCATCACTGGCCGGGAAATGTGCGGCAATTGAAGAACAACATCGAGCGCTTGCTCATCCTCGCCCGTTCCGAGGATCCGGAAGCGCCGGTCACGGCCGACATGCTGCCCGCCGAGATCGGCGACATGATGCCGAAGGCGCCGTCGCAATCCGACGCCCATATCATGGCGCTGCCGCTGCGCGAGGCGCGCGAGATGTTCGAGAAGGAATACCTGATCGCCCAGATCAACCGCTTCGGCGGCAACATCTCGCGCACCGCCGAGTTCGTCGGCATGGAGCGATCGGCGCTTCATCGGAAGCTGAAGTCGCTGGGGGTATAGGGAAGGGGCCTTCACCCCCTTGCCTTGCCCTTGCGCTTTTTCCGCCGTAAGCCGGCGCGAAACTCCGAGGGGAATCGCCGATGCTGCGCATCGCCTATGTCAACGGCCGCTATGTGCGCCACGACAACGCCGCCGTCCATATCGAGGATCGCGGCTATCAGTTCGCCGACGGTGTCTACGAGGTCTGCGAGGTCAAGCACGGCGTCATCGTCGACATGACCCGCCATCTCGACCGTCTCGACCGCTCGCTGCGCGAATTGCGGATGGACTGGCCGGTTGGCCGCGCCGCGCTCCTCGTCATCATCCGCGAGACGGTGACGCGCAATCGCGTCGTCAACGGCATGGTCTATCTGTAGGTTACCCGCGGCGTCGCGCCGCGCGACCATGTTTTCCCGGCGGATGCGGCGTCGTCGCTGGTCGTCACCGCCAAGCGCACAGATCACGACGCCGCGCAGAAAAGGCCGAGACCGGCGTCAAGGTCATTACCGTGCCGGAAAACCGCTGGGACCGCGTCGACATCAAGACCGTCGGCCTGCTGCCCAATGTGCTTGCCCGCCAGCAGGCGAAGGAGCAGGGCGCGGCGGAAGCCTGGTTCGTCGACGCCGACGGCACGGTCAAGGAGGGCGCGGCCACCAACGCCTGGATCGTGTCGAAGGATGGCAAGCTGGTCACGCGGCCGGCCGAACACGGCATCCTGCGCGGCGTGACGCGCACAACCTTGTTCGAAGTGGCGGCGAAACTCGGCCTGACGATCGAGGAACGCGGCTTCTCGGTCGAGGAGGCCAAAGGCGCGCGCGAAGCCTTCATCACCGCCGCCACCACCATCGTCATGCCGGTTGTCGCCATTGACGGCGCGCCGGTTGCCAACGGCCATCCGGGGCAGACCGCGTTGGCGCTTCGCGCGGCGTTTTTTGACATTGCGGAGCATACCCAAGCCTGATATTCGCTGGCTATGCGCCAAAATGCGACAACAGCCGCGTTTGACGCCGTGGCGCAACCATGTGTGTTTTGCGTCGCGATTTCCGGAATGGGGACGGACGGACAAGAAAAATGGCGGAACGCTCGCAAAACCTGCAGGACCAGTTTCTCAACACGGTCCGCAAAACCAAGAACCCGTTGACGATTTTCCTGGTGAATGGCGTCAAACTGACCGGCGTCGTCACCTCCTTCGACAATTTCTGCGTGCTGCTGCGTCGGGACGGCCATTCGCAACTTGTCTACAAGCATGCGATATCGACCATCATGCCGAGCCAGCCGGTGCAGATGTTCGAAGGCGAAGAACCGCAGAAGGACGGCTGACGCGTTTTGACGCGCAGGGCGGGCCACTGAGTTGGGAGAAGCCGCGACCGGATCGGCAGGGCAGGGCGTGCGCGCCGTCGTCATCGTCCCGGTTTTGCCCGAACGTTTTCACGAACGCTCCGACGACGAAAGCCGGCCACGCCTGAAGCGCTCTCCCGAGGCCCGATCTTGAGGAGGCGCTGGGCTTGACGCGCGCCATCGACCTTTTTCCCGTCGCCTCGCGCATCGTTCCTGTCCACACGCCGCGCCCCGCGACGTTGATCGGCACCGGCAAGCTTGAGGAAATCGCGGCCGACGTGAAAGAACACGAGGCCGAACTTGTCATCGTCGACCATGCGCTGACCCCGGTGCAGCAACGCAATCTGGAGAAGGCGTTTTCGGCCAAGGTGCTCGACCGCACCGGTCTGATCCTGGAAATCTTCGGCGAAAGGGCGCGCACAAAGGAAGGCGTTCTCCAGGTCGACCTCGCCCATCTGGAATACCAGCGCGGCCGTCTGGTCCGCTCCTGGACCCATCTGGAGCGCCAGCGCGGCGGCGGCGGTTTCATGGGCGGCCCCGGCGAAACCCAGATCGAATCCGACCGGCGCCTGCTGCAGGAGAAGATCATCAAGCTGAAACGCGAGCTCGAAACGGTCAAACGCACCCGCGAATTGCACCGCGCCAAACGTCGCAAGGCGCCGTACCCGGTCGTCGCCATCGTCGGCTACACCAATGCCGGCAAATCGACGCTGTTCAACCGGCTGACCGGCGCGGGCGTGTTGGCCGAGGACATGCTGTTCGCCACGCTCGACCCGACGCTGCGGCGCTTGCGGCTGCCGCATGGCACGAATGTCATCCTGTCCGATACGGTCGGATTCATCTCGGACCTGCCGACCCATCTCGTCGCCGCCTTCCGCGCCACCTTGGAAGAGGTGGTCGAGGCCGATCTCGTCGTGCATCTGCGCGACATTTCCGATCCCGACACGGCGGCGCAGGCCCAGGATGTCGAACAGATTCTCGGCGACCTTGGCGTCGATGCCTCCGATCACGCCCGCGTGCTGGAAGTCTGGAACAAGATCGACCTGCTTCCGCAGGAGAACCGCAACCGCCTTCTCGACGAAGCCGCCAGCCGCGTCGTGGCGATATCGGCGGCGACGGGCGAGGGGCTCGACGCCCTGCTCGCCGCGATCGAGAAACACGTCGCCGGCCAGTTGACCACAGCCGAAATCGTCGTTCCTCCCGGCAAAATGGGCGAAATCGACCGGATTTACCGAAATGCGTCGGTGGTGAAGCGCAAGGATCGCGCCGATGGCGGCGTGGCGCTGACGGTGCAGACGACGTCCGTCGCCATAGACGACATCAGGCGGCGGCTGAAAAATTAACGCCCCTTCGCCGCCTGCCAGAGCGCTTCCATCTCCTCCAGCGTCGCCTCGCCGAGCTTCACACCCTTGTCGGCGAGCCCGCACTCAACCGCATGGAAACGGTGGCGGAACTTGTCGTTGGTGCCGCGCAAAGCGTTTTCCGCGTCGAGCCCGAGATGGCGGCCGAAATTGACCAGCGAAAACAGAGTGTCGCCGAATTCCTCGGCCACATGCGCCGCGTCGCCGGCTTCCATCGCCTCGCGCAATTCGCCGATTTCCTCGGCGATCTTGTCGAGGATCGGCGAGGCGTCCTTCCAGTCGAAACCGACGCGGGCGGCCTTCTGCTGCAGCTTCAACGCCCGGGTCAGCGCGGGCAGGGCGAGCGGCACATCGTCAAGATGACCTTGTGATTTATCGCCTTTTTCCGCTTTTTCCCCGGCCTTGATCTTCTCCCAGAACCCCTTGGCCGCTCCGGCGGCGCGCGCGTCCTCGTCGCCGAAGACATGGGGATGGCGGCGGATCATTTTGCTCGTGATCGCCTCGACCACGTCGCCAAAGGCGAAGCGGCCTTCCTCCTCGGCCATGCGGGCGTGATAGACGACCTGCAGGAACAGGTCGCCCAGTTCGACGCGCAATTCATTGAAATCGCCTTGGGCGATCGCCTCGGCCACCTCATAGGCCTCCTCGATCGTGTAGGGCGCGATGGTTGCGTAGGTCTGTTCCAGATCCCACGGGCAACCGGTTTTCGGCGTGCGCAGCGCCGCCATGATCTCGATAAGGCGGGAAATATCGCGGGACGGGGTCATGGGCGCAACCTATCCGGCCGCGCTCCGCGCAACAATCGCACTTGCACAGGCATATCGTCCATTGCACAGATCAATTGGACAAATGCGGAGTGGCAAATGCACCGAATGGCGCCCAATCGGCCCGAACTGGTTTTCGCCGGCCTCGCTGGCGCCGTTGGCGTCGCGGCGGCGGCCGCCAGCGCCCACGGCGCCGACGAGCGCATGTGGAGCGCCGTCGCGCTGGTCGCGCTGAGCCACGCCGCCGCTTTTATCGGCCTGTCGCTGGCCGGGCGCGAACGGCAATGGATGCGCTACGCGACGCTCGCCATCGCCATCGGGGTCGCGCTTTTCGTCGGCGACCTGACGCTGCGGGCCTTGATCGGCGAGCGCCTGTTTCCCATGGCCGCGCCGACTGGTGGCGTCGTCATGATTGCCGGCTGGCTTGGCGTGGCGGTCGCGGCGCTCTTCCAGCGGTAGGGCGGCGGCGCAAAGCCCAGCGTGCGGTCAAATCTAATTCGCATAAGATGGATTATGGAACTTTCTGATTGATACGAAGGATCAATCGCTTGGGCGATGCCGTCTCAATCCGCTGCCAAATCGGCGATGGTCGCCCCCGCCGCCTTGACCAACGCCTTCGGTTCCGCCTCGAACACCGCGTCGTGCGCGCCGGCCGCCGCCCACACCGTCGGCTGCTCCAGCAGCGCCGCATCGGCAAAGGTGCGGATGGCGATACGGTGGCCGAGCGGCGAAACGCCGCCAATGGCGAAACCGGTCTCATCGCGCACCATGCGCGCATCGGCCCGCTTCAGCGTCTCGCCAGCGACGATGGCGGCCTTGGCGAGGTCCATCTGACAGTCGCCGGGAATGAGAAACAACATGAGCCGGCCGCTCGAAGCACCTTGAAAGACGAGCGATTTGACGATTCTATTGACCGTGACGCCACACTGCGTCGCCGCTTCCTCGGCCGTGCGTGTCGATTCTCCCATGCGTTTGACGACGATCGCCAACCCGGCCGCCCTCGCAGCTTCTCCGACGCGCGCGATGCTGCCGCCGCCATTCGTTGGCTTGAGTTCCATAATCATGGCCAATCCCTCGGCGTTGGCATGTCGATGACCAGCCCGTCATAGGCCGGTTCGACATGCGCCGGCGTCTCGCGGATCACCACGTCATAGTCCAGCGGCACATGCATGTGGGTCAAAACGGCGCGCTTCGGCGCCAGCCGGCCGATCCAGTCGAGCGCCTGTGCGAGCGAGAAATGGCTCGGATGCGGCTTGTATTGCAATGCGTCGATGACGAGAGCGTCGAGCCCTGTCAGTCGCGCCGCCGTCGCGCCGGAAAATCCCGAGACATCGGTGCAATAGGCGATGCCGCCGATGCGCAGACCCAGCGAAAAGATGTCGCCATGCCTCTGCGGAAGAGCCTCGACGGCGAGGGGGCCCCCCTCCCCGTCGATGGCGATGGTCTTGCCGTGCTCGATTTCATGGGCGATCAGGATCGGCGGATAGGTGCTGCCATGCGGCGTCTCGAAGCAATAGCCGAAACCGGCGCTGAGCCGCGCCAGCGTCGCTGCGTCGGCGAAGATGTCCATGCGCCGGCGCTGCTCCAGCACATAACCGCGCAGGTCGTCGACGCCATGGATATGGTCGGCATGGGCGTGCGTGTAGACAACCGCGTCAAGCCGCGTGACGCCGGCGCGCACCATCTGTTCGCGGAAATCCGGGCCGGTGTCGATGGCGACGCGGGTGACGCCGCGACGCGAAAAGCGTTCGATCAGCGCGGCGGCGCGGGTGCGCCGGTTCTTCGGGTTTGACGGATCGCAAGCGCCCCAGTCGCCGGTGATGCGCGGCGTGCCGGGCGACGAGCCGCAGCCGAGAATGGTCAGACGCAGAATGTCGCTTGTCACGGCACGGGCATCCGCGAGAAGACGCGAAGCGCATTCGTCGTGGTGATGTCGGCAACGCCGTCCAGCGTCAGGCCGAGCGTATCGGCCAACACCTCGGCCGTGTGCCTGACCAGCGCCGGCTCGTTGCGTTTGCCGCGATGCGGAACCGGCGCGAGGTAAGGCGCGTCGGTTTCGACCAGAAGCCGGTCGCGCGGCATGTCGCGGGCGATGGCGCGCAACTCCTCCGAAGTCTTGAAGGTCAAAATGCCGGAAAACGACACATAACCGCCGAGCTTGACCCCGGTTTCAGCCAGCGCCCGGCCGGACGAAAAGCAGTGCAGGATGAAGGGGAAAGCCCCCTTCCCCATCTCCTCTTCGAGGATTTGCGCCATGTCGGCGTCGGCCGAGCGCGCGTGGATGACCAGCGGCAGGCCGGTGCGCCGCGACGCGCCGATATGGATGCGCAAGCCCTCGGCCTGGGCGTCGCGCGGAGCCTTGTCATAGTGGTAGTCGAGCCCGGCTTCGCCAATGGCGACGACCTTCGGATGCTCGGCCAGCGCCACGATTTCGTCGGCCGAAATGCCCTGTTCCTCGCCGGCATTGTGCGGATGCGTGCCGACCGAACAAAACACCGAGGGATGGGCCTCGGCGATGGCGCGGATGGCGTCGAAACGGCGAATGCGGGTCGAAATCGTCACCATGCGGCCGATGCCGTCTGCCTCCGCCCGCGCCACGATGGCCGCGCGCTCCTCGGCGAAATCGGGAAAATCGAGATGGCAGTGGGTGTCGATGAGCATCACGACTCGGCCGGCTCCACATAACGCGGAAACACCGGCTGCGGCGCCGGCAGCGGCGTCCCGGAAACAAGCGCGAAGTTTTCGCCGGCGTGCGCGAACAGGCGCTTGTCAGCCGGAACCGCGAGCATGTCGAGCAGCTTGGCGGCCGAATCGGGCATCACGGCGAGGCACTGGATCGAAAGCCGGCGGATGACCTCGGCCGTCGTCCACAGCACCGTTTCCATGCGCATGGGACCGGTCTTTTTCAACGCCCACGGCGCTTCACCGGCAAAATAGCGGTTGGCGTCGGCCACAACGGCGAAGGTCGCCGCGATGGCGGTATGGATCGCCTGTCCCGCCATGGCGGAACGCGCCTCGGCGAGCGCGTTGTCGGCGGCTGCGAGGATCGCCTTGTCCTGCCCGGCCAATTCGCCCCGGGCCGGAACCTTGCCGCCGCAATTCTTGGCGATCATCGACAGCGAGCGCTGCGCCAGATTGCCGAGATCGTTGGCGAGATCGGCGTTGATGCGGTTGACGATCGCCTCGTGCGAATAGTTGCCGTCCTGGCCGAACGGCACCTCGCGCAGGAAGAAGTAGCGCACCTGGTCGACGCCGTAAGCCGGCGATGCAGATTGAACGGGTCGATGACGTTGCCGACCGATTTCGACATCTTCTCGCCCTTGTTGTACAAGAATCCGTGGGCGAAGACGCGTTTCGGCGGCTCGACGCCGGCCGACATCAGGAACGCCGGCCAGTAGACGGTGTGGAAGCGGATGATGTCCTTGCCGATGACATGCGCAGCGGCCGGCCAGTAGCGCCAGCGCGCCGCCGTCTCGTCGGGATAGCCGGCGGCCGTGATGTAGTTGGTCAGCGCGTCGACCCAGACATACATCACATGCTTCGCATCGCCCGGCACCGGAATGCCCCAGTTGAACGTCGTGCGTGAGGCCGACAGGTCGCGCAGGCCCGATTTGACGAAGCTCAGCACCTCGTTGCGGCGTTCCGCCGGGGCAATGAAATCCGGATGGCTCTCATAGTGGTCGAGCAGCCGGTCCTGGTAGGCGGACAGGCGGAAATAGTAGCTCTCTTCCTCGACCCATTCGACCGGAGAACCCAGCGGTTCGCGGCGCACGCCGTCCTCGCCGACGGTTGTTTCCTTCTCGTCGAAAAACGCTTCCTGGCGCACCGAATACCAGCCGCCATAGGTGTCGAGATAGATATCGCCATTGGCGGTCATCTTCTCCCACAAATGCTGGCAGGAGATGCGATGACGGGTTTCGGTGGTGCGGATGAAATCGTCGTTGGAGCAGCCGAGTTCGGCCACCATGCTCCGGAACACCGCCGAATTGCGGTCGGCGAGTTCGATGGGTTGAATGCCTTCCTTCGCGGCCGTCTGCTGCATCTTCTGGCCGTGCTCGTCGGTGCCGGTCAGGAAGAAGACATCCTTGCCTTCGAGGCGGGCGAACCGGGCAATGACGTCAGTGGCGATCGCCGTGTAGGCGTGGCCGATATGAGGGGCGCCGTTCGGATAGAATATCGGGGTGGTGAGGTAGAATTTTTCAGGCGACATGGCGGACCCACAGGCGATTTGCGCCTTGCAGATAGCGCATTCGCGACCGCGCTGCCAGCCGCCAGACGCTTAGACGCCGACCTCGTGCATGCGCCGCAACAGGCCCGAAACATGTTGTTTTTTATCGAGGTTGAAGCCTTCGGCGACATCGACCGCTTCCCGGGCTTCCTGCCACAAGGCGGCGAGCGCGGCGGCGCGCACCGAATTGGGCGCCGAGCGGGCGGCTCCCGCGATGCGGTCGAGCAAATGCCGGTTGAGCAGATCGAGCTGAATCGTTTCCTCGCGCCCCGCAACCGCATCGGCGATTTTCGCCGCCGCCGCGACATCGAACCGGCCGCCGGACAGGATCGCGTCGGCCGCCGCCGACAGCTCCAGCCCGCCATTCAGCAGCAGCAACAGCGCCTCGCGCACGCTGCCGCCGGCCTTGGCCAGTAAAAGCGGCAGCGTCGCCATATCGATCGGCGCGCCTGTTGCCACCAGGGCATCGGCAAGGTCGCGATCCGGGAGTGGCGAAAAGCGGAGGAACTGGCAACGCGACCGGATCGTCGGCAACAGTCGACCTGGCGCATGCGAAACAACGATGAATACCGTGCGCGCCGGCGGCTCTTCGAGGTTCTTCAACAGGGCGTTTGCAGCTTGCGCATTCATGTCGTCGGCGGTGTCGACAATGCCGACGCGCCAGCCGCCATCGTGTTGGGTAGTGCCGACAAACCGGCCGACGCGACGGACTTCCTCAACGGTCAGCGCCGTCTTGAACAATTTGCGCTTTTCGTCGAACGGGCGGGAAAGGTACAGGACGCCGGGATGACCGCCGGTGGCGATCTGACGCCAAAGGCCGGTTTCGGGTTCGGGCGGCGAGATTGTCTCCGGAGCTTTTGCCGGATCGCCGTGGCCGAGCAGATGTCCGGCAAGCCGGAAAGCCAACGTCGCCTTGCCGACGCCGCGCGGCCCGGCAAACAGCAGGCCATGATGCAATTTGCCGCTCGCATGCGCCTCGGCCAATTGCATTGCGATCGCGTCATGGCCGAAAAACACCCGCGTCTCGCGCGGTCCGGCGATTTCGGGCAGGCTGTCCCACTGCTCCGGCGCAAGACGTTCAAACATCGGTGGATGCCTTCAGCAAGCGCGATTCGACGGCCGCCCAGATCAATGAGGCCACCGCTTCGCTCGGGCCGGAGGGCATCGATGACGACGCACCGTTCCGGCTCGGCCCTGGCGATGTCGAGATACGCCTCGCGCCTGCGCCGATGGATGTCGGCCTCCTCCTTTTCATAGCGGTCCGGCGCGTCGCCGCCGCGGCGCGCGCGGCCGCCGCAAACCTTCCTCCGAAGGAAGGTCAAGGATCAGCGTCAGGTCGGGAATCATTCCGGCCACGGTGACGCGCTCCAGCGCCCGCATGAAGGCCGGATCGAGATCGCCGGTCACGCCCTGATAGACGCGCGAGGAATCCATGAACCGGTCGCAAAGCACGTCGGCGCCGCGCTCGACCGCCGGCCGGATGACGCTGTCGACGTGATCGGCCCGGCCGGCGGCGAACAGCACCGCCTCCATCGACGGGCCGTAGCGCTCGGCCGCGCCGGAAAGCAAAACATGGCGCACCGCTTCGCCGCCAGCCGAACCGCCCGGCTCCCGGGTGACGACGACGTCGCGGCCGATTGCTTTCAAACGAGCGCCGAGAAGGCCGATCTGGGTTGACTTGCCCGCCCCCTCGCCGCCTTCGAAAGTGATGAACCAGCCGCGCTTCAACGCAGCCACCCCGTCAGCAATTCACGCAGCCCATCGAGCGCCCGCCGGTATATCGGCCCGACGGCGACGTCTTCGGCGGCAAAAAGCGGCGTTTCTGCCGAAAGGGTTTCGCCGATCCAGATTTTCAGCGCGCCGACCGGTTGTCCCTTGGCGACCGGCGCCTCAAGCGGACCGTCATAGACAATGCGGGCTTTCAGCCGGTCCTGGTTGGTGATCGGCACGAAAACGGCGATCGGACCGTTCGCCGCCAGCGCGACGCCGCTTTTTGCGCCGCCATAGACCTGCGCTTCGCCAACCGTCGCGCCAGCCTGGAAAAGAGGGCGCCGTTCGAAGGCGCGCATGCCCCAGTCGAGCAATTTGCGCGCCTCTTCGGCCCGTTCCTTCTCCGACGCCAGACCGCTCATGGCGACAAACAACCGGCGGCTCTGGCGCGCCACCGCGCCGACGATGGCGTATCCCGAAGCGTCGGTGAAGCCGGTTTTCATGCCGTCCGCCCCGATATCCATCCTGAGCAGCGGGTTGCGGTTTTTCTGGGTGATCTTGTTCCAGGTGAATTCGGGCTGCGCGTAGTAGCCGTAATATTCCGGATAGGACTGCCAGATGTGGCGGCCGAGCTTGACCAGTTCGCGGACCGTGACAATCTGGCCATCCGCCGGAAGGCCGGTCGCATTGCGGAATTCGGATGTGGTCAGGCCGATTTCGCGCGCCCGCTCGGTCATCAGCGTGGCAAACCCGGCTTCCGACCCGGCAATCCCCTCGGCGATGGCGATGCAGGCGTCATTGGCCGATTGGACAATGACGCCTTGGATCAGATCGCCGAGCTGGATGGAGGATTTCGGCACGGCGAACATCGTCGACCCGCCGGAATTGGCGCCGCCGTTCTTCCAGGCGTTTTCCGAGATGTAAAAGGCGTCGTCGAATTTCAGGCGTCCGCCCTTCAACGCATTGAACACCACTTCCATCGTCATCAATTTGGCCAGCGACGCCGGCGGTATCGGCTTGTCCGGGTCTTTGGAAAACAGCACCGTACCGGTTTCGCCGTCGACCATGAAAGCCTGGCCGGCCTTGGTTTCGAACAGCTCCTGCGCCGCGACGACGCATGGCGCCGCCAAGGCGAGGCCAAGCCCGAAAAGGCCGCTGATCCAAAACGGTTTCATGAAAATCGCGCTTTCCCGCATCGACGCCGCTCTTCTTACAGAGCGCCGCCGGCGGTTTCAACGCAAAGCGCCGTGACCGGTCAGTCGCGCACGATAAAGGCGTCGCCAGCGCCCGCGCCCCAGGCGGCGGTCAGCAGCGCGTCGATCGACCCGCCCTTTTCCGGCCGGGCCGTGATCGCGACGAGACGGCGGCCCTCACCCGAAACGGCCTCCATTGTCACCGCTCCAAAAACGTCCAACGCCGCAGCCACCGCCTTGGCTTCGCCTTCGTCAGCGAAGACGCCGACCGCCACGAAATCGTCCGCCGTTTCGGCGGCCGGATTGGCCCGGGATTGAAGGATCGCCGCCGGCGACAACCCGTCGCGCGCCAGGGCGCCGAACGCCGCGAGCGCGGCGGGTTCGGCGGCGTAGCCGAGCCGCGCCGAAGACACCGCGTAGGCGACCCGGAACGGCGGCCGCTCGGGCACCACCGGACCGATCTCGGGCAGGACCGGCATCGCGTCGACGGGCGCGAGCGCGGCGGGAACAACCGGCGCCGCCCTGTCGGTCAAGGCGCCGGGGAAAGCGGCGGCGGGGGCGCCATTCGGCGTCGAGCCGGCGAGCGCAATTGTATCGGCCGGTCCGGCCGAGGCCAGCATGACGCCGGTCGCCAAGCCATCCGACGGAGAGGCCCCGCCACCGGCCGGCCGGTATGAGGCCATGAGATACTGGTCGTCATTGCCGTCGACCGGCGCCGGACCGATATATTCGACGTCCACCCTGGCGGTGCCGGAATGCGTGTAGTCGAGCAATTCGGCCGCCCGTTTGGACAGATCCATGATGCGGCCGCCATGATAGGGGCCGCGATCGTTGACGCGCACGATCACCGACGAGCCGTTCTTCTGGTTGGTGACGCGCGCATAACTCGGCAACGGCATGGTCGGGTGTGCGGCGGACAGCGCGTTCATGTCGTAGATTTCGCCGTTCGCCGTCAGCCGTCCGTGGAAGGCGGAGCCATACCAGGAGGCGCTGCCGGATTTGCGGTAGGACGCCATCTCCTGCGGGTAATACCACTTGCCGCGCACCTGATAGGGTTTTCCCACCATCGCCCGGCCGCCGCCGCGACGCAGGCGTTTGCGCGCGCTCGGATGGGCGACGCGCGGCGACGCTTTGACCCCGACCGAAGCTTCCGAGAAATATTCCTTGGGTTCGGCCTTGGCGACCCGCGGCACGATCAGGGCGCGCGGTTCCGGGTTCGATTGGCAGCCGGCGAGCAACGCCGCCGCGCAAAGACCGGCAAGGAGCGTTCCGCCCTGCCCGATCCGGCCGTAGCCGCCCTTGCGGCGGTCGAAAGCGCTACGATTCATCAAGTCCCCACTCGCGTCCGCGCCGGCGTGTTCGCCTGACGCGCGTCCGGGCGCAGTCGACGCCCGGAATGATTTCTGCCAGCAATTGGTTTTTTGCTGATTAACCGATTGCGGCGCGAAATGGTCCAAAATGTGGCGTTCGGTCGCGAAAGCCCCCGCCCTTGCAAGCCGCGCCGTCATGCCGCATATCCGCCCGGCCGGAGGGGTGGCCGAGCGGTTTAAGGCACCGGTCTTGAAAACCGGCGTGGGCGCAAGCCCACCGTGGGTTCGAATCCCACCCCCTCCGCCAGTTCAGAACAGAAGTGGGCACGCCGCCGGTAGCCGATCTTACGCCCGAGGCGGCGGCGAGCGTTCGCAGCAGATTGCCCTTTGTTCCCATGATTCGGACTTCTCGGTCCGCGACTTCGACCCGCTGGGCGAGCGCGCGAAGATGATCGCGGCGGTAGCCGCCGCCTTCGATCCGAATCCTTTCGCGAGCAGTGCTGGCGAACTTCCTGACCATGGCGGGCGTGATCGGCTGCTGGCCCGAGCCTTCCAGCATGGCTTGGGCGCGCTCGGCGTCGACTTGGGCCTGATCCCGAATCGCCTTTAGGCTGGCGATGCGTTCCTTCAGTGCCGGATCATCCAGATCGGCGACGCCGGTCTCGATAGCGTCATAGAGGCGCTTGAGTCGCAGATCGGTCTCGGCGGCCCGCTTGTTCAATTCCGCGATGTGTTCGCGGCGGCGCTCAGCGCGCTCCTGGCGGTGGTCGAGAACGGAAGCCAGCACTTCCTCAAGCCGTTCAGGCTGAAGCAGTCTGTCCTCGATGTGCCCGGCGACGAGATTGTCCAGCTTCTCCATGGGAATCGAGCGGCCCTTGCAGCCTGTCGCACCCTGCCGGGCTTTGATGGAGCAGGTGTAGTAACGATAGCGGCCGCCCTTGCCGGTCCTCAGCGTCATCGCTCCCCCGCAATCGGCGCAGAAGCAAATGCCGGTAAGAAGGGTGGGGCCGCTGACGACGCGGGCGGGCATGACCTTGGGGTTGCGGGCGCGCAGATGCGCTTGCACCGCGTCGAAAGTCGCTTGGTCGATCAGCGGCGGAACTGCGACGGCCACGACCTCACTGGCGGGTTTCAGTTCCTTGGCCTTACTGCGCTTGTTGAACTCGTGGCGGCCAATATAGGTTGGCCGGGTCAGGATACGGTGAACCTGTCCGATGCCCCAGCGTCCGCCATCGCGGGTGAAGATGCGGCGCGCGTTGAGATAGCTGGTGATGGCCTTCACGCCCATCGGACCCGATGTTCCATCGCCTTCAAGGGCAAGGCGGTAGATCAGCCGCACGGTGTCGGCGTGCAGCGGGTCGATCTCCAGCTTCTTCTTCACCTTGGTCCCGCGCTGCTCGGCGGCGACAACACGGTAGCCGATCGGCGGCAGGGAGCCGTTCCAGAAGCCCTGACGGGCATTCTCCTTCAAGGCCCGGAGGACGTGCTTTGCGTTTTCCTTGGACTGGTATTCGTCAAACAGCGCCATGATCTGCCGCATCATGACGTGCATTGGATCGTCCCCCATCTCCTGCGTGATGGAGACGAGCTTCACACCGTTCTTGGCGAGCTTCCTCACATAGAACTCAAGTTCGAAATGGTCGCGGAAAAAGCGGCTGAACGAATGGACGACCACCACATCAAATGGCGCCGGTTTGCTGATGCCCGCCTCGATCATGCGCTGGAATTCGGGCCGGCGGTCGTTGGTCGCGGACGCGCCAGCTTCGACGTAGGTCTCGACGAGCTGATAGCCGCGCGCGGCGCAATAGGTCTCGCCTTGGCGGCGCTGGTCGGGAATGGAAACATCGTGCTCGGCCTGCCGCGCCGTCGAGACGCGCAGGTAGAGGGCGGCGCGTAGCGGCACGGTCATGGCTGAGGCCTCCTTATGCAATCATCGGCACGGCCCAAATAGCTCCTGAAACAGGTCGCCGAACCAGGCCTCGAACACGTCGATCTCGGCGTCCGTAACTGGCACGCGCTCGGGCCAATCGTCGGTGACGATCCAGGTCGCCGGATTGTTGCAAGCCGGTCGGCCGATGACGCGGCGCGGCAACCTTGCGTAATCATAAAGGTCGTCGGGCGCGACGCCACCGGTTTCAAGGCTCCGGCGGCGAGAATTTTGTGAACGAGCCATGCCGGCAGTTTGGCATGTCTCCCTTCACGGCCGAATGGCCGATCTGCGCGCCGGAGTATCCCGTCGGACGATCCAAATTCGTCGCGCCCCCCAACGCCCGCCCGACGATCCCGGCGACGCGCGCGGCATGGAATGGACACGAGGGGAATTGGAGTACGAGCGCTTCAAAGGGGAGCTGTCTCGCGAGCCTCCGAGCGGCGCGACGCAGCCGCTGCTTTGGCGCTCGCCACCGTCCCGGCGATCTCGCTCGGATGAATCCTGTGTCGGCGGATTTTGGGGCTACCCAGACGCACGAGGTGCCGCCGGCGTCGAAAATACCGTTAGAAATGAACATCTTGCCAATTGCAGCGGCACATGCGCACATCGCGCAGTGCCGTTGCAGGCTGTTCAAAACAGTGAAATAACAAAATCTTACACATCAACCCGACCGCCGGCACATCGTGCCTTTTATCTTGCCGTCCACATCCCCGTCCAAAATCCGCTTCGCTCGCCGCCCGTAAACAAGAGCTTCGTTGATTTTTCGACGCAAAAACGGGTGTGAATCACAACTACAAATGCGATGTTCCTCAGTGTTCCAAACGCCCTTGACCGGACCCATCTCCAGAGGTATACGGAATGCGTCGGAACACCTAGGAACATCGGAGATATCGATGGCTCAGTTTTATGTGGCAGCGGCGAAGCGGAACCCTGGCCGGAAGGCTTGGCTCGTTGAGTTCCGGCATCCCCTCAGGAACGACTCGAACAACAAGCCTGGCAGGAAGACCCGTAAGGGTCTCGGGACCGAAGACGAGACTGAAGCGCAGCGGCTCGTTGAACAACTTAATAAGTTGCTTGGGGACGAGAGCCTCTGGTCACTCGGGGCAAAGCCCGAGGCGGCGAAGCGCTATGATGCCAGAGTCATAGAGATTTTCTTTAGTGAGATTGAGCCGCGCGGCAGTTCCGCACGACAACTCCGGGACAGGCTCCTGCCCCTACCGTCGCGCGACGATGGATACGCTCGTGTTTTGCTGATGGGCGTGCCCGGTGCTGGTAAGACCACGCTTGTGCGTCAACTGATAGGCACGAACCCGAAGACTGAGAGATTCCCATCGACGTCAGTGAACCGCACAACCACTTTCCCCACCGAGGTGGCGCTCCGCGATGGTCCATACGAGGGCGCGGTTACGTTCATGTCGGAACATGAGACGCGTTTCGAAATTGAGGAGTCGCTCTCAGCGGCATTTATCGAAGCCATAGGGGGGAACACTAAACAGGTCGCTCGGGCCTTTTTGGAAAAAAGCGACATGCGGTTTCGCCTAAAATACCTGCTTGGAGAGCATACTGTAGAACAAGCCGAAGCGGACCCATACGACGATGATCAGCAGACGGAATTCACTTTATGTGTTGATAATACGGCGGTCTCCGCTCCAGAAGAGCCGACAAAGCTTCACCAGATCCCGGATGCTTACATTGAACGCATAAACCGGATGGCACTAGACGCAAGAACCGCGTTCGAAGCCGAAGAAGGCCGCTTAATAGCCGAAATGTCCCCCGAAGACCGTAATGCGGCGCTTGACCTCATTGAAGAGTCTGCTGTTGCCTCGGACGCATTTGTCGAACTTGTATCTGATGTTCTCGACGAATTACGGACCAAGTTCGACCTCGTTACAGACGGACACTTTGAAAAGACGACGACTGGTTGGCCTAAGGCTTGGTATATAAAAAGCGCGGCAAATGAACGTGACACCTTCCTCAATGCAATCCGATTCTTCTCGGACAATCATTATCAATCCTGGGGAAGACTCCTTACGCCGCTAGTCAATAGTATGCGTGTAGTTGCCCCCTTCAGGCCTAATTGGGCGGATAATCCTGCGCGGCTGGTGCTCATCGACACTGAAGGGCTAGGGCACAAGGCAGATGCAACGGCTGACCTTCCCGAACAGACGCTTCCGCTTCTGCATGAAGCCGACGTGATTCTGTTGGTAGAGAGCGCAAAGAATGGAATGACGAACTTCGCGTCCGGCAAGGCCTTAGAAGCAGTTGTGAACGCCGGTCATACACGCAAGCTTGCGGTCGTTTTCACCAACATGGACTTAGTCAAAGGAGACAACTTGAAGGGGCAGGCCAAGTTCGATCACGTGTTTGGTGGCCTTCGTAATATTGTAGATAATCAACTTGCAAAGAACGTATCTGTAGATGCAGCAAGAAATTTGTTGGAGCACCTAGAGACAAGCACATTCTACGTCGGTCGGATTAACGAGTTGGACCCGATACCGGCCAAGCCCGAGCTAAACAAGCTATTATGTTACCTCGCGGCGGCCCAACCGCCGCTGTTCGAGCCCGTTGCCCTACCAGAATATCGCGACGACAAACTAGGATTTGCCATCCAAGATGCGGCCAGGGAGTTCAGGCAACAGTGGAAGGGAATGCTGGGCTTTTCCACTGTGAGACCGAAGCCATGGCAGACCGTCAAGGCGCTGGGCCGCCGTTACGCAGAAGGCTGGGATGACGGCTTCGTGCTGCGTCCGACATCCAATTTGGTCGCGGCTCTGTCAGCCGCAATTTCTCGATTTCTTGAGACTCCAATCGGGTGGAGCGGCAACCCGACCCCAGAGCAAAAGCGGGAGACTATCGACCGCATCAAAAGCAAAGTTACCCAAGATTTGCCCTTCCTAAGTACTAGTCGACTACGAGAGCAACCGCAGCCCCAATGGCATGAAGCATATTCTCTGCACGGCACCGGGACGACGCGGGTACGGGCAAGCCGGATCGAAGGCATCTTTGAAAGGTTTGTGCCAATCCCAGACGCCGTATCGGTGGATAGACAGGTATGGGAGTTCCTAGACGAGGTGAAAGCTGTGGTGACCAAGGCTGTCGATGAAATCAAACAAGAGATTTCCGCGGCAGGGGGCGCCGATCCGGGAATCACAACTTAGAGTTAGCGGGCTTTCGGCGGTTTGGGCTCCAAATCATAGGGCCACGGCGTAGACATAGTGCTCATCATCGTCGGTCGTGGCCCGCCATTTGTCATTTTGTACAGCCCGGAGACATGGGTAACGGATTGCACCTAAGACATGGGTGACAATCTCTTGCTTCGAAGCGAGGGCGCAGGCAGGAGCGTGGCGGCGAAGGCGAGCGAGGCTATCGGGCGACTCGCCCGCGCTATTCGCCTAGGCGGGCATCCCTGAAAGGCGCAGCGCCAGGCGCCTGATCGGGCTTCCGATCGCACTCGCGATGATAAATCCTATCGGCCAACCGATTGCGAATCCTCCCGCCCACGCGGAGATCCATGCCCAAGTCCAGCCGAAGACAAGAAAAGTGAAGAAGCCGGAAAGAAAAGCGACATCACAAGGGACATCATCAGCGCCATAAGCAGATTAATCTTGACTTGAAGGGTCATGTCCATCTCCTGTTGTTTGGACAGGATGGCGTAAACACGCTGACACCTGCCCGGACGATCGTTCGGGTTCAAGTGTCGCGGGTTCAATGAAACGTGGCCCGCTTTCGCGGTGCTGGTCGACCAACCCAGCATGAGCCTCTTTCCGACAAGCGATCTTTACCAGATGATCCGACACGCGCAAGCGGCTCGGCCGTCGGTGGAGATTTCGCAATATCAGGGCCACCGCCTCCGCCAACGCTCACGATATTCAATTTTGGCGCGATGCTTTTTCTCCGTTTCGGAAATCTTGCCCGTCATTTTCGCCAACATTTTATCAAGACGCCCGC
The DNA here is from genome assembly GCA_016711085.1 of Phyllobacteriaceae bacterium. Classification (GTDB taxonomy): domain Bacteria; phylum Pseudomonadota; class Alphaproteobacteria; order Rhizobiales; family Rhizobiaceae; genus JADJTR01. The sequence goes on along the minus strand of JADJTR010000003.1, from coordinate 246,316 downwards.
CGCGCCTGGGAGCGAATTGCGACGGATGGGCACGAGATCTCCCTCGGTGCAGCGTCGTTTGGTCGCCGGCGAAGGAGCGACCCGGCGCGCCATCGATTTCTCGCCGGCGGCGATGTCACAGACCTGTCAAGAGGCGGCGCTAGGTGTGGCGTCCCGTACGCCGCCGTTTGATCGCAACTCACGCGCCAGAGCAACGAAATGGAAGCCGCACGCCGCCGGGTTCATCGCATCCTGGCCCTCGCCAATGCCCAAGCGCTGCGCCAGGCCTGCGCGGCGATTTGCGACGCCACACCGGCCGCGATGCTGCGCGGCCCGGAGACCGGCATGGTCATGGCGCGCGGGCGGATCGGCGGCTCCGGCGCGGCGTTCAATATCGGCGATGTCAGCCTGACGCGGGCGAGCGTGCGTTTGGCGAACGGCGCAATTGGTCACGCCGCCCATCTCGGCCGCGATGCCGGACGGGTTCGGCTGGCCGCCATCGTCGATGCGCTCTGGCAGGATCCGGAGCGCCGGCGCGAAATCGAGGACCGGATTGTCGCCCCGTTGGAGCGCTTTGTCGAAGCGCGCGACGCCAAATTGGGCGGAGAAGTCGCCGCGACCAAGGTCGATTTCTTCACCCTCGTGCGCGGCGAGGATTGATGCCGGCCCGGTCCGAATTCGCCGCCGGTTTCGCCGATCCCGTGCGCGATTCCCAGACTGTCTTTCGCGCCGTCATGGACGCCATGGCGCATCCGGGCAGGATTGTCGGAGTCGCACCTGAACTGACGCCGCCGACGCCTCTGACGGCGACGAGCGGGGCCATCGTACTTTGCCTTTGCGATTCCGACACGCGCCTTTGGATCGACGACAACAGCCCGCCGGCGGTGAGCGAATGGCTGGGCTTCCAGACCGGCGCGCCCTTGACCGGCAATCCGGCGGAAGCCGCGTTCGCCCTCGTTCTCGATGGCGAAGCCTCGCCGTCGTTGGGTCAATTCTGCTTGGGGACGCAGGAATATCCCGACCGGTCGACAACGCTTGTCATGCAGGTGCAATCATTGACCGGCGGCGCGCCATTGCGCCTGACCGGACCAGGCATCGATGGGTCAACAACAATCGCGCCCGTCGGCTTGCCGCGAGACTTCCTGACGCATTGGGCAGAGAATCGTGCCCGCTTTCCGCGTGGCGTCGATGTCATCCTCTGCGCGCCCGATTCCGTTGTCGGCCTGCCGCGCAGCGTATCCCTGTCGCCGGAAAGGGTCTGACCCATGTATGTTGCGGTCAAGGGCGGCGAGAAAGCCATCGATGCGGCGCACCGGCTGCTCGCCGATCGCCGCCGCGGCGATCGTGACGTCCCTGCCCTCTCTCTTGAGCAGATCGCCGGCCAGCTTGGCCTCGCCGTCGACCGGGTCATGGCGGAAGGTTCGCTTTTCGATCCCGAACTCGCCGCGCTTGCGGTCAAACAGTCGCGCGGCGACCTGATCGAGGCGATCTTCCTTCTGCGCGCCTACCGCACCACGTTAAGTCGTTTCGGCTACGCCCGGCCGGTCGATACCGCGGCGATGCTGATCGAGCGCCGCATTTCGGCCACCTTCAAGGACCTGCCGGGCGGTCAATTGCTCGGTTCCACCTTCGACTACACCCATCGCCTCCTCGATCCGGCGCTGGCTACGGACGAAGCGGTGGACGCGCCCGACCATCGCGCCGGCGACGGCGCCGCCACGCCGCGCGTCACCGACCTGCTCGGCGACGAAGGCCTGATCGAACCCGACGCGAAGGGCGGGGCCGAGCCGGGCGACCTGACGCGCATTTCGCCCGAATTTCCCATGGATCGCGATCTGCGCCTGCAGGCGCTGGCGCGCGGCGACGAAGGCTGGCTGTTGGCGCTCGGCTACTCGACGCAGCGTGGATACGGCCGCACCCATCCCTTCGTCGGCGAAATCCGCATCGGCGAAGTCGAGATCGAGATCGACATGCCCGGTCTGGATTTTCCGGTTGTCGCCGGCCGCATCCGCCTCACCGAATGCCAGATGGTCAACCAGTTCAAGGGCTCGGCCAAGGAGCCGCCGCAATTCACCCGCGGCTACGGCCTCGTCTTCGGCCAATCCGAGCGCAAGGCCATGGCGATGGCGCTGGTCGACCGGGCGCTGCGCGCCCGCGATTTCGGCGAGGATGTCGTCGCGCCGGCCCAGGACGAGGAATTCGTCATCGCCCATTGCGACAATGTCCAGGCAACCGGCTTCGTCGAGCATCTGAAGTTGCCGCACTACGTCGATTTCCAGGCCGAGCTGCAACTGGTGCGCGCCATGCGGGCGGAATGGGCGTCCGCGCCGGAAGACGAGCGTCGGGAGGCGGCCGAATGAACACGCCATCGATCGCCGCCTACAATTTCGCCTATCTCGACGAACAGACCAAGCGCATGATCCGCCGCGCGATCCTGAAGGCGATCGCCATACCCGGATACCAGACGCCCTTCGCTTCGCGCGAAATGCCGATGCCCTATGGCTGGGGCACCGGCGGCGTGCAGGTGACCGCGTCGATCATCGGTCCGGACGATGTGTTGAAGGTCATCGACCAGGGAGCCGACGACACGACCAACGCCGTGTCGATCCGCAAGTTTTTCGCCAAGGTCGCCAATGTCGCCGTCACCACCCGCACCGGCGAGGCGACCATCGTCCAGACGCGCCACCGCATTCCGGAAGAGCCGCTGAGCGAAGGACAAATCCTCGTCTATCAGGTGCCCATCCCCGAACCGCTGCGCTTTCTCGAACCGCGCGAGACCGAGACGCGCACCATGCACGCGCTCGAGGAATACGGCCTGATGCATGTGAAACTGTACGAGGACATCGCCCGCCACGGCCACATCGCCACCACCTACGACTATCCGGTCAAGGTCGAGGGGCGCTACGTCATGGATCCCTCGCCGACGCCGAAATTCGACAATCCGAAAATGCACATGAGCAAGGCTCTGCAATTGTTCGGCGCGGGGCGCGAAAAACGCATCTACGCCGTGCCGCCCTATTCGCGGGTGGTCAGCCTCGATTTCGACGATCATCCGTTCGAGCCGCAGACCTTCGACAAGCCCTGCGCGATGTGCGGCGCCGAAAGCGTGTATCTCGACGAGGTCATTCTCGACGATCGCGGCGGACGCATGTTCGTTTGTTCCGACACAGACCATTGCGAGACTCGGCGCGCCAAAGGCCATCGCGGCGAACTCGCGGGCGAAATTCCCGAGGCGGCGCAATGAACATGCATGTCCGCAAACCGGAAGTCCGGATTGCCACGGAGTTCGATCTTCCGGGCATTCTCGATCTCATCCGCCAACCGGACTTCGATTCGGCGGCGCTGGAACTGGATGCGGCAAAGGAAATCTGGGCGCGGATGGCGAACTACCCGTCCTACCGGACCCTTGTCGCAGAAGACCGGCGCGGCATTGTCGGGACTCTCGCGATCATCCTGATCGACCATCTCGGCCACATGGCCGCCCGCGTCGCGCTGGTCGAGAACGTCATCGTCCGCGCCGAGGCGCGCGACGAAGGCGTCGGCAAGGCGCTGATTGCCGCAGCCGGACGTCTCGCCGCCGAAGCCGGCGCCTACAAGATGATACTGGCCACCGGCATGAAGCGAACCGGCGCACACGAATTCTACGAAAAGCTCGGATTCGAACGTTACGGCTACTCCTACGGCCTGCCGCTTCGGGAGGCGTTGGCATGACGACCGGACACGAAGCCTCCGACGAGGAAACGCCGCTGCTCCGGGTCGAGCGACTGACCAAATATTACGGCCGGCGCATCGGTTGCGCCGACGTGTCGTTCGACCTCTGGCCGGGCGAGGTGCTCGCCGTTGTCGGCGAATCCGGTTCCGGCAAGACCACGCTGCTCAATTGCATCGCGACCCGGCTGCCGGCGACCTCCGGCGCCGTGCGTTACCGCATGCGCGACGGGGCGACGCGCGACCTCGCCGAACTCGGCGAAGCCGAACGCCGCCTGCTGATGCGCACCGACTGGGGCTTCGTTCATCAAAACCCCGCCGACGGCCTGCGCATGACCGTTTCGGCCGGCGCCAATGTCGGCGAGCGCCTGATGGCGATCGGGGAACGACATTACGGCCGGATCCGATCCACGGCCATCGATTGGCTTGGCCGCGTCGAAATCGCCGATGACCGCATCGACGACGAGCCGCGCGCCTTTTCCGGCGGCATGCGCCAACGCCTGCAAATCGCCCGCAATCTGGTCACCGCACCGCGCCTTGTGTTCATGGACGAACCGACCGGCGGCCTCGACGTCTCGGTCCAGGCGCGCCTGCTCGACCTGTTGCGCGGCCTCGTCGCCGATCTTGGCCTTGCCGCTGTCATCGTCACCCATGATCTCGCCGTGGCGCGCCTGCTCTCGCACCGCATGATGGTGATGAAAGACGGCCGGGTCATCGAACACGGGCTGACCGACCGCGTGCTCGACGATCCGCAGGCCGCTTACACCCAGCTCCTCGTTTCCTCGATCCTGGCGGTATAGATCATGGTGGCTCCGCTTGCCGTTTCGGGTCTGTCCAAACGCTTCGTCATGCACCTTCAGGGTGGCATCGATCTGCCAGTGCTGGAAAACGCTTCTTTTGCGCTCGCCGCCGGGCAATGCGCCGTTCTCGGCGGGCCATCCGGCGCAGGAAAAAGCTCGATCCTGAAAATGCTGTACGGCAACTACGGCGTTGATGCGGGAAACATATTCGTCCGCCATCGCGGCGCGGCGACCGATCTCGCATCGGCCCCGCCGCGCGAGGTGATCGCGATCCGCCGCGAAACGATCGGTTATGTCAGCCAGTTCCTCCGCGTCGTTCCGCGCATCGCGGCGCTCGACATCGTCGCCGAGCCTCTCGTTCACCGCGGCGTCGCCGCGGGCAATGCACGCGATGTCGCTTCAACGATGCTGGCGCGTCTCAATCTGCCGGAACGATTGTGGCGATTGCCGCCGGCGACGTTTTCCGGCGGCGAACAGCAGCGCGTCAACATCGCCCGCGGCTTCATTACCGACCATCCCATTCTGCTTCTCGACGAACCGACGGCGTCTCTCGACGCCGGCAACCGTGAAGTCGTCATCGCCATGATCGGCGAGAAGAAGGCGGCGGGAGTCGCGCTGCTCGGCATTTTCCATGACGAGGATGTCCGCGACGCCGTCGCCGACCGCATTATCGACGTCACCGCCTTTGCGCCAAAGCGGCGGGCCGCATGAAACTGTCCGAAAAGCCGCTGATTCACGCCAGCGCCACGGTCACTGCGTCTTCGCTCGGCCACTTCACGGAAGTCGCGGCGCGTTGCCGCGTCGCCGAGACCGAGATGGGCGACTATTCCTATGTCATGGAGGACGGCATCGTCTGGTGCGCGACGATCGGCAAATTCGCCAACATTGCCGCCGCCTGCCGCATCAATGCGCCGAACCACCCTGTCTGGCGCGCCACGCTGCATCATTTCACCTACCGCGCCGCCGACTACTGGCCGGACGCCGGCAATGATGACGGATTCTTCGCCTGGCGGCGCGACCAGCGCGTCGTCATCGGTCACGATGTCTGGATGGGACATGGTGCGACCATCCTGCCGGGCGTGAAAGTCGGAGACGGGGCGGCCATCGGCGCCGGCGCGGTGGTGACGCGCGACGTCGATCCCTACACCATCGTCGGCGGCGTGCCGGCCCGGCCGATCCGGCGGCGTTTCGACGAGAAGACCGCCGAGCGGCTTCAGACGCTTGCCTGGTGGGATTGGGATCATGCCCGCCTGCGGTCCGCACTCGACGATTTCCGGACGCTCCCCATTGAAGCCTTTCTCGAACGCCACGAACACGCTGGCTGAAGCCTGGGGATAGTCACGCAACCGACATCGATCCTACATTCGCGCTTCATGTTGCGCCCCTAGGCCTTTCTCCTGCGAACGCCATTTCCGGTTTGGAGTAGGCCATGCTCGAGATCCGCAACGTCACGCGCCGTTTTGGTCAGAAAACGGCGGTCCGCAAGGTGACCCTGACGATCAGGGACGGCGAAATGGTCGGCGTCATCGGCCGCTCCGGCGCCGGCAAATCGACGCTGCTGCGCATGATCAACCGGCTGATCGATCCGAGCGAGGGACAGATCCTTCACAACGGCAGCGTCGTCTCATCGCTGTCCGGTCCGGCGTTGCGCCGCTGGCAGCGCGACTGCGCCATGATTTTTCAGCAATTCAATCTGGTGCCCCGGCTCGACGTCCTGACCAATGTCCTGCTCGGCCGGCTGAATCACCGCTCCACCACGATGAGCCTGCTCAGCCTGTTCACCCGCGAGGAACGCATCGCCGCGATTGGCGCGCTCGAACGCCTCGACATCGCCCATGTGGCGTTGCAGCCGGCGGGAACGCTCTCGGGCGGTCAGCAGCAGCGCGTCGCCATCGCCCGCGCCCTGATGCAGGAGCCGCAAATGATCCTCGCCGACGAGCCGATCGCCTCACTCGATCCCCTCAACGCCAAGGTGGTGATGGATTCGCTCAAAGCCATCAACAAGGCCGACGGCATCACCGTCGTGACGAACCTGCACACGCTGGACACCGCGCGCGAATATTGCAGCCGCATCGTCGGCATGGCCAATGGCGAGGTCGTCTTCGACGGCGCGCCGGAACTGCTGACCCGTGAAACGCTGAACATGATCTACGGCACGGACGCCGACGGCGCCGGCGTCTCCGAAAGCATCACGTCGACCAGCATCGACTACCTGCCGGCCCTTGAGCCGGTTTTCGCATCCGACGGCGCGCTGCGCGGCCTCGCCAGCTGACGTCCCGATCGATCGGCCCGCGTCAAGGGCTTCCACAAACACAATGCCGGCACGCCGGCAAACAGGAGAGACGACATGTTGAAGAAAGCCCTGCTCGGCGCGGCCGCGCTCGTCGCCGTCCTCGCCGCCGCCCCGGCGGTCGCCGAGGATCTGAAGGATTTCCGCGTCGGCATACTCGGCGGCGAGAACGAAGCCGACCGCCTGCGCAATTTCCAGTGCATGGTCGACAAACTGCCGGCCGTTCTCGGCGTCGAAAAGGTGTCGCTGTTCCCCGCAGCCGACTATGACGGCGTCATCCAGGGCCTTCTCGGCGGCACGCTCGACTACGCCGAACTCGGCGCCTCGGCCTACGCCAAGGTCTACCTCAAGGACGAGAAGGCGGTGCAGCCGATCCTCACCACGGTGCAGACCGACGGCTCGACCGGCTACGTGTCGATCATGGTCGCCCGCAAGGATTCCGGCATCGCCAAACTCGCCGACATGAAGGGCAAGAAGCTCGGCTTCGCCGATCCGGATTCGACCTCCGGCTATCTGATCCCGGTCACGGCGCTGCCGAAGGACATCGGCATGCCGGTCAAGGACTTCTTTTCCGAAACCGGCTTCGGCGGCGGCCATGAACAGCTCGTTCTTGAAGTCCTGAAGGGCACGTTCGCGGCAGGCACCACCTGGGGTTCGGGCGTTGGCGAATTCAAGGACGGCTACTCGTCGGGCAATCTGCGCAAGATGGTCGACAAGGGCATCCTCAAGATGGACGACCTGGTCGAACTGTGGAAGTCGCCGCTCATCCCGAACGGCCCGATTGTCGTGCGCACCTCGATGGATGACGGCGTCAAGGCCAAGTTCAAGGACTTCATGATGAAGCTGCCGGAGACCGACGCGGCCTGCTTCAAGGCCATCCAGGGCGGCGATTTCAAGGGCTTCACCGAAGTGACGCCGGAGTTCTACGCGCCCATCATCGAGGCGCGCCGCGCCAAGATCGGCTCGTGATTTCCTGAAGCCAAGGCGTCGCCGGGCCCCCGGGTCCGGCGACGTCTTTTCGCGGGCGAAACCATGTCCATGACCCATGTCGCCGAAAACAGGCCGTCAGCCGCCGCGGAAGCGATGGAGCGCCATTGGCGTTCGCTGACAGCGTCGCGACGCCTGTACAGCCTCGGCGGCCTTGCCGGGCTGGTCGCTGCGCTGGCCGCATCCCTTTGGTTCGCCAACGAGACCAGCGCCGGAAAATTCTTCGATCGGCTGCCCTATTTCTTCGATTTCTTCATCGACTTGGCGCCGCGCGACTGGGTCGAACCATTCCGTGCCCTTTTCGATCTCGCCTCGCCCTATGACGACGGCAGCCTGAAATACGACTACCCGGAAGGGCGCGTCGACCTGATCGCCGGTTTCTACATGCCCGAATACTTCTACAAGATGCTCGAAACCATCAACATCGCCATTCTCGCGACGCTGATCGGCCTGACGTTCGGTTTTCTCGGATCGTTTCTCGCCGCGCGCAACACCGCGCCTGGCGCATGGCTCCTGTTCTTCGTCCGGCGCGTATTCGACACCTTGCGCGCCTTTCCCGAAATCGTCATCGCCGGCTTTTTTGTCGCCGTCCTGTCGCTCGGCCCCATCCCCGCCATCATAGCCATCGCCGCCCATACCGTCGGCGCGCTCGGCAAGATGTTTTTCGAAGTGGTCGAAAACGCCGACATGAAGGCCGAGGAAGGGTTGCGCGCCGCTGGCGCCAACTGGATGGAACGCATGCGTTTCGGCTTCGTCCCCGCCGTTCTGCCGAATTTCATGAGCTATTTCCTGCTTCGCCTGGAAATCAATGTGCGCGCCTCGACAATCATCGGCGCGGTCGGCGGCGGCGGCATCGGCGAACTGTTGCGTCTGTCGATCAGTCAGGGGCACGAAGCAAAGACCATCGCCATCATCGCGCTCCTGCTCGTCACCATCACGGCGGTCGACCAGTTTTCCGCCTGGCTGCGCCGGCGACTGGTCGGCGACCAGGCCTTCGAATTCGGACGGTGAGGATCGACATGCCGGCGCTTTCCGCTTCCGACAGGATACGCATCGCCGAGAAGCACGGCGATCTGTTGCGCGCCCCGATCCTCAAGCGCTTCGGCGTGGTCATCGGCGCGGCGGCCTGCGTTCTCTACACGCTGTATTGCTGGTGGTTCTTCTCCATCGGCTCGGTTTTGCAGCGGGCAGACTGGAGCATCGCCGGCGCTTATCTCGCCGATTGGGTGAGTTACGAATCGCGCCCTGACATCCGCTTTCGCGGCAACCATCTCGATGTGAAATTCCCGCGTTTCGATCCGTTCGGCGAATTTCCCGAAGTCGATTGGCTGACCGCCGAAAAGTCGCTGATTACGCCCGACGCATTGGAAGAAAAAAGCGGCGGCGGGGCGGCTTCGTCCGCCGGTAGTTTCATGGCCCCCGGCGCCCCATCGGGGAGCTCTGCCGGCGCAAGGTCGTCGGCGGACAGCTTCATGGCGCCCAGCGCGCCGTCCAGTTCGAACGCCGGCGCAATGGCGGGCGCGGAGATTGTCGAAAGCACGCCGCGCGAGTTAGTCACCAAAGTCAATGCCGCCATCGGCGACGCCTCGTTCGTCATTGTTCCCGGGCGCGTCGAACTGGTGCGCGGCGCTACGCGAATCGTCTTTTCGGTCGACGAAACGAATGGCGTCATTACCGACAGGCCGCTTCCCGACTGGATCGAGCAGAAGGCGCCGGGCGCCATTGCCCGCGTTTATCTCGGCATTCCCGGACGCGTCGAGATCGACGATGACGAGGTGAGCGTCCGCCATCGCTTTCTCGGCTGGGAGAACTTCATCTTCGACACCGATTCGCCGTTCTGGGGGAAATCGGTCGGTGAAGTCGCCGGACTTGTTTTCGGCGGCGAAAGACTCGATCCCAAACGCTCCAATCTGGCGCTGGCGTGGAGCAATATCCTTAACAATGCCGAATGGCAGCATGGCGATGTCTGGCTGAAACTGCTCCAGACCATTGTCATGGCGTTTGTCGGTACCTTGCTGGCGAGCCTGGTGGCCTTCCCGCTGTCGTTGCTGGCGGCGCGAAACATCACCTCGAACCGCCCCTTGAACTGGCTGATGAAGCGTTTTTTCGATTTCCAGCGTTCAGTCGACATGTTGATCTGGGCGCTGTTTTTCACCCGCGCCTTCGGTCCCGGACCGCTCGCCGGCATGTCGGCGATATTTTTCACCGACACCGGTACGCTCGGCAAGCTTTTCTCGGAGTCTTTGGAAAACATCGACGACAAGCAACGCGAGGGCGTGCGCGCGGTCGGCGCCTCGCCGGCGCTGGTCCAGCGTTTCGGCGTGACGCCCCAGGTCTTGCCGGTCTTCCTCAGCCAGACGCTCTATTTTTGGGAATCGAACACCCGCTCGGCGACGATCATCGGCGCGGTCGGCGCGGGCGGCATCGGATTGAAACTCTGGGAAGCGATGCGCACCAACCAGGATTGGGAAAATGTCTTCTACATGGTCATTCTCATCCTGATCGTCGTGTTCGTTTTCGACGCGATCTCGAACAGTTTGAGGCAGCGCCTCATCCGTCCGCAAGGTTCGGCTTGAACAAAGGCCCGCCGGTTTCGTCATACTGTCATCGAAGCGGCGTACCGCAGGCGATCGGCAGGACAGGAATCCGATGCGATACGCCATCTATTTTTCGCCACCGCGCGACCACGCGCTGACCCGCCTCGCCAGTTCCTGGATGGGTCGCGACGCCTTTTCGGGCGAAGACGTTCCCCTGCCGCCGCGGCTGCCGCTTTCGCACGAAGACATCGCCTACAAGACCGCGGCGGCGCGGCGCTACGGTTTTCACGCGACGCTCAAAGCGCCATTCGAGATCAACGAAAGGGAAAACGAAACGGCGCTTCTCGCGGCGGCGGATGACTTCTGCTCGAAAATGCAGCCGTTCGAGATTCCGGCGCTTCGGGTCACCTTGCTCGACGGATTCATCGCGCTGACCCCGTTTTCGCCATCGCCCGATCTCGACAAGCTCGCCGATGATGTTGTCACCGCTTTCGACGGCTTTCGCGCGCCCATCGATGAAGCCGAATTCGCCCGGCGAAATCCCGATCGCCTGTCGATCCGGCAGGTCCGCAATCTGCGCGAATGGGGCTACCCTTACGTCTTCGAGGATTTCCGCTTTCACATGACGCTGACCGGACCGGTGGAGCCGCGTGAAGCGCCCGTCCTGGCGCGCATGATCGAGGATGTGTTTGCCCCGGTGCTGGTCGAGCCGCTCCTCATCGACCGGATTTGCATTTTCGTCGAACCGAAACCAGCCGGGCCATTCCGCGTGCTGTCGTCTCACGCCTTCGGCGTCGATGCGCTGCGGCGTTCGGCCTGAACCAAGAGAGCGCAATGACCAGCGAATTCGCCTTGAAGAACGCGCGCATCGTGCTCGCCGATGAAATCGTCGAGGGCAGCCTCGTTGTCCGCGATGGCCGGATCGCCGCTTTCGACTCCGGTGCGTCGGCCGTTGGCCTCGATTTGGATGGGGATTATCTCATTCCCGGCCTGGTCGAATTGCACACCGACCATCTGGAGAGCCATTTTTCGCCACGCCCGAAGGTGCGCTGGAACCCGCATGCCGCCCTGCTCGCCCACGACGCCCAGATCGCGGCGTCGGGCGTCACCACGGTTCTCGACGCCCTTCGCGTCGGCCTCGACGAGGATGCGGATCTGAACGCCGGGGAAATGCGGCGCCTCGCCGACGCCATCGATGCCGGCGTCGCCGCAAAGCGCCTGCGCGCCGATCACTACATCCATCTGCGCTGCGAGGTCTCCGCCCCCGATTGCGCCGATTCTTTCGCGCTTTTCTCCGACGATCCGCGCTTGCGCATGGTTTCGCTGATGGACCATTCGCCGGGTCAGCGGCAGTTCGCTTCGATCGAATCCTACTCGATCTACTACCAGGGCAAGCTCAAGATGCCCGACGACGAGTTCCGCGCCTTCTGCGCCCGCCGCATGGCCCAATCGGCCGAGTATTCGTCCCGCCATCGCGCCATTCTCGCCGCCGCGTCGCGCGAACGTGGCATCGTTCTCGCAAGTCATGACGACGCCACGCGCGCCCATGTGGCCGAAGCCATCGCAGACGGCATTTCGGTGGCCGAATTCCCGACCACGATGGAAGCCGCCAAGGCGTCGCGCGACGCCGGTCTTGCCGTGTTGATGGGTGCGCCGAACGTCGTGCGGGGCGGCTCCCATTCCGGCAATGTCTCGGCCCGTGCGCTGGCCGAGGCCGGCATGCTCGACATCCTGTCGTCCGACTACATTCCCTTCAGCCTGATCCAGTCGGCTTTCTTCCTTGGCGATGTGGTCGATACGATCAGTTTGCCGCAGGCGATCGCCATGGTGACAAAAAGACCGGCCGATGCGATTTCCCTCGCCGACCGGGGTGAAATCGACGTCGGCAAACGCGCCGATTTAGTGCGTGTGCGGATCGACGAGCACGTCCCGGTCGTCCGTTCCGTTTGGCGCGAGGGCGAGCGCGTTGCCTGAGCCGCAGGGCCGCCTCTTCGTCGTCGTCGGTCCCAGCGGATCAGGCAAGGACAGCCTGATTGCCTGGCTGAAGCAGGCGCTGCCGGCGGAATCGGCCGTGCGCTTCGTCCGTCGCACCATCACCCGTCCCGCCGACGCCGGCGGCGAAGACCACGCGGCAATGACGCCGGCCGATTTCGAAGCCGCGCGAACCGCCGGCCGCTTCTGCCTGATCTGGCAGGCGCACGGCCTGTCCTACGGCGTTCCGGCCGATCTCGTCGGCCATGTCAGGCAGGGCGGCATCGCTATACTCAACGGCTCCCGCCACGCGCTCGCCGATCTGTTCGCCGTGTTTCCCGATGCTCGCGTGATATCGATCCACGTCGAGCCGATCGAATTGAAGCGTCGCCTCGCCGGGCGCGGACGCGAGAACGCCGCCGCAATCGCCGGGCGATTGGGGCGCCACGATGGCGGTCTCGGCAACCACCCGGTCCATGCCATTATCGACAATTCGGGGTCGCTGGACGCCGCAGGCCAGGCCTTGCTGTCGCTGATCGACCCGGCGCTTGCCGCGCGGCGCTCAAAGCTCCTGCCCGCCCTTCCATGATGTCAGCGCCGAGAGGCGCGCCGTCTTTTTCGTTTGGTGCCGGTCCATTCGGTGCAAGATGCCGGAAAGAAAAGCGACTGCTTCGGCGAGGAACGGGCCCTTGTTCAGCATGACGCACTCGGCGCGTTGGCCCATGGCGGCGTCGGTGATTTCGGCGCGCGAAGGCGCGCCTTCCTTCACCATCGATTCCAGCACCTGCGTAGCCCAGACGACGGGAGCGTGCGCCGCCTCACACAGCCATAAAATCTCTTCCTGGACTTCGGAAAGGCGTTCCGGTCCGACTTCCATGGCGAGATCGCCGCGCGCGATCATCACGCCGACGGGATGGCGGCCGCCAGCCGCAACGAGAAGACGCGGCAGATTTTTCACCGCCAGCGGCGTCTCGATTTTCAACAGCAGCGGCTGGGGCGGCGCACTTTTGCGCCGCTTCGCCAGTTCGCCGACGAGGAGGTCGACATCCGCCGGACGCTGGACGAAGGAATAGCCGACGATATCGGCGTTTTCGGCGACGAAATCGAGATCGACGAAGTCCTTCGGTGTCAGCGGGTCGATATCGAGCTCGACGGTTGGCATATTGACGCCCTTCTCGACCTTGAGCTTTTCGCCCTTCTCGCGCGCCGTTGTCACCTGCAGAACGACGCCGTATTCCTCCACCGCCACGACGCGGGCGCCGATCTTGCCGTCGTTGATCAGCACCGGCGCGTCGACCGCGAGTTTCCCGACAACATCGGGAAAATTGATGGAGAATGCGGTTTCGTCCGATTTGCGGTCCAAAGGACCGAACGACAAGCGGAAAATGTCGCCTCGGTGGAGCCGTTTGGCCGTGGACGAAACAGATTCGACGCGCACTTTCGGCCCGCTGATGTCCATCAGCACAGGGCAGCGACGTCCTGCCGTTTTCGCCACCTGGCGCACATTGTCGATCATGCGCTCCCACGCCACCGCATCGTCGTGCGCGCAGTTGATCCGCACGCAGTTCGACCCGGCGGCGATAAGCCGTTCGACCAGCATTCGATCATCCGCCGCTTCGCTCGGCAAAGTCGTCATTATCCGGGTGGAGCGGCCCCCATATGCGCTGCCGAAAAAACGTTTCTGCGCTGTCGAGAGCCGCAGCCCCCCGGCCGCAAATTCGGCTGCGTCCGGCCATGTCGCCGGTGCGCCCGCGAGGCGGTTCAAAGTCGCGTCGACCGCCCGTAACGTCGGGCCGATATGCGCTTCGGCGCGGCCTAACGAAGACAGGCCCAGCAACGCGAGCTCGTCCTGCAGTTCGGTCAGGTCGTGTCGCCGGAACGCCAGATAGTCGGCGAGGTTGCCCGCGCTGGCTTTGAATTCCCCGCGAAAGATCTTGCCGCTCCATCCGGCATAAATGGCGCCGCTTTCCTCTTCAACGCGTCGCATGGCGTCGCGCAGCAAGGCGCGAACCCGTTCAAGTCTTGGTTGTGCGAATTCATCCATGACCCAATCGCCCGATTTTTCGTTGACCGACCACGCCTTTTCCGGTGCGAGGCCATGCGCTTCGTCGCTTGATCAATCGCGATCATGAAGGATTGATAACAATGGCCCCAGAAAGGGCCGCGCCGGCGAAGGACCCGGCTCCTTGCGCACGCGGCGAACTACCGGAAACCGCGGGAGGCTTTGTGGGCTAGACGCGGGGCAACTCAAAAGGAGTGGTCGCGGTCCGTCCACGCCCGAACCAGATCAATCCCACCGCCGATACATTCATCAGCACCGCGTAGACCAAGGCGGGCGCGCTCAGTTCACTTTGCCCCAGCATGGCCGTCGCCACGAAAATCGCCATGGCGACGTTTTGCAATCCGCTTTCCACGGCGATCGCCAGCCCCTGTTCGGGGCGCAGGCCGGTAATGGCGCCAGCGGACAATCCGGCGCCAATGGCCGCAACATTGAGCAGCAACGCGGCCGGGCCGATCGTCGGCAAATGGTCGAGCATCGCCGCACGGTTCTGCCATAATGTCGCCAGCACGATCGACGCAAAGACGATGGTGGCGGCACGGTCGAGTGGCGACTCCCAACGCGCGGCCAGTCCGGGCAGGTAACGACGCATGGCCAGACCGACGCTCAATGGCAACGCCGTCACGGCGAACATGACCAAACTGATGCGCACGAGGCCGGTGATGCCGGTCTCTCCGAATGCGCCCACACCGGAAATCGCCAGAACGAGCGGAATGGACAGGCATGCGGCGAGACTGGTGACCAGCGTCATCGCTGTGGACAGCGCCACGTCGGCGCGGGCGGCGAGAGCAACATAGTTCGATGTGATGCCGCCCGGCGCAGCGGCGATGACCATCAGGCCGGTTGTCGAAACAGGCGAAAGCCGAAGCGTCGACGCAATCAGATACGCCAGGATCGGCAGCAGCAGCATTTGCACCGTCAGTCCGGCGGCGAGCGCTTTCGGCGCGAAAATCACGCGACCCAGTCCGGCCGGCGTCAGACGCAGGCCGACAACGAACATTAAAAACGCCAGCCCGAGCGGCAGCATTGCGGACATTGATCGTCGTTTCCTCTTTAGCGCCGACTCGCACAGTCCGCTGACCGGCTCCCTGACCAAAGTCAAGGATGCACGCCGATCGAAACCCTATTGCGGCGATGACGAATGTGTCGACCCGTGGCCAAACCCGTGGAGCAAGGCGATGACAAGCCGCCGAGATTTTCTCATCCTGACGTTCGCCGCCAGCGCCGCGCCGCTGTTTTCGGCGCTCGCGGAGGAATCCTCTCCACCTGACGACCAGCCCCTCCGCTTTCTCATGGAGGACGTCAACGGCGTAATCGTCACCGATGAAAACCTGCTCGGCAAGTTCGCGCTCATCTATTTCGGCTACACCGGTTGCCCGGATATCTGCCCGACCAGCATGCTGACGATGGCGGACGCATTGGCCGCGCTCGGTGCGGATGCGGAACGCGTGCTACCGCTGTTCGTTACCGTCGACCCGGATCGCGACACGGCGAAACTGCTGTCCCAATATGTTTCCGCCTTCGATACACGCATCGTCGCGCTTCGCGGTCCCAAGGCCTATGTCGACGCCATGGTCAAAGCCTATGGCGCGAAATACGAATTCCATTTTCCCGACCCCGCTGACAAGACGAATTACTCGGTCGACCACTCCGCGTCGATGATCTTCCAGGGACCGGACGGGCGGATCGTCAAACGGTTCCCGCACGGAATGGCGGCCGCCGCCATCGCCTCCGAGATGCAGGCGGCGATCACCGCCGCGCCTGTCAATTGAACTGATGAAAAGGCGCGATTTCCTGCTCGTGAGTTCCGCGGCGATTCTCGCGCCGCCGCTGGTTTTTGCCCGTGACCGCCCGCCATCGGCAGTGGAGCTGGCCAGGCCGCTCGATCCGCCGCGGATGGCGCGCGGTCTGGTCATGACCGACGAAGCCGGCGCCGTCTTGTCGATCGGCAGTTACTCCGGCAAGCTGGTCCTCCTGAACCTTTGGGGGCCATGGTGCGCCCCGTGTCGCCGGGAAATGCCGAGCCTTTCGCGGCTGGCGGCGAGTAACGATCCGGAAAAACTGGCGATCATACCGCTCGCCTTCGATTGGCGCGGCGCCAAGGCTGTCCGTTCGTTCTACGACGAGCTGGCCATCGCCAATCTGCCGGTGGTCATGGGCAAGGGCGAAAACGCCGATGCGGTTCTCGGGCTGTCTCGCCTGCCGACAACCGCCCTGATCGACCGCGAAGGGAACGGCTTCGCGGCTGTCGCCGGCGAGGCGACATGGGACGACGATGCGACAATCGCCTGGCTGGCGAAACTCGCCGGCTGATCAGACCAGATCGCCGCGGCTGAAACGCCAATATCCGAGCAGCGCGAACGCCAGTCCCAGCGCCGTCGGCCAGACCAGCGCCCAAACAACATAGCCCGTCACGCCGAACGTATCGAGGATGACATAGGAAGCCGGTCCGAGGAGGATGAGCTGCGGATCGAACAGGATCATCGACGCGGTTCGGAACGTCTGCAAAGGATTGGCCAGGGCGATGGCGACGACGAGATCGGGGTGTATCTGTGTCTTGATCAACACCGACAACAGCAGCAGATCGAGCAAAGCGGCCATCGTCAGCCAGACCATGAGCGAAATTCCGAGCGCGATCTCGGTCGAACGCGACATGCCGGACAGGAAGAAGCCGAGGCCGAGAAAACAGGCGGCAAGCGCAGTCACCAGCGCCGAATACAAGGCGACATGGATCCAGGGGACTCCATGCCCGAGCGCCAAGCCGTACAAGGCGGCGAACAAGAGCGCAGCCGCCACCGGCGCGACGGTAAGAACCAAACGGCCGAGGAACTTGCCCCAGAACCATGCGCCAAGCCCGATCGGAAAGGCCAGCATGTATTCGAGGCTGCCGGCCTCGCGGTCGCCAACCAATGAACGCGCCGTGGTTACGAGAATGAAAAGCGGCAGCACCGCCATTGTGATCTGGATGTAAGTGACGAGCAGCCGCGACAGGCCGGTGAAACCGAGCACGCGGGATTCGGAAATACCGGTCAGCGCCAACAGCACCATGAGGCCGAAAAACACCGCCGCATAGAAATGGAACCACCGCGAACGCATCGACTCCTGCAATTCAAGCCGAATCGAAAGGGCAAGGCCGCCACCGCCCGGGTAGGTCACGATGGTGTTTTGCCCGGAGGCGGGCACCGGCTCGATACGCCTTTTTCCAACGCCGCTTTTGTCATCGAGGCGAAATCCAGCGCTCCATCCCGACGATCCTTCACCGCCGCGAAGCCGTAGTCCATCGGCGAGACCTCGCCTGTCAAGAACCAGGCCGCCCGTGCGTCCAGCCACTCTGCCCCGTTGTCCGCGTTCATTACCCAGAATTCCCCGAGTTGGGTGGTTCGCCATGGCTGCATCTCCAACCAGTTCACCGCATCCCCGATGTCGTCGAACTTGACAAGCGTCCGATCCGGACCACCCCGGATCTCGGCGGCGAAACGGGGATCGGAAATGATCATGCCGCACATGGCGCAAATTTCCCGGCCGAAGCGGATTTCTTCCGGCCCCTCGGTCTGGCGTGTGCAGCCGGAAAGCGCGACGGGGGTGGCGGCGAGCAACCCGAGAAAGCGACGTCGATTGCAATCGCACATGGCTCACCTCCCTATTGACGCGCGATCCCGCCGGCATCGACCGACAAATGCTCGACGATCGAGCCATAGCGGGACACCATGCCAAGGAAACGGAAGTTTTCCGCCGCCGGAATGCTGCCGGAAAACAGCGTATCGCCAGCCGCGGCCGCGAAACCCCAGGACGCAAGCGCCCGGGCAAACGGCAAATGCGGTTCGCGAATGCGCACGACGCAACGACGCATGTCGCCAGCCTTCAGGCGGTCGACGACGCTGTCGTCGAGGACGACACGGCCCCGATCGAGTTCGATGACGCGGTTGACCAACTGCGCGACTTCTTCGAGGCGATGGCTGGCGATCAGCATTGACGCCTCGGCGCGTTCGGCCAGCATGTCGATAAAGGCCGATCGCGCCCCGGGATCGAGGTTTGCGGCAGGTTCGTCGAAAATCATCAGGTCGACCGGCCGGCCCAACGCCACCGTGACGAGAATTTTCTGCTTCTGGCCGCCCGACAGACGGTAGAAAGGCTGTCGCCAGACTGCGTCGAGATCGATGCCGAGACGCCCGGCGACCTTGTCCATGACAACGCGATCTGCCCCTGCCCCGCGAATGGCGAAATTGACCAGTTCGCCGACCGGCATGCGCAAAGGCGGCGGCAATTGCGGCACGAAGGCGACGCGCGACAGAAACAACGAATCGCGGCGTTGCGGCGCCGCGCCGTCGCGGGCGATCGCGCCCTCGTGTCGATAATGGCCAAGCAGGCAGCGAAACAGCGTCGTCTTGCCGGCGCCGTTCGAGCCGATCAGGGCGATGCGATCGCCCGGCGCAATTGTCAGCGACAACCCGTCCAGGACCGGCCGCTTGTCGAAACGCTTGGTGAGGTTTTCAATGGCGATCACGGTTTGGCCTCATAATACCTTGTCGAGGCCGCGCACGGTGAAATCGAGCGCATTTTGCGGGCAAGCATCGATGCACATGCCGCAACGGGTGCAATCGGCCCCGATGAATTCGAAGGTGTCGCTGGCGTATCCCATCTTGGTGATTTCCAGCACATGCGGCACCAGGCAAACCTTGCGGCATTCGCCCTCGTGCAGGCATTTCGACAGGTCGTATTTGACCTGCACCGGCGCGACAGCGCCGGTTATGCCGTAGGTCAGGCCGATCGGGCAGACGTAGCGGCACCAGAAGCGCCGCGAATAAAAGACTTCGATGCCGAGCAGCGCAATCACCCACAGCAGCGCCACGGTCGGTCCGTAGATCAGCGCCCGGCTGACGATGCCGACAGGGTTGACATATTCGAAAACGGTATAGCCGGTGAGGAATGCGAGCGCGAGGAACACCAGCCACAGGATCGTGCGCAGCCCGCGATGGAACGGGTTGTCGCGGGCATAGCCGATCGCCGCCAGTTTCACATGCAGCATCTCGGCCCATTCGGCCAATAGGTGATACGGGCACACCCACGAGCAGAAGGCGCGGCCGCCGACGATCCACCACAACAGCACGACGGTGACGGTGCCGATGACGAGATTGATCATCACTTCCTTGAAGGCGAGCATCACCTGGAGCGCGCTGTTGGGATCGGCCATGTGAAAGCCGACGAAGCGCGAGGCGGTGAGCGCCCCTTCAACCAGTTGCACGTCGAACCAGTAGGAGACGACGAACAGCAGGTTGATGATGATGATCGAGGCCCAGCGCCGATATTTCCATTTGCGCGAGACGACCGGAAATTCGTGCTCCTCGGCGATGCGCTGCTTGCGCAACGTCACCTGGTCGGGAAGCTTCTTGAATTTCATCATTTCACGCGACGCGTCGGTCGTCTCGGCCGGTTCCGGCCTGCGCGGCTCGGCCCCGAACATCATCGCCAGCTTGTGCAGGAACCAGTTCATGCCTGCCGCTCCTTGAGCACCTTGGCGTCGACGACAATCGCGGCGGGTTCGGCCGGGCACATCATTTCGCAAGCGCCGCATCCGACGCAGGCGTCGGCGACCACCGGCATGCGTCGTTTGTCGGCCGGATCCTCGGACATCGGTTTCAGGCTGATGGCGCCCTTGATCGGGCATTCGCGCACGCACAGATCGCAGAGTTCGAGGTCGTAAGGGTGGTCGGCCACCCGGATCGGGTTCCAGCGGTCGATGTCGGGATAGCGGTGCAGGCCCTTGAACAGGTCGCCGCGCGCCAGACCCTTGAGCCCCTGTCCCTTCATGGCGAGGCAGGCGTCGGGGCGCGCCAGACGCGCTACGCCCATGCGCACCTCTTCCTTCCTGGCGATCTCGTGGGTCAGCGCCCCGGTCGGGCAGGCGAGCACGCATTGCACCGCGTCGCAGGAGAAGTCGCAGGCCTGCGCGCGCCCGTCGATATAGGGCGCGCCAAGACCGAAGCCCTCTTCGCCATCGGCGAGACGGATCGCTTCGACCGGGCACACCTGAACGCATTGGCCGCATTTGATGCAGGCCGACAGGAATTCACGTTCGCTGAGCGCGCCCGGCGGGCGCAACCGATCGAACAATTGGCGCGCCACCGGATACCAGCCGACCAGGGAAAGTCCGACCACGGCGACGCCGGCGCCGAGCGAACGCAGCAGCATGCGCCGCCGCTCCAGTTCGCGTCGCGTCAGTCGCGGTTTCGCTGGTTTGGCGACGGCTTCGTCGGGCTTTTCAGGCAGTTCGGTCATTGCAGCAGGTCCAAAGCGTTTTTCGCCCTCTCCTGTTTTTTCGCCGCAGGCATAGCAACGAGCGGATTGTGCTCCTTGACCAAAAGCAAGGGTTCCGAGAACGGCGCCAAACGTTCAATGAAATCCAAAGCTTCCAACGCCAGGCCGCCACGGAAAAAAGCGGCGTCCTTCACTTCCATCCAGATGCGGTCGGCGTAGTTGTAGATTTCGTAGGGGCTGTCGCCTTTCCCATTTTCGTCGCGGTCGAAGCCGGCGAAATCGTCCCAAAATTGCCTTCCCAGCTCTCGCGCAGCGCCGTGCCGGCCCCGCGCACGGCAATCTGGGTAAAGTTCGACATGAAACCGTTGCCTGTGAACACATTGCCCTGCCAGTCGGTGTGGAACTCCACGCCGATGCCGTTATAGGCGATGCGGTTGTTCTCGAACCGGTTGATCGCGTCGGGATCGTAGGGCGAAATGTCGATATAGATGCCGCTGGCGTTGCCGATGATGTCGTTGTCGGCGATGACGACGCCACTCGCTTCCTTGAATCCGACCCCCATTCCGGACGCTCCCCAGGAGCGCAACAATTTGTTGCCGCGCACCACGATGTCGTTGGAATACATCAGGAATACTCCGATGACGCAGTCCTGCACCGTGTTGTTTGTCATCGTGTTTTCGTGCGCGTACATGAAATGCACGCCGTAGCGGCCATTGCTGACGACATTGTCGCGGATGACGTTCTTGCCCGAATACCAGACAACGAAATCGCGCGCGTCGTGGATGGTGTTTTCCTCCAGCGTATTGGCGTGGGAATACCAGAGGCGAACGGAATCGCCGCGCAACTCCAGCGGCATATCCTTCGACCCGATGATGTTGCGCCTGATGATGTTGTTGTCGGCCTGATGCATGTCGAGGCCGAAAAGACTGTTTTCGATCGTCACATCCTTGACGACGTTGAAATCGCCCTTGACGCGCAAGCCGGCGTCGAGCGCGTTGTGCAGCCGACCCGAATTGCGGATGGTCAGGGACTTGATCGTCGCGCCGTCGGCCGAAAGTTCGACCACCGTGCCCTTGCCGCCGCCATCGATGATCACGCCGGCGGAGCCGTCGAGAACGATCGATTTCGCGATCACAAGGTGTTCCTCATAGACGCCCGCCGGCGGTGCGATTGTTGCGCCTTCCGCCGCTTTGTCGATCATGTCCTGGAGAGAGCCGGCGCTGCCCGCCCCCTGCGAGGCGAGCACCAGGAAGACGGCCGAGGCGATCAACCGGCTGGCACGGGCCAAAGGCGCTATGGCGCGCATGGCGACCTCAAAGATTCTCCGCGGTGTCGCCGGCCAGGCGCAATTGCTTGGCGCGGATCAACCCCGCAAGCGCCAGCAGCACGGACGAGGCAACCATCAGGGCAAAACCGTAGTGCGGGTAGGAATAGGTCGTGAATTGCGCCACCTTGCCCTGGCCAAACACCGTCGGCATGAACGGTTTGAGCGTAAACGCGCCCATTTCGTTGAGGCTGTGGCCGTACCACCACAGCCAAGCCGAATATTCGGCGAGGAAGCCGATCGGCAGGATCGCCGGCGCCAGCACCAGCAACCAGTAGAACGGCGAGCGTACGCTCCACGCGGCGAAGATCATCAGCGCCATGGCCCCGAGAATGGCGGCGCCGAGCAGCGTCGCGATCGAATCCATCATCGCGGCGAGCGGGCCGTTCTTTTCGGGAATGTTGAACCAGCGCGCCAGGCTCTTTTCGTAGTGCCATGCCAGCACTTGCAATCCGGAACCGGTCCATTCCAGGCGCTTTTCAGCCGGCTTCTTGAACTGGTCGATGTTGAAATTGGTTTTCAACTTGGCGATCAGCCCGTCCTTGGTCGCCACAGCGCCGGCCGCGGCGGCCGGTTCTTGCGGTTGCGACTTGGCCAGCGAATCCCGCAATTGCCTGACGATCGGCGCGAGGTTTGAATCGTCGACAGTTTCGGCGACATCGAGGCCGAGGGAATTGACCAGTCCGTAGACATAGCCCTTGCCTTGAAAGGCGATGCCGCCGGGCATGTACATGGTCATGCCCATCCACACGGCGATGGCGCCGTAGCCGAGCACGGAAACGGCCATGCGGCTTTTGCGCCCCGGCGCGGCGAAGGCCAGCGCCATGACGATCAGGAAGGAAAACAGAAAAGGCGAATAGGCCTTTTCCACCGGACCGCCCGATGCGATCGGGTACATGCCGACATAGTGGTTGATGGTGTCCATCTCGTGGACGCAATCGAGCGCTTCGTCCTCCTCGACTTCCTGGCTGGCGCGGATCTGGCAACCGTTGCGTACCGAATCCATGTGGAAATGGATGCGGATGCCGTCGGGAAACGTCGCTTCCGGGTAGTTGGGCGCCTTCAGCGACACCCACCATCCTGGCGCGAAAAACGACGCGGCGATCAGCGCGACCGCGACGAGGGTCAGGGCGCGAAAGACGATGCCGCGCCGCGAGGACGATTGCTCGGCCATCTCGGAATTCCTGTTCTGGAGAAAACCGCGCGGGCGTCATGGCCCGCGCGGCATTGCCATGTCACTGGAAGTCTGGGTTCTGCCAACCGGGCTCCGCCAGCATCTCCTTCGGCGGCTTCAGGCGCGAGACATAATCGAGCACCGCGATTGTGTCGTCGTCGGTGAAGTTCTTGATCTGCTCGACCATCTCCGGGTTGGCGTTGCGGCGCTTGCCTTCCTTGATCCACTGGTATTGGCGCAACAGGTAGGAATAGTGCTGGCCCTGGATGCGCGGGAAGTATTTCTCGTCATTGCCTTCGCCGGACTCGCCATGGCAGCGAACGCAATTATCCTTGTAGAGCTGCGCGCCCTTCTCCAGCGCTGTGCCGGGGCCGACGCCGTTTTCCGGGTTCATCGGCAACTTGGCGATATAGGCCGCCACGTCGGCGATCGATTGCGGCCCGCCGATTTCCTGCGGCAGGGCAAAGGGATACATGGTCGGGTTGTCGCGGTTGAGCGCGCGGATGTCGGCAAGCTGCTTGATCGCGACCTTGGGATGCTGGCCGGCGATCTG
Organism: Phyllobacteriaceae bacterium; assembly: GCA_016711085.1. Lineage (GTDB taxonomy): Bacteria > Pseudomonadota > Alphaproteobacteria > Rhizobiales > Rhizobiaceae > JADJTR01. The sequence continues at coordinate 222,679 of JADJTR010000003.1, read as the reverse complement.
CGGGAATGTGCCATCAGTCAAGCCCCAGCCGTTGATCTGGTGGCAAGCCGAGCAAACCTCGTAGACGTCGCGGCCATTCTCGAGGTTCGGCGTCAGGCCGAGAGCCTCGTCCTGTTCGCCGCCGCCCTCGTTCCACGCTTTCGGCGCTTCGGCCGGCGCGTCCTCGGCGAACGACGGCGCGACGAATGCTGCGGCGGCCGTCACGGCCAGCGCAAGGGTGAGTTTCTTCAACATGGTTTTCTTCTCCGGTTCCCTCGTCTTCACTTCGCCGATCTGTCGACCTGCGAGATGTAATTGGCGATCGCCGCGATGGCGGCGTCGTCGGCTTTCTTGATGACGCCCAGCATCAGCTTCGACTGGCCGTTGACCCGCACGCCGTCGCGCATGTCGGTCATCTGGCGCACGAGATAGTCGCGCTGCAGGCCGGCGATGATCGGGTAGGTCGCGACATTGGTCTTCTTGCCGTCGGCGCCGTGACAGGCGACGCAACCGAGTTTCTTGAACGCCGCGAGACCGGCGGCGAGATCGTCCTGCGACGGCGGCGGGTCGATCGCCTTCGGTTTGCCCGGTTCAAGCGATGTCAGATATTTGGCGATCGTTTTCAGTTCGTCGTCGTTGAGCAGATGCATCACCGCTTGCATGCCCTCGGTGTAGGGATGGCCGGTGGCCGGATCCTTGCTGGCAATGCGCTTCGCCGACTTGATGTCCTGCATCTGCGTCAGGAGGTATTTCTCGTTCTGCCCGGCAAGCGCCGGATAGGTCTGGATCGGCCGAGCGCCTTTCAGGCCGTGGCACGCCATGCAGGTCTTGGTCTTGTAGAGCTTCTCGCCATCGGCGATGTCATCGGCGAGCGCCGGAGCGGCGATGAACGCTGCCAGTGCGGCGGCGAAGACGAGTGTGACTGATCTGCCCATGGCTTTTTTCCGTTTCCCTCATTTTATGAAACGGGCGGCGGCCGGAGCCGCCGCCCGGTCGGTTCGCATCACTTGGGTTTGGCGCCCTTTTCGTCGAGCAGGTTCTTGGCGCGCAGGCCGATGTCGGCGGCCTTGACCTGGTACTGCCACCACTGGCCGGCCCACAGGGTCGCGTTCTGCCAGTCTTCCTTCTTCGCCGCTTCCTCGGCCTTGACTTTCGCCTCCTCGGCGAATTTCAGCTGGTCCGTGGCGTCTTCCACGAGGGCGACGACATCCGGATAGGCCTTGAAATCGGTGGAGACGATGTAGGCGACGACGCTGTCGATCACGGCCTGCGTGTCGACGCAGGTCTTGAACTGCTTGTCGTAGTCGGCCTTGGTGTAGGCCTGACCCGCGGCCGCGCCAGCGCCGGCGTCCTGGTAGCCCTTCGGCTTGACGACGAGGAAACCGGTCATCTCCAGATGCAGCGCCGAGCAGAACTCGGTGCAGTAGTAGGAGAAGACGCCCGGCTTGTCGGCCTTGATCTTGGCCGTCGCCGTCTTGCCCGGCTCGAGCGACAGGTTGACGTTGTAGGTCGAGATCGAGAAACCGTGGGTTTCGTCCTCGGCGCGCTCGGAGTTGGTGACGACGAATTCGACTTCGTCTCCCTCCTCCACTTCGACGATTTCGGGCGTGAAGTGCGAGCGGATGGCGGTCATGAAAACTTTCACTTTGCCCGGTTCACGCACGATCTTTTCCGAACCCGGGCGCACCGCGTCCGGATGCTTCTCGCCGGTGCGGCTGTCGGTGCCGTAGGCGTAGCGCACCAGCGGCTTCAGCTTGTCGGCCGAAATCGCCGCGGCGTAGTGCGGCTCGCCCAGCGGCACCGGCATGTCATAGACCAGCTCCATCTTGTCGCCAGAAATGTCGATGAGCTGATGGTTCTGCGGATGCAGCGGCCCGACCGGGTTGAAGCGGTCGATGGCGAGCTTGTTGAGCGCGATCAGGTATTTGCCCGCCGGCTTGACGCTCTCGCCTTCCATCGCGACCAGATGCCCGATGTTGTAGTGCACCGAGATCTTGTCGAGCACCTTGCCTTCGCAATAGTCCCACTTGGCCACCTGGCTGTCGACATAGAGCGAGGTATAGACGACGCAGGGCTTGGAGTCGAACTGGTTGTGCAGCGGGCCGAGGCCGAGCGGCACCTGCTTGTGCAGTGCATCTTCCATGGCGATGATCGGCAAGCCGTAGGAGTCCTTGCCGACGAATTTCTTCGAATCAACCGCGGCTTTGATCTTCTCGAACGAGTAGACCGACGCCTGAGTGTCGAGCTTGCCGCCGACAACGATGTACTTGCCGTCCGGCGAAACGTCGACTCCATGCGGTGACTTAGGCTCGGCGACGAGATAGACGAGCCCTTCGTCGATCGCCGTCTGCATGGTGATCACCGGATGATCGTTGATCTTCGTGAACTTGCCGGCCTTGAAGACTTCCTCGGCCTTCTTCCAGTTGATGATGTGCAGGTAGTCGGTGTCGTTCTGCGAGCAGCCGGCCTCGAACGGCGGACGGCCGGACTCGATGCCGCCGACATAGCGCTCGGCGCAGAACGAGTTGGTGAACGACCAGCCGTCGGAGACGAGCTTGCCGGCGTCGGACAGATCCTGGGTGTAGGGCGGCAGCTCGATGGAGAACGAATTCTCCGGCTCGATGCGGCCTTTTTCGCGGTTGAATTTCCAGTAGGTCACCGCGCCGCGGAATTTTTCGTTGAATTCCGACAGCGGCGCGAAGCCGCGGCCAAGCACGCCCGGATACTGGGCGGCTTCAATGATGTAGTCGGAATTCGGAGTGACAAAGGCGCCGCCGTGTTCAGACTGCATGATCGGATTGACGACAATTTGCTGCGTTTCGAAATCGTGCAGCGAAATGACGCCGATGCGCGGCGCGGATTTGTCGTTGATGAAGACGAACTCGCCGTCGGGCTCGCCGTTCGTCTCCGAAAGCGCCGGGTGGTGGGTGTCGCCCCACTGGATTTCGCGGCCGTCGATTTTACCTTGATCGAGGACCTTTTTGGATTCCTCATCGAATCCGTAGCCTTGCCACGGCTCGGGCGTGAACACGGAGACGTATTTCAGAATGCGCATCGACGGCACGCCGTAGACGATGATCTGGCCGGATTGTCCGCCGGAGGAGAAGACGATGAATTCGTCGCGTTTGCCGGTCGGCGTGTAGGTCTTCGCCGCCGCGAGCAGGTCTTTCTGGGTCAGGCCGCGCCGGGCCAGCACCTCATCGAGCGTTTCCGCCGATGAACCGGTGGCCGACAGCGCCAGACCCATGGCGGCGAAACCGGTCGTCGCCAGGAGGCTTTTGCGAATGGAGTTGAACATGATGTGCCCTCAGGAATCCCGGCCGGGAAGTCCGATAAGCGGCCCGGCCGACCGTCGGCGACCGGCCGCTCTGCCAATCGCCGCGGGACCAATCCCAAATGGCGCGTTTGCGCTCCTTGACTTTCGTTAAGGCTGTCGGATGCGAAATACGGCGTTCTTGTCGCAGGCCGGTTTTTGGGTCCGGCCGGTTTGGAACGCAAAACGCAAATGACGAGCAGATCGGGCTTTTGGCGCAGATTGAAGGGGTTCCTTGCCGGGATTCTCCTGATTCTGCCGCTATTCCAGATCGCAGCGCCGGGTCTGCTCGCCCTTGCCGCCGCCGACGATGGCGTTTGGTGCGTGAGCATCGCGTCGCTCGACGGCAATTCCAATTCGCAAGGCCAAAGCGACGACGCCGACGACTGTCTCGTCTGTCTGGCCGGCGGCGACGGCCTGCGCCGTCTACGCTGCATTCCCCGCCCTCGCCGAAGACATCAAGCTCGGCAATCTGACCATTTCGGGCGCCTTCGCCCGCGCTTCGCCGATGATGGCGCAGGCCGGCGCCGGCTTCATGGTCATCGCCAACGCCGGCGACGCCGACAAACTCGTCTCCGCCAAGTCGGGCGTCTCCGAAATTGTCGAGCTTCACACCCATATCGAGGAAAACGGCATGAAGGCGATGCGAAAGGTCGACTTCATTGACGTGCCGGCCAATGGCGCGGTCGAGCTGAAGCCTGGTTCGTTCCATGTGATGTTCATCAATCTCAAGGAACGGCTGCAACAGGGCGCGATGCTCGACGTCACGCTGGTCTTCGAAAAGGCCGGCGAGGTGTCGCTGAAAATGCCGGTCATGGGACCGGGCGCTATGCACGCCGGCTGAACGAATCAGGGATCCGGGACCACGGCCACGACGACCGGCCGGGTCCGATCGTCGTCCGCAATAGGAGAAACATGTCGATACTCAAAATAATCCTCGCTGGTTTCATGGCCGCCGGGATTCTCGCCGCTCCCCTTGCCGCGCAGGCGTCCGAAAACAAGGAGATGGGCCTCTACGTCAACCTCGCCACCAAGGACACGGTCAAGGCCGGCCACGCCTTCGCCCATGCGCTGAAGCTCAATGAGCGCGGCCACCCGATCGCGTTCTTCCTCAATGGCGACGCCGTGCTCATCGCGACGAAAAACGTGCCGCAAACCAGCTTCCAGGACAAATCCCTGCAGGTCTGGCTGCAGGATGTCATCGCCAAGGGTGGCAAGGTCATCATCTGCAGCGTCTGCATGAATTTGCACAACATCATGCCCGGCGATTTGATCGAGGGCGTTGTGCCAGGCGCGCCGGAAGTCGTGTCGGAATATCTGTTCGACCCGAACTACCAGGTCATCAGCTGGTAATTGCCGACGAATCGTTCGCTTCCAAACCGCCGCGGCCATCGCCGCGGCGGTTTCATGTTTTTCAAAGGCACAACAGGTCCGAGAGGGCGAAAACCGCGAGCAGCGCGAGCTGGTAGAGCGCGGTCAACGCCAATACGCCGTTGAGGGCGCGCGAAACGGGCAGAACCGACATGCGTCGCGAGAGAAAAAGGGCAAATATCGCGACGGCGGCGATGGCGAGTGCGTTTTCGCGGCAAATACCATGAATCCACAGCAAACCGGTCAGCGCGGCAAGGTTGAACAGCGAGAAAAGCACCCGGGATGCGCCTTCGCCGATCAGGATCGCCAGCGTGCGCCGACCGTTGCGTTCGTCGCCCACCCGGTCGCGATGGTTGTTGACGAGCAGCACGGAGGCCGCCGGAAGCCCGAGGAACATACCGGTCCAAAGCACGTCGCCGGTCAGCGGCGAACCGTGCAGCCAGGTCGTCGCCGCGACCGCGACGACGCCAAAAAACGCAATCACCAGCAATTCGCCGACCGGGGTAGCCGAGAGCGGATATGGCCCCATCGAATAGAGAAAGCCGAGCAGCAGCGACGCCAGACCGATAACGACGATCGGCCAACCGCCGACGGACGCCAGAAACAGCCCGGCAAGCGCGGCCAGCCCGAATGCCGCGGCGGCCGCCTTGCGCACCTGACCGGCGTCGAGCAAACCCAACGCGGTCATGCGTGGCGGACCGAGCCTTTCGCCAGAATCGACGCCGCTTTGCGCATCGGCCGCGTCGTTCCACAGATTGGTGCCGATCTGGATGGCGGCGGCGGACGCCATCGCCGCAACGAGGATATCGGCGCGCCAGTTACCCTCCCGCGCGGCGAGCCAGGTTCCGGCGAGGACCGGCGTGATCGACAGCGCCAGTGTCTTCAGCCGCGCCGCCAGCACCCACAATGCGGGGCGAGGCAGGCGGCGCAGCGCCTCGGTGGCATCGGTTGCGGGAATCAAGGGCATGTTCATCGTCGGCTCAGGGCTTGATGGCCAGGTGCAGCGCCGCAACGCCGAACATGAAGGTCTTGACGTTCGCCACGCGCAGCCCTGCGGCGCGCAATTCGGCCGAAACCGTATCGGCGTCGGGAAAGATCCGGATGGATTGCACAAGGTAGTCGTAGGACGCCTTGTCACCGGCGACAAGGCGGCCCAGAAGCGGAATGACCAGCCGCGAATGCGCCGCGTAGAACGGCCGGAAAAACGCCGCGACGCGCGAAAACTCAAGTAGGGCGAGCATGCCGCCGGGACGCAGGATGCGCGCCGTTTCACGCAGCGCCCTGCCCGGATCGGTCATGTTGCGCAGACCGAAAGCCAATGTGACGCCCGCTGCGGAATCGTCCTCGAACGGCAAAGCCTCCGCGTCGACCCGCATTGTCTCCATGTCGCGATGCCGTCGGCGGGCAACCGCCAGCATGCCCTCGCTCGCGTCGGCAACCACGATTCTGCGAGCCGGGTCGCGCCGGCGCAGCAAAGCGGCGAGATCGCCGGTTCCGCCGGCCAGATCGATCCATGGTCCGTCGATCTCGTCGGTGGCCCAGGCAAGCGCCGAAGCGGTTTTACGCTTCCAGAGCCGATGCAGCCCGAAACTCATGAGATCGTTCATCAGATCGTAGCGTGGCGCGATACCGTCGAACAGGGAGCGCACGCGCGCGCGGCGCGCCGCCTCGGTGACGGTTTCGTCACCGAAGGTTCCACGCAGGCGATCCAGTCCATTGGGCGTTTGGCCGCTCATGCGCTCACTTGATCACCGATTCGAGCTTCGCCAGCATCTGTTCCGGCGTGGCGTTGTGGGTGAACTGGGTGAGGAACCTGCCGTCCTTGCCCATGACATAGATGATCGACGTGTGATCGATGGCGTAATCCTCGGTCGACGTGTCCCCGGCGAAGCGGTACTTGGCGCCATAGGCGGCGGCCACGGCGTCGATTTCCTCCCTTGTCCCCGACAGACCCATGATCTTGTCGTGAAACGCCTTGCCGTATTCGTCGAGGCGTTCGCCGAAATCGCGTTTCGGATCGACGGAGATGAACACGACCTGCACCTGCGCCGTCTGTTCCGCCGTCAGCCGGTCGAGCGCCGCCGACAATTCGCCGAGCGCCGTCGGGCACACATCCGGACAGAAGGTGTAGCCGAAATAGACGAGCAGGTATTTGCCGAGGAAATCGGAGTCGGTCCAACGCTTGCCTTTGCCGTCGACCAGATTGAAAGGCCCGCCGATGACCGGCGCATCACCCGTGGTCGCAATGCGCCAGCCCGCGAAAGCCGCCAAGGCCGCAAGAACGCCACCGCCAAACAGCAGGTTTCGTCGAGATGCGAATATCGGCTTGTCTTTTTTCGGATTTACGATGTTTCCAATCATGTGGTCATGTTGACCACAATGCGCCTTGCGCCGACTTGACGAACCTCAAATCCGGCATCGGCCTCAGGCGGCCTCAAGGCATGGGATCAGGCATCCGTCGATTGAGGTTGGCGTGGAAGCACCATGGGCGCCGCCCTCAACGCGTTCAATGCACGCCCGGAAGCGGGGTTCCTTGAGTCGTTCGGCGATTTCCTCCGGGCTCAGATTCTGCAACAAGGGGCAGAGCGCCGGGTCGAAACTGCCGTTATCCATCATGGATTGGCACAAGGCTGGGGCTCCGAAACGATTTTATAGGCGCCTTTCTCGCACCTTTTCACCCCTCTGGGCAAGCGCGGAGCGGTTGTCGGCACGTCGACCGGCATTGACCCGGCTATCCGGCTCGGGCAAACGAACAGCGATGTCCCAAATCGATCCCTCTGATCTGAAGATCATCCGCCAGACGCCTATTCTCGGCGGACTATCGAGCGAAGCGCTGACGAATCTTGTGCGCGACGCCGCGGTCATGCGCCATGAACAGGGTTATCTCCTGTTTTCGCAGGGCGATCCAGCCGACGCTTTTTATGTGGTGCTCGGCGGATGGATCAAGGTTTACCGCTTGTCTTCGAGCGGCGCGGAAGCGGTGGTCGGCATTTTCACGCGCGGTCAATCTTTCGCAGAGGCCGCCGCCTTCACCGGAGGTGTCTATCCAGCGTCGGGCGAAGCGGTCACCGATGTTCGCATCCTGAAAATTTCCGCCCGACGCTTGTTCGAGCGCATCACCGCCTCGCCTGAAATCGGTCTCGCCATGCTGGCCTCGACCTCGCAGCACCTGCATCTGCTGGTGCGCCAGATCGAGGCGCTCAAAGCCCATACCGGCGCGCAGCGCATCGCTGAGTTCCTGCTCGAACTCGCCCCGGACGAGAGCGGCGCCTGCGTTGTCGAATTGCCCTACGACAAGGCGCTCATCGCGGCCCGCCTCGGCATGAAGCCCGAAAGCTTGTCTCGGGCCTTTCACAAGCTGAAAAACCATGGTGTCGATATCCGCCAACGTCATGCCGATATCCGAAGCCTGCGCGAACTGCGCGAATTCACCGAAAAAGAACGCGCCGACGTGATGCGCGAAGGCGGCGGCGACTGAGGTCGTCAAAAGCTCGCCAGCGCCAACAAGCCGGCGATGGTCAGGATCGCGGCTGAAAAACCGGTGACAATCCCGCGACGCCAGCGCCCCGTTGCCCGCAATTCAAGAAAATCGAGCAGGATAAGCCGTCCCTTGACCAAGGTGACCGCTGCAAGAAACGCAAGCCACCCGAGCGGCGCGGCGTTCATCCCGGCTGACAGGGCGGCGGCCGTCAACGCCGTCAACGCGATCGTCACGATCCAGGCTTTCGTCGAAGCGCGCATGTTCACCGCAGCAGATAAAAGACAGGAAACACCATCACCCAGACAAGATCGATCATGTGCCAGAAGGCGACGCCGGTTTCGACATTTTCCTTTTCCGGAAACGCCGCGACCAATGATAAAATGGCGATGCCGAAGGCGACATGGGCGAGATGGAACCCGGTGACGAGATAGTAGAGGGTGAAAAAGGCATCGGTGTCGATCGTCAGACCGATTGCCGCCTTGCCCACGTATTCGGCGACCTTGACGACCACGAAGACAGCGCCGATCGAGGCCGCCGCGACGAGCAGGCGTCGCGTCGCCGATGTTTCGCCCCTGCGCGCTGCATCCAGCGCCCACGCCGCAAACAGGCCGCTGGTCAGAAGAATCGCCGTGTTGGCCGAACCGGCGAGTGGATTGAGCGCCGCCGCCCCTTTCGCGAACGTTGCCGGATCGAGCAGCCGCGCCACGGCGAACCCGGCCAGCGCCGCCGAGAACGCCGCGATCTCGGACAGGATGAGCACCCAGATCAGCGGATTGCCCGGCAAGCCCTGGCGCGCGGCCGCATGGGATGAATGGCCAACGGACACGATGCGCCGGCTCACGACAGCAAATGACGATAGATCGATGGCAGCGCCTCGGCGAGGCGGGCCGGATGGCTGACGATGGCATAGCCGTTGCGTCCGAAAATATGAGGGATATAGGTCTCGGCCTTGCGGTCGATGGCAATGGCGAAAACAGCCAGACCCGCCATGCGCGCCTCGATTACGGCGCGGCGCGTATCCTCAATACCATAGCGCCCCTCATAGTAGTCGACGTCGTTGGGCTTTCCGTCGGTGATGATCAGCATCAGGCGGCGCATCGAACCGCGTTTCACCAGTTTGCCGGAGGTGAAGCGGATGGCGGCGCCGAGCCTTGTATAAAAGCCCGGCCGGACCGCGGCAATGCGCGATTCGATCGCGATTCCCATGGGTTCCACGAAATCCTTCAATTTGCTCACGAACACTTTGTCGCGCCGGAGCGATGAGAAGGCGTACATGGCGTGGTCGTCGCCGGTCGCCTGCAGGCCGTGGCCGAGCGCCAGCAGCGCCTCGCGCGCGATGGCGATCACCGGCCGTTCCTCCACGATGCTCTCGGTCGAGCGCGAGGCGTCGAGCAGCGTCGCCACCGCGAGGTCGCGCGTCTGGCCGGTGAGTTTGCGGAACAGGCGGGCCGGGCCGGCCTGGCCGGCGGCGCGGTCGGCGAGATGGCGCACGACGGCGTCGGTATCGATTTCATCGCCTTCGTCCTCGACCGCCTCAAGTGAGCGGCGCGGCAGCAGCGCCTCGAACCGGCGGCGCACCGCGTCGATCCTCCGGCGCCGATCGGGCGCAATGTCGGGCGGCGGCCCTTCCGCCTCGACCTTCGTTTCGAGAATGCGGACGTGATCGACGAGGAGCGTCGCCGTTCTGTGGTCCCATTCCGGCAGCAATTGGCCCTGGGCGAGGCGCATTCGATCGACATCCTGCGGCGCCAAATCGAGATCGAAGGCGAGCCTCGTAGCCGGTCTGTTGTCGACGCCCGACAGGGCGAACTCCTCCTGGTCGCCCGCCGCCTTGCGGGCGTCGTCGTCCTCGTCGTCGTCGACCTTGCGATTGAGATCGAGGGATTCGGCCCACGTCTTGATCGTCTCGAAGCGGTTGAGAACGAACGAATCGCGGCGATTGGCCTGATCGCCTTTGTCGCACCGGGCCTTCCTGCGCGCCGCCGGTTCGTCTGCCCTGGCCCCACCCGGCGCGTCATCGTGGTCCTTGCGACCGGTGTCGGTCTCGCGCGACGGACGTCGTTGCAGCCACAACGGAACCGGGCGGAACGCGCGATAGCCGGGCGCGGCGGCGAAGCCATAGAACCGGCCGGACTCCATCGCCGCCAGGAAATCCTGTGCGCGCGGCGATAACGATGCGGCGCTACCGAGCAGGCGGCGGGCCACTTCCTCGACCGCTGCCTCGTCCGCCGGCAAAGCCGGAGTCGCGCGGCTCTCCAGCACTTTTCCGGCGAGCCGGCGATATGGATGGCCAAGGCCGGGGGCTGCGTCGAGGATTTCGCCGGTCACGACGCGGACGCGGGCAAGCCGAGCCAGGTCTTGGCCGAGCGCGTCGGCGCACAACTCGGGTTCGCGCCGGTCGATGGCGGCCCACGCAGCCAGCCAGAGATAGAGGAAGGCGTTGTCACCGGCGTCGGCAAAAAGCTCGATCGTCGCTGGCGCGTCGAGACCCTCGCCGTCATGGCGCGGTGGCGCGGCCGTCTCCCAGGCATGACCGATGCGGGCAAGGAACCCGCGCCGGTGCGTCGTCTTTTCGACGCTTGACGCTCGGATATCGACGGCGTGATCGCCGCCGAGGCCGCGCAGCAGAACGCCCATGCGCCCTCGCATCGCCTCAAGCGTCACTGTGGCCGCCGCGTGGCGCGGCTCCGCCTGTCGCTCCCCGACCAGCCGGTGCCAGATCGAGCCGACGGTTTCTTCCGGCTCCCACGGACGAAGATACAGCCCGGCCATCGGATTTAACCGATTGTGGCGGCGACGAGATCGCGCAGGCCCGCCTTGATTTCGGCGTCGTCGGCCACTGGCTCGATCAGCGCCACGTCGATCGCCCGGTCGACGCCCATGCCGTCGGCGATCAGCGCGGCGGCGTAGACCAGCAGCCGGGTCGATGCGCCCTCTTCGACATCCCTGCCCTTGAGCGCCCGGATGCGACCAGCCACACGCACCAGCAGGCGCGCCTTGTCGAGCGTCACGCCGGTTTCGGCCGAGACGATCTGCGCCTCGCGTTCGGGTGCGGGAAAAGTGAATTCGAGTCCGACAAAGCGTTGCCGTGTCGACGGTTTGAGCGCTTTCAGGATGTTCTGGTAGCCGGGATTATACGATGCCACCAGCATGAACGAGTCCGGCGCGTGCAGAGCTTCGCCTGTGCGGTCGAGCATCAGCGTGCGCCGGTCGTCGGTGAGCGGATGGAGGACAACGGTCACGTCCTTGCGCGCCTCCACCACCTCGTCGAGATAGGCGATGCCGCCGGCGCGCACCGCCTTAGTCAGCGGTCCGTCGCTCCACGCCGTCTCGCCGCCCTTGAGCAGATAGCGCCCGGTAAGGTCGGCCGAGGTCAGGTCGTCATGGCAGGCGACGGTGAACAGCGGCAGGCCGAGCCTCGCCGCCATGTGGGCGACAAAGCGGGTCTTGCCGCAACCGGTCGGCCCTTTCAGCAGCAACGGCAGGCGGTTGCGCCACGCCGCCTCGAAGATCGCGACCTCGTCGCCTTGGGGCGCGTAGTAGGGAACGGCGTTGGCCGCCGTTCCCTCGATTTTTTGCGGCGCGCCCATGGTCCTGCCTCATTCCGCCGGCACGGCCGAGCCGGCGTCGATGATCTCGCGACGCGGCGCAAACATGGCGAAAATGAACAGAAGCGCGCCGATGACCACCACCACGCCCGAACCAAAGCGCATCCAGTAGAACAGTCCAAGCTGGTCCTGCACCTCCATGAAGCCCTCGCCATTGACGCGCTGCAGATGCGTCTGCACCACGCCGGCGAAGGTGAGCGTGAAGGTCATGAACGCCATGCCCGACGCCATCAGCCAGAAGCTCACCATGTTGAGCACCTGGTTGTACGGCGCGCGGCCGAGCAGGTTCGGCATGGCGTAGGAGATGATCGCCAGGTTGAGCGAGACGTAGGCGCCAAAGAAAGCGAGATGCCCGTGAGCCGCGGTCACCTGCGTGCCGTGCGTGTAGTAGTTCATCGGCGCGAGCGTATGCATGAAGCCCCAGACGCCGGCCCCGAAAAAGGCCAGCACCGAACAGCCGAGCGCCCACAGCAGCGCCGCCTTGTTGGGGTGTTCGCGCCGGCCCTTCCACACCATGACAAAGGTGAACAGCACCATGGCGAAGAACGGCAGGATTTCGAGCGCCGAGAAGATCGAGCCGATCCACTGCCAGTAGCCCGGCGTGCCGATCCAGTAATAATGGTGGCCCGTGCCGAGCAGGCCGGTGAACAGCGCCAGCGCCACGATGACGTAGAGCCATTTTTCAACGACTTCGCGGTCGACGCCGGTGAGTTTCAGCATCATGAAGGCGAGCACCGACGCCATCACCAATTCCCACACGCCTTCGACCCAAATGTGGACGACATACCACCAGTACATTTTGTCCACCGTCAGGTTCGACGGATTGTAGAGGGAGAAAAGGAAGAACAGGGCGATGCCCCCAAGGCCCATCAGGAGTACGTTGGTGATGACGGTCTTTCGGCCCTTCAGCACCGTCATGGTGAAGTTGTAAAGGAAGATCAGCGCCGCCACGACTATGCCCAGCTTGACCCACAGCGGCTGTTCGAGGAACTCGCGGCCTTCCTTGCCGAGCAGAAAATTGCCCTCGAAAGCGTTGAACAGATAGGTGAGCACCGCCGCCGACGCTCCGACCATCAGCAGGATCAGCTGCAGATAGGCGAGTTTCGGCGAATGCAGCTCGCGCTCGGATTCCTCCGGGATCAGGTAGTAGGCGGCGCCGAAGAAGCCGAGCAGCAGCCAGACGATCAACGCATTGGTGTGGACCATGCGCGCGATATTGAACGGCAGCAGCTCGGCGAGAAAATTCGGCGCGACATAGATATAACCGAGCACCAGGCCGAAGGTGACCTGAGCGGCGAAAAGCACAAGAGCGCAAGCGAAATAGGCAAGCGCGACCTTTTGGCTTTGGTATTTCATCGGTTCCTCCTCCCCTCAGCCCGAATCCTTGGGTGGCCAGCCCTGGGTGTCGATTTTGGCGACCCACTCGAAGAATTCGGCGAGGTCAGCAAGTTCGGCGTCAGTCAGGTGAAAATTCGGCATTTGCCGGCGGCCCTCGATGCCGGTCGGCTGGCTGGCGATCCACGCCTTGATCGCTTCCTTGGCGCCGGCGGGGTCCTCACGTCCGCCGAAGCGGAAAAAGACGTTTCCGAGTTCGGGCGCGAAATAGGCGCCTTCGCCGAGAATCGTGTGGCAATTGACGCAGGCGTGCTTTTCCCAAAGCCTCTTGCCGCGCACCACCGCCTCGGTGAGCTTGTCCGCGTTGGTCGATTTACCGACGGCGTAGATGTGGCTTTGCGCCGTCAATGCGACGAAGACGACGAGAAAAAACAGGCTTCCTCCGAAAAATGTTTCGCGCCTGCGATTTGGTCAGTGCATCGCTCATGGCTGGCATCCCTCCCCGCCCGTGAGAACTTCAGGACGCTAGAGGCGATGGACCGCCGCCGTCTTGACGATCGTCAAGACCGTTCGACGGCGCGGCGTCTTGGCGGAATTGGAAGGAGTCCCGCGCCGGCCGACCGCATTGACAGAAATGCGGCGGGGGAATTCACTTGCGCCCGGAATCAGCGGTGGCGACTTCTTGATCAGGAAGGGAAGCGACCCGATGCGAAAATTGCCGGCGATGATCTTGGCGACCTTCGCGCTTATAACCGGATGCACGACGAATGACGGCCTGGCGCCCGAACCGAAAGGCGGTTCCGGCGCCGCCGGTGTCCTCGCTCCGCTCGAACGGCTCAAACCGGATACGTCCGAGGCCGCGCTTTTTGACTGGAAGGCGGCGGCGACGCCGCATGTCGGCGCCTGGGCGACAGATGCGGTCGGCTGCGGCCAGATCGATATCGCGCCCGACTACGCCGGTTTTGCCATTATCACCGTCAAGACCCTCCGGCAGGGTCCGATGAATTGCGCCATTTCGGTCAAATCCGCGGGCGAACCGGTCGCGGCGCTCTGCAACGCCGGCGGGGCGACAGCGCCTCGCGAATTCACCTTTTCCGCGCAAGGCGATGACCGGCTGACCATTGCCGACGCCGCCGGCAAGACCGGTTACATCCGCTGCCGTTTGCCCTGATCGACAGCTCAGCCTGCCAGTTTCAGTATCGGCTCAAGATCCGGATGGATCGATGAGGCGTTCTGGCTGAGATAGGCCATGAGCGCCTGTTCGTTGCGGTTGAGCCGCCCGGAGCGTCCGATCCGCTTGGCCAGCCACTCCACTTCCTCGGCGTCGATCGACGCGGCGTCCGCCATCGTCGCGGCGCGCCGGGCATTGAGCGCGCGAAAATGGGATTCGACATCATTTTCCTCGGTCGACGCCTTGACGATCGCCGACAATCCGCCCGACAGCATACGGGAAAAGAACCGGCCGAGATTGGGTTCCGCATCGTTGAGGAACGTCTCGTGCGCCAGCGCCTGGTCGCGCCCCGGCGTCTCATGGCCGGTCGCCGCCAGCAGGAACGAAGCGATCGCCTTGACGAACAAATCGTCGAAAGCCGGGTCGGCTTCGCCGCGGGACGCCTCGTTGATGGCAAACAGCACGTCGGCCTCGGCGCGCGACACGGCGATATTGTCCTGGCCGCCGGCGGCGTAGAGAATGCGCCGCAACAGCGTCACGGCTTCCTTGCCGATTCGCGAAGGCGCGACGCGGCCGGCGAGAGGCCCGGCGCCGTCGATGATTGCGTCGGCGACTTGCTGCAATGCATAGGCAGCCAAATCGGCCGGCGTGCTCCGCGCCTTTTCGAGCACCGCGACAAGCAGCTCAAGCTCGGTCTCGGTGTCGACCCTGCCGTCACGGGAAATGGCCCGTTTCAGCCAATTGGCGTTGTCCGGCGAGACATGGCCGGCCGGTGGTTCACCGAAAACGGCGTAGTCGGAGACGGCTTCGATGAAAAACACCGGCCATTCGGGGCATTTTTCGGCGCAGGCCGCGTCCAGAGCAAACAACGATTCCGCTTCGGCCCGCGTCGCGACGCCATCATGAAAAACCTCGCGGCGCAACATCAGGACGTCCTCCGCCTTGATGCGGCCTTTTTGCGACAGACCGGCGACTGGCGCGGTCAAGATCAGTTCACCCATGATTGAATCCCCGTCCCTGCCGCAAGCCGGCGTCTCGAGCGACGACCATGACACACAGGCTTTGACATTCGCCTAAGCGGATTGGTGAAGAAAAGATGGATGGACGTGACATTGCCGCGGCGAACGACTACCAATGAGTCGTCTGGGTCGCGAATGGCCCGATCGTTCGCGGAGAGAGCCGGAAACGGCCGCCGAAGGGGAAATCGCCCGAAATCTCTCAGGCAAAAGAACCGCGAACGGGAAACGACGCTCTGGAAAGTCGGGGGAAACCCCGCGCCGAAGGTGTAAGCGCCGCCGACAGGGTTCCGGCCGCGCGAGTCTCTCAGGCTTCAGACAGAGGGGCACGTCAAAAGCGGAGACGGACTCCGCCCAACGTGCGACCTGGAGAAGCCATGACCGGCCCGGAGGCTCTTGCCCGTTTACCGCTGGACGATCTGCATGTCGGCGCCAACGCCAGATTTGGCGGTTTCGCCGGCTGGAACATGCCGATCACCTATCCGCTTGGCGTGCTGAAGGAACATCAGCACACGCGCGAAAAAGCCGGCCTGTTCGATATTTCGCACATGAAGCTGATCGCCGTGCATGGCGAAGGCGCGGCCGAGTTCCTCTCGGCCGCCTGCCCGCTCGACGCCGCGGCGCTTGACATCGGCAAGTCGAAATACACCTTCCTGCTCGCCGACGACGCCGGCATTCTCGACGATCTCATCGTCACGCGGCTCGCTGACCAGCGCTACATGGTCGTCGCCAATGCCGGCAACGCCGCCAACGACATCGCCGAGTTCCACCGCCGCGCCGCCGGTCATGCCGTGACGATCGAACCGCTCGACCGGGTTTTTCTGGCCTTGCAGGGCCGGCTGGCCGAAGCCGTGCTCGAACAGGCCGGTTTCGATGTTTCCGGCCTGACTTTCATGACCGGCGGCGAGCCGGCGCCGTCGATTTTCATGACCCGGTCCGGCTACACCGGCGAGGACGGGTTCGAACTCGGTTTGCCTGAACGGGCGGCGCGCGCGCTGGCTAAGCGATTGCTTGCCGACGATCGCGTGCAATGGATCGGCCTTGCCGCCCGCGATTCCCTCCGCCTCGAGGCCGGCCTTTGCCTGCCCGGACACGACATCGACCCGACTCTGACCCCTGTCGAGGCCGGCTTGATGTGGGCAATCGCCAAATCCATTCGCGAGGCAGGCGCCTTTGTCGGCGCCGGCGCCCTGGCGAAGCGGTTGGCGGATGGCGCCAAAACCCGGCGGGTCGGCCTCAAGCCGGAAGGCCGGCAGCCGGTGCGCGACGGAGCGCCATTGCTGGATGGCGAAGGCCAGATCGTCGGTCGGGTAACGTCGGGCGGGTTCGGGCCGAGCGCCGGCCATCCCGTCGCGATGGGTTATGTCGATCGCGCCCATCCCGGCGACGCGCCGCTCTTCGCCGAGGTGCGCGGCCAGAAACTGCCGATATCCATCCATCCCCTGCCCTTCGTCCCTCACCGCTATCGCAAAGGCTGAAGATCATGACCGCGCTCTATTTCACCGAAGACCATGAATGGATCCGCGTCGACAATGGCGTCGCCACCGTCGGCATCACCAACCATGCCCAGGAACAATTGGGCGATCTTGTCTTCGTCGATCTGCCGGAAGCCGGTCGCGCGCTCGCCAAGGGCGACGCGGCGGTGGTGGTGGAGTCGGTCAAGGCCGCGTCTGACGTCTATGCCCCTGTCGCCGGGACGGTGAACGAGGTCAACGCCGCGCTGCGCGACCAACCCGGCCTCATCAATCTGGACCCGATGGACGGTGGCTGGTTGTGGAAAATGTCGCTGGCTGATGCCGGCGATCTCGCCGGTCTGATGGACGAGGCCGCCTACAACGCCATGGTGGGATGAACCCGATGGCCGACACCGCACGTTTTTCCGCCCGCCACATCGGACCCTCGCCGACAGACGAAGCCGCGATGCTGCGGGCCATTGGCGCCGGCTCGATCGAAGCGCTGATCGACGAGACCGTACCGCCGGCGATCCGCCTCAAACGGCCCTTGGCGTTGCCGGAGGCGGCGAGCGAAGCCGACGCGCTAGCCGAATTGGCCGGCGCGATGGCGAAAAACTTTGTGGCGAAGAGCTTTGTCGGGCAAGGCTATCATGGTGTCGTCGTGCCGCCGGTCGTCCAGCGCAACATGTTCGAAAACCCGGCCTGGTACACGGCCTATACCCCTTATCAAGCCGAAATCAGCCAGGGTCGGCTGGAGCTGCTGTTCGATTTCCAGACCCTTGTCTCGGAATTGACCGGCCTGCCGATCGCATCCGCTTCGCTGCTCGACGAGGCGACGGCCGCGGCCGAGGCCATTGGCGTCGCCATACGCCATCATCAATCGAAACGCCGTCGCGTCGCCATCGCCGGCGCGCTTCATCCGCAAACCCTCGATGTCATCGCACCCGCGCCGAGCCGCTCGGCCTCGACATCGTCCACGGCCCGGTCGACGGCGGCACGGCGGCGCTCATCGTGCCCTGGCCGGACACCGAGGGCGTCTATCGCGACCATTCCGGCGCCATCGCCGGCGCCAAGTCGGCCGGCGCATTGGTGATTTTCGTCGCCGATCCGTTGGCGCTTGTCCTCTCCGATGCGCCGGCAACGCTCGGCGCCGATATCGCCTGCGGCTCCATGCAGAGATTTGGCGTACCGATGGGGTTCGGTGGCCCCCACGCCGCCTATCTCGCGGTTTCAGAACCGCTGACGCGCCTGATGCCGGGACGGCTTGTCGGCCAATCGATCGACGCCAAGGGTCGCCCGGGATATCGCCTTGCGCTGCAAACCCGCGAACAGCATATTCGCCGCGACAAGGCGACGTCCAACATCTGCACAGCGCAGGCCCTGCTTGCCAACATGGCCGCAGCCTACGCCATCTGGCACGGACCGGACGGGCTTGCCGGCATCGCGGAGCGCATTCATCGTTTGGCGACCCGTTTCGCCGCCGCGCTCGCCGCCCAAGGCTTTAGCCTCGAGGGCGAGGCCTTCTTCGACGCGGTGACGGTGGCGGCTGGCGCCAAGGCCGATGACATCGCCGCCGCGGCCGAACGCGACGGCCGCCTTTTGCGCCGCATGGACGGCGGACGGATATCCATCGCCTTCGACGAAACATCGACCGAAGCCGACCTCGCTGCGCTTTGCGCCCTGTTTGGCGCACCGGTTCCCGCCGACGCGGCGCGCACCCTGCCCGGCTCGCCGCGCGGCGGCGAATTCCTCACCCAACCGGCTTTTCACGAAAACCGATCCGAAACGGCGATGATGCGATTCCTGCGCAAGCTCGCCGACAAGGATCTGGCGCTCGATCGCGCCATGATTCCGCTCGGCTCGTGCACGATGAAGCTCAACGCGGCCGCCGAGATGATGCCGGTTTCCTGGCCGGAAATCGCCAACATGCATCCCTTTCGCCCCGGCCGCGCACACGGAGGGCTACGCCAGGATGATCGCGGATCTTGAAGCTGGCTGGGCGAGATCACCGGCTTTGACGCCGTGTCGCTGCAGCCGAACGCCGGCAGCCAGGGTGAGTATGCCGGTCTGCTGTCGATTCGTCGCTATCATGCGTCGCGCGGCGACCATGGCCGCGATGTCTGCCTGATCCCCTCTTCCGCCCACGGCACCAATCCGGCGAGCGCCGCCATGGCCGGCATGAAGGTTGTGGTCGTCGCCTGCACCGAAAACGGCGATGTCGACCTTGCCGATCTCGCCGCCAAGGCGAAGGCCAACGCCGATCGCCTGTCGGCGTTGATGATCACCTACCCCTCGACCCATGGCGTGTTCGAGGAAGGCATTGTCGAGATTGCACGCATCGTTCACGCCCATGGCGGGCAGGTCTATCTCGACGGCGCCAATCTGAATGCCCTTGTCGGGCTCGCCCGGCCGGGCGACATCGGCGCCGATGTCTGCCACATGAACCTGCACAAGACCTTCGCCATTCCCCATGGCGGCGGCGGACCGGGCGTCGGGCCGATCGGCGTCAAGGCGCATTTGAAGCCGTTCCTGCCGGGACATGACGCCGCCGGAACCGGCCATGCGGTCGCCGCCGCTCCCCACGGCTCCGCTTCCATTCTTGCCATCACCTGGATGTATATCCGCATGATGGGCGCCAACGGGCTGAAGCAGGCGACGATGAGTGCAATCCTGTCGGCGAACTATATCGCCAAACGCCTTGGCGAACATTTTCCGGTGCTTTACCGCGGCAAGTCCGGCCGGGTCGCCCATGAGTGCATTCTCGATTGCCGCGGCTACAAGGAAAGCGCCGGCCTCGGCGTCGAGGATTTCGCCAAACGCCTGATGGACTACGGCTTTCATGCCCCGACCATGAGTTGGCCGGTGGCCGGAACGCTGATGGTCGAGCCGACCGAGTCGGAGCCGAAAGCCGAACTCGACCGGTTCTGCGACGCCATGCTGGCGATGGCGGCGGAGGCGGCGCGAATCGAAAAGGGTGAGTGGCCGAGGAGTGACAATCCGTTGGTCAATGCGCCGCACAGCGCCGCCGACACGCTCGCCGACGATTGGGCGCATTCCTATTCGCGGCGCGAGGCGGCTTTTCCGCCGGGCGTCGATGCGGCGGCGAAATACTGGCCGCCGGTCGCCCGCATCGACAACGTTCACGGCGACCGCAATCTGGTCTGCGCCTGCCCGCCGCTTGGCGATTACGCCGAAGCAGCGCAATAGGCCGGTCGCCGGGCCGGAAAGATGCCGATCTATTTGCGCAGGAGCGCCAGGTTCGCCTCGACAACCGGATCGGCGCCGAGGCCGGACTTGGCTTCGGCCAGCAATTGGCGGGCCTTTTTCTTGTTGCCGCGCAACAACTGGGAGTATCCCATGTTGTTGACGATCTGCGGCTTGCGACCCTCGACCTTCAGCAACTGGTCATAGGCGCGATCAGCGAAATCGAAACGGCCAAGCTGGTCATAGGCGGCGGCAAGCCCCATCCACGATTCGCCGTCGTCGCTGCGCAGCTCCACCGCCTTGCGGAAGTGCTTTTCGGCGAGGCCGAAATTGGCGTTACGGAATTGCGCCTTGCCGGCCTTGCGATCGGCGGCGGAAACATCGGCCGCGACCGGTTTGATCGCCGTCGTTTTGGTTGCGTCGACCGACGCGGTCTGGCAGCCCGAGAGGAAAAGCACGGCCGTGGCCGCGAACGCGAATCGAATGACGCTCTTACGCATTTGCCCTGTCCCATCCGCCCGGTTGATCCGGGTCGTTATGGCGACAAGCTAGCAGCCTCGGTTTAAGGTTCGGTGCGGAAATATCTTTAAAATTCAGTTCGTTGTTTGCCGGTTGTTAACTGAACGCGGCTCAGTCGCCGCCGGACAGTTTGACGATGATTGGAATGACCGCGACCAGCAGGATGACCGGAAGGATGCACATGGTCACCGGCACGCTCATTTTGGCAGGCAGCGCATGGGCCTTTTCTTCCGCCAGCGACATGCGCTTGTGGCGCATTTCGTCGGAAAAAACCCTGAGCGCGCCAGACAGGCTGGTGCCGAGTTCGCGCGATTGCTGCAACAGCGTCGCGAACGAGCGCACCTCGTCCAGGCTCAGCCGGTCGGCCAGGGATTTGAGGGCGTCATCGAGCCCGCGGCCGGCGCGTAGCTCGATGGACACGAGGCGTAGATTATCCGCCAGCGCCGGGTAGGACACGCCGATTTCCCGCGAAACACGCTCGATCGCCGCCTCCATGCTCATGCCCGCATCGGAACAAACGACCATCAGATCCATGAAGTCCGGAAAGCCGTTGCGGTATTCGCGATGCCGCTTCCGCACCTGGCTGGACAGGACGAAAATCGGCAGAAAATACCCGGCGCCGCCGCCAAACAAGATCAACATCCAGCCGGCCATGCCCGAATCCGTCGACCCGAAAACCTTGACGATGGTGAAAGCCGCCAACGCCAGGACGATGAACGACGCGATGCGGGCGACAAAGAACGCACCGACAGCCCCCGGCTCCATGTAGCCCGCCTGGATCAGTTTCAACCGCAGGCGCGCGACGCTCTCGGCGTCGGCACGCAGGTAGAATTCCTGAGCCGCCCGCTTGGCCTTCTCGCGGATGTCGACGTTGCTGGCCCGCGCCTGCGGGACCTCTCCGACGACCGGAGGCGCCTCGACCCTCAACCGCCTCTTCGTTTCGGTTCGAACGCCGACATTCGCGATCGCCGGCCAGGCCATCGCCGCGCCGCCGGCGAGCAGGAGGGCAATCGCGATCGCCCCGAGCGGCAGGGAAGAAACGGCGGCGTGAATGATCGAGAGCGTGTTCATGTCAGTATTTGAATGTCGCCATCTTGAACATGATTGCGTTGCCGATCGCGAGCAAGGTCAGCGCCCCGCCGATCAGGAACCATGTCAGGGATTCGTCGAGCACTTCGCCGTAAAAGGACGGCGTGAACAGGGTGATGGCGGCGGCGAACAGCGCCGGCACCGCGGTCAGGATATAGGCCGACAGTCGACCTTCTGTGGAAATGGCCCTCACCTTGCGTCGCAGCTTGCCGCGTTCGCGGATGGTCGCCGACAGGCCGTCGAGGATTTCGCGCAGATTGCCGCCGGTGGAGGACTGGATCGACACGGCGGTGACGAACAATGGCAAATCCTCATGCCCGACGCGATGGAACATCGCGTTCAGCGCCGAAACGAGATCGGAGCCGTAGGTGACCTCGTCGGCGACCATGCCGAACTCGGAACCGATCGGATCCGGCATTTCCCGCGAAACCATGGCGATGGCGACAGGCACCGGATGCCCGGCTTTGAGGCTTCGCGTGATCAGCTCGAGCGCTTCGGGCAGTTGCAAGCCGAAACGCGAGTGACGACGTTTGCGCAGGAACCGCAGCGTTTGCACCGGAAGCACCACGGTCAGGAAGAGAAAGCCGATCAAACCCGGCAACAAGCCGGGGCCGAACCAGTAGATCGCAAAACCGGCGCCGGCGGAAATCAGTGTGGTGATCGAGGCGAAACGCGGCAACGGCATGGTCATGCCGGACTGGGCCCGCAGTTTCCGCAATATCTCCGACGGCATGAAAGCCGAGCTGCCTTCCAGGCCACGCTCCTTGCGCAACTGGATAAGCACCTGTTCCTGCGACAGTTTCTGCGACTGCAGCCGCATGCGCCGATTGAGCGTCTCGCGCTCGTCGTTGCGGCTGGTGAACAGCAGGAAAATGCCCTCGGCGAACAGGATCGCGGCAAGTGCGATCGCCGCGTAGATCACCCAGATGGCGCTTATTTCAGGCATGACCGCCTACTCCTGCGGCTTGCCGGGTTCGAAATATTTGCCGGGAAACTCGATGCCCATCGCCTTGAGGTCTTCCAGGCAGCGCGGGCGGATGCCGGTTGCCTCGAAATGGCCGATGATTTTGCCGTCGGGATCGGTGCCGGTGCGGACGAACTTGAAGATTTCCTGCATCTGGATGACGTCGCCTTCCATGCCGGTCACTTCCGCCACGCTGGTCACCTTGCGGCGACCGTCAGCCATGCGGGTGAGCTGGACGATGACATCGATCGCCGAGGAAATCTGGCTGCGGATCGACTGCACCGTCATCGGCATGCCGGTCATGCCGAGCATTTGTTCGAGACGGGCGATCGAGTCGCGCGGCGTGTTGGCGTGAATGGTCGCCATCGACCCTTCGTGACCGGTATTCATCGCCTGCAGCATGTCGAAGGCCTCCTCGCCACGGCATTCGCCGAGGATCACCCGGTCGGGGCGCATGCGCAGCGCGTTCTTGACCAAATCGCGCTGGCGGATTTCGCCGGAGCCTTCGATGTTGGCCGGCCGCGTTTCCATGCGCGCCACGTGCGGCTGCTGCAATTGCAGTTCCGCCGCGTCTTCGATGGTGATGAGGCGTTCGTCTTCCGGAATGAAAGCCGACAAGGCGTTGAGCATCGTCGTCTTGCCGGTGCCGGTGCCGCCCGAAATAATCGTCGTCTTGCGGGCATGAACGGCGGCGGCGAGAACTTCCGCCATCGGCCGGGTCAACGCTCCGAATTCGACGAGGCGGTCGAGCGACAGTTTGTTCTTGGAAAACTTGCGGATCGAAATCAGCGGCCCGTCGACGCCGACGGGCCGGATCGCGGCGTTGAAACGCGATCCGTCGATCATGCGCGCATCGCACATCGGCTGCGATTCATCGATTCGCCGTCCGACCGCGGCGACGATCTTGTTGACGATGCGCAACAAATGCGACTCGTCCTTGAAGGGAATCTGCACTTGCTGCAGCTTGCCCTTCTTTTCGATGAAGCAATTGTTGGGGCCGTTGATGAGGATGTCGGAGATTTCCGGATCCTTCAGCAGCGGTTCGAGCGGGCCGAGGCCGATCATCTCGTCGACGATGTCGTCGACCAGGGATTCCAGTTCCGCCACGTTTAGCGCCAGACGTTCGCCGCGCACCTTTTCGCCGACGAATTCCTGGACCTGGCGGCGCATTTCATCCGCCGGCAATCGCTCCAGCGCCACGAGGTTGATCTCCTCGATCAGCATGCGATGCAGGCGCACGCGGGCGTCTAAGACGCGATTGTTGGCTTTCGAGGAGTCGGCCTTGGGCGCTTCGGGCGACACCGCCGGTCGCGTGACCGGGATGACATGGCCAACGCCCTTTTCGGCAGGCGCCGGCGCCGGCGCGGCGACCGGTTCGTGACCGCGGCGGGAAAGGACGGTGAAACGGCTGGTCATGACCTCACCCGGCCTTGCGAAACAGCGACAGCGACAGGAGGCCGGATTTCTTCTTCGGCTGCGCCTCGGCTTCTTCCGGCAGAATGATGCGCTTGAGGTCGTGGATGACATTGGCGTCGGGATCGATATCGGCCAGCGGCACGCCGCGATCGACCGCCTGGCGGACCAGTCGGTAATTGTTGGAAATGCCGCCGACGAAATGTTCGCCGAGGATATCCTCGACATCGGCCTGCTTGACTCCCGTTTCGAACATGCGCTTTTCGAACCGGTTGACAATCACGTTCGGTCTGACTTCCTTGCCGACCGTTTCGTTGATCGCCTGGATGATGCGCTGCGTATGGCGCAGGCACGGGACCGTCATTTCGGTGACGATGAACAGCCTGTTGGTGCCGAGCAACACCGTCTCGGTCCACGGGAACCAGGTGCGCGGCATGTCGATGACGACATTGTCGAAATAGGCCGAAACGAGATCGAGCATGCGCACAACGACGTCGGTGTTGAACGACCGCAATTCCGTCGGTTGTTGAGGCGCCGCCAGCACGTAGACGCCGCTCTTGTGCTTGGACAACATGACGTCGAGAAGCTGGCGATCGAGACGTTCCGGCTGGTTTTCGACCTCGGCGATGTCGAAACGCGCCTCAAGATCGAGGTATTCCGCGCAGGCGCCCTGTTGCAGGTTGAGATCGACGACGCATGTGGACGAACGGCGCGTCGCCGAATTGTGCAATTGCCAAGCCGTTTGCAGCGCCAGCGTCGTGTTGCCGACGCCGCCGGCCGCCGGCATGAACGTGTAAATCTGGGACTCGGTGTTGTCTTCCCGCGCCGTGCCTTGAAGGGCGCGTAGGCAGGAGCGAACCAGATCGGCTGTGGTCACGGGTTTGACCAGGAAATCGGCGACCTGAAGCTGGACCAGCATGCGCGCCGCGCCGGCGTTGAATTCGTTGGTCACGACAACGACGGGAACGCGACCCTCCAGCCGGCGCATTTCGCGGCGTAGCGCATCAATTTCCTCGAGATGCGCCGCGTCCATGTCGATGATGACCGCGCCGAAATCGGATTCATGCAACTCGCCGCGCAGATCGGGCAAGGCCTTTTCGATCGTGGTCGGTTCGATCTTGTCGGAAGACGCGAAAGCGGAGCGCGTTTCCGGGAGGAAACGCCTTGTCGGTCGAAACGAGCGCGACTTTGCGGTTTGACTTGTTCTCACTCATGATGCGTCCCCTGCCCGGCCTTCTTCTTCACTGGGTCGCCGTCGGCGCGACAGGCGGCGGCGAGGCGCTATCGCCGTCACCGTCGCCGCGGTCCGCGGGAGTGCGCAAATCGGTTTCGTCGACGCCGACTTGCCAGGGGTCGACCATTTGCATGACCGTATTGGCGGCCATGGCGTTGCCGGCCCGGGTGGTTACCCCTTCGGAATAGAGACCATCTTCGGTGGCGCATCCGGCGAGCGCCAGAGAGATCGCGACGAGGGAGAAAGCACGGTAGGCCATCGAACTCACTCCTGCGGCAGATCGAGGAAATGACCGGCGGAGGTGGCGCCGGCCGAATTGGCGCCAGCCTTGGCGCGGTTGATGTCCGACACTTTGACCTCATCGACGTTGCCGACGAAATACTCGGTTTCGGTCGGCGCGCGCGTACCGTCGGTCGGTTCGGCCAATTTCTTGGACGGATCGACGGGCTTGACCAGATAGGGCGTGATGATGATGACGAGGTCGGTCTCGCGGCGCTGGTAGGCCTTGGATGAAAACAGCGATCCGAGCACCGGCAACCGGCCGACGCGGGGAAGGCGTTGCAGGGCCACGTCGTTCTGGCTCTGTAAAAGGCCGGCGACCATGAAACTCTGGCCGCTCTTCAGATCAACCGAGGTCTTCGCCCGGCGAACAATGAAACCCGGGATCGAAATATTGCCGATATTATAGGACGACGAAGGATCGACGGACGAGACTTCCGGAGCAATGTCGAGGCTGATCAGGCCGTTTTCCAGGACTTTCGGCGTGAATTCGAGGCTGACGCCGTATTTCTTGAATTCGACCGTGACCTTGTTGGCGTCTTGCGCCACCGGAATGGGGAATTCGCCACCGGCGAGAAAACTCGCCGTTTCGCCGGAGCGCGCAATCAGGTTCGGCTCGGCCAGTCGACGCGCCACGCCCTTGTCTTCCAGCGCCTTGATGGCCAGGTCGATATTGAACTTGCCGATGGTGAGCGCGCTTGCCAACGTCGCGGCGGGGCTCGACGTCGATGCCGATGGCGCGGAATTGAACGAAACGGTGTTGACGCCGTCCATGTAGCGGACGCCCAACTTGGAGCCGAGTTCCTGGCCGATGTCGCGGTTCATCTCGACGAAGCGGACATTGAGTTGAACCTGCTGCGACGAGGAGATGTCGACCGAATTGATGACGTCCTCATCACCGGAGAAGTTGGTGGCGATCTTCTTGGCCTTGTCGGCCGCCACCGCATCCTTGGCTGAACCGGAAAGCACGACCCGGCCATTGGCCGAGCCGACCTTGATGTCCGAACCGGGTACGGCTTCGCGGATGGTCGAAGACAGCCGTTCGGTGTCGAGCGTCACCTCGATGTCGACCGAACCGACCATCTGCTTGTTTTCGTCGAACAGCGCGATGCCGGTCGTCCCGAGGGCATTGCCGAGCACGTAGAACGACCGGTCGGTCAGCGGATTGACGTTGGCGATATTGGGATCGCCGATGACGATTTCATAGAAAGCGGCCGAAGTCCGGATCGTTTGGGGCTTGCCCTTCGCAACCTTGACCGTCGTGCTGCGGTTCCCGGAAATGGTGATCACATTGTCTTTGGCGAAAGCGTCAACGGTTGTCACCCCTGATCGACGCTCCAGCTGCGACAACCAAGGCGAATGCGCGCATCGCGCTTTTTACGCCAGCAAACCCGAAAGCACTCATTCCCCAGCCCCTTTAGGACGGCGCCCCGGCCGCCCGGACATTCAGTTCGATGGCGAAACCACTGAATAGCTCTGCGTTTCAACGCCGCGCGTCACGATGACGGTTTTCATCTTCGGCTTCTTTTCCTCTTCGGCGTTAATCGAGCGGACGCTTTCCTCGATCCCCGAAATGGCCGAGCCAAGGAAGGATGAAATGGTCGTGACGCCGGTCGACGACGTTTCGGCGTTGTCGACGCCGCGCAACGCCAGCGACAAGGTTCCGACCGAACGGGCGAGCGTGATTTTCTGCGCCCCGGATGGCGTGACCTCGACGGTGACGGCGGAGCGCTCGCCGGTATCGCCATCTCCGGTTTGCGCGACGGTCAGAACCTTGACGTTTTCGATGACCACTTCGGTGGCCATGGACGAACCGGCCGCGTTCTCGGCGTTGGTCTCGGTTTCGGCAATGCGCCCGGCGTCGCGCGTCAGCACCAGATCGACGCGGTCGCCGGCGGCGACGAGGCCGTCCAATTCGCCGAGTTCGCCTTTGCGGATCGGCACCGCGCGCATGCCGGGCCCGAGCAGGGTTGACAGCGTCGCCTTGCCGCCCGGACCGGAAAGCTTGGACAAAAGCACGGGTTCGTTGGTCTGGATGTTCGCCAGAACGATTCGGTCACCCGCCTTGAGCAGGCCATCGACCGTTTCGCTGGCGCCCTCGGGAACCGAGCCTTCGGCCCACGGAATTTCGACGAGCTGCTCGCGTTTGATGGTTTCGCCGAAAGTGAGCGGCGAGGACGCCACGACAATGGTCTTGAACACCTTCGCGGGCGCTGCCGGCATTTCGATCATGCGCACTTCCGCCGGCGGCGGCGCGGCATTCTTGGATATCCACATGTCGGCGAAAAATATGGCGACGCCGCCCACGACGGCCGCCAGCCCCAACATCGTCACCGCCTTGTGTTTCACGCCCAAGCCTCTCATTCGCCGGGAGATTTCCGATCAAACTAGGAGTTATTCCTAAACAATCCGGCAATGAATGGACCGCGACTTTCCGCCCATCGGCGCCCATGGTTAGCAAAGCCTTGCCGAACCGTGCGGTCGCACCGCGCCGGGAACCGTGGCAATATCGCCAGCCTGATTCGCAACGGGAATTCCATGGACGATTCCAACGACCTTTTCGCCAATTTGCCGAGGGCGACGCCGACCGCCGCCGCGCCGTCGCGAAAACCGGTGCGCGATGCCTCGGAATCCTATGGGGCGGACTCCATCCAGGTCCTCGAAGGCCTGGAAGCCGTGCGCCGCCGGCCAGGCATGTATATCGGCGGCACCGACGAGAAGGCGATGCATCATTTGTTCGCCGAAATAATCGACAATTCGATGGATGAGGCGGTGGCCGGCCATGCATCGTTCATCGACGTCGAACTCGACGCCGAAGGATTTGTCGCCGTGACCGACAATGGCCGGGGCATCCCGGTCGAGCCGCATCCCAAAATGCCGGGGAAATCAACGCTGGAAGTGGTGATGACCGTTCTCCACGCCGGCGGAAAATTCGATTCGAAAGCCTACGAGACGTCGGGCGGCCTGCACGGCGTCGGCGTCTCGGTCGTCAACGCCCTGTCCGAGCGCGTCGAGGTCGAGGTGGCGCGCGGCAAACAGCTCTACCGGCAGGTCTTCGCCCGCGGCGTCGCCCAGGGCGGCGTCGACAGG
This sequence comes from Phyllobacteriaceae bacterium, assembly GCA_016711085.1. Taxonomy (GTDB): domain Bacteria; phylum Pseudomonadota; class Alphaproteobacteria; order Rhizobiales; family Rhizobiaceae; genus JADJTR01. The sequence continues at coordinate 194,159 of JADJTR010000003.1, read as the reverse complement.
CTCGGCGAGGTTCACAACCGGCGCGGAACGAAAACGCGCTTCCGACCCGATCCGGAAATTTTCGGCAAGAACGCCGCCTTCGACCCGGCCCGTCTCTACCGCATGGCGCGTTCGAAGGCCTATCTGTACGCCGGCGTCGAAATCCGCTGGACCTGCGCGCCATCGCTGCTGACCGCCAAGGACGCGCCGCCGGAAAAGGCGGTTTTTCATTTCCCGGGCGGCTTGAAGGATCATTTGGTCGATCTGCTCGACGGCGAGCACATGGTGACGCGCGACATCTTCGCCGGCAAATCCGCCCGCCAGGGCGGCCACGGCGCCGTCGAATGGGCGGTCGCATGGTTCGGCGGCGACGGCTTCCTGCGCTCCTATTGCAACACCATTCCGACCGGCGAAGGCGGCACCCATGAGGCAGGCTTGCGCATCGCGCTGACCAAGAGCCTCAAGGCCCATGCCGAACGCATCGGCATGAAGCGCGCCGCCGTGGTGACCTCCGACGACGTGATGGTGACCGCGGCCGGCATGCTCTCGGTGTTCGTGCGCGAACCGGAATTCGTCGGCCAGACCAAGGACAGGCTTGCCACCGCCGAAGCCGCCCGCATCGTCGAAGCCGCCATCCGCGATCCTTTCGATCATTGGTTGGCCGACAATCCGCAGGAAGCCGCCAAGCTGATCGATTGGGTGGTGGCGCGCGCCGACGACCGCATGCGGCGGCGTCAGGAGAAGGAGGTCGTTCGCAAATCGGCGATCCGCAAACTCCGTCTGCCGGGAAAACTCGCCGATTGCGCCCAGAATGGCGCGGCCGGCGCCGAATTGTTCATCGTCGAAGGCGATTCTGCCGGCGGTTCGGCCAAGCAGGCGCGCGACCGCGCCACCCAGGCGGTGCTGCCGCTGCGCGGCAAAATCCTCAATGTCGCCAGCGCCGGCCGCGACAAATTCTCCGCCAACCAGCAGATCGGCGATCTGGTGCAGGCGCTCGGCTGCGGCGCCCGCAACAAATACCGCGAGGAGGATTTGCGCTACGAGCGCATCGTCATCATGACTGACGCCGATGTCGACGGCGCTCATATCGCCTCGTTGTTGATCACCTATTTTTACCAGGAGATGCCGGAGCTGGTCGCCAACGGCCACCTCTTCCTCGCCGTTCCCCCGCTCTACAAGCTGACCCAGGGCGGCAAGAGCGCCTACGCCCGCAACGACGCCCACAAGGACGAATTGCTGCGCACGTTGTTCACCGGCAAGGGCAAAGTGGAATTGAGCCGCTTCAAGGGCCTTGGCGAAATGCTTCCCGCCCAGCTCAAGGAAACGACGATGGACCGGCGCAAGCGGACTTTGTTGCGCGTCGAGATCATCGACGACGCCGAGACGACCAAGGGCGCGGTCGAGGCGTTGATGGGCGTCAAGCCCGAGGCGCGCTTCCGCTTCATCCAGGAGCGGGCCGAATTCGCCGCCGCCGAGGAACTCGATATCTAAGGCATTTCCTGCAAGTTCGGTCCGCCGGGAGCGATTGCGGTAAAATCGAACAGGCTCCGGTCGAGCAAATGGCTCGGCCGCGCATTGGCCAGGGCCCGGATCATCGTGTCCTTGCGGCCGGGCATGCGCCGCTCGATGTCGTCGAGCATCGCTTTCATTGCGTTGCGTTGCAGGCCATCCTGGCTGCCGCACAGATCGCAGGGAATGATCGGGAAATCGAGGGCGGAGGCGAACTTGCCGAGATCGGCCTCGGCGGCGAAGGCGAGCGGGCGCAGCACCAGAACGTCGCCTTCGTCGTTGAGCAGTTTCGGCGGCATGGCGGCAAGCCGTCCGCCATGGAAAAGGTTCATGAAGAACGTCTCAAGCACGTCCTCGCGATGATGCCCGAGAACCAGCGCCGAACACCCCTCTTCGCGCGCCACGCGGTAGAGATGGCCGCGCCTGAGCCGCGAGCACAGCTAACAATAGGTATTGCCGCCGGCAATCTTGTCGGTGACGACCGAATAGGTGTCCTGTTCCTCAATGCGGTGCGCCACGCCGAGTTTGTCGAGGTGGGCGCCGATGACGCCCTTGGGAAATCCGGGTTGGCCCTGGTCGAGGTTGCAGGCCAGAAGCTCGACCGGCAGCAGCCCGCGCCATTTGAGGTCGAGCAGCACGGCCAGCAGCGCCCAGGAATCCTTGCCGCCCGACAACGCCACAAGCCAGCGCGCGCCCGGTTCGACCATGGCGTAAGCCTCAATCGCCTCGCGCGCCTGCCGCAACAGGCGTTTGCGCAACTTGTTGAATTCCACCGATGGCGGCGCATGGGCAAACAGATTGTCCGGCGACGCGTCGCTCAGGTCGCCCCCGGCGTCCGCGCCGTCCAGCCGATCGGTCTGCCCGGCCGGGCGCTCATTCGGTAGCCGAGAAAGGGAAGCGTCCACGGTGTGAATTTCGCCAATGCGTGCGCCAATGCCAGGGTGACGCAGGTGATCCATGCCAAGGGATCGATGAAGTGGTCGAAAGCATTGGCGCTGTCAACAACGCCGGCGATCTTCATCACTGCGGCGAGCCCGATCCAGCCAAGGGTCATCCAAGACCGAAAGGCGACGCCGGCCGCCAGCGCGGCGAGGACAAGAACAACGACAACGCGGCCGTCGAAGCCGGAGCGGTAGAAATCGGGCCGGATGAAGTCGAGGGCGGAAGCGTAAAGCGCCGCGCCCGAGAGCGCGACGATGGTGGCGAATGTCGCTTCATCCCGCGCCGTCGCGATCGGTTTCCCGATTCCGAAGGTGGCGAGCATCGAGCCGGCGACAATGTAATACGCAGCGCCAAGCGGCGTAACCAGCGTGCGCAACACCACATGCACGGTCGATTCGAACACCGGAAGGACGCTCGTCGCCACTGCGAACGCCGCCGCAACGCCGAACAGCACGCCGCGACGCGCGGGCAGCAGCGATAGCGGCGCCAGCGCGATCATCCCGGCGGCGAACCAAGCGCCGAAATCGTCGAGAACCGGACCCATCATCCGCCCCCTTTTGCCGAATGATCGACCAGCCAACGCTGATTGAATTCGACATGACGGATGCTGCGGTCGGAGAAGCGGCTGTAGACCATGTGGGCAATCTCGCCGCGCTCCAGCGCAATGGCGCAATAGGACAGGCTTTCCGCGCCGGCGTCGCCGACGATTTCGGTGTCTATGCGCCGCCATGTGTCCTCATTCGCCGGCCGATAGCGCAGAACCAGGCGCCGGCGTCCCCTTTCATCCTCATTCGAGGCAAGGACGGCTGCGCCATCGGCAAACCGTTCAGAACACACCGGCGCGCCGGAATTCGGCCACTCGCCGGGAACAGGGTCGCTCCAAGTCACGCCCGCATCGCGGCTCTCCGAGCGGTAGGCCCGCTGCCTCATCGAACCGGTCGGCCGAAGAAACGTCTCCATCGTGTCTCCGCCGGCCCAAAGCAGGTCGGCCTGGATGCCGGCATTGCCGCCGCCGCCGATGCGGCGCTTGTCGACCACTCGGCCGGTTTTGTCGAACACGGCGATTTCCGTCATTCCCCAGATGAACTCGCCATAGGCCGGCAGGCCAAGAAGCCCGTCGGCCATCTCGAGCGCGGGAAAGCGCACGAGATGCGAGAGATTGAAAAACGGCGACAGGCGTAAAACCTTTGCCTTTCCAAAGGTCCGGCCGCCGTCGGTCGAGCTCCGCAACGCAATGCGCGATGTCGACCATCCACCGAGCACGGTCATGACATGGGCGAGTTTGATCGAGCCGTCCGCGCCGTGAAAGAGCGCGGGATTGCCGAGTGTCGCGACGAAATGCTGGCGAGCCAGGCGTTCCTCCGGCGCCGAAAGGATCGCCGAAGGAACCGACCATCCGCCGTCGATTCGGTGCGACGCCTGAATGGCGACATCTCTTTGCGCTTCCGCCGATCCCTGGAACCAGGTTGCCAGCAGACGACCGTCATCGAAAGCCAGAATGGATGGGCTGTGCGCCGTTCCATTCTTGTAGCTTGCAATGACGTCCTCGGAAAAATGCGCCGCGGCCATGTCGGGGAATTGCCGATCGACCGGCGCGGTGAAGCGCGCGACCTGAGCCGACGGCCTTTCCGGCGGCCAGGCCAACAGGGTCAGCGCGCCCGCGGCGAACGCAAAGACCGCGTGCGGCGCGCTCACGCCAAGACGTGCAAACCAGGCCACCATGCGATTTTCCCACTCACCCGCATTCCGAATAACCCTGCCCTCCCCGCCCGGCAAGCTCGTATCGTCATGGCGCTGGCGTCTTGACCCACAGGTGCACAGGATAGGAGGCGGGACCGCCCGCGCCCGGTTCACCCGGCACGACGATGGTTGGAAGCATGCGAAATCCGTTCGCCGCAAGCCACTCCGCCGACAGGCATTTTTCCGACCGGCACATGGCCAGCACGCCGGAGCGCCTGAATGCGTTGCCGATCGGATCATCCCCTTCGACTTCTGCCGGTTTGACCGCCAGCGGATTGCCGCCTGCGTAAAACGACGCGCCGTAGGCGAGGAAATTCTCGCCGGTGACGAAATCGAGCGGCGCGCCGGCCGCTTGCGCCCAGGCGCTTTCAGCGGCGGCGACCATGCGCCGGACCGGGACGGCGCTGTTGACGCCGGCTTCCCTCAGGAGCGCCCGCTGAATGACCGGACTGAGGGCGAGCAGGACGACAGCGAAAGAAATAATGAACGCCATACCGGTTCGCGCGCGCCGGTTGGCGATCTCGCGCTGAAGCAGGAGGGTGAGCAAAACCGGCCAGAACATCGCCGCCGGCATGCTCCAGGTCGTTGTCACCGGCGATGCCATTGCCAAGGATAAAACGATCGTTGCGCGCGGCGGCCCGCGCGTAAGGAACAGCCAGTCGCGGCCTAGCGGTCTGTCGTCGAGCGCGAGCACTGAGCGAAAATCAAACAAAGCGAGATTGTCGCCGCGCCGGCGATAGAGCGCCAGCGGCGCCAGGCCAGGCAGGGCGTAGGCGAACTGCGAAGCGATGAAGGCGAGATTGCTGCCGACCACTCCGCCAAGTGACCGGTCGCCTTGCTCGAGCGCCGCATAGGTCACCGGCCCGAAACCGTTCTGTCCCAGCCACACCGCATGCGGCGCGAAAACGGCGGTCGCCACCGCCATTGCGATCCACGGAAGGCCGGTGCGCCACAGCGGTCGAACCTCGCGGTCGAAGAGGGAATGCGCCAGAAGCGAAAGCACCAGGACGGCGGAGTAGTATTTCGACAACAGCGCCAATCCGATGCACAAACCGAGCGCCGTTGCGGCGACCATGGACCGGCGTTCGATGACGCCGAAATAGGCGAGCGCTGCACCCGCCCAATAGGGAATCATGGCGCTGTTGGCGTTGTAGGTCATGGCCAGAAACGACATCAGCGGTATGGCCAGGGAAACTGCCAGGGCGGCCATTTGCTGGGCCGGATCGAGGAAACGCCGCGCCAGCGCCGCCATCAGGCCGAGGCCGGTGGCGAGATTGAGCGCCGTCAGGGCGCGATAAGCAAAATCGCCGGTCGGCAGAACGCTGAACCAGGCCGCGGTAGTCCATTGAGAAAGCGGGGGATGTTTGGGGTAGCCGAGCGCCCAGCGGCGGCCCAGCGCATAGTTCTCCAGCATGTCGATGAAGCGATCGAGATTGTAATTCGACCAATAGGCGTAAAGCGTCCAGAAAACGGTGATAATCGCCAATGCCGGCAACACCTGACGGGAAAGGCGATGCAGTGGAAATCCCGCGGCATGTCCGTCCGGAGGGACGGCGAACCGGCGGCTGGATGCAATCGGATCAGACACGTTTCCGCTCATCGTCGCTGCAGTACACAAGACATATCCGGTACAGAAGATATTCCGTGTCACGGAACGAAAAAAACCGCCCGGAAATCCGGGCGGTCTTTCGATTGCGATGCCGATCGTTCAGCGCGAATAGAATTCGACGACCAGGTTCGGCTCCATCTGCACCGCGTACGGAACCTCGGCGAGGCCGGGGATGCGCACGAATTTGGCGGTCATCTTGTGATGATCGGCTTCGATGTAGTCCGGCACGTCGCGTTCGGCGAGACCCACCGACTCGAGCACGATGACGAGTTGCTTCGACTTCTCGCGCACCTCGATCACGTCGCCCGGCTTGCAGGAATAGGAGCCGATGTTAACGCGGCGGCCGTTGACCTTGACATGGCCGTGATTGACAAACTGGCGCGCGGCGAAAATCGTCGGCACGAACTTGGCGCGGTAGACGACGGCGTCGAGGCGCGATTCGAGCAGGCCGATCAGATTGTCCGGCGTATCGCCCTTGCGGCGCGAGGCCTCGGCGTAAACGCCGCGGAACTGTTTTTCGGAGATATCGCCGTAATAGCCCTTGAGCTTCTGCTTGGCCCGCAGCTGCAGGCCGAAGTCGCTCATCTTGCCCTTGCGGCGCTGGCCATGCTGGCCGGGGCCGTATTCGCGGCGGTTCACCGGGGACTTCGGACGGCCCCAGATGTTTTCGCCCATGCGGCGATCGAGTTTGTATTTGGCCGATTCGCGCTTGCTCATCGCATTTCCTCTCAAAAGGTTGCACCCGGAACCTCATGTTCCGGGCGAGGGAAACGCGCCCTCCTCTGGAAGCCTTTTTCGCTTCCTGACAGGATTTCCCGCGCAAGGCTTTGCAGGGGAATTCCACGGGACACGTCAATAAAACCGCCGGACGTCTCCGCCCGGCGATGGCGGGCTTCTAGGCGCGATGGCGCGGGAAGTCAACACTATCGAAACGCCCGGCGCGGGGCATGCGCCGGACGTTCGCGATCCAGGTCGCCGGATCAGCCGATGCGGCCGCCGCCCTGTTTGGCGATGGCCAGAACAGCCGGCCTTACAGGCATGCCTTCCTTGAAGTCAGGCCAGCGGGTAGCCGGGTTTTCGAAGGTCGCCGATCCGTCGTCGCCGGGATGCTGGACGGCGACGAAAAGCGTTTCGCCGCCGGGTGCAAAACAAGGGCCGCACATTTCGGCGCCGATCGGCACGCGGAAGAAAAGTTTCGACGTGCCGCGCGCCTCGCCATCGGTGTCGACCGCCCAAACGCCGTCTGCGCGTCCGGTCGCCTTCAACGAGTTGCCGTCGGTCGTCACCCAGAGCCGCCCGTCATTGTCGATGGCGCAATTGTCGGGCATGCCGAACCAGCCATTCTTGCTCGTGTCCGCCGAGAAGCTGGCGCCGACGTCGGCAATTGAGGGATCGCCGCATTTGAGCAGGATGCTCCAGGTCGATTTTGTCGCCGCGAAATCGCCGCCGTCCTCGGTGATTTCGATGATATGGCCGAACTTGTTGTCGGCGCGGGGATTGGCGGGGTTTTCGTCGCCCGCCTTGCGCTTGGAGTTGTTGGTCAGCATCACATAGACCTTGCCGGTCTTCAGGTTCGGCTGCACGTCTTCGGGCCGATCCATTTTGGTGGCGCCGAGCACATCGCCGGCCCGGCGCGCTTCGATCAGCACGCCGGCCTGGTCGGCAAAGCCGTTTTCGGTCGTCAAACCGTTTTGGCCATGGATCAAAGGCAACCAGTCGACCGTGCCATCCTCGTTGAACTTGGCGACATGGAGCGTGCCCCTGTCGAGGAGGTCCCGGTTGGCGGAAGGGTTGGTCGGGTCGAATTTCCCGTCCGTGACAAATTTGTAGACGTAGTCGAACCGCTCGTCGTCGCCGCAATAAAACACGACCCGGCCATCCTTGCTGACGACGCTTTCCGCGCCTTCATGCTTGGTTCTGCCCAAGGCGGTGCGTTTGACCGGAATGGACGCCGGATCCATCGGATCGACTTCGACCACCCAGCCAAAACGGTTCGCCTCGTTGGGTTCTTTCGAAACATCGAAGCGGTCGTGATACTTGCCCCAATTGTACCAGCCTTCGGGCACGCCGTAGCGCGCGTAATTGGCGGCCTCGGGGTGATCGGCAGGCAACTCGCCCACGAAATAGCCGTGGAAATTCTCTTCCGCCATCAGCCATGTGCCCCAGGGCGTGACGCCGCCGGCGCAATTGTTGAGCGTGCCGAGCACTTTCGTGCCGGTTGGATCGGCGGCGGTCTTGACCCGATCGTGGCCCGCGACCGGACCGGAAAGCGTCATTTCTGTCGCCACGGTGATGCGGCGGTTATATTTGCCGTCGAGAACAGGCTTCCACTTGCCGTTTTCGAGGGCGATTTCGATGATCGTGCCGCCATGGGCGTTCATCTCGATGTCGACGAGTTCGCGGGTGAACTCGCCCATTGTCACCTTTTCTTTGCCCTCCGCGTCTTTCTCGATCCGGGCGAAGGCAGGAAACATCAATTCGGGATTGGTATATTCATGGTTGACGAGGAGCAGACCGCGATCGGCCGAACCGTCAAGCGGCAGGAAACCGATATAATCGTTGTTGTACCCGAACTGGCGGGCCTGGCTTTCGGGCGTCTGCGCCAACGGATCGAATTCCGGGCTGTCGGCGAATATCTTGTCGCCCCAACGGACAAGGACATCCGCGTCATAGCCGGCGGCAACATGGTGATTTTCGTCGGCGCCGGCTTCGATTTCAGCAAAATCGAATGCGGACTTGGCTGCGGCGCGCGCTTCGCCCGCGGTCAGCAACGCAAGCGGGCTCACCGTGGCCGAAATGGCCGATACCGCCAGCGCGCCGGCGACGAAGCCGCGGCGTGAAAATCGTCGATTGATGATATCGCCCATTGTGAGATTTGCGCTTGCATTGCGCCCGATATCCTCGCCGGCGTCATGGATCTGGGTAGGCGTCAGCATGCCGTTCACGGTTTTCACTCCCGCATGTTGGGTCAAACAATCCGGTGCAGAGAGTCCCGAATGTCCCCGAGGCTCGTTACGGGACGATGACGTTTTTCGCGGCGGCGGCTTATTTCACCACTTCTCATAAGGCGGGCAGTTCGCCACCGGATCGAGCCGGAACGCCTTGTCGTCCTTTCCGGGCAGCAATTCGGCGCGCTCGTCTTCCTCCTCGCCGCAACCGTCCGAAAGGCGAATGCCCCACATGTCGTCGAAGGAGACGAAGAGCGAACCGTCATCGCGCTTCTTGGCGAAGACGCCGCCGCCGTCGCACTCGATGCCGCAGAACACCTTGCCGCCTTCCACCATGCACGGACCGACGCCCGACATGATTGGCTTCGAACCACGCATCTTCACCCGCAACTGGAACAGGTGGCCGCGCGCCGAGTCATCGTCGCTGCCAACGGTGCGCAGCACAAGGCGCAACTCCATCGCCGTTACCTTCTGCTGCGGATGGTCGGCGAGGTGCTTGGCGTCGTAAGAGCGCGCATAACAGGCCGGAACGTTTATTTCGGCCGGGAAAAGCGCGCGCAGTTCCGGCGGGCGTTCGATGCCCTCCACGGCGCTTCCGCCGCCGCCCGGCGGTTGCATCGGCTTCGACGCCGTGGGCGGAACATGCTGCACCGCGGCAAGGGCCGGGGCGGCGAAAAGGAGGGCTGAAGCGATGAACGCGGCGTGAAACGGCATGGCGGTTTTCCCGATGGTCGATCCATCATGGCAGATGCGCCAGCGCCTGGAAAAGGGCTTCACCATTCATCGTAGCCTGGGCATTGCGAAGCCGGCGCCGGCATCAGCAGAAATGCCCGATCGTCCTTGCCGGAGGTGAGGTCGACCGCATCGGTTTCCTCCTCGCCGCAACCGGGCGTCATGCGGATGCGGCCGTCGTCGCCGAGATCGACGAGGACCGAACCGTCGTCGCGCTTTTCGACCTTGACGCCGCCGCCGTCGCAGTCGACGCCGCAGCCAATCGTCTTGCCGTCCGCCAGCGACGCACACTCGCCCATCGCGGTCAGCCTGTCGGTCTCGCCCCGTCGTTTCGCCAACAGGGAAAAATAGTAGTTGCGCTGGCCCACGGGATAGTTGTCGTCCGGCTCCCATCGAAAATAGGCGATGCGGAATTCCATCTCGGAGACCGTCTGGTCGGGATGGGCGGCAAGGTGCTCGGCGTCGTAGGCGCGGCGAAAACAGGCGTGCTCGCCGTGGTGCGGGGCGAGAAAACCGAGGAGCGCGCCTTCCTCGCCCGGCGGAATGGCTTGCGCGAAAGCGCCGAAGGCGGTGCAGGTCGCGGCGGCGATCAGGATTGAGGTAGACAAGCGCATGGTCCGCATCCTTCTCGGGACGGGTCAAGTCGTCGGGGTCAATGCCGCCCTTTTCATGACATCACCCGCAAGCCGAACCCGTGCATGAGCCGGCGCTGCGCGGCGTCGGGATTGCCGGAAGTGAAGACGGCGAGATCGTCGGTGGCGTCGAAGCTCTCCACCGCCCGTTCGCTGAGCAGCGACAAGGCGCGCCGCGCGATCGCCTCGGCCGGATCGATCCAGTCGACCGGCCATGGCGCGGTTTTGCGCATGCGATTGGCGAGGAAAGGATAGTGCGTGCAGGCGAGGACGACGATGTCTGTGCGCCTCCCCTCCTTCTCGATGAAACACGGCGCAATCTCGCGGCCGACTGCCTCTTCGTCGACGAACCCTTCGCGCATGTAGGTTTCGGCCAATCCGGCAAGGTTTTCCGAGCCGACCAGCCGCACATGGCATTTCTGCGCCCATTTGGCGATCAGGTCGCGGGTATATTGGCGCTTCACGGTGCCGGGCGTCGCCAGCACCGAAACCAGGCCGGAGCGCGTGCGTTCGGCCGCCGGCTTGATCGCCGGCACGGTGCCGACGAAAGGATGGCCGGGATAGGCGGCGCGCAGCGCGTCGATGGCAAGCGTCGAGGCGGTGTTGCAGGCGATGACCGAGATTTCCGGATCGAAGCGCTTGAGCAGATCGGCGAACAGGCCGACGACATGGGCGCGCAGCGCCTTTTCCTCCCACGCGCCATAGGGAAAGCCCGAATCGTCAGCGACATAGACGAAGCGACGGCCGGGCATGAGGATGCGCGCCTCGCGCAGCACCGTCAGCCCGCCAATGCCGGAATCGAAAAACAGCACCGGTTGCCCGCTCATGCGCCTGTTCCCTTTGTCCGCCCCTCGCCCGGCGCCTTGTTCTGACGCGGATGAAACGCGTCGAGCGAAGCCAGCACGCCGCGCACAACGGCGAGTTCGGGCTGGCTGAACCCGGGCCGGGTGAGAACCGAACGCAGATTGTCCAGCATTTTCGGCTTTTTGTCGGCCGGGCGGAAGTAGCCGCGCTCATCGAGCGCCGTTTCCAGCCAATCGATCAGCGACAACAGCGCCTCGCGCCGCGCCGGCGCGACGTCAACGCCCCGAAAGACCGTGTCGGTCTCCGCCGCCAAACCGCTTTTCATCCACTCGTAGCTCATCAGCAGCACGGCCTGGGCGATATTGAGCGAAGAGAAATCCGGGTCGACCGGAAACGTGACGATGGCGTCGGCCAGCGCCACTTCATCGTTGAACAGCCCGAACTTCTCCCGCCCGAACAGGATGGCGCAGCGTTGGCCGGCTCCAGCCCGCGCCCGCATTTCCCGCGCCGCCTCGACCGGCGAGAGCACCGGCTTGAAGCCGTCGCGCTGGCGCGCCGTGGTGGCGACGATGAAATTCATGTCTCCGACGGCGTCGGCCGGCGCGGCGAAGACAATCGCCGAATCGATAACGCTGTCAGCCCGGCTCGCCGCCGCGCGCGCCTTTTCGCTCGGCCAGCCGTCGCGCGGATTGACCAGACGCAGGCTCGCCAGGCCGAAATTGGCCATGGCGCGCGCCGCCATGCCGATATTCTCGCCGAGTTGCGGCTCAACGAGCACGATTGCCGGCTGGGTGTCGGGATGTTCCATCGCGCGATCCCTGCCACGATTCCGCGCCGAACGGAACGCCGTCGCGCGAAACCGGCAGGTTCGCTATAGTCGACGTGAATCGGGAGAACCCGGCATGTCACGCCTCGTCGCCATGCTCGACGCCCGGCTCCTGCCGCTTGGGGCCGTATCGAAGAAGATGTTCGGCGGCGTCGGCTTCATGGTGAATGGCAACATGACCGCCGGCACCTTCCGCGACGGCGTGCTGTTTCGCGCCGGTCCGGATTTTGCCGCAGTGGCGGCCAGGCGCCCCGAAGCCCGCCCGATGGAAATGAATGGCCGCGTCGCCGCCGGCTACTGGATCGTCTCCGACTCCGCACTCGACGCCAGGACCTTCGATTTCTGGCTTGATGCCGCGCTTGCTTTCAACGCCAAGCTGCCGGCGAAGGCGGAGGGCGCAGCGAAAGAGAAAATGGCAAGGAAAAAACCCTCCTGATCGTGGCGTCGCGGATTGCGAACCACTTGCGCGCCCGGACGCACGCAATGCCGCGGACATCAGACTAGCGCATGACTATGCCGGCCGGTGAGGCGATGGTATAGGGGCCGCGACCTCCCGTTTCGGGCGTATCGCCCGTCAACCCCAGTCGAGCGCAAAGGCTTTTCCCATGGCGAAAATCAAGGTTGCCAACCCGGTTGTCGAACTCGACGGCGACGAAATGACCCGCATCATCTGGCAACTGATCAAGGACAAGCTGATCCACCCCTATCTCGACATCGACCTCGACTACTATGACCTCGGCGTCGAGGAGCGCGACCGCACCAACGACCAGATCACCATCGATGCGGCGCACGCCATCGAGAAGCATGGCGTCGGCGTCAAATGCGCCACCATCACGCCGGACGAGGCGCGGGTGAAGGAGTTCGGCCTCAAGCAGATGTGGAAAAGCCCGAACGGCACCATCCGCAACATTCTGGGCGGAGTCATCTTCCGTGAGCCGATCATCGCCAAGAACGTGCCGCGCCTCGTGCCCGGCTGGACCAAGCCGATCGTCGTCGGCCGCCACGCCTTCGGCGACCAGTACCGCGCCACCGATTTCCGCTTCCCCGGCAAGGGCGTGTTGACCATCAAATTCGTCGGCGAGGACGGAAAGGTCATCGAGCACGAGGTGTTCAAGGCGCCGGACGCCGGCGTCGCCATGGCCATGTACAATCTCGACGAGTCGATCCGCGATTTCGCCCGCGCCTCGCTGAACTACGGCCTGCTGCGCAATTATCCGGTCTATCTGTCGACCAAGAACACCATTCTCAAGGCCTATGACGGCCGCTTCAAGGACATCTTCCAGGAGGTGTTCGACGCCGAATTCAAGGACGAGTACACCAAGCGCAAGCTCGTCTACGAGCACCGCCTGATCGACGACATGGTCGCCTCGGCGCTGAAATGGTCGGGCGGCTATGTCTGGGCGACGAAGAACTACGACGGCGATGTTCAATCGGATGTCGTCGCCCAGGGTTTCGGCTCGCTCGGCCTGATGACTTCGGTGCTGATGACGCCGGACGGCCAGACGGTGGAGGCCGAAGCGGCGCATGGCACGGTGACGCGCCACTACCGCCAGCATCAGCGCGGCGAGGAAACCTCGACCAACTCCATCGCCTCGATCTTCGCCTGGACGCGCGGCCTCGCCCACCGCGCCAAGCTCGACGGCAACGCCGAATTGAAGCGCTTCGCCGACACGCTGGAGAAGGTCTGCGTCAACACGGTCGAGTCCGGCTACATGACCAAGGATCTGGCGCTGCTGATCGGCCCCGACCAGCCGTGGCTGTCGACCGCCGGCTTCCTCGACAAGATCGACGAGAATTTGGCGAAGGCCATGGGAGCGTGAACGGACACGCCAGGCCGCACCTCTACGGCGCGGCCTATAGCGTCTATGTTCGCATCGTTCGCTTGGTGCTTGCTGAAAAAGGCGTCGACCACGATCTGACGGAAGTCGACGTTTTTGCCGATTCCGGCCCGCCCGACTGGTATCTGCGCCTCTACCCTTTCGGGAGAATCCCGGCTTTCGTCCATGCCGACCTGACGCTTTACGAAACGGCCGCGATCACGCGCTATATCGACGACGCTTTTGCTGGACCGGCGTTGCAACCGGAAAAGGCGGCCGAACACGCCCGCATGAATCAGATCGTCGCCGTGCTGGATGCTTATGCCTACCGGCCGATGGTTTGGGATGTCTACGTCGAGGCTGTGGAAAAGCCCGGCCGCGGCGAACACACCGACGAGGCGGTTGTCGCGGGTGGCCTCGCGGCATCGGCAACTGTCCTCGCCGCGCTCGACGGCCTGAAATCCCCGGGCCCGTGGCTACTCGGCGCACAATTGACGCTCGCCGATCTGCACGCCGCGCCGATGTTCGACTATTTCGTCCGCTCGACCGATGGCGCACGCCTGCTGGCACAAAAGCCGCGATTGGCGGCGTGGTGGGCAAATTTGGCCAAACGACCGTCAGCGTTGGCCGCACTGGGCCAATAATTCACCTATAGCAACGCCGCCCTGACCGCCGCGATGGCGTCCGCCGCCTTTGCGGCGTCCGGGCCGCCGGCCTGCGCCATGTCGGGCCGGCCGCCGCCGCCCTGACCGCCGAGCGCGGCCGAGGCGAGGCGCACCAGATCGACGGCCGAGTGTTTGGCGACGAGATCGTCGGTGACGCCGACGACGACGCTCGCCTTGCCATCCTCGCCTGCGCCGACGAACACGACGACGCCCGGAGCCCAATTGCCTGCTTGCCGGAATCAGCGAGCGATTTCAGGTCTTTGGGCTGGACGCCCAAGACCGATTTGCCGAGAAAGCCGATGCCGTTGACGGTCTCGCCCGCCTCTTCGGCCGGGCCCGCGCCGCCGCCGAGCGCCAATTTCTTCTTCGCTTCGGTCAGTTCGCGCTCGAACTTTCGCCGCTCGTCGAGCACCTGTTCGAGCCGCGCCACGGCGTCGGCGGGCGACGCCTTCAACAGGGCCGCCATCTGCTTGACGCGACGATCCTGCTCGTCGAGATGGCGCCGCGCCGCCTCGCCCGTCAACGCTTCGAGGCGGCGCACGCCGGCGGCGACCGCGCCTTCCGCGACAACCCGGACCAGGCCGATATCGCCGGTCGAGCGCGCATGCGTGCCGCCGCACAATTCCAGCGAATAGGTCTTGCCGGCCTTGTCGCCGCGCAGCGCCCGGCCCATGGAGACGACGCGCACCTCGTCGCCGTATTTTTCGCCGAACAGCGCCATCGCGCCCTCGGCGCGCGCGTCGTCGACCGCCATCAGGCGCGTCACCACCGGCGCGTTCTGCACGACGATCTCGTTCGCCATCGCCTCGACGCGTTCGATTTCATCGGCCGCGATCGGCTTGGGATGGGAAAAGTCGAATCGCAGCCGGTCGGGCGCGACCAGCGAGCCCTTCTGCGCCACATGCGTGCCGAGCACCTCGCGCAGCGCCTCATGCAAAAGATGGGTCGCCGAATGATTGGCGCGCAGTTTGCTCCGGCGGATGGAATCGACCCGCAAATCGGCCGGCGCCCCGACTGCGACACGGCCCTCGGAGACCAGGGCCAAAGTGGACGAACAAGCCGTCGCCGCGCTTCAGCACGTCGGCGATATCGATGCGGAAACCGTCGCCGGAAATGATACCGGCGTCGCCCTGCTGGCCGCCCGATTCGGCGTAGAACGGCGTCTGATTGAGGACCAGGGCCACCGATTGGCCGGCCGACGCGGCTTCCGCTTCCTTGCCGTCGACGAGCAGCGCGGCGATGACGCCTTCCGCCCGTTCGGTGTCGTAGCCGAGGAATTCAGTTGCCCCGAGCCGCTCGCGTAGCGCAAACCAGATCGTCTCGGTCGCCGCCTCGCCAGAACCTGCCCACGAGGCGCGCGCCTCGGCTTTCTGTCTCTCCATGGCGTCCTGGAAACCGTCGAGATTGACCGTGATCGACCGTTGGCGCAATGCATCCTGGGTCAGGTCGAGCGGGAAGCCGTAGGTGTCGTAGAGCTTGAACGCCGTTTCGCCGTCGAGCATGTCGCCGGACTTCAGATCGGCGGTCGCGTCGGCGAGCAGGCCGAGGCCGCGCTCCAGCGTCTTGCGGAAACGCGTCTCCTCCAGCTTCAGCGTCTCGGTGATCAGCGCCTCGGCGCGCTGCAATTCGGGATAGGCGACGCCCATTTCGCGCGTCAGCGCCGGCACCAGGCGGTGCATCAACGGATCCTTGGCGCCGAGCAGCTGCGCATGGCGCATGGCGCGGCGCATGATGCGGCGCAGCACATAGCCGCGGCCTTCGTTCGACGGCAAGACGCCGTCGGCGATGAGGAAAGACGATGCGCGCAGATGGTCGGCGATGACGCGGTGGCTCGGCTGGTGAACGCCCGCCGCCTTGACGCCGGTCGCCTCCTCCGAAGCGCGGATCAGCGCCTTGAACAGGTCGATGTCGTAATTGTCATGCTCGCCCTGCAGCACGGCGGCGATGCGCTCCAGACCCATGCCGGTGTCGATCGACGGGCGCGGCAGGTCGACCCGCTCGGCCTTCGTCACCTGCTCGTATTGCATGAAGACGAGGTTCCAGATTTCGATGAAGCGGTCGCCGTCCTCGTCCGGGCCGCCGGGCGGGCCGCCAGGGATGCCCTCGCCGTGGTCGTAGAAGATTTCCGAGCACGGGCCGCACGGGCCGGTGTCGCCCATCGCCCAGAAATTGTCCGAGGTCGGGATGCGGATGATGCGGCGGTCGTCGAGGCCGGCTATCTTCTTCCACAGCGCCGCCGCGTCATCGTCGGTGTGATAGACGGTGACCAGCAGTTTCGTCGCGTCGATGCCGTATTCCCTGGTGATCAGGCGCCAGGCAAGATCGATGGCGCGCTCCTTGAAATAGTCGCCGAAGGAGAAATTGCCGAGCATCTCGAAAAAGGTGTGGTGGCGAGCCGTGTAGCCGACATTGTCGAGGTCGTTGTGCTTGCCGCCGGCGCGCACGCATTTCTGCGAGGTCGCCGCCGTCGAATAGGGACGCTGCTCCAGTCCGGTGAAGACGTTCTTGAACTGAACCATGCCGGCATTGGTGAACATCAGCGTCGGATCGTTGCGCGGCACCAACGGACTCGACGACACGACCTCATGGCCTTCCTTGCGGAAGAAATCGAGGAACGCGGAACGGATTTCGTTGACGCCGGACATGCGGAGACCTTTTTCGCGATGGGCGGCGCGCCGCCCGCAATGGGATTGCCGGCCTTTTATCGTCCCCCTTCAAGGCTGTCCATAAAGCCGGCGACGCAAAGGCGCCGCAAAACGAAACGCCGCCGGAGGGGAGCCGGCGGCGCGACGGCTGAGAGAAAAAGGTCAGCCTTCGGCGGCCTCATCCATCGAATCGGGACCAGCGTCAAGGAACTTGTCGGCGATCAATCCGGCGTTCTGGCGCAACATCGTCTCGATCTCATTGGCGGTGTCGGGATTGTCGCGCAGGAATACCTTGGCGTTTTCCCGACCCTGGCCGAGCCGCTGCGAATTGTAGGAGAACCAAGCCCCGGATTTCTCGACGATGCCGGCCTTGACGCCGAGATCGACCAGTTCGCCGGTCTTCGACACGCCCTCGCCATACATGATGTCGAATTCGACCTGCTTGAAGGGCGGCGCCAGCTTGTTCTTGACCACCTTGACGCGGGTCTGGTTGCCGACCACCTCGTCGCGGTCCTTGATCTGGCCGATGCGGCGGATGTCGAGACGCACGGAGGCGTAGAACTTCAGCGCGTTGCCGCCGGTCGTCGTCTCGGGCGAGCCGAACATGACGCCGATCTTCATGCGGATCTGGTTGATGAAGATGAGCATGGTGTTGGAGCGCGAGATCGAGGCGGTGAGCTTGCGCAGCGCCTGGCTCATCAGGCGCGCCTGCATGCCGGGCAGCGAATCGCCCATCTCGCCCTCGATTTCGGCGCGCGGCACCAGGGCGGCGACCGAATCGATGACCAAAACGTCGATGGCGCCGGAACGCACCAGCGTATCGGCGATCTCCAGCGCCTGCTCGCCGGTGTCGGGCTGCGAAATCAGCAGGTTCTGCAGGTCGACGCCGAGCTTCTTGGCGTAGATCGGGTCGAGCGCATGCTCGGCGTCGATAAAGCCGCAAATGCCGCCCTTCTTCTGCGCCTCGGCAATCGTGTGCAGCGCCATCGTCGTCTTGCCGGAGGATTCCGGCCCGTAAATCTCGACGATGCGCCCGCGCGGCAGGCCGCCGACGCCGAGCGCGATGTCGAGGCCGAGCGAGCCGGTAGACACGGTCTCGATCTCGACCGCCTTCTCGTTGGCGCCGAGCCGCATGATCGAGCCCTTGCCGAAAGCGCGCTCGATCTGCGAAAGCGCCTGGTCCAATGCCTTGGTCTTGTCCACCGATTTGTCCTCGACGAGCCGCAAAACGTTCTGTGACATGATACATTTCCCCTTGATGTCGATGAAGGCCGACCGGGCCAGTTAGTGAACCCATGTGTACCTGTTTTGTTCCGTTTTGGCAAGAGGGCTTAACATGCTGATATCAAATAATTTCCTTACGCATGTGCTTTTTTTGTTCACGGATGAGCCTGACGGATGTATCCCTCTCGGACATGTAAAACAAAGCATGATCATGTGGTAACGAATCCTGTGACTCCAGTTTTAGCACATTCCCCCGCGAATCGGACTCCACAATGGGTTGTGGAGATGATTGAATGCGTGCAAGCGCATTGGAGGGTAGAGTCGTGCCAAAGGCTGTCGACATGAGCAAATACGAGTTCTCAATTGCTTATGCCGGAGATACAAGGCGAGACGACCACTCAATTAGCGTCGATACACTTGCGCCAGCACTTCTTGCTTTTGGGCGCATGATGCGCGAAGCGAACGCGCAATTAAACGGTAAGAAATCGAAAGCACAAGTTTCTGTCGTATCGGACTTTGAACATAAATGTTTTAATATTAATTTTGAGGTTGCGCTTACTTTTCTAGAATCAATAAAAACACTTATAGATTCCGAAAATGCAAAGTCAGCAAAAGACATATTAGAGTGGCTCGGAATATTGGTAGGTAGTGGCGTCGGTTTATTTCAATTATTAAAATTGCTTAGAGGAAAAAAGATTAAGGATGCTATTCAACTGATTGATCAGTCAAAACACGGTAATATTATTGTTCAAATAGATGGCGAACGAAATAACGTAACAGTTAACCAAAATGTGCTGTTGTTGGCGGAGAACCCGAAGGTTTTAAGGGCGATCAGGGATGCTTTCATCCCAGTTGGCCGCGAAGGGTTTGATCGAATGGAAGTCAGGGACAAGGAGAAAGTTGTTACAACTATTCCTTATTCAGACGCGCGTGACCTAGTTGCCTCATGCACTGCAAATATAGACGATGTGAAAGAAGAGGAGCCGGATATCACCAGCGCAACCGCGTGGTTGAGTGTATACTCCCCGGTTTATGATGCGGATGCTCCCTCTTGGAGATTTAAGATGGGGGTCGAAACAATATATGCAGATATTGCTGATACAGAAATAGCCGCAAATGCGCTTACTCTTGGTGGCGCATTAATAGACGATCTATATTTAGTCGAATTAGAGATAAAAACACTAATTGATGAAAAAGGGAAAGAACCAAGTCGGGAGTATAAAATAAAAAAAGTCCTTGATTTTGTAAGAGCAAAACCGAGATTAGAGCAGGCTGATTTATTCCACGTTGACGGGGAAAAATCCGATGAGCGGTAGATTCGATGCTCTGTTAAACGCCATGCTCACGCGGCCTCCTTTGCCTTTGTGTCCGGACGCGGGAACGACTGGAGAAGCGCCTCAAACATCAAGTGCGGGTAGCGGCGAAAATTCTGCCTGTATTCGAACTCCCAAAGGTAGGTCTGGAGCCACTTCGGTGAAACGGTGATGTAGGTGCCCTTTATGGAGCGCTTTACATGACTCCAGAAGGACTCAATCGTGTTTGTATGGACTTCGCCGGAAACGTATTCGCCCTTCGAGTGGTTGACCGCGCCATGGCGATAGCCGTTTTCGCGGAGTTCATTGAACGCGCCGGCTTCATCGGTCGCAATGCGCGAGCCGCGACGAACCCATTTCATGACTTCCGGCATGACGTGGCGGGCGCTGCGTGACGGAATGACGGAAGTCACTGTGTCGCCGCCGCGTTCGGTCGCGCCAAACACGACAACCTTGTCGTCCTCTCCGCGCTTGTCTCGGCCGCCAAAGAACATCTTGTCAGCCTCGACAATGCCGGCTCCCTTGCCGCCAAGCGAGTTGTCGCCGTCCACATAGCCCATGTATTGGCGGATCAGGTTGCACATACGCCACGCGGTTTTATAGGTCACGCCGATGGTGCGCTGGACTTCCTTGGCGGAAACGCCATTGCGGGAAGCGCAAAACATAAACATGACCGTGAACCAGTCACGCAGGGAAGTGCGGGTGTTCTCAAAGGGAGTGCCAGCGGTCGGATAGACCTGATAGCCGCAGAAATCGCACTCATAGCAGCGGCGCGACTTCACGCGATGGAAGCCGGCGAGCCTGCCGCATTTGCCGCAAACGTGGCGCTTTCCAGCGGTTTTCCATAAGATGATCGAGGCACGAATCATCGTCCTGGAACCGTTCGCGGAACTGATTGAGAGTCGGGAGTTTCGGGTGCTTGCTCATGCATCATATATAGCAAATCGCCCTACATGTTTCAAGGGGATACATCCGGAGCCTGAGTTGCTCCGCGCAACGGCGTCAACCGCTGCTCGCGGATGGTGCGGGCGAATCGGCGATACGCGGTGATCGGGCTTTGCGGCGTCGGCGGCGCCCATGTCGACCGGCGCGGCCGGCCAGACGGCGCGTTCATCGCCGGCGCCTCCAATCCCGGAACCATGCGCGAAGACGCCGGCGGCGGTGTGTTCAACGCGCTGCGCGCCGCCGTGTCGCGCGGCACCGACGCGACGCTGGGTTCGGTGCGTGGCGGCGATGGCGCCGGCGAGTTCATCGCTTACGCCGTCAAGGCTGCCGGAATCGCCGAGGCGACGGCGGTGTTTCTCGACCGTCGCTCCGCCAGCTACACAGCCATTCTCGACGAGCGCGGCGACGTCGTGGCGGCGCTGGCCGACATGTCCATTTACGAGACCTGTTTTGGCCGCGCGCTCAAGCGCAAGGCGGCGGGCGGCGCGATCGCCAATGCCGCCGCCGTGATGATCGACGCCAATCCGCCGGCCGAGGCGATCGCCATGATCCTCGACCTGGCGCGCGGACCCGTCCACGCCATCGCTGTTTCGCCGGCGAAAGTGGTTCGATACAGTCCCGCCCTGCCCCGCCTCGCCACGCTGTTCATGAACCGCCGCGAAATGGCGGCGCTGACCGGGCGCCCCGCCGATGCGCCGTCCGCCGCCATGGTCGCGGTGCTGCGCGGCCTCGGCCTCGCCCGCGCCGTCGTCACCGACGGTCCGCGCCCTGTGGTCGCTTTCGACGGGGAAGCCGCCTTCACCCTGACGCCGCCAGAAACCCGCACCGTCGCCGACGTCACCGGCGCGGGCGACGCCCTGGCAGGCGCATGCGTCGCGGCGCTGATGCGCGGCGCAGCCTTCGCGGACGCGGTCCGCGAGGGTGTCGCCGCCTCGGTGCTGAAGCTCGCCAGCGCCCATGCCGCCGAACGCTTCGCCGACACCGCTTTCACCGATGCGCTCGCCCGCGTCCCGTCCCCCCTATCAATCACGGATCCCGCATGAACGCCCATCTCGATATCGCCGCACCCGTCGCCGAAGCCCTCGCCGAAGGCAGACCGGTGGTGGCGTTGGAATCGACGATCGTCACTCATGGCATGCCATGGCCGGAAAACGCCGCGATGGCGGAGCGCGTCGAGGCAGTCGTGAGGACGGAAGGCGCGACGCCCGCGACCATAGCCGTCGTCGACGGACGGTTGAAAATCGGTCTGACGGCCGACGAACGCGTGGCGCTGGCGCAAACGAAAGGCGCGATGAAGCTGTCGCGGGCCGACCTCGCCTTCGCGCTCGCCGAAGGCCGCACCGGCGGCACGACGGTGGCGGCGACCATGCTGGCGGCCGCGCTCGCCGGCATCGAGGTCTTCGCCACCGGCGGCATCGGCGGCGTGCACAAGGGCGCCGAAACCAGCTTCGACGTCTCCGCCGACCTCGACGAACTGGCGCGCACCGGCGTCATCGTCGTCTCGGCCGGGGCGAAAGCCATTCTCGACGTGCCGAAAACCCTGGAAATCCTCGAGACGCGCGGCGTGCCGGTGGTCGCCTTCGGGCAGGACGCCATGCCGGCCTTCTGGTCGGCCGCCTCGCCCTGGCCGGCGCCGCTGCGCCTCGATACGCCGCGCGCGATTGCCCGCTTCCACAAGGCGCGCGAGGCGCTGGGGATCGCCGGCGGCGTGCTGGTGGCCAACCCGATACCCGAAACGGACGAAATCCCGTTCGATATCATGGCCGTCCACATCGCCGCGGCGCAGAAGGCGGCGGACGAAAAAGGCGTGACCGGCAAGGCGGTCACGCCGTTCCTGCTGGGCGAAATGCTCCGCCTCACCGGCGGCGCCAGCCTCAAAGCCAACATCGCCCTGGTGGAGAACAATGCGCGCCTGGCGGCGCGCATCGCGGCGGCGCTGGCCTGAAATCAGGTCAGCGGCGCGAGCTTGATCTCGACGCGGCGGTTCTGCGAACGGCCGGCCTCGTTCTTGTTGGAGGCGATCGGCTGCGTCTCGCCGAAACCTTCCACCGCGAAGCGGCGGCCGTCGATGCCCTGGCCGTGGATATAGTTGGCCACCGCCAGCGCCCGGCGCTCCGACAGGCCCTGATTATAGGCGTCGTCGCCCGTCGCATCGGTATGGCCGGCGACGTCGATGGTGGTCTTGTTGTATTTCTTCACCACCAGCGCCACGGAATTGAGCGTCGGGGCGAAGCCCGGCAGCACCTTGTCGCCATCGACCGGGAAGGTGATGTTCGACGGCATGTTGAGCACGATGAAATCGCCGCTGCGGGTGACCGAAACGCCGGTGCCCTCGAGCTGGCCGCGCAGTTCCTTTTCCTGCTGGTCCATGTAGGCGCCGATGCCCGCCCCCGCGAGCGCGCCGATGCCGGCGCCGATCAGCGCGTTCTTGCGGTCGTCGCCGCCGGCGAGCAGGCCGAGGCCCGCGCCGGCCAGCGCGCCGAGCGCCGCGCCCGAGGCGGCGTTCGCCGGCTTCTGCTGGCCCGTATAGGGATCGGTGGTGCAGCCGGCGGCGAAAGCGGCGAGCGTGACGGCCGCGACGAGGCGGAATTTCATGGCGTGTCCCTTCCTTGTTTTCGTTCTTGGACCGCCCCCTGCCACTGGATTCGGGCGAAAGCGCGGCGCGGACTCACCTTCGCGGCTTGCGCGCCCTGATCATGTCGAAAATGCGCTGGATGTAATTCCAGTGGTCGCTGGCGTGGCCCCAGGCAAACGGGGTGAGCGGCGCGAGGCAGGGCGGCTCGCCCTTCTCCGCCGGCAGGCCGAGGCAGCGCCCGGCCCCCCGGCAGACGCGCCGCGGGCAATCCTCGTGGCCGCGCTCGCGGTCCGACGCCATGCGGTAGGCGATCAGCGCCGCCTCGTAGAGCTCCTCGGGCATGTCGGACCATTCGATGGTGAAGCGCGGGGGCGCAAACGGGTTGTCGGTCATGGTGTCCTCCGGGGATTGCCGGGCGCGCGTCGTCGTCGCCACGCCCGCCTGAAAAGCGTCTGGCTATTGAAGCGCCCCCTCATCCGGCCCTTCGGGCCACCTTCTCCCCGTTGGGGCGAAGGAAAGAGGCAGGCGTCAGGGAAGACGGGCGGCCGAAGATCGCCTGTCTTTTGGTGTATGTGCGACCTTTCGGCCGCCCGTCCGGTGTTTTCGCCCCGGACTGTCGCCGTCGTCGGCGCACGCAACGCCTCGGGCCGTCCTGAAGGGCCGGGAGCGCATGGCCCCGAAAAGTTGCAGACTTTTCGGACGAGGCCATGCGCCACTTTTTGGTGGCCGCGTTTCGCCTGCGGCGAACGCGGGCAGGGTCTCCGACCAGAGGGCCATGCCGTCGCCCTCCGGTTCCGCACCGTCCCCCGCCCCGGTCCACCGGCTCATGAAACCGGGTTCCCTGTCGCGGGAGGCGGGGCGATTATGCGGCGGGCGCAAAGAGGGGTGGATAGATTAGCGAGGGCAGCAGGGGAACAGGGCGCCAGGGCATTGAAAAGGTTGCGAAATGGGCGCGGCGTTTTCCCCTCCCCCTTGAGGGGAGGGGCAAGGGGTGGGGGTCGGAAGCATCCGGGCGGACAAATCACCCCCACCCGGAAACCGGCCTTCGACCAGTTTCCGACCTCCCCTCAAGGGGGAGGTAAAGAGGCGCGAGCCCCCCTGCCCTTGCGCTTTCATCCACTTGCGGTTTCAGTGCGGGAATCGGGGGACGAGATGACGCCGGAACGATTCATCGCGCGCTGGAAGGACGGTTCGGGTGGGGCGGAACGCGCCAATTATGCGCTGTTCCTCGCCGAACTGTGCGACTTGATCGGCGTCGGCCGGCCCGATCCGGCGAGCGCGGATACCGAATTCAATGGCTACGTTTTCGAACGCGGCGTGACCTTCCGCGAGGCCGGCGAGAAGACCGGCCATGGCCGCATCGACCTCTACAAGCGCGGCGCGTTCGTGCTGGAAGCCAAGCAGAGCCGATGGAAAGACGCGGCAAAGGCCATCCCCGGCCAGTCCGACCTGTTCACGGCCGAGACAGACCGGGGCCGGCGCGGGCGCGCCGACCGGAACTGGGACGTGCTGATGCTGAATGCACGGCGTCAGGCGGAGGATTACGCCAAGGCTTTGCCGGCGACGGAAGGCTGGCCGCCCTTCATTCTCGTCTGCGATGTCGGCCATTGCCTTGAAATCTATGCGGATTTCACCGGACAGGGAAAGAACTACGCGCAGTTCCCCGACCGGCAGGGCTTTCGCGTCTTCCTCGACGATCTGGCGAAACCGGAAATCCGCGAACGGCTGAGGGCGATCTGGACCGAGCCGCACACGCTCGATCCGACGAAAAAGGCGGTGAAGGCCTCGCGCGAGATCGCCCGGCATCTGGCGGATGTGTCGCGGCGCCTCGAGGCGCACGAAATCGGGGGCAAGAAAGCCTACGACCCGGAAGAGATCGCCGAATTCCTGATGCGCTGCCTGTTCACCATGTTCGCCGAGGACATGGAGCTGCTGCCGAAGGATTCGTTCCGCGACCTGCTGCTGCGCTGCGCCGCCAACCCGGAGAAATTCGCTCCGATGGTCGGCCAGCTCTGGCAGGCGATGGACAAAGGCGAATTCGCCTACGGCATCGAGGACAAGGTCCGCCGCTTCAACGGCAATCTGTTTCACAAGGCCAAGGTGTTCCCGCTCGACCGCGAGGACATCGGCGCGCTGATCGAGGCGGCGAGCGCCGACTGGACCGAGGTCGACCCATCGATCTTCGGCACGCTGCTGGAACAGGCGCTCGACCCGAAGGAGCGATCCCGTCTTGGCGCGCACTACACGCCGCGCGCCTATGTCGAGCGCCTCGTCATCGCTGTCGTGATGGAGCCGCTCAGGGCCGATTGGGCGGCGGCGCGCGCCACCGCCGAACGCCTGACGCTGGAGGGCGACCGCAAGGGCGGGACGAAAGTGGTGCGCGACTTCCGCGACCGGCTGGCCAAAACACGCGTGCTCGACCCGGCCTGCGGCACCGGCAACTTCCTTTATGTCGCACTCGAATTGATGAAGCGGCTGGAAGGCGAGGTGAACGAGGCGCTGGCCGATCTTGGCGGACAGGAGACGTTGACCAGCCTCGACCGCCACGAGATCGACCCGCATCTGTTCCTCGGCATCGAGGTCAACCCGCGGGCGCGACAGATCGCCGATCTGGTGCTGTGGATCGGCTATCTGCAATGGCACAGGCGCAATCGCGGCGACGCGCCCTCCGATCCGGTGCTGAAGGATTATCGCAGCATCGAATGCCGCGACGCGGTGCTGACCTGGGACGGCGCGCCGCTCACCAAGGTTGTCGACGGCAGGGAAACAACGCCCAACGCACGCCGACCGGAGTGGCCGGAGGCGGAATTCATCGTCGGCAACCCGCCCTTCATTGGCGGCAAGGACATCCGCGCCCGCATGGGCGATCTCTACGCCGAGGCGCTGTGGAAGGCGCATCCGCAGATGAACGATCCCGCCGATTTCGTCATGTACTGGTGGGACCGCGCAGCGGAATTGCTGGCGCGCAAGGGAACGAAATTGCGCCGCTTCGGCTTCGTCACCACCAATTCGATCACGCAGGTTTTCCAGCGCCGCACCGTGGAGCGGCATCTCACCGCGAAAGCGCCGGTTTCCCTCATCATGGCCATCGGCGACCACCCGTGGACAAAGGCGACGAAGGACTCGGCCGCCGTGCGCATCGCCATGACGGTGGCGGAGGCCGGCGCGCAAGACGGCGCGTTGTTCGAGGTGACGCGCGAGGCCGGCATCGACACCGACGAGCCAGTTATCGAGTTGAAGCGGACGGATGGGCGCATCAACGCCGATCTGACCGTCGGGGTGGATGTGACGCAGACGCTCGAACTGAAGTCGAACGCCGGCATCTGCTCGCCGGGCGTCAAATTGCATGGCTCCGGCTTCATCGTCACGCCGGCGGAAGCCGCGCATCTGGGCCTCGGCCGGCGGCCGGGATTGGAGAAGCACATCCGGCCCTACCGCAACGGCCGCGACCTCACCAACCATCCGCGAAACGTCATGGTGATCGACCTGTTCCGGCTGGACGAAGCGACCGTGCGGCGCGATTTCCCCGAGGTCTATCAGCACCTGTTGACGACGGTGAAGCCGCGACGTGAAGATCAGGTTCGGAAATCCGGAACCAAGGACGCGAAGGATTATGCCGCCAAATGGTGGCTGTTCGGCAAGCCGAGAGAAGAACTGCGCCCGGCCCTCGCCAAATTGCCGCATTACATCGCCACGGTGGAGACGGCGAAGCATCGGATATTCCAGTTCCTCGATGCCGCCATTGTGCCCGACAACATGCTGATCGCCATCGCCGGCGACGATCCGTTCCTTCTCGGCGTCCTTTCCTCGCGCTGGCATGTCTGGTGGGCAACGCGGGCCGGCGGCTGGCTCGGTTTCGGCAACGACCCGCGCTATTCCAAATCCCGCTGTTTCGACCCCTTCCCCTTCCCCGACCCCGACGCCGCTACGCGGGCGCGCATCGCGACCCTTGCCGAGGAGATCGACGCGCACCGCAAGCGGGCGCAGGCCGAGCACGGCATCACGCTGACGCAGATGTACAATGTGCTGGAAAAGGTCAGGGGTGGCGCGCGCTCCATCTCCCCCCTTGCGGGGGAGATGTCGCCAAAGGCGACAGAGGGGGGTAACGACCGGTCGCGGAAAGCACCCCCTCTGCCCTGCCGGGCATCTCCCCCGCAAGGGGGGAGATTGGCCACTCCCTCGCCCCCGACGAAACCCTCATCTTCGACCGCGCCCTGATCGCCACGCTGAAGCACCTGCACGACGAACTCGATGCGGCGGTGGCCGACGCCTATGGCTGGCCGCGCGATCTGGCCGAGGACGAGGTTCTGGCCCGGCTGGTGGCGCTGAACGCCGAGCGGGCGAAAGAGGAACGCGCAGGCAAGGTGCGCTGGCTGCGCCCCGACTACCAGATCCCGCGCTTCGGTTCGGCGAACGAAAAGGCGCAGATCGAGGCCGATCTGGTCGGCGGCGCGGGCGAAGGCATGACGGAGGAGAAGGCCGCCAAACCCGCCTTCCCGGCCGACGCGCTGGCCCAGACCGTGGCGGTGACGCTGATGCTGGCGCGCGCCGGCGACCCGCTCGGCGCGGCCGACATCGCGCGCGGCTTCAGGAAGGGCCGCAACATCGAGAAGCGGGTGGAGTTCACGCTGAGGGCGCTGATGCGCATGGGCGAACTCTCCTCGCCCGATGGCGCGCGCTTCGTGTTGCGCCGGGCGGCCTGAGGCCCTTCGCCCGTCCTTCGGACCCCGGCTGGGAGAGGAAGGGTCGCATGGCGGCGCGCCGCCCCCACTCTCCCCCCTTGCGGGGGAGATGACTGCGCAGCAGACAGAGGGGGGTGATGGCGACGCGTAAATACCCCCCTCTGTCGCCGCAAGCGGCGAAGGGTTCGCGTCACGCGCCGCTCCCCGTCCTTCGGACCCCGCCGCAAGGGGGGAGAGTGGAGCCAAGCCGCCCCCGCCTTGCGCCGCGCCGGCCCCGGCGCTATGCCGGGCCCATGCAACAAGCCCCGCCCGATCGCCGCCACGTCGCCGCGCCCGCCGCAAAGGCGGCGGCATGAGCGCCGTCAACGCCCATGTGCGCGTCGGCGACGCGATATTCGGCAATGACCGGCCGCTGACCCTGATCGCCGGGCCGTGCCAGATGGAAAGCCGCGACCACGCCTTCATGGTCGCCGGGCGACTGAGGGAGATGGCGGAAAAGAGCGGCATCGGCCTCGTCTACAAATCCTCCTTCGACAAGGCCAACCGCACCTCGCTTGCGGGAAAACGCGGCCTGGGGCTGGAGAGAAGTCTCGCCGTCTTCGCCGATCTGAAGGCGGAACTCGGCCTGCCGGTGCTGACCGACGTGCACGAGGCCGGCCAATGCGCCGAGGTCGCCCCGGTGGTCGACGTGCTGCAGATCCCGGCCTTCCTGTGCCGCCAGACCGATCTGCTGCTCGCCGCCGCGGCCACCGGCCGCATCGTCAACGTCAAGAAGGGCCAGTTCCTCGCCCCCTGGGACATGAGGAACGTCGTCGCCAAGATCGCCGGCGCGGGCAACCCGAACGTGCTGGTGACCGAGCGCGGCGTCTCCTTCGGCTACAACACGCTCGTCGCCGACATGCGGGCGCTGCCGATCATGGCGGAAACCACCGGCGCGCCGGTGATCTTCGACGCCACCCATTCGGTGCAGCAGCCGGGCGGACGGGGCGATGCGACCGGCGGCGAACGCCGCTTCGTCGCCACGCTCGCCCGCGCCGCGGTCGCCGTCGGCGTCGCCGGCGTCTTCATCGAGACGCACGAGGACCCCGACAACGCCCCCTCCGACGGCCCCAACATGGTGCGACTCGACGATCTGCCGGCGCTGATCGACACGCTGATGGCGCTTGACCGCATCGCCAAGCAGGCGTGAACTCCGGTTCGCAACCGGGAGGCCGTCATGGGAAAACTGCGCGTCAACGCCTTCGCCATGTCGCTCGACGGATTCGCGTGCGGACCCGATCCGGATTTCGACAATCCGCTCGGGGTCGGCGGGACCGGCCTGCACCAGTGGTTTTTCCCGACCCGCGTCTTCCAGTCCATGTATGGCGACAAGGACGGCACGACCGGGATCGACAATGATTTCGCCGCCGCGAGCTTCGTCAATGTCGGGGCCTGGATCATGGGCCGCGCCATGTTCGGGCCGCAGAAAGGCCCGTGGCCCGACGATGGCTGGAAAGGCTGGTGGGGGCCGAACCCGCCGTATCACGTGCCGGTTTTCGTGCTCACCCACCACCCGCGCCCGCCGATGGAGATGGAGGGCGGCACGGTGTTCCACTTCGTCGGCGACGGCATCGAGGCGGCGCTCAATCGCGCCCGCGCCGTCGCCGGGGGCAAGGATGTGCGCATCGGCGGCGGCGCGGCGACCGTGCGCCAGTATCTCGAGGCGCGCCTGATCGACGCCATGCACATCGTCGTCTCGCCGGTGCTGCTCGGCGGCGGTTCGCCGCTTTTCGCCGGGATCGACATGAAGGCGCTCGGCTACCGCGTGACCTCGGCGACGCCGTCGCCGGCGGCGATGCATGTGGAAATCGGGCGGCGGAACTGAAGCGATTGTGACGCCAATCACGTTCGCTTCACGCGGGCTGCGGCAGGATCGGTTCAAACAGGAGGAACCGATGGCCATCGCCCCGAAGAAAATGACTCTCGGCGAAATCCGCCGCAAGGCCAACGCCGGCGCGTTGAGTGAGGCCGAAATCAAGCGCGCCTTCGTCATCGACGAGAACCGAAGCGAAGCGCTTGCGCCTCAGGTCGAGTTCAACGCGGACGCCGTCGAGTTCAAGGGTTTCAAGGCCAAACCCGGCGAAGCCGCTGTCCTGCTCGAAAAGGCTGGGCGGAAACGCCGCCGCATGGCGGCAAAGCCTCCTGGCAAGGCGCTGACCGCCGCGGCAAAGGCCATGGCGCAGACCAAGGTGCTCGCCGAAGGCGATTCCTGGTTCAACCTCCCATTCCTCATCATGCCGAAGACGGCGATGGACTTTCTCGACCAGACCCACGACGTGCTCAACCTCGCCATGTGGGGCGACGAACTGAGCGAAATGGTGAAGGACGCTCAATACAAGCAGAGCCTCGGCTCCGGGAATTTCCGTCACTTCTTCCTGTCCGGCGGCGGCAACGACATCCTGGGCTCAATTCCGAAATACGTCTTGCCGCGCAAGAAGGGCGACACCGATCCGGCGAATGCGCCAAAATATATCAATGTCGATTTCGCCAATGCTCTCAACGGGTTGATGAAGGATTACGCCAAGGTGGAAGCTGCGGTGCCGGCGAACACCGTGCTTTACGTCCATGGCTACGCCTACGCGATCCCCGTCCCCGGCGGCAAGTATCTCGGCAAGCCGTTGAAGGCGCTGGATTTCGATCCTGTGGCGCATTCGGCCCTGGCCTGCGCCGTCATCGCCTACATGGTTGACCTGTTCAACGCCCGCCTCATGGCTTTCGCCGCCGCGAAGGCGCGCGTCGTCTGGATAGACCTGCGTCCGGTGGTTAAGGGATCGGACTGGCACACCGATGAAATCCATCCGAACTCCAACGGCGCGCGCAAGATCGCAAGGCGGTTCCGGGAGGCCATCGCAGCGACCGCGCCGGTCGCCTGATCGCCTCACAGCGCCTGCTCATACACCCGGTAGCGTCTCAGCGGCGTCGCCCCCAGGCGGGCGACGGCGTTCAGCATCGGCTTGTTGTCTTCAAGGATGTAGTTGATCTCCAGCCGCGTGTCCGGCGCGTACAGGCTGTCGTGCAGGGCGCGATAGAGCAGCGCATCGACGCCCCTGCCCTGGAACGCCGGCACGACTCCGAGCGCGAACATGCGCCAGGAATTCAGGCCGCGCAGCCGCCAGAACAGTTTCGCCCATCCGAACGGAAACAACCTTCCGTCCGGGTTTTTCGGGGCAATGTCCATCGGGACTGGCGAAGCCGATCGGTGTTCCTTCCGGGTATCCGGCGAAAGCGACGCCCGGCGGATCGACGACCGGTGCGAGATCGCGGGCGGCGGCGATAGTTGGATTTCAACCTGTTTCAGTCGGCGTCGAAACCACGACAATATCCTCCGGCACGTGAACGAGTCTTACGGTCGTCGCGCTCCCCTCGACGACGTTGTCGAAACCGGTCGTCTTGCCAAGCGACAGAATGAGCACACGCTCCGGGTGCTCCATTTTGATGTAGCGGGCAATGTTTGCCAAGGGCCGCGCCGGATCGAAATAGTCGGGGTCCTTGGCGTAGGTTTCAAGGCGACGCCAGAGTTTCGGGAAAATCGGGGGCAGTTTGGCCACCGACCCGGTCCACGGGGCGCCGGCAAGCGTGGCGTCCGTCGCCCAGAGACCGGCGCCGGCTTTCCGGGCAGACTTGGTGGCCTTGGCCAGCGCGTTGCGCAGGTCGACATAGAGCGTGTCGTAGAACAACGGGTGGACAAGGCCTTCGGTCGCAAGCTGGAAGTTGATGCTGCGTCCCAACCGCCTGGCGTCGAGGTGAATATCATCGCCCGAATCCTTCGCGTCGCCGGCGAACGCGAAAACAATGGGTCGTCCATTCTCGTCGAGCTGGTTGGTCAGTATGTGCCCGCGTCCCCCGGCTTGCATGGCGATATCGATGTTGCGCTTCTTCGCCGCCGCCGCGAAAGGCGATGACGACCCCTTCTCGATCGCGTCGATGCCTTCGTAGCGCAATTGGACACTGCCATTGTCGGGATGCGGCTTGGGCGGGCTAGCGCGCCTTTTCAGCTTGAACAGTGGATTTGGATCGTCCGGAACAAAGCGCAGGGAATCGCCGTCGGGAACGCCGAAACCGGGCAGGAAACTGCCGGCAAGTAGAACGAATGTCATTGGACTCTCCCCTCGTTATCGGGGAGAGAATTTCCTATACGCCGTGAAACGACCGTGATTTCCTCTCACAGCGGAATGTTGTCGTGCTTCTTCCAGGGGTTCGACAATTCCTTGTTGCGCAGGAGTCTCAGCGCCTTGGCGATGCGCCGCCGCGTCGAATGCGGCATGATCACCTCGTCGACATAGCCGCGCTCGGCGGCGACGAAGGGCGACAGGAAGCGGCTTTCGTAGTTCTTCGTGTGCTCGGCGATCTTTTCGGCGTCGCCGATGTCCTTGCGGAAGATGATTTCGACGGCGCCCTTCGCCCCCATCACCGCGATCTGCGCCGACGGCCAGGCGTAGTTGAGGTCGCCGCGCAAATGCTTCGACGCCATCACGTCATAGGCGCCGCCGAAGGCTTTGCGGGTGATGATGGTGATTTTCGGCACCGTCGCCTCGGCATAGGCGAACAGCAGTTTCGCGCCGTGCTTGATCAGGCCGCCATATTCCTGCGCCGTTCCGGGAAGGAAACCCGGCACGTCGACGAAGGTGACGATCGGAATGGAAAAGGCGTCGCAGAAGCGCACGAAGCGCGCCGCCTTGCGGGATGCGTCGGAATCGAGCACGCCGGCCAGCACCATCGGCTGGTTGGCGACAATGCCCACGGTGCGACCCTCGACCCGGCCGAAGCCGGTGACGATGTTCCTGGCGAAGGCTGCCTGGATTTCGAAGAAATCGCCCTCGTCGACGGTTTTTTCGATCAGTTCCTTGATGTCGTAGGGCTTGTTGGCGTTGTCCGGCACGAGGCGGTCGAGCGACATGTCGGCGTCGGTCACCGACTGCGCGCACTCGATTTCCGGCAGGTCGGCGCGGTTGTTGGACGGCAGCAGATCGATCAGCCGGCGCATCTGCAAGAGCGCCTCGACATCGTTGTCGTAGGCCCCGTCGGCGATCGACGATTTGGTCGTGTGGACCGACGCGCCGCCGAGTTCCTCCGCCGTCACCGTTTCGTTGGTCACCGTTTTTACCACGTCGGGGCCGGTGACGAACATGTAGGAGGTGTCGCGCACCATGAAGATGAAGTCGGTCATGGCCGGCGAATAGACATCGCCGCCGGCGCACGGTCCCATGATCAGCGAGATTTGCGGGATGACGCCGGAGGCCAGCACATTGCGCTGGAAGATTTCGGCGTAGCCGCCGAGCGCCGCCACACCCTCCTGGATGCGCGCGCCGCCGGCATCGAACAGGCCGATGATCGGCGCGCGGTTTTTCAGCGCCATGTCCTGCAGCTTGGTGATCTTGCCGGCGTGCGCCTCCGACAGCGAGCCGCCGAAAACGGTGAAATCCTTGGAGAAGACGAAGACCGGGCGGCCGTTGACCGTGCCCCAGCCGGTGACGACGCCATCGCCGGCGATCTTCTGCTTCTCCATGCCGAAATCGGTGGAGCGGTGTTCGACATACATGTCGAACTCCTCGAAGGAATTCTCGTCGAGAAAGACCGAAATGCGCTCGCGCGCGGTCAGCTTGCCGCGGGCGTGCTGGGCGTCGATGCGCGCCTGCCCGCCGCCCATGCGGGCCGCTTCGCGGCGGCGTTCGAGTTCGGCGATCACGTCCTTCATCGGCTGCCCTCCCCGGCGACATGCGACGGGATCGGTTTACACCCGCTGATTTGGGGCGCAAGCGCGACGGAAGGAGGGGGCGTGGCGGTTCTACCTCTCCCCCACGGGGAGAGGTCGGCCGAGCGCAGCGATGGCCGGGTCAGGGGCTGCCTCCCGTCCGCCCTCGCAACCGGCACTATACCGGATTCGGCGAAATCGAAGTTCCGAGGGGGAAAAGTGGAGAAGCCCCCCTCACCCGCTCGCGCCTTCGGCGCTCTCGTCTTTTCCATCCGACCAGGCCGACAGCGCGCCGCGGATGAAGCGCACGTCATTGCCGCCGTCGACCAGCCAGTTGAACACCGAAAGCGGAATTTGCCAGACATCGACCGCGCCATGGGTGCGCGGCAAGGCATGCGCCAGCGTCGCGCCGATCCGCTCCAGCTCGGCGCAGACGGTTGAAGCCAACCGGTCCTGGTCGGTTTCGTACCATTCGGGAAACTCGTCCATGCGCCGCCTGATCTTGTCGATCATGCGTTCTTCCGGCGTTTTCCAGACCTCGGAATTGGCGCCGGCGCCATGGGCGGCGAAATCGGCCGTCGACAGGCGCGGCGCGACGGCGGCGATCTCGCCGCTCCATTTCTTCCACGTCTCGGCCGCCGCCCGGCTGACCTGTTCGGGAACATCACGCGTCGAATCGCTCATCGGCATCTCCCTTCAGCCGGCCTGTTCCTCGCCGAAGCGGACAGGTTCTCGTTCGATAACGGTTATCTAATCGATTGAGAATGCGCCGGCCTTGATCTGACGCAAGGGGAGGCGGTTGCGGCGCATTGTCCCCCCTCGCCGAAGGGGAGGTCGTCGTGGCAGGTGAAGCGGAGGTGAAGCGGAGCTGAAGCCGGTTGAGCAGGATTTGGCGCGGAATGCCCCTCACCCGATCGCGCCTTCGGCGCTCTCGTCCTCTCCCCGTTGGGGAGAGGTAGAGCGGCCGGGCTACCCGGCCCCTGGAAAAAACGCCGGATGAAACGCCACTTCGCCGCGCGGATACCTCCCGTCGAAGGCGAGCGCGAAGCAGGCCTCCGCCGGCGCATGCGGGAAAACGAGGCCGGGTTCGTTGACGAAGCCGAAGCGGCCGTAATAGCCGGGATGGCCGACGAGATAGCAGCCCTTGGCGCCCATGGCTTTCAGGCGTTCCAGCCCGTCGCGGATCAACGCCGCGCCGATGCCTTGCCGTTGCAATTCAGGCGAAACCGACACCGGCCCGAGCCCGAACCAACCGGTCGTTCCATCCGAAATCGTCACCGGCGAAAAGGCGATGTGGCCGACGACGCGGCCGGCACGTTCCGCCACCAGCGACAGCGTCAGCGCGCCCGCCGCGCGCAACCGGTCGATGATGAACTGCTCGGTGTGGTCGCTGATCTCGAGCGTCCGAAAGGCTTCCTCGGTCAGCGCGAAGATGGCCGGGATGTCGGCGGGGGTTTCAGGGCGAATTCCGACGACGGATCGCCTTGCAAACGATTTCGCCCATTCGGGCCAATCCCTACGCAACGCCGTTTTGCGTCCAGAAGAAAATGCCCCGAGTTCCCGAAATCCCTGCCGGATCGCGTTGTCATAGATCACCGTTCGATTGGCGAGCAGTGCGCAACGCCAGAGATTCTCGAAACAACGCGGAAATCGTCGCCTTTGAACCCGCAATGGAACGTCATGCCCGCCGGTCGCCACACGTTCGCGCACCCGGAGAATCGCCGTCTCGACTTGATCGAGTCCGACAAAATGCAACTCCACCCGGAAGCCGGCATTCCTCGCAAGTCGAAGTCGTTGCAACACCCAAACCCCGGACAGTGTCGTTTCCAAAGCGAAAGAAACCCTGGCCGAAATGTAACCGTCGACCAGTCCAAATACCCTCTTTCCGGCTTCCAAGGCATCCGCTGCATCGATCCGGTCGGGATCGATGACGGGAATAGCGTCGATGAGGTGTTTTGTCAGTGTTGATTTGCCGGCGCCGTTCGGGCCGGCGACGACAACCATCAATGGCTGCTCGCCAGAAATTCTGCTCAATGGCTTTTTGCGATTTCGCCTGGCCGACGTGACGGCGCTTGGATCGCGGAAGAGGATTGATGAATCTTCCGCTTTTCGTTCGGCGCTTCCAGTACGAGCCGGCGCCCATGCTGCGGATCGTTGTAGGCGATGGATCGACCGGCGGACAGCATGCGTTCCTGGATTTCCGCTACGTTTTTTCTGGCCGATCGGAGATCAAACAATCGCATGGAAAGATCGTCTCCTTGATTTGCGGCGATGACGTGGCGTTTTCCCATCTGCATAAATTCCATGAAACGGCGCCCCAAAATACCGGAACCTCGATCACGATATGTGTCACAGGTTAATCAACATTCCGCAGCACTCCCATGGCGTCCTTTCCCTACACCAGCCTCCCCTGCTCCACCGCCGCCTGGATGAAACTGGCGAACAGCGGGTGCGGTTCGAACGGCCGGGATTTCAGTTCCGGGTGGTATTGCACGCCGATGAACCACGGATGGTCGGGATATTCGACCGTCTCCGGCAGCACACCGTCCGGACTCATGCCGGCGAAGACGAGGCCGCAGGCTTCCAGCCGCTCCTTGTAGTCGATATTGACCTCGTAGCGATGGCGGTGGCGCTCGGAGATGCGCGTCGTGCCGTAGATGCCGGCGATGCGCGAACCTGTCGCCAACGCCGCCTCGTAGGCCCCGAGGCGCATGGTGCCGCCGAGATCGCCGGCCGCCTGGCGCTTTTCCAGCGCATTGCCCTTCAGCCATTCGGTCATCAGGCCGACGACCGGCTCCTTTGTCGGGCCGAACTCGCTCGAATTGGCCTTTTCGACGCCGGCGAGGTTGCGCGCCGCCTCGATGCAGGCCATCTGCATGCCGAAGCAGATGCCGAAATAGGGCACACCACTTTTCGCGCGCGAACGCGCCGCGAGAATCTTGCCCTCCGCGCCGCGCTCGCCGAAACCGCCCGGCACCAGGATGCCCTGGACCTTTTCGAGCCACGGCGCCGGATCCTCCTTTTCGAAGATCTCGCTCTCGATCCATTCGAGCCGCACCTTGACCTTGTTGGCCATGCCGCCATGGGCGAGCGCCTCGATCAGCGATTTGTAGGCGTCTTTCAGGCCGGTGTATTTGCCGACGATGGCGATCGCCACCTCGCCTTCCGGGTTGTGGATGCGCGCCGACACCTCCTGCCAGCGCTCCATGCGCGGCTTCGGCGCCGGATCGATGCCGAAGGCGGCGAGCACTTCGGAATCCAGCCCCTCGCGGTGATAGGCCATCGGCACGTCGTAAATGTGGGCGACGTCGAGCGCCTGGATGACGGCCGATTCGCGCACGTTGCAGAAGAGCGACAGTTTGCGCCGCTCCTCCTTCGGGATCGGCCGGTCGGCGCGCACCAGCAGGATGTCGGGCGCGATGCCGATGGAGCGCAGCTCCTTGACCGAATGCTGCGTCGGCTTGGTCTTCAGTTCGCCGGCGGCGGCGATGAACGGCATCAGCGTCAGGTGGATGTAGACTGCCTGGCCGCGGCGCAGATCGTTGCCGATCTGGCGGATCGATTCGAGGAACGGCATCGCCTCGATGTCGCCGACCGTGCCGCCGATCTCGCAGACGACGAAATCGTAATCCTCGTTGCCGTCGAGCACGAAGGCCTTGATCTCGTTGGTGACATGCGGGATCACCTGGACGGTGGCGCCGAGATAGTCGCCGCGCCGCTCCTTGTCGATGATGTTCTTGTAGATGCGCCCGGTGGTGATGTTGTCCTGCTTGTTGGCGGACCGCCCGGTGAAGCGCTCGTAATGGCCGAGGTCGAGGTCGGTCTCCGCGCCGTCGTCGGTGACGAACACCTCGCCATGCTGCGTCGGGCTCATCGTGCCCGGATCGACGTTGAGATAGGGGTCGAGTTTCCGCAATCTGACGCGGTAGCCGCGCGCCTGCAGCAACGCGCCGAGCGCCGCCGCCGCTATGCCCTTGCCGAGTGAGGAAACCACGCCGCCGGTGATGAATACATATCGCGCCATGGGAGTGGAGGCTTAACGTCGCTTGCCTGATTCCGCAAAGGAAAAAGCGGCGCGCGGCGAAAGCCGCTGAAATGGCTGGGGAAAACGAAAAGGCCGGCGCATCGGCCGGCCTTTTGCAACTGATCGTCCCGGATCGTTTCAGAGCACGACGAATTCCGCGCCCATCTTCACCCGGCCGTAAAGATCGATGACGTGCGAATTGATCATGCGGAAGCAGCCGTTGGAGGCGGCCGTGCCGACCGAGTTCGGCGCGATCGTGCCGTGGACGCGGATATGGGTGTCGGTCTGGCCCTGGTAGAGATAGATGGCGCGTGCGCCGAGCGGATTTTCCGGACCACCGTCCATGCCATCCTTGTACTTGCCGTAGTGCTTGGGATCGCGCTCGACCATTTCCTTGGTCGGGATCCAGCGCGGCCATTCCTGCTTGTCGCCAACCACGCCCTTGCCTTCGAATTGCAGGCCTTCCTTGCCGACCGCGATGGCGTAACGGCGCGCCATGCCGCCGCCCTCGACCAGATACAGCCGGCGTTCGTCGGTCTTCACCACGATGGTGCCGGGTTTGTATGAGCCGGCGAAGGGAACGATGGCCGGCTTGAACTCGTCCTTGACGCGGAACTTCGACGTCTTGTCTTTGGCCGCCTGCAAATCGTCGAGCGCAAGCGTATCGGGATTGGACGACGAGACCGACTTCGACGACTGGCCGAACAGGCCGAACTTGAAGGAATCGGGCGCGTCCGTCGAGGCGACCTGCGTGCCTTCGGCCTTTTTCGCCTTGGCGGCGGCTTCCTTGGCTTTCAGCGCCGCGACTTCCTTCGCTTTCGCGTCCTTGGCCTTGGCCATGGCTACTTCCGAAGCCTTGGCTTCCTTGGCCTTCAGCGCGGCCAGTTCCTTTTCCTTGGCCTTGATGGCCTTGGCGTCGGCCTTCTTCGCCTTCAGCGCGGCGATTTCCTTTTCCTTCGCCTTGACGTCCTTTGACTTGGCCGTCGATTTGAGCTGCGGCTGCTGCGCTTCCGACGGCGCGCCGAACAGAGTGGCGAACAGGCCCTTCGGCTTCGGCTTCTCGACCACCTTCGGTTCGGCCTTTTTCGTTTTGGCGGCCTTGACCGGCTTCTTCGCCTTGCTGGCGACCTTCTTCTTCTTGACGACCGGCGCCGGCGAAGCATTGGCCGGCTGCGACGCAGCGGGGCCCTTCAACGTGCCGAGCGGGTCGAGGTCGCTGGTGGCGGCAATCGCCGGGCCAGTCACGAGAAAGGCTGCGGCGAGAACGAAATGACGGAGTTTCATGATCGGATTGTTTCCCATATTGTCCAGACGTCGAACGGCTTCCGATTTCCGCGCCGGCATCCCTCACGCCGGCGCGACCGGTCGCGCCCCGCGCGCCTTATAACGCAATTGGCCAAGCCGGCTCAACCGAACGTCCATGCACGAGGCCGTGATCCGGCCCAATTGACGTCACGTAAGCCGGAAACTGTGTCAAGAAAACAACAGGTTCATCGCCGCGCTGCGAATAATTTCCGGCGCCGGCCTATTGCTGGGCTGACGGAGAGGGCGATCCCGCCGGTTTCACCGGGTCGGTCGCCGTAGCGGCCGGCTCCGCAGGCGTCACCGGTTCGGCGACAGGAGCCGCGGCCGGCCCGGACGATTCCGCCGGTTTTGCCGTATCGACCGTCGGCGCGGCCGGCGTAACCGGCATGACCGGTTCCGCCACCGGCGCGATGATCGGCGCAGCGGCTTCCGCCGGCTTGGCCGGGTCGGCGGTTGGCGCGGCGGGCGTCACCGGTTCCGCCACCGGCGCGATGATCGGCGCAGCGGCTTCCGCCGGCTTGGCCGGATCCGACGTCGGCGCCGCCGGCTCGGCCGGTTTGGCCGGAGCGGCGGGCTGGCCGCCGAGCTTGTCGAGAACCCCGCCGCCCGGCGCGCCCTGCTCCACCTTGTCGAGCACGTCGGCGGGGCGGTCGCCGTAACGCGCCAGGATCGACAGCGCCAGCGAGGTCGCGAAGAAGGCGGCGGCGAGTATCGCCGTCGTTCGGGTCAGCGCATTGGCCGCGCCGCGCGCCGTCATGAAACCGGAGCCGCCGCCAATGCCCAATCCGCCGCCTTCCGACCGCTGCAGCAGGACGACGCCGACGAGCGCGAGGACGATCATGAGGTGGACGACGATGAGGACGGTTTGCATGGGGGTTCCTTGGGCAAGCGGGCGGCTTCTACACATAAATTGCGGCCAATGAAAGGGCTGCCGGCGCTGCGGCGGGCGGCCGCAGGGGATGGCCGGGGCGCGCTTTCCGCTTATATCGGTGCGACCGACAGATGGAGAGCGCCGCCATGACGCGCAAGACCTACCGCCAGCTCGCCGCCGAGGCCGCGCTCGAAATCCGCGAAATCGAACCGTGGAACCTGCCGGCCTTCCTGCTGATGCATCCGGGCGTCCTGCTCATCGACGTCCGCGAGCCGCACGAATACGCCTCCGCGCACATCCGCGGCTCGATCAACGTGCCGCGCGGCGTGCTCGAATCGTCGGCCGAATGGGATTACGCCGAAACCGTGCCCGAACTGGTGACGGCGCGCGACAAGCCCGTCGTGCTGATCTGCCGCTCGGGCAACCGCACGGCGCTGGCCGCCCTGACGCTCGGCCAGATGGGATTCGCCGATGTCCAGTCACTGAAACTCGGGATCAAGGGCTGGAACGACGCCGACCTGCCGCTGTTCGATAGCGAGGGAAACCCCGTCGATGGCGATACGGCGGCCGAACGTCTGGAGCCGCCGCTGCGGCCCGATCAGCGCCGGCCGAAAGACGCGTGAGGCTGGCTTGATCTTGCGCAGCCGCGCCCCGGTCAATAGAGACGCGGACAAACAGGAACGTGTCCAACCATGTCCGCAAAAGTCGTCACCCGTTTCGCCCCCTCGCCGACCGGCTATCTGCATATCGGCGGGGCGCGGACCGCGTTGTTCAACTGGCTCTACGCCCGTCACACCGGCGGCGTGATGCTGCTCAGGATCGAGGACACCGACCGCGAACGTTCGACCGAGGCGGCGACGACCGCCATCCTCGAGGGGCTGAAATGGCTGGGGCTTTCCTGGGACGGCGAGCCGGTCTCGCAATACGCCCGCGCGCCGCGCCACCGCGAGGTGGCGGAAGACTTGGTGAAACGCGGCGAAGCCTATTATTGCTACGCCCAGCCGGACGAACTCGACGCCATGCGCGAACTGGCCAAGGCCGAAGGCCGGCCGCCGCGCTATGACGGGCGCTGGCGCGACCGCGATCCCGCCGATGCGCCGGCAGGCGTGAAACCGGCCATCCGCATCAAGGCGCCGCGCGAGGGTGAAACGATCGTGCACGATCTCGTGCAGGGCGAGGTGCGCTTTCCCAACAAGGATCTCGACGATTTCATCATCCTGCGCTCCGACGGCGGGCCGACCTACATGCACGCCGTCGTCGTCGACGATCACGACATGGGCGTCACCAACATCATCCGCGGCGACGACCATCTGACCAACGCGGCGCGGCAGACGGTCATCTACAAGGCCATGGGCTGGGACGTGCCGAAAATGGCGCATATCCCGCTGATCCACGGACCGGACGGCGCCAAGCTGTCGAAGCGCCACGGCGCGCTCGGCGTCGAGGCCTACCGCGAGATGGGCTATCTGCCGGCAGCGCTGCGCAACTACCTCGCCCGCCTCGGCTGGAGCCATGGCGACGACGAGATCATGTCGACCGAGGACATGATCAATTGGTTCGAGGTGACCGATATCAACAAGGGCGCGGCGCGCATGGACTACGCCAAGCTCGAAGCGGTCAACGGCCAGTGGATGCGCCAGACCGGCGACCGCGAACTCGCCGATGCTCTGATCGCCACCCTGCCCTACATCGACAGCGCCAAGGCGCTGGCCGAGGCGATCGCCCGCGACGGCGACGACCGCCTTGTCGCCGCCATGGCCGGATTGAAAGACCGCGCGAAAACATTGGTGGAACTAGCTGATTCTGCCGGATATCTTTATTTCCGCCAGGCGCCGGACGACAAGGCCGCCGCCCTGCTCGACGCGGGCGGCAAGGCGACGCTCGCCGCCGTGCTTCCGGCGCTTGAGGCTTCGCCCGAATGGAGCGCGGCCGCGCTCGACGCCGCCGTGCGGGCGCACGCCGAAACGACCGGCCAGAAGCTCGGCAAAATCGCCCAGCCGCTGCGCGCCGCGCTGACCGGACGGACGACCTCCCCCGGCGTCTTCGACGTGTTGGCGGTTCTGGGCCGCGAGGAGTCGCTGGCGCGGCTGCGCTCGGCAGCATAGACTTGCCCCGTTACCGGGAGGCGGAAAATGGGCGCGCGCGCGATCAAGGGCGGGAAATACACGCTGTACGGACGACCGGGCTCCGGCTCGGCCGCGGTCGAGGCGATGTTGGAGCTGACCGGCGTCAATCACCAAACGATCGATGTCGGCAAGGCCGACGCCGAAGCCCTGGCGAAACTCAGAGCGCTCAACCCCCTCTGCCAGGTGCCGACGCTTGTGCTGCCGTCCGGCGAGATCATGACGGAATCGGCCGCCATGCTGGTTTTTCTCGCCGATCTGGCCCCGAAATCCGGCCTCGCTCCCGGCGTCGACGATCCCCGCCGGGCGAAATTCCTGCGCCTGATGGTCTACCTCTCGGCCAACCTCTACATGAGTTTCCTGCGCTTCTATTATTCCGACCGCTACATCGCCGATCCCGCCGGCGCCGATGCGGTCACGCGCGCCGCCGCCGAACAAATCGGTTTCGAATGGCGCGTCTTCGACGATCTGATCGCGCCCGGACCCTTCGCACTCGGCGAGGCGATGAGCGGCGTCGATATCTATGCCGCCATGTTGATGGACTGGACCGACGATCGCGACGCGCTGTTCGCCCGCCATCCGCGACTGGCCGCCATCGCCCGCGCGGTCGCGGCGCACCCGAAAATCGGGCCGGCATGGTCGCGGCATGGCATTGTTCCACCTTCTGCCTGAAAAACAGGCAGATTCCGGCCGCGCCAATTCAATCGATTCGCAAGGTGCGCTCACGCTTTGGTCGCCCTTGTGACCCCCCGGAAATGGTTTAGCCAATTCCAAGGATGCTGCTGCAGCGCAGCACGTTTTTTTCGCAGCGCACCACTCCCGTGACGAAAGGAAAGCCGCCATGTCGAACGCCAATGTCGAAGTCGAAGGCAAGCATGTCGAACTTCCGGTGCGCGAGGGCTCGGTCGGGCCGCACGTGATCGATATCCAGAAGCTCTACGCCAACACCCACATGTTCACCTACGATCCGGGCTTCACCTCCACGGCGGCCTGCGAATCGAAGATCACCTACATCGATGGCGACGAGGGCATCCTGCTGCATCGCGGCTATCCCATCGAACAGCTCGCCGAGCAGGGCGATTTCCTCGAGACCTGCTATCTGCTGCTCTACGGCGAACTGCCGACCAAGACGCAAAAAGCCGATTTCGACTATCGCGTCACCCGCCACACCATGGTGCACGAGCAGTTGCAGTTCCTGTTCCGCGGCTTCCGGCGCGACGCCCATCCGATGGCGGTCATGGTCGGCGTGGTCGGCGCGCTGTCGGCGTTCTATCACGACTCGACCGACATCAACGACCCGCACCAGCGCATGGTGGCGAGCCTGCGCATGATCGCCAAGATGCCGACCATCGCGGCCATGGCCTACAAATATTCGATCGGCCATCCCTTCGTTTATCCGAAGAACGACATTTCGTTCTCGGCCAATTTCCTGCGCATGTGTTTCGCTGTCCCGGCGGAAGACTATGTGGTCAATCCGGTGCTCGCCCGCGCCATGGACCGCATTTTCATCCTGCATGCCGACCACGAACAGAACGCCTCGACCTCGACGGTGCGGCTGGCCGGCTCGTCGGGCGCCAACCCGTTCGCCTGCATCGCCGCCGGCATCGCCTGCCTGTGGGGCCCGGCGCATGGCGGCGCCAACGAGGCGGCGCTGAACATGCTGGCCGAAATCGGCTCGGTCGACCGCATCCCGGAATATATCGCACGGGCCAAGGACAAGAACGATCCGTTCCGCCTGATGGGCTTCGGCCACCGCGTCTACAAGAACTACGATCCGCGCGCCAAAATCATGCAGAAGACCTGCCACGAGGTGCTGGGCGAGCTGGGCATCAAGGACGATCCGCTGCTCGACGTGGCGATGGAGCTGGAGCGGATCGCGCTGACCGATCCCTATTTCATCGAGAAGAAGCTCTACCCCAATATCGACTTCTATTCCGGCATCACGCTGAAGGCGCTCGGCTTTCCCACCACCATGTTCACGGTGCTGTTCGCCATCGCCCGCACCGTCGGCTGGATCGCCCAGTGGAAGGAAATGATCGAGGATCCGCACCAGAAGATCGGCCGGCCGCGCCAGCTCTACACCGGCGAACCGGCGCGCGACTACGTGCCGATCGCCAAGCGCTGAACGCCAACAGGATGAACCATGCGGGCGCCGGAGACGGCGCCCGTTTCATTTGGCGAGCACGTCGAGGACCGCGTCCGCCGCCGCCTCGCCCGCCGGGCGTTCGACCGCCATGCGGCG
Source organism: Phyllobacteriaceae bacterium (assembly GCA_016711085.1). Taxonomy (GTDB): domain Bacteria; phylum Pseudomonadota; class Alphaproteobacteria; order Rhizobiales; family Rhizobiaceae; genus JADJTR01. The sequence goes on along the minus strand of JADJTR010000003.1, from coordinate 150,276 downwards.
GCGCACTTCGGCCATGCCGGCCAGCGCCATGTCGCGCCTTGCGCCGTCGCGGATCAGCGCCTCGAGCTGGCGCGCCATCAAACCCGGACGGATCATCTGGTTGTAGTATTCGTCGAACACGACGCGATCGGCGATGATGTTGGGCAGCGCCGCCGACCACATCGGCATGCGTTCCGCCACCCGCAGCATGATCGGATCGACCTGGTAGCAGGAAATGGCCGGAACGCCGGCGAGCGCCAGCTCCAGCAGCGTCGTGCCGGAAGCCGCGAGCGCCGCGTCGGCGCGGCCGAAAGCAGCCCATTTGTCGGCCGGCGCGGTGATGATTTGCGGCGTCACGCGCCAGCCGGCGACGCGTTGGCGCAGTTCCGCTTCGAGGCGCGGGACCGCCGGCATGAGCAACTCGAAGGGGCCGATCCGTTCGGCCAGTTGTTCGACGCCGCGGCCGAAACGCTCGACCAGCCCGAGGATTTCCGAACGCCGCGAGCCCGGCATCGCCAGCACGACCGGCGAGGAGTTGGTCCTCTGGCGCGTCGCCTGCGCCGCCTGCGCCGCCTGCATGCCGGCGTCGGAAATCAGCCGGTGCCCGACATAGACGCCGGGCGGCCCGCCGAGACGGGCAAGCTCGGCCGGTTCGAAGGGCAGAAGGCACAGGACGCGGTCGACATAGGCCTTCATTTTCGGCGCGCGCTGCGGCCGCCAGGCCCAAACCGAAGGGCAGACATAATTGACGACCGGGAGCCTGGGCAGCGCGGCGCGTACGCGGGCGGCGACGCGATGGGTGAAATCGGGATTGTCGACGATGATCAGGGCGTCGGGACGGAAAGCAACGATCGCGCGCACGGTTTCGCCGATGCGGCGGATCAGCTTCGGCAAGCGCAGCAGCACCGGGATCAAGCCCATCAGGGCAATGTCGTGCGGATCGAACAGGCTGACGAGGCCTTCGGCCTGCAAATGCCTTCCGCCGACGCCGAAAAGCGACACGTCGACCCCGCGTTTGCGCAGCGCCTGCACCAGATCGGCGCCGAGCGCATCGGCCGACTCTTCCCCGGCGATGATCGCCAGCCGCATTTTGCTCATGGCCGGACGCCGACGATGAACAGCCCGGCTTCGTCCGCGCTGGAGATGGTTTCCGCCGCCGAAAGAACCAAAGCCGCGCCGGCTTCCACCGCGATGCCGGTCAGGCCGGCGGCCGCGGCGGCGGCAACGGTTTCCGGTCCGATCGCCGGCAGATCGATGCGTTGCTCCTGGCCGGGCTTCGGACACTTGACCAGGACGCCGCCGGCCGCAGGCGGAATGCGCCCCGTCGCCTTGAGTTCGCCAACCCGGGCGATCATCGCCGCCGTGCCCTCCGCGCCTTCGATGGCGACGGCGCGCTCGCCGATAACGATGGCCGCCTGGCCGATATCGAGCGCGCCGATGGCCCTGGCGGCGGTCAAACCGGCCATGATCGAGGCGCTTTCGCGCTTCGTCGGCTTGCGCCGGGTCAACGCCGCCTCGGGAACCAGCAATTCGCGCAGGATCTGGTGGGCGCCGAGCACTTTGACGCCGCGCGATTCGACATAGCCGACCAGCGTCCCGAGCAACGCATCGTCGCCGCGCAGGAAGGCGCGCGCCGCGCGCCACGCCAGCGGGATCAAAGCAACGCCGAATTTGACTGATCGGAAGTCCGGCCGCTTCGAAATACCCCCGGCGAACACCGCGTGAGTGATGTTATCCCGCTTCAGCATCGGGACGAGATCGCAAATCGCTTCGAGGGCAATATCCCGGGTGGAAAACGCCGAGAAATCCGCGGTGGCTTCGCCAAGAATGCGCAAAACCGTCAGTTTCTGGCCCTTGCCGGCCAGGCCGCTCGCCAATTCGAACGGCAGCACGCCGCCGCCGGCGATGATCGCCACACGGGAATTTTCGGGCAATGGCGTTGTGTCAATCGTCGTCATCATCATTGGCGTCGCCCGCGGCCCCAGCCGCCGGCATACAGAAATGACGTTTGACGCCTTTGTCAAAAAACGCGAACAATTCACCTGCGTTCGCCGAGCCGGCGAATTGCGACTTGGCGCGGATGAGCGCTTCGGCGAACGGGATCGCGCGGTCGAACAGGGTCCGGTAGACCGCTTTCAGTTCACGGATCGATGCGAGCGGAAGACCTGACCGTTTCATCCCGACGAGGTTGAGGCCACGCAGTCTCGCCCGATTGCCCTGCGCCACGCCCCACGGGATGAGGTCGCCGGTCAGGGCCGACATTCCCGCGACAAAGGCGTGATGACCAACCTTGGTGAATTGATGAACGGCGGCGAAACCACCTATGGTGACAAAATCGTCAACTTCGACATGCCCGCCAAGGGTCGCGGCGTTGGCGAACGTCACATTGTTTCCGACGATGCAATCATGGGCGACATGGGCGCCGATCATGAAATAGCCGTTGTCGCCGACGGTGGTCAGTCCGCGGGCATTGTCGGTGCCGCGATTGAAGGTGCAGCCCTCGCGAATGACGCAATTGGCGCCGATGACCAGCCGGGAGGGGCCGCCCTTGTGCGTCTTGTTCTGCGGATCGCCGCCGAGCACAGCATTGGGCCAAACCACCGAGCGCGCTCCCAACTCGGTATCGCCGATGATGGCGACGTGACTCTTGAGTTCGACGCCGTCGCCGATTCGGGCTTGCGGGCCGACATGGCAATAAGGCCCGATGTGAACGCCTTCTCCGAGCGCGGCTCCCGTCTCGACGATCGCCAGGGGGTGAATAAAGGTCGCCATGCGTTCAGGCGGCCGGCTTGGGCGACATCATCGCCGAAATCACCGCTTCGGCGACGAGAACGCCATCGACCTTGGCCTCGCAGGCGAAGCGCCAGATCGAGCCGCGCTTCTTTAGCTTGTTGACATGGATCTCGAGCCGGTCGCCGGGCACGACCGGACGGCGGAATTTGGCCTCGTCGATGGTCATGAAATAGACAAGGCTCGGACTATTGCCCGGAACCGAACGAATGCAGATCGCGCCGGCCGTTTGCGCCATCGCTTCGATGATGAGTACGCCGGGCATGACGGGTTGCCCGGGGAAATGCCCGTTGAAATGAGGTTCGTTGATCGTGACGTTCTTGATGCCGATCGCCGAATTGTCGCCGTCGATGGCGACGATGCGGTCGACGAGCAGAAAGGGGTAACGGTGCGGGAGCAGCCGGAGCAGTTCCATGATATCGGCGGTCTGCAGTTCGGCCGGCGCGCTGTCAGTGGTCATTTCCATCCCCTCCCTTCCCTTGCGACGCGATCGCCGAAAGAGCCGCCACCTCGCGGAAGAACTCGCGAACCGGTTTGGCCGGCGCACCGGCGACGCGTCCGCCGGCCGGCACATCGCGCATGACGCCCGAAGCCGCCGCGATGTTCGCGCCTGCGCCGATGGTCACGTGATCGGCGACGCCGACCCCGCCGCCCAGCCTTGCCCCGTCGCCAATGGTGACAGATCCGGAAATGCCGCTTTGCCCGGCAATCAGGCAATGACGTCCGATGCGGACATTGTGGGCGATCTGGACCTGATTGTCGATTTTCGAGCCTTCGCCGATCACGGTGTCGTCGAGAGCGCCACGATCGATGGTGGAGTTGGCGCCGATCTCGACATCGTCCTGGACGATGACCCGGCCGACCTGGGGAAATTTCTCCATCCCGCGCTGGCCCGCCACATAGCCGAAACCGTCGGCGCCGAGGCGAACGCCGGGATGCACGATGACCCGGTTGCCGAGAAAGGCGAATTGGATGCTGGCGCCCGGACCGACATAGCTGTCGCGGCCGATACGGCAATCGCGGCCGATGACGGCGCCCGGCGCAATGATCGCGCCGGCGCCGATGACGGCGCCGCGGCCGATGACGGCGCCGGCCTCGACAGTGGCGCCGGCCTCGATGACGGCGTCGGCATGGATGTGGGCGTGCGGGGAAACGCCGGCCTCGCCGGTTACCGGTCCGGGCCGCGCCGCTTCCGGATGCATGAGCCTGCCGACGGCGGCGAAGGCGCGTTGCGGATGGGGAGAGACCAGAACGGTCGCGGCAGCGGGAACCATCGGCGCCAGGGCCGCGGTGGTCAGAACAACGCCGCCGCCGAGGCCGGTCAGGATCTGCGCCATTTTGCCGTTTTTCGACAAACACCAAAATCCCCGGACCGCCCTGCCCAACCGGCGCAATGGCATGGATCATGTCATTGCCCCGCGTCGGATCAACGATGGTCGAACCGGTCAATTCGGCGATTTCGCCCGCGCTGAAAGCACGCGATTCAATGAAGAAACGCGGCGCTGTCACTGCCGGATCGCCGAAATCAGGCGCATGGGTTCCCCCCGAAACGAAGCGCCGGTCAGAATTTTGTCGACACGCCGAAGTTGAAATTCTGCACGACGTCGCCGGTCTGCTTGAGGACCGGAATGGCGTAGTCGAACCCGAAGCGGACCGAACGGCGACGCCCACAGGAGCGACGCGCCGGCGGCGGCGCGCCATGGCATGATGGTTGCCGGTCGCGGCCGAATGGGCCCGGCGCGCCAAAGAGCGTCGCCGCGTCGGCGAACACCGCGCCCCTGAGGCCGAGGCTTTCGGGAAGGACCGGCAACGGGAACTGCACTTCCGCCGAGGCGTTGAAGTAGGTCGTGCCGCCCAAATGTTCAGGCGCCAGCGGTCCGGCGCCATCAGGATCGATGTAGGGTCCGATGCCGTCATATGCAAATCCGCGGATCATGCGGTCATGCGAATGGGTGAGATCGAAAACACGCAGGCCGGTCGGCCCCAAACCCTGTGTGTGGCCGGCTCCGCCGATGAGCACGCCAACCACGTCTTGTTCTTCGAGCAAGGTCTTGTAGTAGCTGACGCGCGCCGTGCCTTTGACAAATTGGGCGTTGCCGCCGAGGCCGGCCACTTCGACGCCGGCGACCGCGTGAATGCCCTCATGCGGATTGTTCATGTCGTCGATGGTCGAATAGGTCAGCGAGCCGCTGATGGACGACTTGATCCACGGGCTCGTGGCGATTGCGCCGGCCAGCGGCACCGAGATGGTGACGGCCGAGGAAATAAGGTTCGGTAAAAGACAGCACGAAATCGCGGGAGCCTTTGCCGCCGCCCGCCGCAATCCTGATGTACTGCCCGCGCCCGAGGAAGTTTTGCTCGGTGATCGACGCTTCGACCTTGAAGCCCGCAGCGCCATCCGCCGCCGGTCGCGTAGCCCGCCGCCGATGGAGAATTCGCCCGTCGATTTCTCGACGACATCGACGACGAGGACGACCTGATCGGCTTCCGATCCGGGCGCGGTCGAGATGCTGACCGCGGTAAAGAATTCAGCGCCTCGAGCGGCGCTTGCGCGCTGGACGAGGACCTGGTTGAAGGCGTCGCCTTCGCTGATGTCGAACTCGCGGCGAATGACATAGTCGCGCGTGCGGTCGTTGCCGCGGATTTCAATGCGCTCGACATAGGCGCGCGGGCCCTGGTCGACCGTATAGGTGACCGAGATCGTGCGCGTCTCGAAATTGCGGTCGCCGCGCGGCGTCACCTGGGCGAAGGCGAAGCCCGCGCCGGCCACCTGCTCGGTGATGCCGATGATCGTGTCCTCGACATCCTTGGCGCTGTAGACATTGCCTTCCTGCGTCTCGATCGCCCGCTTCAGCTGTTCGGCGTCGACGCCCTCGACCGTGCTTTCGACGGTGATCGGACCGAACTTGTAGCGATCACCCTCTTCGATGGTGAAGACGATATTGTACTTGTTGTTTGCCTCGTCCAGCTCCGCGCTGGATGACACCACCTGGAAATCGGCATAGCCGCGGTTGTAGTAGAAGCGGCGCAGCGCTTCCTCGTCGGCGCGCAAGCGGTCCTCGTCATAGATGTCGTTACGGAGGACATAGGACAGGATATTCGAGCGCTTGGTCGAAATGACGTCGCCGAGGCGGCGGTCGGAGAAGGCGTTGTTGCCGACGAAGCTGATCGCCCCGATCTTGGTGCGCCCGCCCTCGTTGATCTCGAAGACCACGTTGACGCGGTTTTCGCCCAGGATCGATGACCTGGTGGCTGACAACCGCGTCGGAACGGCCAATCCGGCGATAGGCTTCGCGAATCGCTTCCATGTCGGCTTCGACCGTCGCCGGCGAATAGACGCCGCGCGGCTGCGTCTGCACTTTGCCGGACAGATCGACGTCCTTGATCTTCTTGTTGCCCTGGAAGAGCACCTGGTTGACGACCGAATACTCGTCGACTTCGACGACAAGCACGCCGCCCGCCTGATTGATGCGCACATCGGAAAACAGGCCGGTGGAAAACAGCCGTTTCACCGCTTCATCGATATCGGCGTTGGAGAACGGTTTTCCCGGCTTGATGCCGGTGTAGCCGATGATCACGGACGCATCGACGCGTTTATTGCCGCGCACTTCGATGCGCGAAACCGTCGCCGCCTGCGCCGCCGTCGTCGCCAGCAGTTCGAAAGTGACCACGCTGGTCGCGGTCATGCTGGCCGAAAGCGCAACCACCGAGGCTGCGGCCAGGAAATTTTTCATTGACGTCATAAGGCCTTGGTACCTTCTTGTCCGCGATGTCCCCACACCAGAAACGCAGGCATGTCGAATACGCTTCGACCCCCTAATACCCGGTTTTTCCCTACACGCAAGCCTTTGGGTTAATTTGCATTTACTAATCCGTCAGGCGTTGCGGAGAGGTCACGCAAATGCGCGCGGATGGTAAACGGTTTGTCACCAAACGTGATCGGCAGATCCCTCAGCATCCGAACAAATCATTCCAGAAAACGAAGGCCATGAAGCCCATGACGAGGAAGAACCCGACGCGATAGACCGCGTCCATCACGATCATCGGCACCGGTCGCCTGATGATCGCTTCGATGCCGTAAAACAGCAGATGACCGCCATCGAGCGGCGGAATCGGCAAGAGGTTGAGGATGCCGATGCCGACGGAGAGCAGCGCGATGAGCTGGACGAGCCAAGCAAATCCCATGCCGGCCGCCTTGCCGGCCATTCCGGCGATCTTGACCGGCCCGCCGAGCGCGCACCTGTCCTCGCGCCCGACCACGAATCGCTTCAGGAACAGGAAGGTGCGTTCGATGACGAACCCGGTTTCGCGGACCGCCTCGACAACGGCGCCCAGAGGCGAAAACGTCACCACGTGCGGCTGGCCGCTGTCCTTGTCGTTGACGACGCCGATCAGACCGACCTTGACGACATTGCCGAGCGGATCGGTTTGTTCGCGAACTTCCGGCGTGAGCGTCACAGTGATCTGCTGACCGCCACGATCGAGAACGAAAACAAGGGGTTCGCCGGCGCGGCCGGAAACCAGCCGCTGCACGTCGACGAAGCTCTCGACCTTGACGCCATCGACGCTGACGAAGCGGTCGCCTGGTTGCAGGCCGGCCATTGCCGCCGGGCTATCGGGCACGACCTGGGCGACGGTCGGTTCGGAGACAAATTTGCCGTAGATCGCAAACATCACGGCGAAGACGGCGATGGTCAGCAGGAAATTGGCGAAAGGCCCGGCGAAAACCGTCGCCGCCCGTTTCCACACCGGCTGCGTATGGAAGGCGACCGCCCGCTCCGCCTCGCTCAATGACGCGATTTCCTCCGCGTCCGGTTCGGAGGCCGCGCCGGCGTCGCCGACGAACTTGACATAGCCGCCGAGCGGCACCGCCGCGACCCGCCAATGCGTGCCATGGCGGTCGTTCCATCCGAACAATTCCGGCCCGAAACCGATCGAGAATGTCTTGACCCCGATGCCGCACCAGCGGCCGACGAGAAAATGGCCCATTTCGTGGACGAACACGACGACGACGAGGACAAAGACGAAGGCGATGATCGTCAACGCCAGCGACGGCAATCCTCCAGCCAGTCCAGACACCAGTTCACCCAAGGTCGCGCTCCGTCATGCGTTGGCGTTTCCGTCTTGGCGTGACAATCGGGGCCTTTCCAAGGCCGCGCGTCACAGGCCGAATCCCGGCGGCAGGCCTCCGGTGGCCAGACTCAGAAGATGGAGCGCCACGGCCGTGGCCACCAGGGCGTCGATGCGATCGAGGATGCCGCCATGGCCGGGAATGAGCTTGCCCGAATCCTTGACGCCGAAATGGCGCTTGAAGGCCGATTCCCCCAGATCGCCGGCTTGCGAAATGACCGACAACCCGGTTGCCGTAATCAGCGCCGCCGGCAGCGACAGACCGGGCGCGAAGGCTGCGAGGATGGCCGTGGCGGCAATCGCGCCGACAATGCCGCCCAACGCGCCGCTCCACGTTTTGCCGGGCGAAATCTTCGGTGCGAGTTCGGGGCCTTTCAGCGCCCGGCCGGTGACATAGGCGAGAATGTCGGTCGCCCAGACGGCGGCATAAAGAAACAACACGACGAGAAGACCGGCGGCGCCGTCGCGCAGCGACGAAATCGCGATGGCCGGCGACAAGGCGTAGATCAGCCCGGCTGTCGCCCACAGGCGCTTGTCGATCCCCGCTTCCGCCAACCCGAATCCGATCGCCGCGACGGCCAGAATGGCCAGCGAGGCCCGGTCGGCCGATAGCCCGGTCCACAGGGTCAGCGACGGAAAAAGCACGGACGCCGCGACCGCGGCGAACGCCGCCCAGACCGCGATCCGCATCGCCGGAACGCGGGCGGAGGAACTGACGGTCAGCCATTCGTGGAGTGCCACGATCGCCGCCGCGATCCACACGATCCGGAACGCACGCCCCCCGAACCAGGTGGCCGCGACCACGATGACGATGAGAACGAGCGCGGAAATCACCCGTTGCCTGAGTTCGCCCGACGTGTTTGGCGCCGCTTTGGCGCCGTTCACGACACCGCTTCCTTGGCCTCGACCCCGCCATAACGGCGATCGCGCGCGGCATATTCGCCGATGGCGTCGGCCAAATCCTGCGGTCCGAAATCCGGCCAGTTGACCGGCACGAACAGGAATTCGGCGTAGGCCGCCTGCCACAGCAGGAAATTCGACAGGCGCTGCTCGCCGGATGTGCGCACGATCAAATCGGGATCGGGAATGCCGCGCGTGTCGAGACGGGCGGCGATCAGGCCCGCATCGATCATTTTCGGATCGAGCAATCCCGCGGCGGCGTCGGCGGCGAGGCTGCGCGCGGCGCGGACGATTTCGTCGCGCGCGCCATAGTTGAAGGCGATGACGAGGTTGATGGCGGTGTTGCCGCGCGTCAGCGCCTCGGCTTCGTCGAGCAGGGCCCGAATGTCCGATTTGAGGCCTTCACGCGCACCGACGATACGCACGCGCACGCCGGCGCGGTGCAGTTCGGCGAGGTCGCGGCGGATGAACAGCTTCAGCAAGCCCATGAGGTCGGTGACCTCGTCGGCCGGGCGCGACCAGTTTTCAGACGAGAACGCATAGAGCGTCAGCCACGGGATGCCGAAATCGGCGGCAGCCCGCACCGTGCGCCTGAGCGCCTCGACGCCGGCGCGATGGCCGGCGGCGCGCGGCAGGCCGCGGGCCTTCGCCCAGCGTCCGTTGCCGTCCATGATGATGGCGATATGCGCGGGCTTCATGAAAAGGAACCTGTTCCCCGTCGCGGCCAGGCAGAGGCCGCAACCGTCAGACTTGCATGATTTCCGCTTCCTTGACCGCAAGCAGCTTGTCGATGTCGGTAATGGTGTCGTCAGTGAGTTTCTGCACTTTTTCGTGGCGCTGGCGATGTTCGTCCTGGGAAATGTCGCCGTCCTTTTCCAGCTTCTTCAGCGCTTCCATGCCGTCGCGACGGACATGGCGGGCGGCGACGCGCCCGGCTTCGGCGTATTGGTGGGCGAGCTTGACCAGTTCCTTGCGCCGCTGTTCGTTCAACTCCGGCAGCGGAATGCGCAGCGTCGTGCCGTCCATGATCGGATTGAAGCCGAGATTCGATTCGCGGATGGCGCGATCGACGGCGCCGACCATCGATTTGTCCCACACCGACACCGAAATCATCCGCGCTTCGGGCACCGAGACCGTCGCCACCTGGTTGATCGGCATGCGGCCGCCATAGGCGTCGACCTCCACCGCATCGAGCAGGTTCGACGAGGCGCGCCCGGTGCGCAGCGACGCGATGTCGTGCTTGAAGGCGGCGATGGCGCCCTCCATGCGGCGTTGCAAATCCTTGTGGTCGGCGGTGATGCTCATGCTCGTGCTCCCGGTCGGGTCGCGGCCTCAGGCGTCGGAAACGACTGTGCAGCGGCCCTCCCCCTTCAGAATGGCGGCGAAACCGCCGCGCTCGTGGATCGAATAGACGATTATCGGAATGTGGTTCTCGCGCGCAAGCGCGATCGCGGCCGTATCCATGATGGCGAGGCCGCGCTCGATCACTTCGCCATGGGTGATGCGCTCGAACCGCTTGGCGGCGGCGTCCTTTTTCGGATCGGCCGAATAGACGCCGTCGACCTGCGTGCCCTTGAACAGCGCGTCGGCGCCAATCTCGGCGGCGCGCAGCGCGGCGGCCGAATCGGTGGTGAAAAACGGATTGCCGGTGCCGCCGGCGAAAATGACCACTTTGCCGGCGTTCATGTAGGCCGTCGCCTGGCGCTGCGAGAAACTCTCGCACAGTTCCGGCATGGCGATGGCCGAAAGCACCACGGCGTCGACGCCGAGCTTGGCGAGCGAGGTGCGAAGCGCCAACGAATTGATCACCGTGGCGAGCATGCCCATGTGGTCGCCGGTCACGCGGTCGCCGCCCTTGGACGCGACGGCGACGCCGCGGAAAATGTTGCCGCCGCCGATGACGACGCCGACTTCGACGCCGAGCGCGCGCGCATCGGCGATATCGGCGGCGATGCGGTCGACGACGGACACGTCGATGCCGAAATGCTGTTCGCCCATCAACGCCTCGCCCGAAGCTTTCAGCAGAACGCGCCGGTACTTCGTTTGAGTCGCCATCGTCATCTCCGTGAAACGCGGCGTTGGATACACGACGGGCGTCGCGATGTCACGCGACGCCCTTTGCAATCCAGAGTTAAAACCGGTTCAGCTCTTGCCAGCGGCCGCCGCGACCTCGGCGGCGAAATCCTTGTCTTCCTTCTCCACGCCTTCGCCGAGCGCCATGCGCACGAAGCCGGTGATCTTCGCCGGCGCGCCGATTTCCTTCTCGGCCGCTTTCAGCGCGGCTTCGACGGTCAGGTCCGGATTGATGACAAAGGCCTGCTTCAGCAGCACGACTTCCTCGTAGAATTTGCGCACGCGGCCTTCGACCATCTTCTCGACAATGGCGTCAGGTTTGCCCGAGGCGCGCGCCTGATCGGCGAAAATCGCCTTCTCGCGTTCCAGCAGGCGAGCGTCGATGTCCTCGGCGTTCAGCGCCAGCGGATTGGCGGCGGCGACATGCATCGCCACCTGGCGGGCGAAAGCGCGCGCCGCATCGGCCGAACCCGTCGTCTCGATGGCGACCAGAACGCCGAGCTTGCCGAGATTGTCGGCGACGGCGTTGTGGACATAGGTCGCCACCGCGCCGGCCGGAACCGCGAGCTTGGCCGAACGGCGCAAAGCCATGTTCTCGCCGATGGTGCCGACCGCGTCCTTGATCGTCTCGACGACCGACTTGCCGGAACCCGGATAGGCCGCCGCGCCGACCGCTTCGACCGAACCGTCGGTCGTCAACGCGACCTTGGCGACATTGCGCACGATGTCCTGGAAAGCATCGTTGCGGGCGACGAAATCGGTCTCGGAATTGACTTCGACGACGACCGCGCTGGTCGCATCCGAAGCCGCACCGATCAGGCCTTCGGCGGCGGTGCGGCCGGCTTTCTTGTCGGCTTTGGCGATGCCCTTCTTGCGCAGCCAGTCGGCCGCGGCTTCCATGTCGCCGGCGGTCTCGTTGAGCGCCTGTTTGCAGTCCATCATGCCCGCGCCGGTCATGTCGCGGAGGTCCTTGACCATGGATGCGGTAATGGTCATCGCGTCGCCTCGTCTTTCTTCATGTCGTTCAAGGAAATGTGGCGCAGCCCGGCGGACTGCGCCAATTGTGTTGCAGTCTTGCGACGGCCCGGTTCAGCCCTTGGCTTCCTCGACGGCCGCCTCGACCGGCGCGTCGACCCGGGCGCCGAGATCGCTGCCGAGCGAACGCTGCTGGCGCTCGATGCCATCGATGCAGGCCTTGGCGACGAGGTCGCAGTAAAGCTGCAGAGCCCGGCCGGCGTCGTCATTGCCCGGAACCGGATAATCGACGCGGTCCGGATTGCTGTTGGAATCGATGATCGCCACCACCGGGATGCCAAGACGCTTGGCTTCTTCCAGCGCGATGCCTTCCTTGTTGGTGTCGATGACGAACATCAGGTCCGGCGGCGAACCCATGTCCTTGATGCCGCCGAGCGCCTTGTCGAGCTTCTCGCGCTCGCGGTCGAGCGTCAGGCGCTCCTTCTTGGTCAGGCCCTGGCCTTCGCCGGAAGCGATTTCCTCGAGCTTGCGCAGCCGCGCGATCGAATTGGAGATCGTCTTCCAATTGGTCAGCATGCCGCCGAGCCAGCGCGAATTGACGTAATACTGGGCCGAATTCTTCGCCGCCTGGGCGACGATGTCGGAGGCCTGGCGCTTGGTGCCGACGAACAGAACGCGGCCGCCCTTGGCGACAACGTCGGAAATCGTCTGCAGGGCGGTGTGCAGCAGCGGAACCGTCTGCGACAGGTCGAGAACGTGAATGCCGTTGCGGGCCCCGAAAATGTAGGGGGCCATTTTCGGGTTCCAGCGGTGGGTCTGGTGGCCGAAGTGAACGCCAGCTTCCAAAAGCTGACGCATGCTGTAGTCGGGCAGCGCCATGGTCGTGTACCTTCCCGGTTAGCCTCCACGGACCACGGCAGAAACTCTGCCACCGGGGGGTTGGCCGGGATTTCTCCCCGGTCGAACCCAAAGTCCGTGTGTGGAATGAGCGGGCGTTTAGGCGAAAAATCCGGGAAAGGCAAGCGCTGTGCGACACGTCGTTCGCCGCTCGTTATTCGTGGTTCGGAAATCTCCGTTCGAATTGCGAACAACGCCAAGCGAACCACGAACGACGCACCGGTTCACCGCGTATGAAACGGGTTCGGTTCCTGCACGAACCCGCCCTGTCCGCGGATTTCGGCGTTTATGGCGTCGAGAGCGACCTGCATCCGCGTGCGCACCAACGCCATCGCATCCGTGGCCGAACCGGAAAATTCGTGCATGGCGAGCGGTTCGGGCGCCCGCACCAGCGCCCGGCGCGGCGCGGCGGCCTGCGGCAGGAACGTGTTGACCGTGTCGCGCCACGACCCTTTGCAATAGTCGGTGCGCAGGCGCTTCAGATGTTCGGCCATGTGCTCCTGCGTCATTTTCGGTTCCACATAGGCGAAATCGCCCAACCGGTCGAGCTTGGCCAACGCATCGAGGTGGCCGCGGATTTCCCGGGCCCGGTCCGGTTCGACGTTGCGGATGTCGCGCTCGCGCCGACGCGCCTTGCGCCGCAGGTCGGCGTCGTTGTCCGCCGGTCCGACAAGGCCGACGAGGCGGTCGGAATGGGCCCCGATCAACAGCAACCGACGCACGCCAAGCGGCCGATTGACGTCGACGGCGATGGCCAGGTGTTCTGCCTTGCGCTGGAACAGTTTGTTGTAGATGGCCCAAATCCGTTTCGAAACCGGATCGGCCGGGTTGGCGTCAACGTCGAGTTTCCTTTCGACATAGGCGCATTCGCGCGCCAGAGCCGCGCGCACATCGCCCAGGAAAACCAGCTTCCAGACGATCGGCGCCAGGAAAACCCGCGGCGTCAGGCCTTTGGCCGCCATGCGGGCGACCGCTTCGGCCGCCATGTCGGCCGCGCCGGGCATCAGCGGCGCGATGTGGTCGCCATGCCAGCCGACCTGTCCCTCCGGATGCAGCAACACCCCGTGCCCCTGCAACGCCCAGTCGATCGAATGCGCCTTGGCCGGCGTGGAATCGCCCGGAATTTGCGCCACGAGATTGTTGGCGAGCCAGAATTTTTGCGCCAGACCGCCCATGCCGTTGACGACGCCGTTGGTCGCCCACGAGGCGGCGAACGGAGCGACGCGGGAGAGTATCTCCTTGTCGATCATCCAGTCGGTGAAGAATTCGGGATGGTTGGGCAGGAAAAACACTGCCTTGCCCGGTCCGGCCATCGCCGCGAGCCGGGCGCGGTCATCGTCGGCAAAGGCCAGATGGCGCACGGCGGCCAGCCCGCGCAGGCCTGGAATGCGATTGAACGGCGCAATGTCGCGGACCAGCGGCAGGCCCTTGAGCATCAGCACGCGGTTGACCCGCGTCATCGCCGCGATCATGGCGCGGTTCGGCCGCGGGGCCACGAAGGTATCGAGAACGCCCACATCCCCTCCCCGTTTTGCGGCACGCAACACGATGATGGCGCGAAGCGGGGCGAAATTGCAACCGCGCGGTCTGCCTCAATCCTGCGGACAGGCTGCCGGCTTCATCATCGACAGGTCGACGAGCTTGCCGCGCATGGCGAAATCGCCGTAGTCCATCACCAAATCGCGGGTGACGCCGTCTTCCTGAAGCTTGAAGGCGATGCGATAGGTTGGCGTTTCGCCGCCGCCTTCGCCCTGCGGATCGAAATAGGCGATGGTGACCGGCCAATAGGGCGCCGGGCGCGCCGGCCCGAAGGCTTTCGCTTCGGGATCGTCGGCCTTGCTGTCCGCCTTCTGCCCGAGCACGACGGTGGTGGTCATCACCCGGTCAGCATCTTCCGAACCGTCGAAGATCGTCGTTTCGTAGAAGGTCTCGCCCTTGGCGGCGCGGTCGATCATGTCGATCATGTGGCCGGTCGGAAACAGCGTGGTTTCGAGGTCGAGCTTTTCGGCGGCCGGTTTTTCCAGCGCGATGATGAGACCCTTGTCGCCGCGCAGGGCAGATCCGCGCACTTCCTTGTCGAGCGCCTGATCGACGAAGGACTTGGTGACGAAACGGAATGTCGTGCCGTCGCCATCCTCGAAAGTGGTGGTCTGCTGGTCGGTCAGGCGCTGCGTGTCCTCGGTGGCGATGCGCGTGACGAAGCGGAAATTGACGGTGTAGCCCTCGCAGGCCGAACCGTTGAATTCGTAGACCATGCGCCCCGAAAGGCCGGTCACGCCGGAGCGATCCGAGGCGCGGTCGAGCGTCAGGTCGTAGACGGCGCGGTGCGCGGCGAGCGGGCCGGCGAATGCCGGCATCGCCGCGGCAATGGCCAGCATCGAGGCGGCGGCGCGAAAAAACGGCATCGACTTCTCCCTCAGGCGACGAAAGCGTCGTCACGGCGTTGTTGCATTGTGGAGCGTTCCTGTAAAAAAGTCATGGCGGAAGAAGGGCGCTTTATAAGCATTCGCCGATTCGAAACGCGCGGAGAACCGAATTGACATCCATCGAAAGCAATCTGGCCCGCCTCGGCATCGTCCTGCCGAACCCGGCAGCGCCGGCCGCCAATTATGCGCCGTTCATGCGAACAGGCGGCCTTTTGTTCACCGCCGGCCAATTGCCGCTCCGCGACGGCAAACTGGCGGCGTCGGGCCTGCTCGGCCGCGATCTCGCCACCGCCGAGGGCCGCGAGGCGGCCAAATGGTGCGCCGTCAACATCCTCGCACAGGCCAAGGCGGCGCTGGGCAGCCTCGAAGCCATCGCCCGTGTGGTCAAGATCACCGTCTTCGTCGCGTCGACGGCGGATTTCACCGAGCACCATCTGGTGGCCAATGGCGCATCCGACCTGCTGGTCGATATATTGGGCGACAAGGGCCGGCACGCCCGCTCCGCCGTCGGCGTCGCCGCGCTGCCGCTGAACGCCGCCGTCGAGGTCGAGGCGATCATCGAGGCCGCATCGTGAGCGACCTGAAATTCCTGACCCGTCGACCGATCGCCCACCGCGGCCTGCACGATTTGAACGTCAGGCGCTGGGAAAACACCCTGCCGGCTTTCGAGGCGGCGGCGCGGGCCGGCTATGCCATCGAATGCGATTTGCGCCTGACCAGCGACGGCGTCCCGGTGGTCTTCCACGATGCCGACCTGAAACGGCTCGCCGGCCGCGACGGTCATGTGCGCGACAGCACCGCTGTCGAAATGTGCTCCTACGCCATCGGCGGTACGGCCGACCGCGCGCCGACGCTCGACGACCTGCTCGACCTGATCGCCGGCCGCGCGCCGCTGGTGCTCGAACTCAAGGGCGATCACGGCCATGACGACGGCCTCGTCGCCGCGGTCGGCGAACGGTTGAAAGGCTACCGGGGGGAAGCGGCGATCATGTCGTTCGACCACTGGCTGATCCGCAAATTCCGGGCGCAGGCGCCGGGTATTCCGGCGGGCCTCACCGCGCACGGCAAGAAGCCGGCCGACATGGAGGCGCATTTCTCGATGCTGGCCCATGACATCGACTTCGTCTCCTACGCCTGGGAGCACTTGCCGAACCCGTTCGTCGCATTTTTCCGGCAAAAACTCGGCCGGCCGGTCATCACCTGGACCGTCCGCGACGATACAGCGGTGAAGGCGACCTTCGCGCACGCCGACCAGATGACCTTCGAGGGCTTTCTGCCGGGGGTCGTGTGAGCCCCGCCGACACGCAGCGCCTGACCGCCCTGCCCGCCCTCGCGGGCTTCGCCGCCGACGATTGGGCGTCGCTGAACGGTGCGTCGCGCCGGCAAGGCGCCGCCTACAACCCGTTCGTATCGCATGCTTTTCTTTCCGCGCTGGAGGAGTCTGGCTCAATCGGCGGCAGGTCCGGCTGGTCGCCGCTGCATCTGCGCCTCGACGATGCGTCGGGCGGCCTGCTCGCCGCCGTTCCTTGCTACGTGAAGGACCACAGCCAGGGCGAATATGTCTTCGACCACGGCTGGGCCGACGCCTATGCACGCGCCGGCGGCGCCTACTATCCGAAACTGCAGGTCGCCGTGCCGTTCACCCCCGCGACCGGACCGCGCCTGCTCGCCCGCGCCGACGCGCCGGCCGCAACGCGTGCGATGCTGGCGCGCGGGCTGGAGGCGCTTGCCGGGCAGACGCAGGCCTCTTCCGCGCATGCGACATTCCTCGACGACATCGACCGCGCCGCCTTCGCCGATGCCGGCTGGCTGGCGCGCACCGACCAGCAGTTCCACTTCGCCAATCCCGGTTATCGCGACTACGGCGATTTTCTCTCCACCCTCGCCTCGCGCAAGCGCAAGGCGCTGAAGAAGGAGCGCGACGCGGCGCGCCACGGCGTCGACATCGCCTGGCTGACCGGCAAAGAGCTGACCGAGGCGGTGTGGGACGATTTTTTCGCGTTCTACATGGATACCGGCAGCCGCAAATGGGGCCGGCCCTATCTCAACCGCCGCTTCTTCTCGCTCATCGGCGCGACGATGGCCGACGACATCCTGCTGGTCGTCGCCCGTCGCGACGGCCGCGCCATCGCCGGGGCGTTGAATTTCATCGGCGGCGAGGCGCTATACGGGCGCTATTGGGGCGCGGTCGAGGACCGGCCGTTCCTGCATTTCGAGCTGTGCTACCATCAGGCGATCGATTTCGCGCTGGACAAGGGCCTGAAGCGGGTCGAGGCCGGCGCCCAGGGCGAGCACAAGCTGGCGCGCGGCTATTTGCCGGTCACCACCCATTCGGCCCATTTCATTGCCCATCCTGGCCTGCGCGACGCGGTGGCGCGCTACCTCGTGCACGAGCGCGAACAAATCGCCGAGATCGGCGAGGCGCTGGCGTCGCAGGGACCGTATCGCAAGGCGTGAATTTCAATGCCCGACCGAAGTCGACAGAACGTTGATGGTCAGCACCCCGGCGACGATCAATCCCATGCCGATCAGCGCCGGCCAATCCAGCGCCTGTTGGAAAACGAGCCAGCCGACCAGCGTGATCAGCACAACGCCCGCCCCCGACCAGACGGCGTAAACCACGCCGACCGGCGTCTCGCGCATGACAATGGCGAGCAGCCAGAAAGCGACGCCGTAACCGACCAGCGCCGCCAGGGTTGGCCACAACCTGGTGAAGCCATCGCTCTGCTTCAAGGCCGAGGTGGCGAAGACTTCCGAGACGATGGCGACCGCGAGCATCACCTGGTTCATGCAAACGTCCTCATTGACGGGCGCGCCGCCGACGCGGCAAAAGGGTCGCAAGGATACACCACAGCGAGAACCGCCGCGCCATGACGAAAGCGACCTACGACACGGGCAACATCTTCGCCAAGATCCTGCGCGGCGAGTTGCCCTGCCACAAGATCCACGAGGACGCCGACACGATCGCCTTCATGGACATCATGCCGCGCGGTCCCGGACACTGCCTCGTGCTGCCGAAAAAGCCCGCCCGCAACCTGCTCGACGCCGACGCCGACAGCCTCGTCGCGGTGGCGCGCACCGTGCAAACCGTGGCGCGCGGCGCGATGAAGGCTTTCCAGGCCGATGGCGTGACCATCAACCAGTACAACGAAACCGCCGGCGGCCAGGTCGTTTTCCACCTGCATGTTCACATCATCCCGCGCTTCGACGGCATCAAGCTGCGCCATGCCGGCGGGCCGATGGAAAAGCCGGAGACCCTGGCCGAACAGGCGCAGATGATCCGCGCGGCATTGGCTCAGAGCTGAATCGCCAATATTCCCGCAACCAATATTGTTTCGGTGACGAGGATCGCCGCGATCATGCGTTTTCCCGCCAGCAGATAGGCGACGAAGCCCGCGGCGAGCGCGCCCAGGCGCAGCGCCAAGGGCGTCCCGGCCAGCGCCCCGACGGGAAAGACGACGAGATTGCCGATGACGGCGGCGACGAGCCCGGTCGCCACGGCGCGGACCAGCGCCATGAACTCCGACTCCTCGTCGAGCCGGTCGCCGATGACGACGCCGAGCGCCCGCCACATGCCGTTGGCGATCACGCCGGCGACGGTGATGTAGAGCCACGACCACCACCAGGCGTCAATGGCGTGGAAGCTCATCGCCAAGCCCTCGCCTTGCGCCACACAAAGGCGGCCAGCCCTCCCGCCAGTCCGGCGACCGGAAGGTCGCCTTGCGGCGCGAAAGCATGAACGAGCGGGCCGACGATCAGGCCGGCGACAAGCGCCGCATGGGCGGACGAATCGCGCGCCGATGTCCACAGCGAGGCGAGGAAATAGGTCGGCATCAAAAAGGCGAGTGCGCCGTTGGCCAGCGGCGGCAGGCCGGCCGAGGCGAGATAGACGGCGGTGACGACGATCAGATTGGCGCCGACCAATGTCGCCTCGACGCCGAGAAACCAGGCGGCGCGCGCATCGCGCGGTATCGAGCGGGCGCGCTCCATGCCGATCACCCAGGAGGTCACCGCGATGAAATTCGCCATCAGGAACAATGTGGCCTTGCGCGTGCGCGGCCCCTTCAATTCCGGCAACAGCGCCACGACCATCGGCGTCAGACGCACCGACGACAGGGTCACAGCCAGAAAAGCCGCGAAAATCGACGCGCCCGACGCGATCTGGGCGATCAGCACCACCATCGCCGGCAGCGCCCAGATGAAGGCGGTCATGTAGGCGTCAGCAGCAAGGTCATGCCGACTTAGCGGGCGAGGCCGGCATAGCCGGCGAAGGTCGCCATCAGCACGACGAGTGGAATGACGAGCGCGTCGCGCACGCCTTGCGCGAAGGCGCGCGACGCGGACCAGTTCATCTCGAAGCGTTTGCCGGACATGTCATCCGGGTAAGTGATCGCGACGCACGCGGCAAGGGCTGCTTGCGCCCTCACCCGGAATTGGACCTGCCGGCCGCGAAAGGGCGCCAGCCCTACCCCTTCCTTGGCAATCTCGGCACCGAAAGCGGCTTTTTCGGCGCCGGCAGCGCCTTCGGCGGCGCAGCGATGGCCTTCGGCGCTGGCTTTTTCGCTTTCACTTTCGCCTTGGACTTCGCCCGCTTTTCCACCACTTCCTTCTTCGGCTTGATCGGCGCTTCATCGGAAATCGTGTCGAGCTTCAGGCCGGTTTCGCCGCCGTCCTTCTTTTCCACCGTCACGCGGACCGTGCCGCCATGCCGCAGCCGGCCGAACAGCACCTCGTCGGCGAGCGGCTTCTTGATGTGTTCCTGGATGACGCGGCCGAGCGGGCGGGCGCCCATGCGCTCATCGTAACCGCGCACGGCGAGCCATTCGACCGCCTCGGGCGTGAGGTCGAACGTGACGCCGCGCTCCGACAATTGCGCCTCGAGCTGCATGACGAATTTCTGCACCACCTGATGCACCACCGCCGGCGGCAGCGGCGCAAAGGCGATGATGGCGTCGAGCCGGTTGCGGAATTCCGGCGTGAACAGCCGGTTGATCGCCTCGACGTCGTCGCCCTCGCGCTTGGACGAGCCGAAGCCGATCGCGGCCCGCTGTGCATCCGGCGGCGCCCGCATTGGTGGTCATGATCAGGATCACGTTGCGGAAGTCGATCTGCTTGCCGTTGTGGTCGGTCAGCTTGCCGTGGTCCATGACCTGCAGCAGGATGTTGAACAGGTCCGGATGCGCCTTCTCGATCTCGTCGAGCAGCAGCACGCAGTGCGGATGCTGGTCGACGCCGTCGGTCAGCAGGCCGCCCTGGTCGAAGCCGACATAGCCGGGCGGCGCGCCGATCAGGCGCGACACCGTGTGGCGCTCCATGTATTCCGACATGTCGAAGCGCATCAGCTCGACGCCGAGCGAGGCGGCGAGCTGCTTGGCGACCTCGGTCTTGCCGACGCCGGTCGGGCCGGAGAACAGGTAGGAGCCGATCGGCTTTTCCGGTTCGCGCAGGCCGGCGCGCGCGAGCTTGATGGCCGAGGCCAGCGCCGTGATCGCCGCGTCCTGGCCGTAGACGACGCGCTTCAATTCGGTTTCGAGGCCGGCCAGCACCTTTTCGTCGTCTGCGGAGACCGATTTCGGCGGAATGCGGGCCATCGTGGCGATGGTCGCCTCGATTTCCTTCAGCGTGATCGTCTTCTTGCGCTTGTTCTCGGCGACCAGCATCTGCGCCGCGCCCGACTCGTCGATCACGTCGATCGCCTTGTCCGGCAGCTTGCGGTCGTTGATGTACCGGGCCGACAATTCGACCGAGGCCTTGATGGCGTCGGCGGTGTATTTCACCTTGTGGAAGCTTTCGAAATAAGGCTTCAGCCCCTTCATGATGGCGATGGCGTCCTCGATCGACGGCTCGTTGACGTCGATTTTCTGGAAGCGGCGCACCAGCGCCCGGTCCTTCTCGAAGAACTGGCGGAATTCCTTGTAAGTGGTCGAGCCGATGCAGCGGATATTGCCGGACGACAGCGCCGGCTTGAGCAGGTTGGAGGCGTCCATCGCCCCGCCCGAGGTGGCGCCGGCGCCGATCACGGTGTGGATTTCGTCGATGAACAGGATGGCGTTGGGATGGGCCTCCAGTTCCTTGACCACCTGCTTCAGCCGCTCCTCGAAATCGCCGCGATAGCGGGTGCCGGCCAGCAGCGTGCCCATGTCGAGGGCGAAGATGGTCGAGGCGGCGAGCACCTCCGGCACGTCGCCGTCGACGATGCGCTTGGCGAGGCCCTCGGCGATGGCTGTCTTGCCGACGCCCGGATCGCCGACATAGAGCGGATTGTTCTTGGAGCGCCGGCACAGCACCTGGATGGTGCGGTTGATCTCCGATTCGCGCCCGATCAGCGGGTCGATCTTGCCCTGCGATTTTTCGTTGAGGTTGACGCAATAGGCGTCAGCGCGTCCTGCGCCTTGCCCTTGCGCCCCGGCCCCTCTTCCGATTCGTTGTCGCGCGGGCTTTCCTCCTGCTGCGCACCGCGCGGCGGCCGCGCCTCGGTCGCGCCCGGACGCTTGGCGATGCCGTGCGAGATGTAGTTGACCGCGTCGTAGCGGGTCATCTGCTGTTCCTGAAGGAAGAAGGCGGCGTGGCTCTCGCGCTCGGCGAAAATGGCGACGAGCACATTGGCGCCGGACACTTCCTCGCGCCCCGACGACTGCACATGGATGACGGCGCGCTGGATGACGCGCTGGAATCCGGCGGTCGGCTTGGAATCCTCGTCGAACCCGGTGACGAGATTGTTGAGCTCGCGGTCGATATAGTCGAGGACCGTCTTGCGCAGCGCCTCGAGATCGACGTTGCAGGCGCGCATCACGGCGGCCGCGTCGGCGTCGTCGATGAGGGCGAGCAGCAAATGCTCGAGCGTGGCGTATTCGTGCCGTCGCTCGTTGGCGAAGGTCAGCGCCTGATGCAGCGCGCGTTCGAGGCTGGGCGAGAACGACGGCATGTGACCCTCACTTCTTTTCCATCACGCATTGTAGCGGATGCTGGTGCTGACGGGCGAAATCCATGACCTGCGACACTTTCGTCTCGGCCACTTCATAGGTGAAAACGCCGCATTCGCCGACGCCGTGATTGTGGACATGCAGCATGATGCGGGTCGCCGCCTCGCGGTCCTTTTGGAAGAACCGCTCGAGCACGTGGATGACGAATTCCATCGGCGTGTAGTCGTCGTTGAGGAGCAGGACGCGATAGAGCGACGGGCGCTTGGTTTTCGGTTTGGTGCGCGTGATGACCGCCGCGCCGCGTTCCGGCCCGCCTGGTCCATCGTCGTCATGCTGCATTCGCCAATCCGTCACGCCGCTCACTTTCGCATCGTCCCCGGGCTAGCCGCCAATGTAGGGACTCCCGCGGCGATTTTAAGCCGTTCGCGTTGCATGACAAGTTGCCGTCGGACCGGCGGACCAAACGAAAACGCCCGGCGCGATGGCCGGGCGTCAAATCAATGCGATGAAAAGGCTCAGGCGGCCTTGAAGCCCAGGGCCTCGAACGGCTTCAGCGCGTCCTGGCGAGGTCGGCATAGAGTTCGCCGACCTTGGTCATCTCGGCGACGTGCGCTTCCCAGGCGCTTTTGGCCCAGGTTGTCTGCACTTCGATCGCCTTGTCGAGCGATTTGGCGGCGAACAATTTCTCCAGCGCCGCCGAACCCGATTCCATGGCTGCCTTCGAATAATCGGTGGACTCCGCGGCGACCGCCTGAAGGCCCTTCATCATCGCCGTGGCGCTTTTCAGGCCGTTGTCGATGGCTTCCTTGCCGGCGGCGCCGACTTTTTCGAACGACTTCATCATTGTTGACCTCGTTGGGCGCTGCCCGTTTGTGCAATGCAGCCTCAATTAGTGTGCAATGCAGCATTTGTCAATGCCCCTGCGTCATCCGATGTCGAAATGGTGAGCATTGGATCAAAGCCGTAAACACGGCGGTTACCATAAACGGATTGGTAACGGCCCTGCTTTAGCGTGCCCTTTCGTGTCGGTGGCCACTGCGCCGCCAGTGTCGGTTTCGTGTTTGCGGGTGTGCCAGTGCGTCGGTTCTTCCGGAAGAATTTTTTCGCCCCGTTGGCGGTCGCCGTCGCGGTTCTTGCCTCGACCATCGCTTCGCCGGTCCAGGCGGCCAAGCATTCCGCCATCGTCATCGACGCCGCGACCGGCAAGGCCATGCATGCCGACAACGCCGATGCGTTGCGCTATCCCGCGTCGCTGACCAAGATGATGACGCTGTATTTGACCTTCGAGGCGTTGTCGCGCGGCAAGATCAAGAAGTCGACGCGCATTCCGGTTTCGCGCCATGCCGCCAACCAGCCGCCGTCGAAGCTCGGCCTGAAGCCGGGACAGACGATCACCGTCGAAGCGGCGATCTACGCGCTCGCCACCAAATCGGCCAATGACGCCGCCTGCGCGCTTGGCGAGGCGTTGGGCGGCTCGGAGAACCGCTTCGCCGGCATGATGACGGCCAAGGCCCGCGCGCTCGGCATGAGCCGCACGACGTTTCGCAACGCCTCCGGCCTGCCCAATCCGGCCCAGGTGACGACGGCGCGCGACATGGCCCGGCTCGGCATGGCGTTGCGCCAGCATTTCCCCGGCTATTTCAAGGTGTTCGCCACACGATCCTTCACCTATGGCAAGCGCCGCATGGCCAACCACAACAAGCTTCTCGGCCATGTCGCCGGCGTAGATGGCATCAAGACCGGCTACACCCGCGCTTCGGGCTATAATCTCGTCACCTCGGCCGGGGCCGGCAACAAGCGCATTGTCGCCGTCGTGCTTGGCGGCAAGACCGGGCGTTCGCGCGACATCGAAATGACCGGCCTGGTCAACGCCTGGCTGCCCAAGGCGTCGGGCAAGACGACCAAGGCGGCGGCGATCGCCAAGACCGCGCCGACGATCGACGCCGTCGACGACGCCCCGCAGGACGACAAGGTGGTCGGCCTCGCCGCCGAACAAGCCGCGCAGGTCGCACGCAAGCCTGCCGTCGCCAAAATTGTTCCGCAGGACAAGGCGTCGCCGAAAAAGGCCCAAATCGCCAAGGCCCCCCGCCCCGCCGCCAATGGGGATCCGACGACCACCGCTTCAGTGCCGTCCGCCGGCTGGGCCATCCAGGTCGCTTCCATGCCGGACGAAGCCCAGGCCAAGGCCTTCCTCGCCAAGGTTCGGGGCAAGGCCGGCGCGACGCTCGCCGACGCCTCGGCCTACACCGTGCCGTTCGACAACAAGGGTGTGATCTATTTCCGCGCCCGCTTCGCCGGTTTCGCCGGCAAGGCGGCGGCGCTGGGCGCCTGCGCGTCGTTGAAGAAAAAGTCGATCGCCTGCTACGCGGTCGAAAACCAGTAGACTTGAGGCCTGACGGGGCCTGTACACCGTCGCGTATGCGTTGCCGCGTTGGAGTTTGGGACATGGCGCTTCAGGATTTCGGATCGCGCACTTCAAAGGATCGCCGCACTGCCGACGCCGGCCTCGCCGCGCTCAACCACGCGGCGCGCCGACTCGGCGAACTTGCTTTGCCGCGGCCCAGAAAGGGCCGCACGCGCGATCTCGTCGGCCTGTTGCTGGCGCATGGTTCGCGGGCCTGGCGTGCGTCATTGCCGCAAGCCCGTGTGCGCCTTCGCGTCGAAACCGCCCAAGGGCTGGCCGCGGTGCGGCTGGCCTTCGGCTGAAATCGTCAAATCGCGAAAATATCAGGCAATTTGAGCGGTTTTCCCGCCGTCTCGAGGTATTGGCGCCGCATTTCCGCGCGCCGCTGCGCCAATTGGTCGGTCGGCAAATTGAGCGCCGAGATCAGCCGGCGGATTTCCTGACGCGCCGCCAGATGGGAAAGCGTCGGTCTGACGCCGATGATCTTCTCGTCGAGTTCGTCGATCACGGTGACGCCGAGCGGGAACAATTCGCGGAAAATCACGCGTTCGGAAATGCCCTCGGCAAGACGGAAGCCGAGCTCCGTCGCCAAGTGGCGCAGGCCGGCATCGACGCTGCGCTCGTTGCGGGTGGAGAAATTGCCGAGCCGGTTGCGCACGACAATCCAGTCGAGCACGCGTTCATCGTGGCCGATGCGCTCGCTCCGGGCGGCGCGCACCGCTTCGGCATATTGCGAGACGCCGCTCACTTCGCCGCTCGCCGGGCCGAAGCGGCCGATGACGTCGAGATCGACGAACGAATCGTTCATCGGCGTCACCAGCGTGTCGGCGATGCGATGGGCCAGGCGATTGAGATAGGTGTCCGAACCGGGCGTATCGACGACGACATAGTGGAAATCGCCGGTGAGATCCTCGATGCCGCCGAGCAGGCGTTCGGCTTCGTCGGCTTCCGCCATGTCGATATTGCGCAGCGGCGACGGCGTCACGTCGCTGTGGCGCGGCATCGCAGCGCCACGCCGCGCCGCTCGGACCAGGCGCGCCGGTTGTCAATGTAGCGGGTCAGCGAACGCTGGCGTCCGTCGAGATCGATAGTGGCGACGCGAAAGCCGGATTTGAGCAGCGCCACGGCGATATGCATCGCCAGGGTGGATTTGCCCGATCCCCCCTTCTCGTTGCCGCACACGATCACATGCGGCGAAGACATCGCCACTGCCGATGCCATATTGCGGGAATTACGCATGTACAAAAAAATCCCGTTCCCCACGGGATAGTGCGCACGCAACCGGCAAAATTCAATGAATCGCCGGCGCAAAGGCGAATCAGGGTTAGCGCGCGCTTGCTACATCAGTCCAAGCGCGGCGAGTTCGCGGCGCAGATCCTCCGGCATGTCGGCCGCCTCGCCGCCGGAAAGGTCGGGCGGCGCGTCCTTCGCCTCGAGGTAGCGCCAGCCCTGGAACGGCCGGCGCGGCTGGAACCGCGTCGGCACCAGTTCGCCCGACAATTCGATGGCGCAGCGCCCTATTCCGTCGCTACCGGTCACGGCGCGAAGCCCGGTAATCGCCTCGCGGCAGCGCACGTCTCCCTTCATGACCCAGTAGAGCGAACCGCCATCGAGGATTTCGGCGGCCCGCTTCGGCGTCATGCGGGTGACGTGGACATGTTTCCACCCCGTCCCGTGAATGCGCCGGTTTTGCGCCATCCAGTCGAGTTCGTCCTCGATGGTGTCGCAACCGACGCAGAGCTTGATGAGATGCAGGGCCATGGCGCAAACCTAGGGTCAGGACCCATTGAATTGGCTGAAATGGTCGGAGCGGATTTGCGCGGATGCGCGAAGCAAGTCCGTAGGAAGGCTGAAGCCTTTCAAGGGCTTGTGACAAAGCAGTCCGTGCAAATCGGCCCGATCCGAAGGACGTTCCATCTGGCTTCGACCTGCTGCGTCAAACCCCTCGACCGGGGGGGAAAACCCCGTTCATCGGGCTTCTCCTTGCATCTCTCGCCATCTGGAACGCCATTTCAGTCAATTCAATGGGTCCTGACCCTAGACATCCAGGGTCCCGCGGAAAAGCCGGCGCGGCCGGCGATCCACAACACAGAGGTCAGGCGATGGCGGACCGCAAGGCCGCCGCCTCGTCGGCGAAAGGCCCGTCCCTTGCCGGAACGCCGGCGCGCCGGTACCAATAGCCGGCATTCCATTCATCGCCTTCGATGCGGTGCAACAGCGCATGCAGCCGGTCGAAGAGCGTCTCGCCCTCATGCGCCTGCGCCAATTCGTGGCCTGTCGTCCACGCCGGCCCCATTGCGAAACCGGCCGCTTCGAGGCGGTCGAGCGCGGTGGCGATCTCGCCGCGCGCCGACACGGTCAGCACTCCACCACATTGACGGCGAGGCCGCCCAGCTCGTTTCCTTGTATTTGGCGTTCATGTCGTGGCCGGTCTGGCGCATGGTCTCGATCGCCGCGTCGAGATGGACGAAATGCTTGCCGTCGCCCTTGATGGCGAGCGAGGCGGCCGTGACCGCCTTCACCGCCCCCAGCGCGTTACGCTCGATGCACGGCACCTGGACGAGACCGGCGACGGGATCGCAGGTCATGCCGAGATGATGCTCGAGCGCGATTTCGGCGGCGTTTTCCACCTGTTCCGGATTGCCGCCGAGCACGGCGGCGAGCCCCGCCGCCGCCATCGCCGAGGCCGACCCGACCTCGCCCTGGCAGCCGACTTCGGCGCCCGAGATCGAGGCGTTGTGCTTGATGATGCCGCCGATCGCCGCCGCCGTCAGCAGGAAATCGTGGATCGCCTGGCGGTCGGCCTCGGGGTGGAAATGCAGGAAATAACGCAGCACCGCCGGGATGACGCCCGCCGCCCCGTTGGTCGGAGCGGTGACAATACGCCCGCCGGAGGCATTCTCCTCGTTGACCGCCATGGCGTAGACCGACAGCCAGTCATTGGCGAGCAGCGGATTGGGCCGGTTGGTGCGCCATTCCTCGTTCAACTTGTCATGCAGCGCCTTGGCGCGGCGACGCACCTTCAGCCCGCCCGGCATGACGCCTTCATGGGCCAGGCCGCGATCGATGCAGCCGCTCATCGCCGCCCACACCGCGTCGAGGCCGGCGTCGAGGGCTTCCGCACCTTGCACGCGGATTTCGTTGGCGCGCTTCATTTCGGCGATGGACAGGCCGGATTTCGCCGCCATCGCCAGCATCTGGCGGGCGTTGGCGAAGGGGTACGGCACGTTTTTCGGCGCAGTCTCCGCCTTCTGCCGTATCCGCTGCAATTCTTCCTCCGAGACGACGAAGCCGCCGCCGATGGAATAGTAGACACGCTTCAGCAGCAACCGGTCATTGCCGTCGAAAGCCGACAGGCTCATGCCGTTGGCGTGGCCGGGCAGCGGCGTCTTGCGGTCGAAGACCAGGTCCCTGGCAGGATCGAAATCATAACCGGCGCCATGGCCCTCGGGCGTCACCCGGCGGCTGCGCCCGATTGAGGCGATGATGCCTGCGACCGCGTCCGGATCGATCGTGTCGGGCGCGAAGCCGGCGAGGCCGAGCGTCACCGCCTGATCGGTATGATGCCCGACGCCGGTGAACGCGAGCGAACCGTGCAGGCTGGCCCCCAGGCGGGCGATCCTCGCGCCGGAGGGGCGCGGCCAGTCGTCGCCGAGGATTTCGTCGAGAAAACGCCGCGCCGCCACCATCGGCCCCATCGTGTGCGACGAGGACGGGCCGATGCCGATCTTGAACAGGTCGAAGACGGAGAGGAACATGGGCGACGGGCTTTCCTGGTTCGCCCGATATTCGAGGGCAAATGCGCGGTCGGCGCCAGCGCCAACGCCGCGCACTGGTCCGGCAGCGACACAATTTCAGGGACAGTTTACTTTATTCCAATTCATGCGGAAGACGGCGCTTTTCGTTCCGATTTTTGAATAAAGTAAACTGTCCCTGAAATTACGGCGCAGGGAAAACATCGTCGATGCGGCGGAGCGCGAAATACGCCGCCAACCCGACCCATTCGCGCACGGCGATGGAAGATTCGGTCATATTGGAGATCGGCGTGCCTCCGACCGCGCGCGGGCGCGGCCGGCCGGATGTCCGGTAGTCTACCGGCCACGGCGTCACCGCCAGCCCGGCCTTGCGGAATAGCCCGACCGAGCGTGGCATGTGATAGGCCGAGGTGACCAGCAGCCATGTCTCGCCCGGTTGCGGTTGGATCAGTTCGGCGACGAAGCGGGCGTTTTCGTCGGTGTTGCGCGATTTGCCCTCGAGGATCAGCCGTTCCGGACCGATGCCGAAGCGGGCGAAAAAGCCAGGCGCCAGTTCCGCGTCGGTCGAACCGTCGGAAACGAGGCCGCCATTGCCGCCAGCGACGACGATTTTCGCCATCGGGTAGGTTCTGGCCAGAATCGCCGCTTCGACGAAGCGGTCGCCGGAATCGCGCAGTTCCGCCTGCCCGCGCGCCGCGCTCACCCCGCCCTCGAAGCCGCCGCCAAGCACGATGACCCCCGTCACGTCGGCGGGCATGCGAACCGGGCGGGCAAACCGGTCCTCCAGCACGGCGAGCGCCATCGTGCCGGCCGTGGTCCAGCCGCCGACAGCAGCGATCAGGAAGGCGAGGAGCGCGAAGACGAAACCCAATTTGCGCCGGTTGAACAGGATGGCCACACCCGCCAATCCGGCGAGGACGGCGATCAGGCTGAGCGGCTCGATCAGGAAACCGACGATCTTGGAAATCGGGAAAAACATTTCAGCCCCGATTTGCCAAAGCCGCAATCACCACCATTTTTCCGGCGCGAACCGTCCCGCCGCCTGCTCGATCACGCTGGCGAGCGTGAACAGCGCCTCCTCGCCGAATGGCCGGCCGATCAGCTGCAGGCCGAGCGGCAGGCCGCGCCCGTCGAGCCCGGCCGGCACCGCCATGCCCGGCAGGCCGGCCATGTTCACGGTGACGGTGAAGATGTCGTTCAGGTACATTTTCACCGGATCGTTGGCCATGTCCTCGTCCGCGATGCCGAAGGCGGCCGACGGCGTCGCCGGCGTCAGGATGGCGTCGACTCCGGCGGCGAAGGCCAGTTCGAAATCGCGCTTGATCAGCGTGCGCACCTTCTGCGCCTTGACGTAATAGGCGTCGTAGTAGCCGGCCGAGAGCACATAGGTGCCGATCAGGATGCGGCGCTTGACCTCGCGGCCGAAACCGGCGGCGCGGGAATTCTCGTACATCTCGACGATGTCCTTGCCCGGCACGCGCAGGCCGTAGCGCACGCCGTCGTAGCGGGCGAGGTTCGACGAGGCTTCCGCCGGGGCGACGATGTAGTAGGCCGGCAGCGCGTATTTGGTGTGCGGCAGCGAGATGTCGACGATGGTCGCGCCGGCCGCCTTCAGCCAGTCGATGCCCTGCTTCCACAGCGCCTCGATTTCGTCGGGCATGCCGTCGACCCGGTATTCGCGCGGGATGCCGATGGTCATGCCCTTGACCGATTTGCCGACCGCTGCCTCGTAATCGGGTACGGCCAGGTCGACCGAGGTCGTGTCCTTCGCGTCGGTCGAGGCCATGGATTTGAGCAGGATCGCCGCGTCGCGCACGTCGCGGGCGATCGGCCCGGCCTGGTCGAGCGAGGAGGCAAAGGCGACGATGCCCCAGCGCGAGCAGCGCCCATAGGTCGGCTTGATGCCGACGGTGCCGGTGAACGCCGCCGGCTGGCGGATGGAGCCGCCGGTGTCGGTCGCCGTCGCCCCGGCGCAGAGGAAGGCCGAGACCGCCGCCGCCGAACCGCCGGACGAGCCGCCGGGAACAAGTTGCGCGTTGGAGCCGTTGGCCCGCCACGGGCTGACCACCGGCCCGTAGTAGGACGTCTCGTTCGACGAGCCCATGGCGAACTCGTCCATGTTGAGCTTGCCGAGCATCACCGCGCCATCGGCCCACAGATTGGCCGTGACGGTCGATTCGTATGGCGGCTTGAAGCCGTCGAGCACATGGGAACAGGCCTGCGTGTGCACGCCTTCGGTGGCGTAGAGGTCCTTGATGCCGAGCGGGATGCCTTCCAGCGCGCCGGACTTGCCGGCGGCGAAGCGGGCGTCCGAGGCTTTCGCCATTGCCCGCGCCCGGTCCGGCGTCACCGCGACATAGGCGTTGAATTTCGCGTTGGCTGCGTCGATGGCCGCGAGGTAGGCGTCGGTCAATTCAAGCGCCGAAAAGGCTTTCTTCGCCAGCGCGTCGCGGGCTTCGGCGATGGTCAGGCGGGTCAGGTCGGTCATGCGATCTTCTTTTCGTAGAAACGGGAAAAACCGGAATCGGGATAGTCGAGAAACGCGCCGCAGACGGTGAAGCCGCCGCGTTCGTACAGGCGCCAGGCTTCCTCGAATCCCGGCGCTTCGCCGGTTTCGAGCTTCAGCACGGTCAATCCGCGCCGGCGCGCCAGATCCTCGATATGGCCGAGCAGCGCCGATCCGATGCGTTGACCCCGCGCTTGCGGCAGCGTGTACATGCGTTTGACCTCGCCGAGGCCATCGCCGTGAACTTTCAGCGCCCCCATGCCGATGGCCGCGCCGGCTTCATCGCGGGCGACGAACAGCGTCACCGACGGCTCCGCCATCTGTTCGGCCGTCAGCTGGAACTGGAATTCGCGCGGGGTCAGCGGGATCATGTAGGCGTTGAGGTCGGCGACGAGGCGGCGAATGTCGTCCTGCAAGGGCGTCTCGATGGCGATGGCGGTCACGGAACTACTCCACCACCTTCGGCACGAGGAAGAAATTCACCATCGTCGCCGGCGCGTTGGCGACGATTCTGTCGGCGATGCCGCCATCGGTCACCGCGTCGATGCGTTTCTTCATCGCCATCGGCGTCACCGATGTCATCGGTTCGACGCCGGCGATATCGACCTCGTCCAGTTGTTCGACAAAGCCCAAAATGGCGTTCAACTCGCCCTGCATGCGCACCGCGTCCGCTTCGGAAACGGCGAGACGGGCGAGATGGGCGACGCGCTTGACGGTCTTCAGGTCGACGGACATGGCGGGGTATTCCGGTTGGTTGCGGCGGCTATAGCGACGAGACGCGAATTCGGCAACCGCGCCTCACGGCATGGAAACGCCTTCGCACTTGACCCATGTGCCGGAATTGCCGCTCGGCAGTTCCGGCTGATCGCGAACGGATGAGAGCTGGATGGTTGTGTCGTTGCGCTTGGTCACCGAAATCAGGTCGGGAAAGGCAAAGTCCGGCTCCTCGCACCACGCCGTGATGACGAGCGCAATGTCATTGACCTTTATCACGTCGACGAAATCGCAATGGTACTCGATGCTTTCGAGCTTGCCGGCGTGGAGGACAAGATTGCCCTCTTCCGCCACCGCTTCGACCCCTTCGGCCTTGGCCCTGGCGCATAAATCCTCCTGGGTCATGTAGACCCCGTCGATGATCGATGCGGCGGGCGACGGTTCCTCAGCCAAAGCGGGCGAGGCGGATATGATGAGCGAAAACAAGATACGGCGCATGGGGGCGGCTCCGGTTGTCAAAAGGATATCGTATCGCCGGGTTTCGGCGTCAGAACGCGGGCATTCGCGCCCTCCATGCCGGCGACGAATTTTTCGGCCGTAGGGTCGAGCATGCCGTAAGTGGCGTAGTGGCACGGAATGACCGCGTCGAAATGGAAATAACGCCGGCAGGCGAGCGCCGCCACAGCGCCGCCCATGGTGAAGCGGTCGCCGACCGGCACGAGGCCGATATCGGGCGCATGCAACTCGTCGATCAGCGCCATGTCCGAGAAAATATCGGTGTCGCCAAAGGCGTAGACGGTTGGCGCGTCGGGGAAATGCAGGACCAGCCCGCCCGGATTGCCGAGGTAGATGGCTTCGCCGCCTTCGTTGCGAAACGAGGAGGAGTGGTCGGCGCGCACGAACGTGACGGTGAATCCGCCGCAATCGACCGTCCCGCCGAAATTGCCGGGGTTGATGCGCTTTTCCGACACCCCCTGCCCGACCAGAAAGCGGCAAATCTCGAAATTGGCGACGAGCTGCGCGCCGGACGCCTTCAGGATTTCGGCCGCGTCGCCGACATGGTCGCTATGGCCATGGGTGAGCAGCACGTGGGTGGCGCCCTCGGCCGGCCCGTCCCAGCCCTTGCCCCACGACGGATTGCCGGTGAAAAACGGATCGATGAGGATCGCCGCGGCGTCGACATCGATGCGGAAGGCGGAATGGCCGTACCAGGTGATGTTCATGGCGCTTTCAAACCTCGCGAGACTCCCGTAACCCGAGCATAGGTCCGCCGGCGTGCGGGCGGCAAGGACAGACCGCATGGCGGCCATCGAAATCGAAGCGCTCAAGGATATACTCGCGGCCGGCGGCGCGCTTGCCGGTCTCGATCTCGGCGACAAGACCATCGGCGTCGCCGTTTCCGACCAGTCGCTGGCTTTCGCCCACCCCCGCCCGGTGATCAGGCGGACCAAATTCACCGCCGACGCGCAGGCGCTGTTGAAAATGCTCGCCGCCGACGGCGTCGCCGCCATCGCCATCGGCCTGCCGCTCAACATGGACGGATCGTCGGGCCCGCGCGCCCAGACGACGAAAGCCTTCGTGCGCAACATGGAGCGGCTGACGCCGCTGCCCTTCCTCTATTGGGACGAACGCCTGTCGACGGTGGCGGCCGAGCGCGTCCTCATCGACATGGACGTGTCGCGCAAAAAAAGGGCGGAGCGGATTGATTCCGCCGCCGCCGCCTTCATTCTGCAGGGGGTGCTCGACCGGCTTCAGGCGCTCGGCTGAGCCGCCTCGATCGACGTCTTTTCGCGCCGGGCTTTCCACCACGCCATGATTTCGCGCCGACGGCGGAAACCAAGGATCGAGAAGATCACCGCCGTGTCGAAGACGCAGGCGCGCGCCACCATCGGCGGGATCGTGGCCGGATCGATGCCGAGGATCGCGCCATAGAAATCGAAGGCGAATTCGTGCGTCTGCCGGGTGAAGAACAAATAACCGAAATCATTGGCCGAAAGGAAATACCAGGCCCAGAAAAAGCCGAGCGGCGCCGCCCAGAAATAGAGGATGTAACGCATCAGCGGTCCTTTCCGGTGCGAAGCTCGGCCGAAACCGGCGAGAATCTGGAGTTCTGGGCGTTTTCGGCGGCCTTCGCCGCCATCAGCCGGGCGATCGTCGCCGCGGCCCGGCCCTTGCGGTTGAGCAGCGCCGCCGGCCCGGCCCCGATGGCCAACGCCGAGGCGAAAAGCGCGGCGATCAACGCGCTCGCCATCATCAGCGCCTCGAGCGAACCGGCGATGGCGGCAAGCCCGCCGGTCAGCGACACGCCGGCGATGCCGGCGGCATAGGCGAGCTGGGACACATCGCGATATTCGCCCGACCCATGGGTGGTTTCCAGCACCGCCGTGGCGAAAAGCCAGAGAAAGGCCATAGCCAGCACGGCGAAGACAACTGACAGCGCAAAAGCCGCCGCCGGGTGGGCGAGATTTCCGGCAAGAAGGGGCGAAACCAGGCGCGAAACCGCCGCCCCTGCCGCGTCGGCGCGCCATTGCTGCGCCGAAACGGCAAGGACGCCGAATGTCGCGGTCCAGTGCGCCGCCGTGACGGCGGACAGCAGACGGGGAAATGTCTCGTCATGGGTCATGGCCGGACTGTGGACGCGACCGCCCGACGGTTCAACGTCAATACTTTTTTAAGGTTAATTTCCACAGGGCCGGGCGAGGCGCCCGATTGTCAGTCCATCTCCGGAAACAGCGTGTCGACGATGAGGCGCGCATCGTGGCGCGCGCCGAGCATGCCGTAGGAGCCGCGCCACTGGCCGCCGAGGCGGGTTTCGACAAAGGCGTCGGCGATGCGCCCCGCCCCGAGGCGGCGCAGTTCCGCCGCCGCCGCCGCCAACGCCAGTTGCTCGATGAGAAACCGGGCCGACCCCTCGTCGCTCATCGCCACGTCGCGCGCCGCGCGCAGCACGCCGAGCGTGCCCTCCCCGCCCGGCCCGAGATCGGCGCCGATGGCGGCAAGCACTTCCTCGAAGAGGTCGGGCGTGCGGCGCAGCACGCGGAGCAGGTCGAGCGCCATGACGTTGCCCGAACCTTCCCAGATGGCGTTGACCGGGGCTTCGCGGTAATGGCGCGCCAGCGGCGCTTCCTCGACATAGCCATTGCCGCCAAGGCTCTCCATCGCCTCGTAGACCAGCGGCGGTGCGATCTTGCATACCCAGTATTTGGTCACCGGCGTCATCAGGCGCGCCCAGGCGGCGTCGCGCCGGGCGTTGGCCGCCTCGTCGAAGGAGCGCGCCAGCCGGAACGACAGCGCCGTCGCGGCGGCCACATCGAGCGCCATGTCGGCCAGCACGCGCGTCATCAGCGGCTGATCGATCAGCTTTTTCTGGAACACGGTTCGATGGCGCGCGTGGTGAACGGCTTCGGCGAGCCCGGAGCGCATGAAGCCGGCCGAACCCAGCGCGCAATCGAGCCGCGTCAGCGTCACCATGTCCATGATGGTGCGCACGCCCTCGCCCGGATTGCCGACCATCTGCGCCAGCGTGCCGTGGAACTCGACTTCCGAGGACGCATTGGAGCGGTTGCCGAGCTTGTCCTTCAGGCGCTGGAACCGCATGCCGTTGGTCTGCCCGTCCGACAGGATGCGCGGCGCCAGGAACAGCGACAAGCCTTCGCCCGCCTGCGCCAACACCAGGAAAGCGTCGCTCATCGGCGCCGACATGAACCATTTGTGGCCGGTCAGCCGCCACAGGCCGGAGCCGGCCGGCGCCGCGCCGGTGGTGTTGGCGCGCACATCGGTGCCGCCCTGCTTTTCGGTCATGCCCATGCCGAGCGTCAGACCGGTTTTCTCCGCCGGCGGCTTGTTGGAGTGATCGTATTTGCGTGTCGTGGCGCGCGGGGCCCATTCGCGGAACAAGGGTGACGAGGCCATCAGGGCGGCGAGCGCCGCGCTGGTCATGGTGATCGGGCAAAGGTGGCCGGATTCGAGCCCCGAGGTCATGTAGAAACGCGCCGCGCGCACCTGATGGCGCTTGCCGCGTTCGCCGGCGGCGTTCTCCCACACCGAGGAATGCAGTCCCGAGGCGATCGAGCGGCGCATCAGCGCGTGGTAGGCGGGATGGAACTCCACCTGGTCGATGCGATGGCCGTAACGGTCGAACGTCCTCAATTGCGGCGTTTCGCTGTTGGCAAGCCGCGCCAGTTCGTGCGCCTCCGCGCTCATGACGAACTTGCCCGTCAGGTCGAGATCCTTGCGCGCCTCGGCCGAAAAATCCTCCGCCATTTGCACCAGCAAAGGATCGGCCCGGAAGGCATTGCCGCCGACAAAGGCCGGCGACTGGTTGAAAACGTCGTGATTCACGGCAGTATCGCTCGCCCCCGATTGCAGCCGAATCCGGCCCCGCGCCACTTTAAACCACCCAAACGACGGGCGCGCAGGAAAAATCCGGTTGACGACGCGGGCGATCCGGCGAGCCGCCTTGCCGCAGGACGAAGCGGCCCTTAAGAGGGGCCTTCAGGATGACAGCAAAGCCGCCCTTCCCCCTCTTCCCCCACCGCCATCTGCTTGGCGTCGCCGGGCTTTCGCCGGCCGACATCGACATGCTGATCGAACGCGCCGACGCCGCCGTGGCGCTGTCGCGCCAGCCGGAGAAGAAGGCGGCGACCTTGCGCGGCCGCACCCAGATCAACCTGTTCTACGAAGCCTCGACGCGTACGCAGTCGTCGTTCGAACTGGCGGGAAAACGCCTCGGCGCCGACGTGATGAACATGTCGGTCGCCACCTCTTCGGTGAAAAAGGGCGAGACGCTGATCGATACCGCGATCACGCTCAACGCCATGCGGCCGGACATCCTCGTCATCCGCCACTCGGCCGCCGGCGCGGCGGCGCTGCTCAGCCAGAAGGTCGGCTGCTCGGTCGTCAACGCCGGCGACGGCGCGCACGAGCATCCGACCCAGGCCCTGCTCGACGCGCTGACGATCAAGCGCGCCAAGGGCCGCCTCGCCGGCCTGACCGTGGCGATCTGCGGCGACATCCTGCATTCGCGCGTCGCACGCTCCAACATCATCCTGCTCAACGCGGTCGGCGCGCGCGTCCGCGCCGTCGCCCCCTCGACATTGCTGCCGTCCGGCGCCGCGCGGATGGGCGTCGAGATTCACCGCGACATGGCGACCGGCCTGAAGGGCGCCGACGTGGTGATGATGCTGCGCTTGCAGCGCGAGCGCATGGCGGGCGCCTTCGTGCCGTCGGCGCGCGAATATTTCCGCTTATTTCGGTCTCGACCGCGAAAAGCTGAAAGCCGCCAGGATGATGCGCTCGTCATGCATCCCGGCCCGATGAACCGCGGCGTGGAAATCTCCTCGGCCGTCGCCGACGGGCCGCAAAGCGTCATCCAGGAACAGGTGGAGATGGGCGTCGCCGTGCGTATGGCGGTGATGGAAGCGCTGCTCGATCCGCGCCGAAGCGAGGCCGCGTCATGAAGCCGGTGTTGTTTTCCCACGCCCGGGTGGTCGATCCGTCGCGCGGGCTCGACGAACACGGCAGCGTCCTCGTCGGCGGCGGGCAAATCCTCGCCTCCGGCGCGGCGGCGCTGAACCAGGGCGCGCCTGACAACGCCACCATCATCGACTGCGCCGGCCAGACGATCATGCCCGGCCTTGTCGACACCCGCGTCTTCATCGGCGAACCGGGCGGCGAGCACCGCGAGACCATCGCCTCGGCAAGCGCCGCCGCCGCCGCCGGCGGCGTCACCACGCTGGTGATGATGCCGGATGCCGACCCGGTCATCGACGATCCGGCGTTGGTCGAATTCGTGCTGCGCTCGGCGCGGGAAACCGCATCGGTCAACGTTCGCCCCGCCGCCTCCATCACCAAGTCCATGGCCGGCAGGGAAATGACCGAGTTCGGCCTGCTCGGCGAAGCCGGCGCGGTCGCCTTCACCGACGGTCGCCACACCATCGCCAGCGCCGCCGTGATGCGCCGGGCGCTGACCTATGCGCGCGATTTCGGCGCCGTGATCGCCCACGAGATCGAGGACCGCGACCTCGCCGGTTCGGGCGTCATGAACGAAGGCCTGACGGCGAGCTGGCTCGGTCTGGCCGGCATTCCGCGCGAGGCCGAACTCATTCCGCTGGAGCGCGATTTGGCGCTCGCCCGCCTGACCGGCGCGAAATACCACGCCGCGAAAATCTCGACCGCTATGTCGGCGGACTCCATCCGTCGCGCCAAGGCGGAATGCGCCGGCGTCACCGCCGGCGCGGCGATCCATTCGCTGGCGCTGAACGAGAACGACATCGGCGCCTACCGCACCTTTTTCCGCCTTTCCCCGCCGCTGCGGGCCGAGGAAGACCGGCTGGCGATTGTCGAGGCGCTGCGCGACGGAACCATCGACCTCATCTCGTCGTCGCACGATCCGCAGGATGTCGACACCAAGCGACTGCCTTTCGCCGAGGCCGAACCGGGCGCCATCGGCCTCGAGACGCTCCTCGCCGTCGCCCTGCGTCTGGTTCACAATGGCGATTTGACGCTGCTGCGCCTCGCCGAAGTGTTGTCGTCGTCCCCGGCTCGGGTTTTCGGCCTGCCCGGCGGTTCCCTCAAGCCGGGCGCGCCGGCCGATCTGATCCGCGTCGACCTCGACCGGCCCTGGGTGGTGCGCACCGAGGATATCCTGTCGCGGTCGAAGAACACCTGTTTCGAGGGGGCGCGGCTTCAAGGCAAGGTCTTGCAAACGCTGGTTGCGGGCCGCACAGTATTCACGGTGTAGGACCGAGGTCCCGCCATCGCCAAAGGAGTTCCCGTGCTGCCGCCATTCGACACGATGTCCGCCATCGGCTTGGTCGCCGCCGCGTTCGGCTTCGGCTACCTCCTCGGCTCAATCCCCTTCGGCCTGCTGCTGACCCGCCTCGCCGGCCTCGGCGACGTGCGCTCGATCGGTTCCGGCAATATCGGCGCAACCAATGTGCTGCGCACCGGCAACAGGAAGCTCGCCGCCGCGACGCTCGTCGCCGACATTCTGAAGGGCACGGCAGCGGCCGCCATCGCCCAGCGATGGGGCGTCGAATTCGCCGTCGCCGCCGGTTTCGGCGCTTTTATCGGCCACCTTTATCCTGTCTGGCTCAATCTGAAGGGCGGCAAAGGCGTCGCCACCTTTCTCGGCGTGCTCCTTGCCTTCGCCTGGCAGGCCGCGCTCGCTTTCGCCGCCATTTGGCTCTTCGTCGCCTGGCTGTCGCGTTACTCGTCCCTGGCGGCGCTGGTCGCGACCGTGTCGACGCCGATCGTGCTGTTCGCGCTCGGCTTGCCCGACATCGCCGGCATGTTCGCCGTGATGGGCGCGCTTGTGTTGTGGAAGCACAAGGAGAACATCCAGCGCCTGCGCCACGGCACGGAATCGAAGATCGGAGCGAAGAAGTGACGACGGCTTCGGGCGGTCCGCGACTGTCCGACCGGCAACGCATCGCCTGGCTGCGCCTGATCCGCACCGAAAATGTCGGTCCGGCGAGTTTTCGCGCCCTGATCAACCGTTTCGGCTCGGCCGACGCCGCCATCGACATGCTGCCCGAACTCGCCGCCCGCGGCGGTGCGACGAAGCCATCGCGCATACCCTCGGCGAATGAAGCCGAGCGCGAACTGGAGCTGACGGCAAAGGTCGGCGCCCGCATCGTTGCGATGGGCGAGTCCGATTATCCACCGGTCCTGCGGCGAATGGAAAATTGTCCGCCGATGCTGACGAT
This sequence comes from Phyllobacteriaceae bacterium, assembly GCA_016711085.1. Taxonomy (GTDB): domain Bacteria; phylum Pseudomonadota; class Alphaproteobacteria; order Rhizobiales; family Rhizobiaceae; genus JADJTR01. The sequence goes on along the minus strand of JADJTR010000003.1, from coordinate 111,095 downwards.
GGCCGGCGACGCCAATGTTTTCGCCCTTCCGGCCGTCGCCATTGTCGGGGCCCGCAACGCCTCGCTCGCCGGCGTCAAGATGGCGCGCATGCTCGCCGCCGAACTGGGGCGGGAAGGCCACGCCATCGTCTCGGGCCTTGCCCGCGGCATCGACACGGCGGCGCACGAAGGCGGATTGTCGACCGGCACCGTCGCGGTTCTGGCTGGCGGGATCGACCAGCCTTACCCGCCCCAGAACAAGGATCTGATGGCGGCGATCGCGGCGCGTGGCGGCGCGGTCGTCACCGACATGCCGTTCGGCTGGGAGCCGCGCGCCCGTGATTTTCCGCGCCGCAACCGCATCATCGCCGGTCTGGCCTTGGGACTCGTCGTCGTCGAGGCGGCCGAGCGTTCCGGTTCGCTGATCTCGGCGCGGATGGCCGGGGAAATGGGCCGGCTGGTCTTCGCCGTGCCCGGCTCGCCGCTCGACCCGCGCGCCGGCGGCTCCAATCGTTTGCTGAAAGAAGGCGCCATTCTCGTTACCGAAGCCGCGGACGTGGCCGGCGCCCTGCGCCCGCTGGGCGGCGGCGCGCCGCGCCCCGGACCGGTCGAAGCCGAAGAGCCCGCCGATTTCGATGCGTTGACGCCGGTCGGCGAACAGGCGCGCGATCGCATCCTCGAAGCGCTCGGACCGACGCCGGTCGGAATCGACGAGATCATTCGCCATACCGGTCAACCGGCCGCCGCCGTTCACCTCGTGCTGCTCGAACTGGATCTTGCCGGCCGGCTGGAGCGCCACTCAGGCGGCGCGGTGTCGCTTGTATTCGCGGACGACTGAGGGACGGTCGCCGCGGATGATGTCGCTGGCTTCGACGTAGGCCATTTCGATGAAATAGGCGAGCGCGTCGCAGCGCTCGGCTTGCGCCATGGTGCGCATCTGCCCCAGCATCGACTGGATGAATTCGAGCGAGTCAGCCCGGCGAGCGCTCGCCGCTTCCTTGATGTTCATCGAAAGCCCCAAGCCCATTGATGCGCGGAAACCGCCGCGCCGGCTGATCCGCGACCACCGCGAATCCATGCAATCCGAGTGCGAATAGTCATGACTCGAATTACCGTTGATTGCAATTCCAATTTGCGCACTTTCCGGTTGCAATTACGTGCGCCCGGTCGAAGCTTTGGCCATCGCCCGATGAGCGGCCCTTGACCCGCTTGCCCCGACCGTCCATTTGACGGGCGGTTTAAAGCAGCACTGACCGGCGCGGCTGCGCCAGTTCCGGGGAAGCATGGACGTCGTCGTCGTCGAATCGCCCGCCAAGGCGAAGACCATCAACAAATATCTCGGCCGCGCCTACAAGGTGCTGGCGTCGTTCGGCCATGTCCGCGATCTGGCCGAAAAGGACGGCTCGGTGAAGCCGGACGAAGGCTTCGCCATGACCTGGGTCGTCGACGCCGCCTCGTCGAAGCGTTTGGCCGAAATCGCCAGCGCGCTGAAGGATGCCGACGGCCTGATCCTCGCCACCGACCCGGACCGCGAAGGCGAGGCGATTTCCTGGCATGTGCTGGAAGTGCTGAAGCAGAAGCGCGCGCTCAAAGACAAGCCGGTCAGCCGCGTCGTCTTCAACGCCATCACCAAGCAATCGGTGCTCGACGCGATGGCGCATCCGCGCCAGGTCGACGGTCCGCTCGTCGACGCCTATCTCGCCCGCCGGGCGCTCGACTATCTGGTCGGCTTCACGCTGTCGCCGGTCCTGTGGCGCAAATTGCCCGGCTCGCGTTCGGCCGGGCGCGTGCAATCGGTGGCGCTTCGCCTCGTTTGCGACCGCGAGGGCGAAATCGAACGCTTCATTCGCGAGGACTACTTCCTTGTCGCCGCCAAACTGGCGACGCCGCGCCGCGACCATTTCGAGGCCCGCCTGACCGGCTTCGAGGGAAAGAAGCTGCAGAAACTCGACATCAAGACGCAAGGCCAGGCCGACGATATCCGCGCCATGCTCGACGGCGCGTCGTTTTCGGCGCTCGATGTCGAATCGAAGCCGACCAAACGCAATCCGGCCCCGCCCTTCATCACCTCGTCGCTGCAGCAGGCGGCGTCGTCGCGACTGGGTTTTTCCGCCAATCGCACCATGCAGGTGGCGCAGAAGCTCTACGAAGGCATAGACATCGGCGGCGAAACGACCGGCCTCATTACCTACATGCGAACCGACGGCGTGCAGATGGCGCCCGAGGCCATCCAGGCGGCGCGCGTGGCCATCGCGGCGCAATTCGGCGACCGCTACGTGCCGGAAAAGCCGCGCCACTATTCGTCCAAGGCGAAAAACGCCCAGGAAGCCCACGAGGCTATCCGTCCCACCGATTTCGGCCGTACGCCCGACGAAATGCGCCGGCACCTCGACGCCGATCTGGCCCGCCTCTACGAAATCATCTGGCAGCGCGCCATCGCCTCGCAGATGGCGGCCGCCGAGATCGAGCGCACCACGGTCGAGATCGAGGCCAGGAACGGCCCGCGCCGAGCCGAGCTGCGCGCCGTCGGCTCCGTCATCCGCTTCGACGGCTTCATCGCCGCCTACACCGAAGACCGGAGCGAAGACGCCGAGGACGAAGACAGCCGGCGTCTGCCGGAAATCCGCGCCGGCGAACCGCTGGCGAAGGACGACATCGTCGTCACCGCCCACACGACCGAGCCGCCGCCGCGTTATTCGGAAGCCTCCCTGATCAAGAAGCTCGAGGATCTCGGCATCGGCCGGCCATCGACCTACGCGGCGATCCTGAAGACGCTGGAGGATCGCGGCTATGTCGCCAACGAGAAACGCCGGCTGATTCCCCAGGCCAAGGGACGCGTCGTCACCGCGTTTCTCGAAAGCTTATTTCGCCGCTATGTCGAATTCGATTTCACCGCCGCGCTGGAGGAAAAGCTCGATGACGTGTCGGGAGGCCGGCGCGACTGGAAGGATGTGCTGACCGAGTTCTGGACCGGTTTTTCCCGCTCCATCGACGACATCAAGGATTTGCGCGTCGGCGAGGTGCTGACCGCCTTGACCGAGGAACTGGCGCCGCTGGTGTTTCCGGCCGCCGAGGACGGCAAGGACCCGCGCGTCTGCCCGAAATGCGGCAATGGCGGCCTGTCGCTCAAGCTCGGCAAATACGGCGCCTTCGTCGGCTGCTCGAATTATCCCGAATGCGGCTATACCCGCCGGCTCGGCGAACAGGCTGGCGGCAATGGCGCGGAAGGCGGCGACGGGACCCGGTCGCTTGGAACCGACCCGTTCACGGCCGAGGAAATCACCGTGCGCTCCGGCCGCTTCGGCCCCTATATCCAGCGCGGCGACGGCAAGGACGCCAAGCGCGCCAGCCTGCCCAAGGGCTGGACGCCCGAAACCATCGACCACGAAAAGGCGCTGGCGCTGCTCTCCCTGCCGCGCGACATCGGCAAGCACCCCGAGAGCGGCAAGATGATCTCGGCCGGCCTTGGCCGCTACGGTCCGTTCGTGCTCCACGACGGCACCTACGCCAATGTCGACAACGCCGAGGAAGTCTTCTCCATCGGCCTCAACCGCGCCGTCGCGGTCATCGCCGAAAAGCAGGCCAAGGGGCCGGGCCGCGGACGTGGAACGCCGGCGGCGCTGAAGTCGCTCGGCGACCATCCCGATGGCGGCCCGGTGACAGTGCGCGACGGCCGCTATGGACCCTATGTCAATTGGGGTTCGGTCAACGCCACGCTGCCCAAGGGCAAGGCGCCCGACAGCGTCACGCTCGAGGAGGCGCTGGCGCTCGTCGCCGCCCGCATCGAACAGACCGGCGGCGGCAAGCCGAAACGCGCCGCCCGCGCCGAAAAGCCCGCCGGAGCCAAAGCAAAACGCAAACCGGCCAAGGCGAAGAAGGGCTGATGGCGAGGCACGGCCGCGACGATCGCCAGGGCGGCGGCCTGCCCGATCGCGAGGCGATCCTCGCCTGCGATTCGCGACAATCCCGATCGCGCCACCCGCCGCGACATCGCCAAGGCGTTCGGCGTCAAGGCGTCGGAACGGTCGCAGCTGACAGCGCTCATCAAATCGCTGGCCGAGGATGGCGCGACGGCGAAAACGCGCAGGAATTTCCGCGTTTCCGGCGGCCTGCCGCCAGTCGCGGTCCTCGACGTGTTCGGCCGCGATTCCGATGGCGGCCTGATCGCGCGGCCGTCGGAATGGAACGAAGCCGAGGGTGAAGCCCCGGTGGTTCACGTCAAGCTGCCGCGCTTCCAGAAAGGCCCGGTTCCCGGCGTCGGTTCGCGCGTTCTGGCGAAAATCTTCCGCAACGCCGAGGATGAGGGCCCGCTCTACACCGCCCGTGTGCTCAAACTGTTCGATCGCAAGAGCGAACGGCGCGCGCTCGGCATTTTGCGCCAGACGGCGAATGGCGAATGGCGGGCCGAACCGGTCGAACGCCGCCAGCCGGAATTCCTGCTCGACGCCGGCGCGCTTGGAACAGCGAAAATCGGCGATCTGGTCGAGGTCGAACCGGTTGGCCGGCCCGGCTACGGTCCGCCGCGCGGCCGCGTCGTCATGGTTGTCGGACCGGCGGTCACCGAAAAAGCGGTGTCGATGATCGCCATCCACGCCCACGGCATCCCCCATGAGTTTCCACCCGCCGCGCTCGACGAGGCGGCGGCGGCGAAACCGGCACGTCTTTCCGGCCGCGAGGATTGGCGCGCCCTGCCCTTCGTCACCATCGATCCGGCCGACGCCAAGGATCACGACGACGCGGTTCACGCCGAGACCGATCCGGAGACGCCCGGCGGATTCGTCGTCCGCGTCGCCATCGCCGATGTCGCCGCTTACGTGACCGGCGGCGGCGCGCTCGACCGCGAAGCTCTGAAACGCGGCAATTCGGTCTATTTCCCCGACCGTGTCGTGCCGATGCTGCCCGAGCGCATCTCCAACGATCTGTGCTCTCTGAAGGAGAATGTCGACCGGCCGGCGCTGGCCTTCGTGATGAAATTCGCCGCCGACGGGCGAAAGACCGGCCACACGCTGCATCGCGTCATGATCCGCTCGGTCGCCAAGCTCGCCTATCCGCAGGCGCAGGCGGCGATCGACGGCGCGCCCGACGACAAGACCGGCCCGCTGGTCGGGACAGTGCTGAAGCCGCTCTACGCCGCCTACGCGGCATTGGAGCGGGGTCGCCGTGAGCGCGGTCCGCTCGAACTCGACCTGCCCGAACGCAAGATCCTGCTGAAACCCGACGGAACCGTCGACCGCGTCGTCATTCCCGAGCGTCTCGCCGCCCACCGCCTGATCGAGGAGTTCATGATCCAGGCCAATGTCGCGGCGGCCGAGACGCTGGAGACGGCGCGCCAGGCGCTGATCTACCGCATCCACGACGCGCCGTCGCTGGCCAAGCAGGAGGCTTTGCGCGGTTTTCTGAAAACCCTGTCGATGTCGCTGGCGCGCGGCGCGCAATTGCGACCGGCCCAGTTCAATTCCATCCTGGCCGAAGTCGAGGGGTCCGATCTCGAAACGCTGGTCAACGAGGTGGTGCTGCGCTCGCAGAGCCAGGCGGAATATTCCAAGGCCAATATCGGCCATTTCGGCCTCAATCTGCGCCGCTACGCCCATTTCACCTCGCCGATCCGCCGCTACGCCGATCTGATTGTCCACCGCGCCCTGATTTCCGCCGGCAAACTCGGCGATGACGGATTGACGCGGGCCGAAGAGAGCCGGCTGGAGGAAATCTCGGCGCTGATTTCGGCGTCGGAGCGCCGCGCCATGGCGGCCGAGCGCGAAACGGTCGACCGCCTCGTCGCCGCCCACCTCGCCGACCGCGTCGGCGAAACCTTCCCGGCGCGGGTGTCGGGCGTGGCGCGGGCGGGCGTATTTGTCCAATTGACCGCCTTCGGCGCGGATGGTTTCGTGCCGGTGTCGACGCTCGGCGACGACTATTATATCCATGACGAGGCGCTGCATGCCGTTGTCGGCTCGCGCACCGGCAAGGGCTACCGGCTCGGCGATTCCGTCGAGGTCAGCCTGACCGATGTGCAGCCGATGGCTGGCGCCATGCAGATGAAAATGGAAAGTGAGCCGCGTCCGATCGCCGGGGCGACGATTTCCTTCCACAAATCACGCGGACCGAGACGGCGCGCCATGAGCGCCGCGATGCGGGGGAGACGCCGGAAATGACCATTGAGCGACAGGTTTTCGGCGGCGACGCCATGGCCGGGCATCCGAAGCGCCAAACCGGCGACGCGATCAAGCGCGGCATGCTCGGCCGTTGCCCGAATTGCGGCGAAGGCCGGCTGTTTCGCGCCTGGGTCAAGCCGGTCGACGCCTGCGAATATTGCGGCGAGGAGATGCACCACCAACGCGCCGACGATCTTCCCGCCTATCTGGTAATCCTCGTCGTCGGCCATCTGGTGATCGGCATGTTTTCGGGCGTCGAGGCGGTGACCAGCTGGTCGATGTGGGCGCATCTGGCGCTCTGGGTTCCGATCACGCTCATCCTGGCCATCGGCTTGCTGCAACCGGCGAAAGGCGCCGTCATCGGCTTGCAATGGGCGCTCCGTATGCACGGCTTCGGCGGCCACGACGACGCGATCGAGAGGCATCCGGAGGAGTGAATGAACCGCATTGCCGCCGGACAGACCCGGGCCGAGATCGACCGGGCGGAAAACCGTGATTTTGCCCTCGGCAAGGGCCCGCTCAAGCCCCGCGACGCCGCGACGTTGATCCTTATCGACCGCGATGGCCCCGCGCCGCGCATCCTGATGGGCCGGCGCCACATGAAACACGCCTTCATGCCCGGTAAATTCGTCTTTCCCGGCGGCCGCACCGATCCGCACGACGGGCGGCTGCGGGGATACGGTCCGCTCGATCCGGCAGTAGAGGCGCGCCTGATGGTCGCCGCCGGCGCGCGTTTCACCACGACACGTGCGCGCGCCATCGCGCTGTCGGCGGTGCGCGAGACGTGGGAGGAAGCGGGCCTGCTGATCGGCGAAAAAACCGCCTTCGCCGCCGCCGGACCGTGGCAAGGCTTCGCCGCCCATGGCGTTCGTCCGTCGCTGGCCGGGCTGCGGCTGATCGCCCGCGCCACCACGCCGCCCGGCCGCGTGCGCCGCTTCGACACCCGGTTCTTCGCCGCCTTTTCCGACGCCATCGCGCTTGCCCTGCCCGAAGGCGGGCCAACGCAGGAGCTGGAAGCGCTTGTCTGGCTGACTTTCGCCGAAGCCCGCGCCGCCGACATCCCCGCCATCACGCACACCGTGCTGCAGGAACTGGAAACGCGCCTCGCCGACGATCGCGAACTCGATCCGGCGACGCCGGCGCCCTATTACCACCTGCGGCGCGGCCGTTTCGTCCGCGATCTGCTGTGAACGCGTCGCGGGGTTGACAAAAACCGGCGGATCGATCAGAGACCCGGCTCAATCGCGCGTGCGGTCCGAGGTATCGGCGTCCACGCCCCTGCACCTCACGGAACCCGACCATGGCCAAGGCGACCACCATCAAGATCAAGCTCGTTTCGACCGCCGACACCGGCTTTTTCTACGTGACGACCAAAAACAGCCGCACCTTCACCGAGAAGATGACCAAGCGGAAATATGATCCGGTGGCGAAAAAGCACGTCGAATTCAAGGAATCCAAGATCAAGTAATTCGCCATCTTGCCAAAACGCATGCCGACGCCGCCTTCTCAGGCGGCGTTTTCATTTTCGGCTCGGGAAAATCGGGGGCCGGCCGGCGAATGGCTCGATACGAGGAACAAAAGCCAACGCCGACCGACCGACCCCACGGACCCAGGAGATGCGGCGGACCTGAGCATCATGGGGCGACTTGCAGGCCAACACCGGCAATTGCCGAGGCAGCCAAAGCGATCCGGCCGGCACACTCGGTCAAATCGTGTTGAAAATCAAGAGATTCCTGATTCGTTCGAAAGCATTGCTCAAGCCGCTTTGAGGACCACCTTGTTGCGGCCGCCGCTTTTTTCGCTTCGTAAAGCGCCTGATCGGCCCTTTTCATCAGCGCGGCGACGCCGTCGCCGGCAAAGGAAAGCGTCGCCACGCCGACGCTGACGGTGACGTCAAGCGCCCGGCTCTGGCCGGCGATGCGGAATGGCGATCCGGCAGTCTGGGCGCGAATGCGTTCGGCCACCTTCTCCGCGATTCCGGCTTCCGTATCCGGCATGGCGACGATGAATTCCTCGCCGCCGAGCCGGCAGGCCAGATCCATGCCGCGCACCGCGCCGCGCAGGCGGCGGGCGAATTCGCGCAGCACATCGTCGCCGGCGTCATGGCCATGGGCGTCGTTGACCGCCTTGAAGCGGTCGATGTCGGCGATCAGCACCGACAACGGCTTGCGCCGCGCCACGGCGCGGTCGAACAGCGTTTGCAGGTGGTTGTCGAGATAGCGGCGATTGTGCAGTCCGGTCAGCGCGTCGGTGACGGCGAGCTCGATCGTGTCGGTGACGTTCTTGCGCAGTTCGTCGTTGAAGCGCTTGCGCTTGACTTGGGTGGCGACGCGGGCGGCCAGTTCGTCGGCGTCGACCGGACGGACGATGTAGTCGTTCACGCCGAGATCGAGGGCGCGGATGATGCGCTCGTTGTCGCCGGGATCGGCGACGAGAATGACCGGCAGGAAGCGCGTGCGCTCAAGCGCCCGCAACTGCGAGCAGACGCGCAGCGGATCGGCCGCTCCCAGCGCCCCGGAAACAATGACGCAATCGAAGACGCGATCGACGGCGCGGAACACCGCGGCGTTCGGATCGGCGACGACTTCGACATCGGCGTGGCCGCGCAACATGCCGGCCAGCCGTTCGCCTGACGCCGTGCGATCATCGACGATCAACACCGCCGGCGGCAGTTCCCGGGCCGGCGTCGCGGCCGGCGCGTCGAGGCCGATCGCCTTGGTGGTCGAGGCGCGCAGACGCAATTCGTCGGTCAGCGTTTTCAATCGAACCAGGCTTTTCACCCGCGTCACCAATTGCAGGTCGTTGACCGGCTTGGTGAGGAAATCGTCGGCGCCGGCGCGCAGTCCCTTTACCCGGTCCGCGGTCTGGTCGAGCGCCGTCACCATGACGACGGGGATCTCGGCGGTGGCCGGATTGTTTTTCAGCCGGTGGCAGACCTGGAAGCCATCCATGCCCGGCATCATGACATCGAGCAGGACGACATCGATCTTGGTGCGTTCGCAAATCTCGAGCGCGTCCTGACCGTTCATGGCGGTGACGACCTCGAAATATTCGGCCGACAGGCGCGCCTGAAGCAGTTTCACATTCGCCGGGATGTCGTCGACGACCAGAATGCGGGCGGTCATGGGCGGGAGAGCTCCTCGGGCGGCGCCATCATGCGTCGCCAAGATAAGATTTGATCGTCTCGATGAAGCGCGGCACCGAGATCGGCTTGGAAATATAGGCCTCGCAGCCGCCCTGGCGGATGCGCTCCTCGTCGCCCTTCATGGCGAAGGCGGTGACGGCGATGACCGGGATGACGTGGAGGGCGTCGTCTTCCTTGAGCCATTTGGTGACCTCCAGGCCGGAGACTTCCGGCAGCTGGATGTCCATCAGGATCAGGTCCGGACGGTGGGCGCGGGCGAGATCGAGCGCCTCCAGCCCGTTGCGCGTGCGCACCGTCTCGTAGCCGCATGCCTCTATGAGGTCGCGGAAGAGCTTCATGTTGAGCTCATTGTCTTCCACGATCATGACCTTCTTGGCCATTGGCGATGTTTCCCGCGCGCAAGGTTTTCCGGTCAGCAGCCTAGCGCGATTTCATTGACGAAACGGTAAGAACGGCGTGCCCGCCCAAGCGGCTTGCCGCGCCGGTGTCCAGGCTCTAAGTGCAGTCGCAACCGGGAGCCCAACGATGCGCGAAACGCCCATGCCTTCGCCGGAAGACGCCGAAACCTTGGCGATCCGGGCGCTGACCTTTGTCGCCGCCGACACGACCCTGTTCACCCGTTTTCTGGCGCTTTCCGGCATCGAGGCGGCGCAAATCCGCCGCGCCGCGAGCGAGCCGGGGTTCCTCGCCGGCGTTCTCGCCTTCATCGCCGCGCATGAACCGACCCTGATGGCCTTCGCCGCCGACGCCGGCATCGACCCGGCCACGGTGACGCGGGCGCTGGCGCGGCTCCCCGCCGGCGACCAGGCCTGGGACGTCCAGACGTGACAATTGACCCCGAAACGCTGCGCCAAATCGAGGAATTGTCGCACGATTCCAGACCCTTGCTGGTCAGTGACGTCGACGAGGTGGTGCTCGGTTTCGTCGATCCCTTCGTCCGGTTCCTCGACGCCGAAGGCTATGCCTTTTCCACGCAGAGCTTTCGCCTGACGGGGAACGTCATCGACAAGGCGAGCGGCGAAAAGGCGTCTCCCGAAAGAACCGGCGCGCTGCTGGAGGAATTCTTCGCCGTCCAGGCCCATTGGCAGACGGCGGCCGATGGCGCGGTCGCGGCGCTGCATCGCCTGTCGGTCGATGTCGAGATCGTGCTGCTGACGGCCATGCCGCACCGTCATCACGCCATCCGGCGCGCCCACCTGGATGCGCTGGGCATTCCCTTTCCCCTGCTCACCACCGAAATGGCCAAGGGACCGGCGCTGGCGCGGCTGCGCGGGCTATCCGCCCGGCCCGTCGCCTTTATCGACGATCTGCCGCCGAACCTGTTGTCGGTGCGACGCGGTCGCCGACGCCCATTTGTTCCACCTGATGGACAATGCCGCCATGCGCTCGTTGCTGCCGCCCCTGCCCGAGGGAATTCAGGCGCTGGCCGACTGGCGCGAGGCCGAGACCGCGATTCGAGCGGCGCTCATGGCGTGATCCGTCACAACTCCAGCCGCATCAACGGCCGGCCGGGTTTCCTGCGGGCGACTTCCCGGAAGCCGGCTTTGGCGAAGACCCGCGTCGAACCGACAAAGAGGGCGATCGATTTCGCCTTGTTGGCTTCGTCCATCGGGCAGGCCTCGATCAGGCGGGCGCCATTTTTCCGCGCGAATTCAACCCCTTCGGCGACCATGCGGTGCGAGAGCCCCTTGCCGCGTTCATTTTTGGCGAAGAAGAAACACGACATCGCCCAGACCGTGGCGTCGTCCGCCGGCGCATCGGCAAGCGGCGTCGTCGCGCGCTTGGCATTGTTCCATTCGGGAATATCGGCGCGCGGACCGATTTGCAGCCAGCCGACCGGCTTGCCGGCGCGATAGGCGATGAGGCCCGGCGGCGGGCCTCGAACGATGCGCTCTAGCATGACGGCCTTGCGCTCGTCGGCCTTTGCGTCCTGCCAGACCTTGTGGCCGAGGCGGAAATAGGTGCACCAGCAGCCCGCGCAGGCCCCCTTCGGCCCAAAAAGGACTTCGAAATCCGAGCGCCGGTCCGGCGTCAGCGGAAAAACGGTGATAGTCTGGTTCATGGTCATGGCTGCCCAGGCTTGGCTGCGCCCGATCGTTCATGTATTGTTCTTGACGTGTCGCCGATTGTCAACGCCTTGCCGCATGGATTTTGCCGCGACTGCCTGACCGTTCAGGGGCGCGACGGGCCGCGTTGCGCCGAATGCGGCAGCCCGCGCCTCGCCCGCCACGAGGAACTGGCGGACCTCGCCATCGCGCACATCGATTGCGACGCCTTCTACGCCGCCGTGGAGAAGCGCGACCGCCCGGAATTGCGCGACAAGCCGGTGATCATCGGCGGAGGGAAACGCGGCGTTGTTTCAACGGCTTGTTACGTTGCGCGCATCCATGGCGTGAAGTCAGCGATGCCGATGTTCAAGGCGCTCAAGCTTTGTCCGGAGGCCGTCGTCGTCAAACCCGATATGGCGAAATATTCCCGCGTCGGCCGCGAGGTGCGCGAGGCGATGTTGCGCCTGACGCCGCTGGTCGAGCCGCTGTCGATCGATGAGGCCTTCCTCGATCTGTCCGGCACCGAACGCGTCCACCATGCGCCGCCGGCGCTGGTGCTGGCCCGTTTCGCCCGTGATGTCGAACGCGACATCGGCATCACCGTCTCGGTCGGCCTTTCCTATTGCAAATTCCTCGCCAAGATCGCCTCGGACATGCGCAAGCCGCGCGGTTTCGCCGTCATCGGCCGGGCGGAGGCGAAAACTTTCCTTGCCGCCCAGCCGGTCGGTCTCATCTGGGGCGTCGGCAAAGCCTTCGCCGAGACGCTGGCGCGCGATGGCGTGCGCTCGATCGGCCAGTTGCAGACGATGGAGCGCGACGATCTGTTGCGCCGCTACGGCGTCATGGGCGCGCGGCTCTTTCATTTGGCGCGCGGCGAGGATGAGCGTCGCGTCGATCCGCGCGGCGATGCCAAAAGCGTCTCCGCCGAAACGACATTCGATTCGGATATTTCCGCCCACGACGCGCTCGCCCCGATCCTGCGCGCCTTGGCGGAGAAAGTTTCGCGGCGGCTGAAAGGCGCCGGGATCGCCGGCCGGGTCGTGACCTTAAAGCTGAAAACCGCCGATTTCAAATCGCGCACGCGGGCCCGCACGCTTGCCGATCCGACCCGCCTCGCCGACCGAATCCACGCCGCCGCCATCGACCTGCTGGCGAAGGAAACCGACGGCACGCCGTTTCGCCTCATCGGCGTCGGCGTCTCGGAACTGGTCGACGGCGAAGACGCCGACCCGCCCGATCTGGTCGACGAACAGGCGGCGCGGCGCGCCGTCGCGGAAGCGGCGATGGACAAGGTGCGCGCCAAGTTCGGCAATCGCGCCGTCGAAACCGGCATCACCTTCGGTCACGGCCGCGCCGCGCCGCCCCCGACGGGAAAACCGGTTCATGAGCGCGTCGCGGCGTCGGTGCCGTAACGTCAATGCCGTTGTCAGGCTGCCGACGATTATTTGCTTGAATTTTCCGCCCGGACGCGCCTGAATATTCCCGCCTCCGGCGGGGGGGCGGCGGCCCCCGCCGCCCCGCCCCCCGCCCCCGCCGGCGGCGGAAACCCGCCCGCCGCGGGGGCGGGGGCCGCAAGGGGAGCCCCCCCCCCCCCCCTCCCTGCCCGGGCGGGAGGGGGCGCGGGGGGCGGGCGGCCGAACCCCGGGCCCCCGGGGACCCCTTCGGGGCCCCTGGGGGGGGGGGCCCCCCCCTCCCCCGCCGCCCCGGGCCGGCGGGGCCGCGGGCCCGGGGCGGCCCCGCGCGCCCCGCGGGGGCGGGCGGGGCGGGGCCGGCGCGGGGCGGACGGGGCCCCGGGCCCCCCAGGGGAGACGCGCCAGCGCGGGCCGCGGCCGACTCGCGGCAAACCCCCCGCCGCGGCCGCCGCCCAGCCTGCCGCTTTTGCAAGGCGTGTCAGGGCTATGGGAGTGCGGGCGGGTGTAGGCTGCGGGGATGACGAGAGGCGGCGGGACACCGATCCCGGCCTGAAGGCCCGGATTATTGACCGGCTCTATGACGTGGCGCTCGACCCGGTGCGCTACGAGGATCTGGTCGACGCCTGGAAAGGTCAGGCGCCTTTGGTTGGCGATTCCGTCCGCAGCCCCTCCGGGGCGTTTCATGACCGCGAGATCGAGAACCACATCGAACGCGCGAGCATTTTCCTCGATCGTTTCGAATTGGCCAACAAATCGTCGGGATATCGCGCCGCCCTCGATGAAATCGGCCGCTCGGCCGCGTTCGTCTGCGATGGACGCCTGATCGTGGCGGTCAATGCCGGCGCCCGCGATGTGTTCAGCCTTGTCGAAGGCGCTCCCCTGGCCACCCTTCCCTTCGATGACGACGATATCGCCGAGCTTTGTCAGGTGGCGCGCCGCGTCGCCTCGGGCGAGGCCGAAAAGGCCGCCACCTTGCGGATCCGGCCGATAGGCGGAACCGGACCGGTCATCCTGCGCGTCATGCCGGTCAAGAGCGCCGACGAACGGGCCATGGCGTTGGTGATGTCGACGGCGCTTGCCTGGCCTCCCGGGTTCGACGCCATTCTGATCGACGCCTTCGAATTCACCGACGCCGAGATCGACATCGTGCGCGGTCTGGTCGAGGGAAAAAGCGTTCGCGATATCGCGGTGGAGCGCAACCGGTCCGAACAAACCGTTCGCACCCAATTGCGCACCGTCCTGGCCAAAACCGAAACCCATTCCCAAGGCGAACTGATCCGCATCACGCTCGGTTTGATGGATGTCACCTCCGCCCGCGCCGCGCCGATTTCGCCGCGCGCCATTGCCGGCCGCCTTCTGCCGATCCCGTTTTCGACCATGACCATGCCCGGAAATCGCCGCTTCGACTGGATCGAATTCGGCGCGCCGGGCGGGCGTCCGCTCCTGTATCTGCCACTCGACTATGCGTTGACCCGCTGGCCCGCCGACGCCGAACAGGCCGCTCGCCAGCGCAATATCCGGGTGATCGTCCCCATTCGCGCCGGCTTCGGCCACTCCGGCGAATTGCCGCAAAAGGTCAATTATTGCGACGAGACAGCGCGCGACGTGATCCGTCTGCTCGACCATCTCGGCGTCAGGCGCGCCGCGATTCTATGTCTCGGCGCTGACGTTCGCTACGCCATGCGGGCCGCGGCGCTGCGCCCGGAACTCTTTTCGGGAATCGTCGCGGCGCCGGGCACGCTGCCCGCCGCGACCGATGAGCAATACCAGCGCATGGACAAATGGCACCGGTTTATTCTCACCAATGGCCGCCATGCGCCGAAAATCCTGCCGTTCCTGGTCAAGGCCGGCTTCTCGCTGGCGCGCCGCATCGGCAAGGAGCAGTTTTTCCGCGCCGTAAACGCCTCTTCCGCCGGCGATCTCGCCACATTCGACGAACCGATCGTCAAGGAGGCGATGCTGCTCGGCTCGGAAGTCTCGCTGTCGTCCTGGCACACGGCCCACGCCGCGTTTGCCCGTGAAGTCATCGATTCGGAGCGCGACTGGTCGGATGTGGTGCGCGCCTGCCCGGCGCCGGTGCTGATGATGCAGGGCGACCAGGACCCGCAGGCCCCGAAACAGAACATCCTCGAGCGCGCGCCGGAATTCCCGGGCATTGAAGTGGAGTGGCTTCCCGGATGCGGCCAGCTCGCCTTTTTCCAGGAACGTTGGCGCGTTCTCGACCGGCTGGAGCGCTTCCTGCCGAATTGAGGCCCCGATCGGATCACGGGACCGTGATCCTGCGGAACAGGGACTTACCTCATTTGGGGTATGCGCGAATCCGCGGCGTCCGACAAAAAACGCGCACAACGTCAACCGCAGGCGAAGGGCTCTGGCCCCGGCCACGCCTTCACCGGCGGTTTGTTGTGGCGAATCCCTTCGCCGGCGGCTTCAATGCCCCGAAATCCGCCGGAAAGGAAAGGCGGCCGTCGCGCTCCCACGCGGCGGCCGTTGCCATTTTTGGCGTCAGCCGAAAGCGGCGGGCGGCACAAGCACGATCTTGCCGATCACCGTTTTTGTCTGAAACAGCGCCTGCGCCTCGGCGATGGCGGAAAGCGGAAACGTCCGGGCCACCGGCGGCCGGATCGCGCCAAGCCGCGCCAGACCGACCAACTCGACGAATGCGGGCCGGTCTTGTTTGGTGCAGCCGATCAGCGTCAGGTCTTTCAAATACAGCTTGCGCAAGTCGAGGCTCACCAAAGGGCCGGCGATGGCGCCTGAAACGGCATACCGCCCACCCGTCCTGAGCACGTCGAGGAGGTCCGGCCATTGCGGGCCGCCAACGACATCGATGACGGCGTCGATCGAGCGCGGCCCGAGGGTTCGCGCGATAGGGCCGCCCCGCTCCAGGCATTGCCTGGCTCCAATCGCGCGCAATGCATCGTGTTTCGGCCCGGCGGCGATTGCGAACACCTCCGCGCCCCGTTGCGCCGCGAGTTGAACGGCGGCGAGGCCGACATTGCCGGACGCCCCGGTGACGAGCACGCGGTCGCCGACGCGAACGCCAGCCCGCGACAGCAGGTTCTGCGCGGTTCCGTAGCCGCAGGGAATAGCGGCGAGCTCGACATCCGTCAAAGAACCATCGACCGCGTACGTGTCGTCCGACGGCGCGGTGACGAATTGCGCGAACGCCCCGTCCCGCTCCGATCCGAGCCAGGGCGTGATTTCGCCGTCGCCGAGCGAAACAAGGCAGGATTGCACGATGACGCGTTCGCCAATCCGACCCGGCGAGACGCCCGGACCGACGGCGACGACAAGTCCGCAGGCGTCGGCGCCCTGGATGCGCGGAAACGCGAGCCCGCCGCCCGTCCAGTCGCCATCGGCCGGCGCGTCGGAAGAAGCGGAGACGGCTTCTTCCGTGCCGCCGCCGACGCCCGAGGAGTACCAACCGATGCGCGTATTGATGTCGGTGTTGTTAACGCCGGCGGCGCGGATTTCGACAAGCACTTCACCCGGCGCGGGCGTCGGCGTTGGCGCCTCCTCGCGCCAAACCAGCTTTTCCGTCCCGCCATGGCCGGTGAGCATGACCGCGGCCATGGTGGTTGGAATGGCCAGCGCATGAACGGCCATCATACCAGCTCCACCTCGACGACACCGGGCACGGCGCGCAGCGCCGCGGCGATTTGCGGCGTGACGGAGTAGCGGCCGGGAAGCGCGATTTCCACCTCGCCGGCCCCCTCCTGCCTTGATCAGGATCAGCGACACGTCCTGTTCGCCGCGGTTTTTCAGCCGCCCGGCGATGGTCTGCGCCGGACCGGCGTCGCGCAGGAAGATGCGCAGCGATTTCTGGATGCGCCCGGCCTCGTCGTCGAGCGACTGCAGCGTCTGGATGCGCAGATTGACGCCTTCGGGTCGATCCTCCGCCGCGACCGTGATCGCGAAGGAGCGCCCCTCGGCGATGGCGTCGCGGTATTGGCCGAGCGTCTCGGAAAACATGACGGCTTCGAATTGCCCAGTGCCGTCGGAGAAATCGACGATGCCCATCTGGTTGCCGGTGCGCGTGCGCCGGGTCGAAAACGACGTCACCGTGCCCGCGAGGCGCCCGGCGGTGACGCCGCGTTTCACGGCGGCGGAAAAATCGGCGTAGGACTGCACCCGCAGCCGCTCCAGCACCTTGCGGTAATCGTCGAGCGGGTGGGCCGAAAGGTAGAAGCCGACGGCGAGGAATTCGCGGTGCAGCCGTTCGGCCGGCAGCCATGGCTCCGCCGCGTTCAGGCGCAGCGGTTCCGGCGCGCTTCCCGCCAGCCCGCCGAAAATGTCGGCCTGGCCGCTGGTCGCCGATTCCCGCGCCGCCTGTGCATAGGCGACCATGCGGTCGACGCCGGAGAACATTTGCGCCCGGTCGCGGCCGAAGCAATCGAGCGCGCCGGCGGCGACAAGGCTTTCCAGCACGCGCTTGCCGATGATGTGCGGATCGACGCGGGCGAGGAAATCCTCAAGCGAAGAGAAATCTTTGTCGCGGCGCAGCGCCACGATGTGCTCGACCGCCGCCTCGCCGACGCCTTTGATCGCGGCAAGCGAATGGAAAATCCGGTTGCCTTCAACCTCGAAAAGGCGGTGCGAGCTCATCACCGAGGGCGGCGTCACCTCGATGCCGAGGCGCTGCGCATCGGCGCGGAACACCGCGAGCTTCTCGGTGTTGGCCATGTCGTAAGCCATCGAGGCGGCGAGGAATTCGACCGGATGATGCGCCTTCATGTAGGCGGTCTGGTAGGAAACGATGGCGTAGGCCGCCGCATGGCTCTTGTTGAAGCCGTAATCGGCGAATTTCGCCAGCAGGTCGAAGATGAAATCGGCCTGCGGCTTCTCCACACCGCGCTCAACGGCGCCGGTGACGAAGCGCTCGCGCTGCTTGTCCATCTCGGCGCGGATCTTCTTGCCCATGGCGCGGCGCAGCAGGTCGGCTTCGCCGAGCGAATAGCCGGCCAGCACCTGGGCGATCTGCATCACCTGTTCCTGGTAGACGATGACGCCGTAGGTCTCCTTCAGCAGCGGATCGATGCGCGGATGGATCGAGGCGACTTCCTCCTCGCCGTTCTTGCGCGCATTGTAGGTCGGGATGTTCTCCATCGGGCCGGGGCGGTAGAGCGCGACCAGCGCGATGATGTCCTCGATCCGGTCGGGCTTCATGCCGAGAAGCGCCTTGCGCATGCCGGCGCTTTCCACCTGAAACACGCCGACGACTTCGCCGCGCGTCAGCATCTCGTAGGTTGGCCGATCGTCGAGCGGCAGGTTGGGCAGGTCGATGACGACGCCGCGCCGCGCCACGAGGTCGATCGCGGTTTTCAGCACGGTCAGCGTTTTCAGGCCGAGAAAATCGAACTTTACCAGGCCGGCCTGCTCGACATATTTCATGTTGAACTGGGTGACCGGCATGTCAGAGCGCGGATCGCGGTAGAGCGGCACCAGTTCGGCGAGCGGCCGGTCGCCGATGACGATGCCGGCGGCGTGGGTCGAGGCGTGGCGGTAGAGGCCTTCGAGCTTCTGCGCCATGTCGAGCAGCGTGCGGACGATCGGCTCCTTTTCCGCCTCTTCGGCCAGACGCGGCTCGACCTCGATCGCCTTGGCGAGCGTCACCGGATTGGCCGGGTTTTGCGGCACCAGCTTGGTCAGCCGGTCGACCTGCGTATAGGGCATCTGCAGCACGCGGCCGACGTCGCGCAGCACGGCGCGCGCCTGCAGCGTGCCGAAGGTGATGATCTGGGCGACCTGGTCCTCGCCGTAGCGCTGCTGCACGTAGCGGATCACCTCGTCGCGCCGATCCTGGCAGAAATCGATGTCGAAGTCGGGCATCGACACGCGGTCGGGATTGAGGAAGCGCTCGAACAGCAGCGAAAAACGCAACGGATCGATGTCGGTGATGGTCAACGCCCAGGCGACGAGCGAGCCGGCGCCGGAGCCGCGCCCCGGCCCGACCGGTATGCCCTGCGCCTTCGCCCACTGGATGAAATCGGCGACGATGAGGAAATAGCCCGGAAATTTCATCCGTTCGATGACGCCAAGCTCGAAATCGAGCCGCGCGAGGTAATCGTCCAGCGTGTGGTTCGCCGCCCTACCCGATGCGGCGAGCCGTTTCTCCAGACCCTCGGCCGCCTGGCGGCGCAATTCGGCGGCTTCCGAAGCGTCGGATCCATCGATGGTGAAGCGCGGCAGGATCGGTTTGACCGTATCGGGAAAGAAGGAACAGCGCCGCGCGATCTCGATCGTGTTGTCGAGGGCCTCCGGCAGATCGGCGAACAGCTTCGCCATGTCGGCGGAAAAGCGCAGCGCGTGGTCCGGCGTCAGACGCCGCCGCTTGTCCTCGGCGATGACCGAGCCCTCGGCGATGGCGATCAGCGCGTCATGGGCGTCGAAATCGTCGCGACCGGGAAAGAAAGCCTCGTTCGTCGCCACGATCGGCAAGTCGAGGCTGAGGGCGAGATCGAGAAATCCGCGCTCGACCGCCTTGTCGAAGCCGCGATGGCGCGACAACTCGACATAGAGACGGTCGGGAAACAGCCCGGCGAGCAGCCGCGATCGCGTTTCCGCCAGCGCCCGGTCGCCGTCGGCGAGCGCCCGGCCGATGGCGCCGCGTTCGCCGCCGGTGAGCGCGATCAGACCGTCGGTTCCGGCCTCGAACCAGCGAAGCGGCGCATGAACCGCCTCGCTGGTCGGCGTCTCCATATAGGCGCGCGACACGACCGTCATCAGGCGACGATATCCGGCCTCGGTCGCAGCGAACAGGACGAGCGGGTACAGCGCCTGACCGCCGCCGCGACGGCCCGGACCGCCGCCCGCCGCCTCGTCGAAAGACACATCCATCTGCACGCCGACCAGCGGCTGCACGCCCTCCTTGACCGCCTTCTGGGCGAATTCCAGCGCCCCGAACAAATTGTTGGTGTCGGTCACCGCTATGGCCGGCGCGCCATCCTTGACGGCGAAGCCGACGATCTTCGACAGAGGCAACGCCCCTTCGAGCAGCGAATAGGCCGAATGGACGCGCAGATGCACGAACGGGCGCGCCGCGCTTTGCCAATTCGCCCTGTCCGCCATCGCCAAGTTTCCCGTTCGGGGAGACTCATGGGCCCCCGGCGGTCAGTTTGGCAAACGGCGATCGGGCCTGTCCACAGAAGCGGCGCGGCGTCCTACAGCGCGCCAACCCACATGGCGACCGAGACGACGAAGGTCGAGACCGAGAGAAGCGCGACGACATCCTGGACCAGATCGAGCATGCAAGCCTCCTATTCGCTTTGTGTTTTTCATATGTTCCCTTTTTGTTCTCTCGTCAAGCGACATTTGGCGCAGGGTTAACAAGTCGTTGCGACAGGAAGCCGCCCAGATTACAGCGCCGTGATCTTGCCGTCGGCGATGGTGACGCGGCGGTCCATGCGGGCGGCGAGCGCATGATTGTGGGTGGCGATCAGGGCGGCGAGGCCCGATTGGCGCACCAGCGCCTCCAGCGCCTCGAACACATAGGACGATGTCGCCGGGTCGAGATTGCCGGTCGGCTCGTCGGCGAGCAGCACCAGCGGCGCATTGGCGACGGCGCGGGCGATGGCGACGCGCTGTTGTTCGCCGCCGGACAATTCGGCCGGGCGATGATCGGCGCGCTGGCCGATCTTCATGTAGTCGAGCAGGTCGCGCGCCC
Source organism: Phyllobacteriaceae bacterium (assembly GCA_016711085.1). Classification (GTDB taxonomy): domain Bacteria; phylum Pseudomonadota; class Alphaproteobacteria; order Rhizobiales; family Rhizobiaceae; genus JADJTR01. Next base: position 90,693 of record JADJTR010000003.1, on the reverse strand, counting down.
GTTTGGCGGCTTCCGCCCGCGTCAGGCCTTTGACCAATTGCGGGATCATGACGTTTTCGAGCGCGGTGAACTCGGGCAGAAGATGGTGGAACTGGTAGACGAAACCGATCTCGTTGCGGCGGATCGCCGTGCGCTCGTCGTCGCCGAGCCGGCCGCAGGCCCTTCCGGAGATGAACACGTCGCCGGAATCGGGCCGCTCCAGGAGTCCGGCCGAATGCAGCAGCGTCGACTTGCCGGCCCCCGACGGGGCGACGAGAGCCACCATCTCGCCCGGCGTCAGCGTGAAATCGGCCGCCTGCAGGATCGCCAGTTTTCGGTCGCCCTGCTGGTAGACGCGATCGACGGCCTTCAGTTCAAGGACCGGGTTCATCATTCGTACCTCAGGGCTTCGACCGGATCGAGACGCGCTGCGCGCCACGACGGAAACAGGGTGGCGAGAAGGGAGAGAAACAGCGCCAGCGCCGCCACCGACGCGATCTGGCCGAAATCGAGCCGGGCCGGCAACGCATTGAGATAATACAGTTCGGGATTGAACATCGTCGTTCCCGTCAGCCAGGAGACAAAGGCGCGGATGTCTTCGACGTAGTGGGTCATGGCGGCGCCGGCGATGACGCCGGCGAGCGTTCCGGCGACGCCGATGGAGGCGCCGGCCATGACGAAGATGCGCAGGATCGCGCCCTTCGTCGCCCCCATGGTGCGCAGGATGGCGATGGCGCGCCCCTTGTCCTTGACCAGGATGATCAGGCTCGAAACGATGTTGAGCGCAGCAATGACGACGATCAGCGACAACACCATCGTCACCATGGTGCGCTGGACCTCCAGAATGTCGAAAAAGGCGCGGTTGCGCTCGCGCCAGTCGATGAGGAACACCGGCCGCGCCGCCGCTTCCTCGAGCGCCGGGCGCAGCGCATCGATGTCGTCCGGCCGCTCCAGGAAAATCTCCAACGCGTGGGCGATGTTCTCGACGTTGAGAAACAGGCGCGCCTCCTCGAACGGCATGAACACCACCGAGGAATCGTAGTCGGACATGCCGGCCTCGAAAATCGCCGCGACCGGATAGGCCTTGACGCGTGGCGTCGTGCCGAACGGCGTCACATCGCCCTCTGGCGAAATCAGCGTCAGCTTGTCACCGAGCGCCATGCCCAGCTTTTCGGCCATGCGCGCGCCGATTATAACCGTTTCCGACTGCGAGAACCCCTCAAGCGTGCCGCCTTTCAGCGTTCGGGCGATCAGGTCGAGCCGTGCGATGTCCTCGCCGGTCATGCCGCGCAGCAGAACGCCCTGCCCCGGTCCTTTCCGGCCCGTCGCCAACGCCTGTCCCTCGACCAGGGGCGCGGCGAAGCGCACGCCCTCGACCTTGCCGAGGCGCTCGCTCACAGCCGCGAAATCGTCGAAAGGCGTTTCGACCGCTTGCACCACCATGTGGCCGTTGAGGCCGAGCATGCGCGACACGAGTTCCTCGCGAAAACCGACGAAAACGGCGGAAACGACGATCAGCGTCGCCACGCCGATCATGATGCCGGCAAAGGCGATGCCGGCGATCACCGAAACATAGGCGTCGGCCCGGCCCGGCCGCAGATAGCGCATCGCCATCATGCGCTCGAAAGCCGAGAAGGGAGCGCCGCCGGCGGCGCTGGCGGGAACGGGCGCGGTCATGTCGACTTCAACGCCTGGACGGGGTCGAGGCGCGCCGCGCGCCAGGCCGGGAAAACCACCGCGATGAAGGTCAGCGCCAGCGCCATGACGACGACGGAAATCGTTTCGCCAAGATTCATCACCGCCGGAAGCCGGTTGAGGAATCCGCTGGAATTTCCTGAAAAAATGGAAAAAAATGCGCTCAGGCCATCAATGTTCAGGCTGGCGGCGACGCCCAGCGCCACCCCGGCCGCGGTTCCCGCCACACCGATGACCGAGCCGGTCATCATGAACACCCGCATCACCGCCGCGCGCGAGGCGCCGATGGTGCGCAGGATGCCGATGTCCTGACCCTTGTCCTTGACCATCATGATCAGTCCGGAAACGATGTTCAGCGCCGCGACCAGAACGATCAGCGTCAGCGCCATGAACATCAGATTGCGCTCCACCTGCAGCGCATCGAAAAACGTTTTGTTGGCCTCGCGCCAGTCGGTCAGTTTCAGCGGCCTCCCCGCCGTGTCGGCGACCACGGCCTTGACCGCCTCGACGCCATGGGGATCGTCGAGGAAAAGTTCGATCGAACCGGCGGCGTCCGGCATTTTGAAAAAGCTTTGCGCTTCCCCGAAGGGCAGGAAAACGACTGCGCTGTCATATCCGTTGCCGCCAACCGCGAAAACCGCGATCACCGGATAGGCTTTCACCTGCGGATTGACGCCCAGTTCGGTGACTTCGCCGTCGGGCGAGACCAACGTGACATTGTCGCCAAGGCCGGCGCCGATCATTTCGGCCAATCCCTGTCCGATGACGACGCCGCCGGCCGTGTCGAACCCGTCGAGCGTTCCTTGCGTGACGTTTTTGACGACCGGTTCAAGGCTTTTCAGCGCCGCTTCGTCGAGACCCCTCACCTTCGCCCCATTGCCGACGCCGATGCGCGCCGAGGCCAGCACCTGGCCTTCGATCAGCGGCACGGCCGTGCGCACGCCCGGGATCGTGGCGAACAGGGCAGAAAGGTCCTGCCAGTCGCCGAGCGGCTGATCGCCCGCCTCGACCACCAGATGCCCGTCAATGCCGAGCACCCGCGACAGCATTTCCTGGCGAAAGCCGTTCATCACCGCCATGACGACAATAAGAGTCGCCACGCCGAGCATGATTCCGGAAAACGAAATTGCGGCGATGACGGAAACGAAGCCTTCCCGTCGCCGGGCGCGCAGATAGCGCCATGCGACCATGCGCTCGAACACGCCGAAGGGTCCGGCGACGCCGGCAGCGCCCGCGCTCATTTTTCCTGCGCGAGCCGGTTGATCGCCGCCTCGACCGGCAGGGATTCGCGCGCGCCGGTCTTGCGGTTCTTGATCTCGACCTCGCCCGCGGCGACCCCGCGCGGCCCAACGATGACCTGCCACGGCGCGCCGATCAGGTCTGCGGTGGCGAATTTGGCCCCGGCCCGATCGTCGGTGTCGTCGTGCAGCACGTCGAGCCCGGCGTTTTCCAGGCCGGTTTCGAGCCTGGCGCAGGCGCCGTCGCAGCCCGGATCGCCGGCTTTCATGTTGATCAGCACGGCGTCGAACGGCGCCACCGCCTTCGGCCAGATGATGCCGGCCTCGTCGTGACTCGCCTCGATGATCGCCGCGATCAAGCGCGACGGCCCGATGCCGTAGGAGCCCATCGAGACGAAATGCTCCTTGCCGTCCGGCCCCGTGACCTTGGCGCCCATCGGTTTGGAATATTTCGTGCCGAAGTGGAAAATATGGCCGACCTCGATGCCGCGCGCCGAAACGCGGCCTTCTATCGGCGCCGCCTCCCACGCCTTTTCGTCGTGCATCTCGTCGGTCGCCGCGTAGGGCGTCGTCCATGCCTTGACGATGCCGGCGATCTCGCCGTCGTCGCCGTAGTTCACGTCAGCGCCCGGAACGGCCATGTCGAGATAGGCGCGCTCGCAGAACACCGCGCTTTCGCCGGTGTCGGCGAGAATGATGAACTCATGGGAAAGATCGCCGCCGATCGGCCCGGTGTCGGCCCGCATCGGGATCGCCTGCAGGCCCATGCGCGAAAACGTGCGCAGATAGGAAACGAACATGCGGTTGTACGCCGCCTTGGCGCCGTCGTAGTCGAGGTCGAAGGAATAGGCGTCCTTCATCAGGAATTCGCGCGAACGCATCACGCCGAAGCGCGGCCGCACCTCGTCGCGGAACTTCCACTGGATGTGGTAGAGGTTGAGCGGCAAATCCTTGTAGGATTTGACGTAGGAACGGAAAATGTCCGTCACCATCTCTTCGTTCGTCGGCCCGAACAGCATGTCGCGCTCGTGCCGGTCCTGGATGCGCAGCATCTCCTTGCCGTAATCGTCGTAGCGCCCGCTTTCGCGCCACAGCTCGGCCGACTGGATGGTCGGCATCAGGATTTCCTGCGCCCCGGCCCGGTTCTGTTCTTCGCGGATGATGGCGTTGACCTTGTCGAGCACGCGTTTGCCGAGCGGCAGCCACGAGAACGAACCGGCCGCCTGCTGGCGGATCATGCCGGCGCGCAGCATCAGGCGATGCGAAACAATGTCCGCTTCGCGCGGATTTTCCTTGAGGATCGGGAGAAAATAACGCGACAAGCGCATGCGGACATCCGTTCTGGCGAAGGGGCGGAATCAGGCGTGGTCGACGCCCGGGGATTTGGTTCCTTAGAACATCGGCGCGGCGAAAGGAATTCCCGCAATCACCTGCCGGATCATTGCCCGACGATTGTGCAATGCAGCACAAACATTTGGCAAAACGGCGAGATTTTTGCGTGACTCCTCTCCGCAGGTCAGCTAATGAAATATGACAATTGAGTGGCGGGACAGTGCGATCCGGCTACCGGCGCGGTCAAAGTCTTGGGAGGATGCGGTCCAGGCGCGCCAAAAGCGCAGCCGCCCGAAAAGGGAAAAGGACCGGTGAACGCGAAATCATTGCAAGGCTTCGGCCTTGCATTTTTTTTGCCCGCAATCGGCCGGCTCCACCGTTTCGACGAACGGACGGCTTGCCGAAACGCCTCTTTCCACGCCAGATAAGCGCTACTGTTCCGGTTCAACCAGTGGCGATGGCGGATGGACGACAAGGACGAACGCGGTTTCCTCGCTGAAGGAGCGGCGCCCGCGCCGAAAGCGCCGCGCGGTGGCGGCGTGGCGCCGGACGATCGCACCGGCCACCGCGAACGACTTCGCGAACGCTTCCGCCTGTCCGGCGCTGATGGGCTGGCCGACTACGAATTGCTGGAATTGCTCCTGTTTTCCGCTTTTCCCCGCCGCGACACCAAACCGATCGCCAAGGCGCTGCTGCGTAAATTCGGTTCCTTCGCCGAGGTGCTTGGCGCTCCCGAAGTCCGTCTTCGCGAGATCGATGGCGTTGGCGCGATCGCCGCGGCGACTTTGAAGATCGCGGCGGCGGCGGCCAGTCGCATGGTGCGCTCCGAGCTGGCCCGACGTCCGGTGCTATCGTCGTGGACGCAGGTTCTCGACTATTGCAAGGCGGCGATGGCGTTCGAAACCCGCGAGCAGTTCCGCATCCTTTTCCTCGACAAGAAAAACGTGCTGATCGCCGACGAAATTCAAGGCCTGGGAACGGTCGACCATACCCCGGTCTACCCGCGGGAAGTGGTCCGTCGGGCATTGGAGCTTGCCGCTAGCGCCTTGATTCTGGTGCATAATCACCCCTCGGGCGACCCGACGCCATCCCGCGCCGACATCGACATGACCCAACAGGTTATACAGACGGCGAAATCGATGGGAATCGCCGTGCACGACCACATCATCATCGGAAAAAGCGGGCATTCCAGTCTTAAGGGACTCGGGCTTATGTAATTAAACTAAATTTTTAGGTATTAACCATGCTTTTTAACTCTATGCTTGGTCTATTTACCTTTTGTTAACTATGGATATGACTCGGCCGGCAATTTCGGGACGGGGATTCATCATGACCGATCAGACTCTAGCCGCCATTCCGGCGGTTGTCGAACCGCGCGCCAATCCGTACCTCGACCAGACCAGCATCGAGTTCCGCTTCCGCGCCCGCCGGTTCGAACGCGTGAAGGCGATGATCGCAATGACGATCGCTGAACGCGGCCATTGCGACATCCTCGATTTGGGCGGGACCGAAACCTACTGGCGCATTGGCGCCGAATTCATCGCCGCCAACCGCGACAAACTTCGCATCACGCTGGTCAATCCGGAAGCCGAAACGGCGCGCGACCGCGCCCTCTTTACCTCCCTTGCCGGCGACGCCACCGATCCGGCCCTGTTCGCCGGCCGGACTTTCGACCTGGTCCATTCCAATTCGGTCATCGAGCATGTCGGCGACGATGCCGCGATGCAGCGTTTCGCAGTCAACGTCCGCCGCCTCGGCCGGCGTTATTTCGTGCAGACGCCGAACTACTGGTTCCCCTACGAACCCCATTTCCGGTTTCCCGGTTTTCAGTATCTGCCGGTTTTCGTGCGCCGCGAAATGCTGCGCCGCTTCGCCCTCGGTTTCTTTCGGCCCGTACCGGATCGACGCGAGGCGCAAGATGTCATCGACCATCATCGGCTGGTGACAGCAAGTCAGATGCGCTGCTTTTTCCCCGACGCCGAAATCGGCTTCGAGAAGTTCAAGGGGCTGAACAAGTCGATCATGGCGGTGCGCGACGCCGCGCCGGCGCGGCTTGTCGTCGACGAGGCGCCGACTTTGGCGCCGCGGATGGAGGATATGATCGAAATGGACGTCGAAACAGTTGCTTAAAGCAAGAACCGACCCGGCGGCTCAAGCCGGGACATCGGGAGCGCGGCAATCGCCGCGCACGCCCTTGCGCCCCGGCCAAGCTCACGCCTGGTGGATACGTTTCGCGGCGCCGTGCTTCTCGAGGTGTTCGCGGATGACCTTCAGCGCGCCGGTCAGGTTCTTGCGCCACTCGTAGTTGGCGAAAAGCCGGGCCAGCGGCATCAGATAACGGCGGGGCACATGGAAATCGTAGGTCCAGACGAGTTTGGTGCGGTTTTCTCCATCCGCCCGCGCTTCCAGAGACACACGGGCGTAATCGGTCAGGACGCGCAACGGGCTCGTGTAGCCCCATGACTGATAGGAAAAGCCGTTCGGCAAGTCCTTTTTGAGGACATGCTCGTAGGCGATCGTGCCGTCCTTGAAATGGTAGATGATCGGTTCATCGGGATTGCCGTATGTGCAACCCGGCAGGGTTTCCACCCGGATGATCGGTGCGACGATGAGCGTACCACGCATGAAGTTCGGGGCCGGCTCATCCCAGTACCAATCAAAGAACACTTTTGGCGAAACCGGGATCGTGTCGATCACCTGGCAGCGGGCGTAGTGCGAATCGTCGGGATCCAGTTTGGGTATCGGCGGATAGGTCAATTCGTCTCTCCTCGGCGTCGCGAACGGGGGGCTGCGGTGCGCCAACGCCAAGTTTCGCAGAAATTCCTTACGGTTCCCTTCCCCATGGGGAAGCCCGCCTTTTTGAAGCTGTCCGGCCGACGCTGAAACGAAAAGCCCGCCGGATCCGATCCGGCGGGTTTTCGGGGACTATGCGTTTGCGACAATCACTTGTCGTCGTTTGCGGCTTTCTTTTTCGGCGCCGCTTTCTTTTTCGGCTCGCCATCGTCCTCGGCCTTTTCGGCCTTGGCGGCTTTCTTCTTCGGCGCGGTTTTTTCCACCTTCGGCGCTTCGTCGTCGTCGGCCATCAATTCATCCCTGCCGACCTTTTTGTCGGTGACGGAAATCTGCGTCAGCAAATGGTCGACGACCTTTTCCTCGAAGATCGGTGCGCGCAGCGAGGCCAGCGCATCGGGATTGTTGCGGTAGAAATCATAGACCTGTTGTTCCTGGCCCTTGTAACGCTGAACCATTTCGAAAAGGGCGCGTTGCACTTCCTCGTCGGATACGGTCACGCCGGCTTTTTCTCCGATTTCGGCAAGCACCAGGCCGAGGCGGACGCGACGCTCGGCGAGGCGCTGGTATTCGGCCCGCGCCTCTTCTTCCGTCGTTTCCTCATCGGCAAAAGTCTTGCCGGCCTGTTCGAGTTCACGAGTCACCTGGAGCCAGATGTTGTTGAACTCGGCGTTGACGAGACGCGACGGCGCTTCGAAGGAATAGGAGTCGTCGAGCGCGTCGAGCAGCTGGCGCTTGACCTTCTGGCGCGTCATCGTACCGAACTGGTTTTCCAGCTGGCCCTTCACAATCTCGCGAAGACGATCGGCGGATTCGATGCCGAGCGACTTGGCGACGTCATCGGTGAGCTCGGTCGAGGTCGGCGCGGCGATCTCCTTGACCTCGACATCGAACACCGCGGCCATGCCGGCGAGGTTCGCCGCCGGATAATCGGCCGGGAACGTGACCTCGATCGTCTTCTTGTCGCCTGCCTTGACGCCGACAAGCTGGTCTTCGAAGCCAGGAATGAAGCGGCCGGAGCCGATGACGAGCTGGGCGTCATCGGCTGCGCCGCCCTCGAAGGCTTCGCCGTCGACCTTGCCGAGGTAATTCATCGTGACGCGGTCGCCGGAGGCAGCCTTGCCCTTTTTCTCTTCGTAGGCGCGCGCGGATTCGGCGATGCGCAGCGCCTGTTCCTCGATCTCGCTCGCCGGCACGTCATAAACGAGGCGTGTGATGGCGATGCCGGAGACATCCTTGATCTCGATGGCCGGAATGACCTCGTAGCGAATGGTGAATTCGAAATCGGCGCGGCAATCGAGGATCTTTTCCGCTTCCTTCTCGTCCTCCGTCATTGTCACGTCGGGCTGAAGCGCCGATTTTTCGCCGCGCTCGGCCAAAACCGAGCGCTGGGTGTCGGCGATGATGCGGTTGACCTCTTCGGCCATCAGCGACTTGCCGTACATTTTGCGCATGTGGGCCATCGGCACCTTGCCGGGACGGAAGCCGTTGATGCGCACCTTGCCGCGGGCGTCGTCGAGACGCTCCATCAGGCGCGATTCCATGTCCTTGGCGGGCACCACGACCTTGATTTCGCGCTGTAGGCCCTGATTGAGCGTTTCGGTGACTTGCATGACTGACCCTTCAAATCCGATGACGGGCGCGGCGCGGCGTCAGCCGTTTGCGTTGGCCCGAGTAAAACCCTGCCGGGAGCGACTTGGTGCGGGTGGAGGGACTTGAACCCCCACGGCGCGAGCCACTGGAACCTAAATCCAGCGTGTCTACCAATTCCACCACACCCGCTTCGTAAACGCCGTCGCGGCCCTTGCGAAGCGCGGCCTCCTATATCACCGGCTTTTAAGGCTTCAAAGGAAAAATCAAGCCGGCTGCCGCCGCCGATTCAATAAAGCGGTTCGACAAAAAGCGCCGATTCGCCCTGGCGCAGCGCCTTGATCTGTGGCGTGCCGTCGGCGCCGATGGCGACGACCGCCGTCGTCACGTCGCCATCGCGCATGTTGCGCTCTATTTCTGGCGCGAGGTATTCGGGCGCGTAAAAACGTTCGATGCCATAGTCGACCGAGACCGGTCCCTCGGTAAATGCGGTGCGCACCGTCCCGGCTATCCAGGTCCGGTCGGCCCCGTCAGCGCCGGCCCCGAGGACAGCCTTGTCCGCGATCCAGTGACCATCGGCTCCCGGCGCAAGATGAACACGCACCCGGTCATCCGGCTTGATTTGTGTGCGGGCGGCTTCATCGAAGAGGGCGAGCGGCAGGCTGGAAATGGCATAGCCGAGCCGGACATAACGCCCACGCAGCAGATCGCGAGGATCGACCGGTTCGGTCTTCAACACCACTTCCGCCCCGTCGCGCAGGATGACTACGCGGCCATGAACGCCCCAGGCCAGCACGCCGAACTGCAGCGCCGCCGCGAGCGCGGCCAGGATCAGGGCGCGGGAAAGGGTCGACTTCATCGCGACGCCTCCGATGCCCGCGCAGCGACGCGTTTTTCAAGACGAAGAATGATGAAAGCCGCCAGAGCCAGCGCCACGCCGGCGCTGAGGAAGAACGCCGCCGTGCCGATCAGGCCGCCGACGGTGATGAAATAGACAAGGATGACTTCGACGGTGAACATGACGTAGGCGCTGATGCGCACAAGCCGGTCATGCGCGCCCGCCGACCACAGCGCCCCGATGGCGCCGCCAAGCCCGATCAGGCCGACCACCAGCATGCCGCCGACTGCATCGCCGAAATGCCAGTGCAGCATGAACAACGCGCTGGCGAAACCGACCATCGCCAGGAAACCGGAAGCGCCGCCGAGTTTCAGCGCGGTTTCCGTTTCGACCGGACGAAGGACCGAAAGGGCGAACATGACCACCGACAGGCCCAGAATGGCTAGAGCCACGATCATTCCGCTGGAGCTTGAACTGTCGATCCACAAATGCAGGCCGAAATGGATGAGCGCCAGCACGACGAGGCGGCGCGCGCCGATGCTGTCTGTCCAGATCGCCAGCGCCCAGAGCACGGCGAGCAAGGCCGGGTACCACCAGGGAAAACCGGGCGATATGCCGAACAGATTGGTTTTCATCGACAAAAACGCCGCCGCCAACAGGATCGCGGCGATGGTCAGCGCCTTCGACCGCGTCAGCGCCGCGGCGACCGCCGTGCCGACGCACCAGAACAGCACGCCCGACGCTTCGTCGCCGCTGATGTGGTACATCTGCGAGACCAGCGCGATGCCGGCCCCGTAAGCGGCCGAACCGACGATGCGAGCGCCCTCGCCCGCCAGTCGCGCGCCACGCGCCTCGAGAACGGCGCCGATCAGCGGACCAGCGGCGATGAGCGCCCCGATCAGGCCGAGCCGGCCGAGCCGGGGCACCGATTCCCAATTGGCGGCGATGAAGGTGAGGATTGCGGCGCCGAGCAGAAGACTCGCCAGCAAACCGAGCACGGAGGCGAAGGAAAAGCCGCCAACGCGGGTTTTCACGTCATTGGCCAGACGTTCGGCAATCGCTGCGTCGATCAGGCCGCGCCCGGCCCAATCGTCGATCTCTTTGAGCAATCGCGAGCGGTTCATCGGCCGATGATAACGGTTCCGCCGGCGAATCCAAGCCGATTGCGGCGCGGACAAGGCGAATCGGTCAATCCCGCCATCTTATTGCCGCACCTGTTAAAATCGCTTAATGTTGCAATGCACAATGCGCAATGCTGCCATGCAATGGCGGCACTCCTCAAAGCGGTTTGGCCGAACTAGATATGTCTCGTGAAATCGAAAGAAGCATTCGCTTGAGGTGAGAAAAATGAACTTGATCCGCAACTACCGCAACTGGCGCCGTTATCGGCAGACGGTGTCGGAACTTTCCCGTCTGTCCAACCGTGAGCTGACCGATCTCGGCATCAGCCGCGCCGACATCCCTTTCGTCGCCCGCAAGGCGATCTGACGCAGGATTTCGTCCGGGCCGCTCCTCCTCCCAGGCCCCGACGGATGAAAGACCGGTCTATCCTCCTCCCAGACCGGTCTTTGAATAACGCGCCCGCCGGGATCCTCCTCCCCCCGGCGGGCGTAGTTTTTCAAGCGTTTCCCGCCGCATTGCGTCCGCCGACGCGCTGGCCTATGTCGCGGCATGTTCGCAAAACCAGTCCACATCATCGGCGGCGGGCTTGCCGGTTCGGAAGCCGCCTGGCAGATCGCCTCGCGCGGCGTGCCCGTCATCCTGCATGAAATGCGCGGGGTGAAGGAAACGCCGGCGCACAAGACCGACAAACTGGCCGAACTGGTCTGCTCCAACTCCTTCCGCTCCGATGACGCCGAGGCGAACGCCGTCGGCGTGCTGCACGCCGAGATGCGGCTCGCCGGTTCGCTGATCATGACGAGCGGCGACGCCCATCAGGTTCCGGCCGGCGGCGCGCTTGCCGTCGACCGCGAGGGCTTTTCGCAAGCCGTGACCGACAGGCTGGCGGCTCACCCGCTGGTCACCATCGAGCGCGGCGAAATCGCAAGCCTGCCGCCCGCCAATTGGGGCAGCGCGATCATCGCCACCGGGCCACTCACCTCCGCGGCGCTTGCCGAGGCGATCCGCGCCGAAACCGGGGCCGACGCCCTTTCCTTTTTCGACGCCATCGCGCCGATCGTGCATGTCGACACCATCGACATGGGAATTGCCTGGTTCCAGTCGCGCTACGACAAGGTCGGCCCCGGCGGCACCGGCAAGGATTACATCAACTGCCCGATGGACAAGGACCGCTACGAGGCGTTCGTCGCCGCGCTCAACGCCGGCGAAAAGACCGAATTCCGCGAGTGGGAGAACGTCCCCTATTTCGACGGTTGCCTGCCGATCGAGGTGATGGCGGAACGCGGCTCAGAGACGTTGCGCCACGGGCCGATGAAGCCGATGGGGCTGACCAACGCCCACGATCCGTCGGTCAAGCCCTACGCCGTGGTGCAACTGCGCCAGGACAATGCGCTTGGCACGCTCTACAACATGGTCGGTTTCCAGACGAAGCTGAAATATGCCGATCAGGTGCGCATCTTCCGCACCATCCCGGGCCTCGAACAGGCCGAGTTCGCCCGCCTCGGCGGTCTGCACCGCAACGCCTACATCAATTCCCCGGTCCTGCTCGATGCGCTGTTGCGACTGAAATCGCGTCCCGCCATTCGTTTCGCCGGCCAGATCACCGGCTGCGAGGGCTATGTCGAATCGGCCGCCATCGGCCTTCTTGCCGGCCGCTTCGCCGCCGCCGAGGCGCTCGGACGATCCCCGGTCGCACCGCCGGCGACGACGGCCTTTGGCGCACTGCTCGGCCACATCACCGGCGGCCATCTCGTCGCCGACGACGAGCCGGGCAAACGCTCGTTCCAGCCGATGAATGTCAATTTCGGCCTGTTCCCGCCGCTTGACGCCGGAACGAAGCTGAAACCGGAGGGGTTCGAAGGCCGTTTTCGCGGCAAAGACAAGACGGTGGCGAAAAAACGCGCCGTTTCGGCCCGCGCATTGGCCGATTGCGGGGCGTGGCTGGGGAGCGAGTTCCGCTCGCTCCGGCTTGCCCGGGGATGGCGACACGGGCATGATCTCGGCAGCGGAGTCTCCGCCATGGCCGAACCTTTTCTTCTCTCGTCCCGCACCGGCGCGGTCGCCCAACTGGCGCTGAACCTGCCGGCCCGCGCCAACGCCATGACGCCGGCGTTCTGGCGCGAATTGCCGGAACAGATTGGCGCGTTGTCGAACGATCCGACAGTCCGTGCGCTGGTCCTGTCCGGCGAGGGCAAGCATTTTTCCAGCGGCATGGACCTCGCCGCCTTCCAGGACATCGCCGCGCTTCTGACGAAAGAGCCGGGCCGCGCCGCCCACGCGCTGCGCGGGCTGATCCTGAGGCTGCAGGACGCGTTTTCGGCGCTGGAGCGCGCGCCCTTCCCGGTCATCGCCGCCATACATGGCGCCTGCATCGGCGGGGCGATCGACCTGATCACGGCTTGCGATATCCGCATCGCCAGCGCCGACACTTTCTTCGCCATCGAGGAGATCGCCATCGGCATGGCCGCCGATGTCGGAACGCTGCAACGCCTGCCGAAGCTGATCGCTCCGGGCGTCGCCGCCGAATTGGCCTATACCGGCCGGCGCTTCGACGCGGCCGAGGCGAAAGCCATTGGCCTGGTGTCGCAAGTCCTGCCCGACCGCGAAGCGGCGATCGCCGCGGCGATCGAAGTGGCGCAATCTGTCGCGGCGCGTTCGCCCCTCGCCATCGCCGGCGTCAAACGCAATCTTGCCTTCGCCCGCGACCATTCAGTCGCCGACGGGCTCGACTATATCGCGACGTGGAACGCCGGCATGCTGCGGCCGGAGGATTTGATGATGGCGGTGCAGGCGAAAATGGCGAAGACAGAAGCCTTCTTCGCCGATTTGCTCGGACCATGATCGATGCGGTCGGATAACTGCAAACCGCTAGGGAGGGAGAACAGGAGCGCCGCGCGTAGCTCCCGCCGAAATTCCCCCCGGGCCCGCCGACACCCCCCAGCCCGAGCTTTCCCCGCTTCGCCGCGAGGGGCTGCTCACTCACCGCAACTCGCCGGCAAACCCGGCATATTTGTCTGCGATGAGCAGCGCGACCGGCGCGCCGAAATCCTGGCCGGCAAGGCGCGACAGACCGAATTGCATGCCGAAAGCCGCCAGGCTTTCCGCCAGCATCAGGGCGAGAAAAGCCGGCAGCGCGACAGCGGTCGCCAGCACCCCGGCGCCGAGCGCGGCCTGCGCCGAGAGTATCGCGATCCATAGCAGCGCGGCCATCATCACCGGGGCGATGAAGCGCACAATGGCGCGCAGCGATTGGTGATGGGTGCTCTTCGCATCGTCATGGGCGGCGATCAAAGCCATGCCGGCCGCCATGGCGGAGGCAAATCCGGCAAAAACCGCCATTGTCGCCAGTCCCGGTTGCGCCGTGGCGAAGGCCAGACCGGCCGCGGCGAACAGGCCGATGAAAACGCCGGAATGCGCCGGCGCTTCGCCTGCGCTGAGCTCTTCGTCTTTGGCGAAGACGGAAGGAATGGTGGTCATGGCGCGTCCCTGTACTTGTTTTGCCGTATTAGAACGGCCGCGCGCCAAGGACGCGTTAATGGCGCGGATTCGTTTGATTTGCGGTGAATCGCCGGTTAACCGGCCAGGATTGCATCAATTGCGGATGACCGCTTTCGCAGTTTTGCCCTCGGTGCGGTCGTAACGCAGCAGCGCCGTGAAAGCCGAAAGCTTGAGGTCTGGCGTCTTGCCGTCGGCGAGCGAGTAAATATGCTCGTAGTACCAGCCGAGCGAACCCCAGGCGTTGAGATCGCGCAGAAACGAGATCGGCGAGCACGGCCCGAGCAGGCCGTTGCCGATCACCAGATCCTCGTCGCGGCTGAAGAGCTTCGTCACCTTGCCGGACAGAGCTTTTTCGGCGCGTCCGGATCGAGGGCGATCGGCCGGCCGAGACCAACGAAATCGACGCCGTCCTCGCCGACGGCGCGCTCCATGGCTTCGGCGGAGCGGAATCCGCCGGTGACCATGACCGGGATCGACACGTGCTTGCGCAGCTTCGGCACGAAATCGAGGAAATAGGCTTCGCGCCGCATCGTGCTCTCGCGCTTGTTGGCGGCGAGCGGGTCCTTGCGGTCGAAATTGATCATGCGCGGCTGTTCGTAATTGCCGCCCGAAACCTCGATGAAGTCGAGGCCGGCTTCCTGCAGCCAGCCGGCAACCGTCGCCGAATCGTCCTCGGAAAAACCGCCACGCTGGAAATCGGCCGAATTGAGCTTGACCGCGACGATGAAGCTCTTGCGGGCGCGGGCGCGGATGCGGCGGATGATCTCGATCAGGAAGCGGGCGCGGTTTTCCAGCGAACCGCCCCACTCGTCGGTGCGCCGGTTGGAAAGCGGCGACAGGAACTGCGATGTCAGGTAGCCGTGGCCGGCATGAACCTGGATGCCGTCGAAGCCGGTCTGCTCGGCGATCAGCGCCGCGTGGACGAAGGCCTCGATGGTCTTTTCGATGTAGTCCGCCGTCATCGGCGTCGGCGTGGCGAAACGGCCATTGCCCATCTTCAAGCCGATGTTCGACGGCGCCAGCGGATGCTTGTTGATCATCTTCTGCGTTTGCCGGCCGGCATGGTTGAGCTGCATGACGATCAACGATCCATGCGCCTTGGCCGCCTGCGCCATGGCGGCGAGCGAAGACAGCGCCTCGTTCGATTGCGCCCCGTCGATGGCGAGATTGCCGCCGCGCTCCAGATGCGTCCGGTCGACGATGACATTGCCGGTGATGAGCATGCCGGCCCCGCCCTCGCCCCAGCGGCGATAGAGGCGGACGAAGCGCTCGTTGGCGTGGTTGTCGCCGCCGGCCAGTCCCTCGGTCAGCGCCGCCTTGACGATGCGGTTGGGAACGACGACGCCGCAGGGCAGCGTCACCTGATCGGACAATTTACGCACTGCGGACACGCCTTTGCTCCCAAAGCTTTACCGGGAGTTGAACTCTACCGAATTGGCATGGTTAGTGAAAGGTTAAGACGGACCCGATCTTTCGACAGGGTTAACGCGGCAAACCCGGTTTTCCGGCCTCTTGCGGATTGAGGCGGACGAAATCCGCTTTCAACCCTTCCGAGGTCTTGCGGCTGCCGTCATGGCTCCAGCCTGGCGGCATGAACAGATAGCCGAGACGCTGGCGAAGGGTCAGGCCGGGCCGGCCCGCGTCGGCGAACATGGCGATCCATTCGTGGAAGGCGACCTTCACCGGATTGAAGGTGCCGATGTTTTTCACCACGCCGTAGCGCGGCTTTTCCTCGTCGAGTTCGGGCACGAAGGTGCCGAACATCTTGTCCCAGATGATCAGCGTGCCGGCGTAGTTGGCGTCGAGATAGCGCGCATTGACGGCATGGTGGACACGGTGGTGCGACGGCGTGTTGAACACCGCCTCGAACCAGCCGGGCATGCGGCCGATGACTTCGGTGTGGATCCAGAACTGCCAGAGCAGGTTGAAGCCGAAGGCGAAGGCGATCAGCGCCGGATGAAAGCCGAGCAGCACCAGCGGGATTTGCAGCACGAACATGCCGGTGAACAGCCCGGTCCAGGATTGCCGGAGCGCCGTCGAAAGATTGTAGTGCTGGCTGGTGTGGTGATTGACGTGTTCGGACCACACCCAGCGCGAACGGTGCGCGATGCGGTGGTACCAATAATAGCGCAGATCATCGAGCAGGAAGACCGCCAACCCCGCCCAGAGGCTCAAGCCCATGTCGAACAGGCGGTAATCCCAAACCGCCATCAACGCCTTGAACGACAGGACGCCGAGCGTCATGCCGGCGACGACATTGCCCGCGCCCATCAGCAGGCTCGCCAGCGTGTCGCGCGTCTCGTACTCGCCCTTCGCCCGCGCGAAGCGGATCAACACGAATTCGAGCAGCACCGCGCCGATGAAGAACGGCACCGCCAACTGCGTCACGCTCGGAAAATGCACGCCATCCATGAGTCAGGCTCCCTTGCCGGCAAGGCGCGCGGCGACGGCGTCGCGTTCCGCCGCGCTTGCAAATCGATAGGTCCCGCCGCGCCAGGCGAATTCGTGGGTCGACAATGCCAGGTCAGCCTCGCCCTTCGGCGCAATGTCGTCTTCGCCCGGCGCATGAATCCGGGTGAGATACCGGTCGCCGAAGGCCTGGACGATGCCGGTGCGCCCGCCGGAAAGGACGAGGAACGCCGCGTTGCCGTCGCCGGCGAGAACGATGCGCTCGGCCGTTTCCTCCAGGAAATCGGCGGCGAAACGCGCACGCGCCGCCTCGGCGTCCGCCAATCGTGCGTCGCGGGTGCCGCCGGTCAGATGCAGCAGCACGACGATGGCGGAGATGCCCCCGACGACGAGGGCGACAAGGACAGGCAGGCTCATGGGCGTTCCGGCAGGATTTTGACGGACGCTGCCAGTTTTTGACGTTTACGTCAACGCACGTCCAGCCAGCGTCCGCTGGCCGCGCGCAGCATGGCCCAGCGGTCGCGCAAAGGCGCGGCGGGAACGCCCGCGGCGAGCACCGCGCCCGGGCGATCCGCCGCGACACGCAGGACGCGCGCCGCCAGCGACACGGGCGCGAAAACCGGCCGCACCTTCTGTGGCAGATCGCGGGCGCTTTCGATGAAACGCGCAAAATGATGGCGGCCGAACGCGGCAAAGGCCGCGACCGCCGCTTCCGCCCCCTGCCCGCTTGCCAGAAGGCCGGCGCGGTCGAGGCCGTATTCGCTGAGCAGATCGAGCGGCAGCGGGCACTGCCCTCGACGCATCAGGACAGGCAAACGGCGCAGCGCGGTCGCGATGCCGAGCGCGCAGCCGCCATGCCCTGCGGCTTCCGCCGTCTCCGCGTCCGGCGCCAGGACAAGCGCGGCGAGGCGAAGCGTCGCGCCGGTCGTTTCGCCGAAATGGCCCTCGCTGTCCTGCCTCGTCAGCGGCGCATCGTCGTAAAGATCGAAGCGCCGCGCCTCGATCATGTCGGCGAACGCCTTGGCCGGCAGGGCGTGGCGCGCCATCGCGGCGAACAGCGCGACGGCGAGCGGATGGGCCCTCGCCTCGGCGTCGCGCTTGCCGTCGAGCGCCTCGGCCCACCATTGCAGGCGGACCTCGCCCATCGCCGGCTGCCGGGCGTGGTCGCGCAGGCGGGCGAGTTCGGCGTCGAAGGCGAACAGCGCCGCGACATCGGCGCGGACTTCCCGCGGAACCAGCAAATGGGCGAAATAACGCTCCGGATCGGCCTCGCGCAGCAGCGCCGCCACGGGATCGACGGCCATGGTCAGTCGACCGCGACGAAGGCGGCGGCGACGGCGCGATCCTCGGCGATCAGCACGTTGAATGTGCGCACCGCCGCGCCGGTCGCCATGATCTCCACGCGCAGGCCGGCGTCGCGCAACGTCTGGCGCGCGCCTTGCGCCAGCGGACGCATGTCGTCACAGACGCCGATCAACAGGAATTCGCTGTTTTCGGCTTCCGCGATCGCCGCGTCGAGATCGCCCGCCGCGACCGCCAGCCGGTCGGCCGGCTCCCAGCCATAGATCCCCGAAGGAATGACCAAAAGCGAACCGCGATGCGACATGCCGCCGAAGCGGAAGCCGCCGTCGCCATAGGCGTCGATCGGCGCGCGGCCGGGAAAGCGTGCCGCGCGCATCTCGATGCCTTTTGGCGTCATCCCGTCGATTCCACGATTTCCGTCTTTTCCGCCTTGGCCTTTTCCGGCCGCAGGCGGAACAGGATCAACAACGGTCCGGCGACGAAGATCGACGAATAGGTGCCGACGATGACGCCGAACAGCATGGCGAGCACGAAGGAGGAGATGACCTCGCCGCCGAACAGAAAGAGCGCGACCAACGCCAGCATGGTGGTCACACCGGTCAGCACGGTTCGCGACAGCGTGTCGTTCATCGACCGGTCGAGCAGCTCGACCATCGGCATCGCCTTGTATTTGCGCAGGTTTTCACGCACGCGGTCATACACGACGACGGTGTCGTTGAGCGAATAGCCGAGAATCGTCAGGATCGCCGCGATCGACGACATGTTGAATTCCAGCCCGCTGAAGACGAAGAACCCGATGGTCATCACCACGTCGTGGCCGGTGGCGAGAATGGCGCCGACGGCGAACTGCCATTCGAACCGCAGCCAGATGTAGATCAGGATGGCGACGAGCGCGACCAATACGCCGATGGTGCCGGCCCAGGCCAGTTCGCCCGAAACCGTCGGGCCGACGACTTCGACGCGGCGGAACTCGTAGTCGGCGTCGAGCGCTTCATGCACCTTGTTGACGACGGTCTGCTCGCCATTTTCGCCCGCGCCCTGCGATTCCACCCGGATCAGCACGTCGGACGCGCTGCCGAAGCCCTGCACCTGCACATCGCCGAGGTTCATTTCGGCCAGCGCGGCGCGGATGTCCGAGACTTCGGCGACACCGTCCTTGGCCTTGACCTCGATGATCGAGCCGCCGCGGAAATCGATGCCGTAGTTCATCTCCTTGACGAACAGGCCTCCGATAGCCGCCACCGACAGCGCGGCGGAAAGGAGAAACGCCGTGTTGCGCCATTTCATGAACGGAACCGACGTGACATCGGGAACGAGGCGAACAAGCCCGTTCGGCATTTCCTTCGGCCGCTGCCAGCGCACCCAATAGGAGACCAGCAGGCCGGTGAAGGTGAACGCCGTGAACACCGTGGTGATGATGCCGAGCGCCAGCGTCACGGCGAAGCCCTTGATCGGGCCGGTGCCGAGATAGAACAGAATGGCGGCGGCAATGAAGGTCGTCAGGTTCGAATCGACGATGGTGGCGAGCGCCCGGGCAAAGCCCTGGTCCATCGATTGCACGAGCGATTTGCCGAGCCGTCGTTCTTCCCGCACGCGTTCGTAGATCAGCACGTTGGAATCGACCGCCATGCCGACGGTCAGCACGATGCCGGCGATGCCGGGCAAAGTCAGCGTCGCGCCGAGGATCGACAGGATGGCGATGATCATGGCGACGTTGGCGAGCAAGGCCAGATTGGCGATGACGCCGAGCCAGCCATAGGCGATCAGCATGAAGGCGACCACGAGCACGCCGGCGATCATGCTGGCGGTCTTGCCGGCGGTGATCGAATCGGCGCCAAGGCCGGGGCCGACAGTGCGCTCCTCGATGACGGTGAGCGTCGCCGGCAACGCGCCGGCGCGCAGCAGCACCGCGAGATTATTGGCCGATTCCACCGTGAACGAGCCGGAAATCTGACCTGAGCCGCCGAGAATCGGCTCGTTGATGCGCGGGGCGGAAATCACCTGCTTGTCGAGCACGATGGCGAACAGGCGGCCGACATTCTGCTGGGTCGCCTGGCCGAAACGGGTCGCGCCCTTGGTGTCGAAGCGGAACGAGACGACCGGCTCGTTGGTGCGCTGGTCGTAGCTGACCTGCGCGTCGACGAGGTTTTCGCCCGAGACGATGACGCGGTCCTCGATCAGATAAGGCTGCGGCGGTTCGTCCATCGAATAGAGGATCGAAGACCCAGCCGGCGGCCGGCCGTTCAACGCCTCCTGCACGCCCATCGTCGTGTCGACGAACTGGAAGGTGAGCTTGGCCGTCTGGCCGAGGATATCCTTCAGCCGCTGCGGGTCCTGCAGGCCCGGAACCTGAACGAGGATGCGGTCCGTGCCCTGGCGCTGGATCACCGGTTCCGTGGTGCCGAGTTCGTTGACGCGGCGGCCGACGACCTCGATCGACTGGGCCACCGCCGCCGAAGTGCGGTAGTTGAGCCCCGGCTCGGTCAGCGTCAGGCGAAGCAGTCCCGGCTCCGGTTCGGTCATTTCCAGTTCGGTGATCGTGCCGGAAAACAGGCCGCCGCTCACCGGCTGCAAAAGCGGCTCGAGCGCCTTCCTGGCTTCTTCCACCTGGGCTGCGTCGCGAATGCGCACCTGCACCGTTTCGCCGGTTCCCGACAGGCCGGTGTAACCCACCTTGGCGTCGCGCAGCATCTTGCGCACATCGTCGCGCACCGCCACGAGACGCTCGGCGACCAGGTCGGCGCGCTCGAGCTTGAGCAGGATGTGCGATCCGCCCTGCAGATCGAGGCCAAGCGGCATGCGCGCATGCGGCGCCCAGGCCGGCAGATTGGCCGTGACGCTGGCCGGAAGCAGGTTCGGCGCGGCATAAAGGACGCCGGCGGCGATGGTCAGCCAGATGAGGATCGCTTTCCAGCGGGAAAAATACAGCATTGCGAGACGGATTCCTGTGGCCGCGCGCCGATTAGGCGCGGCGTGCGGCTAATTCTTGACGTTGGCGTTGGCGGCCGGTTCGCCCTTGACGCGCACATCGGCGATCATCGAACGCACGGCGGTCACCTTGACGCCCGACGCGATTTCGACCTCGACATCGGCGTCGTTGACCTTGACCACCTTTCCGACAATGCCGCCGCCGGTGACGACGCTGTCGCCGCGGCGGATGGCGGCAATCATTTCGTCGCGCTTTTTCATCTGCTGGCGCTGCGGGCGGATCATCAGGAAATACATGACGACGAAAATCAGCAGGAACGGCAAGATCGAGATCAGCATGTCGGGGCCGGGGGCTGCGCCGGTTTGCGCGTAAGCCGGGGTGACGAACATATAAAAACTCCATGATTGGCCGGCGCGCCGACGCAGGGCCGGGGCGCGAAGTGGCCGGAATATAGTCTGTTGCCCCCTCAATGCAACGGCGCAAGGCGATGCAGCCGCGCTTTTCGCCCGCCGCCGGCCATGTTATGCGCGGCCAAGCGGGAAACGCCATGGACAAGCCGAACCCAACCCTCGACCTGATCGCCGAGCGCCTCGAGCGCCTGACGGCCGCGATCGAACGCCTTGCGCCGCCGCGGGCCTCGTCCGCCGATCTGGCGGCGGCGGAGTGTTTTGTCTGGCGCGCCGAAAACGAAAGCCTCGCTCCCGTCGCCCGCGTCAACCGCGTCGACATCGGCCTGATCGTCGGCGTCGATCGGGTCCGCGACATCCTCGTCGACAACACGCGCCGCTTCGCCGCCGGCCTGCCCGCCAACAACGTGCTGCTGTGGGGCGCGCGCGGCATGGGCAAGTCGTCGCTGGTCAAGGCCGCGCACGCCGCCGTCAACCGCGGCGGGGCGTTGAAGCTGGTCGAAATCCACCGCGAGGATATCGGCACCCTGCCCGCGCTGCTCGCCATCCTCAAGGTCGCGCCGCACCGCTTCATCCTGTTTTGCGACGATCTGTCGTTCGATCATGACGACGCCTCGTACAAATCGCTGAAAGCCGCGCTCGAAGGCGGCGTCGAGGGCCGGCCCGACAATGTCGTCTTCTACGCCACCTCCAACCGCCGGCATCTGCTGCCGCGCGACATGATGGAGAACGAGCGTTCGACCGCCATCAATCCGCACGAGGCGGTGGAGGAAAAGGTCTCGCTGTCCGACCGTTTCGGCCTGTGGCTCGGCTTCCACAAATGCAGCCAGGACGACTATCTCGCCATGGTCGACGGCTACGCCCGCCATTTCGCCCTCGGCGTCGCCACCGAAACGCTTCACGCCGATGCGCTCGAATGGTCGACGACGCGCGGCGCGCGCTCCGGTCGCGTCGCATGGCAATTCATCCAGGATTTGGCCGGGCGGATCGGCAAACCTCTGTCCTGAAACGCAAAAAACCCGCGCCGGGGCGCGGGTTTCATGTCTTCGGATCGAAGCGGTCAGTCGAGATATTTCGACGGATCGACCGGCGTCGAGTTCTTGCGCACCTCGAAATGCAGCTTCGGCGTTTCGGTGTCGCCGGTCGCGCCGGACGAGGCGATGTCCTGGCCGCGCGTCACCTTGTCGCCGCGCTTCACCTTGAGATTGGAATTGTGGCCGTAAACGGTGACGAGCCCGTCCTCGTGGCGCACCAGCACCGTGTTGCCGAATTCCTTCAAGCCATCGCCGGCATAGATGACGACGCCGTTTTCGGCGGCCTTCACCGGCGAACCGGCGGGAAGCGAAATGTCGATGCCGTCATTGGACTTGCCGGCGCTTTTCGCGCCGTATCCGGCCACGACCTTGCCGCGCGCCGGCCAGCGCATCTTGCCGATGCCGGTCTGTTCGGGCGCGGCT
This sequence comes from Phyllobacteriaceae bacterium, assembly GCA_016711085.1. Classification (GTDB taxonomy): domain Bacteria; phylum Pseudomonadota; class Alphaproteobacteria; order Rhizobiales; family Rhizobiaceae; genus JADJTR01. The sequence goes on along the minus strand of JADJTR010000003.1, from coordinate 68,110 downwards.
GCGGCGTCCTTTTCGGCCTCTGCGATGGCCGCGTCGGTCTTTTTGGGCGCGGTATAGGTCGGCAGTGGATCGGTTTTCGACGTCTTGGCCGCGTCGGCCTTCACGGTCGCCGGCTTGTTCGGTTTCGACGAGCCGGTGATGATCGGATCGACATTGGCGGATTTCGCTGCCGAGGCGCTTTGCGTCGGCACGACCAGCACCTGGCCGACCCGCAGCGCCGCGCCATCCATGTTGTTGGCCGCCTTCAGCGCCGCCGTCGTCGAGCCCGTCTTCTTGGCGATCGACCACAGCGAATCGCCGGACTGCACCTTGTAACCGCCTGCGACGGTGGTTGCGGATTTGACGGCGGCCGGCTTGATCGCTTCGGTCTTGACCGGCTTGGCGGCGACGGTTTTCGCCTTTTCCGCCAGCTTGTCGGCCGAGGATTTCGCCGCGGAAGCCGTCGGAGCCGCCGCCTTGTCCTTCGGGCGCGGCGTCGCCGGCAGCACGGCGACTTCGGATTTGGCCGGCAGCTTTTCCGGCGCCTTGTCGGTCGGCGCCTCCTTCTTGCCGCGCGACGATTTCGACGCGGCGACTTCCGGATTGGAATCGGGCGCCGAAACCGGAACGTCCGAGGAATAGACATAGGTCGGGATGACGATCTTTTCGCCGGCCGAAACCGAAGAAGCGTCCTTCAATCCGTTGGCGGCGACGATGGCCGACACCGGCACGCCGAAGCGGCGCGACAGATTGTAGAGTGTTTCGCCTTCGCGCAGCGTGATCGCCGTGCCGCCGGCCTTCGACCAGCCGCGCTTGACGGCCGTATCGGCGGTCACCGCCCTCGCCTTGTCGACGACGGGCGCGACGGCCGCCTTGCCTTTTTCGATGGCGCCGGTCGTCACCCCGTCGACATTGGCGCGCGCCGCCGTGATCGGCTGCATCGCCGCCTTGGCGGCCGTTTTCGCTTTCGTCGTCGCCAGCGCCACGCTTTCGGTCGCAGCTGTCGTGCCCGGCCGCAGCCGCGCGGAAATCTTGTCCTTCGCCGCCGAGACGGCGGCGACGGCCGGCGCCGCGAGCGCCCTGGCCTTGTTCTTCACCGATCTGACCGGCGGCAGGGTTGAACGCTCGACGCCGCCCGTGGTCAGGTCGACCGGCTCGACGGCGGAACGGGCGACCGAGCCGGAATAATCGGGATTGGTCGTCGCGCGGACGCCGACATCGCCGGGATAGGGCTGATACGACGGCGCCTTGATGATCTGGCGCTGGTTGGACGTCGATCCGGTGAAAAGCTGCGCATCGGTGAAGCGCTGCACCCCGGATGAGCAACCGGCGGCAAGCCCGCCGATGACCATGATGGCCGCGCCACGCAGGGCGACCCGCCTGGCATTGAGAGAAATCCCCGCACTCATCACATTACCCGTACGCTACACCAACGTAGGGTCATTAGACCGCGTTAATCTTACCGCCCGGTTAAGCCCGAGACGGCAAGCGATCAAAGTTTGGCCGAAAGTCCGGCAATGAGCGGCTGCAGGCGGGTGTGACCGATTTCCTCGCGGTCGAAGCGGCTGCCGACCTTGGTCAGCTTGACGATTCCCTGCGGCTCCTCGGGCAAACCGATCGGCGTCACCAGGATGCCGTTCGAGGCGATCTGATCGGCGAGAAAGCGCGGCAGCTGGTCGAAAGCGGCCCAGACGATGACCCGATCGAACGGTCCCTCGCCTGGCAGACCCTTTGTCCCGTCGGCATGACGCACCCCGATGGAAAGCGCTGCTTTCTCGAAGCGGGCAGATGCTTCGGCGCACAGCGTGCGATAGCGGTCGATGGTGACGATTCGCGCGCCGAGCGTGGCCATCACTGCCGCCGTGTAGCCCGAACCGGTCCCGATTTCGAGCACGCGCTCGCCGCCTTTGATGTCGAGCGCCCCGATGATGCGCGCCTGCAAATCGATGCTTTCCATCGCCTCGCCGCATCCGATCGGCAACATGCCGGACGACCACGCCGCGCCGCGCCACTCGGGCGCGAGAAAATCCTGCCGGCGCACGGTTTCGAAGGCTTTCAGCAGCGATGTGTCGGCGATGCCGCCGGCGCGCATGCGCATGACGAAAGCGGCGTGGCTCTCCTGCGAATACACGGAGACATTCATGCCAGCGCCCCCGACAGCGCGGCAATCGCCGCGTCGGCGGTCAGATCGAGCTGCAGCGGCGTCACCGAAATGAAATTGTCGCGCACCGCCTCGATGTCGGAGCCGGCGATATCGCCATAGACATGGCCCTGGAATCGCAGCCAGTAATAGGGAAAGCCGCGCCCGTCGGCGCGCTTGTCGATGGTCATGCGGTGCGACAGCTTGCCCTGCCGCGTCACGCGCGTGCCCTTCACCTCTTCGGGCAGGCAATTGGGCAGGTTGACGTTGACGAACACGCCCTTCGGCAGATCGGCGGCGATGAGCTTTTCGAACAGCGCCGGCGCATGCGTCTCGGCCACTTCATAGGGCACGATGCGGCGCTCGTCCTCGAAGGAATAGGCCTGCGACACGGCGATGGAGCGGATGCCCATCAGCGTGCCTTCGATGGCGCCGGCGACGGTGCCGGAATAGGTCACGTCGTCGGCGATGTTGGTGCCGGAATTGACGCCGGAGAGCACCAGGTCGGGCGGCTCGGGCATCAGATGGCGCACCGCCATGATGACGCAATCGGTCGGCGTGCCGCGCACGGCGTAGTGGCGGTCGTCCGCCTTGCGCAGGCGCAGCGGCTGATTGAGGGTGAGCGAATGGGCAAGGCCCGACTGGTCCGTCTCCGGCGCGACAACCCAGACATCGTCGGACAACTGCCGCGCGATGCGTTCGAGCGCGGCGATGCCCTCGTCGTGAATGCCGTCGTCATTGGTCAGAAGTATGCGCACGCGATGCCTCTTTCGGCCGAATCGGCCCCTGCAATGTCGCCAGATTTATCCCCCTCTGGCGTCTTCGACGACATCTCCCCCATCAAGGGGGAAGATTGGCTGTGTCGGAGGCGACATCCGATCTCCCCCCTTGAGGGGGAGATGGCCGGCAGGCCAGAGGGGGGTCGTTTTCCATCTCCCGCGACCGTCACGATATGGCGGCAAACATTGTCGATGTCCCTCAGCACGTCATCGTTCCAGAACCGGAGCACGGTCCAGCCCAGGCTTTCGAGAATCCCTTTCCGGGCGTCATCATCGGCTTGGGTTTTCTTGTCGCCATGCTGCGATCCATCGACTTCGACGATGAGCTTTCGATCCGGGCAGGCGAAATCGACGATGTAACCGGCGACAGGCAATTGCCGCCGGAAACCAAGGCCGATGAGACGATGCGCGCGCAATTCGTTCCAAAGCTTCAATTCCGCCTCGGTCATCGACTTGCGCATCCGTTTGGCTTTGGCGCGCGTCACGTTTGCGACTTCGGCGTGGCGCGGTTTCAAAGCCATCGTTCGCGGCCTTCGTGCAGTCTTTGACCCCCCTCTGTCGCCTTCGGCGACATCTCCCCCTCAAGGGGGGAGATTAGGCAGAACGACCGAAACAGTCGATCTCCCGCCTTGAGGGGGAGATGGCCACCCTTCGGCTTTCGCTCAGGAGGCCAGAGGGGGGGCCAATTGCGCAATGCCGGCAACTCGGTCACCCGATCCTCTCCATCCCGCCCATATAGGGGCGCAGGACCTCCGGAATCGTGACGGAACCGTCCTCTTCCTGGTAATTCTCCAGCACCGCCACCAGCGCCCGGCCGACGGCGACGCCGGAACCGTTCAGCGTGTGGACGAAGCGCGTCCCCTTTTCGCCCTCCGGCCGGTAACGCGCATCCATGCGCCGCGCCTGGAAATCACCCAGCACCGAGCACGACGAGATTTCGCGGTAGCGCCCCTGCCCCGGCAGCCAGACCTCGATGTCGTGCGTCTTGGCGGCGCCGAAGCCCATGTCGCCGGTGCACAGCACCACGGTGCGGAACGGCAGGCCGAGGCGCTTGAGCACTTCCTCGGCGCAAGCGGTCATGCGCTCGTGCTCGGCCAGCGACTGTTCCGGCGTGGTGATCGACACCATCTCGACCTTGAAGAACTGGTGCTGGCGGATCATGCCGCGCGTGTCGCGCCCGGCCGAGCCCGCCTCGGCGCGGAAGCAGTAGGTGCCGGCAGTCATGCGCATCGGCAGCGCCGATTCGTCGAGGATGGATTCGCGCACGAGATTGGTCAGCGGCACCTCGGCGGTGGGGATGAGGCCGAGGCGGGATGGCGGCGAAGAAAGGTCATCCAATTTGGCTCGGAGAGCCGTTTCATAACGATTCAATTCGCTAAATAAGTAGCGCTTTTCAGACTCCAATTCGACGATTTCTGGTGTTTGAAAATGCTTTAGTTGAGCGCCACGTTCGGTACTCGGAAATCCTTCGATGTAATCTCCAAACTCATCAATTTCCGATATTATAGCTAACTTCCTTTGGCGATAATCTTCTATCTTAGATTGAAGAATTTCAACTTCATCGCGGGTTGCGGTCGTTCCCCAGAACAAATCATCGCCGAATTTTGGAAGTTGATTTGTACCAAAAAGCGCGTTCGCCCGCACCAGCAGCGGCGGGCTGACCTCGGTGTAGCCATGCGCGTCCGTGTGCAGATCGAGCATGAATTGCGCCAGCGCCCGTTCCAGCCGCGCCAGCGCCCCCTTCAGCACGACGAAGCGCGCGCCGGACATTTTCGCCGCCGCGTCGAAATCCATCAGTCCGAGCTTTTCGCCGATGTCGAAATGCTCCTTCGGCGCGAACGAAAAGCTGCGCGGCTCGCCCCAGCGGCGGATTTCGATGTTGTCGTGCTCGTCCTTGCCGGTCGGCACGTCGTCGAGCGGCACGTTCGGGATGCGCGCCAGCGCGTCGCGCAGCTTCTCGTCGTGGCGGCGGCCCTCGCCCTCGGCGGTGGAGAGGAAGGTTTTGATGTCGGCGACTTCCGCCTTCAGCGCCTCGGCCTTCGCCGCGTCCTTCTGCGCCATCGCCTGGCCGATTTCCTTCGACGCGGCGTTGCGGCGCTCCTGCGCGCCTTGCAATTCGGCGATATGGGCGCGGCGCGCCTCGTCAATGCCGATCAGGGCTGCGGCCTGCGGCTCCGCCCCGCGGCGCGCCAGCGCGGCGTCGAGCGCGGCGGGGTTTTCGCGTATCCATTTGATGTCGAGCATGGGAAGCGTCCGGCGATGTCAGGCGACCACGCCGGATGCCGGCAAACGCTTTACTCGCCGGCCTTGGCGACCTCCGCCCCGCTCTCGTTTTGCGCGAGCGCGGCGGCGCGTTGCCGTTCGACCATCCGGGCGGTCAGGATGGAGACCTCGTAGAGAAGGATGGTCGGAAGCGCAAGGCCCAGCTGGCTCAGCGGGTCCGGCGGGGTGAGCACGGCGGCGACGATGAAGGCGATGACAATCGCCCATTTGCGCTTCTCGCGCAGGCCGTCGGACGTGACCATGCCGACGCGGGCGAGCAGCGTCGTGATGACGGGAAGCTGGAACACGAGGCCGAAGGAGAAGATCAGCGTCATGATCAGGCTGAGATATTCCGACACTTTCGGCAGCAGCGAAATCTGCACTTCCTCGTCCGGCCCGACCTGCTGCATGGCGAGGAAGAACCACATCACCATCGGCGTGAAGAAGAAATAGACCAGCGCCCCGCCCATCAGGAACAGGATCGGAGAGGCGATGAGGAACGGCAGGAACGCGCCCTTCTCGTTCTTGTAGAGGCCCGGCGCGACGAATTTGTAGATCTGCGTCGCGATCAGCGGAAAGGCGATGACGACGCCGCCGAACATGGCGATCTTCACCTGGGTGAAGAAGAATTCCTGCGGCGCGGTGTAGATCAGTTCGACATGCTTGGCGTCGAGGCCGGCCCAGCCGACCGCCCATTTGAACGGGATGACCAGCAGGTTGAACAGTTCCTTGGCATAGGCGAAACAGGCGAGGAACGCGATGAAAAAGCCGCCGATCGCCCACATCAGCCGCGTGCGCAGCTCGATCAGGTGCTCGACCAGCGGGGCGGAGCTCTTTTCGATTTCGGCTTCCTCGTTTGGCGGCGTCACGCGGTCTTGTCCTTTTTCGCCCGCGGCGCGCGCGGCTTCGAGCCGCTCACCTTGGTCGCCGCGGTCTTCGCCGGCGCTTCCTCATGCACGGCCCTGGCGGCCGGCAGCGGCGAAGGCCCGAGCTGGAACACCGGCTCTTCCTCCTTGGCGCCCGGATCGGCCATGCCCGGCAACGCCGTCGCCCCGGTCTTGGCCGGCGCCGCGAAATGCGCGGCGGCGGCAGCCTTGTCGTCGACCTTGGCCGTCGGCTTCATCATCTGGTCGAGGCCGGAGCGCACGTCCTGCGCCGCTTTCGCGATCGGATCGAATTCCTTGCGGATCATCTGGCGCGGATCGAGCGAGCGTACGGAATCGACGGTCGATTTGAGATCGTCGAGCTCCGCCTCGCGCAGCGCCTCGTCGAATTGCCGGCGAAAATCGCCGGCCATTGAGCGCAGCTTCGCCGTGGTCTTGCCGAAGGTGCGCAGCATCTTCGGCAAATCCTTGGGGCCGACGACCACGATCATGACGACCGCGATCACCAGCATTTCGGTCCAGCCGACATCGAACATGGCGAAATGCGCCTCGTGGCAGGGCTGTGACGCCGGAACCGGGCGTCAGGACTTCTTGTTGACGTTGACGGCCTCTTCGGCGCGGTGATCGACCGTTTTCGCCGCGTTGTCCTCGACGGCGGCCTTGTCCTCGTCGGACATGCCCTTCTTGAAATTCTTGATGCCCTTGGCGACGTCGCCCATCAACTCCGGAATTTTGCCGCGCCCGAACAGGAGCAGCACAACCGCCAGAACGATCAGCCAGTGCCAGACCGAAAAGGAACCCATGATCTTACCTCGTGAAACCGTGACGCCTTGAACCACATTTATGCGTTCGTGTCGCGACTTTCAAACACAAGCACGTCGGCCGGACGCGCGACAATCGACAATTCGCCGGCATTGGGCGGGAAAGCGCCGCAGCGCACCCAGCCCGCACCGTCGATTCCGCGCCGGGCACGGCGAGATCGAGCAGTTCGACAACGCCGAGAAATCGCCGCGAGACGACGCGCGCCGGAACGCCCTGCCCCGCCGGCGCCGGCTCGATGGCCGGCAGGCGCACCGCCACATCGACGGCCGCGCCCTCGGCGATTCCGGGCGCGGCGAACGAGCCGAGCGGGATTTCCGCCCGGCCGCCTTTGACCCGCGCCTTGAACAGGTTCAACTCGGCGAAGAACGAGGCGACGAACAGGCTGGCCGGATTGCGGTAAATATCCTCCGCCGCGCCGGCCTGGACCAGCCGGCCGTCGCGCATCAACGCGATGCTGTCGGCCATGCGCATCGCTTCCTCGGCGTCATGGGTGACGACGATCGCGGTCGCCCGGCTTTCGCGCAGCATGGCAAGCGTTTCGGCGCGCACCGAATCCTTCAGTCGCGAATCGAGGCCGGAGAAGGGTTCGTCCATCAGCAGCACCGCCGGACGGGGCGCGAGCGCGCGGGCCAGCGCCACGCGTTGCTGTTCGCCGCCCGACAGCACATGCGGCCAGGATTTGGCGTGGCTTTCCAGCCCGACGCGGGCCAGCGCCTGCATGGCGGCGGCTTCCGCTTCCTTTTTCGACAGCGCCGTCAGCCCGAACCGGACATTGTCGAGGATGGTCAAATGCGGGAACAGGGCGAAATCCTGGAACACCATGCCGATGGAGCGCTGTTCCGGCGGCAGGAATACCGCCGGTCCGGCGATTTCGCGGTCGTTGAGCAGGATGCGGCCGCTGGTCTGCGGCTCGATGCCGGAAGCGATGCGCAACAATGTCGTTTTGCCGGAGCCTGAAGGTCCGAGCAGGCAGGTCACCTCGCCCGGTTCGGCCACAAGCGACACGTCGACGACGGTGGGTTTGCCGGCATAGGCGTGGCTGATGCGCTCGAATGCGAGGCGCGCGCCGAAGGTGACGCCCGTCGCCCCTCGCCCGCTTTCCGTCGCCATCGCCATGACTTCGCTCCGCCGGACCGCCCGGCGGGCGAGATCAATCATCCCCGCCCTTGGGCGTCAACAGGCCGAGCTCCTCCAGATCGACGTCGGTCAACGCGTCCTCGTCCTCGGCCAGCGCATCCGGATCGGCCAGCGGCATCGGCACGTTGAAATTGGCCGGCATGCGCGGCGACAAAAGACCCGCGCCCTTCAGTTCGTCGATTCCGGGCAGGTCGCGCAGTTCCTCCAGGCCGAAATGATCGAGGAAAGCCGGCGTCGTGCCATAGGTGACCGGCCGTCCGGGCGTGCGACGGCGGCCGCGAAAGCGGATCCAGCCGGTTTCCATCAGCGTGTCGATGGTGCCTTTCGAGGTTTCGACGCCGCGGATTTCCTCGATTTCGGCCCGGGTCACCGGTTGGTGGTAGGCGATGATGGCGAGCATTTCGAGCGCGGCGCGCGACAGTTTCTTCTGCGAAACCTGCTCGCGGCTCATCAGGAAGGCGAGATCGCCGGCGGTTCGGAATGACCAGGCGTCGCCGGTGCGCACGAGATTGACGCCGCGCCTGTCGTAGAAGCGCTGCAATTCGGCGAGCACGGCGCCGACATCGGTTTCGCCCGGCAGCCGGGCGGCCAGCGCTTTCTCCGTCACCGGTTCGGCCGAGGCGAACAGGATGGCTTCCGCCATGCGCATCGCCTCCTGCAGATGCAGCCGCGCCGCCGGGTTTTCGGCATTGGCCGCGGGAATGACATCGTCGTCGTAAGCCATGACTTCGAACTGTCTACCGTCATCCATGATCCACCTCGACGGGTTTTGGCGCGGCAGCGGCGCGCGAACGCAGATACAATGCGGAAAAGGCGCTCTCCTGGCGGATCTCCAGCCGGCCTTCGCGCACCATCTCGAGCGTCGCCGCGAAAGACGAGGCGATCGCCGTGGCGCGTTCGTCCGGGCGGGCGAGGAAATCGATGAGAAACCCTTCAAGCGCCGTCCAGTCGCTGGCGCGGCCGATCAGGCGTTCGAGTATTTCGCGCGCCTCGGCGAGCGACCACACGGTGCGCCGGGCGATGCGCACATTGGTGACGGCGCGGCGCTGCCGTTCGGCCGCATAGGCGGTCAGCAAATCGTACAGCGTCGCCGACCACTGGTTCTGCCGCTCGACGATGATCGCCTCCGGCATGCCGCGCGCGAACACGTCGCGGCCGAGCCGGTTGCGGTTGACGAGCCTGGCGGCCGCGTCGCGCATGGCTTCCAGCCGCTTGAGGCGGAATTGGAGAGCCGCGGCCAGTTCCTCGGCCGTTTCGCCGTCGGGACCCTTTTGCTTCGGGATCAGCAGGCGCGACTTGAGATAGGCGAGCCACGCCGCCATGACGAGGTAATCGGCGGCCAGTTCCAGCCGCATGGCCCGCGCCCCGGCGATGAAGGCGAGATATTGACGCGCCAGTTCCAGCACCGAGATGCGCGCCAGATCGACCTTCTGGTTGCGCGCCAGATGCAGGAGCAGATCGAGCGGCCCTTCGAAGCCGTCGACATCGATGAGAAGCGCCGGCTCCGACACGCCACGTTCGCCGCCATCCTGGGTCCAGATGGCGTCGAAGGGCGTATCTCCGCCTTTTTTCATGGCGGCGCTCACGCCACAGCCTCGACATGGCCCGCGAATTCGGCGCGGGCCAACGCTTCGGCCGCGCCGTCGTCGTCGTCAAGCGGCGCAAGCGCCCGTCCGGCCCGTTCCGCCGCCCGGCCGGCCATTACAGGCGCGTGGGCCGCGACTTCCGCCATTTCCGCCATGACGCCGTTGCAGTGCAGGACCATGTCGCAGCCGGCGGCGATGATCGCCCGGGTCTTTTCGGCGAACGAGCCGGCGAGCGCCTTCATCGACACATCGTCGCTCATCAACAGGCCATCGAAACCGATTTCGCCGCGAATGATGTCGTTGACGACGATCGGCGACGTCGTGCCCGGCCGGTCGGGATCGATGGCGGAGTAGACGACATGGGCCGACATCGCCATCGCAAGATCGTTCAGCGCCTTGAACGGCGCGAAATCATGGGCGCGCAATGCGGCCAGCGGCGCATCGACCACCGGCAGCGCCAGATGGGAATCGGCGAATGCCCGTCCATGGCCGGGAATGTGCTTGATCACCGGCGCGACGCCGCCGGCGAGCAAACCGTCGGCCGCGGCGCGGCCGAGCGCGGCGACCGTTTCGGGATCGTGGCCATAGGCGCGGTTGCCGATCACGTCGTTGGCGCCCTCGACCGGCACGTCGAGCACCGGCAGGCAGTCGGCGGTGATGCCGAGCCGCTTGAGGTCGAAGGCGTGCAGGCGCGACATCAGCCAGGCGGCGCGCAATCCCGCCGCCCTGTCGCGCCGGTAGATCGCGCCAATTTCCGCCGCCGGCGGATAGGCCGGCGCGATCGGGGCCTTGATGCGTTGCACGCGGCCGCCTTCCTGATCGATGAACACCGGAGCATCGGCTCGCCCGACGGCGGCGCGCAGATCGGCGCACAGCGCCCTCACCTCGTCCGCCGAACCGATATTGCGGGCAAACAGGATGAACCCCCACGGCTTTTCGGCGCGGAAGAAGCGCTCTTCTTCCGGCGTCAGCGCCTTGCCGGCGCAACCAAGGATCATGGCTTTTGATTCGTTCATGGTCGCCAATCTAGCCGCAAACCGGAGGCGTTGCACGAATCACCCCGCCATCCACGGCTTCGATCCACAAGACCGAGCGCCGAAAATGCGGTTTCAGGCTATATCTTGATCGCCCGGCCAACCATCCCGAACGAAAACGGCCGCCCGAAGGCGGCCGTCGGAGGGGATGATGCCCGGGTCAGCGCGTGATGAAGCAGGAACCGCCGGCCGCCTGGTAGCGCGCGCACAATTCGTTGGCATCGGCCTTTGAGCCGGCCGGCACACGGACGCGATAGAATGTGCCCTTGCCGGCGACTTCGGCCTGGATGATCGACACGCCACGCCCGCCAAGGATCGAGCCGAACTTGCCCGACAGCGATTTGTAGGAGGCTTGCGCGCCCTCTTTCGACGGCTGCGAGGCGATCTGGATCGACCATTCGCCGCCGGCGGCGGCCGGCGCCGGATCGGCGGAGGCGACCTGCTCGGCCTTGGCCTTGGCTTTGGCTTCCGCCTTGGCCTTGGCTTTTGCGTCTGCTTTCGCCTTGGCCTTGGCCGCGGCCTTTGCCGCGGCGGCATCGGCATCGACGGCCGGTTGCGCCGGCGCCGCGACCGCTTCCGTCGTGTCGGCGATCGCCGACTTGACCGGATCGGCTTCGGCGACCGGTTCGGCGATCGCGACCGTCTCCTGCGCCGGCGCGGCGGCGACCGGCGGCTGGTAGGCGACCTCGGCCTGCTGGGCCTCCGGGGCCGCGGCGACGGGCGCCGCTGGCGCTTCCGGCGCATCGCGGGTGACCAGAGTGCCGTCCGGCTTGACGATCATCGTGCGGACTTTTTTCGGCTGGACCGCGGCCGTCGCCGGATTGGCCGCGGGCGCTTCCGCCTCGGCCGCCAACCGGTCTTCCGCCTTGACGGCGGGGGTGCGTTCCTGCGCGACGGCGACGACATCGACCGGTTCCTCGGCCGCTGTCACCAGCGCCTTTTGTTCCGGTGCAGCTTTCGCCTCGGCGCCTGCCACCTTGTCGTAGACCGCCTTGTCCTGGTTGGCGATCTCAGCGCCGCCGGGTTTGGCCGGTTTGACCTTGACCGGTTGGGAATCCGCCTTGATCACCGCCGGTTGGGACGGCGCAATATCGCCGCCCATGAAGGTCATCGCGGCGACGCCGCCAATCAGGGCGAGCGCGGCGACTCCGGCCGCGACGAACAGGCCGCGATTCGAGCGGACCGGCCGATAGGTGCCCGCATCGGCTGCTTCGTCGGCCGTCGACATGAATGGCCCGTTGGCGCCGACGGGCGCCGCCACGCTGGCCATGGCTGCCTCGGCGCGGGCCAATTCCCGGTCGAAGAAATCCGACAATTCGCCTTCGTCCAACGCGAAATCGGCCGGCGCCGCCGTTGCGGCAGGAGCGTCCTCGGCGAAATCGGGCTCGGTTTCGGCGTAAGCATGCCTTTCGTCGGCGTATTCGAACTCCGGCAGTTCGAAATCATCGGTGACGGGAATGGTTTCGTCGACGGTTTCGATGGCGTCGAAGGCCTCCCCGCTGACAGCCGGCGCGGCCGCAACCGGTTCGGCGACGGGAGAAGAGGCGGCGACGGGTTCGTCGCGGCGGACCGTCCAGCTCGGGGCGCGGGCGAAAACCGACGGGCGCGCCGTCTTGTAGCTCGCGGCGAGCGCCGCCAGTTCGGCAAACGGATCTTGCGGCGCGGCCGCCGGCGCCCGGTCGAGTTCGGCGCTCAGTTCCGCCTCGAAACCATCGGCCGCGGGTGCGGCGGCCGGGGTCGGTTCGGCGACGTAAGGTTCGAATGCTTCCGCTGTCGGCGCGGTCTGGATTTCGGCGTAAAGCGCGGCTTCGAAATCGGCCCCGGTGTCCGCCGGAGGGTTTTCGCTGTCGATGGCGCTCTCGAAATCGACCGGATCGAAATCGTCGAAATCCAGGTCGACCAAGGCGTCCAGAGTCTCGACCGCCGCCACCGGGGCAGCCATCGCGACCGGTTCGGCGGTTTCGGCCTCGACCGGCGTCAACTCGTCGGCGAAATCGTCGTCGAGCGCGATTTCGTCGTCCATGGGCGCGCGCAATTCATTCGAATTGGCATAGTCGGCGAAACCGGTCTCGAGTTCATCGGCCAAATCGTCGGACGATACAGGCAGCGCGCCGTATTCGGAATGGAAGCCGGCCGCGAGATCGGCGTCGAGCGCCGCGTCCAGATCGCGTTCGGCCACCTGCTCGCCCCCAAAGGCGCCAAGCAGTTCGGCCTCGAGATCGACGGCGAAATCATCGACGGAACGCTGGGCGCTCTCGCCCTTGAATCCGGTGATCGCCGCCAGGTCGGCCAGCGGATCGTCGGTCTTCAGGTACCGCTGACGCGGATTCGCAAACACGCTCTGGGCCATTGTCCTCACACTCGCACTTTTTGGTCGCCACGAACGCCCGGAAGGGCGCGTACCAGCGCAATGTGGGCAAAAAGAGACAGGCCGGTCGCGGTCTAGCGCATCTCTCGCGGCGCATCGGCGCCGATGATGGCGAGGCCGGACGCAAGAACGTCCAGAACAGCCTGCACCAGCCCCAGTCTGGCACGGGTCAATTGTGGTTCTTTAACCTTAACAAAGCGTAAGTCCGGATTTTCCGTGCCCCTGTTCCATTGCGAATGGAGCGCCGAAGCCAGATCGAACAGGAAAAACGCCACGCGATGCGGCTCCATCGCCGCGGCCGCCGCCTCCACCAGACGCGGCCATTCGGCCAGTTTGCGGATGAGCGCGACCTCGCCCTCGTCGCCGAGCCTGCCGGCTTCCGCCGCGAGGGCGTCGCGGTCGAAATCCACGCCGGGAAACGCTTCGCGGGCCTGGCGGAAAACCGAATGGCAACGCGCCGAGGCGTATTGGACGTAGAAGACCGGATTGTCCTTCGATTGCTCCGTCACCTTGGCGAAATCGAAATCGAGCGGCGCGTCGGCCTTGCGGTAGAGCATCATGAAGCGCACCGGATCGCGGCCGACCTCATCGACCACATCGCGCAACGTGACGAACTCGCCGGCCCGCTTCGACATGCGCACCGGTTCGCCGTCGCGGTAGAGCTTGACCAACTGGCAAAGCAGGATGGTGAGCGACGCCGCGCCGCCCGACAGGGCGCGCGTCAGCGCTTCCATGCGTTTGACGTAGCCGCCATGATCGGCGCCGAGAATGAAGATCAGCTTGGTGAAGCCGCGCGCCAGCTTGTCTTTCATGTAGGCGAGATCGGCGGCGAAATAGGTGTATGCCCCGTCCGATTTCATCAGCGGCCGATCGATGTCGTCGCCGACATCGGTGGAGCGGAACAGCGTCTGCTCGCGGTCTTCCCAATCCTCGCTCGTTTCGCCTTTCGGCGGCGGCAGCTTGCCCTTGTAGACATGGCCTTTCATCGTCAATTCGGTGATGGCGGCGCGGATCGCCGCGGCATTGTTGGCGTGAAGCGCGCGCTCGGAGAAAAACACCTCGTGATTGACATTGAGCGCCGCCAGATCCTCGCGGATCAGCGCCATCATCGCATCGATGGTGCGGTCCTTGGCGATCGCCAGCGCCTCGTCCGCCGGCATCGCCTTCAGCCGGTCTGCGAATTCCGTCGCCAGCGCCGCGCCGACCGGCTTGAGATAATCGCCGGGGTAAAGACCGGCCGGGATATCGCCGATGTCTTCGCCGAGCGCCTCGCGGTAGCGCAGCAGCGCCGATTGGGCCAGCACGTCGATCTGCGCGCCGGCGTCGTTGATGTAATACTCCTTGGTCACCTCATAGCCGGCGAAAGCCAGCAGATTGGCGAGCGCGTCGCCGACCACCGCGCCCCGGCAATGGCCGACATGCATCGGCCCTGTCGGATTGGCCGAGACATATTCGACATTGACCTTTTCGCCGCCGCCAAGCGTCGACCGGCCATAGTCGCCGCCCTCGGCCAGCATGTCCGTCAGCACGCCGTGCCAGAACCCGTCGCCGAAGCGGACATTGATAAATCCCGGCCCGGCGACATCGACCGCCTTCAGATCGCCCTTCTCGCGCAGCGCCGAAGCGATTTTTCGGCCAGCGCGCGCGGGTTTTCGCCCGCCGCCTTGGCCAGCACCATCGCCGCATTGGTCGACACATCGCCATGGGCCGGGTCGCGCGGCGCTTCCACGGTCAGGCGAGACAAGTCGAGCGCTCCGCCATCTTTCGATTTCAGATCAATCGCTTCCACGGCGTTTTTCACGCGTTCGGCGAAGAGGACGAAAATGTTCATGGCGAAAAACCGGTTGGCGGGATGCGGGAGAAGCCCGGCGCTAGACCAAATCGGGCGTACGGTCAAACAATCGCCGGTGCTCCTTCACCGCGTAAGTATCGGTCATGCCGGCGAGAAAATCGGCGACATCGCGGGCCTTGATCGCCTCGCTCGCCCGGTCGAGACCCTCGCGCCAGCCTTCCGGCATCTGCCTCGGATCGGCAAAATAGGCGGCAAACAGGTCGCGGACGATCCGGTCGGCGTCGGCGCGCACCCGCATCACCTCGGCGTGGCGGTACAGATTGGCGTAGAGAAAACCCTTCAGCGCCTTTTCCTTCGCCGCCATGTCCGGCGAAAACGCCACGATGGTTTCGCCGGCGTTGCGCACCGCGTCGGCGTTTTCCGGCCGCAGCCGGTCGAGACCGGCGCGCGCTGTCGCGATCACGTCCTCGACCATGATCGTGATCTGGCGGCGCATCAGTTCGTGCGCCGCGCGGACATCGTCGAGGCCGGGATAGCGGGCGCGAACCCCGGCCAGAATCCCGCCCGGCAGGTCGACCGTTTCCAGCATGGCGAGCGTCAGAAGCCCGGCGCGCAGGCCGTCGTCGATGTCGTGGGTATTGTAGGCGATGTCGTCGGCGATCGCCGCGCATTGCGCCTCCAGCGAGGCGTGGCTGGCCAGATCGAGCGGGTAAAGCGCATCGAAATCGAGGATCGCCTTGGGAATCGGCCCTTTGAGCCCGCGCCCGGCGGCATTCGCCAGCGGGCCATTGTGCTTGACGAGACCCTCCAGCGTTTCCCAGCTCAGATTGAGGCCGTCGAACTCGGCGTAGCGCCGTTCGAGCCGGGTGACGATCCTGAGCGACTGGGCGTTATGGTCGAAGCCGCCATACGGTTTCATCATCGCGTCGAGCGCGTCCTCGCCGGTGTGGCCGAACGGCGTATGGCCGAAATCGTGGACCAGGGCGATCGCTTCGGCCAGATCCTCGTCGAGGCGGAGCGCGCGGGCCAGAGCGCGGGCGATCTGCGCCACCTCGATCGTGTGCGTCAGCCGCGTGCGGTAGTGATCGCCTTCGTGGGCGATGAACACCTGCGTCTTGTGTTTCAGGCGGCGAAAGGCGGTGGAATGAATGATGCGGTCGCGGTCGCGCTGAAACGGCGTGCGCGTCGGGCTTTCGGTCTCGGCGAACAGCCGGCCGCGACTCGTGCCCGGATCGCACGCCCAGGGCGCGCGCGGCCGGTAGCCGAAGCCGATATCGGTCGGAAGCGTCATGCCGTTCCCCCGGCCCGCCAACGCCGTTTGACTTGGGGGCTCGCCCTTCTTACCTATTGGCGCACAACGACCGCAAGGTGACGATGATGAATGCGCCCGTGACCCAAGCCCCCGTGACCATGACCGCCAGCGCGGCGAAGCGCATCGTGAAGATCATGGCGGCCGAACCGGACAAGACGGCGTTGCGCATCGCGGTGGAAGGCGGCGGCTGCTCGGGCTTTTCCTACAAATTCGATCTCGTCGCCGATCGAAACGCCGACGACATCGCCATCGAGCGCGACGGCGCGACCGTGCTGGTCGACGACATGTCGTTGACCTTCATGGGCGGCGCCGTGATCGATTTCGTCGACGACCTGATGGGCCAGGCCTTCAAGATCCAGAACCCGAACGCCGTGGCGAGTTGCGGCTGCGGCACGAGCTTTTCGGTGTAAATGAAAGGGCCGCGTCGCCGCGGCCCTCCCACGCCCCTTCCCCACCCCCGGGGAAGTTGCTCAGGCTTCCGCCGCCATCGCCGCCTCGCGCGCGCCTTCCGCGTCGCCGGACGCGCCGTTGAAGAAGGCGTTGAGCGCCACCGCCACGATCGACGCGAGCAGGATGCCGGATTCGATCAGCGGATGGATCGCATGCGGCATCCACATTTTGAAGTTCGGCGCGATCAGCGGGATCATGCCGAAGCCGAGCGCCACCGCCACGACGAACAGATTGTGGCGGTTGCCCTTGAAGTCGACGCCGGCGAGGATGCGGATGCCGGTCGCCGCCACCATGCCGAACATCACCAGGCCCGCGCCGCCGAGCACGAAAGTCGGCAGCGCCTCGACCAGGGCGCCCATTTTCGGGATCAGCCCGAGCAGGATCAGGATGACGCCGCCGGCGACGCAGACGAAGCGGCTCTTGATGCCGGTAACGCCGACGAGGCCGACATTCTGGCTGAACGAGGTGTATGGAAACGTGTTGAAAATGCCGCCGAGCAGCGTGCCGATGCCGTCGGCGCGCAGGCCCGCCGCCAGCATGGGCTGGGTGATCTTCCGTCCCGTCATGTCGCCGAGCGCCAGGAACATGCCGGTCGATTCGATCATCACCACGATCATCACCAGCGTCATGGTGACGATCAGGATCGGATCGAAAATCGGCATGCCGAAATTGAAGGGCGTGATCAAGGCGAACCAGCCGGCGGTCGCCACCTTGGCGAAGCTCATCTTGCCGAGAATGGCGGCCACGACGCCGCCGGAGCACGATGCCGAGCAAGACGGCGATATTGGCGACGAAACCCTTGCCGAATTTGGCGATGGCGAGGATCGCCACCAGCACCAGCGCCGAGATGCCGATATTGGCGAGCGGCGCGTAGGCGGGGTTGTTGACGCCGGCGGCGAGTGCGATCTTCTCCGGCATGGCCGGAAGCGTCGAGCCGGCGGCCTTCGACAATTCGGTGATCGCTTTCAGCCATTCGGCCGCCGCCGGATCGACGGTCTGCGGCGCGGTCGGGCCGACCGGATTGCCGAAGATCCAGTTGATGCCGATGCGCATCAGCGTCACGCCGATGACGAGGATGATCGAACCGGTCACCACTGGCGGGAAAAACCGGAGCAGGCGCGACATCAGCGGCGCAAGCAACGTGGCGATGACGCCGGCCCCGATGATGGCGCCGAAAATCATCCGCGCGCCGTCGTCGCCCGGATGGGCGTTGGCCATGGCGACCATCGGACCGACGGCGGCGAAGGTGACGCCCATCATCACTGGCAATTTGATGCCGAACCATTGCGTCGCGCCGAGCGACTGGATGAGCGTGGCCAGGCCGCAGACGAAAAGGTCGGCCGAAATCAGGAACGCGACCTGTTCCGGATCGAGTTTCAGCGCGCGGCCGACGATCAGCGGCACCGCTATGGCGCCGGCATACATGACGAGAACGTGCTGCAAGCCGAGCGTCGCCAGTCGCGGCGCGGGCAGCATCTCGTCAACAGGATGTGTCGACGTGGACATGGTTCAAATCCCCTCTTTTGCCCCGGCCCGGTTCCCTTCCGGAATGGCCGGGGATAGGATCAACCGGGCGCGACAATTCGACTAACCAGTTTTTCTTGAAAGTGCTGAATCCAGTCCATGCAAATCGCCACCTGGAACATCAACGGCGTCAAGGCGCGCATGGAAACGCTTCTCGCATGGCTGAGAGAGGCCGCGCCTGATGTTGCCTGCCTGCAGGAAATCAAGGCGGTCGACGACCAGTTCCCCGCGCTCGAGATCGAGGCCGCCGGCTATCACGTTGAAACGCATGGACAGAAGGGCTTCAACGGCGTCGCCATTCTGTCGAAGGCGAAACCCGACGAGGTGCTGCGCGGCTTGCCCGGCGATCCGGCCGACGAGCAGGCGCGCTACATGGAGGCGGTTTTCTCCACAGGTTCCGGCGTCGTCCGCGTCGCCTCGATCTATCTGCCGAACGGCAATCCGCTCGGCACGGAAAAATTCCCCTACAAGCTCGCCTGGATGAAGCGCTTGCAAGCGCGGGCCGAATCGCTGCTGGCGCTGGAGGAGCCGCTGGTTCTGGCCGGCGACTACAACGTCATCCCCGAGCCGCGCGACGCCCGCCATCCGGAAGCCTGGACCGGCGACGCCTTGGCCCAACCGGAAAGCCGCGATGCCTTCGCCCGTCTCGTCCATCTCGGCCTGACCGACGCGGTGCGCGCGGTGACCGACGAGCCGTCATTCACGTTCTGGGATTATCAGGCCGGCGCCTGGCAAAAGAACAACGGCATTCGCATCGATCACCTTTTGTTGTCGCCGGAATCGGCGCGCCGCCTGCGCGGCGTGCGCATCGACAGTCATGTGCGCGGATGGGAGAAGCCGTCCGACCATGTGCCGGTTGTCGTGGCGCTGGATGTCTAAAGCGCGACCGTGAAATCGACGATGGCGCGGTCGGCGAACCTGACCTTGTCCCTTATCACCTCGCGCAATTCCTTGCCCTCGGCGTCCTTGCCCAGAACGGAAATCGCATAGGTCTCGCCGGCCTCAACCGCGTGTCCCCCATTGGCGGGAAAACGGTCGGCGTTGCGAAAGAGCAATTGCCTCAGCTTGGGCAACCGGACCCCCGCCGTGCCGGCGATTTGCTCGATCGTCGCATCGGGGACAAGTTTCGTGATCGATACAAATACCGGACCGACGGCGCGATGGCGGTCGATGTTGACGGCGACCCAGGCCTGGTGTTGGGCCGGCTTCTGCGTTTCCGCCGCCGGCTCGACGCGAACGCCGAGCGCGCGCAGCAGGTTGAAAACGCCGTGGGAGCCGCCTGCCAGAACCATCGTCGTTAGAAACCCGCTGAAAGCGGGCGACGGCGCGGGATGTTCGCCATTGAATTTGTCGACAAGCACGGCGACGGCGTCGATGCCGAAAACCCAGACGACCGCGGCCGAAAGAGCGACCATGATGATCGTCCGCCAGCCCTTGAGGCTGACATAGGTCCGGAATACGCGCCAGTTGAAAAGCGGGGTCAGCGCGTTCTCGATCAGCACGGCCAATACGACCAGAATGGTGATGGCGCTCGCCGATTGCGCGCCGATCTCCGAAAACTGGAATTCGGCCGCCGCCACGTCCCGGGTCTGCGCCACAAGCAAACCGACCGCGAGCGCTACGCCAGCGAATGTTCTGGATAAATTTCCGTGGCGCATGATGTCCCCCGGCTCGCCCCGACAAGATTACAACAGTCGTTGCTGAATCATGGCACGCCAAGGCCGCCCTGGGAAGCCAAGGATGGACCGTCCGGACCGGGCTCTGGATTTCTCAGGGCCGGTTGTCGAGGATATCCTGCGCCAGTTTGATGGCGGTGCGCCGATCGCTCTCGGCCGAAAGCGCGAACGCCTCTTCCTGCATCGAGCGTATCCACGGCAGATCGGTCGGCTTGGCGCGTTCGAGCGCCGCCGTCATCATCGCCAGACCCTTGACCAGCTTGCCCTTCTGGAAAAGCAGGTTGCCGAGCATGGCTTGCGCGCCGGCATGGCCCTTGTCGGCCGCCAGCTGCAGCCACTGCCCCGCCTGGCGAAGCGATTGCTTCGCGCCTTCGCCCAGCATGAACTGACGTCCGATCTCGAACTGAGCCTCCGCATTGCCGTAACCGGCGGCGGCCCGCATGTAATATTGCTGGGACGCGACGGAATCGGCCTTGACCGGCGAATTGGGAATGCCGCGCTTCAAATAGCGGCCCAATGCCAGCAGCGCGTCCGAAACGTAGGATTCCTCGGGGCTGCCCGGCTCGACTTCCATTTAGGCGATGGCCGAGAACACCTTGAAGGCTTCGTAGTCGTCGCGATCGACACCGTCGCCCTCGGCATACATGCGACCGAGTTTCCATTGCGCGCCGATCTGGCCATTCTCGGCGGCGTAGCGATAGGCTTCCACCGCTTCCTGCTTGTCGCCTTTCTGGTAGGCGCTGAAACCGAACTGGAACACCTTCCACGGGCTGTCCTTCGGCTTCTTCTCGGCGGCCGAAAGCGATCCGACGAGAAGCGCCGTCGCCAGGGCGAACACCGAAACCGAAATTACGCCACGCATGGTCGTCCGCATGTCAACCCGCAACTTTCCCGTCATTCGCAACCGAAGCGAAACCCGCAGCCCCGGTTCCGTCGTCATTTTCAATCCGGATCGGCGCGTGCATGGAGCGCAAGTCGGCAGGGCCGGTAAGCCGTTTCCCGATCATTCGCCTGTTCTCGCGCATCGCGATCCGCAATCCCCTCGGCGCACGGATTTTCGCTTTTTTCCCGGCGCCTCTCCGGGGTGCTCCGGGTTTGTGGCCGGAAAGCGGCCAATTGTGCTTGCGCAATTGTAACGAAAACGATCTTCCGGCAGTGTTGCGGAATCAACACATTTTGCGCCGGGAACCGGATGCGGAAGGTCAGGAGTCCAGCATTTCCTTCACCGTTGTCGCAAGTTGCTTCAGCGAAAACGGCTTGGGCAGGAATCCGAATTTGGCTTCCGGGGGCAGGTTCCGGGCGAACGCATCCTCGGCATATCCCGACACGAAAACGAACTTGATGTCGGGCGCGATGGCGCGCAACTCTTTCAGCAGGGTCGGCCCGTCCATCTCCGGCATGACCACATCGGAGACAACGAGGTCGATCTTGCCGTCGAGCGATTTGAACACCTCGAGCGCTTCCGCCCCGCTATCGGCCTGATGCACGGTGTAGCCCCGCGACGTCAGCGCCCGCACGCCGGAGGCGCGCACCGCATCCTCGTCCTCGACAAGGAGGATGGTGGCCGAACCCGAAAGGTCGCGTTGCGCCTCCTCCGGCTTGCCTGCCTTGGCGGCGCCCTCGCCTATGGCGTCATCGGCAACGGGCACATGGCGCGGCAACAGGATTCGGAATGTGGTGCCTTTTCCCACCGTCGAATCGGCATGAATGAAACCGCCCGTCTGCTTGACGATGCCATAGGCCATCGACAGGCCGAGTCCCGTTCCCTTGCCGACTTCCTTGGTGGTGAAGAAGGGTTCGAATATCTGTTTGAGCACTTCGGGCGGAATGCCCGAGCCGGTATCCTCGACCTCGATCAGCACATAATCCTGCGGCGCAATCTCGTCATGGCCGAACCGGCCGGATTCCGCCGTGGCGACATTGCGCGTGCGAATCGTCAGCGCGCCGCCATTCGGCATGGCGTCGCGGGCGTTGGTGACGAGATTGACGATCACCCGTTCGAATTCGCCGAGGTCGGCCTTGACCGGCCACAGGTCGCGTCCGTGGTCGATGCTCAGCTTCGTCGTCTGGCCGCATAGACGGGTGAGAAGCATGCGCAGATCGGCCAACACATCCGTCAGCGACAACACTTCCGGCCGCAAAGTCTGCCGGCGCGAGAAGGCCAGCAACTGGCGGACCAGCGAGGCGGCGCGGTTCGCGTTCTGCTTGATGTTCATGATGTCGGCGAAAGACGGGTCCGAGGCCCGGTGATTGGTCAGCAGCAGGTCGGACGCCATCAGGATCGCCTGCAGCACATTGTTGAAATCGTGGGCGATGCCGCCGGCGAGCTGTCCGACCGCCTGCATTTTCTGGCTTTGCGCCATTTGCGCTTCGAGCGCCTTTTGCTCGGTGACGTCGACGACATAGACGATCGCCGCCTCCTCGCCGCCTTCGCCGGCGCCTTCGGCGACCGCCGAGACATAGACCCGCATGGTCCGCTTGGCGTCACCGGCGACATGGGCGTCGAAAGGCGAAATATCGGCGCGCCCCTCCGCCGCGTCCTTCAACGCCGAGACCAGGGCGCTGCGATCGGCCTCGGCGAACGCGCTTTCCAGCGGCGCCTTGCGATCGACGAAATTGCGATCGACGGCGGTCGCGAACAGCGACAGGAATGGCGCATTGGTGCGCACCAGCCGTCCGGCCCGGTCCACGCCGGCGATCGCCATCGGGGTCGAATTGAAGAAGCGGGTGAACCGGATTTCGGCGGCGCGCAAATCCGCCGATGCATCCGTTCCTTCGGCCCGGTTGAGAACCAGCGTTCGCGATGGACCCGGCTGTCCTTCGCGCGACGCCGTCGCGGTATGGAGAAAGCGGACCGGGATCGCCCGCCCGTTAAGCGTCGAGAGGTCCAGATCGATCGTGGCGGTGCGGCTGTGCCCGCTTTCCGGCCTCACCGCGGCGATCAGCGCCAGACCATCGCCGGCGACGATATCGTCGAGGCGCAGGGCGCCGGGTTTGAACGAGGCCAAGTCGAGACCGAGCCAATTCGCCAGGGTCGCGTTGACATAGCCGATGCGGCCATCGGCGTCGGCGGCGAGAAACCCGGCGGGCGCGTGATCGAGGTGATCGATGGCGCGCTGCAGGTCGAGGAAAAAGCGCTCCTGCTCGGCGCGTTCGCCGGAAATGTCGGCAAGCTGCCAGGCCGACAGGTCTTCCCGCTTTTTCCCGTCCGAAAAAGTGCGGCCGCGCAGACGGTACCAGCGGGGGCCGCCCTCGGCGGCGTTCAGGGGCCTGGCAAGCCGGAATTCCGCATCGGCCGGTTTGCCGTCTTTCAGCGCCGCCTGGATCCGCCAGACCGAATCGGCGGCGTCTGGATCGCCGGCGAGTCTCATCTCCGGCGTGCGGACATCGGTGGCGCCGCTTGCGCCGGTCATCGAAAGCCAGGCTGCATTGGCGTAAACAATGCGGGATCGGGAATCGGTGACGATGACGCCCTGCGACATGGTGTCGAGATAGGCCTTGGCGAGACTTTCGCCCGGCGGGCGCGGACCGATCCGCACAAAGCCGATGGCTGTGGCGAAAAGGTATCCGGCTCCGATCATCGTGAAAATGCCGACTAGGCCGAGAAGGAATGGCTGCCCGATGCGGTCGCGAAAAAGGGACAACAAGACCGCGCACATGATCATGATGACGATGAACACGACCAATCGCGCGATCACGCCCGGCCGATCGTCATTGTCGACGACCAGTCCGGCAGGAACACGCGTTCCCGCCGCCGGTTCAATCGCTTTCCGTTCGTTTTGCGCCATCGCCGTCCCCCGACGAACAGGTTCGCCCGCCTTGAATCAGATTTTCAAGCGGGCGGAAAGGGTGCGCGCGCCTTTGCCACGTATTTTGCACCGCGCTTACGCTTCAGGTTCGGCGAATGTTTCAATTCCTTGACGCCGCGAATTCAATTATGGTCGCGCGCGATGCGCATGAGGGGTAAGCATGCTGACGATGATCGAGGACTATTTCGGGCCGGATAACGCGGCATACGTCATCTGGGCGGGTCTGGCCTTGGCGGCGATTCTGGTGGCGCTGCTGGTGTATCTTTTGCTGCGCCGCGCCTTTGGCGGTACCTATGTCGCCGGCGGGCGCAATCGTCGCCCGCGCCTCGCGGTGCTCGACGCCGCCGCCGTCGATGCGCGTCGCCGGCTCGTTCTGGTCCGCCGGGACGAGACGGAACATTTGATCCTGATCGGCGGACCGACCGACGTTGTCGTCGAGAGCGGCATCCGCCCCGGGGGCATGCCGGCGCCGCGACAGGCCGGAACCGCCCAGCCGGCCATGCAGCCGCGCCGTCCGGCGGCCCCACCGCCACCGCCACCGCCGGCGCAAACCGCGCCGCAACCACGTCCCGCCCCGCCGCAAGCGCGGATGCCGGAACTGCCTGCCGCTCCGCCTGTGCGTCCGGCGATTGAGGCGCCGCCTCGCCCGCAGCCGCCCGAACGGACCATCATCGCTCCACCGCCGCCAACGGAAACGCCGCCACCGGCGGCGATCGAACCCGCGCCGGAGCCCGCCTCGCCATTTCGGCGTTTCTTCGCGCCAAAACCGGCTGCTACACCCGCCGTCGCGCAGCCCGTGCCGGCCAGCCCGGCGACGAGCGAGGCCGATATCAGTCTCGAAGACGAGATGTCCCGCCTGCTCGACGAATTGACCGACGGGAAAAAGTGAGATCGGCGGCCGCTATTGGCGAGCCATGTAGCGGTTCATCATCTCGGTCATGCGCGCGTCGCGCACCTTGGCCGAATCCTCGCCGAGAATGACGCCGACCATCAGCTTGCCGTTGCGCTCGACCGAGGTGACCAGATTGAAGCCGGACGCCTTGGTGTAACCGGTCTTGATGCCGGTCGCGCCGGGAATCATGTCGAGCGCGCGGTTGTGGCCACGCACGAAACGGCCGTTCCAGGTGAACGACCGTTGGGCGAAATAGCCGAAATGATGCGGGAAATCGCGGCGCAGCCGCATGCCGAGCGCCGCCATGTCGCGCGCCGTAGTGCGTTGCGCGGGATCGTGCAGGCCGGAAGCGTTGCGGAAGGTCGTGCCGTTCATGCCGAGTTCGCGCGCCTTGGCGGTCATCGCCTGGGCGAAGGCCGGTTCGGAACCGGAGACGAATTCGCCAACGGCGCAAGCGATGTCATTGGCCGATTTGACTGCAACGGCGCGAATCGCGGTGTCGACATCGATGGTCTGCCCGGGCTTCAAACCCAGCTTCGACGGCGCCTGGGAAGCGCAATGAGCCGACATCGCAATCGATGTGTCCTTGGCCGCGCGTCCGGAATCGATCGCCTCGAACATCATGTACAGCGTCATCATTTTGGTCAGCGACGCCGGAAACCGGGTGTCGTTCGACGCGGCCTGATACAGGGTCGATCCATTGGACGCGTCGACGACGATTGCCGCGTATTTGCTCGGCAGCGGCGCGACTGACGACCGGTTGATCGCGGTCGCATCGACCGAATTGCAAGCTGCCGGCGCCGCCAGCAAGGCCAACGTCGCCAATCGCAGAACCGCCCGCTTCCCGATCATGCCCGATTTGCCCGCCTGCGCCTGAAACGACGAATCCGCCCCTTATCCGAATAACCCCATGAGGCCCATGAGGCAATGCGAATGGATGGCGACGTTTTGCGGCCGGCGGTTGTTGCGTATCCGGATTGATCAACGCGCCGTTACCGATGCACGCCCCCTACCCGGCTTCGCGCAGGCGCAGCAGCGCCACACCCAGCTTTTCCGCCTCGGCGAGATAGTCCGACCGCTTTTCCCGCTCCGCCTCGACGATTTCCGGATCGGCTTTGGCGACGAACGCCGGGTTGCCGAGCTTCTTGTCGATGCGGCCGATTTCCTCTTTCGCCTTGTCGAGCGCCTTGGTCAGGCGCGCCGCTTCGGCTTTCACGTCGATCAATTCGCCGAGCGGAATGGCTGCCGTTGCTTCGCCGGCGACGATCTGGGCCGAACCTTTCGGCGCGGCGTCGGCAAAGGATATCGCCGATACGCGCGCCAGCCGCTTCAGCGCCGCGTCATGCGTTTCGAGCCGGCGACGCGTGACATCGCCCGCGCCGACGAAGACCAGCGGCGCCTGCGCGCCGGCCGGCACGTTCATCTCGGCCCTGACCGAACGGATGTCGGAGACCAGATCGACCAGCCAGTTGATTTCCGCCGCCGCCGCGGTGTCGGCGAAGGAGGCCTGCGGCCATTCCGCGTGGCAGATCAGGCTTTCGCGCCCTTTCGAGGTCACATCCCACAATTCCTCGGTCATGAACGGCATGAAGGGATGCAGCAGCTTGTAGATTTCGTCGAGCACGTAACCGAGGCAGGCGCGCGCTTCAGCCTTGTCGGCCTCATCGCCGTCCATGAAAACGGGCTTCAGCAGTTCGACATACCAGTCGCAGACGAGATTCCAGACGAATTTGTAGGCCGCCGCCGCCGCGTCGTTGAAGCGGTAGGCGACAATCCCGGCGGTCACCGCGTCGACGGCTCGGGCCAATTCGGTCAGGATCCAGCGGTTGAGCGTCGATTTCGCCGTTTCCGGCTTGAACCCGGCGGCGTGGATCGCGCCGTTCATCTCGGCGAAGCGCGTGGCGTTCCACAGCTTGGTGCCGAAATTGCGGTAGCCGGCGATACGGGCGGGATCGAGCTTCACGTCGCGGCCCTGCGCCGCGAAGATCGCCAGCGTGAAGCGCAGCGCGTCGGCGCCGTACTCGTCGATCAGCACCAGCGGGTCGATGACGTTGCCCTTCGACTTCGACATCTTGGCGCCGTGCTTGTCGCGCACCAGCGCATGGACGTAGACCGTATGGAACGGCGCCTCGTCCATGAAGTGCAGTCCCATCATCATCATGCGGGCGACCCAGAAGAAGATGATGTCGAAGCCGGTCACCAGCACGTCGGTCTGGTAGTAGCGCTTCAGTTCCGGGGTTCCGGTCGGCCAGCCGAGCGTCGAGAACGGCCATAGCGCCGAGGAGAACCAGGTGTCGAGCACATCCTCGTCGCGTTCGATGATCTCGCCCGGCTTGAAGGACTCGATCTTTTCCTCGACCCACGCCTTCCACGGTCCTTCATGCGACAGATAATGCTGTATGGCGGCCTCGAGCGCCGTCTCCTCGTCCTTTTCGACGAAGACATGGCCGTCCGGCCCGTACCAGGCCGGGATCTGGTGGCCCCACCACAATTGCCGCGACACGCACCAGGGCTGGATGTTCTCCATCCACTGGAAATAGGTCTTCTCCCAACTCTCCGGCACGAATTTGGTGCGGCCCTCGCGGACGGCGGCAATGGCGGGTTTGGCCAGCGCCGCCGCGTCGACATACCATTGGTCGGTCAGGAACGGCTCGATCGGCACGCCGCCGCGGTCGCCATGCGGCACCATGTGCTTGTGAGGTTCGATCCTGGCGAGGAAGCCGCCCTCCTCCATCATCGCCACCACGCGCTTGCGCGCCTCGAACCGGTCCATTCCGTCGAGCGCCAGCGTCGCCTCGGGAATGGATTCAAGCCCTTCGCGAAAATCGTCGTTTTCGCCGAGTGCCATTGCCGCTTCTTCTGTGAAGATGTTGATGCGTCGAAGATGGTGCCGACGGCCGACCTCGAAATCGTTGAAATCGTGCGCCGGCGTGATCTTGACCGCGCCGGTGCCCTTTTCCGGGTCGGAGTATTCGTCGGCGACGACCGGAATCAAACGGCCGACCAACGGCAGCACGACATTGCGGCCGACGAGATGCTGGTAGCGCGAATCGGTCGGATGCACGGCGACGCCCGAGTCGCCCAGCATCGTCTCAGGCCGCGTCGTCGCCACCGTGATGAAGGTCATGGAATTTTCCGGGTCGTAGGTCTCGCCTTCGACCGGATAGCGGAAATGCCAGAGTTGGCCGTCGGTCTCGCGCTGCTCGACCTCGAGATCGGAAATGGCGGTCAGCAGCTTCGGGTCCCAGTTGACCAGCCGCTTGTCGCGGTAGATCAGCCCGTCCTTGTGAAGCGAGACGAACACCTCGATCACCGCCTGCGACAGACCCTCGTCCATGGTAAAGCGTTCGCGCGACCAGTCGCAGGAGGCGCCGAGGCGTTTCAACTGGTTGACGATGACGCCGCCCGATTCATCCTTCCATTTCCACACACGGTCGATGAACGCCTCGCGGCCCATGTCACGGCGCGAAAGGTTGAGGCCGGATTGGGCGAGCTGGCGCTCCACGACCATCTGGGTGGCGATGCCGGCGTGGTCGGTGCCCGGTTGCCACAGCACGTCCTTGCCGCGCATGCGCTCGAAACGCACCAGAATGTCCTGCAGCGTGTTGTTGAGCGCATGGCCCATGTGCAGCGAGCCGGTGACGTTCGGCGGCGGGATGACGATGGAAAACGCTTCCGCCCCCGGTTTCGCCCCGGCGCCGGCGGCGAATGCGTCCGTGTCGGCCCAGCGCTTGGCGATTTTCGGTTCGACGGTTCTGGCGTCAAAGGTCTTTTCGAGCATGGCGGTCATCCGGACGCTGATTTCGCGCCCGGTAAACAGCGGCGTTGGGGCCGAGTCAACTCGCGTCTGATACCCGCCCGCATGCGCGATGGTCCTCGATTCGACCGGCGAGAGCGAAATCTCCTCGGACAGGCTGACCGACGAAGATTTCCACGTTAGAATGAACCATGGAAAGCGCCAAAATCATAGCCCGCCTGAAAGCTTTGGAGCCGGGATTGCGGGGCCAGGGAGTTACTGCGCTCTATCTCTATGGATCCCATGCGCGCGGAGATGCGCGGCCGGACAGCGATGTCGATATCCTCGTCGAGTTCGATCCCGACTTCCCACGAGATTTGGTATCGTATCTGCGGCCCTATTTTTCCATTGAAGAAGAATTGCCCGGCATCGAAATTGGATATGGAACCCGGGAAAATATTGAAAACGCTTACCGTCCAACGATCGAAAACGCCGCGATCCGGATTTTCTGATGGAATCCGCGAAGTCGCCAAAGGTACGGTTGAAGCATATCCTCGAAAACACGGATGCGATTTTGTCTGCAGTCGCCAACCGTAACGACGTCGAAATCGCCGATGATTACCTTGTTCAGCGCGCCATTGAGCGCGCCATCGAGATCATCTCCGAGGCGGCGAAAGCGCTGCCAGCGGACTTGCGATCTCAGGAGCCGGATGTGCCGTGACGCGAAATCATTGGCATCGGCAATCTGTTGCGCCATGAGTATTACCGCATCGATAAAAGTCGCTTGATCGATGTCGTGACCGTGCATTTGCCACGCTTGCGACCCGCCGTGGCCAGACTGCTCTCGTCGATGGACGAGTCCTGAAAGCGGTCAAAACCTCCGACTCGTCCTCAGCCGCGCTCGCCGCGCGCCAGACGCTCGATTTCCTCGCGCACCAGACGCTCCACCATGGTCGGCAGATTGTCGTCGAGCCATTCGCGCAGCATGGGCTTGAGCATCTCTTCGGCGATCTCGTCGAAGGAGCGGCGGCGCTGGGCGGCGAACGCCTCCGACAATTCGTCGAATGCGGCCGCGACCTTGCGGCCCGGCGACGCCGACAGGATGTCGTGACCGGGGCGAGCCGGCGCATAGTCGGGCGCCGGGGAGGTTTGCAGGGCCGGCGGTTCCGGCCGCGCCTGGAACACCGGTGGTTCGACGCGAGGCGCGACCGGTTTCGGATCGAAAGCGGCGGGGAATTCGGCGCGCGGAACGGTCGGCGTGGCGCCACGCGGCCGCATTTCACCCAATTCGGCCCGGAAAGAGGCGATTTCGTCTTCGCCGTGTTCGACGTCGAGCGGCGGCGCGATTTCCGCTTTCGGCGTTTCTCGCGGCGGCGCCGGACGGTCTGCGTCGTTGTCCTCGATGATGCGGCGGATGGAGGCGAGTATCTCCTCCATCGACGGTTCCTTCTGAACGCTCGAAGCCTGAGCCATGCACGCCACCTGATACTGCCGCGGCCGAAGCGGCCGCGAATCACCTGTCGAGATTAGACGAGGCCGTCGCGCGCGTGAATCCCGGCGGCGTTTTTCCCCAGCCTAATCTGCGCGCGCTATTCGACGGTGACGGATTTCGCCAGATTGCGCGGCTGGTCCACATCCGTGCCCATCGCCACGGCCGTATGGTAGGCGAGCAACTGGATCGGCACCGAATAGACGATCGGCGCGATCAGCTCGGGAACGTCGGGCAACACGATGGTATCGAGCGTGTTGACGGTCGATTCGGCCGCGCCCTTGCGATCGGTGATCAGGATGATTTTGCCGCCGCGCGCCGCGACTTCCTGCATGTTCGACACGGTTTTCTCGAAAATCCGGTCGTGCGGCGCAATCACGATGACCGGCATCGAATCGTCGATCAGCGCGATCGGTCCGTGCTTCAGTTCGCCGGCGGCGTAGCCCTCGGCGTGGATGTAGGAAATTTCCTTGAGCTTCAACGCGCCTTCCAGCGCCAGCGGGAAATTGGTGTCGCGGCCGAGATAGAGCACGTCCTTGACCGTCGACAAATCCTTGGCGACCTTCTGGATCTGCTCGTCAAGTTTCAAGACATCGTTGATGAGCCTTGGCGCTTCGGAAAGCTGTCGCACCATTTCCTTTTCCTGGGCGGCCGAAATCGTGCCGCGCTTCGATGCGGCGCGAATGGCAAGCGCGGCGAGCACCGACAATTGCGCCGTGAACGCCTTGGTCGAGGCGACGCCGATCTCGGGTCCGGCCAGCGTCGGGAACACCGCGTCGGATTCGCGCGCGATGGTCGAGCCGCGCACATTGACGATCGAGGCGATCTTCAGGCCCTGCGACTTGCAGTAGCGCAGCGACGCCAGCGTGTCGGCGGTTTCGCCCGACTGGGTGATGAACAGCGCCGCATCCTTCGCCGACAGCGGCATTTCGCGGTAGCGGAATTCGGACGCCACATCCATGTCGACCGGCAGGCGGGCGAAGCGTTCGAACCAGTATTTGCCGATCATGCCGGCGTAATAAGCGGTGCCGCAAGCCGAGATCGCCAAACGGTCGATGGCGCCGAAATCGATGGCGGCGTTGAGCTTTTTCGCCTTGCCGGTGGAAAAATCGAAATAATTCGACAGCGTATGGCTGACGGTCTCGGGCTGTTCATGGATTTCCTTTTCCATGAAATGGCGATGGTTGCCCTTGTCGACGAGAAAAGCCGACGCATTGGATTTCAGCGTCTTGCGTTTCATCTCCTTGCCGTCGAGATCGAAGATGCGGGCTTCGCCGCGCCGCACCACCGCCCAATCGCCATCCTCAAGATAGGTGATCGTGTCGGTGAAGGGCGCCAGCGCGATGGCGTCGGAACCGAGATACATCTCGCCGTCGCCATGGCCGACGGCGAGCGGCGGGCCGTTGCGGGCGCCGACGATCAGATCGTCGTCGGTCTCGAACATGATGGCGAGCGCGAAGGCGCCGCGCAGACGCTTGAGCGCGTTGTGCGCGGCGTTGACGGGTTTTTCGCCGCGCGCCAACTCACGCGCCACCAGATGGGCGACGACTTCGGTGTCGGTTTGCGAAGCGAATTCAAAGCCGTCCGCCTGCAGCTCGGAGCGCAATTCGGCGAAATTCTCGATGATGCCATTGTGGACGATGGCGACGCGATTGGAAAAATGCGGATGCGCGTTGGTCTCGTTCGGCACGCCGTGAGTGGCCCAGCGGGTGTGGCCGATGCCGATGGTGCCGTCGAGCGGTTCCTCGCGCGGGCGCTTTTCCAGATTGCCGAGTTTGCCTTCGGCGCGGCGACGCGCCAGTTGACCATTTTCTATGGTCGCGATGCCGGCGGAATCATAGCCGCGATATTCAAGCCGGCGCAGCGCGTCGACCAGGAGCGGCGCGACCTGCTCGCGGCCGACAATTCCGATTATTCCGCACATGCGCTCAGTGCCCTCTTTTATCCTTCGCCCACGCCAATCCTCTAGACGCGCGCGACGTTGCCATTAAATCACTTGCTGTTTCACTTCGTTTCGCAACCCGGGACGCGGCATCAGCCAAACCACGAATGCGACGCCTTTCAGACTATGCCGGATTTCGCCGCCTTTTCCGCCGCAAGCCGTGCCCGCAGACGTTTGGCAAGGCCCTCCTTGTTGACCTGGCGGGCGCGGCCGATGCCGAGCGCATCGTCGGCAATGTCGTCGGTGATGACGCTGCCCGAGCCGACATAGGCGTTTTTGCCGATCGTCACCGGCGCGACGAGGGCCGAATTCGACCCGACAAACGCGCCTTCGCCAATCACCGTGCGATGTTTGTTGTAACCATCGTAGTTGCAGGTGATCGTGCCGGCCCCGATATTGGCTTTCGCGCCGATCTCGGCATCGCCGATATAGGTGAGGTGATTGACCTTGGCGCCCGGACCGAGCCTCGCCTTCTTGATTTCGACGAAATTGCCGACCTTGGCGCCTTCGCCGATATCGGCGTCCGGTCGAAGGCGCGCATAGGGCCCGATTTCCGCGCCAGCGCCGACCGTGCATTTCTCCAGGTGGGAAAAGGCGTGGATCGACGCCCCCTCGCCCACGGTCACGCCGCGCCCGAAAAAGACATGCGGTTCGATCGTCGTTTCCGCGCCGATCCGCGTGTCCCACGACAGGAACACGCTTGACGGATCGACGAGGGTGACCCCGGACAACATCATCTCGCGGCGGGCTTTCGCCTGCCACAGCGCTTCGGCTTCGGCGAGTTCGACCCGGGTATTGATGCCGAGCACGTTTTCCGACGACGCTTCCGTCGCCACGACCGGCAGATAGCGGTCGCGCGCCATCTGGACGATATCGGTGAGGTAGTATTCGCCCTTGGAATTGTGGTTGCCGACTTCCCCGATCAGCGACAGGGCATGCTTGCCCTTGATGGCCATGACGCCGCCATTGCAAAACGTGATGCGGCGCTCGTCGGCGCTGCAGTCCTTGTGTTCGCGGATGGCGACCAGCTCGCCACGGTCGACGATCAGCCGGCCGTAGCCGTCCGGGTGGTCGGTATGGAATCCCATGACGGCGACCGCCGGGCCGAGTGTCAGCGCATGGCGCGCGTCATTGATCGCCTTGGGGGAAAGCAGCGGCGTATCGCCGAAAAGGACGACGATATCGTCATATCCCCGCGCAATCGCCTCGTGCGCGGCAAGCACGGCGTGAGCCGTGCCGAGACGTTCGGTTTGCAGATAGGTTTCGGCGCCGGGCGCGAACGGGACGGCGGCGTTGCGCACCTCTTCGGCGCCGCGCCCGACCACGATCGCCACCGCATCGACGCCGGCGGCGACGGCGGCGCGAACCACGTGGGCAACCATCGGCAGGCCGGCGACGGGATGCAGCACCTTTGGCAAGGCGCTCTTCATGCGCGTGCCCTCCCCGGCGGCGAGGATCACGGCCAAAGCGGTGCGGCGATGTTCGGTCACGGGACGGTTCCTTGAATCAGGCAACGTTGCGTTGGCGCAGCGGCGTCTGTATCACCCGGCCACCATGGCGCAAAGGCGTTCCCTTTCCTTGAAAACCGGATGCAACCACAACTAAGTCATTTGTCTGCGCCGAAGGTGCTTGCCATCGCCATCATGGTGGCGACGCCGGCGTTCTTTTCGACCAATCTCGTCTTCGGCCGCCATGTCGTCGCCGAGGTTGCGCCGTTCACGCTCGCATTTTTGCGCTGGGCGGCGGTCGCGATCCTGCTGCTTCCCTTCGTCGGTCGCGAACGTGAATTGATTCATCGCGCCGCGCTCGCCCATTGGCGGCTGCTGTCTTTCCTCGGTTTTCTCGGCATGTTCGTCTGCGGCGGCGCGGTCTATTTCGCCCTGCGCCACACGACCGCGACCAACGGCACGCTGATTTATTCGGCGTCGCCGATCGCCATCCTTTTCATCGAGCGGCTTGTCAACGGGCGAAGCATCGGCCGGCGAGAATCGATCGGCTCGCTGATTGCCTTCGCCGGCGTCGCCGTGATTTTGCTGAAAGGCGACGCATCGACGCTGACCGGATGGCGGTTCAACGCCGGCGATCTGGTTTTCGTCGCCGCCGCCATCGCCTGGGGTTGGTATTCGGTGCTCCAGCGCGACGCCCGTCTCGCGCCGCTGTCGAACGCCGCGCTGTTTTTTCTCGTCTCGGCGGCCGGCGCGGCGACGCTGGCGCCGGCCGCGCTGGCGGAGACGCTCATCGGCGGCATGTGGCCGGCGACGCCGACCGCCTGGCGCGACCTCGCCGGCATTGTCGTCTTTTCGTCGCTGATCGCGTTTTCCGGCTTCCAGTACGGCGTTCGCACCCTCGGCGCGGCGCTGGCGGGGACCTTCATGTACCTGTTGCCGGTCTGGGGCGTGGCGATGGCCGTGGCGTTTCTCGGCGAGTCCTTCCAGCGTTTTCACGCCGCCGGCATCGCCATGGTGCTGGCGGGCGTGGTCGTCGCAACGTTTCCGGCTTCCTTGCTGCGGCGCCGGCAGCCTTGAAGACCATCGCCTTTTGCGGGTTGACCCCGAACCGGCCGCCGCCTATTTATCGCCCGCTTTCCGGGCGGGGCGCATACCCGCCATTTGGCTTGCGCCACGGAAACGGGCCGGTAGCTCAGAGGTAGAGCACGTGACTTTTAATCATGTGGTCGCGGGTTCGATTCCCGCCCGGCTCACCATTCGTTTTCGGCTATGGCGAACTTGTAGCCGACGCCCGGCTCGGTGACGATCAGCGCCGGTCTTGCCGGATCTCTTTCGATTTTTCCCCGCAACTGACCGATAAAAACCCGCAGGTACTGGCTGTCCTGGCCATGCGCCGGCCCCCAGACCCGCGTCAGCAGCATACGGTGGGTTAAAACCCGTCCCGCATTGGCGGCCAGATAGGCAAGGAGATCGAACTCCTTCGGCGTCAGCCGGACAATTTCGCCGCGGACGCGGACCTCATGCGCGGCCAGATCGATTTCGACATCCCGGCCGGGCGAGACGAAAGCGGGCTTCCGGTCGGACTCCGTTTCCCCGCCCCTCAGGGCCGCCCGCAGGCGCGCCAGCAATTCGCCGATGCCGAAAGGTTTGCGCACGTAATCGTCGCCGCCGGCGTCGAGCGCGGCGATGATCTCCGCCTCGTCATCGCGCGCCGTCAGGACGATCACCGGAATGTCCGACCATTTCCGCAGCGTCCGGATCACTTCCTTGCCGTCGATGTCCGGAAGCCCGAGGTCGAGGATCATGGCGCGCGGCGGCAATGTCGCCATCAGGCGCAGCGCTTCGGCGCCGCTTTCGGCCTGAAGGACTTCGTACCCGGACGCCTCGAGCGCCGGCCGCAGGAAGCGGCGGATTTGCGGCTCGTCGTCGACAACGAGAATGCGCGCGCGTGTGTTCACGGAGAGCCGGCCCGATTGTCGACAGTCAGGGGCAAGCGCAGGGAGAACCGGGCGCCGCGGCCGTCGGCGACGGGGCTCGTCACCGTGATCTCGCCGCCAAGTGCGTCAGCGATGCCGGAACATATGGAAAGGCCGAGACCGGCGGCGCCTTCGCCCTTGCCCTCGACGGGGCGCGAGAAAAACTTGTCGAATATCCTCGCCTGATCGGCCGCGGCGACGCCCGGACCATCGTCCGTCACCGAAAACACGATGGCGTCGCCGTCGACTGCGCCGGAAAGGACCACCAGTTGGTCCCTGGCCGAATACTTCGCCGCATTTTCGATCAAATTGGCCAGCGCCTGCTCGACGAGGGCCGGATCGGTCAAGAACACCGGAAGCTCGCGCCCCGGCGCAATGACAATGGCGCGGTGCGGGTGGAATTTGCGCCCGCGATCGGCGGCCGCCGCCAGTAAGTCCGCGCCATCGACCGGCTGCGTCCGGATTTTCAGGCCGGCCTGCAAACGCGTCATGTCGAGCAGGTAGGCGACGAATTGCGACAACCGTCGGGTTTCCTCCTCGATGGCGACGAGCAGGTCGGCCCGCGCCTCAGGCGACAATTTCTCGCCCAGTTCACGAATCGAGGTGACGGCGCCGAGAATGGTCGCAAGCGGTGTGCGCAAATCGTGCGAAATCGACGACAACAGGGCCGAGCGCAGACGCTCTTCCTGCGCTTGCGCCGCCGCCTTGGCCCCGGCTTCGGCGAAGGAAAGCCGCTCCACGGTGAGGCGGTATTGGTTGAGCAGCGCCGCAAGCGGCGCTTCCGCATCGCCTTGCACGGGTTTGCCCCCGCCGCCCGGGGCGAGCAGAATGACGCGTTCGTCCTCGCCCGCGGCATCCAGCACACGCGCCTCGAACCGTCCCGTCGCCCAGCCGCTCGCCGCTGCCGGCTGGCCGGCCTTGCGCTCGATGGCGCGCGCCGCCGTCAGCCAATCGGCGGCCTCGATTTCGGCGTCGCCGCCGTCCGACGCCTCGACGACGAATTCGCCGGCGCGTCGACCGACGATCGCGGCTGCGCCATTGACGATGCGCCCGGCCTGTCGCGCCATCGCTTCGAGGATTTCCGCCATGCTGCGCGCCGCCAGCGCCCGCGTGGAGAATGCCGCCAGCGCCTCCAAAAGCTCCGCCCGGCGGCTGGCGCGGTCGGCTTCCTCGCGCAGGCGTCCGGCCAGTGAACCGGCGAGCGCGGCCACCACGAGAAACACGCCCAATGCAACAAGATCGCCGCCATGCGCGACGGCAAACGTCAGGCGTGGCTCGATGAAGAAGAAATTGTAGGCGAGAAACGACGCAACCGCTGTGGCGACGCCGCTGCGCATGCCGAAAATCGAGGCGACCGCCAGCACGGCCAGAATGAAGGCGAGAGCTGGCGTCTGGGGGCGCGACAAATGCTCCAGCCCGATTCCGGCGGCTGTCGCCGCGGCGACCGCCACGATCACGGCCGGGATGGCGGCGGGCAAGCCCAGAGGGCGGTTTCGTCTGGTGAAAAGCATGATCGACGTTTTGGCCGCTGCGGATTGACGGCAGGCTGCCGCGCCGGCCGGGCGAAGTCCAACATCTTTACAGGAATTTTATACCGGCGCCGCATTTCCCCAATCGTTTCCTTGCGTCGATTGCGCGCAAACTCGCCTTCGGTCCGCATTTTACGCGGGCGTGAAGGAGTCACCCATGTCCGACATCCTCGCCGCGCCGGCGCCGGCGCCGAAGGTAAAATCCGCCGCCCACGCCGGCTTCTGGTCGCTGACGCTCGGCTGCATCGGCGTCGTTTATGGCGATATTGGCACCAGCCCGCTCTATGCCTTGCGCGAGACGGTCATCGCCGCCGGCGGCATTGACGCCGTGACCCGCGCCGACATCATTGGCGTGCTGTCGCTCATGCTGTGGTCGCTGATCGTCATTGTGACGCTGAAATACGTGGTCATCCTGCTTTCCGCCGACAATGACGGCGAAGGCGGCATCCTTTCGCTGCTGGCGCTGGCTGGCAAGGCGCTCGGCAGCCATGGCGGATTGATCCTCGTTTTCGGGTTGATCGGCGCCGGCCTGTTCTACGGCGATGCGCTGATCACGCCGGCAATTTCGGTGTTGTCCGCCGTCGAAGGCCTGAAACTGGTCACCGAGGCTTTCGATCCTTTCGTGGTTCCCATTACGCTCGGCATCATCGTGGCGCTGTTCATGGCCCAGAGCCGCGGCACGGCGGCGGTCGCCGGCTGGTTCGGACCGATCACGCTGGCCTGGATGCTGGCGATGGCGATTGGCGGCCTGATCCACATTCCCGATGATCCGGGCGTTTTCGCCGCATTCAATCCGGTCAACGCCATCGAATTCGTCGCCCGCAACGGCGTCGTCGGTTTTATGCCCTGGGCGCTGTGTTCCTGACGGTCACGGGCGCGGAGGCGCTTTATGCCGATCTTGGCCATTTCGGCCGTTCGCCCATCCGGTTTGCCTGGGTGTCGCTGGTGTTGCCGGCGTTGACGCTCAACTACATGGGACAGGCGGCCATGCTGCTGGCCCGGCCGGAAACCATCGAAAACCCGTTCTTCCTGCTTTATCCGGAATGGGCGCTGCTGCCGATCGTCGCTCTGGCGACCATGGCGACGATCATCGCCAGTCAGGCCGTCATCACCGGCGCCTATTCGATCACCCGCCAGGCGATCCAGCTCAAACTGCTGCCGCGCCTTGATGTCCGCCACACGTCCGAATCGCAGGAAGGCCAGATCTATCTCGGCCGCGTCAACGCGATGCTGATGATCGGCGTCATCGCGCTGGTGTTGCTGTTCCGCACATCGGGAAGCCTCGCAACCGCTTACGGCATCGCCGTCACCGGCACCATGGTGGTGACCGCGTGCCTGGCCTTCATTGTCATCTGGCGCGGCTGGCGCTGGCCGTTGTGGGCGGCCGCGCTGGTCATAGCGCCTTTCCTCCTGATCGATCTGGTGTTTATGGGAGCCAATCTCATGAAAATCCTGTCCGGTGGTTATGTGCCGCTCCTCATCGCGCTCGCCATCATGTTGGTCATGGCTTCATGGCGTCGCGGCAGCGCGGTCGTGGCGGAGAAATCCCGCCGCATCGATGTGCCTCTCGGCGACCTGATGGCCATCCTCGATAAAAACCCGCCGCTCTCAGTGCCCGGCACCGCGATCTATTTGACCGCCGACACCGACAGCGCGCCGGCGTCGTTGCTCCACGCGCTCAAGCATTTCAAGGTGTTGCACGAGCGCAACGTATTGCTCACCGTTCTGACCGCCAACGTGCCGCGCATCGACGACGAGCAGCGCGTGACGATGGAGACGCTCAATCCGCGATTCAGCCGCGTGACTCTCACCTACGGGTTCATGGAGGAACCGAATGTGCCGAAGGGTCTGATGTTGTGCCGCAAGAAGGGATGGAAGTTCGACATCATGTCGACGACCTTTTTCGTTTCGCGACGCACCTTGCGGCCGGCCGCAAAGGGCGACATGCCGCGCTGGCAGAACCGGCTTTTCCTGCTGCTGGCGCGCGGCGCCGCCGACGCAACGGAATATTTCCACATCCCTTCCGGCCGGGTCGTCGAAATCGGTACGCAGATCGTGATGTGAAGCATGGCCCGCAACGATGGCGCCGCAAAAGAAAACCCCGGCCGCGAGGCCGGGGTTTTGCGTTCCAAATGCGCAGTGAATTCAGTTCACCGCATCCTTGAGGCCCTTGCCGGCCGAGAATTTCGGCGCCGTGCGCGCCGGGATTTTCACTTCCGCGCCCGTGGCCGGATTGCGGCCGGTGGTGGCCGCGCGCTTGGTCACCGAGAAATTGCCGAAACCGACGAGACGGACATCGCCGCCCTTTTTCAGTTCGCGGGTGATGACGTCGAACACGGCGTCGACGGCTGCGCCGGCGTCGGTCTTCGACAACTTCGCCGCATCGGCGACGGCGGAAACGAGTTCAGCCTTGTTCATGGAAATCCTTCCTTTCGTTGCGGGCATGTGATTCGGGGGTGGCAAATCCTGTCTGCAATCCATGGTAAAAACCAGCGCCAATCGCCGGAAATCCAGCGCTTTCCGCTAAAATCCGGCTTATTTCGTCAGAACATGAAAAAAGCCGGGCGCAAAGGCCCGGCTTTTCATCGTTCCGCTGAAAGATCAGTGCGCGACCGGAGTTGTCACGTCCTCGTCAATCACGGCGACCGGAGCAACCGGTTCCGTCCATTCGATCGGCTCGGGCATGCGCACGAGCGCGTGGCGCAACACGTCGCCGGCGCGGCCGACGGGCACGATCTCCATGCCGCTTTTCACGTTGTCGGGGATCTCGGCGAGGTCCTTGGCGTTCTCCTCCGGGATCAGCACCTTCTTGATGCCGCCGCGCAGCGCCGCCAGCAGCTTTTCCTTCAGGCCGCCGATCGGCAGCACGCGGCCGCGCAGGGTGATTTCACCGGTCATGGCGATATCGGCGCGCACCGGAATGCCGGTCATCACCGAAACGATCGCCGTCATCATGGCGACGCCGGCCGACGGCCCGTCCTTGGGCGTGGCGCCCTCCGGCACATGGACGTGGATGTCCCGCTTGTCAAAGACCGGCGGTTCGATGCCGAACTCGATGGCGCGGCTGCGGACATAGGAGGCCGCGGCCGAAATCGATTCCTTCATCACGTCGCGCAAATTGCCGGTCACCGTCATGCGGCCCTTGCCGGGCATCATCACGCCTTCAACCGTCAGCAATTCACCGCCGACTTCCGTCCAGGCGAGTCCGGTGACGACGCCGATCTGGTCCTCGCCCTCGGCCACGCCGAAACGGAAGCGCGGCACGCCGAGATAGTCGTCGATGTTGCGCTCGGTGACCTTGACCGCCTTTTTCTTGCCCTTGAGGATTTCGGTGACCGCCTTGCGGGCGAGCGTGTTCAGCTCGCGCTCGAAGGAGCGCACGCCGGCTTCGCGGGTGTAGGTCTGCACGATGGCCCGCAGCGCGTTGTCCGAAACGGAAAATTCCTTCGGTTTCAACGCATTGTCGCGCACCACCTTCGGCATCAAATGCCGTTTGGCGATTTCGATCTTCTCGTCCTCGGTGTAGCCGGCGATGCGGATGATCTCCATGCGGTCCATCAGGGCCGGCGGGATGTTCAGCGTGTTCGCCGTGGTGATGAACATCACGTCGGACAGATCGTATTCGACCTCGAGATAGTGATCCATGAAGGTCGAGTTCTGCTCCGGATCGAGCACCTCGAGCAGCGCCGACGACGGATCGCCGCGGAAATCCATGCCCATCTTGTCGATTTCGTCGAGCAGGAACAGCGGATTGGACTTCTTCGCCTTCTTCATCGACTGGATGACCTTGCCGGGCATCGAGCCGATATAGGTGCGGCGGTGGCCGCGGATTTCGGCCTCGTCGCGCACGCCGCCGAGCGCCATGCGCACGAATTCGCGCCCCGTCGCCTTGGCGATCGACTTGCCAAGCGAGGTCTTGCCGACGCCCGGCGGGCCGACAAGGCAGAGGATCGCGCCCTTGATCTTGGTCTGGCGGCTCTGCACGGCCAGATATTCGACGATGCGGTCCTTGACCTTGTCGAGGCCGTAATGGTCGGTGTCGAGCACGTTCTGGGCGAAGCCCAGATCATGCTTGACCTTGGTTTTCTTGGCCCACGGGATCGACAATATCCAGTCCAGATAATTGCGCACGACGGTGGCTTCGGCCGCCATCGGCGACATGGTCCTGAGCTTCTTGACCTCGGCCAGCGCCTTTTCGCGCGCTTCCTTGGTCAGTTTGGTCTTCTTGATGCGCTCCTCGAACTCGGCCGCCTCGTCGCGGCCGTCCTCGCCCTCGCCGAGCTCCTTCTGGATCGCCTTCATCTGCTCGTTGAGGTAATATTCGCGCTGCGTCTTCTCCATCTGGCGCTTGACGCGGCTGCGGATGCGCTTTTCGACCTGGAGAACGGAAATCTCCGACTCCATGAAGCCCATGGCCTTCTCGATGCGCGCCTTGACCGACAGCGTTGCCAGCAGCGCCTGCTTGTCGGAAATCTTGATCGCCAGATGCGAGGAGACGGTGTCGGCGAGTTTGGAATAATCCTCGATCTGCGCCGCGGCGGCGGCCACGTCCTGGCGGATCTTCTTGTTCAGTTTGACGTAATTGTCGAAGTCGGCGACGACCGAGCGGGCCAGCGCCTCGATCTCGACGGAATCCTCTTCCGGCTCGGCGAGGATCATCGCTTCGGCCTGATGATAGGGTCGGCGGCGACGAAACGCTTCAGTTTGGCGCGCGCCGTGCCCTCGACCAGCACCTTGACCGTGCCGTCGGGGAGTTTCAGCAATTGCAGCACGTTGGCGAGCGTGCCGACATCGAATATGGCGTCCGGCTTCGGATCGTCGTCGGCGGCGTTCATCTGGGTGGCGAGCAGGATCTGCTTGTCCGACCCCATCACTTCCTCGAGCGCGCGGATGGATTTTTCGCGTCCGACGAACAGCGGAACGATCATGTGCGGGAAAACGACGATGTCGCGCAGCGGCAGAACCGGGAAGGTTCCGGCTGCCTTGGCGGCGCCGGTCGTGGGGACGGATTTGGTCATGGCTCGCCTTTCTGTCGCGGCCGAACACGGCCCGCGATTCTTGTCATTGTAGCGGCTCCGCTCCCTTCCGCATACCGATGCTGATCGCATCGCCGACACGCCGGACAAGGGAACGGCCCCTAAGGCGGAAAGTGGAGAGCCGGCAAGGCGTTTGCGGAGGCGCTCCGGCGCCGAACGAAAACGGCGCCCGAGGGCGCCGTCGTTCGACGATGGCGACGGAAAATCACGCGCTGGCCGCGCCCTTCTTTTCCTTTTCCGCATAGATGTAGAGCGGCCTCGCCTTGCCGACCACCACCTCGTCGGAAATCACCACCTCCTGCACACCGTCGAGAGACGGCAGGTCGTACATCGTGTCGAGGAGAATTCCCTCCATGATCGAGCGCAGGCCGCGCGCGCCGGTCTTGCGCTCGATCGCCTTCTTGGCGATGGCCGACAGCGCGTCGGTGTGGAAGGTCAGATCGACGTTTTCCATCTCGAACAGGCGCTGGTATTGCTTGACCAGCGCGTTCTTCGGTTCCGACAGGATCTGGATCAGCGCCGGTTCGTCGAGGTCTTCCAGCGTGGCGATGACCGGCAGGCGGCCGACGAATTCCGGGATCAGGCCGAATTTCAGCAGATCCTCGGGCTCCACCATGCGGAACAGTTCGCCGGTGCGGCGGTCTTCCGGCGAGGCGACGGTGGCGGAGAAGCCGATCGAGGTCTTGCGGCCGCGGTCGGAAATGATCTTGTCCAGGCCGGCGAAGGCGCCGCCGCAGATGAACAGGATGTTGGTCGTGTCGACCTGCAGGAATTCCTGCTGGGGATGCTTGCGCCCGCCCTGCGGCGGCACGGAGGCGACGGTGCCTTCCATGATCTTCAGCAGCGCCTGCTGCACGCCCTCGCCCGACACGTCGCGGGTGATCGACGGGTTGTCCGACTTGCGGCTGATCTTGTCGATCTCGTCGATGTAGACGATGCCGCGCTGGGCCCGCTCGACATTGTAGTCGGCCGACTGCAGCAGCTTCAGGATGATGTTCTCGACGTCCTCGCCGACATAGCCGGCTTCGGTCAGCGTCGTGGCGTCGGCCATGGTGAAGGGCACGTCGATGATGCGGGCCAGCGTCTGGGCGAGCAGCGTCTTGCCGCAGCCCGTCGGGCCGATCAGCAGGATGTTCGACTTCGCCAGTTCGACGTCGTTGTTTTTCTGGGCGTGGGCAAGGCGCTTGTAGTGGTTGTGAACGGCGACGGCGAGCACCCGCTTGGCGTGGCTCTGGCCGATGACGTAATCGTCGAGGACGCTCATGATTTCCTGCGGGGTCGGCACGCCTTCGCGCGACTTCGACACCGAGGTCTTGTTCTCCTCGCGGATGATGTCCATGCACAGCTCGACGCATTCGTCGCAGATGAACACCGTCGGACCGGCGATGAGCTTGCGCACCTCATGCTGGCTCTTGCCGCAGAACGAGCAGTAAAGCGTGTTCTTGGAATCGCCGCCGCTGCTGCTGCCTACCTTGCTCATGCCCAAGTCCCTCGACTGCGCCGGTGGCGGAAATACCCCGCTTT
Organism: Phyllobacteriaceae bacterium; assembly: GCA_016711085.1. GTDB lineage: Bacteria > Pseudomonadota > Alphaproteobacteria > Rhizobiales > Rhizobiaceae > JADJTR01. The sequence goes on along the minus strand of JADJTR010000003.1, from coordinate 24,984 downwards.
TCCGGAATTCTTAATGCACTCGGCCCGCCTTGCCAACGAAAACCGGCTCAATGACCAATCCGTTGCCGGATCGCGCTGCACGCCGTCAAGGCCATGCAATCCGATCACGACAGGCTAAGCCCATGAAACTCAACATAGGCTTAACGATGGCCGTCGCCCCGAGAACGCCGGCGAACAAATTTGCGCCATGCCGGCCGGCAGCCGAAAATTCGCCCGCGGACCGATCGATTACGCTTTTGCCGGGCCTTCCAGCGATTCGCGCGACGAAATCACCTTGTCGATGAGGCCGTATTCCTTCGATTCGTCGGCGGTCATGAAATGGTCGCGGTCGAGCGTGCGCTCGATCGTTTCGTAGTCGCGGCCGGTGTGCGTCACGTAGATTTCGTTCAAGCGGCGCTTCAATTTGATGATGTCCTGGGCGTGGCGCTCGATGTCGGAGGCCTGGCCCTGGAAGCCGCCGGAAGGCTGGTGCACCATGATGCGGGCGTTCGGCGTGGCGAAGCGCATGTCCTTGTGCCCGGCGGTGAGCAGCAGCGAACCCATCGAGGCCGCCTGGCCGACACAGAGCGTCGACACGGCCGGCTTGATGAACTGCATTGTGTCGTAGATGGCGAGACCCGAGGTGACGATGCCGCCGGGCGAATTGATGTAGAGCGAGATTTCCTTCTTGGGGTTCTCGGCTTCCAGGAACAGGAGCTGGGCGCAGACCAGCGTCGCCATGCCGTCCTCGATGGGGCCGGTGATGAAGATGATGCGCTCTTTCAGCAGGCGCGAGAAGATGTCGTAGGCGCGCTCGCCGCGATTGGTCTGCTCGACCACCATCGGCACGAGGTTCATGGCGGTTTCGACGGGATGTTTCATCGTCTGTCTTTCCCCGGTGTCGGCAGCGGGAATCACGCGGCCCGTTATGCGTTAGATAAGTGTTCCTGCATCCGCGCCGCAAGGTGCGCCGGCATTCCTTCTCGGATCGCGCCCGTTAAGGTTTACTGAAGAAACGGGTGGCGCGCCGCCCGCATGCGCGGCAAAGTGGCGTCAGCGTACCGAGGGAGAGTGAAATGGCGTTGAAATTCGTGGGCTTCGCGCTGGCGACGGCGAGCCTTCTGGCGGCGACCGGTTCGGCCGGGGCCGGCGGCAAGGCGGTAGCCTGCTATGAGGAAGTCGTGCATCCGGCCACATACCGCACCGTCGAGGAAACCGTTCAGGTCAAGCCGGCGGAAAGCTACACGGTGGTCCGCCCGGCGGTCCATGGCGTGCGCTATCGCATTGTCGAGGTCGAGCCGGCGCGCACCATCGAGCGCGTCACGCCCGCCGTGGTCAAGGTGGTTCACCGCAAGGTCAAGGTGCAGCCGGCCGGCCATGTCTGGACCACGAAGCACATCGACGGCAAGCGCGTGCTCTGCAAGGTGGAGCATCCCGCCGTGTGGAAAACCGTGGCCGAGACAATCGTCGTCAAGCCCGAGCGCGTAACCCAGGTCACGGTACCGGCCCGCCACGAAAAAATCGCCGAAACGGTCGTCATTGAACCGGAGCGCCATGAGCGAGTCGTCACGCCGGCCGAATACGGCATCGTGAAGAAACGCGTCCTTGTCGATGCCGGCGGGTCGTCCTGGCGCAAGATCAAGCTGCGCAACGCCTGCAAGCGCTGAACGCTGCCGATCTCTCCTTTAAAATGACAAGCCGCTGACAGCAAATGTCAGCGGCTCGTCACCGCTGCCGCTTTATCACGGCATTCAACGCCATCGCCCGCGCGTCGTTCGGACCGAGGTCCGGGCCGCGCCGGGCGGATGGCGGCCGATGATTGGCCTCCGGCCCGAAGTATCCGCCGCATTGGTCGAGCCCGGCTTTGCCGGAATCCGGCCGCTCGGCAGTGTCCACTGGCGGACGGGGAAAGAGACGCAGGAGCTGCACATGAAGACTTTTCTCGCCCTCGCCTTGACCGTCGCCTTCGCCGCCCCGGCTCTCGCCGCCGAAAAATGCCCGAAACCGGAGGCGATGAACCGCAAGACCAGGATCGCCCTGCTGATCAAGGCCTCGCACACCGGCTACCGCGATATCCGCATCGTCGAGGATTGCGGCCGCTATCAGGTGCGCGCCACAAGGGACGGCGTCAAAACCAGGGTCTGGTACGATCCGGCGACGTTGCAAATCATTCCGGTCAATCCGGGCACCTGACCGCCGCTTCAATCGCTCTTGCCCGCGCCGCCGCGCGCGGGCAATGCTTCGCGCATGAACGCCCTGCCCGACTCTTTCGCCTTCGATCCCGACAAACGCCGTTTGCGGCTCGATCCGCGCGATCCGGCCTTTTACGACAATCCCTGGGCCGCCTATGGCGAGCTTCATCGCCACGGCGGCGTGTTCTTCTGGGAAAACTACAATCTCTGGTGCTTCGGCGGCCATGACGGCGTCAACCGTCTGCTGCGCGACAAGCGTCTGGGTCGCGAAAATCGCTGGGGTGCGCCGCTCAATCCGCCGCCCGGCCGCGATCATCTGGCGGATTTCGACCGCGTCGAGGCCGGCTCGACCCTCGAACGCGAGGCCCCGGCGCATACGCGGCTGCGCGCCCTTCTCACCCGCGCTTTCGTCTCGCGCCAGGTCGAAAAGCTGAAACCGCGCATCGAGGCCTTGGCCAACGACCTCATCGACGCCTTCCCCGCCGGCGGATCCGTCGATCTGATTGCGGCTTTCGCCACGCCGATCCCGTTGACGGTGATCTGCGAAATGCTCGGCGTGCCGGTTTCCGCCGGCCCGCAATTGCTCGACTGGAGCCACGCCATGGTCGAGATGTACACGCGGCGCGCCGACCGGGCGACCGAGGAGCGGGCGAACGCGGCGTCGGCCGATTTTGCCGCCTTCGTCATCGGCCATGTCGCCGAGCGACGCCGCAATCCCGGCGATGACCTGCTGTCGCTGCTGATCGCGGCGCGCGACCATGGCGAAAAACTCACCGATGACGAACTGGTTTCGACGACCGTCCTGCTGCTCAACGCCGGACACGAGGCGACGGTCCACCAGACCGGCAACGCGGTGAAGACCATTCTCGACCAGGGCGGCGACCCGCGCCGATACTTCGCCACGCCGGAGGCGACGGAAGCGACGATCGAAGAATGCCTGCGCTTCGACGCGCCGCTGCACATGTTCACGCGCTACGTTTACGAGGAATTCGACGCCGCGCCGGGCGTGACCGTCAAGCCGGGACAATCGATCGGCCTTCTCCTCGGCATGGCCAACCGCGATCCTTCCGCCTTCGAAGGACCCGACGCATTCCGCCCCGGACGCGCCGACCAGAAAAACGTCACCTTCGGCGCCGGCATTCATTTCTGCATCGGCGCGCCGCTCGCCCGTGTCGAAATACAGACGGGATTGAAAGTACTGTTCGACCGATTGCCCGGACTGCGCCTGGCCGAAACGCCGCATTATCTCGACAGCTTCCATTTCCATGGACTCGAAACTGTGAAGGTTGCGACATGATACGCGGCGCGATTGCCATGGTTTTTCTGGTTCTGGCCACCGCGCCATCGCGGGGCGGAGACCGAGGACCCGTGGCGTCTCGATACGTCGCTTACCGCGACCGTCGACCACCACGTCGCCATGATTCTGACCGGCGCAGCCTCCGCCGCCGTCAAGGTTGGCTCTACCGATCTCGACCAGGACGGTTTCCCCGAGTTTTTCGTCTTTTCCGGCGGCGAAGCGAAATTGTTGCGCCTCGGCAAGGAGAAGTGGACCGATATCTCCGGCGGTTCGCTTGATGGTGTGGGCCTTCCGACCGACATCACATTGCGCGATGAATGGTTCAACGGTTTCCAGATCTTTCGCGCCAGTGGCGAATTGCGCGCGTTCAGGGATGGCGTTTTTGTCCGGCGCGGCGAAATGGCGGCGGCGGCGCTCGATGCATCGCGGTTTTCGCCGGCCTGCCTCGCCAGTCCGGGCCTTGGCGGCGCCGAGGAAGGCGAGACGCCGCCGGCCGACGGTCCGGACTATTGCGCCTGCCTCGTCGAGGAATGGGGCGCGCGCGACGCCGATCAGGCGTTGTTCGACGCCTGGACGCAAGCCATTGTCGATCGCTCGAAGCTCGATCTCGGCGAAGCGGAATATGACCGCTTCGACCTCCTGATCGGCGAGGCGCAACAATCCTGCGATCAGCGTTTCGGCCGCGACGATGGCGTGACGCAGCCGTCGACCACACCCTTCGACGGCTCGCTCATGCCCGTCGGCGCAGGCCCGTTTATCGAAACCTGCGCGGCGCAGGATTTCGTCATCGCCAACCGCAAGGTCGGAACGGCTGATCGCGCCCTTGGCCTGTGCGCCTGCATGGCGGCGCAGATGTCGGTCGATGGGCTCCATTCCGGCGTGTTCGATTTGGCGACGGCGCTCTACTCCGGAGACATGTCGCAGGAGGAAGTCGCCGAAGCCGACCCCCTTGCGGTCGAAAAAAGCGACGCGGCGGCGGCCGAATGCTTCAAGCGCCTGCCGGTGAAATAAGACCAATCGTGGGTATCGACAACAGTTTCCGGCGCGCCACACCGGAGACGTCGCAGGGCCTGACGCGCCGATTTTCGGCCTGCGCCTGACGCATGGCAGCGCTGCGCGCGCCGCACTTCCCCTTGATGCTGCACTGCACCATATTCAGTCCGGGAGGCAATCGGAGCGTCGGTGATGAAAACGAACCTCTTTGCCCGCCTGTTCCCCCGACAGTTGACCAGGCGGGAACGCGAAATGGCCTATCTCAACGAAGCGGTCTCGATTTACGATCTGGAGCGGCGCGAGCGCGAGGTCGACCAAGGGCGCTTCCGCGGCTGTTGATCCGGCCGATTGGCGTTCGTCGCACCGATCGTCGTCGGCTTTTTCGTATCGGGGCAGCCCGCCCGTCGGAAGCCTGCGATCAAAACACGGAAAGCGTCGGGATTTCTCCCAACGCCTCCCTGTGCAGACCCGGATCGCGTCAGCGGTTTCCCGCTTCGCCATTCCGTCGCCGTACGGTTCCGATCCTGCGTACGCTTCAGACCCTTCACTCGACCGGTTTTGCCCGGAGCTACTCGAAAGCCGCTCCAAACTCGCCCATCTTCGCAACGACCCTTCAGCCTTCGCCCGACCGGTTTGCCCGAACGATCTTTCGACCTTTCGAGGCGCGCCATCGAAGGACAACCGGCCCTTCATGGCAGCATCGGTTTCTTGCCATCCGCGCTCGCGAACGCTTCCGGCAAATCCGCTGGACGACCGTTCCCTGCGAAATTCCGGGTTTTACCCCGTCCTTCCACGCTTCCCGGCGCGGTACCCAGGTGGCGCCTCCAATCAGACCCTCGTTGTCCAGACGAGGCGTTTGGGCTCCTGAGATGACGTAAGAATAAGCCCGCGCCGCCTATCGGGGCAAGGCGAGCCCCCCTCTGGAAACAGTGGATAAAGGGGATAAGTCGACCGTGTTTCGCCTTTCGCCGCCGCGTCGGCTTGCCGCGCGTCGCTTGCCGGTCCGGCGCGCAGACCCTATCATTGATGCGGGATGCTTGGCGGGGCGGCGCAATGCGGGCGGGAAGGATTATTCTGGCGGCGATGGTCGTCCTCACGCCCGCCGCGGCCCGGTCCGAGGGCGTTTCGGAAATCGTGGCCGCCGAAGCCGGATCGCCGGAATTCGCCGTGGCCGGCCGTATCGCCGCGACCATGGGATTGCCGGTGCCGACAGCACTTTCCACCGCCGATCTCGACAATGACGGTTTCCCGGAGTTCATCGCCTTCGGCGACGGCGGCGCGCGCATCTTGCGCCTCGGCGCCGACGCTTGGGCCGACATTTCCGGCGGGCTGCTCGCCGGCGTTACGGGTCTCGACGACATTGCCATAACGCCGGCCCGTTTCAACGGATCGCCAATCCTGGAAGCCGGCGGGCGCGATCTGGCGTTTCTTGACGGCGTCTATCGGCCATTGGCCGAAATCGCGCCGGCAGCCCTCGACGCAACCGCCTTCACGCCGGCTTGCGAAAAAAGCGATACGATCGGCTTCGTCCTCGAAGAAAACGACACGCCGGCCGCCGAAATTCCGGCGTTCTGCGGCTGTCTGCTCGATCAATGGCGGCTGCGCGCCGCGCCGCAGACGCTGTTCGACGTTTATGTCCGCGAACTGACCGGCGAATTCCGCGAGGAGGATCGTGACGAGCGCGGCGAGTTCGACACCTTGGTCGCCTTGACCGACGAAGCGCTCTACGCCTGCAAGACGCAACGCGGCTGGGCGGCCGAAGCTCCCTACCCCTACGGATCGCCGATGTTCACCGGCAAGCCGGCCCCGCCGGACGTCGAAGCGTACATCGATACCTGCCGGGCGCAGGAATGGGTCTCCGGCTATCGCAAGATTGCGTCGTCCGATCGCGCCCTCGGATTTTGTGGATGCACCGCCGGCCATCTGGCGCTGAACGGCATGAGCGCCGATGGCTTCGCCATGGTCGCCGGGCTTTACTCCGGCGAATTGTCCGAAAACGACGTGGCCGAACGCGACCCTTCGGCGATCCGCGCCAGCGACGAAGCGTCGGAAGCCTGCATCCAGGCAATGCCCTATCGTTAGCCGGACTCACAAGCGGATCACGTATTCCTTGCGTGTGGTTTCAAGGACTTCCCATGTTCCCTTGAATCCGGGTCTGAGCAGGAATGCATCGCCGGCCTTGACCGTTCGCGCCTTGCCGCCCTCCTCGGCGATCACCGAGACACCCGACAGGATGCGGCAATACTCCCATTCGTCATAGGAAATGCGCCATTTGCCCGGCGTCGATTGCCAGACGCCGCAGTAAAGCCCGTCGCGCTCCTCGATGTTCCAGGTGGTGTGGACCGGATCGCCCGCGATCACCTTGGCGGAATCCGGGCGGGTGTTTTCCGCCATGGCCTCGTCTGTCCCTATCGACTGGAAAAGCGGCGTCATGTCTTTTCTCCCCTGCGGTGCAATCCGGATAATATTTGAGCGATTCCTGTTTCATTCTAAACATTCACCTGGGCTAAACCAGAGCGCTGCTAAAACCCGACGCATGTGGGCGGGGGCCAATTCGCATGTTCAGGCGCGGCACCGACGGCGTGGCGGTTTCCGCGTCCATCCGGCTCAGCGACGGGGCGCTGCTGATCGGCGCCATCAATTGCGGCGCCAGCGGCAGGATCGAGACCCTTCTGGCCGGAACAAGCGATTTCATCGAATATGTCTCCAAGGAAGGCCAACAGCGTTTCATCGCCCGCCACCAGATCGCCTCGATCGAACCGGTCGGTCCGGTGCGATCGCCGGTGCTTCCCGCGGTTGAAAACGAAATCGACGCGTTCGAGGTCATTGGCGTACGTCGTGGCGCCAAGAGCGAAGAAGCGATGGAAGCCTTCAAGCGGCTCGTCCACTTGTATCATCCCGACCGTTGGACGGGCGATGAGGTCCCGTTCGAATTCCGGCGCTATGCGGTCGAAAAAATGCGCCAACTTCATGCCGCCTTCACCGTGGTGCGCGCCGCAATCCAGGAGCGCGAGGCCCGACACGAGGTCACCCCGGTTGTCGCCCGTTTTGGCGGCGCGCGCCTCGCGCCCTGACAACCCGTGTACGGCTCCCCGTTCGCTCCGATCTTCATGTCCGGTCAATCTATAGGGTCCAGGGTGCGCCGGTCGATCATGACAAGCCAACCCAAAGGATCAACGGCGATGCTCGGACATTCGGACGCGCCGCGGGCGCAGGTTTCCATTGCGATGCTGGGCGGCGCTTCGGTGCTGGGCAGTCTCAAATGCGGCGCTTCCGGACGCCTCGACTCGATCCTGGCGCTCGATGCGGCGTTTCTGGAATTTCTCCCGGCCGAGGGCGACATGCAGTTCCTGGCGAAAGCCCAGATCGTCTCGATCACGCCGGTCAAGACGCCCAGACTTTGAACATCGGCCCAGAGGCGCGGCGAAACAGCCGCGCCCGACGCCTTGGTCAGGCCAGCGCCTGATCGAGGTCGGCGATGATGTCGGCGATGTCCTCGATGCCGATCGACAGCCGCACCACGTCCGGACCCGCGCCGGCCGCGATCTTTTGCTCGTCGGACAATTGCCGGTGCGTCGTCGAGGCCGGATGAATGACGAGCGATTTCGCGTCGCCGATATTGGCGAGATGCGAAAACAGCTTGGTCGATTCCACGAACTTGACGCCGGCTTCGTAGCCGCCCTTCAGCCCGAAAGTGAACACCGCGCCCGAACCCTTGGGCGAATATTTCTTCGCCAGCGCGTGGTTCTTGTCGCCCGGCAGGCCTGGATAGGACACCCAGGCGACCTTCGGGTGCTTCGCCAGCCATTCGGCCGCGGCGAGCGCATTGTCGCAATGGCGCTGCATCCTGAGCGGCAGCGTCTCGATGCCGGTGGCGATGAGGAAGGCGTTGAGTGGCGCGATCGACGGGCCGAAATCGCGTAGGCCCAGCACGCGGGCCGCGATGGCGAAGGCGAAATTGCCGAAGGTCTCGTGCATCACCATGCCGGCGTATTCCGGCCGCGGCGCCGACAGCATCGGATAGTTCTTCGTCGCCGACCAGTTGAACGTGCCGGCGTCGACCAGCGCGCCGCCCATCGAATTGCCGTGGCCACCCATGAACTTGGTCAGCGAATGGACGACAATGTCCGCGCCGTGGTCGATCGGGCGGATGAGATAGGGCGTCGCCATGGTGTTGTCGACGATCAGCGGCAGGCCGTGATCGTGGGCCACTTTCGCAATCGCCGCGATGTCGGTGAACACGCCGCCCGGATTGGCAAGGCTCTCGATGAACACGGCCCGTGTCTTGGCGTCGATCAGTCTGGCGATGGAGGCCGGATCGTCGACGTCGGCCCAGCGCACTTCCCAGCCGAAATTCTTGAAAGCGTGGCCGAACTGGTTGATCGAGCCGCCGTAGAGTTTGCGCGCCGCGACGAAATTCTCGCCCGCCTGCATGATCGTGTGGAAGATCAGCAGCTGCGCCGCATGGCCTGAGGCGGTGGCGAGCGCCGCCGTGCCGCCCTCAAGCGCGGCGACGCGCTCCTCCAGCACCGCCTGGGTCGGGTTCATGATGCGGGTGTAGATGTTGCCGAACGCTTTCAGCCCGAACAGCGAGGCGGCATGGTCGACATCGTCGAACACATAGGCCGTTGTCTGGTAGATCGGCGTGGCGCGCGCGCCGGTGGCCGGATCGGGTTTGGCGCCGGCGTGAATGGCGAGCGTGTTGAAGCCGGGGGCGCGGTCGGACATGGGTTCCTCCTGGAATTGTGCCGGACCACTATCCCTTCCGGCTTTCGAACCGTCAAAAACTATTTTTCCGGTGAGGTGTCGCGTCGGGCAACGTCATGCGCCTGTCACAGTCGCTTCGTAGAAAAAACATGCAGTTCGGTCGACCACGGATGTACTGGCGGTCAAACAGCGGAGAAAGCGGGGCGCATGCCTCGCTTTTTTGTTGGCAAATCCGCCCCCGCCCGGCCTTTCCCTCGCCTCGGCGCCATGGCAGAAAACGCCATGTCCGATCTTCCCCTGCGCCTTGAATCGTCAGGTGGCGTCGCCCGCCTGGTCATCGACCGGCCCGACAAGCGCAATGCGTTGACCCAACGCATGTGGCGTCGCCTCGCCGATCTCGTCGCCGCGCTGCCGGAAACCACCCGCGTTCTGGTCATTTCGGGAAATGGCGGCCATTTCTGCGCCGGCGCCGACATCGGCGAATTCGAAGTCGTGCGGCGCGACGCAGAGACGGCGCGGGCCTACGAAAAGGCCAATTCGGACGCCTTTCGCGCCGTCCGCGAAGCCCCTTTCCCGACACTCGCCGCCATAGGCGGGGTTTGCATCGGCGGCGGTTTCGGCCTGGCGGCGGCATGCGATTTGCGCGTCGCCGCCGACGACGCGGTCTTCGCGGTCCCGGCGGCGAAACTGGGCCTGGCATACCCCGCCGACGCCATGGCCGACATCGTCCACGCTTTGGGGCCGCAGAGGACCAAACACCTTGTCTTCTCGGCATCCCGCATCGATGCGAAGGAAGCGCTCGCAGCCGGTTTCCTTCTCGAGGTCATCGCCGTCAGCGCTTTCGACGATCGCATCGACACGCTCGCCAAAAGGATCGCCGCCAACGCACCGCTGTCGAACCGCGCCTCGAAAGCGGCGATCCGCGCTGTTTTGACCGCTGCGCCAGCCGATTTCGACGCCGCCGCGCGCTTCGGGGCGGCGACCTTCGAATCGGCCGATTATGCCGAGGGCCGGGCTGCGTTTCGCGAGAAGCGCACGCCCGTCTTCACGGGAGACTAGGCGGGCTTCGCGGTCTCAGTTGTGCCCGCCACCCCCTCCGCCATCGCCGCCGCCGTCGCCCCCGCCGCCATCCGGTTCCCTCGAAAGCGGGGGCAAATCCAGACCGTCGCGTTCGGTGTCGGTCAGGCATTTATGTCCACTCGCCGCGAGGATGACGCCACCGAGCAGCCAAAGCCGGGATCTGTCGACCGGTTTGTTTGTCTTGGTCATTTTGTCCTCCTTGTCGCACCGCCGTTCGCAGCGGCGATTTGATACTCAAAGCGTGACCGCCAGCCCGAGACACAGGGCCAGTGGCGCGAACTCCTGTCCGCCGAGCAACGAACGCCGATCGAAACCGGCTCGGGCGTGGCGGGAGACCAGGCGTATCGCGACATGCGCCGCGATGCCGATGCTTGCCGCCGCGCGGAGCCCGAAAGGCCAGACCAGCGCGGTCAATCCGAGCGCCACGGCGCTCAGCCCGATTTCGGCGACGCGCAGGTCAACGAGATGACCCGCGAGACCGAGCGGTCGTCGCGCCGTGCAACAGCCGGCCGCGATGCACCCGGCCTTCGCCGGCGCATAGGAAAGATTGAGCGCAACCGCGAATGCGGCGAACAGGCCGGTCGCCCCGTTTCCGAACGCCGCGAGCAGCAGCCCTGCCGCCGCCGTGAAAATCGCCGCGCCGGCGACGCCGCCGGCCCAGTCCGCCGCCATTGGATCTGGCATTTCGCCGCGCAGGAAGGGTGCCAGTATGCCGCGAAAAGCGCCTGCGCCGAAGGCGGCGGCATAGCCGAGCGTGAGCAAAGGCGGACCAATCATCGCAGGCAGCGTCGCCGCGTCGGCGGCAAGCCAGCCGAATGCTCCCGCCCCGGTCGCAACGCGACCAGACGCAATCCGCTCGCCGGCGCCTTGGCGCGATCGAACGGCACAGCCATGGGGATGCCCCCTTTCGGCGGCGCGAGCCGCCAAGCTCAAGCTAGGGCCGCCGGCTTTCCGCCCGATTGACATGCGTCAAGCGGCGTGCGGTTTTGGGCGCGAAACCAAGGCTTTGCCGCGCCGGGCGGATTCCGTTCGCGAAGCCGCCGAAAACGCACTGACGGAGGCAACCCATGATTCTCATCGGCCAATTTGATTCGCCTTTCGTGCGTCGCGTCGGTATCGCGCTGCGCCTCTACGCCATCCCCTTCGAGCACCGGCCGTGGTCGGTGTTCGGCGACGCCGAGAAGATCAGGCCGATCAATCCCCTGACGCGCGTGCCAACCCTGGTGCTCGACGACGGCGATGTGCTGATCGACAGCGCCGCCATCCTCGATTTCGTCGATTCGCTCGCCCCGGAAGGACGGGCGCTGTTTCCGCGCGCCGAACCGGATCGCCACCGCCAGCTGAAAATCGCCGCGCTGGCGACCGGCCTCGCCGACAAGGCGGTCAGCCTGTTCTACGAGAAGCGCCTGCACGATGTGACCTCGGAAATCTGGTCGAACCGCTGCCGCACCCAGATCGGTTCGGCGCTCGACGCGCTCGAAGGCGCCCGCGCCGCGCTCTCCTCGCCCTGGTGGTTCGGCGAAACCTTCGGCCACGCCGATATCGCGGTCGCCTGTGCGCTGCGCTTCGTCCGCGAGGCCCATGCCGGGCTGATCGACTGGCCGGCCTATCCGGCCCTGTCGGCGCATGGCGCCAAAATGGAGGCGTTGCCGGTGTTCGCCGAGATCAGCCAGCCCTTCATCGCGCCGGCGTGAGCGGTGAATCGGCGAGATTGACGGCACGGTCACGCAGTTTCACCCCCCTCCGGCCTCCGGAGCGAAAGCCGAAGGGCGTCCAGATGGGGCATGATGAAATTCCGCGCCTTTAGTCATTTGGCGGCGCCAGCACCTGACTTCGGGCCAATGTATCCGCCGCCAGACCCGTATGCAGCCGGTACCGCTCCGGATCGGTCGCGCCTTCGGTGACGAACACCAATACGCGTGAGGCCGCGTCCAGCGTGAGGGCCGCCCGCGCTTTCGCATCGCTTGCCGCACGCATCAGTCCCGCCAGCCCGACGCCGCCGCTCTCGCCGGCGACGATGGCCGGGTCGCCGTCGACCGGCTTCGCCAGCGCGTTCATGGCGGCAATCGCGTCTGCATCCTCGACCGTCATGAAGGCGTCGGCGACACGCTCCAGCACCCGCCAGGCGATCGGCGACGGCTCATAGCAGTCGAGCATGGCCATGACCGTCGGCGCGCCGGCAGGCGCGGCGACCGCCCTGCCCGCTTTCGCCGAGGCGAACATGCAGGCGGCGAGCGCCGGATCAACCGCGATGAAGATCGGCCGTTTATCTTTCAGCGCCAGCGCCATGTGCGCGGCGACCGCCGCCGCCACGCCGCCGACGCCGATTTGCACGAATACATGCGTCGGCGGTTCAGCCATCGCCGCCAGCGCCTCGCGCGCCATCGCGGTGTAACCCTGCATCACAAGGGAAGGGATGCGCTCGTAGCCCGGCCAGGATGTGTCCGAAACGATGGTCCAACCTTCATGTTCCGCCACCCGCGCCGCTTCCTTGACCGATTCGTCGTAGGAGCCGTCGACGCGCACAATCTCCGCCCCGTACCGGGCAATGGCGGCGACGCGCGCGTCCGACACGTGGGCGTGGACGAAAATCACCGCCCGCGCCCCGACGGCGACGGCCCCTTCCGTCACCGACTTGCCGTGATTGCCGTCGGTGGCGCAGGCGAACACCATGGCTTTCGCCAGGGCGCGCACTTCCGCCGATTTGAGATCGGGATAATCGAGCGTCTTCCCGAGTTTCCCGCCCGCCGCTTCGAGCACCAGCCGCGCCACGGCATAGCCGCCGCCGAGCGCCTTGAACGAACCGAGGCCGAGTCGTCCGCCTTCGTCCTTTACGTGCAGCATGCCTACGCCGAGCTTTTCCGCCAGACCGGGCAACGCGACCAGGCGCGTACCCGCGCCGTTGCCGCGCCAGGCGAGATAGCGCTGCACCTCGTCGGTTCCCGCCGGCCCGAGCATTTCGGCGTCGGCGGGGTGGAGGGTGGCGTTGTGGGCGGGAAGCGCGTTGGCGAGGAACATGGGGCGAATCCTGAAAGTCGAACCGCTCCTAAACCAGCACACTGACCTTTTCGAACGTCCGCACGTCGACCAGCCCGATATCGGAAATCCGCAGTTCCGGAATAACCACCAGCGCCAGCAGCGTGTGCTGCATGGTGGCGTTGTTGAGCGTGCAGCCGCATTGCGCCATCGCGGCGAGCACCTTGCCGGCCTTTTCCGCCACGATCTCTGCCCGCTCGTCGCTCATCAGCCCGGCGATCGGCAGTTCCACCAGCGCCAGTTCCTTTCCGCCCGACACCACGATCAGGCCGCCTCCGACCTCACCCAGCCGGTTGGCGGCGAACGCCATGTCGGCCTTGTCGGTGCCGACGACGATGATGTGGTGGGAATCGTGCGCCACGGTCGACGCCACCGCGCAATCCTTGACGTAGCCGAAGCCGGAGACGAAAGCGTTGGAAACGGTTCCCGCGCCGCGATGGCGTTCCACCACGGCGATCTGCGCCACATCCTGGGCCCGGTCCATGGCGACCAGCCCGTTTTCGACCCCGAGCGTGCGGGTGAGCGCTTTTGTCGGCGCCTGGTTTTCAACTACCCCGATGACGCGCGCCGTCACCGAATTCGCCCCTGCCGGCGCATGGATGTCGAAATCGCTGGAGTCGATGCGCTTGCCGAGTTTCACCGTGTTTTTCGCGCTCGCAGGATAGGCGTACGGCGCGATCTCGGCGACGAGCTTGCCTTTTTCCGCCTGTTTGACGCCCCGCGCCCACACCTCGTCGATGGCCAGTTCGGGCAAATTCGACACGATCAGGAAATCGGCCCGCCGCCCCGGCGTGATCGAGCCGAGTTCGCGCTGCAGCTTGAAATGCTCGGCCGTGTTGAGCGTCGCCATCTGAATGGCCGTGATCGGCTTCAGCCCCTGCGCGATGGCGTGGCGCACCACGCGGTCCATGTGGCCGTCATGGACCAGCGTGCCGGAGTGGCAATCGTCGGTGCAGAGAATGAAATTTCGGCTGTCGACGCCGGCTTCGGTCACGGCGCGGATCTGCTCCGCCACGTCGTACCAGGCGGAGCCGAGGCGCAGCATCGCCTTCATGCCCTGTCGCACGCGGGCGATGGCGTCCTCCATGCGCGTACCCTCGTGATCGTCCTCCGGCCCGCCGGCAACGTAACCGGCAAACGTCGGGCCGAGATCGGGCGAGGCGTAATGGCCGCCGACGGTTTTGCCCGCCTTGGCCGTCTCGGCGATCTCGGCAACCATTTTCGGGTCGTTGGCGGCGACGCCGGGAAAATTCATCACTTCGCCGAGCCCGATGATGCCCGGCCAGGTCATCGCCTCGGCCACGTCCTTCTCGTCGAGCGAGGCGCCGGCGTTTTCCAGCCCCGGCGCGGAAGGAACGCAGGACGGCATCTGCACGAAAACGTTGACCGGCATCGCCACCGCCTCGTCGTGCATCAGCCGCACGCCCGGCAGGCCGAGCACATTGGCGATCTCGTGCGGATCGATGAACATCGAGGTCGTGCCGTGCGGGATGACGGCGCGGCAGAACTCGGTCACCGTCACCATGCCGCTTTCGACATGCATGTGCGCGTCGCACAGGCCGGGCACGAGATAACGCCCGCCCGCATCGACCACGATGGTCTCCGGCCCGATGCAATGCGAAGCGTCCGGGCCGCAATAGGCGAAGCGCCCGTCGGCGACAGCGATATCGGTGGCGGCGACGATCTCGCCCGAATGCACGTTCACCCAGCGGCCGTTCCTGACCACGAGGTCGGCCTTGGCCCGGCCTGTCGCGACATCGACCAGGCGGCGGGCGGATTCGGTCCACGGTTTCAACGGCATGTCGGCGCTCCGGTTCGGCGCCGACTTTGCCAAGCGGCGAACGGTTTGGCTAGGGCCGTCCCGGTTTTGGCAACGAACCCGTTCGGCTTGCAGCGTTCAAGCCCGCCCCGTGGAGCCGCAACACACTGTCGACCAGGCGCGTTTCCGCTCCGGGATCGCCAGCCAGTTCTATCCGGTTGTCGATGAGCAGGCTGGCAATGCCGTGAACCATGGCCCAGGTCGCGACCGCCGCGGCGCGCGCCGACTCGCCGGAATTATTTACGCCGAACGCGCGCGCGACGCCCCCGGCGCAGCGCTCGTAGGCCGCGCGGCTCGCCTCGTCGAGGCCGGGATGGCGTGCCCGATCGGGAGCAGCGGCGGAAAACATCAATCGGTACAGCGCCGGATTGGCGCGGGCGAAGCCGATATAGGCGTGACCGACTCCCAGCATCGAAGACAGCGGCTCGCTGGTTGTTGCCGAGGCTGCATCCATCGCCGTTCTCAATCGGACGAATCCGGCTTCCGCGATGGCGGCGAGCATCGCTTCCTTATCGGGGAAGTGCCGATACGGCGCCATGTGCGAGACATTCGCGGCGCGGGCGGCGGCGCGCAACGTCAGCGATTCGGTTCCCTGTTTTCCAGGATTTCGAGTCCCTTGTCGATCAAGCGCGTCCTGAGAGGCATGGCGTCGCCCTTGTCCTTGTTGCTCGTCATCCCCGGTTCGCCCCGGGCGTAGGTGACCGCATCTAACAGTTGGAGTTGACACTGTAAACAAACCAGCTATGTTTACGGTGTAAGCTCATTGGAAAATCACGGCCTTTTCGCTGGAGACCGCGTGTGAGAACGCTTCTTGCCGTCCAGGCCAAACTGCTGTCCTTGCTGATCTATTTCGCCGCAGCCGCTTACGGCCACCCCGCCATCGGCGCCACCGCGGCATTGGCATGGGTCGCGGCATGGTCGATCCGGCGGCGCGGAGTCGCCGTGCCGCTGCCTTTCGACATCGCGCTGATTACGGCGTTCGCCATCCTTGCCTTTGCCGCTTGGGCAGCGCCCCAGTGGCCAGACCGATTTGATCGTATCCTAATTTTCGCGGCGCTCGCTTTCGGCGCTTCGGCGAGCCTGGCGACAGGCAAACCGTGGACCGCGGAATTCGCCAACGCCGAGTATGGCGGGCTGAGCGTCACCGCGCTGTTTCGCGCCATCAATATTCGGTTTTCGGCCATGTGGGCTGCGTTGTTCGGCTGGGCGGCGCTGTCTTTGGCGCTTCGTTTGTCGACTCATTGGACATGGGCTCCGCTCATCCTCGGCGGCGTCGCCAGCGCGCTGCTGCCGCGCCATCTGATGCGGCGCAGCCTCGAGGCGAAAGCCGCAGGTGACCGCCGCAATGACTGGCCGGCGCCCTTCGCACTTGGCGCTCCCCCGGTCTCGGCGCAGGCCGGCGCACTCGACGTGGCGGTCGTCGGCGCCGGCATTGGGGGGCTGACCGCCGCCGCGCTGCTCGCCGACGCCGGATTGAAAGTCGCAGTTTTCGAGCAGCACAATTTACCCGGCGGCTTCGCCCACAATTGGTTGCGTCGGGCCCGCGGGCGTAACCCGGTAACCGGCAAACCGCTGGTTTTCCGTTTCGATTCAGGCGTTCACGACATCTCCGGCTGGCATGACGGCGGGCAGTTACGGGCGCTATTCGACCGCCTCGGAATATCCAGCGAGATGACGTGGATGCGCCTCGATCACGCGTATTTCATCGACGGGCGCCGGATTAACGTGCCGCGCGACTGGCGCGCTTACGCCGAAACCCTCGGTGCTGCCTACCCGGACGAAGCCAAAGGCATTCGACAGCTTTTCGAAGACGTTTTTGCCGTCTACTCAGCGATGTCATCGACCGGCAGAGACCAAGGCGGCGTACTCGGCATGCCCCGGACCATCGATGGATTGCTCGATCTCGCCCGCGCCTTTCCGCAAGCCGTCGATTGGATGGAGGAGTCCTGGGACGCGTTCGTCGCTCGCCGCATCACCGGCGCCGGCGCGCGCCGCTGGATCAATGCAATTTCGGGATATGTGACCGACGACACCTCGGCATTGTCGGTTGCGCGCATGGCGCCGATTTTCGGCTATTATTTCTCCGGCGGCCATTACCCGGTTGGCGGTTCGGGCCGCATGGCCGATGCGCTTGTCGGCGCGATCGAAGCGCGCGGCGGCGTCATCCACCTGAAAACCGCGGTCGAATCGATTACCAGCGACAACGGCGTCGCCACCAGTTTGACGGTTCGCGGCCACAATGGCGCGGCTCGCCACGTCGCCGCCGGCGCTGTCGTCAGTAACGCCGACTTCACCCTTTTGACCGGAAATTTGATCGCCGACGCCGATGCCGCCGCGACACTGCGCATGCAGGCGGGCGACCCGCCCCCTCCTGCTCCGCCTTTGGCGTCGCTCTGGGGATCAGGGGCACTCTCGATTTGCCGGCGATCGTTCATGTCGAGGCGTCCGACGGCATCGCCGAACTCGTCGCCGCGACATCTGTCGATCCGTCATGCGCGCCCGAGGGCTATTCGACGCTGGAAATCCTCCAATTGCTGCCGGCCGGCGAGGCGCAAACCTGGTTTCCGCCGAATGGCGCGCGCGATTCCCGTGCGCTTGAGGTTTATCGCGCCTCGAAGGCCTATCGGGCGCGCAAACGCGAATTCGGCGACCGGCTCATCGCGCGCGCCCGGTTGGTCGTGCCCGACATCGACGAACGTATTGTTTTCCGTGCAGAATCGAGCCCGCTCACCTACCAGCGCTACGCCCGAACTGCCCTCGGCGCGATTTATGGCGTCGAATCGCGCCGGGAGAGCGCCGCACCGCAGAGAACGCCGTTACGCAACCTTGTCATCGCCGGCGCTGCGACCCACGGACCAGGCATCGAGGCGGTGGCCATGTCCGGCGCGCACGCCGCCAAGGCGTTGCTCCCCGGATTGCTGACGGCGACAGGGCGCCCGCGCGCACTCCGCACCGACCCTGCCGCTCCAGTCAACCATGGAGATCCGCGATGACGCCCGCCTCGACCAGACGCGCCATTCAATGGCTTCATGTCGCCGCCGCCATGGTCGTCGGCGTCTATCTCTATTCGCCCTGGGCTGAAAATCCGTCGTTTTCGGCCGTTGTTCTTTTTGGCGTTTTTCCGGCGATGGGCCTCAGCGGCGCGTGGCTGGCCTGCCATTGCTTTCATCCGCGCTTCGCTCCGGCAGGCCAAAGCGCAATCGGTAATGAGCTACCTCTTGTTCAAATCGCTGCATCTGTTCGGTGTCGTGCTTCTGCTCGGCAACATCATGGTCACGGCATTCTGGAAGCTCCTCGCCGACTGGACCAGCGAGCCGAAAATCGTCGCCTTCGCCCAGCGCATGGTCAACTTGACCGACATCGTTTTCACCCTTCCCGGCATCCTGCTGGTCCTTGCCGGCGCCTACGGCATGGCTTGGGTCGGAGGCTTCGCACTGTGGAGCGACCACTGGATGATCTGGGGCCAATCGCTGTTCATCGCCTCCGGATTGATCTGGATCGCCATTCTGGCGCCAACCCAGTTGGCGCAGCAGAAACTCTCCCGAGAATTCGGGGCCGGCAGCGCCATCCCGGACGCCTATTGGCGGCTCAATCGCCGCTGGATCTTCTGGGGCGTCGTCGCCACGCTTCTGCCGCTCGCCAACCTTTACATCATGGTCGCCAAGCCGTAGCCGGCTCGAAAAACCGTTGCCGCGAAATCGCCGCGGGTTCGTCACGCGGGGGTCATCGCCACGCGTTATGCAATGGCCGGCGGATGAAGGCGGGCGTTGAAAACGGCGAGGATGGGACGATGCGCACCGGATTTCCGACCTTTCGGGGGCTGGGCCTCGATCCGCAGCGCGAATCGCGGCTGCATGCCCTGCTGGCCGAGCGCTGCCGCGCCGCCGGAATCGCCATGGGCACGCTTGAGGCAAGCGAACTGGCCGCCGCTGTCTTCGCCGCCGATTTGCGCGAAAACCGCGCCGCCGCGCCGCACTCCGCCCGGCCTTGCGAGACCGTGCCCCGCAACGCCGCCTGAGGCTTCACCATTCGATCCGCTTGCCATGGCGGAAGAAGCCGCCATTCGGACCGTCGGCGGGAAGCGTCGCCGCCCAGACAATGCCGGAAGCGCCCTCCTCGACGCCGAGCGGCGCGCCTTTGCCGCCCATGTCGGTCCGCACCCAGCCGGGACAGACCGCATTGACCTTCACGTCGCCCTTCGCCTCGTGCGCCGCGACGATGGTCATGGCGTTGAGCGCCGCCTTGGAGACACGATAGGCGGCCGAGCCGCCGCCCATGTCGGAGAGTTGGCCGAGGCCCGAAGAGACATTGACGATGCGGCCGTGGCCGGCCGCGTTCATCAATGGCACGGCCCTGCGCATCATGCGCCAGGCCGAAACGGAATTGTTGGACAGCGCCGAAAGCATCGCGGGGCCGTCGGCGTTCGCCAGGCTGGCCGTTTCGCCGAACCACCGTCCGGCGTTGTTGACCAGAATGTCGAGCCGTCCATGGGCCGCCGCAAGCCAGTCGAAGAAAGCGTCGACGGATGCATCATCCGACACGTCGAGCACGCGCCCCTCGCCTTCGCCGAGGGCCTTCAGTCCGGCCGCGACAGAGTCCGCCGTGCGCGCCGCGAGCACAACATGAAAGCCCTTCGCCGCCATTTGCCGGCAGGCTTCCAGGCCGAGGCCGCGCGAGGCCCCGGTGACGACAGCGACCTTGTTCGTTCCAGCCATCGGCCGGGCCTCCTCTTCAGCGCACCAATTTGATGGAGAACATCGGGCTTTGCGTCGCCATCCACAAGCGCACCCACAGCGGCAAGTACATTTCCGTTCCGCGCGCGTTGGCAATGTCGCCGAGATCGACGATGTCGCGCCAGCCGAAACCTTCGAGCAGCGCCTTCGCCTCCGCCTTTGCGGCCGCGTCGTTGCCGCAGACGAACATGGTGTGATCGCCGCCGGCAAGCTGTCCGGGATCGACCATCAGGTGCGCGTTGACGGTGTTGAGCGTCTTGACCACGCGGGCGCGCGGCGCGGCGCGCTGGATCTGCTCGCCGAGCGAATCGGTGTTGCAGACCGACAATGATGGCGGCATGCCGCGCGAGAAATCGAGCGGATTGGAGACGTCGATCAGCACCTTGCCGTCGACCGCGTCGGCGCCGGCCGCGTCGATCGCCGCGAGCGCGCCATTGCCGTTGGTGGCGTTGATCAGCAATTCGCCGTGGCGCGCCGCCTCGGCGAACCCGTCGAATCCGATCGAGCCATGCTTCTCCTTCCACACCCGGAACGGCGGATTGCCGAAGGAATCGTTGTCGTTGCGCTTGAGCGTCGCGGCGGGATCGCGCGTGCCGATGAACACGTCGTGGCCGAGCGAGGCCAGTTTTGCCGCCAGCGTTTGGCCAACCGGGCCGGTGCCGAAAATGCCGATTTTCATGATTGCCTCCTGTTTTGAGCGTGAGGCGACTATAATCGCGTCTTGCCGCGACAGGGAGACCGCGGAGATTTACGCACTGGTGAATTCAAGTTAATAATCACGCATGACCGGCCTGTTTTCCGATATCGAACCGTTCCTCGCGGTCGCCGCCGAGGGCAGTTTCCGCAAGGGCGCGGATCGGCTCGCCCTGACGCCGGCGGCCATGTCGAAAGCCGTGGCGCGGCTGGAGCGCCGCCTCGGCGTGGCGCTGTTCCTGCGCACGACCAGACGGGTGACGCTGACGCCGGAAGGCGAGCGCTTCCGCGAGCGTTGCCTCGCCGCTTCGCGCGAAGTCGAAGCCGGCGCCGGCGAGGCCGCCGAGGCGCGCTCTTCGATGAGCGGCGAGATCGTCGTCACCGCGCCCTTCATCGTCGGCCGCCTGCTTGCGGGCAAACTGCCGGAATTCCTCCGCCTCCATCCCGCCTTGTCGGTTCGCCTCGAACTGACCGACCGCCGGGTCGATCTGCCGGGCGAACGTGTCGACATCGCCATCCGCATCGGCGCGCCGGGCGAAGCCGACCTCGTCAGTCGCCGTCTCGCCGGCCTGCGCTGGACGATGGTCGCCTCGCCGGAATATCTGGCCGAACATGGCGTCCCGGAGACGCCGGCCGCGCTCGCCGCGCATCGCGGCCTCGCCTTTCTGGCGCCTTCGGGCCGTGTCGCGCCCTGGCGATTCCATGACGCCGGCCGCGAATTCGAACTGCCGCCCTCGCCCGGGCTGGTTGTCGACGAAGGCGAGTTCCTGGTCGACGCGGCGGCGGCCGGCGGCGGCGTGGCGCAGGTTTTCTCGTTCATGGCCGCGATTTTCGTCGCCGACGGCCGCCTGACGCCGGTGCTGGAGCGCTTCCAGCCGGCGGGTCCGGACATGCACGCCGTCATGCCGGCAGGCCGCAACGCCAATCCCCGGGTGCGCGCCACGCTCGACTTTCTCTACGCGGTGTTCTCGGGTTTTTGAGCCGTCAACCGAACGCCAGCGCGATCAGCCAGACGGTCATCAGCACGATTTGCGCCAAAAACGCATAGAACCGCCAGACGACGACCCGGTTGCGCGTCGACCACAAATGCAGCGACGACTGCGTCACGCGCAGCAACAGGAAGAGTGGCCCGGTCGCGTCGGTGACGCCGGTGTTGCCGGCATGCATCGCGTAGAGCAGCAGCGCCAGCGCGAAGGGCAGATGTTCGTAGCAATTGGCGTGCGCCCGCGTCACCCGCTGGCCGAAGGGCGCCATGTCCTCGCCGGTCGGCTTGAACGAATTCGGCTTGCGCGTGCGCGCCAGCGTCGCGCTGACCCTCAACCAGGCGATGATCCCGAGCAGCAGCAGCGTCCAGGCGATGAGCCCGAAAAAGGCGATTTCGGTTCCGGTCATGGCTTGCCCTCCCTGCCGAACGCTCCGGCTATTTCGCCAGTCTGGCTTGCGTCGCGTCAAGGCGCAATCCGTCTCGGCAGGTAAACTGCGCCCATGCTGGAGTCGGCCGACAAATCGCTTCCGGTTGTCATCGGGCCGCCGAAGGGCAAGGGCCCGCCGGTCTTGCTGCTGCATTCGTGGTGGGGCCTGACCCAATCGTTCACGGATTATGCTTGGAATCTCGCGCGGCAGGGATTCCTCGTCGGCTGCGTCGATCTTTATGGCGGACGCGTCGCCGAAACCGAGGCGGACGCCCGGGTCTTGCGCCGCGCGCGACGGCGGCAACCGATGTATCGCACGATCGTCCGCGCCATCGAAGCGCTCGTCGCCGATCCGCGCGCGTCGTCTCGACACGTCGGTCTCGTCGGTTTCTCCATGGGCGGGCACTGGGCCGTCTGGCTCACGCAAAGACCTGAATTGCCGGTCGGCGCCGTGGTTCTCTATTACGCCGCCCGATCGACCGATTTTTCGTTGACTGCGACGCCGTTCCTCGCCCATTTCGCCGATCGCGATCCGTTCGTATCGGCATCGGCGCGGCGAAACATGGAACTGGCGCTGGCCAAGGCGGGCCGCCGCTATCTGGCGTTCGACTATCCGGGAACCGGCCACTGGTTCGCCGAAAGCGCCAGCGACGCCTTCGACGTCAAGGCCGCCGATCTGGCATTCGACCGAACCGTCGCCTTTATGGGCGCGAATTTGCGCTGACTTAGCTTTTTGCCCGCCACAGCGTCAGTACGATCGTCGTCATCAGCATGCCGAACAGCGTGTTGGCAAGATCGATGGCTAGCGCGCCAAGCCCGATCTGGCCGAACAGGTAATGCGGCGCCAACGCCGCAAACACCGGCCCTGCCCACAGGATGAGCGCCAGTTTCGTTGCCCCTGCCATATCGGTCACGCCAAGCTTTCCGATCAGCCACGACGCCACGTACCCGGACAACGCAGCGCCGCCGATGACGAACACGAACGCCATCGGGTTGGGCTCCGCCATCGTCGCCACGTCGAGACGGAAACCCGCCGCCCAAGGATCGAGAAACAGAAATGGCGAATACCACAGGATTCCGAGCGCCATATGGGCCACGACGAGAATCCAGATGGCGATATGATTGTGTTTCATGGCGGTCTCCCTCCGCGTGACGAAGCCGGGAGTGTGCGTCCAAACGGAAGATTAGGGAAGCGCCATGCCTAGCGGGGCTTTTTCGCCTTTTTCCCGAACGGCCTGCGAAGCTTGTCGAATGCCGGCTTGCCGCCATCCGGCCGCGCCGGCGCGCCCGTTTTGCCGGCTTTCGCCTTGAAGCGCGGCTTGTCGTCCGGCCCGCGCGGCTCGCGCGGCGGCAGCACGGCCGGATCGCCCTCGAACCGGGCGATCTTCAGCCCCTTTTCGCCACCCTTGGCGTGGCTCGCCGCCTCGAAAAAGCGGTCGGCTTTCTCGGCCCTGACCTCGAAACGGGTTTCGTGATCGAGGATGCGGATGACGCCGATGTCCTTGCGGGTGAGATGGCCGAGATTGCACAGCGCCGGCAGCAGCCAGCGCGGCTCGACATTGTGCTTGCGCCCCTGGGCCAGGCGAAACCAGACGCCGCCGGTGAAGCGGTCGTCGGCCTTGTCGCGTGCGCCGGCGTCTGCCGGCCCCGTATCCGACAGGTCTTCGCCGGCCGGCCGCGTCGCCTGGACGCGGCGCACATAGGCCAGCGCAATCGCCTCCGCCCCGTGCCGGGCCAGCAATTCGGCGGCAATGTCGGCTTCGTCGCCGCCGGCCGGCGCTTCGCCGGAAATCCCGTCGATCAGCCGCTCACGCTCGCGCGCCGCGATGTCGGAAAGCGACGGCGGCCGCATCGCCACGGCCGCCACTTTCGCCGCCGCCAGCAGGCGCTCGGCGGCGCGGCGGCGCTGCATCGGCGCGACGAGCACGCAAACGCCCTTGCGCCCGGCGCGTCCGGTCCGGCCCGAACGGTGCAGCAGCGTTTCGCCATTGTTCGGCAGATCGGCATGGACGACGAGATCGAGATTGGGCAGGTCGATGCCGCGCGCCGCCACGTCGGTGGCGACGCAGACCCGGCGCGCCCGTCGCGCATCGCCTGCAGCGCCGCCGTGCGCTCCGGGCCTCGCCCACCTCGCCCGACAGCGCCACCACGCCGAAGCCCCGGTTTCCGAGCCGGCTCGCCAGATGCTTGACCGCCTCGCGCGTGGCGCAGAACACCATCGCGCCGGGCGAATCGAAATAAAGCAGCGCATTGATCAGCGCGTTGTCGCGTTCGTGAGGCGGCGTCGTCATCAAGCGGTATTCGATGTCGGCGTGCTGGCGCTTTTCGCCGCCCGCCGCGATGCGCATGGCGTTGCGCTGGTAGGTCGCCGCCAGTTTGGCGATAGCCGCGGGAACGGTCGCCGAAAACATCAGCGTGCGCCGGTCACCCGGCGTGGCGTCGAGGATGAATTCGAGGTCCTCGCGAAAGCCGAGGTCGAGCATCTCGTCGGCCTCGTCGAGCACGACGGCCTTGACCGCGTCGAGGTCGAGCGAACCGCGCGTGATGTGGTCGCGCAGCCGCCCCGGCGTGCCGACGACGATGTGCGCGCCCCGAAATCGAGCGCCCGGATTTCCTTGCGCATTTCCATGCCGCCGACGCAGGAGGCGAGCCGCGCGCCGGCCGGCCCGAGCAGCCATTCCAGTTCGCGGCGCACCTGCAATGCCAGCTCGCGCGTCGGCGCCACGACCAGCGCCAGCGGCGCGCCGGCGGGGCCGAGCGTGTCGGCCCCGTCAAGCAGCGTTTCGGCGAGCGCCAGCCCGAACGCGACGGTCTTGCCGGAACCGGTCTGGGCCGAGACGAGAAGGTCGGCCCGCCGCGCGGCGTCGGTCAGCATCTGCGCCTGCACTTCGGTCAGCTGGTCGTAGCCGCGCGCGGCAAGCGCGCCGGCCAGCGCGGCGGGAATGGTGTCGGGCAGGCTCATCGCGGACCGCTTTCTGTTGGCGCAAGCCTCGCCTGCGGTGTGGTGCCCCCTGCCGGACTCGAACCGGCACGGCCAAGGCCG
>JADJTR010000002.1:0-690000 GCA_016711085.1 Phyllobacteriaceae bacterium | reverse complement strand
CGGCCTGACGTCCGGCATACTCATGGGCGTCGCCATCTACGTCGCCCTCGAAGGCCGCCAGATGCTCGCCACGCCGCCCGAAATCGCCACGCTGGACCAGCGGCGCGACGCCGGCGAAAGCGGCGAGGCGGCCAAGACCGTACGTCCTTCGCCGCCGCCGAAACGAACCCGCGCCACCGACCGCAAGCGCATGGAGATATCGACGCTCACCCGCGAAGGCGAAAAGGACATTGTCCGCATGATGCCGTTCATGCGCGTGCAGATGGCCCTCGCCGCCGGTTATGCGACCACGCGCAAATACCCGCCCTTCGATCCCGCCGAGGTGACCAAGGTCGACAAGGAGGCCAGCGACGGCGGCGACAGCCTGCCCACCACCCTTGTCGTCGGCTACAAGGTCGAAAGCGACATCTCCATATCCACGCTCGATTTCCCGCTCGATCTCGCCGCCTTCGACGAAACCGCCAGGCTCTCCGCCCATGAAGTCGAGGAGGTCGTGCGCAGCACCGCCGGAGGCCTGTCGGAAGGCGCCATCCAGGTCGCGTCGCTGCATTATCTCGATCCCCAGCGCTTTGGCGCCGACCTCGGACCCGGCGGCCTTTCGGCCAACCTCGCCGCCCGCATCCTGCACGAAAACGTCACGGTGGCGCAGCGCTCGGCCGACGGGGAGCAGCGGGCGACGTTCGCCGAGGATGTGATCCCGGTGCGCACCCAACGCGCCATCGCCGATGTGCTGGCCGACACCGGCTACCGCGATCCCGCCACGGACAGGCTGGTGAGAGCGCTGGAGACGGCCCTGTCGTCGAAAAACCTCGAATCCGGCTCGGTGTTGCGCATCGGCATGGAAACCAACGAGGCGCTCGACCACATCGTCCGCGTCAGCGCCTATCAGAACGGCGCCCACGTCATTTCCATCGCCATAGACGATCAGGACCAGTTCGTGCCCGTCGAGGAGCCGGAGCGCAACCCGGCTGTCGCCGCGGCTTTCGACGGGCAGCCGCCGCCGCTGCGCGTGCGCGGCGAACTGCCGACCATGTATGACGGCGTTTATCGCGCCGCCTATTCCTATGGCATGACGAAGGCGATGACGCGGCAGATGATCCGCATGTTCTCCGCCGATGTCGACTACGAGGCGCGCATCAACCCGTCCGACCGGATATCGGCGTTCTTCTCGATGCCGGACGAAAGCGGCGCAGCCACCGAGGATTCCGAGCTGCTCTATGTCCAGGCGACCTTTTCCGGCGTCACCCGCAACTATTACCGCTTCCGCGCCAAGGATGGCGGCGTCGACTATTTCGACGAAACCGGCCGCTCTTCTCGCCAGTTCATGCTGCGCAAGACCGTTCCCAACGGCGAATTCCGCTCCGGCTTCGGCATGCGCCGCCATCCGATCCTCGGCTATTCGCGCATGCACACCGGCATCGACTGGGCGGCGCCGACAGGTTCGCCGATCATCGCGGCGGCCTCCGGCGTCGTCGAGAAGGCGAGCTGGGCCGGCGGCTACGGCAAGCAGACGATCCTTCGCCACGCCAACGGTTATGAAACCTCCTACAATCACCAAAGTCGCTACGCCAAGGGCATCGCGCCCGGCGTCCGGGTGAAGCAGGGTCAGGTGATCGGCTATGTCGGCACGACCGGCCTGTCGACCGGCGCGCATCTGCACTTCGAACTCCTGGTCAATGGCACGAAGGTCGATCCGATGCGCATCCGCCTGCCCACCGGCAAGGTGCTGAAAGGCCCGGAACTCGAAGCGTTCAAGCGCGAACGCGACCGCATCGACGCGTTGCTGCGCGAAGAGGCGGGCAAGCCCCAAAAGGTCGCGGCGGCCGGCGGCTGAACCGGCAGGGTTCTTCCGCGGCCCGCCGGAGGCGCCGGATCACTCGACGAAAAGGACCGAAACGCCGGGCTTCACCAATCGCGCCAGTTCCTCGGCGTCCCAATTGGTCAGTCGCACGCAGCCATGCGAGTTGGTCTTGCCGATTTTCTCCGGCTCCGGCGTGCCGTGAATGCCATAGGTTGGCTTCGACAGCGCGATCCAGATCGTGCCGACCGGTCCGTTCGGGCCCGGCGGAATGGTGAGAACCCTGGAATTGGCGCCCTGCTGGAAATTGACCTTCGGATTATACGTGTATTCCGGATCGAAGGCGACACGGTCGACCGCCACCGTTCCGCTCGGCGATGGCGTGTCGGACGAGCCGATCGTCGCCGGGTAGGCGGCGACCAGCCGGCCGGCCGAATCATAGGCCCGCACCTGCTTTCGTCCCTTGTCGGCAATGATCTTCGCCACGCTCCCGGAGGCGCGCACACCGCTCGCCGCCACGGTAAGGCGCGCACCCGGACGCGAAAACGCCGCCTGCGGATTGAGCGCTTTCAGATAGGTTTCCGACATGTGGAACCGCTCCGCCAGCATCTCCAGCGTCGAGGTGTAGGACAATCGGTCAAGGCTCGCCTTCTGGCCGTAGTCGGCCGGAATCGAGGCGACAAACGGCCCGGCCGCATCCGCCGTGGTCACGGTGTAGCTGGTAAACGCCGCGCCGCCAGAACCGGAAAGCGCCCGTTCGATTGCTGTCGCGTCGGCCGGATCGAGGCGTTCGCCGAATTTCTGCTCATAGGCGTCGAGCGCCTTGTCGAGATTGTCGCCCGGCCTTCCGTCGATCGCGCCGGGCGAAACACCGGCCCGGTCGAGCACGATTTGCAGTTTGGCGATTGCCTCGATGGCGGCTGAGGGGAAGGGCGAATCTTCCGGCATGTCCGTTTTCGGCGCCTTCGACGTCGTCGCCGTGATCACCACCGGTTCCTCGGTTTCGGCGGGTTTTCGCTTGGCCGGGGCCTTTTTGGCAATTTTCGCCTTCGGTTTGACCCGCGGCGCGATCACATCCGCTGGCGCTTCCTCGTCATCGTCATGAGCGTCGTCGCGCCATTCCTCGTCGCGCCATTCGCGTTTCAGGCGTGGACGGTGGAAATCGCGCCGGTCCTCGCGGCGCAAGGCGCGCTTCGGCGGCAGTAAGGCGAGCACTTCGCCCGACCAGCGATCGATGACGACACGCCTGCCGCGATTGTCGACGATGACAATCACATCGCGCCCCATCGCCAATTGGACGGAATTTTCCGGTGCGGCGGGCAAAAGCGGGGAAGTCGCTGTCAGCAGCAGCGAGGAGACGAGCGGCGCGAGAATCATCGTTCAATCCCTTTGACGGTGTTTGCCCAAACACCCCAAGCGCCCTTCCTCTATGGAGTCCGACATGAACGCGGCATGAAAAAGGCGGCGGACGACTCCGCCCGCCGCCTTTGACCGCCTGAAAACGCCTTACGCCGCTTCCTTGCCGCCGGCTTTCGCCGATACGGCGCGGAACACCAGGCGGTCGGAGCCGGCCGAGATCGCCACCCGCGCCCCGTCGCCGATATCGCCCGACAGGATTTTTTCTGCCAGCGGGTCCTGCAGTTCCTTCTGCATCGTCCGCTTCAACGGCCTCGCCCCGTAGGCCGGGTCGTAGCCCTTGGCCGCCAGCCATTCTACCGCGTCGGGCTTGAGATCGAGCGTGATCTTGCGCTCGGCCACCAGCTTCTGCAGCCGCGCCATCTGGATTTCGACGATGCGGCCCATGTCCTTGCGCCTGAGGCGGTGGAACAGGATCGTCTCGTCGACGCGATTGAGGAATTCGGGCCGGAACGACGCCTTAACCACGCCCATCACCTCGTCGCGCACGGCGTCGACGTCCTGGTCCTCGGAAAGGGCCACGAGATACTCGGCGCCGAGATTGGAGGTCATGATGATCAGCGTGTTGCGGAAATCCACCGTGCGCCCCTGCCCGTCGGTCAGACGCCCGTCGTCGAGCACCTGCAGCAACACGTTGAACACGTCCGGATGCGCCTTCTCGATCTCGTCGAACAGCACCACCTGATAGGGCCGGCGCCGCACCGCCTCGGTCAGCGCCCCGCCTTCGTCGTAGCCGACATAGCCGGGCGGCGCGCCGATCAGCCGGGCGACCGAGTGCTTCTCCATGTATTCCGACATGTCGATACGAACCAGCGCCGTCTCGTCGTCGAACAGGAACGCGGCGAGCGCCTTGGTCAGCTCGGTCTTGCCGACGCCGGTCGGCCCGAGGAACATGAACGAGCCGATCGGCCGGTTCGGGTCCTGCAGGCCGGCGCGCGCGCGGCGCACCGCCTTCGACACCGCCTGCACCGCCTCGCCCTGGCCGACGACGCGCCGGCCAGTTCGTCTTCCATGCGCAGCAGCTTGTCGCGCTCGCCTTCCAGCATCTTGTCGACCGGAATGCCGGTCCAGCGCGACACGACCTGGGCGATGTGATCGGGCGTTACCGTCTCCTCGACCATCGAGCCGGCGCCGTCCTGCTTTTCCGCCTCGGCGAGTTTTTTCTCCAGATCGGGGATGCGGCCATAGGCCAGTTCGCCCGCCTTCTGGAATTCGCCCTTGCGCTGGGCGATGGCCAGATCGTTGCGGGTCTCGTCGAGCTGCCGCTTCAGTTCGGCGGCGAGTTTCAGCTTGTCCTTTTCGCCGGCCCAGGTCGAGGTCAGCCGGTTCGATTCCTCTTCCAGACCGGACAATTCCAGTTCGAGCCGGCCGAGCCGGTCTTTCGAGGCGGCGTCCTTTTCGAGCTTCAGCGCCTCGCGCTCGATCTTCAATTGCATGATGCGGCGGTCGATCTCGTCCAGCGCCTCGGGCTTGGAATCGACCTGCATGCGCAGCCGCGACGCCGCCTCGTCGACGAGGTCGATCGCCTTGTCGGGCAGGAAGCGGTCGGCGATGTAGCGGTTCGACAGCGTCGCCGCCGAGACCAGCGCCGAATCGGTGATGCGCACGCCGTGGTGCTGCTCGTATTTGTCCTTCAGGCCGCGCAGGATCGAGATGGTGTCCTCGACCGTCGGCTCGGAGACGAAGACCGGCTGGAAGCGCCGCGCCAGCGCCGCGTCCTTCTCGACATGCTTGCGGTATTCGTCGAGCGTGGTGGCGCCGACGCAATGCAGCTCGCCGCGCGCCAGCGCGGGCTTCAGCAGGTTGGAGGCGTCCATCGCCCCATCCGCCTTGCCGGCGCCGACCAGCGTGTGCATTTCGTCGATGAACAGGATGATGCCCCGGCGGCCGACTGGATTTCGTTGAGCACGGCCTTCAGCCGCTCCTCGAACTCGCCGCGATATTTCGCGCCGGCGATCAGCGCGCCCATGTCGAGCGCCAGCAGCTTCTTGTCTTTGAGCGATTCGGGCACGTCGCCGTTGACGATGCGCAGCGCGAGGCCCTCGGCGATGGCGGTCTTGCCGACGCCCGGCTCGCCGATCAGCACCGGATTGTTCTTGGTGCGGCGCGACAGCACCTGCATGGTGCGGCGGATTTCGTCGTCGCGGCCGATCACCGGATCGAGCTTGCCGTTTCGCGCTTCCGCCGTCAGATCGCGGGCGTATTTCTTCAGCGCGTCATAGGCCTGTTCGGCGCTGGCCGAATCGGCGGTGCGCCCTTTGCGCAAGTCGTCGACAACCTTGTTCAACGCCGCCGGGGATGCGCCGGCCGAGACGAGGATTTCGGCCGATTTGGCCGCGCGCTCGGACGCGAGCGCCACAAGCAGACGCTCCACCGTGACGAACGAATCGCCGGCTTTCTTCGCCTGCTCCTCGGCTGTGGCGAACACCTTGGCCAGCGGCTGCGACATATAGAGCTGGCCGTTGCCGCCTTCCACTTTCGGCAGCGCCTTCAGCGCCGACGCCACCGCGAGGCGCACATCGCGCGAACGGCCGCCGCCGGCGCGGTCGATCAGCGAGGCGGCGAAGCCTTCCTCATCGTCGATCAGCACCTTGAGCAAATGTTCGGGCAGGAATTGCTGGTTGCCGGCGGACAGCGCCGCCGTCTGCGCCGATTGGACGAAACCCCGGGCGCGCTCGGAATATTTCTCGACGTTCATGACTGTCTCCTGTGCCGGGGCCTGCCCGAATGCGGCGCAGGACCGGAGTTGGTGACGGACCGCCGCTTTCGGCCGGTCCTTGTCAGACGGATATGGGAAGAAAGTCCTTTTTCGGCAAGGGAGGGAGAAGCCGCGGGCCACGAAAAAAGCGGAGCCGAAGCCCCGCTTTCAACCATTCCGGCGAGGCGGCGCGATCACGCCGGCTCGAAAGACGTCCACATCATTGTCGCTGATCGGCGTCGCTTCGCCGGTTTGCGCCATCTCGGCCGGCGCGCCGTCCTCGCTCCCCGCGACGGCCTCGCCATTCTGATCGCGCTGCGGCGCGCCGTTGCGGTTGCGGCGATTGCGGCGGTTGCGACGGAAATTCTCGTCGCCATTGCCGTCGCGCGGCGGGTTCGGCCGGTTTTCGCCGACGCGCTGTTCGCCGCGATTGTCTTCCGACATCGCCACTTCGGCCGGTAGGCCCTCGATCACCGGCTGCGGTCCGCTGCCGGCGTCGGGCTGGTCGCGCCAGCGATTGTCGTTGTCGTCGCGCATGTCCAGATCGTCGCGCTCGTCTTCGCCGTCTTCCTCGTCGTCGCGCATGTCGCGCACCTGCGTCTGGCCGGACGCGGCCATCGCCGTGGCGATCAGGCGATTGTAGTGCTCGGCGTGCTGGAGGTAATTTTCCGCCATCACCCGGTCGCCGGACGAATGCGCGTCGCGCGCCAAGGTGGTGTATTTGTCGGCGATCTGCTGGGCCGAACCGCGGATTTTCACGTCCGGGCCATTGCTTTCGTAGCTGCGCGTCAAGGGATTTGGCCCCTTGCGGTTGTTGTTGTTGTTGTTGTTGCTGTGCCACGGCCGCGCATGCGGCGGTTTTGTTGATTTGGCCTCATCGGGTGCTCTTTGCTTGCGACCGGTGTCCGCCGGTCTGGCTGGATCGCGCCTGTCGCCGATCCCGTTGTCGCCGGGCGTTGACGCCGGCAAGTGTTGAAAAGCTTTAACTGTCGTGCCGGCCCATCCCCGTGTGAGAGCCGATGCGCATTCACGCGCCAATGCATGTCGTTCCGAGGGGACCGATATGCTGAAGCTTTTCCTGCTTCGGCTCTTCCGGCAGCCGCGAAACTAGACGCATTCGCCGGAAATGCCAAGCGGTTTGTTTGCGGCGCGGAACGCCAGCGCCCGGTCGCGTCCGCCGAGGTCGCGCGCCGAACCGCGGAGGTCAAAACCGCGGGCGGTGAAAATGGCGGTCACCGCTTCGCGCTGGTCGAAACCCGTTTCGACCGCGACAACGCCGCCTTCGGCGAGATGGGCCGCCGCGCCGGCCGCGATGATTCGGTAGGCGTCGAGACCGTCGCCGCCGCCGTCGAGCGCACGCCGCGGATCGTGTTCGCGCACCTCGCGGTCCAGCGCGCCAATGGCGCCGGAGGCGATATAGGGCGGGTTTGAAACGATCAGGTCGTATCGCCCGGCGACCGCCGCGAACCAATCGGAAACCGACGCCGAAAACCGCGCCGCCAGCCCGGCATTCGCCGCGTTGGCGATCGCCGCTTCGACCGCGCCTTTCGCGATGTCGACCCCGTGGGCCCGGGCATGCGGCCATTCGGCCAGCAAGGCGAGCCCGATCGCGCCCGTCCCCGTCCCGAGATCGAGAATCGTCGCCGCGCCGCCGGGGTTGGCGCGAAATAGATCCAGCGCCAGGCCGACCATCGCCTCGCTGTCGTCGCGCGGCTCCAGCGTGTCGGCGTTGAGCGCCAAATCGAGGCCGTGGAAAGACCGGCCGCCGAGGATGCGATGGACCGGCTCGCCGGCGGCGCGGCGCGCCACGCAAACCTCGATCCGGCCAGCGGCGGCCTCATCGACCGGCATGTCCGGCCGGGCGATGGCGTCGAGCCGTCCGGTCCCTGTCGCCGCCTCGACCAGCAGCCTTGCGTCGCGCGCGGCGTCGCCGATCCCGGCCTCGGTCAGCTTTTTGCGCGCGCCGGCCAGCGCGCGGCCGAGCGTCATGGGCTCAGTCATCGCCTTCCGCCGCCAGCAGCCGCGCCTGGTGGTCGGCGATCAGCGCCTCGACCACCTCGTCGAGATCGCCCTCCATCACCCGGTCGAGCTTGTAGAGCGTCAGGTTGATGCGGTGGTCGGTGACCCGCCCCTGCGGGAAATTGTAGGTGCGGATGCGCTCGGAGCGATCGCCCGAACCGACCTGCAGGCGGCGCGACTCGGAGCGGTCTTCCGCCGCCGCGGCGCGCTTCTGGTCGTAGAGGCGCGCCCGCAGGATCTGCATCGCCCGCGCCCGGTTCTGGTGCTGCGATTTTTCCGCCTGCACCACGATGATGCCGGTCGGCAGATGGGTGATGCGCACCGCCGAATCGGTGGTGTTGACATGCTGGCCGCCGGCCCCCGACGCCCGCATCGTGTCGATGCGGATGTCCTCCGGCCTGATCTCGATGTCGACCTCTTCCGCCTCCGGCAGCACCGCCACCGTCGCCGCCGAGGTGTGGATGCGTCCGCCCGCCTCGGTCTCGGGCACGCGCTGCACCCGGTGCACGCCCGATTCGAATTTGAGCCGCGAGAACACGCCCTTGCCGGTCACCGTGGCGATGATTTCCTTGAAGCCGCCAACCTCGCCTTCGCTGGCCGAGACGATCTCGGTGCGCCAGCCGCGCAATGCCGCGTAGCGCTCGTACATGCGGAACAGATCGCCGGCGAACAGCGACGCCTCGTTGCCGCCGGTGCCGGCGCGGATTTCGAGGATGGCGGAGCGCTCGTCGGCGTCGTCCTTCGGCAGCAGCAGCAGACGCAGCCCCTGCCCCAGCGCTTCGAGGCGCGCCTCGACATCCGGCAGTTCCGCCTCGGCCAGCGCCCGCATGTCGGCATCGCCCGCCGGATCGGCGATCATCTGGCGCAGGCCCTCTGCCTCGCTTTCGGCCGCCGCGAGCGCGCGCGCCTGTTTGGCGAGTTCCTCGATCTCGGCGTATTCGCCGGCGAGCCGCACATAATCTTCCGGCGCGGGGCCGGCCGCCATTTGCGCCTCGATTATGTCGAAGCGCTTGACGACGCGGTCGATGCGTTCTGCGGGCAGCGCGATCATCGCAGCTTACAACGCGATGCCGTGTTCGGCGGCGTGCGCGATCAGCACGTCGCGGGCGCTGCCCATCGCCGGATTGGCCATGCGCTCGGCGCACAATTGGCCGAGTTCGGCGATGTCGAGCTGTGCCAGCATCGCCTTGACGGGGCCGATCGACGCCGCCGACATCGACACCGAGCGGAAACCGACGCCGAACAGCGCCATCGCCGAGATCGGCTTGCCGGCGAGTTCGCCGCACAAGGTCACCGGCGTGCCGTTGCGCTTTCCCGCATCAGCGATCTGCTTCAACACCCGCAGGAACGGCGTCGACAACGGATCGAACCGGTCGGCGACGAGCGTGTTGCCGCGGTCGACCGCCATGACGAACTGGAACAGGTCGTTGGAGCCGACCGAAACGAAATCGACCGCCTTCATCAATTCGTCCAGCTGCCACATCAGCGCCGGCACTTCCAGCATCGCGCCGATTTTCAGGCTCATTGGCAGTTCGTAGCCGAAGCGCGACAAATGACGCACTTCGCGGTCGATCATCTCGCGCGCCTGGGCGATTTCGCCGATTTCCGTCACCATCGGCAGCATGACGCGCAGTTCGCGCCCGCCCGCCGCCTTGAGCAGCGCGCGGACCTGGGTGCGCAACAGCGCCGGCCGGTCGAGCGTCAGGCGGATGGCGCGCCAGCCGAGAGCCGGGTTTTCTTCCGTCGTTTCGGTCGAAAAATAGGGCAGCACCTTGTCGCCGCCGATATCGAGGGTGCGAAAGGTCACCGACCGGCCGCGCGCAGCATCGAGCACTTCGCGGTAGAGCCGTTCCTGCGCCTCGGCGCGCGGGAAGGTGGCGGCCACCATGAACTGCAATTCGGTGCGGAACAGGCCGATGCCGCCGGCGCCCGATTCGTCGAGCTGCGGCAGGTCGACGGCGAGCCCCGCATTCATCATCAGATCGATCGCCACGCCATCCTTCGACACCGACGGCCGATCGCGCAATTCGCGGTACATCGCCTGGCGACGGGCGCGGAAGCGCACCTTCTCGGCATAGGCCGCCTCGACGTCCGGCTGCGGCCGCAGATGCACCCGCCCGTCCTCGCCGTCGACGATCGCCGCGTCGCCGTTTTCCGCCATCGAGACGGCGCCGCGCACCTGGCCCGCCACCGGAATGCCCATGGCGCGCGCCACGATGACGACATGGCTGGTCGCCGCGCCGTCCTCGAGCACGAGGCCGCGCAGGCGCTCGCGCGGATAGTCGAGCAATTCCGCCGCCCCCATGGCGCGGGCGACGACGATGGCGTCGCGCGGCAGGTCGGCGGCGATCTGCTCCGGACCGCGTCCCATCAGCTGGCGCAGGAGCCGATTGGCGAGATCGTCGAAATCGCTCATCCGTTCGCGCAGATACGGGTCGGTGACGTGCATCATGCGCGCCCGCATGTCGCTCTGCACCTTCTCCACCGCCGCTTCGGCCGACAGGCCGTTGCGCGCCGCCTCCTCCAGCCGGCGCACCCAACCGGCGTCGTTGGCGAACATGCGGTAGGCTTCCAGCACGGCCCGGTGCTCGCCCTCGAAGGCGACTTCGCGGCGCGACAGCATGTCGTCGATCGACAGGCGCAGCGTGCCGACCGCCTCCGACAACCGCTTCAGTTCGGCTTCGGTGTCTTCCGCCAGCAGATTGGTGACGACGACGCGCGGCTCGTGCAGCACCACATGGCCGAGGCCGACGCCGTCATTGAAGGCGACGCCGGCGAAGGTCTGCGGCCGCTTCAGGTCGAGTTCGACGCCCGGGCGATTGAGCCGCGCCAGATCGCCGGTGGCGATCATTTCGGCGATCAGCATCGCCACCGTTTCGAGCGCTTCCAGCTCCTCGTCGAGGTAGCTGCGCATGGTGCGGTTCTGCACCACCAGCACGCCGAGAGTCCGCCCGGCCCGCAACACCGGCACGCCGAGGAACGAATGGTAGATCTCTTCGCCCGTCTCCGGCAGGTACTGGAAGGCGGGGTGGCCCTGCGCATCCGACAGGTTCAACGGTCGCGCGCTCGCGGCGATCGTGCCGACCAGGCCTTCGCCGAGACGCAGTTGCGCCCGGTGCACGGCGGAGGGATTGAGGCCCTGTGTGGCGAACAGTTCGAGCACGTGGTCGGCGCGCAGCACGTAAAGCGAGCAAACCTCGGCCACCATGTTGCCGGCGATTTCGCGGACGATGCGGTCGAGACGCGCCTGCGGCTCCAGCGGCTCCGCGGTCAGCTCGCGCAGCCGTTTCAGGAGGACGCGTGGGCCGCCCGCGGGTTCGCGCATCGGCTGGAGTTCTCCAATGGCCTTCGGGCCGGCGAATCGCGTTCCCGCGATCCGCCGCCCTAAACCGGTTGATTCCGGTATTCTACTGCTTATCCAGACCGTAGACGGAATGCAAAGTCCTCACCGCGAGTTCGGCGTAGGGCCCGTCGATCAGTATGGAAATCTTGATCTCGGATGTGGTGATGGCGCGGATGTTGATGCCTTTGTCGGCCAAGGCCTTGAACGCCGTGGCCGCGACGCCGGCATGGCTGCGCATGCCGATGCCGATGACCGACACCTTGACCATGCCCGGTTCCGACTGGACCGCGTCGAAGCCGATGGTCTGACGGGTCTTTTCCAGCACGGCGAGCGCCTTGTTGATGTCGCCCGACGGCACCGTGAAGGTCATGTCGGTGGTCGATCCGTCTTCCGAAATGTTCTGGACGATCATGTCGACATTGATGTGCGCCTCGGCCAGCGGGCCGAAAATGCCGGCGGCGACGCCGGGCCGGTCCGACACGCGACGCAGCGAAATCTGCGCTTCATCCTTGGCGTAGGCGATGCCGGTGACGACCTGCTGTTCCACGATTTCTTCCTCGTCGCAAATGAGGGTTCCGGGCGGGTTGAGAAGATCGCCCATGCCCGGCGCATCCGGATCGTCGAAGGACGACCGCACGAAGGTGCGCACCTTGTGAACCATGGCGAGCTCGACCGAGCGCACCTGCAGCACCTTGGCCCCGAGAGACGCCATTTCCAGCATTTCCTCGAAGGAAATCTTGGCGAGCCGTCGCGCCTTGGGTTCGATGCGCGGATCGGTCGTGTAGACGCCGTCGACATCGGTGTAGATGTCGCAGCGGTCCGCCTTCAGCGCCGCCGCCACCGCCACCGCCGAGGTGTCGGAACCGCCGCGCCCGAGTGTCGCCAGCCGGTTGTCCGGCCCGACGCCCTGGAAGCCGGCGATCACCGCCACCTGGCCTTCGCCGAAACGGCGGACGATCTCCGACCCGTCGATGTCGAGGATGCGCGCCGCGCCATGGGCGTTGTCGGTTTGGATCGGGATTTGCCAGCCCTGCCAGGAACGCGCTTCGATGCCCATCGATTGCAGCGCGATGGCGAGCAGCCCGGAAGTCACCTGTTCGCCCGAGGCGACAACGGCGTCGTATTCGCGCGCGTCGAACACCGGCGCGGCCGATCCCGCCACTTTCGGCATCGATTGAACCCAGCCGACCAATTCGTTGGTTTTGCCGGACATGGCCGAGACGACGACGGCGACCTCGTGACCGGCATCCACTTCGCGCTTCACATGGCGCGCCACATTGTGGATGCGGTCGAGATCGGCGACCGACGTTCCGCCGAATTTCATGACGATGCGCGCCATGATGAGATCAGCTCCGTGCGCGCGTGGCGCCGAAACCCTTGAAATTGCTGCTTCCGGAGCAGCAACCATCGATGGCCGGCCTGATAGACAAAGTCGCCGCGATCCGCAAGACGCGGCAGGACCTTGACATTCGTTCGGCTGCGCCCGACTTGGAGCCGGAAACACGGGGAAGACCGCCATGGCCGCTGCCGCCCGCTCAACCGTCGACGCCGCCGAGGTCGACCGATTCTCGCGCATGGCGCGCGAATGGTGGAGCCCCGAGGGCAAGTTCAAGCCGCTGCATAAATTCAATCCGGTGCGCCTCGCCTATATCCGCGACACGCTCGCCGCCCGCTTCGGCCGTGACGCCAACGCCGCCGCGCCTTTCGCCGGCTTGCGCATCCTCGATATCGGCTGCGGCGGCGGCCTGCTCTGCGAGCCGATGGCCCGCCTTGGCGCCACGGTCGTCGGCGTCGATCCCTCCGCGGTCAACATCGAGGTGGCGCGGCTGCACGCCGCGCAATCCGGCCTGTCCATCGATTATCGCGCCACCACGGCCGAGGCGCTGGCCGAGGCCGGCGAGGCTTTCGACGTCGTGCTCAACATGGAAGTGGTCGAGCACGTCGCCGACGTGAGCCTCTACATGTCCACCACTGCATCGCTGGTCAGGCCGGGTGGCGTCATGTTCGTCGCCACCATCAACCGCACGCTGAAGGCGCTCGGCCTCGCTATCTTCGGCGCCGAATACATCCTGCGCTGGCTGCCGCGCGGCACCCACCAGTACGAGAAGCTGGTGCGCCCGAGGAATTGCCCGCCGCGCTGTCGTCGGCCGGCATGACCATCGCCGAGACCGTCGGCGTTTTCTTCAATCCGCTCGCCGACCGCTGGGAACGCTCGCGCGACACCTCCGTCAACTACATGGTTCTGGCCGAAAAGGCGGGGTGAGCCTCAATTCGCCTCGTCGGGAAATGCCGGCAGCGGCATCACCGGCACACCTTCCTCGACCAGTTCTTTTGCTTCCTCGCGCGTCGCCTCGCCGAATATGCCGCGCGCTTCCGCCTCGCCATAGTGGATCTTGCGCGCCTCCTCGGCGAAGCGCGGCCCGACATTCTCGGCATTGGCGCGCATCTTGTCGGTCAGCGCCTTCAGCTCGGCCAGCGCTTGTCTCTGCTCCTCGCCCATGCCGAGCGACACGGTATCGCGCTTGGCCGCGCCTTGCACCGCCGGAGCCATCAACGCCTTTTCGACCGAGTGGCTGCCGCAGACGGGGCAGGCGTTGAGTCCGGCTGCGTTGAGCTTTTCGAAATCGGCATTGTCGCGAAACCAGCCCTCGAACCCATGACCTTTTTCGCAACATAGCGAAAACGGATCATGACGCCTGCCGTACCGCCTCGCCCGTCGTCCGGCGGATGGCGAAATCGCGGGCGTTCTTCAGATTGGGTATTTTCTGGCGGGCCTCGAGCGAGGCCGCCGGATCGATGTCGGCGATGACGATGCCCGGCCGGTCATGGTCGGCTTCGGCGACGACGCGCCCCCACGGATCGACGATCAGCGAATGGCCATAGGTTTCGCGTCCGTCCTCGTGCGGGCCGCCCTGCGCCGCCGAAATCACCCACGCGCCGTTCTCGATGGCGCGGGCTCGTTGCAGGACATGCCAGTGCGCCTCGCCGGTCTGGCGGGTGAACGCCGCCGGCATGGTCAGCACATTCGCGCCGGCCAGCGCCTGGGCCCGGAACAATTGCGGAAAGCGCAGATCGTAGCAGACAGCCAGGCCGATTCCGGCGAACGGCAAATCCGCCACCACGATCTCGCGTCCCGGTTCGTAGGTCGCCGATTCGCGCCAGCTTTCGCCCTTGTCGAGATCGACATCGAACATATGCACCTTGTCGTAGGTCGCCAACAAGGCGCCGCCCGGTGCGAACAGGAAGGCGCGGTTTGCAACCTTCCCGTCGGGACGCGCGATGGCGGTGGACCCGACATGAATGTGGATCGACAATTCGTCCGCCAGCCGCCGCGCCGTGGCGACAACGATGTCCTCCGCCTCGCTCCTCAGCGCCGCCATCATCGACGCCCGGTCGCGATTGACCGCGCCGGTCATCTCCGGGCTCTGCACATAGGTCGCGCCCTTGGCCGCCGCTTCGCGCGCCAGCGCCTCGAAGGCGCGCGCATTCGCCGCCGGATCGACGCCGGACCGCATCTGCAATGCCGCGGCGCGAAATGCGCTCATCGCGCCACCTTCAGCAATTCGCCGGTCTGCAAAAGCGGATCGAGGCGTCCCGAGCGCTCCAGCGCGAAGATATCGTCGCAGCCGCCGACGTGATGCTCGCCGATGAAGATTTGCGGGAAGGTCGCGCGCCCGGACATTTCGATCATCTCGGCGCGCAGTTCCGGCGCTTCCGTCGCATTGTGCTCCGTGTAGGCGACGCCCTTGGCGTCCAGCAATTGCTTGGCGCGGGCGCAATAGCCGCACCAGTCCCGCGTGTAGATCGTCACATCGACCATGGTCTGCTCCGTGTTCGTTGCGCCCTATATAGCGACGGCCTCAACCGAGCGCATCCCCCGGCATGACCCGGGAAAAGGTCAGCACGTCGACGCCGGCCGCGCCCTTGCGCTTGAGCGCGCGCGCCACCGCCGACACGGTCGCGCCGGTGGTGAACACGTCGTCGACGACGAGGATGCGCCGTCCGCGCACATCGATCTCCCGCTCCTTCGGCACGGCGAAAGCGCCGCGCACATTGTCGTCGCGCTCGCGCGCCGTCAGCCCAACCTGCTGATGCGTATGGCGCGTTCGCAACACAACGCCCGCGCCCAGCGGCTTGCCGGCAAGTCTCGCCAGGGCGCGCGCCAGTTCCGCCGACTGGTTGAAGCGCCGGGAAAGGAAGCGCCGGCGATGCAGCGGCACGGCGATGACAAGATCAGCGTCGGCGACCAATTCAGCGCCGGCGCGCGCAATCCAGCGCGCCATCGACGGAGCCAGATCGGTCCGGTCATTGTATTTCAGCGCCTGGGCAATCCGCCGCGCCACGCCATCATGGACCACCGCCGATCGCGCCCGGTCGAAATCCGGCGGGTTGGCGATGGCGTCAGCCGAAACGATGCCGTCGCCGAGGTCGTGCGCGAAGGGCACGCCGAGCACCGCGCACCAGGGCTCTTCGAGAAAGCGGACGCTCGACCAGCAAATCGGGCACAGCGTGCCGGGTTCGGTCAGGATCGCATCGCAACCCTGGCAAATCGGCGGGAACAGCAGCCGCGCCGGCAAACGCCCGATTTCACCGAAACGCGACAGCATGGTCCGCCTTTTCCCGCCCGAACGTGCTAACGGAAAGGCAAATTGCCTTGGATTGCAAGCTTGAGCCGCGGCGACCCGGTCATAGACGTCGAAACCCGTTTGCAGCGCCTGTCCCGCGCGGCGCGCCTCGCCACGCCCGGCGCCGATTTCCTC
The DNA here is from genome assembly GCA_016711085.1 of Phyllobacteriaceae bacterium. GTDB lineage: Bacteria > Pseudomonadota > Alphaproteobacteria > Rhizobiales > Rhizobiaceae > JADJTR01. The sequence continues at coordinate 673,966 of JADJTR010000002.1, read as the reverse complement.
ATGGCCCGCGCCGCCGAAGACCTGGCCGATCGACTCGCCGCCATCGACCGTCGTTTCGCCGCGCCCGTCGTTTTGTTTTCGCGCACCGCTCACGCGGTCGATGCCCTGATGCGCAGCGGCCGCGTCGCGGGAGAGCCCTTGCGGATCGAGCAGGCAGGGTTCGCCGAAACACGCAATGGTGTCGTTGCCCAGGATCCCGAAGCGCTCGACCTGCCCGCCGAAAGCGCCGATCTGATCGTCAGCCTGCTGGCGCTGCACGCCGTCAACGATGTCGCCGGCTTTTTCGTCCGGGTGCTGAGGGCGCTGAAGCCGGACGGATTGTTCATCGCCGCGCTGCCCGGCGCCGGAACGCTGCGCGAATTGCGGGAGGCGCTGTTGTCGGCCGAGGCGGCCAGCGGCGTCGCCAGTCCGCGAATCATGCCCTTTGCCGACATCCGACAACTCGGCGATTTGTTGCAGCAAGCCGGTTTCGCCATGCCGGTCGTCGATGTCGACGAGGTTGTCGTGAGGTACGCTTCGCTCGATCCGCCTCATGCGCGACTTGCGCGCCATGGGCGAAACAAACGCGCTTGTCGACCGTTCGCGCAAGCCGGCGCCGCGAACCCTTTTTGCCGGCGCGGAAAGGCGCTACGCCGCCATGCACGGCGGCGCGGATGGGCGGCTTCCCGCCACGTTTTCCACGATTTGGCTGTCAGGCTGGGCGCCGCACCCGGATCGACCCAAGCCGGCCCGACGCGGTTCGGCTGCTGTTTCGCTGGCGCAAGCGCTGAAAAACGCCGAGCGCGGGGTTCAGTTGACCTGATTGCTGAAATAGACGGCCACTTCCGACATGAAATCGCCAAGCGTATTGCCCATGAAGCTCCAGGTGCCAACTATTCCAAGAACGAAAAGCACACTGAGCAGCGCGTACTCGACGGCTGTGTTGCCTTTTTCGTCCCTGAGGAATTTCCGGATCATCGATGCCGCCCGCATTGTTTCAAAGTCCAATCTAATCCGTGTTTGTTAATAAACATTAACACGGGAAACCGTGCGCATGTCGGATCACGCTCGATCGCTAACTCACGGACAATCGCCGCTGGACGACCCGTTGGCGTTGATGATGCAGACCGAATCCGCCGGTTTCGAAGCACAGAGCGACGGACGACATAGGTCGATGAGCCGCCGTTGTTTGCAATCGAACCGGTCGTTACCGTGTCGACATTTCCCGCCGCCGCCAGCGATCTCGACTTCTTCTCCAGCATGGGTGTGGCGAAGATCGCGGCGCCCACCGCGAGCGCGCCAAACAACAGGGCCACGCGCAGCGCGCCGCTGCCGGCGCCGTCGGCGGCGGCGTTTTTCAAGGTCCGGATGATGCTCCATTCGTCGTCGGTCAGCATGGTGCGCCCACATGATTTTCGATGTTGAAAATTCGCATGTTCGAATAAAGGATTGCTTAACGCAGTCGCCGATTGAGTGTCACAGCAGATCGGTCAGGAACGGGATCAGTGGTTCATCGGCCGGCGGCATGGCAAGCGTGCGCAAATCGCGGGCGCGCATCCATTTGATCGCCTGGCCTTCCAGTCCGCGCGGAATGCCCTCGTAGCGACGACAGACGTAAAGCGGCATGAGCAAATGGAAATCGGCGTAGGCGTGGCTGGCGAAAGCCAACGGCGCCAGGCACGCCGGCTTGACGCCAATGCCCAATTCCTCGCGCAGTTCGCGGATAAGCGCGTCTTCCGGCGTTTCGCCCGCTTCGACCTTGCCGCCGGGAAATTCCCACAAGCCAGCCATCGACCGCCCCGCCGGCCTCTGGCTGACGAGAACCCGGTTGTCGGCGTCGATGAGCGCGCAAGCCGCCACCAGAAGGACCGGTTTGGCGCTCATGCCGGCGGCGCCCGATAGTGATAGCGATAGAGTTCGCGAAAGCCGATCGATCGGTACAGTCCGACGGCCGCGGCATTGTCCACCTCGACTTGCAGCCATGCAAGGCGCGCACCGCGCAATTTGGCCCATTTGAGCGCCGACATCACGATCGATTTGCCATGGCCCCGGCCACGATCCGCCATGCCGGTCGCCACCTCGAACAGGCCCGCCAGATCGCGATCGTGGACGCATATCGCCGATGAGGTCGCTGATCTGTCCGATTCCGTCAGGAACAGGCCGGCCTCGCCCTCGATCGACTCGATGATTTCCGACAGGCCGGGCCGCAGCGTCGCGTCGCCGCGAAGGCGCAACGCGCCGTCGAGAAATCGGGCGGCGTCGCGCAGTGGCAGGACATCGATCGCCGAACGGAAGTCCACTTCCGCAAGATCGAGCGTCATGACGAGGCATTCATCGAAACGGACCCAGCCGGCCGCGTCGAGATGGGCCGACAGGCGCGCGCCCGCCAACGGCGTCATGCGAAACAACATTCGCCTGCCATAGGCGTCGAACCGCCTCGCGTTGCGCCCGATGCGCTCGTCGAGGCGGGCCACGTCGCCCGGGTCGAGCGGATTGACCGAATTGAGCCGTTTGGCCGGATGACCGGAAGTCAGCCGCACCAGCCACGCGCCGTCATAATGGACGGACGAGGCCGGCCAGGCGCGAAAGCCGGCGGCTTCGAGGCGACGAACCATCGGCAATACGGACATGGGGCGATCAGCTACGGTAGTCGCCATTGATCGCGACATAATCTTTGGTGAGGTCGCAGGTCCATACAGTCGCCTTGCCTTTGCCAAGGCCGATATCGGCGCGAATGGCGATTTCATCGCCCTTCATGTATGCCGAAGTCGCCGCTTCCGAATAGGACAGGTCGCGTTCTCCCTTGTGGGCGACGCGAATGTCGCCGAACCAGATGGCGAGCCGGTCGCGGTCCGCCGGTTCGCCGGCCTTGCCGACCGCCATGACCACCCGGCCCCAATTGGCGTCTTCGCCGGCGACCGCCGTCTTCACCAGCGGCGAATTGGCGATGGACAGCGCGATGCGCTTGGCCGACGCCGCCGATTTTGCGCCCGTAACGGTCACGGCGATTTCCTTGCGCGCGCCTTCGCCGTCGCGCACCACCTGACGGGCGAGCGACGACAGAACGCTATCGAGGGCCCGGGCGAATTCCTTCAGCCGCCCGTCTCCCGGCTTGTCGATCGCCGCCGCGCCGCGTCTGGCGGCCTTGCCGGTGGCGAACAGCATCAGCGTGTCCGAGGTGGACATGTCGGAATCGACCGTGACGGCGTTGAACGTGCCCTTGACCGTTTTCGCCAGCAGCGCCTGCAGCGCCGGCGCGGCGATCGCCGCGTCGGTGGCGACGAACGACAGCATCGTCGCCATGTCGGGCGCGATCATGCCGGCGCCCTTGGCGATGCCGTTGATGGTCACGTCGACGCCGCCGATTTTCGCCGTCGCGGTGGCGTATTTCGGGTAGGTGTCCGTGGTCATGATCGCTTTTCCGGCGTCGGCCCAGGCGTCGGCCTTGGCTTCTGCCGCCATGGCGGCGAGCAAATGGACGAATTTCGCCGGGTCGAGCGGTTCGCCGATCACGCCGGTCGAGGCGAGAAAGACTTCGCTTTGCTTGCCGCCTGCGGCCTTCGCCGCCGCCTTTGCGGTCGCAGTTGTCGTCGTCTTGCCCTTTTTGCCGGTAAAGGCGTTGGCGTTGCCGGAATTGACCACGAGGATGCGCGCCCGTCCGCCCGCCAGATTGGCGCGGCACAGATCGACCGGGGCCGACGGGCATTTCGACCGCGTGAACACGCCGGCGACGCTGGCGCCGGCATCGAACACCATCGTCATCACGTCGGTGCGGTTCTTGTACTTGATGCCGGCCGCCGCCGTGGCGATGCGCACGCCGTCGATCGGCGGCAGCGCCGGCTGCGTTTTCGGGGCGAGCGGGGACAGGGTCGTGGACATGGTCGAATTCTCCGCGAGACGATGGCGGCGTCAGTCCTTGGCGCGTTCCACATAGGCGCCGTCGGCGGTCATGACGACGACGCGCGTTCCCGCCGAGATATGCGGCGGCACTGTCGTCTTCACGCCGTTGGACAGCAGCGCCGGCTTGTAGGAGGAGGACGCCGTCTGGCCCTTGGTCGTCGGCTCGGTCTCCACCACCTCGAAAATGGCGCGCTGCGGCAGGACGATGGCAATGCCGACGCCGTCATGGACCGACACCTGAACGGACATGCCTTCCTGCAGATACGGCGCCTGATCGCCGACCACATCCGGTGAAATGGCGATCTGGTCGTAGGATTCCGGGTTCATGAAATGAAACCCCTCTCCGTCCGAATAGAGGTACTGGTGCTCGCGATCCTCGACATGGGCGCGTTCGACCTGTTCGGTTGTGCGGTAACGCTCCGACACTTTCACGCCGTCGGAAATCCGGCGCATGTCGAGTTGGGTGACCGGGGTTCCCTTGCCGGGATGGATGTTTTCGGCGGACAGGATCACATAAAGCTTGCCGTCCTTGTCGACGACGTTGCCTTTGCGGAGCGAGCTGGCGATGACTTTCACGGGCGGTTTCCTGCGTTATCGTCGTTTTGGCGGCTTGCGCCGCGATTGCGCGCGCTCTAGCGCATCTTGGCCGCGGTTGCCAGCCTCGCCGCAATTCGGAGAATTTCCATGATCCAGGCTTCGCCCTGGTGGACGCCGCATGTCCACGACGACCGCCGCCCGCGCCTTTTGGCGCGCAATGCGATCGCCCGCGATCTGCGCGACTGGTTCGCTTCCCGCGATTTTATCGAGGTCGAAACCGCGGCGCTGCAGGTTTCGCCGGGAAATGAAGCCCATTTGTCGGCTTTCGCCACCGAGGCGATCGGTCCGGACGGCGCACGCCGCCCATTCTATCTGCATACATCGCCTGAATTCGCCTGCAAGAAGCTGCTCGCCGCCGGCGAAAGGCGGATTTTCTCGTTCGGTCACGTCTGGCGCAACCGTGAGCGCGGACCGCTTCACCACCCCGAATTCACCATGGCGGAATGGTATCGCGTCGGCGAGGAGTACGAGGCGCTAATGGACGACAGCGCCGACATTCTCGCGCTCGCCGCCCGACGCACCGGGGCGGCGCGCTTTTCCTGGCGCGGCCGCGAAACCGATCCGTTCGCCGCGCCGGAGCGGCTGACGGTCGCCGAGGCGTTTTCGCGCCACGTCGGCGTCGACCTGCTGGCGACGGTAGACCCGGACGGTTCGACCGACCGGGAAGCGTTGTTCGCCGCCCTTGATCGGTCGGCGTCGCCGTTTCGGTCGACGACAACTGGGCCGACCTGTTCAGCAAGGCGATGGTCGAGCGGAGCGAGCCGGAACTCGGGCTCGGCCGCGCCACGGTGCTGTGCGAATATCCGACGGCCGAGGCGGCGCTGGCCCGGCCGACCGCGCACGATCCCCGCGTCGCCGAGCGCTTCGAGCTCTATTGCTGCGGCGTCGAATTGGCCAACGGCTTCGGCGAATTGACCGACGCCGCCGAGCAGCGCCGGCGCTTCACCGCCGAAATGAACGAAAAACAGCGCGTCTATGGCGAGCGCTATCCAATCGACGAGGAATTTCTCGCCGCCCTGGCGCTCATGCCGCGGGCGAGCGGCGTCGCCCTCGGCTTCGACCGTCTGGTCATGCTGGCGACCGGAGCGGCCAGGATCGACGACGTATTATGGACGCCCCTGGCCTGACCGGATTTGGCGTCGCCCCTATTGCTTGGCCTTTTGCGCCTCGATCTCGTCGAGCCCCGCTTTCAGCGCCGCGTCCGGCACCTCGATCTTGGCCCCTTCGCGCATCGATTTGACCAGGGCGAAGTATTTTTCGGTGATGATCGCGCCTTTCACCTGCTCCTTGACCTGATCGTAGGGCGGCGGCACCTGCTGGCGCTTGTCGGTCACCTTGATGACGTGCCAGCCGAATTGCGACTGCACCGCTTCCTTGGTGTAGGCGCCGACCTCGAGCGCGAAGGCCGCTTTTTCGAATTCCGGCACCATGCGTCCGGGCCCGAAGAAACCGAGGTCGCCGCCCTCGGCCGCCGATCCGTCCTTGGAGTTTTCCTTGGCGAGCGCGGCGAAATCGGCGCCTTCGTTGAGTTTCTTGATGATCTCGTCGGCCTTGGCCTTTTCATCGACGAGAATGTGGCTGGCGCGCACTTCGTTGACCGGCGGGGCGGCGGCGATCTCCTTGTCGTAGCGGGCGCGGATTTCCTCTTCCGTCACCTTGCCCGCCACCTGGTCCTCGATATAGGCGGCGTGCAGCGCGCGTTCCCTCAGCAGGGCGATCTTGCGGGCGAGCGCCGGTTTCTTGTCGATCCCCTGCTTCGTCGCATCCTCGACCATCAGGCGGATTTCGATCAGCGCCGAAAGCGCGGCCGCCATCTTCTTGTCTTCCGGAATCTTGTCGAAAGCGCTTTCCAGTTCGGTCTGGATCGCGGTGAGTTCGCCTTCGGTCACGGGCTGGCCATTGACGGTGGCGACGACGGTGTCGTCGGCGGCGCGCGCCGCCGGCGCGGCGAAAACGAGGGCGACGGCGAACGGCAGAAGGCGGAAAAGGCGATGCATCGAAAGCTCCGGATTGATCGTTCCGCCGGTTTCCTATGGCGCCAGCGGTGAAAAACGTGTCATCGCGGCGTGACTTTGCCGACGTTGACATCGCGGGGACCCCCTCTTATCTGTCCAGCGACTTTGCGTCCAGAACCGTTTTCCCCGGCGAATCGGACGTTTTGCGCACCTCGAACCGGACAACCCGGTCGACCGGCGGTCTGCGCCGGCCAAGGCTTCGAAAGGCCCGACTTCATGGTCAGTCTCGGCGGCATTGCCCGCGCCCTTTTCGGTTCGGCGAACGATCGCCGCGTCAAGAAACTTCGCCCCAAGGTCGACGCCATCAACGCCCTGGAGCCCGAAATGGCGGCGTTGTCCGATGAGGCGCTGCGCGCCAGGACGGCCGAATTCCGCGCCAAGCTCGCCGAAGGCGCGTCGCTCGACGATCTGCTCGTCCCCGCCTTCGCCGTCGTGCGCGAGGCCGCCAGACGCGCGCTCGGCTTGCGCCCGTTCGATGTCCAGCTGATCGGCGGCATGATCCTGCATGGCGGCGGCATCGCCGAGATGCGCACCGGCGAAGGCAAGACGCTGGTCGCCACCCTGCCCGTCTATCTGAACGCGCTGTCGGGCAAGGGCGTCCACGTCGTCACCGTCAACGACTACCTCGCCAAGCGCGACGCCGAGTGGATGGGCCGCGTCTACGGCTTCCTCGGCCTCTCCGTCGGCGTCATCGTCCATGGCCTGTCCGACGAGGAGCGCCGCCTCGCCTATGCCTGTGACGTCACCTACGCCACCAACAACGAGCTCGGCTTCGACTATCTGCGCGACAACATGAAGTACGAGCGCGCCCAGATGGTCCAGCGCGGCCACAATTACGCCATCGTCGACGAGGTGGATTCCATCCTGATCGACGAGGCGCGCACGCCGCTGATCATTTCCGGGCCGCTCGACGACCGTTCCGACATGTACAACACCGTCGACGCCATGGTCCGCGGCTTCGATCGCGCCTTGTTCGACATCGACGAGAAGAACCGCACCGCCGTCTTCACCGAGGACGGCACCGAGGCCATGGAAGGCCTGTTGCGCGACGCCGGCCTGCTCAAGGGCGCCTCGCTCTACGACATCGAGAATGTCGCCCTCGTCCATCATGCCAACAACGCGCTGAAGGCGCACGCGCTGTTCACCCGCGACAAGGATTACATCGTCCGCAACGGCGAGATCGTCATCATCGACGAGTTCACCGGCCGCATGATGCCGGGCCGCCGCTATTCGGAAGGCCTGCACCAGGCGCTGGAGGCCAAGGAGCACGTCCAGATCCAGCCCGAGAACCAGACGCTCGCCTCCATCACCTTCCAGAATTATTTCCGCATGTACGCCAAATTGTCGGGCATGACCGGCACGGCGATGACCGAGGCGGAAGAATTCGGCAACATCTACAATCTCGACGTCACCGACATTCCAACCAATTTGCCGGTCAAGCGCGCCGACGAGGATGACGAGGTCTATCGCACCGTCGAGGAGAAGATGCGCGCCGTCGTCCGCGAAATCCGCGACGCCAGCGCCAAGCGCCAGCCAATCCTGGTCGGCACCACCTCGATCGAGAAGTCCGAACAGCTGGCCGAGCGCCTGCGCGCCGAGGGCTTCACCGATTTCGAAGTGCTGAACGCCCGCCACCACGAGCGCGAGGCGGCCATCGTCGCCCAGGCCGGCCGCCCCGGCGCCATCACCATCGCCACCAACATGGCCGGCCGCGGCACCGACATCCAGCTCGGCGGCAACGCCGACATGCGCATCGCCGCCGAACTCGGCGCCATGGAGCCGGGTCCCGAGCGCGACGCGAAAGAGGCCGAGATCCGCGCCGACATCGCGCGGCTGAAAGAGGAGGCGCTCGCCGCCGGCGGCCTCTATGTGCTCGCCACCGAACGCCACGAAAGCCGCCGCATCGACAACCAGCTGCGCGGCCGCTCCGGCCGCCAGGGCGATCCCGGCCGCTCGAAATTCTACCTGTCGCTCCAGGACGATTTGATGCGCATCTTCGGCTCCGAGCGCATGGACGGCATGCTGCAGAAGCTCGGCCTGAAGGAAGACGAGGCCATCATCCATCCCTGGATCAACAAGGCGCTGGAAAAGGCCCAGAAGAAGGTCGAGGCGCGCAATTTCGACATCCGCAAGAACCTGCTGAAATACGACGACGTCTCCAACGACCAGCGCAAGGTCGTCTTCGCCCAGCGCGTCAAGCTGATGGATGGCGAGGATCTGGCCGAGACCGTCGCCGAAATGCGCGCCGACGTCATCGACGATCTCGTCGCCAAGCACATCCCGGAAAACGCCTATGCCGAGCAATGGGATGTCGCGGGCCTCAAGGAAGGCGTTCGCGCCTATCTCAATCTCGACCTGCCGGTCGACGCCTGGGCGGCCGAGGAGGGCATGGCCGAGGAGGAACTGCGCACGCGCATTGCCGCCGCGGCCGAAAAAGAAGCGACAGAGCGCTCCGGCCGTTTCGGCCCCGAGGTCACCACCTATGTCGAGAAATCCGTGTTGCTGCAGACGCTCGACCATCTCTGGCGCGAGCATCTGGTCAATCTCGACCATCTGCGCTCGGTCATCGGCTTCCGCGGCTACGCCCAGCGCGATCCGCTGAACGAGTACAAGTCGGAAGCCTTCGAGATGTTCCAGGCTATGCTCGGCAATCTGCGCCAGGCGGTCACGGCGCAGCTGATGCGCGTCGAACTGGTGCGCGAGCAGCCGCCGCTCGAAGTCGTCGACGGCGAAGGCCATCACATCGACGCCACCACCGGCGAGGACGATTTCGGCGAAGGCGCTCTTGCCGCCGTGCTGACCGAAACCCGCATTGTCGCGGCCGCCGACCGCGATCCGGCCGATCCCTCGACCTGGGGCCAGATCGGCCGCAACGAGGCCTGCCCCTGCGGCTCGGGCAAGAAGTACAAGCACTGCCACGGCGCATTTGCGTGAGGGCGCTTTCTCCCCCGCATCGGGGGAGTGGAAAACGCCGCGCCGGCCTTTTCTCTCCCCTCGGGGCAGGGCAATCGTATGTGGATTTACCCCACCCCTAACCCCTCCCCAAAATGGGGGAGAGTCGATGGCGGTATTGCTCCGCTTTTTCTCCGACCTCGACCATTGGCAAAGCAGATGAAGCGGTCCGATCTCCCCCTTTTGCGGGGAGAAAGTGCGCCACCCTTTCCCCACTCTTTTCAATGCCCTGGCGCCCTTTCCCTACTGCCCTCGTCAATCCATCCACACTCTCCAAACCTCCCCCCATACTTCCCTCGCCTCCCGCGACAGGGAACCCGGTTTCATGAGCCGGTGGACCGGGGCGGGGGGACGGTGCGGAACCGGAGGGCGACGGCATGGCCCTCTGGTCGGAGACCCTGCCCGCGTTCGCCGCAGGCGAAACGCGGCCACCAAGAAAAGTGGCGCATGGCCTTGTCCGAAAAGTCTGCAACTTTTCGGGGCCATGCGTCCCGGCCCTTCAGGACGGCCCGAGGCGTTGCGTGCGCCGACGACGGCGACAGTCCGGGGCGAAAACACCGGACGGGCGGCCGAAAGGTCGCACACACTACTTAGACAGGCGATCTTCGGCCGCCCGTCTTCCCTGACGTCCGCCTCTTTCCTTCGCCCCAACGGGGAGAAGGTGGCCCGAAGGGCCGGATGAGGGGGCGGCAACTCCAAAAGCCAGACCGGAAACGGGGCGTGGCGAGGAGGAGGCATGCCCGCGAATCCCGCCCGCCCCCGAACCGTTTCTTAAAACATCCCGGTCTAGAGTCACCGCGAAAGATGCGTGTCCGAGGTGGGTAAAGTGCGATTTTCCGCAGCGACCACAGCCGAGCGGCTGCTGCCGCAGGGTCTGGCTGCCCGCGCGCGCCCGCTGTTCGACCGCGTCGACGGGCTCCTCTTTTCGCAGGGCGAGCGCGGCCAGGCCGGCCGCATGTCGTTGATCGCCTTCGTCATCCGCATCTTTTCAGCCGTCATCGCCTTCGTCAGCCAGGTGCTGATGGCGCGCTGGATGGGCGGTTTCGAATACGGCGTCTTTGTCGTGGTCTGGGTGTTTTCGATCATCGCCGGCAGCCTCGCCTGCTTCGGCGCCCATACCGCCATCATTCGCTTCATTCCCGAATATCTCGAAAAAGGCCTGTTCGCCGAATTGCGCGGCGCGCTGCTCGCCAGCCGGCTGTTCTCCGCCGGCGCATCTCTCGTCATCGCCGCGCTCGGCTATGGCGCGGTGATCCTGTTTCAGGATCGCATCGAAAGCTACTATGTAGCGCCCTTCCTGCTCGCCATGGTGACGTTGCCGATGATCGCCCTGTCGGATGTGCTGCAGGGCATAGCCCGGGCCAATTCCTGGGCCGTGGCGGCGCTGTCGCCGACCTACATCGTGCGGCCGGTCCTGATTTTGCTGATCTTCGATATCGCCGTTTCCTCCGGTTATCCGTCAAACGCCGAAACCGCGATGGTCGCCGCCATCATCGCCACCTACGCCACCACGATCGTCCAGTGGATCGGCGTCACCGCCTTCGCCGACCGCCGTGTGCCGCCCGGCCCCTATGCCTGGCGCTTCGGCGAATGGATCGGCATTACCATGCCGATCTTTTTCGTCGAGAGTTTCATCTACCTCCTGACCAACGCCGACGTTCTCGTCGTCGGCGCTTTCATGCCTCCCGACGAGGTCGCGGTTTATTTCGCCACCGCCAAGACGCTGGCCCTCGTTCATTTCGTCTATTTCTCGGTCAAGGCCGGCGTCGCCCAGCGCTACGCCCGCTACGCCCATGGCGGCGACCGCGCCGGTCTCGCCGCCTTCGCCCGCGAAACCGCCCGCTGGACCTTCTGGCCGTCGGTGTTGATGGCGGCGTTCGTCCTGTTGTTCGGTCTGCCGATTCTCAAATTGTTCGGCCCCGGTTTCGAGGCCGGATATCCGTTGCTGTTCGCCCTCGTCATCGGCGTCGTCGCCCGCGCCTCGGTCGGCCCGGCCGAAAGCCTGCTCACCATGAGCGGCCACCAAAAGGTCTGCGCAGTGATCTATGGCATGACGTTGTCGATCTATCTGGCGCTGGCTTTCGGCCTCATCCCGTTTTTCGGTCTGTGGGGCGCGGTGATCGCCCTGTCGGCTTCGACGGTCTTCGAGGCCACGGCGCTGGGCTTCGCCGTCTGGCGCAAGCTCGGCTTCCAGATGGCGGTGCTCGCCCCCGGCGCGATCAGGGAAAACGCGTGATGGCGGCCAGTCCCCTGATCGAGGAATTGAGCGGCAGCGCCGCCGGCCCGATGATCGCCGATCTGGCGGGACTCGCCGCCGATGCCCCGCTGGTGCCGGATATCGAGGCCTTCGGCAGTTTGAGGCCGGCCCGCAAGCTCGCCATTTATGGCGCGTCGGCCGGCTACGAACTTGTCGAGGAACTGGATTTCCTCGCCGCGCGGGCGATCGAGTCCAACATCTTCTTCAATCCGCGCTTTCTCGCCCCCGCTATGCCGCGGCTTGAGGATCGCGACGTGCGTCTCGCCGTCATCCGCGACGGCGACGAGGCGAAAAACCGCCTGCGCTTCCTGATGCCGTTTTCGGTCGAACGACCGACGATCCCGCTCGGCGTGTCGATCCTGCGCACCTGGTCGAGCCATTTCGGTCCGCTCGGCGCTCCGCTGGTCGACCGCGACGATCCGGTCGGAGTCATCGAAGACTTTTTTGACATGATCGCCCGGCCGTCGACCGGCCTGCCTTCGGTCGCGGTGTTTCCCGACATGCGGCTTTCCGGATCCGTGGCGCGGCTGTTGCGCACCGTCGCCATCGGCCGCAATCTGCCGGTGCTGACCGTCGGGCTTTATGACCGGCCGATCCTGCAAAGCGTCGCCGACGGCGACGCCTATCTGCGTCAGACGCTGAGCGGCCATCATTGGCGCGATTTCAACCGCCTCAAGCGCCGCCTCGCCGAGAAGGGCGAGTTCGCCTACGAGGTGGCGCGCGGCGCCGACGATGTCCGCCAGGCGCTGGAAGATTTCCTGTCGCTGGAGCAGTCCGGCTGGAAAGGCCGCGAACGTTCGGCGATGGCGTCCGACCGCTATCGCGCCGCCTTCGCGCGCGAGGCCATCAACAGCCTCGCCGAACTGGACAAGGTGCGCATCCATTCCTTCCGGCTCGACGGCCGCACGGTGGCGAGCCTGATCGTCTTCATCGACGCCGGCATCGCCCACACCTGGAAAACCGCGTTCGACGAAGATCTGTCGGCCTTTTCGCCCGGCACGCTGTTGATGATGGAGGCGACCCGCACCCATCTCGACGATCCCAACATCGACATGACCGATTCATGCGCCACGCCCGATCACCCGGTGATGAGCCGGCTGTGGAGCGAACGGGAAAGCATGGGAACGCTGGTCATCGGCCTGACACCGGCCGCCGACCGCGCCGCCCGCCAGGCCGCGGCCCAGATCCACCTTTATTCGGAGACCCGCGCCTTCGCCAAGCGCATGCGCGACAAGCTGCTCGATCTGGTCAGGCGCTGAGGCTTTCCGCCTTGGCCTTGTCGCGAAACAGCCGGCGGATGACTTTGCCTGTCGTCGTCAGCGGGATGTCGTCGACGAACTCCACCTCGCGCGGATAGATGTTGGCGGCAAGCCGCGCCTTGACATGGCGGCGGATGTCGTCGGCAAGCGCCGCGCTCGCTTCATGGCCGGGGGCGAGCACGACATAGGCCTTGACGATCTCGCCCTTCAGCGCATCCGGCTTGCCGACGGCGGCGGCGAGGCGCACGGCGGGATGGGTGATGAGGCTGTCCTCGATTTCGCCCGGCCCGACTCGGTAGCCGGCGACGTTGATGATGTCATCGTCGCGACCGACGAACTGGTAATACCCTTCCGCGTCAACCACCGCCTGATCGCCGGTCAGCAACCAGTCGCCGCGATATTTCTTGGCTGTCGCCGCCTCGTCCCGCCAATAGCCGAGAAACATCACCGGATCGGGCCGGCTTATCGCCACTTCGCCGCGAACGCCCGACGGGCAAACGCCGCCAGAGTCGTCGATCACCGCGACATCGTGGCCGGGAACCGCCTTGCCGATCGATCCCGCCTTCATCACGCCGGCCGCGCCGAAACAGGAGAGCACCAGATTGCACTCGGTCTGGCCGTAGAATTCATTGACCCGAAGGCCGAGTTCGCGTTGCGCCCATTCGTGCGTCGCCGCGCCGAGGCTCTCTCCGCCCGAACCGACGGTGCGCAGAGTCAGCGCGAAACGCCTGGCCGGCGCCTCGACGGTGCGCATCAGGCGCAGCGCCGTTGGCGGTATGAAAGCGTTGCGCACGCCGGCCTCGCTCATCAACCGGAACGCCTTTTCGGGATCGAACCGGTCGAGCCCGCCATAAACCACCGGCACGCCCAGCATCAGGCAGGGCAAAAGGATGTTGAGCAGGCCGCCGGCCCACGCCCAATCGGCAGGCGTCCACGCCATGTCGCCGGGCTGGGGCATGAACTCGTGATGGGTCATCAACCCCGGTAGATGGCCGATGACGACGCGGTGGCCGTGCAGCGCGCCCTTCGGCGGACCGGTGGTCCCGGAGGTGAAAATGATCAGCGCCGGCGTATCAGGCGTCGTAACGGCCGCGGTGAAACCGGCAGACGTTGAAGCGACCAGGTCGTCGAACCCCGTCTCGGCGGCGTTCGCACCATCGCCGATGACGACGACATGGCGCAATTCCGGCAAGCGCTCCCGGATCAAGCGGATCTTCGCCGCGCCGTCGGCGTCGGTCACCACGATGGAAACGCCCGCCCGCGCCAGCCGGTATTCGAGCGCCTCGGGCTGGAACAGCCGCGCCAGCGGCACGGCGATCATCGCCGATTTATAGATCGCCAGATGCGCCGCGACGGTTTCGAGGCGCTGCGGCAGCACGATGGCGACGCGGTCGCCCGCCGATGCGCCCAGCCGCGAAAGCCCGTTGGCCAGCCGGTCCGACAGTTCGGCCAGCTCGCCATAGGTCGTTTCCGCCATCGGCCCGTCGTCGCGCCAGCGCCGCAGCGCCACCCGGCCGGGTTCGCGCACCGCCCAATCGTCGCAGCAGGCGACGCCGATATTGTAAAGCTCGGGCAAATCCCAGGAAAAATCGCGGACGATGGCGTCGAAGGTGTCGCCGGCAAAGCGCATTTCGCACGATCCGCGTCGGCCGGCGGCTGCGCGCCGGCAAATGTTTGGTGCCCCTGGCCGGAATCGAACCAGCACTCCTTGCGGAACTCGATTTTGAGTCGAGCGCGTCTACCAATTCCGCCACAGGGGCTCGCGCCGGGGTCCGGCGCGCGGCGGAATATAGTGACGCGCGTTCCCCCGTCAACCGGATTGAGCCGCGTGTTGCCGGGAAAAGCGAATATCTCTAGAGACGGGCCGCGCCCTGGAGAATCGCATGCTACGCCGGATGTACGACTGGACCCTTTCGCTCGCCGGGCGCAAATCGGCCGAGGTCTGGCTCGCCGTCATCGCCTTCATCGAGAGTTCGTTCTTCCTCATTCCCGCCGACGTGCTGTTCCTGCCGATGGCCATCGCCAAGCCGGAGCGCGCCTGGCGCTACGCCGCCGTCGCCACGGCGGCTTCCGTCGCCGGCGGCATACTCGGCTGGATCATCGGCTATTTCGCCTTCGAGGCCGTGGCCAAGCCGGTGCTGGAGTTCTACGGCAAACTCGACACCTTCGAATCGCTGCGCGGCTCGTCCAACGCCAACGCCATCCTGCTGATGCTGGTGACTTCGGGACTTGCCCACCTGCCGCCGATCAAGGTCGTGACGATCCTCGCCGGCGCCGCTAAAATCGACATCTGGCTGTTCATCGCCTCGGCGATCGTGGCGCGCGGCGCCCGTTTTTTCGCGCTGGCCTGGCTTCTGCGCACCTATGGCGAACCAATTCGCGGCTTCATCGAGGAGCGGCTCGGCCTGCTTGCGGGCCTCGCGGCGGCCGCCATCCTGCTGCTCTATTTCGCCTACAGGTATTTCGTCGGATGAACGGAGCCGCCCCATGCCGACCTTGACCGCGCCGACCGGCGACAACCAGGCGCGCATCGCCGTGTTCCTGTTCTTCGCCTTCGCCGGCACGGTCGGCACGGCGCTCTTCTTCGAGCATGTGCTGGGCTACATCCCCTGCCAGCTTTGCCTCGCCCAGCGCGTGCCTTACTACGCCGCCATGCCGGTGATGGTGGCCGCCGCTTACGGCGCGGCGCTCAACTGGCCGTCCTGGCTCTTGCGCGGGCTGCTTGTCGCCGCCGGAGCGCTGATGCTCTACGGGCTGACGCTCGCCGTCTATCACGCTGGCGTCGAGTGGCATTTCTGGCCCGCCCCGGCCTCGTGCGGCGCGGTCACCGGCCGGGTCGAAACCGGCGGCGCCGGCATACTCGATTCGCTCGACGCCATTCCGCCCTCCTGCGACAAGGCGCCGTGGCGTTTTCTCGGCCTGTCCTTCGCCGGGTGGAACGTGCCGGCCAGCCTGGCCTTCGCCGCGCTTGCGCTCCGCGCCGGCCTGACCCGCGCCGCCGATTGACGGCTCAAGGCTCCAGTTCGCTGTCCCAATAGAGATAATCCATCCAGCTTTCGTGCAGATGGTTGGGCGGGAACAGCCGGCCGTTGTTGTGCAGATCCTGCACCGTCGGCTGGAACGGGCGCTGCAAAGGGAACATCCTGGCTTGCGCCGGCAGTTTCGATCCCTTGCGCAGATTGCAGGGCGAGCAGGCGGCGACGACATTCTCCCAGGTCGTTGCGCCGCCGCAGCAGCGCGGCACCACATGGTCGAACGTCAATTCGTCCGGCGATGCGCAATACTGGCAACGGAAGCGATCGCGCAGGAACACGTTGAACCGCGTGAACGCCGGATAGCGTGACGGCTTCACATAGGATTTGAGGCAGACAACGCTCGGCACCTTCATCGAGAAGCTCGGTGAGGCGACTTCATGGTCATATTCGGCGACGATGTTGACGCGCTCAAGGAACACCGCCTTGATGGCGTCCTGCCAGGACCAGAGCGACAAGGGGTAGTAGCTCAACGGGCGGTAATCCGCGTTGAGCACGAGGGCAGGAAGGCTGTCGAGCGAAACCGCTATCCCCACTCAGAACCTCCGTCGCATGCGTCGGCGGGTATAGTGATGTCACGAGATGACAAGCGTGTGAAGCGGCAGGGCGCAACGAAATCGATTGAACCCGCCTGATTCGCTACGCTTTTTCCCGGTTTTGCGCGCCGGTTCCGGCCTCGCGGCCCTTGCCGATGGCGTAATAGGCCCAAAACAGCCGTGCGGCGACGCCCCGCCACGGCGACCAGGATTCGGCGATGCGAATCAGTTCCTTTTCGCCCGGTCGCGCCGCCAGATCGAAGGCGCCGGCCACCGCCGCCTGCAGGGCCACATCGCGCGCCGGGAAGATGTCGGGATGTCCGGCGCAGAACAGAAGGTAGATTTCCGCCGTCCAGGCGCCGATGCCGTGAACCGCCGTCATGTGGGCAATGGCGTCTGCCGCGTCATGGGCGAGCACCGCGTCGAGATCGAGCACGCCGTCGGCGACGGCCTGCGCCACGGCCAGGAGGGTCTTCTGCTTCGGTCGCGACAGGCCGGCGGCGCGCATCGGATCCTCCCCGCCGGCGAGGACATTTTCCGGCGTCAGCGGGTCGACCAGTCCGATCAGCCTGGCATGGATCGTGTCGGCGGCGGCCTTGGAAACCTGTTGCGCCACGACGATCGAGACGAGGCTGGCGAACCCCGGCGGCGAGCGCCGCAGAGGCACCGCGCCAGTCGCCGCGATGACTGTCTTGAGACGTTTGTCCCTGCGCGCCAGTTCGGCCAACCCGTCGCGAATGTCGTCGTCATGGTCGATCCGTCTCAAGGCGCGGCCTTTCGCAATGAGCGCCAACGCGCTATCCGGGTTCATCCAATCCCGCGCGGTCCGGCATGTCCACACCTGTTTTCCGTTTCGCGCCGACGCCCAATGGCCAGTTGCATCTGGGGCACGCGTTTTCGGCCATGGCGAATTTCGCCCGCGCCCGCGAAACCGGCGGAAATTTCCTGGTCCGCATCGAGGACATCGATCTCGCCCGCGCCGAACCGGAGCACGAACGCGCGATCTACCGCGATCTTGCCTGGCTCGGTCTCGACTGGGAAACGCCGGTGCGGCGCCAGTCCGATCATCTGGACGCCTATCGCGACGCGCTCGCCCGCCTCGACGCCATGGGCCTTGTCTATCCGGCCTTCCTCAGCCGGGGGGAAGTCAGGGAACGGATTGTCGCCCTCGAAGCGGATGGAACGCCCTGGCCGCGGGACCCCGACGGCGCGCCGCTCTATCCGGGTCCGGAGAAGGCGATGCCAGTGTCCATGCGCCGCGCGGCGATGGCCGATGGCCGCCCGTTCGCCTGGCGCCTCGATATGGAAGCGGCGGTCGCCGCCTCGGGCCATCGCCTGGCGTGGACGGAGAACGGATTTGGACCGCGTGGAGAAACCGGCTCGATCGCCGCCAACCCTTCAGCCTGGGGCGACGTCGTCGTTGGGCGCAAGGATGCGCCGGGTTCATATCATCTGGCCGTCGTCATCGACGATGCAGCCCAGCGCGTGAGCGAAATCGTCCGCGGCCGCGACCTGTTTCACGCCACCTCCGTGCACCGTCTGCTCCAGACCCTGCTTGGTCTGCCCGAACCGGCCTATCGGCATCACCGCCTGGTGCTGGCGCCGGACGGGCGCAAAATGTCGAAAAGCCGCGGCGACAGCGGCGTCGCCGCGTTGCGCGAGTCCGGGCTCGACGCGGAACGGGTTTTGCAGATGGCGGGGTGGCCGGACTTCAGAAACGAATGACGAAGGCCCGACCGAGCGCCGCGACCGTCAGCGTCGCGAATGCGCCGACCAGGCCGACGACCACGCCTTCGCGTAGATCGCTGACCAGATGGCCCAGGACATTGTAGGTATAAAGGCCGCCGACAAATCCGGCGGCGATGACCGTCATGTTGCCAAGCACCCCGAAACCGTCGGTCATCATGATCTTGTCGAGGAAATAGCCGAGCAAGTAGCTGAACATGGCCACCACCGCGATGACCATGAACAGCCAGCCGCCAGTCAGGTTCCAAATCATGCGAGCCTCCGATCCTGTCGGTAAAGATGCGTCGCGCCCCTGCACTCAAGCCGGGGATCGTACCGCCCAATCCCTACAACCAGGTTAACCAGTTTCGTCTGGTGAAACTGCGGGGCGCCGCTTGCCTGGAGGGATCGCGCCGGCCTAGTAAGCGCGCCTGCCGAGGAGCGTCCGATGACCGCCAACCGATGGATCGCCTTCCTGTTTGTCGCCCTGTGGGCGACAGGTTTTCTCGGCGCGCGCCTCGCCATGCCTTGGGCCGAGCCGTTTTCTTTCCTGTTTCTGCGGTTCGCGATCGCCGCCGGCCTGTTTGCCGCGGCGATGGCGGCGCTCAAACGCCCGCGCATAACGATTGCCGCCGCCATCCGATCGGCCATGGTCGGGGCCTTGATGCACGGGCTGTATCTCGGCGGCGTGTTCTGGGCCATTCGCAACGGCATGCCGTCCGGCATGTCAGCGCTGCTGGTCGGTCTGCAGCCGGTCCTGACCGCGCTGCTCGCAGGGCCGGTGCTCGGCGAAACCATCGCCGCCCGGCAATGGGGCGGGCTTGCCGCCGGTCTGGTCGGCGTCGCCATGGTGTTGTGGCCGAAACTCGACGTCTCCGGCGCCGGCGTCACCGGTGCGACGCTCGCGGCCTGTCTCGGCGCTGTCTTCGCCATGGCGCTGGGAACCATTTGGCAGAAGCGCTTTGTCGCTGGCGTCGACCTCATTCCGGCGACCGCGATGCAATATGTCGGCGGCGCCGCGGTGACGGGGCTCTTGGCGATGGCCTTCGAAACCTGGCGATTCCAGTGGACCGGCGAACTGGCCTTTGCGCTTGCCTGGCTGGTGCTGGTTCTTTCTGTCGGCGCCATACTGCTGCTGATGGCGCTGATCGAAAGCGGCGCCGTCGCCGGCGTCGCTTCGCTTTTCTATCTTGTTCCGGGCGTCACGGCGATCCTTGCATGGGCCTTGTTCGGCGAAAGCCTGAATGCCCTGCAAATCGCCGGAATGGCCGTTACTGCGGCGGCGGTGGCGGCGGCGACAAGGCCCGGCCGTTCCGCCGTTGGCGCATGATCGCGGCGTTGAGTTCGCCGCCATAAATGAAAATCGCCGACACCATGTAGAGAAAGGCGATGGTGGCGACCACGCCGGCCAGCCCGGCATAAGTCGCCGAATAGGTCGCGAATTTTCCGAGATAATAGACGAAGGCCGCCGAGCCGGCGAGCCAGAACGCAATTGTCAAGGCGATGCCCGGCCAAATGTCGGCCATCCGTTCTCGTTCCGCCGGCAGCCAGCGATGCGAGATCGTCAGGCCCGCGACCAGAATCAGCACCGCCAGCGCCTGCCGCCACAGGCTCATGTCGCCGACCGACCGGGCCAGATCGGGAAACCGGCTGGCGATCGCCGCCACCGCCACCGGAATGGCGATCAGCAACAGGCCGACGATGAACAGGGTCAGCGCACCGACAAGGACAAAGGCGATGCTTTGCAGGCGCAACAGGAACACCGAACGCAATTCCGTGATCCCGTAAGCGCGATTGAGCGAGGTGCGCAGCGCTTCCACGCCGTTGGAGGCGAAGAAGCCCGCCGCAAGAACCGACAGGGTCAAAAGCCCGCCGCGTTGCACCGCCAGCACATTGCGCACTTCCACCGAAATCGGCCCGGCGATTTCCTTGGGCCATGCTTCGAAAACCATGGGCAGCGCCGCGTCGAGCATTTCCTTGCCGCCGACAAAGCTGGCCAACGCCGTCGAGAAGATCAGGAAGGGGAACGTCGCCATCAACGTCGAAAGCGCCACATGGCTCGCCATGGCCCAGCCGTCATCGACGCCGAAGCGGTAAAGCGAATCCCAAAAAATTCTCACGGCGGGAATGCGAAAGGGCATCGCGGCTCCGGTTGCCTGTCCGCCGCGAATATGGGAAGCAAAACCCCCGGTCGTAAAGCCCCCAGGGAGAAAGAGCGTCTTGGCGCAGAAAACCATTATCGTCACCGGCGCATCGTCGGGCATCGGCGCCTACTGCGCCCGCGCATTGAAAAAGGATGGCTGGCGCGTTTTCGCCACCGCGCGAAAGCCTGCCGACCTCGCTGCGCTCGAAGCCGATGGCATCGAGGCGTTCTACCTCGATTATACCGAGCCCGAATCGATCGCCGCTTTGGTTGAGGCTGTCTCGGCGCGAACCGGCGGCGGCCTCGACGCCTTGTTCAACAACGGCGCTTATGCCCAGGCCGGCGCGGTCGAGGACCTGACGACCGAGGCCTTGCGCCTTCAGTTCGAAGCCAATTTTTTCGGATGGCATGACCTGACCCGGCGGGTCATTCCGCTCATGCGGGCGGCCAGGCACGGCCGCATTGTCAATTGTTCTTCGATTCTCGGCTTGATCCCCGCGAAGTTTCGTGGCGCCTATGCCGCGTCCAAACATGCGCTTGAAGGCTTGTCGCTTTGCCTCCGCCAGGAACTGAAAGTGTTCCGGATTTTTGTTTCCCTGATCGAGCCGGGGCCGATCGAATCGAAGATCGCCGCCAACGGGCTGGCCTGGTTCGAGCGCTTCATCGATGTCGAGAATTCGGTCTTTCGAAAGCCCTATCAGGCGCAATTGGCGCGGATGCGCGCCGGCGGCTCCAAGGGGCGCTTCAAGCTCGGTCCGGAGGCTGTCTATGCCTCCCTCAAGCTGGCGCTTGAAAGCCCCCGGCCGCGCGCGCATTATGCCGTGACGCTGCCGACAAAGGCAGCGGTTCTGGCCAAACGCTTGTTGCCTCAGCGCTTATTCTATCGCGGCATCGCCAATATTGGCTGACTTCGGGAAGGAAGATGCATGTCCGGACCGCTGAAATGGCTTGTCGCCGTCGCCATGGTCGCCGTGACGGTGGTTCTGGTGCGCGGGCTGGTCAACATGGCGCGAGGCGGTTCGGGCGTGGCGTCCAACAAATTGATGCAAGCGCGCGTCGCCCTGCAATTCATCGCGGTGGCGTTGCTGGTGCTCGCCGTCTGGTTCGGGCGGCCGGGCTGATCGATGGTCAAGCTCAACAGGATCTACACCCGCACCGGCGACGACGGCACGACCGGTCTCGTCAACGGCGAACGCCGGCCCAAACACGATCTGCGCATCGAAACCTACGGCACGGTTGACGAGGCCAACGCCTTTATCGGCGTCGCCTGCGCCGCCTTGCCCGCCGAGTCCGCGCTCGTCACGCCGCTCGCGCGCGTCCAGAACGACCTGTTCGATCTCGGCGCCGATCTGGCGACGCCGGAAGCCGGCAAATCCCCGGGCTTCGAGCCGCTGCGCATTGTCGCCTCGCAGGTCGCCCGTGTCGAAGCCGACATCGATGCGCTGAACGCGCGATTGAACCCGTTGAAATCATTCGTTCTGGCGGGCGGCTCGCCCGCCGCCGCCCATTTGCATGTCGCCCGCACGGTGGCCCGGCGCGCCGAGCGGCTGGCCTGTGCGCTTGCGGCGGTCGAAACGATCAACCCCGAGGCGGTCAAATACCTCAACCGCGTCTCGGACTTCTTGTTCGTCGCCGCCCGTGTCGCCAATGACGACGGCGGGCGCGATGTACTCTGGGTTCCGGGCCGGGACAGATAGGCGAACATGTTCATTCCCCTGCATGACGCCAACCAGCTTCGCCACATCAAGGCGCAATTCGTCACCATCGCCCTGATCGCCGCCAACGTGCTGGTCTATCTTGGCGTCAATCTCAATTCCGAGGCCTTCGCCACGGCCGCGACCTACGGTTTCGGTTATGTGCCGGTCGTCGTCAACGACGGCGCGCCCGCGCCGGACTGGCTGCTGGTGCCGGAGTCGGCGACCTATCTCTCCTACGCCTTCCTGCACGGCAATTTGCTGCATCTGGGCGGCAACATGCTGTTTCTCTGGGTCTTCGGCGACAATGTCGAGGACGCGATGGGGCATGTGAAATACCTGTTGTTCTATCTCGCCTGCGCCGCCGCGGGCGCTTTCGTCCACGGGATGATCGCGCCGCAATCCGACGTCCCGCTGATCGGCGCGTCCGGCGCCGTCGCCGGCATCATCGCCGCCTATCTGCTGCTGCATCCGAAAGTGCGCATCTGGGTGCTGGCGCTGGGGCGCATTCCCCTGCGCTTGCCGGCGATTTACCCGCTGCTGTTCTGGGTCGGCCTGCAGATCTTCATGTTGCTGGCCGATCTCGAGGATGGCGTTTCCTACGCCGCCCATGTCGGCGGGTTGATCGCCGGCGGCTTGCTGGTGCTCGTTCTGCGTCGGCCGGGCGTGCCGTTGTTCGACCGCGAAATCGTCACCCCGGTCGCGGTCGAGATCGAGACGCCGCCGCCGCCGCTCGAAGCGCCGCGCTGGGGCCGCGGCCGGGAAGGTTAAGCGAAGGGCGTATTGACGTGCACGTCAACCGGAACTAGACGGTCGGCCGTTGGCCAGGCCGGATTTAGAGCCGCCGGTGTCGGCAATCGGCTAGAGCGTTTCTCGCTCAAATTGGAGCAGTTTGATGGCAGGGATTTTTCGATCCGGCGAGGAGAAGACCGGAGCGCGATATGAATATCGCGCGAGGATTTCGACATGGCCGGAACGGAAAGCACCGCCAAGCCGGATCGGCCAGTGCGCTGTTTTCATTGGCGAATTGCAATCGTTTCAGCTTGGTCTTTCCCGCCCTGGACGGCATCGCGAAACGCTGGCGATGCGCGCATCGCGTCGCCTTCCGCTTCTGGCCAAGTCGCGAAATCTCGGTGCTCAAACGATTCAATTTGATCGAGAAACGCTCTAGACCGGCGCGTGCTTCATGCGTAGAGCACGGCCACAACCCAAGCCACGAGAGGTTTTCCCATGAAGGTTCTCGTCCCCGTCAAGCGGGTCGTCGATTACAACGTCAAGATTCGCGTCAAGGCCGACGGATCGGGCGTCGACCTCGCCAACGTCAAGATGTCGATGAACCCGTTCGATGAAATCGCCGTCGAAGAGGCGATCCGCCTCAAGGAAGCCGGCAAGGTCGAAGAGATCATCGTTGTCTCGATCGGTCCGGCCCAGGCGCAGGAAACCCTTCGCACCGCGCTCGCCATGGGCGCCGACCGCGCCATCCTCGTCAAGGTCGACGAAACCGTCGAGCCGCTGACCGTCGCCAAGCTGTTGAAGGGCGTTGTCGACGCCGAGCAGCCCGGCCTCGTCATTCTCGGCAAGCAGGCCATCGACGACGACGCCAACCAGACCGGCCAGATGCTCGCCGCGCTGACCGGCTGGAGCCAGGGCACATTCGCCTCCAAGGTCGAGATCGATGGCGGAAACGCCAAGGTCACTCGCGAAGTCGACGGCGGCCTGCAGGTCGTTTCGGTCAAGATGCCGGCGATCATCACCACCGATCTGCGGCTCAACCAGCCGCGCTACGCTTCGCTGCCCAACATCATGAAGGCGAAGAAAAAGCCGCTCGATGAAAAATCCCCGGCCGACTACGGCGTCGAGGTCAGGGCGCGTCTCAAGGTGCTGAAGACCGAAGAGCCGGGCGGCCGAAAGGCCGGCGTCAAGGTCAAGACAGTGCAGGAGCTTGTGTCGAGCCTCAAATCGGCCGGCGTGCTTTAAGGGACGGAAAGGGAAACAAAATGGCCATTCTTCTCCTCGCCGACCATGACAACGCCAGCTTGTCCGACCAGACCGCCAAGGCGCTGACCGCTGCCCTGAAAATGGGTTCCGACGTTCATGTTCTGGTCGCCGGCAAGGGCGCCAAGGGCGCCGCCGACGCCGCCGCGAAACTGGCCGGCGCCGGGAAAGTCCTGCTCGCCGAAGCCGACAGCCTTGCCGACGGCCTCGCCGAACCGGTCGCGGCGCTGATCGTATCGCTCGCCGGCGGCTACGACGCCATCGTCGCCCCGGCGACGTCGATGGGCAAGAACGTGCTGCCGCGCGTCGCCGCCCTGCTCGATGTCATGCAAATCTCCGAAATCATCGATGTGGTTTCCTCCGACACGTTCAAACGGCCGATCTATGCCGGCAACGCCATCCAGACAGTGCAATCGACCGACGCCAAGAAGGTCGTCACGGTGCGCACCGCCTCCTTCGCCGCCGCCGCCGATGGCGGTTCGGCCAAGGTGGAGAGCGTCGGCGTCCCCGGCGATCCGGGCCTGTCGGCCTTCGTCGAGAACAAGCTTTCCGGCGGCGACCGCCCGGAGCTGACCTCGGCCAAGATCATCATTTCCGGCGGCCGCGCGCTCGGTTCTTCGGAAAAATTCAAGGAAGTCATCCTGCCCGTCGCCGACAAGCTCGGCGCGGCGGTCGGCGCCTCGCGCGCCGCCGTCGATGCGGGTTACGCCCCGAATGACTGGCAGGTCGGCCAGACGGGCAAGGTCGTCGCCCCGCAGCTTTACATCGCCTGCGGCATTTCCGGCGCCATCCAGCATCTGGCCGGCATGAAGGATTCCAAGGTCATCGTCGCCATCAACAAGGACGAGGAGGCGCCGATCTTCCAGGTGGCCGATTTCGGCATCGTCGGCGACCTGTTCGTCATCCTGCCGGAACTCGAAAAAGCGCTTTGAGTTTGGCCGAAAGGCGCGCAAAAATAGCCGCGGCCGGGCTGGACGGCAGTCCCCCCGGCCGATATTTTTGCGCTGCACAATAACAGGGAAGGCGATCCCCTCCGGGATCGTAACGAACATGACCGGCAGGATCAAAACGATCGGCGTCATCGGCTCGGGACAAATGGGCAGCGGCATCGCCCATGTCGCCTCCCTCGCCGGCTATCGCGTACTCCTCAATGACGTCACCATGGACCGCGTCGAAAAGGGCCGCCACCGTCAATGGCACCCTGTCGCGCGCCGTCGCCTCCGGCAAGCTCGACGAAATGGCCCGCGCCGAGGCGGTGGCCCGCATTTCCGCCGCCCCCACTTACGCCGATCTGGCGCCCGCAGATCTCGTCATCGAGGCGGCGACCGAGGATGAGGCGGTCAAGAAGAAGATTTTCACCCAGCTTTGCCCGGTGCTCGGCCCGACACGATGCTGGCGACCAACACGTCGTCGATTTCGATCACCCGCCTCGCCTCGCAAACCGACCGGCCGAACCGGTTCATCGGCATACATTTCATGAATCCCGTGCCGGTGATGAAGCTGGTCGAATTGGTGCGCGGCATCGCCACCGACGACGCGACCTTTTCGGCGGCGAAAGAGTTCGTCGCCTCGCTCGACAAGACCTCGACCATGGCGGAGGATTTTCCCGCCTTCATCGTCAACCGCATCCTGCTGCCGATGATCAACGAAGCGATCTATACGCTCTACGAGGGCGTCGGTTCGGTCGACGCCATCGACACCGCCATGCGGCTCGGCGCCAACCACCCGATGGGACCGCTGCAATTGGCCGATTTCATCGGACTCGACACCTGCCTGTCGATCATGCAGGTGCTCTATGACGGGCTGGCCGATTCCAAATACCGGCCCTGCCCGCTGCTGGTGAAATATGTCGAGGCCGGCTGGCTCGGGCGCAAATCCGGCCGGGGCTTCTACGACTATTCCGGTCCGACGCCAGTGCCGACGCGCTGACGGGCCGAGGGATCGCGGGCGAAAAGCCTCGCCTGGCAATGACTTGTCAGCTTTCTGTCATGCGCGGCGCGCCACAAGCCGGGCATGGACAGAATCGCAAATCAATCGGGAACCAGCGGCGAGACCGCGAGCGGCGACGTGCGCGTATGGGACGCCGGCGTGCGGTTGTTCCATTGGCTGCTGGTCATCTTCGTCGCAGGCGCTGCGCTTTCAGGCTTTTTCGGTCCGAAAAACTGGCTCGACTTCCACCTCTGGGCCGGCTACGCCGCCGCCGCGCTGATCGCCTTTCGCCTCGTCTGGGGACTGACCGGCGCGACCCACGCACGTTTCTCGTCGTTTCCGCCTTCGCTCGCCGGCGTCCGCGCCCATTTGTCAGGCAAGCATGCCGCAGGCTACGGCCACAATCCGCTCGGCGCGCTGATGGTCTACGCGCTGCTGGCGATCATCGTCGCCCTCGCCCTGACCGGTCTGTGGACGCTTGGCGGCGTCGTGCGCCAGGGCCCCTTGGCGGCGCTGTCCAGCTATGCAAGCGGACGCACGGCCAAGGAAATCCATGAATTTCTCGCCTGGGGCGTTATTGGCCTCGTGGCGCTGCATCTCGGCGGCGTGATTTTCGAATCGCGCCGCGAGAAGGAAAACCTCGCCCGCGCCATGGTGACCGGCCTCAAGCGCCCCCGCCCGGACTCCACGCCAAAGCGCGCCGCCCGTCCCGTTGTCGCCACGCTCGCGCTTCTGGGCCTGGCCGCCGCGACGTTCGCCATCGTTTCCTGGGCCGATCGCCTGCCCGCGCCCTTCATTCCGTCCGGCCCCGTTCTGGCCGAATGGAAAGCCGAGTGCGGCGACTGCCACACGCCGCACCACCCGAGCCTGCTGCCGGCCGCGTCGTGGGAAAAAATCATGGCGACGCTCGACGACCATTTCGGCGAGGACGCGTCGCTCGACGCCGGGGCGATGGAGAATATCCGAGACTGGCTCGTCGCCAACGCCGCCGGGCATTACGACACTCGCGCCGCCAATTCCTTCCGTCAGCCCGACGCCGCCGAGCCGCTGCGCATCACCGCCACCGCGCGCTGGAAGCGCATTCACGACGACGTTCCGGCCGAGACCTTCAAGCGCAAGGACATCGGCGGCCCGGTCAATTGCGCCGCCTGCCATGGCGACGCCGAATCCGGGCTCTTCGCCCCGCAGAAAATCAACATCCCCAAGCCACCCAAGGAGTCATCATGAAACACGCCCGCGCCATCGCCATGGCCATCGGTCTGGCCGCCGCCGCTTTCACCGGCGCTGCCTCCGCCGGTCCCGGCCAGGACGCCATCATCGCCGCCTGGGCTGACAAGGCCAAAGCCGCCGACCCGGCTTTCTCCGGCTTCGACGCGGCCGCGGGCAAGGCGTTCTTCTTCGCCAAGCACACCGGCGGCGGCGCGGAAACGCCCTCCTGCACGTCGTGCCACACCGACAACATCAAGAAATCCGGCCAGACCCGCGCCGGCAAGGCGATCGATCCGATGGCGGTCTCGGTTCAGGCGGACCGCTACACCGACCTCGCCAAGGTCGAGAAATGGATCGGCCGCAACTGCAATTCCGTGCTCGGCCGCGATTGCACCGCCAAGGAAGCCGGAGACGTCATCTCTTGGCTCGCCAGCCAGTAAGGGAAGGAAACCCGTCATGAAACGCCTGTTGCTCGCCGCCGCCCTCCTCGCCTCGACCGCCGTCGCGGCGACCGCCGCCGACCGCATGGTCACCGACGAAATGACCAAGGCGGAATGCGCCGCCTGTCACATCGCCTATCCGCCGCGGCTGCTGCCGGCGGCGAACTGGGAAGCGGTGATGGCCGGCCTGCAAGATCACTTCGGCGAGGTTGCCAGCCTCGACGACGCCTCGGTCGCCCATATTCGAGACTATCTGGTCGCCAACGCCGGCAAGGACGATCCGACAGCCGTCGACGCCGAAGGCAAGCCGCTGCTGCGCATTTCCGAGCGCCGCTGGTTCGTCGGCGAACACAAGGGCGAAGTGTCGGAAGCGTCGCTGAAAAAAGCCGGCACCTGGGCCAATTGCGTCGCCTGCCACAAGGGCGCGGAAAAAGGCCAGTTCGACGACGATTGAGCCGTCAACCGCCCGTCAGCGCATCGATCACCCTGAGCGCATCGGGCCCGGCCCAATCGGCCGGGCCGTTCATGTGGGCGATCAGGCAGCCTTGCCTGTCGACCAGAAACGTCGCCGGCAGGCCGAGCGCCAATCCGCGCGCCTTGGCCTCGTTGAACAGCTTGAGCGTCGGATCGCGATTGAGCGTCAGCGCCTTGACGCCGATCTCGTCGAGAAAGGCGCGCGGCTTTTCGGCCCCGCCGCGGTCGAGATTGACCGTCACGACCTCGAAATCGGCCCCGCCCTTTGTCTGCTGCAATGTGTCGAGCGCCGGCATTTCCTCGCGGCACGGCACGCACCAGGTCGCCCACAGATTGACCAGCAGCGCCTTGCCGGCAAATGCGCCGAGCGTCGTCGGCTTGCCGGCGCCGTTTTCGAACGCCAAAGCGGCGAGCGATTCAGTCGATTTCGCCGCCAGCAGCGCCGCCACGTCGCCCGTAGCCGCGCCGGCGACCGCGGCGGCCTTCTCCCCCTTCGCCGCGCAAGCCGCATCGGCGATGCCGACCGGGCCGTTGCCAGAGGGTGCAAGCCTCACGTATAGGATCGCCGCGCCGGCGATCAGACCGAGAACGCCAGCCGCCGCGATCAGTCTCAACGGGCTTTTCGTCGTTTCGCCGGTCATTGTGGTCTCCGAGGGCGCCCGTCCATGAGCGAGAAAAAAACGTCGAACACGATGTGGGGCGGCCGTTTCGCCGCCGGACCCGCCGCGATCATGGAAGCCATCAACGCCTCGATCGGCTTCGACCGCAAGCTCTACGCCGAGGACATCGCCGGTTCGATCGCGCACGCGACCATGCTCGCCGACGCCGACATAATCACGGCGGACGACCGCGACAAGATCGTCGCCGGCCTTAAAACCATTCGTGAAGAGATCGAGAGCGGGAAATTCGCCTTTTCGACCCGGCTTGAGGACATTCACATGAATGTCGAGGCGCGCCTCGCCGAACTGATCGGTCCGGCCGCCGGCCGGCTGCACACGGCGCGCTCGCGCAACGACCAGGTCGCCGTCGATTTCCGCCTGTGGGTGAAGAACGAGTTGCTGTGCGTGCGCGCCGCGCTGACCGGCCTCATCGAAGCCCTGCTCGATCGGGCGGAGGAGAATGCCTCAACGATCATGCCCGGTTTTACCCATTTGCAGGTCGCCCAGCCGGTCACCTTCGGCCATCATCTGTTGGCTTATGTCGAGATGTTCGCCCGCGACCGCTCGCGCGTCGACGACGCCGTCGAACGCATGAACGAGTGCCCGCTCGGCGCCGCCGCGCTCGCCGGCACGCCGTTTCCGATCGACCGGTTCGCGACCGCGAAGGCGCTCGGTTTTCGCGAACCGACACGCAATTCGATCGATTCGGTCTCTGACCGCGATTTCGCCCTGGAATTTCTCGCCCTTGCGGCCATCTGCGCCACGCATCTTTCGCGCTTCGCCGAGGAAATTGTCCTGTGGACGACGCCGCAATTCGGCTTCGCCAGATTGTCGGACGCGTTTTCGACCGGCTCGTCGATCATGCCGCAGAAGAAGAATCCCGACGCCGCCGAACTGGTCCGCGCCAAGACCGGCCGCGTCAACGGCCATCTGATCGGCCTGCTGACCGTGATGAAGGGTCTGCCGCTCGCCTATTCCAAGGACATGCAGGAAGACAAGGAAGCCGTCTTCGACGCCGCCGAAACGCTCGACCTGATGCTCGCCGCCATGACCGGCATGGTGAAAGACATCGTCGTCGACGCCGCCGCCATGCGCAAAGCCGCCGCGTCCGGATATTCGACCGCCACCGACCTGGCCGACTGGCTGGTGCGCGAACTGAAAATCCCTTTCCGCGAAGCGCACCACGTCACCGGCCGCGCCGTGAAGCTGGCGGAAGAGAAAAAGTTGCCGCTGCACCGGCTGGCGCTTGCCGATTTGCAGGCCATCCACGCCGGGATCACGGGGGAAGTTTTCTCGGTGCTGACCGTCGAGGCGTCGGTTAAAAGCCGAAAAAGCTATGGCGGCGCGGCGCCGGGCGAAGTGCGCAAGCAAATCAAGGCCTGGCGCAAACGCCTGGCGAAAACCTGATACGGGGATGCGTCGCGCCCGAATTTGCGCTAGACGTGTGACGCCATCGCGAACCATGGATCCGACCGCATGACCGCCAGCCGCATCGCCCTCGCTTTTGCCCTGATTGCCTTCGCGCTGCCATCGCTTTCGGCTTGCGGCCGCAAAGGCGACCTGTTGACCCCGTCGCAAGCGGCGGCGGAAGAACGCAAGGCGGCCCAGGAAGCCGGAACGCCGGTCGAGGAGGAAGCGCCGGCGGAAGCGCCCCGGCGGCGCTTCATCCTCGACGCCCTGATCGACTGACCGGACGAATTCCGTGAACCATTTCGACTACCGCGACGGCGTGTTGCACGCCGAGAATGTCCCACTGCCCGCGATCGCGGCGGCGGTCGGCACGCCGTTTTATTGCTATTCCGCCGCGACGCTGACCCGCCACTACGAAGTGTATTCCCGCTCGTTCGCCGGCATGGATACGCTGGTCTGCTACGCCATGAAGGCCAATTCCAACCAGGCGGTGCTGACGCTGCTGGCCAAACTCGGCGCCGGCGCCGACGTTGTTTCGGGCGGCGAATTGGCCCGCGCGCTCGCCGCTGGCATTCCGGCGGGCAAGATCATGTTCTCCGGTGTCGGCAAGACGGCGGCCGAGATGGACGCGGCGCTCGCCGCCGGCATCCACTGCTTCAATGTCGAGTCCGAGCCGGAGCTGGAATTGCTCTCGGCGCGCGCCGTCGCCGCCGGCAAATCCGCGCCGGTTTCCCTGCGCATCAATCCGGATGTCGACTCGAAAACCCACCGGAAGATCTCGACCGGCAAAAAGGCCGACAAATTCGGCATTCCATTCGACCGCGCCCGCGCCGTGTTCGCCCGCGCCGCGCGGTTGCCGGGCATGCGGGTTGCCGGCGTCGACATGCATATCGGCAGCCAGATCACCGAATTGCAGCCCTTCGACGAGGCTTTCCGCCTGCTGACCGAATTGGTTATTGCGCTGCGCGCCGACGGGCATGCAATAGAGCATGTCGATCTCGGCGGCGGTCTCGGCGTACCCTACCGTTTCGACAATGATCCGCCGCCCGACCCGTCGGCCTATGCCGAAATCGTACGCCGCCATCTTGGCGGGCTTGATGTCGCCATTGTCGTCGAGCCCGGCCGTTTGATCGCCGCCAATGCGGGAATCCTTGTCGCTTCGGCGCTTTACGTTAAGGACGGCGACGCGAAGAATTTCATCATCGTCGACGCAGCGATGAACGATCTGGTCCGCCCGACGCTGTATGACGCGTGGCACGACATTCGTCCGGTTCGCCTCGCAGAGGCCGGCGACGCCCGCATCGTCGCCGACATTGTCGGACCGGTTTGCGAAAGCGGGGATTTCCTCGGTCATGATCGCGACCTGCCTCGCCCGAACCCCGGCGACCTGCTCGCCGTCATGACCGCCGGCGCCTATGGCGCGGTGCAAGCCGGAACCTACAATTCCCGCCCGCTTGTTCCCGAAGTGCTGGTTTCGGGTGATCGCTTCCACGTCGTGCGGCCACGCCTGTCGATCGAAGCCCTGATCGGCCTCGATTCGGTGCCGGACTGGCTCTGAGCGCTACCGCGCGTAGATCACGTTTTCGCGCTTCGCCTCGCCTTCGCCGCGATTGGTGGTAAGTTCGCTGTCATGTCGCGCCGAAGCGGCGTAACCGGAAGCCTTGATGGACCAGCAAGACCGCAATCGACAGAACGGAACCGGCGCGCTTGGCCGCGCCCGTCGCCTGACTTTCGCGTCTATGGTTGTGGAGCGGGCTTGGCCGCTGGTTTTGCCGCTGGCGCTCGTCGTGGCGATCTTCCTGGCGCTCGCCTGGAGCGGGTTCTTTCGCATGGCCCCCGACGCCCTGCGTCTGGCCGCCGTTGTCGCCATGGCCGCCATGGCGCTTGCGGCGCTGCTCATGCTGCGGCGCTTCCGCCTGCCGGAGGGCGGCGAAATCGACCGCCGCATCGAAACAGCCAACGCCCTTCCCCACGCCCCGGTGACCGCGCTGAACGACGCCATTGCGCCCGGTGGCGGCGCCTTCGCCGATGCGCTTTGGCGCGAACATCGCCGCCGCATGAGCGAAAAACTGGCCGGCGTCGAACCCGATTCGCCGCGCACCGACGTCCCCCGCTTCGATCCTTGGGCTCTCCGCGCCCTCGCGCCGCTTGGCCTGGTCGCCGCTTTCGCCTTTTCCCTCGGTCCGCATGGCGGTTCGATCGCCGACGCCTGGCGCGGCGCGGCGCCTGTTCTCGCGCCCGCCCCGCGCATCGACGCCTGGCTGACGCCGCCCGCCTACACGCGACGACCGCCGGTGATGCTGGCGCTCGGCGAAACCGCGACCCGCGCCGCGCCGGTCGGCAGCACCTGGCCCTTCGCCTCACCGGAGGATCGGGCGCGGAAACGCTGCAATTCGCTCCGGCCGCGGGTGAAGCCCGCGATATCGCCGCCACGCCGGAGACAAAGGCTGCCCGCGCCTTTGCCGATGTTCTGGCCGCCGCGGGCGCATGGGTGGTGCGCGACGGCGAGCGCGAAATCGGCCGCTGGGCCTTCTCGGTCATTCCCGACACCGCTCCGGTCGTCCGCTTCGCCGCCGAACCGAAGCGCGGCGTCAATGGCGCTTTCGAACTGCACTACACAGTCGAGGACGATTACGGCGCCACCGGCGGGTCGGTTGACATGACCTTCGCCGAAGCCGGCAAGCCGGGCGCCCGCCCGCTCTATGCCGCGCCGGAGATGGCGCTGGTCATGCCGAAAAGGGGCGCCAAGGAACCGAAGGCGAAATCGACCAAGGATCTCGTCAAACACCCCTTCGCCGGCGGCGCCGTCGACGTAACTCTCGTGGTCCGCGACGCGGCCGGCAATACGGGCAGATCGGAAACGAAATCGGCGACCTTGCCGGAGCGCCGTTTCACCAATCCGCTGGCCCGCGCCCTGATCGAGCAGCGTCGCCTGATCGCGCTCGACGCCAATGCGAAGCGCCGCGTCCTCGACCTGATGGAGGCGATGACAATCCGGCCGGCCGACACCATTCCGCTCGCCGCCCATTATCTCGGCTTGGTGACGGCGATGACGCGGCTCGACATGGCGCGCTCCGACGACGAATTGCGCGCCGTGGTCGATTATTTGTGGACGGTCGCCATCGGCATCGAGGAGGGCGATCTGTCCGACGCCGAAAAGGCGCTGCGCCAGGCGCAGGAGAACCTGAAGAACGCGCTCGAAAACGATGCCTCCGACGAGGAAATCGCCAAGCTCATGGACGAATTGCGCAAGGCTATGGACAAATTCCTGCGCGAACTGGCCGAACAGGCCGAGCGCAACCCGCAAACCGCGGAACGCGATCCCGATGCGCGCGAAATGCGCAAGAACGATATCGACCGCATGATGGAGCAGATCGAGAAACTGTCCAAATCCGGCCAGAAGGACAAGGCGAAGGAATTGCTGTCGCAGATGCAGGAGATGATGGAGAACCTGCAGGCCGGCCGGCGCCAGAACGGCCAGGGCCAATCGGCGCAGAATCCCATGCGCAAGCAAATGAACAAGCTCGGCGAAATCATGCGCCGCCAGCAGGAGCTGATGAACGAAACCGACCGCATGGGTCGTTCGCCCGACGGGCGTCCGCAACAGCCCGGTGAAAACCCCGGCGGGCAGCAGGGTCAGCGCGGGCAGGACGGCGGACAGGGCGACGGCGGCGAGCAGCAAGGCGGCCGCATGCCCGGCGGGCAGGGCGACGATCCCGGGGGTTCGGGCGAAAGGCCCGGCGAGGGTTTCGGCGAATTGCAGGACCGCCAGGGCCAGTTGCGCGGCGAATTCGGCCAGCTGATGGACCAGCTCGAGGGCATGGGCATCGATCCCGGCAAGGGCTTCGGCGACGCCGGCGACGCCATGGACGGCGCCGGCGAAGCATTGGGCGAGGGCGAACGGCGCGGCGCCGTTTCCGAGCAGGGACGCGCGCTCGAGGCGATGCGGCGAGGCGCCGCCGAGATGATGCGCCAGATGCAGCAGATGGGCCAGGGCGAACAGGGCGGCTCCCAGCCGGGCGGCCAGCGCAATGGCGACAATCGCGATCCGCTCGGCCGGCCGGAGGCGACCGACGGACCCGATTTCGGCGAAAGCGTCGACGTACCGGACGAGTTCGACGCCGAGCGCGCGCGACGCATCCTCGAAGCCATCCGCCGCCGGCTCGGCGACGCGCTGTCGCCCGAACTGGAGCGCAGCTATCTTGAGCGTTTGCTCGACATGCGGTGACGGCTCAGGCCAGCGCCGAATTGACGGCGCTGCGTAAATCCGCCAGCTGGAACGGCTTCTGAAGCACGTCGATGATGATGTTTGTCAGATCGGCGGCGCGCTCGCGCTGCTCGGCATAACCTGTCATCAGCAGGATTTTCAGGTCCGGATAGCGCTCCGCCGCCGCCTTGGCCATGGCGATGCCGTCGAGCGCCGGCATGCGGATGTCGGAAACGACCAGATCGTAGCCTCCCGCCGCCGCGTCGATTAGGGCCAACCCTTCTTCGCCGTCGGCGGCGGTGTCGATCATCCGCCCGCCGCCCGAAAGCGCCCGCGCCGCCAGCGCGCGCACCGATTCGTCGTCCTCGACCACGAGGATGCGATGGGTCTGTCCGCTCATCTCAGGCGTCTCCCGTCACCACGCCGACAAACGGCAATTCGCGAAAGGCATGACCGACATCCATGCCGTAGCCGACAACGAAATGATCCGGGCAGTCGAAGCCCACGAAATCGGCGTCGATGGCGCTCTGCCGGCGCATCCGCTTGTCGAGCAATGTCGCGATGACGACGTTTTTGGCGCCGCGCCCGATCATCAGGTCGCGGGCGAATTTGAGCGTCTTGCCCGATTCGAGAATGTCGTCGATCAACAGCACGTCGCGGCCGTTCGGGTTGCTGTCGATGTCGCGCAGCACCTTGAGTTCGCCGCTGGTCGTGCCCTTGCCGTAAGAGGAAATGGTGATGAACTCGACCTCGGGCGCAAGGCCCGCATCGTGCATGGCGCGCACCAGATCGGCGGCGAACACGAACGAGCCCTTCAGGATCGCGATGACCAGCAGGTCGGTGTAATCATGGGCCGCGATGTCCTTGGCCAGCTCGAGGTTGCGCCGCGCGATCGCCGACGCGGAAAACAGGATTTCAATCGCCTTGCCGCGGACAACGGGCATTATTCGGTCTCCTCGAAAGTCGCATAAACGCGTTTGACTCCGCCCTTCGGCGCATCGAGCCGGCTTGAAAACGATGACGTGTCGCCCGGCTCGAGCGATCCCGAACCGAAGCCGAGAAGATATCGCGTCGTCGAGCCATTGTCGCTTTCGACATTGAGGATGACGCGCGGCGAAGGCGCGGCGGCCATGCCCGTATTTTGCACCGCGCCGTCGACCAGCAGGACCGCGCGCCCGTTGACGCGTTCGACCCGCGACGTCAGATCCAGCATTTCGAAGCCGGCGGGAATGGCGCCGACCGGAGTCGATTTCGGGCCGAGAAAAGCGGCGTGGCCGCCGGAAAACCAGAAGGCTGCCGCGACCGCCAGCAATCCGGTGACCCAGAAGGCCGGCCCGCCGCGTTCGGAACCACCGGTTTCGCCGGCGCCGCCCAGAAACGCGATGCCGCCGAGCGGCGCCGTCCCGCGCTCCGGCGCGAAATGCGAAGGCGGAAGGGAAATGTCGGCCGCGACGGTTTCGAAATGCGCGTCGACCGCGTCGGCCGGCCGGCGATTCGCCATGCCGGACGGCGTGCCGATGATTTCGCCGATGACCGGGCGGCTGCCGGAATCGTTCGCCATCGCGCATCCTTTCGCGGCGGGTTTGTTTCGGGGTAATGGAGATTGGTTAACTCTTTTTCACCAATGCCATGCAAAAGCCGCCACAAGGCGATTAACGCCGCCTTAACCATGGTTTCGGAAGGGTCGCCGACAACGCAGAGGCGCCGGCAGGACGAGTGACGTGATCCGTTTGGAAAATGTCGGATTGAGGTACGGCATGGGTCCGGAGATTCTCCGCGACGTTTCCCTTCATGTCGAGCCGCGTTCGTTCCAGTTCCTCACCGGACCCTCCGGCGCCGGCAAGACGACCTTGCTGCGCCTGCTGTTCCTGTCCTTGAAGCCGACGCGGGGGCTTGTCACGGTGTTCGGCAAGGACAGGGCAACGTTACCTGCCGCCGAATTGCCGCTGCTTCGCCGGCGCATTGGCGTTGTCTTCCAGGACTTCCGCCTGCTCGACCACATGACGACCTACGAAAACGTCGCCCTGCCGATGCGGGTGCGCGGCCGCGAGGAAGCCTCCTATCGCGCCGATGTCGTCGATCTGTTGAAATGGGTCGGCCTTGGCGACCGCATGAACGTGCTGCCGCCAGTGCTTTCCGGCGGCGAAAAGCAGCGCGCCGCCATCGCCCGCGCCATCATCGAACAGCCCGAAATGCTGCTCGCCGACGAGCCGACCGGCAATGTCGATCCGCCGCT
The DNA here is from genome assembly GCA_016711085.1 of Phyllobacteriaceae bacterium. GTDB lineage: Bacteria > Pseudomonadota > Alphaproteobacteria > Rhizobiales > Rhizobiaceae > JADJTR01. The sequence continues at coordinate 637,318 of JADJTR010000002.1, read as the reverse complement.
GGCCTCGCGGCTGCTGAAGCTGTTTCGCGAACTGAACCGCCTCGGCACCGCCGTCGTGATCGCCACCCACGATCTGCACCTGATGGACCAGATCGCCGCGCGCCGCATTGTGCTCGCCGACGGCCGGGTGGACATCCATGACTGACGTCAGCCGGACGATGCGGGATGACGCGGCGCGCCAGTCCGGGCGGCGCGCCTCGTCCATCGTGCCGGGAGACAACATCGCCGGCAGGGCGCTCGCCATCGTCATCGCGATCATGACCTTCCTGTCGTGCATCACCATCGGCGCGGTTTCATTGGTTCAGGGCTCGGCCCGGACCTGGCAAAGCCAGATTGCCCGCGAAGCCACGATCCAGATCGCGCCGCGCGACGGGCTCGACATGGATGCGGCGCTGGAAGCGGCGCGCCAGGCGATTGTCGGCTTTCCGGGCGTCGCCGGGGTCCGAATCGTCGATGCGGCGGAAACGCTCCGCCTTTTGGAGCCCTGGCTCGGCTCGGGACTGGACATCAACGACCTTCCGGTGCCGCGCCTGGTCATCGTCACGCTCGACGAGTCCTCGCCGCCCGACTTCTCCGCCCTTGCCTCCGCGTTGCGCGAGGCGGTTCCGGAAGCCGCCCTGGACGATCACCGCGCCTGGGTCGACCGGCTCGTCGCCATGGCGCGCACGACCACCGCCATTGGCCTCGCCATCCTGGCCCTGATGATGACGGCGACGGTGCTGACGGTGGTTTTCGCCACCCGCGGCGCTATGGCCGGAAACGACCAGATCGTCGAAGTCCTCCATTTCGTCGGGGCCGAGGCCGGGTTCATCGCCGCCGAGTTCCGCCGCCATTTCCTGCTTGTCGGCCTGCGCGGCGCGGTGATCGGCGGCGGCGCCGCCATCGCGTTGTTTCTCGCGATATCGTGGTGGGCGGCGCGCAACCGCGCCACGCCCGAAGGCGATCAGGCGATCGCGCTGTTCGGCGATTTCTCGGTTGGCTGGTCCGGCTACGCCGGCGTCGCCGGCGCCATCGTCGTCATCGCCGTGCTCACGGCGGTCACCTCCATGTCACCGTCACACGCCAACTTGGCCGGCTTGACGGGACGTGAACCGCGAAACGGCGAATTCGGACGGCCGAAGACTCGATAACGCCGCGAATCGGCATTAGGATTCGGCGATGGACCAAGCGCTTGCGCCGAATCAACCGGGCAAACGCCGTTGGCGCGCTGTCGCCGGCGGCGTGTTCCTGGCTGTACTCATGTCCTGTCTGGCTTTCGCCGGCGGATTTTTCGCCTTCGCCGCCCACGTCGCCGGCCTGCGCGCTCCGGAACGGACGCCGCAGGCGGACGGCATCGTCGTCCTGACCGGCGGCAAACAGCGCATCGCGGCGGCGATCGAATTGCTGAAAACCGGCAAAGGCAAGCGTTTGCTCATCTCCGGCGTCAACCCCGTGACCGACCGCGCCGACCTGCAACAGGCCAACGGCGCCGCGCCGACGCTGTTTTCCTGCTGCGTCGACATCGACCGCGCCGCGCTCGACACCATCGGCAACGCCGAGGAAAGCGCCAAATGGCTGCGCGATCATGGCTATGCCAGCGCCATTGTCGTCACCAGCAACTACCACATTCCGCGCAGCCTGCTCGAAATGCACCGCGCCGTCGAAGACGTCGATCTGTTGCCCTATCCGGTCGTCAACACGATGTTCGGCCCGTTCGACTGGCTCGGCGACCGCGATGCGACGCGCATCCTTTTCACCGAATACGCCAAATACATCGGCGCGCTCCTTCGTGGCGCCTTCGACGCCGAAACCGGCGTCGCCGAGGCGCGCATCGCCGGATAGAGGCGGTGCATTGGCCTTTGCCGGTCCATCGTGTAACGGTCGCGCCATATCCAACGGGCACCGCCAATGCTGATCCTCCGCTCGCTTGCCTACAATGTCGTCTTCTATGTCGCGCTCGTCGCCCTGATGGTGTTCTGGACGCCATTCTATTTCCTCGCGCCGCGCCGCTACGCCTGGTACGTGCCGAAATTCTGGGCCCGCACCAACATGTGGCTGCTGGAGAAGATCGCCGGCGGCAAGGTCGACATCGTCGGGGCCGGGAATCTGCCGCAAGGAAGCTACATCCTCGCGCCGAAGCACCAATCCTTTCTCGACGCCTTTTCCTTCGTGCCCATGCTTCCCGACGCGCTCTACATCCTCAAGCGCGAACTGATGTGGATACCGCTGTTCGGCTGGTATGTCTGCAAGATGCGCATGGTTCCGGTCAAGCGCGGCGACCGTTCGCGCGCCTTGCGCGATGTCGTCGCCAAGACGCTCGAGCGCATGAAAGCCGGCCGCCAGCTGATCATCTATCCGGAAGGAACACGCCGCGCGCCGGGCGCCGAACCGGCCTACAAATTCGGCATCGTCGAGCTCTATGCGCGCCTCGGCGTACCCGTCGTTCCGGTCGCCCACATGGCAGGGCTGTTCTGGTCGCGTCGCGAATTCCTGCGCCACCCCGGCCGCATCGAGATGCGGGTGTTGCCGGCGATTCCGCCGGGGCTGACGAAGGAAGAGTTCCAGAAGCGCCTCGTCGGCGACACCGAACGGGTCTGCGACGAAATCCTGCTCGAAATCGCCGCGCGGCCCGATGCGCCGCCGATGCCGCCGACGGCGAAAGCCCGACTCGCCGCGCTGGGCTTCAAGCCTTGATCAGGCGCGCCACATGCTCAAGCCAATGATCGCGAATGCCGAGCTCGCGCAAATGCTCCACCGTGGCCAGCACATAGTCGACATTGACGCCCGATATCCCCGCCGCGCCGATCACCCGCGACGCCGCTTCCTCGGCGTTCAGCGATCCGGCATATTGTTCGTGGCCGCGGTCGACGACATAGGCGACCGCGCCGATCCGGCGTCCGTCATCGAGCGTCAGCGACACATGCCGTTCGTGGTAGACATTGGTGACCAGTTCGCGCTCGCGCAAATAGGCAAGCGTTTCGACGCTTTTCGCCGCATCGACCCGGAAAGCCCGGCCGACGCAGGCCCCGCCGCGATCGAGCCCGAGCACCAGCCCCGGTCGTTCGCGCGTGCCGCGATGCACATGCGAGGACACGCACAGCGCCCGGCGATAGCCGGCGAGGCGGGCCCGTCGCGCCTCGACCGCCTCGAAACCCGGACGCCACATCAGCGACCCGTAAGCGAAGACCCAGAGATCGTTCACCTTCGTATCCCCTCCGCCACCCGGCCTCACCTTGCTGCGGCCTGTAGAAAGGCGAGCCGGTGACGTCAAGCCGCCTGCGCCAAGGGTTGATTTTCCTCGCGCTTGTCGCCGCTCTGGCCGGCGCATGGGCGGCGATCTGGCGCGCCGGCGCGACGCGCCTGAACAACGAATTGACCGCCGCCATCAGCCGCATGGAAGCGCGCGGCGCGCGCGCGGCTTGCGAAGACGCCAGCGTCGCCGGTTTCCCCTTCGCCATGGAAATCAACTGTTCCGCTGGCGCCTACGCCCGCGACCTCGATGGCGTGGCGTTGAAATCAGGACCGCTCGTCTCCGGCTGGTCGCTCGCCGCGCCACTCACCGTCACCGCCGAATTCGACGGTCCGGCGCGGGTCGAGGCGCCGGGCCTCGTGCCGCTCGATCTGGAATGGACGGCGCTGGCCGGGTCCATCGGCCTGTGGTACCCGCGCCCTTCCGGCGCGTCCGTCAACGGCTCCGCCATCGTCGCGACAACCGACGCCGACGCGGCGGTGTTCTCTGTCGACGCCGCCGACGGCCGCGCCCGCGTATCCGGCGCCGATGTCGCCATCGCGCTCGATCTGACCGGCGTGCGGTTTGCTGCCGATTACGCCGGCGGCTACGACTTTCCGCCGACGGCGCTGAGGCTGCGCGCCGTTGCCGCCGACGGCGCTTCCCGGCTGCTGCGCCGCAAGCCGAGCCTGCGCGGGGCGAAGATCGCGATCGAGGAACTCGAGCTTGCCGCCGAAACCGGCGCGGGATTGCGACTGTCGGGCGCCGTCGCGATCGACGATGCCGGCGTCGCCAACGGCGAATTGACGTTGAACCTGGACAAGCCGGAGGCCGTGGCGGCGCTGATCAAATCCGGGCCGCCGGAAAACGTTTCGAGCGGTGAAACGGCGTTGAACCTGCTGGTCGCCATGCAAAGCCCGCCCGGCGCCGGCGTCAAGCTGCGCCTCGACAAGGGGCAGGCATTTCTCGGCTTCCTGCCGCTCGGCTTCCTGCCGCCTTTGCCCTGATCAGGGTTTGACCGGATGCGCCGCCGGGCGGCCGAAATCCGGCAGATCGACTTCCTGGCCCGCCTCGACGATCGATTTGCGCACCGCACGGGTCCGCGTGAACAGGTCGAAAAGCTTGTCGCCGTCTCCCCAGCGGATCGCCCGCTGTAGCGACGACAAATCTTCCATGAAGCGCGACAGCATTTCGAGAATGGCGTCGCGATTATGCAGGCAGACATCGCGCCACATCGTCGGGTCGGAGGCCGCCAGACGGGTGAAGTCGCGAAAGCCGGACGCCGAATATTTGATCACTTCGGATTTGGTCACCGCCTCGAGATCGTCCGCCGTGCCGACGATGTTGTAGGCGATGATGTGCGGCAGATGCGAAACGATGGCGAGCACCATGTCGTGGTGTTGCGGGTCCATCACGTCGACCTTCGAGCCGCAAGCGGACCAGAAGCGCGACAGCTTTTCCATGGCGGCGGGATCGGCGTCGGCGGCCGGCGTCAGGATGCACCAGCGATTGTCGAACAAGGTGGCGAATCCGGCGTCGGGGCCGGATTTTTCCGTGCCGGCGATTGGATGGCCGGCGATGAAATGCACGCCTTCCGGCACATGCGGCGTCATCTGCTGGATCACCGACGCCTTGGTCGAGCCGACGTCGGTGAGGATCGCCCCCGGTTTCAGTCCCGGCGCAATGGCTTCCGCCACGGCGCCGGACGCGCCGACCGGAACCGAGACGATGATCAGGTCGGCGTCGACGACCGCTTTCGCCGGGTCGGTCTCGTAGGCGTCGCCGAGACCGAGTTCCTCCGCCCGCTTCAGCGTTTCGGCGCTGCGCGTCGAAATGACGATGCGGTCGGCGAGCTTGCGGTCGCGCATGACCCGGGCGAGCGACGAGCCGATCAGGCCGATGCCGATCAGCGCGACAGTCTTGAACGCCGGCATGTCAGGCTTTCCCCAGAAACTGGGCGAGCGCGGCGACGACGCCGCGATTGGCGTCTTCCGATCCGACGGTCATCCGCAGCGCGTTCGGGAACCCGTAAGCCGTCACCCGGCGCAGGATGAAGCCGCGCCCGATCAGGAACCTGTCGGCCGCCTCGGCCGAATGCGCCGCGTCGCTGTCGGGAAAATGCATCAGCAGGAAATTGCCGACGCTCGGCGTCACCCGCAGGCCGAGCGTGCCGAGTTCCTCCGTCAGATAGGCGTGCCAGCGGTCGTTGTGCGCCACGGCGTTTTCGACATGGGCGCGGTCGCCGATCGCCGCCGCGCCGGCCTCGATGGCCATGGCGTTGACGTTGAACGGTCCGCGCACCCGGTTGACGGCGTCGATGACATGCGCCGGGGCGTACATCCAGCCGATGCGCAACCCGGCCAGCCCGTGGATCTTCGAAAAGGTCCGAGTCATCACGACATTCTCGTGCGCCGAGACAAGCTCGAGACCGGCCTCGTAGTCGTTGCGCCGGACATATTCGGCATAGGCCGAATCGAGGACCAGCAGCACGTTTTTCGGCAGGCCGGCGTGCAGGCGGCGCACCTCGCTGACCGGAATGTAGGTGCCGGTCGGATTGTTCGGATTGGCGAGGAAGACGATTCTCGTCTTCGCCGTCACTCTGGCGAGGATGGCGTCGACATTCGCCGTCTCATTGGTCTCGGCCGCTGTCACCGGCGTCGCGCCGGCGGCGAGGATGTAGATCTTGTAGACGAGAAAGCCGTGCTCGGTGAAAATCCCCTCGTCGCCGGGCTGAAGATAGGTCTGGCACAACAGGCCGAGCGCCTCGTCCGAGCCGTTGGAGACCATGATGTTGGCGGCGTTGAGCCCGTGCGCGGCGGCGATGGCGTCGCGCAGCTTGATCGCCGCGCCGTCGGGATAGAGCTCCATCTGGCCGGCGATTTCGGCGATCGCCGCTTGCGCCTTCGGCGACGGCCCGAGCGGCGTCTCGTTGGACGAGAGCTTGTACACCCTGGCGACGCCCGGCGCTTCGTGGCGGCCGGGCACATAAGCCTGGATGTCCATCACGCCGGGTCTCGGTTGCGGCCGCTTGGGCGTCGCGTCCATGTCGGGCACTCCTCGCCGCGCCGATCGCGGCGGAGCCGCAATAGCGGTTAGGCGGAATCTTGTCGAGCCGAACCTGACCGTCCCATGCCCTGCGGCGCCAGCACCGGCACGAACACCCGCCGCGACGACCGCGACGCCACCGGCAGCCCCTGGTACAGGCGCTTTTGCGCCTCGACCACGATGGCGCCGGCGAACATCGGCCAGAGCCGCTTGCCGGTTCGCTCGAAGGCGCGGAACAGGCCGAGCAACGAGCGCCGCCCGGTCGGCGGGAAGAACAGCGCCTCGCCGAATTCGCCCGGCGTGAAACTCGCTTCGCGCAGCAGCGCGATCAGCTGGCTGCGCGAATAAGGCCGCCCGGCGCCGAACGGCGTGAGTTCGGATCGCGCCCACAGGCCACGCCGGTTGGGCACGACGATCACCAGCCGCCCACCCGGCGCCAGCACCCGCCAGGCCTCGTGCAGCATGTCGCGCGTGCTTTCGGCGAATTCCAGCGCGTGAACCAGCAGCAGCCGGTCGATCGCCGCGTCGGGCAGCGGCAGTTCTTCCTCGAAGACGAGCGCCGTCGCCGATGGCGCGTCGACCGGCCAGCGTACCGCGCCCTGCCCGGCGGGCATGAAGGCGAACGTCCTTTCCGCCCTCTCAGCCAAACGGTCGAGCCAGGGCAGGCAATAGCCGAGGCCGACGAGGCGTTCCTGGGCGATATCGGCCCAAATCGCGGCGAGCGCGCTCGCGATCGAACGTTCGGCGAGTTTTCCCGTCGGCGTGGAATAAAAGGCGCGGAGATCGACGATATCGGCGTGCATGACGACAAGGTAGGCGAGCGCCGCGCCGTTCGCAATGCGCGCCGCGCGGGGTGACAGGTCGCCTCCGCCGCACTACATCTGGCGTACCGTCAACGAGACCCCGGCGCCATGGCCCTGCAAATCGACCAGTTCACTTGCCGCGACGACAATTTCGGCGTGCTCGTCCATGATCCTGCCTCGGGCGAAACGGCGCTCATCGACGCACCCGAGGAAGAAGCGATCCTTTCGGCCGTGGAGCGCACCGGCTGGACGCCGACGATCATCCTGACCACCCACAAGCATGGTGATCATGTCGAGGCCAATCTGGCGCTGAAGCAGCGTTTCGGCCTGACCATCGTCGGTCCGGCGGGCGAGGCGGCAAGCGTGCCCGGCATCGACAGATCAGTCTCGGACGGCGACGAATTCGCCTTCGGCGGCGAGACCGTGCGGGTCATCGCCACGCCCGGCCACACCGCCGGCCATGTCGTTTATCATTTCCCCAAAGCGGCCTGCTGTTTGCAGGCGACACGCTGTTTTCGCTGGGGTGCGGCCGGTTGTTCGAGGAGACGGCGGCGAAGATGCAGGCCGCGCTCGCCCGCATCGCCGCGCTCCCGGCAAATACCCGCATCTGGTGCGGCCACGAATACACCGCCGCCAATGCCCGCTTCGCACTTTCCGTCGATCCGGACAACGCCGACCTTCAGGCGCGCGCCCGCGAGGTCGAGGCGCTCCGCGCCGACGGCAAGGCGACGCTGCCGACCTCGCTCGCCCGCGAATTGACGACCAATCCGTTCCTGCGCTGGGGCGATGACGCCATCCGCCGCGTTCTCGGCCTTGAAGCGGCAAGCGACGCCGAAGTCTTCGCCGAAATCCGTCGCCGCAAGGATGTCTTCAAGTAAGCATGCCGAGCGCGATCGCCGCCTGGCCGAGCCAATACAGGGTCCAGACCGCGTAGCGCGCCGGCTTTCGCATCGGCGAATCGCGGTCGAGCAGGAAGCGCTCCGTGCCGAGCAGCGCGTCCGACGCCATGAACAGCGCCGCGCCGGCGACGACAAGCGGCGCGACGACGGCCAGCGCCGTCAGCCCCATGGCGAGAATCGCCGCGCCATAGGCGGTAACGGGCCCTCGCAGGCGATCGGGAACCGCCGGCCGAAGCCTGGCGATCAGGCCAATGGCGAGCCCGACCATGGCGACGCCGATCAGCAGGCGCGGCGCTGTCAAAAGCGCCAATCCGCCGCCCTCGCCGAAAAACAGCGCCGCATAGGCGACATGTCCGGCGAGAAACGACGCCAGACCGGCCGCAAACGGCCTGTCGCCGTCGAAAGCGAGGAAGGCGTCGCCGAACGCCGAAAGAACCAGCGCGGCGACAAGCAGCCCCGGCCCGCCGGCGCGGAACGCCAGAAGGGCAAGCAGCCCCGTCGACAGCGTCTTGATCAACGCCCTTCGCCAGTCGCGCACGCCTTCGAGGCGGAACAGATAGAGCAGCGCCGCGACCGCGGCGAAAATCAGCATCGCGTTTTCCGTCGTCGTCGGCCCGCCGGGAAAAGGCATCATGAATTCGCACGCGCCGGTTTGAACATGTCCTTGGCGGCGAGCGCCGCCCCGCCGGCGATCATCACGCAGGCAAGCGCGATGGTCCCGGTGGCTTGCGCCCGGCCGGCCGCGATCAGCGCCAGGGTCGACAGCAGCGGCGCGGCGTAACTCGCCGCGCCAAGCACGCGGATGTCGCCGCGCTTGACGCCGTGATCCCAGACATAGAATGCGGCGCCGACCGGCATCAGGCCAAGGCCGAGGATCGCCCACCATTCGGCCGCCGAAACGGGCCAGACGGTTTCTTCCAGTCCCAGATGGGCAATCGCCGAGAGGATCGCCGTCGCGGCGCAGAACACCGTCACCGCGCCGGTCGGGGCGGCGGCGAAGCGGCGCATCGCCAGCGAATAGCCCGACCACAGGAAAGCGCAGCCGAACGCCATGGCATAGCCGAAGGAATGCCGCGGATCGGGGCTGAAGCCCTTGCCTCCGGTGACGATCAGCGCCGTGCCGAGAAGGCCGATCGCCGCGCCGGCCAGATGATGCCAGCCGAGCCGTTCGCCGGGAAAAAGCGCCGAACCGAAGACGATGAACAGCGGCCACAGATAGGCGATCAAGCTCGCCTCGACCGGCGGCGCGTGGCGCAACGCCGTGAAATAGAAAAAGTGATAGCCGAACAGGCCGCCGATGCCGAGCACCCACACCACCGGCCGCACCGACCGCGGCGAACCGCCGGTGAACCCGGCAAAGGCGGCGGCGACGCCGACGCCCGTTCCGATGGCGAAAGTGATGGCGGCAAGCTGGAAGGGCGGCGTCTTTCCCGACCCGGCCGTCAGCAATGCCAGCAACGACCACATGATGATCGCCAGAAATCCGATCGCCGTGGCGCGCTTCATTCCAGGGTCGGGACCCATTGATTGCCTGTTGTGAATGGCGCGACAATGGCCGCGCGCCGGCGCGGCGTCAACTGCCGCCGAATTGGGTGGCGTAGAGCTTAAAGGTGCCGACCTGCGAACCGAGGGAAATCGCCACCGGAGCCCACAAATCGGCGACGCCCGTGGCGGCGAAGGCGATTTCGATCAACGCCTTGCGGCTCAGATACTCAATGTCCTTGCTGCCCTTGTGATAGCCGGCGACCGGTTGGAACCGCGCCTTGCACTTGACGGCGACGCCCTTGGTCTTGCCGGCGGAAAAGGGCATTTCGCCGGCCGGCGAAAGGGCGAAATCGACCCGCATGCCGCCGTCGAAGATGCGCAGCGTTCGCGCACAAACGCCGGAGGAATCGCTGGCGCGGATCATCGAAGCCGTCAATGGATCGAAAGCCGCCTTCAGCGCTTCCAGCGTCACCGGAACGAAATTGGCCGGTTTCGGCTTTTTCGACTCCGGCTTGTTGTCGAAACGGACGACATTGCCCTTGGCGTAGACGATATCGGTCTGGCCCGGCTTGCCGCCGGTGGTGTATCGCAAGGCGTAGCTTGACGGTTCGGCGCCCTTGGCGCCGATGCGGCCCTTCACATCGGTTGTGCCCGAGGTCGGCGCGAATACCGCCGCCAGCCCGGTGCTGGAAAAACTGCCGGAAAGATGGAATTTCTCGCCTTCGATCCGCGACCGGAATGACGATTTGGCGATTCTCACGCCATAATAGGAAATGGCGTAATCGGCCTTGAACTCGCGCGGCGCCGACATCGGGGCCGCCGCGGCCGGCGTCGCCACAACCAACGCGGCGATCAATCTCATAAGCATGGAAAGTTCCCTCTCGACGTTCGGGCCGCTATTCGTCCTTTGCCGTCATATGGTATCGCGACGCTGAACCGGCCATGAACGACATCGAAGGGCCGGACACTGTCTTGACGCCCCGGCGGTTTGACACTATGACGGCGCAAATTCTCCATCGGTTGCCTGTCCATTTGCGCGCGGCACGACTTGATTGCCGCGGCGGCCCGGTTTGGCCAACCCTATCTGAAGGATGCGAACATGTCCCGCGTTTGCGAACTGACCGGCAAGGCCGTGATGACCGGCAACAATGTAAGCCATGCCAACAACAAGACCAAGCGTCGTTTTTTGCCCAACCTCGTCAATGTGACGTTGTTGTCGGATGTGCTGGGGCGTTCGGTGTCGTTGCGCATCTCGGCCAACGCGCTGCGCACGGTTGAACATCGTGGGGGCCTCGACGCGTTCCTCGCCAAGGCCGACGAGCGCGAATTGTCGCCGCGCGCCCGCCTGATCCGCAAACAGGTCGCCAAGAAGCTCGCCGGCGAAGCCGCCGCCTGATCGGCCTTCGGCAACGGCGTCGCCGTTTCCGGCTGGTTCCATCACCCAGGATAAAAAAATGACCTCTCGTCCCGCCCTGTGGCCGTTCGCGGCCGCCATGACCGTCGTCGTCGTGGCGTCGAACCTGCTCGTCCAGTTTCCCGTTCAGGGCGCCATCGGCGGCGTCGCGCTTGCCGATATCCTGACCTGGGGCGCTTTCACCTATCCTGTCGCTTTCCTGGTGACCGATCTCGCCAATCGCGCCCACGGGCCGGCGGCGGCCAGGCGGGTGATTTACGCCGGCTTCGCGCTCGCCGTCGCCTGTTCGCTCATCGTGCCGCCGCTGCTGTTTTCGTTGGACATCATCGGCTTCGAAACGCCGGCGTCGCGCCTGCCGCGCATCGCCATGGCGTCGGGCGCGGCCTTTCTCGTCGGCCAATTGCTCGATGTGACCGTGTTCAACCGCCTGCGCCGGCAAACCTGGTGGCGCGCCCCGGTTTTTGCCTCGCTGGCCGGCTCGGTGATCGATACGGCGCTGTTTTTCACGCTCGCCTTCGCCCCCGCCATTGCCCTGCTCGGCGCCAATGACGATTTCTCGCTGGAAAGGGCGCCGCTGATCGGCGTTTTCGCCGCCACTGCCCCGCGCTGGATATCGTGGGCGCTTGGCGATCTCGCGGTGAAGCTGCTGGTCGCCGTATTCGCGCTGATCCACTATCGGCTCATCGCCGCGCGCTGGAGCCAGCCTGTCGCCGCGTGATGCCTCAGGTTTCTGGCGCCGCCCGCGGGCGCCAGAGCCGGCCAGTCGCAATCGGCTGGCGTGGCCGGCGTGGCGATAAACCGGTCCAGCAGGTCGGCAAAGCCCGGACCATGGCCCGCCACGGCGCAGTCTTCGCCGAACAGCAGCCAGAGCCGCCGGATCTGCTCCGGCGTCAGACCGGGCTGGCGCATTTCCTCGACCGAGGCCCGCACCCGCGCCTCGGCATAGGCGCGCGCCTTTTCCGGCGTTTCGAAGCCGGGGATGAGGCGTTCGCCGTCCGGTTCGCCCGTATGCGCCATATCGAAGACGATCACCGACCAGGTTCTGCCTTTGGAGCCCGGCATCGGCGGCCTCATTCGTCGCGCAGACTGAATTCCAGATAGAGGCTGCGTTGCAGCAGCGAATGGTTGTCGTCCGAGATCAACGACACCATCGTCGCCCCGTCGGCGCGCGTCCACACGTCGAGGCCTTCCATGTTGTCGATCTGGTAGGCCATGTCGGCTTGCATGACGATATCGCCGTCGATGCGCGCACCCGGGCCGATGTCGCCCGATCTGAACCGCCGCAACCGCATTTTCACGCCCGACGCCATCGAATAGGAGCGCTCCAGCAGCAGCAGATCGCCGCCCGGCAGGAAAGCGCCGTCGGTGATGTCGAATTCGCCCGAACGCGTTACCGCGAACACGCCCTTTTTCGGCCCCTCGATGACGGCGGCGAAAATGTCGCCCTTTTTGTCGAGGCTCTTTTCCGACACCAGCACGCGCGCCCCGGCGAGCGGTCCGTCCTTCGGCGAAAGCGCGATGGTCTCGAAACCGCGATTCTGGCGCAACTCGCCGGCCGGCACGAGAAAGGGAACGTCGCGCTTCGGGGCACCCATGCCGGTGGCCGATAGCGCATATTCCGATACGCGATGATCGCGCTCGAAACTCGCCGTGACACGGGCGCCGTCGACGCTCAGCCCTTCCGCGTCGGTCAGCCATTTCTTGCCGATGACAGCGCCATCGCGATCGACCATCTCCTGCATGGCGAAAGCGGAAACACCGACAGGCTTGCCGGATGCATCGTGGTCGAGCCGGCCGGTATACCAGAATCCGGTATCGGCAACGCCGATGAAATCCCGACCCGGCGAAAGAAAGCGGAACGCCGACAGCGCGCCGAGATCATCGTCGTCCGAGGTCAGTTCCAGCCCGCCGACGAAGTCGAGCTTGCCGAAGCGGGTCTCGCTCGAACCGATGGCGAAATTGACGATGGGCCGCGCCGCGATCGTCAGCGCCTTGACCGGCGCATCGGCCAAAACCGGCGCGGTCGCGGCGAGCAGCGCGGCAAGGAGAAGGGTGAGGCGCGTCATCCGGCTTTGCGCAGGGTCGCGCCGCGCCTGCTCTCTTCCGAGAACAGTGAAGCGAGTTGTTCGGTCATCGCCCCGGCCAGCTCCTCGGCGTCGACGATGGTGACGGCGCGGCGGTAATACCGCGTCACGTCGTGACCGATGCCGATGGCGATCAGTTCGACCGGCGAGCGGGTCTCGATCAACTCGATGACGGCGCGCAGATGCCGTTCGAGGTAATTGCCCGGATTGACCGACAGGGTCGAATCGTCGACCGGCGCGCCGTCCGAGATCATCATCAGGATTTTGCGCTGCTCGGGCCGGTTGGCCAGGCGCTTGTGCGCCCACAACAACGCCTCGCCGTCGATGTTTTCCTTCAGCAGGCCTTCGCGCATCATCAGCCCGAGATTGCGCCGCGCCCGGCGCCACGGCGCGTCGGCCGATTTGTAGATGATGTGGCGCAGATCGTTGAGCCGGCCGGGATTCGCCGGCTTGCCGTCCTTCAGCCATTTCTCCCGCGCCTGCCCGCCCTTCCACGCCCGCGTGGTGAAGCCGAGGATTTCCACCGATACGCCGCAACGCTCCAGCGTGCGGGCGAGGATATCGGCGCAGATCGCCGCCACCGTGATTGGCCGGCCGCGCATCGAGCCGGAATTGTCGATCAGCAGCGTCACCACCGTGTCGCGGAACTCGGTGTCCTTCTCGCGCTTGAACGACAGCGGCTGCATCGGATCGATGACGATGCGCACGAGGCGGGCCGAATCGAGATAGCCCTCCTCGAGATCGAACTCCCACGAGCGGTTCTGCTGCGCCATCAGCCGGCGCAGCAACCGGTTGGCGAGGCGGCCGACGACGCCCTGCAGGCTCGCCAATTGCTTGTCGAGATAGGCGCGCAGCCGGTCGAGTTCTTCTTCCTCGCACAGCGCCTCGGCCTCGATGATCTCGTCGAAGGCGGTCGACGCGATCTTGTAGTCGAAATCCGGCGGCAGCTGTGTGTAGGAGGGTTCGGGACGCTTGGCCTCGCCCGGCGTCTCGGCGTCGGGGTCATCCTCCGCGCCGGCGTCCTCGGTCGCCGCATCGGAGGCTTCCGCCTCGCCCTCCTCGGCGTCGTCGGAGGTCGAATCGCTTTCCTCCGGCTTGCTGTCCTCGCCGCCGGTGTCGTCGTCGCCGGCTTCCTCGGACTTGTCCTGGCCTTCCGGCGGCTGCTCGTCGTCCTCGTTCGACTGGTCGTCGCTGTCGTCGTCGCCGAGTTCCTCGGCCATCTCCATCGAGGCGAGCATGTCGCGGACGATTCGGGCGAAGGCCTGCTGGTCGTCGAGCCGGCCCGACAAGGCGTCGAGATCGGCGGAGGCCTTTTCCTCGATCCAGCCGCGCCATTGCGCCACGACGTTCTCGGCCGATTTCGGGATCGCGCGGCCGGTCAGGCGCTCGCGCACCAACATGGCGACCGCCTCCTCGACAGGCGCGTCCTCCCGGTTGGCCGCCGTCGCCATCGGCGATTTGGCGAATTTGTCCTCGAGCATGGCGGCGAGGTTGTCGCCGACGCCGGTCATGGCGATGGCCCCGATCGCCTCGACGCGCGCCTGTTCGACCGCGTCGTAGACGGCGCGGGCCTGCCGGCCTTCCGGCGCCAGCTTGGCATGGATGCGGGCGTCGTGGCGCGCCTGCTTCAGCGCCATGGAATCACCGATGCCGCGGGTGATGCGCAATTCCTCCCTGCTGGGCTTCTTCGACGGTTCGGGCAGACGGGCGCGGCCGGCGGCGAGCGCCGGCTTGTCCTTGCCGAAGGCGACTTCCAGATGCTTGTCGGCGGCGATTGCCCGCATGCACACCGTCAGCGCGCGCTTGAAGACGTCGGTCTCCTGCCCGCTTCTGGTCTTGCCGCGTATATTGTCGCCCGGCTGGGCCATGGTGCTCAGCTCAGCGCCACGTTGAGCGCCGATTCCTTCAGTTCCTCGCCAAAGGCGCGCTGGTAGAACTCGGCCACCAGCGGCCGCTCCAGCTCGTCGCATTTGTTGAGGAAGGTCAGGCGGAAACCCATGCCGATCGAGCCGAAAATCTCGGCGTTTTCGGCCCAGGTGATCACCGTGCGCGGGCTCATCACCGTCGACAGATCGCCATTGATGAAGGCCTGGCGCGTCATGTCGGCGACGCGCACCATCTTCGACGCCGTGTCGCGACCCTTGTCGGTGCGCAACCCCTTGTTCCTTGGCCAGTACGATGGCGACCTCGTTGTCGTGCGGCAGGTAGTTCAGCGTCGTGACGATCGACCAGCGATCCATCTGCGCCTGGTTGATCTGCTGCGTGCCGTGATAGAGGCCGGTCGTGTCGCCGAGGCCGACGGTGTTGGCGGTGGCGAACAGGCGGAAGGCCGGATGCGGGCGGATGACCCGCGACTGGTCGAGCAGCGTCAGGCGGCCGGACGATTCGAGCACGCGCTGGATGACGAACATCACGTCCGGGCGGCCGGCGTCATATTCGTCGAAGCAGAGCGCGACATTGTGCTGGTAGGCCCAGGGCAGGATGCCGTCGCGGAATTCGGTGACCTGCTTGCCGTCCTTGACGACGATGGCGTCCTTGCCGACGAGATCGATGCGGGAGACATGGCTGTCGAGGTTGACGCGCACGCAGGGCCAGTTGAGCCGCGCCGCCACCTGCTCGATATGCGTCGATTTGCCCGTGCCGTGATAACCCGACACCATGACGCGGCGATTGAAGGCGAAGCCGGCGAGGATCGCCATCGTCGTCGCTTCGTCGAACAGATAGTCCGGATCGATCTCCGGCACGTGCTGGTCCGGAGCCGAATAGGCCGGAACGACCATTTTCGACTTGAAACCGAAGGCTTTTTCCACCGACACCTTGGTGTCCGGCAGGTTGGCGATGTCGCGTTCGACCTTGTTCATGATGACTCCCGCCGGCGACCCGCTGTTGTCCGCGCTTCGCGGCCTTTTGTTCGGGCTGTTCCGGGCGAGGCTCTAGCAGAAACCGGCCTGACGGAGCAATCGGTACGCTTGCACGACTTCGCGGAACCGGTCTTCCGATCCCCGCTCGCCGCCATTGGCGTCGGGATGGTGCTGTTTGACCAGCGCCTTGTAGCGCGCCTTGATCTCGACCGACGTCGAATTTGCGCCAAGATCGAGCGTTTCCAGCGCCTTGGCTTCGAGCGGCCTGAGGCGGCGCGATTTTGGCGTCTGCTCCATGGCGTCGCGTCCGCCGCCGAACAAATTGAACGGATCGCGCGTGCGCCGGTTGATGGTGGAGGCGCGCGACCGCAGGAAATCCGCGCCCGGCGTCGCGCCGCCGCCATTGACGCCCATCCGCCAGGTCGGCCGGTGCCCGGTCAGCGCTTCCTTCTGGAAGCGGGCGACATCGGTGTCGGCGAGGCCGGAGAAATAATTGTAGCCCTTGTTGTACTGGCGCACATGATCGATGCAGAAGCGGAAATATTCTCCCTCCTTGTGCCGGCCGACCGGGGCGCGATGCGTGCCGGCTTCCTTGCAGCCATCCCACTGGCAGCCCGGATAGACGGTTTTCGCCTCTTTCGCGTCGTCGCGGCTGACGCGGATGCGTTCCATGAAGTCGGATACGGTTTTCATTGTCGCCCGATTATGGGGTGTTCGCCGCGGATAACAAGAATTGACATTTGCGAATGTCGGCACGACATGCGGAATCAACGCCTTGACCCGGTTGGGTCCGCAACGCAAGCAAGGAGGACGACCGATGTCGTTCATCGCCTCGATCGAAACGAAATTGCGCCAGGCTCTCGTGCCTTCCCATCTCGAAGTCATCAACGAAAGCCACAAGCACGCCGGCCATCATCACCATGAGCACGGCAAGGAGACGCATTTCGACGGGGCGGGCGAAACGCATCTGCGCATCCGCATCGTCTCGTCGGGCTTTTCGGGGAAAAGCCGTGTCGACCGCCACCGCGCCGTCAACGCGCTGATCGCCGAGGAAATCGCCGCCGGCCTGCACGCCGTCGCCATCGAGGCGGCCGCGCCGGAAGAAACGCGCTGACCGGGCCTCAGCCGGTCAGCACCGAATCGATGAACCTGTCCACCGCTTTTGTCAGCGCATCGCCGGCGACGCCGATGCGCGCGTTCATGTCCTTTGTGGGAATAGGCCGAACCGTCAAACAAGGAGACGCGGTTGCCCGCTCTTTCCAGGGCTTTGGCGAATTTTCTGGCCGCCTGTTCATGATCGCGCACGCGCGACCACAGGATCATCGAAGGCGGCCGGCCGGGCTTGTCGGCGTGGGTGATCGGCGACAACGCCGGCCATTGTGTCGAATCATTGAACGCATCGCCATAAACCTTGCGCATGCGCCCGTCGGCGGCCATCGCCGCTATATCGTAGGCCTCGACGTCGTCGATCATCAGGCCGCGAACGCCGGCAAGCCCGCCTCGCAGACCGGTCAGCGCCACCAGATGGGCGCCGGCGGAATGGCCGAGCGCGACGATGCGGCCGGGATCGCCGCCGTAACCGGCAATATTGTCGCGCACCCAGGCAAAGGCGGCTTCCACATCCAACGCCTGGGTCGCCACCTGGGCCTCGGGCAACAGCCGGTAATCGATCGAAACGAAGACCTGGCCCTTGCCGGTGAAATATTCCGGTTTCATGTCGACCAGTTTGCGGTTTCCCCGGCGCCAGCCGCCGCCATGGACGTAGAAGACGACAGGCGCGCTGGCCGCTCCCGCCGGCGAATAGATGTCGAGTTGCGCCGCGCCGTAATTCGCTGTCTCGGGATCGAGCCGGGAAGAACGGCGCAAACCGGCCTCGGCGGCGAACGGCAGCAGCGCCGCGCCGGCGGCGAAAAGAAATGCGCGTCGATCGATCATGGCGGCTTCCTCGTTGGTTGCAGCCGCGATAGTGCCGAACCGTCGCGCCCGGTTCCAATGAACGATCGGTAATGCGCCAACAGCGTAAACGGGGAATTACCCTCTGAGCGGTTCATCTTCAAACGGAAGCGTTTGAGGATGAACCGCTCTAGGAGACCGGCTTCACCTTCAGCCGCAAGATCCGGTTGCGTTCGCGCTTCAGCACGGTGAAGCGCTTGCCATGGAAGGTGAACGCCTGCTTTTCCTCCGGGATCATGCGCGCCTCGTGGATGACGAGACCGGCGACCGTCGTCGCTTCCTCGTCCGGCAATTCCCAATCGAGCGCCCGGTTGAGATCGCGGATCGGCGTCGAACCGTCGACGATGTAGGACCCGTCGCCCTGACGCCTGATGCCCGGCAATTCGGCGTCGTGCTCGTCGGCGATGTCGCCGACGATCTCCTCGAGAATATCCTCCAGCGTCACCAGGCCTTTGACCTCGCCATATTCGTCGACGGCGATGGCCAGATGCGCCTTGCGGCGCAGAAAGGCGTTGAGCTGTTCCGACAAATTCGTCGTCTCGGGTACGAACCACGGTTTCGACGCGATTGCCGTCACGTCGAGCGGCGCGGCGCCGGCTTCGTGATAGGCGCGCACGAAATCGCGGGCATGCAGGATGCCGACGATGTTGTCGGCCGTTTCGCGGTAGACCGGAAGGCGCGTGTGGGAACTCGCCAGCACCTCGCGCAAGACCGTTTCCGGCTTTTCGTTGGCGTCGATCATGCGCATCGCCGTGCGGTGGACCATCACGTCGGCGATTTCCAGCTCCGACAGGTCGAGCAGGCCGCCGAAGCGGTCGCGGTCGGTTTTGACCACCTGCCCGCCGCGATGCATCTCTTCCACTGCGTCGCGCAATTCCTCCGTTGCGCTCTGGTTGTCGTCGGCGCCGCCCAACCGCTCGATCCAGCCGTCGAGGCGCCCGCGATAGGCGATCGCGCCGGCCAACGCGACAAACAGGACGGCAGCCACGCTCCAGCCGATCATCCCGACAAATTCTCCGAAAGGAACGCAAGGACCTCCGACGCCGGCACATCGCGGGCGATGAACGCCTGGCCGACGCCGCGCGTCAGGATGAAGGTGAGCGCGCCCCGGCTGACTTTCTTGTCCTGGCCGATGTAGCCAAGCAGCGTCTCAGCGTCTGGCAGCCCGCCCGGCACGTCGGCCATGCGCGTCGGCAGGCCGACTTGGCGCAGATGCGCCTCGACGCGGATCGCATCGTCCGGGCTGGCGAGGTTCATGCGGGCGGAAAACCGGTGCGCCAGCGCCATGCCGATGGCGACGCCTTCCCCATGCACCAGCCGCGCGCTGTCATAGGCCGTCGCCGCTTCCAGCGCGTGGCCGAACGTATGCCCGAGATTGAGCAGCGCCCGGTCGCCGGTCTCGAATTCGTCGCGCGCCACAACATCGGCCTTTGATTGGCAGGACCGCGGCGATCGCTTCCGTGCGTTCCGGCCCGCCGGAAGAACGCCGCGCCAGTTTTCCTCCAGCCAGGCGAAGAATCCGGCTGGTCGATCAGCCCGTATTTGGCCACTTCGGCGTAGCCGGCGCGGAACTCGCGCGGCGGCAGCGTGTCGAGTGCGCCGGTGTCGGCGAGCACGAGGCGCGGCTGGTGAAACACGCCGACCAGGTTCTTGCCGTGGGCCGAATTGATCCCGGTCTTGCCGCCGACCGAGGAATCGACCTGCGCCAGCAGCGAGGTCGGGATTTGCACGAATTGCATGCCGCGCCGCACCACGCCGGCGGCAAAGCCGGTCAGATCGCCGATGACGCCGCCGCCGAGCGCGATCACCGCGTCGCCGCGCTCCAGCCGGGCGGCGAGAAGTCCGTCCACCACCTGCTCGAAGAAAGGAAAGCTCTTGGTCTTTTCGCCGGCCGGCAGGATCAGCGTTTCGATCAGCCCGACGCCGTTGTTGTCGAGGCCCAGTTTGAGCGCCGCCAAATGACAGGGCGCGACATTGGCGTCGGTGACGATGGCGACGCGCGCCTTCGGTAGCCGCGCCGCGATTTCCGCGCCGGCGCGGCCGATCAGGCCCGGGCCGATCAGGATGTCGTAGGCGCGAACGCCCAAGCCGACGGTGACGATGCGCGGCGCTGGCGCGTTCATGCGGTTTCCTCTTTGGTTTCGGCAGGATGCGCCGCGAGCCATGCATCGAGCATGTCGATCACTTCGCCGGCGATGGTTTCGCGCGATTCCTCTCGCGTGATCACCGTGATATCGGCGCCGGCATAGACGGGATATCGGGCGTCCATCAGTTTCTGCATCGTTGCGCGCGGATCGGCGGTTTTCAAAAGCGGCCGGTTCTGTTTCTTGGCGACACGCGCCATCAGCGTGTCGATATCGGCCTTCAACCAGATCGACGCGGCATGGTCGGCGATCGACCGCCGCGTTTCGGCATTCATGTAGGCGCCGCCGCCGGTCGAGACGATCCGCGCGCCCTCGTGCAAAAGACGCGAAATGACTCGCTGCTCCAGGGCGCGGAATTCCGGCTCGCCATAGAGTTCGAACAATTCCGGAATTGTCAGGCGCGACGCTTCCTCGATCTCGTGGTCGGAATCGAAGAAGGGAATGTCCAGCGCCTTGGCGACCAGCCGGCCGATCGCCGTCTTGCCCGCGCCCATGAGCCCGATGAACACAACCGAGCGGCCGCCGAGGCGGTCGCGGATCGCGGCCGCGCGCGCGTCATCGATTGCCGGCGTCTCGATCATGGGCGAACCTTTCTTCCCCGCTATGGCCACGACCGGTGTTTTTCGTCAAGGACAGGCGCGCCTTGCCCTTGCCGGCGTCCGGTCCCATAAGGGGCCGATTCAACCGGCGAATTCCTGCCCCATGCCCTCGCTCATGCGTTTCCTGACGGTCCTTGCCGTCGCTGCCGGCCTCGCCTATGCGGGAATGTTCGCGCTTGCCACCTTGGTCGAGCCGAACAAGGGCGAGATAAGCGTGCGCGTCCCGATCGAGGAGCCGGGCAAGCCGGCCGCGGCGCCGTGACCAGCGGCGCGGCGATCGAATCATTCCTGGAAATGATCGCGGTCGAACGCGGCGCCGCCGACAACACGCTTGCGGCCTACCGTCGCGACCTCGATGACGCCAACGCGGCGCTTGGCGGCCGCTTGGCGCAAGCGGATTCGACCGGTTTGCGCGCCTACATCGCCGACTTGGCGCGGCGCGGCTTCGCCGCGACGTCGCAAGCCCGCCGCCTCTCGGCGTTGCGCCAGTTTTTCCGCTTTCTCTATGCCGAGGGCCGGCGCGGCGACGATCCGACCGGCGTGCTCGACAGCCCGAAACCGGGCCGGCCTTTGCCGCGCACCCTGTCGGAAGAGGACGTTACCCGCCTGCTCGACCGCGCCGCCGCCGAGGCTGCCGGCGATACCGCCGATCGCTATGGCGCCCTGCGGCTCCATGCGCTGGTCGAGACGCTTTACGCCACCGGCTTGCGCGTTTCCGAACTGGTGTCGCTGCCGCTTGCCGTCGCTGTCCGCGACGAGCGCTTTTTCATTGTGCGCGGCAAGGGCGGCAAGGAGCGCATGACGCCGTTGTCCGACAAGGCGCGCGCCGCGCTGGCCGCCTGGCTCGGATTTCGCGCCGCCGATCCGGCCGCCGCCGACAGCGCCTTTCTCTTTCCTGCGCGCGGCGAAACCGGTCATTTGGCCAGACAGGTCTTCGCCCGCGAGTTGAAAGGCCTCGCCGCGCGGGCCGGCCTCCGCGGTGTCGACCTGTCGCCGCACGTGCTGCGCCATGCCTTCGCCAGCCATTTGCTCGCCCACGGCGCCGATCTGCGCGTCGTCCAGCAATTGCTCGGCCATGCCGACATTTCCACAACGCAAATCTATACCCACGTGCTCGAAGAGCGGTTGATGCGACTTGTCGCCGATCATCACCCGCTTGCCGACGCCGACGCCAAAGGCTAGAGCCAAGGGGTTCGCCGGGGTCCGGCCGGCAGAACCATGCGATGACGGCGAAGGCTGGCGGTACCGATGCAGATTTATCTCGATTTCGAAAAACCGGTCGCCGACATCGAGGGCAAGATCCTCGAACTGCGGAAGCTCGGCGAAGGCGGAACGGGCGTCGATTTCATCGACGAGATCGCCAAGCTGGAAAAGAAGTCGCAGGATATGCTGCGCGATCTCTACAAGTCGCTGGCGCCCTGGCAGAAAGCGCAGGTCGCCCGCCATCCCGACCGTCCGCATTTCCTCGATTACGCCCGCGACCTGTTCACCGACCTTACACCGCTGGCCGGCGACCGGGTTTTTGGCGAGGACAAGGCGATCATCGCCGGTTTCGCCCGCTTTCACGGTGAGCCGGTGGCCATCATCGGGCAGGAAAAGGGCGACGACACCAAGAGCCGCCTGGCTCACAATTTTGGCATGGCGCGCCCCGAGGGCTACCGCAAGGCGGTCCGCGTCATGGAGCTCGCCGACCGCTACCGCCTGCCGCTGATCACCCTGGTCGACACCGCCGGCGCCTATCCCGGCATCGGCGCGGAGGAACGCGGCCAGGCCGAAGCCATCGCCCGCTCCACCGCCGCCTGCCTCGCCATCCGTTCGCCGGTCATCTCGGTGATCATCGGTGAAGGCGGCTCCGGCGGCGCCATCGCCATCGCCACGGCAAACCGGGTCTACATGCTCGAACACGCCATATATTCGGTGATTTCGCCGGAAGGCGCAGCGTCCATCCTGTGGCATGATTCGACCCGCGCCAAGGATGCCGCGACCAACATGAAAATCACTGCGCAGGATCTGCGCGATCTCAAGGTGGTCGACGGCATCGTACCGGAGCCGCTGGGCGGGGCGCATCGCGATCCGGCCGCGACGATTGCCGCAGCCGGCGTGCAAATCGCCGCCGCCCTTGCCGAAATGAATGCGTCGGGGGCGGATCACCGCGAAGCGCGGCGCGAGAAATTTCTCGCCATCGGCCGCGACCTTTGACCGGCCGCGCCGCCGTTTCGCCATAAATTCGCCAAGCCTTTGCGATCAAGCAACCGTGACCGCCCGACCGCCCGGGCCGGCTTGCCGTAAGGCTTTGGCAAGGTTAACGGGCGTAGAACAATGGGCCGCGCGAAATGCGCTGTGATTGGGACGCCCGGACGCATGACCCTATCGAAATCGCTTGCGAAAAGCCTCGTCGTCGCAGCCCTGCTGGCTGTCGCCGGCTGTCAGGAGGCCGATTACAAGAATCTCGCGCTCAAGGCCGAGATGCCCCTTCCCGACAAGCTTGTCCGCTCCATGCAGGACAAGGGGATGACGAAATCGTCGCCCGTCCTGTTCCGCATTTTCAAGGAAGAAAACAAGTTCGAGGTCTGGAAGCGGAAAAACAACGGCCGCTACGACCTTTTGACCTCTTACGAAATCTGCAAGATATCCGGCGAACTCGGGCCGAAATTCCGCGAGGGCGATCGTCAGGCGCCGGAGGGCTTCTACGCCATCCGCATGCACCAGATGAACCCGAAATCGAGCTATTTCCTCTCCTTCGACACCGGATTTCCCAACGCTTACGACCGCGTTCACGGCCGCACCGGCGCGAACCTGATGGTGCACGGGGCCTGTTCGTCGTCCGGCTGTTATTCGATGACCGACGAGCAGGTGGCCGAGATTTACGCTTTCGCCCGCGACGCCTTTCGCGGCGGCCAGACCGACATCCAGTTGCAGGCTTTCCCTTCCGCATGACCGCCGCCAACATGGCGCGCTATCGCAACGATCCGAATTTCGCCTTTTGGCAGAACCTCAAGGAAGGCTACGACCGTTTCGAGATCGCCAAGGCGCCGCCCAAGGTCAATGTCTGCGAGAAACGCTATGTCTTCGACATGGTCGGCGCCGACGCCGCCGAGGTAAAGGCGTCCGGCCCCTGCCCGGCGCCGGTGATGTCGAGCCCCATCGAAGCCGCTTATGTCTCGCACAAGGCCAGGGAACAATCCGCCATCGAGGCGGCCATGTCCAAGGGCTCGCTGCCGCCGCCCGCGCCGACGATAGCCGGTCCGAAGGAAGCCGCCATGGTGACCGCCTGGAGCAAGGCGCGCGCTTCGGGCAAGAAAGTCTCGCGTTTGCCGCCCTCTTTCGAAGCCTCCGAAAGCCAGAAAGCGGCGGAAGCGGCGGCCAAGGCGGAATTGGCCGTGCCGGAGAAAGCGCCGACGCCGGTGGCGAAGCCCGCGGAAGTGGCCACGACGGCGGCGGAACCGGCTGCGACGTCAGAAGCCAGGCCGGACGACGCCAAAACCGCCGACGTAAAGCCCGCCGAGGCCGGGGCGACGGAAGCCGCGCCCGCCGCCAAAAAGGCATGGTGGAAAGTCTGGGGGTCCTGATCTTTCAGAAACGGACGCCGGGCACCGCCAAGGGATTGTCGGTCAGCGCCGCGCGGTCGGCCATATCCGCCATCGGGCGATTGACGAAGGCGGCGAATGCCGCGCGGATCGCCCGCTCGTCCAGTTGCCGGCCGATGAAAACCAATCGCGTCGACGGCGTTCCGGTCCAGCCCCTGAGCGCATAGGGCGGCGACAGCGCCCGTCGCACCGCCTGCACCACCACCGGCCGCGCCTGATCCTCGGCGACCCAGGCGAGCCCCTTCAGGCGCAGCAACCCCCCGCCATGCGCCGACAGCGCGAGATCGAGAAACAGCCCGAGCGTCAGCCGGTCGATGGGCCGGTCATGGACGATGACGAAGGATTTGACCGCCTCGTCATGCGGTCCGTGGTGGCAATGGTCGTCATGGTCGTGGTGCGCATGGTCATGCGGCGCGCGCGCCAGCGCCTCGAGGGCATCGAAATCCCCGCCGAGCAGGAGCGCGGGATCGGCGAGCCCGGCCGCGTCGGCGATGGCCGCGACCGGATTGATCGTCCGCAGCCGCGCGCCGAGCGCCGCGCCCCCTTCCGGCGAGGCGAGATCGGTCTTGGCAAGCACGATCCGGTCGGCGACGGCGGCCTGCGCCACCGATTCGGCATTTTCATCCAGCGTTTTCATGCCGTTGACGGCATCGACCACGGTGACGACGCCATCGAGCCGGTAGGCCTGCGCCAAAACCGGATGGCCGATGACGGCGCGGATGACCGGTGCGGGATCGGCAAGGCCGGTCGTCTCGATGACGACGCGCGACAGCGTTTTGATCTTGCCCGTATGCATCCGGTCGACCAGCTCGGCCAGCGTTTCGGAGAGCTCCGCCCCCATGGTGCAGCACAGGCAGCCGCCGGCGAGTTCGATCATCTTGTCGCCCGACGCCTCGACGATCAGATTGTCGACGCCGACATCGCCGAACTCGTTGACGATCACCGCCGCGTCGGCAAGCGCCGGGCTTTTCAGCAGGCGGTTGAGCAGCGTCGTCTTGCCGGCGCCGAGAAAGCCGGTGAGAATGGTGACGGCGATCATTGCGCCGCGCCGCGATTGTCCGCCGCCTTCACCGCCGGTTCCGGTCTGGGAGTCGGCACGGGAACAGGCTTGGCCGGCTCCTCGATCGCGACCGGCTGGCCGACCGCGCCGCCAAGCCCGACCTTGACGGCGACCAATTCGCGCTGAAGCTCATGGAGCCAGGGCGAATTCAGCTTCGGCTTTTCCACCGCCTCGCTGCCGGCCGGCTTGGCCGGCTTGGCGCCCGGCGGCGGCTTGACCGGCTTGGGGCATTGCGTTTCGCGCAGGTCCGGCGCCATCGACGGCGACGCCCCCGACAATGCGGCGAGCGGGGTTCCGGAACGCGGATCGGCCATGAACCCCTTGGCCAGCAATTCGGCCGCCTTCTCGGTGCGCTTCAGCCCATCCTTTTCGCCGAGAACGACGGCGATCACGGTGCGCCCGTCGCGGGTGGCCGAACCGACCATGTTGAAGCCGGACGCGCAGATGTAGCCGGTTTTCATCCCGTCGGCCCCGTCGAACCGGCCGATCAGCAAATTGTAGGTTTTCAGGATTCGCTTGCCGTCGGTAAGCGCTTCGATGCTGAAATAATGCGCGTGTTCGGGAAATTCGCGGCGGATCGCCATCGCCAGCACGGCCATGTCGCGGGCGGTCGTCACATTGGCCGGATCGTCGAGGCCGTTCGGATTGGCGAAATGGCTGCCGGTCATGCCGAGCCGGACGGCTTCGGCATTCATGCGGGCGACGAAATTCGCCTCCGATCCGGCGACGTTTTCGGCGACGGCGACGGCGATGTCGTTGGCCGATTTGACCAGCAACATCTTCAAAGCGTTGTCGAGGGTCATCACGGCGCCGGGCTTGTAGCCCATCTTGGCCGGCGGCCTTTTCGCCGCGTTTTTCGTCATTTTCACCGGCGATTTCACTGTCAGTTCGCCGGCCTGGAGCGCCCGGAAGGTCACATAGGCGGTCATCAGCTTGGTCAATGAGGCCGGATGCCACGCTTGCAGCGCATCCTCCTGGGCGAGCACCTGGCCGGTGCCGAGATCGAACACAACGGACGGCCGCGCATCTGCCGCGGAAACGGCGAAGCCAAGGGCAAGGGCGGGGAAAAGGGCAAGGAATCGCGAGGCAATCATGCGTTCGGTTCGGTTTTGGGCGGTCTCGGGGTTGCGGCCGGACCGGCGCCGGGCTTTTATACCGGTGACGCCGGGCTTCGTCGCGACCTTACTAGCGCATGTGGCCTCAACAAGGCAAAGCGCCCGGCGCCGCGCCGTCAACGCCAACCGCAGGGACCCAATCATGCCTCTGCTCAATCGCGCCGCCGACATGCAAGCCGAAATCGCCGAATGGCGCCGGGCCCTTCACGCCATGCCGGAACTGGGTTTCGATCTGCACCGGACCTCGGCCTTCGTCGCCGCGCGGCTGCGCGAATTCGGCGTCGACGATGTTGTCGAAGGCCTGGCGAAAACCGGCATTGTCGCCATCGTCAACGGCATCCATGGCGACGGGCCGACCATCGGCCTGCGCGCCGACATGGACGCCCTGCCGATCGTCGAGGGGACTGGCAGGGATTGGGCGTCGGGCAACGCCGGCGTGATGCACGCCTGCGGCCATGACGGCCACACCGCCATGCTGCTCGGCGCGGCGAAATACCTCGCCGAAACCCGAAATTTCGCCGGCCGCGTCGCGCTGGTCTTCCAGCCGGCGGAGGAAGGCGGCGGCGGCGGCAAGGTCATGGTCGACGAAGGCCTGATGGAGCGCTTCGGCATCTCCCGGGTGTTCGGCCTTCACAACATGCCGGGACTGGACGTCGGCAACTTCGCCATCAAATCCGGCCCGATCATGGCCTCGACCGCCGAGTTCACGATTCAGGTGCGCGGCAAGGGCGGCCACGCCGCCATGCCCGACCGCACCACCGACCCGATCGTCATCGCGTCCCAGATCGTCCTCGCCCTGCAAACCATCGTGTCGCGCAACGCCGATCCGGTCGAATCGCTCGTCGTCTCGGTCACGAAATTCCACGCTGGCGACGCTTACAACATCATTCCCGAAACCGTTGAAATCGCCGGCACGGTGCGCGCGCTGAAGAATGAGATGGCGGCGCTTGGCGAGCGGCGCATCCGCGAGATCGTCGCCGGCATCGCCGCGGCGGGCGGCGGTTCGGTCGACATCGACTACGACGCCAATTATCCGGTTACTTTCAATCATCCGTCCGAAACCGCGCTCGCCGTCGAAGCGGCGCGGGGCGTCGCCGGCGTCGCCAATGTCGATCCGGAAACGCCGCCGGTGATGGGCGGCGAGGACTTTTCCTACATGCTGAACGCGCGGCCGGGCGCTTACATCCTGATGGGCAACGGCGCCACCGCCGGCCTGCATAACCCCGCCTATGATTTCAACGACGAGGCCATTGCCCACGGCGTATCCTATTGGGCGCGACTGACCGAAACGGTGCTGGCCGGGGATTGACCGGCCAGACGCCGTTTCGTCACGAATACCGGCCATTCGGCTTGGAATCGGGCGTCCGAACCGCTATGTCTCGCCGCGCGCGGTCCCGTAGCTCAGTTGGATAGAGCACAGGTTTCCTAAACCTGGGGTCACAGGTTCGAATCCTGTCGGGATCACCACCTCAAGGGGGGGGGGGGGGGGGGGGGGGGGGGGGGGGGGGGGGGGGGGGGGGGGGGGGGGGGGGGGGGGGGGGGGGGGGGGGGGGGGGGGGGGGGGGGGGGGGGGGGGGGGGGGGGGGGGGGGGGGGGGGGGGGGGGGGGGGGGGGGGGGGGGGGGGGGGGGGGGGGGGGGGGGGGGGGGGGGGGGGGGGGGGGGGGGGGGGGGGGGGGGGGGGGGGGGGGGGGGGGGGGGGGGGGGGGGGGGGGGGGGGGGGGGGGGGGGGGGGGGGGGGGGGGGGGGGGGGGGGGGGGGGGGGGGGGGGGGGGGGGGGGGGGGGGGGGGGGGGGGGGGGGGGGGGGGGGGGGGGGGGGGGGGGGGGGGGGGGGGGGGGGGGGGGGGGGGGGGGGGGGGGGGGGGGGGGGGGGGGGGGGGGGGGGGGGGGGGGGGGGGGGGGGGGGGGGGGGGGGGGGGGGGGGGGGGGGGGGGGGGGGGTTCCCCGAGTATCCCCGGCAGACGCAGCCCGTGTTCGCGCGCGCAATCGAGCGCGATGTCGTAGCCGGCATCGGCGTGACGCCAGACGCCCGAGGCCGGATCGTTCCACAGTACCCGTTCCAGCCTTTTCGCCGCTTCCGGCGTGCCGTCGGCGACGATGACCACGCCGGCGTGCTGCGAGAACCCCATGCCGACGCCGCCGCCATGGTGGATCGACACCCACGTCGCCCCCGACGCGGTGTTGACCAGCGCATTGAGCAACGGCCAATCCGAGACGGCGTCGGAGCCGTCCTTCATCGCTTCCGTCTCGCGGTTGGGCGAGGCGACGGAACCCGAATCGAGATGGTCGCGGCCAATCACGATCGGCGCCTTCAGTTCGCCCGAGGCGACCATGTCGTTGAACATCAGCCCGGCGCGGTGCCGGTCGCCCAGCCCGATCCAGCAGATGCGCGCGGGCAGGCCCTGAAAGGCGATGCGCTCGCCCGCCATGTCGAGCCAGCGATGGAGGTGATGGGTTGTCGGGGAACAGCTTTTCATCGCCGCGTCGGTCTTGCGGATGTCCTCTGGATCGCCCGACAGCGCCACCCAGCGGAACGGCCCGCGTCCTTCGCAGAACAGCGGCCGGATGTAAGCCGGCACGAACCCCGGAAAGGCGAAGGCGTTCTCGAGACCCTCGTCCTTCGCCACCTGGCGGATGTTGTTGCCGTAATCGAGCGTCGGCACGCCGGCGGTCCAGAAATCGACCATCGCCGCGACATGGATTCTCATCGAGGCGCGGGCCGCCTTTTCCACTGCCGCGGGATCGCTTTCCTGCCTTGCCCGCCACTCCTCGACCGTCCAGCCAAGCGGCAGATAGCCATGCAGCGGGTCGTGCGCCGAAGTCTGGTCGGTGACGATGTCGGGGCGCGGCCCGCCGTCCTTCATGCGCCGCGCCAGTTCCGGGAAAATATCCGCCGCGTTGCCGAGCAGGCCGACGGATTTGGCCTCGCCCTTCGCTGTCCAGTCGGCGATGAGCGCCAGCGCCTCGTCGAGCGATTTCGCCTTGGCGTCGACGTAGCGGGTGCGGATGCGGAAATCGATGCGGCTCTCGTCGCACTCAACCGCCAGGCAGCAGGCGCCGGCGAACACGGCGGCGAGCGGCTGCGCCCCGCCCATGCCGCCGAGGCCGCCGGTGAGGATCCATTTGCCCTTGAGGTCGCCATTGTAGTGCTGGCGGCCGGCCTCCGCGAAGGTCTCGTAGGTGCCCTGCACGATACCCTGCGTGCCGATGTAGATCCACGATCCGGCCGTCATCTGGCCGTACATCATCAGGCCTTTTTTATCGAGCGCGTTGAAATGCTCCCAGTTCGCCCAATGCGGCACCAGATTGGAATTGGCGATCAGCACGCGCGGCGCGTCGGCATGGGTTCGCACCACGGCCACCGGCTTGCCCGATTGCACCAGCAGCGTCTCGTCGGCCTCGAGCGTTTTCAGCGCCGCGACAATGCGGTCGAAATCCTCCCAGGTGCGCGCCGCCCGGCCGATGCCGCCGTAAACGACGAGTTCATGCGGGTTTTCGGCGACGTCGGGATGCAGATTGTTCATCAGCATGCGCATCGGCGCTTCGGTCAGCCAGCTCTTCGCCGTAATCGCGGTTCCCGTCGGCGGGAAAACATCGCGGAGATTGTGACGGGGATTGGCGGTCATGGCTGGGCGTCCTTCCTGCGAACGATTTTCTTCAACGGCTTGCCGTCGTCGCCGATCCAGGTGAGACGGGTCGGCAGGGCGTTGTCCGGTCCTTCGGCGTGGACGGCGCGGCAGATCCAGTCGGTCGAGGGCGGAAACAGCGAACAGTAGCGGTCGCCGCGGATTTCCCAGCGGCCGAAGCGGTCCTCGCCGGCTTTCGAGAAAACCGTTTCGCCATTTTCCGCGAAAACCTGCCGGTCGTCGTCGCCGATCGCGGCGATTTTCGGCAGCAACGCCGCGATCTCGGGTCCGGTTAATTGCCGGTCGGCGGCGAGGGAGGGGGCGGCGGCCATGGACAGGAACGAAACGAGCAACAGCGACGGCATCGCCCGTCGACCCCCCCCTGCCCCTCCCCCGGGAGGCCCTCCTCCCCAAGTTCATCGTCCCGCCTCCAGCGCCCAGCGTTCGATCCCGGCCAGCAATGCCCCGAGATGCAAGCGCAGCACCGCGGCCTTGCCCTCGTCATAGGCGAAGGGCGAGGCCTCGGTGGCGAGGTGGGTCCGTTGCGTCAACTCCATCTGGATGGCGTGAACGCCATCCGGAGGCTGGCCATAGTGTCTTGTCGTCCAGCCGCCCTTGAAACGGCCATTGACCACGGATGTATAACCGTAAGCCAGAGCGCACGCATCGGTCGCCAGCGCCTGGATTTCCGGCGCGCAGGAGCGACCGTCGTGGGTGCCGATATTGAAGTCCGGCAACGCCCCGTGAAACAGGAACGGCAGGCGGCTGCGGATCGAATGGCAATCGTAGAGCACCGCGACGCCGTGGCGCGCTTTCACCCGGTCGATCTCGGCGGCGAGCGCCGCGTGATAGGGCGCATGGAAGGCGAGCCGCCGCCGTTCGATTTCCGTTTCGTCCGGCTCCTCGCCCCAGATCGGCCGGCCTTCGAAGTCGGTGAGCGGAACCAGCCCCGTGGTGTTCTGCCCCGGATAGAGCGACACGCCGGATGGATCGCGGTTGGCGTCGACGACATAGCGATGGAAAGTCGCCCGCACGATCGTCGCGCCCGCCAGCAACCCGGCATAGAGCCGGTCGACATGCCAGTCGGTGTCGGCGAGCGCCCGTCCGGTTTGGTTCAGCGACGCCTTCACCTCCCCGGGAACGAAGGTCCCGACATGCGGAAAGGCGAGGATGACCGGACCGTCGCCGCGCTCGATCTCGACCGGTGTCATGCCAGTCGCTCCAATCCCGCCGCGACGGCGAGTTCGCCGCTCAGCACCAGTCGCGCCGCCGCCTCGATGTCGCCGGCAAGGAAACGGTCTTCGGCAAGCGGCGCGACATCGCGGCGCAAACGCGCAATGACGTTTTGCAGCGCCGGGCTGGTCGTCAGCGGCGCGCGGAATTCAACGCCCTGCGCCCCGCACAGCAATTCGACGCCGAGAATGCGCGCCAGATTGGCGTTCATGCGGATGAGCCGCCTCGCCGCGTGCGCCGCCATGGAGACATGATCCTCCTGATTGGCGGAAGTCGGCGTCGAATCGATCGAGCAGGGATGGGCGAGATGCTTGTTCTCGCTCATCAGCGCCGCCGTCGTCACCTCGGCGATCATGAAACCGGAATTCAAGCCCGGATCGGCGGCGAGAAACGGCGGCAGGTCGAGGGACAGCGTCGGGTCGACCATCAGGGCAACGCGGCGCTGCCCAATTGCCCCGGTTTCGGCAATCGCCAGCGCAATCTGGTCGGCGGCAAAGGCCACCGGCTCGGCGTGGAAATTGCCGCCGGAAACGATGGCGTCGTCGAGCACCAGCGGGTTGTCTGTCACCGCATTGGCTTCGATTTCCAGCGTCAGCGCCGCCTGACGCAACAGGTCCAGCGCGGCACCGGTCACCTGCGGCTGGCAGCGGATGCAATAGGGATCCTGCACGCGCGTATCGCCGTCGCGGTGGCTTTCGCGAATGACCGACCCGTCCATCAGCGTCCGCATCGCCGCCGCCACGTCGATCTGGCCGCGATGGCCGCGCAATTCGTGGATTTCCGGACGCAAAGGCGCGGTCGATCCCATGATCGCGTCGGTGGAGAGGCACGAGGCGACCACCGCCGCTTCGGCCAGATGTAGCGCGTCGAACAGCGCCGCGAGCGCGTTGGCGGTGGAAAACTGCGTGCCGTTGATCAACGCCAGGCCTTCCTGGCGGCGAGTTCGACCGGCGAAAGTCCGGCGGCCCGCAACGCTTCGCCTCCGGGCAGGACACGGCCGCCGAATTCCGCCTCGCCCTCGCCCAGCATCACGGCGGCCATGTGCGCGAGCGGGGCCAGATCGCCGGACGCGCCGACCGAACCCTGCGCCGGCACCACCGGCGTCACGCCCTTGGCCAGCATCGCTTCGAGCAATTCGACGAGTTCCCAGCGCACGCCGGAAGCGCCCCGGCCGAGCGAATTGAGCTTCAGCGCCATCATCAGCCGTACAATCGGCTTTTCCGTCGTCTCGCCGACGCCGCAACAATGTGAAAGGATCAGATTGCGCTGCAGCCGCGCCGTATCGGCCGGCGCGATGCGCACGCTGGCGAGTTTGCCGAATCCGGTGTTGACGCCATAGACCGGTTCGCCGCCTTGCGCCGCCGCCCGCACCCGCGCCGCCGCCGCCTCGATTGAAGGGCGCGCGGCGCGGTCGATGGTCGCGATAGCGTCGCGACGCAGGATCGCCTCGAATTCGGCGAGCTTTGCCCGACCGGGATGCAGCGTGACGGCGCTCATGGCTCGCCTCCGAAAATGCGTTGGTAAAGCGGGTTGAACCCGATCCGGTAAGCCAGTTCGCGCGGATGCGTCGCATCCCACACCGCCAGATCGGCGCGCAGGCCCGGCGCGATGACGCCGCGATCGGCGAGCCCGAGCGCCTTGGCGGCGTGGCGCGTCACACCGGCCAGCGCTTCTTCCGGCGTCAGGCGGAACAGCGTCGACGCCATGTTCATCGCGGTCAGCAGCGAGGTCAGCGGCGAGGAGCCGGGATTGCAATCGGTGGCCACCGCCATCGCCACGCGGTGCCGCCGCAACAGGTCGACGGGCGGCAGCTTCGTTTCGCGCAGCGTGTAGAACGCGCCCGGCAGCAGCACCGCGACGGTTCCCGCCGTCGCCATCGCCGCGACGCCGTCTTCGTCGAGCCATTCGAGATGGTCGGCCGACAACGCGCCATGGCGGGCGGCGAGCGCCGCGCCGCCGAGATTGGACAATTGTTCGGCGTGCAGCTTGACCGGCAGGCCGAGCCGACCGGCGTGCGAGAACAGCCGCTCGATCTGCGCCGGCGAAAAGGCGATGCCCTCGCAGAATCCGTCGACCGCGTCGACCAGACCTTCGGCGGCCGCCGCATCCAAAGTCGGCGCCACGATCTGGTCGAGATAGGCGTCGGCGCGGCCCTTGAATTCCGGCGGCACGGCGTGCGCCCCGAGGAAGCTCGTCACGACGCGGACGGGCCGCGTGCTGCCGAGCGCTCGCGCCACGCGGAGCATTTTCAGTTCGCTTTCGCGGTCAGGCCGTAGCCGGACTTGATCTCCAGCGTCGTCGCGCCTTCGCCGATCAGCGCATCGGCCCGGTCAAGCGCCGAGGCCAGCAACCCGGCCTCGCTCGCCGCCCGCGTTGCCTTCACGGTGGAGAGGATGCCGCCGCCGGCCCGCGCTATGTCTTCGTAGGACGCGCCCTCAAGCCGCATTTCGAATTCGGCCGCCCGGTCGCCGCCATGAACGAGATGGGTATGGCAATCGATCATTCCCGGCGTCACCAGCCGTCCACCGAGATCATGCGGTTCGAACGCCCGGAAGTCGGCCGGCAAGTCGGCGCGCCGCCCGCACCAGACGATGCGTTCGCCGGAAACCGCGACGGCGCCATCCTCGACCAGCCCGAAGGGGCCGGCAGCCTGCGCCATTGTGGCCAGCGTCAATCCGGTGAAAAGGCGTTCCGACACGATAGGCACGCTTGATTTGTCGTTGAGTGTTGCTATTATGTCTATACATATTAACCTGTCAAGCAGACATAAAATGAAATCGCTTCGCGCCGACCGCGTCCTGACCCCCGATGGCTGGCGCGACAACATCCGCCTCGATATCGGCGCTGACGGCCGCATCGCCGCGCTTTCGCCCGCCGACGGCGGCGAAGATCGCCATGTCGCCGTCCTGCTGCCGGCGCCGGCCAATCTGCATTCTCACACTTTCCAGCGCGCCATGGCCGGCATGACCGAGCGGCGCGGACCGGACGGCCGCGATTCCTTCTGGACATGGCGGCAGTTGATGTTCCGCTTTCTCGATCATTTGACGCCCGAGGATGTCGAGGCCATCGCCGCTTTCGCCTTCATGGAAATGCTCGAGGCGGGTTACGGCGCCGTCGCCGAATTCCACTATCTCCACCACCAGCCGGGCGGCGCTCCCTTTGGCGACCTCGCCGAAATGTCGACCCGCATCGCCGCCGCCGCGGCGGCGACCGGCATCGGACTCACCCTGCTGCCGGTTCTGTATCAGCATGGCGGCTGCGACGGTCGGCCTTTGTCGCCGGGCCAGATCCGCTTCGGCAATGATCCGGAGCGTTTCGCCCGCCTCCACGGCGCCGCCGGCAAGACGCTCGCCGCCTTGCCGGCCGATTCGAGGCTCGGCGTCGCCCCGCATTCGCTGCGCGCCGTCGACCGCGCCGGCCTGATCGCGGCGATCGGCCTTGCCCCCGGAGGCCCGATCCACATCCATGCCGCCGAGCAGGTCGCCGAAGTCGAGGATATGATCGCCGCTCTTGGCGGCCGACCGGTCGAATGGTTGCTCGCCAACGCCGCCGTCGACGCGCGCTGGTGCCTCGTTCACGCCACGCAGATGATTCCGGCCGAAACCATCGCGCTTGCCCGCTCCGGCGCCGTCGCCGGCCTGTGTCCGCTGACCGAGGCGAGTCTCGGCGACGGCGTCTTCGACGGCGCGCGCTTCGTCGAATCCGGCGGCCGCTTCGGCTTCGGCACCGATTCCAACATCTCCATTTCGCTTGCCGCCGAATTGCGCCAGCTCGAATACGCCCAGCGCCTGCATGAGCGCGGTCGCGCTGTCCTTGCCGACGCCGACCGCTCCACCGGACGGGTTCTCTTCGACGCGGCCGTCGCCGGCGGCGCGCAGGCCGCCGGGCGCGGCGCGGGCGGCATCGCGCCCGGCGCCTGGGCCGATCTGATCGGACTCGACGCTTCCGCCGTCGACTTGGAAGGCAAACGCGGCGACGACCTGCTCGACGCCTGGATTTTCGCCATGACCGGCAATCCCGTCGCCGACCTCTGGTCGGCCGGCCGCCATGTCGTCGCGAGCGGCCGGCATTTTGCCCGCGACGCCGTCACGGCGCGTTACCGGGCAACCTCGGCCCGACTGAGGGACCGCCTGTGATCGCGCCGGCCCGCAATGGCTGGGAAAGCGTGCGGGCCGAACTTCTCGGCCGCATCGCCCGGCGCATCTGGAAACCGGGCGATTCCATTCCGAACGAGGAAGACCTCGCCTACGAGTTCGGTTGCGCCCGCGCCACGGTCAACAGGGCGTTGCGCGATCTCGCGGCCGGCGGCTATGTCGAGCGCCGCCGCAAGGCCGGCACCCGGGTGGCGCTCACCCCCGTTCGCCGCGCCACGCTGTCCATCCCCGTCCTGCGCGTCGAGGTGGAGGCCGGCGGCAGGTCCTATCGTTTCGCCGAATTGTCCCGCGCCATCGAGCCGGCGGCCGATCTCGCCGCCGCCCGCCTCGGCGTCGCCGCCGGCGCGGCTTTGCTGCGTTTGCGCACCCTGCATTTCGCCGACGGTGCGCCCTTCGCCTTCGAGGATCGCTGGCTCAACCCGGCGGTGCTGCCCGACGGCGCCGCCACCGAATTCGGCGATTTGAGCGCCAATGAATGGCTGGTTCGCAACATGGCGTTTTCGCAGGGCGACATCGCGTTTACGGCCGCCAACGCCGGCGCGGAGGAGGCGGGCCTGCTCGGCGTCGCGCCCGGCGCGGCCCTGTTCGTCACCGAGCGCACGACATGGCGCCAGGACCAGGCGATCACCGCCG
The DNA here is from genome assembly GCA_016711085.1 of Phyllobacteriaceae bacterium. Classification (GTDB taxonomy): domain Bacteria; phylum Pseudomonadota; class Alphaproteobacteria; order Rhizobiales; family Rhizobiaceae; genus JADJTR01. Next base: position 601,416 of record JADJTR010000002.1, on the reverse strand, counting down.
TCCGCCTCGCTTTCGCGCCGGGTTACCGCATCCACACAAACCTGTAGGCGTCAGCCGACGGCTTCTTCCTTCCACGCGGCTTCCGCCATCCCGGCGGCCAAGAGCTTCGCTTTCGCTGCCGCGAGCGCCTCGGCCGGCCCGGCGGCGAAAACCGACTGGCCGGCGAGCGCGCCGGTCATCTGCGCGATGTCGGCCAAAGCCGCGTCCCAGTCGCCGTCGACCGGCCGGCAGAAAAAATGGTCGAGCGATTCGGCATAGGAGCGCGTCAAATTCTGCTGGTAGGGACCGGAGGCGTCAGCCTGGCGCAGCAGCGCGATGGTCGGCGCCTGTTCCAGCGCCAGCGCATGCTGCATCAGGCTCTTGATCGGGGCGAAGCCGGCGCCGATGGCGATCAGCAGCACCGGCGCGGTCGATTCGTCGTCGAGCACGAAGGTCCCGTGCGGTCCGTTGATCTTCACTTCCGCGTTGGGTTTCAGCGCCGCCGCAGCGCGGGCGAAGGCGTCGTCACCCCGCACATGCAACTCGATGCGCCGCTCCTCGCACGGGCAACTCGCCACCGGCAGTTCGGCAGAGAGTTCGCCGATGCTGGCGATCACCCGTTGGCCGGCGAGAAAGCGCAGCCGTTCCGACCGCGCCGTCATCAAATGAAGCGCCAACACGCCGGGTCCGAGTTGGTCGACGCCGCGCACCTTGGCTGTCACATCCTGCACCGGAATGTCGCCGACGCCGGGCGAACCGGTTTCGAGCGTCAGATCGCCGATCGCGCCGTAGGCGCAAGTGAGAATCACGTTGTCGGCCTTGTCCTCGCGCGTGAAAACGTGGTCATGCGGCTTGACCTTGACCGCCTCGCCGGAAACGACACGGGCCTTGCAGTCGCCGCAATTGCCGTTGGAGCAGCCATAGGCGAGCGGCAGGCCGGCGCGCAGGCCGGCTTCGAGAATCGTTTCCCGCCCGTCGATGTCGAAGGTGCGTCCCTTGGGCAGAAGCGTCACGGTGGCGGACATGATGCGTAAGCGGCTCTCCTCAGCGATCAGGCGTTCGCGCCGCGCCCGATCTTCGGCGTTTAGCACGAACTCGCGCCGGAGAAAGCCGGCCAGCTCGTCGGCCGCCGCCGCCGGCATGCGCCCTTCCTCCCGCATCGCGGCGATGCGTTCGAGCAGCCAGCCCTGCGCCATGTCCGAATGGTCCGACGAAACCTTGGCGCGGGCGTAATCGCGCGACAGCGATTTCAGCCGCGCCGCAAGCGTTTCGGCGTCGGGCAATTCCTGCGCGGCCGGCGTCTTGTTGACCGCCGCCGCCTTGATCTCCTCGACCCGGCGGATTTCGGTATCGTCGTCGAGCGCGATGTCGGGGAAAACCCGCAGCACCTCCGACAGCTCCATCTGGCCGTCGAATGTCGCCAGCACGCCGTCCTGGGCCATGCGCTGCAGCATGGCGCGCGGGATGCGGACAAGCCGGGCGACCCGGCTCAGCGTCAGATAGTGGGCGATGGCGGCCTCCCCGACACGCAATGATCGTCGGTCGAATTGTGACCCGGCGAATTGATCGAGTCGATTTTCTTTTTATTCGCCCGACAACGTCTTGCGTCCAAATCCGGTTTTACGCCCCGTAATGCCGAAATGCCGCGCCCTACCCGTGCGCCACCATCACGTGGCGCACCGCGGTGTAGTCCTCCAGCGCGTAGAGCGACATGTCCTTGCCGTAGCCCGACTGCTTCAGCCCGCCATGCGGCATCTCGTTGACCAGCATGAAATGGGTGTTGATCCAGGTGCAGCCGTATTGGAGCCGCGAGGCGCAGGCCATGGCGCGGCCGACATCCTTGGTCCACACCGACGAGGCAAGCCCGTAATCGCTGTCATTGGCCCGGGCGACCGCGTCGTCGGCATCGGCGAACCGGGTGACCGAGACGACCGGGCCGAACACTTCGCGGCGGACGATCTCGTCGGCCTGCAGCGCGCCGGCGACGACGGTCGGCTGGTAGTAGAAGCCGCCTTCGCCGGCCGCCTTGCCGCCGGTGGTGATCTCGATGTGGTTCTGCTCCGCCGCCCGCTCGACGAAGCTCGCGACACGGTCGCGCTGGCGTTTCGAAATCAACGGCCCGATTTCGTTTTCGGCGTCCTGCTGGTTGAACTTGAGGGTCGAGACGGCGCGGAGAGATCGGCGACCAGCTTGTCGTGGACCTTTTCGCCGGCATAGATGCGGCAGGCGGCCGTGCAGTCCTGGCCGGCGTTGTAGAAGGAGAAGGCGCGCAGGCCGCTCACCACCTGCTCGATGTCGGCGTCGTCGAAGACGATGACCGGCGCCTTGCCGCCGAGTTCGAGATGGGTGCGCTTGACCGACTTGGCCGCCGCCTGCAGCACCTTCTTGCCCGTCGCCACGTCGCCGGTGAGCGAAATCATGTTGACCCGGGCGTGGTTGATCAGCGCGTTGCCGACGCTTTCGCCGCGACCGAGCACGACATTGACGACGCCTTCCGGCAGTATGTCGGCGAGCAGGCGCGCCATTTTCAGCGCCGTCAGCGGTGTCTGTTCCGACGGTTTGAACACCACCGTGTTGCCGCCGGCGATCGCCGGCGCGAGCTTCCACGCCATCATCATCAGCGGGTAGTTCCATGGCGCGATCGAGGCGACGACGCCGATCGGATCGCGCCGGATCATCGAGGTGAAGCCCGGCAGGTATTCTCCCGCCGCCGTGCCCGGCATGCAGCGCACCGCGCCGGCGAAGAAGCGCCAGCAATCGACGATCGCCGGCAATTCGTCGTTCCTGACGGCATTGATCGGCTTGCCGCAATTGAGCGCCTCGAGCGCGGCGAAGGCGTCGGCGTCGGCCTCGATGCGGTCGGCGATCTTCAGGAGATAGGCCGAGCGCTGCGCCGGCGTCGTGCGCGCCCATGACGAAAACGCCGCGTCCGCCGCCGCCACCGCTGCGTCGATCTGGCCGGCGCTCGCCTCCGGAAGCGACAGCACCGTCTGGCCGGTGCGCGGATTGAGGATCGCCTCTTCGGTTTCCGTGCCCCGCTCGAAGCGCGAGCCGATCAGCATCTCGGTGTTCATGGCGTCCTCCTGCCATCGCGACAACGTTGGTCACCGGGCGCTGGCGCGGCCGCACCAGTTCCTCGAGCATCCAGATCGGCAGCGTCTGCTGCTGGCCGGCGGTGAAGGTAGTGACGATCACCTCGTCGAAGGAGAGTGCGAAGGCGAGCATGCCGCCGGCCAGCAGCGCCGTGCCAAGATTGGGCAGCACGACATGGCGGAACGTCTGGAAGCCGTTGGCGCCAAGATCCATCGACGCCTCGATCAGCGAACCGGACAGGCGGCGGAAGCGGGCGACCGCGTTGTTGTAGACGACGACGATGCAGAACGTCGCGTGCCCGAGCACGATGGTGAAAAACGAGAAGTCGATGTCCATCAAATTGAAGGCCGACCGCAGCGCGATGCCGGTGATGATGCCGGGCAGCGCGATCGGCAGGATGACCAACAGCGAGATCGCCTCGCGTCCGAAAAACGAAAACCGCGCCATCGCCGCCGCCGCCAGCGTGCCGAGCGCGATCGCCATCGCAGTGGCGAGGGTTGCGACCTGCACCGACAGTGTCAGCGCCTCCCAGACATCCGGCCGGTTCCAGGCGACCGCGAACCAGGCGAGCGTCAGCCCCGGCGGCGGCCATGGATAGGCGCTTTTCCTCTGTGGTGAAGGCGTAGACGAAGATCAGCAGGATCGGCAGGTGCATGAAAGCGAGGCCGCCGGCCGCGGCGATCTTGAGGCCGAGCGAAGCCGAGGGCGTCCCGTCAGAGCGCATCGAACGCCCCCTGCCGTTTCGCGCCCCACAGATAGAGCCCCATGATGAGAACCGGCACGACGGTGAAGGCGGCGGCGAGCGGGATATTGCCGGCCGTGCCCTGATGGGCATAGACCGCCTGGCCGATGAACAGACGCGACGAGCCGATGATCTGCGGGATGATGTAGTCGCCGAGCGTCAGCGAGAATGTGAAGATCGAGCCGGCGATGACGCCGGGCAGCGCCAGCGGCCAGATTACGGTGCGGAACGCCTGCGCCGGCGTCGCGCCGAGATCGCCGGACGCCTCGATCAGGCTCGCCGGCACCCGCTCCAGCGCCGCTTGGATCGGCAGGATCATGAAGGGCAGCCAGACATAGAGGAAGACCAGGAAGGTGCCGGTGTAGCTGATCGACAGCGAGTTGCCGCCGATGACGGGAAGCGCCAGCCACGCGTCGATCAGCCTGGTCAGGTGCAGCTTGGCGAAGGTCCAACTGAGGATGCCCTCCTTGGCGAGGATCAGTTTCCAGGCGTAGACCTTGACCAGATAGCTTGCCCACAGGGGCAGCATGACGCCGAGATAGAACACCGCCTTCATGCGCCCTTTGGCATAGCGCGCCGCGAAGTAGGCGACGGGAAAGGCGAGCGCAATCGACGCCAGCGTCACCAGCGTCGCCATGATAACTGTGCGCAGGATGATGTCGACATTGGCGGCGAGAAACAGTTCTCCATAGGTTTTCAGCGTGAATTCGCGCACGATCAGGCCGGAGAACTCGTCGATCGAGAAAAAGCTCTGCAGCAGCAGCGCCAACAGCGAGCCGCAATAGACGATGCCGAGCCAGAGCAGCGCCGGCACCAGCAGCAGGAACAGCAGCAGCCCGGGCCTGCGCCACAACAGGTCGGATAGGCGCGCCAGCATCCCCCCGCCGGCATCGGCGATGACGGCGCCGCTCACGCTTCCGCCTCCATCAGGTGCAGATCGGCGGGTTCGAAGGAGAGCCGAACCTCGGAACCATCGGGAGGAACCGTCGCGCCGCCGGGCAGGATCGCATGCATCGCCGCGTCTCCGGCGTCGAGCGCGAGGCGCGTCGTCGCGCCCAGATAGCCGCGCGATTTGACGCGCGCCGCCAAGCCCGTCGCCGCCCGCGTTACGCGCACGGCTTCCGGCCGAGCGAGGCCCAGCGCCGACCGCCGCCCAGCGCTCGGTCAAGTTCGGGCGGCAGCACGTTCGACGAGCCGACGAAATCGGCGACGAAACGCGACGCCGGGCGGCGGTAGATGTCCTGCGGCGTGCCGACCTGCTGGATGCGGCCGTCGTTGAAGACGGCGACGCGGTCGGCCATCGACAGCGCCTCGCCCTGGTCGTGGGTGACGAAGACGAAGGTGATGCCGAGCGCCCGCTGCAGGCTTTTCAGTTCCTCCTGCATCTGCTCGCGCAGCTTCAGGTCGAGCGCGCCGAGCGGCTCGTCGAGCAGGAGCACTTTCGGTTTGTTGACCAGCGCGCGGGCCAGCGCCACGCGTTGGCGTTGCCCGCCCGACAATTGCCCCGGTTTGCTCCCGCCGTAGCCGGGCAGCTTGACCAGCGCCAGCGCCTCGTCGGCCCGCGTTGGCGTTCGGCCGCCGCCGACGCCCTTGATCATCAGACCGTAGGCGACGTTGTCGCCGACGTTCATGTGCGGAAACAGCGCGTAGTCCTGAAACACGGTGTTGACGTTGCGCCGGTAGGGCGGCACGCCTTCCGCTGTCTCGCCGAAAATCTCGATGTGGCCGGCCGTCGGCTGCTCGAAGCCGGCGATCAGGCGCAGGCACGTCGTCTTGCCCGAGCCTGACGGGCCGAGCATGGCGAAGAATTCGCCCGGCGCGATCGCCAGATCGACGGCGTCGACGGCGCGCACCGCGCCGAAATGGCGCGACACGCCGGTGAAGCGGACAGCGGTCATCGCGATTTTCTCAATCGGTTTTTCCGGCGGCCGGAACGGGCTTTGGGGGATCGGCGCCGCGCCGCCGCCGGAAACGACGGTCAGCGACCGCCGATCACGCCGATATAGTCGGAGACCCAGCGGTAATACGGCACGCATTTGTCGCCCTGGCGCATTTGGATTGCGGGGTTTTCCAGAACTTGATCTTGTCGAACTTGTCGCCGCCATTGGTGGCGCAGCCTGCGTCGGTCAGCAACGCGTTGCCCTTGCAGGCGGCGGGAACCGACGGCACCGTGCCGAACCAGGCCGAGACATCGCCCTGAACCTTCGGCGACAGCGAGTGCTCCATCCACATATAGGCGCAATTCGGATGAGCCGCTTCGGCGTGCAGCATCGTCGTGTCGGCCCAGCCGGTGACCCCTTCCTCGGGGAAGGTCGAGGCGATCGGCGTTTTCTTCATTGCCTCGGCGTCGGCCATCAGGACGTTGACCTGGAACGGCCAGGAGCCGGAGGCGACCACGCCCTCATTCTTGAAATCGTCCATCTGGATGAAGGCGTCGTGCCAGTAGCGGCCGACCAGGGTGCGTTGCTGACGCAACAGGTCGAGCGCCGCCTTGTACTGGTCCTCGTTCAGTTCGTAGGGATCCTTGATGCCGAGATCGGGCTTGTGCGCCATCAGGTAATTGGCGGCGTCGGCGATGTGGATAGGCCCGTCATAGGCCTGCACGCGGCCCTTGTTCGACTTGCCGTCGTCGAGCGTCGTTTCCTCGAACACCACCTTCCACGAGGTCGGCGGCGTTTTGAAGGCGTTGGTGTTGTACATCAGCACATTGGCGCCCCAGACATAGGGCGTGCCGTAGTGAACGCCGTCGACCGTGTGCCACGGCGCGTTCTGCAGCCGCTCGTCGATGGTCGACCACGACGGGATCAGATCGGTGTTGATCGGCTGCACGCGCTTGCCGGCGACCAGGCGGAGCGAGGCATCGCCCGAGGCGGTGACGAGGTCGAAGCCGCCCTCGTTCATCAGCGCCACCATTTCGTCCGAGGTGTTGGCAGTCTTGACCGAAACCTTGCACGATGTCTTGGCTTCTCGAACTCGGTGACCCAGTCGTAGGCCGGGTCGGTCTCGCCGCGCTCGATGTAGCCGGCCCAGGCGACGATGGAAACTTCGCCCTCGCCTTTGCCCAGTTCCTTCATCATCTCGGCCGAAAGCGCCGGCGCTGTGACCGATAGCGCCACGGCAATCGCGGTGCAGGATTTCAATGCGGATTTCATGGTGAACCTCCCTTGCCGGGGAATGGCGCGTCTCGGCCGTTTCGCCCGCTGCACCGGAAGCTACGCCAAGGCGCAGCTTTCGCAATTTCATTTGTCAGAAAGGCATTATCGGAAATTCCGATATCACGTCCGCCCGCGCGCGCCACGCTGCGTCTGCGCCAGATCAATGAAGTCGCGCGCCGCCCTTGTCAGTCCCGAGCCGCGCCGCCACGCCATGCCGACCTGCACCGCCGGCATGTCGCCCTCGATTTCGCGCATCTCGATACGGTCGCCTTCCAGCGACCACGGGCGGTAGACCAGCTCCGGCAGGATGGCGACCCCGGCCCCGGTGGCGACAAGGCTGCGTACCGCCTCCACCGAGCGGGTGCGGAACGCGATGTCCAGCTTGCGCCCGAGCGCCGTCATCAGCTTGGCGGTGTTTTCCTCGATTTCGTCGATGGTCAGCATGATCAGCGGTTCGCCCGCCACCTCGTCGATCGACACCGCGGCGCGCCCCGCCAGCCGGTGGCCGAGCGGCGTCCACAGCCGGTATGGCGAACGCTCGATCAGATCGGTGGTCAGCGCCATGCGGTCGCGCAGATTCGATGTCACCATAACGGCGACATCGAGTTCGCCGCCGACGAGCAGATGCTCCAGGTAGTCGCCGGTATCCTCGATGGCCGAGACCTTCACCCCCGGAAACGCCCGGCGATAGCGCGCCAACAGGTCGGACAGCACATAGCCGGCGACCAGCGCCGTGACCCCGAGCGCCAATTGCCCCGGCGCGGCGCTCTCGTCCTCGCCGAGCGCCCGGCGCGCATCGGAAACATCGCCCAGAATCTTCGTCGCATGGCGCAGGAAGGATTGCCCTTTTTGGGTGACGGCGAGCCCGCGCGCATGGCGCTCGAACAGGACGACGCCGAGATCGCCCTCAAGCTCCTTGATCGCTTCGGTCACCGCCGACTGGCTGATCGACAACGCCTGCGCCGCGCCCGACACCGAACCGCGTTCGGCGACGGCGACGAAATAGCGGAGCTGGCGGAGCGTGAAGGCCATGGGAGTCGTTCGCGGTTCGCAATTCGTTATTCGTAGCCCGAAACGTAAACCGCGAACTACGAACGACCATCAACGAACTACGAACCGCAGTCCCCGTCAAACATACCGGTTGACGATGTTCTCCAGCAGCTCCTGCTTGCCCGAGCGCGGCTCCGGATTGATGGATTTCTTTTCCACCCGCTCGGCGATCTCGGCGAGCGAGCGCTTGCCTGAGAGCATCGCCTTGGCTTCCGCCGATTTCCAGCCGGCGTAGCGCTCCTCGACGCGGGCGGAGAGCGCCTTGTCCTCGTAAAGCTTCGCCGCCGCCTTGAAGGCGCGGGCGCAGGTGTCCATGCCGCCGGCGTGCGCGATCAGCAGATCCTCCGGATCGAGCGACTGGCGGCGCAGTTTGGCGTCGAAATTGGTGCCGCCGTTCCTGAAGCCGCCGCCCTTGATGACCTCGTAGAAGGCAAGCGCCATTTCCGGCGTGTTGTTGGGAAACTGGTCGGTGTCCCAACCCGACTGGTAGTCATTGCGGTTCATGTCGATCGAGCCGAAAATGCCGAGCGCGTTGGCGAGCGCCAGCTCGTGCTCGAACAGATGGCCGGCGAGGATGGCGTGGCCCTGCTCGATATTGACCTTGACCTCGTTTTCCAGCCCGTGGCGCCTGAGGAAGCCGTAGACCGTGGCGACGTCGTAGTCGTACTGGTGCTTCGAGGGCTCCTGCGGCTTAGGCTCGATCAGGATCGTGCCCTTGAAGCCGACCTTGTATTTGTATTCGACCACAAGATTGAGGAAGCGGCCCATCTGGGCGTCCTCGCGCTTCAAATCGGTGTTGAGCAGCGTCTCATAGCCTTCGCGCCCGCCCCACAGCACATAGTTGGCGCCGCCGAGCTTCTTGGTCGCGTCCATGCAGCTCTTCACCGTCGCCGCTGCGTAGGCGAACACGTCCGGATCGGGATTGGTCGCCGCGCCGCTCATGAAGCGCCGGTGCGAGAACAAATTTGCCGTTCCCCAGAGGAGTTTGACGCCGGTCTGCTTCTGCTTGGCGGCAAAGATGTCGACGATCGCCTCGAGGTTTTTCCGGCTTTCGGCGAAACTCTTGCCTTCCGGGCGCGCATCGGCGTCGTGGAAGCAGTAAAACGGCGCACCGAGCAGCGAGAACATCTCGAAAGCCACATCGGCCTTGAGTTTCGCGTGATCCATTGTGTCGCCGAACCAGGGGCGCTGGAATGTCCGCCCGCCGAACGGATCGCCGCCCTCCCAGGCGAATGAATGCCAGTACGCGACCGCGAAGCGCAGATTGTCCTCCATGCGCTTGCCGAGGACGATTTCGTCCTTGTTGTAATGACGAAAGGCCAGCGGATTGTCGCTTTCGGGGCCTTCGTAGGTGATCGGGGCGATGTCGCCGAAAAATCCGGTGCTCAAGTCGTGGCGCTCCTGATGGCGGGATAGAGGTTGCGATAGGTTTCGAGTTTGGCTGCGAACGCGCCAGCAAGCGCCGCGTCGGGTTCGATTGTCTCGGCGGCCGCAGGCGGCGTCATCACGGCGAGCGGATCGGCTCCGGTCGCCGCGATCAGGCCGAGCCGCGCCGCGCCGAATGCGGCGCCGAAATCGCCGTTGACCGGAATATCGAGCGGCATGGCGAGCGCCGTCGACAGCGCTTTCAGCCAGTAGCGCGAGCGTGCCCCGCCGCCGACCGCGAAGGCGCGGCCGACAGTCTGGCCGGCGCTGGCCAGCGCATCGCGGCAATCGGCAAAGGCGAAGGCGACGCCTTCGACAACGGCCTGCGTCAACGTCGCGCGATGGCTCTCCTTGCCGATGCCGGCAAATGCGCCGCGGATCAGCGCGTCGTTGTGCGGCGTGCGTTCGCCCGAGACGTAGGGCAGGAAGGTGACGCTGCCGGGCGCCTTCAGCGTGTCGCCCAGCTCCGCCGTCAAATCCGCTTGCGAAACGCCGGTCACGTCGGCGAGCCAGTTCAGCGAATCGGTCGCCGCAAGGATCACGCCCATCTGGTGCCAGGTGTCCGGCAGCGCGTGGCAGAACGCGTGGACGGCGCTTTCCGGCTTGGGCTTGAAGCCATTATTGGCGGCGAACAACACGCCCGACGTGCCGAGCGAGGCAAAGGCGTCGCCGTCGCGCACCGTGCCCATGCCGACGGCCGACGCCGCGTTGTCGCCCGCGCCGCCGGCGACGACGACGCCGGCGCCCATGCCCCAGCGCGAAGCCAGTTCCGGTCGCAACACACCGGCCGTGTCCGTACCCTCGACGAGGTCCGGCATCTGGCGTTCCTCAAGTCCGGTCGCCGCCAGCAATTCGGGGGACCAGCGCCGCGCTCCGACATCGAGCCACGAGGTGCCGGCCGAATCCGACATTTCGCTCATGTGCTCGCCGGTCAGCCACAGGCGCAGATAATCCTTCGGCAGCAGCACGAAGCGGATGGCGTCGAAATGCGCCGGTTCATGGCGCGCCGCCCACAGGAGCTTCGGCGCCGTGAAGCCGGGAAAGACGATGTTGCCGGTCAATTGCCGAAACGCCGGGATGGCGTCGAGTTCGGCCGCCTCGGCGTGGCTGCGGGTATCGTTCCACAGGATGCAGGGGCGGATCGGCCGGTCGTGGATGTCGACCAGCGTCGCCCCGTGCATGTGGCCGGACAGGCCGATACCGGTGACGGCCGCCAGTTCGCGAGGTTGCGCGGCTTTCAATTGCCCCATCGCCGCGTCGGTCGCCGACTCCCAATCGCCGGCGTCCTGCTCCGACCAGCCGGGAATCGGATTGGCGACGGCAAGCGCCGCCGACGCGGAGCCGACGACATGCTGTTCGCCGTCGATGAGCATGACTTTCACGCTCGACGTTCCGAGATCGATGCCGAGATACATGGTCTCCTCCCCGAGCGCTTGGCGCATTGTAATGCGCCCGCGCCGATTGGGAACGGTATTTTTATCGAATCGCGAAATTATTCGCGCGACCTATGCCTTGCCGGCCTTTTCGACCGCCCTGCGCGTCTCGTCCATCGCCTCGACGATCCGTTTTTTCAGGATGTCGAGGGATTCGGTCCCCGATTTGCCGACCAGTTCGGCCACTTCTCCGGCGTTCTTCACCGCCGCCTCGAAGGATTTCTTCGCCAACTCGGCCTGTTTCGCCATGAAATCCTGCGGATTGGCGGCGGCCTTGCCCATTTGCGAGATATCGGTCCATTGCCTGAGCGTCTCGGCCAGCATTTCGCGCTGGCGGTCGAAAACCCCGGTCGCGCCGACCGAGGCCGCCTTGGCGCTTGCCTCAAGCGCTTCGAGATTCTTGCGGTGGTAGTCGAGGATCGAATCGACATCGACGCCCGGCACTTTCATGCCCTTGCCCATCGCCTTGAACATGTCGAGAAAGGAATTGTCGGTCATGGCGTCCTCCCGGGATGCAATTGCCGAAAAAGACTACTCCATTTCGCTTCCCCGCGCGAAGAAAATGGAGTGGCTTTCGCTATTCCCCGGCGTCGAGCATGTGAATATCGTCGAGCCGAATACGGCCGACCGAATCGCCGTCGAGAAAGCGGATTTCCGCCCCGAATTTGCGCGCCAACCGCTTCATCGCCTCATTCTGGCTGTGCGTGGTGATCTCGATCTCGTCGAGTCCGCGCGACCAGGCCGCCTCCAGGATCATGGCGAACAATGTGGCGCCGACGCCGCGCCCGCGCCAATGGGCGTCGACGCTGAAGGCGACTTCAACCGCATCCCGCTTGATCGGGTGCATTTCCGCAATGCCGATGACGTGCTCATGATACTCGGCGGCGATGACCATCACGCCCGGCTGAATGCAGCGGCCGGCGTAGTCGGCGATCCAGTCGGAATCGACCGTGCCGTTGAACCGGTCGCGCCGTCCACCGACATCGAGGCCGGTCAAATGCTCGACCAGCAGCGGAATGTCAGCCTTGCCGAGAATGCGCAGCCGCACGCCGTGCGGCGGCTTGAATCCGGGTGTGTGCGCCAGTGTGATGTGCATTGCAGCAAATCTCCTGCTTGGCGTCCTCCCGGCGCGGCAAATTATTGAAATGATAAGTGTGCAATGCACAAAACACAACATCACGCTGGGGAAAACCGGCGTCGCGCCCGGCCCCGGGTCAACCGCTCGGCGCAAACAGACTCGCCAGCAAGGTCCGGAACCAGGCGTCCTGCGCATCGTCGTGCAACGCCATCAGCCGGTCCTGTTCGGCTCGGTTCTGCGCCCCTTTCGCGCCATACATGGCCCACGGCGCGTCCTGCCAGCGCCGAAATCCCGCGGGCGTCACTTCCGGATGGAACTGCACCGCCACCGCCGACCCGGCGCTGAAGGCCTGGCAGGCGAAATGGTCGCTTTTCGCCAGCTGGCGTACGCCGGGCGGCAGGTCGAATTCGTGGAAATGCGCCTGCGCCACGATCAGCGGCGCGGCGAGGAAATCCTCGGCTCCGGCCGATGGCAGCACCGGATAGTAGCCGAATTCGGTCCGTCCGCTCCGCGACGGTCCGACCCAGGCGCCAAGCGCATGGGCGATTTGTTGCGCGCCCTGACAGATGCCGAGCACCGGCAGGTTGCGCGCCATGGCTGCCTCAATCAGGCGCTGTTCGTCGGCGAGAAACCGGTTCCGTTCATGATCGAAGGCGTCGAAACCTCCGCCGAACACGACAATTCCGGCCGTCGCTCCGTCGATGATCGGGATCGGTTCGCCGGCGAACGCCCGGACCGGAACCGTTCGGTATCCCGCCTGGGCGAGATGGGCGTGCACGCGGTCGTCGGCCGGATCGTCGCCATGGCGGACGGCAAACACTGCGGGTCTGTCGCCTTTGCGCGTGGCCATGCGCGGTCAGCCTCCAGGAGGAAATTTCCGGTTAAGCCGGTATTTACCATGTTCGCCGATCATCGGAGCACAATGGGCCGGGCCCGACGGTGAAGCAACCATGACATTCGATCGCGCAACACAGGCATCGGGAGATTGGCGCAAGGAAGAAGCCGCCGCGCGCCTGTCCTTTGGCGATTTCATCGATGAGGAACCGCCGCTGCCCAGCGCCTATTCGCCGACCCTGCCGTTTTTCGCCATTGTCGGCAGCCTTGGCCTGGTCGCCGCGCTGTATTTCTCTTTCTGACGCTCCTGTCGAAATTTCGCCGCGACCATGCCTCACTCGTGCCCGGGGGCGGGCATGGATCAGGAGAGGCTGCATGAAAAAGACACTCATCGCGCTAATCGCGCTGACTTTCGTCGCCGGTTGCACCACGGCCGAGAATGACGCCGCCGTGGGCGCCGCCGCGGGCGCGACCATCGGCGCACTCGCCACCGGCCGACCGGGCGGCGCGCTTGTCGGCGCGCTTGCCGGAGGCGCGGCCGGCGTTCTGCTCGGCGCGGCGGCGCGCAAGGGCGAATGCCGCTACCGCAACCGGAAGGGCCGCCTATACATCGCGCCCTGCCCCGCCGGTTATTATTGAGGCGCAGGGCGGTCGCCCGGCGACCGCCCTGTCGCCGTCAATTCGCCATCGACAATGCGCCGGGGCCTGGAATGGCCCCCGGCGGGCATTTGCCGGCGATGATCATGCCGAGCACCTCGTCGTGATCGACGTCTGAGGTTTTCGCCGTGCCGACGACCTTGCCGTTTTTCATCACCGCCAGCCGGTCGGCGAGATCGAACACGTCGTGCAGGTCATGGCTGATCAGGAAAATGCCGATGCCCTCGGCCTTGAGCTGCTTGATGAGCTCGCCCACCTGCGCGGTTTCCTGGGGCCCGAGTGCCGCCGTCGGCTCATCCATGATCAGGATGCGGGCGTTGAAATGGATGGCGCGGGCGATCGCCACCGACTGGCGTTGGCCGCCCGAAAGTTTCATCACCGGCTCCTTGAAGCGGCGGAAATTCGGGTTGAGCCGGTGCATCACCTTGCGGCATTCGGCTTCCATCGCCACGTCGTCGAGTGTTCCGAACCGCGTCTTCAACTCGCGGCCGAGATAGAGATTGGCGGCGGCGTCGACATTGTCGGCCAGCGCCAGCGTCTGGTATATCGTCTCGATGCCGAGCGCCTTGGCGTCGCGCGGATTGTTGATCGTCACCTCTTCGCCATTGATGAAAATCTGTCCGTGGTCGCGCCGGTAGGCGCCGGACAGGATCTTGATCAAGGTCGATTTTCCTGCGCCATTGTGCCCGAGCAGGCCCATGACCTCGCCCGGATAGAGATCGACCGTGGCGTGGTCGACGGCCTTGATGCCGCCGAAGGCGATCGACATGTCGCGCATCTCGATCAGTGGCGTGCCGCGGGATTCGGGGGCGGCGTGGGCTTTTTGTGCAGCGTTTGCCATTGTCATGCCTCCCTCAGTTCACGCGGCGGGAATAAAGCTGGTCGAGCCAGACGGCGATCACCAGCACGACGCCGACGACGATGCTCTGGTAGGCGGTCGGCAGATTGAGCAGCGACATGCCGGAGATGATCGACTGCATCAGCAGCGCGCCGAGCATGGCGCCGTAGATCGTGCCGACGCCGCCGGCGAGCGACGTGCCGCCGATCACCGCGGCGGCGATGACGTACAACTCGTTGAACAGGCCGAGCGCATTGGTCGCCGCGTTGAGGCGGGCCGACGAGATGATCGACGAAATGCCGACCAGCGCCCCCATCAGCGCGAACACCTTGACGATCATCATCTTGGTGTCGATGCCGGCGAGTTCCGAGGCTTCCGGGTTGCCGCCGATGGCGTAGACGTAGCGGCCGAACGGGGTGCGCGTGGCGATGAAGGTCATCGCCAGTCCGACCGTCAACGCCACGATCACCGGCACCGAATAGCCGGTGTAGTAGATCAGGCCTTCGCTGCAGCGGACGACTTTTTCGGCCGCCATGCAGATGGCCGCGCCATCCGGATTTTCCACGCCCGCCGGAATGGGAACGTTATTGGCCTTGGCGTAATTCTCGATCAGCTTGAACGGCCAGGGATAGGAATTCATCACTTTGGTGATGCCGAGCACGAAGAAGCCGCCGATGGCGACGAGGAAGATCTCCGCCCACATCGGCCGCAGCGGGAATTTGAAGCGCTGGCGCTGGCGACGCCCGTTGACGATGGCGTAGACGATGCCGGCGCAGGCGACCAAGGCGATCGTCCAGCTCCAATGCCGGCCCGAGCCAGCTGATGGTGATGCCGCCGCCGAATATCTCGAAGGTCTTGTCCATCGGCGCGACGGTTTCGCCGCGCGCCATCAGGAAGGCGAGGCCGCTATAGGCGATCAGGCCGCCGAGCGTGACGATGAAGGCCGGGATCTTGGCGTAGGCCGTCAGCCAGCCATTGAAGGCGCCGATCGCCGCGCCGAGCGCGATGGCCGCGATGACGCCGAGGATCCAGATGGCCGGATGGCCGACGCCGAGCCACGGCCCGAGCTTGAAAACCTGCAGGACCGCGCCGGCGACCGCCACGAGACTGAGCATCGAGCCGACCGAAAGATCGATCTGGCGCATGACGATCAGCAGCACCATGCCGGTCGACATGACGGCGATCGAGGACGTCTGGACCAGCAAGGTCCAGATGTTGCGCGGCGTCAGGAACGAGCCGCCGAGCAGCCCGCCGAAATTGCCGCGCAAAATGCCGCTGGCGATGTCGAAAGCGCACCAGATCAGGATCAGCGCCGCGACCATGCCGAGGATGCGCATGTCGATTTCGGTGGCGCGGAAGAATCGTCTGACCGGTCCTTCGTCCTGCAGCGCCGGATTCTGGCTGGTGTTGCCTGGATTGGACATGTTTTCCTCCCGACCCTCCCGACTGCGCGGGTTTCATTAAAGGGAAAGCCGCGCCGCTTTGGCAAGCGGCGCGGCTCTCCAGAGCTTTCAGGCTCTGAAAAAATCAGCAGCCCGGAACCGAACCGGCGGCGACGCCCGCGCAGGCCTGTTCCTTGGTGATGTGGCCAGCGTCGATGGCGACGTTCACGTTTGCCTTGGTGATCGGCGTCGGCGCGAGCAGGATGGAGTTCATTTCCACCTTGTTCTTGCCGCCGGCGAACTTGGCAACGCCGGGGATCTTGTCCATCGCCGTGCCGTCGGCCAGCGCATTGGCGGCTTCGGCGGCGACCTTGCCGAGGTCCTTGGCGTTCTTCCACACCGAAACGGTCTGGGTGCCGAGCGCCACGCGGTTGATCGCCGCGAGATCGCCGTCCTGGCCGCCGACCGGAATGCCGGTCATGCCCTGGGCGGTGAGCGCGGCGACAACGCCGGAGGCCATGCCGTCGTTTTCGGCGGCAACGGCGTCAACCTTGTTGCCGGTCGAGGTCAGGCACTGTTCCATGTTCTTCTGGGCATTGTCGGGCTTCCAGCCATCGGTGAACGTCTCGCAGACGTTTTTGATCTTGCCGGAGTCGATGTCAGCCTTGAGCACTTCCATCATGCCCTGGAACAGGAACGTGGCGTTCGGGTCGCCCTTGTCGCCCTTGATGAAGGCATAGTTGCCTTCCGGCTTCGCCTTCTTGACTTCCTCGGCGATGATGCGGCCGACGCCGACATTGTCGAAGGTGATGTAGAGCGCATTCGGGTCTTCGAACTGCACGTCATAGGCGATCGACTTGATGCCCGCGTCGCTGAGCGCCTTGATCGACGGCAGGATCGCGTCCGAATCGAAGGCGACGACCATGACCACGTCCGGCTTCTGCGAGATCAGGCTTTCGATGTCGGCGGCCTGCTTCTGCGCCGAGCCCTGGGCGTCGGTCGAGATGTACTTGTTGCCAGCGGCTTCGACAGCGGCCTTGATGGCGGCTTCGTCGGTCTTCCAGCGCTCTTCCTGGAAGGTCTTCCAGGATACGGCGATGGTCTTGTCCTTGGCGTCGGCGATCGAAGCGAACGAAAGCGACAGCGCCGCACCCGCCAACATGGCGGTGACGAATTTCTTCATTGAATACCTCCCAGCGCCGGAAAAGGCGCGATTGACCTTGGCCAAAGCCAGCTGCGAAGCTCTTTTTTTTGAGCCTCGAAAAAAATAGTGACGCATCGTCGCACCTGTGTCAATATTCTTTTCGCGGCCCATAACATATTGCAATGCAATAGATTTTTTGCAGCGCACAAACAGGTCGCGGGAGGAGCGGCCGGCCATGAAGTCCATCGCGCGGCATGATGATATGCGCCGGCACAACAGGCGCCTCGTTCTGGATGCGCTGCGTCGGGGGGCGCCACTGTCCCGCACCGACATCTGCCTTCGCACCGGTTTGTCGCCGGCGACCGTTTCGGCATTTTCCGCCGCGCTGATCGGCGAAGGCGTGCTTGTCGAGGATGCTCCTTCGGCGCAATCGTCGATCCGGCGCGGTCGACCGCAAACCGGTCTGGCCCTCAATCCGTCGGCCGCCTCGGTTCTCACCTTGGTCCTGACCGTCAACGCCATGCGTGCGGCGGTTTTCGACTACGCCGGCAATCGCCTCGCCGACGCCGCCGTCGATTTTGCCGGACCGGCGAAAACCGAAGCAGAACTTGTCGACGCCGTTGTCTCGGCCGGCCGCAAAGCGATTCACTCGGCCGGCTTGCGCGGGCCGTTGCGCAGCGTGACGGCCGCGGTCCAGGGCATCGCCGACGCCGGGTCGAGGACGATTCTCTGGTCGCCGTTCACGCCGGCCCGCAATGTCCGGCTCGCCGATGCGCTGGAAACGGTCTTCGACGCGCCGGCCATGCTGTTCCACGATTGCGCCATGATCGTCAAAGCGTTGCGGCGACGCGATCCCGCCCGCCACGGCGCCGATTTCGTCGCCGTTTTGCAAAGCGAAGGCATCGGCATGGGCTTGCATCTCAAAGGCGCGGTGTTTTCCGGCGCCCGCTCTTCGGCCGGCGAATTCGGCCATACCGTCATCGCGCCTGGTGGCGCGCGCTGCCGCTGCGGCCGCAGAGGGTGCGTCGAAGCTTACGCTTCGAATTACGCCATCTGGCGGCGCGCCAGCGGCGGCGATCCCGATATCGTGCCCGAGCGCCATTTTGGCCGCGTCGAGATGGCGGCGATCGCCGAAAGCGCCCGCGCCGGCGATGACGGCGCGCGCGCCGCTTTCGCTGAGGCCGGGCGTGCGCTCGGTCTCGGTCTCGGCAATCTGTTCGCCCTTACCGATCCGCTCGATGTGTCCATCGTCGGTCCCGGCGGCGACGCCTTCGATTTGACCGAAGCGGCCTTGCGCGAGGCGATCGGCGAAACATTCGCAGGGGCGGCCGGCGCGGCGGTGGCGATAACCTGCTATCCTGACGAACAGGAATTGGCCGAGGACGGATGCAGAATCACCGCGCTCGGCCGGCTCGACGACGAGGTCTTCGCCACTGGCGAAAGCCCGGCGCGCGCCGCCGAGTAAAGGGAGGTTCTCAATGATCCGCTGGTCCTCAATCCTCGCCGCGATGGCCGCGAGCGTCGCGGTTGCATCCGCCGCGCCATGGGACGAGAAGGCCATCGACGCGCATGTCGATCGCGCCGCCTTTGTCGACCTGCTGGCGCCCGGACGTTTGGACGAACTCGTCAAGGCCGGCGAAAAACTGTTTGCCGCGCCCTTCACCGCCGGGGATGGCGTCGGCCGGCCTTTCGCCACCCAGGCCATCCTGCCGACCAAGCGCAAGCGCAAGCCCGAACAAGGGTTCTTCCGCACCCCCGGCATGGACGCGACCTCCTGCGCCGCCTGCCACAATGTGCCGATGACCGGCGGCGCCGGCGATTTTGTCGCCAATGTATTTGTCGCCGAAGGCTTCGAAAGCGCCGATTTCGACAGTCTCGACCCGCAATTCTCCAACGAACGCAACACCAATCACCTGTTCGGGGCCGGCCTGGTCGAACTGCTCGCCCGCGAGATGACCGCTTCGCTGCACGACATTCGCGCCAGGGCGCTCGCCGAGGCGCGCCGGTCCGGCGCCGAGGTCGACGCCAAGCTGGACGCCAAGGGCGTCTATTTCGGTTGGATCACCGCCCTTCCCGACGGTTCGGTCGATTTGCGCCGCATCGAAGGCGTCGACGCCGACCTGATCGTCAAGCCGTTCAGCCAGAAGGGCGTGTTCGTCTCGCTGCGCCAATTCACCGACAACGCGCTGAACCATCACCACGGCATGCAGGCGGCCGAGCGTTTCGGCGTGCGCTGGACCGGCGAGGCCGACTTCGACGGCGACGAAAAGCCCGACGAGATCACCGAGGGGGATGTCTCGGCGCTCACCGCCTGGCAGGCGACCCTGCCGACGCCGACTGTTTTGGTCCCCGATCACGCCGAATGGAAAGCGGCGGCGGCGAAGGGCGATTTGCTGTTCGATTCGCTCGGCTGCGCCTCCTGCCATTTGCGCGCCCTGCCGCTCGACAGCGCCGTCTTCGAGGATCCCGGCCCCTATGACGCCGCTGGCACGCTGCGCCGGGCCGATGTCGACAAGACCACGCGTTACGACCTCGCCGCCCTGCCCTGGGCAAAGGCCCTGCCTCGCGACAGTCAGGGCCGCCTCCTCGTGCCGCTCTTTTCCGACCTCAAACGCCATGTCATCGCCGACGAGCAGATCGCCGCCTTCGGCAATGAGCTGCTGGCCCAGCGCTTCGTCGACCGCAATGTCTTCGCCACATCCGAATTGTGGGGCATCGGGTCGACCGCGCCCTACGGCCATCGCGGCGACATGCCGACGCTGAACGAGGCGATCCTCGCCCATGGCGGCGAGGCGCGAAAAGCCCGCGACGCCTATGAGGATGCGGCCGACGACGAGCGGTCCGCCCTCATCGCCTTCCTGAAAACCCTCGTGATCGCGCCATGAAAAACCTGCTTCGCCTGGCCCTCCTCCTCACCGCCTCCACCGCGTTCGCCGCCGGCGAACCCGATGCGCCGAAATTCGACGGCGACGTGCCGGTCTTCGTCGAGGAAGCTCTGGCCGCCGGAATCGACCATGCCTATCGCGGTCCGTGGGAGTTTTTCGTCGGCGGCGGCGTCGCCGTCTTCGATTGCGACGGCGATCGCCGCGAGGACATGCTGGTCGCCGGCGGCAAGGGCCCGGCGCGCCTGTTCGTCAACCGGTCGCCCGCCGGCGGCGCGCTCCGTTTCGAGGAACGCGCGCTCGGCGTCGACGAGCGCGACCGCGTCAACACGCTCGGCGCCTATCCGCTCGATATCGACAATGACGGCTTGAAGGATGTCGTGTTGCTGCGCCTCGGCGCCAATGTCGTGCTGAAGGGCCTGCCCGGCTGCGCTTTCGAAAAGGCCAACAAGGCCTTCGCCTTTGATGGCGGCAAGGCGTGGACGACGGCCTTTTCGGCAATCTGGGAGGCGGAATCGGCTTTCCCGACGCTCGCTTTCGGCAATTATATCGATCGCGCCGCGCCAGGCTCGCCGTTCGGCACCTGCGACGACAATGTCTTGTTGCGTCCCCAGCCGGGCCCAAATCCCGACTACTCGATCGAAACGCCGCTGCGTCCGGGCTGGTGCGCCCTGTCGATGCTGTTCACCGACTGGGCCCATGTCGGCGAGCCGGCCTTGCGCATTGCCAATGACCGCCAATATCATCGCGGCGGCGAGGAGCAATTGTGGCGGGTTCCGCCCGGCGAGACGCCGCGCCTCTACGGCAAGGCCGACGGCTGGGAGCATCTGTCGATCTGGGGCATGGGGATCGCCGAAGGCGATCTCGAGGGCGACGGCTACCCCGAATACGCCATCACCTCGATGGGCGACAACAAGCTGCAGAAGCTCTCCGAGGAAGCCGACGAAGGCCAGCCGACCTATCGCGACATCGCCTGGGAACGCGGCGCCACCGCCTTCCGTCCTTATGCGCTTGGCGATCTGAAACCGTCGACCGGCTGGCACGCCGAATTCGACGACGTCAACAATGACGGCGCGCTCGATTTGTTCATCGCCAAGGGCAATGTCGAACGCATGCCCGACTTCGCCGCGACCGACCCCGACAATCTGCTGATCGGAGGCTGGGACGGACGCTTCGCGGAAAAGGGCGGCGACGCCGGCGTCGCCTTGCCGACCAAGGGGCGCGGCGGCGCGCTCGTCGATTTCAATCTCGACGGCATGCTTGATCTCGTCGTCGTCAACCGCGAGCAGCCCCTGAGCCTGTTCCGTTCGACGGGCGCGAAGACACAATGGGGCGCGCGGCCGATGGGCAATTGGCTCGAAATCGCGCTGTCGCAGGACGGACCGAACCGCGACGCCGTCGGCGCCACCGTTTCGGTCAAGACCGGCAACCGCACCGTCATCCGCAAGGTCGCCGTCGGCGGCGGTCATGCCTCAGGACACCTCGGCTGGGTTCATGTCGGGGCCGGCGCGGCCGAACGCGCCGAGGTGCGCGTGCAATGGCCGGATGGCGAATGGAGCGCGCCCTATCGCGTCTTCACCGGCAATTTCGTCCTGATCGACCGCAAGTCGACCGCCGCGCGTTATTGGTACCCGCCGGTCGAATGATCGTCAGGCGGCGATGACCGGCGCGTCGCCGAATTCCTTCAGCGTGTCGAGCACGATCGAAGTGGTCACGTGCTGCACCGCTTCGTGCGGCAGCAATTGCTCATTGACGAAGGCCGAAAGCGCCTTGAGATCGCGGGTGACGACCTTGACCGAATAGTCCATTTCGCCGGTCAACGCGTGCGCCTCCACAACCTCCGGAAGCCGCCGGACCAGATCGGCGAAACGCCGCGCATTGTCACGATTATGCGTCGCCAGCCGGACATGGACGAAACTCGTCAGCGACGACCCGAGTTTCGCCCGGTCGATCAGCGCCCGGTACCCGGCGATGACGCCTTCCTGCTCCAGCCTGATGCGCCGTCGCGAACATTGCGACGGCGAAAGGTGGACCCGCTCGGAAATCTCGTTGTTGGTCAGCCGCGCCTCCGCTTGCAGCGCGGCGAGGATCTTGAGATCGAAATCGTCGAAGTCAGGATTCATCATGTTTTACCAGTTTCATGCACCATTCGTGCGCAATCTTGGCGATTTAAGCCGTAGAATGCAAGAAGCAGCCGCCAATTCTGCGTCATACTGCCGGAAAATGACAACCGAGGGAGAACGCCATGGGTCCTTTTCCGCACGACGCGCCGCCGGCAATGATTTCCGCTGACAATCCGGCCGGAACCGATGGCTTCGAATTTGTCGAGTTTGCCCATCCCGAGCCGGAAAAACTCGCCGATCTCTTCACCCGCATGGGCTTTGCACCCGTTGCGCGGCATCGCCGCAAGGCAATCACCGTCTGGCGCCAGGGCGATATCACCTACATCGTCAACGCCGAGGCCGGCGCCCACGCCGCCGCCTTCGCCGAAGCCCACGGCCCGTGCGCCGCGTCGATGGCTTGGCGCACGGTCGATGCACAGCGCGCCTTCGAGCACGCGGTCTCAAAAGGCGCAACGCCCTATGAGGGCGACGGCAAGGTCGGTGACGCGCCGGCCATCGTCGGCATCGGCGGTTCCTTGCTCTATTTCATTGACAAATATGGCGCGAAAGGCTCGGCCTACGACGCGGATTTCGAGTGGACCGGCCCGCGCGATCCGAAACCGCAAGGGCTCGGCTTCCGCTATCTCGATCACCTGACCCACAATGTCTTCCGCGGCAACATGGACAAATGGTGGGATTTCTACCGCGACCTGTTCAATTTCCGGCAGATCCACTTCTTCGACATCGAAGGTCGTCTGACCGGGCTCGTTTCCCGCGCCATCACCTCACCCTGCGGCAAAATCCGCATTCCTCTCAACGAATCGACCGACGACAAGAGCCAGATCGAGAGCTATTTGCGCAAATACCGGGGTGAAGGCATCCAGCACATCGCGGTCGGCGCCGAAGACATTTACGACTCCGCCGACCGTCTTGCCGCGAACGGCATCGCGTTCATGCCGCCGCCGCCGCCCGCTTACTACGCCATGAGCGGCGCGCGCGTGCCCGGACATGACGAGCCGCTCGACCGCATGCAGCGCCACGGCATCCTCATCGATGGCGAAGGCGTGGTCGATGGCGGCATGACCCGCATCCTGCTGCAGGTGTTTTCCAAGACCGTCGTCGGCCCGATCTTCTTTGAATTCATCCAGCGCAAGGGTGACGACGGCTTCGGCGAGGGCAATTTCCGCGCCCTGTTCGAATCCATCGAACGCGAACAGATCGCCAGCGGCGAATTGCGCCTCGACGCGGCGGAGTGATGGATCGGCAAGCGGGAATTGGTACGCCCACGGGGAATCGAACCCCGGTTTGCGCCGTGAGAGGGCGCCGTCCTGACCGCTAGACGATGGGCGCGTAAGACCGCCGCGATATAACGGCGGCGGCCATCGAATGCAACAGGCCGGATGTCCCTATTCGAATGCGATGCGATAGCGCCCGACCAGCACGCCGGTCGCCGCGTCGTGGACGCGGATTTCGCGGCTGCCGTCGCCAAACTCCACATCGAGGCTGACCCGGTCGGCCGTCGCCGCCGAACCGAGGAGCTTCGCCCCGGCCGGAATCGGCAGCGTCGTCGCCTTGGCCGGATCGGCGGGAAGCACAGGCGAAGCCGCGCTGTTCGCCGGCTTCTTCATCGCTTTGTAGACAAGCGCGCCCACCACCACCATAAGGGCGGCGAACAGGAAGACCATGTTGATGACGAAAAAGCGCACCATTCTGGCGCGGATCGCCTCGAAGGCCGGATCCGGCTTGTCGGGGTCGTCGGTTGCGTCGCTCATCGTTGTCGGTCCGTCGGTTGGCGTCGATGCCGGGTGCTGATAGCCCCGAAGCGCCGGCGAGGATAGTCCTCACCGCGGGTCCCGACGCCGCAGGCCGCCGGCTCGACCAATGGCTGGCCGAAACGCTGAAGCCGGACTATTCGCGCTCGCGCCTCCAGGCGCTGGCCCGCGCCGGCGCCTTGTCGATCGACGGCGTCGTCGTCGCCGACCCCGGCCGCAAATTGAAGGGCGGCGAAGCGCTCCTGCTCGCGCTACCCGAGGCCGAAGCCGCCGAACCGGCCGGCGAGAACCTGCCGCTGACGATCCTGCACGAAGACGCCGACCTGATCGTCATCGACAAACCGGCCGGCCTCGTCGTCCATCCCGGCGCCGGCAACCCTGCCGGCACGCTGGTCAACGCCCTCATCCACCACTGCGGCGACAGCCTTTCCGGCATTGGCGGCGTCAAGCGCCCTGGAATCGTCCACCGCCTCGACAAGGACACCTCCGGTGTCATGGTCGTGGCCAAGAACGACCGCGCCCATCGCGCGCTCGCCGAGGCTTTCGCCGATCATGGCCGCGACGGGGTGCTCGAACGCGCCTATCTGGCGCTGGTCTGGGGCATTCCCGACCGCGCCGAGGGTGTCATCGAGGCTCCCCTCGGCCGCGCCTCGGCCGACCGCACGTTGCGCGCCGTCGTCCGCCACACCCATCCCGACGCGCGTCAGGCGGTCACCCATTGGCGACGGATGGAGCGGTTCGGCGACGCCGCCGCTCTCGTCGAATGCCGGCTCGAGACCGGCCGCACCCACCAGATCCGCGTCCATATGGCCCATTTCGGCCATCCGTTGATCGGCGATCCCGACTACGGCCAGGGCTTCCGCACCAAGGCGAACCGACTGCCCGAGCCCTTGCGCGGCCGCGTCACGGCGTTTCCGCGTCAGGCGCTGCATGCCCGCCTGCTCGCCTTCGCCCATCCCGCCGACGGTCGCCTCATGCGCTTCGAAACCGACCCGCCGGCCGATCTTGCCGACCTGATCGCGGGCTTCCGGACGCAATGCACTTCCGCGTGAGCGCGCGATTGTGAACAAAGTTTCACTTATTTCGCCGCTCCTTCCCCTGTATAAGCCGCTTGACGCGAGGCGCCTCGGCGATCGCGCGAGAAGCCCGCCGCATCATCGGGGGCGAACAGGAGGGCGCCAAGAATGGCCCAATCACTGCCCAGTATCGTTTCCGGCGAAGGCGGACTGTCCCGCTATCTCGAAGAAATCCGCCGTTTCCCCATGCTTCAGCCGCAGGAAGAGTACATGCTCGCCAAGCGGTTTCTCGAGCATGGCGACACCAAGGCCGCGCACAAACTCGTCACCTCTCATCTGCGCCTCGTCGCCAAGATCGCCATGGGCTATCGCGGCTATGGCCTGCCGATCGGCGAAGTCGTCTCCGAAGGCAATGTCGGCCTGATGCAGGCCGTCAAGAAGTTCGAGCCCGAACGCGGCTTCCGCCTCGCCACCTATGCCATGTGGTGGATCAAGGCGTCGATCCAGGAGTACATCCTGCGCTCATGGAGCCTGGTGAAAATGGGCACCACCGCCAACCAGAAGCGCCTGTTTTTCAATCTGCGCAAGATCAAGGGCCAGATTCAGGCGCTCGAGGACGGCGACCTGAAGCCCGAGCAGGTGACCGAGATCGCCACCAAGCTGAGGGTCGGAGGAAGAGGTGGTGTCGATGAACCGCCGCCTGTCCGGCGATGCCTCGCTCAATGCGCCGATCCGGGCAGGCGAAGGCGAGCCGGCGAGTGGCAGGACTGGCTGGTCGATGACCACCGACAGCCAGGAAGCCATGCTGGTCGAGCAGGACGAGCTGGAAAGCCGCCGCACGCTCCTCGCCGACGCCCTCGGCGTGCTCAACGAGCGCGAACGCGAGATTTTCGAAGCCCGCCGCCTGTCGGACGATCCGGTGACGCTTGAGGATTTGTCGTCGCGCTTCGACATCAGCCGCGAGCGGGTGCGCCAGATCGAGGTGCGCGCCTTCGAAAAGGTCCAGGACGCGGTGAAGGCTGCCGCGCTCAAGGCGCAAAAGGCGTTGCGGACCATCGACGCCGGCGCGTGACGTCGCCCGGCGATTCCATCGCCACGCTCCAGACCACCGCGCCGGCATTGGCTGAGCCTTCCGCCGCGCCTGGTCCGTTCTTCGTAGAAAATCGCCTTCTGGCCGACCGACGCCGCTTCGGCGCCGGGTGCAGGCGCTTCAGCCGCAATCGGCGGCCGTCTGCGGCGCAGGCGCATCGGTCCCGGCGGCGGGCGGCCGGTTCAGGCGGCGCAGCCGGGAAGGTCCGCCGGCCGGCGGCTGCCGGTTCCGCCGCCGGACCGCATGCCGGTTCTTCCGTCGCCGAACGGGCGCGATGCCGGCTGTTGCGTCGCCGCCGCGACCGACGTGCCTTCGCCGATGGCGGGACCCCGCCGGCCGGGCCTCGATCGATTTCGTGCCGTCCTCGGTGATCCGCTGCGTGAATTTCGTTGACCCGGCTCGTCCTGCCGGTTGTCCGGCTCCCGCGGCCTGTTCGGGCGCCGCTGGCAGCCTTCTTGTCCATGCCGAGCGGACGCTGGTGGCTTCGCGGTTGTGCCTGGCAGATCCACGCCGCCGCGCCGCCGCGGCGACCAGGCAAAAGTCATCGCTGCCAGGCAAGCCCGCGTCCCGCGCCGGCGCCGATGGTTTTCGCCGGCGGCGCAGTCAACCGATCCGGCCAGGCGTCGAAGCTGTCGAAGGCCTCACGGCGGGTGCCGCGATAGGCGTCCGGCGCATTTTCCTGATAGGCGCCACCGGTTCGGGGCGGGCAGGCGGCGGGCGGCGGCGGCTGGACTGATCCGGGCCGGGCGGACGGGCGCTGGCCGGCGGGCGGGCGGGGCGGGCGCGGAACGGCGAGCGCGCCATGCGGGCGGCGAGCGGGGGCGAACGCGATGGCCGCGCCGGTCTGCGTGCCCGGCGATGGTGCCGGCGCGTCATCAAGCGCAAATCGAATTCGACGGTTTCGATGGCGTCTTCCAGCGCCCTTTATCTGCCGCTGCGCTGGCCTCGCCGGACATCGGCGGATTGGTCGCCTTGAGTTTGGCGCGAATGGTCTGCGCGCGCCTTGTCATAGACCCTTGCCGGCGTGCAGGCGTCGTGGTGCCCAGCCCCTCGATGGTTCGTTTCAAAACCGCCGAAAAATCCGCCATATGACCTGCCCGCTGCCACCGACGCCGCTTGAACGGCGTTACCGGTCCCTCAATAGCCCCGAATACGTCAAACTAATGACCTTGCCCCGAATGGCCCGCAGGCAACCGTCGCCTATCAGGCGTTTCAATCCCGGAAAGGATCGGTGACAAGAATCGTGTCCTCGCGTTCCGGGCTTGTCGACAGCATCGCCACCGGCGCGCCGATCAGCTCCTCGATGCGCCGGACATATTTGATCGCCTGCGCCGGCAGTTCGGCCCAGCTGCGCGCGCCCGCCGTCGTCTCGCTCCAGCCGGGCAGCGTTTCGTAGACCGGCTCGACCCCGGCCTGCGCCGCCTGGCCGCTCGGCAGGTAGTCGAGCGCCTCGCCATCGAGCCTGTAGCCGGTGCACACCATGATCTCGTCGAAGCCGTCGAGCACGTCGAGCTTGGTCAGCGCGATGCCGTCGATGCCGTTGACGGCGACTGCCTGGCGCACCAGCGCCGCGTCGAACCAGCCGCAGCGCCGCTTGCGCCCGGTCACCGTGCCGAATTCGCGGCCGCGCTGGCCGAGCTTTTCGCCGATGTCGTTTTTCTGTTCCGTCGGAAACGGTCCCTCGCCGACGCGCGTCGTGTAGGCCTTGGCGATGCCGAGCACGTAGCCGATCGTGCCGTGACCGACGCCGGAGCCGGCGGCCGCCTGGCCGGCCACCGTGTTCGACGAGGTGACGAACGGATAGGTGCCGTGGTCGACGTCGAGCAGCGTGCCCTGCGCGCCCTCGAACAGGATGCGGTCGCCGGCCCGCCGGCGCGTATCGAGCATGCGCCAGACCCGGTCGACAAAGGCAGGATCTGGTCGGCGACCGAGGTCAGTTCTTCCAGCAGCGTCGCCGGGTCGATCGGGTCGACGCCCAAACCCCCCGCCGCAGCGGATTGTGATGGGCGAGCAGCCGGTCGATCTTGGCCGGCAGCGTCGCCGGATCGGCGAGGTCCATCACCTTGATCGAGCGCCGGCCGGCCTTGTCCTCGTAGGCCGGGCCGATGCCGCGCCCGGTGGTGCCGATCTTGGCGCCGGCCGTCGCCTGCGCCTCGCGCAGCCGGTCGAGTTCGCCGTGGACGGAAAGGATCAGCGGCGTGTTTTCGGCGATTCTCAGGATCGCCGGCGTCACCTCGACGCCCTGGTCCTTAAGGCGCTGCAATTCCGCGACGAAGGCATGCGGATCGAAGACGACGCCATTGCCGATCACCGACAACTTGCCGCGCACCACGCCCGACGGCAGCAGCGACAGCTTGTACGAGACTTGCCGTCGATGACCAGCGTATGGCCGGCATTGTGCCCGCCCTGGAAGCGCACCACGACATCGGCGCGTTCCGACAGCCAGTCGACGATCTTGCCCTTGCCCTCGTCGCCCCATTGCGCGCCGACGACCACCACATTCGCCATTTAGGGTCTCCCCTCAACGGCAAAATTTGGGGCAGCCGGCTTTTCGCGCTTCTTTAGCCCGATGATCGGCGCGCGCGAAGCGAGCGAATTGGTCGCGGGCGCCAATCTCGCCCCCCGCCGGATGGTTCGCGCCGGCCCTCGGCTGGAACCAGCCCCAGCACCAGCGCGCAGCCGGCCAGAATTATCCCCGCGCCCGCGAACTGGAGGAGGCTGAGCTTTTCGCCGAGCAAGCGTGCCGACCATGACGGCGACGACTGGTGACCAGAAATTCGACGCTGATCGTTTTCGTCGCGCCGATCTCGATGACCAGGCGTGAAATAGAGGCGTAGTTCGCCCGGCTGACGATCGCCGGCCAGGCCAAGCCAGCCAAGATCGGCATGACAGGGTCAGGCGCGGCAGCGCGCGACCAGCAGCGGGGCGGCGATCAGCCCGCCGATGATCGACGAGGCGATGGTCAGTTCCCAGGCGCCGACGCCGTCCGCATGAAGCGGCTGACATGGTTCGACCCGTAAGCGGCGAAAAAGGCGGACAACAACGAGGCGGCGCAGCCGGCGATGAAATTCGTCGGTCATTGGCACAGCCGGGAAGCCGACCAGCATCAGAATGCCGGCCATGCCGAGCGCTATGCCTGCCAAGCCCCTGCCGCGTAATTTTTCCAGCCCCCAGCTGGCTGATCACCATCGAGAACAAGGGAATGGCGGCGACGAAAATCGACGCCATCGCCGTACCGATGCGCGGCGTCGCCAGCGACAGGAAGATGAGTTGTCCGGCGACGGTCGTGGCCCCGACCACGGCGAACTCCTCCAGCGATCGCCGAAGTCCAGCCGCCGTCCGGTCAGCCGGGCCGCGCCGAGCAGCAACGCCCCGGACACGACGCCGCGCAGCGTCACCGCGCCGGCCCAGCCGAACGCCTCGACCACATGCAGCAGGATGACGAAGGAAAATCCCCAGGTGACGGCGAGAAACAGATAGGCGGCGAACTGGGAACGCTTCATCGGGTCGCGGCGATTCCGGCGTCGAAGGCGTCGCCACGGCCTGTTCCTTCTGTCCTTCACCTCGCGCAAGCGCCGCCTGCTCCGCCAACGCCCGGACAGCCTGCCGCGGCTTGCTTGCGCACGCGGCGGCTTCTGGTCTAAGCGCCCTTCCCCCGGGACGCGACCCATGCACCGCCCCGCCTATCTGCTGCTCGCGCTGACGACCCTGTTCTGGGGCGGCAATTCCGTCGCCGGCCGCATGGCGGTCGGCGAGATTTCGCCCATGCTGCTGACCGCCGGGCGCTGGGGCGCCGCCTTCCTGTTGTTGCTTGCCTTCGGCTGGCGCGAAACGCTCGCCGATTGGGACAGGCTGAAATCGAGAGCGCTGTGGCTGGCGGCCATGGCCTTTTTCGGCCTGACCTTTTTCAACGTCTGCCTTTACGTCGCGCTGCACCATACCACCGCCGTTAATTCCTCGGTGCTGCAGGCGGCGATGCCGGTCGCCGTGTTCGCCGCAAGCTTTTTCTGGCATGGCGAACGCGTCCGCTCCGCCCAGATCGCCGGCTTTCTCGTCACGCTCGCCGGCGTCGCGTCCATCGCCGGCGAAGGCAGCCTCGCCCGCCTGTTGGCGCTGCACATCAATCCGGGCGACGCGCTCGTGGTCGTCGCCATCGCCGTCTACGGGCTTTATACCGTGGCGTTGCGCGACAAGCCGGCGCTGCACTGGAAAAGCCTGATGACGGCGCTGACCGGCCTGGCGTTTGTCACGTCCCTGCCTTTCTTGGCGATCGAATGGGCGATGGGGCCAGCTGGCCGCCGACGCCGACCGGCTGGGCGGTGCTCGCCTACACGGCGATCTTCCCCTCCATCCTCAGCCAGATTTTCTGGATCAGGGGCAACGAGATGATCGGCGCCAACCGCGCCGGCCTGTTCATCAACCTCGTGCCGGTCTTTGGCACACTGCTGGCGATCCTCATCCTCGGCGAGCGCTTCGCCCCCTATCACGCCGTGGCGCTGGCGCTGGTGATGGGCGGGATTGCCATTGCCGAACGGGGCCGTAAGGACGGCTAGGTCAGAAGGCCTTGGGCAGGCCGGCTGCTTTCAGAATATCATTCGCCAAATGGCGGGATTTCGAATTGTTGTCGATCGTCGCTTTCTGCCCGGTGGCCGGATTCCGCCACACCTCATGATCGCCGCGCGCTTGCCGGAGGAATTCCCAACCGGCCGCGCGGAGCAGTTTCTTGAGTTCAACGGCGATTCTCGCCATTGCGAATCCTCGAAGATTGATCGCCTCGATTTACCGCCGTTCGAGACGACAGTGATGTTGCAAGTCGTGCTGCACACACTATCCACAGTATGCACACCAATCCCCGTAACGATTTCGACCTATCTAGATCGTCTATTGACTTCGAAAAAAATCGTGGTCCGAAAATTCAAGCCGCGTGGACGTAAGGATGGCTCGTCGTCACCAATTCGATGTCGATCGCGCCGTCGAATTCGTCCTCGAGCAAATCCTGCGCAAGCGGCGGCAGCTTCTTCTGCAACGCTTCCAAGGTTTCGGCCTCGGTGAAAAGACCGAAACCGCCATCGGACTGCGCCGCCCAGACCTTGGCTTCATCGTCCCAAAAGGCGCGGACCGTGATTTTCAGACGCTTGCTCATGCACGAAGAATAGCAGGCGGTGAAAAAATGAAAAGGCGCGCCGGCCGGCGCGCCTCCGCATCTGCCTGTCGCCTTCTCACCCGGCTTCGATATCGAAACTCAAGGGCTTGGCCGATTCGATCGCCGCATTGGCGCGCAGTTCCTCCAGCACCGCCTCCGGAATCGGCGCGTCGAGATAAAGCAGCGCGATCGCGTCGCCGCCCGGCCGGTTCCGCCCGAGCGAGAAATTGGCGATGTTGACCTTGTTGCGTCCGAGTATGCCCCCGAGCAGGCCGATGATGCCCGGCGCGTCGGCGTTGGTCGTGTAGAGCATGTGGCTGCCGACTTCGGCGTCGAGATTGATGCCCTTGATCTGGATGAAGCGCGGCTTGCCGTCGGAGAAGCAGGTGCCGGCGATGGTGCGCGTCCTGTGGGCGGTCGCCACCTTCAGCATGATGTAGCCGTCGAACACGCCCGATTTGTCGCGCCGGACCTCGGAGACGAGGATGCCGCGCTCCTTCACCATGATCGGCGCCGACACCATGTTGACGTCGGAGACCTGCGGCCGGATCAGGCCGGCGAGCGCCGCGCTCAGCAACGCCTTGGTGTTCATTGTCGCCGTCGCCCCGTCGAAGACGATCTCGACATCCTTGATCGGCTCCTCGGTGACCTGGCCGACAAAAGCGCCGAGCACCTCGGCCAGCTTGACGAAGGGTTTCAGCCGCGGTGCTTCCTCGGCGGTTATTGACGGCATGTTGATGGCGTTGGAGACCGCGCCGCGGATCAGATAATCCGCCATCTGTTCGGCGACCTGCAGGGCGACGTTCTCCTGCGCTTCCGTCGTCGACGCGCCGAGATGCGGCGTGCACACGACCTGGGGGAAGTCGAACAGCGGGTTTGCCGATGCGGGCTCGACCTCGAACACATCCATGCCGGCGCCGGCGACCTTGCCGCTTTTCAGCGCCTCGACCAGGTCGGCTTCGACGACGAGGCCGCCGCGGGCGCAATTGATGATGCGCACGCCCTTTTTCATTTTGTCGAAGGCGCTTTTATTGATGATGCCGCGCGTCTTGTCGGTCATCGGCGTATGCAGGGTGATGAAATCGGCGCGGGCGAACAACTCGTCGAGTTCGACCTTTTGCACCCCGAGTTCCTCGGCCCGCTGCTCCGACAGGAACGGGTCGAAGGCGATGACATGCATTTTCAGGCCGATGGCGCGCGTCGCCACGATCGAACCGATATTGCCGCAGCCGATGATGCCGAGCGTCTTCGACGGTGATCTCGACGCCCATGAAGCGGTTCTTCTCCCACTTGCCGGCCTTGGTCGAGCGGTCGGCTTCGGGCAGGTCGCGGGCGACGGCGAACATCATGGCGATGGCGTGTTCGGCCGTGGTGATCGAATTGCCGAACGGCGTGTTCATCACGATGATGCCGCGACGCGACGCCGCCGGAATGTCGACATTGTCGACGCCGATGCCGGCGCGCCCGATGACTTTCAGCCGCGCGGCGGCGGCGATGATCTTCTCTGTCACCTTCGTGGCGGAGCGGATCGCGAGGCCGTCATACTGGCCGATCACCTCAAGCAGCTTGTCCTTGTCCTTGCCGAGATCGGGCAGGTAATCGACCTCGACGCCGCGATCCTTGAAGATCTGCACGGCGGTGGGGGAAAGTTTGTCGGAAACGAGAACGCGGGGCGCCATGGCGGGTTTCTCCTGTCCACCCTCCCCCTTGTGGGGAGGGTCGGTGCGCAGCACCGGGGTGGGGGTGAAATGGTCCTGTCGGGGGTATCGCTCGGCCGGGAGGGAACCTCCACCCGGCACTTCGGGCCACCCTCCCCCAAGGGGGAGGGAATCCGGGGAACTAGCCGGCGAGCGCCGCTTTTTCCTTGGTGTACGCCCAATCGAGCCAGGGCAGCAGCGCTTTGACATCAGCGGTTTCCACCGTCGCGCCGCACCAGATGCGCAGGCCGGCCGGCGCATCGCGATAGGCGCCGATGTCGAAGGCGACGCCCTCCTTATCGAGCGCCGACACGACCGCCTTGGCGAAACTCGCCTCGGCATCGGGTCCCTTCGCCGAAATTTCCGCGTCGGAAAAGACAAGGCAAACCGAGGTGTTGGAGCGGATGGCGGGCTCGGCGGCAAGGTTCTTCAGCCATGGCCGTGAATCGACAAACGCCTGCACCGCGGCGAAATTGGCGTCGGCGCGGCCGATCAGCCCGTCGAGGCCGCCGACCGACTGCGCCCATTCGAGCGCATCGATGTAATCCTCGACGCAGAGCATCGACGGCGTGTTGATCGTCTCGCCCTTGAAGATGCCCTCGATCAGCTTGCCGCCCGAGGTCAGGCGGAAGATTTTCGGCAGCGGCCAGGCCGGCTTGTACGTTTCCAGCCGCTCCACCGCGCGCGGCGACAGGATGATGACGCCATGCGCGCCTTCGCCGCCGAGCGCCTTCTGCCAGGAGAAGGTGACGACATCGAGCTTGGCGAAATCCAGTCGTTGCGCGAACGCCGCCGATGTCGCGTCGCAAATCGTCAGTCCCTTGCGATCCGCGGGAATGAAATCCGCGTTCGGCACGCGCACGCCGGACGTCGTGCCGTTCCAGGTGAAGACCACGTCGCGGTCGAAATCGGCCTGCGCCAGATCCGGCAATTGGCCGTAATCGGCGGTGAACGAGCGCACGTCGGCGAGTTTCAACTGCTTGACGACGTCGGTCACCCAGCCTTCGCCGAAGGATTCCCAGGCGAACATGTCGACGCCGCGCTGCCCGAGCAACGACCACAGCGCCATCTCCACCGCGCCGGTGTCGGACGCAGGCACGATGCCGATGCGGTAATCCGCCGGCACGCGCAGCACGTCGCGGGTCAGCGCGATGGCCTGTTCGAGCTTGGATTTGCCGAGTTTGGAGCGGTGCGAGCGGCCGACGGCGGCGTCGCGGAGCGCTTCGGGCGTCCAGCCGGGCCGCTTGGCGCAGGGACCGGAGGAAAAGTCGGGAGTGGCCGGACGCATGTCCGGCTTGGGAAGCGCTGTCATGGTTCTACCCTTTCAGATAGCACGCCCCTCGTTGGGGAGGGGTGGCCCGACGCGGCGGATAGAGGGACGCGGCGGCAGCGTCAAGCGTCATTTCGCAATCGCATAATAAATGTCGCGGCAAGGCCACGAACGCCAAGCGGCGGGACCGGGCCCGCCGCTCCGATTGGCCGCTGTGACCACGCTCACCAGATCTGGTAGCGCAGGCCGAGGCGGACCTGATGGAAGTTCAAGCCGGTCGCTGTGAAGAGGCCACCGGCATTGTGCGCCGCATAGGTGGCCGACGGCAGCGATGTGAACCGATAGCCGAGATCGATCTGCGTGTTCTTCGACACTTTATAGGCGACGCCGGCATTCAGGGCGTAGGCGAGGCCAACTTGGGTCTGGGAGTTTTCAACGCCGGGATAGCGGATATCGTCGTCGGTAACCGACGACTGGCCATTGCACAGAAAGCTGGTCGTTATGGTGTTGCCACCCGCCACGATGCTGGTCTGTTCTGCCGAGCACATCCGGTCGTTGGTGGCCATGCGATAGTTCGTGAGGGCCAGGCCGGCGCCGGCGCCGACATAGGGCGTGAAGCCGGCAAATGTGCCGAGATCGGCGTAGGCGTTGACCAGGCCGGTGGATTGCACGTTTGACGCCACGTCCGCGCCATCGCAATCGCGGGTCGATGCGGCGGAGGACAGGCCGATCAATAAACCGGAAACCGTATCCGTCACCGTCGTGATCTGTGTTCCGGCACAAGTGGAATTGTAGGAATCGGCAAATTGGTCCGAATTGAGGAAGTTCAGGTCGCCATCCACGCGCAGCCAATCGTTGAAATAATAACCGGCGCCAATGCTGGCCGAAAGAATCGACGACGTTTGGGTCTGGGTCGACGCGGTGATGTCGAAGGTCGGCAGGTGATTGAGCGTGTAGCCGACGTCGCCGCGCAGATACCATCCGGAACCGATTTCGACCGGCTGGTATTCCGGCGCTTCGTCGATGACGATCGGCGGATCGTAGTCGGCGGCGAAAGCCGCAGGCGAGGCGAGCAGGGCCGCCCCGGCCAAGAGACGCAAGAATTGGGTCATCATCCGTACTCCTCAAGGCAACCGGACCGCTGAAAGCAGCCGCAATGTGCTGTTGACCCATCATTAAGGATAAGGGTTAAGTCACGGTTAAGCATGTCGGAGAAAAAAGCCGTTTGTTCTCGGTCGACAAACGCAGACCGCCGGGTCCTTGCGGACCCGGCGGCTTGGTCAGGCTGGAGAGCAACCTGCGATCAGTTCTTGTAGATCGGGCCCGGTGCCGGGTCCGGGGCGTAGGCCACCTCGCGGCAGCCGCCGGATTTCTTGCCGTTGAGCTTGTAACGCAAACCGGCGCGAACCTCGTGGTTCTGGATGCCCTTGTCGAATCCCGGGCCGGCGCCGCCGCCGGCGTCGAGGGCGAACATCCGGCCTCCGCTGATGTGGGAGAAGCGGTAGCCGACATCGAGATCGAGATTGCCGGTCAGGCAGACCGACGCGCCGGCCATGGCGGCATAGGCGAAGCGCCACCCGGAAGCGCCGTTGTGGTTGGTTGTCACGCCGCTGATCGTGTTGGCCAGCGTGCCCCAGTTCACGTGTGCGCCGCCGATGCCGACGCCGACATAGGGAGTTACGCCTTTATAGGTGCCGAGATCGGCATAGGCATTGGCGAGCAGAAGCAGCGCCGAATAGGTGGACGTGTCGCTCGACGTGCAGGGCAGGCCGGCGCAGGTGCCGGTGGTCGATCCGGTGAAGGTCGAACGCAGCATGTAGTCGAGCGTCGCGTCGACGCGGAAATGCTTGGTCGCCTGATAGCCGACGCCGCCGCCGATCGACCAGGAATTGCTCAGAGCGCCGGTCGTGAAGCTGTTGGTGCCCGCTGGCGGCCCGTAAGTGATGTAGTCTGCGCCGCGGAATCCGGCCAGGTGGTAGTCGAGATCGCCACGGATATACCATCCGCCCATGTCCGGTTCCTCGTAGACCACCGGCGGCGCCGGCTCGATCATCGGGGGTTCCGTCATGTCGGCCGCGAAAGCCGGCGTCAACACCAGCAAGGCGACGCCAGCGGCGAAAACGCGCGAAAGGTTGTGTCTCATTGATCCGTTCCCTTGTTTGGCGCAATGCGAGACGGCATTGCCGCTGCACCCGATCGGGATGGATAATGAAAGAGAAAGGTTAAGCCCGGCTTAACCCTGTTTGTTGACGACGTTCGCACACGCTTTGTTAGCCATGCTGGCGGCTGGGAATAAAAAAGCCCGGCATGGCCGGGCTCCACTCCCCGGACTTTTCGTCCGGAGTCGGCAACTGTATTGGTCAGGCGGCCGTTCGCGCCTGGATGACGCCGACAATGTCGTTGACAACCGACTCGACCAGATTCGGATCGTCGCCTTCCGCCATCACGCGGATCAGCGGTTCGGTGCCGGAGGGTCGAATGACAAGGCGGCCGCCATTGCCGAGCCGCGCCTTCCCGTCCTCGATCGCCGACTTGACGGGGGCGGTTTCGAGCGGCTTGTCGCCGGCATAGCGCACGTTTTTCAACATTTGCGGCACTGGCTCGAATTTGCGCGTCACTTCGCTTGCCGGCTTGCCGGCCTTCTTGATGCAGGCCAGCACCTGCAGCGCCGAGACCAGACCGTCGCCGGTGGTGGAAAAATCCGAAAGCACGATGTGGCCTGATTGTTCGCCGCCGAGATTGAGGCCGTGGGCGCGCATGTGTTCGACGACATAGCGGTCGCCGACCTTGGTGCGGTGCAATTGCAGATCCCGTTCGCCGAGGAATCGCTCGAGGCCGAGATTGGACATCACCGTGGCGACGACGCCGCGCCCCTGAAGTCGCCCGGCCTTGTGCCAGGTCTCTGCGATCAACGCCATGATCTGGTCGCCATCGACAATGGCCCCGGTTTCGTCGACGATCGTCATGCGGTCGGCGTCGCCATCGAGGGCGATGCCGATGTCGGCGCGAACCTCGTGGACTTTGCGCGCCAGGCCTTCCGGGTGGGTCGAACCGCAATCGAGATTGATGTTCTTGCCGTTGGGCTCGTCGTTGATGGCGATGACCTCGGCGCCCAGCTCCCACAACGCCGCCGGCGCCACTTTGTAACCGGCGCCATTGGCGCAATCGATGACCACGCGCATTCCCGCCAGCGACATCGATCGCGGCAAAGTGCGCTTGGCGAATTCGATGTAGCGGTCGTGCACGCCGTCTATGCGTTTGGCGCGTCCGAGTTCATCGGCTTCCGGCAAGGCGCCGGACAAATCCTTGTCGAGCAGCGATTCGATGCGCGCCTCGATTTCGTCCGAAAGCTTGTAGCCGTCCGGACCGAAGAGCTTGATGCCGTTGTCATGATAGGGATTGTGCGAGGCCGAGATCATCACACCGATATCGGCGCGCAAGGATCGCGCCAGCATGGCGACCGCCGGCGTCGGCACAGGTCCGAGCAGGAAGACATCCATGCCGGCGGCGCAGAAACCCGCAACCATCGCATTTTCGACCATGTAGGAGGAAAGGCGCGTATCCTTGCCGATCACGACCCGGTGGCGGTGCGAACCGCGTTGGAAGGATATCCCGGCGGCCATGCCGACTTTCATGGCGACATCGGCGGTCATCGGAAACTTGTTCGCAGTGCCGCGGATGCCATCCGTGCCGAAATAGCGTCTGGTCATGCGATTCCCCAAATCACCCCGCCCCGGGCGCTGTTTGCCACAAACGGGAGGTTCGACGCGATCACAATATGTATGAATCCGTAACTTTCGGTTTTCGTATGGTCTCTGGCCCCGATGGCCGCCGGTTGAGTGGCAGAAAATGTCGGCGTGGTTAACGGGAACTTTCTATCCATCGGCGAAGCAGGGCGATCGCCTCCGCGTCGGCGAGCGAGCGGCCGATTTCCGGCATCATCACGCCCGGTTCGGTGCTTTCGATGCGGCGAAACAGGATCGATTCGTCCGGTTTGCCGGCGACGATGTCGAAGGCGAGATCGCCCGACCCGCGGCCCGCCGCAACCGGCCGTTTGTCGAAGCCGAGCGCCGTGCGGTCCTGTTCGCCCCAGGTGAGGAACAGGCCGGAATTCGACGCCGGCCCCTCCCGGCGGTGGCAATGGGCGCAATTGACGTCGAGCCAGGCTCGCGCCCGCGCCTCGAGCGGCGCCGCCTCGTCGCGCCAATCGGGGACGGCGGGGGCGCTCGCCGGATCGGGCGCGCCGGCGAGCGCCCCCGCCTCGATCCACGCCGCAAGCTGGTTTTTCGCGCCGCCGCCGTGGTCGGCGACATGGTTGAGGTTGCGCGCCTTGGGGCCGATCGGCGTCACCGCGCCGTTCAGCGCATGGCAACCCTTGCACTGGTTTTTGTTCGGCACGGCGTAGGTGAACGCCACGTCCTTTCCCGAAACGTCGCGGAAAGTCAGCGGGATCTTTGCTCCCGCGAGTTTCAGCGTCGCGTCGGTCTGCGCTGCGTTCCAGACATAGGCGTAGGCTTTCCAACCGTCGGGACCATTGAGCAGCACCCGCGTCTCGATCATGCGGATGGCTTCGGCCGGTTTGGCGAAATCCGCCGGATAGGCGAACGTCTTGATCAGCGCAGAGCCGACCGGAAACGAAAACGCCTCGTTGTCCGACCAGGCCGCCGCCTGCCCCGGCGGCGTGAAGGCGTAGCGGAACTTCACCGCGAAATCGGTGAACAGCGGCGTCGCCATGGCGTAGGGCATGACGCCGGCGGCCGGCTTGCGCGCCGCCATGTCGGCGAAAAACCCGAAGGCCGACAGCGTCTCCGGCGGCTTGTCCGCCGTGATCGCCGCGATATCGACCGCGCCGGCCGGCCCGGCCAGCGCCAGGGCAAGGCCCAGCGCCGCGGCGAGCCGCCTCAAGACGCTCCGCCCTCCTGCGGCAGTTTGACCGGCGCCGGCTCCGGCAGGGCGCCGGCATATTTGCCGATGCGCCGGTCGGGCGCGGTCTTCCACGGAAACAGGAAATTGGAAATCATCTTGAGATTGGCGAAGGACCCGTCGGTCTCGTTGACATAGACGCGGTCTTCCGCCGCCGTCCACGTCAGCCATTCGGTCAGCGGCGTCACGCCGTCCCACAGCACGTCGGGCAGCGGCAGGCCGGCGACATCGGCGAAGGTCTGGCCGACCTCGCCCTCAGGCGCGTATCCGGCCTTGCCGTAAGCGTTGTCGCGCACCACCACGCCGCGCGGATTGGACCCGTAAGTCTTGTCATCGAACGACAGCGGATAGGAGATGACCGCCACATGCGTGGTGGCGTTGTTGTCAAAGCGGTTGTCGAAGACATGGACGTTGCGGTTGGCCATCACCAGCACGCCGAGGCCCTTCGGCACCATGGCGACGATGTTGCCCTTCGGCGCGAAATTCGGCGTATCGTTGTCGACGACCGTATTGCCGAAAACGCGGATATCGCGCCCGCCCATCTGCGGCAGGTTCGGCAGGTCGAAGATCAGGATGCCGCCGGTGTTGTGCGTGGCGGTGTTGCCGTAGACGTCGGCGCGATAGGAATTCTCGATCTCGATGCCGGCGACATTGAGCGAGGCGGTGGAGTTGCGCACGATGATGTTGTCGGACTGGCCGACATAGATGCCGGCGTCGGACGCGCCCTTCACGGTGACGCCGTCGATCAGCACGTTTTTCGACGACACCGGGTAGACGCCATAGGCGCCGTTCTTCGCGTCGGGACCGTTGGTCCACTCGACACGCAGATTGAGGAAGGAAATCTGGTCGGAACCTTTCGATTTCACCCCGTCGCCCTTGGTGTCCTCGACGGCGAAATCCTTGAGCACCACCTTGTTGGAGGTGACCAGCAGCCCCTCGCCCGAGCCGGTCTGGTCCTTGAACGACAGCACTGTCTTGTCCGGCCCCGCGCCCTTGATCGTCACCCCCTCGGCGTCGAGCGACAGGCCTTCGGTGAGATCGAAGCGCCCCTCGCCGAGCACAATCGTGTCGCCGGGGGCGACCGAGACGAAGGCCTCGACCAGCCTTTCAGCCCCTTCGGACGGATTGACGAGGATTTCGGCCGAAAATGCCGGCGCGGCGAAGGCAAGCGCGATGCCCGCCAGCCAGATCGAATGTCTCATGCGGTTTTCTCCCGAATTTCGGCCATCCTGCGCGCCGCCGACGGGAGCGTCAACGGGCAGCGCGCATCGGGCCGGCCAACCATGCGTCACCGTTTGTATGCGCATAGGGTTTGCCGGAATGCGGAGCCAGCCATGCGCACGACTATCCGTCAAACATCGGCGAGGAAACCATCCAACCTGTCGATCGACGCGTCCCTGATGGAGCGGGCGAAGGCGCTGTCGATCAATGTGTCGCGCGCCGCCGAGGCCGGAATCGCCGCCGACGCCGACGCCGAACGCGAGCGTCTGTGGAAGGTGGAAAACCGGCCGGCGCTCGACGCCTGGAACGATTGGGTCGACCGCAACGGCCCGCCGTTGGCCGGATATCGCGGTTTTTGAAACGCCGTGGCGCGCTACGATCTCTACGCCAATCCGGATGACGAGGGCCATATCCTCGACCTGCGGGCCGGCCTGCTCGACGCCTTGCGCACACGGGTCGTCGCACCGCTTTTTCCGCTCGATGGCTCACCGGCGTAGATCGCCCGATTGCATCCCGCGTTCGACATCGGCGGCAGGAAACATGCGATGGCGACCCATTTGGTCGCCACCGTGCCGATCGCGTTATTGAGGGAGCCGCGCGGCTCGCTGGCCAGCCATCGTGACACCATCGTCGCCGCGCTGGACATGCTGTTTCAAGGGTTCTGACGGCCGCTCGACGCGAAAGACCCCGCCGTCGCCGGCGGGGTCTGTATCTGCTCAAACCGGGATTTTACCCCTGCGGCTGCGGCTCCATGCCGGGCTCGCCGCCCTTTTTCGGCTTGGCCCGCACGCCGGTTTTCGGCACGGCGGTGGCCTTGGTTCCGGGCGTGTCGTCGCCGAGATCGCGCGACGGTTTCTGTCCGGCGAGCAATTGCTTGATCTCTTCGCCCGACAGCGTCTCGTATTCGAGCAGGCCCTCGGCCAGCGCGATCCAGTCCTTCTTCTTTTTCGTCAGGATGGTCTTGGCGAACGCATAGGCTTCCTCGATCAGGCGGCGCACTTCCGCGTCGATGAGCTGCGCCGTCTCTTCCGAGACGTTCTGCGTGCGCGCCACCGAATGGCCGAGGAAGACTTCTTCCTGGTTGTCGCCATAGGCGACATGGCCGAGCTTGTCGGAGAAGCCCCAGCGCGTCACCATGGCGCGCGCCAGCTTGGTCGCCTGGTCAATGTCGGACGAAGCGCCCGACGTGATGTTCTCCTTGCCGAACTTGAACTCCTCGGCCACGCGCCCGCCCATCATGATGGCGAGACGCGAGATCATGTATTTGTAGCTCATCGAGTAGCGGTCGCCCTCGGGCAGTTGCATCACCATGCCAAGCGCGCGGCCGCGCGGAATGATCGTCGCCTTGTGCATCGGATCGTGCTGCGGCACGTTCAACCCGACGATGGCGTGGCCGGCCTCGTGATAGGCCGTCAGCGCCTTTTCGGCCTGGTCATGGCGGTGGAGCGGCGCTCGGCACCCATCATCACCTTGTCCTTGGCGTCCTCGAATTCCTGCATGGTGACGAGGCGCTTGTTGCGCCTGGCCGCCATCAGCGCCGATTCATTGACGAGGTTCGACAGGTCGGCGCCGGAAAAGCCCGGCGTGCTGCGGGCCACGGTCTTCAGGTCGACATTCGGCGCCAGCGGCACGTTGCGCACATGCACCTTGAGGATCTTCTCGCGGCCAATCACGTCCGGCAGCGGCACCACGACCTGACGGTCGAAGCGGCCGGGACGCATCAGCGCCGGGTCGAGCACGTCGGGGCGGTTGGTGGCGGCGATCAGGATGATGCCCTCATTCGCCTCGAAGCCGTCCATCTCGACCAGCAACTGGTTCAGCGTCTGCTCGCGCTCGTCATTGCCGCCGCCGAGTCCCGCGCCGCGATGGCGGCCGACGGCGTCGATTTCATCGATGAAGATGATGCAGGGCGCGTTCTTTTTCGCCTGTTCGAACATGTCGCGCACGCGGCTCGCGCCGACGCCGACGAACATTTCGACGAAATCCGAGCCGGAAATGGTGAAGAACGGCACATTGGCTTCGCCCGCCACCGCGCGCGCCGTCAGCGTCTTGCCGGTGCCCGGCGGGCCGACGAGCAGGACGCCGCGCGGAATCTTGCCGCCGAGCCGCTGGAACTTGCCCGGATCGCGCAGGAATTCGACGATTTCCTCAAGATCCTGCTTGGCTTCGTCAACGCCGGCCACATCGGCGAAGGTGACCCGGCCATGCGCCTCGGTCAAAAGCTTGGCCTTCGACTTGCCGAAACCCATGGCGCGCCCGGTGCCGGATTGCATCTGGCGCATGAAGAATATCCACACGCCGACGATCAGCAGCATCGGCAGCCACGACAGCAGTGTCGAGATCAGCGTGGTGGAGCCGTCGGTTTCCGGCCGGGCGGAGATTTTCACGCCCTTCTGCGCCAGCCGCTCGACCAGTTGCGGATCGCCCGGCGAATAGGTGGAGAAACCGCCCGACCCATCGGCATAGGTGCCGGAAATGCGGTCGCCGGCGATCGTCACCGATTTGACCTTGCCGGAACCGACATCGTTGAGGAAATCGGAATAGGCGATTTCCGTGGCCGCCCCGCGCGACACGGGATTTTGGAACTGGCTCACCAGAACGAGCAACAGCACCAGGATGACGGCCCACAGGGCCATGTTGCGATAATTCGGATTCATTATCTGTCCCGTGACGCCCGACGGTCGGGCGAATAAGATGAAAGCCTGTGTCGCCTAACATAGGGACGCCATCCCACCTTGCCAAGCAAAAGCAAGGAAGGCGTTAAGACAGAACGCCGCCATTGCGGCTGCGCCAAGGCGACGGCGGGAATGGCGGCGCATCAAACAGCCGCGCCAGCGCGTTGGCGGCGGCAATATCGAAATCGGGCAGGAACAGCGCAAAGGGTGAAATGAGGCGGACAAGGCCTGCCTGCCGGTCGACCGGTTCAGCCCGCGCCGCCGCGTCGGCGAGGCGGCCATTTCCCGCCACGGCGTCGTCTCCCGCCGCCGCGATGCGCAAGCCAGGCCGGTCCGGCCCGGCCTGAAAACGACCGTCGAACGCCGCGCCGGCCACCCAATCGATGGCCGCCGGGCCGCCGTCGCGCCATTCGCGATGCAGGAACACGCCCTTCGCCGACGCGTCGATGACGCAGCGTCCAAGCGTCGCGCGCAGCGATTCGCCCGCCGCGACCCGCCGTACGAGTGTTTCGGTCCGGTCCGATCCCGGCGGGCGCGCCAGCCCGCCGACGCAGGCTGCGACCAGGCGCAGCGCTTCGGTCGCCGCTTTGGCGTCGGCGAACAGCGCCGGATCGAGCCGCGCCAGGCCCGGCGACGGCGTGGACGCATTTGCGTCGATGAGCGCCGCAGCCCGGTCCATCAGCGCGCGCCGCGCCACGCCGGCGGCATCGGCCATTGCGATCAGACGGTCCGTTTCGCCGGATCGGGCCAGCATCGCTCGCGCCCGGGCGCGTTCGCGCGCCGGATCGATATTGGACGGGTCGTCGATCCAGCCTGCGCCGCGCGCCGCGAGCCAGGACCGCAAATCGTCGCGCCGCGCCGCGATCAATGGCCGGACAAACCAGACCGACCGGGCAAAGAGCGTCGCCGGCGCAATGCCCGCCATTCCCGGACCTGCGCCGCGCTGGCCGCGCATCGCCACGGTTTCGGCCTGGTCGTCGGCGGTATGGCCGGTCAGCACGATGCGCGCGCCGGCGGCCCGCGCCGCCTCGGAAAGCAAGCGATGGCGCGCCAACCGCGCCGCGTCCGCTACGCCGGTTCGGGGTTTCGGGCCGGTCCAGCCGAGCGTGCGATGGGCTAGGCCGAGCCGGGCGCACAATGCGGCGACGGACCGGGCTTCAGCCGCTGAATCCGGCCGCAGGCCATGGTCGACAGTCAGGGCGATCAGCCGGGGGGCGATATTGGCGCGGGACAATTCCTCGTGAACGGCCAGCAGCAGCGCCGTCGAATCGCCGCCGCCCGAAACCGCGACCGCGACAGCGGCCTCGCCGGCGAGATCCGGCGCGGCGAAACCGCTGGGCGGTCCGCCGCCGCTCAACAGCCGGCGAGCGCCTGTTCCTGGGCGACCCGGCCCTTGAGCGCGTCGGACGAGCCGGGGTAGCGCTTGCCGATCTCGCCGAAGGTGGCGCAGGCGACATCGCGCTGGTTGAGCGCGGCAAGCGACACTCCGAGCTTCAGCAGCATGTCGGGAGCCTTTTTCGCCTTGGGGTGTGATTTGGAGGCGGCGAGGAAGACCTCGGCCGCGTCGCGGTAGCGTTCCTGGCCAAGCA
The DNA here is from genome assembly GCA_016711085.1 of Phyllobacteriaceae bacterium. Lineage (GTDB taxonomy): Bacteria > Pseudomonadota > Alphaproteobacteria > Rhizobiales > Rhizobiaceae > JADJTR01. Next base: position 557,226 of record JADJTR010000002.1, on the reverse strand, counting down.
GCGATTCGCCGAGCCAATACTGCGCGTCGGCGATGCGCGCATCGGAGGGGAAGCGTTCGGCATAGTCGCGAAAGCCCGCTTCGGCGGTTTTATAGTCGCCCGACAGGATGAACTGGTAGGACGAGCGATAGAGTTCTTCCGGATTGTCCGAACGCGGCAACGCCGCCACCACATCGCCGTCGGTCGACGTCGGGCCGGCGGCGTCGCCCGGCTCGATCGTGGCGCTGGACGGATTGCCCTTGGCGTCGAAAGTGACCGTCCCGAGGATTTTCGGCGGCGCACCGGATTTCACGCCCGGCTCGGCCGCGCCGTCGGCGGTCGCTCCGGCCGTCTCGGTCGGCTGTGCGGCAGGCGCCTCGACAATGACGTCCGCCTTCGGCGCTTCCGGCGCGGCGGCGGTATCCTGCGTCGCCGGCCCGGCCGGGGCCATGCCTTCCTTCTTGCCGCCTTCCAGTTCCTGGAATCGGAAGTCGTTGTCTTCCTTCATCTTGTTCATCTGGTCCTGCATCTGCAGGATCTGGAAATTCAATTCCTCGATGCGGCCGTTCAGCTGGCGGATCTGTTCTTCCATCGCCATGACGCGCGGATCCGTGACTTGCACGCGCACGACCGGAAGCGCGCCGACATCCAGCGACGGACGCGGCGCGGCCAGCGCCGCGGGCGCGATGGCCGCGGAAGCGGCAAGAAGGCAAAGCAGACGGAAGGTTTTGACGTGGCGCATGACCGGGACCCGTTTTTGTCGCGCGGCGACGGATGTTCCCCCGGCCGCATTTTCTCTGTCATAACAATTCAGCCGAGTTCGGCCAAATTTTGTTTGCGCTGACAACATGGCTGAAATGGCGACGGCCCCGAAGGGCCGTCGATGGTTCTTCCGACGCGTTCGCCAGGCCGGATCAGCTCCCTGCGCCGCCCAGCGCGGTGACGGCGCGGCGGTTCTGCGACCAGCAGGAGATGTCGTCGCATACCGCGACCGGACGCTCCTTGCCGTAGGAAATGGTCTTGATGCGGTTGGCCGGCACCCCGCGCGCCGCGAGAAAGTCGCGGGTGGCGGCGGCGCGGCGCGCGCCGAGCGCGATGTTATATTCGCGCGTGCCGCGTTCGTCGGCATGGCCTTCGATGGTGATGGCGTGGTTGGGATACTTGCCCAGCCACTGGGCCTGGCGCGCCAGCGTCTGTTGCGCATCGGCGCGGATGACCGAGGAATCGGTGTCGAAGAAGATGCGGTCGCCGACATTGACGGTGAAATCCTGGGCCGAACCGGGCGTCGCCGCGCCGGCGCCGCCCCCAAGGCCGAGATCGGCCGGATTGTTCGGCGCCTTTTTCGAGGCGCAGCCGGAAATGGCGAGCGCGGCGACGAGCGCGAGGACGACGGGATTGCGGGCAAGTGATGCGATGCGGCTCATGTTTCTCCGCCTCTCCTTGGTAAAGTGCGAACGAAAGCGTTGAAGGCCCAGTAACCATGTCGCGGTTAACGCGCGCTCAAGCAGCGTGGTTAACGAAACGTCGATGGACCGGCCCCCGGTTCCCCGCGCCCTCTTGATCGCTTCACCGGGCGAAATTGCGGCCAAAGCGCGGCCCGGCCGTGGCCAAGCCTGCGGCAAACCTACTCGAGCGGAGGCGACCATGCCGGATCCGAGCCGAAGTTCGGCGTCGCCACCTGCTGTTCGTTGCGGCCGGTCAGGTCGATGGAGAACAACTTCGGTCCGCCGCCCGAACGCTCGCGGAAAAACATCAGCACTCGGCCGTTCGGGGCCCAGGTCGGCCCCTCATTGTGGAAACCTGAGGTGAGGATGCGCTCGCCCGAGCCGTCCGGCTTCATCACGCCGATGGAGAACTCGCCGCCCGACTGCTTGGTGAAGGCGATCAGATCGCCGCGCGGCGACCACACCGGCGTCGAATAGCTTCCGTCGCCGAAGGACACGCGCTGCGGATTGGAGCCGTCGGCGCCCATGACGTAGATCTGCGAGCGGCCGCCGCGATCCGACGTGAAGGTGATCTGCGAGCCGTCCGGCGAATAGGACGGCGAGGTGTCGATGGCGTTGGAATCGGTCAGGCGCTGCGTCGTCCGGCTGCGCAGATCCATGGCGAAGATGTTGGAATTGCCGTCGTCGCGGCCGAGCGACATGGCGACGCGCTGGCCGTCGGGCGAAAACCGCGGCGCGAACGTCATGCCGGGAAAATCGCCGACCAGTTCGCGCTGGCCGGTTTCGAGCTGCAGCAGATAGACCTTCGGCTGGCCGCCGCCGAACGACATGTAAGTGATTTCCTGGCGCGTCGGCGAGAAGCGCGGGGTCAGCACGATGTCGCCGCCCTTGGTCAGATAGCGCACGCCGGCGCCGTCCTGGTCCATGATCGCGAGGCGCTTGACGCGCTTGTCCTTCGGCCCGGTCTCGTCGACGAAAACGACGCGGGTGTCGAAATAGCCCTTCTCGCCGGTCAGCCGCTCATAGATGGCGTCGGCGATGATGTGGGCGAGACGGCGCTTGTTCTCTTTGTTGGCGAAGAACTGCTGGCCCTCGAGCTGCTGGCCGCCGAACGTGTCCCACAGGCGGAACTGCGCCTTGAAGCGGCCGTCGCCCTCGCGCGACAGGGCGCCGGTGACCAGCGCCTGGGCGTTGATGACTTTCCAGTCCTCGAAGCGCGGCGCGGCGTTCGGGTCCGAGATCTTCTCGATGAAGGCCGAGGCGTCGATCGGCGCGAACAGGCCGGAGCGCTTCAGATCGGCGGCGATGATCGCGGCGATCTCCCGGCCTTCCGCATCGCCGAGGAAATCGGGAATGGCGATAGGCAGCGGCTCGATGACGCCCTTGTTGACGTCGATCTCGACCAGCGCGCGGGCCGGCAGGATCGCCGCGCCGAGCGTGGCGGCGGTCAGCGAGGCGGCGAGCAGGAGGTGGCGCAGGGCGGTTTTCAGCATTTTTCCCTCAGAACATTTCGGCCGGATCGAAATGGACGATCACCTCGGCCCAGATTTCGGCCTTGCCCTCGGGGAGCAAAAGGCCCTTGGAATCGCATTTGCGCACGGCGCGCAGCGCGCTTTCGTCGAACTGGCGGCTGCCGCTCGATTTCAGCACTTTCGGCGCGCCGTCGACCTTGCCGTCGGCCGAGACGTTGAAGCCGATGCGACGCGCAGGCCCTGGCCGGTCTCGGCCCTGACCGGCAGACTCCAGCAGCCGGCCATCTGTTCGGAGAGCGCGCCGAGCTCGGAGGCCGACAGCTTCGCCCCGGTGTTCTGCTTGCCGCCGAGCGACGCCTTGTCCTTCGACCGTTTGGCGCCGCCGCCCGACGCCTTGTCCTTGTTTTCAAGCGCCGCCAGCACTTCCTCTTCGAGTTTCTTGTCGGCGGCGGCCTTGGCCGCGGCTTCCTTGGCGGCGGCTTCCTTGGCCGCTTTCGCTTTCGCCGCCTTTTCCGCCCTGGCCGCGGCTTCTGCCGCAGCCTTGGTTTCCGCCTCGGCTTTCGCCTTCGCTTCAGCCTTTGCCTCGGCTTCCGCTTTGGCCTCCGCCTCGGCTTCGGCCTTCGCTTCAGCTTCCGCCTTGGCCAGCGTATCGGCTTTCGCCGCCGCGTCCGCCTTGGACTTCTCGGCCGCCTTGGCCTTTTCCTCGGCCTTGGCTTTCGCTTCTTCCTTGGCGATCGCCTTGGCGACCTCGTCTTCCTGCGGCTTTTCGGCCGGCTTTTCCACCGGCTTGGCCTCGGCCTTCTTTTCCGGCTTCGCCGGCTCGGGAATGGCGGCGGTTTTCACCTCGCGCGGCTTGGCTTCGGGCGTCGGCGGGGTTTTCAGATCGGCGTCGTTGTCGCCGATTTCGGCGGCGTCCTTGACCGTCTCCGGCTTGACAGTCGGCTTCGGCGCGGAGCGTTCCGCCTTTGACGCCTTCTTGTCACCCTTCATCGATTTGGCGACTTCCTCGATCGGCACGATATCGACGGGCAGCGAATCGACCTCGGCCACATTCATCGGCCGCGGCGACGAAAACGTCAGCAGCCCGGCGGCGAGCAGCACCGCATGCAGCACCGTCGAGGTGGCGAGGCTGCCCCGCATGGCGATCAGGAATCCTGTTCCTGCAGCGTCACGAGGCCGAGATTCTTGTAGCCGGCGGCCGAGATGCGGGCCATCACCTTCATCACCGTGCCGTAATCGGCGTCGCGGTCGCCGCGCACATAAATGCGCTCGTCATAGCCGGTCTTGGCGATGGCGGTGAGCTTGGCCACCACCTCGTCGATGGCGATCTCGGTTTCCTGGAGGAACACCTTGCCGGTCGAATCGACCGAGACGGTGATCGGCTGGGTGTCGGAATTCATCTGCTTGGCCTGCGTTTCCGGCAGGTCGATCGGCACGCCGACGGTGAGCATCGGCGCCGCGACCATGAAGATGATGAGAAGCACAAGCATGACGTCGACCAGCGGCGTCACGTTGATTTCGGAGACCAGGCCGTGATGGCGGCCGCGCCGGCGATGTCCCCGCCCGCCGCGTCCGCTGCCGCCCGTCGATGCTGCGCTCATGCCCATGTCGTTCGATCCCTCAAGCCGCGCGCGCCACGACTTTTTCGTCGATCTGGCGCGACAGGATGGCCGAGAATTCGTCGGCGAACCCTTCCATCCTGAGGCCGATCTTGCCCGAATCCGACGACAGCTTGTTGTAGGCGATAACCGCCGGAATGGCGGCCAGCAGGCCTATGGCGGTGGCCAGCAGCGCCTCGGCGATGCCGGGCGCAACAACAGCGAGATTGGTCGATTTCGCCCCGGCGATCGCCTGGAACGAGGTCATGATGCCGATGACGGTGCCGAACAGGCCGACAAACGGCGCCGATGAGCCGACCGTGGCCAGGAAGCCGAGCCGGCTTTCCAGCTTCTCCATTTCGCGCGTCAACGCCAGATCCATGGCCTGGTCGATGCGCGACTGCAGGCCGATCGGCGAGCGCGCGCCCTTTTCGAACGATTTCTTCCATTCGCGCATGGCGGCGACGAAAATCGCGCCCATGCCATTGGGATTGCGGTCGGCAAGCGTGCGGTAAAGGTCTTCCAGCGACTGGCCGGACCAGAACAATTGCTCGAACCGGTCGAGCGCCGAACGCATGCGGCCAAAGGCGACGACCTTGTCGATGACGATGGCCCAGGTCCATACCGAGGCTGTCAGCAGCCCGATCATGACCGTTTTGACCACCCAGCCGGCCTGCCAGAACAACGCCCAGACCGATAACTCGCCCGGCGTCGCCAATGCTACCTGTTCCATGTCCCCGAGATCCCTGAATTCGCTGCGCGCTCCGCGCCTGCTGGCTTGCGCGTTGTCGCCGTCCGATGCTCCGCACTGGGGCGATTGCCCCGACTGTCCCGGTCGAAGGCGTTCGTGACGCGCTTTTCCGGCCGAAATTTGGTCAAAGGAAGGCGCGAAGCGGCTCCGCGCATTCCCCCAGCTTTTTCATGGTCTTTTATGGTTAACGATCGGTAACCGCGGCCGGCGGCAAAAAGGCGGCGGCCCATTCCTTCGGGAACCGGCGCGGCTTGCCCTTGTCCGACATGATCGCCGCCTCGACCCTGGCCCTGACCAGGATGGCGTCGCCGCGCCGAAGCTCCTGCGCCATGACGATGCGCGCTCCTGAAATCGAGTCGGTGCGCGTGTCGACGGTGAGCACATCGTCGATTCGGGCCGGGGCGACGAAGTCGATCTCCATGCGTCGAACAACCCAGGCGATCTTTTCGCCATGGCGACCGTCGGCGAGTTCGGTATGGTGCACACCGACGAGACGCAGGAAATCGGAGCGGCCGCGTTCGAGGAATTCGAGATAGCGCGCGTGATAGACGACGCCGGAAAAATCGGTGTCGGCGTAATAGACCCGCGCCTTCAGGCGGTGACCGAACGACGTCAACCAGCCCGACAACGCCGCTTCGACCGCCGCCGATTCACCATCATCGTTCATCGCGCTTCCCCGGCGTCGTCGGCTTCGTCACAATGGCGGCGTTGTAGCAGTCCGTTTCTCTCGTCGCAAAGCCGGGTCGATCATGGCGTCACGCCTGTTCCTTTCATGCCTTGCCGCCGCCTTGATGGCCGTCCCGGCGCACGGCGCCGGGTTCAAGCCGCATCGCGGCTTGTCGCTCGACATCTGGCAGACATGGCCGAACGAGGATCGCTGGGACGAAAGCGGCGTCATGCTGCCCTGGCCAGAATGGCGCAAGACCATTGGCGCCGCCGAGCTCGAAGCGCTGCGCCAGGTCGGCCTCGATTTCATCCGTGTCCCGATCGATCCGGCGCCATTGCTTTCGGATAAAACGCAGGCCTTTCGCGAGGTCATGCTGGGTGGCGTCGCCGAAGCGGCGCGCGCCGTCAACGCCGCCGGGCTGAAGGCGCTGATCGATTTGCACGCCATTCCCGCCGGCGGGCGAACCCATGGGACAGCCGAATACCTCGCCGACGCCGACCTGTTCGACCGCTATGCCGGGCTCGTCGGTAATATCGCGAAACGCCTCGCCGACGCTGACCCGGCCAAGGTCGCCTTCGAGTTGATGAACGAACCGGTAACGGACTGCGAGGGCGACGAGGCGGCGCTCTGGTCGGCCCAACTGAAGCGCCTCCGGGGACCGCCCGCGCCGCCGCGCCGGAAGCTGACGCTGGTCTTGTCCGGCGCCTGCTGGGGCTCGGCGGAGGTTGGCGGCGCTCGATCCCAAGGCATTCGGCGACGACAACCTGATCTGGTCCTTTCATTCCTACGACCCGTTCCTGCTCACCCATCAGGGCGCCGGCTGGGCTGGCGATTTCATCCCCTACGTGACCGGCCTGCCCTATCCACTACATGCCACGCCGCGCGCCGGACTGGAGGAGGCGGTGGAAAGGATCCGCGACAAGATCCGCGCCGACGCCCCGTTCCATCGCCGCGCCGGCCTGCTCGCCTATCTCGACGAGCAGATCGCCGCCCTCGACACTGAAAAGGAAATGGCTGCCGCCGTCGCCGCGCCGTTTGTCCGGATCGAAGCGTGGGCGAAAACCAATGGCGTCGATCCGGCCGACATCATGCTTGGCGAATTCGGCATGATCCGTCAGGCATGGGGCGCCGCTACCGTCGTGCCGGCGGGCGAACGCACGGCCTTTTACCGGGACGTGATCACCGAGGCCGAACAGCGCGGCTTCGCCTGGTCGATGTGGAGCTACGGATCGGATTTCGGCGTTGTCGACGAGTTCGGCGGCCGCAAGGCCGAGACGGACATCATGGAGATGGTGCGCGAATTGCCGGCGCGATAGGCGTGTGGACACGGCCGATCCCGAAATCGCCTCTCGATTGACACGTCGCCGCCGTAATCTTGCGTCAACCAACCGCGCTTATCGACTAGTCCGGTCATGACGAATTTTACCCGAATCACCCGTGCTTTGATCGTCCTTGCGACGATCGCGCTCGCCGCTTGCGGCGGCAATCCCGACCGCATCGGCGTTTCGTCGCTTGCGGCCGATGGCGTCGGCATGGTCGAAAAAATCATGGTGGTCGCCACGCGCCGGCCGGTCGCCGATCGCAACATGCTGTTTTCGGCCGAGCGCTCGGCGGCGCTGCATTTCGCCGAGATCGGCGTGTCGGTGCCGGACAAGCGCGCTCCGGGTGAGGTGGTTTTCCCGAAAAAGAAGCTCGATCTGAAGACCCAGTTCGCCGCCACCTCCATCGGCATGACCGACGACGAAGCCGTGTTTTCGCGGCGGGTAAAGGAAGAATTGGCGAAATGGCCGGAGGGCCAGCGCAAAATCTTCATCTATGTCCACGGCTACAACACGACCTTCGCCGCCGGTCTGTTTCGCGCCGCGCAATTGTCGCACGACTACGGCATGACCGGGATGACGCTTCACTACAGCTGGCCTTCGGCCGGCAGCGCCGCCATGTACCTCTACGACCGCGACAGCGCCGACTTCGCCAGCGCCGGTCTGGTCCGCGCGCTGCGCCTGGCCTACGACGCGGAGCCCGAGAGCATTGTCCTGATCGCCCATTCGATGGGCGCCGCCATGGCGATGAACGCCCTGCGCGATTTGTCGATCACCGGCGCCGGACACATCGTGCGCTCCATCGAGGCGATGATCCTCGCCTCGCCCGACATTGACGCCGATGTGTTCGCCGGACAGGTCGCGTCACTTTCCGCCCGCCCCGGCGCCATTGCGGTCATCGTTTCCAGGAATGACCGCGCCCTGCAATTGTCGAGCGAGATTCGCGGCGGCGAAGACCGAGTCGGCCTCGCCGGCGACGCTGAGCGATTGCGTCAACAGGGCGTGATTGTCGTCGATGCGTCGCAGTTCCGCGACGGCAAGGACCGCTCGGGTCACCATGCCTTCGCCAACTCGCCGACGATGATCCGGTTGTTGCGTGGATCCGGACTGTCGATCGCCAGTCTCGCCGACGCCGGCCGCGCCACACTCGCCAAGGAAGGCATTGGCCACGAAGGCGGCAAACTCTCCGCCATCGAACGGTTGAAGCGCAAAGTGACCGGCGATTGACGCCGGATCTCACCGATTCCGCCGCTTGTTGCCGGTTGGCGACAGGCGGGCCGCCTAACCCCGTTCGGCCGCCCGCGGGCGAACTCATTTCCTCGCTCTTTGGGCCCGCCTGACGGTGCCCCCATTTGCGGTACCCCCCGCGCCCCCCCTTCGAGCGCGCACAACCTTGTTTGCCCGGAAGCGATCCGCGCCGCGATCGCGATCGCCAGCGCCAAAAGGAGCCGCCGGCCCCCCCTCCCCGGCGATGCACCCAACGGAGGCGGAATCGATGGATTTCATCCATGTCCTCCTGAATATTCTTCCTCGCGAATGTCCTGTCGATTCAGTCACTAGGGCAATGCGCGCGGACAACCGGCAAATCCATCATATCAGTGCGAAAATCTCAACAATCGATGGAATTGGTTTTGCAAAACGCACCGAAAGGCGGCTTTTGCCATCGAACCGCGTGGTTCGCCGTTGCACCGCCGTCCGACGCTCGTGCCGGGCAAATTGGCCAGGCCGCCCGGTTCGACGATGGTGCTAGGTTTGAGATGTCGATTTTTCCCGGCGACCTGATCAGGCCGCTACCTTTCTGAGCCACGACGCGAACGCCATTATCGCCGGCTCGTTGGCGCGCGATTCCTTGTAGCAGAGACGATAGGTTCGACCGGAAGGCGCCCGAAGCCCCGCTCCAGATCCCCCAGATGGCACAGCGACGCCGAGGCCGCCTTGGCCATTTCGAGCGCCCAAATGAGTGGTACGCCGGTAAATGACGGTGGCTTCGCCGGGCGATATGCCGATCTGCGCCGCGAATTCGCGCCAATCCCGCCCTTCCTGCCCGGCGTGAGGTGGTGATGAGGCGCGGGTCCGGTCGCCCAGCCGCGCGAACCGCGACCAGATTTGAACAGGCGCACGGGCACTAGCCGGGAGCAACCGGATCGGCTCACAAAGCCGCGACCGTCCTGGCTAACAAACGCAGTTCGATGTTGATATCCGGGTTGACCCGGTAAAAATCGGACAACCTTCCCGCCAGCCAGCCGGGACCGAAACTCGTGCAGACCGCCAAACGCAATTGCGGTCGCGGCGCGCCGACGACGCCGAGGATCGAATGCTCCAGATTGGCGAACGCCTCGGCGAGTTTGTTGGCCAATTGCCTGCCTGTCGGCGTCAAGGCGATGCCGCGCCCGGCCCGAACCACGAGTTGCTCGCCGAGCGATGCCGTCAGTTCGCGCAACTGCCTGCTGACCGCGCTCGCGGTCACGCCAAGCTCGCGGGCCGCGCTTTTGACCGAATTGTGCCGCGCCACTGTTTCGAAATACTGGAGGCCCCGCAACAGGCCCGCATTGTTCTTCATCGCCGAAAGGCCTCCGGCCTTGTCACCCCGATTGGAAGGGAGACGTTAGCTGGATTCCCGCCGAAGAAAAACCGTGAATCAAAAGGCGATAGGTTCCGGGTTCAGAACTCGACCTCGGCGGTGACGGCGGTGATCCCCGCGACCTTGCCGCCCGCCATGAGGCACTGCCACCGGGCCTTTTGCGGACCGACGCCGACAACGATGACCGGATTGCCGTCCGCGGCGTTGGAATTGAGGATTTCCATGTCGCTGTCGCCGGTCGTCGTGGCGACCGCGGTCTTGCAGGCCTCCTCGTCGGCGGCGCTGGCGGGCGCGACCTTTTCCTCCTCCACCGCGAAATCCGTCGGGACCGCCGCCGTCGTCTCGACCGACGGCGCTTTGGCCTCGGCGCTTGGCGGTTTCAGCGCCGAAGTCGTGCACCCGGTCAGTGCGGCAAGCGCACACAGGAGCATGGCTGCCCGAAGACGCGATTTCATCGAAGCGATCCTTTCCGGACAAGCACGGACAACGGCGTTGCGACCCTCGTCATGATCGTGCGGCAAGGTTACCGAAACCTTTCATTCGGGTTTTCGCTTGGGCGAAATCGTCGGCTCAGCCAATTTCGATCAAAAGGATTTCCGGGCGCACGCCGAATCGGATCGGGAAGATCGAGAAACCGAGTCCTCCCGAGACGATCAAGTGGCGTCCGTCTTCGTCGATGTGGCCGTAGGCGAAGCGGTTGCCGAAGCGCGACGGCACCACCGGCGACCAGCCGAACAGCCTCACCTGTCCGCCATGGGTATGGCCGCTGACTGTCAGCGTCACCCGCGCCGGGACGTCCGGGAAAATGTCCGGTTCGTGGGCGAGCAGGATGACCGGCTCGCCCGGAGCGGTCTGCTTCAGCGTCGCGTCGAGATCGTCGACGCCGGTGAAACGCTCGCGGTTCCATTCCTTGCCCGGCCGCAGCGCCAATTGGTCGCCGAGGCCGGCCAGCCAGAACGCCTGCCCGTCTTTCTCGAGGCGCACCGTATCGTTCTCGTAGACCGGTATGCCGGCGCTCTCGAGCGCCCTGCGCGCGATCATCGGCCCGGCGCCGCGCGCCTGCGCCGACGGATCCTCCCACCAATCATGATTGCCGAGCACGGCGTGGACGCCAAGTGGCGCGGACAATCCGGAAAGGAAGCCGGCCCATTGCGTCGGCTCGACCGGTTCTGCGGTCATGCGCATGCCGGAGACATAGTCGCCGAGCAGCAGGATGACGTCCGCGCCGAGCGCGTTGGTCCGTTCGACAAGTCCGCGGATTCGCTCCGGCGTCATCCATGGCCGGCAGGCATGGATGTCGGCAAGCACCGCGGCGGTCAGCTTGAGCCCTGACGGCCAGCCGGGCGGCGTCAGGGCATAGCGCTTGACCCGCGTCAGCAGCATTGGTTCGACAAAAACGCCCCAGGCCGCCAGCATCGCGCCGAGCGCGGCAAGCCCGCCGGCGAGTTTCACGAAGGCGCGTCGGGTCAGGCGCAGGGCTTCACTCTTCCTCGAACAGGTTAGCCTGCGCCCCGGCGAGGCCGGGCGGCGGCTCCATGCCGAGATGTTTCCACGCATTGGCGGCGAGCATGCGGCCGCGCGGCGTGCGCTGGATGAAACCCTGCTGGATCAAATAGGGCTCGATAATGTCCTCGATGGCGTCGCGCGGTTCGGAAAGCCCCGCCGCGATGGTCTCGATGCCGACCGGCCCGCCGCCGAAATTCCGGGCGATCATGGTGAGATAGCGCCGGTCGAGCGCGTCGAGGCCGAGCGCATCGACCTCAAGCCGGATCAGCGCTTCGTCGGCGAGCCGGCGCGATACCTGCTCGACGCCGTCGGCATGGGCGAAATCGCGCACCCGGCGCAACAGCCGGCCGGCGATGCGCGGCGTACCCCGCGCACGGCGCGCGATCTCGCGCGCCCCGTCGTCGGCCATCGGCAGCCCGAGAATGCGCGCGCCGCGCCTGACGATCGTCTCCAGCTCGTCGACGGTGTAGAAATTCAGCCGCACCGGAATGCCGAAGCGGTCGCGCAGCGGATTGGTGATCAGGCCGAGCCGCGTCGTGGCGGCGACGAGGGTGAATTTGGCGAGATCGATCTTGACCGAGCGCGCCGCAGGGCCTTCGCCGATGATCAGGTCGAGCTGGTAATCCTCCATGGCGGGATAGAGGATTTCCTCCACCGCCGGGTTCAGCCGGTGGATTTCGTCGATGAACAGGACGTCGCGCTCCTCCAGATTGGTCAGCAGGGCCGCAAGATCACCGGCCTTGGCGATCACCGGGCCGGAGGTGGAGCGGAAATTCACCCCCATCTCGCGCGCCATGATCTGCGCCAGCGTCGTCTTGCCGAGGCCCGGCGGGCCGACGAACAGCACGTGGTCGAGCGCCTCGCGCCGCGACTTCGCCGCCTCGATGAACACTTTCAGATTGGCCCTGACCGCCGCCTGGCCGACGAAATCGTCGAGCGTCTGCGGGCGCAGCGTCGCATCGACATCCTCGCCGCGGCGTTCTGGTGCGATGAGGCGGGGGGCGGTGGTCATGTCAGCAGGTCCATATCTGTGACTACCTTGACCGCGCGCCGGTCAAACGTCACCGTCGTACGGCATCCCGCCTGCCGGTTAGCCCAGGCGATGAGATAATCCGCAAGGTCCGCGTCCGGCAACGCTCCATGACCCAGCATCGCGCCCAGCTCGTCGGCATTCTCAATGATCAGGCCATCGCTTGCCAGCAATCCCCGCAGCATCGACGCGATATCCTTTGCCGCATAGCCGAGGCGGCGACTGAGAACCCATACGGTCTCCGCCAGAGCCACGGCACTGAGGAAAGCGGGGTCGTCGGCGTTGCGCCTGAGAGGAAAGTCCGGGCAGCGTGATTTTGCGCCGGATCGTCATCGACGAGGAAACGGACAAGAACGTTTGTATCCAGTCCGATCACCCGGCGCCCTCACTCCATTCGCGCATGATGCGTCTGTCATCTTCCGCCACGGCTTCCCCGATCGCGTCGTTCATCTCTTCGATAGTCAGCGATTTCCCGTTCGGCGGCCTTCCGAGGATGCCGGCCAGATCGGCGAGCTTCTTGTTTTTCGGCAATGCGACGACTTCGCCGTCCCGAACCGTCACATAGAAGCGCGTCCCGGCCGCAAGTCCCAACTGCTCGCGAATATCCTTCGGGATGGTCAGTTGCCCTTTTGAGGTCATGGTTGTGAAAGCGCCCATCTGACTTACTCCGCGCAAATTTCCTTACTTTCTAAAGATAGTAAGAAAGACCCCGATTCGCAAGAAATTCACCGCGCCAGCTCCTTCAGGCCGAAACGGATGAGTTTCGCCGAATCCGCCCCCTCGCCCGCCGTTTTCAGCGCCGCGGCAATCGCGTTCGCTGCCTGGTCGCGCGAATAGCCGAGATTGACCAGCGCCGAGACCGCGTCGGCGACCGGGGCCGGGGCGACACCCTCGCCCAGCTCCTGCTTCAGCCCGATCGTGCCCGAGGCTTCGCCGGCGAACGCCGGCGCCTTGTTTTTCAATTCGGTGACGATGCGTTCGGCCACCTTCTTGCCGACGCCCGGCGCGCGGCTGACCATGGCGATGTCCCGGAGCGCGATGGCGTTGGCGAGCTCGGACGACGTGAGCGTGGAGAGCACCGCCAGCGCCACCTTGGCGCCAACGCCCTGCACGCTTTGCAGCATGCGGAACCATTCGCGCTCCAGCGCCGAGGAAAATCCGTAGAGGCGGATCATGTCCTCGCGCACATAGGTCTCGATGAAAAGCGTCGCCGCTTCGCCCGGATGCAAATTGGCCAACGTCCGCGCCGGACAGAAGGCGACATAGCCGACGCCATGAACATCGATGATGGCGTGGTCCTCGCCGATCTCGTCGACCGCGCCTTTGAGCTTGCCGATCATGGAGTCCTCATGGATGCGTGTCCGGGGCGACGATGTCGACGGTCGGAAAATAAGCGCGGTAGCGCACCGGATCGCGGGTCAAAAGGCGATGCCCGCCAATTTCGGCATGGGCGCCGATCATGAAATCCGGAAGGGTTCGCTCGCGCGCGCCGCCGGCGCGCCGGTAAGCGGCATGCGCCAGTCCGGCCCGTTTCGCCATGGCGAAATCGAAGACCTCGCGGCGCGGGTTCAGCCAATCGATCAGCGCCTCCAACTCGACGCCACGGGAAGCCGATTGCGACAATTCCGCCCAAACGACGGGACTGAGAACGACCGCCGCGTTTTCCGCAAGCGGCCGCAAGGCGCGCGCCGACCAGTCGCGAAACGCGCTGTCATCGCGCGAAAACGTCGATGAAGACATTGCTGTCAACCAGCGTCGAGGTCATCGCGCGTTCCCCTCAGCCAATCGACGAAGGCCTTGCCGTCCCGGCCTGCCGTGTCGATCTGGCCGCGCGCGCGCATCAGCCACGCGTCGAAGGAATCCGCGGATTTTGCCGGATTTCCCGCCCTCCTGTTTTCAAGCCGCACGACTTTGCCTTCGTCCACGAACTCCACTTCACTGCCGGGCACGATGCCGAGCTTGTCCCGGATCGGTTTGGGGATTGTCACCTGGCCTTTTTCGGTCACGCGCATGGTAATACCTCCAAGGTATTACTTAGCGGCCGCGCGAGAACAGGTCAAGAACATTCACTTGGCCAGCGCCGCCAGCCGCGCCGTTATCGACTGGCGGTGGTGGGCATGGCAGATGGCGATGGCGAGCGCGTCGGCGGCGTCGTGGCTGTCGAAATTCGCCTTCGGCATCAGCACCTTCACCATCATGTGGATTTGCGCCTTGTCGCCATGGCCGACGCCGATGACGGTCTTTTTCACCTGGTTCGGCGCATATTCGGCGACCGAGAGGCCGGCGAGCGCCGGAACCAGCAGCGCCACGCCGCGCGCCTGGCCGAGCTTCAGCGTCGCGCTCGCGTCCTTGTTGACGAAGGTCTGCTCCACCGCCGCCTCGTCCGGCGTCAGTCGGGCGAGGACCGTGACCAGACCGTCATGAATCTGTTTCAGGCGGATGGCGAGATCGCATCTGTCGTCGGACGTCACCGAACCGGACTCGATGAAGCGCAGCGCATTGCCCTGGCTTTCCACCACGCCCCAGCCGGTGCGCCGAAGGCCCGGATCGATGCCGATGATGCGAATCGCCGCCATCGGGCGACCATAGGGTGAAGTCAGCGCGACGGAAACGCCGTGCGGAGCAATCTGATCTGGTCGTTGACCGGATTCGATCCCGAAATCGCCTCGGCCGCCTTCTGCCCGTAAATCTCGGCGTCGAGATGCTGCACCAGCGCCTGCAATTGCAGCGACCGTTTCACCAGATCCTTGAAGGCGTCGGGCAGTTCCGTCCAGCCTGGCGCGTCGGCGCTGGCGGTCGCTGTGTCGAGACGGACCTTCGATTTTTCCGACGCGACCTGTTCGCGCGTCATCTCGCCGGAATTGGCGGCGCGTTGCAGCAGCATCCACGAGGCGACCTGCATCAGCCTTGTGGTCAACCGCATCGATTCGGCGGCGTAGAGCGTCGCGGCCGCCCGACTCAGCCCCTTGGCGGCGGCGCGCCCTGCGCCGTCGAGATATTCGGCCGATTCCTCCACCAGCCGCATCCCGTCCGCATAAAGCGTCTTGAACGAAGGGGAAGAGGCGCGCCACTCGGCAAGCCGGATGGTTCGCGGGTTTTGCTCGCCCCGTTCTGTCATGACCTTACCCGTACGCTGTACTGTGCGCCGTCCTAGCGCAACGATGGCCACGATGCGCGTGCCGCCGCAGAAACGCAAGCACATGGTTAGCGGAAGGTTAACGCCGCTCCCGGCGGATAAAAAAAGAGCCGCGGGAAACGCGGCTCTCGAAGTTGAACAGGGAGGCGTAAGACAGGGAAGCAAGGAGCAGCCCCGCCAAAATCCAGACAAACTGGATGAAATGATTCATAGGCCGGAAAGGTTAACGCGGGGTTAGCGGGTTTCCCTCACATCGCCTTCGCCATGTCCCGGAGCTTGAACTTCTGGATCTTGCCGGTCGAGGTTTTCGGCACCTCGGCGAAGACCACGTTGCGCGGGCATTTGAAGCGCGCCAGCAACGTGCGGCAATGGGCGATGATCTCCTCTTCCGTCGCGCTCATGCCGGGGCGCAGCTCGACCACGGCGAGCGGCGTCTCGCCCCATTTGTCGTCGGGTTTGGCCACCACGGCGCAGGCCGCCACCGCCGGGTGCTTGTAGAGCGCGTCCTCGACCTCGATCGACGAGATGTTCTCGCCGCCGGAGATGATGATGTCCTTCGAGCGGTCCTTCAGCTGGATGTAGCCGTCGGGATGCATCACGCCGAGGTCGCCCGAATGGAACCAGCCGCCGGCGAAGGCCTCGTCGGAGGCCGCCCGGTTTTTCAGATATCCCTTCATGACGATGTTGCCGCGGAACATCACCTCGCCGATGGTCTCGCCGTCATGCGGCGTTTCCGCCATCGTCTCGGGATCGCGCACTGACAAGCCCTCCAGAGCGGCGTAGCGCACGCCCTGGCGCGCCTTCTTCGACGTGCGCGGCCCCTTCTCCAGATGGTCCCAGTCAGAATGCCACTCGTTGACCACCGCCGGGCCGTAGGTCTCGGTCAGGCCGTAAAGATGCACGACGGTGAAGCCGGCTTCCCCCATGGCCGACAACACCGCTTCCGGCGGCGGTGCGGCGGCGGTGTTGAACGTCACTGTCTGGGAAAACTCGCGCTTTTCGGCGCTGGTTGCATTGAGCAGAGTCGACATGACGATCGGCGCGCCGCACAGATGCGTCACGCCATGGTCGGCGATCAGGCCGTACATGGTTTTGGCGCGCACCCAGCGCAGGCAGACATGGGTGCCGGCCTGCACGGCCAGCGTCCACGGAAAGCACCAGCCATTGCAGTGGAACATCGGCAGCGTCCACAGATAGACGGGATGCTTGCCCATTTGCGAATGGATGGTGTTGCCATAGGCCATCAGCGCCGCGCCGCGATGATGGTAGACGACGCCCTTGGGATTGCCGGTGGTGCCCGAGGTGTAGTTGAGCGAGATCGCATCCCATTCGTCGTCCGGCATCGACCAGGCGAAATCCGCCTCGCCCTCCGCCACCAGCGCCTCATAATCAAGTGAACCGATGCGTTCGCCCTTCGGGTAGGGCGCGTCGTCGCCATAATCGGGGTCGTCGAAATCGACCACCAGCGGTTTCACTTTCGCCAGCGCCAGCGCTTCCTTGACCACGCCGGAGAATTCGCGGTCGACGATGAGGATCTTGGTCTCGGCGTGATCGAGCTGGAAGGCGATGATTGGCGCGTCGAGGCGGGTGTTGAGGCAGTGCAGCACCGCTTTCGTCATCGGCACGCCGAAATGCGCCTCGACCATTGGCGGCGTGTTCGACAGCATCACCGAGACGGTGTCGCCCTTGCCCATGCCGCGCTTGGCCAGCGCCGAGCCGAGTTTCAGCGACCGTTCCCAGAAGGTCCGGTAGGATATCCGCGCTTTGCCGTGCACGATCGCCACATGGTCGGGATAGACCTTGGCGGCGCGCTCCAGGAAAAGCGTCGGCGTCAGCGGCTGGAAATTGGCGGGGTTCTTGTCGAGATCACGTTCATAGGGACTGGACATCGCGCGCTCCTCCCATCGGTAGTTTCGTTCGTGATAGCAGCCGGCCGGACGCAAGCGCAATTGCACGAACCGACGATTGGCGCGGTCGCGCAAATGCGCCAGACTGACGCCATGAACCGTGAACGCGTCAACGCCATCTGCGCCGCCATGCCGGGCGCCGAGGTCTCCGACCCCTGGGGCGGCGGCCACGACGCCTGGAAGGTCGGCGGCAAGATGTTCGCCAGCATCGGCGCGGTCATGCCGGGCGTGTCGGTGAAGACCGATTCGATCGAAACCGCCGAAATGCTGATCGACGCCGGCTTTGCGCGGCGCGCTCCTTATTTCCACAAATCCTGGGTCAATGTGCCGTTCGAGGCCGACGAGGGCGAATTACGCCACCGCATCGAGACGTCATGGCGGCTGATCGTCGCCGGGCTGCCGCGCAAGGTGCGTGAAGCCATCGGCAGGGCCTGAACCTTCACAGCAGCGCCGCGACGCCATCCCACACCAGTTTAAGGGCGATCACCCCGACGACGGCGTAGGTGAACGGGTAGAACACCTCCGGGCGCATGCGCCTGACCAGCCATGCGCCGAGCAGCGTCGCCGCCGGCGCGATCGGCGTCAGCGCGGCGGAAACGGCGAGGTTGGTCGCGTCGAACTGGCCGAGCGCGAAGTAGGGAATGAGTTTCACGGCATTGGTGACGGCGAAAAACACGACGGACGTGCCCGTCATCGTCTTCGGATCGAGCCCGAGCGGCAGCACGTAGATCTGGAACGGCGGCCCGCCGACATGGGCGACGAACGAGGTGAAACCCGAGACCGCCGACCAGAAGGTGGCGCGCACACCGTCATGGCCGCGCAGGCTCGACTTCTTGCGCACATATTCGCCATGGAGCCAGCGTCCGACGAAGACAATCGCCACCGCGCCGACGGCCAGCCGTATGGCGGCGACCGTAACCTGCGCCGCGAGCAGCCCGCCGATTGCGATGCCCAGCATCGATCCCGGCAGCATGTAGGCGAGTGTGCGCCGGTCGTGGACGCCGCGCCAGCTCCACAGCGCCACGATGTCCATCAGGATCATGATCGGCAGCAGGATCGCCGCCGCCTGCAGCGGCGGCATGGCGAGCGACATCAACGGCACGCCGACGAAACCCATCGAGCCGCCGAACCCGCCCTTCGACAGGCCGACGAGAAAAACCGCCGGAAGCGCGGCGGCCCAGAACCACGGGTCGGAAAAAAAGGCGTCCATAGCCGCGCTGTACAGCGGATCGCAGGGTCAAGCGAGACATGGCCGCACCTTTTACAAAGCCGCCGCCCTCGACTATGCCGCAGTGACGCCACTTTCGCCGGCCAATCACGGCCGCAACACCGGAATCGCCATGCCCGTCCCACCCGACCGCTGCCGCATCGTCCTCGTTTCGCCGCCCGACGCCGACCCGGCCGCCTTGCCGCGCCGCATCGCCGAGGCGATTTCCGGCGGCGATGTCGCCTCCCTCATCCTGCCGCAATACGCCATGGACGAGATCGCCTATCAGAAGCTCGCCGAACGCATTGCCCCGCATGCGCAAGCGCAGGGCGTCGCTGTCATCCTTGCCGGCGACAGCCGCGTCGCCGGTCGCATCGGCGCCGACGGCGTCCATCTCGACGCGAGCCCGCGCGAAATCGCCGAGGCGGTCGAGCGCGCCAAGGGGCGGCTGATGGTCGGGGCCGGCGGAGCGAAAACCCGCGACGACGCGCTCAGCCTCGGCGAAGCACGGCCCGACTATCTCTATTTCGGCAAGTTCGGCCATGACGGCAAACCGGAGCCGCATCCGCGCAATCTGACGCTCGGCCGGTGGTGGTCGGAAATGGTCGCCATTCCTGCATTGTCGAAGCCGGCTCCGATCTCGCCTCCGGTGGAGAGCGGTGGCCGCGACCGGCGCCGATTTCGTAGCCTTGTCGGCCTCCGTGTTTTCCGGTTCGTGGACGCCGGCAGAAGCCGTCGCCGAGGCCAATCGTCGTCTCGACGCCTCATCGGCGGCATTGGCGGGGTGATGATTTTGCGCCGGCTCGTGCTCCTTGCCGTTCTGGCCGCCGTAACGCCGGCGTTGGCGGAATCCGCGCCCGTCGATCCGAAACGCTTCGGCCTGCGCACCCCCGATCTGGCCTATGGCGCCTATCAGCGCGGCCTGTTCATCACGGCGCTCAATCTTGCGAAGCCGCGCGCCGAGGCCGGCGACGCGGCGGCGCAAGCGCTGGTGGCCGAAATTTACGGCAACGGTCTCGGTGTGAAGCGCGACGCCGCCGAAGCGGCGAAATGGTACCGCGCCGCCGCCGACCAGGGCGTGGCCGAGGCGCAGTTTCGCTACGCGCTGATCCTGCTCGACGGCGAAATTGTCGCCAAGGACGAAAAGCGCGGCGGCGAACTGATGAAAGCCGCGGCCGACGCCGGCAACATGCTGGCCGCCTTCAATTACGCCCAGCTCCTCCTTTCGCGCGAACCGGGACCGGCCGGCCTCGCCGAGGCGACGAAATACTACCGGAGCGCCGCCGAGGCCGGCCTGCCCGATGCGCAATTCGCCATGGCCGAACTCGCCGCCGGCGGCGATGGCGCAGTTGGGGCAGACGAAGCAAAGGCCCGGCAATGGTACGAGAAGGCGGCAAGGGCCGGTTTCGACACCGCTGAATTGATGCTCGGCGTCTGGCTGATCGAGGGGCGTGGCGGCCCGGTTGACCGCAAGGCCGGTTTCGCCTGGCTGTTGCGCGCCGCGCGCCAGGGCAACGCCGTCGCGCAGGCCCGCGTCGCCAAGCTCTACATGGCCGGCATCGGCGTCGAACCGGATACGCTTTCCGCCGCCGCCTGGACCATCCGCGCCCGCCGGGCCGGGCTGAAGGACGCCGATCTCGCCGATTTCATGGATGGCTTGACCGACGACGAGACGAAGAAGGCGCTGGCCAAGGCCGACGCACCGTTGTGACGGGCTGACGCGGCGAAGCGGACGGGTGACGGTTTGGCTGGAACTGACGACGGCGCCGCACCCATCGACACGGCTTTCCCATGACGACATTCGTTTTCGCCGCCGTGCTCGCCGCCGCCATCATGCACGCAACATGGAATGCGTTGATCAAGGCGCGCAGCGACCGTTTCGCCTCCATTTCCATCGCTTCGCTCGGCATGTCGTTCGCCGCCCTGCCCGCCCTGCCCTTCGTCGATTTCCCCGATGCCGGCGTCTGGCGGTTGATCGCCGCATCGCTGTCGATCCATGTCGGCTACCGCCTGTTTCTTGTCCGCGCCTATGAGGCGGGCGATCTTGCCCAGACCTATCCGCTGGCGCGCGGCGCCGCGCCCTTGATGACCGCGCTCGGCGCGTTCGCCCTCCTCGGTGAGACGCCGACGCCTGTCGCCGTCGCCGGCATCGCGCTGCTGTCCTTCGGCACGGTGCTGATGTCGCGCCTTGGCGGCGGTGGCGGCGTCAATCCGCGCGCCGCCGGCTATGCGCTTCTGACCTCGCTGTTCATCGCCGCCTACACTCTTGTCGACGGCCAGGGCGCGCGTCTCGCCGCGACCGCGACCAGCTACGCCGCCTGGCACTTCGCCTGCGACGGCATGATCTCCATGGCGATCGGTTTCGCCACGCGCGGCCGGCGCATGGCGGCGGCCTTCGCCGAGGAATGGCGAATGGGAATCTTCGCCGGAGTTCTCTCGGCCGGGTCCTACTGGATCGCGCTCTGGGCGATGACGAAGGCTCCGATTGCTTCCGTCGCGGCGCTTCGCGAATCCTCCATCCTGTTCGCCATGCTGATCTCGGTCTACGCCCTTGGCGAAAAGGCGACGCCATGGCGGATCGGCGCTGCGGCGTTCATCCTCGCCGGGGTGCTTGCGCTCAGGCTCGGATGACGCTCGCCCTTGCGCGCCAAACCGATTTATGGTCATGGGTGCCGCGCTGGCGGCCGAAGCGCCGGAAAATCCTCAAAAAGCGAACATCATGAAGATCAACGGCAACGAAATCCGTCCGGGCAACGTCATCGAACACGATGGCGGCTTGTGGGTGGCGGTGAAGACCAACGCGGTCAAGCCCGGCAAGGGCGGCGCCTACAATCAGGTGGAGCTGAAAAACCTGATCAACGGCACCAAGCTCAACGAACGCTTTCGCGCCGCCGAGACGGTGGAAAAGGTCGAACTCGAGCGCAAGGATTTTTCCTTCCTCTACGAACAGGGCGACGCCCTGGTGTTCATGGACCAGAATCCTACGAGCAGCTCGAACTCGACAAGGATTTCGTCGGCGAACGCGCCGCCTTCCTTCAGGACGGCATGAAGGTGATGGTCGAACTCTACGAGGACCGCCCCATCGGCGTCGACCTGCCTGATCAGGTAACGCTGACAGTGACCGAAGCCGATCCGGTCGTGCGCGGCCAGACGGCGGCCTCGTCCTACAAGCCGGCGGTGCTCGAAAACGGCATTCGCATCCTCGTCCCGCCCTTCATCGAGGCCGGCGAACGCGTCATCGTCGACACCAACGAAATCACCTATCTGCGCCGCGCCGACTGAAGCGGCCGCGCGCGAGGAGCCCTTCATGGCCCGTTCCGCCATCATCAACGTCATGGTCCAGGCCGCAATGAAGGCCGGCCGCTCGCTCGCCCGCGATTTCGGCGAAGTGCAGAACCTGCAGGTGTCGATGAAGGGGCCGGGCGACTATGTTTCCGCCGCCGACCGCCGCGCCGAGCAGATCGTGCATCAGGAATTGTCGCGGGCCCGCCCCGGCTACGGTTTCCTTATGGAGGAATCGGGCGCCATCGACGGCGAGGACGGCCAGCACCGCTTCCTCGTCGATCCGCTCGACGGCACCACCAATTTCCTCCACGGCATCCCGATCTTCGCCGTGTCAATCGGCCTTGAGCGGCAGGGCCAGCTGGTCGCCGCCGTCATTTTCAATCCGGCCATGGACGAACTCTATACCGCCGAACGCGGCGGCGGGGCGTTCCTCAACGACCGTCGCTTGCGCGTGGCCGCGCGCAAGAATCTGTCCGACTGCGTCATCGCCACCGGCATTCCCCATCTCGGCCGCGGCGATCACGGCCAGGCGCTGGTCGAACTGCGCAACGTCATGGGCGACGTTTCCGGGATTCGCCGCGCCGGTTCGGCCGCGCTCGATCTCGCCTGGGTCGCCGCCGGCCGTTACGACGGCTTCTGGGAGCATGGCCTCTCGCCCTGGGACATCGCCGCCGGCGTACTGCTGGTGCGCGAGGCGGGCGGCTTCGCCACCGATCAGAAAGGCGACCACGAGGTGGTCGACAAGCGCGACATCGTCGCCGGCAACGAAGCCGTCCACAAGGCGTTGCTGAAGGCGCTGGCCAGGCCCGCCTGACGCCGGTCCACTGATCGCGCCCGCCGCTTTCATTTCCGCCGCATTTGCCTTTAGGATCGCGCCGGATTCGGATGGCGAGGACAATGGGCATGGCGATGGCGACAGGCGCGGATGGCGCGGGGACGGTTGACGAAGTCTATGAGCCGGGGCGGCTGTCGTCGCCGCAGATTTTCCTGCTCACCATGCTGGTTTTTCTCGGCATCGCCGCCTTCGTCGCCGCCATCCTGTGGCGCCAGATCGGGCGTGCTTTCGAAACCAATCCCGGCCTGAACGGCCTCATTCTCGGCGTGCTCGTCGTCGGCATCGGCCTCGCCTTTCTGCAGGTTGCGCGCCTGTTCCGGGAGGTTAACTGGGTGAATTCCTTCCGCGCCGGCCGCGAGTCGACCGAACCGGTGCTGCTGGCGCCGATGAAGGCGTTGATCGGCAGACGGTCGACCATGGCCCTTTCGACGGCCTCGATGCGCACGCTTCTCGATTCGATCGCCACCCGCCTCGACGAGGCGCGCGACATCGTGCGTTATCTGACCGGCCTGCTGGTCTTTCTCGGCTTGCTCGGCACCTTCTGGGGCCTGCTCACCACCGTCGCCTCGATCGGCGACACCATCCGCTCGCTCGATCCCGGCTCGGGCGAGGCGCGCGACATGCTTGAGTCGATCAAGACCGGCCTCGCCGCGCCGCTCGATGGCATGGGCACGGCGTTTTCGTCGTCGCTGTTCGGCCTGTCGGGTTCGCTCGTGCTCGGCTTTCTCGACCTGCAGGCGAGCCGGGCGCAGAACCGTTTCTATACCGAGCTGGAAAACTGGCTGTCCTCGGTCACCGACCTTGGTTCCGAATTCAGCGCCGCCCCTTCGGGCGGGTCGGCCGACGAGATCCGCAACCTCGCCGAACGGCTGCGAGCCATGCAGGAAGGCGGGGCCGGCGGTCCCCGCGTCGCCTCCGCCATGGCCAGCCTTGCCGAGGGCATTTCCGGGCTGGTGCGCAACATGCGTTCCGAGCAGCAGATCCTGCGCGATTGGGTCGAAGCCCAGGCGGGCGAACAGAAAGCCATGCGCTCCACGCTCGACAAGCTGAGCGCCACGCTCGACCGCCAGCGCAAGGACGGCTGACATGGCGCTCGCCCGCAATCGCCGCAGCGAACGCGTCATCGATTATTGGCCCGGTTTCGTCGACGCGCTGTCGACGCTGCTGCTGGCCTTCATGTTCCTGCTCACCGTTTTCGTGCTGGCGCAGGCGCTTTTGTCGCGGGAAATCTCCGGCAAGGATGAGGCGCTCAACCGCCTCAACGCCCAGATCAACGAGCTGACGCAATTGCTGGCGCTGGAGCGCACCGGCAAGCAGGACGCCGAGGATCAGCTGCTCAATCTTCAGGCCTCGCTCGACGCCGCCGAGAACGAGAAGACACGGCTGCAAACCCTGCTCGAACAGGGCGCCGGCGCCGGCGCGGCGGCGAACCGCGAATTGGGCGCATTGTCCGGCGCGCTCGATGCCGAGAAGTCGATTTCGCAGCGCGCTCTGGCCCAGGTCGAATTGCTCAACCAGCAGATTTCGGCCCTGCGCCGGCAGATCGCCGCGCTCGAGGACGCGCTCGACGCGTCGGAATCGCGCGACCGCGAATCGAACGCCAAGATCGCCGACCTCGGCAAGCGCCTGAACGTGGCGCTGGCCCAGCGGGTGCAGGAACTGAACCGCTACCGTTCCGACTTCTTCGGCCGCCTGCGCGAAATCCTGTCGGACCGCGACAATATCCGCATCGTCGGCGATCGTTTCGTCTTCCAGGCCGAGGTGCTGTTTCCCTCCGGCTCGGAGGTCATCAACGACGCCGGCAAGGGCGAGATGAAAAAGCTCGCCGATGCGATCGTCCAGCTGAACGCGGAAATCCCCTCAGACATCGAATGGGTGCTGCGCGTCGACGGCCACACCGACAATGTGCCGCTTTCGGGAACTGGCCGCTTCAAGGACAATTGGGAGCTGGCCTCGGCCCGCGCCACTTCGGTGGTCAAATTCCTGGTCGAGAACGGCGTGCCGCCCAACCGCCTCGTCGCCGCCGGCTTCGGCGAGCACCAGCCGCTCGAACCAGGCGATACCGACGAGGTCAAATCGAAGAACCGCCGCATCGAACTCAAACTCACCGAGCGCTGACCTCCACACCGAAGTCCGGACCACGCGGCGAAGTCTTTGACACGCCGCCTGCGACCGCTACTGTGACTGAAAGCCGATAATCGGCCGGAGGGAGGCATGGACGCGGACGTCATTGTCGTCGGTGCGGGACTGGCAGGCTTGGTCGCCGCCGCCGAAGCCGCCGATCGCGGCAAGCGCGTCCTTGTCCTTGATCAGGAAGGCGAGAACTCGCTCGGTGGCCAGGCCTTCTGGTCGCTCGGCGGCCTGTTCATGGTCGGCACGCCGGAGCAACGCCGCCTGCGCGTTCGTGACAGCCGCGATCTGGCCTGGCAGGACTGGCTGGGTTCGGCCGCCTTCGACCGGAGCGAGGACGAATGGCCGCGCCGCTTCGCGGAGAGCTATGTCGATTTCGCCGCCGGAGAAATGCGGTCCTGGCTGGCGGCGCAAGGCGTGCGCTGGTTTCCGATCGTCGGCTGGGCTGAGCGCGGCGGCGGCAAGGCCGATGGCCACGGCAATTCGGTTCCCCGCTTTCACGTCACCTGGGGCGCCGGCCCCGGCATCGTCGAGCCGTTCGAGCGCCGCGTCCGCGAACACGCCGCGGCCGGCCGCGTCACGCTGAAATTCCGCCACCGCGTCACCGGGCTGGAACGAACCAATGGCGCGGTGACCGGCGTAACCGGCGACATCCTCGAACCGTCGACGGTTCTCCGCGGCGAGGCGTCGGGCCGGCGCATCGCCGGCGAATTCGCCTTCTCGGCCGGCGCGACAATCGTCGCGTCGGGCGGCATCGGCGGCGATTTCGACGCGGTGCGCGCCGCCTGGCCGGTCGACCGTCTCGGCCCGGCGCCGAAATCCATGGTCGCCGGCGTGCCCGCCCATGTCGACGGCAGGATGATCGGCGTCGCTGAAGCCGCAGGCGCGTCGGTCATCAACCGCGACCGCATGTGGCACTATTGCGAGGGCTTGCGAAACTTCGATCCGATCTGGCCGAACCACGGCATCCGCATTCTTCCCGGGCCGTCATCATTGTGGTTCGATGCTCTGGGCGAACGGCTCGACGCGCCCTGTCTGCCCGGGTTCGACACGCTCGCGACGTTGAAGCGCATTCTGTCGACCGGCCACGAGCACTCGTGGTTCATTCTCACGCAGTCGATCATCAGGAAAGAGTTCGCGCTTTCCGGCTCCGAACAGAATCCCGATCTCGTGTCGAAATCGCTGCTTCAAGTGATCCGCGCCCGGCGCGGCGCCGGCGCGACGCCGCAGGTCGAGGCATTCAAGGCCAAGGGCCCCGATTTCGTCGTCCGCAAGGAGCTCGGCGATCTCGTCGCCGCCATGAACGCGCTGACCGCGACGCCGCTGCTCGACGCGGCGCGCATTCGCGCCCAGATCGAGGCCCGCGACCGCGAGATCGCCAATCCGTTCTCGAAAGATGCGCAGGTCACCGCCATTCGCGGCGCCCGCGCCTATCTCGGCGACAAATTGCTCCGCACTGCGAAACCGCATCGCATCCTCGATCCCGCCCATGGGCCGCTGATCGCGGTCCGCCTCAACATTTTGACCCGCAAGACGCTTGGCGGCCTGCACACCGATGTGTCGGCCCGCGCCCTCGATGCCTCCGGCCAGGTCATTCCCGGCCTCTACGCCGTCGGCGAGGCGGCTGGCTTCGGCGGCGGCGGCTATCACGGCTACAACGCGCTGGAGGGCACGTTTTTGGGCGGCTGCATTTATTCCGGCAGAATCGCGGGACGGTCGGCATGATGACGGAAAAACCGACCATCGCCATCATCGGCGGCGGGCCATCCGGCCTGGCGACAGCGCGCGCCCTGAAAACCCAGGGCCTGCTCTTTGTCATCTTCGAACGCCATGCCGATGTCGGCGGCATCTGGGACATGGCCAATCCCGGTTCGCCCATCTACGACAGCGCGCACTTCATTTCCTCGAAGACCATGAGCGGCTTCGCCGGCTTTCCCATGCCGAACGACTACCCCGACTATCCGTCGAACCGGCAAATCCTCGCCTATATCCGCGACTTCGCGATCCGCGAAGGCTTGCGCCCGTTCATCTGTTTCAACAGCGCCGTGACCAAAACCGAACGCACCTCGAATGGCTGGCGCGTTCATGTCAATGGCGCGCAAGCCGACGAGTTCACCCATCTCATCGCCGCGCCTGGAACCAACTGGTCGCCGAACCAGCCGACGCTCCCCGGCCATTTCGCCGGCGAGGTCATCCATTCGGTCGCCTACAGATCGCCCGACCGGTTTCGCGGCAAGCGCGTGCTCATCGTCGGGGCAGGCAATTCCGGCTGCGACATCGCCTGCGACGCGGCGCGCGCAGCCGACGCCGCCTTCATCTCGGTCAGGCGCGGCTATCATTTCATCCCCAAGCACATTTTCGGCAAACCGGCCGACGTCTTCGCCGCCGAGGGACCGCATCTGCCCATGTGGCTGACGCAGCGCGTCTTCGGCGTGTTGCTGCGCCTGCTGATTGGCGATCTGACCAAACTCGGCCTGCCGAAACCGGACCACCGCCTGCTCGAAAGCCACCCGATCCTCAACGACCAGCTGATCCACCATCTGCGCCACGGCGACATCCGCGCCAAGGGCGATGTCGAACGCCTCGACGGCGCCGATGTGGTCTTTCGCGATGGCTCCCGCGAGGCGGTCGATCTGGTCGTGCTGGCGACGGGCTACGATTGGCCGATTCCCTTCATCGACGACGCGTTGTTCGACTGGGATGGCAAGCGGCCGCGCCTGTGGATGACCGCCTTCGCGCCGAAGGACGAGCGCCTGTTCGTCGCCGGCATGATGGAGGTCAATGGCGGGGCCTACAAATTCCTCGACGACCAGGGCGATTTGATCGCCCGCGCCATCCGTCAACAAATCGACGACCCCGCCGCCCATGAGCGTTTCCGCGCCATGATGGCGCAGCCGACCGACCTTGCCGGCGGCCTCAGGCTCGTCGCCTCCGACCGCCACCAGCACTATGTCGATTCCGATGCCTTCCGCGCCGCGCTGAAGCGGCTGCGGAAGCAATTGGGCTGGCCGGATCCGGCGTATTGACCGCTATTGCTTTGCGGCGACCTTCTCGGAGTTGAAGGCTCAATGTCGCATATCGCGACAATGCGAGTGCAAAACAGCGACCTTCCGAGGCTAGCGACCGAGCCTCTTGGCGGACGCTCTGAGGTTACGCATCGTTCGCCAGTCGGAGGGCGTGGAAGGGCAAAATACCCGGCCTTCCTCGCAAACGATCGCCAAATGCTTGCCACGAAACTCGATTTCTCGTGGATGGAGGCCGACCGCCGTGCAAACGGCGAAATACTCTCGCTGAAGCTTGCGCATGACATACCCTCTCAAATAGCGATTTTCAGTTCGCCAGCGGCGCGCTTGCGCAGGTCATCCGCCAAGTCCCAGTTCTTCGACAGGGGCTTTCGAAACCAGAGGTCTCGCCACGCATTGCGCGAGGTGCCATTCGCGACCTTGGAAGCCCACTCGGACGGGGTGTATCGGTTCCCGTTTTCGACAATCTTGCCGTCCCGCACTTCGGCGTAGTGGTGCATTCCATCATAGGCCATTCGGACTTCGCTTCCCGAGGGAACTTCCACCTTTTTCCAGATAAGCGGCCTAGGCATCGTCTGCGTAACGCTGCTAGCGCGTTCCGATTCCCACCGGTTGATCAGGTGTGGCGCATAGACCTCGGCGACTTCCTCGATCCGCTCGCCCCAATAATCGCCTTCGCCGAACTCGAGATCGCGTTCGATCCAGGCGACGATGAGGTTTTCGGCGAGGACGGCCGGATTCAGCTTTCCGTCTGAGAACCGGACGATGTCGTCATAAAGCGACTTGGGAAAGGGGATGTGGAGGACCATTCCAGTCATATTCAGCTCCATTTAATGGGTTCTAGTGATTACAGTTACACCACCTTTCCGGTATCCGTCAAGCCTGTTTAGAAAAAATCGTTTTGGAATTATTGTTCTAGAAAAAATAGCACCAAACCGACGGATCGCCAAGCGACTTGCGTTCTTCGCCATATGGTTTTATTCATACCGAACTAGTCATAGTTTTTTAAGGCGGAATCATATGAACGTCACCGGCCCACGCGAAAGGGCGACCTTCACACTGTCTCCGGCGACCCGCCGGAAACTGGACCTGTTTGTCGCCAAGAGCGAACGCTCGCGCTTCGTGGAAGAAGCAGTCGAGCAGGCTTTGGATATCGAAGCCCGCCGCAAGGCCGTCGAAGCGATCCGCGATTTTCCGCGCGTGGCCAATCCCGCGGGCGATTCGACGGATGTTCTTCGCGAGATGCGATCGGACCGCGACGCCTATTTGGGCGCGCGGCAACGCGGAAGCGGGCAATGATCGTCGCCGACGCGTCGGTCTTCGCCAAACTGATCCTCGACGAACCGGACAGCGAAGCCGCCCGGGCCCTCGTTTCCGGCGCGCTCGAATCGGGAAAGGGACTGCTCGCGCCGAACCTGTTGGTTCAAGAAGCCCTGCAAATCGCACTGCGCTGGTCGGTCCCCTTGCCCGCCACGCTCGACTTCATCGACAAACTTCGCGCCGGCGGTTTCCTGATGCGGGAGCCGACGCGCGCCGAATACGAACTGGCTTGCGAGATCGCCCAAACCGGCGACCCTAAATCCGGTTACCCGCAACTGGCGGACTCGATCTACCACGCAATGGCTGTTCACAATGGCGGCACACTGATCACTGCCGACCGCCGCCACGCCGCCAAGGCCGCATCCTTCGGTGCGCTCACGCTGCTTGCCGACTGGAAGCCGGCCTGACCTCTATTCCGCCGCGCTTTTCAGGGCCGCCGCGCCGGTCTCGAACTGCAATTTGGCGAGGCGTGCATAGAGGCCCTTCTTCTTCACCAGCGCCTCATGCGTGCCCTGCTCGACGATGCGGCCGTCCTCCATAACGAGGATGCGATCGGCCTTGAGCACGGTGGCGAGCCGGTGGGCGATGACCAGCGTCGTGCGCCCTGTCATCAGCCCTTCCAGCGCGGCTTGCACGGCGGTCTCGCTTTCGGCGTCGAGCGCCGAGGTCGCCTCGTCGAGCAGCAGGATCGGCGCGTCGCGCAATATCGCGCGGGCGATGGCGATGCGCTGGCGCTGCCCGCCCGACAAGGTCACGCCGCGCTCGCCCAATTGGGAGTCGTATCCGTCCGTCAGCGCCCGGATGAACCCGTCGGCGGAAGCCGATTCCGCCGCTTTTTCGATTTCGGCGCGATCCGCCTCCGGCCGGCCGAAACCGATATTGTCGGCCGCGCTCGCGGCGAAGATCGCCGGGTCCTGCGCCACCACGGCTATGCGCCGGCGCAATTCCGCCGGGTCGGCCTTGGCGATGTCGACCCCGTCGACGGCGACGCTGCCCGAGGTCGGATCGTAATAGCGCAGCAGCAGCGCGAACACCGTCGTCTTGCCGGCCCCCGACGGGCCGACGATGGCGACCGTCTCGCCCGGCTTCACCGCGAATGACATGTCGTGCAGCGCCGATTGGTCCGGCCGCTGCGGATAGGCAAACGAGACGCCGCGGAATTCGATGCCGCCCCTGGCCGGGTTCGACAGCGCCAGCGGGTGCGCCGGCGCGGCGATGGCCGGCTGTTCGTCGAGCAATTCCGACAGCCGCTCGGTCGCGCCCGCCGCCTGGTTCAGTTCGCCCCACACCTCCGACAGCGCGCCGAGCGCGCCCGCGCCCATCACGGCGTAAATCAGGAACTGGCCGAGCGTTCCGGCCGAAAGCGTTCCCGTCAGCACGTCGCGCGAGCCGATCCACAGCACGCCGACGACAGAGGCGAAGACGGTGAAAATGGCGAAGAAGGTCAGCACCGCGCGCGTGCCGGTGGCGGCGCGGGCCGCCTTGAAGGCGTTCTCGGCGGCCTGGGCGAAACGCCCGGTCACCAGGCCCTCATTGGTGTAGGCCTGCAGCGTGCGGATCGCGCCGATCTGTTCGCTGGCGTAAGCGGTGGCGTTGGCGAGCATGTCCTGCGCGGCGCGGGCGCGCCGGCGCACCGAGCGGCCGAACGCGACGATCGGCAGCACAACCAGCGGAATGGCGGCGAGCGCGATCAGCGACAGTTTCGGGCTGGTCGCCACCATCATGATGACCGCCCCGATGCCCATCAGCGTGTTCCTCAGCGCCAGCGACGCCGTCGCCCCGACCACTGACTTGATCTGCGTCGTGTCGGCGGAAAGGCGGGACACGATCTCGCCCGACTGGTTGCGGTCGAAGAAGGCGGGAGACAGCGTCGCCACATGGGCGAAAACATCGCGGCGCAGATCGGCGACGACGCGCTCGCCGATGGTCATGACGAAATAGTAGCGGCTGGCCGACGCCAGCGCCAATACGCCGGCGATGACGATCAGCATGGAGAAATAATTGGCGATGAAGGCCGAATCGGCATTGGAGAAGCCGTGGTCGATCATCCGCCGCACGGCGAGCGGCAACGTCAGCGTCGTCGCCGTCGACAAGAGCAGGAAAGCGAGCGCGCCGAAGGCCAGCCCCTTGTAGCGCGCCACATAGGGAACGAGGCGGGCGAGCGGTCCGAGACCGCGCCGTTTGCCGTTCGCCTGATCTTCAATCGCCATTCAGCATCCCCTGCATTTGCGGGCCTTGTCTCGACGGATCGCCTCATGTATAGGCACGCCCGACCCGTGGAGCCGTAGCCCGGAATGGCGCGCGGCTTCAAGTTTTTATGGCGGCGGGCCATCGTCGCAGACGAAACGCGCTGCGAAAGACCCGCCGCATCAAGGACGAGCGCCATGCAGGACAAGATTCATCCCGACTACCATTTCATCACCGTGGTGATGACCGACGGCACCAGCTACAAGACGCGTTCGACCTACGGCAAGGAAGGCGACACGCTGAACCTCGACATCGATCCGTCGACCCACCCGGCCTGGACCGGCGGCCAGCAGACGCTGCTCGACCGCGGCGGCCGCCTGTCGAAGTTCAAGAACAAGTTCTCCAATCTCGGCATCTGACCGGATCGGAACGGCGTTCGCGGCAAACCCCGGCTCAGGCCGGGGTTTTCGTTTGTCTCAAGGCTTGACGCCCATCGTCTCCAGCAATTGCCGCAGCATCGTCGGCATCTGCGCGTCGGAGGGCGCCAGCACCCCTTCCTGTTGCATCGCCTCGGCCAGCGCCAGCGCCTTTTGCAGCCGCGCGGCCGGATCGTCGCCGAGCGTGGCGAGGCGGATGTTCGACACCATCAGGTCGCGCCGGAATTCGGCCCGCAACGGATTGGCGGCGACCAGCGCTTCCGACGTGGCGAGATCGTCGCGATAGATCTGCAGCCCGCCGACATAATCGCCTTTCTCGATCAGCGTGTCGCCGATCGAGGTTTTGGTCATCGCCACGAAGCGCTTGAGTTCGATATTTCCCGGATCGGCTTCCGCGACCTTTTCCATCCGGACGAGCGACGCCTTGTATTTTTCCAGCGCCGCGTCCTTGCGGCCGAGCTTGCGCTCGATGAAGGCGACCCGCTCGATGGCCACCGCGATGTCGCGCTGATATTCCGCCGCCGCCGGGTCGGCCGCCGCCAGCGATTCGGCGGCTTGCAGCGCTTTTTCGTATTCCGCCAGCGCGCCTTGATGATCGCCCTTGCCGTCGAGCGCATCGCCCATGCGCACATGGCCGACATTGAGGTCGCGCTTGTAGACGAGGCTCGCCGGGTCCGATTCCGCCAGTTCGCCGGCCAGCCCGTTCGATTCCCGCATCACGGCGATTGCGCCGTCATGGTCGCCCTTGACGATCAGCACGCCGCCGATGCGCTCCAGCGCCAGCGACACGTCGCGTTTGTTTTCGAGGCTTTCGGGATGTTCGGCCGCGAGTTTTTCGACAATCGCGCGCGCCGTTTCATAGCGCTTGAGCGCCTCGTCGATCCGGCCGGACGATTTGGCCAGATCGGCGAGCCTGGTGTGGCCGAGCGCGATGTCGCGCGGCCAGAACGCATTGCCGGGTTCGGTCTTCGCCAGGGTCTCCGAAACCGCCAGCGCCGAGCGGTACGAGGCTTCGGCGCCGGCGAAGTCGCCGC
The DNA here is from genome assembly GCA_016711085.1 of Phyllobacteriaceae bacterium. Taxonomy (GTDB): domain Bacteria; phylum Pseudomonadota; class Alphaproteobacteria; order Rhizobiales; family Rhizobiaceae; genus JADJTR01. The sequence continues at coordinate 524,377 of JADJTR010000002.1, read as the reverse complement.
GCGCGGCGCGCATGTCGCCGATCTTGCCGTCGACGACGCCGACATTGCCGGCGAGCGTCGTCCGCTCGGGAAACCGCGCCGCCGTCCTCACGGTGACGCCACGCAAGGATTCGTAGAGCGGCAGCGCCAGATCGGTGCGCCCGGTGGCGGATCGCATGTCGGCGATCGCCTCGAGCGCGAAGAGGCGCTGGCGCGAATCCTCCAGCGGCGGGTCGTTTCCGTCCACTTCGGCGTAGAGGGCGACGGCCTTTTCATAGGCCGAAATCGCCGCCGGATAGTCGAGCTTCGCCCGCGCCGCGCTGCCCGACAGCGCATGGGTGCCGGCTTCCGACAATGTTCGGGCGACGAAATTGGCCTTCAGCGCGCCGCGCGATTTGGCGTCGATCGCCGCGGCTTGGCCGAACTTCGCCTGCGCCTCGGCAAAGGTGCCGAGATCGAGCGCCGCTTGCGCCTCCTCGCGCAGTTTGGCAACCGCCGGGTCGTCGGCCGAAAGGGCCTTGAGATCATCGCGCGTCTTGACGAAGGCGGCCGCGGCTTCCTTCAGCTTGGCGCTGCGCTCGCCGCCCGACAGCGCCTTCAGATCGGCGCCGATCAGGGCCGCGTAGAGCGGCGCCAGCGGCATGGCGTTTTTCGCCGCCACCGCCTCGACCTCGGCGCGCAGATCGGCGGTGACATCGGCCATCGCCATCAACAATGTTTCGCGTTCGGCCAGCGCGCCGGCGAGTGCCGCGAAAAACAGCTTTGGCAGGCCGCTTTCGACATAGGGCAGCTGGCGGCCGCGCGAGCGGTCATAGACCTCCTGCTGCACCAGGGTCAGCACCGATCGGATTTCCAGCCCGTCGGTCGGCAGATAACGCGACAGCGCATCGGAAAAGGGCGAGTTGCCGCCCTCGCCGTCCGACGCCGTTTCGCCGGGCGAGGCGGAGAAGGCGATCAGCGTGTTCTCGGCCTTGCCGATGCGGCCGAGGCCCGGTTTGACCGCGGCGCGCACCTTGTCGGAGACCGGTTTCGCCGAACGGCCGCCGCCTGTTCCCCCGCCGAAAGGATCGTCACGGCAGGCGTCGAGGACGATCAGCGACACCGGCGCAACCGCGTTGACGGCGGCGCGCGCCTCCTCGAGCGGCAGCGATGTCGCTTTCAAAGTCTCGAGCGAACTGGCGTCGGCGTCGACTGGGAGCAGCCGGTTCTCCCCGCCGATCTCGACGCCATGGCCGGCGAAAAAGATCAGCGCCACCTCCGAGCCGGTCGCCTCGTCGCGGAAATCGGCGAGCGCGCGCCGCATCTTTTTCAGGTTGCGGTCGCTTTCCACCGTCACCTCGAAGCCCAGCTTTTCCAGCGTATCGGCCACCGCGTCGGCGTCGTTCTCGGGATTGTCGAGCGGGCGGATGAATTCGTATTTTTCGGCCGAGAACACCAGCGCCGAGCGCTTTCCCGCCTGCGCCGCAAAGGCGAAGCCGAGAAAAACGACGCAAAGGGCAAGGCGCCAGACGATCCGCATACGCCATCCTGAACGGAAATTTGCGCGAAAAAAAGGGCAGTAGGGCCGTTGGGCCTTGGGGCAGCCGGCAGCCGGCAGCCGGCAGAAAAGGGTTCCACGGCCGGAATCCCGGCGAAGGAAGGAAACCGCAGCCCGGAATACTCCCCTGCTGCCTACATCCGACTGCCCTACCGCCCTCCTGTCCTATTCCCCCTTCTTTGGCTCCGAATGCCCCAGATCCCGCTCCGGCCAGACGATGTCGCGCACTTTCTGCTTCAGCACCTTCGCTTCCGGAAAGCCGCCGTCGCGCTTGCGCTCCCAGATCGTCTCGCGGTCGAGGGTGATTTCGAACACGCCGCCCGTGCCCGGGATCAGCGCCACTTCGCCAATGTCGGATCCGAAAGTGGACAGCAACTCCTGCGCCATCCAGGCGGCGCGCAACAGCCACGAGCACTGCGTGCAATAGGTGATGGCGATGCGCGGTCTGGTCATGTCGGCCTCCGGTTTTCGGTGATTATGGTCGCGGCAACCGGTCGGGCAAGGGCGATGGAAGCGAAAAAAGCGTGCATTCGCGGGCGATTGCCTTTGCAGCGTCACAGGAAAACGCTAACCCGGTGATTAAAATCGGCCCGAAACCGAAACGGATAAGAAACGGGGCCGGGAGATCAGGCGACATGCCGCACGGAACGCGCATCTGGATACCCAAGCTGGCACGCTACGCCGAGCCGGACAACAAACGCGGCATGTGGGAACTGGCGTTGACGCTGACGCTGTTCGCCGCCTTGTGGCTCGCCATGTGGGGACTCTCCTTCGTCAGTGGTTGGCTGGCGCTGGCGGCCCTGCTTCCCACCGCCGTTTTGCTGGTGCGCCTGTTCATCCTGCAGCACGATTGCGGCCATGGATCGCTGTTTTCCTCGCATCTCGCCAATGACTGGATCGGCCGGGCGCTCGGCGTGCTGACGCTGACCCCCTATGATTGGTGGAAGCACAGCCACGCCCGTCACCACGCGTCGTCCGGCAATCTCGACAAGCGCGGCATCGGCGACATCAACACGCTGACGGTGGCGGAATACCGGGCGCGAACGCCGCTCGGCCGCCTCGCCTATCGCGCTTACCGCCATCCCTTCGTGCTGTTCGTCATCGGCCCGATCTACATGTTCGTCTTCCAGCACCGCCTGCCGGCGGGCGCCTGGCGAAGCGGCGCGGGACCGTGGCTCTCGACCATGGGCACCAATGCCGGTCTGGTGGCGCTGGTCGCCATCCTGATCCTCGTCTTCGGCCTGAAGACATTCCTGTTCCTGCATATGCCGCTGGTCGTGCTCGCCGCCATCATCGGCGTCTGGATGTTCTACGTGCAGCACCAATTCAACCCGACCTATTGGGAGCACGCCAGCGAATGGGAGCGCGAGCAGGCCGCCCTGCACGGGTCGTCCTATTACGATCTGCCCAAGCCGATGATGTGGGCCACGGGAAATATCGGCATCCACCATGTCCATCATCTGGCGAGCCGCATCCCGTTCTTCCGCCTGCCGCAGGTGCTGAAAGACCATCCGGAACTCACGGGCCTCGGCCGGCTGACGTTCTGGGACAGCATCAAATGCGTGCGGCTGGCGCTGTGGGATGAAAAAGGCAAGCGCCTGGTCTCGTTCCGCGAGGCGAACGCGCTGGCGTGAACCTCACGCCCGCCCGCTGCGGCTCATGAACGCCAGCTTCTCGAAAAGGTGAACGTCCTGCTCGTTCTTGAGCAGCGCCCCGTGCAGTTTCGGCAGCAGCGTCTTCGGATCGGCGCGCAAATCCGCCGGGTCGATGTCGTCTGAGACGAGCAGGCGGATCCAGTCGAGCGCTTCCGAGGTCGACGGCTTCTTTTTCAGGCCCGGAACCTCGCGCGTCTCGAAAAACGCGGTGAGCGCGGCGCGCACCAGCATCGGTTTGATGCCGGGAAAATGCACCTCGACGATCTTTTCCAGCGACTCCATGTCGGGGAACCGGATGTAGTGGAAGAAGCAGCGGCGCAGGAAGGCGTCGGGCAGCTCCTTCTCGTTGTTCGAGGTGATGATGACGATCGGCCGCTGGCGCGCCCGAATCGTCTCGCCGGTCTCGTAGACGAAGAACTCCATGCGGTCGAGTTCCTGCAGCAGATCGTTGGGGAACTCGATGTCGGCCTTGTCGATCTCGTCGATCAGGAGAACGACCTTGCCGTCGGCGGCGAAGGCCTCCCACAATTTGCCGCGCCTGATGTAGTTGGCGATGTCCTCGAAGCGCTTGTCGCCGAGCTGGCTGTCGCGCAGCCGCGACACGGCGTCATATTCATAGAGGCCCTGCTGCGCCTTGGTTGTCGATTTGACGTGCCATTCGATGAAGGGAAGCTTCAGCGCCTGCGCCACCTGGCGGGCGAGTTCGGTCTTGCCGGTGCCGGGTTCGCCCTTGACCAGCAGCGGCCGTTCGAGCCGGATGGCGGCGTTGACCGCGATCAGCAGATCCTTGTCGGCGACATAGGCGTCGGTGCCGGTGAAGCGCATCGGAATGTCCTTGTTTGGGCAAAGCTATGAGGGCAGTAAGGGAATAGGGCAATACGGCAACGGGGACGAGCTTCGAAAGGCCGACCGACTGCCCTACTGCCTTATTGCCGACTGCCGTTCAACACCGCCGCCGCCCGCACCAGCGCCACGAAGGCCGTTTCGTCGAGCCTGCGGCCCTCGGCGATGTCGATGGCGCGCCGCACATTGCCGTCGAGCGAGGCATTGAACAGGCTGGAGGGATCGGGCAGCGCCGCGCCTTTGGCGAAGGTCAACTTGACGATCGTCTTGTAGGTCTCGCCGGTGCAGATGATGCCGTTCTTCTCCCACACCGGCACGCCGCGCCATTTCCATGTCTCGACCGCGTCGGGATCGGCCTCCCGGATCAGCGCCCGCACCCGCGCCAGCGTCTCGCCGCGCCAGTCGCTCAAGTCGCCGATGCGGGCGGAAAGGAGAGCGGAAGCGTCAGCCGGATCAGGGTTGGTCATCGCCTTTCTCCCGGTTTCATCACATCTTTTCCCCGTCCAGCCGGCTCGCCTGCCTCACCCACTCGACGAATTGCGCTTCGTCCGCCGGCCCCTCAGGTCCGACATGCAGATAGCGCACTTTCTTCTGCTTCGATGCCACCGGCGGCGGCGGGTCGAGCGCCGCGCCGTTGAAAAACAGCACTTTCAGGTAATTGTCGAAGGCGTGAAACGACAGGAACCAGCCGCGCCCCTCCATCCCGTAGAAAGGCGAATTCCATTTGACCGCCTTCGCCGCGCCGGGAACGGTTTGGGTGATCAGCGCATCGAGCCTGCGGCCGACATCGCCTCGCCATCCCGGCGCGGCTGCGATCCAGGCCTGCACCGGTGCGTCGCCATGGGCCTTGCCGATCTGCGGATTGCCGCCGGCGAGGAGTTTCGGTCTGGCCTGTTCGGACATGGGGGCCTCGTTCGCGGCTTTGGCGGGGAGCGACAGGAGCGTCCGGCGATACCGGCTCTCGTGCGACGCACGGATCAATCCCGCCGCCTTTTCCGATTGCCGCTACCCACCGGCCGCGAACCACCCTATATTGGCCTTGGCGGTCTGCGCTTCCCGACAGGAATAACATATCCCCGGGGCCTTATCGATCCAACAGGGAGCTGTCCCTGGCTTCTCCCGTGGGAGGGGCCATACGGCGCCCACCTACACTGTAGGCACCCGGGATCGAACTTTCCATCGGTTGTGTGGATCGCTATTTCAGGGCTATTTCAGGGACAGTTTACTTAATTCCCCTTAGGCCTTCTCCGTCCACAGGCGCTCCGCGCCGGAATTAAGTAAACTGTCCCTGAAATAGCCCCGATATAACGCATTATGGACGATCCCAAACTCCTCAAAAAACGGCTCCGCCGCGACGCCCTCGCCCGCCGCGACGCTTTGGCGCTCGATTATCGCGTCGAGGCGGCGCTCCGCCTCGCCGATCTGGCGGACGCGCTCGCCGTCGCGCCCGGAACCGTCGTCTCCGGCTACTGGCCGATGCGTTCGGAAATGGATATCCGCCCGCTGCTTTTCGCGCTGCGCGAACAGGGCGCGCGGCTCTGCCTGCCGGCGATCATCGACAAGGAAACCATCGTTTTCCGCGAACTGGTGCGCGGCGCGCCGATGGTCGACATGGGCTTCGGCACGGTCGGTCCCGGCCCCGAAGCCGAGGCGCTCGACCCGATGCTGATGCTGGTTCCGCTTGCCGCCTTCGATGCGAACGGCCACCGCATCGGCTATGGCGGCGGCTATTACGACCGCGCCATCGCCCGTCTCGAAGCGGCCGGCAGGCCGCTGCGGCCAATTGGCGTCGCCTTCGATTGCCAGCGCGTCGACGCCGTTCCGGCCGAACCGCACGACCGCAGATTGCACGCGATATTGACCGAAAGCGGCTTGCGGGCATTCCCGCTTGGCGGATAGATAGCCCGATGAGATTGCTCTTTCTCGGCGACATGGTCGGGCGCACCGGCCGCACCGCGGTGATCCAGCGCCTGCCCGGCCTGATCGCCGATTTTCACCTCGATTTCGTCATCGTCAACGGTGAGAACGCCGCCGGCGGTTTTGGCGTCACCGAGGACATTTATCGCGACACCCTTGCCGCCGGGGCCGATGTGGTGACCACCGGCAACCACGTCTTCGACCAGAAGGAGACGATCGAGTTCATCGCCGCCGCCGACCGCATGCTGCGCCCGGCCAATTACCCCGCCGGCACGCCCGGCAAGGGCGCCGGCCTCTATATCGCGAAAAACGGCGCACGCGTGCTCGTCGCCAATGTCATGGGCCGAGTCTTCATGCATCCCGATCTCGACGATCCCTTCGCCGCCGGCGAACGCGAACTGGCCGCCTGCCCGCTCGGCGAACAGGCCGACGCCGTCGTCGTCGATTTCCATGCCGAGGCGACATCGGAGAAAATCTGCTTCGCCCATTTCGTCGACGGCCGCGCCTCGCTCGTCGTCGGCACCCACACCCATTGCCCGACCGCCGACCACCAGATTCTCAACGGCGGCACCGGCTATCTCTCCGACGCCGGCATGTGCGGCGACTACGATTCGTCTCTCGGCATGGTCAAGGACGAACCGCTCAACCGCTTTCTGACCCGCATTCCGAAGGGCCGCTTCGAGGCCGCCGCCGGCCCGGCGACGCTGTCGGGCGTCGCGGTGGAGATTTCCGACCGCACCGGCCTGTGCGAAAAAATCGCGCCGCTGCGCCTCGGTCCCCGGCTCGAAGAGACCGTGCCGGGCTGGTGGTAACCAGCGCTGTCGCCCCGGCGAGATCGCCGGCGGGCGTTGAACGGCGCGCTTCGCGCCCCATATCCCTCAAAACAGGGCTAGAGGGAACATCATGGATTATTTCGCCTTCTTGTCCGATCCGACGGCATGGATCGCGCTCGCCACGCTGATCGTCATGGAAGTCGTGCTCGGCATCGACAACCTCATCTTCATTTCCATCCTCACCAACAAATTGCCCAGGGCGCAGCAGAAGCGGGCGCGCCGGCTCGGCATCTCGGCGGCGCTGGTCATGCGCATCGCGCTGTTGTCGACGATCGCCGTCATCGTCTCGCTGACCGCGCCGGTGTTCACCGCTTTCGGCCACGCCTTCTCGTGGCGCGACATGATCCTGATTGCCGGCGGCCTGTTCCTCGTCTGGAAGGCGACCAAGGAAATCCACCACAATGTCGATCCCTCGCACCCGGAAGGCGATTTCGTCACCGAGACGGTGTCGATGTCGATGGGCGCGGCGGTGGTCCAGATCCTGCTCCTCGATCTGGTGTTCTCCATCGATTCCATCATCACCGCCGTCGGCATGACCGACGAGATCGCCATCATGGTCATTGCCGTGCTGGTGGCGGTGGCGACCATGATGCTGGCGGCCGAGCCGCTGTCGCGTTTCATCGCCGCCAACCCGACCATCGTCATGCTGGCGCTCGGCTTCCTTTTGATGATCGGCACGACGCTGATTGCCGATGGCTTCGGTTATCACGTGCCGAAGGGCTACATTTACGCGGCGATGGGATTTTCCGCCTTCGTTGAAGGCCTGAACATGCTGTCCAGGCGTCGCGTGGCGAAAAAGAAACCGCAAAAGGCCTGATTTTGCGCCCGGCTGGACGAAGGGCGCGGCTTTTCCTATAAGCCGCGCCATCCAATTGCCCACGCGCGTTTGTTTCGCCGGAGAAAATCATGGCCGGTCACAGCCAGTTCAAGAACATCATGCACCGCAAGGGCCGCCAGGACGCGGTCCGCTCCAAGCTGTTTTCCAAGCTCGCGCGCGAGATCACCGTGGCCGCCAAGATGGGCACGCCCGACCCGGCGATGAACCCGCGCCTGCGCCTCGCCATCCAGGCGGCGAAGGCGGAGTCGATGCCGAAGGACAACATCCAGCGCGCCGTCAACAAGGCGGCCGGCGGCGACACCGAAAGCTACGAGGAAGTGCGCTACGAGGGCTATGGCCCCGGCGGCGTCGCCGTCATCGTCGAGGCGTTGACCGACAACCGAAACCGCACGGCGTCGAATGTCCGCGCCGCCTTCACCAAGGCCGGCGGGGCGCTGGGCGAAACCGGCTCGGTCGGTTTCATGTTTTCCCGCGTCGGCGAAATCGCCTACAAGCTTGAGGCCGGCGACGCCGACACGCTGATGATGGCGGCGCTCGACGCCGGCGCCGACGATGTCGTCTCCGGCGAGGACGGCCATGTCGTCATCTGCGCCTTCGAGAATATCGGCGAAGTCTCGGCCGCGCTGGAAAAGGCGCTGGGCGAGGCGGAGACCGTCAAGACCGTGTTCAAGCCGCTGACCATGGCCCCGGTCGACGAGGAAAAGGCCGAGTCCGTGTTGAAGCTGATCGACCGCCTCGAGGACGACGACGACGTGCAGAACGTCTACGCCAATTTCGAGGTCGACGAGGCGACGCTGGCCAAGCTTTCGGCCGCCTGAGGCGTTGCGCCGCCGGCGGACAGGCGCTTGCGGCCGCCGGACGAAACGCCTAGATTGTCTCCCGTGGTGATTTGGCCGGCCGGCTTGCAGCCACGTTAAAAAAATCGCTAAAGGGCCGCAGGGGCTTCGAACCCATGGGGACCGGCAAGCGATTGCGCTGCCGGTCTTTTGTTTGGAGCGACCCCGATGCCGATCCGCATTCCCGACCAGTTGCCCGCCCGCGATGTGCTGGTGCGCGAGGGCGTCGCGGTGATGGACGAGATGACGGCGCTGCGCCAGGACATTCGCCCGCTGCATATCGGCCTGCTCAATCTGATGCCGAACAAGATCCGCACCGAGACTCAGATCGCCCGCCTCATCGGCGCTTCTCCCTTGCAGGTGGAACTGACGCTGGTGCGCATCGGCGAACACAGATCGAAGAATACCGCCGAGGACCACCTGATCAATTTCTACGAGACCTGGGCCGACGTGGCCGACCGCAAATTCGACGGCTTCATCGTCACTGGCGCGCCGATCGAGCTGCTGCCCTACGAGGATGTCACCTACTGGAGCGAACTCACCCGCATATTCGACTGGACGGCGACCAACGTGCATTCGCCCTTCTTCATTTGCTGGGGCGCGATGGCGGCGGCGTACCATTTCCACGGCGTGCCGAAACACGCACTGGAGAAAAAGGCTTTCGGCGTCTACCGCCATCGCAACCTTGCGCCGGCCTCGCCTTATCTCGCCGGCTTCTCCGACGATTTTTCCGTGCCGGTGTCGCGCTGGACCGAGGTGCGCGCCGCTGACATTCCCCCGGGCTCGGGACTGGAACTGCTGATGGAGAGCGACGACACCGGCCCCTGCATGCTGAGCGAGCCGCGCGGCAACCGCCTCTATATGTTCAACCATGTCGAATACGATTCCACCTCGCTGAAGGAGGAGTACGATCGCGACGTCGCCATGGGTGTGCCGATCGAGGTGCCGCACAACTATTACCCGAAGGACGACCCGTCGCTGAAACCGCTCAATCGCTGGCGCAGCCACGCGCATCTGCTGTTCGGCAACTGGATCAACCAGGTCTACCAGACGACGCCGTTCGACCTGAACGAGATCGGGCGGGGGTGACGTTTCTCGTCCTGTTTCCGCCCTCCGTGCGCCCCCTTGTCCATCCTGCCCAAATTGGCTATTTTAGCTAATCGTTCCGTCGTGGGAGACCGTCATGAAAACCATGCAGGCCACGGAAGCCAAGAACCGCTTCGGCGAATTGCTTGAGATGTCGGCCACCGAGCCGGTGCTGATCCAGAAGAACGGGCGCGACTTGCGTGTGCTTCTGAACGTTGAGGAGTATGAGAAGCTCGTCAGCGCCTCTGGCGTCGATCAGGCCGTTCAAACGTCGCTGGAACGCAGCATGAAGCGCTGGGGCCGGGTGTACGAGGCGCTGGCGAAATAGCCATGCCGTTTCGCTACATCACGCTGCGCGAGACGCTGCACATCCATGAGCATTTGATTGCTGCCTTTGGCGGGTCGCCGGGCGTGCGCGACCTTGGCCTGATCGAAGCTGCGCTGCTTCGACCGCAGACGGGCTACTATGCCGACCTGATCGAGGAAGCGGCCGCGTTGTGGGAGAGCCTGTCGATGAACCACGGCTTCGTCGACGGAAACAAGCGGGTCGGCTCCGCCTGCATGGACATCTTTCTCGACCTCAACGGCCTTGATCTCGTATGCGAGCAGGAAGAAGCCATCGACTTCATTTACCGCCACCTCGAAGCCGGAACCTTCGCCAAGGACGCGCTCGACGCCTGGCTGCGCGGCAATACGCGCTTTGCCGGGTGACCGGCCGGTTTCCCGCCCCTACCCCCTTTTCAAAAGCGTCGCCATGCGCTCGATCGCCAGCACATAACCCTGCACGCCGAAGCCGGCGATGACGCCGTCGGCCCTGAGCGACACATAGGAATGGTGGCGGAAACTTTCGCGCTTGTGGACGTTGGAAATGTGCACCTCGAGAACCGGTCCCTCGAAAGCGTTGAGGGCGTCGAGGATGGCGATCGACGTGTGAGTGAACGCGCCGGGATTGATGACGATCGCCTGGGCCGTTTCGCGCGCCTCGTGGATCCAGTCGATGATCTGGTGCTCGGCGTTCGACTGGTGGGGGCGCAGCGCCAGCCCGTGCGCGGCGGCGGCTTTTTTCGCCATCGCCTCGACATCGGCCAGCGTCTCGCGACCGTAGATTTCCGGTTGCCGCTTGCCGAGCAGGTTGAGGTTCGGTCCGTTCAGCAGCATCACGGTCTTGGTCATCGCGGCAATCCCCTGGCGGCGGCGGCCCGCCGCCGATGGTTCTGGCGTCTCATCGCCTTGTTCGTCAAGGGGCGGGCGATCGCCGGCCAATCCCGATCGCCGTCCTTAATCGGCCTTCTACGTCGTTTGCAATCGGCAGTTCGTTCAGGTTGCGCCACATTTCCCGTCGCCCTAGCGTCAATGCGCCTGATGGCAAACAGAATCTGTTGCGGTCGGGCGGCCCGTTTCCGGGGCCTCGGGGTCCGGTTCGCCGGACCCCGGACGTCCACGCGCGACATTCGACCGCCTTGCCACGATCCGGCCGTCCGGCGTCATGTCGACAGCGACGGCATTGCGCTTTTTCAAGCTCGCCGCCGACAGGAAAAGGAAACGGAAGGAATCGGTCGGGTCGCTATGCCGACGGCCGAGGTCGCCGGCTTCGTGGAGCCCGGCAAGCCAGACATAGCCGTTGCTTGCCGCGAGCCGGTGCACGCGCAAGACCATGCGCCCGTCTTCGGCGTCCAGCTCGATGCAATCGCCCCGGCAAAGCCGCATCGCCAATTTGCCGCCAAGCCGCGCCGCTTCCCATCGCGGACGCCAGTCGGCGCTCATGCGGTCGTGAAGGCTGATGCCGAAGGCGCGCCAGCTGCCGTCGCGCTGGGCTACGATGTCGATGGCGTAATTCTGTTTCGGCCGCACCATGCGGTCCGGCGCGCCAGACCGATTGGCCGGCAGCGCGATGGCGTCGGCGGCCGGCTTTAGAAGCCGAAGGCGGCGCGCGCCGGTTTTCAGGCGGAAGGTGGCGAGACCGGCGGCGTGTTCCGGGGCATCCAGGAGGCAGGCCTCGAGTCTGGCGCGCGCCGTGCCATCGCGCACGCCGGCGATTTCGCCCTTGGTCAGCGCCCGGACCGGTTTGCGCGCGGCAATCGTCGGCTTCGTCAGCCGAAGCGGGCCGGCGCCATAAAGCGTTTCGCAATGCATCCGCCCGGCCGGCTTGCGGACCGGCGTGACCGACAGCGCCGCCATGGCAAGGATTTCGGCGAGGCTGGGGGCGAACAACGCCGGCGACGCCGCCAGCCCGATCGCCACCGCATCGGCGGCGTTGTGGCGATGATCGTCGCGATTCTTGCCGGGTAGCTGCCGGTAACCGCGATCCCGGGCCATGGCGGCCGTTGTATCGGGTGAAACCGGGCGCAACTCACTGCCGCCGGCCGGCCGCAACAGGGCGGCTAGGCGCGCGCCGATCATCGCCATGTCGCGGCGGCGGCGACGGGCGAAGCCGGGCGTATCGGCGCGCCGCCGACCCGACGCGCCCTTGTCGCGGTTCGCGTCGGCCGGGATCAATCGCTCATTGGCCGCCTCGACGCGCCCTCCGGCCGCCAGGTCGATGATATGGTCGATTTCCAGCGCGCGCGTCCGCCAGGCGCCGCCGGCGATCGCGTCAACCGAGCGTCGCCTGGCGCGTCCCCGCCGCGCCAATGTTCGCGGACCGGTCGCCGCCAGGGCGCGCCGGTCGAGCGGCAGCGCCGTTTCGTAAGCGATCGTTTGCGGTCGGCCAAAGCGGTCTGCGAGCGCTGCAAGCAAAGCGGACAGGGCGGGAAGCGAACGGCGCAGGGTCGCATCTTCTCGTCGACGCGACGGTGGACCGGGGGCGCGGGTTTGCGGCTCGCCGAAAGCGAGGTTCTCCACAGTATCGCGAAACCCCGGCCGGCCGAGAAGGGTGCACCAGCGCGATTGTCTCGCCCACAGCCGGCCGAACTCCCGCTTCGTATCGGAGCGTCCGAAGGACGGCGGCGGATCGGCGAGGCCAAGCCGGTTCCGTATCGCCCGACGTTGTCGAACCGGAGCGTCATGAAGCGGCCACAGCAATTCGATCGGCAAAACGTCGGTTGTCGAAGCGGCCGGGTCGTCGGCGCCGCGCCGGGCCGCCAGATGCAGGATCGCCCGCCCCAACTCGCCCGGCGTCAGGGGTTCGCACTGGCCCCGTTGGCGCAAGGCCCAGGGATCGGCGGAAAACAGCCGGTCGCGCTCCTCGCCCGGCGTCGGCAGCAACCCCGACCCGGTCAGCAGCCGGCGCAAGGCCGCCAGTCTCGCCTTGCGCTGGCGACGCCATTTACGCACCGCCCGATCGCGCCGCGCCAATTCGCTGTCGCGGCGGTTTTCCCCCCGCGGCGGCAAAATAAGCACGCCGCAGGCCGCAAGACGGGTCACGCCATCGTCGCCGACGGCGAAAACGGCCCAGCCGATCGCATGCGTGCCCGGATCGAAAGCGAACAAATGGCCCATGGCGTCCTCCCTTGAAGCAAGGAAAGCGCCGCCGCTTCGTCCGCGCCATACCGCGATCGCGCATTACGCGATCACGGTATTTCCGCCGCCGGATTTTTGTTTCACCATGGGCGCCCGGAAACGGCCGCCCCTCAGCCAACCAGGCGAATGGCCGAGCCTGCGGGGCGGGCTCCGGTCCGCCCCGCTCACCGTCACAAGGCTTCGCGCAGCACCCGGACCGACAACAGGGCGCGCCAGAACGCCTTCAGTTTCCGGCCGGCGACGGGATCGGACGCGGAAAAATAGGCGTCGAAATGCGGCTTCATCCGCGCATAGAAAGCCGGATCGAGCACGGCGATCCCGTTTTCGGTGTCGTGCAGGAAACTGCGGTTGTTGAGGTTGACCGAGGAGACAACGACGAATTCCCGGTCGATCATCAGGATTTTGGCGTGGAGCAGAACGTCCGGTTCCCGATATTCGCGGAAGGTGATGCGATCGCCATAGGTATTGAGGAACTGCATGTTCATTTCGGTGAGCAGCGTGCCGCCGAGATCGCCATAAAGATTGATCCGTCCGACGATGGTGACCTTCACGCCGCGATTAAGCGCCGCCTCGAAGGCGGTGCGCAGCTTCGGCGTCAGGTTGAGATACGGATTGACGATTTCGATCGTATGCCGCGCCGCATCGAACAGCTCTGCGTAATAATCCTCGAGCGCGCGGCCGTCGGCGAAGGGCGCGGAGATGAAATGCCGCATCAGGCCGCGACCTGACAGCGCCGCCGCCGTCTTTCCGCCGATCGAAAACGGACGCACCGCGAACGTATCGGCGTCGCCATGCCAGAACGACGACAAATGGGCGGCGAGCGTGCGCACCGCCTTGTCGCCGGCGATCGAAAGATCGAAATCGGTCCAGTTCGAATAATAGTCGAGCGTCAATCCGCCGTTGCGCGAATACTGGTTGAGCTCCGGATAGGCCGACAGGTCGACCGGATCCTTGAACAGGAAGCCGTCATGGATGTTGCGGCTGCCGACGACGGCGCGCGAGCGTCCGGAGTCCGGCGAAATTCCGGCGATCATCTTGATATGATGGACGCGGTGCGCCGCCGCGACGCGGTCGCGAAAGCCGATGCCCGACGGCGCTTTCCATTTGAAGGCGCGAATTTCCACATTGGGGTAATCGACCGCCAGCCTTTCCAGCATGGCGCGGTCCTTTTCCCGCTCGAGCACGTCGGTGGCGATGATGCGGATGATCGCGCCGCGCGCCGCATGGTGGCGCAGCAGCCGGTTGATGACATGTCCTGAGAAATCGGCCTTGATGTCGAGATAGGACAAATAGATCAGCGACAGGCGCGGCGCTTGCGAGAAATCGAGCGGCGCGCAGGGATCCTGGTCGCGGTAGAACCGCTCCGGCAACGGCGCGCCGAGGAGAACCGCCACCTTCGCGTCGAAAGCGGCGCGCTCCTCGCGCAGCAATGTCACCTTTCCCGGATCGAAAGCGCAGGTTTGCGACAGCCAGCGGGCCGACCAGAAAGCCTTTTCCAGCGCCGTCAACCGGCCGGCGGGCGGCGTTGCGCAGACTTCGAACGCGCTTTCAAGCGCCGCCACGGCCGGCGCATGGGTTTCGTCGCGCAACAGACGGTAGCGTCGCGTCTTGCCGTTCTCGGGGAAAAAAGCGTCCGCGGTGCAGGCGTTCGTTTCGTCGCCGAAGGTCAGCTCCGGGCCTCTTTCGCCGTGACCGATGATCAGCGACAGCCGCGAACCGCTTTTCCGCCGGGTCGAAACGGGTCCGTCGCAGTCAAGGCTCAACCGCACCGCCACGTCGCCGGGACGGACGAGCGTCACCTGCAGCTTTCGCGCCTGAACGCCGGAAAAGCGATAGATGTTGGCCGAATCGCCGGGTTGGTCGGGGCCGAGCACGAAAATCTGGCGGGCGGTGCGCCATTCATTGGCGAAGCCGCGGGCGTTTTTCGGCGCCTTGGCGGCGATCTCCGGTTCATCGCCAAGCCGGGCGGCCGCCTTCTCCAGTTCGGAGCGCGTCTTCGCCAGTTCGGCGTCGGCAGGGGCGGCGTCCGCCGCCAGGACGGGAGTACTGTGGCCAAGCCGCTCCAGTTTCTGGTTGGCGACGAGGGCGGCGAGATTGTTGCGATAGGCGGTCTCGGCGGCGTCGCGCGGCGGCGGGCCGAGCACGGTCAGGCCGTCATATTTGATCGTTGCGCAGCCTGTAAGCGCCGAAAAACCAAGCGAAACGGCCAACCCGATGCGGATGGATCGAAAAACGGACAAGCGAACCCCGCCAATTCGGCAGGGTTCTGCCCCAGCTTGGACGCGCGCGCAACCTTTGCCGGGCGGTCGGCGTCGAAATGCCTCCGCTGTTGCCGAATCGTCGCGACGGCGGAAACCGGCGCGGTCGGTCAGATCGCCGCGACGGCCGTGGCGAGCATCTTGCCGACTTCGGCGGCCACGCCCTTCAGATCGTCGTTGGCGATGCCGGTCATCGAGGCGACCGGATCGATCGCCGACACGGTGACCGAGCCGCCGGTCTGGCGGACAATGACGTTGCACGGCAGCATGGCCCCGACCTTCGGTTCGTAGCCGATGGCGCGGAAAGCCATTTTGGGATTGCAGGCGCCGAGGATCAGATAGGCGTCCATGTCGGCGTCGATCTTCTTTTTCATCGTCGCCTGCACGTCGATTTCGGTCAGCACGCCGAAACCGTTGGCGGCGAGCGCACCGCGGGTGCGTTCGACGATGGCGGCGAAATCGGCGCCGGCGAATTCGCGGTCGGTGGTGTAAGTCATGGCGTCATCCCTCGGTTTCGGCTTGTCGTTGCCGCTCATTTGGGGAGGCCTGCGCCAGGATCAAGCCGGCCTTTTTGCCGCAGCAGGCGCGCGCGTCAGCCAAACGCGGCGCGATCGGCGGCGATGGCGTCGGACAAAAAGGCGATGACGGCGCGAATGGTTTTCAGTTCGCGCAAGGTCTCGGGATAGGCCAGCCAGTAGGAGCGCATGATTGGCGCGAAGCCGGGTACGGCGATCAACTCGCTTTCGCCGGCGGCGATGAAGCCATGCAGGATGCCGAGCCCGGCGCCGGACCGCACCGCCGCGACCTGCCCCAGCGCCGAGGACACGAAGAGCCGGGGCGTCCATTGCGCCCCGAATTCGGCGGCGTAGTCGAGAGCCGGCGAAATCAGCAGGTCGGGCACATAGCCGACAAGCGCGTGGCGGGAGAGATCGGCCGGCTCGCGTGGCAGGCCGTGGTCGCGCGCATAGGCCCGCGAGGCATAAAGGCGCAGCGCGTAGTCGACCAGTTTGACGGCGACCAGTCGGCCTTCGGTCGGCCGCTCCACCGCGACGACGAGGTCGGCTTCGCGCCGCGACAGCGAGAAGGACCGCGGCACCGGCACAAGTTCGATGGACAGGCGAGGGTGGCGGCGGGCAAGTTCGGCCAGACGCGGCGCCAGCCAGGCGACCCCGAACCCGTCCGGCGCGCCGAGACGCACGGTGCCGGCCAGGTCGGCTTCCTCCGCCGCGCCAAGCGCGGTCGCCGCCAGCGCCTCGCGCTCCATGCCTTCGGCGGCGGCAAACAGGCGCTGGCCCGCCGCTGTCAACCGGCAGCCGGTGGTCAGCCGGTCGATCACGCGCTGGCCAAGCGCTTTTTCCAGCGCCGCGATGCGGCGCGACACCGTGGCGTGGTTGACGCCGAGCCGGTTGGCCGCGCCCAGCAACTGTCCAGCGCGGGCAACCGCGAGGAAGACGCGCAGATCGTCCCAGTCCACGGCCGGCCCCTTATGCGAAAATCCGTCAGCCGAGCCTAATTCATTATGCATTATCGCACAACGGTTGCGTTTTCGCGCGCGTTGCTTTCGCGGCCGCGAATGCCGAATATGGCGGCAAGGGCGAAAGAGCCCGGAGGAGGAGCCATGTACGAGATCGGGCATTTCATCGACGGCAAGCGCGTCGCAGGCAAAAGCGGACGCACCGCCGACATCTTCAATCCCGCCACCGGCGAGGTGCAGGGCAAGGTGGCGCTGGCGTCGACCTCCGAGCTCGACGCCGCCGTCGCCGCCGCGGCGGCAGCGCAGATAGGCTGGGGCGCCACCAACCCGCAACGCCGCGCCCGCGTGATGATGAAATTCGGCGAACTGATCAATCGCGACATGGACAAGCTCGCCGAGGCGCTGTCGCGCGAGCACGGCAAAACCATCCCCGACGCCAAGGGCGACGTCCAGCGCGGCCTCGAAGTGGTCGAGGTGTGCATGGGCGCGCCGAGCCTGCTCAAGGGCGAATACACCGATTCCGGCGGCCCCGGCATCGACCTCTATTCGATGCGCCAGCCGCTCGGCGTCGTCGCCGGCATCACCCCGTTCAATTTCCCCGCCATGATCCCGTTGTGGAAGCTCGCCCCGGCCCTGTCGGCCGGCAACGCCATGATCATGAAACCGTCGGAGCGCGATCCGTCGGTGCCGATGATGATCGCCGAATTGCTCCAGGAAGCCGGCCTTCCCGACGGCGTTTTCCAGGTCGTCAACGGCGACAAGGAGGCGGTCGACGCCATCCTCGACAACGACGCGATCCAGGCCGTCGGCTTCGTCGGCTCGACGCCGATCGCCCAGTACATCTATTCCCGCGCCACCGCCAACGGCAAACGGGCCCAGTGCTTCGGCGGGGCCAAGAACCACATGATCATCATGCCGGACGCCGACATGGACAAGGCGGCCGACGCGCTGGTCGGCGCCGGTTTCGGCGCGGCCGGCGAGCGCTGCATGGCCATTTCGGTCGCCGTTCCGGTCGGCGACAAGACCGCCGAAGCGCTGGTCGAGCGCCTCGTGCCGCGCATCGAGAAACTCAAGGTCGGCCCCTACACCGCCGGCGCCGACATCGACTACGGCCCGCTGGTGACCAGGGCGGCGATGGAGCGGGTCAAGGGGCTGATCACCTCGGGCGTCGAGCAAGGCGCGAAGATCCTCGCCGATGGCCGGAATTTCAGGCTGCAGGGCTACGAGAACGGCTATTTCGTCGGCCCGACCTTCTTCGACCATGTCGAGCCGCACATGGACATCTACAAGGAGGAAATCTTCGGCCCGGTGCTCTCCATGGTGCGGCGCAAGAGCTACGAGGACGCGCTGAAGCTGACCATGGACAATCCCTACGGCAACGGCACGGCGATCTTCACCGCCGACGGCGACACGGCGCGCGATTTCGCCTCCCGCGTCAATGTCGGCATGGTCGGCATCAATTTCCCGATTCCCGTGCCGCTCAGCTACCACACCTTCGGCGGTTGGAAGAAATCGGCCTTCGGCGATCTGAACCAGTACGGCCCCGACGCCTTCCGCTTCTACACCCGCACCAAGACGGTGACGGCGCGCTGGTTCTCCGGCATCAAGGAAGGCGGCGAGTTCCACTTCAAGGCGATGGATTGAGCAATCGGCCGCGCGACGATCGAGACGCCCGCCGGCAACGGCGGGCGTTTTGCCGCCGACTGTTTGCTGGTTGGCCGATTTATGATATCAGTGCCGATATCATGGAGGCCGCCATGGGCCAAATTCTTGTCCGAAACATCAACGATCAAGCGCTGGAGACGCTCAAGGCGCGCGCCTTGCGAAAGGGCTCGTCGCTCGAAGCCGAGGTGCGCCGGCTGATCGAAAACGATGGAAAGCCGAGTACCGAGGAAATCCTCGAAGAAATGCGCCGCATACGCGCCATGACCTCGGGCCCGTTGCGTTCGCTTTCAGCCGACGAATATCGGGAAGGCCTGGAGTGAAGCGGTTCGTCATCGACGCGAATATCGCCGCCAAATGGTACTTGCCGGAAGAGGACAGCGATCTGGCGGAGCGTTTGCTGGAGTTGGGCGGGGAATTTCATGCCCCCGAGATTCTCAAGACGGAATTCGCCAGCATCGTCTGGACGCACAGCGTGGCCGGCGCCGTTTCCACGGCGGTTTGGCGCCTCGGGCGCGATGGGCTGGGAACCGCCATTCCGAACTGGCACAGGGATGAGAGCCTGCTCGAACAGGCGTTGGAACTCGGTCTTGCCAACAGGCATCATGTCTTCGATTGCCTGTATCTTGCGCTTGCCGTTTCGATCGACGGCGTCGTCATCACGGCGGACAAGCAGTTTCTTGTGAAGTTTTCCAGGACAGAACACGCCGGCCGGGTGATTTCCTTGGCGTCGGCGCTCGGTTAGTCCCGCGCCTCCTTCCACTCCAGCAGGTCGCCCGGCTGGCATTGCAATTCGCGGCAGATCGCCGACAGCGTGTCGAAACGCACGCCTTTCACCTTGCCGGATTTCAAGAGCGACAGGTTCTGCTCGGTAATGCCGATCTTCTCGGCCAGTTCCTTCGAGCGCATCTTCCGTTTCGCCAGCATGACATCGAGATTGACGACGATCGCCATCACACGAACCCCCGGTTTTCCTCGTCGATGGCGACGGCCACGGCGATGACATGGCCGAAGACGATGAGCGCGCCGGAGACGATCAGCGCCAGAAATTCGCCGGCGGGGAACGCCACCGAGATGAAGCGGCTGCCTGGCGGCGCGCCGATGCTCATGATCGCCGTATTGAGCGGATGGGAAAGGATCATGACGATGGCGGCGGCCAGAAAGCCAAGGCCGGCGCGTCGCGTCCACAGGCCGCTTTCCGCCGTCAGCGCATCATTCGCCGCGATCGCGTCGAAGGCCCGGCCGAGCGCCCACAACGCCCAGCCGACCAGACCGGTTTGCGCCGCGAACACGCCCGCGAACAAGGCCGACTGGAGCGGCGAAACAGCGAATGCGGTCGGCGGCGCATAGGTCCGCGTCAAGTGAGCCGAGAGCCACAGCGGATCGACGAAGGCGAGCACGACGATGCACACCGAAAGGATGGCGAGAAGGACAAGGGCGACGGCGACAGCCTTGCCCATGCGCCGGCTCAGTCGGCGCGCGTGTTCGAAAGAATGTTGCATGATCAAATTCCCGCTTGCATTATTTATCGTAAAACAATAATTCATCGCTGTCAAACAGGAAACGATCAATGCACCATGACCTGTCCGCCCGCCTGTCCATTTTCGCTGTCGCCGGCCATCTCGCCTTGGCCGGTTGCGCCTCATTGGCGCCCGGCGCGGTTTCCCGCCTGTCCGGCCTCGATCCGCTGCTGGCCGACCCGTCGGTTCTGTCGCTGGCCGCGGTCATGCCGGTGCCGACGAAATTGCGCGATGGCGATGTGATCATGACCATATCGGTGAGCGCCCCTGCGCCGCTCGGCGCCATCGAGGAAACCTTCCTTTTCGACGTCACCGAAGCCGGCGACACGCCTGGCATCATCGTCAATGCCGGAACCGAGCGCCTTCACAAACTGGTCTTGACCGGCGAAGACGCCGGGCGGATGCGGGCTGTGCAGGCGAAAATCAAGGCGGCCAAGGCGGCCGGCATCCACGGTCAGGGCAAGTTCAGCGTCGGCATCAAGGGCGGCTGTCTCGACGGGCGGCTCGGAGACGGGCCGTTGATCGCCGCCGTGTTCATGCGCACGCAAACTGCCGAGGATTATTTTCCGCTGCTGAAATCGGTCGATCTGCGCAAAATGGCGGGCGAAGAGGCGATCGCCAGGCTGCCGGCCTGCGGTTGAGCGCGCCGGCTACCCGACCGCCTTTTCGGCGAAGCCGCGCAATGTCGCATTGAGCCGCCCGACTTCGATCTCGGCGCGGTCGGGATCGCGGGCGAGGATCGCCTGGATGATCTCGACATGGCCCGCCGCCGATTCGGCCAGCGACGCGTTGCGCTGGAAGCGGTACCAGAAGCGGCGCGAATGGGTTTGCAGCGGCTGGGCGACGCGGGCGGCGAAACCATTGTCCGCCGCCTCCGCCAGCGCCTCGTCGAAGCTCTTGTCGGCGTCGAGAAAGGCGAGCACGTCGCCGGCGTTGGCGGCGCGCTCCATCGCCAGCGCCGCCGAATAGAACAGCTCCACCGCTTCCGGCGTCGCCGAATTGGCGGCGGAGCGGGCGAGCAGGATTTCCACGCCGCGGCGCGCGTCGAGCACCTTCATCCAGTCGGCCGCGTGCAGCGCGGCGACGGCGAGGCCGGCGCGCGGCCGCACGTCGACCAGCCCTTCCCAGGCGAGGCGCTGGATCGCCTCGCGCACCGGCGTGCGGCCGAGCCCCGTGGCGGCGATCAGATCGCCTTCGGTCACCGCCGCGCCCGGCGGCAGCTCAAGGGTGACGATCTTCCGCTCCAGCAGGCGATAGGCGATGGACGCCGCCGATTCGATCCGTTCCGGCATGGCAGGCTCCTTGTTGCGTATTTTGATATATCAAGCCGATTTGTCCTTGACAAGAAAGGCTTCGGTTTGATATTTGGTTAATATATCAGATGGAGGCATGCATGTGGCAGGGTGTTTTTCCGGCGGTCACCACCAAATTCACCGCCGATGACCGGCTCGACCATGCCGAAATGGAGCGCTGTTTCGGCCTGCAGATCGAGGCCGGCGTCGACGGACTGATCGTCGCAGGTTCTCTCGGCGAAGGACCGATGCTGAGCCATGAGGAGAAGCTCGACGTGTTCCGCACGGCCAAATCCGTCGCCTCGGGCAAGCCGGTGCTGCTGACCGTCAACGAGGCCGGCACGCGCGAAGCGGCGCAAATGGCGCGGCTTGCGGCGAAGGCCGGCGCCGACGGCCTGATGGTCGTGCCGTCGATGGTCTACCCGACCAACCGCGAGGAGACCGTCGGCGCGTTGCGCGCCGTGGCGCAGGCCGGCGATCTGCCGGTCATGATCTATTCCAACCGCGTCGCCTACCGCGTCGACGTGACGCCCGAGATCATGGAGGAGGTCGCCGACGATTCCCGCTTCGTCGCGGTTAAGGAATCCTGCGACGACATCCGCCGCTCCACCGAGATCGTCAATCGCCTCGGCAATCGCTACGACCTGTTCACCGGCGTCGACAACCTCGCCTTCGAGGCGCTGTCCGTCGGCGCGGTCGGCTGGGTCGCCGGCCTCGTCGTCGCCTTCCCGCTCGAAACCGTGGCGATTTTCCACCTGATGAAACAGGGCCGCCGCGACGAGGCCCTGGCCATTTACCGCTGGTTCCGCCCGCTGCTCGATCTCGATGTCTCCACCTATCTGGTGCAGAACATCAAGCTCGCCGAGGCGCTGGCCATCGGCTCCAACGATCGCGTCCGCCTGCCGCGTCGGCCCTTGTCGGGCGAAAGGCGCATGGCGGCGGAAAAGACCATCCTCGACGCCATGGCCAGCCGGCCGGCGCTTCCGGCTTTCTAAGCCGTGGCCTCGGTCGTCATCGTCGGCGCCGGCATCGTCGGCGTCGCCTGCGCCTCGGCGCTTGGCCGAGGCCGGTCATGAGGTCACGGTCATCGACCGCACCGGCGTGTGCGAAGAAACCAGCGCCGGCAATGCCGCCGCGCTCGCCTTCACCGAAGTGCTGCCGCTCGCCCAGAAGGGCATGTGGCGGCAGTTGCCGGGTTGGCTGCTCGATCCGCTCGGTCCGTTTTCGATTCCTCCTTCCTATCTGCCGACGCTGCTGCCCTGGCTGGCGCGCTTCGTCTTGGCCGGCGATCCGCGCCGCCACGATGCGGCGGTGTCGGCGCAAGTGGCGCTGATGCGACTGGCCGAGGCCGAGTGGATTTCGCTGATCGACCGCGCCGGCCTGCGCCGCCATTTGATCGAGAACGGCTGTCTCGAACTCTTCGATTCCGACGCTTCGTTCCGCGCCGCGCGCGCCGGCTACGATCTGCGCCAGCGTCTCGGCATCGCCTTCCGCCATCTCGCCCGCGACGAACTGGCCGCGCTCCAGCCCGGCCTGTCGCCGCATTTCGCCGCCGGGACTTTCGTGCCGGCCTGGAAAAACGTCGACGATCCGAAGCTCTTCGGCAAGGCGGTCTGGGATCACGCGGCGCGGCGCGGGCCCGCCTCGTCGACGGCGCGGCGCGAACCCTGCGCCTCGCCGCCGGCCGGCCCGAGGTCGAAATGGAGGACGGCCGCATCCATCGCGCCGACCATGTCGTGCTGGCGGCCGGCGCCTGGTCGCACCGTCTCGCCGCCACGCTTGGCGAGCGCTTGCCGCTCGAAACCGAGCGCGGCTACAACACCACGCTGCCCGCCGACGCCTTCGACGTGCGCCTGCAATTGGTTTTCGTCGACCACGGCTTCGTCGTCACGCCGTTGTCGACCGGGTTGCGCATCGGCGGCGCGGTGGAGCTCGGCGGCGTCGACCGGCCGCCGAATTACGCCCGGTCGAAGGCCATGCTGGAGAAGACGCGGCGATTCCTGCCGGGCCTGAAAGCCGCGGGCGGCGTCGAGTGGATGGGCTACCGCCCGTCGCTGCCCGATTCGCTGCCGGTCATCGGTCGCGCCAAGGCGTCGCCGCGTGTTTTGTATGCCTTCGGCCACGGCCATCTCGGCCTGACCCAGGCGGCCGCGACAGGACGCTTGATCCGCGACCTTGTTTCGGGCGAGGCTGCCGCGATCGATCCCGCGCCCTATCGTCCCGACCGTTTCTGAGACCAGCTATGGCCCGCCATTCCTTCCACATCATCGACGGCCACACCTGCGGCAATCCGGTCCGCCTCGTCGCCGGCGGCGGCCCGCTGCTCGACGGTTCCACGATGATGGAGCGCCGCGCCGATTTCCTCGCCAACCACGACTGGATCCGCACCGCGCTGATGTTCGAGCCGCGCGGCCACGACATGATGTCCGGGTTCCATCCTCTACCCGCCGACGCGTTCCGATTGCGACGTCGCCATCCTGTTCATCGAAACCTCGGGCTGCCTGCCGATGTGCGGCCATGGAACCATCGGCACGGTGACGATGGCGATCGAGCACGGCCTGATCCGGCCGAGAATTCCTGGCGTCGTCATGCTCGACACGCCGGCCGGGCCGGTGAAGGCCGAATACCGGATGGAAGGCCAGTTCGTCGAGGAGGTGCGCATCGTCAACGTGCCCTCCTTCCTTCATGCCGAGGGGCTGGAGGTCGATTGTCCCGATCTCGGACCCCTCAAGGTCGATGTCGCCTATGGCGGCAATTTCTACGCCATCGTCGAGCCACAGGAGAATTTCCGCGACATGGCCGATCACACGGCCGGACAATTCATCGCCTGGAGCCCGGTGCTGCGCCAGAGGCTGAACGAACGCTATGCCTTCGTCCATCCGGAGAAGCCCGCGATCGACCGCCTGACCCACATCATGTGGACAGGGGCGGCGCGGACGGCGGACGCCCATGCCCGCAACGCCGTCTTTTACGGCGACAAGGCCATCGACCGCTCGCCCTGCGGCACCGGCACCTCGGCGCGCATGGCGCAACTGCACGCGCTGGGGCGGCTGAAAACCGGCGAGGCTTTCGTCCACGAATCGATCATCGGCTCGCTGTTTCACGGCCGCGTCGAAGCGGAAACGGCCGTCGCCGGCAAAACCGGCATCATCCCGTCCATCGCGGGCTGGGCTCGCACCACCGGCTACAACACCATCTTCATTGACGACCGCGACCCGTTCGCGCACGGGTTTTCGGTGATTTGACCGGCGCGCCCAAATCAAGCGAGGCCATCCGTTCGACCTGCTGTTGAACGTTTCACGGTTCATTTGAACCATGAATTGCGCATTCAAATCGGATCAGACTGATTAGCCGGTTTGCGGCGGCGCCCCCTCGCCATGGGGGGTTGCTTTCGTCCGGCGAGTCGCTAGGACTCTTCGGCCAAGGGCGCGGAGAATGATCGGCCGACAGGCCGGCGACGGAGTGCGCCCAGGGGAGTGCGTATGGAGTACTTCGTCCAGCAGCTTGTGAACGGGCTGACTCTGGGGTCCATCTACGGCCTGATCGCCATTGGCTACACGATGGTCTATGGCATCATCGGCATGGTCAATTTCGCCCACGGCGACATTTTCATGGTCGGCGCCTTCGTCGCCCTGATCGTGTTCTTGCTGTTGACCTCGGTTTTTGTCGGCGTCCATGTGGTGTTCTTCCTGCTCGTCATGATGGTCGTCGCCATGGTGATGACCAGCCTCTACAACTGGGCCATCGAACGGCTCGCCTATCGGCCTCTGCGCGGCTCTTTCCGCCTCGCCCCGCTGATCACCGCCATCGGCATGTCGATCGCGTTGTCGAATTTCGTCCAGGTGGCGCAGGGTCCGCGCAACAAGCCGATCCCGCCGCTGGTCAACCAGATCTACGAATTCGCCGGCATCACCTTCTCGCTGAAGCAGGTCATCATCGTCGTGGTGACCGCGATCCTGCTGGCGATCTTCTGGTACATCGTCAACAAGACGCCGCTGGGGCGCGCGCAGCGCGCCTGCGAGCAGGACCGCAAGATGGCGGCGCTGCTCGGCGTCGACGTCGACCGGACGATTTCGATCACCTTCATCATGGGCGCGGCGCTCGCCGCTGTCGCCGGCACGCTCTATCTGATGTACTACGGCGTCGTCGTCTTCTCCGACGGCTTCACGCCGGGCGTGAAGGCGTTCACCGCCGCCGTGCTCGGCGGCATCGGCTCGATCCCTGGCGCCGTCATCGGCGGCCTGCTGATCGGTTTCATCGAATCGATGTGGTCGGCTTATTTCTCCATCGATTACAAGGATGTGGCGGCCTTCTCGATCCTTGCGATCGTGCTGATCTTCATGCCGTCCGGCCTGCTCGGCCGCCCCGAAGTGGAGAAGGTCTGAACCATGGCTACTCCCAACACGCAGCGTGTGGCGGCGACCGATGACGAGTCCGGCCAGGCTGGCATCGGCGGCGCCTTCAAGCAGGCCGTCTACGCCGCCCTCGTCACCGCCGCCTTGTTCGTGCTGCTGATCGGCCTGAAAACCGACCAGAACATCAACAACGAGCTGATCCTGGTGCAGCGCTGGGGCTTGCTGGCGGCGATCGTCGGCATCGTCTTCGCCGGACGCTTCGTGTTCGCCGCCTTTGTCCAGCCGGAATTGGCGGCGCGCAAGGCGTCGCGCCCTGCTGCGGCGGCGGGGGAGCAGGGCTTCGTCAAGCGGAACCTGACGACGATCGCGCTGTTCGCGCTGTTCCTCTATCCGGTCGTGGCGATCATGGGTTCGGGCCTGCAGGGCTCGCTGAAATGGGTGGACAATTTCGGCATCCAGATCCTCATTTATGTGATGCTCGCCTGGGGCCTGAATGTCGTTGTCGGCCTCGCCGGCCTGCTTGATCTCGGCTATGTCGCCTTCTACGCCGTCGGCGCTTATTCCTACGCCCTGCTGTCGGAGCAGTTCGGCTTTTCCTTCTGGCTGCTGCTCCCCATGGCCGGCATCCTCGCCGCGACCTGGGGCGTCATCCTCGGCTTTCCGGTGCTGCGCCTGCGCGGCGACTACCTCGCCATCGTCACGCTCGCCTTCGGCGAGATCATCCGCCTTGTGCTGATCAACTGGCGCGAGGTGACCAATGGCGCGGCCGGCATTTCCGGCATTCCCAAGGTGACGTTTTTCGGCCTGTTCGATTTCAACGTCTCGTCCGACATCTATTTCGGCAAGGTGTTCGGGCTGGCCGCTTCGGGCGCCTACTATAAAATCTTCCTCTATTACGTCATCCTGATTCTTTGCCTGATCACCGCCTTCGTCACGACCAGGCTGCGTCGCATGCCGGTCGGCCGCGCCTGGGAAGCGCTGCGCGAAGATGAAATTGCCTGCCGCTCGCTCGGCATCAATACCGTCAGCACCAAGCTCACCGCTTTCGCCATCGGCGCCATGTTCGCCGGTTTCGCCGGCTCGTTCTTCGCCGCCCGCCAGGGTTTCGTCTCGCCCGAATCCTTCGTCTTCATGGAATCGGCCGTCATCCTCGCCATCGTCGTGCTTGGCGGCATGGGTTCGCTGCCCGGCATCGCGGTCGCCGCCGCTGTGATGGTCGGCGGCACCGAGCTTTTGCGCGAGATGGGTTTCCTCAAGGCCGTGTTCGGTCCTGATTTCACGCCGGAGCTTTACCGCATGCTGCTGTTCGGCCTCGCCATGGTCGTTGTCATGGTGTGGAAGCCGCGCGGCTTCGTCGGCAGCCGCGAACCGAGCGCCTTCCTGCACGAGCGCAAGGCCATTTCCTCCGATTTCACCAAGGAGGGGCACGGCTGATGTCGTCTCATCCGACCATTCTCAAGGTCGATCACCTGTCGATGAAATTCGGCGGCCTGATCGCCATCAACGAGCTGTCGTTTGAAGCCAGGCGCGGCGAGATCACCGCGCTGATCGGCCCGAACGGCGCCGGCAAGACCACGGTGTTCAACTGCATCACCGGCTTCTACAAGCCGTCCGAGGGCATGATCACCATGACGCGCAAGGGCGGGGAGAAATTCCTGCTCGAGCGCATGCCGGATTTCCGCATCACCCAGCACGCCAAGGTGGCGCGCACCTTCCAGAACATCCGCCTGTTTTCCGGCATGACGGTGCTGGAAAACCTGTTGGTCGCCCAGCACAACACGCTGATGAAGGCCTCCGGCTTCACCGTTCTCGGCCTGCTCGGCCTCGGCGGCTATCGCGCCGCCTCGAAGGCGTCCATCGATCTTTCGCGGCATTGGCTCGACAAGGTCGGGCTGACGGCGCGCGCCGACGATCCCGCCGGCGACCTGCCCTACGGCGCCCAACGCCGGCTCGAGATCGCCCGCGCCATGTGCACCGAGCCCGAACTGCTCTGCCTCGACGAGCCGGCCGCCGGCCTCAATCCGCGCGAATCGGCCGAGCTCAACGCCTTGCTCAAATCGATCCGCAAGGAGACCGGCACGTCGATCCTGCTGATCGAGCACGACATGAGCGTCGTCATGCAGATTTCCGACCATGTCGTCGTGCTCGAATACGGCCAGAAGATCGCCGACGCCGACCCGTCTTCGGTCAAGCGCGATCCCAAGGTCATCGCCGCTTATCTCGGCGTCCCCGACGAGGAAGTCGGCGCCATCGTCGGCGGCGATTCCGACGGCAACGGACACACGATCCACGAGTTGGACGGCGAGCCCGATCCGGCCCATGCGCCGACGCCGTCCGCGTCGATGATGGCGGGTCCGATCGTCGACACCATCGGCCACTCGGAAGGCGAACTGGTCAAGGTTTCGCCGGACGCGGCGCGCGCGCCGCGCGTCGCGGCGGCAGCCGAGGCGAAGCGCAAGGCCGCCGCGACGCCGCCGAAGGGCAAGCCCGTGCCGCTGATTGCCGCGCCGGCCGAAAAGCCGGCCGCGAAAGAGGCCGACGCCAAACCGCCCGCCCCGAAACCGCACGCAAGTTCGGCCAAACCCCTGCCCGGCAAGGCCGCGCCCGCGAAAGCCGCCGGGCGACCCGAAGGGCAAGCCGCTGGCCCGAAAACAGCGCCGGGCGAAAAGCCCGGCCAATCGGCGGCGAAAGAGCGCGACCTCGCAAAATCCGCGCCCGCCATCGGCGCAACCTCGAAGGCATCGGTCGGCAAGGCCGCGCCCGCTTTGAAAGCCGCCAAGGCGGCGACGCCGAAGGGCAAGCCCGTCGGCCCGAAGGCCGCGCCAGCAGAAAAGCCCGGACAATCGGCGACGAAACCGATCGCCGCGCCGAAAACGCTCGGCCGTTCGCTCGCCGGCGGCGTCAAGCCCGCCGCGCCCGCCATCGGCGCGGCCACCAAGGCTTCGGCGGGCAAGGCCGCGCCGGCGTTGAAGCCCGCCAAGGCGGCGACGCCGAAGGGCAAGCCGCTCGGCCCGATGACGGCCCCGGCCGAAAAGCCCGGCAAAACCGCCGCCAAACCCGCTGTCGCGCCGAAAACCGCCGCGAAAGCCCTGGCTTCGCCCGCGGCCAAACCGGCGGCGCTGGCCGGCGCGCTCGCCGCGCCGCGCGGCGGCAAGGGCGACGATCTGACCCGCATCAAGGGCGTCGGCCCGGTCAACAACCGCCACCTCAACCAGCACGGCATTTTCCATTTCGACCAGATCGCCGCCTGGAAAAAGGCCGACATCGTCGCCGCCGAAGCGTATCTTGCCTTTGACGGGCGCATCGCGCGCGAGGATTGGGTCGGGCAGGCGAAAACGCTGGCCAAGGCGTTGGCTAAGGGCAAAAAGGCATGAGCGCTCAAAACCCGTTGCTCGACATCGACGGCGTCTCGACCTATTACGGCAACATCCGCGCCCTCGACGGCGTGTCGATGGATGTCCAGCGCGGCGAGATCGTCGCGCTGATCGGCTCCAACGGCGCCGGCAAATCGACGCTGATGATGACCATCTTCGGCGCGCCCCGGGCGCGCTCCGGCGCCATCCGGTTCGACGGGCAGGACATCACGCAGATGCCCACCCACGAAATCGCGCGCATGCGCATCGCCCAATCGCCGGAAGGCCGCCGCATCTTCCCGCGCATGACCGTGCTGGAAAACCTGCAGATGGGCGCGAGCCTCGACAACCTCGCCTATTTCGACGAGGACGCCGAGAAGGTGTTCGCGCTGTTCCCGCGCCTGAAGGAGCGGTTGACGCAGCGCGGCGGCACGCTGTCGGGCGGCGAGCAGCAAATGCTGTCGATCGCCCGCGCGTTGATGGCGCGGCCGAAGCTGCTCCTCCTCGACGAGCCGTCGCTCGGCCTCGCGCCGATCATCGTCAAGCAGATTTTCGACGCCATCCGCGCCCTGAACGAAACCCAGGGCCTGACCGTCTTCCTGGTCGAACAGAACGCCTTCGGCGCGCTGAAACTGGCCCATCGCGGCTATGTGATGGTCAATGGCCGCGTCACCATGAGCGGGTCCGGACGCGAGTTGCTCGCCAATCCGGAAGTCCGCGCCGCCTATCTCGAAGGCGGCGGACATTGAGGAGAAGACCATGTTGCGCGCCATCCTGACCGGCAACGCCTCCATCGGCCTGTTCGTCCTGTTCCTGTTGGCGCTCGCCGCCGCGTGGATGACGGGTCGCGCCACGGCGCAGGGTTGGGAATCGCCGGTGCGCACCGCCGTCTATTTGCTGTTGCTGGCGCTCGCCATCCGTTTTCTGCACATGGCGCTTTATGGCGGCACGCTGCTCGACCCGATCGACTATGTCATCGACGCCGTCGCGGCTCTGGTTGCCGGCCTCTCCGGGCACCGCTACAACATCGCCACGCAAATGGTGACGCAATATCACTGGCTGTATGAACGGACCTCGCCGTTTTCCTGGAAGGAACGGTCCGGAGGTTCATGATTAACCGGCGGCATCTCGATAAGGCCGTGACAAGCGGCTGAAAATCGGCTTTTCTTGCCCCAATGCGATCGGGTGAGCATCGCATTGGGTTTCCTCAGAGCCCACCACATTTACGGGAGTAACTCCATGAAGAAATACCTCTTGTCCGCTGTCGCGATGGCCGCGGCGCTCGGCTTTTCGGGCGCGGCCTACGCCGACATCATGATCGGCGTCGCCGGTCCGCTGACCGGCCCGAACGCGGCCTTCGGCGCGCAGCTGCAGAAGGGCGCCGAGCAGGCGGCCGCCGACATCAACGCCGCCGGCGGCATCAATGGCGAGCAGATCAAGCTCTCCTTCGGCGACGACGTCTCCGATCCGAAGCAGGGCATCTCGGTCGCCAACAAGTTCGTCGCCGATGGCGTCAAATACGTGGTCGGCCACTTCAACTCGGGCGTCACCATTCCGGCCTCGGAAGTCTACGCCGAGAACGGCGCGCTGGTGATCACGCCTTCGGCCACCAACCCGACCCTGACCGAGCGCGGCCTGTGGAACACGTTCCGCACCTGCGGCCGCGACGACCAGCAGGGCGCGGTGGCCGGCGGCTACATCGCCGCCAACTTCAAGGACGGCAAGGTCGCGGTCATCCACGACAAGACCCCGTACGGCCAGGGCCTCGCCGACGAGACCAAGAAGGCGATGAACGCCGCCGGCGTCACGGAAGTGATGTATGAAGGCGTCAACATCGGCGACAAGGACTTCTCCGCCCTCATCGCCAAGATGAAAGAAGCCGGCGTCACCTTCATCTACTTCGGCGGCCTGCATACCGAGTTCGGCCTGATGGCCCGCCAGGCGGCCGATCAGGGCCTCAAGGCGCAGATGATGTCCGGCGACGGCATCGTCTCCAACGAGCTCGCCTCGATCGCCGGCGACGCCGTCATCGGCACGCTGATGACCTTCGCGCCCGATCCGCGCAAGAACCCGAACGCCAAGGACCTCGTCGAGAAGTTCCGCGCCGCCGGTTTCGAGCCCGAAGCCTACACGCTCTACTCCTACGCCGCGCTGCAGATCGTCGCCGCCGCCGCCGCCAAGGTCGGCAAGTCGGACGACGCCAAGGCCGTCGCGGACGCGATCAAGGCGTCGGGCCCGTGGGCGACCGCCATCGGCGAGATCGGCTACAACGAGAAGGGCGACATCACCCGCCCGGACTACGTCATGTACGAGTGGAAGAAGGGCGAGGACGGCAAGATCTCCTACTACGAAAAAGGCATGTGATCCTGCTCGCCTGATCTGATCGACGCCCGGCGCGCAAGCGCCGGGCGTTTTCGTTTCAACCGGTTCGGGCTTGCGGCGATTCATCCGTTTGCACTGCAGCAATTATTCGGTATTGGCTAAGGAACGCCGCGTTTCCCGGAGTGTGCCCGTGCCGATCAAGAAGCTCCTCGTCGCCAACCGGTCCGAGATCGCCATCCGCGTTTTCCGCGCCGCCAACGAGCTCGGCGTCAAGACGGTGGCGATCTGGGCGGAAGAGGACAAATACGCGCTGCACCGCTTCAAGGCCGACGAGAGTTATCCGATCGGCCGCGGCCCGCATCTGGCCAAGGATCTCGGACCGATCGAAAGCTATCTGTCGATCGACGAGGTGATCCGCGTCGCCAAATTGTCGGGCGCCGACGCCATCCATCCCGGCTACGGACTGCTTTCGGAAAGCCCCGAATTCGCCGACGCCTGCGCCGCAAACGGCATCGTCTTCATCGGCCCCGCCCCCGATACCATGCGCCAGCTCGGCAACAAGGTCGCGGCGCGCAATCTCGCCATATCCGTCGGCGTGCCGGTGGTGCCGGCGACCGGGCCGCTGCCCGACGACATGGATGCGGTCAAGGTCATGGCCGCCGAAATCGGCTATCCGGTCATGCTGAAGGCTTCGTGGGGCGGCGGCGGACGCGGCATGCGCGCCATCCGCGCCGAAGCCGATCTCGCCCGCGAGGTGGTGGAGGGCAAGCGCGAGGCCAAGGCCGCCTTCGGCAAGGACGAGGTGTATCTGGAAAAGCTGGTCGAACGCGCCCGCCATGTCGAGGTGCAGATTCTCGGCGACCGGCATGGCGGCGCCGTGCATCTGTTCGAGCGCGATTGCTCCATCCAGCGCCGCAACCAGAAGGTCGTCGAGCGCGCGCCCGCGCCCTATCTCGACGATGCGCGCCGCGCCGAACTGTGCGCCCATGCGCTCAGGATCGCCCACGCGACCCACTATGTCTGCGCCGGCACCGTCGAGTTCCTGATGGACGCCGACACGGGCAAGTTCTATTTCATCGAGGTCAATCCGCGCATCCAGGTCGAGCACACCGTCACCGAACAGGTGACCGGCATCGACATCGTCAAGTCGCAGATCCATCTCATCGAGGGCGCCGCCATCGGCACGGCGGAATCGGGCGTGCCGGCGCAGGCCGATATCCGCCTCAATGGCCATGCCCTGCAATGCCGCATCACCACCGAGGACCCCGAGCAGAATTTCATTCCCGATTACGGCCGCATCACCGCCTATCGCGGCGCGACCGGCTTCGGCATCCGCCTCGATGGCGGCACCGCCTATTCCGGCGCGGTGATCACCCGCTTCTACGATCCGCTGCTCGAAAAGGTCACCGCCTGGGCCCCGACCCCGCACGAGGCCATCGCCCGCATGGATCGGGCGCTGCGCGAATTCCGCATACGCGGCGTCGCCACCAATTTGACCTTTCTTGAGGCGATCATCGGTCACGAGAAATTTCGCGACGCCTCCTACACGACGCGCTTCATCGACACGACGCCGGAACTGTTCCGGCAGGTCAAGCGCCAGGACCGCGCCACCAAGCTCTTGAACTATCTGGCCGACGTCTCGGTCAATGGCCACCCCGAGGTCAAGGGCCGAGCCCGGCCCAAGGCCGACGCGGCGAGACCGGTCGCGCCCTTTGTCGGCGGCCCGATTGCCGACGGCACGAAGCAGAGGCTCGAGGCGCTCGGCCCGAAGGGCTTCGCCCAATGGATGCGCGGCGAAAAACGCGTGCTGATGACCGACACGACCATGCGCGACGCGCACCAGTCGCTGCTCGCCACCCGCATGCGCACCCACGACATCGTCGCCGTCGCCGGAACCTATGCCCGGGCTCTGCCGGATCTGCTGAGCCTTGAATGCTGGGGCGGCGCGACCTTCGACGTCTCCATGCGCTTCCTCACCGAGGACCCCTGGGAGCGCCTGGCGCTGATCCGCGAGGCGGCGCCCAACATCCTGTTGCAGATGCTGCTGCGCGGGGCCAACGGCGTCGGCTACACCAACTACCCCGACAACGTCGTCAGGCACTTCGTCCGTGAGGCGGCGCGCGGCGGCGTCGATCTGTTCCGCGTTTTCGACAGCCTCAACTGGGTGGAAAATCTGCGCGTCTCGATGGACGCGGTGGCGGCCGAGGGCAAGCTTGTCGAGGCGGCGATCTGCTACACCGGCGACATTCTCGATCCGGCGCGGGCCAAATACGACCTGAACTACTATGTCGGCCCTGGCGAAGGAGCTGGAAGCGGCCGGCGCCCACATGCTCGCCGTCAAGGACATGGCCGGCCTGCTCAAGCCCTCCGCCGCCCGCGTCCTGTTCAAGGCGCTGCGCGAGGCGACGGACTTGCCGCTGCATTTCCACACCCACGACACATCCGGCATTTCGGCCGCCACCGTGCTGGCGGCGGTGGAGACCGGCGTCAACGCCGTCGACGCGGCGATGGACGCATTGTCGGGAAATACCTCGCAGCCCTGTCTCGGCTCGATCGTCGAGGCGCTTTCGGGCAGCGAACGCGATCCCGGTCTCGACCGCGCCGCCATCCGGAAGATCTCGTTCTACTGGGAGGCCGTGCGCAACCAGTACGCCGCCTTCGAGAGCGATCTGAAGGGGCCGGCCTCCGAAGTCTATCTGCATGAAATGCCGGGCGGCCAGTTCACCAATCTGAAGGAACAGGCCCGTTCGCTCGGGCTCGAAACCCGCTGGCACGAGGTGGCGCAGGCCTATCACGACGTCAATCTGATGTTCGGCGACATCGTCAAGGTGACGCCGTCGTCCAAGGTCGTCGGCGACATGGCGCTGATGATGGTGAGGCGGGACTGACCGTCGCCGACGTGGAAAACCCCGACAAGGACATCGCCTTCCCGGATTCGGTCGTCGCGATGATGCGCGGCGACCTCGGCCCACTGGGAGGCGCCGGCCGGCATCCAGAAAAAGGCGTTGAAGGGCGCGGCGCCGATAGCTGTGCGGCCGGGCTCGTTGCTGAAGCCCGCCGACCTGCCGAAGCTGCGCAAGGACATCGAAGCCAAGCTGGAACGCCGCCTGACCGAGCGTGAATTCGCCTCGTGGCTGATGTACCCGAAGGTGTTTTCCGATTTCGCCGCCGCGCAGGATCTCTACGGCCCGGTCAGCGTGCTGCCGACGCCGGTCTATTTCTACGGGCTTCAGCCGGAAGAGGAAATCTACGTCGACCTCGAAAAAGGCAAGACGCTGGTGGTGCGCTGCCTGGCGCGCGGCGACACCGACGAGAAGGGCATGGTGACCGTGTTCTTCGAACTGAACGGCCAGCCGCGCCGCATCAAGGTGCCCGACCGGGCGCATGGCGCGTCGGGCACCCGGGCGCGGGCGAAGGCGGAAGCCGGCAATCCGAACCACCTCGGCGCGCCGATGCCGGGCGTGGTGTCGACGGTGGCGGTCGCCGCCGGCCAGAAGATCGCCGCCGGCGACGTGCTGCTGTCGATCGAGGCGATGAAGATGGAAACCGTGCTGCACGCCGAGCGCGACGGTGCGATCGCCGAGGTGCTGGTGAAGGCCGGCGACCAGATCGACGCCAAGGATTTGCTGGTGCGCTACGAAGGATAGGCGCCCGGCTCAACCAGGCCTTGCGCAACCGCCGTCAGCTTGCCATCCTCGGACCGCGTCGGGGTGTGCAATGCCATTGATCGATATCGACAGACAGCCGGAACTCAATCGCGTTTTCGTCGGACGAAAACGCGAACTGAAGGCGTTCGAGGATGCGGCGCACGCCATTCCGGATGACCGGTGCGGCGTGCTGGTTTTTCACGGGTTGGGCGGTCTCGGCAAAACCTGGCTCTGCGAGGAAATCCGCCGCGCATTGGCTGCTGATCCGAACTATGCGCAGGTCACTGCCGGTCTGGTTGATTTGCGGACCAAGGCCGATGCCGACAAGCGCGATGAACTGAAGGCGCTGATCTTCGTCCGCGACGCCTTCGCGGCGGCAGGATTGGAGTTTCCCGTGTTCGACCTGTCGCTGGCGCTGACTTGGGAGGCCAACCGGTCCGAGGAACCGTTCCCGCGCCTGAAAAACTTCTGGCTCGGCTGGACCACCGGCGCGGCGCACGATATGATCGGCGAGGGGGCGGGCGACGCCAAGGACTGGCTGAGCGGAGAGCAGGTCGCCGGACTCCTCGGCGAGGAAATCGGCAAGATCCCTTTCGTCGGCACGCTGTTGAAACGCGGCGGACTATGGGCTTTCGCAAAAGGGAAAATCCGATATCTCTATGCCGCGCACGGCGAGTTGAAGCGTCTCCACGAAGCCCAGACCGGGGCGCTCAAATCGCCGGACGACCTGCGCAAGCTGCTGCCTGCGATGCTCGCCGCCGATCTCAACCGCGCGG
This sequence comes from Phyllobacteriaceae bacterium, assembly GCA_016711085.1. Lineage (GTDB taxonomy): Bacteria > Pseudomonadota > Alphaproteobacteria > Rhizobiales > Rhizobiaceae > JADJTR01. Next base: position 488,735 of record JADJTR010000002.1, on the reverse strand, counting down.
CAAAAAGCGGTGAACGAAAGCGCCTGATCTTGCTTGTCGACGAATACGAACGCGTGTTCGCGCACGGCGGCGCGGGCGGCCTGTTCGGCGAGGACCGTTTCGACCGGTCGATCCGCGACCTGCTCGGCAATTGCGACCGGCTGCTGGCGGTGTTTTTCACACGCGAGGCGCTGCCGTGGAGCGCCGGCACGAAGCTCGGCGCTTTGCTCGCCGGGAATCAACACCGGCTGGACGGTCTCAGCTGCGCCGAAGCCGACGCCCATCTTGCGGCTCTGCCGATCGCCGACGTAGCGCTGCGGGAGGCGATCCTGACCGGCGCGAAGGACGGCGATGACAGCGTCTATCCCCTGCTTCTGGAGATGCAGGTGGATCACTGGGCGGCGCAAATCGCATCCGGCGCGACGCCGAACGCCGCGAGCTTCGTTTTCGCCGACGCCGGATTTGGCGAAAGGCTGAACGAGATGGTGCGCCGCTTCCTGCGCGACTATGGCGAGCCGATTCAGGCGACGCTGAGCCGGCTGGCCTTCCTGCGCCGCTTCGACCGCGACTGTTTCCGCTTCGTGCTGACGGAATTCGCCACCGGCCTGGCGCTCGATGTCTTCGACCGATTGGCGAAACTCTCCTTTGTTTCCCCCGCCGGAGATGGCTGGCTCGCCCTTCATGCCCGCATCGGCGAAGCGATTGCCTTGCTGCAAGGCGAAGATTTCGCTTCCGGCACCTGCAAGGCCTTGTTCGGTCATTTCGACCGGCGCGCCATGGCCGCCGGGCCGCGCGAGGTGACGGAAGCCCATGAGGCGTCGTTGCTCGAAGCGCAGGCCCTGGCGGTCGCGGCCGGAATGTCCGGCGAAGACTACCTGTCCTGGCTCGTCACGCGTAGCGAGCCATCCCGGCTGGCGGCCCGCCACGGCCATTGCGTCGGCGTTTACGAAACCGCCTTGCGCGAACTGACCATCCTGCTCGGCCCGGATCATCCCTCCGTGGCGGCGACGCTCAACAACCTCGCCCTGCTGCAACAAGCGCAGGGGCGCTTCGACGCGGCGCTGCCGCTTTTCCAGCGGGCGCTGACGATCTATGAAAAGGCGCTAGGCCCGGATCATCCCGATGTGGCGACGACGGTCAACAACCTCGCCTTGCTTTATCGGGCGCAGGGTCGCTTCGATACGGCGCTGCCGCTTTACCAGCGGGCGCTGACCATCAAGGAAAAAGCGCTCGGCCCGGATCATCCGTCAGTAGCGACGACGCTCAACAACATCGCCCGGCTACATCACGCGCACGGGCGCTTGTGACGCGGCGCTGCCGCTTTACCAGCGGGCGCTGACCATCAAGGAAAGAGCGCTCGGCCCGGATCATCCTCCGTGGCCACGACGCTCGACAACCTCGCCGGGCTGCATCAAGCGCAGGGGCGCTTCGACGCGGCGCTGCCGCTGTACGAGCGGGCGCTGACGATCAAGAAAAGGCGCGCGGCCCCGATCATCCCGAATTGGCGACGACGCTCAACAACCTCGCCGAGCTGCATCGAGCGCAGGGGCGCTTCGACGCGGCGCTGCCGCTTGTCCAGCGGGCGCTGACGATCTATGAAAAGGCGTTAGGCCCCGATCATCCTGACGTGGCGACGACGCTGAACAACCTCGCCTTGCTGCATCAGGCGCGGGGGCGCTTCGACCCAGCGCTGCCGCTTTTCCAGCGGGCGCTGACGATCTATGAAAAGGCGCTCGGCCCGGACCATCCCTCCGTGGCGACGACGCTCGACAACCTCGCCGGGCTGCATCAAGCGCAGGGGCGCTTCGACGCGGCGTTGCCGCTCTACCAGAGGGCGCTGACCATCAGGGAAACGGTGCTCGGCCCGGATCATCCCGATGTGGCGGCGACGCTCAATAACCTCGCCTGGTTGCTTGACGCGCAGGGGCGCTACGACGCGGCGCTGCCGCTCTACGAGCGGGCGTTGACGATCTCTGAAAAGGCGCTCGGCCCCGATCATCCCGATGTGGCGGCGACGCTGAACAACCTTGCCGGGCTTTATAGAGCGCAAGGGCGTTACGACGCGGCGTTGCCGCTCTACCAGAGGGCCATCGCGATTCTGGAACGCGCCTTTCCGGGCGGCCACCCCAATCTGGACAAGGTGCGCGCCAATTTCCGCCACGCGAAGATATCCGCCGGCTGAGGTTCATCCCGGCGCCCCTCCGATACGGTCGATGCCTGCGGTCCCGATCCGCGTCAGATGACGATGTCGTCCGGCTTGGCGACGATGCGCACCTGCCGCGTCGCCTCGAGTCCGCCGACGGCGTCGAAAGCGCGAAGGACCGAAAAATTGAAGCCGGTCTGGTCCTCGATCGATCTGATCGGCACCGGATGTGGCGCGACTGATTTCGGCGTTGGTGTAGGGGTGAGCGCCGTGAACACGCGCGATCCGTAGAGCGGCCGCAGGAATTCCACCTGGCCGACGACAAAGCCGGCGGCGGCGATGGTCTCATCGGTCTTCTGCAACACCGCGATCTTCCAGAAGCTCACCGGGATTTGCCACGGCCCGCCTTCGCGCTCGTGCCCGTATTCCGGGTCGCTGGAACGGAACATCGGGCCGGTGAACACCGTCAGCCGCTTTTCCTTGGTTTGCGCCTTGTCGAGCAGGTAATCCTCCAGATTGCCCCAGTCGACATCGTTGTAGCGCTGCACCTGCGGCGCGGCGTTGGTGTAGTGGAAGGTGTGCTTTTCTGCGAGCTTCACCTCCTCTTCTGTGCCCCAGCACGGGTCGACGCGGCGCACCAGATGGCCGCGCGAAAACTGCACCGGATCGGCGGCGAGCCTGGTCTCGTAGAAATTTCCCGCCGGCTGGAATTCGTCGTCGATGCGGATGTCGCGCCGCCACACGCCGGCGCGCTTGCCCGGATGGCCGAGCTTTTCGCCATGGATGTTGACCGCCGTGATCATCGCGAATTTGCGCTCGCGGTGAATAACCGAAGAGAAATGCAGATAGTCGAGCACGATGGAGACGCCGTCCTTCAGCGGCGCGGCCTTCTTCGTGTTCCTGGCCAGCACGGTCTTGAGCGGCAGGGCGGTGGTGAGGAAATCCGGATCGTAGCCGAAGGCGGCCCCGGTCCAGCTCGATTCGGACAAGGCCTTGCCGTCGGCTTCCGTCGCCTGGTCCTGCTGGTTGCCGAAAGGCGCGGGATTGGTCGACGGCATGCCGAAGGCGCGTTCGATCCGCTCCACCGCCGCCAGGGCGTTCGCGTCCGTCAGCCGGCGCGAATGCAAGAGCCGGTAAATGGCGCTGACCCGCACGCCCTCATTGGCGATCCAGACGGGTTCCTCTTCCGCCAATTCCTCCGCCGGAGGCTTGGCCGCGCGTTTGGCCGGCTTTTTCCCGCTATCGTCGATCTCCGGCGGCGGCGCCGGCACCGCCTTGTGGTGCAGGGCGACGACCTGCCACTGGTCGTTCAGCACCGGGGCGCCGGAAGACCCCGGTTCGGTGTCGGTGGTGTAATGGATGAACCGCTCCGTATCGAGGCCGGGGATTCGGGCGTCCTTTTTGAACTCGATGATCTGGCTGGCGCGGATGGCGATCTGCTTCGGCTTGCCGCCCGGGTGCTGGATGATGGTGACGTGTTCGCCGTGCAGCGCCTTGCCGGACAAGGGAATGAGCGGCAACCGGCCATAGCGTTCGATCGGCACCGAATTGTCCGACAACGGCACGACGGCGACAAAGGTCACGTCCAGTCCGCTGTCGGTGAAGAAGATTTCCGACGGCGCCAGCTTGTAGCGTTGCGGCTGGCGCAGCGCGGCGTCGGCGTCGTGCTCGTAACCGAATTCGGCGGTCGCCTGATCGGCTTCGGCGGCCGAGCCGAGCACGTGATGGTTGGTCAGCAGCAAGCGCGGCCCGACCATGAAGCCGGTGCCGTACCATTCGCCGCCCGGCTCCGGAACGACAATGCGGCAAACCGCGGCCGCGGCGGCCTTGCCCTTGTCGAAGAAATTGATCGACAGCAGGTCGCTTTCGCCGATGACCCGTTCAAAACCGTTGGGATCGCTGCTGTCATTGCCGATAAGCGTCTTGCGGATGGCGTAGCGCTTGTCGTCGCGCTCCCGGTTGACGCCGAGCGCCACGCTGTCCGACAGCCAGTTTCGTTCCGTCTGCAAGCGCTGCGCCAGGCCGACCGCATTTTCGAGAACGGAGATGTCGCGGCGGCGTTCGCCGGAATCGCTTTTTCGCAATTTCGCCATACCCGCTCCCCGCTCAGGCGTTTCTGTCGCGTTAGTCTAGCGCCGGCGCGATCATCACCCTGAGAGATTGCTCACACAAGCGCCTGTGTCTATGTACGGCGACTTCCCTCTCCCATCCGGAGCATGCCATGCACGGCTACGGGCCGAACGCCGCGCAGCGCGGACGATACGCCATCGCGGCGCTGTTTTTTGTCAACGGGTTCCTGATGGGCTCGTGGGCGCCGCAGATTCCACTGCTGCTGTCGCGCCTCGCCATCACCGAGACGACGGTCGGCCTGCTGATCCTCGTGTTCGGCGTCGGCGCCATCCTCGCCATGCCGTGGGCGGGCGGGCTGATCGGCCAGTTCGGCAGCCGGCGCGCGGTGTCATGGTTCGCCCCGGCGGCGAGCTTCGGGCTGGCGGCCGTCGCGCTGTCGCCGAACGTGCCGGCGGTGGCGATGACGCTGTTCCTGCTCGGCGCGTTCGCCGGCGCGATGGACGTGGCGATGAACGCCAACGCCGTTGAGGTGGAAAAGCGCCTCGGCCGGGCGATCATGTCGTCATCGCACGGCTTCTGGAGCCTTGGCGGCTTTGCCGGCAGCGCCGTCGGCGGCCCCCTGATCGCCATGGTCGGCGGCGACGGTCAGGCGATCGTCGCGAGTTTCGCCAGCCTCGCCGTTGTGCTGGCGGCTGCGCCGGCGCTCGTCGCCGATGCGCCGCATCCCGAAGAGGTCAGGGCGCGGCCGCGCGGCATGCCGCGCGATCCGGCCATCTGGCTCATCGGGCTGATGGCGCTGTTCGCGATGACGCCTGAGGGCGCCGTGCTCGACTGGTCGGCGATCTATCTCGGCAAGGAACTCGGCGCGGGCGTCGAGGCGTCCGGCCTCGCCTTCGCGGCGTTTTCGGCGGCGATGGCGACGATGCGGTTCGCCGGCGACGCGGTGCGCAACCGCTTCGGCGCGGTCAGGACTTTGCGGCTTTCGGCGCTTTCGGCGGCGGCGGGCCTGTTGCTGGCGGCGCTGGCGCCGAACGCGACGCTCGCCATCGCGGCCTTCGCGTTTGCCGGGATCGGCATGGCCAATACCGTGCCGATCGCGTTGTCGGCGGCCGGAAACCATCCCGGCCTGTCGCCCGGCGCGGGCCTCGCGGTCGTCACCTTCGCCGGCTATTCCGGCATCCTGTTGGCCCCGTCGGTCATCGGCTGGTTCGGCGAGCGCTTCGGCTTCGCCCCGGTCTATGGCGTCGTCGCGGCGATGTTGATCGTCGTCGCGCTCCTCGCCGGCCGGGCGCGCGCGGCGGATCAGCCGGCCGCGTAGGCCTTCAATTCGGCGAAGAGGAAATCGGCGACGCGGCGCATGCGCGGCGAAGATTTCAGGTCGCGGTGCATGGCCAGCCACATCGGCAGCACCGGCAGCGGCAGGTCGGGCAACAGCGCCTCGACCGACGGCTCTCGCGCGATCAGCGAGGCCTGGGCGAAGCCGATGCCGTTTCCCGCCTTGATCGCCTCCCAGGCGACGATCTGGTTGTCGGTGCGCAGGCGGAAAGCGTCGCGGCCGAGCGGGTAGCCCATCGCCGCCATGCCGCGCAGAATGTCGTCGGCGCGGTCCTGGCCGATCAGATCGTGGCCGGGCAGCGCGTCGATGCGCTCCGGCCGGCCGCGCCGGTCGAGATAGGCGGTCGCGGCGCAGACCCTGAGCGGCAGATCGGCGACGTGGCGGGCGACGAGGTCGAGCTGCTCCGGCCGCACCATGCGCACCGCGATGTCGGCGTCGCGGCCAAGCAGGTTCTCGATAAGATTGGAGGCGACGATCTCGATGGCGATGCCCGGCTCTTCGACGCCGAGTTTCGCGGCGATGGCCGGCAGCACATAGGCCGCCATCACCTCGCTCGCCGCGATGCGCACCGTACCGGCGATCGCCTCGCTCGATCCGGCGGCAAGCCGGGACACGGCCATGGCGGCGGCGCGCATCGGCAAAGCCCTCTCAAGCAGCGCCGCGCCTTTTTCGGTCAGATCATAGCCACTCCGCCCGCGGCGGAACAGCACCAGGCCGAGCGCCGCTTCCAGTTCGCCCACATGGCGGCCGACCGAGGGCTGGCTGAGGCCGAGCCGACGCGCCGCCGCCGACAGGCTGCCGGATTCGCCAACCGCGATGAAGGTTTTCAACAGCGTCCAATCGGCGTCGCTCATATCCAGAAATGAATATCAGCATTGCAAATTCTGTCAATTTTCTTCCGGAATTGAATGAACGACACTGCCCAAAGGAACAGGAGGCCAACATGAAAACCATCGCCATCATCGGAGCCGCCGGACGCTTGGGCGACGCGGCGGCGCGCGCCTTTCTCGCCGCCGGCTGGCGCGTCAGGGGCATCGGGCGCGGTGGCCGCGTCAACGAAATGGCGCCCGGCGTCGAGCCGGTCGTCGCCGATATCAATGACTGCGCCGCGCTGGTCCGCGCCGTCGCCGGCGCCGATGTGGTGATGAACGCCGCCAACCCGCCCTACGACAAATGGGATGGGACGGTGCTGCCCATGGCCGAAAATATCCTGGAGGCGGCGCGGGCGGCGAACGCGACGCACCTGCTTCCCGGAAATGTCTACAATTTCGGCTTCGCCGTCGCGATGGATATGACCGAGGATACGCTGGAGCGTTCCGACACCGAAAAGGGAAAAATCCGCATCGCGTTGGAGGCGCTATGCAAGCGCTATGCCGACGAGCACAACGTGCAAACCATCGTGCTCAGGGGCGGCGATTTTTTCGGCGGCGGCAAGCCCGGCAGCTGGCTCGACCTGATACTGCTGAAGGATGTGAAAAAGGACGTGTTCACGGCGGCCGGCCCGGACGGCGTGGCCCATGCCTTCGCCTATTTGCCCGATATGGCCGACGCCTTCGTCCGCCTCGCCGAAAAGCGCGATTCGCTCGACCATTTCGCGCGCTTCCACTTTCCCGGCCACACGCTGACCTCGGCGCAGTTTCATGCGGCGGCGCAAAAGGCGGTCGGCCGCAAACTCGCGTTCAAACACGTCAACTGGACGCTGCTGAAACTTGTCGGCCTGTTCATGCCGGTGCTGCGCGAGGTGGTGAAGATGAACTATCTGTGGCGCGCGCCGCATTCGCTTGCCGGCGCGAAGCTCGACGGCGCCATCGGCCCGCTCCGCATCACGCCGATCGAGCAGGCGATCGCCGAATCGGTCGCCGCGCTCGGGCTGGACAAGGCGGCGGAAAAGCGGGCGGCGTGATGCCGAGCCTTCATACCCTGTCTTGAAATCTGGGTACCCCACCGCCGCCCCCCCTCAAGGGCGAGGGGAGGCCAGCACCGTTCTCCACTCCCCCGTGAGGGGAGGGTGCGGGGGTGGGGGTAAAGGGCGGCGGGACCCGCGACTGGCCCGGCGGCGTCGCCGATGTCACTCCGCCGGGGCAGCCTCGGCAGCCGGAGCAGCCACCGACTTCCTGCGCCCGAACGACAGCCGGGTGCGCACATTGCGCAAGAAACGCCAGACCTTCGAATCGTTCGACCGGCCGAAGATCATCAACATCGACGGCGTCACTATCAGCGTCAGCACGGTCGAGAACGCCAGGCCGAAGACGATGGCGTTCGACAGGATAATCCACCACTGCGTCGACGGCGCGCCGACGGTCGTTTCGTGGGAGAGCAGTTCGAGGTTGATGCCGAAGGCGATCGGCAGCACGCCGAGAATCGCAGTCACCGCCGTCAGCACCACCGGCCGGGCGCGTTCGCGGCAGGTCTCGATGATCGCCTCGTACTTGTCCATGCCTTCCTTGCGCAGCAAATCGTAAGTGTCGATCAGCACGATATTGTTGTTCACCACCACGCCGGCAAGCGCGATGACGCCAATGCCCGACATGACGATGCCGAACGGCTTGTCCATGATCCACAGGCCGAGGAAGACGCCGATGGTCGACATGATGACCGCCGAGAGCACCAGCATCACCGAGGTGAACTTGTTGAACTGGGCCAGCAAGACAACGAAGATCAGGAACATCGCCGCGCCGAAGGCTTTCGACAGGAAGGCGCCTGCCTCCTTTTGCTCCTGGTCCTCGCCGGCGAGCTTGTAGGAGACCGCGCCGAGGTCGAGCGTCTTGATTGTCGCTTCCACCGCCTGGCGCACATTGTCGGCCTGCATGCCTTCGCGGATGTTGGCCTGCACCGTGATGGTGCGCTTGGTGTCGAGGCGGGTCAGCGTGCCGACCTTTCTCGCCGCGACACGTTCGACAAAGTTGGAAATCGGCACCGAGCCCTGCGCCGTCTCGACGCGCAACTCGTCGAGTGTCGCCAGTGTGCGCCGGTCCTCCGGCAGCCGCAGGCGGATATCGACGGCGTCGTCGGCCCCGGCCGGGCGATAGTCGGTGAGCTTCAGGCCGGTCGTCACAAGCTGCACCACGGTGCCGACCGACGACGGGCCGATGCCGTATTGCGCCGCCTTGGAACGGTCGACGCGCAGTTCCCAGTCGATGCCGGGCGCCGGCAGGCCATTGGCGACGTCGATGACGCCATCGACCTGACCGATTTCGTCGGCAACCTTCTTTGCCACATCGTTGAGCGTCGACGGATCGTCGGCCGACAATTGCACCTGGATCGCCTTGCCGGTCGGCGGGCCGGCCTGCGGCACCTGAACCTCGACGTCGACTCCCGGGATGCCCACCATCACCTTGCGCAGATCGGCGAGGATTTCGTTGGCCGGTTTCCTCTCGCGCCAATCGATGAATTCGTATTGCAGGACGCCGATCACGTCCTCGGCCACCTGCTGGCCGCCGCCGCCGCCCTTGCCGACGCGGGTATAAAGGGTTTCGACGCCCGGCCAGCCGAGCATGCGGGCCTCCACCACGCGCACCGCGGCATCCTTCTCCTCGATCGACAGATTGCCGCGCGCGTGCACATAGAGCAGGCCGTAATCCGGCTCGACGTCGGGGAAGAATTCAACGCCCTTTTTCGCGCCGAAATAGCCGTAAGGAACCGCGATCAGCAGCGCGATCCCCGCTGCCAAGACGATGAACGGGTGCTTCCCGGCGCGAAGCACGATCCACATGTAGATCCCGTCGCGCTTGTGTTCGTTCTCCGGATGCGCCTTGGCGATCAGCGCCCCGAGCGTAGGCGTGAACACCAGCGCGTACAGCATCGAGGCCGACAGCGTCACGATCAGCGTGATCGGCATGTATTTCATGAACTCGCCGACGATGCCGGGCCAGAACAACAGCGGCGAGAACGCGGCGACGCGCGTCATGGTCGCGGCGATGACCGGCCCGGCCATGCGGTGCGACGCCAATTCGAAAGCCTGCGCCTTCGGCATGCCCTCGCTCATCCGCCGCTCGGCGAATTCGGTGACGATGATGGCGTCGTCGACCAGCATGCCCACCGCGAGGATCAGCGAGAACAGCACGACGATGTTGACCGTGTAGCCGAACATCTGCAGCCAGAACATGCCCATCAGGAACGACGCGGGAATGGCGGCCCGATGAGCAGCGAGGCGCGGCCCGAAAGCGCGGCGAGGATGACGATGAAGACGAGGATGACGGCGGTCAGCACCGAGTTCTGCAAATCGTGCAGCAGCTGCTTGATGACCGTCGACTTGTCCTGGGCTGAACGAAATCTTGGTGCCTTCCGGCAGCGCCTTGGCGAACTCGGCGGCGACGATCTTCACCGCCTCCACCGTGTCGACGAGGTTGGCGCCGGTGCGCTTCGACACTTCGACGGCGACGGCAGGCTTGCCGTCGAGGCGGGTGATCGATTCGGCGTCCTTGTAGGTGGAGCGGATGGTGGCGAGGTCGCGGGCGCGGACCACCGCGCCGGGCGCGGCGACGATCGGCAGATTGGCGACGTCCTCGACCGTCTCGATCAAGGACGGCACCTTGACGGCGTAATTACCCTCCTGGCCCTCGATGACGCCGGCGGCGACCAGGCTGTTGCCGGCGGCGACGCCGCCGATCATCTGGTCGAGGCGCAGGCCGTAGGATGACAGCTTGACCGGATCGATGATGATTTCGACCAGGTCCTCGCGCGCCCCGAGCAGATTGGCGTCGAGCACGCCGCCGACATCCTTGATGCGGTCGCGCAGCACGCGTCCGGCCATGATCAGGGCGCGCTCCGGTACATTGCCGGACAGGGTCACCACGAGGACCGGGAATTCGGAGATGTTGACTTCGTTGACCGACGGCTCGTCGGCGCCTTGCGGCAATTCCCGCTTGGCGTCGGAGACCTTGTTGCGCACGTCGTCGAGTGCCTTTTCGAGATCGGCGCCGGCTTGGAACTCGATCAGCACATTGCCGCCGCCCTGATAGGCGGTGGCGGTCATCTTCTTGATGCCCTTGATGTTCTTGACCGCCGACTCGACCGGGCGCAGCAGCAGGCGTTCGGAATCCTCCGGCGAAATGCCGCGATAGCCAAGCGAGACGTAAATGATCGGAATCTTGACGTCGGGTTCGGCTTCCTTCGGGATCGAAATGTACGAGAACGTCCCCGCGATCAGGAAGAAGGCGAGGATCGCCAGCGTCAGGCGGGCATTGCGTATGGCGTAGCCGACGAGACCCATGGCGCTTACTCGACCGCGCCGGTGACTTCGCCGGCGAGACGCTTGATCGTCTCCATGTCGGCCTCGACAGCGTTCACCGTATCGCCCTCGGCGACCAGATCCTGGCCAGCGACGATGATGCGCGCATCGGAGGGAATGCCGCCGAGCACCAGTCCTCCCGGCATGTCGTCGACTATGTCGATGGGAACGAACACCACCGTATTGGCCGCGTCGACGGCGCGGATGCCGAGATCGCCCTTGTCGGAGAGCGTGACGACCGAACGCGGCAGGATTGTCGCGTCGACTTCGTCGCCGAACAACGTGATCTCCGCCGTCATGCCGGCCGGCACCTTGAGATCGGGGTTGGCGAAGGCGACCTCGACGCGGAAAGTGCGGGTCGCCGGCGAGGCCTCGCGCGAGATGTAACGCACCGCGCCCTCGAGCTTGTCGCCATTGACGAGCCGCATCGACGCCTTGTCGCCGACTTCGATGAAACGCAAATCGTTCTCGCTGATTTCGCCGACGCCGAGAACCGGATCGAGCGCCAGCAGCGTGGCGACCGGCCCGCCTTGCATCACGGACGAACCCTTTTCGATGTCGAGTTTGTCGATGACGCCGGCGAAGGGCGCGCGCACCTCAGCCGTATCCAGCTCGGACTGCGCGCCTTCGAGTTGCGACTTCGCGGCGGCGAGCGCCGTCTTCACCGCATCCCACTGCGATTTCGAGGCGCTGCCCGATTTGTAGAGGCGTTCGATCGCCTTGGCCTCAGTCTCGCGTTGCGCCAGCGCCTGCTCGGCCGTCGCCACGGCGGCGCGCTTGGCGGCGGCGTCGATGGAGAGAATCAGGTCGCCTTCCTTGACCGGATCGCCTTCACCGAACGGTCGCTCGGCGACGATGCCGCCGGCGCGAATCGAAAGAACGGCCTTCTTGTCCGCCGCTGTCTGCCCCGAAATGTGAATGGCCCGGGCATGCTTGACCTGCGGAACCTTGACCACGGCGACGGTGCGCAGGATCGGCGCAGGCGTTGCGGCTTCTTGCGTCGCCGGCGGCGATTCGCCTTCGGCGGCGGCGCTGCCGACCGAGGTGAACTCGCCGGTCAATACCCAGGCTGCCGACGCCGCGAGCACAAGGAAAGCGGCGAACTGATGCATCTTTATGCGGGCCATGTCAGGCGATCCCTCTGCCCGAGGCCGGGCATATTTGACGTTTTTGAACAGGTAAGGTCGAATCGGGGCGATTCAATCGACGCAGCGCAAGGAAATACGCGCGATCTCCTAAAAGAAATTTACGGCGGAACAAAGCCGGAAATCCCCGTTTTGGTGAAGCAATTTCGGCCGAAAGCGTCGTTCAGGCAAAATCGATCTCCCGGTTGAGCGGCATCGACCGTATACGTTTGCCGGTCAGTGCAGAAATCGCGTTGGCGAGCGCCGGCGCGGCCGGCGGCGTGCCCGGTTCGCCCGCGCCGCCCATTTTCGGCGCGTTGTCCAGCAGCTCTACCTCGATTTCCGGGCACTGGTTGATGCGCAGGGCGTCGTAATCGCTGAAATTGCCTTGCTGCACCATGCCGTCGGCGAAGGTGATCTGCTGGCTGACTGCCTGGCTGAGGCCGAACACAATGCCCGACATCATTTGCGCCTTGACGATTTCCGGATCGAGAACCGTGCCGAGATCGGCGGCGCACCAGATTTTCTCGATGCGGATGCCCGACGGGGTTTGCGACACCTCGGCGATCTGGGCGACCCAGGAACCGAAGGAAATGCAAAAAGCGACGCCGCGGGCGCGGCCGGCGGGCGGCGGCGTCGCCCAGTCAGCCATTTCCGCGACCTTGGCCACCACCTTGGCAGCGACGGGATAGTCCGCCATCAGCTTCAGCCGCATCTGAACCGGATCGAGGCCGGTTTTGGCGGCGATCTCGTCGAGGAAGCACTCGTGGAAGAAGGCGTTTTGCGAATTGCCGACTGAGCGCCAGAAACCCGTCGGGATCGAAAGATCGGCCTCCGAACCGGTCACCCGGCAATGGGTGATCGCATAGGGCTGGTCGAACGCGCCTTCCGAAAGCAACCGGTCCGGTCCGCCCGGCGAGATCGACGGGAAAGTGCGCGACAGGATACTCTTCAGGATCGACGGCGTGGCGATGTTCATGTCGAGCGCCACCGGCATTCCGTCCGCGCCGATCGCGGCGCGGAAGCGCCCCGCCGCCGCCGGGCGGTAGGCGTCGTGGGTCATGTCCTCTTCGCGCGTCCAGGTGACCTTGACCGGCTTGCCGCCGGCTTCCTTCGCCAGCAGCGTCGCGTAGAGGGAGAAGTCCAGCTCGATGCGCCGGCCGAAACCGCCGCCCATCAAGGTGGTGTGGACGCTGACCTGCTCCTCGGCGATGCCCGCCGCCTCGGCGCAGAACTGGCGAACCAGCGTCGGGCCCTGATTGCCGCACCAGATGTCAAGCTTGCCATCGCGCAGCCAGGCGGTGGCGTTCATCGGCTCCATCGTCGCATGGGCGAGGTAGGGCGCGGAATACGCGGCTTCGATCAGACGGTCCGGCGTCGCGTTGGCGAAGGCGGTTTCGACATCGCCATCGTCGCGCAGCGCCGCTCCGTCGCGCCGATCGAGCGTTTCGGCCAAACGCGCCGCGATCGCCGCGTCGTCAGGCGGATAGGCGGCCGCGCCCCAATCGACGTCGATGGCTTCGGCCGCCTTGAAGGCGGCCCAGGTGTTGGCGGCGATGATGCCGAAACCGGAACCGTAAAGCGTCTCGATCGGCACGATCTTGATCACGCCCGGCATTTTCCCGGCCTTCGACAGGTCGACGCGTGTCGCCTTGGCGCCGAAGCGCGGGCTCATCCGCACCGTGCCGTGCAGCATGTCCGGCAGACGCACATCGATGGCGAAGATCGGCGCGCCGGTGACCTTGGCCGGCATGTCGACGCGCTTCTGCGGCTTGCCCAGCAACGTCCAGTCCTTGCGCTCGCGCAGCGCGACATCGCGCGGCGGCAGGGCGGCGGCTTCGGCCGCGAGTTCGCCATAACCGAACGATTTTCCCGATGCGGGATCGGCGACTTTTCCGCCGGCGGTCCGCAGCGTCGCGGCGTCGACGCCGAAGCGCCTGGCCGCGGCGTCTTTCAGCATCTCGCGCGCCGTCGCGCCGGCAAGGCGCATGCGCTCATAGGCGTCGCGCACCGAGGTCGAGCCGCCGGTGCCCTGGATGCCGAGGAATTTCGCCGCGACGCCCATCGCGCCGCGCATCGAATTGGCGAACAGGCTTTCGTCCCAGAACGGAAACGGACCTTCCTCGGTCATTTTCTCGTTGTAATAGACGTGGCCCGGCGGGCCGTGTTCGACGGTCACGCTCTCCAGCGTCACGTCGAGTTCCTCCGCCACCAGCGCGGCGAGCGTCGTGTGAATGCCCTGACCCATTTCGGCGCGCGGCGCGATGATGGTGATCTTGCCGTCGGCGGCGATCTTCAGCCACGGATTGAAGGTCGCCTCGCCTTCGCCGAGTTCGCCGTCGAGCGGATTGGGGTAAGGTTTGCGATAGCTGTAGTACCCGAAAGCGACGCCGCCGGCGGCGGCGACGGCGGCCACAAGCAGGGTCCGGCGGGTGATCGTGCCCAGACGCGACATGGTCAGCCCCCCGCTTTGGCGATTGCGGCGGCGCGGTGGATGGCGGCGCGGATGCGGGGATAGGTGCCGCAGCGGCAGAGATTGCCCGCCATCGCCTCGTCGATCTCGGCATCGGTCGGATCCGGCTTCGCCGCGAGCAGCGCGGCGGCGCTCATGATCTGGCCGGATTGGCAATAGCCGCATTGGGCGACCTGCAATTCGATCCAGGCTTTTTGCACCGCGTGCAGTTCGCCATTGGCCGATAGCCCCTCAATGGTCGTGATGCGGCCGTTTACGCCGCCGACCGGTTCGGAACAGGACCGCACCGGCTGGCCGTCGATCCAAACCGTACAGGCGCCGCAGGCCGCGACGCCGCAGCCGAATTTCGGTCCCATGACGCCAGCGAGGTCGCGCAGCGCCCATAGGAGCGGCATGTCCGGATCGGCGTCGACATCGATGTCCCTGCCATTGACGTTCAAGCGCATCGGCGACCCTTTGACGGAATTTGGATTACAGATTGACATTCTTCGTATTTTTGTCAACATGTCATGGATGGGTTTGGCGGCGGAAATCGATCACAATCGCGGCGGCGAAGAGGCGCGGCGTCTGCGCGTGCTCGACGCGGCCGAACGCGTTTTCCTGTCCTACGGCTTCCAGCGCACCACCATGGACGACATCGCCAAGGCGGCCGAGATTTCGCGCCCGGCGCTCTATCTGCATTTCCGCAACAAGACCGACATCTATCGCGCCGGCTCCCGCCGTCGTCTCGATGAAGCCGCCGCGATGGCCGAAAACCGCCTCGCCGCCGCCGGCCCGTTCGAGCAGAAACTGGTCTCCGCCATCGCCGATTCGGTTTCTGGCCCTGGTCAAGCGGTTCTGCGACACGCCGCATGGCGAGGAGTTGCTCGACCTCAAGAACGCACTCGCCGCCGATCTTCATGCCGAATGGCGTCAGCGGATGATCGCCGCGATTGCGCGCGCGATCGGCGCGGAAACCGCGTCCACCGGCGTCGACCTCGCCCGGCGCGGCCTGACCCCGGAAGGGGTCTCGTCCATCTTCCTCGCTGGGTTGGAGGGCATGAAGGCGCAAGGCGCCGACGACGCGGCGCGCACGGAAGGCTTTTCGCAACTCGTCCGCCTGGTCGCGCTTGCCGTCGCGCCTTGATCGCCTGCGCCATTGACAAGATCGCCGCGCGCGGCCACCTCAACGGCGTTGCCGCCGAGGTTCGCGCCATGACCGAATTCCGCCCCGATCCCCTGCCCCGCCGCCGCGCGGTCGCCGTCGATGTCGGCGGCGTCGTCGTCGGCGGCGATGCGCCGGTCGTCGTCCAGTCGATGACCAACACCGATACCGCCGACATCGACGCCACCGTGGCGCAGGTGGCGGCGTTGGCGCGGGCGGGTTCCGAATTGGTGCGCATCACCGTCGACCGCGACGACAGCGCCGCCGCCGTGCCGCGCATTCGCGAGAAGCTGGAAAAGCGCGGCCTCGCCGTGCCGCTGATCGGCGATTTCCACTATATCGGCCACAAGCTGCTGGCCGATCATCCGGCCTGCGCCGAGGCGCTGGCCAAATACCGCATCAATCCCGGCAATGTCGGCTTCAAGGACAAGAAGGACCGGCAATTCGCCCAGATCGTCGAGACGGCGATCCGTCATGCCAAACCGGTGCGCATCGGCGTCAATTGGGGCTCGCTCGACCAGGCGCTGCTGACCCGGCTGATGGATGAAAACCACGACCGGGGCGCGCCGCTGACCGCGCGGCAGGTAATGCGCGAGGCGATCGTTCAATCGGCGCTGCTTTCGGCGAACCAGGCCGAGGAGATCGGACTTTCCCGCGACAGGATCATCCTGTCGGCCAAGGTCAGCAACGTGCAGGATTTGATTGCCTGCTACGCCATGCTGGCGGAGCGCTCCGATCATGCGCTGCATCTCGGCCTCACCGAGGCCGGCATGGGGTCGAAGGGCATCGTGGCCTCGTCCGCCGCCATGGGCATCCTGCTGCAGCAGGGCATCGGCGACACCATCCGCGTGTCGCTGACGCCCGAGCCCGGTGGCGACCGGACGCTGGAAGTGCAGGTGGCGCAGGAGCTGCTGCAAACCATGGGCTTTCGCCAGTTCGTCCCCGTAGTTGCGGCATGCCCCGGCTGCGGGCGGACCACGTCGACGGTGTTCCAGCAATTGGCCCGCGCCATCCAGGACGACATAAGGACGAGCATGCCGGTCTGGCGCGAGAAATATCCGGGCGTCGAGGCGCTTTCCGTCGCCGTCATGGGCTGCATCGTCAACGGACCGGGCGAATCGAAACACGCCGACATTGGCATCTCTCTGCCCGGAACCGGCGAGACGCCGGCCGCGCCGGTGTTCATCGACGGCCAAAAGGCCGCCACTTTGCGCGGCGACAACATCGCGGCCGAGTTCCAGGCGATGGTGGCGGATTATATCGACAAGCGCTTCGGGCGGCCCAAGGCGGCGGAGTGAGGTCGGTGCGGCTCTTTAGCGCCGTGTTGCTCGCCTTTTTGACGACCGTCGCTGTCGCCGCCGCGCCGCCGGCCGCGCCGGTCGAGCGCATCTGCGCGCTGATCGAAACCCACGCCGACGCGCACGGCCTGCCGCGCGACTTCTTTGCCCGCCTCATCTGGAAGGAAAGCCGCTTCGACGCCAACGCCGTCAGCCCGGCCGGGGCGGAAGGCGTCGCCCAGTTCATGCCGGCGACCGCGAAACTGCGCGGCCTCGACGATCCCTTCGACATCGAGAAAGCCATACCCGCTTCCGCCGCGTTCCTTGCCGAATTGCGTCATTCGACGGGCAATCTCGGCCTTGCCGCCGCCGCCTACAATGCCGGCGAGGACCGCGTGTCGCGCTGGCTGTCGTCCGGCGGCTTCCTGCCGATGGAAACGGAAAACTACGTCTACGACATCACCGGCGAGCCGGCCGACGCGTTCCAGTCGCGCGGCAAGGAATTGAAGGCCCGGCCACTCGATCCGAAGCTCTCCTTTGGCGAGGCCTGCCGCAAACTGCCGGTCATCGCCGCGTCGACTGTTCCAATGGCGCGGGTGAAGCTCAAGCCCTGGGGCGTGCAGGTCGCCGGCAATTTCCGCCAATCGGCGGCGCAGCGCCAGTTCGACCGCGTGCGCGGCCGCTTTCCGGCGATCTTTTCCGGGCGTGAGCCGGTGATGAGCCGGGTGCGCACGCCGATTGGCCGGCGCGGCATCTATGCGGTGCGCATCGGCGCAGACAGCCGTGGCGAAGCCGACGGCATTTGCGCGCAACTGCGTGCGGTCGGCGGCGCCTGCGTGGTGATGCGGAATCGGTAATTTCAGCGTTCGCGCTGCGCGATGAACCGCGCCGCCTCGCGCAGCACATCCGCTTGGTCGCCCCACGGCGCCAGAAGCGCATTGGCCTCGTCGACCAGGCCGGCGAGGCGGGCGCGGGCCCAGTCCGGGCCCTTCAGCGACACGAATGTGACCTTTCCCGCCGCTCCGTCCTTGCCGGCCGCCTTGCCGAGCGCCTGCGCCGTCGAGGTCAGGTCGAGCAGGTCGTCGGCGATCTGGAAGGCCAGCCCGATGGTCTCGCCGAAGCGAGCCAGCCGCGCCCGCTCGTCGTCGGCCGCCCCGGCGACAAGCGCCCCGGCCTCGCAGGCGAAGCGGATGAGCGCCCCGTTTTCATCGCCTGCAGCGTGGCGACCCCCGCCTCATCGGGCGGGAAACGCTCCGCCTCGAGATCGAGCGCCTGGCCGCCGGTCATGCCGCCGAAACCGGCGGCCCGCGCCAGCGCCGCGATCAATTTCGACTTGGTCGCATCCGGAAGCGCCGTTTCGGCGTCGGCGACGATCTCGAAAGCGAAGGCGATGAGCGCGTCGCCGGCGAGAATGGCGGACGCCTCGTCGAAGGCGATGTGCACCGTCGGCTGGCCGCGCCGGAGCGCGTCGTCGTCCATCGCCGGCAGATCGTCGTGGATCAACGAGAAGCAATGGATGCATTCGAGCGCCGCCGCCACGCGCAGGCAGGCCGCGTCATCCGCGCCGAACAACGCCGCGCTTTCCATGACAAGAAACGGGCGCAGGCGCTTGCCGCCGTTCAGCGCACCATGGCGGATCGCCGCCATCAACCGCGGCGGGCGGGCGATTTCGCCCGGACGCGGCGCGTCGTCGAGCAGGCGCGTCAAAAGGGCTTCGGTTTCGGCGGCGCGGGCGGCCATGCGGGCGGGAAACGACATGCCCAAGGCTTGGCGGCAAATGCCGGGCGGGTCAAGGCGGCAGGCTGCGACAATTGCCAGCTTGCCGGCCGCCCTTTATGCAGGGGAAGTTGTGCGGAGAGAGGCGCGTGGCGGCAAAAAGACCCAGCGAAAAGGCGGCGAGCCGTTTGCCGGCCGTGCTGCGCACGCCGCGCTGGCGACATTTCGGCCGGATCGCCCTGCGCGTCGCGGCCTGGCTTGTCGCCATTCCGGTCGTGCTGACCCTGCTTTACGCCATACCGTTCGTGCGTCCCGTGTCGACGCTGATGCTGTGGGACCTCGTCACGCTCAAGGGCTATGATCGCCAATGGGTCGGGATCGAGGATGTCGCCCCGGCGCTGGTCAATTCCGTCATCATGTCGGAGGACGGGCAATTCTGCGGTCACTGGGGCGTCGATCTGCGCGAGCTCGGCGGCGTCATCGACGACGCCATCGACGGCGAGCCGGTGCGCGGCGCCTCGACCCTGTCGATGCAATCGGTCAAGAACCTGTATTTGTGGTCGAGCCGCTCGCTGATCCGCAAGGTGCTCGAGATCCCGTTGGCCATCGGCTACGACCTTGTCCTGTCGAAGCGCCGCATCATGGAAATCTACCTCAACATCGCCGAATGGGGACCGGGCATCTACGGCATCGAGGCGGCTTCGCGCCACCATTTCGGCAAACCGGCCAAGGCCCTGTCGGCCCGCCAGGCGGCCCTGCTCGCCGTCTCGCTGCCCAATCCGATCAAGCGCAATCCGGCAAAACCCTCGGCCGGCCTGAACCGCCTCGCGTCGATCGTCATGCGCCGCGCCGCCCAGTCGGGCGCCTATGTCGGTTGCGTCAAATGAAAAAAATGCCGCCTGGCGCTGGCAAATCCGCCATGCGGCGTGTATAGGCCAGCGACTTTTCCCATGACAGGTTTGGCTTCGACCGCGAAACGCCGGGCCTGACGCACGATCCGGAGTATTTCAAATGGCTGTTCCGAAACGGAAAACCTCGCCGTCCAAGCGCGGCATGCGCCGCTCGGCCGATGCGCTGAAGGCCCCGACCTATGTCGAGGACAAGGACTCCGGCGAACTGCGCCGCCCGCACCATGTCGATCTGAAGACCGGCATGTATCGCGGCCGCCAGGTGCTCGAGCCCAAGGGCTGATCCGGCATTCATCGTCGAATTCGCAAGGGACCGGCTCCGGCCGGTCCTTTTGCGTTTCCTCACGCCTTGACGCCGCCCGTTTGGCATCGTCAAAAGGGCGCGCCTTCAACGGAGCCGCGCCATGCTCGCCCGCATTCCCCTGCTGATCGTCCCCTTCATCGTCTTCAATCTCGGTCTCGCCGGCGCGCTTGGCGATGGCGATCCATGGGCGGCGACGATATTTTCCATGCCGATGATCTCGGGCGGCCTGTGGACGCTTTCGGCCGGCGACCTGCTGGTTCTGTCTGGCCTCGCGCTGCTGCTCATCGAAATCGTCAAGGCGTCGCGCGGCTACGATTCCTCGGTCACCGACCACATGCTGTCGATGGTCGTCTTCGTCGCTTTCCTGGTGGAGTTCCTGCTGGTGCGCGGCGCGGCGCATCCGGTGTTCTTCATCCTGATGGCGATCACGCTCGTCGACGTGCTCGGCGGCTTCGTCGTGTCGCTGCGCGGCGCCGGCAGGGACGTCAGCTACAACCGCTGACGTCTATTTGCCCAGCTTGTCGATCTTGCGCTGCATGGCGGCGATCTGGTCCTTGAGATCCTTCAGATCGTCGTGGCGCTCCGGCTCCGGCGCGGGCTTTTCGGCTTCCGTGGCCGGCGCGGCCCCTTGCGCCGGGAACGGCGTGAACATGCTCATCGCCTTCTGGAACATTTCGAGGTTGCGGCGCGTATGCTCTTCGAGCGCCTTCATCGGCATGCTCACATCGACCATGCCGATCGGCGTCTTGCCGAACACGGCCGTCATCTGCTCGCGCATGCGCTCCTGTTCTTTCTGGAACGCCGCCATGGACTGCTCCAGGAAGCTCGGCACGATCATCTGCATCTGGTCGCCGTAATAGCCGATCAGCTGGCGCAGGAACGGGATCGGCAGCATGTTCTGCCCGTCCTTGTTCTCCAGTTCGAAGATGATCTGGGTCAGCACGGGATGGGTGATGTCCTCGCCGGTCTTGGCGTCGTGGACGACGAAATCGTCGCCTTTCTTCACCATCGTGGCGAGATCGTCGAGCGTGACATAGGTGCTCGTGCCGGTGTTGTAGAGACGCCGGTTGGCGTATTTCTTGATGACGACCGGCTGGTCCTTGTCCGCCATTCCCATGCTCCGCGCCGTTTTTTTGCCAGCTGCGCGATCATGGCGACCGCCAGCGTCCATGAACATATGCCGAAATTTCAGGCAATGGAAAGCGTTCTTGTGCGGCGCACAGCGCCGGACCTGCCTGCTACGACTGGAGTCTTAGGCCCTTTTCCGGGTTTGACAGTGCGCTGCGAAAGGGCATTGTGCGCTCCCGCAGCAAATTTCCGGGAGGAAGCCCCATGTCCGCACCGTCCATCGTCATCGCCTCGGCCGCGCGCACCGCCGTCGGCGCCTTCAACGGCGCCTTCGCCAACACGCCGGCCCACGACCTCGGCGCGGCCGCCATCCGCGCCGCGTTGGAGCGCGCCGGAGTCGACGGCAAGGAAGTCGACGAAGTCATTCTCGGACAAATCCTCGCCGCCGGCGCCGGCCAGAACCCGGCCCGCCAGGCCTCGATGGCCGCCGGCATTCCCCAGGAGGCGACCGCCTGGGGCCTCAACCAGCTGTGCGGCTCCGGCCTGCGCACCATCGCCATCGGCATGCAGCAGATCGCCCAAGGCGATGCGACCATCATTGTCGCCGGCGGCCAGGAATCGATGTCGATGGCCCCGCACGCCGCCCACATGCGCGCCGGAACCAAAATGGGCGATTTCAAACTCGTCGACACGATGCTGAAAGACGGTCTGACCGACGCCTTCCACGGCTACCACATGGGCAACACGGCCGAGAACGTGGCGCGCCAATGGCAGTTGACCCGCGAGGAGCAGGACGCCTTCGCCGTCGCCTCGCAGAACAAGGCCGAGGCCGCCCAGAAGGCCGGCCGCTTCAAGGACGAGATTGTCCCCTTCGTCATCAAGGGCAAGAAGGGCGACACGGTCGTCGACGCCGACGAATACATCAAGCACGGCGTGACCTTGGACAGCATCGCCAAGCTACGCCCGGCCTTCGACAAGGACGGCACGGTGACCGCCGCCAACGCGTCGGGCATCAATGACGGCGCAGCCGCGGTCGTGCTGATGACGGAAGCGGAAGCCAACCGGCGCGGCATCGCCCCGCTCGCCCGCATCGCCTCCTGGGCGACGGCCGGCGTCGATCCGGCGATCATGGGCACCGGCCCGATCCCGTCGTCGCGCAAGGCGCTGTCGAAAGCCGGCTGGAAAGTCGACGATCTCGATCTGGTCGAGGCGAACGAGGCTTTCGCCGCCCAGGCGCTCGCCGTCAACAAGGACCTCGGCTGGGATCCGTCGATCGTCAACGTCAATGGCGGCGCCATCGCCATCGGCCATCCGGTCGGCGCGTCCGGCGCCCGCATCTTCAACACGCTGGCCTTCGAGATGAAGCGCCGCGG
The DNA here is from genome assembly GCA_016711085.1 of Phyllobacteriaceae bacterium. Taxonomy (GTDB): domain Bacteria; phylum Pseudomonadota; class Alphaproteobacteria; order Rhizobiales; family Rhizobiaceae; genus JADJTR01. Next base: position 466,590 of record JADJTR010000002.1, on the reverse strand, counting down.
CGCCAAAAAGGGCCTCGCCACGCTGTGCATCGGCGGCGGCATGGGCATCGCGCTGTGCGTGGAAGGAATGTGAAAAAACGGGCAGTCGGCAATCGGCAATCGGCAATCGTTTTTCGACTGCCTACTGCCTGCTCCCGACTGCCGTTTTGTTCGAAACAAAACCGGGAGGAGCTAACATGTCCAAAACCGCAATCGTCACCGGAGGCTCGCGCGGCATCGGCGCGGCGATCTCCATCGCGCTGAAGAACGCCGGCTACACCGTAGCCGCCAATTATGCCGGTAATGACGAAGCCGCCGCCAAGTTCACCGCGGAGACCGGCATCCGCACCTTCAAATGGTCGGTCGCCGACTACGAGGCCTGCGCCGCCGGCGTCAAACAGGTCGAGGCCGAGCTCGGGCCCGTCGCCGTGCTCGTCAACAATGCCGGCATCACCCGCGACGCCATGTTCCACAAGATGACGCCGGCGCAGTGGAAGGAAGTCATCGACACCAACCTCACCGGCGTCTTCAACATGGCCCATTGCGTCTGGAACGGCATGCGCGACCGCAAATTCGGCCGGATCGTCAACATCTCGTCGGTCAACGGCCAGAAGGGCCAGGCCGGCCAGGCCAATTACTCGGCCGCCAAGGCCGGCGACATCGGCTTCACGCGGGCGCTCGCCCAGGAAGGCGCGCGCGCCGGCATCACCGTCAACGTCGTGGCGCCGGGCTATATCGGCACAGACATGGTCAAGGCCATCGACGAGAAGGTGCTCAACGAGCGCATCATCCCGCAGATTCCCGTCGGCCGCCTCGGCGAACCGGAGGAGATCGCCCGCGCCGTGGTGTTCCTCGCCGCCGACGACGCCGGTTTCATCACCGGCTCGACCATCTCGGCCAATGGCGGTCAGTTCTTCAGCTGACAAGGCAGCAGGCAAGAGAAAGGCCCGGCGGGTGAACCGCCGGGCCTTTTTCCCATTGGCAAGCGGTTCACTCGTCGCCGAACAGCGCCTTGTGCGCGAATCCGGCCAACGCCGCTCCGGCCAGAGGCGCCACCCAGAACAGCCACAGCTGGCCGAGCGCCCAGCCGTCGGCGAACAGCGCCACGCCGGTGGAGCGCGCCGGATTGACCGAGGTGTTGGTGACCGGGATCGACACGAGGTGGATCAGCGTCAGCGCCAGCCCGATGGCGATCGGGGCGAAACCGGCGGGAACCCGCTTCGTCGTCGCGCCGAGGATGATCGTCAGGAACAGGAAGGTCATGACGATTTCCATGACCAGCGCCGCCGCCATGCCGTAGCCGCCCGGCGAATGTTCGCCATAGCCGTTGGAGGCGAAGCCGCCGGCGACGAAACCCGCCTTGCCCGACGCAATGATCCACAAGACCAGACCCGCCACGACCGCGCCGACCAGTTGCGCGATCCAATAGGGGAGAAGCTCTTTCGCCGAAAACCGGCCGGCCGTCATCAGGCCGAGCGAGACGGCGGGGTTGAAATGGCCGCCGGAAATGCCGCCGACCGCATAGGCCATGGTCAGAACGGTCAGGCCGAAGGCGAGCGAAACGCCGGCGAAGCCGATGCCGAGTTCGGGAAAGCCGGCCGCCAGAACGGCGCTGCCGCAGCCGCCGAAAACCAGCCAGAATGTGCCGAGGACCTCGGCGGCGAGTCGTTTGTTCATGTTGTCCCTCCTCTTGCCGACAGCGATCGCCGACATCGGGCCATGATCGCCGCTTTCGCACAGACACCGGGGCCTAAAGCGGAGGCAATCACAGCAAAGTCGTCTGACGCGACGACGCGCGGGGGGCGAGGCGATGGCTAGGCGTCGCATCCTGAACGCCGGATGAACGAGCCGGGTCGCAAGGACGCCGTCGCGCGAAATTGAACGCATTGTCGGGCTGACCGGCCTTTCCCCGGTCGTTGGCCGCGCTATGATCTTCCCGAAGGGAGGACCCGCCATGCGTCCGATGCTGACCGCCGCCGCCTTCGTTCTTCTCGCCACGCCGGCGCTCGCCGACCGCATCGACGGCGACTGGTGCGATGCGACCGGCCGGCATGTGAAGATCGACGGACCGACGATCGAAATTCCCTCGGGCGCCGTCATCCAGGGCGAATACGACCGCCACGGCTTCCGCTATGTCGGGCCGACCGGCGACCCCGAAGCCGGCGTCGAAGTGGTGATGCAGCTCTTTTCCGAAGAGGAAATCGGCGTTATCCGCCGCGTCGATGGCAAGAACGCGCCGACCGAAACATGGAGGCGCTGCCAGGCGACGAGTTGAAAAGGATCAATTCAACAACGCCTTCAATCCCTTGCTCGTCCGGTTGTCATAGGCGCGGTGCGCCGCGAGGTGGCGCGGCTTGATCGCCTCCCTCTCGGCATTGGCCATCGATCGGAGCGGCCAGCATCCTCCTGACGTCTTCAGGGCCGACAGGCGTCGCGTCAGTTCGACCGCGTATCGGCGCGCGATGGCGACGTGGCCATATTCATGACGTTCGATCGCCGACATGAAGCGTCGGGCGTGGCGAGGAACGGCGCCGGCCGCGCCGAAGCCCGGCCGCCATCGCGGAAGGCGCATCTCGACCCGCAGATCGACGCGGACATCGGCGAGGCGGCAGACTCCGCCATCGGATTTGGTGCGCCATTCCGGCTCGAAATCGATGAAGGACAGGCCCCAGGCGAAACCGCCTTTCGGCCCGTTCATGGCGACGGAGGATTTCATCTCGGCGCGGTTTTCGCCGGAAAATCCGTAATAGCTCTTGCGCACCGTCACTTCGCCGGCGAACGCGCCCGCGATGGCGAAGGCGAGCGCCGCAACGGCGGCCGACATTAGGCGCATTCCCCCTGCCCGAAACGTCATGCCCGTTCTCCGGGTTTCCCCGAAGATTAGCACATCGCCAAAGATAGGCGAGTTCCCCGTTTGGCGTCATAAGCCTTTGAAATCAGAATCATTTCGAGTCGGGTTTTTGCGCTGACGCCCGCCGAAGCACACCACATCTGGTCGTGAACAAAGCCACAACGTTGCCGAGTCAGCGATTCGTCGCCGTTTCGTTTCCGACTCGTTCCGGGCGGTCGAATTTCATACTCCACCTTTGCAGACGGCATATTCAGAGCCTATGATCTGCTCACGAGGAGATTCCGAATGGCAGGCCGAGCATTGTCGCCGATCTATCTTGATTCATCTATTGCCGACGAATTGCCGGCGGTTATTTCACGCCAGAGGCGGCGAAAAATCGTATTCGGTTGGTACGGGGGGAAGTTCAGTCACCTGGAATGGCTATTGCCGCTGCTTCCTAAAGCGCACCACTATTGCGAACCGTTTTCAGGGTCGGCTGCGGTCCTGTTGAACCGCGCGCCGTCTTCCTGGGACGTACAACGACATCGACGGAGATGTGGTGAATTTCTTTCGCATTCTCCGGGACCACGGGCCTGAGCTTGAACGCCAAATCGCGCTGACGCCATTCTCGCGGGAGGAATACGACAAAGCGGTTACAGATTTTCCTCACGCCGACAAATATGGAGCGTGCTCGACGATTTTACATTCGAGCCCGCCAGACACGCACGGGTTTGGCCCAAACAGCAACTTTAGGCCGCTGGGAGTAAAGATAAAGTCGCCGGAAGCGGGTGGGGTGCTCGTGGCGTCAGCCCTCCAAAGCCGGCTTCTAAGGGTTCAAATCGAAAACCGGCCGGCCCTCGATGTCATAAGGCTCTATGACGATCCGAAAACCCTGTTTTATTGCGATCCGCCATACCTTCACGATACGCGCGGCGACAGCAAAGCTTACGGGTACGAAATGAATGAGGACGAACACATCGATTTGGCGGTATCTCTGCGTGCTTGCAAAGGTAAAGTAGCGATCTCCGGTTACCGGAGCCATATAATGGATAGGCTTTTCGTAGGCTGGAAACGTTTTGATGCACCCGAAAAAATGGCCCATTCAATTAAAAAAATGCGTCAAGAATCCCTGTGGATGAACTACTGAGCAATGGCGAAGCGTTTGCCAGTCGTTCCCGATCGTGGCGTTGCACGACAATTATTGGACGAAATGTGGGCTGCCGTATTGGCAGACGACCCAATCCCGCCAGTCAAATCGCTTCGCTCGTCAATAGCGAGCAAACGGCGATTCGCTTTTGCCTTCCAACACAACTTCTCGGGAAATTAACCGAGCCAAGCCTGGACGCATTGTGTCTTCAACGCGGGGACGGGGCTGATGGACGATGGGACCCGCGAAGCTTTGCCTCCGCTGTCATAGTGCCATGGAACCGTGCGAGCCAGAATGTTCTTGGCCGGGGCGCCGTGTAGATCCCCTTAGGCGCCCCGCGTCGGCGCAAGGCGACAAGGCGCAGTGGGTCTCTTTAGGTACTTGCAGCCGTACAGGAAGCCGGGTCAAATACCCGTTGAGATTGCGTGAACATTGTCGCTGGGACAGGCTCGACTTTAACATTCACCTACGTAATCCCACCACGGGTGAGCCTATCACAAGCATGTTCGCTTGTTGCCGACTTCCTCCAAGAGGGAAGTGGTGGCGACCGCGGTCTTTGTGTTGCTGCTGCATTTTTTGAGGCGATCAATAACCGGATCAGCATTTTTTCAATAGTGCGGCGCAGCGTCATAGCCCGGCGCAAACTGGGGCAACGGGGATGGAATGTTTGCCTGATGGGAACAAGCGCCTTGAGGTCAAAGAAGGCAGACGATGAATCGGATGGAAACAGCATGTAAAGCAAAGGTACAGAACTCTTGTAACTATGGCCTCGTTCCGTCAAGGCGAGAAGCTGCATTAAGTAGGATTGCAACTTCTTGGGCGTCAGGGACCAATGTATACAATGTTTCAATTAGCGAAATAATATTTAATGCGCTACCACTGATTGGCGAAACGGGAATCCGTGATTTTGTTCGATTGATTGGCGAGCAGCTCGATTCATACAGTACCCAACCTCGTCACAGGCAGGTATGGAAGGCATTGCTTGACAGGCTTTAGCCAATCTCGTTCGGCATGCTTCATTTCCGAGCTGCCCCCTAAGCCGTCGTGAACTTCTCCGGCGGTGTTTTTCGCCGCCGAGTTCCTGTAAGGAACGCCGGCCCATGCCCATCGAAACGACACCCAGCCCTGCCCTCATTCTGTCCGGCCGCGACGTGACCGCGGTGCTCGGCCCCACCAACACGGGCAAGACCCATCTCGCCATCGAGCGCATGGTGGCGCACGAAAGCGGGATGATCGGCCTGCCGCTGCGCCTGCTGGCGCGGGAGGTCTACGGCCGCGTCTGCGACAAGGTCGGGGCCGACAAGGTGGCGCTGATCACCGGCGAGGAAAAGATCCAGCCGAAAGGCGCGCGCTATTCGGTCTGCACGGTCGAGGCCCTGCCGCGCCAGACCGACGTCGCCTTCGTCGCCATCGACGAGGTGCAGCTCGCCGCCGATCTCGAGCGCGGCCACATCTTCACCGATCGCATCCTGCATCTGCGCGGCCGCCAGGAAACGCTGCTGCTCGGCGCGCTGACCATGCGGCCGATCCTGGAAAAACTGCTGCGCGGTCTCAACGTCGTCACCCGCCCGCGCATGTCGATCCTCGCCTAGGTCGGGGCAGAAAAAGGCCACCCGCCTGCCGCGCCGCTCGGCCATCGTCGCCTTTTCCGCCGACGAGGTTTACGCCATCGGCGAGCTGATCCGTCGTCAGCGCGGCGGCGTCGCCGTCGTTCTCGGCGCCCTGTCGCCGCGCACCCGCAACGCCCAGGTGGCGCTCTACCAGAATGGCGAGGTCGATTACCTGGTGGCCACCGACGCCATCGGCATGGGCCTCAATCTCGATCTTGACCATGTCGCCTTCGCCCAGAACCGCAAATTCGACGGCTACCAGTACCGCGACCTGTCGCCGGGCGAACTCGGCCAGATCGCCGGGCGCGCCGGACGCAACATGCGCGACGGCACCTTCGGCGTCACCGGCATGGTCGACGCCTTCGACGACGACCTTGTCCGCCGCATCGAGAGCCACGATTTCGACGCCGTGCGGGTGTTGCAATGGCGCACCGCCCGCTTCGATTTTTCCACCCTCGAGGCGCTGCGCCGCTCCATCGAAACGCCGGCGCCGATCGACGGGCTGACGCGGGCGTTGCCGGCGGTCGACCAGCGCGCGCTTGAAGCGCTCGCCCGCGACGGCGATGTCGCAAGTCTCGCCGACCGGCCCGAGCGCGTCGCCCTCATGTGGGAAGCCTGCGCCCTGCCGGATTATCGCCGCATCGCGCCGGCCCAGCACGCCGAGCTGATCGGCGCGATCTTCACTGATCTGGCGCGGCGCGGCCATGTCGACGAGGATTACATGGCCGAACAGGTGCGCCGGGCCGATTCCACCGACGGCGACATCGATTCGCTGTCGCAGCGCATCGCCCAGATCCGCACCTGGACATTCGTGTCGCACCGACCGGGCTGGTTGAGGCACGCCGACCCATTGGCAGGAGCGCACGCGCGCGATAGAGGACCGCCTGTCGGACGCGCTGCACGAACGATTGACGAAACGTTTCGTGGACCGCAGGACAAGCGTGCTGCAAAAGCGCCTGAGAGAGAACGCCATGCTGGAAGCCGAAATCAGCCCGTCGGGCGCCGTCCTCGTCGAGGGTCATCACGTCGGGGAGCTGCTCGGCTTCCGTTTCACGCCCGACTCCGCCGCCGCCGGCGAGGACGCCAAGGCGGTGCGCGGCGCGGCGCAGAGGGCGCTGGCCGGCGAATTCGAGGCGCGCGCCGAACGCTTCGGAACCTGCGCCAACGGCGATCTCGCCATCGGCGCCGACGGCTATCTGCGCTGGCTCGGCCAGATCGTCGCCGCGCTCGCCGCCGGCGACGACGCGCTCGCGCCGCGCGTCATCCTGCTCGCCGACGAACAATTGACCGGACCGGCCCGCGACAAGGCGCAAGTCCGCGCCGACCGCTATGTCGCCTTTCAGGCCCAGACCCTGTTGAAGCCGCTTTTCGATCTGCGCGCCGCCGAACTGCCCGGCATCGCCCGCGGCATCGCCTATCGCATCGCCGAAGGGTTCGGCGTCATCGAGCGGCGCGCCGTCGCCGACGAGATCAAGAGCCTCGATCACGAATCCCGCGCCGCGCTGCGCCGGCTCGGCGTGCGCATCGGGGCCTATCATGTGTTCGTGCCGACGCTGCTGAAGCCGAAACCGGCGGAATTCTCCACCCTGCTATGGGCGCTCGCCCATGACGGGCGCGACAGGCCCGGCTACGGCGATGTCGTGGCGTCGCTGGCCAGCGGCCGCACCTCGCTTGCCGTCAACCCGGAATTCGCGCCGGAATTCTATGCCCTCGCCGGCTATCGCCGTCTCGGCAATCGCGCCGTGCGCATCGACATACTCGAACGCCTCGCCGACCTGATCCGTCCGGCCCTGTCGTGGCGCAAGGGCGCAGGCCCGCGTCCGGAAGGCGCCTTCGACGGCGCGGCCTTCCTGGTGACGCCGGCGATGATGTCGATCCTCGGCTCGACCGGCGACGACATGACGGAAACGCTGAAAAACCTCGGTTACCGCGCCGAACCGCGCAAAGCCGACGACATTGCCGCGGCCCTTTCCGCCATCGATGCCGAATGGAAAGCGGCCGAAGCCGCCCGCGTTGCGGCAAAGGCGGAGGCCGCGGCCGCCGCGAGCCTGACGGCGAACGAAACGGCGATGGAAATCGCCATTGCGGAACCTGAGGCCGCCATTGACGCCGCGAGCGCGCCGGTCGATGCCGCGCCAACCGGCGAAGCGGCGCTGGAAGCGACGGAAGCGGGCGGCGAAACTCCGGTCGTTGAAACGGTCGACCTCCCTGGCGACGAGGAAGTCGCCAGCGGCGCGACCATGGCGGAAGTCGCGGACGCGCCGGCGCAGAGCGAAGCCGCGATTGCCACGGAAGTGGATGTCGAGGTCCCGGCGGAAGCAGCCATGGATGTTCCGGCGGAGGCAGCCGCCACGCCGGCCGAGGAAGCAAAAACCGTCCTGTTGTGGCGGCCGCATCGTTTCGAGCGCCACCGCCCGCCGCGTCGCGGCGAGCGCAAGCGCGACGAAGCCCCTCCGCAGGGCGAGCCGCGCCCGGAAGGCGAAACCCGGCCACGCGGCCCGCGCCGCGACGACTGCCGCGACCAACGCCCGAAACCGCAAGGCGGCGAGCGGCCGGCGCACGGCCAGCCCCGGCCGCAGGGCAAGCCGGACCGGCGTGATGACCGTCGTCCCAAACCCGACCGCGACGACAAGCCCGCCTTCCAGCCGCGTCGCGAGGAAAGCCGCCCGGTCCGCATCGACCCGGATTCGCCCTTCGCCAAACTTGCGGCCCTGCGCGAGCAATTGAAGAAGTAGTGGACGCGGCGCCCGCCAGCCATGCCGCCGGCCAGCGCGTCGACAAATGGCTGTTTTTCGCGCGGCTGGCGAAATCGCGCGCTCTCGCCCAAAAGCTCATCGCCGCCGGCGCCGTGCGCATAAACGGCGTCAAGGCCGATGCGCCGGCGCGCCCGGTGCGACCGGGCGATGCGCTGACGCTGGCCCTGGCCCGCGACGTGATGGTCGTTCGCGTGCTCGGTCTGGCCGAACGCCGGGGCTCCGCGACGCAAGCGCGCACCCTCTTCGAACCGGTTGCGACAAGCAGCGACAGGCCGGCGACTTGAAACGCCGCGCCAAAGCGATTAGTTGACCGCGCGATGGCTAAGCCAAACGCCGCGCCGCGCGCCTTCGGAGCACTCCCATGACCTATGTCGTCGTCGACAACTGCATCAAGTGCAAATACATGGATTGCATCGAGGTGTGTCCGGTCGACTGTTTCTACGAAGGCGAGAACATGCTCGTCATTCACCCCGACGAGTGCATCGATTGCGGCGTTTGCGAACCGGAATGCCCGGCCGAAGCCATCAAGCCCGACACCGAGAAGGGCTTGGAGAAATGGCTGAAAGTCAATGCCGATTATGCCGCCAAATGGCCGAACATCACGGCCAAGAAGGAACCGCCGGCCGACGCCAAGGATTTCGACGGCATCGAGGGCAAATTCGAAAAGTTCTTTTCCGAGGCGCCCGGCGACGGCGATTGAGCCTCGTTTTTGCGCGCCCGGCGTTAACCAAGGTTTCCGCCGGGTTAACGCTTGAGGAAAACCCGCCACGGGAATTCCTTGATTTTTCCAACCTTTCGTGTTACCCGTTTCAGAACGCACCGAAATGGCGGCGCGTCTCAGGTTCAACCGTTTCCCTTGTCGCGCACCTGCGTCACCCTGGAAAGGCCAGCGAATTTGCCGGGCAGTCAGCGCCGGTCGTCTGACGTGGAGTCCGGTTCGGGTTCCCGTGAACGGCTGGATGGTCGACCGGTGGCGCGATGCGGCGAACGGATTTTGAAATCGAGCGGCGACCACCCGGTGGAACGCGGCAATCAGGAGTGAAATGCGTATGGCGACCCAGCAGAAGAAGACGGCGCAGCGGCAGGGATTCAAGACCGGCGAATACATTGTGTATCCGGCGCATGGCGTTGGCCAGATCGTCTCCATCGACGAGCAGGAAGTCGCCGGCCACAAGCTCGAATTGTTCGTCATCGATTTCCAGAAGGACAAGATGCGCCTGAAGGTGCCGGTCGCCAAGGCGACGTCCTCGGGCATGCGCAAATTGTCGGAAACCGATTATGTCGAGCGCGCGCTGAAGGTCGTGCAGGGCCGCGCCCGCGTCAAGCGCACCATGTGGTCGCGCCGCGCCCAGGAATACGACGCCAAGATCAACTCCGGCGATCTGATCGCCATCGCGGAAGTGGTGCGCGACCTGTTTCGCGCCGATAACCAGCCGGAGCAGTCCTATTCCGAGCGCCAGCTTTACGAAGCCGCGCTTGACCGCATGGCCCGCGAGATCGCCGCCGTCAACAAGATGAGCGAGACCGAGGCCGTCCGCCTGATCGAGGCCAACCTCGCCAAGGGCCCGCGCCGCGGCGCCAAGGCCGACAACGAGGAAGCCGAGCAGTCGGAAGCGGCGTAAGCCGCGCATCGACGGAAAACATGAAGCCCGGACGGCGACGTCCGGGCTTTTTCAAACCGGCCCCCCCGGGGCCCGGGCCGGCCCCCCGGGGGGGCGGGCTGTTTGACCACCGACCTTTTTGCCGATTCGGCATTACCTCGATTGGGAAAGAGGCCCCGCCATGAAACCGCTTCGCCGCGTGAAACGCCGCAAAGCCGTTCGTTCCTTGTTAGCAGCGCGAACGCCGCGTCCCAGCCATCAGGCGGCCATCTCTTTTGCTGCCGCAGCCGCCAGGCGAACCGCGGATAAATTGGCAAAGCATCGGACAGCAAAGCGCCGACAAGAGCTTGCTGTTGGTAAAATAGGATAATAAGATTTCTTGTTTTTTATTGCAGAAAGAAGAATTCCTGCGATTCAACTTTGAATGCCTCGCTGTTATAATCCATGGACGCCATAAAGATATAATATTTGTTATCTTTTTTATAATTTTTCAAAATATTTATTCTCCAGATTTGTCTGGTATTGATTTTATTCAATTTCATATCGTCAACACCGTCAATGATATCTCCGATCAAGTTTTCAACAAGCGACATTTCAAGTCTGGCCTTTTTATACGTACTTAAAATTCCCGAAGCGGCGTTCTGAAAAATATAAATCGACACGGAACAAGCAAAGCTTTACCCATCGATGGCATTATCCCCCGACAAGTCTTGCGCCAATCTTAAAATCGAACATGCAAGACGCAGCCCATGGAACGCCTTGCAGTTGATATCATGCTGTAAATCAAGCGTAAAATATTACTTATCTGTTACGATCTTGACCTTCTCACCAGCCGAGATCGACGCCGTTGTCGACAGGCTGTTGAGGATGCGGAACAGGTCGAGCTGCCGCTCGACTCCGGTCATCGAGGCGGCGAGAGAACCGACGGTATCGCCGGGCTTCGCCGTCACGATCCGGATCCGCAGCGGTTTGAGGCTGCCGCGCTCCGCCGCCGTCAATTGCCGGAACGACGCCATGACGCCGTCGGCGGTGCGCGTCAGCGCCGCCGAACCGGCCGGCGCCGCGGTCAGCAGGCGGTAGGCCTGTCCGCCGGCGCGAATGACGGCGATATCGAATTGCCATTCGCCCGAAGCCGCGCGGCCGCGCGCCGCCTCCAGCCCGTTGACCGTGGTCGCGGTGACGCTCGCCGCGTCGAGACCGGCGACCCAGCCGCTTTTCATGTAGTCGGTCAGCGAAGCGCCGGCGTTGAGTTCGACGCCGTCGAAGCGCACCGCGACATTGCCGGGGCCGGCGGCGGTGACGGCGGCGACCGTGTTGTCGAAGACGAAACCGAAAGGCACCGCAAAGCCGACGCCCAAACCGGGATGCAGGAACTGCCGGCCACGCACATAGCCTTCCGCGGCCGAGTCGCCGAAAGGAAGGCCGTCGATGCCGGCGAGAAAGGCGTCGCGCTCGCGTTCGCCGGCCGAGCCGGCCGGACCGAAATTCCGGGCGTGGCGCTCGGCCAGCGCCACGCGCTGCGGCGTGTTGGGATGGCTGGCGAGGAAATCGAGGCTGGCGTCGTCGGCCCCGGAGACGGCGCGCATGCCGGAGAACCCGCCCATGGCGTTGAGGAACCGCGCCGCGGCGAAGGGATCGTAGCCCGCCTCGCCGGTCGCCTTGATGCCGATTCCGTCGGCTTCCAGTTCCTGGTTGCGCGAGAACTGCGCCAGTTTCAGCTTGCCGCGCACCAGCGCCGCCCGCGCATTCGGATCGTCCGCCAGCACGTCGGAAACGACGCGGGCGGCCAGCGCCGATTCGGCCTCGACCTGTTGGCGCTTCAGGCCGTGATTGGCGGTGACGTGGCCCATTTCATGGGCAAGCACGGCGGCGAGTTCGGCCGAATCATTGGCGAGCGCCAGCAGGCCGCGCGTCACGTAGAGATAGCCGCCGGGCAGCGCGAAAGCGTTGACGTTGGGCGAATTGAGCAGCGTGATGCGCCACACCTGACCCGGATTGGCCGAGACGGCCGTCAGCCGACCGACCACCCGCGCCACGGTGCGCTCGACCTTGGCGTCGGCGAACTCACCGCCATAGGTGGCGAGGATTTTCGGATGCTGTTGACGGGCAAGCTGCGCCAACCGGTCGCCGCGGGTGAAATTGTCGACGGTGACCGGCGAGTCGGACGGTTTGAGCGACGGATCGACCACGGCGCCGGTCATCTGGCATGCCGACAGCAAAGCCAGCGCCGCCACCGAAGCGGCGCGGCCCAGTTTGCCGCTCATCCCCGTCCGAAGGAAAATCGCCCTGCTCCTTTGTCGCCCCGAAGCCGAAGCTCGAATCGCGTCGTCATCCGCAATAGCCCGGCGTCATTGGCGCGCGCAAGAATGCGCCCCGCCGCGCGGACCGCATGTAGGCACGCAAACCGGCGGAAAAAAGGCCGGAATATCAGGCGTCAATGGCCATGCAAATAGCGCCGCACGATATCGGCCGGCGCATCGACCAGCACCTCCCGCGTCGGGCCGTCGGCGACGATCCGGCCGCCATCGAGGAACAGGGTTCGTTCGGCGAAGCCGAGCGCTTCGTCGGGATCGTGGGTGACGAGCAGCACGGTCATGGCCCGCGCCGCCGCGATTTCGGCGACGAGGGCGGTCATTTCGCGCCCCAGCGCCGGCCCGAGCGAGGCAAAAGGCTCGTCGAGCAGCAACGCCGGCTTGCCGCCCAGCAGGATGCGGGCGATGGCGACGCGCTGGCGTTCGCCACCCGACAATTGCGCCGGCAAGCGCTTTTCCTTTCCCGCGAGGCCGACCCGCGCCAGCGCCGCCATCACGTCCGCGCGGTCCGTCGCCGACAATCTCAACCCGGGCGAACGCCCCAGCCCGGCATTGGCGAAGGCGTCGAGATGGCCGAAAAGATTGTCCTGCTGGAACAGCATCGCCACCGGTCGCGCCGCCGGAGACGCCGCGGTCATGTCGACGCCGATGAGGCATACACGACCCGAATCGGGCGTCTCGAAACCGGCGACGAGATCAAGCAGCGTCGATTTTCCCGAACCGCTCGCCCCCATCAGCGCCACGCGCGCACCCGATGGAATCGCCAGATCCGCGACGAAGCGGAATCCGCCCGGCCGTTCCAGCACGATGTTTTCCAGTCGGATCGCCGTCGTGGTCATGGGTTTTCGCTCCGCGCCAGCCGGTCGCTCAGCGCCATGGCGGCAAGGGCGACGAAGCCGAGGATCAGCGCCAGTCCGGCGGCGTCGTCCACGCGGTAGTCGCCCATGCGCGTCAGCGTCAGCCACGGCAGCGTCTGGATCGCATCCGAACCGAACAGGGCAATGACGCCGAGATCGCCGAGCGAAAGGGCGAAGGCGAAAGCGAAGGCCGAGGCGAGCGGCCGGACGAGCATCGGGCCGTCGACCAGCCGGTAGCGGTTCCACCCCGCGATGCCGAGGCCGGCGCACAGGCGGTCATGGCGATCGCGGCCCGAATCGTGGACCGGGCGCAACACGTTGAAGGCGAAGGGCGTCGCCATGACGGCGTTGACGGCGACAACCACGGGAATCGCGAATTGTCCGGGATCGGCGAAGCGGTTGACGAGGAGAAACCAGCCGGCCCCCAGCGCCGCGCCGGGAACGACGAGGATCAGCATCGCCGCCCGCCCGTACACTGCGGCCGATGGCGCGGCCCGGTCGGCAAGCGTCTTGCGCGCCGAGGCCAGCGCCAAAGCGGCGGCGACGGCGATCAGCCCGGCCAGTGCGCCGAGCCCGAGGCTCGTCGCCAGCGCCCGCCGCACCGAGGCTTCGCCCGCCAGCCGGCCGAAGTCGGCATGCGCTCCCGAAGCGGCCATGGCGGCGAGCGGCGCGATCACGAACAACGCGGCAGCGGCGATAAATCCCGCATCGGCGATGGCGAATGCGGCGGGCGGACGCCGCGCCGGCCGGCGCGACATGGCGGCGGAATTGCCGGCGCGGTATTCGCGGGCGCCGGCAAACGCCGCGACCAATCCGGTCAAGGCCACTTGCGCCAGCACCAGGGCGCCGGCGCGGGCCGGATCGAAGTCGAACCGCAGCGCCTGATAAATCTCCACTTCCAGCGTTGTCGCCGCCGGTCCGCCGCCGATGAGCAGCACGATGGTGAACGAGGTCAGGCATAGCATCAGGACCAACATGGCGACGCCCGGCAAGGCGGCGCGCAGCACCGGCCATTCGACGAAGCGGAAAACCGATGCCTCGCCCATGCCAAGCTGGGCCGCGAGGCGATAATGGTTGGCCGGCGCGGAGCTGAGCGCGGCGAGCAGCAGGCGCGTCGCCAGCGGCAGATTGAAAAACACATGCGCGATCAGGATGCCGGGCAGGCCGTAGACGCCCGGCCACTCGCCGCCGCCCATCGCCGGCCAGATTGCGGCGAGCAATCCGGCGCGGCCGAAAAGCGCCAGCACCGCCAGCGCCGCGACGATGGCCGGCAGCGCCATCGGCAGGGCGAACAGGCGCAGCAACAAGGCGCGGCCGGGAAATTCCGCGTGGCGGTTCAGCGCCAGCGCCAGAGGCGCCGCCAGCCCGACTGACAGCGTCGTCGACAACAGCGCCTGCAGCGCCGTGAATCCGATGACGCCGGCGAGACGCGCGTCGAAAGCGTCGATCGCGCCGGCCGGATCGGCGAGGCCGGCGAGAAACAGACCCGCCGCCGCGCCGCCGGCGACCAGCCCGATGAGCGCCAGCGCGGCGTTCCCGGCGGTCAGCGACCCATCGCGGCGAGCCATTCGTCCACCCAGGCCTTGCGGTTGGCCGCCACATCCTCCGGCGCGATGAGGAAGGTCTTTTCCGGCTTCACCAGCGCCTCGAACGCCGGATCGAGCGGCTTCGCGGTTTTGCCGGCCGGAAACATCCAGTTGGTCTCGGGGATGACATCCTGGAAGCCGGGGCCGGTCATGAAGGTGAGGAATTGCCGCGCCAGCGGGTTTTCGGCGCCCTTCCCGGTCATGCCGGCGACCTCGACCTGAAGGTAGTGCCCTTCGGTAAATGCCGCCGCCTTGTAGCGTTCGCTCTTCTCGGCGATGACGTGGTAGGCCGGCGATGTCGTGTAGGACAGCACCATCGGCGCCTCGCCCTTGGTGAACAGCCCGTAAGCCTCGCTCCATCCCGGCGCCACCGTCAGCACGCGGTCCTTCAGCCTGGCCCAGGCCTCGCCCGCCTTGTCGCCATAGACCGCCTTCATCCACAGCACCAGGCCGAGGCCGGGCGTCGAGGTGCGCGGGTCTTCGAGAATGATTTTCTCCGCCGGATCGCCCTCGACCAGTTCCTTCAGGCTTTTCGGCGGCGCGGCGAGCTTTTGCGTATCGTAGACAACGGCGAAATGGCCGTAGTCGAAGGCGATGAACATGTCGTCGGCAAAGCCGCCCGGCGTCTTGACCATCGTGTCGTCGACGCCGTGCGGCGTGAACAGGCCGGTCTCGCGCGCATCGGCGATCAGTCCGGTGTCGAGGCCGAGCACGATGTCGGCCTTGGCCCGCTCGCCCTCGATTTTCAGCCGGTTAAGCAGCGCCACGCCGTCGACGGCGGTCGAAAACACCAGATCGCAGCCGCATTCGGCCTCGAATGCTTTCTCGATTGGCGGGCCCGGCCCCCATTCGGCGGTAA
This sequence comes from Phyllobacteriaceae bacterium, assembly GCA_016711085.1. Taxonomy (GTDB): domain Bacteria; phylum Pseudomonadota; class Alphaproteobacteria; order Rhizobiales; family Rhizobiaceae; genus JADJTR01. The sequence continues at coordinate 451,053 of JADJTR010000002.1, read as the reverse complement.
AACCGTCATAGGTGTAAATGGTCAGCGTCTCCGCCGCGCCGGCCGGAGCGGCCAGGACGACGGCGAGAAACGGAATCGGCAACACACTGCGCATCTGCGCCTCCTTGCGTTCGAGGTGGAGGAGACGGAGCCGCGAACGGCCGAAGCGTCTAATCCCTCCGCCGGTGCTAACCGGATCAGGTTCTTCGGGTTGGCGTCGCGCCTCTCAGCCGGTCGTAAGCCGGCACCCCGTTAGAGCAACCCGAACATAGGTCCGGCGCGGCCCGAGGGCAAGGCGCGCTTTCGTCGCCGTCGCGCCCGTGTTAGGCCGCGCGCCATGAGCCTGTTCGTCATTCTCCTCGGCGGCGACCTGACCGTCGCCGCGCGCCTGCGGGCGCAAATCGCCGGCGCGCGAATCATCGCCGCCGACTCCGGCATCCGTCACGCCGCGACGCTCGGCCTGACGCCGGAATTGTGGGTCGGCGACATGGATTCAGTCGACGCCGCCGAGGCGGCGCGCTGGCGCGATGTCGCCATCGAACGCCATCCCGCCGACAAGGACATGACCGACGGCGAACTGGCCGCCGAGGCCGCATTGGCGCGCGGCGCGACCGCGCTGCTGCTGGTCGGCGCCTTCGGCGGCGAACGCGCCGATCACGCCTTCCTGCACATGACCTCGGCGATCAGGCTCGCCGAACGCGGCGTCGCGGTCCGCCTGTCGAGCGGCGGCGAGGAAGGCTGGCCGGTCCTGCCCGGCGAAACGACGGGCGATCTGCCGCCCGGTTCGCTGTTTTCGCTGCTGCCCTTCACCGATCTCGCCGGCCTGTCGATCGACGGCGCGAAATGGCCGCTCGCCGGCCGCGATGTGCCGTTCGGCTCGTCGCTGACCCTGTCGAACGTCGCCACCGGACCCTTGCGCATCCGCCTTGCCGCCGGCCGCGCCCTGCTCGTCGCGCGGATCGGCCTCTGACCATGGCCGCGCCGCTGATCCAGCTCGACGGGCTGAAGCTGACCTTCGGCGGCGCGCCGCTGTTCGTCGATGTCTCGCTTTCGGTCGAGCCGGGCGCGCGCATCGCGCTGGTCGGCCGCAACGGCTCCGGCAAATCGACGCTGCTGAAGATCGTCGCCGGCCTGGCGGAAGCGCAGGACGGAACCGTTTTCCGCCAGCCGAGCGCAACGGTGCGTTACCTGCCGCAGGAGCCGGACTGGGGAGCGGCCAAAACCGTCCGCGCCTATGTCGAGACCGGTTTGGCACCGGGCGACGATCCGCATCGCGCCACCATGATCCTCGACGCCTTGGGCCTCACCGGCGAGGAGGAGCCGCGGCGCCTCTCCGGCGGCGAATCGCGCCGCGCCGCGCTCGCCCGCACGCTGGCGCCCTCGCCCGACATCCTGCTGCTCGACGAGCCGACCAACCATCTCGATCTCGCCGCCATCGAATGGCTGGAGGCCGAACTGAAGCGCATGGGCTCGGCGCTGGTGACGATCTCGCACGATCGGCGCTTCCTCGAAAACGTCACCGACGCCACCGTCTGGCTCGATCGCGGCCGCACGCTGAGGCTCGACAAGGGTTTTGCCTGGTTCGAGGAGTGGCGCGACAAGGTGCTGGAGGAAGAGGAGCGCGAGCAGCACAAGCTCGGCCGCCAGATCGTGCGCGAGGAGCACTGGCTGCGCTATGGCGTTTCCGCCCGGCGCAAGCGCAACATGCGCCGCCTCGGCGAATTGCAGGACATGCGGGCGCGCCATCGCGCCCATCGCGGCCCCGACGGCGCGGTGAAGATGACGGCGCTGGAGGCCGGCGAATCCGGCAGGCTGGTGATCGAGGCCAAGGGCGTGGCGAAAGCCTTTGACGACCGCGCCATCGTCCGCGACTTTTCGCTGCGCGTGCAGCGCGGCGACCGGCTCGGCCTCGTCGGGCCGAACGGCGCCGGAAAAACCACTTTGGTCAAGCTTCTGACCGGACACATGCCGCCCGACTCCGGGACGGTGCGGCTCGGCGCCAATCTGGAGATCGCCGCGCTCGACCAGCAGCGCGCCCTCGACCCGACCGAGACGCTGGCGCACTACCTCACCGACGGGCGCGGCGAGACGCTCGTCGTCAATGGCGAGGAAAAGCACGTCGCCTCGTGGATGAAGGATTTCCTGTTCAAGCCCGAGCAGATGCGCACGCCGGTCGGCGAATTGTCGGGCGGCGAACGCGCCCGGCTGATGCTGGCCCGCGTGCTGTCGCGCCCGTCGAACTTCCTCGTCCTCGACGAGCCGACCAACGATCTCGACATGGAAACGCTGGACTTGCTGGAGGAACTCGTCGCCGGCTTCGCCGGCACCGTGCTTCTCGTTAGCCATGACCGCGATTTCCTCGACCGCACCGCGACCGGCGTGCTCTATCCGGAAGGCGACGGACGCTGGACCCAATATGCCGGCGGCTTCGCCGACATGATGGCGCAACGCGCCGGCGCGGCGAAAGAAGCAAAAGCAGCGGCCAAACCGAAGGCCGAGACGCCCCGCGGTGAACCCGGCGCGCCACGCGAAGGGGCCAAGAAGCTCTCCTACAAGCAGAAATTCGCGCTCGAAACGCTTCCCGGCCGCATCGAGGCGCTCAACGACGACATCGCCGCGCTGGAGGCGAAACTCGCCGATCCGGCGTTTTACGGCCGCGATCCGAAAGCCTTCGCCGCCACGTCGGCGACCATCGGCGACAAGCGCGCCGAACTGGCGCGGCTCGAGGGCGAATGGCTGGAGCTGGAAATGTTGCGCGAGGAGATTGGCGGCTGAGGCGTGGGTTTGACCCCCCCCCCTCAGCCGCTGGTCAGCGCTCGCGCCCTTGACGCGCCCGCATTCCGTGCGCCCTAATTGGCGCAAGGAGAATTCGCCATGCCCGACAAGGCCTTGATCGTCATCGACATGCAGAACGATTTCTGCCCCGGCGGCGCGCTCGCCGTTTCCGGCGGCGACGAGATCGTGCCCGAGGCCAACCACCTGATCCGCTCGTCCGAACACGTCATCCTCACCCAGGACTGGCATCCGTCCGGCCACAAGAGCTTCGCCTCGTCGCATGACAGCGCCGCGCCGTTTTCGACCGTCGACATGGCCTATGGCCCGCAAACGCTATGGCCGGACCATTGCGTGCAGGGAACCTTCGGGGCCGAATTCCATCCCGAGCTGAACTGGACGAAAGCCGAACTGGTGGTGCGCAAGGGTTTTCGGCCGGCCATCGATTCCTACTCGGCCTTCTTCGAGAACGACCGCAAGACGCCGACCGGGCTTGGCGGCTATCTGAACGAACGCGGGCTGACCAAATTGGTGCTTTGCGGCCTCGCCACCGATTTTTGCGTCGCCTATTCGGCCCTCGACGCCGCCCGCCTCGGCTTCAAGGTCACGGTCATCATGTCCGCCTGCCGCGCCATCAACCTTGGCGGCTCGCTCGCCGCCCAGACCGAAGCCATGCGCGCCGCCGGCGTCCGGTTGGCCTGATGGCGATCTACACCGATATCGCCCGGCGCGTGTGGAACCACGCCTGGAAGCTCGATCCGATCGTGCGCTCTTTGCTCGACACCGATTTCTACAAGCTTTTGATGCTGCAGATGATCTGGCGCGCCTATGCCGACGTGCCGGTGACCTTCTCGCTGATCAACCGGACGAAATCGGTGCGCATCGCCGACGAGATCGACGTGACCGAATTGAAAGACCAGCTCGATCACGCCCGCACCATCGGGCTTTCCAAAAAGGAGATGATCTGGCTGGCGGGTAACAGTTTCTACGGCCGCAAGCAGATTTTCGAGCCGGAATTCCTCGCCTGGCTCGAGGCCTATCGCCTGCCCGACTACGAATTGCGCGAGGCCGACGGCCAGTACGAACTGAATTTTTCCGGCTCCTGGGCCGATGTGACGCTGTGGGAAATCCCGGCGCTGACCATCATCAACGAATTGCGCTCGCGCGCCGCGCTGAAGAAATACGGGCCGTTCTCGCTCGATGTCATCTATGCGCGCGCCAAGGCCAGGATGTGGTCGAAGACCGAGCGGCTGAAAAACCTGCCCGGCATCCGCATTTCCGATTTCGGCACCAGGCGGCGCCATTCCTATCTCTGGCAACGCTGGTGCGTGGAAGCGCTGAAGGAGGGCATCGGCGAGAGTTTCACCGGCACCTCCAACGTCCTCCTCGCCATGGACACCGATCTGGAAGCGCTCGGCACCAACGCCCACGAGCTGCCGATGGTGCTGGCGACGCTCGCCGGCCCGGACGACGCGGCGCTGAAGGCCTCGCCCTACGAAGTGCTGAGGGAATGGAACCGGCTCTACGGCGGCAATCTTCTGATCGTCCTGCCCGACACCTTCGGCACCGACGCCTTCCTGCGTGACGCACCCGACTGGGTCGCCGACTGGACCGGCTTCCGCCCCGATTCCGCCCCGCCGATCGAAGGCGGCGAACGCATCATCGACTGGTGGCGCGAAAAGGGCCGCGACCCGCGCGACAAGCTTCTGATCTTTTCCGACGCGCTCGACGTCGACACGATCGAGGAGACGTTCCGCCATTTTCACGGCCGGGTGCGCATGTCGTTCGGCTGGGGCACCAATCTGACCAATGATTTTCGCGGCTGCGCGCCGGAGGACGATCCGGGCCTGCTGCCGATTTCGCTGGTCTGCAAGGTGGTCGAGGCCAACGGACGCTCGGCGGTCAAGCTGTCGGACAACCCGGAAAAGGCCACCGGCGACGCCGACGAACTCGCCCGCTATCTCAGGGTGTTCGGCGGCGCGGGCCGGGTGAAGCGCAAGGTGACGGTTTAGGCAGCGTTATTCGTGGCTCGCGGATCGTGGTTCGGACTACGAACTACGAACCGCGAAATACACCCTCACTCCGCCGGCTTCGCGTTCAGCCGCGCCGCCAGCGTTTCCAGCCGCCCCGCCAGCATGGTGAGCGCCCCGGTGATCGTCGCGTCGTTCTTGTCGGCCTTGACGAGGGCGTCGTCGCGCGTCTTGCGCAGCGTCGCCATCTCGGTCTCGATGCCCTTGACCCGCTTTTGCAGCTCGGCCAGCTCGTCCATCACCATGATGCCGGCCATGACGGTGAGGCGCTGGTCGCCGATTTCGCCGAACGCGCCCTTCAGATGCGCCACATAGCGGTCGAACCGCTCGGCCAGATCGACGAGGTGGCTTTCCTGCCCCTCGTCGCAGGCCATCCGGTATTGCTTGCCGTCGATGGTGACCGTGACTTGCGCCATCATTTCACCGGTCGAGCACGGCGCGGATGGTCTCCATCGCCGTCACCAGACGACGCGAGACTTCCTTGTTGGCGTTTTCGAGCCGTTCGCCGCGCGCTTCCGACGAATCGAGCTCCTGCGCCAGGCGCGAGCGGTCGGCCTTCATGCGCTGGATTTCCTCTTCCGCCTCGGCGTAATCTTCCTCTCGCTCGAGTCGCGACGCCACCGCCCCCTCGACCGCGTCCATGGCGCGCGCAAGGCGTGTCATCGCTTCCCTGAGCGTCACATCACCGGTCATCAGTCGTATCCGCCCTGCATTCGCCCCGAATCGCGACTGGCGCGGCGGGGTTAGCCGCGAAACCTTAGGCGTTGCACGAACGCCGCGTCAACCGGGCCAAGGTCGGGGCATTGTCACATTTTGTGTGCAACGCGCCGTCAAATGCCATCCGCTGCGGCATTTTCGTCGACCGGCAAGCCATGGCGAGGCTGCAACCTTTGCGACTGCGCGGCAAATCGCCGGCCCGCGCTCGCCGCCACTGGATTCCGCGACATTGTCCCGCTATGGAGCGTGCGCCGGCCGGCGGTCCGGCGGTTCCTTGATCGGTGTCAGTGCAAGCGCATCTCAATCGATTTAAGGAAGCCCGGCGTTTTCACGCGGCGTCGCGCCAGGAGCGGACAGTCGCCCAGCATCGGAGAGCATCATGAAGAAGGTCAGGATTGCCATTAACGGCTTCGGCCGCATCGGCCGCAATGTCGTGCGCGCCATCTACGAATCGGGCCGCAAGGACATCGACATCGTCGCCATCAACGATCTCGGCCCGGTCGAGACCAACGCCCATTTGATGCGCTACGATTCGGTCCATGGCCGCTTCCCGCACGCGGTCACCACCACCGCCGACTCCATCGCGGTGGCCGGCGAGAGCTTCAAGGTCTTCGCCGAACGCGATCCCTCCAAGCTGCCCTGGGGCGCGCTCGACATCGACATCGTCATGGAATGCACAGGCATCTTCACCGCCAAGGACAAGGCCTCGCTGCATCTGCAGGCCGGCGCCAAGCGCGTTCTCGTCTCGGCTCCGGCCGAAGGCGCCGACAAGACCATCGTTTACGGCGTCAACCACAATGTGCTGACCAAGGACGATCTCGTCGTCTCCAACGCGTCCTGCACCACCAACTGCCTGTCGCCGGTCGCCAAGGTGCTCAACGATGTCATCGGCATCGAAAAGGGCATGATGACGACGATCCATTCCTATACCGGCGACCAGCCGACGCTCGACACCATGCACAAGGACCTCTACCGCGCCCGCGCCGCGGCGCTGTCGATGATCCCGACCTCGACCGGCGCCGCCAAGGCCGTCGGCCTCGTGCTGCCGGAACTGAAGGGCAAGCTCGACGGCTTCGCCATGCGCGTGCCGACCCCGAACGTCTCGGTCGTCGATTTGAAGTTCATCGCCAAGCGCGCCACCTCGGTCCAGGAAGTCAACGACGCCATCAAGGCGGCGGCCGACGGCGCGCTCAAGGGCATCCTCGGCTATACGTTCGACAAGAACGTCTCGTCCGACTTCAACCACGACCCGCATTCCTCGGTCTTCCACATGGACCAGACCAAGGTGATGGACGGCACGTTCGTGTCGCATCCTGTCCTGGTACGACAATGAATGGGGCTTCTCCAACCGCATGGCCGACACCGCGGTGGCGATGGCCAAGCTGATCTGATTCGTCAGCCGGCGCTGACACAGGACGCCCGGCCGGAAAGGCCGGGCGTTTTTGTTTGTGCACCCGTCGCCACGCCGCTAGGCTGTCGGCATGACCCAACATTCCGCCGACGATGTCCTCGCCTTCTGGTTCGTCGAGCACGGACCATCCGACTGGTTTTCCGCCAACGCGGATTTCGACGCCCTGATCGCCGCGCGCTTCGCCGATACCCACGCCGCCGCGGCGCGGTGCGAATTGTGGGCATGGCGGGCCACGCCGCGGGGCCGCATCGCCGAGATCCTCGTGCTCGACCAGTTTTCGCGCCAGATGTTTCGCGGCCAAGCGCAAGCCTTCGCCGCCGATCCGCTGGCCCTCGCCTTGGCCCAGGAGGCGGTGGCTTCGGGCGCGTTCGGAAGTTTCGACGCCAATGAACGCCAGTTCCTGCTGATGCCTTTCATGCACGCCGAATCGCTCGCCGTACAGGAGGAGGGCGTGCGGTTGTTTTCGGCGCATTGCCCGGAAGCTACGGCGAATTTCGCTCGCGCCCACCGCGACACGATCGCCCGTTTCGGTCGCTTCCCCATGCGCAACGTCGCGCTCGGCCGGGAGAGCACGCCGGCGGAGGCGGAGTACATGGCGGCGCAGGCCGGGCGGATGTTCTGAGGGGGTGCGCCTATCTCCCCCCTTGCGGGGGAGAAAGCAAAAACCCGGGCTTGGCGAAGCCAAGTCCTTGGTTTTTGCAAGAGGGGGGAAGCGATTTCGCAAGCAGCAATGAGATACCTGCCACCCAGCAAACACCGGGACTTCGCCCGCGCCATGCGCAAGGACGCCACCAAGGCGGAAAACCTGTTATGGCAGTCGCTTCGCCGCAATCAACTGGGCGGGCTATCGTTTCGAAGGCAGGTTCCGCTTGACGGCTATATCCTCGATTTCGTCTGCTTCGGCGCGAAATTGATCGTCGAGGTCGATGGCGGACAACACGCGGAATCCGCGACCGACAGCGCGAGAGACGCACATTTCAACACCAGCGGTTTCAAAATATTGCGGTTCTGGAACGACGAGGTTTTCCGCAATCTTGACGGCGTTTGCGGACATATTCTCGCCACGGTGCGCAGGACATGGTGATCCCCCCACTTGCGAATTCCAATGACTTGGGCGACGCCCAAGTCAAGGAATTCGCTTTCTCCCCCGCAAGGGGGGAGATAGGCGTGCTGCCCCCCCGTCCACATTGCCGCGGCGCACAATCCGCCTTGCGTTCGCCCCATTCGCTCGGCCAAGGTAAATCCTTGATTCGCTTGGGAACTTCATGGGCGACAGCGTCTACATCATCACGCTCATCGCCGGCGGGCTGGTGCTCGCGGCGGCGTTTTCGTCGCTGATCGCCTTTCGTTTCGGCGCGCCGCTGCTGCTCGTCTTTCTCGGCATCGGCCTGCTCGCCGGCGAGGACGGCTTCGGCATCCAGTTCGACAATGTGCGGACCGCCTATCTGGTCGGCGCGCTGTCTCTCGCCATCATCCTGTTCGATTCAGGTTTCGGCACGCCGGCCGCCGCGCTGCGCCAGGCGGCGTGGCCGTCGCTTGCGCTGGCGACCTTCGGCGTCGCCGCCACCGCCGGCCTCGTCGCCCTGCCGGCGCATTATCTCGCCGGCTTTTCCTGGCTCGACGCGCTGATCGTCGGATCCCTCGTCGCCTCGACCGATGCGGCGGCGGTGTTCTTCCTTCTGCGCGCCGGCGGCCTGAACATCCGCGAGCGCACGCGCTCGATCCTCGAAATCGAATCAGGCTCGAACGATCCGATCGCCATCTTTCTGGTGATCGCGCTCACCGGCGCGGCGGCGGCGGGAACGGCTACCCCCGGCGAACTCGCCCTCGACATCGCGCTCGGCTTCCTTGCCCATATGGCGATCGGAGCGGCGGCCGGCCTTTTTGGCGGCTGGGCCATCGTCCGGCTCACCGAAAGGCTGGACCTCGACCGCGGCCTCGCGCCGGTGTTCGTGCTCACCCTGGCGCTGATCGTCTTCGGCGCGGCCGGCGCGGCGCATGGTTCGGGCTTCCTCGCCGTCTATGTCGCCGGCGTCGTCGCCGGCAACGCCGGCATGCGGCAGGATGCGGCGCTACGCCGTTTCAAGAACGGCATGAGCTGGCTGGCGCAGATCATCATGTTCCTCCTCCTCGGGCTTTACGCCACGCCGTCGGAGTTCCTGGCGATTGCCCCGGCGGCGATCGGCCTCGGCCTGTTTCTCGTCTTCATCGCCCGCCCGCTGGCGGTGACGGCATGCCTGGCGCCGTTCCGCCTGCCGCGCGCCGAGGTCGCCTTCGTCTCCTGGGTCGGCTTGCGCGGCGCGGTGTCGATCCTGCTGGCGCTGCTGCCCGTCGCGGCCGGCATCGACCATGGCCGTACGATTTTCAACGTCGTCTTCATCGTCGTCGTCGTGTCGCTGATCCTGCAGGGCTGGACCATCGGCCCGGTGGCGCGCCGTTTGGGCCTGATCGTGCCGCTGCGCACCGGCCCGGTCGACAAGGTCGAGCTGGAACTGCCGGGTTCGGCCCATCATGAGCTGCTCGCCTACCGCGTCACCGCCGGCAGCCCGGTGTGCAAGGGCGCGCGCATTCCGCGCTGGGCCAAACCGTCGCTGGTGGTGCGCGAAGGCCGCTCCATGCGCTACCAGTTCGCCGGCCGGCTGGTGGCGGGCGATCTCGTCTACATCTTCGTCTCGGACAAATATCCCCGCCTGCTCGACCGGCTGTTCGCGCGGCGCGAGAAACTGTCGCCCGACGATTCCGATTTCTTCGGCGCCTTCGCCATCGATCCGGCCCAACCGGCCGGCCTCATCGCCGATGCTTATGGCGCGATCGTATCGGCGGAAGACCGCGCCCGGCCGATCGCTTCCCTGCTTTCCGACCGGCTCGGCGGCCGCGCCGAGTTCGCCGACCGCGTCAATCTCGGTCCGGTCGACGTGATCGTCCGCGACATCGACGAACGCGGCCGCGTCGTCGAGGCCGGCGTCTCGTTCGAGCAGCGTTCCGAGCCGCCGGTGCCGGCCTTCCTGTCGCCGCAAACGCTCATCGAGAAACTCGCCGCGCTCATCCGTCGCGGCCCTTGATCCATGCCATGGTTGCACCTCCCGCCGCCGTGATTATGGTGCCCGCGATCGAATTTAAGGAGAATCCCATGGCGAAGTTCCGCACTCTCGACGACCTCGGCGACATCAAGGGCAAGCGCGCGCTGGTGCGCGTCGACCTCAACGTGCCGATGGCCGACGGCAAGGTCACCGACGCCACCCGCATCGAGCGCGTCGCGCCGACCATCAGGGAATTGTCGGACAAGGGCGCGAAGGTCGTGCTGCTGGCCCATTTCGGCCGGCCGAAGGGCGCGCCCTCGGCGGAATTCTCGCTCAAACCCGTGGCCAAGGCGACGTCGGCCATTCTCGGCCGCCCGGTCGGTTTCGCCGAGGATTGCATCGGCGACGCCGCGAACGCCGCCGTGGCGGCGATGAAGGCCGGCGACATCGTCATGCTGGAGAACACCCGCTTCCACAAGGAAGAGGAAAAGAACGATCCGGCCTTCACCATGGCGATGGCGCAAAACGGCGATTTCTTCGTCAACGACGCGTTTTCGGCCGCGCACCGCGCGCACGCCTCAACCGAAGGCCTGGCGCACCACATGACGGCCTATGCCGGCCGCACCATGCAGGCCGAACTTGAGGCGCTCGAATCCGGCCTCGGCCAGCCGAAACGGCCGGTCGCGGCGATCGTCGGCGGCGCCAAGGTGTCGTCGAAGATCGACCTGCTGGAAAACCTGGTGAAGAAGGTCGATCTGCTGGTGATCGGCGGCGGCATGGCCAACACCTTCCTCGCCGCGCAAGGGATCGATGTCGGCAAAAGCCTGTGCGAGCACGATCTCGCCGATACGGCGCGGAAGATCACGGCGGCCGCCAAGCAGGCCGGTTGCCGCATCCTGCTCCCCGTCGACGCCGTGGTGGCGTGGAAATTCGAGGCGAATGCGAAAAACGAGACCGTGACGCTGGACAAGGTGCCGGCCGACGCGATGATCCTCGACGCCGGCAAGAAAACCGTGGCCGAAATCAACGCCGCGCTCGACGAGGTCAAGACCGTCGTCTGGAACGGCCCGCTCGGCGCTTTCGAGCTGACCCCGTTCGACACCGCGACCGTGGCGGTGGCGAAACACGTCGGCAAGCTCACCAAAGCCGGCAAAATGACCTCGGTCGGCGGCGGCGGCGACACCGTCTCGGCGCTCAACCACGCCGGCGTCGCCGACGAGATGAGCTACATCTCGACCGCGGGCGGCGCGTTCCTCGAATGGATGGAAGGCAAGGCGCTGCCCGGCGTCGAGGCGCTCCGGGCCTGATTGTTTCCATCGCGCCGGAACATCTTTTCCCGGCGTTGAAAAAATGTTGTCATGCGCGCGGTCTACCCGGATCGCGCGCTTTATCCTTCATGGCAAAGGAGACCCCCCATGTCCAAATTCCTGAAAACCTCGATTCTGGCGCTCGGCGTCAGCCTGGCCGCGCTGACCTCGGCGCTCGCCGACGCGTCGAAAGTGACGTTCGTGCTCGTCAACGACATTTACGAGATGGACGAGGCCAGGGGCCGCGGCGGCTTTCCGCGTCTCGCCACCGTCGTCGCCGGCGAACGCGCCGCCAATCCGAACACGGTGCTGGTCAATGCCGGCGACCTGATCTCGCCATCGCTGTTTTCAGGCTTCGACCAGGGCGAGCACATGATCGTGTTCTCCAACATGATCGCCACCGACGTGATGACGCCCGGCAACCACGAATTCGATTTCGGCAAGGAGGTCGCCGCCAAGCGCATGGGCGAATCGAAATTCCCGTGGATCGCCGCCAATGTGACCCAGGCCGACGGTTCGCCGGTGCCCGGAATGGGCGGAACGCTGGTCAAGGACATCGGCGGCGTCAAGGTCGGCTTCATCGGCCTGGCGGAAGAGACCACCGACGTGCTGTCGTCGCCCGGCGATTTGAAGTTCGGCAAGGCGGTCGAGACCGCCAAGGCCAAGGCCAAGGAGTTGAAGGACGGCGGCGCCGAGTTCATCGTCGCCATCAACCACAACACCCGCGACGTCGCCCAGGGCCTGATGGGGACCGTCGATCTGGTGCTGAACGGCCACAATCACGATCTCTGGGTCTTCTTCAACGGCCGCACCGCGGCGGCCGAATCGCAATCGGACGCCGGCCAGGTCGTCGCCGTCGACGTCAATTTCGACATCCAGGAAAAGGACGGCAAGCGCTCGGTCAAATGGGCGCCGTCGTTCCGCATCCACGATACGTCGACCGTCAAGCCCGACGAGGCCGTCGCCGCGAAAGTGGCCGAATACGCCAAGCTGCTCGATGCCGAACTCGGCGTCGAACTCGGCACGACCGCCATCGAACTCGACAGCCGCAAGGCGTCGGTGCGCACCATGGAAACGGCGATGGGCGATCTCATCGCCGACGCCACGCGCAAGGCGGTCGGGGCCGAACTCGCCATCACCAATGGCGGCGGCATTCGCGGCGACAAGGTCTATCCCGCCGGAACCAAGTTGACCCGCAAGGACATCCTCACCGAACTGCCCTTCGGCAACAAGACGGTGATGCTGGAACTGACCGGCGCGCAAGTGGAAGAGGCGCTGGAAAACGGCGTCTCGGAGATCGAGAAGGGCGCGGGCCGCTTCCCGCAGGTCTCGGGCCTCACCTTCGTCGTCGACAAGGCGAAAGCCGCCGGCGACCGCGTCTCCGACATCATGGCCAATGGCGCGGCGCTCGACCCGGCGAAAAACTACAGCGTCGCCACCAATGACTACATGGCCGGCGGCGGCGACGGCTACAGCGTGTTCAAGGGCACGAAGATGCTGGTCAATCCGGAATCGGCCAAGCTGATGGCCAATGACGTGATGGCCTATATCCGCGAGCTCGGCGAAGTGAAGGCGATGGAGCCGCGCATCGTCATCAAGTGAGGCGCGGCGCGCCTTTCCCTCCCACGCCTGCGGGCGAGGTTGGCCCGCGGGGCCGGGTGGGGGCTGATTTCACCCCCTCCGGTCGTTTCGCGACCACCTCACCTTCTCGAGGGCGGGAAAGGCGCGGTAGTCCTCGCCCGCTTTGTTTTTTTCTTCCGCCGCATTTGAAGGGCGGCCATGAAACTGCTTCTCACCTGGCTCGCGCTTCCCATCGCCCTGTGGCAGGGGCTCGCCGTGCGGCGGCGCACCGAGCGGCTGGTCCCGCCTTCCGGTCCGCATGAGGGCGTCACCGGGCCGGGCGAGGCGACGATCCGGCTGCTCGTCATCGGCGATTCGTCCGCCGCCGGCGTCGGCGTCGGACGGATCGGGGACGGCATGGGGCCGCTGCTGGCCGCCCTGATGGCGGACAAGGCCGGACAGGTCACGCATTGGCGCGTCGCCGGCTTCAACTCGGCCACCTCGGGACAGATCCGCGATCACGTGGTCAAGCATCTGCCGCGCGACGGCTTCACCCACATCGTGCTGTCGGTCGGGACCAACGACGCCAAGAATTTCCACACGCTTGCCCGCTTCAAGCGCGAGTTCGGCGGCTTGATCTACGCGCTGAAAGCGCGTTTTCCCTCCGCCCGCCTCGTCTGGTCGCCGATCGTCGAAATGCGCGACGTTCCGGCCCTGCCGCGACCGCTCGCCGACATCCTTTCGGTGCGGGCCCATGCGTTCAATTCACTCGGATCAAGGCTGGCGCGCGAGCGCGGCGGCGTCGCCGCGACGCCATTGCCGGTCAAGGGTCCGGGCGGCTTCGCCGTCGACGGTTTTCACGCCGGCGCACTCGGCTACGCCGCCTGGGCGGAGCACTTGTTGCCCTTCGTCACCGGCGATTGAGCGGTTTCAACCGATTGGCTGCGACGCAAGTCAAATGGACTCCGGCCCGCCCACGCGCCTAAATGGCGTCACGAATTCCCGCCCCGGAGGAGGACGCCATGGCTTCGCGCTATCACGACATCTACGCCCGATGGAAAGCCGACCCGGAAGGCTTCTGGGCCGAAGCGGCGTCAGCGCTCGACTGGACGAAAAAGTGGGACAAGGTGTTCGATGCCGGTCAGGGCGTCTATGGCCGCTGGTTCGTCGGCGGCGAGACCAACACCTGCGCCAACGCGGTTGATCGCCATGTCGCCGCAGGGCGCGGCGGTCAGGCGGCGATCATCTACGACTCGCCGATCACCGGTAAAAAGAAGACGTACACCTACGCCGAATTGAAGGCCGAGGTTGAGACCTTCGCCGCTGTCATCGCCGACCAGGGCGTCGCCAAGGGCGACCGCGTCATCATCTACATGCCGATGGTGCCGGAAGCCGCCTTCGCCATGCTCGCCTGCGCCCGCATCGGCGCCATCCATTCGGTGGTGTTCGGCGGCTTCGCGGCGCGCGAACTCGCCACCCGCATCGACGACGCCAAGCCGAAACTGATCGTCTCGGCCTCCTGCGGCCTCGAACCGGGCCGCGTCGTCGCCTACAAGCCGCTGCTCGACGAGGCCATCGCCACCGCCTCGCACAAGGTGGAAAAATGCATCGTCGTGCAGCGCGACGAACAGCGCTGTGATCTCGACGCCGGCCGCGATGTCGACTACGCCGAGGCGATGGCGGCGACGAAGGCCGCCGGCCGGAAGGCGGATCCGGTCCCGGTCGCCGCCACCGATCCGCTCTACATCCTCTACACCTCCGGCACGACCGGCCAGCCGAAGGGCGTGGTCCGCGACAACGGCGGCCACATGGTGGCGCTGCATTGGACGATGCACGCCATGTACGGCGTCGAGCCGGGCGAGGTGTTCTGGGCCGCCTCCGATGTCGGCTGGGTCGTCGGCCACTCCTACATCGTCTACGCGCCGCTGCTCGCCGGCTGCACGACGATCCTCTACGAGGGCAAGCCGGTCGGCACGCCCGACGCCGGCGCCTTCTGGCGCGTCATCGAGGAACACAAGGTCGTCGTGCTTTTCACGGCGCCGACCGCGTTCCGCGCCATCAAGCAGCGCGATCCGGAAGGCGAACTGGTCGGTCACTACGACCTGTCGAAATTCCGCACCCTGTTCCTCGCCGGCGAACGCGCCGACCCCGACACGATCAAATGGGCCGAGGCCAGGCTGAGGGTGCCGGTGATCGACCATTGGTGGCAGACGGAAACCGGCTGGGCGATTGCCGGCAATCCGGCCGGCCTCGGCCTGCTCAAGGTCAAATACGGCTCTCCCGCCGTCGCCATGCCGGGCTACGACATCCAGGTGCTGGACGACGCCGGCCATGCGGTTGCGCCCGGCACGCTCGGCAATGTCGTCGTCAAGCTGCCGCTGCCGCCCGGCTCGCTGCCGACGCTGTGGAACGCCGATTCCCGCTTCCGCTCGGCCTATCTCGACGAGTTCCCGGGCTACTACAAGACAGCCGACGCCGGCTTGATGGACGAGGACGGCTACCTCTTCATCATGGCCCGCACCGACGACATCATCAACGTCGCCGGCCACCGCCTGTCGACCGGCGGCATGGAGGAGGTCGTCGCCGAACACCGCGATGTGGCCGAATGCGCGGTCATCGGCATCCATGACGACATGAAGGGCCAGATTCCCTGCGGCTTCATCGTGCTGAAGCATGGCGTCGCCCGGCCGACGGCGGAGATCGAGAAGGAAGTGGTGAAGCTGGTGCGCGACCGCATCGGCCCGGTCGCCGCCTTCAAGACGGTGGTCACCGTCAACCGCTTGCCGAAAACCCGCTCGGGCAAGATCCTGCGCGGCACCATGCAGAAAATCGCCGACAAGGAAAAATGGAACATGCCGGCGACCATCGACGACCCGGCGATCCTCGACGAGATCGGCGCAATGCTGAAATCGCGCGGCATCGGCGTCTGACTCGCCTCGACCCTTGCATGCGGAAAGGCGGCTTCGGCCGCCTTTTCGTTTATGCCCGCCGAAAGGCGGACCGCGGTCGCTGCGCCGCGCCGGCCGGAATAGGCCCTTGGTCCGATCCCTGGCGCGCCAAGGTCCGCTCCAGCCAATTCTGAAGTCCCGGACGGCTCGCGAAGAAACGGGGCGCCGGCTACCGTCCTTCCATCGATTGCGGGCGCCACCGCGCAAAATGACCGGAAAGGAACGTCACAATGAACACTCTGTTGAAGCCGACCGTCAGCGCCATCGGCCTTGCTTACGTGCTCGCCGCGACTCCGCTCACGCTGACACTGGATGACGGCGTCTTGAAGCCGAACGCTTCGATTGCCCTCGCCGATGGCGAGGGCGAGGGCGGGGAAAGCGGCGAAGGTGATTCAGGCGGCGGCGACGACGGTCCCGGCCACGATGCCGGCGACGATCACGGCGGCGGGGATGACGATGGTCCGGGCCACGATTCGGGCGACGACAGCGGCGGCGACGATTCCGACGACGACAGCGATGACGATTCCTCCACCACCAGGAAGGGCAGCTTCAAGTCCTCGCTCAAGGCGCTAATCAACAGCAAGGACTGAACGTCGCAGGACAGCAAACCGGCGGATTGCCCGGCCCGCCCCCGCACCGGCGATTCGCCCTCGAATGAAGCGCTTTCGCCGAGCCTTCATTCCAACGAGCGACCGGCTTCCCGCCGGTCGCTCCCCTTTTCGGGGTCTCGGACCTTGTGCCGAAGACTTTGTTGCGCGAGAGCGTTAGGAATCGGACAAACCGGGCAAATTCCCGAACTGCAATGGCCATGATCCACCAGCGTGACATCGACGCGGCCGCCCCGTCCGGCGACTTGACGATGGCGTGGCGAATCGGCCTGCTGGCGCTGCTTTTCACGCTGCTGCCCCCGCGCCCGCCGACGGACGCCGACCGGTTCCATCCGGATTTCGGCGTCGCCGCCGCTTTTGCCGATGATGGCGAAGGCCGGGATGGTGGAGACGATGGCGGCGAAGACGGAGAAGACGGAGAGGACGACGGCGAGCACGGCGTGGCCGGTTCGACCGTCGGCGGTTTTCTCGGCGCGTTGTCGGGGCACGGCAGGGTCAGAAATTCGGTGGCTGACGCAAACACCGTCATCCTGTTCTACGCCGACGGTTGGAGCGAACGCGTGATCGGCGATAGATATCAGCTGCGCGACCGCAAGAACCGGATCGTGATCAGCCGCAAGGCATGGCAGACGGACAAGAAACGGCTCAGGGCGGCGCTCCGATAGAACCTGTCAGCGCCGCGCGGAACCGGTTTGGCGCGTCGACCCGCGCCCGGCGATGAAGGCGCTTCACGGCGTAGGTCAAAGCCTGTTGTCGCGCGCCAGAATCGCCGCTTCGGTGCGGTTGCGCACCTGCAGTTTCTGCAGGATCGACGGCATGTAATGCTTGACGGTCTTCTCCTGCAGGCCGAGCGTACGGCCGACTTCCTTGTTGCTTTTGCCGGCGGAGACGAGTCGAAGGATTTCTTCTTCGCGATCGGTCAGCGCCGACAGCAGCGATTTCGGCGCGGCCTCATGCCCCTTGCCCTTCATGGCGAGGAGCAACCGGCCGGCGAGCGACGGAGAAACATAGGATCCTCCGCCCGCGACATTGCGGATCACCGACAGGAGGTCATGCGCGCCGACGCCCTTGAGCACATAACCACGCGCGCCGGCGGCGAGCGATTCCATGATGTCGTCATCGCTTTCCGAAGCGGTCAGCATGACGATCAGGGTCTCTGGATGCTCCGCCGCGATGCGCCGCGCCGCCGCGATGCCGCCGCCTGGCATGGAAATGTCGAGGAGCACGATGTTCGGCCGGGCGCGCCGCACCAGCTCCATCGCGTCGTCGGCCGAAGCGCCCTCGCCGAGCACGCGCAGATCGCTTGCCTCGGAGAGCGTGCGCGCCACGCCGGCGCGATAGAGCGGGTGATCGTCGACAACAACGATGGTGGTTGCTTCAGGCATCGGCGGGATCTCCGGAGCGGACGATCGACATGGACAGGATCGCGCCGCCATCGGCGGCGCGGACGAAGGAAAAGTGGCCGCCCAGGCTTTCCACCCGGTCGCGCAGGCCCAGCAGTCCCATGCCGCCGGCGCTTTCGGCGGCGACGCGGGTCGGCGCGCCATTGACGATGCTGGCCGACAATATCCCCGCGGCCTCGCCGACGTCGATACCGACCTGGGCGCCGGGCGCATGCCGCCAGACGTTGTTCAGACCCTCCTGGACAAAACGGTAGAGGCAGGCCTTGACCGATTCCGGCGCGTCGTCCTCATTCAGCGCCAGCGCCGCGCGGACGGAATCGCCGGTGCGGCGCTCGTGCGCGGCGATGGCGTGCCGGGCCACGCCGGCAAGCGACAAATGTTCGATCTCGGGCAGGGAAAGGCCCTGGCCGATGGCGCGGATCTCGCGCACGGCGTCCTTGAGCACGGATTCGAGGTCGCCGATCTCGGCGTCCCGCTTCCGCTTTTCACCGATGCGTTTGAGCGAATCGAGCCGAAGCGCGGCGAAGCCGACGAGTTGGGCCGGGCCGTCGTGCAGATCGGCGCTCAACTGGCGCAGATGCGCCTCGCCGATTTCGGACACGCGCGCCGAGGCGCGCGACGCGCTGGCGCAGCTTCTCGTTCTCGCCCGACAGGCGCTGCAATTCGTCGACCCGATCGACAAGCGTCCGACGCTGACGTTCGATGGTGCGGCTGCCGGCGTCGACGATGCCGAACAATCCGGCGCCGATCAGCGCCGTGATGGCGACCACGGCGATCCAGCTCTGCACCATGGCGCGCCGCAGGACTTCTTCGAGCGCATCGGCCTTTTCGTAAAATTCGACGACGGCGATGACCTCGCCGGTGAAACTCTCGCGGATCGGGCTGTAGACTTCGAGCAGGGTCGCGGCGATGCGCCGTTCCGGCTTGTTCTCCGCCGCCGACAAATCCGTCAGACCGCCGGCGATCTCGCCGGCGAAACGCCTCGGCAAGCTCCGGCGATGGCGAATAATGTTTGCCGATCTCGCCGATGTCGCTGGCGTAGGCGATGAGCCCGCCGGGCTTCCAGATCTTGACCGAGACGACCCGTTCGCCAAGCCTTGTGCCGTCCATCATTTCCTCGATGGCGCGAATCGGACCGATCGACAGCGTGTCGGATTCGGTCAGTTCCTGGGACAACGGTGCGATGAAGGAATCCATGAACAGCGCCGTAGCCGCGGCGGTGTTGCGCACGACGTCGGTCTTCATCCGGTTGGTCACCCAATAGCCGACGCCGATCATCACGGCGAGCATGATCAGCCCGCCCGTCAGGGCGAATCGCCGCGTCAGGCTCCAGTCGGACATGAATCGGGTAACCGCCATGGCGTGTTCTATCGCGCGGCGGCGACAAGACCAATCGGACGAAAGGCGTCTCCTGATCCGACCTTCGGCCGGACGCAACTTTTGTCGCCGCCGCGGCTTGCGGCAATTGGCGCGCCGGCGCCGCAGGGTTTAAAGATGTGCCGATCAATTCCAGAGGCCATCATGACCCTTGTCGCCGAAACTGCCCGCCTTCTCGACGCCATGGGCGTTGCCGCATCCGCTTTTTCCGCCGGCGACCACGCCGTGCGCACGCCGATCACCGGCGAGGCCATCGGCCATGTCGCCCTCGCCGGCCGGGCCGGAACCGACGCCGCCATCGCCGCCGCCCATGACGCCTTCCTCGTCTGGCGCGCCGTGCCCGCGCCGAAGCGCGGCGAACTGGTGCGCCTGCTCGGCGAGGAATTGCGCGTGAACAAGGCGGCGCTCGGCCGCCTCGTCTCCATCGAGGTCGGCAAGATCGTCTCCGAGGGTCTCGGCGAAGTGCAGGAGATGATCGACATCTGCGATTTCGCCGTCGGCCTGTCGCGCCAGCTCTACGGCCTGACCATCGCATCCGAACGCGGCGATCACCGCATGATGGAGACCTGGCATCCGCTCGGCGTCGTCGGCGTCATCTCCGCCTTCAATTTCCCCGTCGCCGTGTGGTCGTGGAACGCCGCGCTGGCGCTGGCGTGCGGCAACGCGGTGGTGTGGAAACCTTCCGAGAAGGCGCCCCTGACGGCGCTCGCCACCCAGGCGCTGATGGACAAGGCGATCGCCCGCTTCAACGCCGCCAGCGGCGCTATCCCGACGGGTCTGTGCGCCACCATCGTCGGCGGCCGCGACGCCGGCGAGGCACTCGTCGACAATCCGCTCGTTCCGCTCGTTTCGGCCACCGGCTCCACCGCCATGGGCCGTTCGGTCGGCCCGCGCGTCGCCGCGCGCTTCGGCCGTTCGCTGCTCGAACTCGGCGGCAACAACGCCGCCATCGTCGCGCCGTCGGCCGATCTCGACCTGACGCTGCGCGGCGTCGCCTTCGCCGCCATGGGCACGGCCGGCCAGCGCTGCACGACGCTGCGCCGGCTCATCGTCCATGAAAGCGCCTACGACAAACTCGTGCCGCGCCTGAAGGCCGCCTATGCCTCGGTCAAGGTCGGCAATCCGCTGGAAGAGGGCCATCTGGTCGGGCCGCTGATCGACGCCTTGGCCTTCGACAAGATGCGGAAGGCTCTCGACGCGGCGCGCGCCGCTGGCGGAACGGTGACCGGCGGCGAACGCGTGTCGCACAATGTGGCGGCCGACGCCTTCTACGTCCGCCCGGCGCTGGTCGAAATGCCGGGCCAGGTCGGCCCGGTGCTGGAAGAGACCTTCGCCCCGATCCTCTACGTCATGAAATACCGCGATTTCTCCGAGGCGCTGGCGTTGCACAATGGCGTGCCGCAGGGCCTGTCGTCGTCGATCTTCACCCTCGACATGCGCGAGGCGGAAATCTTCGTCTCGGCGCGAGGCTCCGACTGCGGCATCGCCAATGTGAATGTTGGAACAAGCGGAGCCGAAATCGGCGGCGCGTTCGGCGGCGAGAAAGAAACCGGCGGCGGGCGCGAATCCGGCTCGGATGCCTGGAAGGCCTACATGCGCCGCGCCACCAACACCATCAATTACGGCCTCACCCTGCCGCTGGCGCAGGGCGTCAAGTTCGACATCGACGGATGACGCGCCGGCGAGTCGGCAATTGGGTCGCGGCCGCCTATCTGGCGGGCGCGGCCTTTGTGCTCGTCACCTTCCTGATGGCCCCGCCCGACGGGCTCGCCAATGTCTGGATCGTCCTGTGGACCGCGCCCCTGTCGCTGCCGAGTTTCCTGTTGCCGCTGCCCATGGGCTTCGAGTTCCCCTATTTCCCGCCGTCGCTGGGCTTTCACGGCCGACATGTCGCCTGGTTCGTCCCGGCGGCGCTGCTCATCGCCTGGACGCTGCGGCGGATTATCGGGGGCAGGCCCTGACGATGGATGACGACTGGCAAAAATACGATCTGCATGAAGACGATGGCGATCCGCTCTTTGGCTACCGCTGTGCGAAGTGCGGCTTATCCGGCATGGTCATAGGCGATCCGCCGCACCGCATGGGCGATCTATCCGGCCGCATGGCGTGCACGAAATGCGGGGCCGATCTCGGCACGGTGCGCTCGCTCATCATCAAGGATCGCCTGGCAACCGGCGCGAAGCTGAAGCGGCGCGACGAGGCCGCCAAAAGTTCCTGACAGGATGCCGTCAGCAGGGGTATGCGACAACGCCTTCGTCATAACGAAGGAGACAGGACATGAGTGAAGCCCCGACCAACGCCGTCGTCTGGTTTGAAATTCCGGTTCGCAATCTGGACAAGGGCAAGGCGTTTTATGGCAAGGTGACCGGCCTGCCGCTGAAGGACGAACAGATGGGACCGAACATGACCGCGATTTTCGCCTATTCGGGACCCCATGAAACCGCGATTTCGGGCCACATCGTCGAAGGTGAGCCGGCCGCGAAAGGCGCGGGCGCGACGGTGCACCTCGCCGTCGACAGCCTTGAACCGGCGCTCGCCCGCGTCGGCGAGGCCGGCGGCGAAGTCGTCTCGCCGATCGTCGCCATTCCCGCCGGGCGCTTCGCCTATTGCCGCGATCCGGACGGCAATTCCTTCGGGCTGTTTTCGGCCTGAGCATGCGGCGCGCCGACCGCCTGTTCCAGATCGTCCAGTTGCTGCGGGGCGGCCGACTCGTCACGGCGCGCAAGCTGGCCGAGCGGCTGGAAGTGTCGGAGCGCACCATCTACCGCGACATCGCCGACCTGGCCTCGACCGGCGTGCCGGTCGAGGGCGAAGCCGGCGTCGGCTACATCATGCGCGAAGGCTTCGACCTGCCGCCGCTGATGTTTTCGCGCGACGAGATCGTCGCCCTCGTCGTCGGCGCGCGCATGGTGCGCGCCTGGGGTGGGGCGGCGATGGCGCGGGCGGCCGAGGAGGCGCTGGTGAAGATCGGCGCGGTCGTGCCCGACGCCGAACGCGCCCGCATCGCCCAGACGCAGATCCACGCGCCGTTCTCGGCCCTCTCGGTCGAGGACCGGGCCCGCATCGACCTGATCGAGAAGGCCGTCGACGCCCGCGCCGTGCTGTCGATCGATTATCGCACCGAACAGGGCGAAAACTCGCGCCGCGACATCCGCCCGCTCGGCCTGTGGTTCTGGGGCAGGGTGTGGACGCTGGTCGCCTGGTGCGAGTTGCGCGACGATTTCCGTTCGTTCCGCATCGACCGCATCGCCGCGCTCGGCCCGGCCGGACGGACATTCAAGCCCGAGCGCGGCATGCTGCTCGCCGATTTCTACCGGCGCATGGAAAAGGACGGCGTTACGCGCGAAGCGTGATCACTCGTCCTCGTCGTCTTCCGGCTTGCGCTTCAGCGACGAGAGCTTGGCGAACACCTTTGAGGCGTCGAGCTGCCGGTCTTCTTCGTCGTCGCGCTGTTCCGGCGTGATCCGCTCGGTGATCGAGGCCGGCAGCAGCGTGTCGGTCGGCGGCGCGACATCGCCGCGCGTCTTGGAGGCGCGGCCGACTTCGAGGTCGAGGTCGATCTGCGAGCACAGGCCGAGCGTCACCGGGTCGAGCGGCTGAAGATTGGCCGAGTTCCAATGACCGCGTCCGCGCACCTGCTCGATCGTCGATTTGGTGGTGCCGACGAGGCGGGAAATCTGCGCGTCCTTCAGTTCCGGATGGTTGCGCACGAGCCAGAGAATGGCGTTGGGCCGGTCCTGACGCTTCGACAGCGGCGTGTAGCGCGGACCTTTGCGCTTGGCTTCCGGCACGCGGACCTTGGGGTCGAGCACCTTGAGGCGATGGTTCTCGTCCGCCTCGGCCTTCTCGATTTCCTCGCGCGACAGTTGCCCGCCGGTGACCGGATCGAGGCCGCGAATGCCCTGCGCCGCTTCGCCGTCGGCGATGGCTTTCACCTCGAGCGGGTGCAGCCGGCAGAAATCGGCGATCTGGTCGAACGACAGCGACGTGTTGTCGACGAGCCAGACGGCGGTGGCCTTGGGCATCAGCAGCGTGGTCATTGTGCAAATCCTCGTCTTCGCCCGCGTTCCCGCGCGGGCGGTGGTTGAACCACCATGTAAGGGAGATGAGGCCCTATACCCGGCTTCGCCGTGTTTCGCAACACGAACGCAACGCGTTTACAGCGTCAGCACGGCGTCCGGGGCGAAATGCACCGTCATCGTCTCGCCGATCGCCGGCGGCGGCGTGGTCGGATCGTTGAAGGCGTCGAGCGACAGTTTTTCGCCGCCGGCCTTGATGTCGATGCGAATGACCGAACCGAGAAAGTCCACATCGATGATCTCTCCCGAAAGCGACAGGTCGCCGTCGCGGCGGTCGCGCCTGAGCGCTTCCGGGCGCAGCGCCAGCGTCACCGCCGCGCCATTCGTCGCGCCGGCTGGCAGCCGGACGCCGTCGAAACGCGTTCCGGCCGCGTCGACCGAACCCTTCGCCGCGTCGGCGATCGTGCCTTCCATTGTCGACAGGGTGCCGACGAAATTGGCGACGAATTTTGTCTTCGGGTGATTGTAGACCTCGAACGGCGCGCCGATCTGCTCGATGCGCCCCTGGTACATCACCATCACCCGGTCCGACATGGACAGCGCTTCTTCCTGGTCGTGGGTGACGAAGATGGTGGTGATGCCGAGTTCCTTCTGGATGGCGCGGATTTCCTCGCGCAGCGACACGCGGATCTTGGCGTCGAGGGCCGACAGCGGCTCGTCGAGCAGCAGCACCGCGGGCCTCGGCGCCAGCGCGCGGGCCAGCGCCACGCGCTGCTGCTGGCCGCCCGACAATTGCCAGGGGAAGCGGTCGCTCAATTCGGGCAGGCCAATCAGCTTCAGCATTTCCTCGACCCGCTGGTCGATCTCGGCCCTGGCCTTGCCGGCGACCTTGAGGCCGAAGCCGATATTTCCGGCGACCGTCAGGTTGGGAAACAGCGCGTAGGATTGGAACACCATGCCGATCTTGCGCTGGTTCGGCTTGAGGTCGGTAATGTCCTTGCCGTCGATGACGATGCGCCCCGTCGTCGGCGTCTCGAATCCGGCGACCATGCGCAGGATCGTCGTCTTGCCGCAGCCCGACGGTCCGAGAAAGGAAACGAATTCGCCCTTGGAGATGGCGATGTCGGCCCCGCGCACCACCTGCACCGCGCCGAAGGATTTGGTCACGCCATTGATGGCGAGAAAAGCGTCGCTGTTCGCCTTGGAGTTGTTCACTGCGCTCATCGGCCTATTCCTTGACGGGTTTGGCCGGCTTCGGCGCGAAGCGGGCAAGCAACTGGATGAGGGCCATGCAGGCCCAGGTGATGCCGAAGGCGATCACGGCCAGCGCCGCCGGCTCGTAGGCGCGGTTGGCGCCGAGCAATTGCATGTACGGGCCGAAAGCCGGCCGGTCGAGCAGCGCCGCCATGGTGAATTCGCCGATGACGATGGCGAAGGTCAGGAACGCCCCCGACAGCACCGCGATCAGCACATTGGGCAGGATGACGCGGGAAAGAATGGTCACCCAGCCCGCGCCGAGGCTTTGGGCCGCCTCCGTCAGCGTCGCGACATCGATGGTTCTGAGCCCCGTGTCGACCGAGCGGTACATGTAAGGCAGCGCCAGCGTGGCGTAGCCGAACATCAGCAGGATGTTGGTGCCGGTGGTCGAGCCGGTCAGCGGCAGGAAGCTCGAGGTGTTGTAGAGGCGGATGTAGCCGAAGACGATGACGATGGCCGGGATCACCAGCGGCAGCAGCGTGACGAATTCGATCCACGGCCGCGCGCCCGGCATTTTCAGGCGCACCCAATAGGCCGTCGGCACCACCAGCAGCACGCCGAAAGCGATGGTGGCGAGCGCCATCATCACGGAAAAGGAAAACGTCTCCTGGAAACGTGGATCGGCGAACACCTTGACATAGGCGTCGAGCGAATAGACGCCGCGCCGCATCTTCAGCGAAAACTCGGTCATGCCGATCAGCGGCAGGGCGAAATAGAGGGCGCCGAACAGGAAGGCGATCCAGGCGAGCAGGCGGGTCATTTGAGCCACCTTTCCGAACGTGTCCTGAGCCAGATGTAGACGCCATTGGCGATGCCGGTGACGACGATCATGCCGAAGGCCATGGCGTAACCGAGATTGGGATTGCCGAGCACGTCGCCGCGGATTTGCGCGAACAGCTGGATCGGCACGATGTTGAGCGAGGAACCGGTGAAGGCCATGGCCGTGGCCACCGCGCCAAAGGCGTTGGCGAACAGCAGGGCGAAGGTGCCGAGCAGCGACGGGAACAGGATCGGCAGCGCCACCATGCGCCAGTATTGCACGCCGGTGGCGCCGAGAACCTCGGCCGCCTCGCGCCACTCGCGCTTCAGCCCGTCCAGCGCCGGCGTGATGATCAGGATCATCAGCGGGATCTGGAAGAACAGGTAGACCGACGTCAGTCCCCAGAAACTCAGGATGTTGAAGCCGAGATCGCGCGACAGCACGATGTCGAAACTCTGCCGCATGATCACCGCGACCACGCCGACCGGGCCGTAGGTGGCGAGAAAGGCGAAGGCGAGCGGCACGCCGGCGAAATTCGAGGCGACGCCGGAAAAGGTCAGCTGCGGCGATTTCATCCAGCGCGGCAAGTCGCCGAGCGTCACCGCCGCCGCCATGCCGAAGCCGATCAGGCAGCCGAGCGCGGCGGACGCAACCGAGATTTTCACCGAAATCCAGTAGCTGGCCGGTATCGTGCCGTTGCGCAGGTCAAGCAGGTTCTGCAGCGTGAAGGCGCCGTCGCGATCCTGGAACGCCCCGACAACGATATGCACGGTCGGCAGCACGAGGAAAAGCAGCGCAAAAACGATGAACGGGAGAAGGCCGAGCCAGTTCAACGGCAAGCGGAAATTCGGCTTGCCCGAACCGGCCATCGGCATCGCGGACTGCACGCTCATCGGTTCTCCCCCGTCCAGCCCGAATCGGTGTCGCGAAGCCCGCCCCGGCCGATTGGCCGGAGCGGGAAAGGCGAGGTCGCGGTTACTGGACGTTGGCGCCGACGGTGGCGTCCCAGCCCTTGGTCACGGCTTCCTTGTTGGCGGCCTGCTCGTCGAGCGTCGGGAACACCGCCGCCTCGTAGGACGCCGCCGGCGGCAGCTTGTCGAGCAGGGCCTGCGGGATCTTGCCGGCCTTGGCCATGGCGTTGAACCGGATCGGATGGCAGTAGCCGGCGAGCCAGGCGAGCTGGCCTTCGTCGGAATAGAGGTATTCCATCCACAGCTTGGCTGCGTTCGGGTGCGGGGCGTAGGCCGAGATCGCCTGGACATAGACGCCGGCAAGCACGCCGGTCTTCGGCACCACGACGTCGACCGGCGGGTTGCCGTTCAGCGTGTCGCGGGCCGAAAGCGCGTTGTAGTCCCACATGGCGACGATCGGGGTCGCGCCCTGCGCCAGCGTGCCGGCCTTGCCGATGACGGGCACGAAATTGCCGGCCTTGTTCATCTCGGCGAAGAAGGCGAGGCCCTTGTCGCCCGCTTCCTTGCCCGGCGCGCCGCCGGCGCCCATGCCGGCCGCGAGCACGGCGAGGATCGCCTGGTTGGAGGCGCGCGGATCGCCGGCAAGCGCCACTTGGCCCTTGTACTCGGGCTTCAGCAGGTCGGCCCAGTCGGCCGGAGCGTTTTTGACAAGATCCTTGTTCACCATGAATGACATGACGCCGTAATAGTCGCCGTACCAGGCGCCGTCGGCGTCCTTGACGTTGTCCGGGATTTCCGCCCAGGTCGCCACCTTGTAGGGCTGGACCAGGCCGTCGGTTTTGGCCTGCGGGCCGAAGGACAGGCCGACGTCGATGACGTCGGGAGCCTGCGGGCCCTTGTTGTCCTTGTTGGCCTTGATCGCCTCGATTTCGTCGGCCGAGCCGGCGTCCGGATTGAGTTCGTTGACCTTGATCTTCGGATATTTCGCCTTGAAGCCCTCGAACACCTTGCCGTAGCCGCACCAATCGTGCGGCAACGCGATGGTGGTCAGTTCGCCTTCCTTCTCGGCGGCGGCGACGATCTCGTCCACCGACTGCGCCTGGGCGACAATGGCGAAGGACGAGGCGAAGACGGCGGAAGCCGCAAGCGTCGCGGCGGCCTTTTTCAGAATGGTCATGACTAGACTCCCTGTTGTCCGCAATGCGCGGCGCCGGCGCTGACTACCCCCGGCGTCTGACAGTCCTGTGACAATGCCATGACGCGCGCAGGCCCTCCCGGCAGGACGGCAAGACAATCGCATTTTCCCGGCCGGCGCAACGGCAATGGCGAGCCGGCAAAAGGATTTTTTTCCAACCGGTCAGGAAACGTCGAGCACGATCTTGCCGATATGCGCGCCCTCCTCCATGCGTTCATGCGCCCGCCAGGCCTCGGCGAGCGGAAAGATCATGTCCATCACCGGGGCGATTTTCCGCGCCGCCAGCAACGGCCAGACCTTCGCCTCCAGTTCGGCGGCGATCGTCGCCTTGAATTCCACCGTGCGCGGCCGGAGCGTCGAGCCGGTATGGGTCAGCCGCTTGACCATCAGCTTGGAGAAATCGGCCGACGCCCTGGCCCCGCCCTGGGTGGCGATCTGGACGATGCGGCCGTCGACCGCCGCCGCGTCCCAATTGCGCTCGACATAGGCGCCGCCGACCATGTCGAGGATGACGTCGGCGCCGCGCCCGTTGGTCGCCTCGCGCACGATGGAGACGAACTCCTCCTCGCGGTGATTGATGGCCCGGTCGGCCCCGAGCCCAAGGCAGGCGGCGCATTTTTCCGCCGTTCCGGCGGTGACGACGACATAGGCGCCGAAGGCGGCGGCCAGCAGGATCGCCGTCGTGCCGATGCCGGACGAACCGCCATGGACAAGCAGGGTTTCACCCGGCTTCAGCCCGCCGCGCTGGAATACATTGTGCCAGACGGTGAAAAACGTCTCCGGAATCGCCGCCGCCTCGGTCATCGTCATGCCGGCGGGAACCGGCAGCGCGTTGGACCCGTGGACGCGGACAAATTGGGCGTAGCCGCCGCCCGGCGTCAGCGCCGTCACCGCGTCGCCGATCGCCCAGCGCGTCGCGCCCGGCCCGAGCGCCGCCACCTCGCCCGCGGCTTCGAGGCCCGGCAGGTCGGATGCGCCCGGCGGCGGCGGATAGACGCCCTTGCGTTGCAGCACATCCGGCCGGTTGACGCCGGCGGCGCGCACGCGAATGAGAATTTCGCCCTCCCCCAAAGCCGGCAAAGGCCGCTTTTCGGGCTTCAGCGCCCTCGGCCCGCCCGGTTCGGCGATGGCGACGGCGATCATGGTCTCGGGGAGTGTCATGGCTTTCCTCGTCTCTTGTCCGCCGCCGCGAGGATTGTAGGATTGTCGGGCGACGAGGCATAGGGAGGAAAACGCCGTGGCCCTGTTTGAAGAACCGGTGAAGAAACCGGCGCCAGTCCACGATATCGGCCAGGATCTGTCGTTGCTCTCGGTCGACGAATTGGCAAGGCGCGTCGCCATCCTGAAGGGCGAGATTGCCCGGCTGGAGGCGGAAATCGCCGCCAAGGGCTCGACCAAGGCGGCGGCCGAGGCGCTGTTCAAGCGTTAGGGCCTGGACCCAGGGACCAATAGACATACAACTTTCCGGCCCGCCCGGTTTTTGCCGCAATGGAGCGGCCATACGGGCCGCGATTCGGGAGTTTCGCCATGTTTGCCGCCATCGGGCCGATCTTCGCGCTGCTGCGCGGCACCGCTTTCCTGCTCGCCGCCGCCGGCCTGCACGGGCTGCTGTTGCCTCTGCGCGGCCAGGCCGAGGGTTTTCCCGCCACCTCGCTCGGCCTGCTCGGCACCGCCTGGGCTGGCGGTTTCGTCGCCGGCTGCCTGTTCGCGCCACGACTGGTGCGCAGCGTCGGCCATGTCCGCGCTTTTGGCGCATTCGCCGCGATCGGGGCGATCGTCGCGCTGCTGACCGGCCTGTTCATCGATCCGATGTCGTGGTTCGTCCTGCGCATCGTCACCGGTTTCACCATGGCCGGCTCGTTCATGGTCACCGAGAGCTGGCTCAACGAGCGCGCCACCAACGACAATCGCGGCCGCGTGTTCGGCCTCTACATGATGGTCACCTACGCTTCGATCATGGGCGGACAGATGCTGCTCGCCGCCGGCGACATCGCCGATCAGTCGCTGTTCATGGTGACCGGCATTCTGTTCTGCCTGGCGCTGATCCCGACGGCGGTGTCGACGGCGGAAAGCCCGCGCCCGTTGCACGATGTCACGCTCGATCTGAAAGGCCTCTACGCCAATTCGCCCGTCGCCGCTGTCGGCGTCGTGCTGATCGGCATCGCCAACGGCGCCTGGGGCACGCTCGGCGCCGTCTACGGCGCGCGCGCCGGCCTGTCGACCGGCGCCATCGCGCTGATGATGAGCCTGGTCGTCGCCGCCGGCGCCATGGCGCAAATGCCGGCCGGCCGGCTGTCGGACCGCATGGATCGTCGCTACGTGCTCGCCGGCGTTGGATTTTTCGGCGCGCTCACCGGGATCGTCCTGTTTGGCTTCGCGCCGCGCGACCCCGCCACCGTGATCGCGGCGACCGCGACCTATGGCGCGCTCGCCTACACGCTTTATTCCATCGCCGTCGCCCACGCCAACGATCACGCCGGCAAGGAAGAATTCGTCAAAGTGTCCGGCGGGCTGCTGCTGCTTTACGGCACCGGCACGATGATCGGCCCGCTGCTCGCCGGCGCCTTCATGGAAGTCCTGCGGCCGGAAAGCATTTTCCTCGCCACCGCGCTGCCGCATCTCGGCCTCGCCGGCTTCGCGCTCTATCGCACCCGTCGCCGCGCCGCCGTTCCGGCGCGCGAGCGCTACTCAAACATGCCGGCCGAGCGCACCGCGACGCCCGAAGGCTTGCGCCTCGATCCGCGCGGCGCGGCTGCGCCGGATTGAAATGACGTAAGAACCGGCTTACGGTTCAGGCATGACGACCGTCGACGCCTTCGCCGCCATCGCCGATCCGAACCGCCGCAAGCTTTTGGAAATGCTGCGCGACGGCCCGCGCTCGGTCAATGAACTGGCCGCCGGGCTCACCGTGTCGCGGCCGGCCGTCTCCCAGCATTTGAAAGCCCTGCTCGACGCCGGCATGGTCACGGTCGAAGCGAAGGGCACGAAACGGCTTTACGCCGCCGGCGGCCCGGGCCTGATGCGACTCAACCTCTGGCTCGACCAGTTCTGGAGCCAATAGGGCGGACGCCCCCGCATGCCGCGGGAGCGTCGCCTTGACAGATTTCGGTCAGTGGTGCGTCACGCCCGTTTTCAGGCGTTCGATTTCATCCTTCAAAGCCAGTTTTCGCCGTTTCATGTCGGCTATTTCGAGATCGCCGACGGAAGGATGCGCCATCGCATCCTCCAGTGCGCGTTCGATTTCGCCATGCTTCTTCTGCAGTTCGGCGATATGGGATTCCATGGCCATGAGCGGGTGTCCTCCGGTTCCTCTCGGGAGCCGTCCCTCTGGCCGCTCGTCCGCCCGAAGCGGCCTTCGTGACGGTGCGATGACACTTTGCCACGACACGATCGCCCTGTCGAATATGCTGATGGCGAATTCCCATTTGCCGCGGCTTGTGGTAAAGGCCGCGTTGCTTTGGGGCGAAAAGGCGTTTGCCTTCCGCCCGCGGCTTTTCCCGTAAGGACGGGCGCTGCGGCGCCGGCATCTGGAAGTGCAATGGCTGATCAGGATCAGGCGGAATTCCGCCTCGAATATGCGCATCTCAAGCAGGAACATGCCGATTACGACGTCGCCATCGCGGCGATGATCGCCCAGGGCGTCGATCCGCTCACCGTGCAGCGCATGAAAAAGAAGAAACTGGCGGTCAAGGATCGCCTCAAGGCAGTCGAGGACCGCGTCATTCCCGACATCATCGCCTGATTCGCCACGCTTTACCCCCCGCGGAATCTGCTCTAAGGCGCGCGTCTGACCGCTGTCGGGGGAATTGACGTGGACAAGACGCGCGCCGATGTCGCCATCATCATGGGCAGCCAGTCCGACTGGGCGACGATGCGCGGCGCGGCCGAGACGCTTGATGCGCTCGGCGTCTCCCATCGCGACCTGATCGTGTCCGCCCACCGCACCCCCGAACGCCTGGTCGCCTTCGCCACCGGCGCGGTCGCGGCCGGCTACAAGGTCATCATCGCCGGGGCCGGCGGCGCCGCGCATCTGCCCGGCATGGCGGCCTCGATGACGCGCCTGCCGGTGTTCGGCGTGCCGGTGCAGTCGAAGGCGCTGTCGGGCCGCGATTCGCTGCTCTCCATCGTGCAGATGCCGGCCGGCATTCCCGTCGGCGCGCTCGCCATCGGCCCGGCCGGCGCGATCAACGCGGCGCTGCTTGCCGCCGCCGTTCTGGCGCTTGGCGATCCGGCGCTTGCCGCCCGGCTCGACGACTGGCGCGCCCGCCAGACCGCTGCCGTCGCCGAAACGCCATCCGACGACGCATGACGCCCCTTCCCCCCGGCTCGACCATCGGCATTGTCGGCGGCGGCCAGCTCGGCCGCATGCTGGCGATGGCGGCGGCGCGCCTCGGCTACCGCACGATCATTCTCGAACCGCAGCCCGATTGCCCGGCCCTGCAGGTCGCCACGCGCCAGATCGAGGCGGCCTATGACGACGAGGCCGGTCTCGACGAATTGGCGGCGGCCTGCGCCGTCGTCACCTACGAATTCGAGAATGTGCCGGTCGTCGTCGCCGCGCGCCTCGGCCGTTCGGTCGCGGTTTTCCCGCCGCCGAAGGCGCTCGAAATCGCCCAGGACCGCGTTGTCGAGAAGACTTTCCTGAATTCGATCGGCGTCGAGACGGCGCGTTTCATGGCGATCGATACGCTGGCCGGCCTCGGCGACGCCCTCGCTTCCTTCGGCGGCGTCGGCCTGCTGAAAACCCGCCGGCTCGGCTATGACGGCAAGGGCCAGGCCCCGATCCGCGCGCCGGAGGCGGCGGAGACGGCTTTTCACGGGCTCGGCGGCCGCGATCTCATCCTCGAAGCCCTGGTTCCTTTCGAGCGCGAAATCTCCGTCGTCGCCGCGCGCGGCCGCGATGGCCGGCTCGCCGCTTTCGATCCGGCCGAAAACGTCCACCGCGACGGCATCCTGCGCTCCTCGTCCGTTCCGGCGCGCATCGCGGCCGAAACAGCCGCGGCGGCCCGCGCCGCCGCATTTCAAATCCTCGAGGCGCTCGATTATGTCGGCGTTATCGGCGTCGAGCTGTTCGTTCTTGCCGACGGGTCGCTCCTCGCCAATGAAATCGCCCCGCGCGTCCACAATTCCGGCCATTGGACCGAAGCCGCCTGCGCCGTGTCGCAATTCGAGCAGCACATTCGCGCCGTCGCCGGCCTGCCCCTGGGCGATCCGGCCCACCATGCCGATTGCGTCATGGAAAACCTGATCGGCGCGGATATCGGTCGGTTGGCGGCCCTTGCCGCCGAAGCGGGCGTTTTCATCCACCATTACGGCAAGACCGAAACGCGTCCGGGCCGCAAAATGGGGCATTTCACGCGGCTGCGGCCGCTTCAGGCGCCTTCGCCTTGACATCCCCGTCCCCGATCCCGTAAGAGCCGGGCACATTTCGGGGCGCGCCCTTTCGGCGCGCTCTGTCCGTTCGGCCCTTGGGGCCTTCAAACGCACCGGGCAAGACCATGAAGATCAAGAATTCGCTCAAGGCGCTCAGGGGCCGTCACCGCGACAACCGCATGGTTCGCCGCAAGGGCCGCATCTACATCATCAACAAGACCGCCCCGCGCTTCAAGGCGCGCCAGGGCTGATCTTCACGCCGATTTCAGTTGGTTCTGCCACAATCGCGGGATAATCTCCCGGCGATGCGCACCCTTGTCCTCGCCTTTTGCCTCCTTTTCGCCGCCCCGGCGCTGGCCGGGCCGATCGCCGTTTCGGCCGAGGCCAAGGCCGAGGCGACGCTCGACGATTTGTTCCTGCGGCTGAAAAAGGCGCAAATCCCCGAACAGGCCGAGCGCGTCGCCGACGATATCCAGCATCGCTGGCGTCAATCCGGCAGCGCCACCGTCGATTTGATGATGGGCTGGGCCGGCGATGCGGCCGAAGCGAAAAAATTCGATGTCGCCCTCGATTTCCTCGATCAGGTGACCATTCTCGCCCCGGCCTATGCCGAGGGGTGGAACCGGCGCGCCACGGTGCATTTCCTCGCCGAGGATTTCTCCAAATCGATGGCCGACATCGAGAAGACCTTGGCGCTGGAGCCGCGCCATTTCGGCGCGCTTTCGGGCATGGCGGTCATTTTGCGCAGCGCCGGCCGCGAAGAACTGGCGCTCAAGGCCTATGAGCGGGTGCTGGCGCTCTATCCGGCCAATCGCGAGGCGCAAGCCGCCGTGTCCGAGCTTTCCGAAAAGCTCACCGGCGACCGCATCTGAATGCGGCGCGTGATGTGGGGCGCGCTTCTCGTTCTCGCCGCCCTGCTGGCCGGCGTGACGGCCTGCTCGTCGCTCGGCGCCTCCCGCATCGCCAAAAAGCATCCCGCCGGGCAGTCCTTCTTCACCGCCAACGCCACCCGCCTGCACGCCGCCCATGTCGCCGCCCCGGCCGGGGCCGATCTGCCGCCGCTGGTGTTCATCCACGGCGCGTCGGGCAATCTCCTCGACCAGATGATCCCGCTCCGGCCGCATTTCGAGGGCCGCGCCGAAATGCTGTTTTTCGACCGGCCCGGCCATGGCTGGTCGGATCGCGGCCCGGCCTCGAACGCCAGCATCGACGGCCAGGCCGATACGCTCGCCGCGTTGATGGCCGAGGTCGGGATTTCGCGCGCCATCGTCGTCGGCCATTCCTTCGGCGGCGCGGTCGCCGCCGCCTTCGCCGTGCGCCATCCGGACAAAACCGCCGGTCTGGTCTTCCTTGCCGCCGCCACCCATCCCTGGCCGGGCGCAGCCACCAATTGGTACTACAATCTGACCGTGACGCCGCTGATCGGGCCGCTGTTTTCGCAAACGCTGGCGCTGCCAGCCGGCTTGTCGCGCATGGAGCAGGCGACGGCTTGCGTCTTTTCGCCCAACCGCAAGCCCGACGCCTATGTCGCCGACGCCGCCATCGAATTGGTGCTGCGGCCGGCGAATTTCCGCGCCAACGCCGCCGATGTCGAAGGGCTTTACCGTCACGTGCTGAAGGCGCAGCCGCTCTATGCCGGCATAAAGGCCCCGACGGTGGTCATCACCGGCGACCGCGATTCGGTCGTCCTGGAGGAAATCCACTCGTTCGGCCTTGCCCGCGACATCGCCGGGGCCGAACTGGTGCAGGTGCGCAATCTCGGCCACAAGCCGGAATGGGTCGCGCCGGAACTGGCGCTGGCGGCGGTGGAAAAGGTCGCCGGCAAGCCGCGCGACCTGCAGGCGCTGGCGCGTTCGGTCGAGGCGCGCATCGCCGATGACGCCTACGGGCCGCCGGAGCGGTGCAAGGAAGACAAACCCGATCCGAAATGAGCCGAATCGGCCCTGACCGGGTGTTCAGATCCCCGACAACCCGTCCGAGCCGATATAGGCGATGCGCAGCATGTTGGTGGAGCCCGACGTCCTGAGCGGCACGCCGGCGATGATGATGATGCGGTCGCCGGGCCGGGAGAACTCTTCCGACGTGGCGATGCGGCAGGCCCGGTTGACCATGTCGTCGAGGTCCTGCGCATCCTCGGTGACGACGCAGTGCAGTCCCCAGACGATGGAGAGACGCCGCGCCGTCTCGACCACCGGCGACAAGGCCACGATCGGCACCAGCGAGCGCTCGCGCGCCGTGCGCAACGCCGTCGCGCCCGACGAGGTCCAGGTGACGATGGCGGAGAGTTTCAGCGTTTCGCCGATCTGGCGCGCGCCGGCCGAGATCGCGTCGGCCGCCGTCGGCTCCGGCTCGGAGCGCTGCGCCATCATGATGCCGCCGAAATTCGGATCGCGCTCGACCCGCTGGGCGATCGAATCCATCATCGCCACCGCCTCGGCCGGATACTGGCCGGCCGCCGATTCGGCCGACAGCATGATGGCGTCGGCGCCTTCGAAAATCGCCGTGGCGACGTCGGACACCTCGGCGCGCGTCGGCACCGGGGCGGATATCATCGATTCGAGCATCTGCGTGGCGACGACCACCGGCTTGCCGGCGCGACGCGCCGCGCGCGTGATCTGCTTCTGGATGCCGGGCACCGCCTCGAGCGGCATCTCGACGCCGAGATCGCCGCGCGCCACCATCACCGCGTCCGACAATTCCATTATTTCGGCGAGGCGGGTCACCGCCTGCGGCTGCTCGATTTTCGACAGGATGGCGGCGGGCGCGGGCGATCTTGCGCGCCTCGGCGATGTCCTCCGGCCGCTGGATGAACGACAACGCGATCCAGTCGACCTTGGCCTCCAGCGCCGCGTCGAGATCGCGCCTGTCCTTGTCGGTCAGCGCCCCGACCGGAAGGTCGGTGTCGGGCAGGCTGACGCCCTTCTTGTCGGAAATCCTGGTGCCGGTGGTCACCGTGCAAACCAGCCGCTTGCCGTCGGTCGACTGGCAACGCAATTGCAATTTGCCGTCGTCGATCAACAGGCGGTGTCCGGGTTCGACCGAACGCAGGATTTCCGGATGCGGCAGATGCACGCGTTCCGAATTGCCCGGCGTCGGGTCGTCGTCGAGGACGAAATGCTGGCCCGGCGTCAGGCTGGCCGAGCCTTCGGCGAATTTGCCGACCCGCAGCTTCGGCCCCTGGAGATCGGCCAGGATGCCGATCGGCCGGCCGAGTCCGCGTTCGACATTGCGGATGCGCGCCACCAGCGTGCGCATCAAATCGTGGTCGGCATGGCTCATATTGATGCGGAACACGTCCGCGCCGGCCTCGGCCAGCTTGCGAATCATCGTTTCGTCCGACGACGCCGGACCCAGCGTCGCCAGGATTTTGGTTTTGCGGCTGCGTCTCATGGATTGGTCCCGGTTGCGCCGCCGGAGGCGTTGGCGGCTGGCGCATCGTCGGTCAACTGAACCATCCAGTTGGCCTGTTCGCCCGTGTCGTATTCGCGGAAGCCGGCGCGCTGGAAGCCGCGGGCGAAACAGTCGCTCACGCCGGAAATCTTGAATTCATTCTCCGCCACGCACATGGTGATCGGGCCTTCCCAGCGGCCGCCGCGCTCGGCGTCCTCGGCGTAGAGGTAATAATAGCGCGAGGCGAGCGGCCCCTCGATCAGCGTGGCGCAGCTCGATCCCTTGACGTGCCACCACCCTTCGGTGATCCACCCCGCCTCGGCGCGATAGCCGATGGCGACGCCGACCAGGTTCTGCGTCGCGTTGCAGACGCGAAAATCGGCCTGCGCCGGCGTCGCGCCGGCAAGCCAAAGCGCCGCGAGCGGCAAAACCGCCGCGCCGATACGCCGCACAATCCTGGCTTTCGCTGTCGCCTGACCCAAGGCCCGTTGACCCCGCATTTCAACGCCTTCCTTTAGGGTTCCGCTCCCGCTCGTGTCAACGCAAGGCGGCGCCCGATATTTCAATCGATTTGAACGGAAGCCGATTCGCCGCACCCGGCCGCTGTAGGGCCCGACCTTGGCCAAAGCGCGGCGTCGGCCGCCAAAGGCGCTTCAAACGCGATGCGTTAGGGACTAGAAGCCGGCACAACACAATGCCCGGTCGCCCGCCCATGCTCGTCCTGCCCGAAAACGAAGACGCCTGCCTGTTCGTCCCCGGAAAGCTGTCCGGCGGCATGTTGCTGATCGCCGATCATGCCCGAAACGCCCTGCCGGCGCGGTATGGCGCGCTCGGCCTGCCCGGCAACGAGCTGGAGCGCCATATCGCCTGGGACATCGGCGTCGAGGCGGTGACCCGCCTGCTCGCCGCCGCGCTCGACGCCCCCGCCGTGATGGCGTCGTGGTCGCGCCTGCTGATCGACCCGAATCGCGGCGAAGACGATCCGACGCTGATCCGCGCCATCTACGACCGAGCCGTCGTGCCGGGCAATCATCCGCTTGCCGATGGCGAGCGCGAGGCGCGCCTCGCGCGCTATTACCGGCCTTACCACGCCAAAGTGTCGGCAACGATCGATCAGGTGCGCGCCGCATCCGGCCGCGCCCCGATGATCGTGTCGATCCATTCCTTCACGCCGGAGTTGCAGGGGCGCAAGCGGCCGTGGGAGATCGGTGTGCTGTGGGACCGCGACGACCGCGTCGCCAAACCGTTGATCGCCGCGCTCGCCGCCGATCACGGCCACATCGTCGGCGACAACGAGCCCTATGACGGGGCGCTGCGCGGCGACACCATGTTCCGCCACTGCACCGTGCCGGGCTATCCCCATGCCCTGATCGAAATCCGCCAGGACCTGATCGCCGACGCGGCCGGCCAGCGCGAATGGGCCGACCGCCTCGCGCCGATCCTTGCGCGCATCAACCGCGATCCCGCCTTGCACGCCATCGAGTACTTCGGCACGCGGACCGGCGCCGGGGCGTGAAACGTGGTTAAATCGGCGTCGAAATAGACGCGACATCCGCGCGCCGGCCTCAAAATCGACTTGCTGCGGGTCTTCGGCAGAATCGACCTTGGACCGGGTCCTCAGCGGCGCTTAAACTGTCCGATAACCACTGCTATCGCGCCAAGCAAGAAAGTCGCGACTCCAACCATGGCCAACATATCACCGGGGGGTCCTGTAACAATGTTTGCCATGGAACTGCTGACAAAAAAAAGTGCCGCACCCAATACAATCAGAAAAAGACCGGCTTTCATGTGAACGCCCTCCTTTCAAAGCACAAAAGCATAAATCCACGTAGGCTAGAGAGCATTGACCTCGCGCAAGTGACGCCCACGAAATCAATTTGAATTCGACAGATTTCGAATTGGGAATTATTCGAAACAGAAGAGCGCTACAGGATTATCTCCGGCGCCTGCGATTTTTTCTTCGGATTTTTCGCCATTTTTTAGCCTCAGAGGGTCGACGGACTTAAACGCGATAGCGGCTTTGGGCTTCGCCATTGGACTGCGACGGCAGGGGAAAAATCAGGAATGGCGGCGCACTCAACAGGGGTTAGTTGCGCCGCTTGACGGCGGCGTCCCTGTCGGGCAACCACCGTGGCCGACCCGCCGCGCGATTCCGCCGGCCCTTTTTTCCGGAGAACGCCCGTGGACGACACCCCGACCTCGCAGACCGTCGCCGCCGGCCAGCTTCGCGCCTTCATCGAGCGCATCGAGCGGCTGGAGGAGGACAAGAAGGCCATCGCCGACGACATCAAGGACGTCTACGCCGAGATGAAGGGGACCGGCTTCGACACCAAGGCGGTGCGCGCCATCGTCCGCCTGCGCAAGCAGGAAGAGACCGAGCGCCAGGAAGCGGAAGCCATCCTCGACCTCTACAAAGCCGCGCTCGGCATGGCGTGAGGCGCGGCGTCGCGGCGCGTATAGGCCGCCGGCGGTTGTGCGCTAGTGTTGAACCGTCGCAGGAGGCCTTCCCATGATTCGCGCCGCATCCACGCTCTCAGCCCTCGCCGTTCTCGCCGCCATTCCCGGCTGTGCGCCGGTGACGCCGGAAGCCGCCGCCCGCTGCATCGGCGGCGAGGTCAACAAGATCGCCGAACAGGCCGGCCGCATCGGCGATCTCCTGGGCCTCGGCCAGCAGGCCCCGACCATATCGGTCGCCGAAATCGCGGTTGGCGAGTGCAAGGAAACCGCCGTCGGCGAGCACACCTGCCTCGTCGAATATGCGCTGAAAGCCGAAGGTGGCGGCGACCAGGTCAACCTCTTCATCGCCCAGGTCGAGCTGCTGCTCGGCCGCAAGCTCTCCGACAAGAAGCAGCAACGCTGGGCCTTCACCAAGGGCCCGTCGCTGACGACCTGCCGGCGCGTGGACTGAGGGGCGGGATTTCCCCTCCCCCTTGTGGGGAGGGGTGGGTGTGATTTTTCGCTCCCGCATTGCGACAACCCGCCCGGATCTCCTGTCCGGCCTCCCCGCAAGGGGGAGGTGAAAGGCCGTTTCCCGTCAATGCTTCCGGCTCAGTTCCTTCGTCGCCCGCTCCAGCCCCGAAAGCGTCAGCGGATACATGCGCTCGGCAAAAAGCCCGCGCACCAGTTTGATCGAGTGGGTGAAGCCCCAGTGCTTTTCCGCCACGGGATTGATCCAGGCGGCGTTCGGCCATTGCGCCGTGACGCGGTCAAGCCATGTCGCGCCCGATTCCGGGTTCCAATGCTCGACCGAGCCGCCGGCGGCGGCGATCTCGTACGGGCTCATCGAGGCGTCGCCGACGAAGAGGACCTTCCAGTCGCGGCCGTATTTATGGATGAGATCGGCGGTCGCGATCATGCGGTCGTGGCGGCGGCGGTTGTCCTTCCACACCCGTTCGTACAGGCAATTGTGGAAATAGAACCATTCGAGATGACGGAATTCGGCGTTGGCGGCCGAGAACAGTTCCTCCACCACGCGGACGTGGTCGTCCATCGAGCCGCCGACATCGAGGAACATCAGCAGTTTCACCGCGTTGCGCCGCTCCGGCCGCGTCTTCACATCGAGATAGCCGTGCTCGGCCGTCGACTGGATCGTGCCGGGCAGGTCCAGCTCCTCCTCCG
The DNA here is from genome assembly GCA_016711085.1 of Phyllobacteriaceae bacterium. GTDB lineage: Bacteria > Pseudomonadota > Alphaproteobacteria > Rhizobiales > Rhizobiaceae > JADJTR01. The sequence continues at coordinate 411,398 of JADJTR010000002.1, read as the reverse complement.
CCCCTTCGCGCACCCAGCGGCGCAGGCGCTTCAGCGCCACCTTGATGTTGCGCGTGCCGAGTTCGACGGAATCGTCGAAATTCCTGAATTCGCGCCTGTCCCAGACCTTTACCGCGCGGCGGTGGCGCGAGGCGTCCTGGCCGATGCGCACGCCTTCCGGATTGTAGCCGTTGGCGCCGAAAGGCGAGGTTCCGGCCGTGCCGATCCATTTCGACCCGCCCTCGTGCCGGCCCTTCTGCTCCTCGAGGCGTTTTTTCAGCGTCTCCATCAATTTGTCGAAGCCGCCGAGCGCCTCGATCAGCCTCTTGTCCTCTTCGGTCAGGTGCTTTTCGGCCAGCTTGCGCAGCCACTCCTCCGGGATGTCGGTGACCGCGACCTCGCCGGCCGCGCCGCCGACGGCCTCCAGCCCCTTGAAGGCGCGGGCGAAAACCTGATCGAAGCGGTCGATGTGACGCTCGTCCTTGACCAGCGACGCCCGCGCCAGGAAATAGAACGCCTCGACGTCGAAATCGGCGATCCCCGCCTCCAGGCCCTCCAGCAAGGTGAGGTATTCGCGCAGCGTCGTCGGCACGCCGGCGGCTTTCAGGTCGAGGAAAAACGGCAGGAACATCGGTTGGCGCCTACCCCCGCGTATATTTGATGAACGGCGTCTTCGTCCCGATGCGGTCATAGAGCCGGCGCGCCGTTTCATTGAAATCCTGCGTCATCCAGTAGACGGATGGGCTGCCGGCGGCGTCGGCGCGGGCGTACACCGCTTCGATCAGGGCGCGGCCGAGACCGGTCCCGCGCACCGCCGGATCGGCGTAGAGGTCCTGCAGATAGCATTGCAGCTCGACCAGCCAGCAGGTGCGCTGGAACAGGTAATTGACGATGCCGACGGCCCTGCCGTCGATCGCGGCGATCAGGCCGCGCGGCTCGTATTCGGCCCCGGCGGCGTTGGCGTTGCCGGCGAGGATGCGGGCGAAGGTCGCGGAAAAGACCGCTTCCGGCTTGGTCGTCTTGTAAAAGGCGAGATAATCCGTCCACAGACGTCGCCATTCGGCCTCGTCGCCGGCGGTCACGGGACGGATTTCGGCGGTGGCGGCCATGGGTTCATTCCTCGTTCACGCCGACTTTGCCAGCCGGGATCGCCGCCGTCCATGGCGTGTCCGCGCAATCATTCGCCGCCGGACGAGAGGCAACGGCGCTGGAACGGGGAGACAAGCCCCTCACCGGTGACGAACAGGCCCCGGAAGCGGCTCAACCCGCAATGACATCTTGGCGCTGCCGGCCGAGACCGGCGATCCCCGTTTCGACGACATCGCCCGCCTTGAGGTAGCGCGGCGGTTTCTTTCCCATGCCGACGCCGGGCGGGGTGCCGGTGGAAATCACGTCGCCGGGGTGCAGCGTCATGAATTGCGACAGATAGGCGACCAGAAACGCCACGCCATGGACCATCGTCCGCGTCGAGCCGTCCTGTTCCCTGTGTCCGTTCACGCTCAGCCACAGCGCCAAATCCTGCGGATCGGCGATCTCGTCGCGGTTCGCCAGCCATGGTCCGATCGGGCCGAAACTGTCGCAGCTTTTGCCTTTGGTCCATTGGCCCGCCCGCTCGATCTGAAAGGCGCGTTCGGACACGTCATTGGTCACCGCATAGCCGGCGACATGGGCAAGCGCCTGATCTTCCGACACATATTTCGCACGTGTGCCGATGATGACAGCCAGTTCCACTTCCCAATCGGTCTTTTCCGATCCGCGGGGAATGACGAGGGGATCATTCGGGCCGCAAATGGCGGAGGTCGCCTTCATGAAAATGACCGGCTCGGGCGGCACGGCCATGCCGCTTTCCGCGGCGTGATCGGCATAGTTCAGGCCGATGCAGATGAATTTGCCGGTTCCCGCCACGCAGGGGCCCAGCCGGGTCTCCGGCGCGACGATGGGCAATTTGGCCGCGTCGACCCCGCGCAACCTCTCAAGGCCCGCATCCGACAGCACCGCGCCGCCGATATCGGGAATGACCCCCGCCAGATCGCGGATCGTCCCGTCGTTGTGCAGAAGACCGGGTTTTTCGGCCCCCGGCGAACCGTGGCGCAAGAGTTTCATGGCGATTCCTCAGACATTGGACCAGCCGCCGTCGATCACATGCGCGACGCCGGTGGAGGGGGAAGCCTCAACCGAAGCCGGATAGACCACAAGGGCCGCGATGTCATTGGCCTTGGCGATCCGGTCGATGGGCTGACGGGCGACAAAGGCGCGCCGCGCCGCCTCGTAATCCCCGGCGGTCACGAAAGCCGTTCCTCCAGCGATGGGCTTTCCACCGTGCCGGGGCAGATGGCGTTGCAGCGAATGCCTCTGGTGACGAAATCGGCGGCGATGGCCCTGGTCAGGCCGATCACCCCGGCTTCGGTCGCCCCATAGCCGAAGCGGTTGGGCGCGGCGATTATCGACGAGGCGACCGACGCCATGTTGATGATCGAACCGGCGCCCCGCTCCAGCATGCCGGGCAGGAAGGCGCGGCACATCCGGTACATCGCCGTCATGTTCAGATCGAGGCTGAAGGCCCACATGTCCTCGTCGCAATCCAGGGATCGTGCCGTTGGCGACGAAGCCGGCGCAATTGAACAGTACATCCACCGCCCCCGCCTCGGTCGCCGCCCGGGCAATGTCGGCTGGGTCGCGCACGTTCAGGAGCCGGGTTTCGATGCCGCGCCCGGCCAGGCCGGCTAGGGCGCCGGCATTGATGCCGGTGGCGTTCACCCGCGCGCCTTCGGCGGCCATGGCCTGGGCCGAAGCCCGGCCGATTCCCTGCCCCGCGGCGGTCACAAGAGCCGTCTTTCCAGCCAGCCGGTCAGTCATGGTGAAACAATTCTTCCATCATCGCCCACCAGTCGCCGCCGGCCCGGCTTTCCAACGCCGCCTGGCACGGATCGGTCATGACCTGCCACAGAGTTTTCATCCAACGGCGATTGGAGCCTCGGCGGGTTTTACGCCGTGTGGCGCGGTTGGAGCACCAGACGATCGGCAGAGCCGGTCGGGATTGCGCAGCCGATCGCCTGTTGCGGTGAAGTTGGCGGCATAGGCCGCGGGCGTGAGGTATCCGAGCGCCGAGTGTGGCGCGCGGTGTCGAAGTCGGCGACTCGGACCGCGGTCTTTGCGCCGGAGTCGTCGAGATCGAAGTACAGCGTCTCATTGAGAAGCCCATCGCGCATGCGACCGTTGAAGCTCTCTGCGAAGCCGTACTGCATTGGCTTTTCGGGCGGAATGCGGGGCGCACAAAAGCGCACCTCAATTATTCCATATAAAACAATAGCATATAGGAGTGAATGGCGGAGAGGGAGTCCGCAGTACTACTGTTTTCCAGCGTTTGCCATTGACCAGAAAACCAATGTAAATCAATGCTATTCGTCTTTCACTGTTCGCCAACGCCCGCTATAATCCACGCACTCGTTAGGCACGGGGTTAGGCACAAATGGCAACCGCCCTTCACAAGCTCACCGACCGGAAGGTCAAGGCCGTTTCCAAGCCGGGGCGCATTTCGGACGGCGGCGGGCTCTATCTCCGCGTCCGCAACGTCGACGCCAAATCCTGGGCTTTTCTTTACCGGCGCGGCGACAAGTGGAACGAGATCGGCTTGGGAGCCTACGCAGATGTTTCTCTTGCCCGTGCGCGCGAAGTCGCCGGCTCAATGCGGGCGTTGCTGGCAGAAGGGCGCGATCCGAAGGCCGAACGCGACCGGGAGAACGAACCGAACTTCGCGGAATGCGTTGATCGCTTTCTCGCGTCTATGGAAGCCGGATGGCGAAACGACAAGCATCGGGCGCAATGGCGCATGACGCTTGGCGAGGCCTATTGCGCCGCGATCCGGCCGAAAAAGGTATCGGCCATCTCGACCGAAGACGTTTTGAACGTTCTCACGCCGATCTGGCAAGCGAAGCCCGAAACCGCTTCCCGGCTTCGCGGCCGCATCGAACGCGTTCTGGACTTCGCCAAGGCGCGCGGCTGGCGCATGGGCGAGAATGCAGCGGTCTGGCGCGGCCACCTGCGCAACGTCCTGCCGGCGCGCCAGAAGCTCACGCGCGGGCACCATGCGGCAATGCCCTACGGGGAAATCCCGACATTCATCGAACGGCTGCGCAAGGCCGAAGCCTTGGCGGCGCGGGCGCTCGAATTCGGAATCCTCACGGCAGCGCGAAGCGGCGAAGTCTATGGCGCGCGCTGGTCGGAATTCGACCTAGAAACGGGCGTCTGGACCGTTCCCGCCGAACGCATGAAAGCAGGACGCCCGCACAGGGTTCCGTTGTCCGGAGCGGCGCTCGCCATCGTCAAGGCGCTGCACGAAACGCGGATTTCGGATTTCGTGTATCCGGGCCAGAAGGCGGGCAGGTCCCTATCGTCATCGGCCATGGAAATGCTGCTACGGCGCATGAAAGCCGATCAATTCACCGTTCACGGCTTCCGATCCGCATTTCGCGATTGGGCAGGCGATGAAACCAGTTTCCCGCGCGAAGTCGCCGAAGCCGCCTTGGCGCATTCGGTCGGCGATGCGACGGAAGCCGCGTACCGGCGCAGCGATGCGCTCGTTAAGCGCCGGGCGCTCATGGAAGCTTGGGCGGGCTATTGTGAGGGAACAATGGCGGGTAAAATCATTTCGCTGCGAACGGGCCGGAAACGATAAAAAAGCACATTCCGAAGGACCATGAACCTTGGCGTGCTGATTTCTGGCTGACTTCTCGGCGCGAATGCGCCGCGCGCGATGGCCAGCATGTCGCTTGGGCAGGCGTCGCCTTAAAGGTCACCGTTTGTCGCTGAACCGGTTGTCGATCTGGTCGAGCGATATCGGACGGATCATCCCCGCGTGTGCGGGGAACGCCGCGACCGCGACCCTATCTAAGCAGGGAATAGCGGATCATCCCCGCGTGTGCGGGGAACGCGACCGGCCCCAAAACTGACGGTCGGCAATGCGCCCCCACATCGGCCCCTCGTGGACGCGAGCCGAGCTCCCGATACCGGACATTCAAATGGTCGAAAATACCAAGGACGCTCCAACTTGATGAAGAATGAACGTCTTCTGCCTGCCCGAAAACTTGCTCGCGTTCATCGTTCTCCGCTCCTCTCCCAGCCCAGGGAAAATGGCACGGAGAACTCTCACCCGAGAATGGGCCAGTTTGGGGGCAAAGTTGGTCAACTTACAAAGATGGTGGACTGCCTACCGCGATGATCCGAAGGTCACGGAAGGCCGGACTGATCTGCAGCGCTGCGCTGCGCCTATCACCTTGATCGACTAGAACATCTAGGATGCGCAGGAGCTTCTGACCAAGCGCGAGCGGCAGCGGAGACGCGCGGTCGGCAATGTCTTGGACGCGTGAAGCGATTCTCGCGGCTATCATTGTGCCGCGCCAACGCGCTCCCGGATCATCCTTGGCGGAGAGTGCGGCGAGGACGGCATCTGCGAACGCGTCAGCGGGGAAGTGTTTACGGGAGCGTTCGGCCAGAGTCAGGAAGTCTTCCATTACTGTCGGCACCCATCCGGTAGTGCGCACGAACCGGTCCACCGTCGGCAAGATCAACGCGATCTCGGACCAGTCACCGTTTGAAAAGCGATGGGCGAGCGATGCTTTTTCGACGCCAACGAACATCAACCATTGGGCGAGTCGCGGCATTGAGAAGCCGTGCATCTCGCCGGCGCGGTATGCCGTCTGCTTAAATGTCGGCGCGGCCAGCAAGCGGTTGAGCGAGCGTTCAAGTACGACAGGGGTCACCGGCGCCACTTCGGGGCTATCTAGTACATGCTGGCAGATGAACATAATGACCAGCGGGGCGAGCAGGTCGAAGCAGGTATCCTCCTCTTCAATCCCGCAGATCGGCGAGATGAAGCTTGTTTCCGCCTTTTCCGGAGCAATCAGGCCGACAAGCGTCCCTAGCACGTCCGCGAAATTGTGCGTCCACTCGAATATGTCGGCCCTCTCAATTTCGCGGGAGCGCCGCGCCCACACTGGTGCCTGCCGCTCTATCGTCCACGCGAGCATCGCCTCGCAGAAAGACATGAACATGTCCTCGAAGCCAGCAGTGAGGATGGCCCGCACCGGTTGCTTGACCAGAATCTCTCCTTCGCGATCTGACCGCCACCAACCGTCCGCGGTGCGCCAGTGGGGCGAAGCCTCACTGGCGTTGTTGTCTTCAGGTAGCCGATCAACACGGCGACGGTCAGCTGCTGTCGTGGCCACCCAAGGCGCCGGTGGTATTGGAAGCGGATCTGGAGCCAGTTCAAGCCTCGCGAGCGCCGCGTCCAATTTGCGTTTCCGCGCTTCGCCCCCTGCATTGGGATCGTGCATTGAGTTGGGGGACATCTCCTCGGGCGCGACGATGCAGAGTTCGAGCGCTAGCCCCAACCCCACCCAGCACACGTTCGGCGCCACGTCCCACAGCGAGGCCAATAGGCCGGAGGTCGCCAATCCGACATTGTCGAGCGGATGGACAAGCGTAGAGAGCAAATCGGTCGCATGCCGCCTCGAACCGGGATCGCGGCGCAATTCGGCTGCGGCGGCGCGCGCCACGAAGATGACGTGGTGCCAGCTGACGATGCTGACTGACGACCATAGCGGGTCACTCTCCTCCGGGCAGTTGACGGCTCGTGCCAGGATGCCCCTGGCCCATGCGGTTTCGGGATCGTTCGGTGCGAAGGCCACGACAACTGCAGCCGCACCAGCGACCGCGCCTCGCCGCATGGAGATATGGTCGTCATCTGGGTTCGGCAGGAAGAGCGTTCCGTCGTCGAGGGAACGGGCGCTTGCTATGCCCTGCTCAATAGACATCGCGTCTGCAACGCGCCCACCGTCGAACGACTTTTCAGCCCAGTGGAACAATGCGAACGTCTGCAAGTGTTCTTGACCCTCCTCAAGCCGCTCCCGTACGCTAGGCTCCTCCACGATCGGATTGACCATGAGGATCGCCTGTTGCTCGGGTTGCTCTGGTAAGTCTACCAATCGGTAGTGAGCCAGATCACCCCAGGCGGCAAAGGTGCGCGCCTGCTCCACTGAACGGGCGCGCGCGCCCGGATGGTTCTTCGCTTCCTCAAGCGCGAAGTCCGGCGAATCGGCAAAGGCAAGGATCGCGCGCCGGACGCGTTGTGCGACGTTGGGATCGGTCTGGAAGATGTGGAGAGTAGCGAGGTTCCTGATCTCGGTCGAGCGGACGGCGTGCGTGTTCAACGCTTCAACCGCGACCGCGTCCTTGCGGTGATGTTCGCGATAGAAACCGATCTGGCTCGATGACCGGACCTCGCCTTCCTTTACATAGCGTTCGATGTCGGCCTGCCACAGCCGCTGCGTGGTGACGAGGGCCTCGTTGACCGGGGTGACAGCCGGCCGCGCGAGCGCCACGTGGAGCGCGATCCCGAGCGCGGCGATCGACTGGTTGCCGCTGACGATCCGCTCGATCAGCGCATCGCCGTCTGCCCCAGATTCGACCTTGTCGAGCGCCCACTTGTCGAGCGCAAGGTAGGCCGATGCCAGTGGCTTAGGCGCCCACAACCCGCGGCTCCAGAGGTATTCTCGCGCACTGCCCCAGAAGGTCTGGCGTCCCCAAGGGAAATCGATCGTGATTGGCACAGGCGTGCCGCTGTTCGGTTGCAGGCGGTGAAGTTGCCGCCAAGCCTCCACCCGCGTGGTTTGACATCGATCGCACGAGCCGCAGCGCCTCATCTGGTGCGTTCTCGAACAGCGCCTGGAACGGCTGGTGGAGTGGCGATGCCGGGAAGTATCTGGTCGGGTCGCGCTCCAGCGACAGCGACTGCCAATCCATCCTGTCGGGACTCGAATATCCGAAGTGCGGACTCGAAAGACTCATCTGCTCTAACCGGCTGAGGCTTCCTCTGGCCTCCTGCGCAGCTCCTCGCGATAGGCCGCCCGGCGCCGGTCCTCCTCCATCATCCGGCGGTGGTGGTCCTCAGGTAGCTCGCGGCGGAAGTGATTCAGCGCGAAGTCGGCGAGGCCGTCTGGATGGGTCTGTGACAGCAGCAGCGCAAAAGCCATGATGTCCTCGAACACCTTTGAAGAAGCCGGACATTCGGGGCCGAACTGGCTGAGGTAAGCAGACACACGCCCGGGTTCTGCCCTGCCCGCCCGCAGCAACAGACGGCGGACGGCGCTCTCAAATTCGTCGGTGCCCTCGACCTCCCCCGGGGATCTGGCACCTCCTCTTCCTCGTCGCGCTGCCTGAAACGCCCCATCCTCTCGCGACGTCTCTCAAGCTCATGCAGCCAGCTACCTGCACGCCGCACGATCATCATCGAGATAGAGTTGGACGTGTCCGCTAAGGCATTCTGCCAGACCTCGAACAGCGTCAGGAGGTGCGGAAGTAGCCGGTGCGGCATCGCCTCCAGCCGTCCGTCGAGGTAGTGAAGGAAGCGCATCCAGAGCCGGAAGTCGTCCGGCCATCCCAGCAGATCGGCGGCGCGGAGCCTTACGTCGCGGTCGGCGATGTCGCCCGCCGATCCATCCATGAACATGGGGTTTGGCAGAGTGTGCTGCGCCTGAAACCATACCATCGCCAAGCGCAGGACGTCGTAGCCCCCGCCGGTAACCGCAGTGTCAAAGTCGGTTGCCCGCGCCTGAAAATCGGGGTGGTTCAAAGGGGCAAGCAACCAAACACGGTGCCACTGGCTACGCAAGGAGCGGTCCGAGAGGGTGGTCAGCGTAGCCCGCCAGCCATCAGGATCCGATACGAACATCGCCTGCGCGCGCAGGTCCACAGATCGCCCGATCACCGGTGGTTCGCCGGCTGCCTTCAATTCGTCGAGCCAGCGAGCTCCGGCGCCCATGAGCGCCTGCGCGAAGGACCATTCGAAGAAGATATCGTGTGCGAAGCGCACGAAATGCCCGTCCCCGGCATCCTCGAGAACTCCGTCCGTGACCAGATCCTCGATCGGCGGGAGCAATGCAGCCTCCAGCGCCTCTAGCGTCACGGGCGCATCCGGCTGCAGCGCGCGCAGTCGCACTAGTTTCAGGAGCGCCCGCTGCCGGACGCGCACCTGTCCACCCTCCGCGTCGAAGCCGCCGCGCGACCACCAGCGTCCCATCAGCTCGATCTCCGAGCGCGGGGTGTCCCCAGTCCCGGAGCCGGGCCCGTCGAGAACCTTCGCGAAGAATGGGCGGCGGACGAGCGTGCGGACGGGTTCTGGGCCGAATAGGAGCGGTCGGAGACCCGGCCGTGCCACCGCAAGTTCGTCGGCCTCAGCGTCGTCTAGCGCTCCGACGTCGATCGAACTCATCCGCCCACCGTCGAACATGCGAGGGAGCCAGGTGCGGACCGGCTCAACGCCCGAGTCCCGAAGCGTGGCGAGGACGCGCCAATTTGAGAACTCGGGTTGCGCCTCCAGCGCTGCAAAGAGGTCCACAATTATGCCGCGCTGCGCCCTGTCGATGCGGTCTAGGCCGTCAATGAACAACGTGGGCGTGCCGACTGTGGTGATTTCGCGTAGGAGCGGGATCGGATCACGCTGCACCAAACCGAGCGCGTTCGCGTATTGCGCCCAGCTACCGCCGGTCAGGCGGTCGGCCTTGAGAAGTAGTGCCGGCCCGCGAGATAGAGCCGCCTCCACTTCTCGGCGCAGTAGCACGGACTTGCCGGACCCGGGCAGTCCACGAAGCGTGACTAGCTGACGATCCGCGAGCGCGGTCGCTACCTTAGTCCGCAAATTTGCGCGGTCGAGTGTCGCGTTGCCGATTCGGTCTAGGATGCTCGCCATGGCCAGCCTCACTTCGGCCATGAGGGCCTCGACGTCGGCGGCGAGCCATCGGTCTGTAGCGAGCTTGAACCACGGCGAGATGCCGAGCCTCAGTGCGCCGCGATCCCACGATCGCGCAGCGCCAGCTCCTCGCCGCGCCAGACCGCGTAGTCGCTCGGCTAACGCGACTGCTTGCCCTGCATGGCCTGGAGCCAGCGCCTGCTCGATCATCGCAATCGTGGTCGGGTCATCAGCGGCACCTTCGTGCAGCGTGTCGAAGCGGATAAGCACGAAATGGCGCAGCAGCGCATGCATTGCCTCGACGGTGGCAGACCTACCGAGGTCGGCGGTGATCTTCTGGAGGTCACACAAGACGGCGCGATGGCCTTCCGAAGCGCTTCCGCTGGGTGTGAACCTTACCGCGAAATCCACGGATGTGGCGCTGGCGGCGGCGAACTCGGCGAGGGCCACTAGGTCGCGCCACTTTCCGACGGCGGTCGACGGCCCGACTGCAGCTCCGACCCTGTCCGCTCCCTCGCGGAAGTCGGGCTTGTTCATCGTTGCCCAGCTGTCGCGGATGATGGCGCGGAAGTCCTCGTTCGTGGGTGCGGCGCTGATGGTGATTTCGCGCTTAACCTGTAGGCTCAAGCGAGCCACCGACCCATCCGGTGCCTCGCCGTCCACGATTAAGTCGTCGAGCGGCTCCCCTGCGTCCCGCTGCTCAAGAGCGACGCGAAACACTCTTCGTTCGGCGAGGCCCGGCGCGCCGGACCCCAGCAGCAGCGCGGCGAGGTACCGTGTCGTAACTTGGTCGGCGTAGGTAAAGCCGGCGCCGCCAGCCAGTTCAGGGGATTGCGTCATATGACCTCAAATATATCAATAAGGCGACATGAATAAGTACTCGCTGTTTGTGTAAAGTGAAGAGGGGTTGACCGCACGGCTCTGGACGTCCCCAGTCCGGGCTACCAAGTCACAGAAGTCCGCTTCTGGGGTTTGCAGTCAACGAGCCGCCAGTCCCATTGGGCCCCGGGACTGGCGAGATTGCGCCCTCGAGCCGGTCGGTCGCGATCTTTTGGCAAACTCTTGAAGCTGCCATTCCTGCAGTAGGAACAAACTTCCGGGATGGGCGGGAAGCAGTAGTTGGGTGTGGATCGCACGAACAGCAGAAGTGACATTGCCCCCAGGTTTTATCCAAGCCTGAGTTCGTTTCCGGCATTGGTGAAGTGCACCCCGACTTTGGGCAACGGCAGATCTCGGGTGATGGATGGAAGCAGTCTGAGCGGCCGTAATGGCGTCGGTCGGAGAACGCCAGCTCTCTCAGTTCCCAGGCCAGAACCGGACAGTCGGCAACCGGCCCCGATGCCGTCATTGTAATTGGAAAATTCCGGCAAAAAACAGCGGGATTCAATGGAGGCACGTCACTGCCCTTGGCGCCGTATTTCGCTCCCGGCGACCCTGATCTGGCGCATGCGGTGCGGGCTTTGGCCAGCAGCCATCATGCGGTCTTGTTGGCCAATCACGGTCCGGAGGTGGCTGGAACCAGCCTTGCCAAAGCGCAATTTGCCACCGAATAACCGGAAGAATCGGCCAAGCTGTTTTCAATGCTGCAAAATCAAGCGCTGCGCTTGCCGACGCCCGAACATTTCGCCGATCTTCGCCGCCGCTTCAATTGATCCTGACACACCGGAGAATGACCATGACGCAAGAAAAAGTCGGTTTTGTTGGCCTTGGCCTCATGGGGCAAGGCATGGCCAAGAACATTGTTGAAAAGGGCTATCCGCTGACGGTGGTGGCGCATCGCAAACGCGCGGCGGTCGATGATATGGTGTCACGCGGCGCCGTTGAAGCCGCAACCCTGGAAGACCTTGCGCGCAACTGCACCGTTGTCCTGATGTGCCTGTCCGGCTCACCCGAGGTGGCGGCCGCAGTGGCGGCGCTGAAGCCCGGTCTGGCGCCGGGCGCGGTGGTGGTGGATTGTTCCACCTCTGACCCGACCGTCAGTCTGCGTACGGCGGCGGAACTGGCCGAGATCGGCGTGGATTTTGTCGACGCGCCCCTGTCGCGCACCCCGAAAGAGGCATGGGCCGGAACGCTCGATTGCATGGTGGGGGCCAGCAAAACCACCTTTGCGCGGGTGCAGCCGATCATCGCCACTTGGGCTGCCAAGATCGTGCATATTGGCGCGGTTGGCGATGGCCACAAGATGAAACTTTTGAACAACTTCCTGTCGCTGGGCTATGCTGCGCTGTATTCCGAGGCGCTTGCCCTATCGCACAAGGTCGGCATTCCGGTGGCTGAATTCGACAAGGTCATTCGGGGTGGCCGGATGGATTGCGGCTTTTATCAAACATTCATGGGATACGCGCTGGAAGGCAACCGCGAGGCGCACAAGTTCACTTTGGGAAACGCTTACAAAGACATGCGCTATGTCGAATCCATGGCAAACGGCTCAACCGTCGCCACGCCGATGGCCAGCGCCGTGAAAAATTCCTTCGCGCTGGCGATGGCCATGGGAGGCGGTGGCCCGGAAGACTACGTACCGCATCTGTCGGATTTTATCGCCAAAGCCAACGGTCTTTGAATACCAGCCAGCGCCCCCATCATCCGATTGGTGGGGGCGGCACGCGCTGTGTCGCCCTCCAGCCGCTTCTTGCCGGCTTCCAGGAACTCTTTCGACCAATTTTTTTTTACAGGCTCTCGGCGTTCCCTTCGCGACGGCACAGCGCTGCGATCGACTCCTCGCCGCGACGTCCATCCAGCACGATAAAGATCTCCTCCTCCGCGCCATATTGCTTGCGGGTTACCCGGCGGATGTCCTTGATCACCCTCTCCGACGGTTGCTGTGTCCCGGCTTTGTGTCTCATCTTCGCTCCCGTGAAGGGCTACGATGAGCCATAAATCCTCCTCTCTCAATTAGCCCAATTCTGTCTCATTGGGGCTGATCCCGGACAGGCGAACCGATGACGCATGAAATGGTCGTTCTTTCTGCCGCCTTCTCGCCGGATGGAAGCCGCGTGGTCACGGCCTCCTGGGATAGCACCGCGCGGCTGTGGGACGCGGCAACGAGCCAACCGGTCGGCGAGCCGATGACGCATGGGGACATCGTCGAGTCCGCTGCCTTTTCGCCGGACGGGACGCGCGTGGTGACGGCATCGATCGATAATACCGCCAGGCTGTGGGACGCGACGACCGGCCGGCCGATTACCATGCCGATGAAGCATGAAGCTGTGGTCTTCACCGCTGCCTTCTCGCCGGACGGAACGCGCGTGGTGACGGCATCGCGGGACGAAACCGCGCGGTTGTGGGACGCTGCGACAGGGGTGCCGATCGGCGAACCGATGAAGCACGACGGTGAGGTCAACACCGCGGTCTTCTCGCCCGACGGTCGTTTGGTGCTCACGGCATCCAACGACCGAACAGCCCGCATCTGGGCGGTCTGACCGCATGCGGACGACCTGACGCGGGCGAGCTCGCGTGCTTTCGCGATTGGTCTCGTCGCAGAGGGTGGGTTTGCGACTTGAGCGTGTTCGTCGTTTTCCGATTCGTGCGGGGGGCCGACAAAGTCCGCATTGGCCGAGAAGCAGCCACTCAGCTGCCATCAAAGGAGATGCTCCGGCATCGCGGTCCATTCCGGCGTCCCCAGGCCAGAGCCGGGATCTACCGGTCCCGGGCCTCAGACGCGACCGGAAGATCCAAGACTGCGGAATACGGCTCTAGTGGCCTCTGTCACCGGGTCTTCGGTGGCTTTCAGGATGGCAATCCGGTCGAATTGGTCCAAGTCCCGCGCGAGGTCGTCCCGCAGGGCCTTGCCAAAGGCGATGCGCAATTCAGTGCCGATGTTGATCTTGGCGATCCGACTGTTCGCGGCAAGCGAAGCGCGTTCGGCGGGGCTGATGCCCGATCCCCCGTGGATGACAAGCGGCGCCGTCGTCACCGCCTCGATCGCCCGCAATCGGGGGAGATCCAGTCTGCCGGCGGGATTGAGCTGCAGATGCAGGTTGCCTATCGAAATGGCTATGGCGTCGATGCCGGTGGCCTCCGCGAAGCGGGCGGCATCGGCCGGATCGGTCCCTCGCGAGGCTGCCCCGCCGGCATAGCCGACATACCCGATCTCGCCCTCGCAGGAGGCTCCCGCCGCATGGGCGAGTTTGGCCGCGTCCGCCGTCAGGTCGATGTTCTGCTGCAGGGGCAGTTTCGATCCATCCACCATGACCGAGGTAAAGCCCGCATCCAGCGCCGCGCGGCACTCGTCCAAGGTGAAGCCATGATCGAGGTGGGCGACCACGGGCACGGAGGCCTCCTCGGCCAGATGGCGGAACATGCGCCCAAGGATCGCAAGGGGCGTATGCGCACGGCATCCTGGACCAGCCTGCAGGATCACCGGCGCCCGTTCCTCCTCGGCGGCGGCGACATAGGCGCGCATGTCTTCCCATCCCAGACAGACCAGCCCCGGCACGGCATAACCGTCCCTCAGCGCTGGTTGCAGGACCTGGGCGAGCGTCGCCAGGGTCATTTGAACTTGGCCACCATGTCCATGATGCCCGGGATCGTGTGCAGCTGGGCGGCGTGGGTCGGCTGGAAATACTGCTTCAGGCTGCGCTGGCTTTGTCCGCCGAGGATGGTGAAGTAATACATCTCATAGCCCGGCAGGACGCAGCAGGGGTGATAGCCCTTGTCGATCAGCACGGTTGACCGGTCCATGATGTGATAGGCATCGCCCGGTTGATTATCGATCCGCTGCAGCATCTGCAGACCCGCGCCGTAGGCAGGCCGGAAGCGGAAGTTGTAGCATTCGTCGTGGCGGGTTTCTTCGGGCAGACGGTCCGTGTCGTGCTTGTGGCTCGGGAAACCCGACCAGCCGCCCGCACCGACGGTGAAAAGCTCGCTGACCAGAAGCCGGCCCACCCGGTCATGATAGGCGGTGCCGAGGATGTGCTTGATCTTGCGATGGGTCTTGGTGTCGTCCGAGCCATATTGCACGCGGTCGATATCGGCGGCGCGCACGGCAAAAGGGCGTAGCGTCTGGTCAAACTTCGCGCCCGCGACAAAGACCTCGGTGTCGGTAAGCGCCGTGATCCGCGCGCCGCTACCGGAGGGCACATACACCCCTTCAGGCTCGCCGTCCCAGACATCGGCGCTGCGGTGGCCGATGTCGGCGAAGCTCTCGCCCATGGTCTCGACCGTTATAGTGCCGGTCGCCGGCACCACGCAGGTCTCGTAGCCCGGGGTGCGGTAGTCGAAATGCTCCCCCGCTTTCAGCCGGATGATGTTGAAATAGACGAGCGGCACAAGCGGGTGGTCGATATCGACGATGGGACGGTTCTGGTTGTCATGAGGAGCGATGTGCATGGGATGTCCTGTCAGGCCAAGGTCGGGCCGCTGTGCAAAGCAATGAAGCGATCCAGTTCTTCGCGCGTCGGCATCGCCGGCGCGCAAGCCACCCGAGAGACGACGATGGCGGCCGCCGCCGAACCGTGCAGGACCGCTTCCTCCACTGTCCGACCTTGCGCCAAGCTGGCCACGAGGTTGCCCAGAAAGGCGTCCCCCGCTCCGGTCGGTTTCAGCGTCTCGGTATGGTAGATGCCGGTCCTGATTTCGCCGGACGCGGTCACGGTGATCGCACCCTTCTCGCCCATTTTGTATATGACGATCTGCGCGCCAAGGCTGCGGGCTTTCTCAAGGCCGAGCCTCGGGTCGCCCGCCATGAAACCGAACTCGACATCATTGCCGACGATTACGTCGCACAACGCGGCGGCGCGGGAGTAGACATCGGCCGCCTCCGCGGCCGAGCGCCATGAATAGGGCCGATAATCGATGTCGAAGATCAGCGGCAATTTGGCCGCCCGCGCCAGTTCAAAGGCGCGAAAGGTCGCCGTCCGCGAGGGCTCGCGGGCAAGCACGGTTCCCGTCGTGATCAGTGCGCCAAAGCGGTCATAGTCCACCGCCTGCACATCGGCCGTCGTCATGTCGAAATCGGCGGCTCCGTTGCGGTAGATGACCGATTGGCAGTCCTCCAGCCGGGTTTCCACCACGGCTAGCGAATTGCGCGCCTCGCCGCCGGAGGCCCGGACATGCGCGCGGTCAACCCCGCATGCATCCAGTTGGGCCAGACAGAACCTTCCCACTGCGTCGTCCGAAACGCAGGTCAGGAGCGCGGCCTGCCCACCCGCCCGGGTCAAGGCAACCGCAATATTGGCCGAGGACCCGCCCAAGGCCGAGGTGAAGCGCGTGGCGGCTTCTATCGGCGTACCGGGCGGGTCGGCGTAAAGGTCCATCCCCGCTCGGCCGATCACCAGGCAGGGTTTGGCGCCAAGGCGGGCAAGGTCGGCCATCACAGGCCCTGCCTTTGCGCTGCACGCCCGGCCTCGACCTCGGCATGTTTTTCGGTCACAGAGGGGGCTGCCGAGACTTGGGCCGTGCCGATCTCCCACCAGGCATGGCCCTGGGTGGTCCAGCCTTCGTAAGGGTCGACCTTCATTATGATGACAGAGGTTTTTGCGGCGGCCTTTGCGCGCAGAAAGGCCGCACCCAGTTCGGCAGGGTTGGCCACGGTTTCAGCATTTGCCCCCATGGCGCGGGCATGGGCTTCGAAGTCCACCGCAAAGGGCACAGGGACCGTCGGGCAATCGGCGATCAGGTTGTTGAAGCTGGGCTGGCCGGTGTTGTTCTGCAGCTTGTTGATCACTGCAAAGCCGCCATTGTCCAGGACAAGGATGATCAGCTTTTTCTGGGTAAGGACAGAGGAATAGATGTCCGAATTCAGCAAGAGGTAACTGCCGTCGCCCACGAAAACGACAGTGTCCTGATCGGGCTCGGCCTCGGTCTGCGCGATGCGTGCGCCCCAGCCTCCGGCAATCTCATATCCCATGCAGGAGAAGCCGAATTCGACATCCACCGTGCCGACCCCAAGGGTCCGCCAGTTTGCGGTCACCTCGGCCGGCAAGCCGCCCGCCGCCGTCACCACCCGGTCGCGGGGATGGACAAGCGCGTTGACCACGCCGATCGCCTGGGCGTAAGACGCGGGCCGGTCGCCATGGGCCACATTGGCCGCGACACAGGCATCCCAGGCCTTGCGTTCGGCCTGTGCTTTTGCGGTCCAAGCCGCCGGGACAACATGGCCGGCCAACGCGGCCGCCAGCGTCTCCAGCCCGAGGCGCGCATCCCCGACCACCGCAAGGGACAGATGCTTTGCGGCGTCATGCCGCCCGACATTCAGCCCGATCAGCCGGGCATCCGGGGCAAAGACCGTCCAGGACCCCGTGGTAAAATCTTGCAACCGCGTGCCCACGGCCAGCACCACATCGGCAGCCCCGCAACGGCATTGGCGCTGTCTGAACCCGTCACCCCCAAGGGCCCGATGTTCAAGCGATGAGCAGCAAGCATGTTGGCGCGTCCGGCAATGGTCTCGACCACCGGAATCCCATGCGCCTCTGCGAATGCCGTCAGCGCCTCTGCCGCACCGGAATACTGGACCCCGCCCCCCGCCACGATGACCGGGCGCTTTGCGTGGCGCAGCAGGCCGGCGGCCTCGGCTATCTCCAAGGCGTCGGGCGATTGGCGGCGGATGCGGTGGACGCGCCGCGCAAAGAAGGCCACGGGATAGTCATGCGCCCAGCCCTGCACGTCCTGCGGCAGGCCGATGAATGCCGGGCCGCAATCGGCGGGGTCCAGCATGGTTGCCAAAGCGGCCGGCAGCGATTGCAGAATCTGCGCCGGATGGGTGATGCGGTCCCAAAACCGGCTGACCGCCTTGAAGGCATCATTCACCCCAAGGGACGGATTGCCGAAGTGTTCCAGCTGCTGCAGCACGGGATCGGGCAGCCGTGTCAGAAAAGCGTCGCCGCACAGCATCAGCATTGGAAGGCGGTTGGCATGGGCAAGCGCTGCGGCGGTCAACAGGTTGGCCGTGCCAGGCCCGGCGCTGGCTGTGCAGAACATGAAGCGGCGGCGCAGGTGGTACTTCGCATAGGCTGCGGCTGCGAAACCCATGCTTTGTTCGTTCTGGCCGCGATAGAGCGGCATCTCGGCCTGGACCGGATACAACGCCTCGCCCAGACAGGGCACATTGCCATGACCAAAGATGCCAAAGCCGCCGCCGCAGATGCGGACCTCGGCCCCGCCGATCTCGATGAACTGGTTCACCAGCCAGCGCACGATGGCCTGAGCCACGGTCAGCCTGATCGTTTCATGCATCTCTGCTTGCCTTTCGAACGGGGCTTGCGCGTTTTCCCTGGTAAGGATACCTATTTTGCAACCGGTTGCAATATTGGCTTTGCGGGAGGGCTTCCATTGTCTGAAATCGGGATAGGCCTCGTCGGCGGCGGCTATATGGGCAAGGCGCACGCAGTGGCCTTCTCGGCGGTTGCGGCTGTGTTCGATACCCCCCTGCGGCCCCGGCTGCAGGTGATTGCCGCCACAAACAAGGCCTCGGCCGCGCGCTACGCCCGGGCCTATGGCTTTGGGCGCGCCACGGCGGACTGGCGCGATCTAGTGGCCGATCCAAAGGTGCAGGCGGTGGTGATCGCCTCACCGCAATCGACCCACCGCGCCATTGCCGAGGCCGCTTTTTCCATCGGCAAACCGGTGTTTTGCGAAAAGCCGCTTGGCGCCTCGCTGGAGGATGCCCGCGCGATGGTGGCTGCCGCCGAGGCCTCGGGGCAGCCCAACATGATCGGCTTCAACTATGTGCGCACTCCCGCCACGCAATTCGTGCGCAAGCTTCTGGCCGAGGGGGAAATCGGCCGGGTCACCTGGTTTCGCGGCGAACATACCGAGGATTTCTTCGCCGATCCGGCAGCCCCCGCCAGTTGGCGCACAACGGGGCGGGCCAATGGCTGCATGGGGGACCTTGCGCCGCATCCGGTCAACTGCATGTTGGCGCTGATGGGCCCGGTCGCGGAGCTTTCAGCGCGGATCGAAACGGTTCACGCCACGCGCCCTGGCGGGTTGGCCGACAACGACGATCACGGACAGATGATGCTTCGCTTTGCCTCCGGCGCGATGGGGCATTTATACGTCAGCCGCACAGCCACGGGGCGGAAGATGGGTTATGCTTATGAAATCCATGGCACCAAGGGCGGCATCCGCTTTGATCAAGAGGATCAGAACGCGGTCTGGCTTTACCGCGCCGAGGGGCCCGAGGCCACGCGCGGATACACACGCATCCTGACCGGCCCCGCGCATCCCGACTTTGGCGCCTTTTGTCAGGGGCCAGGCCATGGCACCGGTTATCAGGATCAGATCATCATCGAGGCGCGGGATTTCCTCCAGGCGATCCATACCGGCCGGCCGGTCTGGCCAACCTTCCGCGACGGCATGGCGGTCTCCCAGATCATCGACACCGCGTTTCAGGCATCGGACGACGGCCTTTGGCACGCCGTTCCCCAAAGTTGAGGACCCCATGACCATACGCATCGGCAATGCCCCCTGTTCCTGGGGCGTGGAATTCGCAGAAGACCCGCGCAACCCTTCCTGGCGGCAGGTGCTGAAGGAATGCGCGGCGGCAGGCTACCGCGGGATCGAGCTTGGCCCCATCGGTTTCATGCCCGAAGATCCGGGCATCCTCGGCGAAGCCTTGGCGGAAAACGGACTGGAGCTGATCGGCGGCGTGGTCTTTCGCCCCTTTCATGATCCTGCCAAATGGGACGAGGTCCGGGATGCGGCGGTTCGCACCTGCAAGGCGCTGACCGCGCATGGCGCAAGGCATCTGGTGCTGATCGACAGCATCTCTCCCCGCCGCGCGCCCACAGCGGGCCGCGCCGGGGCGGCCGAGCAGATGGACCAGGCAGAATGGACCGCGTTCCGTGACCGGATAGCGCAAGTTGCCAGGATGGGGGCCGAAGACTACGGCCTTATGGTCGGCATCCACGCCCATGCCGCGGGCTTCATCGACTTCGAGCCGGAGTTGGAGCGGCTCCTGGACGAGGTTGACGAATCCATCCTGAAGATCTGTTTCGATACGGGCCATCACTCCTATGCCGGTTTTGACCCGGTTGCCTTCATGCGTCGCCATATCGGGCGGATTTCTTATATGCATTTCAAGGATATCGACCCGATGGTGAAGGCCGACGCCATCGCGAAGAGCACGGGGTTCTACGAGGCCTGCGGACAGGGGATCTTCTGCAATCTGGGCAAGGGCGACGTGGATTTCACCGCCGTCCGACAGGTTCTACTGGACGGCGGGTACGCGGGTTGGTGCACCGTCGAACAGGACTGCGACCCGACGCTGGATGTCAGCCCGGTTGATGATGCGCGAAAGAACCGCGAGCATCTTACCTCCATCGGATTTTGAAAGGGGCCAAACATGGCACAATTGAACTGGGGCATGATCGGCGGCGGCGAAGGCAGCCAGATCGGCCCGGCGCATCGTCTTGGCGCCTTGGCCGATGGGCATTTCCGGCTGGTTGCGGGGGCGCTGGATCACCGGCCCGAGGCAGGCCGGGCCTATGCGCAACACCTTGGTGTTGCACCGGACCGCGCCTATGGCGATTGGACCGAGATGCTGGCGGGCGAACGCAACCGCTCCGACCGGCCCGACCTTGTCACCGTCGCCACGCCCAATTCCACCCATTTCCAGATCACCAAGGCCTTCCTTGAGGCGGGGTTCAACGTGCTGTGCGAAAAGCCCATGACCATGACGGTCGAAGAGGGCGAAGAAATTGTGCGGGTGGCCAGGAAAACCGGAAAGATCTGCGCGGTGAATTATTGCTATTCGGCTTACCCGATGGTGCGCCAGGCCCGCGCCATGGTGAAGGCCGGCGAAGTCGGCCGCGTCAGGCTGGTGGTGACAAACTTCAGCCACGGCCACCATGGCGATGCGGCAGATGCGGAAAATCCCCGCGTCCGCTGGCGCTATGATCCGGCGATGGCGGGCGTTTCGGGTCAGTTCGCCGATTGCGGCATTCATGCGCTGCACATGGCCAGCTTCATTTGCGGCGACGAGGTCGAAAGCCTTTCGGCCGATTTCGCCTCGACCATCCCCTCACGCGTGCTGGAAGATGACGCGATGGTCAACTTTCGGCTGTTGAAAGGCACGGTCGGGCGGCTTTGGACTTCTTCCGTCGCCATCGGGCGCCAGCATGGCTTCGACATCCAGGTGTTTGGCGAAACGGGCGGTTTCCGCTGGGCCTCGGAACAGCCGAACCAATTGATCTTCACGCCTGTGGGCGGGCGCACGCAGATCATGGAAAAGGGCGAGGCCGGGCTTCACGAGGATGCAAGGCGCCTGTCCCGCGTGGCCATCGCCCATCCCGAAGGCTTTCCCCTTGCGGTGGCGAATATCTATTGCGATCTGGCCGACAGCATCCGCGGCAAGCCGCGCGATGGCCTGCCGGGAGCCAGCGCCGGGCTGCGGTCGATGGCGGCGGTGCATGCGGCGGTGGCCTCGGCCAAGGCAGGCGGCGCCTGGGTGGACGCCCGCCCGCCGATGTTCCGCTAGGAAAATCCCCGCAGGCTCTGCCGCTCGATCACCTCGCAGGGGAAAAGCCGGGCCTCGGGTGCAAGGTCCGGGGTTTCGATCGTCGCGACGACCAGATCGATGGCCGCGCCGATGATTGCAGCCACGGGCTGGCGGATCGTCGTCAACCCGATGTTCTGCCAGCGCGACATTTCCATGTCGTTCAACCCGAGCAGGCCGATGTCACTCGGCACAGAAAGGCCTGTATCCTGGATTGCACTCAGCGCGCCCACGGCCAAGAGGTCATCACCGCAGAAATAGGCCTCTGCCGGGGTCGTTTGCAAAAGCCGCTGCATTGCGGCCCGCCCGGCGTCAAAGGTGTAGTCCGCCGCATAGGACACCGAAACCGGGGCGCCAGCCAGGCCGCGCAGAAATCCCGCCGCGCGGTCTTGCGTCGAGGTGGCGCTTTCCGGTCCGCCCAGAAAGCCCACCCGCTGATATCCGCGCCGGATCAGGGTCTCGGCCGCGATCCGGCCACAGGCAACGTTGTCGATCCCCACGACATGCACATCGGGCGCAAGGGAATGGCGGCCAAAGGCATGAACCACGGGCAGGGCTGCGGACCGGAAGGCCCGGGCAAAGCTGGGGGGCAGCGTCGATGAGGCAACGATCACCCCATCCACCGAATATTGCCGCAACATGCGAACCGAGGCGGCAGGGTCGCTCGCCCCGCTCAGATTGACCAGCAAGGGCCGCAGTCCGCGATCCTGCAGGCCGCGGGTGAAAAGGTCAAAGACCTCCAGGATCAGCGGGTTGTGAAAATTGTTCGCGATGAGACCGATCAGCTTGGTCCGCCCCGTCGTCAGGCTGGAGGCGAGCGCGTTCGGAGCATATCCCAGTTCCTGCGCCGCAGCCTCGACCTTGGCGCGGGTCCTGGCCGAGACCGAAGCGCCATCGGTAAAGGTCCGCGACACCGCGGAACGCGATACCCCAGCCCGTCCAGCCACATCTTTCAGGGTTACTGCCATCGCTTGTCCGCATCCCATGCTGCCAGGCCAAGTCTATACAAGATCAGAGCCCGGAGAAAACCATGACCTCGTTGCGGCCTTCGCCAGCAACAAGTGTTGCCGTCCCATTGGTGCCAAATCCGGACCGATTGACATGATTCCACCCACACATGCCCCGTTCAGGCGCATCGATCCCGAGCGTTTCCCTCCCTCCCCGCAGGCCCTGCCATTGGATATGAAACCCTGAAGACAAAGCCGGTGCGAAAACTCGCCTCCTGGCGGTCATTGCGCCCCTGTGGTGGCTGCTTTGCCTTGGGTGGAAACTTCAGGCTGAATAGCCCCGAGTTTTCTAGACGCCCTCAGTTCTCAGTTCCTGTTGCCGTTCGAACTCGACGGGCGACAGCATCCCGTTCCTGACGTGCTTGCGTGCGGGGTTGTAGAACATCTCGATGTAGTCGAACACATCTCGCCGAGCATCGATGCGGGTTTTACAGACCCGCCGGCGTATCCTCTCCGGCTTGAGCAGGCTGAAGAAGTTCTCGGCTGTCCGGGATCAGCGCCTACGGCACAGAATTGTTGGTGTGATTTGAGGAGTGTTCGGTTCTCGTCGAAGACGAAGGAACGGACATGAATACGAAGTCGACTGGCGGCAAGCGCTCCGCTGAACATGTGGTCAAGGACATCCGTCGGCAGACCCGGCGGCACTTCTCGGCCGAGGGCAAGATCCGCATCGTGCTCGAAGGTCTGCGCGGCGATGACAGCATCGCCGAACTGTGCCGCAAGGAAGGCATCGCCCAGAGCCTGTATTACACCTGGTCGAAGGAATTCATGGAGGCCGGCAAGCGCCGACTTACTGGCGACACGGCGCGTGCCGCGACGACCGGCGAGGTGCAGGACCTGCGCTTCGAGACGCGTGCTCCGAAGGAATGCGTGGCCGACTTGACCTTGGAAAACCGTCTGCTCAAAAAAGCATGATCGCGGATGGGGGCGACGACGAATGAGGCATCCCGCATCCGAGAAGCTCGAGATCACCAGGATTGTCGAGCAGTCGCACCTGCCCGCCAAACGCATTCTGGACCAACTCGTCGGTTGCGGCCGGGGTCGTTGCAAAAAAAAAGCGCACGCCATCACCGCGTCAGGTTGGCGAACAGCGCCGGAAGTTTCTCCGGCAGGCGCTTCACCTGATCGACAACCGTGTACCGGCCGACGCCGAATATACGTTCAACATACCGGTCGGCTTGCGGATCGAGCGTCAGGCAATAGGAATGGACGCCGGTCCGGCGCAACTCCTCCACCGCCTTACGCGCGTCCATTCGCAGATATTGCGGATCGCGTTCGTCGATGTCGGCCGGCTCGCCATCCGTCAGGACGATCAGCAACTTGTGCGTTTCGCCTCGCCTCGCCAGATGCCGGCCGGCGTGGCGCAGGGCGGTTCCCATGCGGGTGGACAAGCCGCCCTTCATGCCGGCCAGACGAGCGCGCGCTTCGTCGTCGAACCGCCGGTCGAAATCCTTGAAGCGGAAGTAACGCACGTCGTGGCGTCCGTCGGAAGCAAAGCCGTGAATGGCGAAGGGGTCGCCGATGCCCTCGATCGCGGTCGCGATCAAAGCGCTCGCTTCGCGGGTCAGCTCCAGGACGGTCCGATCCGACCCGCGCACCCGGTCGTTGGTCGATTCCGACAGATCGAGCAGGATGACGACGGCGAGATCGCGCCGGTTGACGACATTGCGCATGGTGATGCGCAAATCAGGCTGCTGGCCGATGCGCGCCATGACGGAGGCCTCGACGGCGGCGTTGATGTCGAGTTCGTCGCCATCCTCGAGCTTGCGCTGGCGGGTGAGGCCTTGCGGGCGCAGACGGTCGATGATGGACTTGATCCGCCCCGATACGCCCTTGTTGCGCAGGAGAATGTTGCGCAGGTCCTCCGGATCGCCGCGGCCCTGTCGCCGCTCGTAGAGCGTCGCCCAGGACGGTCGCACCAATCGGGTTTGGTAGTCGAACTCGGGATAGGCGAAAGGATCGGAAACCGGTTCCCGGCCTTCTTTCTCGTTGAAGGAGACGCCCTCGTCCTCGTAGGGATACAGTTCGCTCGACAGCGTCCAGATTTCCTGCGCGTCGTCGCCGGCGGTCTCGACATCGACCTCGTTGATGAACTCCATCAGGCCAACATGCTTGCGCATCTGCCCTGGCGCGCCGGAACCGGCCGCCGTGGCGAAATCGAATTCCTCCGGCGCCCATAAAAAACTGTTGTCGTCGCGCCAGGGAAGCGCGAGGCTTTCCAGGATGCGCAGGCTCGGCACCGCGCGGCGGCGCGCGAGGATGGCGAACAGGCGCAGGCCGAGATCGAGGGAGACGGCCGGCGACAAGTCGCCGGCATGGAATTCCGCCGCGAGCGCGTCGAGGACGGCGTCGCCGGCGTTCGCATCCGCGTCGAGCAGGCATGCCGCCAGCGTTCCGATCAGCGGCGCGGCTTCGTGATCGTCGGCGCGGCGCGGCGCGCACAGCGATTTCCACAGGTTGCGCATGCCGGGGAACGTCCGGGCGGCGAGCGCCTCGACGCGAGCATCTTCGATCATGCCGATGAAGAAGCGTTCTGCCGGCGAGAGGTTTTCGCCTTCGAACGCTTGCGGCGTGTGGACGAGATGCGCCGCCATGTGCGCGGCCATGGCCCGGTAGAGGTCGATGCCGGCCACGCCGCCGGCATCGTCCACGGCGTCCGGCAAGTGCAACTCGTGCGCCGCGATGAATGGGCGGAACGCCTCGAAGTCCGCCGCCGCCGGACGCAGGCGGAAATCGCGGCCCCAGAAGGCGCGCAGATAGAGGTTCAGGCGACGCTGGCTGTCGACGAACAGCGTGCCGCGCCGTTCGGCTTCCAGGACCGCACGGCTGTCTTCGGTGCGCAGCCCGAAATAGCCTGCCTGCTTCGGCAGGTCGCGCCGGTAGGCTTCCGCGCCGAAATCGATCCAGCGCTGCAGGCCGGAAAGCGTCAGCTTGCCGAGCAATTCGTCGATCACGCCGAACATCGGCCGCAGGCCGCGCGGCGCTCTTGCCGCCAAACGGTGCAGAAGCTGCAGATAGCCGCGCAGCAACTCCGGATCGGACAGCCGCGCCGCGGCGGTCGGCATCGTGGAGAAGGCCAGCGCCAGCACTTCGCCCGATGTCATCGAGGCGAGCATCATAGCGGCGCCGACGCAATCGCGGACGACGTCTTCGCCGCACTCGCGCGCAACGGCAGGCATGGCTTCGACATAGGCGAGGAGAAGCGCTGGGCCTTTGCCGAGTTCGGCGAGGCCGCGAGCGCCGTCGAGCCAGTCCTTCAGTCCCGTCGGCGAGAGAATGCGCGCAGCCTCGTGGAACTGCGCGTCCAGCCTTTCGGCGAGTCCGGGGGCGGCGGCGACAAGGCCGGCGCGATAGTCGGCGAGATCGACCGACATGGCTTGCCCGCTCAGGCGAAAAAAGTGACGACAGCGGCTTCAAGCGTATCGCGCATGTCGGCGTCGTCGGTGAGCGGCTCGACAAGCGCCATGCGGCAGGCCGCGACGGGTGCGATGCCCTTGGCGATCAGTTGCCCGGCGTAGATCAGCAGGCGGGTCGACATGCCCTCGTCGAGGCCGTGGCCTTTCAGATTGCGCGAACGCTGCGCGATCTGGACCAGACGCTCGGCTGTTTTCATGTCGATGCCGGCTTCGTAAGCGAGGATTTCGCGTTCGATTGCCGCCGCCGGATAGTCGAAGCTCATTGCCCCGAAGCGTTGCTTGGTCGACTGCTTCAGGTCCTTCATCATCGACTGGTAGCCGGGATTATAGGAAATGGCGATCTGGAAATCCGGGTGAGCCGAGACCAGTTCGCCCTTCTTGTCGAGCGGCAATTGGCGGCGATGGTCGGTCAGCGGATGGATGACGACGGTGGTGTCCTGACGCGCCTCGACCACCTCGTCGAGGTAGCAGATGGCGCCGATGCGCGCCGCGACAGTGAGCGGCCCGTCCTGCCAGCGCGTGCCGTTGATGTCGAGAAGGAAGCGGCCGACAAGGTCCGAAGCGGTCATGTCCTCGTTGCAGGCGACCGTGATCAGCGGCCGTCCGAGCGACCAGGCCATGTATTCGACGAAACGCGATTTTCCGCAGCCTGTCGGGCCTTTCAGCATCACCGGCATGCGCGCTTCGTAGGCGGCGCGGTAGCGCTCGATCTCGTCGGCCTGTGCCCGGTAGTATGGCTCGCGGGCGATCATGAACTGACTGCGGGCGTCTTCTGTGACATGGGCGTTCATGGATCAGGTCCTGCGTGACGTGGGGAGACAGAGGAACGGGGCACGGAGACGCCCCGTTCCCGGGCGCCGGGTGCTGAGGGTCAGACCGGTTTCCCGCGATAGACGACCATGTTTGCCCCTTGCGACTGGGTGAAGTTGTTGTAGCCGAGCAGGCGGACATGATTGCCGGGGTTGGCCTTGTGGCAGGCTTCGAGCTCGGCGAGGATGGCGTCGACATCGGTTTCGCCGAACATCGGCAGCTTCCACATGTACCAGTAGTTGGACGTGGCGAATTGCGGCTCGGTGTGTTCGATGGCCGGATTCCAGCCGTGCTTGACGATCCATTCCACCTGGCTGCGGATTTGCGCCTTGGTCATTTCGGGCAGGTAGGAGAATGTGCCCATCTTCCGGCTGGCCGGATCCGACAGACGCGAATTATAGTCTTGGACTTTGCTCATCACTTCGATCCTTGAAAAAGCAGGGCGTGGAGTCAGCGGTGCTGCACGTCGAGTTTGTCGACGGTGTCGAATTCGAACTTGATCTCCTTCCAGGTCTCCATGGCGATCTTCAGTTCGGGACTGTGTTCGGCCGCCTTGGTGAGGATCTCCTTGCCTTCCTTTTCCAGCGGTCGTCCTTCGTTGCGTGCCTGGACGCAAGCTTCCAGCGCCACGCGGTTAGCCGCCGCGCCGGCGGCGTTGCCCCAAGGGTGGCCAAGCGTGCCTCCGCCGAATTGCAGGACGGAATCGTTTCCGAAGATCGAGACCAGCGCCGGCATATGCCAGACATGGATGCCGCCGGAGGCGACCGGAAAAACGCCTGGCATGGAACCCCAGTCCTGGTCGAAAAAAATGCCGCGGGAGCGGTCTTCCTTGACGAAGCTGTCGCGCATAAGGTCGATCCAGCCGAGCGTGGCCTCGCGATCGCCTTCGAGTTTGCCGACCACCGTACCGGAGTGGAGATGGTCGCCGCCGAGCAGGCGCAGCAGTTTCGCCAGGACCCGGAAGTTGATCCCGTGGTTCGGATTGCGGTCGAGCACGGCGTGCATGGCGCGGTGGACGTGCAGCAGCATGCCGTTGTCGCGGCACCATTTGCTGAGCGAATTGTGCGCCGCCCAGCCAAGCGTCAAATAGTCCGACATGATGATCGGGGTGCCGATCTCCTTGGCGTACTCGGCGCGCTTGTAGACCTCCTCCATCGTCGGCGCGGTCACGTTCATGTAATGACCTTTGCGTTCGCCGGTTTCGGCTTCCGATTTTTCGATCGCTTCTTGGCAGAAATCGAAACGGTCGCGCCAGCGCATGAAAGGCTGCGAATTGACGTTCTCGTCGTCCTTGGTGAAGTCGAGGCCGCCGCGCAGGCATTCATAAACGGCGCGGCCGTAGTTCTTGGCCGACAGGCCGAGTTTCGGCTTGATGGTGCAGCCGAGCAACGGGCGGCCGTATTTGTCGAGCTTGTCGCGCTCGACATTGATTCCGTGCGGCGGTCCGAAGCAGGTTTTAACGAACCAGATAGGGAAACGCACATCCTCCAGGCGCAGCGAACGCACGGCCTTGAATCCAAACACGTTGCCGACGAGCGAAGTGAAGACGTTGACGACCGAGCCTTCCTCGAACAGGTCGGCGGGATAGGCGACGAAGGCGTAGAAGGCGTCGTCCGAACCCGGCACGTCCTCGATCGCGTAGGCGCGGCCCTTGTAATAATCGAGGTCGGTCAACAGGTCGGTCCACACCGTCGTCCAGGTGCCGGTCGAACTTTCGGCGGCGACAGCGGCGGCGGCTTCCTCGCGAGGCACGCCGGGTTGCGGGATGACCTTGAACACGGCGAGAACGTCGGTCTCCTTCATCTTGTAGTCCGGCTCCCAATAGGTCGACCGGTATTCCTTGACGCCGGCCTTGTAGCTCTTGCTCATCGCAACTTTCTCCTCTTCCTCCCGCCGCTGCGCCGGGTCGGACCGGCAGGATCAAACGGCGATCCATGCCAAGGGTGGTTGGAGAACGGATTAATTGACAGTTAAATGATTTTACGATTTCCTTAAACGATTGTTTATGGAAATGCCCGATGCCGCTTCGCCATGCGACACTGCGCCAGCTCAAGATATTCGATGCGCTCGCCAATCACGGTTCGGTCGTGCGCACCGCGGGAGCGCTGCACCTGACGCCTCCCGCCGTCTCGATACAGGTCAAGCAGCTGGCGCGATCGATCGGCCAGCCGCTAATCGAGCAGATCGGCAAGCAACTGCACCTAACGAGCCATGGCCGCCTGGTCGCGGCCGCCTGCAGGGACATTTTCAACCGGATCGAAAGCCTGGATCAGGAACTGGCGGCGGAGCAGGGACTGGAGCGCGGGACACTGTCGGTGGCGATCATCACCACCGCCAGCTATGTCGTTCCGCGTCTGCTCGGCGATTTTCGCGCCGAACATCCCGGCATCGCCGTGGCGATGCATGTCGGCAATCGCGAGGCCATCCTTGGACGCTTGGAGCACAACGAGGACGACCTCTACATCCTGGGTCAACCGCCGGAAGATGGGCGGATTTCGGCCAGGGCGTTCGCGCCCAATCTGCTGATCGCCGTTTCCTATCCCGGTCATGCTCTCGCGGGCGAACGCTCAATCGGCCTTGAACGGCTGGCGCGCGAACCTTTTCTGGCGCGCGAGCTTGGCTCGGGCACGCGGTTGGCTGTGGAGGATACTTTCGCCCGCGCGGGCCTGCGCCCGAACACCGTGATGGAGCTCGGCAGTAACGAGGCGATTAAACAGTCGATCGCCGGGCATCTGGGCTATTCGATCCTGTCGGAGAGCACCGTGCGGACGGAACTGGCGAGCGGCGAACTGGTCAGGCTCGATGTCGCGGGCTTGCCGTTGAAGCGGCAATGGTACGCCGCCTATCCCCGGAACAAGATCCTGTCGCCGGCGGCGACTGCGTTCTGCGGATTTCTGGAGAGCCGGAAACCGACGGCTGTCGGCTGACCACGCGACTGGACTTGTCGGGGAAAAATGGAGGGACTTTCTGCTCGCATTGAACGAAACATGAGGACCCGATGGGCAAACGAGAGCGACCCATTTTCACGGAAGATTTCAAGAAGGAAGCCGTTCGGCTGACGGAAACGAGCGGGCGCATGGTCGCTGCAACAGTCACTCTCGACAAGAAGCTAGTGGTCTGACTCCGACACTTCGAACCCCCACCCGAGTAATGTTCGGATGACCGCAATGCGGGCAAAGCTGCCGTGCGACGTCAGTCAGGCGGAGGGGCGAATGCGGCGTAGACTTCCTCGGCAGTCATCGTTTTCGTCTGGTCGGCCAATGTGTAGTAGGGCGGTTTCTTGTCGATGAAGACCTGCAGGTTCAGGCGTGAACCTGACTGATCATCAATAAGTCCGTCGGAAATCTGGAATTCGTTGCTTTCGATTAGGTGGTAAAACAGATTTGACCCGCATCTCTTGCAGAAGCCACGTTCGGCCCACTCGGAGGATCGTATCGTCGTTATGTTGTCTTGGCCCTTAAAAGTAACGTTCTCGCAATTCACTTCGAAGTATGGCCCAGACGACCAACGGCGGCACATGTCGCAATGGCACGCAGCCACTTTGGCTTCGCGTGCAGTGCCGGTTATTCGAACTGCACCGCACATACATCTACCTGTGATCTCCACTCCCTGTGGCATGTTCCCGCCTTCCTCTGGTCGGAAAAATCTCTCTTATTGTTTATAATAGCACTCGCGATCCAAAATCATATTGATATTCATCATCGACCACATAGAGGCGCCAAAGCCCGGTCACTTTGAAACCAAAGCCGCCATTGACCGCATCGCCCCGGGCTGCCCGAGCCGCGCCGTCATCTCCGCCTTCATCGCCCAACCGACGACACGGCGGGAGTACAGGTCGACGACGGCGGCAACATAGAGCCAACCTTCGGCGGTCCAGATGTAGGTGAAGTCGGCGATCCACTTCCGGTTCGGTTCCGATGCCTCGAAGGCGCGGTCGAGGAGGTTGTCCGACACGGCCACCCGCTCGCCGATGTCCTTCGGCAGCCCACGGCGGCGCGGCCGGGCACTCAGCCCGTTCTCCCGCATGAGCCTCTCGATACGATGCAGGCCGCAGGAGAGGCCCTCGGCCAAGACGTCGTGCCAGACGCGTCTGGCGCCATAGGTTCGGTCGCTGCTCTTGAAGCTGCGGTCGATCCGGGAAACGAGCGCCTCGTCGTAACGGGACTGGGCGCTGGGGCTGCGGTTGAGCCAGGCATGGAAGCCCGAACGCGAGACATCCAGCGCACTGCATAGCCATGCCATCCCGCTGCCCGGCAGTCGTTGCACGGCAACGACGAGAGGGGCCAGATCGAACGGTGCTTCGCAATGAAGGCGAACTTCATATCGCGCATCCCTCGCGAAGTAGGCTGCGGCCTTTTTTAGGATGTCGCGCTCCGCCTTCAGCTTCGCCACTTCCCTGCGCAGCCGATCGATCTCCTGCTGCTCAGGCTTCATCAGCCCATGGCCGGGAAAGGCATGCCCTGGATCAGCGCTGGTCTCGCGGACCCATTTGCGCAGCAAGTTCTCATGAATATCCAGATCGCGGGCCGCCTGCGCCACCGCGACGCCCCGATCCTTCACCAATCTCACCGCCTCAAGCTTGAACTCGCGGCTGAACTTCCTTCTCTGCATTTCCACTCTCCAGTTCCGTCAAACACCTTATCTCGGTGTCCACGAAACCGGCAGCAGGCCATCCTCCTGCTTCAATCAGCGGCTCCCCTATCTATCGCTCGGCAACATGTTCCGCCGAAAGATGCCCCTTGCCCGTTCGAAATCGGGATCGCTGTCGGCAATCTCGCCTCGCTCGAAGGCAAGGTAGAGCTCGAGTTCTGTGCGGCTGCTGAGAGCGCGGCGACACAATTCGTCGAGAATGGCTTCGCGTTCCGCCTCCGGCATGCGCGCATAGTGCTTGCGGATCGTCTCGGTCGGCGTGTGACCGAAGTTCAGTTGCAGCGCGACTTCTTCTGCAACGGTCATGGCGCCGCACCGGGCGAGAAACGGATGGATGGTTTTTCGGAAATCGTGCGAGGCGATGGCGGTGGTATCAAATCCTGCATTAGCGGCCGCGTTCTTGATGATCTGCCGGACCTGATCGTCCGATTTCCAGCATGACGCCGGACTTTCCGAGGACGGCGCGAATCCCAGGCCGAGTCCGTTCGGCTGGAGGTAGCGGTCCGGAAGGAAGAAGGCGTCGCCAGCGCCGAAGCCGTTCTCGGTTCGCCAGCGCGACCAGATTCGGATTGCATCAATAAGACCGTGACCGAGGTCGAGGCAGTAAGTCCGAATGTGCTTGCCATCCTTTGTGTCGACTTCACGAGGGTCCTGGTTGATCCAACGCGTGTCCATGTTCACGTGCTTGCCGCGCAGGGTCACGAGGGCACCAATGCGCATGCCGGTGACGATGAACAGCGCAAAGATCGAGCGGTTGCGTTTCTCGGTCGGCGTCGCCGACAGCATCTCGCGGAAGATGCAGGCGGCCTGATCGAAGGTGAGGCCGGCGCCCTTGACCGCGTCCGCGGCCACCCGCTGTTCCCGCCGGGACAGGTTGAAGTAGCCGGGCAGATGCGGATCGATCTTGACGCCGGGCCGCGCGCTCAGCCACCGAAAGAAAGCGCCGCCATGCCATAAGGTATGGGTCACGGTGGAGGGACTGAGGCGTCCGGACTCACCGTCCGAGCGCAATTCGCGCAGCTTGTCCTTCAGCCTGACGACATCGGCGATTTCAACCTCCTCGAAGGGCCGATGACCGAAGACCGCGCTGATCCGCGCCAACGACCGCAGATGTTCGTCGACCGTGTCCGTCTGCAGTTCTTCATGCTGCTCGAGAAACACCCGGTAGTGATACAGCCGCCTCAGGTTCGAAGTGTGAGTTTCGGGCGGGACCGAGGCGCATGAATCGCCAGAACTCCCCGGTGATCGGCCCGCCAATACGTCGGACGAGTGTCGGGCGGTATTGAGGGCTGCGCTCCATATTTCGCAAGCCATTGCCTGCGGGACAGTGGCCTGGAGCATGTTGTCGCAATTCGTGGCCATACCTCGCACCGTGACGCGTCCAAGACCATCGGGCACGTTTTGAATTGCGTGTAGCGAAAGCGGCATGAACTGGCTGCAGAAATGACAGAAGAGACGGCCGTGGTCCGGCAAACGTCCGTGGGGCCAACGCAGGTTTGTCAGGAAGCGCCGGACTTCAAACCCTGCGAAGATCTGCGGTCGATGGGTGTCGACGGGGGGCAATCCGCGCCGGATCCAGTTCGAGATCGTGCTGTCACCGACGTCGAAGATATCGCAGAGTTCGTCCCGCGCATAAATCCAATGGCGGCGCGCTCGACTGGGGTCGTGCCGTCGCGACATTGCTAGCGATCGGCTTTGCCGATCATTGCGAGATCATCGAGGTATCGATCCACCTGCTGCCGGTCCCATCGCGTGGAACCGCCGACCCGGAAAGGCTGCGGAAAACCGCGATCATTTTTAGCGCGGCGCCAAACGGTGGACCCGCTCAACTTGAGATAGGCACCAACATCCCGCGCGGTCATCAAACGTGGGCGAGTGCTTTCCGAAGGGGGCTTGTTGACTGCCGCTCGCTGTACGATTCCGGCGCCTTTAGGGGTTTCGGTCACATCGGCCGCCGCCGTGCCATCCTCCCAAAGAGGCTTATTGCGATCGGCGGTCTCGTCTTTGCTCAGTTCTCCAATGCTGTCGCCACAGCCTGGTACAGCGTTTTCGATCGGACTGGACTCTTGGCGCGCCGAGAGGGCCTGGCTTGCCTCCGCATAGGGATTGCGAAACCGCTCAGCTTCGCCTTCGTTGGGCGATGCGCTTACCCCCAGATAAACGAGGTCGCAGATTTGATGAGTCGCGAAGAGATCAGGGGATGCGCCTGCATCGCGTTCGGAAAACCGCCTCACTGGACGACTCCACTGTCGCTTCGGACGTCTCTGCGAGGCGTCGGCGCCAAGCGTCCCGCTACAATGCGATCCCCTTTGCGTGACCCGGTCGCTAAGGAGGTCATGGCTGCGCCGTGTTTCGCGGCAGTCCATCTACGAACAGACCGAGGTCGTCGCGATGGATGAGTGTCCGTCGGCCAAGCTTTCGGACGGGAAGGCGACCTTCCTTGATGAGCGCGTAAAGCGTGGAGCGGCCAATTCCCAGGAACCGGGCGGCTTCGAGGATCGACAGCATTTTCCGATCGTTCATGGCATTCTATCCAGCTGCATCCGGGCGAATCCCGGCGTGCTGGGAGAGTGCAGGTCGTTTCGGCTGCAGCCTAATTCCGCAATTTGGCGAAAAGCATTTTTTCGCCGAATTCCAAGATATGCTTCGGCCGCTCCGGGTCGCGTGGGCCGCGAGGCCCGGTCTTTGCTTCAAGGCCGAGATCGCGCATGATATCCCGCACCTTGTCTCTCGGCGCCTGCGGCATACATTTGCGCGCGATTTCTGCTATTTCGGTCTTTCTCAGCGGCGCCAACTCCGGTGGGGTTTTCGCGACAACGGTTTCGATCAATTGCCGGAGTTCGGCGATGGCAAACCGCTTCCGCTTCCTCTTCGGTTCGATCGCCGGGTGGTCTGGCGGCCAATGCTCACGAAGAAAGCTCGTTCGCACCTGAACGCGCCGATATCCTCCCGCCAACCCCAGAATGGCGCCTTCCCATTCATTGGCGTCATCTGTCGCCAAAAGCTGGTATGATTTGTTCTCCGCAAACAGGTCGTGGCCCGCAGTGACCGACCAGATCCCGGCCGGTATGGCGACAAAGCGCGGAACCCGGCCCGGATTCAGGCTGGCCGCGAACCAACGATTCAGCGATCTCCGGCATCATATCGGCAAGCGTGGTGATGAAGGCTTCGGCGGCGGCGTCAGAGCGCTGATCGTATTCACTCGCCGGTATCGCCTGCCCGCGCATCGCGATCCATTCGAGCGCCGCGCCAACTCCAATCCAAGCGCCATCGAGATCGGCGAGCGAGATGTGCGCCGAGTGCATCGCAGGAACGGAGGATAGCTCCCTTGAGCGCTTTTGGTGAGCCATCTTCGCCCTCCTCGACGCCGGAAGGCGTCCGCTTGGTTTCGACACGTGAATAGTCATTTTCGGCATCTTGAGCACATCAGCTCGGCGATCAATGTTCGAGTCGGAAGAGCTGAGGACGGGTATGAAAAAAAGTCCCAACTAAAATCGCCGGAATTCAACATCCGTTGGGCACGCCGTTAGGCAAAAAATCGCACCTGAACGGTTTTAATAAATAATATCAATAACTTAAAGAAGAAATATGGCGGAGAGGGAGGGATTCGAACCCCCGATACCCTTGCGAGTATGCCGCATTTCGAGTGCGGTGCATTCGACCACTCTGCCACCTCTCCGCATCGGGTCGGCGCGAGTTTGTCGCGCGGGCGTCTCGTTAGCGGCAAAGCGTCGCCGAAACAAGCCCGAAATGGCGAATCCGCCCGCTTTCGCCTTGACTTGCGCGTGGGCCTCCCTTAGGGACCACCGTCTTCCGGCGTGGGGCCTCTCCGCGCCGGTGGCGTTTTATTGAACCCGGCTGAGAAAAAGACGGTCCGTTTCGACGAGACCGGACGAACACGGAAAGTGAGAAAGATGTTCGCAGTCATCAAAACCGGCGGCAAGCAGTATCGCGTCGCCGCCAACGACCGCCTGACGGTCGAGAAACTCGCCGGCGCCGCCGGCGATGTCGTGGAATTTTCGCAGGTGCTCCTCGTCGGCGCCGGCGATGACGTCACTGTCGGCGCGCCCTTCGTCGCCGGCGCGCTGGTCACGGCGGAAGTCGTCGAGCAGGCGCGCGGACCGAAGGTCATCTCCTTCAA
Organism: Phyllobacteriaceae bacterium; assembly: GCA_016711085.1. Taxonomy (GTDB): domain Bacteria; phylum Pseudomonadota; class Alphaproteobacteria; order Rhizobiales; family Rhizobiaceae; genus JADJTR01. Next base: position 376,216 of record JADJTR010000002.1, on the reverse strand, counting down.
GAAGCGCCGTCGCCAGAATTCGCGCCGCAAGAAGGGCCATCGCCAGGACCTGACGATCGTGCAGATCGCCGAGATCCTCACTGGCGGGGCCAAGCCGTCCAAGGCCGCGTCGGTCAAGGCCGAGGCCACCGCCTCCGCCGCGCCCGCTGCGCTGATGAGCGCGCCGGCCGCGGCCGTCGCGGACGATTCCAAGCCGGCGAAGAAGGCCGCCAAGGCCGAAGCGCCTGCGGCGTCCGAGACCAAGGGCGAAGCCAAGGCCGAAAAGAAGCCGGCGAAAGCCAAGGCCGAGGTCAAGGACGACGTGTCGCTGATCGGCGGCATCGGTCCGGTCCTGAAAAAGAAGCTCGCCGGCGCCGGCGTGACCACGCTGTCGCAGATCGCGGCGCTGAGCCCGGCGGACCTCGCCAGGCTCGACGCCGATCTCGACCTCGGCGGCCGCTCCGATACCGAGGAGTGGATCGAGCAGGCCAGGGAACTGCTGGCGGGCAAGCCGCCGCGGGCCAAGGTTGACCGCGAAGCCGCCAAGAGCGAATAACAGGATTCAAGGAGAAAGAAGATGGCGCACAAAAAAGCTGGCGGTTCGTCGCGCAACGGTCGCGATTCGGAATCCAAGCGCCTCGGCGTGAAGAAGTTCGGTGGCGAAGCCGTCGTCGCCGGCAACATCATCGTGCGTCAGCGCGGCACCACCTGGCATCCCGGCGCCAATGTCGGCCTGGGCAAGGATCACACGCTGTTCGCCCTCGTCGATGGCGTCGTGGCTTTCCAGACCAAAGCCAACGGCCGAGCCTATTGCGCCGTCAACCCGATGGCCAAGGCAGCGGAGTAGCCGGTTCCGCGACACAACACCGGCTCCCCATCTCGGGAACCGGTATCTGGCGAAATCCGCCAGCAAGGATCGAGGGAGATGGGGTCGCCATCTCCCTTTTTCTTTGCCTGGAGGATGCCCCGATGGACATACTGGTCACCAAGAGACTGACGATCCGGCCTCCGCTCGAGGTGGATTGCGACGATCTCGCGCTCCACCTCGCCGATGAAAAACTGCGCGTCCGCCTGCCCGGCGCGCCGAACGGCCCTGGCCGCGACGATGTCGCCCGTTGGGTGAACGAGCGGTGCGTCGCCGCCTGCGCCGGCAAGGGATCTGCCTTCACACGATTCATCGCGAGCGCCTGATCGGCGCGATCGCTCGATCGAGGACGTCGGCGCGGCGCCGGCCTCGGCTTTTGCCTCGCCCCGCCTTGGCCTGGCCGCGGCTTCATGGCGGAGGCGCTCGACGCGGTTTCTGGCCCATGCCTTCGCGACCGAAGGTCGGCATGCCGGCCAATCCGGCATCGCGCGGCGCGCCGGCTTCACCGAGACCGGCGGCGGAACGCCTGGTGCCGTAGCTCGGCGCCAGGATGACGACGCCCCTTGCCGGGCCGGGACGCGCCGGCGATGAAATCTCCGCCCGCCTCGACCGCGCCGCCTTCCGGCGCGGAGCGCGGTTTCTGGCCGAAGCGGCGTGAGGAGGCGGCGATGATCGACTCTCTCGACGTTTCCGCACCTCTTGCGCCCGCGCGGATCGCCACCGCGCGCCTCGTCCTGCGTCCACCCTGCGCCGGCGATGTTCCGGCGCTTGCCCGGCTTGCCGACGACCGGCGCATCGCCGACATGTTGTCGACGATGCCGCACCCCTACGGCGAGGAGGAGGCGCGCACCTTTGTCGCCCGCGCCGCCGCGAAGGCTGGTCAGGTCTTCGCGATCTCGGCTGGCGCCGACAACGCCCTGATCGGCGCCGTCGGACTTTCGCCAAAGGACGGAGGCGTCGAGATCGGCTACTGGATCGGCCGTCCTCACTGGGGTCGGGGCTACGCCACCGAGGCGGCGCAGGCGCTGGTCGACCACGCCTTTGTCGCCCATGGCCTTGCCACGCTCGAGGCCGAATGCCAGACGCGCAACGCCGCCTCGCGCCGCGTCCTGCACAAATGCGGCTTCCAATATGCCGGCCAGGGCATGCGCGACACCCTGCTTTGCGGTCGCGTCGCGGTCGAACGCTACCGTCTCGCCCGCCCTGTCTGGGCCGGTTTGAAAAGCTGGGGCAAATGAGTTCAGCCGATTTCCAGCCACACCGGCATGTGGTCGGAGCCTTGCGCCGACTGGTCGACGCGCGCCGATTTGACGCGCGCCGCCAGCGCCGCATTGGCGAAGGCGTAGTCGAGGCGCTGGTGCGGCTTGACCTCGTCGGGGTCGGTCCAGCTCCAGCCGGGATCGGCGGCCGAGACGTCGACGAGTTCGCCGCTGTCATGCAGCACGGCGTCGTGTTCCGGCCATGGCGCCGAATGGAAATCGCCCGCCATCAGCAGGAAATCGCCCGGGTCGGCGGCGATCCGGAAAACCGACCTCGGTCGGCCCGAAAGCGCCCGCCGCTCTTTTCATCGGCCGAGCGCGATCTCTCCAGCGCCGCGGATCTGGTCCATGCCGCTCGGCCGGGTCGACATGGTCGAGATGGACCGAATAGAATCGCATCAGTCCGGCCGGCGTGGCGATCAGCGCCTCCAGCGCGCCGCGCTGCAGATTGAGCCGTTCGTTTCTTTGGCGTCGCGGCAGCAGATGGCCGCGCAGCGCGATCAGCGGCCAGCGCGAAATCACCATGTTGCCGAACTGGAAACGCCGCGAAACCATGCGGCCGTTTTCGAAAGCCGATCCGAACTCGATGTCGACCGGCGCGTGAAAGGCGCAATGCCGGTCGCCGAACGCCGCCTCGATGCCGGCGACCATGTCGACGCCGCCGTTCCACGGACAGGCGCGCGTCACCTCCTGCAGGCAGATCACGTCGGCCCCGGCGAACGCGCGTCGGCGATGCGCGCGATGTCATAGCGGCCGTCGAGGCCGATGCCGTACTGGACGTTGTAGGTGACGCATTTCATGGCGTGCCCGGTTTCCTTCGGTGAAGGCAGGCGGGAACAGTCCGCTCGCCGCGGACGCCTGCGCATGCGTTAGAGCCGGCCCCGGCGATCGCGGCTACGCAAGGCTGCAGGGCCGCCACGACTCCCCGGATTGATGTCGCCGCCATGAAATTCCTCGACCAGGCCAAGGTCTATATCCGCTCCGGCGACGGCGGCGCCGGGTCGCGTCTCGTTCCGGCGCGAGAAAGTTCGTCGAATTCGGCGGGCCGGACGGCGGCGACGGCGGCAAGGGCGGCGACGTCTGGGCCGAGGCGGTCGACGGGCTGAACACGCTGATCGACTACCGCTACCAGCAGCATTTCAAGGCGCAGACCGGCGTCCACGGCATGGGGCGAAACCGCACCGGCGGCAAGGGTGCCGATGTGCTGCTGCAAGGTCCCGGCGGGAACCCAGGTCTACGAGGAAGACAACGAGACGCTTGTCTGCGACCTGACGGCTGCCGGAAAGCGCTTCCTCATCGCCAAGGGCGGCAATGGCGGCTTCGGCAACCAGCACTTCAAGACCTCGACCAACCAGGCCCCCGGCGCGCCAATCCCGGCCTGCAGGGCGAGGAAAGACGATCTGGCTGCGCCTGAAGCTGATCGCCGATGCAGGGCTTGTCGGCCTGCCCAACGCCGGCAAGTCGACCTTCCTGGCGGCGACCACAGCGGCCAAGCCGAAAATCGCCGATTATCCCTTCACCACGTTGCATCCCAATCTCGGCGTCGCCCGCATCGATCAGCGCGAGATCGTCCTGGCCGACATTCCCGGCCTGATCGAGGGCGCCCATGAGGGCGCCGGCATCGGCGACCGCTTCCTCGGCCATGTTGAGCGCACCCGCGCGCTGCTCCATCTCGTCTCGGCGCAGGAGGACAGCCCCGCCAAGGCGTGGAAGACCGTCCGCTGCGAAATCGAGGCCTATGGCGGCGGGCTGGAGGACAAGCCGGAAATCGTCGTCCTGTCGCAGGCCGATCTGCTCGACGCCGAGACGCGAAAGAAGCGCCTGGCTGCGCTGAAACGCGCCTGCGGGACCGCGCCGCTCGTCATGTCGGCCGCCACCGGCGAAGGCGTCGAGGCGGTGCTGCGGGCCCTTGCCGCCGATGCCGGCAACGCCCGCCTCGCGGCGCGACGACGGCGCTGGGAGGCGGGCCGTGACACCCGCGCTGGCCGCTTCCGCCGCATCACGGTCAAGATCGGCTCGGCCCTGCTCGTCGACCGGGCGAGCGGCCTCAAGCCCGACTGGCTGGCCTCGCTGGTCGACGACATCGCCGGCCTCGCCGCGCGCGGGGCCGACGTCATGGTCGTCTCGTCCGGCGCCATCGCGCTCGGCCGCACCATTCTCGGTCTCGGCCGCCGGGCGCTCAAGCTCGAGGAGAGCCAGGCCGCCGCCGCCGCCGGCCAGATCGCGCTCGCCCGCGCCTGGTCGGATGCGCTCGGCCGCAAGTCGATCATCGCCGGCCAGATCCTGTTGACCCTCGGCGACACCGAGGAGCGCCGGCGCTATCTCAACGCGCGGGCCACCGTCTCGACGCTGTTGAAGATGAAGGCCGTGCCGGTCATCAACGAGAACGACACGGTGGCGACCGCCGAAATCCGCTATGGCGACAATGACCGCCTCGCCGCCCGCATCGCCGCGATGATGGGCGGCGATCTGCTCATCCTGCTCTCCGACATTGACGGCCTCTACACCGCGCCGCCGGCGCTCGATCCGCACGCCCGCCACATCCCGGACGTCGCCCGCATCACGCCGGAGATCGAGGCGATGGCCGGCGCGGCGGCGTCGGAACTGTCGCGCGGCGGCATGCGCACCAAGCTCGACGCCGGCAAGATAGCCACCGCCGCCGGCTGCGCCATGATCATCGCCCGCGGCGACGTGGCAAACCCCATCGCCGCCATCGCCAAGGGCGGCAAGTCGACCCTGTTCCGCCCCGCCGCCCAGCCGGTCAGCGCCTACAAGGCGTGGATCGCCGGCAATCTGGAACCGGCCGGCCGCGTCACGGTCGACGCCGGCGCGGTCGCCGCGCTGCTGTCGGGCAAGTCGCTGCTGCCGGCCGGCGTCACCGCCGGTCGAGGGCGCTTCGCGCGCGGCGACACGGTCGCGATCCTCGGTCCCGCCGGCCGCGAGATCGCCCGCGGCCTGATTGCCTACGATGCGGCGAGCCGATGCGGATCGCGGGCAAGGACCGGCGAGATCCAGGACATCCTCGGCTACGAGGCGCGCGCGGCGATGTCATCCACCGCGACGACATGGTGGTGACCGGGCGAACGGAGGCCGCGATGATGACGACCCCTGACGCCGATGATCTCGGCGATGATGGCCGCTGATGGGCCGGCGCGCCCGCGCGCGCCGCCGCGCCGCTGGCGCTGGCCACGCCGAGCGCAAACACGCCGCGCTTTCGCCATGGCCGACGCCATCCTGCGGGCGAGGCGACATCATTCTCGCCGCCAACGCCATCGATATGGCCGACGGCGAGGAGGCGGGCCTCGCCCGGCGTTGCTCGACCGCCTCACGCTCGACAAGAACCGCATCCGCGCCATGGCCGACGGCGTGCGCGCCATCGCCGAACTGAAGGACCCGGTCGGCGAGGTCATCGCCGAATGGGACCGGCCGAACGGCCTGCATATCGAGCGCGTGCGCACCCCGCTCGGCGTCATCGGCGTCATCTACGAGAGCCGCCCCAACGTCACCGCCGACGCCGGCGCGCTGTGCCTGAAGGCCGGCAATCCGGTGATCCTGCGCGGCGGCTCGGATTCGATCGAACTCGTCGCGCGCCATCCACGCCTGCCTGGTCGAGGGGCTGCGATCGGCCAATTTGCCGGCCGACGCCATCCAGCTCGTGCCGACGGCCGATCGCGCCGCGGTCGGCGAGATGCTGAAAGGCCTCGACGGCAATCTCGACGTCATCGTGCCGCGCGGCGGCCGCAGCCTGGTCGAGCGCGTCCAGACGGAAGCCCGCGTGCCGGTCTTCGCCCATCTCGAGGGCATCGTGCACGTCTATGTCGACCGCTCGGCCGATCCGGAGATGGCGCGGAAAATCGTCCTGAACGCCAAGATGCGCCGCACCGGCATTTGCGGCGCGGCCGAATGCCTGCTGATCGACTGCGCCGTTCTGCACCCAGGTCGCGCCGATGATCGCCGACCTGCTCGAGGCCGGCTGCGAGATCCGCGCCGATGGCGAGCTGGCGACGCTGGCCGCCGTGCAAGGCCGCGCCGGAGGATTCGGCCACGACCGATTATCTCGACGCGATCATCGCGGTCAAGCTGGTCGACGGCGTCGGCGAGGCGATCGAGCATATCGAGCGCTACTCCTCGCACCACACCGAGGCGATCGTCGCCGAGGATGCGGCCGCGGTGGAGCGCTTCTTCAATGAGATCGATTCCGCCATCCTGTTGCACAACGCCTCCACCCAGTTCGCCGATGGCGGCGAGTTCGGCATGGGGGCCGAGATCGGCATCGCCACCGGCCGCATGCATGCGCGCGGTCCCGTCGGCGTCGAGCAATTGACCTCGTTCAAATACCGCGTTCGCGGCGTCGGGCAGGTAAGGCCCTGAGCGCCGGCGCTCATCCAGCCGATCTGCGCATGCCGCACGCGGAAGCCGGCATGACCGTCGGCCTGTTCGGCGGTTCGTTCAATCCGCCGCACGCCGGCCACGCCCTCGTCGCCGAGATCGCGCTGCGCCGCCTGCGCCTTTCGCGCCTGTGGTGGATGGTGACGCCGGGCAATCCCCTAAAGAGCGGCCGCGAACTCGCCCCGTTGTCCGAACGCATCGCCGCGTCGAGACGGCTCGCCGCCGATCCGCGCATCGTCGTCACCGCCTTCGAGGCCTCGCTCGGCACGCGCTACACCGCCGATACGCTGGCGAAGGTGAAGGCGCGCAATCCCGATGTGCGCTTTGTCTGGATCATGGGCGCCGACAATCTGCGCGATTTCCACCATTGGCAGCGCTGGCGGCAGATCGCGCTGACCTTCCCCATCGCCGTCATCGACCGGCCGGGCGCGACCCTGTCGTTCCTTGTCGTCGGTGATGGCCAGGACCTTCGACTACGCCCGGATCGACGAGACCGACGCGCCGCGCCTGGCGCGCATGGACGCGCCGGCCTGGACCTTCATCCACGGGCCGCGTTCGTCGTTGTCGTCGACGGCGATCCGCAACGCCGGGAAAATCTGAACGCGCGACGGGCGCGCGTCGTTTTTGCGTCTCCGGCCCGACGCGCCTTCTGCCAGTTTGCCGCCATGAGCGAATTGTCCCTTCGCGCCGATCCGGCCGTTTCCTCCAACCCCTTCGCCGTGGCGAGCATCGTCGCCTCGATGACTTTGGTCGCCATCGCCAACGGCTTGATGTTCGCCTATGTGCCGATCCGTCTCGGCGCCGGCGGCCATGATCCGGTCTGGTCCGGCGCCATGGTCACGGCGCTGTCGGCCGGCGGCATGATCGGCTGCCTCGCCGCCGCGCCGCTGGTGCGCCGCATCGGCCATCCGCGCGCCTACATGGCGCTGACCGCGCTCATCATCGCCGCCAACGCGCTGGTCGCCTTCGGCGTCGACCTCTTGGTCTGGCTCGCCGCCCGCGCCCTCTACGGCTTCGCCATCAACGGCCTGTTCATCGTCTCGCAGAGCTGGATCAACGACGCGATCGTCAACGCCGTGCGCGGCCGCGTCATGGCGGTGTTCTACACCCTCTACATCATGGGGCTCGGAACCGGCTCGCTGGTGCTGACCGGCGTCTCCATCGATGGCCCCGCCGGTCCGATCGCCGCCATCCTCATCGCCGCGATCTCGCTGCTGCCCGTCGGCTTCACCCGGCTGCCCGCCCCGCCAGCCCCGGTCGGCGGCTCGGTGTCGTTTTCCCGCGCCTGGGCCATTTCGCCGGTGGCGCTCGCCGGCATGCTCGCGGTCGGCGGCATGTCGATGATGGTCGGCGCCTTCACCCCGATCCATCTGACCGCCACCGGCTATGGCAAGGACGCGGTCGCCTTCCTGCTTTTCGTCATGCCGTTCGGCACGCTTCTGGTGCAATGGCCGGCCGGCTTTCTGTCGGACCGCGGCGATCGCCGTCTGGTCCTGATCGGCCTGTCCCTTCTGTCGGCGACCGCCGGTCTGTTCGCCGGACTTCTCGACGGCGCGACGCTCGCCGTCATCGCCGCTGCCTACATTCTCTGGGATGGCGCCACCGAGGCCGTCTACTCCATCGCCTCGGCCCACGCCGGCGACCGCGCCAAAAAGGACGATCTGGTGATGATGTCGGGCACGCTGCTGTTCGCCTGGGCGCTCTCGGCCTTCGTCGCGCCGGGGATCGCGACGCTGCTTACCGCCCGCTTCGGCACCATCGTCTTCATCCCCCTCGCCTGCGCCTTGGCGCTGGCCTATGCCGGTTTCGTCGCCTGGCGCATGCTGCGCTCCGGCCCGGCGCCGGCGCGCGGCCACGGGTCTTTCGCGCCCCATCCCGGCCAGTCGCCGCAGGCGCCCGGCGTGGCTTTCGCGCCCGACGAGGCCGCGCCGCCTTCTTCACCGTCTTGAAACCGTGACGCGACCGTGCCTATCTACATTGCGTCCGTCCGCCGGACGGGTGATTTGCGCATTTTTCGCAACGAAAGGAACGACACTGAGAACTGCACTCCGCAAGAAGGCCGACATCCAGCCTTCGCCGGTCGGCATGAGCGCCGTCCCTGACGGCTCCGCCGCCCTCGCCGCCGTCCTCGCCAGTCTCGAGGATTCCAAGGCCGAGACCATCGTCCCCATCGACATTCGCAGGAAATCGAGCCTCGGCGATTACATGATCGTCGCCTCCGGCCGCTCCAGCCGCCATGTCGCCGCCATCGCCGACCATCTGGTCAAGGCGTTGAAGGATGGCGGCGCGGGCCTGCCCCGGGTCGAGGGCATGCCATCGGCCGACTGGGTCCTGATCGACGCCGGCGATGTCATCGTCCACATTTTCCGGCCCGAAGTCCGCGATTTCTACGCGATCGAGAAAATGTGGCAGACGCCCGATCTCGGCGAAAATCCGGTGCACTGAACGGCCGTGCGCCTGACGATCCTCGCCATCGGCCGGCTCAAATCCGGCCCGGAGCAGGAATTGTGCGCCCGCTATCTCGACCGGCTCGCCAAGACCGGCCTGTCGGTCGGGCTCGATTATGCCGGTCTGTCGGAATTCCCCGAATCGCGCGGGCCCACCGCCGCCGAACGCAAACGCGACGAGGCGACGCGCCTCGCCGACGCCCTGCCCGACCGCGCCGCGCTGATCGTCCTTGACGAACGCGGCCGCGATCTCGCCACCGCCGATCTGTCCGAACGCCTCGCCCGGCTCCGCGACGACGGCCCGCGCGACCTCGCCTTGGTCATTGGCGGACCTGATGGTCTTGACGATTCGTTGCGCCAGCGCGCCGAACTGGTTCTGTCCTTCGGCAGGCTCACCTGGCCGCACCAATTGGTCCGCGTCATGCTCGCCGAACAGCTCTACCGCGTCGTAACGGTCCTGTCCGGGCACCCCTATCACCGCGAATGACCCGAAATCGGTCGCAATTTTTCGTGATCTTGATTTTCGGCCCGCGCCCGCCCGCGCCGCTTGGTTGATGATTCCTTAAACATGGCTCCTTAGCGTTCCCTCATGCCTGTCCTCCGGTCCTTCCGCATGGTTCTGACGGCGCTCGCCGTTCTGGCGGCGTCCATCGGGGCGCGGGCCGGGGACGATCTTCAGGCCCGCAGGCTCGCCACGCTGGAGGAGCAATCGCGCATCGCCCGCGAAATGATCCTGTCGCGGGAGCGTATCGATCGTCTCGCCATCGAGGTCGACGCGCTCGGCAAGGATCTCGGCGCCATCGACGCCGCCTTGATCCAGGCCGCGAAAACCGAAAAGAAGCTTGGCCAGGATATCGACGACATCGCCGGCGAACTGGCGTTGCGCGAATCGCGCCGCGACGCCGTCAAAGCCTCGCTGCACGCGCGCCGCGCCCTGTTGGCGCAGGTTCTCGCCGCCTTGCAGCGCATGGTCATTTGCCCGCCGCCGGCCCTTCTGGTCCGCACGGAGGACGCCCTGTCCTCGGTGCGCAGCGCCATCCTGCTTGGCGCCGTGGTGCCGGGAATGCGCCAGGAGACGCGCATCCTGCTCGCCGATCTGGCCGAACTTCAGCTTTTGGCCGATGCCATCCGGTCCGAGCGCGACCGCCTGGCGTCGACCGTTTCGGCCCAGGTCGAGGAAAAAAAGCGCCTGTATTTGCTGCTCGAGATCAAGAAGAGCCTGCGCCAGCGCTCGGAGGCGGCGATCGAGACCGAGCGCCACCAGGCCGAGGTGCTCGCCGCCCGCGCCACGACGCTGAAGGAGCTGATCGCCACGCTGGAAAGCGAGATCGGCCGCCGCGAGCGCGCCGGCGCCGCCGCCGGCCTGCCGGCGCCGGAAGCGATCGCGCCCTCCCAGCCCTTCGAGGCGATGCGCGGCCGCCTGGTGACGCCGGTCGCCGGGCGCTTCGCCAGGCGTTTCGGCGACGCCGACGGGCAGGGCGCGCACATGCAGGGCGACACGGTTCAAACACAATCGGCGGCGATAGTCACAGCGCCTGTCGATGCCGTGGTTTTGTACGCCGGACCGTTTCGTTCCTATGGTCAACTCTTGATCCTCGACGCCGGCGGCGGGTATCATGTGGTGCTGGCGGGGATGGGCAATATCGGCGTGTCGTCGGGCCAGTCGCTTCTCGCCGGCGAGCCGGTGGGCCAGATGGGCGAAACGAGACTGGCGGGCGCGGTGGCGTTCGCCGATGATGGAACGCTTCCGGTTCTCTATGTGGAGTTCCGCAAGGATGGAAAACCCGTTGATCCGTCGCCGTGGTGGTCGACGCATCGCTCTGGAAGGAACGGAAATGGCACGTAAGTTTGCGCTTCTTTTTGCCGGTGCGGCCCTCGGTGCGGCGGCGACAAGCCTGTTGAACAGCGCGTCCGGCTATTCCGCCAACGCCGCCCAGCCCGACCTTTATCGCCAGCTCGCCATTTTCGGCGATGTGTTCGAGCGCGTGCGCGGCCAGTATGTCACCCCGCCGGACGAAAAGGCGCTGGTCGAAAACGCCATCAACGGCATGCTCACCTCGCTCGACCCGCATTCCTCCTACATGAACGCCGAGGCAGCCCAGGACATGCGCGTCCAGACCAAGGGCGAATTCGGCGGCCTCGGCATCGAGGTCACCATGGAAAACGACCTGGTCAAGGTCATCACCCCGATCGACGACACGCCGGCCGCCCGCGCCGGGGTGCGCGCCGGCGACCTGATTTCGCAGATCGACGGCGAGGAAGTGCGCGGCCTCACCTTGCAGGACGCCGTCGACAAGATGCGCGGCGCCGTCAACACGCCGATCGACCTGACCGTGCTGCGCGAAAGCGAGAAGGAACCGCTGAAGATCACCATCATCCGCGACGTCATCAAGGTGAAGGCGGTCAAGTTCCGCGTCGAGAACGATGTCGGCTATCTCAAGATCACCTCGTTCACCGAAAAGACCACCGACGATCTGACCGCGGCGATTGCGTCCATCGAGAAGGATGTGCCGGCCGACAAGCTGAAGGGCTTCGTCCTCGATCTCCGCCTCAATCCCGGCGGCCTGCTCGACCAGGCGGTCAGCGTTTCCGACGCTTTCCTCGAAAAGGGCGAGATCGTCTCCACCCGCGGCCGCGATCCCAAGGACGTCACCCGCTTCGACGCCCGCTCCGGCGATCTGACCGACGGCAAGCCGCTGCTGGTCCTCGTCAATGGCGGTTCGGCCTCGGCTTCCGAGATCGTCGCCGGCGCGCTGCAGGACCATGGCCGCGCCACCGTCGTCGGCTCGCGCTCCTTCGGCAAGGGTTCGGTGCAGACGATCATCCCGCTGGCCGAGAACGGCGCGCTGCGCCTGACCACGGCGCTCTATTACACGCCGTCGGGAAAGTCGATCCAGGGCACCGGCATCACGCCCGACATCAAGGTCGAGCAGCCGCTGCCGGAGGATCTCAAGGACCGCGACATCTCGCGCGGCGAATCGGAACTGCGCGGCCACATCAAGGGCGCGGCCGAAGGCGAGGAGGGCTCCGGTTCCGCCGCCTATGTGCCGCCCGAGCCGAAGGACGACGTCCAGCTCAACTACGCCCTGTCGCTGATCCGAGGCGAGAAGACCGATCCGGCCTTCCCGGCCAACCCGGCCAAGACGACGCTCCAGCAATGACCGCGCCGGGCGGCCTTCTTGCCGCCTGCGCCCGAGAACCTTGCGCGGATAGTCGCCGATGCATTCACCCCCCCCCCCCCCCCCCGGGCCGATGCCGGCCCGGCGGATCGCAAAGTTGCCGCACAGGAGCGGCCTTGTCCCCCCCCAGGTCGTTCCCGCTATGAATCGCGAAATCGACCGGCCGCTCGGACGGGATCTGGACAATCCGCCCGCGACGGGTCGCCGCCTGCCGGTCGCGACGCTCGCCGCCATGCTCGCCATCGGCGGCGTTTCCGCCTGGTTTGCGCTCCAGCCCGATCCGGTGCGCACGCCGGTCGTCGCCGTCGCCGACAAGCCGGCGGAAGCCGCGCCGGCGCCCGTTGCGAAGCCGGAGATCATCAAGCCCGCCGCCGATCCCGCCACCGATCCCGGTGGTCCGTCGATCATCACGGTCGATCCCGCCAAGGCCGCCTCGGGCGACGGCGTCATCGTCATCCGCGATCCCTCCGCTTTGCAGCAGAACCCGCGCACCGCCCATCTGCCCGATCGCGCCCTGATCGAGCAGACCGAGTTCGGCCCGCTGCCCAAGCGCGGTCCCGACGGCCGCCGCCCGCTCGATGTCTACGCAAGGCCGTGGTCGGGCGGGCGCGGCGCCCGCGTCGCCATCGTCATCGGCGGCATGGGGCTGTCGCAGACCGGCACCCAGGCGGCGATCAGAAAGCTGCCGGGCGAGGTGACGCTGGCCTTCGCCCCGTCCGGCAATTCGTTGTCGCGCTGGATGCAAACGGCGCGCCAGGACGGCCACGAGATCGTCATGCAGGTGCCGCTGGAGCCGTTCGATTTTCCCCGCGTCAATCCCGGCCAGAACACGCTCACCGTCGCCGCCGACGCGGCCGAAAACACCGCCCATCTGCGCTGGGCGCTCGGCCGCACCACCAATTACACCGGCGTGATGAACTACATGGGCGCGCGCTTCACCGCCGACGCCGCCGCCTTCGCCCCGGTGATGGAGGAATTGGGCAAGCGCGGCCTGCTCTATCTTGACGACGGCTCCTCGGCCCGCTCGCTCGCCCCCGATCTGGCGCTGAAGCACCGCGTGCCCTTCGCCGCCGCCGACGGCGCCATCGATTCGGTGCAGGACCGCGCCGAGATCCTGAAGAAACTCGACGCGCTGGAGGCGACCGCGCGGGCCAAGGGCGCCGCCATCGGCGCCGGCTCGGCCTTCGACGTCACCGTCGACACGGTCGCCGAATGGGCCGTCGAGGCGAAGAAGCGCGGCGTCGAACTGGTGCCTGTCTCGGCGCTCGCCTTCGATCCGGAGAAGTGAACTTGGGAATACGCGACGATCCCGGGGCATTTATCGCAATCACCCCCACCCCCCCCCCCGGGAGGGACCCCCCCCGCAAACCCGCGAAGCAAGGAGGCGGCGGCCCCCCGGCAGGCGTGAAGAAATCCGTCGAACCCGAAACGCTCCCCTACCGGCCCAATGTCGGCGTCATGGCGCTGAACGAAGCCGGCCTCGTCTGGGTCGGCCGCCGCATCGCCGCCCACGACAGCGAGATGGCCGGAACCGAGCAGCTCTGGCAGATGCCGCAGGGCGGCGTCGACGACGGCGAGGACCTCTGGGCCGCCGCCTTGCGCGAGCTCTACGAGGAAACCGGCATGGAGAGCGTGACGAAGCTCGCCGAGACGCCGGGCTGGATCACCTACGATCTGCCGCGCGAACTCGTCGGCATCGCGCTCAAGGGCAGATACCGCGGCCAGAAGCAGAAATGGTTCGCCGTGCGCTTTTCCGGCGACTTGAGCGAAATCCGCGTCAACCCGCCGCCGGAAGGCCACAAGGCCGAGTTCGACGCGTGGGAATGGCGGCCGATGGCCGACCTGCCGGCGCTCATCGTGCCCTTCAAGCGCCCGGTCTACGAGCAGGTGGTCAAGGCGTTTCAGCATCTGGCGGGGTGAACCACCCTCTTTACCTCCCCCTTGTGGGGAGGTCGAAATTCGCTTTGGCGAATTTCGGGTGGGGGTATTTTCGCGGAACGGCTCTCGCCCTGCCGGCCCCAAAACACGCCGAATCGCCGTGCGGTCCCGCCAGAATAGTGGATCCGGCCGGCCTGGTGAGACGGCACATTTAAGCGGGGATGAAGGGCGGTTGGGCCTGGGGTCTGACGAATTGGCCACGAATCAACAATAATAGCATCTGAGCGGAATTCCCTCGGTGACTAGCCAAAGTCATCGCCAAGGGAACGCGATTTGGAGCCTCTTATGTCAGTTGAGCTTTTGGAAATGGCCGACGCGCTCGAACGGGCTGCCAAACAATTTGAGACCCGTCATCGCGTGCAGCTTGTCTGAGCGGCTCAAACCTCGGATACCATGCATTCGTATACTATGATAATCTTCAGCCTCGTCCGCCCGGCGCGCAATTCAGCGCGGAATGGGGCCTCATGGATATGAGCTACACCGGTTTGGGCTCCCGTGGTGACTGGTGCGAATTTCGGCCAGAAATGGTTAAAAAGGCGATTTACGAAAACGCAGGAAATCCTGACCTTCTCCCACCCGAACAGGCCAGTGCGGACCTTGCAAAAATTGTAATGGAACGCCGGGATGCACTCGTTTCTGAATTGTCGGTTGCACTCGACTCAGGCGGCGACGAGTACATTATCAAGCTTCGCAAGGCTGAAAATTGAAATTGCCGACGCCCGCACACATCAATAACAACGTTGCCCCCCGGAAAATTTTTACCCCAAAAAAAGAAAGCGCCCAACCGGGTTTAATGTCGCGCCTCATCAAGAGGTGATGGCGAGGATCGCAGCGATGCAGGTTCCTGCCGATCTTGCAAACAAACTGTCACAAATCGCCAGAAAAGCCGGATCGCACATTGAGCGAAAAAAGAAGGGCATTCAACGAGAACGGCGCGTTGGAACAAGCGTGTTCATTGGTCATGGCCGATCTCAGTCGTGGCGCGAACTCAAGGAATTCATCGTCGAACGACTTCAGTTGCCCTACGAAGAATTCAATCGGGTTCCGGTGGCAGGTGTTACGAACATTGGGCGTTTATCTGAAATGCTCGATGGGGCCGGTTGTGCGCTGATCGTACTTACGGCGGAAGACGAACAGGCGGCGCGGAGCCCGGAGGCTTTCCGGCGCTTGGTTCGCCCTGGGCGGGTCCCTTTTTCCGGGGGCGGATCGGAAAATCGCCGCTGCATGAGAGGGCGAGGATATCAGAAAAGAGCGCGCAAGCGCGGCCCACCCCCCCCCCCCCTTCCCCCCCCCCCCCCCCCCCGGGCGCCCCACACCCCCCCGCCCCGCATGAAAACCCGCGCCGCAGTCGCCGTCGCCGCCGGAAAGCCGCTCGAGATCATGGAGGTCGAGCTCGACGGGCCGCGCGAGGGCGAGGTACTCGTCGAGATCAAGGCCACCGGAGTCTGCCACACCGACGAGTTCACCCTCTCCGGCGCCGATCCGGAAGGCCTGTTTCCGGCCATCCTCGGCCATGAGGGCGCGGGCGTGGTCGTCGATGTCGGCAAGGGCGTGACCTCGGTTGCGAAGGGCGACCACGTCATCCCGCTCTACACGCCGGAGTGCCGGCAATGCCCGTCCTGCCTGTCGCGCAAGACCAATCTGTGCACCGCCATCCGCGCCACGCAGGGCAAGGGCGTCATGCCGGACGGAACCTCGCGTTTCCGCATCGGCAAGGACCCGATCTTCCACTACATGGGCTGCTCGACCTTCTCCAATTTCACCGTGCTGCCGGAGATCGCGGTCGCCAAAGTCGATCCCGCCGCTCCCTTCGACAAGATCTGCTACATCGGCTGCGGCGTCACCACCGGCGTCGGCGCGGTGCTGAACACGGCGAAGGTCACCCCCGGCGCCACGGCCGCCGTCTTCGGCCTCGGCGGCATCGGGCTGAACGTTATCCAGGGCCTGCGCCTCGCCGGCGCCGACATCATCATCGGCGTCGACGTCAACGACGAGAAAGAGGCCTGGGGCGAGCGCTTCGGCATGACCCATTTCGTCAACCCGAAAAAGGTCGACAATGTCGTCCAGGCGATCGTCGACCTCACCAGGCGCGGCGCCGACACGATCGGCGGGGCCGACTACACCTTCGACTGCACCGGCAACGTCACGGTGATGCGCCAGGCGCTTGAATCGGCCCATCGCGGCTGGGGCGAATCGATCGTCATCGGGGTGGCCGGCGCCGGGCAGGAAATTTCCACCCGGCCGTTCCAGCTGGTCACCGGCCGCGTCTGGAAGGGCACGGCCTTCGGCGGCGCGCGAGGCCGCACCGACGTGCCGAAAATCGTCGACTGGTACATGCAGGGCAAGATCGAGATCGACCCGATGATCACGCATCTGCTGCCGCTGGAGCGCATCAACGAGGCCTTCGACCTCATGCACGCGGGCAAGAGCATCCGCAGCGTGGTGGTGTATTGAAGATTCAAAAGGAGAAAGGCCCGAAGCCGCAAACCGCGAAAACGCAAGCCCAGCGACCCAACCGCCCCGCCCTTCTCGTCGATGCCGACGCCTGCCCGGTGAAGGCGGAAATCCTTCGCGTCGCCGAACGCCACGGTCTTCACGTCACCTTCGTTTCCAATGGCAGCCTGCGCCCGTCGCGCGACCCGATGGTGAAAAACGTTGTCGTCCCGGGCAGGTTCGACGCCGCCGACGACTGGATCGTCGATAACGCCCGCGCCAACGACATCGCGGTGACCGCCGATATTCCGCTCGCCGCGAGGCTGGTGGAAAAGGGCGTCCATGTCATCGGCCCGACCGGCAGGCCGTTCACGCCGGAAACCATCGGCATGGCGCTGGCGCTGCGCAATTTGAAGCAGGAATTGCGCGAATCGGGCGAAATCCGCGGCTTCAATCCGGCCTTCACGCCGCGCGACCGCTCCGAATTCCTGCAGGCGCTGGATCGGGCGGTGCGCCGGGCGGTGGCGGCCGCCCCAAAAACCGACCCCCCAGCGGCTTCTGGCTGCGATCCGCCGATTGATTTTCCCTGCGCACCCGCTAGTTTGCGTCCGGGGCGCATATCATGGGGGGTCTCTCATGGCCGTCACTGTCGTCACCAGCCAATCCTGGTTTTCCCGCCTCGGCAATTCCGTCATCGGCTCGCTGATCGGCCTGCTGCTCGTCATCGGCATGGTCGGTATGCTGTTCTGGAACGAGGGCCGCGCGGTCAAGACCGCCAAGGCGCTGGCCGAAGGCGCCGGCGCCGTCGTCACCGTCGACGCCAAGGCGGTCGATCCCGCCAATGAGGGCAAGCTCATCGCCATCGCCGGCCCGGCGACGCCGCAGGGCGTGCCGGAGGATGCGCTGCTCGGCATCCGGGCCGAAGGCGCGGTGGCGCTCGAGCGCTCCGTCGAGATGTACCAGTGGAAGGAAACGCAGAAATCCGAGACCCGCACCAAGCTTGGCGGCGGCACCGAGGCAGTGACCACCTATGACTATGTCATGGAATGGTCGTCCTCGCCGGAGAACTCCTCCAATTTCAAGGAACCGGCCGGCCACCAGAACCCGCAATTTCCCGTTCGCGGCGAGGATTTCGAGGTGCCGACCGTCACCGTCGGCGCCTTCGCCATCGATGGCGGCAATGTCGCCCATCTCGGCGCCAGATCGCCGCTGGTTCCCGACGCCGGCGCGCCGCAGCGCGTGGCCCAGGCGCTCGGCGCCGGCCGCCCGGCGACGCTTGCCGGCGACACCGTCTTCGTCGGCTTTTCCCCATCCAACCCGCGGATCGGCGACATGCGGGTGAAATTCACCCGCGCCGATCTCAAGGAGCTCTCGGTCGCCGGCGCGCAGGCCGGCAATGGAATCAAGGCATGGACCTCGTCGAACGGCCGCGAGATCTTCCTCGCCAAGGCCGGCATCGCGCCCGCCGCCGAGCTCTTCGCCGACGCGATAGCGTCGAACACGGTGCTGACCTGGATTCTGCGCGTCGTCGGCCTGGTGCTGATGCTGATCGGCTTCTCGCTGATGTTCGCCATTCTCGGCGTCATCGGCGATGTCATCCCCTTCGTCGGCTCCATCGTGCGCGCCGGCACGGGGCTGATCGCGCTGTTCCTCACCGCCATCCTCGGCTCGGTCACCATCGCCATCGCGTGGATTTTCTTCCGGCCGCTGATCGGTCTGGCCATTATCGCCATCGGCTTCGCCATCGCGTTCGCCGCCGGCAAGATGGGGGCGAAAAAGGGGGCGGCCGCCCCGCCGGCCGGAACGGCGGCCTAGGCCGGGATCCGGCTTCGAAACGCCGGTGCTATTTCTTCTTGATGACGAGCGGCGCGCCGCGCGCCTTCTCCAGGTCGAGCTCAAGCAGGGTCTCGGTTCCAACAACCCAGACCCCGACGGTGAAACCGCCCCAAACCAGAAGCGGCATGCGGCATCGGCCGTCCGCGGGCGTTATCGTGACTTCCCGGGCTACAAACGTCGGGTGCAGGAAAAACCGGCAATAATGTTCCACCGGCTCGCCATCGGTGCGTTCAACGACAAGCTCCATACTCACGATCGGATCGTAGTAGCCCGAATTGAAGCGAACGGAGAGCCGATAGCCATCCCGTTCGGCAAGTCCACCGAAACGCTCCTTGTTCGGGTCGCCTGGAATGGTGATCTGTGGAAGTTCCGGGGTCGGGGCGTTTGCCGGCGCTTCGTCACGGGTCCGGAGCGTATTCATCTCCGTTATCGGCGCAAGAGCGCCCGCATTCCCGGTAAGGTTCGTTTGCGCGATTTCTGTCTTCAACCTCGCTATTTCGGCCGCCTGTTCGTTTGCCCTTTCCGAAATGTGTTTGGCGAATTCAACTTCGGCATCGCCAAACTTGAATTTTGAAATGCGGTTGACGTGCGGAAGGAGGAGAGCAACCACCGCCAGCGCTCCGAGCTTCAACACAACATCAAGACTTGACTCTACCGCTTCGGCGAAGATTTTTTGGTCGATTCCAATGCGGCCGAACGACCCGGCTACCAATAAAAACAGAACGACGACTATGCTTCCAGTCGCAATCCAGAACAGGTAACGCGAGTAATTTTCAGACCAATTCATCGATGGCTCCCGAATACCCGCAGGGACTCGAGGCGAAAAGTACTCTCACCTATTGAAAAAGCAAATCCGGAAGTTACAGCAAGCCTTTCGTCGCGCCGCACCGGAACGAGACGCGCCACCGCGATCAATTCGCGGTCGCGCGTGATAACCCCACCCATTACCCCTCCCCCCAAGAGGGAGGGGAATCCCGACGCCGCATCGAAACACTGTTTCGTTGGCGATCTGCGCGGTTCGGAAGCGCGATCGTGTTCCCCTCCCCCTTGAGGGGAGGGGTTAGGGGTGGGGTCAATCCTTCGGTAAAATGTCCAGGATCGCTGCCGAATCGAGCTGCAGTTTGTCGCCCGCCTCGCCAAAATGGCAAAACCCGGCTCACTGGCCGGGCTTCCAATCCTTCTCGCCATTGGAATCGATCAGGCGACGGCCTTCTCCAGCGTCGTCAGCTGGTCGAGCATCTCGCCCGCCTTGGTCTTGGCCGCGTCGTCCCTGGCGTCGGCGAAATCCTCGCGCGCATCCTGGATGCGCTTGGCCAGCGCCGCCCGGTCGATGTCGGCGACCGGGGTCGCCTGCTCGGCCAGCAACGTGAACGCCGTCGGCGTGATGTCGGCGAAGCCGCCGAACACGACATAGCGCTCTTGCCCGCCGGCGGCGGTCTTCACCGTCACCACGCCCGGACGCACCGCCGTCATCACCGGCGCGTGGTTGGCCATCACCGTCATGTCGCCTTCCGACGCCGGGGCCATCACGGCCTCGACCTCGGCGGAAACGAGCAGCCGCTCGGGCGAAACCAGTTCGAACTTGAAGGTCTGGGCCATGCCGATTTAGCGAATAGCGAATAGCGAACAGCGAAAAATCGCTCCCGTCCGTTCACTGCCCCTATTCGCTACTCCCTATTCGCTATTCGCTAAGAGGACGCGATTACGCCGCCTCGGCTGCCAGTTTCTGCGCCTTGGCGATCGCCTCTTCCATGGTGCCGACCATGTAGAAAGCGGCCTCGGGCAGGTGATCGTATTCGCCGGCGCAAAGGCCCTTGAAGCCCTTGATCGTGTCTTCCAGCGCCACCAGCTTGCCCGGCGAGCCGGTGAACACCTCGGCGACGAAGAACGGCTGGCTGAGGAAGCGCTCGATCTTGCGGGCGCGCGCCACGGCGATCTTGTCCTCTTCGGAAAGCTCGTCCATGCCGAGAATGGCGATGATGTCCTGCAGCGACTTGTAGCGCTGCAGGATCGACTGCACCTGGCGGGCGACGGCGTAATGCTCGTCGCCGACGATCAGCGGATCGAGCATGCGCGAGGTCGAATCGAGCGGATCGACGGCCGGGTAGATGCCCTTTTCCGCGATCGAGCGCGACAGCACGGTCGTCGCGTCAAGATGGGCGAACGAGGTCGCCGGGGCCGGATCGGTCAAATCGTCGGCGGGCACGTAAATCGCCTGCACCGAGGTGATCGAACCCTTGGTCGTCGAGGTGATGCGCTCCTGCATGGAGCCCATGTCGGTGGCCAGGGTCGGCTGGTAGCCGACCGCCGAGGGAATGCGGCCGAGCAGCGCCGAGACTTCCGAACCCGCCTGCGTGAAGCGGAAGATGTTGTCGACGAAGAACAGCACGTCCTGGCCCTGGTCGCGGAAATGCTCGGCGACCGTCAGGCCCGACAGCGCGACGCGGGCGCGGGCGCCCGGCGGCTCGTTCATCTGGCCGTAGACCAGCGCCGCCTTGGAGCCGGCGGCCGAACCGCCATTTTCGTGCGGGTCCTTGTTGACGCCCGACTCGATCATCTCGTGGTAAAGGTCATTGCCTTCGCGGGTGCGCTCGCCGACGCCGGCGAACACCGAATAGCCGCCATGGGCCTTGGCCACGTTGTTGATCAGCTCCATGATCAGAACCGTCTTGCCGACGCCGGCGCCGCCGAACAGGCCGATCTTGCCGCCCTTGGCGTAGGGCGCCAGCAGGTCGACGACCTTGATGCCGGTGACGAGGATCTGCGCTTCGGTCGACTGCTCGATATAGGACGGCGCTTCCTGGTGGATGGCGCGGGTCATGGTGGTCAGCATCGGACCGGCTTCGTCGACCGGCTCGCCGATGACGTTCATGATGCGGCCGAGCGTTTCGTCGCCGACCGGCACCGAGATCGGCGCGCCGGTGTCGTAGACGTTCTGGCCGCGCACCAGGCCTTCGGTGGAGTCCATGGCGATGGTGCGCACGGTGTTCTCGCCGAGATGCTGGGCGACTTCGAGCACGAGGCGGTTGCCGCCATTGTCGGTCTCCAGCGCGTTCAGGATCGCCGGCAGGTTGTCGTCGAACTGCACGTCGACGACGGCGCCGATGACCTGGCGCACCTTGCCGGCCGCGCCCGTCGCCTTGGTCGCGGTCTTGGCCGGGGCGGCCGCCTTCACGGGCGCGGCGGCTTTCGCCGGGGCGGCCTTGGCCGGAGCGGCTTTCGCCGGCGCTGCCGCGGCTTTCGCCGGAGCCTTGGCGGGGGCCGCCGCTTTCGGGGTCGCTGCTTTCGCCATGGTGTTCTTCCTCTTTGTCCGGATCAGAGCGCTTCGGCGCCCGAAATGATTTCGATCAGTTCCTTGGTGATGTTCGCCTGGCGCTGCCGGTTGTAGGTGATCGTCAGCTTGTTGATCATCTCGCCGGCGTTGCGCGTCGCCGAATCCATGGCGCTCATCTTGGCGCCCATTTCACCGGCGGCGTTTTCGAGCAGCGCCCGGAACACCTGCACGGCGATGGCGCGCGGCACGATGTCCGCCAGGATCGCGCCGGCTTCCGGCTCGTATTCGTAGACCGCCGAACCGGCGCTCGCCGGCGCCGCGACGCCGGCCGCCGCCGGAATGACCTGCTGCGTCGTCGGCACTTGCGAGATCACCGACTTGAACTGCGAGTAGACCAGCGTCGCCACGTCGAAGCCGCCCTCGTTGAAGAGCGCGATGATCTTCTTGGCGATGGCGTCGGCGTTGACGAAACCGATCTGTTTGACCTCGCGCAGTTCGACGCGGTCGATGATCAGATTGGCGTAGTCGCGGCGCAGCTGGTCGGCGCCCTTCTTGCCGACGGTGAGGATTTTCACCGTCTTGCCGGCCGCCAGCAGCTTGCGCACATTCTCGCGCGCCAGGCGGGCGATCTGCGTGTTGAAGCCGCCGCACAGGCCGCGTTCGGCGGTGAACACCACGAGCAGATGCGTGTCGTCCTTGCCGGTGCCGGCCATCAGCGCCGGGGCGTCGCCGCCCTTGCCGATGGCGCCGGAAATGTTGGCGAGCACCGCGCCCATGCGCTCCGAATAGGGGCGCGCGGCTTCGGCGGCTTCCTGCGCGCGGCGCAGTTTCGCCGCGGCGACCATCTGCATCGCCTTGGTGATTTTCTGCGTCGCCTTCACCGAGGCGATGCGCATGCGGAGGTCTTTGAGCGAAGCCATGGTTCAGCCTTTCGCCTGCCGCCCGTTCAAGCGAACGACTTGGCGAACTTGTCGATTTCCGCCTTCAGCTTGGCCTTGGTGTCGTCGCTGATCTGCTTGTCGTTGCGGATCGCGTCGAGCACGGCCTTGCCGTCGGAGCGAAGGTGCGAGAGCAGCCCCTGTTCGAACTTGCCGACGCGGTTGAGCGGCGAGCTTGTCGAGATAGCCGTTGACGCCGGCGAAGATCACCGCGACCTGCTCTTCCGTCTTCAGCGGCGAGAACTGCGGCTGCTTCAGGAGTTCGGTCAGGCGTGCGCCGCGGTTGAGCAGGCGCTGCGTGGCGGCGTCGAGGTCGGAGCCGAACTGCGCGAAGGCGGCCATCTCGCGATACTGGGCGAGCTCGAGCTTGAGGGAGCCGGCGACCTGCTTCATCGCCTTGATCTGCGCCGAGGAGCCGACGCGCGACACGCTGAGGCCGACATTGACCGCCGGGCGGATGCCCTGGAAGAACAGATTGGTTTCCAGGAAGATCTGGCCGTCGGTGATCGAGATGACGTTGGTCGGAATGAAGGCCGACACGTCGTTGCCCTGCGTTTCGATGACCGGCAGCGCCGTCAGCGAACCGGCGCCGTTGTCGTCGTTCAACTTGGCGGCGCGCTCCAGCAGGCGCGAGTGGAGATAGAACACGTCGCCCGGATAGGCTTCGCGGCCCGGCGGGCGGCGCAGCAGCAGCGACATCTGGCGGTAGGACACCGCCTGCTTCGACAGATCGTCGTAGCCGATGAGGGCGTGCTTGCCGTTGTCGCGGAACCATTCGCCCATGGCGCAGCCGGCGAACGGGGCGAGGAACTGCATCGGGGCCGGATCGGACGCGGTCGCCGCGACGATGATGGAGTATTCGAGCGCGCCGCGCTCCTCCAGCACCTTGACGAACTGGGCGACGGTGGAGCGCTTCTGGCCCACCGCGACGTAAACGCAGTAGAGCTTGTCCTTGTCCGCGCCGCTCTCGTGGATCGGCTTCTGGTTCAGGATGGTGTCGAGAATGATGGCGGTCTTGCCGGTCTGGCGGTCGCCGATAACCAGTTCGCGCTGGCCACGGCCGACCGGGATCAGCGCGTCAATGGCCTTGAGGCCCGTCGACATCGGCTCGTGGACGCTCTTGCGCGGAATGATGCCGGGGGCCTTGACGTCGACGCGGCGCCGTTCGGTCGCCTTGATCGGGCCCTTGCCGTCGATCGGGTTGCCGAGCGCGTCGACGACGCGGCCGAGCAGGCCGGGGCCGACCGGCACGTCGACGATGGCGCCGGTGCGCTTGACGATGTCGCCTTCCTTGATGTCGCGGTCGGCGCCGAAGATGACGACGCCGACATTGTCGGCTTCCAGGTTCAGCGCCATGCCGCGGATGCCGCCCGGAAACTCGACCATTTCGCCCGCCTGGACGTTGTCGAGGCCGTAGACGCGCGCGATGCCGTCGCCGACGGAAAGCACCTGTCCGACTTCGGAGACCTGCGCCTCCTTGCCGAAATTCTTGATCTGATCCTTCAGGATGGCGGAAATTTCTGCGGCGCGGATATCCATCAGCCGACCTCTTTCAGTGCGAGCTTGAGCGAAGCGAGTTTGGTTTTGAGCGACGTGTCGATCTGGCGCGAACCCATCTTGACGACGAGTCCGCCGAGGATCGAGGCGTCGACCGTGACAGCGATCGACACATCCTTGCCGGCGACGCTTTTCAGCGTCGCCTTGAGTTCTTTTTCCTGGGCTGCCGTGAGCGCATGGGCCGAAGTCACCTCGGCCGTCGTCTCGCCGCGCGCCTCGACCGCGATGCGGCGGAAGGCGTCGATCATGGCGGGGACGGCGAACAGGCGGCGGTTCCGGGCGACGACGCGCAGGAAATTGCCGACGAGGCCGGCGATCTTCGCCTTGTCGGCGATGGCGGCGACCGCCTTGACCTGGTCGTCGGCCGAGAACACCGGGCTCTTCACCAGCCGCATCAGGTCTTCCGACCCTTTCAGCAGCGCCTCGAAACGGCCGAGATCGGCTTCCGTCTTGGCGACGGCGTTGGCGCTCGCCGCGAGCTCGAAAAGCGAACCGGCATAGCGGTCGGCGACGCCGGAAATCATGGACGAGGATTTCGCCACGGACGGAACATTCCTTGCCGGAAGGCCGCAAGATTCGCGCTGTTGCCGACGGCAAAGGCTAAGCTATTGACCTGGTTGCAATTTTTCGGCCACGGAACGCTGCGGTCGCCATCCCCCGGCCGAAAGCCGCCCGCCGTCTAGCATAGCCCCATGGGACTCGCAACCGCGCCGGAACGCTGCTTTCGGGTGAGTTTGTCGCAGGTCCGCGCCCTATGCGACCAAGCCGAGCGCATAAGAGAGCGCGGCGGCCGCCAATCCCAGCTCCACCACGATGTACAGCCAGTTGAAAACCGTCATGCCCTTGTCCGACAGCATCGACAGCAAACGCCCGAAGGCGGTGGCGATCCAGGCCGCGCCGAGCGCCAGATAGAGCAGCGGCTGCGGGTGCAGCAGCATGCACGCCAAACCCGTGCCGATGCGGAAGCCGCCATAGGAGGCGCGGATTTCGGCCAAGGCCGACTCCCGGTCGGGCAGCGTCGTCAGGCGCATGACTTTCAGCATGATGCGCGGCGCGAACATGGCGACGAGGCCGAGCGCCAGCGTGAACGCCGCCGAGCCCCACGCCAGCCATTCGCCCGGACTGGCCGGCAGGTAAAATTCCATGTTCGCCTCCCGCAACGCCGCGCCAAGCTATCCCGGGCCGTCCATGGCATGTCAACCCGGATGCGGGGCGGATGCCGGGCGGAGCGGCATCGCTGTTCTTGCCGCCCGGCCGCTGCCATCCTATCTCGACAATGCTGATCGCCAACCGGAGCCGCCGCCTTGACCCTCCGCCGCATGTTCCTGTTGATTGCCGGGCTTGTTGTCCTGTCCGCGCCGATTGCCGCCGCCGCCGTTCCCGGTCCGCAGCGCATCGTCGCCCCCGGCCTGTTCGGCCTGACCGAAATCGCCGATGGCGTGTGGACCGACGACCCCGGGCGCGCCGAGACTCAGATGCGCATGCTCGCTTCGGCCAACGTCCGCGTCCGCGCATTTTTCGGCGAACTCGGCCCATCGCCGCGCATGATCCTGTGCGTCACCATGATGTGCGAGAAGACGTTCGGCGGCACCGGCAATGTCGCCGTCGCCTATGGCTGGCAGGCCTTGCGCATTCCGCCCAAGGCCTTTCGCGAACCCGACCTTGGCGTCGTGCTGATGGCGCATGAGCGCACCCATGTCGAATTGCATCGCGGCTGGAGCCTTTCCGCCCTGTGGAGTCCGCCTCAACCGAACTGGTTCGACGAAGGCCTCGCCTCCTTCGTCTCGCGCGATCATCGCCTGCCGAAAGCCTGCGCCGAAGAGGCCAAGGCGTGGATTCGCGGCTCGCGGACCTTCTGGGACTGGGGCGATTTCGTCGGCGAACGCGGTTGGCGCGACGCCTATGGCGCCGCCGCCGCCAATGTCGCCGATCTGCATGCCCGCCTGGGCGACGCCGGCCTGCGCGATCTGATCGCCCGGACCAATGCGGGAGAAGAGTTCAAGGCGGCGATGGCTGATTTGTCTGGCGGTTGGAGCGCCTCTCAACCGGAGTGGACCGGTTCTCCTCCCGGCGCTACACGCCACAATCGCCGATGAAGTCCACCTTGGCGCTCTGGCTGTTCCTTGAAGCGGTGATCGTTCCCTCATAGGCGGTGGCTTCGGCGCCGCTGCCCTTTTCCCGGAAAAACACTTCGACCGCAACCTCGGGATCGGTCTTGGCGACATAGCGCCGCGTCGTCTCGAAGCCGGTCGTTTCCATCCCGGTCTGCGTCAGCTGGGTCAGCTGCCCGTCGATGCTGACGAACGGCGTCTCGATCGGGTCGGGTCGGCCCATCATCGGCAAATTGGAGAAAAACACGAAGCGCCACGTCGCCGGATCGTCGAAGGCGAAAACATGGCCCGCCCGCCTGAAGCTGCAATAGGAATTGATCCCGGGCCAGGCGATCTCGTCGAGCCGAAGCTCTTCGGCCCTCATCGGTGTCGCGGCGAGCGCCAGCACGCCAACCAGCATTGTCGTTGCTTTCACGGTCGTCTCTCCATTCCGGTCGATCGGCGTTACCCAATTCCCCCGCTCACACAAAACTCTGCGGGTCGATGTCCACGCTCACCCGGATCGAGCCGCGTGGCTTCGGCCCTGAAGCGATCATGGCGCGCAGAAAGCCCTGCATGTCGGCGCGCCGTTCGCCATGGATCAGCAGGCGGAAGCGGTGCTCGCCGCGAATGACGGCGATCGGCGCCTCGGCCGGGCCGAGGACGTCGATATCGGCCGTTTCCGGCGCGGCGCGGCGCAGCGCCCGGGCGTGTCCCTCCGCCTCGATCCGGCTGTTGGCGGTGACGATCACCGCCGCCAGCCGCCCGAACGGCGGCAGATGCGCCCTTTCCCGCTCGGCGATCTCGCGGGCGTAGAAGCTCTCCATGTCGCCGGAAACCAGCGCCCGCATCACCGGGTGATCGGGCTGCCAGGTCTGGATCAGTCCGAGGCTCTTTTTGCCCGTTCGTCCCGCCCGGCCCGTCACCTGGTGCAGCAGCTGGAAGGTGCGCTCCGAGGCGCGCGGATCGCCATTGTTCAAGCCCATGTCGGCGTCGACCACGGCGACCAGCGTCATCGACGGGAAATTATGGCCCTTGGCCACCAATTGCGTGCCGATGACGATGTCGGCCTCGCCCTTGGCGATGGCTTCGAGTTCGAGCCGCAGGCGCTTCGCCCCCCCGGCGATGTCGGAGGACAGCACGATGATGCGCGCCTCGGGAAAATGGCCGAGCGCCTCTTCGGCCAGCCGCTCCACGCCGGGGCCGCAGGCCGCCAGTTCGCCGACCGCGCCGCAGTGCGGGCAAGCTTCCGGCCGCTCCTCGTTGTGGCCGCAGCGATGGCAGACGAGGCGGCCGCGAAAGCGGTGCTCGACCAGCCAGGAATCGCAATCCGGGCAGGCGAACCGATGGCCGCACGACCGGCACAGCGTCAGCGGCGCATAGCCGCGCCGATTGAGGAACAGCAGGCTCTGTTCACCCTTGGCCAGAGTCTC
Source organism: Phyllobacteriaceae bacterium (assembly GCA_016711085.1). Lineage (GTDB taxonomy): Bacteria > Pseudomonadota > Alphaproteobacteria > Rhizobiales > Rhizobiaceae > JADJTR01. The sequence continues at coordinate 348,599 of JADJTR010000002.1, read as the reverse complement.
GCGCACGGCGTTGAGGGTGACGGGCGACAGCGAACCGCCGCGCGCCGGCGGGGCGCGACGCATATCGACGGCTTTGAGGTCCGGCAGCGCCGCGTCGGCGAAACGCGTCGGCAGCGAAATCCGCCGGTAACGTCCGGCGTCGGCGTTGACGCGCGTCTCCACCGACGGCGTCGCCGAGGCCAGCACCACCGGAAAACCGCCGATCTTGGCCCGCACCACGCCCATGTCGCGGGCGTTGTAGAACACCCGCTCCTCCTGCTTGAACGCCTGGTCGTGCTCCTCGTCGATGACGATCAGGCCGAGTTCCGCGAACGGCAGGAACAGGGCCGAGCGCGCGCCGGCGACGACACGCACGCGCCCTTCCGCCGTCTGCCGCCAGGTTTTCTCGCGCTGGCGCGGCGACAGGTCCGAGTGCCATTCGGCCGGCCGCGCCCCGAAACGGTCATGGAAACGGTCGAGAAAGGCGTGCGTCAGCGCGATTTCCGGCATCAGCACCAGCGCCTGTTTTCCTTGCCTCAGCGCCTCGGCGATCGCCTCGAAATAGACCTCGGTCTTGCCCGAACCGGTCACGCCGTCGATCAGCGACACCGAAAACCCGCCTTTGCCCACCGCGTCGCGCAGCGTCGCCGCCGCCGCTTCCTGGTCGCTCGTCAATGGCGTCCGCCCGAGCGCCGGATCCGGCAAGGGAACGACGGGGGGCGGCGGGATGGCGACCGTGTCGAAAAGGCCCTGCGCCATCAACCCGTCGACGACCGTCGCCGACACGCCGGCCGCCTTGGCCAGGCCCGATTTGGTCCAGGCGACGCCGCCTTCCGCCATGTCGAGCACCCGGGCGCGCGGCCCGGTCAGCTTTTCCGGCTTGCCGCCGGTCCACACAATGCCGTCGATCGCCGGCTCCGGCTCGAAGGCGGCCGGAACGCGCAGCGCCATGCGCGCCACCAGTCCCGGCGGCGACAGCGTGTAGTCGGCCAGCCAGTCGATGAAGCGCCGCATCGCGGCGTCGAGCGGAGGACAGTCGAACACGTGCTCGATGGCGCGCAGCTTCTTCGCGTCGACCTTGCCGGCCGGACCGTCCCAGACGACCCCCGGCACCAGCCTTGGCCCGAGCGGCACGGCGACGATCGCGCCCGGCGCAATCGTTGTTCCCGCTGGTACGCCATAGCTGTACGGCCCCGGCGCCGGCATCGGCACAAGGACGGGAACCGCTGATTTTTCCCCCGAATCGGCTGTCATGGCGTGACCTTGGCGCGTTCTTGCCATAAGGGAAAGCCACGCAAAACAAGCGACAAAGCCGAGGGAGCCGGTCATGAAGTTTTTCGTCGACACCGCCGAGATCACCGAAATCCGCGAGTTGAACGACGCCGGCCTCGTCGACGGCGTCACCACCAACCCGTCGCTGATCGCCAAATCCGGCCGCGACATCGTCGAAGTCACCAAGGAAATCTGCGCGCTCGTCGACGGTCCGGTTTCGGCCGAAGTGACCGCCGTCGACTATGCCGGCATGATGCGCGAGGCCGCCGTGCTGGCGAAGATCGCCGACAATGTCTGCATCAAGCTGCCGCTGACGCTGGACGGGTTGAAGGCTTGCAAGGCCATCGTTTCCGACGGCCGCCAGACCAATGTGACGCTGTGCTTCTCGGCCAATCAGGCCCTGCTCGCCGCCAAGGCCGGCGCCACCTTCGTCTCGCCCTTCATCGGCCGTATCGACGATATCGGCTGGGACGGCATGGATCTGATCGGCGAGATGCGCCGCATCTACGACAATTACGGCTTCGCCACGCAGATCCTCGCCGCCTCGATCCGCACCGTCAACCACGTCAAGGACGCCGCCCTGATCGGCGCCGACGCCGCGACGATTCCGCCCGGCGTGCTGCGCCAATTGGTCAAGCATCCGCTTACCGACAAGGGCCTGGATTCCTTCCTTGCCGATTGGGCCAGGTCCGGCCAGAAGATCGGGTGATCCGCCGCCCCTTTTTCCGCCATCTCGAGGGGGAGGTGGTCGCGTAGCGACCGGAGGGGGTGAATTCCCGATCGTTCAATCGCGATATTCCCCCACCCGCCGCTTCGCGGCGATCCACCCCTCAAGGGCGAAGCGAAGTCGCGATCCGCCCCTATCCCCCGAGCTTCGCCAGATCCTGCAGGATGGCGAGGCGCAATTGTTCGGCCAGTTCGCGCGCGGCGCGGTCCTGGGCGTCTCGCTCGGCCCGCGCCGCGGCGAATTCCTGGCGCGGCCGGTCGAACGAGGACGTGACCTGCCTCTTGCCGCTCGCCGCCGTCTCGCCGCTCGTCGCATCGACGATGGTGTAGAGCGAGGTCATGGTGACGGTCGAAGCGGTCGGCACATAATCGTCTGTCGTGGCGACCTGCGTCGCCAGCGCGCCGGTCGTCGACGCCGCGACGCCGAGCGACACGGACCAGCGCGCGTCGGCCGGTTCGCCGGCCCCGCCATTGAGGAGAAAGATCAGGTGATTGCGCACCTGCTGCGCTTCGCGGGTCGAAACGGTCTTGACCGCGACCGAGGCGATGCGCGCCGGCGCGCCGGCCTTCACCGCCTCGTCGGTTCCCGAATAGAGCGGCCTCACCTGGCAACCCGCCAGCAGCGCCATGGCGGTCAGCGCCAGCACGGCGCGCATCGGTTTGTCCTCAAGCCACGACATTGACGATCCTCTGCGGCACGACGATGACCTTCTTCGGCGTCTTGCCCTCCAGCGCCTGAATGACGACATCCAGCCCCAGAACGGCCCTTTCCACCGAAGCTTGATCCGCGTCGCGCGAAATTGTCAATTCGCCGCGCTTCTTGCCGTTGATCTGCACCGGGTAGACGACCTCGTTGTCGGCGGTCAGCGCCGGGTCGAAAACCGGCCAGTCCTGTTCGGCCGCCAGCCCCTCGCCGCCGATCGCCGCCCGGCATTCCTCGGCCAGATGCGGCATCATCGGCGACAGCATGGCGATGAGGAAGTCCACCGCCTGCCTGAGCGCCGCCAGGGTCTCCGCGTCGGCCTTGCCCGCGGCGGCCTGCGCCAGCGGCGCGGCCAGCGCGTTGACCAACTCGTAAAGGCGGGCCACCGCCTTGTTGAAATTGAGCTTGTCGATGTCGGCCCCGACCGCCTGCACGCATTTGTGCGCCGCCTTCGAGATCGCCGCCGCCTCGCCGGCGCGGGCCGGCGCGGGTTTCGCCGCCTTCAGCGCCTGCGCCGCCTCGCCGATCAGCCGCCAGACGCGCTGGACGAAGCGGTGCGCGCCCTCGACGCCGGCTTCCGTCCAGATCACGTCGCGCTCCGGCGGCGAGTCCGACAGCATGAACCAGCGCGCCGTATCCGCGCCATAGGAGGCGATGATGTCGTCGGGATCGACGACATTCTTCTTCGACTTCGACATCTTTTCGATCGGGCCGATGTCGATCGCCTCGCCGGTGGCGATCATCTCCGCGCGGCGCACGCCGTCGGCCTCGTCGACGCGCACCTCCGCCGGCGTCACATAGCCGGCCGGGCCCTTGTAGGTCTCGTGCACGACCATGCCCTGCGTGAACAGGCCCTTGAACGGCTCGTCGACGGAAAGATGTCCCGTTGCGCTCATGGCGCGGGCGAAGAAGCGCGAATAGAGCAAATGCAGGATCGCGTGCTCGATGCCGCCGATATACTGGTCGACCGGCAGCCAGGCGTTGGCCGCCGACGGTTCGGTCGGGTCGCCGGCCCAGGGCGCGGTGAAGCGGGCGAAGTACCACGACGAATCGACAAACGTGTCCATCGTGTCGGTTTCGCGCCGCGCCGCCTTGCCGCATTGCGGGCAGTTCACATGCCGCCAGGACGGATGGCGGTCGAGCGGATTGCCCGGCCGGTCGAACTCGACATCGTCCGGCAATTTCACCGGCAGATCCTTCTTCGGCACGGGCACGACGCCGCACGTCTCGCAATGGATCATCGGGATCGGGCAGCCCCAATAGCGCTGGCGCGAAATGCCCCAGTCGCGCAGGCGGAACTGCACCTTGCGCTCGCCTTGCGGCCGGTTGCCGATCGTCGTTTTTCGAGCCGCGACGCCACCTCGTCGAAGGCTGCTTCCGGCGTCATGGCGTCGAGGAAGCGTGAATTGATCATCGCGCCGTCGCCGTCATAAGCCGTGCCGGCCTCGATGCCGGCCAGCGCCGCCGCGCGCACGTCCGGCTCGGCCGGAACGACGACGGGAACCACCGGCAGTCCGTATTTGCGGGCGAAATCGATGTCGCGCTGGTCGCCGGACGGGCAGCCGAAAATCGCCCCCGTGCCGTACTCCATCAGCACGAAATTGGCGACGTAAACCGGCAGCCTCCAGGTGTCGTCGAAAGGATGCACGACGCGGATGCCGGTGTCGAAGCCCTTCTTCTCCGCCGTTTCCAGCGCCGCGAGCGAGGTGCCGATGCGCCGGCATTCCTCGCAGAAGTCGGCGAGCGCCGCATTGTTCGCCGCCGCCTTCTTCGCCAGCGGGTGATCCGGCGAGATCGCCATGAACGACGCGCCGAAGATCGTGTCCGGCCGCGTCGTATAGACCTCCAGCTCGCTCTCGCCCTCCGGCGCCGTCGTCGTGTCAAGGGCCCAACGGATGAGCAGGCCTTCCGATTTGCCGATCCAGTTCTTCTGCATCAGCCGGACCTTTTCCGGCCAACCGTCGAGACCATCGAGCGCGGTCAGCAGATCCTCGGCGTAGTCGGTGATCTTGAACACCCATTGCGCCAGTTCGCGTTGTTCGACCGGCGCGCCGGAGCGCCAGCCGCGCCCGTCGATCACCTGCTCATTGGCCAGAACCGTCTGGTCGACCGGGTCCCAATTGACCTTCGACACGCGCCTTCCGACCAGGCCCTTGTCGAACATGTCGACGAACAGCATTTGCTGGCGGTGATAATAATCGACGTCGCAGGTGGCGAATTCGCGCGCCCAATCGAGCGACAGTCCCATCGATTTGAGCTGGCCGCGCATGGCGGCGATGTTTTCGTAGGTCCATTTGGCCGGATGCGTCCGGTTCTGCATCGCGGCGTTTTCGGCCGGCATGCCGAAAGCGTCCCAACCCATCGGGTGCAGCACGTTGAAGCCCCGGGCCCGCTTGGTGCGCGCCACCACGTCGCCCATGGTGTAGTTGCGCACATGGCCCATGTGGATGCGCCCGGACGGATAGGGGAACATCTCCAGCACATAGTATTTCGGCCGCGGATCGTCGTTCCGCGTTTCGAACAGTTTCGCCGCCTCCCAGGCCTTTTGCCATTTGGGTTCGGCGGTGCGGGGATTGTAGCGTTCGATGGCCATGGCTAAAGCGTTCGGTGAAACAGGGGCGGGCGCGCCGACCCTTCACCACGCTTTGCCGGACCCGTCAACAGCATCAGGGGCTTGCATGACCGACGCCGTCGCCAATTGGACCGCCGTGAACGCCGCCATCGCCACGGCCGCGATTGCCGCCGGCCGCTCCGCCGCTTCGGTTCGCTTGGTCGCGGTGTCGAAGACCCATGCCGCCGACGCCATCCGCCCCGTGCTCGCCGCCGGCCAGCGCACGTCCAGGAGGCGGCCGGAAGATGGCCCGCCCTCAAGCGGGAGTTCCCCGGCGTCGACCTGCATTTGATCGGCCCGCTGCAATCCAACAAGGCCGCCGACGCCGTCGCCCTGTTCGATTGCATCGAGACGGTCGACCGCGACAAGATCGCCGCCGAACTGGCGAAGGAAATGGGCAGGCAGGCCCGCGCGCCGAAGCTCTTCGTCCAGGTCAATATCGGCCGCGAGAAGCAAAAGGCCGGGATCGATCCGGACGAGGCCGTGGCGTTTGTCGCCCGCTGCCGCGCCGTCCACGGTCTCGCCATCGACGGCCTGATGGCCATTCCCCCGGCCGAAGGCGATCCCGCGCCGTATTTCGCCCGCCTCGCCGGACTGGCGCGGCAGGCGGGCGTGGAAACCCTGTCCATGGGCATGTCGGGCGATTTCCCCGCCGCCATTGCCGCCGGCGCCACCCATGTGCGGGTCGGCAGCGCCATTTTCGGCGTCAGGGGGTAGGGTCGCGCCGCCCCTTTTCCCTCCCACGCTTGCGGGGGAGGGTATCTGCATGTGAAATTACCCCCACCCCTTGCCTTCGAGGGAGAGGAAGATCCCTGACCCTCACCCCGGCTCGCGCAGATTGATGTCCACCATCAGCGCCCCGGCGATGCGTTCCAGTTCGCCGCGCAGCGCCGCCTCGTCCATGTCGGCCGGGCCGCGCACCTCGATGCGGGCGTGAAACAGCATGCCGCCGCCCATCGGCGCGTCGGAGGTTTCGGTGTCCATTTCGTCGATGCTCGCCCGGTGCGCGGCCAGGCAATGGGCGATGTCGCGGACGATTCCCGGCTGGTCCGGCCCGACCAGCTCGATGACCAGCGCCACGCCCAGCTCGCCGACATCCGACGGCGTGTCGTCGACGGTCACCGCGATGCCGTCGGCGGCGAGCCCGGCGAGCCGCGCCTTCAGCGCCCCTGCCCTCTCCCGGTCCGGCACATCGACATGAACGATGCCGGCGAATTTTCCGGCCATGTGGGCGGTGCGGCTTTCCAGCCAGTTGCCGCCCGCCGCCGTGACTTCCCGGCTCAACGCGTCGACCAGGCCCGGCCGGTCATTGGCGACGAAGGTGAGGATCAGCGGCGTGACCATAGGCGTTCCCCGGATTTTTCTGGTTGCCTCCACCCTGCCGCCTTTCGCCCCGCCGTGCAAACCGGCGCGGCGTCGCAGGGGGCATTCCGCGGCGTTGCCTCGCCCCGCCGGGGAGAGGCGGCGACGGCAGCCCACGGCAGTCCGACCGCGCGCTTTTCCGGCTGATCGCCGGCCTCGGCCTCGCGGCCGGGCCAACCGGCGGCGAGCCGAACCGTTTCTGCCCTTTCCATCCACACCCTCCCGACCGCCTTTATCCTCTTCCCCGGAAAACCGGAGCGCGCTGCGCCATGGATTGGGAACTGGCCGTCGAGAAAAACCGCGAACAGCTTGTCCGCATCGTCGCCACGCTGTTCGCCTATGCCGGCCTTGACGATGGCGCGGCGCCGGCGGCGCTGCCGCGCCTGCTGCGCAACGCCCTGTTGCGCCTGCTCCGCCCGGCCGAATCGGCCGTCCGCCGCCTCATCGTCATCGCGGCGCGCGGGGTGAAGGTGACGCTGCGCAACACCCCCCTCCGGCCTCCTGAGCGAAAGCCGAAGGGCGGCCATCTCCCCCACAAGGGGGGAGATCGGCTGGAACGGACGCCGCGCCCGGCCCTCACCCTCGGCGCTAAGCGAAGCCGCTGCGGCACTCCGATCTCCCCCCTTGTGGGGGAGATGGCCGGCAGGCCAGAGGGGGGTGCGGAGAAGCCCGCCCCCGCCTTCCCGCTCTTCGACCCGCGCAAGCGTTTCGCCTGGGCGAAACCGAAAACCGTTCCCGGCTTCGGCCCGCGCATTTCGGCGCCCGGCGTGGTCGAGCCGGTGTTTCTCCCCGTGGTCGCGCCTTCCCCCGACGACCTCATCCCGGCCGCCCGGCTGGTGCGCCGCCTGTGCGCGCTGAAAGCCGCGCTCGACGATCTGCCGCGTCAGGCGCTCCGCCTCGCCCGCCGGCAGGCGCGCAAGGCCCATCGCCCTCATCCTGAGGTGCGAGGCCCTGAGCTTGTCGAAGGGCGAGCCTCGAAGGGCGAGGGCGTGAACCGCCTCCCGCCGCTCCGTCCCGGCCGCCCGCCCGGCAGCCGCCGGCGCGGGCGCGACCTCATCGACGAGGTGCTCGCCGAGTGCCACGGTCTGGCGCGCCTCGCCCTCGACGCCCCCGACACGTCATGAATTGTCCCACGGCGCGTTTCGGCCCCGCTCCCGGCCCCTCCGCAAGCGCGGAAGGGGTGGCCGACGCGCGTCACCAGCTCCGTCTCGGCCCCGTGTCGATATGATAGAAGCCGGAGGGATAGCGGTGCAGCCCGCCGACGTCGCCCTGGCGCGCCAGCCAGCCCATCATGCCCTTGGTCCCGCCATGGACGCGGAAATCCACCGCCTGGCAGGAGAGATGGTAGGAACGCTTGCGCCCGCCGACCTTGCGGTTCTTCGCCGAGGAGCGGACGCTCGAATTGACCGTGATCGGTCCGAATGTCCGGCTGACACGGTTCAGCACCGCCTTGAGCCGCCCCGGCACGCAGGAGGACGGCGCGTTCCAGGCGATATGCGCCTTGCCGCGCGGCAGCGCCGCCAGTTCCGCCTGGCTCATGCGGTCGAAGCGGCTTTCGAACCACAGATGCGCGTGCTCGTCGTCGAAATCGTGCGCGGCGAGCGCCCGCACCGGATCGGCGGTCATCAGCGGATTGGCGAGCGCCGGCGCGGCGGCGAATGCGATCGCGACCGCGGCCGCGGCGAGTGGTGTCCTGGTCATGGTCCTTGCCCCTTCGGATGCGCGCGCGCCTCCCGTCACGCGCTTGCTGCACTGCAACAATTTAGGCCAAGGCCTGCCGAATGTGGCGAAAACCGGACAACCGGCGGACACGCTTTGTTGCATGCTGTAACAGCTCAGGTTGAATCGGACGGGAATCGCACGCCGTGTCGAACGTCTAATTTGTCGTTGCGCCGGTCTTTGCTAAAGACGTTGGCGATGCTTGGGCGCATCTTGCCCACGGTCGCGGAAGCGGGACCCCCGCGGCTTGAATTTCCGGAGGAGCGACATGTCCGACAAGGTCTACAAGGTCCAGCCAGCCTGGAAGAAGAACGCGCTGATCGACAACGACCAGTACCTGAAAATGTACCGGGAATCGGTCAAGAGCCCGGACAAGTTCTGGGGCAAGCACGGCAAGCGCATCGACTGGTTCAAGCCCTACACCAAGGTCAAGAACACCTCCTTCACCGGCAAGGCCGCGATCAAGTGGTTCGAGGACGGACTGACCAACGTCTCGATCAACTGCGTCGACCGCCATTTGAAGAAGCGCGCCAACCAGGTCGCCATCATCTGGGAAGGCGACAACCCCTATGACGACAAGAAGATCACCTACGGCGAATTGTCGCTGCATGTGAACAAGCTCGCCAATGTGCTGAAAGCCAACGGAGTCAAGAAGGGTGACCGCGTCACCATCTATTTGCCGATGATTCCGGAAGCGGCCTACGCCATGCTCGCCTGCGCCCGCATCGGCGCCATCCATTCCATCGTCTTCGGCGGCTTCTCGCCCGATTCGCTCGCCGGCCGCATCGTCGACGCCACCTCCACCTTCGTCATCACCGCCGACGAGGGCCTGCGCGGCGGCAAGGCGGCGCCGCTGAAGGACAACGCCGACCGCGCCATCGAGATCGCCGGCCGCGACGGCGTCGTCGTCAAGAAGGTGCTCGTCGTGCGCCGCACCGCCGGCAAGATCGCCTGGTTCGAAAACCGCGACATCTGGTACCACGACGCCATGGCGACGGCGAAAGCCGAGTGCAAGCCGGAGAAAATGAAGGCGGAGGACCCGCTGTTCATCCTTTACACCTCGGGCTCGACCGGCAAGCCGAAGGGCGTGCTCCACACCACCGCCGGCTATCTCGTCTATGCCTCGATGACGCATCAATACGTCTTCGACTATCACGACGGCGATATCTACTGGTGCACCGCCGATGTCGGCTGGGTGACCGGCCATTCCTACATCGTCTACGGCCCGCTCGCCAACGGCGCGACGACGCTGATGTTCGAGGGCGTGCCGAACTACCCGACCCCGTCGCGCTTCTGGGACGTGGTCGACAAGCACCAGGTCAACATCTTCTACACCGCGCCGACCGCCATCCGCGCCCTGATGGGCGCCGGCGAAGGCCATGTGAGGAAGACCTCGCGCAAGAGCCTGCGCGTCCTCGGCTCGGTCGGCGAACCGATCAATCCGGAGGCCTGGGAATGGTATTACAACGTCGTCGGCGAGAAGAAGTCGCCGATCGTCGACACCTGGTGGCAGACGGAGACTGGCGGCATCCTGATCACGCCGCTGCCCGGCGCCACCGATCTGAAGCCCGGCTCGGCGACGCGGCCCTTCTTCGGCGTCCAGCCGGAACTGGTCGACGGCGAGGGCGCGGTGCTGGAGGGCGCCGCCGACGGCAATCTCTGTATCGTCGATTCCTGGCCCGGCCAGGCGCGCAGCGTCTATGGCGACCATGAACGCTTCATCCAGACCTACTTCTCCACCTACAAGGGCAAGTACTTCACCGGCGACGGCTGCCGTCGCGACAGCGACGGCTACTTCTGGATCACCGGCCGCGTCGACGACGTCATCAACGTGTCCGGCCACCGCATGGGCACGGCCGAGGTCGAATCCGCCCTCGTCTCCCACGATGCGGTGTCGGAAGCCGCCGTCGTCGGCTATCCCCACGACCTCAAAGGACAGGGCATTTATTGCTACGTCACCCTGATGTCGGGCGTCGCGCCGAGCGACGAATTGCGCAAGATGCTGGTCGCCCATGTGCGCAAGGAGATCGGCCCGATCGCCACGCCGGACGTCATCCAGTTCTCGCCCGGCCTGCCCAAGACCCGTTCCGGCAAGATCATGCGCCGCATCCTGCGCAAGATCGCCGAGGACGAGTTCGGCGCGCTCGGCGACACCTCGACCTTGGCCGATCCCGGCGTCGTCGACGACCTGATCGCCAATCGCCAGAACAAGAAGGGGTGAGGCGATTTCGCCTGAAAAAAACGGCGGGGCTTCGGCCCCCGTTCAATTCTCCTGACATGGCGTTTTCTGCATGTTTTAAGCGGATGATTTCCAAGCGCAATTCGCGCCCTTCCGACCAAGGTCCGAACGGATTCCGACCAAGTGCCCTAATTGATTGAAATCATTATGGATTTCCTCGCATCGCGTTATCGTTGCCCGCCAATGAATGGAGGGCTGCATGAAACGGTTGACAGCATTGCGGAATATTGCGCTGGCCTTTGGCCTCGTCGCGATGACAGGAGGCGTCGCGATCGCCGCGGAAACGGAATCGGCGATCGCCCATGGCGGCCGGCTCTATGACAAATGGTTCGGCGAGAACAAGGCCGAGAAACCGACGGCCGATCACCCGGCCTATCCGGTCAAGGACGGCAAATACGGCAAGGATGCCTCCTGGCGCTGCAAGGAGTGCCATGGCTGGGATTACCTCGGCGCCGCCGGCGCCTACAAGGAAGGCGGCCACGCCACCGGCATCAAGGGCGTTTCCGCCGCCGCCGGCAAGGATCCGGCGGAAATCGCCGCGCTGCTGCGCGACGGCACGCACGGCTATACCGAGGCGCAATTGTCCAACGACGATGTCGCCGCGCTCGCCCTGTTCGTCTCCAAGGGCCAGGTCGACACGTCGAAGTTCATCGGCCCGGACGGCAAGTCGCTCGGCGACGGCGCCAAGGGCGAGGTCTATTTCAACACGATGTGCGCCGGCTGCCACGGCGTCGACGGCAAGAAGATCAAGGACGCCCCGCTCGGCGCTGTCGCCTCGAATGGCTGGGAGATGCTGCACAAGGTACTGAACGGCCAGCCCGGCGAATCGATGCCGGCCATGCGCGCGCTCGACCACCGGATCGCCGCCGATCTGGTCGCGCATCTGCAGACCTTCCCGAAGGAATGAGGTCGTCGATCTGACAACCAAAGGGGCGCCGCCTTCCGGCGGCTCCCCGGAAATCATTGCCGAGGGAGAGCAACATGAAATTGGTTCCGCATTGGCTGCGGCGATTGTGGACGCGCCTGCGCACGCCGGCTGCGACCTGGAGCCTCGGGACGCTGCTGCTGATCGGCGGCTTTGGCGGCATCATTTTCTGGGGCGGGCTCAATACCGCCATGGAGCAGACCAACACGCTGGAATTCTGCGTCACCTGCCATGTCATGCGCGACACGGTGTACGAGGAGTACAAGCTCTCGGTCCACTACAAGAACGCCTCGGGCGTGCGCGCCATTTGCTCCGACTGCCATGTGCCGAAGGACTGGACCCACAAGGTCGCCCGCAAGATCAAGGCGTCGGGCGAGGTCTACCACTGGCTGATGGGCACCATCGGCACGCCGGAAAAATTCGCCGCCCACCGCCCGGTCATGGCCGAACGCGTCTGGAAGGGCATGAAGGCGACGGATTCGCGCGAGTGCCGCAATTGCCACTCTTTCGAGGCGATGGACTTCCACAAGCAGTCGCAGCGCGCTGCGGAAAAAATGCAGGAGGCCGCCCAGAAGGGCCAGGACACCTGCATCGATTGCCACAAGGGCATCGCCCACAAGTTGCCGCCGAAGGACGATGATTGAAGCCGGTCCCGACCGCGGCGTCGCACGCGGCTGGACCACCGGCGGATCATTCCTATTTGGTGATCGCCAGCTTCTCGATATTGGCGGCGATTTCCTTGAACGCCGCGTCGAGCGCCGCGCCGTCGGCCGCCTCGTAGTGATGCCTGACCCGGCCGGTGTCGGCCGAGGCGCAGGCTTTCATCGTTGCCTTGGCGTTGGCCTCGGTGAGCATGAAGCCGATGGTGAACACCTCGACGCCGTCGTCCTGCATGGCGTCGCACAAGGTTACGGCGGAACCGGACGACGCGCCGGCGCCTTTGTCGCCGACAAAAGCCGTGTTGAACTCGCCGTCGGTCATGATGATCGCGTATTTGGCGATCGCCTTGTCCTTGTACCCGGCCGGCCGCGCGCTGGTCGGCAGCACGTCCTTCCATTTCGGCGACAGCAGATAGCGGCCCCATTGGATGCCGATGTGGCCGGCGGTCGCGCCGTTGACGATGAACGAATCGATCCGCCCGGCAAGCGCCTTCTTGTCGGCGGTCAGCGGCATCAGCGCCGCGCTCGGGCAAAAGCCGAGACGGTCATCGCGGTTGACCATGGCCGTTTCCGGGCCATTGTCGGAGAAGTCCATGACGCCGGATTTGACCTTGCGCTCGGTGGCGCAATTATCCGGCGCGGCGACCACCAGGCGCGGATCGGACAATCCGGGCGGCACGTCGCTGCCGCCCTTGGTCTCGATATAGACGGTGTTGGCCAGCGACCCGGTATTGACCGCGGTCGCATAAGGGACAAGCGCGATGCGCACCCGCGGGTCCTTCGGGTCCTGTCCGTCGAGGAACAGGCCGACGGCGTTCTTGGCCGCGGTCCTGAGATCCGCGATCTTGGTCCCCTTCATCGAGCCGGTGACATCGAGCACCATCGACACTTCGATCTTCGTGTCGGAATAGGCGGCGGCGGATTCGACCCCGAGCCTGTCGGGCGCGACGCCGGAAAACATCGGGAACACAATCGGCGTCTGAACGGTCGCGTTCCCGGTCAGAGTTTTCGCCGTGCGATCGACGGTCAGCGTGTCGAGCCGGATGTCGCCGCCGAAACCGTTGCCCTGATTGGCCGAGAGAAAGCGTTCGACCGCGGCTCGGGCGTCCTTTTCCGCGACCTTTCCGGTGGTGAGATCGCGCGCCGTCGAAGTCAGCGCCGCGTCGAGCGCGTTGCGGATGCGCGACTTGGCGCTGACCATGGCGCCGACATTGAGCGCCGTGCCGACCGCCATCAACACGACGACGATCGCGCTTGCCGTCGCCAGGGCGAAATTGCCCGAACGGTCGTCGGCGAAACGGCGAATGGTGCTGGAAATGGTTGTGGACATGATACTGTCTCCGAACGGCACGGCCGGGTGCGGCCTCGTCAACCACACCGCAGGAACCATGCCTGTCGCCGCCGCCGCCGCGTGGCGCACCGGGCAACCTGTTGTTTTTCCTCAGACCGCCGGACGAACATGGTTAACCGCGACTTAACGACGGCCGGAGGCCGGCGGCGGCGTTTACGTTTCGTCGACCAAGATTTGGCGCACCACGCCGGCCTGTGCCGCTATGGCACGGCGCACCAGGCTGCCCGGTGGTTTCCCCGGTAGGGACGCGCCAGACCGGCGCCGATCAGATAGGACGAGGCGCGCAACCCGTCGGCGGTGACCAGATCGGCGATGACCCGGCCATAATATTTGTCGCCCGCGATGTCGGCGAGTTGCACCGGGCCGGCGGCGAGCAGGCCTTCAAGCGCGGCCAGCGCCCGCCGCGCCGCCGCGCGCTCGTCCAAGCATTTGCCCTTGATCTCCGGGGCGTCGACGCCGCGCAACCGGACCGAGACGCGCAAGGTCTGGCCCGGCCAGATATGCGCGTCGACCTTGATCGTGTCGCCATCGACGACACGAACCACCGTCGCCTCGATCGGTCCGGGAAAGGGCGGCTCGGCGGCGAAAACCAGGTCTGGCCAGACAAGGAGGACAAGCAATGCGGCGCAAGGGGGCAATTTCGGCATTCAAGGAATAAATTCCTCGGCTGCCGCTTTGTCAATCCTGAAAGGAAATTATTCCTCTGCCCTCAAAAATCGCTGGCAATGCCCTTTTTTTCCCAATCGCCGTACCGGACCGGGTCGGGGCCGCCACGCCCGCCGATTTCCGGTTCGGGTTCGCACCCCGTCGTCGAAGCGCGCCGGGCTTGCGCTTCCGCCAAAGCGCGCCGGGCGGCCGGCGTCAACGCCTTGCCCGGCGCGGGCATGGCCTCGGCCATTTTGTCCCCGGCTTCGTCGCTTTGCCGCTTGCCCACCCTTGAACCCGCCCGTCGCCATACTTACACCTTCGGCCGTGTTTAGCGGACCGGAGACCACCCGTCACCCGGCGCGGAGAAGATGATGAACCAGTTGCGCACGATGATGCTGCTTGCCGCCATGACGGCCCTGTTCATGGGCGTCGGCTACATGGTCGCCGGCCAGACCGGCGCCGTCATCGCCCTCGTCGTCGCCGCGGCCACGAACCTGTTCTCGTTCTGGAACGCCGACAAAATGGTGCTGGCCGCCCACCGCGCCCGCGAGGTGGACGGAAATTCCGCGCCGGAATTCGTCGCCCTTGTCCGCGATCTCGCCGTGCAGGCCGGGCTGCCGACGCCGCGTGTCTATGTCATCGACAATCCCCAGCCGAACGCTTTCGCCACCGGTCGCGATCCGGCCCACGCCGCCGTCGCCGCCACCACCGGCCTTCTCAACATGCTCGACCGCGACGAGATCGCCGGCGTCATGGCCCACGAACTCGCCCATGTGCAGTTTCGCGATACGCTGACCATGACGGTGACCGCGACCATCGCCGGCGCGATTTCCATGCTCGGCAATTTTTTCATGTTCTTCAGCCCCCGCGACACGCGCGACAACCCGGTCGGCGTTGTCGGTGCGTTGTTCTCCGTCCTCGTCGCCGCCTTCGCCGCGATGATCATCCAGATGGCTGTGAGCCGCACCCGCGAATACGCCGCCGACCGGCGCGGCGCGGAGATTTCCGGCAAGCCGCTGGCGCTCGCTTCGGCGCTGCGCAAAATCTCCGGCGCGGCCCAGGCCATCGAAAACCCCGACGCCGAGGCCAATCCGGCCACCGCCCATTTGTTCATCGTCAATCCGTTGTCGGGCGCCCGCTTCGACAATCTGTTCTCCACCCACCCGGCCCCGGAAAACCGCATCGCCGCGCTTGCCGATATCGCCGCCGAAATGGACGCGGCGTCGGCCGGATCATGGGGCCGCGCCGCCGCGCCCAAGGGTCCATGGTCGTGAGCCAACGCCCGGGGCTCGCCGCCCGCAAGGCCGCGACCAGGCTGCTTGCGGCCATCATCGACGCCCGCACCTCGCTCGACGGCCTGACCGATCCGGGCGGCGGGCACCCGCAATTCCGCGGCCTCGACGCCCGCGACCAGGCGCTGGTCCGCGCCATCCTGATGACGGCGCTGCGCCATCGCAACGCCATCGCCGCTTCCATCGCCGCCCGCCTCGGCCGGCCGCTGCCGGAGGGCGCGCGCCATCTCGACCATGTTCTCCATGTCGCCGCCGCCCAGATCCTGTTTCTCGACGTGCCCGACAGCGCCGCCGTCGATCTGGCGGTCGAAGAGGCAAGCGACGATCCGCGCTCGCGCCGTTTCGCCGGCCTCGCCAACGCCGTTTTGCGCCGTCTGGCGCGCGAGAAGGCCGAGCTTGCCGAAGCGCCGGAGGGGCCGGACTGGTTCCGCGCCGCGCTCGCCGACGCCTGGGGTCCTGATCGCGCCGCCTCGATCGCGGCGATGCACCGGATCGAAGCCCTGATCGACCTGACCGTCAAGGCCGACGCCGCGCTGTGGGCCGAACGCCTCGGCGGCGTGGTCCTGCCGACGGGATCGGTGCGCCTCGTTTCGCCCGACGGCGCGATTGCCGCCCTGCCCGGTTTTGCCGAAGGCGCCTGGTGGGTGCAGGACGCCGCCGCGGCGTTGCCCGCCCGCCTGCTCGGCGCCATCGCCGGCAAACGCGTCGCCGATCTGTGCGCCGCGCCCGGCGGCAAGACCGCCGAACTCGCCAACTCCGGCGCGATCGTCACCGCCGTCGACATTTCGCGCTCGCGCCTGAAGCGGCTGGCCGGCAATCTCGCCCGCCTGGGTTTCGCAGCAGCGACCGTCGAGGCCGATCTCCTCGACTGGACGCCCGACGACCCCTTCGACGCCGTGCTCGTCGACGCGCCCTGTTCGTCGACCGGCACGGTGCGCCGCCACCCCGATGTGCCCTGGACAAAGACCGCCGCCGATGTGACCAAGCTCGCCGGCGTGCAGGCGAGGCTGCTCGAGCGCGCCGTGCATTTCGTCCGGCCGGGCGGACGGATCGTTTTTTCCAATTGCTCGCTGCTGCCCGAGGAAGGCGAATTTCTGGTCGAAGGGATTCTGGCGCGCCATCCGGCGCTGGCGCTCGATCCCGTCCGCGTTGGCGAAATCGACGGGGCGGAGGAATTCGTCACCGGCGAAGGGTTCCTGCGCACCCTGCCCGACATGTGGCCGATGGCGACGCCTCAGACTTCCGGTCTCGACGGATTTTTCGCCGCCCGCTTCATCCGGTCCGCCTGAACGTTCCGCGCCCGCGCGAATCCGGCTATCGTTCCCCGGGAAAAGGGAGATTCGCGCTTGGCCGAAGCCGCCGCAGAGGATCCGCGCCTGTGGCGATTGCTGGCGAGCGAGATAGCCCGGCGCATGCGCCGGCGTCTGCGCATCGGCGTCATGCACCCTTTGCGCTTCGCCGGGCCGACGCCGGAGCGCCTTCTCGCTGCGCCGCCGGATTTGCGTCCCGCCGACCCCGGCGTCGCCCGCGATTTCTATGCCGGCCGCTATCCGGTCGGCGGCGGCTGCGTGGAAACCGCCGGTTCGCCTTTCGCCCCTGGTCTTGGCGATGACGCCTTCACCGCCGCCATGCACGGGTTTTCCTGGCTGCGCCATTTGCGCGCCTCGGGGGCCGATCTTGCCGCCGCCAACGCCCGCGCCCTCGTCATCGACTGGATCCGCCTGACCGCCGACAGCCTCGACGGCGTCGCCTGGCGCCCGGAGGTGACCGCGCAACGCCTGATGTCCTGGCTCCGCCATTCGCCGGTGATCCTGCAAGGCGCCGAGCTGCCGTTCTATCGGGCCTTTCTTCGTTCGCTCGCCATGCAGAACCGCTATCTCGGCGCCATGGCCCCGGACATGCCGCCGGGCGAGGAGCGCCTGCGCGCCCGTCTGGCGCTGGCTTTCGCGGCCCTGTCGCTGCCCGCGCCGCCTTCCCGGCTTGCCCGGGCCAGCCGCGACCTCGGCCTCGACATCGAAGCCCAGATCCTGCCCGATGGCGGCCATGTCTCGCGCAATCCGGCGGCGATCCTCGACCTCCTCGCCGACTTTCTGCCCCTGCGCCAGACCTATGCGGCGCAAGCCGAGCCGCCGCCGCCGGCCCTCGTTACCGCCATCGACCGCATGGCGCAGGCGCTGCGCTTTTTCCTCCACCGCGACGACGGGCTCGCCCGCTTCAACGGCGCCGGTGCGACCGACCGCGATCTGGTGGAGGCGATCCTGCGCCATGACCAGACCGGCGCGGCCGCGCCATTGTCCGCGCCGCATTCCGGCTACCAACGGCTGGCGGCGGGCGGGACGACGGCGATCTGCGACACCGGCGCGCCGCCGCAACCCGAATTCGCCGGCGCCGCCCACGCCGGCTGCCTGGCCTTCGAATTGTCGTCGGGATGCGACGTGTTTGTCGTCAACGCCGGCGTCTGTTCGCACGGGCCGGCCGAGTGGCGTCCGCTCGCCCGCTCCACCGCCGCCCATTCCACCGTGACGCTTGCCGACACATCGTCGGCGCGCTTCGCCTTGTCCGGCCGCGCCGGCGAAATGTTCGGCGCGCCACTGGTCGGCGGCCCGCGGACGGTGACGGTCGAGCGGCGCGACCGGTCCGGCGTCCAGTCCTTTCGCGCCGATCACGACGGCTACGCGCGCAATTTCGGCGTGGCGCACGAACGCACATTGGCGCTATCGGCCGATGGCGTCAGCCTGTCGGGCATCGACCGGTTTCCCGACGCCGCGCCCGGCAGCGCCGCCGCGCCTGTCGATGCGGCGCTGCGCTTCCACCTGCACCCCGATGTCGGCGTCTGGCGCGACGCCGACGGTCGTGTGGTGCTCGCCGCGCCGGAGGGCGACAGCTGGGCCTTCGCCTGCGCTGACCTGACCCCCATGGTCGAGGAGTCGCTGTTCTTCGCCGACGCCTCCGGCGCGCGCAAGACATTCCAGATCGTCATCGACTTTTCGCTTGCCGAGCGCCGCCAGCTTGCCTGGCGTTTCGACCGGCTGGTGAAAGCCGGATGACTGCGCCGAATTGCTCCCTTTGACGCTGCGCGCGCCCATGCTAGGCGCGCGCATTCCCTTGTCCATCAGGAGCGCTGGCCATGGCCGTCCCGTCCAAGAACCTGCCGGTTCCCGATCTCGTGCCGGTGCGGCGCGCCTTGTTGTCCGTCTCCGACAAGGCCGGGTTGATCGAGTTCGCCCGCGCGCTCGGCGTCCGCGGCGTCGAACTGGTCTCGACCGGCGGCACGGCGAAAGCCATCGCGGCGGCGGGCATTGCGGTGCGCGATGTCGCCGAACTGACCGGCTTTCCCGAAATCATGGATGGCCGGGTCAAGACGCTTCATCCGAATGTCCACGGCGGCCTGCTCGCGGTGCGCAACGATCCCCAACATGAAGCCGCCATGCAGGCCCACGGCATCGCCGGCATCGACCTCGTCGTCGTCAACCTCTATCCCTTCGAGGCGGTCCGCCGCTCTGGTGCGCCTTACGGCGCGATCGTCGAGAACATCGATATCGGCGGCCCGGCCATGATGCGCGCCTCGGCCAAGAACCACGCCTTCGTCGCCATCGCCACCGACCCTTCCGACTATGCCGGCATCCTCGCCGCGCTCGATGAAAACGCCGGCGCGACGCCTTACGCCCTGCGGCAAAAGCTCGCCGCCAAGGCCTTCGCCCGCACCGCCGCCTACGACGCTGCGATTTCCGGCTGGTTCGCCGAGGCGCTGCATGACGACGCGCCGGCCTGGCGCGCTTTCGGCGGCCGGCTGGCGCAGACCATGCGCTACGGCGAAAACCCGCACCAGAAGGCCGCCTTCTACGTGTCCGGCGATCCGCGCCCGGGCGTCGCCACGGCGCGACAAGTGCAGGGCAAGGAACTGTCCTACAACAACGTCAACGACACCGACGCGGCCTACGAACTGGTCGGCGAGTTCGACGCGGCGCGTACCGCCGCCGTCGCCATCGTCAAGCACGCCAACCCGTGCGGCGTCGCCGAGGGCGCAAGCCTTCTCGAGGCCTATCGCAAGGCGCTGGCCTGCGATCCCGTGTCGGCGTTCGGCGGCATCGTCGCCTTGAACCGCACGCTCGACGCCGAAGCGGCGCGCGCCATCGTCGAGGTCTTCACCGAGGTCATCATCGCTCCCGACGCCACCGACGAGGCCCGCGCCATCGTCGCGGCGAAAAAGAATCTGCGCCTGCTTCTCGCCGGCGGACTGCCCGATCCGCGCAGCCCCGGCATGACGATGAAAACGGTCGCCGGCGGCATGCTGGCGCAGACCCGCGACAATGGCGTTGTCGACGACCTCGATTTGAAGATTGTGACCAAACGGGCGCCGACGCAGCGCGAACTGGCCGATCTGAAATTCGCCTTCCGCGTCGCCAAGCACGTCAAGTCGAACGCCATCGTCTATGCCCGCGACAGCGCCACCGTCGGCATCGGCGCCGGGCAGATGAGCCGGGTCGATTCCTCCCGCATCGCCGCGCGCAAGGCGCTGGATGCGGCGGAAGCCGCGGGCCTTGCCGCAGCCGCTGACCAAAGGGTCGGTCGTCGCCTCCGACGCCTTCTTCCCCTTCGCCGACGGCCTGCTGGCGGCCGCCGAAGCCGGGGCCACGGCGGTCATCCAGCCGGGCGGCTCGATGCGCGACGACGAGGTGATCGCGGCGGCCGACGTGGCCGGACTCGCCATGGTGATGACCGGCATGCGCCACTTCCGCCATTGAGGCGTTTTCCGGACGGCCGCAGGCGGAAGGTCATTCCTCCGGATTGTGCGCCGGATAGGGCGTCGTCCACAGCACGGCGAAGCCGACGAGGAAGAACAGCACGATGGTGGCGATGCCGGCGCGCTGCGAGCCGCTCAGCGCCGTGACGCTCGCCACCATGAACGGCGCGAGGAAACTCGTGGCGCGCCCCGACAGCGCATAGATGCCGAAGTAACGGCCGGACTCCTCCTCCGATACGCTGCGCGCCATGTAGGAGCGCGACGAGGCCTGCACCGGACCGAAAGCGACGCCGATGAGCAGGCCGAAAGCGATGTAGGCCTTCTCCGCGCCAGTGGCGAACAGGCCGCCGGTATCCAGCGCATCGAACTGCATCAGCCCGAAAAAGGTGTAACCGGGACCGGTGGAGACGATGCCGATCGTGGCGACGATCAAGAACAGGATCGACCCCAGAACGACCTGCTTCGATCCGACGCGGCTATCGATGAAGCCGCCGGCGATCGAACCGAAAATGGCCACCACATTGAGGATGATGCCGTAAATGCCGAGTTCGATGATCGACCAACCGAACATCGCGGCGGCGAAACCGCCGCCAAGCGCCAGCAGCGCGCCGACGCCATCCTGATAGACCATGCGGGCGATGAAGAACCTGAGCAGGCCGATGCGGTTCTTGAGTTCGGCGAAGGTCTCCTTCAGTTCGGCCAGGCCTTTCGTGACGGCGAGGCCGAGCGGCCGCTTGGTGCCGCCGTCCGGCGTGAACAGGAACATCGGCAGGATGAACAGGAAATACCACACCGCCGAGATCGGCCCGGTGGCGCGCGCATCCTCGCCATGGAGAGGATCGAGGCCGAATAGCGGTTCGATGCCGATCAGCGTCAGGCCGGTTTCCTTGCTGCCGGCGAGCGCCAGCAGCACGAAGATCAGCACCAGCATGCCGCCGAGATAGCCGAGGCCCCAGGCGACATTCGACACCCGGCCGATGGCCTCCTTGCTGACGATGCGCGGCAGCATCGAATCGTTGAACACGGTGGAGAACTCCGCCGCGATCGCCGCCATCGTGTAGGCGGCGAGCGCCCAGAAGACGCTCGAACCCGGCGCCGCGTTCCACAACAGAAACAGGCCGGAGATTTTGATCAGTGCGAAGCCGGCGATCCACGGTTTGCGCGGGCCGGTCTGGTCGGCGATGGAGCCGAGCACGGGAGCGAGGATCGCCATGATCAGGCCCCCCGCGGCAATGGCGAACCCCCAGGCCGATTGTCCGGCGACCGGATCGGGATTGCCGTCCGGCCCGAGCACCATGGACGAGACGAAATAGGGTCCGAAGATGAAGGTGGTGACGACGGTGAAAAACGGCTGCGCCGCCCAATCGAAGAACATCCACCCCCACACGCCGCGATTCATCTTTTTGGCGTGCGCGTCCGGCGATTTTTCGGCCATGTTGTCCCCTATCCCGGCGTCGCGGCGTCAGCCGCTCGCCAAATCCCCCAGAAGTCCCGCCGCGACGGTGAGCCGCGACACGCTGAATTCCCCGGCCTCGCCGGCCGCCTTGACCTGCGACCGGATTGCCGACGATGGGTCGCGTCGCGCCAGCCAGGCCGCCACCGGATTGTCGCCGCCCAGATCGAGCGTCGCGGCCGCGATGGCGCGCCGCGACTCGCCGATCATGTCACCGGCTCGCCAAAGCGCAAGCCCGTCGAACAAATCGGAGGTTGCAAAAGCGCGCAGCGCATTTTCGAGCCGGGCGATGCCGAGCGCTTCGCCGACCGCGCCATAGACTTTTGCCGCCTTGGCGAACGGAACCTTGGCTCGCGCCGCGACCAGGGCGATGTCGGGCGCGGCGAGCAGGTAAGGCGAACGCGCCAGCCGCGCCGCCAGATCGTCCGGCGCGCCAAGCCGGCGGAATTCCTCCAGCCGGCCTAAATCGGCCGCGCCTTCAGCGCCGGCCTCCCGCACCGCCGCTTCAACGCCGGCGATGCGCGCGCCGATGGCGGCGTCCGCGCCATGGCGCAGTTGCCACATCGTCGCTTCGCGCAGGAACGCGGCGATCGATTCATACAGCGCCAATTGCGCTTCGCCGCCGATGCGGGCGTCCAGCCCGTCGACCGCGTTGAACAGGCCGGCGCAATCGAAGCCGTCGCGCGCCGTGACATAGGCCGCCAGCGCGGCGTCGACGTTTTTGCCCGTCTGCTCGCACAGCCGCCAGACAAAGGCGGGCCCGCCGCGATTGACGACATCGTTGACGAGGCGCGCCGTGACGATTTCGCGCCGCAGCCGGTGACCCCTGATCTCGGCGGCGAAACCCTCGCGCATCGGCGCCGGGAAATAGGCGAACAATTCGCCCTCAAGCGCCGGATCGTCGGCGAACGCCGTTGCGGCCAGATCGTCGGCCAACGCCAGTTTGGCGTAGGCGAGGAGGATGGCGAGTTCGGGCCGCGTGAAGCCCTGGCCGCGCTGGGCCCGCTCGTCGAGTTCGCCGTCGCCCGGCAGACGCTCCACCGCCCGGTCGAGCAGGCCGCGCCCCTCGAGCCAGGAGATGAAGCGGCGATGATGGACGAAATCGGTCCGCGCCCGCCGCTCGATCAGCGACAGCGCCAGCGTCTGGTCGTAATTGTTGGCGAGCACCAGGGCCGCGACATCGTCGGTCATCGAGGCGAGCAGCGTATCGCGCGCCGGACGGTCGAGACGGCCGGACTTCAGCGCCGAGGCCAGCGCGATCTTGGTGTTGACCTCGACGTCGGAACAATTGACGCCGGCCGAATTGTCGATGGCGTCTGAATTGCAGCGCCCGCCTTTCAGCGCGAATTCGATGCGGCCCCGCGCCGTGACCCCGAGATTGGCCCCTTCGCCGATCGCCTTGGCGCCGACATCCGCCGCCGCGATGCGAATGGAGTCGTTGGCGCGGTCGCCGACCTCGGCGTCGCCTTCCCCGGCGGCCCGCACATAGGTGCCGATGCCGCCGAACCACAACAGATCGACCGGCGCCTTGAGGATGGCTCTCATCAGTTCGGCCGGCGTCAATGTCGCCCGCGGCAGGCCGAGCGCCGCGACCGCTTCGTCGGAGAGGGTCAGCGACTTTTGCGCGCGCGGATAGATGCCGCCGCCGGCCGACATTTTTTCCTTGTCGTAGTCCTGCCAGCTCGATCGCGGCAATGCGAACAGGCGCGCCCTCTCGGCGAAGGATGTGGCCGCATCCGGGTCCGGATCGATGAAAATGTCGCGATGGTCGAAGGCGGCGATCAGCTTCGTTTGCCGGCTGAGCAGCATGCCGTTGCCGAATACGTCGCCCGACATGTCGCCGACGCCGACGACGGTGAACGGCTCGCTCTGGATGTCGCGGTCGATCTCGCGGAAATGCCGCTTGACTGCTTCCCAGGCGCCGCGCGCCGTGATGCCCATCTTCTTGTGGTCGTATCCGGCCGAGCCGCCCGAGGCGAAAGCGTCGTCGAGCCAGAAGCCGCGCGCCTGCGCGATTGAATTGGCGGTGTCGGAAAAGGTCGCGGTGCCCTTGTCGGCGGCGACGACGAAATAGGGATCGTCGCCGTCGTGGCGGATCGCGCCGGCGGGCGGCACGACCGTGCCGTCGACGAGCGTATCGGTCAGCGACAGCAGCGAATTGACATAGTTGACATAGGCCCTGGTTCCCGCTGACTGAAAGGCGTCGCGGCTGCCGCCCGAAGGCAAACGCTTGGGGAAAAACCCGCCCTTCGCCCCCGACCGGCACGATCACGGCGTTCTTGACCATCTGGGCCTTCATCAGGCCGAGCACCTCGGTGCGGTAGTCGAGACCGCGGTCGGACCAGCGCAGGCCGCCGCGCGCCACCGGCCCGAAGCGCAAATGCACGCCTTCCACCTCCGGCCCGTAGACGAAAATCTCCCGCCACGGTCGCGGGCGCGGCAGGAAATCGATGTCCTGCGCCGCGAATTTGACGGCGAAAGACTGGCGCACGCCATCGGTTTCGGCTGCGAAATGATTGGTGCGCAACGCCTTGTCGATCAACAGGATGAAGCGCCGCAGGATGGTGTCGTCGTCGAGCGACGACACCGTCTCCAAGCCGTCCATGACGGAATTTCGCGCCGCTTGCGCCGTCTCGCCAGCGTTCTTTTGCGCCGGATCGAAGCGCGCCGCGAAATAGGCGTAAAGCCCGGCGGCGAGCGCCGGGTGGCGAGTCAGCACGCCGGCGACGAAATCCTGGCCCTGGGGAATGCCGGCCTGTTGCAGGTAACGCCCGAGCGCCCTCAAAACCCGGATGGCGTCGGCGTCGAGGCCGGCTGCCAGCGTCAGCCCGTTGTAGCCGTCATTGTCGGCCTCGCCGCCCCAGATCGAAATGAAGGTTCGCTCCAATTCAGCGCCGTCGCGCGTGAGGTCGAACGGTCTGCCGTCGGCGCGCTCGATTTCCATGTCGTGGATGAACGCGGCATGTTCCGGCGCGGTCTCGAAGGTGCGCTCCGAGACGACGCGAAAGCCCATGTTTTCCAGCACCGGCACGCGCCGCGACAAGGTGACCGGCGCGCCGATGGCGAAAATCTTCAGCGCGCCCTGATGCGCCGCGTCGCCGGGCTGGCGATAGAAATCGACGGCCGCCGGCAGGTCGCGCGACAGCGCCGCGAGGCGGGCGGAATCGGCAAGGCCGGTTTCCGGCGCGAAACTGGCGCGGTAGGAATCGGGCAGCGCTCGCGCCATGGCGAGCGCCTTGCCGGCCGCGCGCGAATCTTCCGCCGCGTCGGCGAGGGCGTCGTCCCAGGTACGCACGATCGCCCGCACCGCCTCTTCGAGTTCGGACTGCGTGATTTCGGGAGTTTTGCCGCCGGACCGCCCGATGATGAAATGGACGCGGGCGAGCGAACCTTCCGGGAAATCAGGATAGAAAGCCGACAGCCGGCCGTCATAGACGGTGCGCAGATAGGCGCCGATCTTTTCGCGCACCAGCGAATCGTAGCGGTCGCGCGGCGCGTAGACGATGACCGAGACAAACCGGTCGAACGGGTCGCGCCGGGCCAGAACGCGCACGCGCGGCCGCTCGTAGAGCGACAGGATCGCCGCCGCGTTGGTCTTCAGCGTCGCCGCGTCGATCTGGAACAATTCGTCGCGCGGATAGGTTTCCAGAATGTGGGTCAGCGCCTTGCCGGAATGGCCGGCGGGATCGAATCCGAGCGCGTCGACCACACCCTTGGCCTTCGCCGACAGCCAGGGAATGCGCATGACGGAGCGTGTATAGGCGGTCGCCGTGAACAGGCCGGTGATGCGCAGTTCGCCGCTCACCTTGCCGTCGGCGTAGAGCTTGACGCCGACATAGTCCATATAGGCGCGGCGGTGGATGGTCGACTTGGTGTTGGCCTTGGTGACGATGATCGGCTCCGGCCCGTCAAGGAAGGCGCGCACTTCCGGCGTGTCGTGGATTGAGCCGTCCGGCGTACGCAGCACCCGAACCTCGGGATCGGCGAGGATGCCGAGCGCCGGCGCCTCGGAGAGTTTCAGCGCGCCGCCTTTTTCATAGGCGTATTCGCGCATGCCGAGGAAGGT
Source organism: Phyllobacteriaceae bacterium (assembly GCA_016711085.1). Classification (GTDB taxonomy): domain Bacteria; phylum Pseudomonadota; class Alphaproteobacteria; order Rhizobiales; family Rhizobiaceae; genus JADJTR01. The sequence goes on along the minus strand of JADJTR010000002.1, from coordinate 322,850 downwards.
GAAATTGTCGTCGCGCAGCCATTCGAGGAAGGCGATGGCGTCGGCCGCCCTGGCCGGCGGGATCGGCGCATCCGGCTGGGCAAGGTCGCTGAGCGCCAGGTTCAGCCGGCCGACCATGGCGCGCCAGCCGGTGACCGCGAGGCGGATGTGACGAAGGATGGTGCGCAGGCGCTCCTCCAGCGCGGCGGCGTCGGCGGCTTTCATGCGCCGCACATGGAATTGCATCACCGAAACGCGGTCATGGGCGGCATCGCCGCGTTCGACCGGTCCGTGAATGGCCTCGACGCCGGCATCGCCATGATCGACCGCGAACACCGGATGGGCGACGAGATGGGGAGTGCCGCAGGACGCGGTCACTTCGCCGACAATGGAATCGTAGAGGAACGGCATGTCGTCGTTGACGACCGTGATTGCCGCGACGACGCGGCCTTCGCGGCGGATCGGCCCGTCGGCGGCGATCGCGACAATGGCGTGGCCCTTGCGGTGGGCGGCAAGCGCGTCATAGGCAAGGTCGGCCGCCGCAGCCAGCATGTCGGCTACATAGTCGGCCTTGTCTTCATCGGCGATGCGCTCGATCAATGAGCGCCGGAACGCGGCGCGCCTCGCCTTGCCCGTCCTTCAACCCGGAATTCGCCATGGCGAAGCCTCCCTCCCCGACCTATGATCGGCCCCAAGCCGCCGCGTTCGCGGTCGTTTCGGAACGCCAGTGTAACTGGACCGGGAGGATGAAAGCCAGATGACAATGCAAAACATTATCGCGCTCGGCCTGGAGCAGGCCGAATTGTCGCCCGAAACCGCCGCCTATTTCGCCAAATGCGAGGAAAAGCTCGGGCTCGTGCCCAATGTGCTGCGCGCCTACGCATTCGACGAAAAGAAATTGCGCGCCTTCACCGACATGTACAACGAGCTCATGCTCGGCCGAAGCGGGCTGACCAAGCTCGAACGCGAAATGATCGCGGTCGCCGTCTCCTCGGTCAATCACTGCTTCTATTGCCTGACCGCGCACGGCGCGGCGGTGCGCCAATTGTCGGGCGATCCGGCGCTGGGCGAAATGATGGTCATGAATTACCGCGTCGCCGAACTGACCGCCAGGCAGCGCGCCATGCTCGATTTCGCCGTGAAGCTGACCGAGGAGCCGGCGAAAATCGTCGAGTCCGACCGGCAGGCGCTGCGCGACGCCGGATTTGCCGACCACGACATCTGGGACATCGCCGCCACGGCGGCGTTCTTCAACATGACCAACCGCGTCGCCGCCGCGACCGACATGCGGCCCAATCCCGAATACCACGCCATGGCGCGCTGACGGATTTCACTCCGGAGTACGCTTCTCCGCTTCGTCGGCTTCCCCGCCCGCGCCGGGAGCGCCCGGCTTCAGGCCGAAAACTTCGCGGTCATCGGTATGCCGGCGGCGGACAGAGCCTCCCAGATCAGGAAGGCGATGTCGGAGGAAAACCGGTTCGGCCCGTCGTCGAGACCATCGACCCAGAACACGGCGGCGAGCGCGATGCGGAATTCCCCGAAACGGCGGATTTCGGTTTGCGGCGGTTCCGGCGCCTGCAACACTCGCGTATCGCGCGCCACCGCCGCCGTGACGATGTCGCGCACCGCCTTCAGGTCGACGTCGTAGGGCACGTTGAAGGCGACCTCGTAGCGCTGGTGCGGATCGGCGCGCGTCCAGTTGACGAAGCGCGTGGTGATGAACTGCTCGTTCGGCACCATGATTTCCTTGCCGTCGAAGGTCTTGAGCACCGAAGAGCGCATGTGGACTTTCGACAGCACGCCGGCCCGCCCGTCGGCCAGCTCGATGTAGTCGCCGGCCCCCATCGAACGCTCCAGCAGCAAGATGATGCCGGAAATGAAATTCGAGGCAATCTGTTGCAGGCCGAAACCGAGGCCGACGCCGAGCGCGCCGCCGAAGATGGCGAGCGCGGTGAGGTCGAGGCCGAGGACCTGCAGCAACAACACGACGATGACGCCGAACACGGCGATCTCGAACATCTTGCCGAACAACTCGCGCGTCGGCGGATCGATGCCTTCCTGGCGATGGATGAGCTGTTGGCCGTAGTCGTTCGAGCGCCGGCCCAGCCAGAAAAAGAAGCCGCCCGCCGCCGCGGCCTTGGCCAGGAACAGCACGGAGATTCGGATGTTGCCGGCCGAAATCGCCACCGAATCGAGCCAGACGAGCGCCTCGTCGAGATAGCCGAACGCCCACAGCACCGCCGCCGGCACGCCGATCCAGGTCGCCGCCGAACGCAGCGTCGCATTGGCGATGAAGCGTTTGATCGCGGCGTAGATCAGGAAAGCGATCGCCAGGCTCTGCGCCAGGCGCACGACCCAGCTCTGTCCGACCACGGCGTCGGCGACGATCGCGCCTGTGGCCAGCAGGGCGACGATCAGCGCCGGGCGCAGCAGATCGCGGGCGGCGAAAATCAGGCGGCGCGCCTGCGCGAAGCGCTCCTCGGGCCAAAGCCGCTCAAGCCGGCGGGTTTGCGCCAGAAGGAACGGCGCGAAGGCATACGCCAGCGCCAGCGCGCCGACGACGATGGCCGCCTGAACGTAGAAATCCGGCGTCGACAGCCACGAACGGACCATCCCGGCGATGCTTGCGACATGATGGCGCAATTGTTCGATCATGATCCGCCCTCCGCAACGCTCGGCCGACTCCTAACCTGTCGTTCCGAAATGGCAAGCCGCGCGCTTACACCGGCGCCAAGGCGTCGAGCGCGGCTTGCGCCGCATCGAAATAGTGGCCGAGATGGGCGCCGTCGATCAACGCGTGGTGGACCTGCGCCGCCATCGCCACGGTCCAGCGTCCATCGGCGTCACGGGTGAATTTTCCCCATGAGATGCGCGGAATGCAATCGTCCGGTCCCGGCAGCGCGTTGTCGAGCGCGGTGAAATCGAGCCAGGGCAGGCAGGAGAGATAGGCGAGATCGTCGCGCTGGCCGGTGTTGGGTTCAAGCCCCCGCGCCGCGCCGCCGCCTCGATCAGCGCCTTGCAGTCAGCGTCGAAGCGCCGCCAATCCGCCGCCCACGGCACATAGGCGTAGGCGAAAGTCCCGTCGTCGCGCGGCACGGTCATCGACAAGTCGATGGCGTCGTGCTCGACGACCCGATCGCCGCGAAAGCGCTGGCGGAATTCGGGCACGCCGTGCACCCCCGCCCCGATCGCGTAGATGCAGGCGCGATAGGGCGAAACGCCGGCCGGTTTCAGCGTTTCCATCAGGCGGGTCGCGTCCAGCCGCGACGTGATCGCGTAATGCGGCCGTTGATAGCCGCGGAAAAACCGGAACTGCTCGGTCCGCGGCCAGTGCGCGAGATCGACCTCCCGCGCCGCCATGTCAGGCCACGGCGGTCTTCGACGATTTTTCGAAGCGCTTGCGCTCGTTGGGATCGAGATAGAGCTTGCGCAGACGGATGGTCTTCGGCGTCACCTCGACCAGTTCGTCGTCCTGGATCCAGGCCAGCGCGCGTTCCAGCGTCATGCGAACGGGCGGGGTGAGGCGCACCGCCTCGTCCTTGCCGGCGGCGCGCACGTTGGTGAGCTTCTTGCCCTTCAGCACGTTGACTTCCAGATCGTTGTCGCGGGAATGGATGCCGATGATCATGCCCTGATAGACCTTGACGCCCGGATCGATGATCATCGGGCCGCGATCCTCGAGGTTCCACATGGCGAAGGCGACGGCTTCGCCCTGGTCGTTGGAGATCAGCACGCCGTTGACGCGCTGCGGGATGTCGCCCTTGTAGGGCTGGTAGGAATTGAACAGCCGGTTCATCACCGCCGTGCCGCGCGTGTCGGTCAGCAGTTCCGACTGGTAGCCGATCAGGCCGCGCGTCGGCGCGTGGAACACCAGACGCTGGCGGTTGCCGCCCGACGGGCGCAGCTCGACCATCTCGGCCTTGCGCTCGCTCATCTTCTGCACGACGACGCCGGCGTGCTCCTCGTCGACGTCGATGACGACTTCCTCGATCGGCTCCAGCGTCTCGCCCGTCGCCTCGTCCTTCTGCATGACGACGCGCGGCCGCGACACGGCGAGTTCGAAGCCCTCGCGGCGCATCGTCTCGATCAGCACCGCGAGCTGCAATTCGCCGCGGCCGGAGACGTAGAACGAATCCTTTTCGGCCGATTCTTCTATTTTCAGCGCCACATTGCCTTCCGCCTCGCGCAGCAGGCGGTCGCGGATGACGCGGCTGGTCACCTTGTCGCCCTCGGTGCCGGCGAGCGGCGAATCGTTGACGATGAAGCTCATCGAGACCGTCGGCGGATCGATCGGCTGGGCCTTCAGCGGCTCGGTAACGGACGGATCGCAGAACGTATCGGCGACGGTGCCCTTCGACAGGCCGGCGATGGCGACGATGTCGCCGGCATGCGCCTCCTCGATCGGCTGGCGTTCGAGGCCGCGAAAGGCGAGGATTTTCGAAATGCGGCCGGTCTCGAGCAGGCCGCCGTCATGATGCAGCACCTTCACCGCCTGGTTCGGCTTGACGGTGCCCGATTCGATGCGGCCGGTGATGATGCGGCCGAGAAACGGATTGGCTTCCAAAATCGTGCCGATCATGCGGAACGGGCCGGGATGCACCGTCGGCGCCGGCACGTGTTTCAGGATCAGGTCGAACAGCGGCGCGAGGCCTTGGTCCTTCGGACCTTCGGGCTTTTCCGCCACCCAGCCATCGCGGCCGGAGCCGTAGAGGATGGGGAAATCGAGCTGCTCGTCGGTGGCGTCGAGCGCGGCGAACAGGTCGAACACCTCGTTGATGACCTCGGTCTCGCGGGCGTCCGGCCGGTCGATCTTGTTGATCACCACGATCGGCTTGAGGCCGACCTTCAGCGCCTTGCCGACGACGAATTTGGTCTGCGGCATCGGGCCTTCGGCGGCGTCGACCAGCACGATGGCGCTGTCGACCATCGACAGGATGCGCTCGACCTCGCCGCCGAAATCGGCGTGGCCGGGCGTGTCGACGATGTTGATGCGCGTGTGCTTCCAGTCGACCGAGGTCGCCTTGGCGAGAATGGTGATGCCGCGCTCCTTTTCCAGATCGTTGGAATCCATGGCGCGTTCGGCGACGCGCTGGTTCTCGCGGAACGAGCCCGACTGCTTGAGGAGATTGTCGACGAGGGTCGTCTTGCCATGGTCGACGTGGGCGATGATCGCCACATTGCGGAGTTTCATGATGTCACCGGATGCTGGGCGCAGCGTCAGCCGCGCAAAAAAGTTGCGCGCTCATAGCCTGTTTTTTCCCGATGCTCTAGTCTTTCCGGCAAACTGGCCGGGGAAGCACCATGAAAGACAGGGCGCCGGGATTGCGCGACCGCCTCGCCGCCATCGTCGCCGGCGACGATCCACGATTCGGCAACCGTTTTGACGAGGCGATGCTGATCGTGATCCTCGTGTCGCTGGCCGCGCTCGGGCTGGAAACGGTACCAGCCATCCCGGGCTGGCTGCACACGTTGTGCATCTGGATCGAGCGCGCCTCGATCTTGTTGTTCACCGCCGAATACGCCGCTCGCCTAGGGACGGCAAAAAAGGCGTGGAAATACGCGACCTCGTTTTGGGGCGTCATCGATTTCCTCGCCGTCGCGCCATGGTGGCTGACCATGGGCGGCGCCGGCTTCCAGGCGATCCGTTCGCTGCGCCTGCTGCGCATTCTTCGCGCGCTCAAGCTGGTGCGCCATCTCGCCGCGATCGACCGTGTGCGCCGCGCCTTCGAACTGGTGCGCGAGGAAATGGCCGTCTTCGGTCTGCTCGCTTTGATCCTCTTGTTCATCGCCGGCGTCGGCATCTACGAATTCGAGCACGAGGCGCAGCCGGTGGCGTTTTCGTCGATTCCGCAATCGCTGTGGTTCGTCGTCGTCACGCTGACCACGGTCGGCTACGGCGATGTCTATCCGGTCACCACGGGCGGCAAGCTGTTCACGGTGCTGATCCTGGTGACGGGCATCGGCATCGTGGCGCTACCGACATCGCTCATCACCACCGGACTGACCCGGGCGCGAGAGGAAGAGAAAGCGCGCAAGCAGAAACCGGCGGCGGAGCAGACCTGATAAACTTTTCGTGATGCATTTCAGCGGTCGCTCAATTGACATGCCCCTAGGTCAGGAGAATCGTCCTTCGGGGCGAAGGAAACCTTTCCAAGGGAGAGCGACCATGTCTGCATGCCGCATACTGACGAGCATCGCCTGCGCCTTCGCACTGACGGCTTCGGCCGTCGCCGCCGATCTGACCCCGGCCCAGCGCGCCGATCATCGCGCCAAGGCGGAAACGGCGGCCCGTCTCGTCTCCTATGGCCGGGCGGCGAAAAACCCGGCCATGCTGTTATCGGCCGTCAGCCTGATGGGCGAAGTCGGCCCGGTCGCCGATCCGGCCATGGGCATGAAGGATGGCAAACCGGTCGCCTTCGACGCCGCCGCCCTGCTCGCCGAAGCCGTCAGCCTCGGCGCCGACGCCAAGGCTGCCGGGATGACGACGCCGCAAATGACCAAGACCGAATGTTCGTGGTTCTACAATTGCACCACCGACAATGTCTGCTGGTGGGATCAGTGGTGCTGATCAGCCGTAAATCTCGACGCCGTTGAATTGTTCGTGCGAGTAGCGGCCGCCATGGGCGAAACCGGGCGGCAGAACAGCCTCGATGGATGCCAAATCGGCGGCGGAGAGCGAAATCTCCGCCGCCTTGAGGTCGTCGCGCAAATGCGCCGCGGAACGGGTGCCGGGAATCGGCACGATGTGGTCACCGCGATGCATTGTCCAGGCGATGGCGAGCGCCGATGGCGTATGGCCCATGGCGCGCGCCAGCGCCGTGAAGCGCTCGACGAAGGCGACGTTGGCGGAAAAATTCGGCTCCTGGAAACGTGGATTGGCGAGGCGGAAATCGCCCGGCCTGAATTGTTTCGGATCCGGAACGGGATCGGCGAACATGCCGCGCGCCACCGGCGAGAAGGCGACGAAGGCCGTGCCGAGTTCCCGGCACGCATCGATCATGCCGAGATCCGGCTGGCGTGACCACAGTGAATACTCGCTCTGCACCGCCATGACCGGATGCACCGCCGCGGCGCGGCGCAACGACGCCGGCGAGATTTCCGAATAGCCGATGCCGCCGATCTTGCCCTCGCGCACGAAACCGGCAAGCGTATCCGTGACCTCCTCGATCGGTAGCGCGAAATCTCGGCGGTGGACATAGTAGAGCGCCACATGCTCGACGCCGAGCCGGCGCAACGATCCCTCCAGGCATTCGCGCAAATAGGCGGCGGAATTGTCGAAGCCGCGCTTCGGCGCGGTGACGATGCCGCCCTTGGTGGCGATGACGAATTTGTGGTCCGGATGTTTTTTCAGCCACGCGCCGATGATCTCCTCCGAGACCCCGTCACCGTAGATCTTCGCCGTATCGAGATGCGTGACCCCGAGTTTATGCGCCGCATCCAGCGTCGCTTCCGCCTCGCCGGGACCGGCCGCGCCATAGGCGCCGGCGAAGCTCATGCAACCAAGCCCGATCGCACCGATCGACGGGCCGTCGGCCCCCAGCTGTTTTTGCTCCATGGCTCATGGTCCCTTCGGTTTGCGCGTTGCCCGCGCGATGATCGCGCCGACGACGCCGCCGACAAGGCCGAGCGCCGGCCCGAGAATGAAAATCGCCCCCATCGCGCCGCCGCCATCGCGGTCGAACAGGCCGCCATAATTGGTCATCACGATGTAGCCGAGCACCGACGAAGCGTGACCGGCCAGGTAGCCGAGGACGAAGCCGAGAATGATTCTGCCCATGACTGGCTCCCGCTTGCCGACCGGGAATCGAGCGGAAAGTTGCCCCCTCGCCTTCGGCGGCCGCGCTTCGGCGGCCGCGGGGTTTGTCGCCCGCCGGCGCGACGCCCGCAAGAGGCAAAAGAAAACGGCGGGCTTGCCGCCCGCCGTCGCAGCGTCAAACCGGATCGGGGATTACTCGCTCGCCGCCGCGGCGGCTTCCGCCTTCTGCTGGGCCAGCGCGGCGCGTTCCTTGGCCTTGGCGCCCGGCTCGGCCTTTTTCGGGTTGGAGCGGGCGTCGCGCTTGGTCACGCCGGCGGCGTCGAGAAAGCGGGCGACGCGGTCGGTCGCCTGCGCGCCCTTTTCCATCCACGCTTTGGCCTTGTCGGCGTCGAGCTTGACGCGTTCGGCCGAGTCCTTCGGCATCAGCGGGTTCCACGAACCGATCGCCTCGATGAAGCGGCCGTCGCGCGGCGAGCGCGCGTCGGCGACGACGATGTGGTAATAGGGGCGCTTCTTGGAGCCGGCGCGGGCCAGGCGGATTTTCAGGGACATGGTTCTCTCCTTTGGGTCTTGCGTGTCCGGTGAAGGTTCTATGAACGGTCGCCCGCTTTCGTCGTCGCGGCGATCTGCTCGTGGTGGCGGATCACTTCCTTGACGATGAAGGCGAGAAATTTCTCGGCGAAATCGGGATCGAGATGGGCGTCTTTCGCCAGACGCCGAAGTCTTGCAATCTGCTCGGCTTCGCGTTTTGGATCGGCCGCCGGCAGGCCATGGCGGGCCTTCAGCACGCCGACCTGCTGGGTGCAGCGAAAGCGCTCGGCCAGCATGTGGATGAGCGCCGCGTCGATATTGTCGATCGAGGCGCGCAAATCCTTGAGCAGGGCGTTGGCGTCGGTCATTTTTTCCCCGGCAGGCCGGGCAGCCCGCCGCCTCCCAAACCGGGCAGGCCCGGCAATTTGGCGCCGCCCGGCAGGCCGGGCATGGCGCCCGGTTTCATCAGGCCGGCGGCTTCCGCCTGCTTCTTCAGCGCCTCGAGCTGCTTCGGGTCCATCTTCGACAGGTCGGGCATGCCGCCGCCCATCATGCCGCCCATGCCGCCAAGCCCGCCCAGGCCCATCTTCGAGGCGACGCCGCCGATGGCGCGCTGCATCAGCCCGGCGCCTTTGCCCCTGCCGCCCATGGCTTTCATCATGTCGGCCATCTGGCGGTGCATTTTCAAGAGCTTGTTGATCTCCGCCGCGTCGGTGCCGGAACCCTTGGCGATGCGCTGCTTGCGGCTGTGCTTGAGCAAATCCGGATTGCCGCGCTCGGCCCGCGTCATCGACGAGATGATGGCGAGTTGGCGCTTCATCGACCGGTCGTCGAAACCGGCGGCGGCGACCTGATCCTTCATCGAGGCCATGCCGGGCAGCATGCCCATGATGCCGCCCATGCCGCCAAGCTTCTGCATCTGTTGAAGCTGGCCGGCGAGGTCGTCCAGATCGAACTTGCCCTCGGACATCTTCTTCGCCATCGAAGCGGCTTTTTCCGCGTCGATGTGTTCGGCCGCCTTCTCCACCAGGCTGACGATGTCGCCCATGCCGAGGATGCGGTCGGCGACGCGGCGGGGATGGAACTCCTCCAGCGCGTCCATCTTTTCGCCGGTGCCGATCAGCTTGACCGGTTTGCCGGTGACGGCGCGCATCGACAACGCCGCGCCGCCGCGGCCGTCGCCGTCCATGCGGGTCAGCACGATGCCGGTGACGCCGACGCGTTCGTTGAAGTTGCGGGCGAGGATGACCGCGTCCTGGCCGGTCAGCGCGTCGGCGACAAGCAGGATCTCATGCGGGTTCGACGCCGCTTTGATCTCGGCCATTTCCGCCATCAGCGGCTCGTCGATATGGGTGCGGCCGGCGGTGTCGAGGATGACGACGTCGTGGCCGCCGAGCTTTGCCGCCTGCACGGCGCGCCGCGCGATGTCGACCGGCGTCTGCCCGACGACGATCGGCAGCGTTGCGATGCCCGCCTGCTCGCCCAATTGGCGCAATTGCTCCTGCGCCGCCGGGCGGCGCGTGTCGAGCGAGGCCATCAGCACGCGCTTGCGCTCGCGCGTCTCGATGCGCTTGGCGATCTTGGCCGAGGTCGTCGTCTTGCCCGAGCCCTGCAGGCCGACCATCATGACGACGACCGGCGCGGCCGCCGCGAGGTCGATGGCGTTGGAGGTTTCGCCAAGCATGGCGACAAGCTCGTCATGGACGATCTTGACGACCATCTGCCCCGGCTTGATCGATTTCAGCACTTCCGCGCCGACGGCTTTCGCCCGTACCTTGTCGGTGAAGGACCGCACCACTTCGAGCGCCACGTCGGCCTCGATCAGGGCGCGCCGGACCTCGCGCAGCGCCGCCGCCACGTCGGCTTCGGAGAGCGCGCCGCGTCCGGTCAGCGTCGAGAGGATCGACCCCAGGCGTTCCTGCAGGCTTTCGAACATGCCTCGTTTCCTTGCGTGTCGGTCACGCGGGAGATGGTGTGACGCGCCGGCGTATTCAAACCCAAAGCCGAACGACACCCGGGGGCGCAACAGCGCTGCCGGGTGTTGACCTCCGGGATCGAAAGGCCTGCGGCCCGTCCCGGTCGGCGCGGAGTCCAAAAACTCGTCGCGGAATTGAGGCGGTCAAAACACCAATTCGGCGACGAAGTCAACGCTCAGGCGCGTTTCAGCGCCGCGATGACCTGACGCGCCGCCGCCTCGCCCCGGGAAAAAGAAGTTGCATAAGTGGGATCAATCACAGTGCTGAATTGAAAAAGTAGTATTAGTGCAATTGAAATTTTCGACATGAAGCAAACCCCGAAATAAATTTCGGGGCGGAGGAGATGATTATGTGCGAAAAATCAAATGAAAACCCGCCACCTGAACTCATGGCGGAGCCAGGCAAAGCGGAGAGAAAGCCGGTTGTTGCCACAGTCCCGCGGGATCTCGCCTTCAAGCTGAATTACCGCCTCGTTCCGGGCCGCGACTTCGGCGTCAAAGCCCGCGATCCGAAATGCGTTCCGCGCGGCGACCGCGGCCCCCGTGGCTGGGATGTCGGTCCGATTGTCTCGGCTGCGCTGCTGGGCAAGCTGGCGATGGCGGACAAGGCTGTGGTGGGCTGGCTGGCGAAAGACCCTTCCCATGCAGCCTCGTTCATCGCCGATCCGGTTGCCGCGCTGGCCGCCGCCGGCGTCAAACTCGAACGCGCCGAGCAGAAACAATTGGCGCGGGCGCGTGAGGCTGTCGCGGAGACGACAATGCTTCCGCCCGGCGCGACGCTGGAAGCCGTTGGCGTCAGTGTCCATCCCAAGGGCCGCATCGGGTCGCTCCCATCGAAGGGCCGCGATCCGGTGAAGGCCGATGATTTTGGTTGCGAACCCAAGCGGAAAGGTTGAGCAGTCATGGCACAGGACCGCACGGCTTCCTACGATATGCTCGTCCAGATTTCCGAAGCGGAGATCAACAGCCAACTTGAAACGGCTTTTCTCGCCGGTCTGATCTTCCCGCCTTCGATGGTCATCCCGGTTGCAGTCGGAGCTGTACAAGGCAGCGCCAATCTCAATTTCTCGGTCCCGACCGCCGATCTCGACCGTCCGCGGCCGGGTATCGGCCTCACCCTGCCTTTCGACAATTCGGCCCTCGACATAACGTCGCCGGTGCCGGCGACACTTGCGCCGCTCGCCGGAACGATCACCATCGTCGACGCGATCGAAGTGATCGCTCAGGGCGCGAACCAGATCGTCACAGTGGACTTCACCAATGGCGCGCCGGTGGTGACGGTGGCTTTCGACGCCGCTTCGCAAGCGCTTCTGGCGCCGGCTCTGGCGTTGGCCGGTCTTTCCCAGGCGCAAACCGACGCCATCGTGGCGCAGATGGTGGTTCAGCAATTGCAAACCGGCGTCGGCCGCATCGACCTGTCGCCGCCAATACCCGTCGTCGACGACACCGACCCGACGACCATTTTCGACATCGACGTGACAACGGTCAACGACACCACGGCCGCTGACCGGGACTGCGTCGCTTTCGGCATTCGCATGGCCAGCGATTCGGGCGGCAACATCAATCTCGTCACCGGCAATTTCATTCCGACGGGCAGCCGCTCGATGGTGATGATGAGCAATTTCTGGCTCCTGGCCCGCGTCATGCGCCCCCGGGTCGCCACCGCGCTCGGCCGCCCGGTCGGCGATTTCGACACGCCGTTACGCCTCAATCGCAATGTACCCGCGCCCGGCGGTCAGGGAACGCTGACCCGTCTGGAGGCGCGAATCGAAGGGAATCGCATTCGCGTCGATGGCCGCGCCGCCGACTCGGGAACCGGCTGGTCCGCGGTTTCGGACTTCACATTCTTCATCTCCATCGGCCTGTCCGGCGGCCAGCTCACCGTGACCGCGACGACGCCGACCGTCGATACCGATGTCGATCTGGAATGGTGGGTCGTGCTGCTTTCGCTGGGGCTTGGCGCCTTGTTCGGCGGCATTATCGGCGTCATTGTCGCGGCGATCGTGCTCGCCGTCGTCGAGGCAGTCGCGGAGGGCATTGTCGACAATCTTGTGTCCGGCGGCATCTCCGGCTCGCTTGGCTCGATCCCGTCGTTGCCGCTCGGACCGATCGGCGGCGGGCTGACGCTGGCCAGCGTAATCCTCGATGATCTCGAACTGCGCTGCTCGATCACCCGCTCCCATGCGGTGCCGATCAAGAACGCCGGCAGCCACATCTCGCTTTCCGGCTTCGCCATCGACCTCGACACCGGCGCGGGTCCGGGCCGGCAGCTTTGCCGGCGCTGACCTGATCTGGTCGCCGGGCAATCGTTTGGCCACAGCCGGCCCGGCGCGCCTGACGAGGACGAGCATCGATTACGGCGCATTGACGCCGGTGCAGGTGGCGCGCATGCCGCTCTCGCAGTTGTGGGTGCCGGCCGCGCAAATTCCGGTCACTTTCCCGCCGTCCCTGCCGTTTTTGCCGCATGAGGAAATCGTTACCGGCCTGCGCACATCGTCGGGCCGATTCGCCAAGGCACGGGCGTGGCGCTCGGCGACTGAGGAGGGCGCGCTGCACGTCGACTGGACGACCTGGGATACGCCGACGCCGCGCCCTGGCGCTCTCCGCGACCTGTTCAATTGTCGAGCGCGGCGAGATCAGCACCTATGTTCGACCGGACTGCGCCTATTGCACATCGTTTCCGGCCGCTCGCTGTTGCATCGTCGAAGCGTCGCCGCAGCTCATGGCCTTTCCGGTCGACATGAAATGGTGCCTGTGTGGCGAAACGATCGTCGACGGCGAAGGCGAATTGGACCGCAACGGTGCGCGGATCGCCTACAAATTGTCCGGTCGGCGCTTGATGTTGCGGACCGAACTTGGCGACGATTTCTCCTGCGAGGTCTGCGTCAGCGCCATCGACGCCCACGGAACCGAGCAATTCGAGTGTCTCAAGGTCGATCTGAAAGGCATCGAGACCAAATGCAAGCCGTGCACGCCATCCAAATCCCTGGTCGACTTGCAGTTCCTGCCCGTCGCGGTAAAGGCTTGGATGCCTTCACATGTGTCGACGAAAGAAAAAATCGAAGGCTGACCGGCGACTTTTGCCCGGCGCGGCGATTTTCTCCGCGCCGGGCAGCGCATTTTTCTTAGCCGGCTTACGCCAGCGCCGCGATGACCTGTCGCGCCGCCGCTTCGCCCGACAGCCGCGCCCCGCCGCAGGTCTGGATCAGCGGGCCGGCAAGATGCTCGCCGGCGAAGAAAATGCGCTCGCCGACCGGCTGCGTCAGGATCTCGCGGGCCTTGGCCTTGCCCGGCCGCGCCGCCGCATAGGCGCCGCGCACATAGCGTTCCGCTCCCCAATTGGTCATGTGCGAACGCCCGACATGGCCGCGCAGATCGGAGCCGAAAATCGACACCAGCCGGTCGATGACGAAATCGACCGCGGCCGCCTCGCCCGCAGCCGACATTTCCCAGGCGAAATCGCCGCCGACGAAGCCGACCATCAGATCGCTGTCGAAGGGGAAGGCGAGGAAGTAGACGTCGTGATGCGCCGGCCGCTCGATCAGCAGGTCGTCGAAGGCCTCCAGGCCGAGCCGCGTATTGCGGATTTCCACCGGTATCTTGGTCAGCATGCCCATCGGCAGGTCGAAAAACGCCTCCATGTGGGCGACCGGCAATTCCGGCTCGAAATGGATCTCCTCGAACGCCAGCACCGCCGGCGACGCGGTGACACTGACGGTTTCCGCCCGGATGACGCCGCGCGGCGTCTCCACCTGAACGCCAGCCCGCCCCAGCGGATGCGATGGACAGGGGTGCCAAGTTCGACCGGCACGTCGGCGCCGAAACGGGCGACCAGCGCCCCGAAGCCTTCGCGGGTGAAATAATTGGGATCGAGATCGGCGGCGGCGCGAAAATCCTCCACCGAGATTTCGTCGAAATCCTTGCCGAAATCCATCGGCCCGGAAAAGGTTGCGGCGGCGCGATGGACGAGTCCGTCCTTGATCAGGGTCGAGACGCGGTCGTCCTTGCCGTTCCAGTTTTCCAGCGCCTTGGCGAGGCCGGCATCGGCGGCGCGCATGGCCGCTTCCTCCGCCTCGCTCGCCTTGCGTCCCCTGATCCAGAGGTGATCGACCTCCATTTGGTGGTGGTAAAGCGTCCAGCCGGCCGCCTGGGCTTCGGGGAAGTAGGGATTGCGGTCGGCGGCGTGCAGCCAGGCGCAGCCGATGTCGATGGGGACGCCGAAATGTTCCGAACTGGTGAAAGCCCGCCCGCCGATGCGGGTCATCGCCTCCAGCACCTTGACGGTCCTGCCTTGCGCCCGAAGGAATTTCGCGGCCGCAAGCCCTGCCGAACCCGCCCCGACAACGACGACATCGACCTCGGACATGTCCGCCCCTCCACCGCAATGATCGCTCCGTAAAAAGATTAGGCGGGCACGATCCGTCCCGCCATCAAAATTTCACCTTGTTCAGGCGTCAGATGCGGCCGTGACAAATCGGTTTGGCCTTGGCAGATTGCAGCCGGGGCTCCTGTGGCGAGCGGCGAAAGGAAATTTCTCATGACGATGAAACACTTGGCCCGAATCATCGGCGTTGCGGCGGCGTTCGCGGCGACCGCCGGCGCGGCCGAAGCGGCCAAATGCGGCAATGACGGCGGCGGCTACCAGGACTGGATCGAGGCGTTTTCGGCCGAAGCCAAGTCGGCCGGCGTCAAGCCGAAGGCGATAGCGGCGCTGCAGGGCACCAGCTACGCCACCAAGACCATCCAGGCCGACCGCAACCAGAAGAGCTTCAAATTGTCGCTCGAGCAGTTCATGCAGAAGCGCGGCGCCTCGTCGATCATTTCCAAGGGCAAGTCCCTGAAGAAATCCAACGCCGCCTTTTTCGACAGGCTGGAAAAGAAATATGGCGTGCCCGCCGGCCCGCTGCTCGCCATCCAGGGCATGGAAACCGGCTTCGGTTCCTTCATGGGCAACCAGAACACATTGTCGGCCGTCGCCACGCTGGCTTATGACTGCCGGCGTTCGGACTATTTCACCACCCAGCTCTACGCCATGCTCAAACTGATCGAGCGCGGCGCCGTATCCGCGTCGACGACCGGCGCCATGCATGGCGAGATCGGCCAGACCCAGTTTCTTCCGGCCAACGTGCTGAAATTCGGCGTCGACGGCGACGGCGACGGCCGCGTCGATTTGAAGGGCAAGGCCGACGCGCTGGCCTCGACCGCGAATTTCCTGCGCGGCCACGGCTGGAAAGCCGGCGGCGGCTATCAGCCGGGTCAGGCCAATTTCGGCGCCATCCAGGGCTGGAACGCCGCCGGCGTCTATCAGAAGGCCATCGCCATCATCGGCAAGGCGATCGACGAGAATTGACCGCGGCGGACGCGCCACAAGAAAAAGGCCGGGTTCGACCGGCCTTTTTCCATGTCCGCCAAGGGGTTGAATTCAGTAGGCGTCGCAATTGTCGGCGACGGTGACCTGGGTCGATTCGACGATTTTGCCGCCGGCGATCCTGAAGGTTTCGCGCATCAGGATGTCGTTGTCGGGAAAATCGTAGCAGGCAAGCACGGTCGAGACGTCGCCCTCGGTCTTTTCGGTCTTGTGGCGGATCTGCGATCCTTCGACCGCGGTTTCCCATTCGTCCATCGAGGCGATGAAATCGCCGCGCGACTGCTCCAGCCCGAGATCCTCAAGCTGCACCACCGCGTCATCGGCCAGCAGAGCCGACAATTGTTCGCGATCCGGCTTGGTCAGGGCGGCATACCAGGCGTCGAGCACCGAATCGTTGGCCCGCGCCGGCAAGGCGACGGCTGTGGCGATCAGGGCGGCGGCGAGAAGTCGGATCATGCGTCGAAGGTCCTCGGCTCGAAATCGATTCGGATTAAGCCCGCGAGGGCGTCGAAATTAGGGCGTCGCCTCCGGCCGGATGAAATCGCCGCTCGCCATGTCCATCACCCAGAGTTCACCCGTCGAAATATCGAACCAGGCGCCGTGCAATGACAAACGGCCCCTTTCCTCCAGGATGCGCACGCAGGGGAAAGAGCGCAGATTGGCGATGGAAAAACGGATCGAAATGCGCTCCAGCGCCGTCTGGCGCTCGGCGGCCGTCATCAGCGCGTTGGCGGAAACGGCGGCGGCGGCCGGAGCGACGAGATTCATCCATTTGCCGATGAAATCGCCGGGCGACAGCGGTTCGCAATCCGGCGCCAGCGCCGCCGCGATGCCGCCGCAACGCCCGTGGCCCATGACGACGATATGTTCCACCTTCAGGCTTTGCACCGCGAATTCGAGCGCCGCCGATGTGGCGTGATAGGCCCCGTCGGGTTCGTAGGGGGGAACCAGATTGGCGACATTGCGCACCACGAACAGGTCGCCCGGTCCGCAATCGAAGACGATTTCGGGGGCGACGCGCGAATCGCAGCAGGCGATGACCATCGTCTTCGGCGTCTGCCCGTCGCGCGCGAGGCGACGGTAGCGCGACGTTTCCGAGGCAAAGCGGCCATCCATGAAGGCGCGGTAGCCGGCGAGGAGGAAATCGGGAAGGTTGCCCATAGCCGCGACTTACCCGCTCCGGCGGGGCCGATCAATGCGCCTCAGGTCCAGATGGCGATCGGCAGGCCGAAGGCGTCGCATCCCGGCGGCGATGAATGGGCGATGGCCGCGCCGCGCGCGCGCCGCCCGGCGACGAGATTCAGGACGCAAGCGTCGAGAAAATCGTCGGTTCCGGCGCCTTTCGGCGGCGAGCGCAGCAGGAATTCGCCGGGAAGCCCGTTCGCCGCCAACAGGACACGCCGCTCCGCCGCGCCCGGCGCCGACGTCTTGGGCCACCCCATCGCCGTCTTGCCGTTAAGAATCGCGAACGCCGCTTCGGGATGCGATTCGATCACCCGTCCGGCGAGGCGCGGCTCGGCGCGCAGCAGGGCGTCGATCTCGCGAATCCTGGGGAAAAGCATGAACGACTGGAAAGCGAGACCATGCGGCGGCGTCGATGTTTCGCGCGCCACGGCATCGGCACGCCGCCTCGCCGCGCGCATCGCTGGCCAATCCTCAAACGGCCCAGGCTCCGCATGGACCGCCGCCCGCGACGGAATGGCGAAAACGCTGGACCGGCGCGGCCCGAGAAATGTCCGCACGATCTGCTCCGGCCCGCGACCGCCGCCGGAAATCACGTCCGGCAGGCCGATCGGCATGTCGACGGCGACGATGGCGTCGCCCGGCAAAAATGAAAGCAAGCCGGCAAAGGAGTTGAAAACCGCGGTGTCGAGGTTTGCGTCGTCGATGCTCCACACCGCGATCCACCCGGCCTTGCAGCCATCGACGCCGGCAATCGGCCTCACGCCCGCCGATCCGGACCGGCGAAGCGGCGCAGCGTCACCATCGCCATCGGATGCGCCAGGCAATCGGCGTCTTCGGCGAGCATCAGTTCGTCGGCGCCGCGCCGGCTGGCGCGCGCCAGCGCCTCGAAAGCGGAAGCGGTCGCCTTGCGCAAAGCGTCCTCCCGGCTTTCGCCGGCAAGAATGCGGCCGAGGAACAAGGCGGAAAAGAGATCGCCCGGGCCATTCGGCGCCCGATCGATGGCGCGGTGCTCAATGGCGAGGCGCTGGCCGTCGGCGACGAGCAATACGCCTGTGCCGCCCGCCATCAACGCCGGCGCCGACGTGACCGCGTTGAGCGGGCGTCCGAGCGCCTCCGCCGCGGCGATCGCCTGTTGCGGCGTTTCGGTAGGCATTCCCGCCAGCCAGGCGAGTTCGAACCGGTTCGGCGTGACGATGTCGGAGCGCGGAACCATCTCGTTCCGCAGCGCCGTCGCCGTCTCCTGCGCCACATATAACCCGCCGCTGTCGCCGCAGACCGGATCGCACAGATAGGTCGCCGCCGGATTCGCCGCCTTGACGGAATCGACCAGCCGCGCCGCCGCCTCGATCTGGCCGGCGTCGCCGAAATAACCGGTCAACACCGCGCCGACCTCGCCAAGGCGCGGCGACCGCGCCAGATCGGCGAGGAGGTCGGAAAATTGAGCCGCTTCCGGAACGATCCTTGTCGCCCGGCCGTGGCCCGGATGCCAAGGCAACAGGACAGTCGGCACGGCCCAGACCGGAAACCCCAGCTTTTCCAGCGCGAAGACGATGGCGCGGTTGCCGACCGCCCCGCGCGCCACATGGCTGGACAGGACAATGACGGCCGGTTTGACCGATTCGGCGCTCATGCGCCGCCTCGAAGCGCGTAGACCAGCACGCCGGCAAGCAGGGCGAGCGAAATGACCAGTCCGAGGAAGCGCCCGATGCGCGTGCCGAGCCGGTCGAGCGCGTCGTCTTCGTCCGCCGCCGCCGGGGAACTGAAAAAATCGCCCTCGCGTCCGGCCTTGGCCGCGATGTCGCGCGCTTCCTCGGCCAGTTTGTCTTGTGGTCCGCCCATGGCTGCTCCGGTTCCGGACGGACCATAACCGCCGCTCCGGCGCGGCGAAAGCGATATCGGCGCTTTCGCGCCCATCGCCTTGCGCTATATGATGGGTCATCCAAACCGGAGTCGCGCCATGACCGCCATTTTGCGTCAACCTGCCTTTCGCGCCGTTTTGTTGCTGCTGCTCGTCGCGCCGCTCCTGTCGGCCTGCGGCTTCAACACCATTCCGACCGCCGAAGAGCGCGCCAGGGCGGCATGGAGCGAAGTGCTGAACCAGTATCAGCGCCGCGCCGACCTCATCCCCAACCTGGTCGAAACGGTGAAGGGCTTCGCCGCGCAGGAAAAGGAAGTGCTGACCGCCGTCGTCGAAGCCCGCGCCAAGGCGACGCAGGTGCAAATTCCGGCCGAGGCGCTGGCCGATCCGGAAAAATTCAAGGCCTTCCAGGAGGGCCAGGCCGCGCTCGGCGGCGCGCTCGCCCGCCTGCTCGCCGTGTCCGAAGCCTATCCCGACCTCAAATCGAACCAGAACTTCCTCGCCCTCCAAGCCCAGCTGGAAGGCACCGAAAACCGCATCGCCGTGGCGCGACGCGACTACATCGAGGCAGTGCGTATCTACAACACGGCGCTGAAGACCCTGCCGTCACTGCTTTGGGCGAAATTCTGGTTTACCGACAACGCGCCGCTGCCGGTCTTCACCATCGAGGAAGAAAAAAAGGACGCGCCCAAGGTCGACTTCAACAACAACGGCTGAGCCGAAGCCCCGCATGTTCGCCGCTCCCGCGCCCAAACGATTGTCGATCGCGCTTGTTGCGTGGTTGATGGTCCTCGGCGCCTTTGCCGTCGCGCTGGAATTGCCGGCGCTCACCGGTCGTGTCGTCGACAATGCCGGCATCATCGATGCGACGACGAAAGCGGCGCTGGAAGCCCGCCTTTCCGGTTTCGAGGTCGAATCGGCCGACCAGATCGTCGTCGCCACCATTCCATCGCTCGAAGGCGAGGTGCTGGAGGATTTCGCCAACCGGCTGTTTCGCGCCTGGGGTCTTGGCCGCGAAGGCCTCAACAACGGCGTGCTGCTGCTTGTCGCCCGCGACGACCGGAAAATACGCATCGAAGTCGGCTACGGGCTTGAGGGCACGCTGACCGACCTGCATTCCAAACTCATCATCGAGAACACCATGGCGCCGGCCTTTCGCAGCGGCGATTTCTCCGGCGGCATCGCCCGCGCCGTCGACGACATCATCCTGGTGCTGCGGGGCGACGCCGCCGAACTGGAGGAGCGCGCCCGCCGCGCCGCCGAGGCCGAGCCTTTCCCGTGGGAAATGACCCTGTTCGTCGGCATCTGGGTCGCCATTTTCTTCGGCGCCATGGCCTTCGCCGTGTTGCCGCCATGGCTCGGCCGAAAGATCGGCCCCAACCGCTACCTTTGGCTCGGCATGACCTTTGACTATACATCCTCGGGGAGCAGTTCCTCCTCCGGAAGTTCGTGGTCGTCGGGCGGCGGCTCGTCGTCGGGCGGCGGCTTTTCCGGCGGCGGCGGATCGTCCGGCGGCGGCGGCGCATCGGGGGGATGGTGAAGATGGCGACGACGCTGATGAGCGAGGCCGATCACGCCCGCGTCGCCACGGCGGTGCGCGCGGCGGAAACGAAAACCGACGGCGAAATCTATTGCGTCATCGCCAGGGCGAGCGACTCGTGGTTCGCCCATGCCGGCTTCGCCGTTTCGCTCGCCGCGATGGCGGCCGGGCTCGTGGTCGCCTTCGCCATCTCGCTGCGGTGGGGCGGGGCCAATGTCGCCGCCTTCGCCTTTGCCCAGGCGAGCGCCTGCGCCGCGATCATCGCCCTGCTGTGGCGTTTTCCGGCGATGCGAATCGCCTTCGTGCCGAAACGGACGCGATATCGCCGCGCCCACCAGAATGCGTTGCGCCAGTTTCTCGCCCGCAATGTCCATCGCACCGCGGCGCGCACCGGCGTGCTGATTTTCATCTCGGTGGCGGAGCGCTACGCCGAAATCATCGCCGACGCCGGCATCAACGCCAAAGTGCCCCAACACGCATGGAACGCCATCGTGGCGCGTCTTCTCGTCGCTGCCGGCGAAAAACGCTATGCCGACGGGTTCGTCGAGGCGGTTCAGTCCTCCGGCGCCCTGCTCAGCGCGCATTTTCCCAAAGGGGCTTCGGATATCAACGAACTGGACGACCACGTCGTCGAGTTGTGAAATCGCCGGGATGCGACCGTTCCGCCGCTTGCAGCCGGCCCGCCGGCGGGTTTATGGTTAACAAGCCATGACCACGCAGACGATCGATATCCGCCGGGCCGAACCGCGCGACGCCGCCGCGATAGCGGGCGTCCACAATGCGGCGTGGACCGGCGCCTATGCCGGCGTCATACCGCACCGGGCCCTTGGCGCCATGCTGGCGCGCCGTGGCGAACCGTGGTGGACAGGCGCCATTCGCCGCGCCACCTCCATTCTTGTCGTCGAATGCGGCGGACGCGTCGTCGGTTACGCCACTTACGGCCGCAACCGCGTGCGCGAACTGCCCCAGAAGGGCGAAATCTACGAACTCTATGTCGAGCCCGAATACCAGGGCATCGGCCTCGGATCGCGCCTTTTCGCCGCGGTGCGCCGCGAGCTTGCCGCCCACGAACTCGACGGCCTCGTCGTCTGGGCCCTGGAGGACAATGCCGGCGCGCTGTCGTTTTATACCGGGCTTGGCGGCCGCGATTTTGCCGAAGGCGTCGAAATCTTCGACGCCAAGGCGCTCAAGAAGATCGCCTTCATCTGGAATTAGGTCCGGACGGCGCATTATGTCGCCGATAGGCGCATTGCGCGCCGCTGCCTTCGCCTCTAGGCGTTGATAAAACCTGCGAGCGGAGAACCCCATGCGCATCGACGCCATTTCCATCGGCGCCAATCCCCCCGAAGAGGTCAACGTCATCATCGAGGTGCCGGTCGGCGGCCAGCCGATCAAGTACGAGATGGACAAGGAGGCCGGAACGCTGATCGTCGACCGCTTCCTCTATACGCCCATGACCTATCCGGGGAACTACGGCTTCATTCCGCATACCATGTGCGGCGACGGCGACCCGCTCGACGTGCTGGTCTGCAACACGCGGCCGCTCATTCCCGGCTGCGTCATCTCGGTCCGGCCGATCGGCTACCTCGTCATGGAGGACAATGCCGGGCGCGACGAAAAGGTGATCGCGGTGCCGTCGCCGAAACTGACGCGGCGCTACGAAAACGTCCACGAATACACCCAGCTTCCCGAGATCACGCTGCAGCAGGTGCAGCACTTTTTCGAGCACTACAAGGATCTCGAACCCGGCAAATGGGTGCGCCTCGGCGGCTGGCACGGCGCGGCGGAAGCACGCCAGCTGATCCTCGATTCAATCGAGGCCGGCAAGAAGGCCTGATCTCAGCGCGGTTCGGCGTAGAGGGGCGGCAAATCCGCCCCGCCGGCGGCGATCTCCGGTTTGTCGACGCCGCATTTGAAGTTTTTCGCCCTGTGATCGGCGATCGCCAACGCCTTGTCGTGCGCCTGTTCGTCACCGGTCGAAACCACGTAGCCGACGACGCAGCCAGAGCGATCGGCAAGGCTCGCGACCCGCGAGACGACGAACACTTCGGTTTCGTTGCCGTCTTCGCCGAGCACTTTCCAGTCATGGATGGTGGCGACCGGCCGGTGGATTTCGCCTTCCGTCTCTATCCGCCACTCGATGCCCGGGCCGAAAACATGCGGTTGGCCGAAGGAGTCGCGCCCGTGCGGCCCGTCGCCGTCGGGCGGAAAGCCGAAGAACAGGAACAGCCGGCCAAAGGCGAAGCGGCTGAGAACGGGAAAGCCGCGCCAGCCTTCGCAAACCGAACTCTCCCAATCGCCGGAATCGCCATCGCCGCCGCCGGTGGCGATGACCGCGCATTTGTCGGCGGCGTCGTAGAGGACGAATTCGCTGGCCATCTCGCCGGCAAATGTCGGCGCCGACATCGAAACGGCCAGCGCCGCGGCCGGAAAACCCAACGACTTCACGATCAGTTGCCCTTGTTGACCATCGGTTCCGGCAATTCGCCGCCATCGGCGATGATGACGGGCTCGTCGCCGGCGCAGGAGAAGGTCCGCGCCTGCTCGTCGGCGATTTTGCGCGCCTTTTCGTTGGCCTGCGGGTCGCCGGTCGCCACCACATAGCCGACCCGGCAGCCATCGCGCTCGGCCAGGGACCCGACTTTCTCGATGACGAGGACTTCGGTGTTTTTGGTTGAATCGTCTTCCTGGCTGACGAACCAACGATGGATCGTGGCGAAGGGCAAGGTCAGGTCGCCGTTTTTCTCGTAGCGCCATTCGACCTTGGGGCCGACCGAATTGAAATGGCCGAAACTCTCCCAATTGGCGAACTTGTCGTCGCTTTGCGGCGGAAAGCCATAAAAGACCGACTCGCGCGCATCGCCATAGGAAATGACCACCGGAAATCCCATGAACCCCGGACAGACGATCTCCGCCCAGTCGCCATCGCCCTCGGCCGCCTGGTCGACCGTGGCGCAGGGCGTCTTGTCGTCGAGGTCGGTATAGGCCGAGGCGATTTCGGCGGCGGCGGGCGTCGACGCGATCAGCGCGGCGGCGAAAACGATGCGGACGACCATAGGGCTTCTCCAGGACGGGACAGGCGAAGAAAACGTAGCATTGCCGCGCCGCCGCGGCCAAGCGCTCAGGCGAGCTTTGCCGCGATCAGCTTTTCCAATGCCGCCGGATCGCCCGAAACGGTGACGGTCTTCAGCCGCGCCGTGTGCCCGGCCGTGACCGCGACAGCGCCGGACGCCACGCCGGTCCATGACGCGATGAGCTTCTCCAGCGCCGCGTTGGCCGCGCCCTTGTCGGGGACGGCGCGCACGCGGGCGGCCAGATGAGCGATGCCGGCGGAATCGCATTTGACGCCGTCAACCGAGTCGCGCGACGATTTCGGCGTCAGCCGCACGGCGAGCGCGACGCCGCCCTTGACCGCGCGGAACGGCGCCTGCGCCATCACACCCCGGCGTGAACGATGGCCGGCGCGACGTAGAGGATCAGGAAACGCTGCACCAGCATCAGCAGCAACAGCAGCACGATGGGCGAAATGTCGATCGTGCCGAGATTGGGCATGAAGCGGCGGATCGGCTTCAGCACCGGTTCGGTCGCCTGATAGAGAAAATTGCCGACCGCGGCCACGAACTGGTTGCGGCCGTTGACGACGTTGAAGGCGTAGAGCCAGGAAAAAACCGCCGAGCCGATAATGATCCACCAATAAAGGTCGAGGGCGAACAGGACGACTTCGAGGACGGCGAGCATGGAAAACTCCGCAAGGATCGACCCGATGTAGTCGTTGCGCCGCGCCCCGGCAAGGGTTGGACATCGGTGGCGAATGCCGATTGGTTGGAACCGGCCCGGAGGGCGCGATTCGTTGCGACCGCCTCTCACGCTCGCTTGACAGGAGGGGGGCGGCTCCCATATTTGCGCCAATCGCTGAACGGGGCTGTAGCTCAGCTGGGAGAGCGCATCGTTCGCAATGATGAGGTCAGGGGTTCGATCCCCCTCAGCTCCACCAGCGATTTTCCCCCGGGACCAGACGGTGTCAGACGGCTTTGATGCAAATCATCGCCGCCGCCGGTATGTCGTGCTGAATTGTCGACCAAACCCGAAGGGAGGCATTCATGTACAAATCCGTCCTCGTACCTGTCGAACTTGGCCAACCGGAGCGGACCGCCCGCATGATCGCCAAGGCGCGCGCCCTGCTCGACAAGGGCGGCAAGATCACGCTTTTGAACGTCGTCGAGAGCGTCCAGGAATACATTCTGGCCGAATTGCCGTCCGATGTTTTCGCCAATCGTGAAACCCAGGCGATGGAAGGGCTGCGCGCTCTCGCCGACGCGAGCGGCGGCGGCATTGCCGTTTCCGTGCGCACCGGCAAGCCGGCCAGCGAAATCCTCGCCGCCGCGAAGGAATTTCACGCGGACCTGATCATCATCGCCTCGCACAATCCCGGCATGCAGGATTTCTTCATCGGCTCGACCGCCGTCCGCATTGTCCGCCACGCCCATTGCTCTGTGCTGGTCGATCGCTGATCGCCTGGCGCGACGCAGGCTTGAATGGCGCGCGCGCAAAACCGATGGCGCGCGCCGGAGGAAAATGCGCTAAAGACCGGCTCCCGCCAATCCTGCGAACCGGTCCTTCATGTCCCTGCCCGCCGTCGACGACCGTTTCGCCGCGTTCCGCCACAACGCCTATCTGCGCTTCTGGATGGCGCGCTTTGTCACCACGCTTTCGGCCCAGATCGTCTCGGTCGCGGTCGGCTGGCAGGTCTACGACCTGACCCGCGATCCCTATGACCTCGGCCTTGTCGGCCTCGTCCAGTTCCTGCCCGCATTGCTGCTGGTGCTCGTCACCGGCGCGGCGGCTGACCGTTTCGGCCGCCGTCTGATCGCCGCACTGGCGACGTTGCTCGAGGCCGCCTGCGCCGGATTCCTGCTGGTCTTCACCGCCGCCGGCGGCGGATCGGTCGTCATCGTGTTCGCGGTGCTTTTCGTCTTCGGCATCGCCCGCGCTTTCTATGGCCCCGCCACTGGCGCGCTGGTCGCCAATCTCGTGCCGGCGGAGGATTTCGCCAACGCGGTGGCGTGGAACTCGTCGGCCTGGCAAACGGCGACCATCGCCGGTCCGGTCATCGGCGGCCTGCTCTACGGCCTGTCAGCGCTCCTCCCCTACGCCGCCGCGGTGGGATTGTTCGCCCTGGCGGCGATTCTGCTCATGTCCATTCCCAAACCGCCGCAGCATATCGTCGACGAGCGGCCGACCCTGACGACGCTGCTCGCCGGATTTGGCTATATATGGTCGGAAAAGATCGTGCTCGGCGCCATTTCGCTCGATTTGTTCGCCGTCCTGCTGGGCGGCGCGGTCGCGCTGATGCCGGTTTTCGCCCGCGACATCCTCGTTCTCGGTCCCTGGGGATTGGGCCTGCTGCGCGCCGCGCCGGGCCTCGGCGCCGTGTTCGCCGCCATTGTTCTGACCGCGAGGCCGGTGCGCGACCATGCCGGCATGATCATGTTCGTCGCCGTCGCCTTCTTCGGCGCTTTCACCGCCGCCTTCGGCGTCTCCGCCACCGCATGGCTGTCGATCCTTCTGCTGGCGCTTGCCGGCGCGGCCGACATGGTCTCGGTCTTCATCCGCGAAACCCTGATCCAGCTGTGGACGCCGGATCGGCTGCGCGGCCGCGTCAACGCCGTCAACATGGTGTTCGTCGGCGCGTCGAACGAGCTCGGCGAATTTCGCGCCGGCCTGATGGCGGGCGCCATCGGCGCAGTCCCGGCCGTCGTCATCGGCGGCGTCGGCTCCGTGGCGGTTGCCGGTGTATGGGCCTGGGCCTTTCCGGCGCTGCGCCGGGCCCGCCGGCTCGACGGACGAGCATGATGGCGATTTCGTCGCGTTGACATCGCCGCCTTCTGTCCCGATTAATTCAAAAAAACGCATCAAAAGCGTCAAGGGAGGACGACCATGCGCTTCATACGCAACATTCTCGCACTTATCGGGTTGATTACGGTGGCCGGCGCCGGGTGGGGCGCCTACCGCCTCTCGACCGATTTCTCCGGTTTCGATCCGCAAGCCGCCAGCGTGTATTGGACGATGGCGAAAAAGCTGGCCGAGACCGGCAACCCGGCGGAGGCGACCGTCTGGAAGCGCAAGGTCGCCGCCGGCCTGACCTTCGAGGAGGTCGACGAGTCGATCCAGTCCGTGGCGACGGCGATGAACATCAAGGATGTCGGCGCGCTGCCGCTCGGCGACCAGGTCGCGGCCATGAAGGGAGCGCCGTGGCGCAAACTGAAAATCTATCTCTACTGCAACCCGCTCACCGCGGCGGCGATGATCGACTATTCCGACGCCTACGCCGCCTACCTGCCCTGCCGCATCAGCCTGCTGGAGGACGCGACCGGCGCGCTGTGGCTCTATTCGCTCGACATGGACATGATGATCCATGGCGGCAAGCCGCTGCCGGAGGAACTGCGCAAGGAAGCCGAACACGTCAAGGAAATCATCCTGGCGGTGCTCGATCGCGGTTCGAAGGGCGAATTCTAAAACGGTCAGGACCGGGCCGATCCCGGCGCGCAACGGTCGAAGACAAAGCCCAGAAAATCCTTGAGCCAACCGAGCAGGCGAGCGTCGAACATCATGCGCCCGTCGAGATGGTGGCGGCCGTCTTGCGCGCCGGGCAATGTGAACCGGTGCGCGCCGCGCACCACCCAGCGCTGCATCATGACGCGGGTCAGATCGGCATGGAATTGCAGGGCCCAGGCGTTTTCGCCGAAGCGAAACGCCTGATTGGGATAGTCGTCGGCCGTGGCGAGCAGGGTTGCGCCGCGCGGCAGCGTGAAGCCCTCGCGGTGGAACTGGTAGACCATGCGCGGCCAGTCCATCAGCGCCCGGCCGGCCGGTGTCGGGCGGATCGGGTACCAGCCTATTTCAACGAGGCCGTCGGGACGGCCTTCGACCCGCCCGCCAAGATGCTTCACGAGCATCTGCGCGCCGAGGCAGATGCCGAGAAACGGCTTGTTTTCGCGCAGCGGCACGCCGACCCAATCGATTTCATGGGAAAGATAGTCGTCGTGGTCGTTGACGCTCATCGGACCGCCGAAAACGACGACTCCGGCGTGGTTTTCGAGCGTTTCCGGCAGGCGCTCGCCCAGAGGCGGCCGGCGGATATCGAGGCGATGGCCGCAGGACTGCAACAATTGCCCGACCCGCCCGGGACTTGAACCCTCCTGGTGCAGGACGATCAGGATCGGCAAATCGGCATTTGAACCGCGCGCGCCCGTCAAATGTCGCCCCCGGTGTCCGCCGCGCCGGCGACGCGGCGCTTGATGGCGATGCGCTCCCGCGCATCGATGCCGAGCAGTTCGGCGATTCGCCAGACAACGCTGTCTTCCAGCTCGTTCAACTCGCCATCGGCATAGACGATTTCCCAAAGCCTCTCGAGGAAACCCGTCCGTCCGGCGTCGTCCAGGGTCTTTCCGAGGATTCGGGTGAAGCCATGGAAGTCGACGGAACGGCGCTCGGCCGCGTTGCCGGCGTCGATCAGGCGATCGAGCTCGGCGCCCGAAACCCCGAACAGGGTCGTCAATCCGGCGCGAAGTTCCGTCATTTCCGCTTCATGGCGGTCGCCGTCGGCGTCGATGACGGCGACAAGCAGGGCAGACGCGGCGATGCGCGCCTCTTCGGCATCCGGCGATTTGTCGCCATCCTCGATTTTGCCGAGAAACGAAAAGAACCGCTCAAGCATTTCCGCACCGTCCTGACGCCAATCGATACGCCGCCATGGCGGTCAGAACAACCGAAAGCGTTTCTTCGCCGGCATCGGCGTTTCGGCTCCGGGATCGTCCGGCAAGGGTACGATTTGGGCTTCGGCGGCCTTCTCCTCGGCCGGAGTCACAACCGGCCCGGATTCCGGGGGCGCTTCGGCGATAACAGGCTGCATCTCGATGGCGAGCGCCGGCTCGGGCTCGATCGCCGCCATGACGGCGCGCTCCACCGGCGCGCGCCACTCGAAGGCGTCAACCCGGCCGGTGACGGGCGAAAACGGCGCCCATTTCGGCGAAACATGACCGTCGGCGACCCAGGCCGGGTCGGCCGGCGCGCGCACGGCGCGCGATAGCCAATAACGCACCCGGCCCTGATCGCCTGATTCGGCCTCGGCGATGTCCGCCATCAACAGGCAGGCCGATTCGCGCGGCGAGACCTCCAGCGCCGCCTCCGCCGCCTTTCGCGCCTTGGCGAAATCGCCGGCCTGCAGCGCCGCCCTGGCGACGACAAGCTGTGATTCGGCGTCGGCCGGTGCAAGGGCGGCGAGCTTTTCGGCCCGTTTCAACCGGTCGCCGGTCGAATCGCCCAGCCGCGCATGCATGTAGGCCTCGGCAAGGTCGGGGTGCGTCGCGTGTTTCCATGCCGCTTCGACCAGACGCGAACCGCGCTTCAGATCGTTGACGGCGAAATGCTGCTTCGCCGCCATGACGGCGGCGGGAATGAGCGTCGGCGCCAGACGGTTGGCTTCCAGCGCCGCCGCATCGGCGGCAACCTTGTCGCTTTCCGCGAGTCCCATCGCCTTGGCGGTCAGGACCACCGCCTTCTTGCGATCGGCGCTGGCGCGATCGATCTGTTTCGCCGCGCGTTGCGCTTCCACCAGCGCCAGCGCCGCGTCGTGTTCGCCGCGCGCGATGCGGGCGGCGAGCGTCGGCGCGGCCGCCCATTCGGCCTGAGGCGCGAGCACGCTCGCCCGTTCGGCGAACTGGCGCGCCGCTTCGTTGTCGCCGACACGCTCGGCCTCCAGGTAGAGGCCGCGAAGCCCGAGAAGCCGGGTTTCGGGATCCTGCGCCATCGCCTCGTATTTCCGGCGCGCCGCCATCCGGTCGCCTTCGAGCATCAGCGCCTGCGCTTCGAGCAGGTGAAGCAGCGGCTCCTGATCGGCGTTGAGGAAGCCGGCGACCTGTTTGCTCATCCTTCGCGCTGTCGCGGCGTCGCCAGCGCCGGCCGCGATCAGTCCGGTCGACAGCGCCTGATAGCCGCGGTCGCGCTTGCGGGCGCGGAAGTAGCGCGAGATCGCGCGTGGCGAGTTCCAAACGCCGGCGATCACCCACCAGACGATCAGGATGGTTCCGACGAGGGCGGCGAGCGCCGTCGCCGCCACCAACAGCGTCGCCTTGTATTCGTAGCCGCCGAGCGTCACGACCAATTCGCCCGGCCTGTCGGCGAGCCAAGCCAGACCGAGGCCGGCGGCGAAAATGAGCCCGAGGTAAAACAGGATACGGATCATGGTCAGCCCCCGGTCCCGCCGGTTTTGAGCGCGGCGGCGAGCGCGGCGTCGATGAGGTTTTCAACCGTCATCCGGCCCTCGACCTTGGTGACGAACCCGGCCGCCGCCGCCTTGGCCGGTTCCGGCGCCTTGGCGATCTCGTCGAGCGCGCCCTTGAGGTCGCCGGCCTTGGTTCGCGCTTCGACGCGCGCCGCGATGGCCTCGATGCCTTCGCCTTCGACCATGCCGATCGGCCGCACCGTCACCAGCGCCTTGGCGCTGTCGAGCAAGCGCTGGAAGAACCCGGCCTGCGGATCGTTCACGGCCATCGCCGCGATCATCGCCACCGCAGTTTCCCCGGCCGCCGTCGCCAGATCGGCGCGCGTCGGCACGCCGGAAGCGGCGAAGGCGCGAAGGCTGGCGATTTCCGGCGCGTCGGGCGTAACCGCCGCATAGGTTTCGAGCTCTGTCATGAACGGCTGGCCGCGATCGACGGCCGATTTGAGCGCGGCGGCGGCGATGGCGATGGCGATTTTCGGATTGCCGGCGGCGGCGGCCGCCTTTTCCTCGACCGCCCTGACGGATGCCGCAATCGCGTCGACACGCGCAGCCTGCGCCCCGGCGGTTTCACTCGCCGTCTTCGCCGCGTCGCTCGCGGCGGCGGCGACGGCGGCGATTTCGGCGAGTTTTCGCGTCGAGCGCCGCCAGTTTTTCCGCCGCGACCGGATCGCCGCCGGCGATGGCGAGGTTGGCGAGCTTCTTTTCCAGTTCGGCGAGCCGCGCGTCATATGCCGTCAGATCGGGCGCCGCGCCCGGATTGGCGGCGGCGAGCGCGCCCTTGACGCTCTCGACCTCGGCCTTGACGGCGGCGATGGCGGCGTCGATTTCGCTGATGCGACCATCTCGCGCGGCAAATTCGGCGGCAATGTCCGGACCCGGTTGGGCAGGCGCCGAGGCAGCGGGATTGAAGTAATCGTAAGCCCAATTGCCGCCTGTCGCCGCGACGCCGCCGATCAGGCCGGCAGCCACGAGCGAAGCGAAACCGCGCTTGGGCGGCGATGATTTGACCGGGGCAGGCGGTTCCTCGAACGGAGCGGCGGCGGGTTCGGCCGGTTCCGGCTGCGCCGGTTCGGCGTCGGTCCCGGAATCCAATTCGATCGGGGCCGCTTGCGCCATTTCGGCGTTGTCGGGCGATGCGGGGGCGTCGTCCGGCGCAAGGGTCGCGGCCGTGTCGCTGTCGGGTGGCGTTTCGCTGACCGCATCCGGCGTCAATTCAATGGTGACGGGCGCGGCCATGTCCCGGGAGTGGCGGATGCGTGGCGACTTGGCCATGGGAATTCTCCGGTCGACTGGATGCGCGGCGGCGGAAGCGGTTTTCTCCTAGACTGTGCCGGCGGCGGCGGCAAGGCGGCCAGCCGTCACAGGCGGGACAGCGCCTCGAACAGCCCCTCTTCATCCGGCCGAACGGCGACAGTGGCGCGCTGTCGCCAATGCGCCGGCAACGCCGCCGCCGCATCGCCGGAAATGCAGACGAAGCGGGTCTTCGCCGGAAAGGCGCCAAAAGCGCCGGAAAGCCGTCGCGCCGCGCCGACGGAATAGACCAGCGCCGCATCGATGCCGTCGGCGATCAGGTCGGCCGGTTTTTCGACGGCGGCGGTTTCGTAGATTTCGACAGCGACAATAGAGAAACCGGCGGTCCCGAGGCAATATTCCAGGTCCGGCTTGCGTTGGCGGCCGCACAAATAGGCGATGCGGCCGCCCGCCATCACGGTGTTCCTCACAATGTCGACCAAACCGCGCGCCGCGCCCGGTCCGGTGCGCACATCGGCAAAACCGGCGTCCCTTGCCGCCCGCGCCGTCTCCGGCCCGACCACGAAGCAGGGCAGCGGGGCCAGATCGGCCACGATCCGTTCGGACGCGTGTCGAAGCGCATTGGCGCTGGTAGCCGCCACGGCGTCGAATTCTCCCTCCGGCTTCGCAATCGAAAGCGGGCGAATTTCCTGCAACGGCGCGATGACGACCTCATGTCCCGCGGCGATCAGGCGTTCCGCCGTGCGGCTGGCGTCGGGCTCCGGCCGCGTCACCAGCACTTTCATGATCACCAACTGTCGAAGAACCGCGCGCCGGCCATGGCGCGCAATTTGTCGGCCGCCGCCCGGCCGAGCAACGCGGCGTCGTCCGCCGCGCCGTCCAAAACGGTG
Source organism: Phyllobacteriaceae bacterium (assembly GCA_016711085.1). Taxonomy (GTDB): domain Bacteria; phylum Pseudomonadota; class Alphaproteobacteria; order Rhizobiales; family Rhizobiaceae; genus JADJTR01. Next base: position 291,234 of record JADJTR010000002.1, on the reverse strand, counting down.
TCGTGCGCCTCGCGCCCGTCAGGCGTCAGGATCATGCCGGAAAAATCGACGCGGTCGCCGAGCACGATGGCGTGGCCGGCGATCGGCGTTCGGCAGGACCCGTCGAGACCGGCGAGAAAGGCGCGCTCGCAGGTCAGCGCGATCTCGGTCGCGCGGTGATTGATGGGCGCCAGCAGGCCGCGGGTGGCGGAATCGTCGGCCCGCGCCTCGATGCAGATCGCGCCCTGCCCCGGCGCCGGCGGGAAATCGTCGATTTCGAGCGTCTCGGTGGCGAGGTTCGCCAGACCGAGCCGCTTCAGGCCGGCGAGCGCCAGAAACGTGCCGGCGACCTGTCCCTCGTCGAGCTTGCGCAGCCGCGTCTGCACATTGCCGCGAAACATGACGATGTCGATATCGGGACGCGCCCGGCGGATCAGCGCCTGCCGCCGCAGCGACGACGAGCCGACGACCGCGCCCCGGGGCAAATCGGCAAACCGCGCGGCCGCCCTGCCGATAAAGGCGTCGCGCACATCCTCGCGTTCGAGGAAACAGACCAGCGCCAGTCCGTCGGGAAGCGCCGTCGGCATGTCCTTCGACGAGTGCACCGCGATGTCGATGCGGCCGTCGAGCAGCGCCTCCTCGATTTCCTTGGTGAACAGGCCCTTGCCGCCGGCTTCCGAAAGCGGCCGGTCGAGGATGCGGTCGCCGGAAGTCTGGATGACGACAATGTCGAAGGCGTCCTCCGGCAGGCCGTGGGCCGCCATCAGCCGGACGCGCGTCTCATGCGCCTGCGCCAGCGCCAGCGCGCTGCCCCGCGTTCCGATTCTCAGCCGCATTGTTTTCATGGCCACGACAACATGTTAACCCGGCCCGGCCGGTGCATCCGGCCGTATAAAGCGCAACAGGCCCGGAACGCAATCTTGCCCGCCGCGACCCTTTTTCTCGGCATTGAAACCAGCTGCGACGAAACCGCCGCCGCCGTCGTCGCCCTGTCGGCCGACGGTCGCGCGGAAATCCGGTCCAACGCGGTGCTGAGCCAGATCGAAGAGCACGCGGCCTTTGGCGGCGTGGTACCGGAAATCGCCGCCCGCGCCCATGTCGAGGCGCTCGACGGCATCATCCGGGCCGCGCTCGCCGACGCCGGCGCGACGCTCGCCGACATCGATGGCGTCGCCGCCACCGCCGGTCCGGGCCTGATCGGCGGCCTGATCGTCGGCCTCGTCACGGCGCGGGCGATCGCCGCGGCGACCGGAAAGACCCTGGTCCCGGTCAACCATCTCGAAGGCCACGCCCTGTCGCCGCGCCTGATCGCCGCTATCGACTTTCCCTATCTGTTGCTGCTGGTCTCCGGCGGCCATACGCAGATCGTCGCCGTCGAGGGCGTCGGCCGCTACCGCCGCATGGCGTCGACCATCGAAGATGCGCTTGGCGAAGCCTTCGACAAGACGGCGAAACTGCTCGGCCTGCCCTATCCCGGCGGCCCGGCGCTGGAAATCGCCGCGCAAACCGGCGATTCCGACCGCTTCGCCCTGCCGCGCCCGATGAAGGGCGAGGCGCGGCCGGATTTCTCGTTCTCGGGATTGAAAACCGCGGTGCGGCAGGCGGCGACCGCCATCGCGCCTTTGACGGAGCAGGATATCGCCGATCTCGCCGCGTCGTTCCAGAAGGCGGCGGCCGACGCTGTCGCCGACCGGGTGGCGCGCGCCCTCGACCGTTTTCTTGCCGAGCACCCCGGATCGAAGCGCCCGACGCTGGTCATCGCCGGCGGCGTCGCCGCCAACAAGGCCTTGCGCGCGGCGCTCGAGGAAACGGCCGCCAAAGGCGGTTTTACGCTTGTCGCGCCGCCTTTGGCCCTGTGCACCGACAACGCCGCGATGATCGCCTGGGCCGGTCTGGAGCGCTTCCGCGCCGGGCTGCTTCCGGCCAATCCCTTTGCGCTCGAGGCGCGGCCGCGCTGGCCGCTCGACGAGGCGGCCGCGCCGCTCTACGGCGCCGGCCGCAAGGGGGCGAAAGCATGAAGATCGCGGTTCTCGGCGGCGGCGCCTGGGGCACCGCGCTCGCCAACGCCTTCGCCAGCGCCGGCAAGGAGGTCGCGTTGTGGACGCGCGACGCGGCCGATGCCTCCGCCATGGCTGAAACGCGCCGGAACGAGCGCTATCTGCCCGGCGTCGCGCTTGATGCGCGACTGGCCGTCGCCGCCGATCCGGGTCTGGCGCTGAATCGCGCGCAGATCGTCCTCGCGGCCGTGCCGGCGCAGGCGTTGCGCGCCGCGCTCGCCGGCCTCGCGCCCGTTCTGCCGGCCAATGCGCCGTTGGTGCTCTGCGCCAAGGGCATCGAGGCGGCAAGCGGCAAGCTGCTGTCCGAGATCGTCGCCGATGTGTTTCCGGGCAGTCCCGTCGCCGCCCTGTCGGGCCCGAGTTTCGCCGCCGACGTGGCGCGCGGCCTGCCGACCGCCGTGACGCTTGCCTCCGCCGACGCCGAACTCGCCAAACGTCTGGCGGCGCAATTGTCGACCCCGACGCTGCGTCTTTATTCGACGGACGACCTGATCGGCGTCGAGGTCGGCGGCGCGTTGAAGAATGTGATGGCCATCGCCGCCGGCGCGACAATCGGCGCCGGCCTCGGCGCCAGCGCCACCGCGGCGCTGATCACGCGCGGTTTCGTCGAATTGCGCCGCATCGGCGCGGCCTTCGGCGCGCGCCCGCAGACGTTGATGGGCCTCTCCGGCCTTGGCGACCTGATCCTCACCTGCTCTTCGCCGCAATCGCGCAATTTTTCCTATGGCGTGGCGCTGGGCAAAGGCGAGCCGCTGGAGGGAAGACCGCTGGCCGAGGGCGTGGCCACCGCCGGCATCGCTGCCCGCATCGCCGCCGAACGCGGCCTCGACGCGCCGATCGTAGCCGCCACCGCCGCTCTGCTTGACGGACGCATCCGCATCGGCGAAGCCGTCGGCCAATTGCTTGCCCGTCCACTGAAGGACGAGGAATCCTGACCCGGAGACGCCATGCTGTTCGCCCTGATCTGCACCGACAAGCCCGGCCATCTGCCCCTGCGGCTTGAAAACCGCCCGGCCCATCTCGCGTTTCTCGACGGCCTCAACGTGAGCGGCAAACTGAAATTCGCCGGTCCGTTCCTGGGCGCGGACGGCAAGCCGGACGGCAGCCTGGTGATGATCGACGTCGTCGACCGCAAAGAAGCCGAATCGGTAGCGGCCGCCGATCCCTACGCCAGGGCCGGTCTGTTCGCGACGGTCGATGTCCGGCCATGGAACTGGGTCGTCAATGCGCCCGCAGGGCAAGTGACATGCGTTACTGGCTGTTCAAATCGGAACCGTCGGCCTGGTCGTGGGACCAGATGAAGGCGGCCGGCGGGAACCCGACCGAATGGACCGGCGTGCGCAACTATCTCGCGCGCAATAACATGCGCGCCATGCGGCTCGGCGACCTCGGCTTCTTCTACCATTCGAACGAAGGCCTGGCGGTGGTCGGCATTGTCGAGGTCGCGGCGCTGGCTCACGCCGATTCGACCGCCGACAACCCGACCTGGGAATGCGTCGACATCCGCGCGGTAGCCGCCATGCCGACGCCGGTTGCGCTTTCCGCCATCAAGGCCAATCCGAAACTCGCCGCCATGGCGCTGGTCGCCAATTCGCGCCTGTCGGTGCAGCCGGTGACGCAAGCCGAATGGGCCGAGGTCTGCGCCATGGGCGGATACGCATCCTGACCGTTTCCGCCCTTGGCGACCGCGTCGCGTTCATTCGCGCCAACACGGCGGTGTTCGCCCCGCCGCATGTGCCGGAAATCCGCCTTCACCTCGCCGACGAAGCCCATGCGCTGTGGCTGAGGACGGAGGAGGAACTGCAGGAAATCGGCCTGCCGCCGCCCTTCTGGGCCTTTGCCTGGGCCGGCGGTCAAGGGCTTGCCCGCTACATTCTCGATCATCCCGAAACCGTCGCGGGAAAAAGCGTCCTCGATTTTGCTTCCGGTTCCGGCCTCGTTGGCGTCGCCGCGAAACTGGCCGGCGCAGCGAGCGTCGCCGCTGCCGACATCGATCCCTTTTCGGCCGACGCCGCGGCGCTGAACGCCGGCCTGAACGGCGTGAGCCTCAACTGGATCGGCGACGATCTCATCGGGCGCGACGATGGCTGGAACCTCGTGCTCGCCGGCGACATTTTCTACCAGCGCGACATCGTCGAACGTCTGCTGCCGTGGTTCTCGGCTTTGTCCCGGCGCGGCGCCGAAATCCTCCTCGGCGATCCCGGCCGCGCCTATCTGCCGAAAACCGGGCTGGAGAAGCTGGCCGCTTACGATGTCGCCGTCACCCGCGACCTGGAAGACGCCGAGGTCAAGCGCACCACCGTCTGGCGTTTCCTGTCCGGTTGATTTTTTACCCGAATCGGGCGTTCCCTTGGTTCAATTCCCGCATGAGGAGGAGGAAGCCATGAGCTTCGAGGGAGTGAATACTATCGCCGTCATCGCCGCGGCCGTCGCCGCGTTCGTCTTCGGCGCCGTCTTCTACGGGACTCTGTCCAAGCCCTGGATGAAGGCCGCCCGGCTGAAGCCGGAGGACGCGAAGATGGACCCGGTCCTCTTCGCCACGACCTTCGTCTGCGAACTGGTCATGGCCTGGGTGATGGCCGGCATGAACGGCCATTTCGGCGCCGGTCAGGTGACGCTGTGGAACGGACTCGTCTCGGCCTTTTTCGTCTGGCTCGGATTCATGGCGACCACCATGATCATCAATCAGCGCTACCAGATGTATGGCTGGGATCTGTCGCTGATCGACGGCGCGCACTGGCTCGGCGTCGCCCTGATCATGGGGACGGTCATCGGCGCCTTCGGCCTTTGAGCCTCAGCGCCGGACGATAACCGCCGAACGCTTCGTCAGGAACGGCAGCAGCCGGGCCATGTCGCGCCGAGACACGGCGATGCAACCCTCGGTCGGCAGATAGCCCGGCCGGGCAAGGTGGAAAAAGATGGCGCTCCCCGCCCCGCGCCGACGCGGACGAATGTTCCAGTCGAGCACGAGGCAGATATCGTAGAGCGAATCGTTGCGCCGCATCGTCTCGGCGCTCGTCGCGTAGGGCAGGCGGACCGGCCGGTTATAGTTGCGATCGGATGCGGCGTCGCACCAGCCGTCCGTCGCCCGGATTGCCCGCAAGTCCAGCCGGTTCGGCGCGGCGAAGCGCTTGTCGCGACGCAAATAGCCACCGAGGATGCTCATCCGCCCGAGCGGCGCGGCGCCGTCGCCTTCGCGTTTGAAGGCCGATATTCCGCCCTTGCCGAGGGCGCAGCGCAGCGTCACGGCGCCGAAGCGGATCACGCCCTGGCGCGGGTCGGAAGGGCTCGGTCGAACGGCGACAGGCGGCGGTTTTCGGAGATTGGCGCGCTGTTCACCCATCGATCACATCGCCTTGAAGCCATTTCGCGTAAGTGGATCCTGACATAGAGCAATTTTTTCGCCACGCAACGCGCTCTTGCATCCGACGGGCATTCGCCGGACAAAGAGAGAGGCGGGCAAGGAGTTCACATGACCGAACGCACCATCCTGATTGTCGACGACGACGACGATTTGCGCACCACCCTGGCCGATCAACTCGGCCTCCACGAGGAATTCCGCGTCCTGCAGGAATCCTCCGCCGCCAAGGGCATCCAGGCGGCGCGCGCCGGCGTCACCGATCTGCTCGTCATGGACGTCGGTCTGCCGGACATGGACGGGCGCGAAGCGGTCAAGGTCTTGCGCAAGGGCGGGTTCAAGGCGCCGATCATCATGCTGACCGGCCACGACACCGATTCCGACACCATTCTCGGTCTTGAGGCGGGCGCCAACGACTACGTCACCAAGCCGTTCCGCTTCGCCGTGCTGCTGGCCCGCATTCGCACCCATTTGCGCCAGCACGAGCAAAGCGAGGATGTCACTTTCCAGGTCGGTCCCTATCTGTTCCGGCCCGGACAAAAACTGCTGGTCGACCAGCGCGGCGGCAAGATCAGGCTGACGGAAAAGGAAGCCTCGATCATCAAATACCTCTATCGCGCCGGATCGAAGGTCGTCACCCGTGACGTGCTGCTGGAGGAAGTCTGGGGCTACAATTCCGGCGTCACCACCCACACGCTCGAAACCCATGTCTATCGCCTGCGGCAGAAGATCGAGCGCGATCCTTCCAATGCCCAGATACTTGTGACAGAAAGCGGCGGTTACAAGCTCGTTCCCTGAGCCGATTCGCCGGCGAGCGACGGGCGTGGGGGCGCAATGGGGCTCGACCAGGACATCGCCAACCTGTCGCGCATCGACCTCTTCGAAGGGTTCGGCGCCGATCAGTTGCGCCTGCTCGCTTTCGGCGCCGAAACCGTGCGCCTGCCCGAGGGACGTGTGCTCTATCGCGAGGGCGACGACGCCGATTCGGGCTTCGTGCTGGTTTCGGGAACGATCGCCCACCAGGTATCGCGCGGCGCCGAGGGCGAGCGTCCGGCCGGGCGGACGATCGCGCCGGCGCTGCTTGGCGATATCGCCCTTGTAACCGAGACCGTGCGCCCGTCCACCGCCATAGCCAAGACGCCGTGCGAATTGCTGCGTCTCAACCGCGCCCAGTTCCGTCGCATTCTCGAGGAATGGCCCGATCTCGCCGGACCGGTACGCGACCGCATCGCCGAATCACTCGCCGCCATGGTTTCGTCGCTGAGCAAGGTCGGCGAACGGCTGAAGGGGTAATTCAGAGCGAAAACCGGGCGATCACCGGCACATGGTCGGAGGGCCTGTCCCAGCCGCGCGCCGCGCGCACGACATCGATGCCGGCAAGTTTCGCCGCGATATTGGCCGACGACCAGACATGATCGAGCCGGCGGCCGCGATTGGACGCCTCCCAGTCCGCTGCCCGATAACTCCACCAGGTGTAGATTTTCTCCGGTTCCGGAATCGCCTGGCGCATCAGGTCGACCCAGCCGCCATGCCGGCGCATCGCCTCGAAATTCTCCGTCTCGACCGGCGTGTGGCTGACCACGTCGAGCAATTGTTTGTGCGACCAGACATCGTGTTCGAGCGGCGCGATATTGAGGTCGCCGACAAGAATCGAGGCCTCGGCATGCGCCGTGTCGGCCGCGACGCCGCGCATTTCGGCGACGAAATCGAGCTTGTGGCGGAATTTGGGATTGGCGTCGGGATCGGCAATGTCGCCGCCGGCCGGAACATAGAAATCATGCAGCAGGATGCGCGCGCCGCCGGCTTCAAGCCGCACGGCAAGGTGGCGCGAATCGCCGACGCCGCAGAAATCGCGCTTTTCGACGATTTCGATCGGCTTTTTCGAGGCGATCGCCACGCCGTGATAGCCCTTCTGGCCATTGAGAGCGACATGGCCGTAGCCGGCCTTGCGCAGATCGGCGAGCGGGAAGGCGTCGTCGGGACATTTGGTTTCCTGCAGGCACAGCACATCCGGCGCGAACGCCGCGAGGAAATCGGTGACGAGGCCGATGCGCAGGCGCACGGAGTTGATGTTCCAGGTGGCGATCGAAAGGGGCATGGCTGGGGTCCGGCGAGGTGCGCCTCGCACCCTGCCAGTCCGTCGCGCCCTCGGCAAGGCGTCATGCCCGTGGCGGACCGTCGTCCACAAACCGTTGGTCAGGGGGCCAGATGCGACCGATTTGAGCTTGTCTCCGCCCAGATCGATCCGCTCGCCGAGCAGCAGCTTCAGTGGCGTCTTCGACAAGGGATAGAGGTCGTGCGTCCTCAGCTTGGTGTTGGTGACGACCACCGACTTGCCATCGGCGACGACGCGGACGGTCGACGGCGATCGTAGTTGAACCGCACCTTGCCCGGCCGCTGGATGAAGAACTTGCCGCCGGTCTGCTCGCCCTTCGGCCCGAACTGGACGAATTCGCCCTGCATCGATTTGACCGACGAAAAATGGCTGGCGATCTGTTCGGCGATTTCCGCCGCCGCCGCCGGTCCGCCGGCCAACAGCGCCAAGGACGCGGCAATCAGGGCGCGACGGGTCAGGCGCGCGGCCGGTTCGGCGAAAAGGGTCATCGTTTCCACTCCTGGCGATTGCGCTTTCGCCTAGCCGCCCATCGCGGCCATGTTGGGGCGCGTTCATGGCGCGCCGTCACATTTTGTCCTGTTCTGTCGGCACGAGGATTTCGCGTTTTCCCGCGTGATTGGCCGGACCGACGAGGCCCTCCCGCTCCATCTTCTCGATGATCGAGGCGGCGCGGTTGTAGCCGATGCCGAGACGGCGCTGGATGTAGGACGTCGAAGCCTTGCCGTCGCGCAGCACCACCGACACCGCCTGATCGTAGGGATCGTCGGACTCGTCGTAGCTGTCGCCGCCGCCATTGCCGCCGCGCGGCGCGTCGTCGTCGTCCTCGTCGTCCTGGGTGATGGCGTCAAGATATTGCGGCGCGCCCTGGCGCTTGAGATGCTGGACGACCTTTTCCACCTCGGCGTCGGAGACGAACGGACCGTGGACGCGCTGGATGCGCCCGCCGCCGGCCATGTAGAGCATGTCGCCCATGCCGAGCAGCTGTTCGGCGCCCTGTTCGCCGAGAATCGTGCGGCTGTCGATCTTCGATGTCACCTGGAAGGAGATGCGGGTCGGGAAATTGGCCTTGATCGTGCCGGTGATGACGTCGACCGACGGCCGCTGCGTCGCCATGACGACGTGGATGCCGGCGGCGCGCGCCATCTGCGCCAGACGCTGCACCGCTCCCTCGATGTCCTTGCCGGCAACCATCATCAGATCGGCCATCTCGTCGATGATGACGACGATGTAGGGCATCGGCGCGAGTTGCATTTCCTCGGTTTCGTAGATTGCTTCGCCGGTCGCCCGATCGAAGCCGGTCTGTACGGTGCGGGAGAATTTCTCGCCCGTCTTGGCCGATTCGGCGACGCGCTGATTATAGCCGTCGATGTTGCGCACGCCGACCTTCGACATCTTGCGATACCGGTCCTCCATCTCGCGCACCGTCCATTTGAGCGCGACGACGGCCTTTTTCGGATCGGTGACGACGGGGGTGAGCAGATGCGGGATGCCGTCATAGACCGACAATTCCAGCATCTTCGGATCGATCATGATCAGCCGGCATTGCTCGGGCGTCATGTGATAGACCAGCGACAGGATCATCGTGTTGATGGCGACCGACTTGCCCGAGCCGGTGGTGCCGGCGACGAGCACATGCGGCATGCGTGCGAGATCGGCGATCACCGGCTCGCCATTGATCGTCTTGCCGAGCGCCAGGCCGAGCTTGGCCTTGGTCGTCTCGAAATCGCGGCTGGCCAGCATCTCGCGCAGATAGACGGTCTCGCGCGACGCGTTCGGCAGTTCGATGCCGATGGCGTTGCGACCGGGCACGACGGCGACGCGCGCCGCGATCGCGCTCATCGAGCGGGCGATGTCGTCGGCGAGCGAAATGACGCGCGAGGATTTGATGCCGGGAGCCGGCTCCAGTTCGTAGAGCGTCACCACCGGGCCGGGGCGCACATTGATGATCTCGCCCTTGACGCCGAAATCGTCGAGCACGCCTTCCAGCATGCGGGCGTTTTGCTCCAGCGCATCCTTGGACAGCGAGGCGTCGCGCACGACGTTCTTCGGTTCGGACAGGAAATGCAGCGACGGCAGTTCGAACGCATCGGGTTTAAGCAGCGAGGCTTGCGCCTCGCGCTGCACCCGCGCTCCGGCTTTCGGGCGCGGCGCCGGGGCCTCGACGCGCGACGGCGCGGGCGCGCGTTTCAGGATCGCGGGCAAATCCTCGTCGACCCCGTCATCGACGAAATCACCGCTCAGCTCCGCCTCATCGTCGAAGGCGGCGGCGTGGCGTTCGGCGGCGAAACCCGGTTCGACCCGGCCGCCGCGTTGCGGGGCGAAATCGAGGTCGTCGTCCTCGACCTGCGCCGCGCGGCGAAGGCGCGGCAGCGCCGGACGCCGGGCGATGAGGCCACCGAAACGCCGGCGCGCCAGGGCTTTCGCCGACAGCCACCAATGGGCGAGCGCGCCGAGCGCCAGCACGCCGTCGTCATCCTCGTCGGCGTCGTCGAAATCGTGGTCGGCGCGGGCCGGTTCGGGCCTTTGCGCCGGAGCGACGCGCCACAGCAGGCCGGAGCCGTAGAGCAGCAGGAAGCCGGCGAGCGGCGTCAGCGCCAGGGCGCACAGCACGGCATAGGCGCCGGCCGGATCGCCGCCCGAAAGCAGGCCGGGAATTTTGAGCGCGATGTCGCCGGCCACGCCGCCAAGGCCGAGCGGCAGCGGCCAGGAGGCGGGGATCGGCAGCGTTGAGGCGGCCCCGCCGGCGGCGATCGCGCCGGCCAGCCACGACGCGCCGCGCCGGCCCATCGCATCGACGCCGCGCGCCGACAGCAGGAACCAGCCCCAGGCGAGAGCCGGAACCAGCGCCGCGATGGCGGCGAGACCGAAGAACTGCATGGCGAGATCGGCGAACACCGCGCCGGGATAGCCGGCGGCATTGGTCACCGGCGTGCCGGAGGCATAGGAAAAGCTCGGATCGGCGACATTCCAGGTGGCGAGCGCGGCGGCTGCGAACAGGGTCGCCAGCGCCAGCGCGAGCCCGCCGACGCGGCGCGCCAAGAATTTGAAGCCGGCGCGCCAATCGCGCGACCCTTCCGAAAACGCCATCGTGGCGGCATGACCCGAACGCATGTTGTCTCCCGTCCATGCGGCCGCGCGAGCAGAATCGCGGCCCTGGGGCGGGAGCCTAGGAGCGGAAGGTTAAGGCGCTGTTAACCATGGGAGAGGGTTCTGCCATCCCCATTGAGGGGAGGGGCTGGGGGTGGGGGGCGGCGCGAGAAAGAAACTACCCCCACCCGGATCGGCTTCGGCCTGCGGCCTCGCCTCTCCGACCTCCCCTCAAGGGGGAGGTTGAGCTGCGTAGCGGCTTCCCCCTACCCCCTGATCTCGCTTTCCGGGTTCGCGCCGATCTTGTGGATCGACAAATCCGCGCCGCGCATTTCCTGTTCTTCGGCGAGGCGCAGGCCGAGCGTCCGCTTCAGCACGCCGTAGATCACGAAGCCGGCGGCGAGCGCATAGGCCGCGCCGGCGACGCTGCCGGTGAGCTGGCCGAGGAACGACACGCCGCCGATGCCGCCGAAAACCTCCAGCCCGAAAATGCCGGCGGCCACCCCGCCCCACAGCCCGCACAGACCGTGCAACGGCCACACCCCGAGCACGTCGTCGATTTTCAGCCTCTCCTGTACATAGTGGAAGCCCTTGACGAAGATGACCCCGGCAATCGCTCCGGTCGCGAGCGCGCCGAGCGGATGGAACAGGTCGGAGCCGGCGCAGACGGCGACGAGGCCGGCGAGCGCGCCGTTGTGGACGAAGCCCGGATCGTTGCGGCCGGCGAACAGCGCCGCGACGATGCCGCCGACCATCGCCATCAGCGAATTCATCGCGACGAGACCCGAAACGCCGGCGACCGACTGCGAACTCATCACGTTGAAGCCGAACCAGCCAGTGCAGAGCAGCCACGAGCCGAGCGCCAGCCACGGGATCGACGACGGCGGGAACGGGTGCGACTTGCCCGAGCGCGTATAGCGCCCAAGCCGCGCGCCGAGCAGGACGACCGCGCCGAGCGCGATCCAGCCGCCGACCGCGTGGACGACGATGGAGCCGGCGAAATCGTGAAAGGGAAAGCCGAACAGCGCCTTGAAGCTGTCCTGCACACCGAAGCGTCCGCCCCAGACGACGCCCTCGAACAGGGGATAGACGAGGCCGACAATCGCCGCCGTGGCGATCGCCTGCGGGCGGAACTGCATGCGCTCGGCGACGCCGCCCGAGACGATGGCCGGCACGGCGGCGGCGAAGGTGAGCAGGAAAAAGAACTTCACCAGCGACAGGCCCTGCGGCAGGAAGCCCTCGCCGCCGCCCGAAAGCGTCGCCGCGCTGGCGAAGAAGGTCACGCCATAGGCGACGACATAGCCGACGAAGAAATAGGCCATTGTCGAGATGGCGAAATCGGCGATGATCTTCACCAGCGCGTTGACCTGGTTCTTGTGCCTGACCGTGCCGGCTTCGAGGAAGGCGAAGCCACCGTGCATGGCGAAGACGAGGATCGCCCCCATCAGGAGGAAAAAGACGTCGGCCCCGGCATTCGTCGGCTGCATGGATTGGCTTCCCCTTGTCGCGCGCCTCTGCGGGCGCTGCGCAGCGCAATACAAGCCCCGTGCCAACTGCCGAAAATGCAGGCAAGACGCTTTGCCGCCTGCCTGTCCACCAAGAGATTGCCTGCGAAAGCGGCAAATGCCTTGAATTTCATGCCCGAATAACAGGCAAAAAAGGCCCGGCCGAAGCCGGGCCCGAAGAGGGGGATACCGAAGCATCCCCGGGGGAAGCCCTCTGATCAGTTGTAGGCGCGCTCACCATGCGAGGAGATGTCGAGACCCTCGCGCTCCTGCTGTTCGGGCAGGCGCAGGCCGATGGTGGCCTTGACGAGGTAGAGCGCAATCACCGCGACCACCGCCGACCAGACAATGGCGATGACCACCGCCGTCGCCTGCGTCATGAACTGGCCGCCAATCGAATAGTCTTCGCCGCCGACGCCGAAGCCGGAAAGCGCCGGCGAGGCGACGATCGCCGTGCCGAGCGCGCCGACAATGCCGCCGAGCCCGTGCACGCCGAACACGTCGAGAGAGTCGTCGTATTTGAACATCGGCTTCAGCGACACGACGCCCCAGAGGCAGACGACGCCCGCGACCGCGCCGAGCACGATGGCGCCCATGGTTCCGGCAAGGCCGGCCGCCGGCGTGATCGCCACCAGGCCGGCAACCGCGCCGGACACCGCGCCGAGCGCCGAGGCATGGCCGCGCAGCACGCGTTCCGCGCCCGCCCAGGCCAAAGCCGCCGCGGCGGTCGCCGTGATGGTGTTGAGGAGCGCCTGCGCCGTCAGGCCGTTGGCTTCGAGGTTGGAGCCGGCGTTGAAGCCGAACCAGCCGACCCACAGCAGCGTCGCGCCGATGAAGGTGAAGGTCAAATTATGCGGCGCCATGTTCTCTTTCATGAAGCCGACGCGCGGGCCGACGATGATCGCCGCCACCAGACCGGCGATGCCGGCATTGATGTGGACGACGGTGCCGCCGGCGAAATCGAGCGCGCCGAGGCCGAAGAGGTAGCCGGCCGGCGCGTCAGCCGCCGACGGGCCGCCCCACCACCAGACCATGTGGGCGATCGGCAGATAGGAGAAGGTGAACCACAGAGCGAGGAAGGCCATCACCGCGCCGAAGCGCATGCGCTCGGCCACCGCGCCGACGATCAGCGCCGGCGTGATGGCGGCGAAGGTCAGTTGGAACACGACGAAGGTGAGTTCGGGAATGTAGACGCCCTTGGTGAAGGTCTCCACCAGCGAGTCCGGGCCGACGCCGGCGAGGAACAGCTTGGAGAAATTGCCGATGAAGGGAGTCAGCGCCGTGGCGTCGGCCGCCGTGCCCGCGCCGGCGAAGGCCAGCGTGTAGCCATAGATCACCCAGAGCAGCGCGATCATGGCGAAGCCGGCCAGCACCTGCATCAGCACCGACAGCATGTTTTTCGCCCGCACCAGACCGCCGTAGAACAGCGCCAGGCCGGGAATGGTCATCATGATGACCAGGATGGTGGAGATCAGCATCCAGGTCGTGTCGCCCTTGTCGGCGACGGGCGGCGGCGTCTCGGTCGCCGTCTGGGCGAAGGCGAGCACCGGGAGCGTGACGGCCGCCAAGGCGGAGGCGGCGGCGCTCTTCAACGAAGTGAATTTCATCGGATCGGTCCTTTCTGTCTCAGAGCGCGTCGTTGTCGGTTTCGCCGGTGCGGATGCGCACCGCCTTGTCCAGCGACGTGACGAAAATCTTGCCGTCGCCGATCTGGCCGGTGCGCGCCGCGCCGGAGATCGCCTCGATGGCGCGGTCGACGAGGTCGGCGGCGACCGCCACCTCGATCTTCACCTTGGGCAGAAAGCTGACGGCGTATTCGGCGCCGCGATAGATTTCGGTGTGCCCCTTTTGCCGGCCGTAACCTTTGACTTCGGTGACGGTCAGACCCTGGATGCCGACGGAGGTCAGCGCTTCGCGCACCTCGTCGAGTTTGAATGGCTTGATCACCGCCATCACGATTTTCATTGTTCACCCCATCGTTTGCGGAAAGTCCGCCTCATGCGAACCTCACCAGCGCGCCGCGAAGGCCACTGCCGCTCGACAGTCATGAATCAAGTCGTGTGCCAACCGCACCGCGGAGGGCGCATCCCTTTGAATTCACGATGTATTAATAATTCGCGCTGCGCTGCACGCGTGCCTCTCGCAAATGCGAATGCCTAAATATAAGGCAAAAAACAAATAATGCCTATTCCTTAGGCTGTTTACGAATGCGGATCAACCCCTCCTGCGCCACCGAAGCGATCAGCCTGCCGTCGCGGCTGTAGAGGCTGCCGCGCGAGAAGCCGCGCGCCCCCGATGTCGAGGGCGAATCCTGGGTGTAGAGGATCCAGTCGTCGAGCCGATCGTGGCGGTGGAACCACATGGCATGATCAAGGCTCGCCGCCTGCAGATCGGCGTCGAACACGGCGCGGCCATGGGCGTAGGTCGAAGTGTCGAGCAGCGTCATGTCGGAGAGATAGGCCAGCACCGCCGCCTGCGTCGGCCGGTCGGCCGGCACCGGGCCGGCGGCGCGGATCCAGATGTCCTGGCGCGGCGGCAGTTTCTCCCGGCTGATGTAGTGGTCGAGCGACACCGGCTTGATCTCCATCGGCCGTTCGCGTTCCCAGAAGCGGCGGATATTGGCCGGCACCAGATCGCCGCCGGCGGCGACCAGTTCCCGCTGGTTCAACAGTTTTTCCGGCGGCGTGACGCCTTCCGGCATGGAAATCTGATGCTCCAGCCCCTCCTCCTCGATCTGGAAGGAGGATTCGAGCGAGAAAATCGCCTTGCCGTGCTGGATGGCGGTAACCCGCCTCGTGGTGAACGAGCCGCCGTCGCGCAGGCGCTCCACCTGATAGACGATCGGCGCGGAAGGATCGCCCGGCAGCATGAAATAGCCATGCAGCGAATGCACCGGCCGCGATGTGTCGACGGTGCGTTGCGCCGCCACCAGCGCCTGCGCGATCACCTGTCCGCCGAAGACGCGAAGCCAGCTGGTTTGGTGGCTGCGACCACGAAACAGGTTGTGCTCGAGCGGTTCGAGGTCGAGGATGTCGAGAACTTCCTGCATCGCCGCGGACATGGCTGATTTCCCTTAACGTTCGGCGGTTTTCCCGGTATCGATCAGGAAGGATCGGGTCCGTCAAGTCGGCGAAAGGAACGGGCGATGGCGAAGGCGGCGAACAAGGAACAGACCGGCGATCTGCCGGCGCGCGTCGATGTCTTCATCGCCGGCGGCGCCTATGTCGGCCTGGCGACCGCGGTCGCCATCAAGAGCGCCCGGCCCGGCCTGTCGGTCGCCGTCGTCGACGCCGCCCCGCCCGGAATCTGGCAAAAGGATGTGCGCGCTTCCGCCATCATCGCCGCCGCCATCCGCATGCTGAAACGGCTCGGCGTCTGGGACGAGATCGCGCCGCAGGCCGAGCCGATCCTCGACATGATCGTCACCGATTCGCGCACCAACGATCCCGTCCGCCCGGTGTTCCTGACCTTCGAGGGCGAAGTGGAACCGGGCGAACCCTTCGCCCACATGATCCCCAATGTCGCCATCAACGCGGCTCTGCGCCGCCGCGCCGCCGAATTGGGCATCTCTGTCGCCGATGGCGCCGCCGTGACCGGGTTCTCCGCCGCCGACGGGCCGGCGCGCGTGACGCTCGCCGACGGAAGCGAGATTGTCGCCCGCCTCGTCGTCGCCGCCGACGGCGTCAAGTCGAAGCTGCGCGACATGGCCGGCATCAAGCACGTGCGCTTCGAGTACGAGCAGTCGGGGATCGTTTGCACCGTCGAGCACGAGCGCCCGCACAACGGCCGGGCCGAGGAACATTTCCTGCCCGCCGGCCCCTTCGCCATCCTGCCGCTGAAAGGCAATCGCTCCTCCATTGTCTGGAACGAGGGCCGCGCCGAGGCCGAAAGGCTGATCAATGCCGATCCGCTGGTGTTCGAGGCCGAACTGGAGCGCCGCTTCGGCCTGAAACTCGGCGACATAAGCGTCGTCGACAAGCCGCGCGCCTTCCCCTTCGGCCTGACGCTGGTGCGCGACTACGTCGCGCCGCGCCTGGCGCTTGCCGGCGACGCCGCCCATGGCATCCACCCGATCTCGGGCCAGGGCCTCAATCTCGGCTTCAAGGACGTCGCCGCGCTCGCCGAGACCATCGTCGAGGCCGACCGCTTGGGCGAGGACATCGGCGCGCTCGACGTGCTGCGGCGCTACGAACGCTGGCGCCGTTTCGACACGGTGCGCATGGGGGTGACCACCGATGTGCTCAACCGCATGTTCTCCAACGATTTCGCCCCGCTGCGCGCGTTGCGCGACATCGGTCTCGGCCTCGTCGACCGGTTGAATCCTTTGAAGAAATATTTCATCCGTGAGGCGTCGGGGCTCTCGGCCCGACGCCGAAATTGTTGCGCGGCGAAGCGATCTAGGGTCCTGACCCTAATTCTCCTTCTGCCCGCGACGATCCGGGCGTAGACTTCGCTTCGGACCAGCGCCAAAGCCGGCCGCCTGAGGGAGAATGACGATGAACAGACACGCCACCGCCATCTGGTCGGGCGGGTTGAAAGACGGCAGAGGCGAGCTTTCGACTCAAAGCGGCGCCCTTGAAGCGGCCCCCTATTCCTTCGCCGCCCGATTTGTCGACGAAAGCGGACGCAGCGCCACCAATCCGGAAGAGCTGATCGCGGCTGCCCACGCCGGCTGTTTCGCCATGCAGCTGTCGCATTTCCTCGCCGAGAACGGCACGCCGGCGCGCAATCTCGACGCCACGGCGACAGTGACGCTTGTTCCCGGAACCGGCATCACACGAAGCGCGCTGGCGCTGACCGGCGATGTGCCCGGCATATCGGCCGCCCGGTTCGCCGAACTGGCGAACCAGGCCAAGGGCGAGTGTCCGGTGTCGAAAGCGCTCGGCGCGATCGAGGTGACGCTGGACGCGAAACTCGCCTGAACCGTCAGGCCGCCGGCTGCCCGAACAGCTGATCGTAGGCCGAAAGCGCCTCGGCCGCGTAGATCGCCGCCGGCCCGCCGCCGAGATAGATGACGACGCCCATCGCTTCGGCGATTTCCTCGCGCGTCGCGCCGTATTTTACCGCCGCGCGCACGTGGAACACGATGCAGCCGTCGCAGCGCGCCGCCACGCCGAGCGCCAACGCGATCAGCTCCTTGGTCTTGGAATCGAGCACGCCCGGTTCGATCGCGGCTTTCGCCAGTTCGGCGAATCCCTTCGCCGTGTTCGGGATCGATTTGCGCATGACGGCCATGCGGGCGTTGGTCTGGTCGTTGAGGTGTTTCCAGTCAGTGGCAGCCATATTCCAAAACTCCTATGTGTTGGAGGTCCTCTGCCACGGACGGTAACGCGTTGGTTTGACAAGGGTCAAACCGATTGAAACGACTTGGGGACCGGCGCCATTTCGCGGAAATCAATGGGGCCTGGCCCTTGGTTCGGGACACTACATCGCGCGGTCGACGCCCTTGTAAGCTTCTTCGCCCCACACGCGCTTGACCTGGGCGTCGCGCCCGCAACCCTTGCGGTAGCGCTTGTAGGAGGCGGTCTGGTCGACGAATCCGAACAGGGTGAGGCGACGCTTCATGCCCAGATGGAAATTCTGGTGCTCCTCTTCCGCCGCCCAGAATTTGACCGGACCTTCGACCGACGTGACGATTTTTTCGCCAAGCGCACTCTCGGCGGCGGCGATCGCCACCCGCGCTTCATTCGCCTGACCCTCGTCGAGAGCGTGAACGGCGCTGGTGTAGGCGTGACCGCGATCGCAGAATTGGCCGCCCGAATCGGTCACGTCGATGGTGCGCAGAAATGTCGCGACAAGATCGCCATACGAGATGACCGCGTCGTCGAATTCGACCTTCACGACCTCGCGGTGGTCGCCGCTTTCATAATCGTTATAGGTCGGCATCGATGATTTTCCGCCGGCATAACCCGAGGTCGTGGCCGTGACGCCGCGCACATGGTCCATGTCGGCTTCGAGGCACCAGAAGCAGCCGCCGGCGAACAATGCGGTTCGCGTTTCGGCCGTTGCGGGACCGGCGGCAATCATCAGGATCGCCGACAACAGGATTCGAGATCTCATGGCTTGCCTCCGTTTCCTGCGAACTACGCCAATCCGACGCCGTCGGGAAATCACGTCGGCGCACGATCAGGTGATCCAATCGTTATCGACGTCGTATGATACGTCGACAAAGACAGACGCGGATCATCGCCATGCACCGATTATTCTTCGCCCTTTGCCTCGCTTCGACGCTCGCCGCCGCATCGCCCGCCGCGCCGGCCAAATTGTCGGAAGTGATCCGCTTCTGCGGCGATGACGGCAAACGCCTGTGCCAGGGCGTCGGCTACGGCAAGCCGATGCAGGATTGCCTGGCGAGCAGGAAAGACAAGCTCACCCCGGCCTGCAGGGCGCTTGTCGAGAGGCTGGAGAGCGGCGAAAAGGTCACGCTGTTCTAGGGTCGGGACGCTGAACCTCAATCGAACAGGCCGGAATCGCCAGCCATCGCCCTGATGTCGGCTAAAGGAAACAGGCACTCCTGCGGGCCGGCGGCGTAGGGTGCGATGGCGTAGGAATCAAAGCGGATGTGTACACCGTCGTCGTCGACATGCCAGCGCTCCATCTCGGCGACAGTTTCCTTCACCGTGCCGGGATAGCCTTCCTCCAGCGCCTTGATCGCCTCGTCTTCGCCAACGTCGCCATAAACCTCGGACTGGGTCTCGATGATCTGGCGGGCGCAATCGCGCTCGAGCATCGCCAGGCCCGGCCCGCCGAACAGCGCCTTGGCCGAAAGCGGCGCGGCGCTTGCCCTGTCGGCAAGGAAACCCTCCGAGCCGGAATTGGGGTGGGCGCCGCCCGTATAGTTGTACAGCCAGCCGACCGCGGAAATCAGCCGGCCGGAAAGATGGTGCATGACGACATCGACTTCCCATTCGTACGGGTGGTGTTCTTCCTCTTCCGGCGGATCGCCATAAGGCGAATCGGCGATCAGGCCGTCGAGCCAACGATTGTAGGCGGCCTCGCCCTTGCCGAAATCGCCGGTGAAGCGATAGCCGGTCATCTTGACGGTGTAGCCATTGGCGACGCCCGTTTGGTACAGGAAGAACGGAGCGGCGCCCGCCGGCGTGGCCTTCAGCGCATCGGCCCGCTCGCCCGATTGTTCGGCAAGGCACGAAGCACCGGTCCCGCAGCGTTCGTCACGGTATTTGACCCAGGCACGCTGGCCGTCGAGCAGAAGCTTTTTGCCCTCGCCGTCGAGCCGTCCGCGCAGCTCGCCATAGGCCTGTTCCATTCGGCCGTTTTCCGCCTTCGCCTCATCGTTGCCGCAGATCGCCTTGTCGATGGCGGTGGACGCCTTGGCGCAATCGAAGGCGAAGGCGGGAACGCTCCCCGAGAGGGAAAAAGCGGCAACAGCGATGGCGATCCGGATCATTAAGAAACTCCCTGTCCAACGCCTATCGTGCCAGTTGGACAAGGCGAAGGAAAGGCTGAAGGGTCAGGTGTTTGACGCGTCGGGGCCAATGGCCAGGCGCTCGCGAAGATAGCGCATCATTTCCCGCTGACGGCCGCCCGGTTCGCCGGAATCGCGGGCAATCCGTTGCGCCATCGCGCCGAATTCCGCCAATTCGCGCGGCGACAGGCGTTCGATCCACAGCGGCGCAAACCGGCGGACGATGTCGTTTTCCTCGATCGTCTGCGCCGCCGCCCATTCGGCGAAAGTCAGCGCCTCGTCCGGTTTGGCGATCTGCATTTCCTCTTCGGCAATCCGGCGGATCAAGACCTTGGTCTGTTCGCTGCGGATTTCTCCGGCTTCAGCCAGTTTGAACAGAAATATCGTCGCCGCGAGCGCCGGATCGTCGACGCCGGCCAAAATCGACGATTCGGATTTCTTGCGAAAGGCGCGACGCCGGAACACGCCGCGAACCGTTTCGGCGGCGTCGATGGCCTCGCCGGCCGCCCGACCCGCATTCCTGAACATGAACCAATAGGCGCCGAAGGCGCCGATAATCCCGACCAGGCCAAGAATGATGTGCATCGACAGCTCCGGCGATTGGGCAACCGATTTCTACCAGAAGATGCGGACGATCAGGTCGACCCGCGACAGGCCGCGGCCATGCAATCCGGGTCGATTTGCCGGACGGCAAGGCGGAACAGATTAGTCAACCGTCTACTGTTCGCCCAGTTTCATCGCCGGATCGTAGTCCTTGCCCTTGATTTTTTTCGTCACCGCCTGCCCGCAGCGCATGGTTTTTGTTTCCGGGTCGTAGGCATAGGTCGGCGAGCCGGAGAGCGTCCACCCCTTGGCGAGCGCGGCGGAAACCTTGTGGCAGAACTCGGCGGTGTCGGGGCCGGTGAGGAAGCGGTAGAGTTTCATGGGGCGGGATCCTTTCGAGGGCTCATGTCGGCCGAACCTCCCACTGGCGCCTGCGGCGACATCTCCCCGGCAAGGGGGGAAATGGGAAGGTTGGCGCGCGCCAGCAGGCGTTCGGCCTGGGCGAGGTGCAGGCGCTCGATCATTTTGCCGCCGAGCGCGATGACGCCCCTGCCGGCGTTTTCAGGCAGGGCGAAAGCGGCGGCGACGGCTCGCGCCAACGCGGCTTCCGCCGCCGTCGGCGAAAAGGCGGCGTTGGCGACCTCGATCTGCGCCGGGTGGATCAGGCTCTTGCCGTCGAAGCCGAGCGCCGCGCCATCGGCGCATTCGGCGGCGAAACCCGCCGCGTCGGAAAAATCGTTGTATACACCATCGATCAGATCGAGACCGGCGGCGCGCACCGCGATCAGCACCTGCAGAAGCGCCGGTCGCAGAATTTGCCGCGCCGGCCCGCGCAAGCCGAGATCCTTGGCCAGATCATTGGTTCCGAGCACGAAGCAATCGGCGCGATTGCCCGGGTTGGCGCAGAATTCGGCGATCTCGCGGATGTTGAGGATCGCCTTCGGCGTCTCGATCATCGCCCACAGGCGCGGCGGCTCGTCGAGTTCGGCGAACCCATCGACGGCGGCGCGCAAATCGGCGGGATGGTCGACCTTGGGAACGAGGATCGCGTCGGGCCGGACGCCGATCGCCGCCGCCATGTCGTCGGCGAACCATTCCGTCGCCGGCCCGTTGACGCGGATGACCAGTTCGCCGCGCGGACGCGGAAGCGTCGCCAGCGCGGCGCGGGCTTCGGCCTTGCTTTCCGGCGCCACCGCATCCTCGCAATCGACGATGACGGCGTCGGCATCGAGCGCCGGCAGCTTCGCCAACGCCTTGGCGTTGACGGCGGGAACATAGAGGACGGAACGGCGGGGACGGGGCGGCATGGCCGATCCTTGCCGTTTCGGGCGCGTTGGCGCAAGGGCGTGTCGCAGCCGCGTTTGCACAGGCGCAAAAAACCGGCAAAAGAAAAGCCACAGATGGAGGCGGCGGTGCATTTCGATGCGGTGATTGTCGGCGGTGCGATCATGGGCTCGGCGGCGGCCTGGTTCCTGCGCGAGGAGGGCTTTGCCGGCTCCATCGCCGTGATCGAGCGCGACGCGACTTTCGCGCAGGCTTGCACGACGCTGTCGATGGCGTCGATCCGCCAGCAATTCTCGATTCCCGAAAACATCCGCCTGTCGCTCTTCACGCTGTCCCTGTTCCGCGATCTCAAGGCGCGCTTCGGCGCCGAGGCCGATATCGGCTTTCGCGAGAAGGGCTATCTCATCCTCGCCGGGCCGGACGGCCGCGACATCCTCGCCGCCAATCACGCCACGCAAATCGCCGAGGGCGGCGACATCGCCCTGCTCGACCCGGCGCAATTGCAGGATCGCTTTTCGTGGCTCTCGGCCGATGGCGTGTCGGCGGGCGCTTACGGATTTTCGGGCGAAGGCTGGTTCGACGCCCACGCCTTTCTCGACCTGTTTCGCAAGGCCAACAAGACGCGCGCGTGACCGCGCTCGCCGGCGAGGCGGCGGCGATCGACGTGAAAGGCGGGCGGGTGACGGGAGTGACGCTCGCCGACGGCCGCGCCATCGGCGCGGGACTGGTCGTCAACGCCGCCGGCGCATCGGCGGGAAAGCTGGCGGCGACGGCGGGAATCGTGCTGCCGGTCGAGCCGCGCAAGCGCACCGTATTCGTCTTCGAGGCCAGGGACCGCTTCGATGACATGCCGCTCCTCGTCGATCCATCCGGCGTCTATGTGCGGCCGGAAGGCGCGGTCTACCTCGCCGGTGGCGCGGAGAGCGAGGAAGGCGAGACGACCGCCGATCCGGACGATTTCATTCCGCGTTGGGATTTGTTCGAGGACGTCATCTGGCCGACGCTGGCGACCCGCATCCCCGCCTTCGAGGCGATCAAGCTTCAGCGCGCCTGGGCCGGCCACTACGACTACAACACGCTCGACCAGAACGCCGTGATCGGGGCCAGCCCCGATGTCGCCTGCCTCTATTTCCTCAACGGCTTTTCCGGACACGGCTTGCAACAGGCCCCGGCGGCCGGCCGGGCGCTGGCCGAGCTGATCGTGCATGGCGGCTACCGAACCATCGACTGCGCCGCCTTTGGCTACGCGCGCATCGCCGAGGGCAGGCCGTTTCGCGAACTGAACGTGATCTGACGGCTTTTGACGGCAATCAACGCCGGCGCGCCGGCGATGTCCGATAGGTCGCGCATGTACGAACGACCGCTCCTGATCGCCAGCGCCTTCGGGCCTTTCGCCTTCGTCTCCGCGGTCGTGGCCGGCGGGGCGATGCGGGAGGGCTATTCGCACCTCCGCGATCCGGTCAGCAGCCTGACCGAGGCAGGCGCGAGCGGCGCCGCGCCGGTCGCGGCGTTGTTCATCGTCTCGGCGGCGCTGTCCGGCCTGTTCGCGCTGGCGCTGCTGCGCCGTTACCGCCGGCGCGACGGCGCAATGACGACGGCGGGCGTCCTGCTCGCCGCCAACGCCGTCATGGCCGTGGCGCTGGCGACGATCTTCCCGCAGGACCCCATCGGCGCGCCGATGACGCCGACGGGCGTCGCCCACATCGTCCTCGTGGCGATTTCGGCGCTCGCCATCGTCGCATCGATCGTCATCGCGGCCAGGCAATTGCCGCGGCTCGAAACGAGTTTCGGCGGGTTCTTCGCCTACTCGATGGCGACGGTGGCTTTGATGGCGCTGGGCGGGCTGGCGACGCCGTTGGTCGTAGCGTTCGACTGGCCGCTGCTCGGGCTTGCCGAGCGGATCACCCAGATATCCTATCTGCAATGGTTCGTGGCGACGCCGCTGAAGCTGGCGCGCGTCGTCCGACAACGCCCTTCCGTCGACCGCCGGCTTCCATTATAGGGCTGATCAAACCGCAAACGGACCGCAACCCATGGACAAGTTCACCAAGCTCACCGGCGTCGCTGCGCCGCTGCCGATCGTCAATGTCGACACCGACATGATCATCCCCAAGGATTATCTCAAGACGATTCGGCGCACCGGTCTCGCCAAGGGCCTGTTTGCCGAGATGCGGTTTGGCGACGACGGGTCGGAGAACCCCGATTTCGTGCTCAACAAGCCGGCGTACCGCAAAGCGCAGATACTGGTGGCGGGTGACAATTTCGGCTGCGGCTCGTCGCGCGAACACGCGCCGTGGGCGCTGCTCGATTTCGGCATTCGCTGCGTGATTTCGACGTCTTTCGCCGACATTTTTTACAACAACTGCTTCAAGAACGGCATCCTGCCGATCACCGTCGGCCAGGCCGATCTCGACAAGCTGATGGACGACGCGCAGCGCGGCTCGAATGCGACGCTGACCGTCGATCTGGAAGCGCTTGAAATCCGCGGGCCGGACGGCGGCGTGGTCAAATTCGATGTCGACCCGTTCAAGCGCCATTGCCTGCTCAACGGCCTCGACGACATCGGGCTGACGCTTGAAAAGGGCGCCGCCATCGACGCCTACGAAAAGCGGATGGCGTCCGAGCGCCCCTGGGCCTGACAGCCCGACGGCCGCAGGAAACGAAGGGATCGGGCCGAAGACCGGACCCGCTTCATTCAACCGTGTAGGAAAACGCGCCGCTGTCGAAATGGACATTGGCCCGCGTGAACTCGGATCGCTCCATCGCCTTGCCGAGGATCTGGCGCGACAATTCCGGCAACAACGTATTGGTGATGATGTTGTCGATCATGCGGCCGCCGGAATCCGGATCATTGCATTGCGACACGATGTGATCGACCACGGCTTGCGAATATCCGAATTCGGCGCCGTGGTTTTCGGCGATGCGGCGTTTGATGCGGTCCAGCTGGAGCCGCACAATGCCGCCCATCATGTCCGGCGACAGCGGAAAATAGGGAATCGTCACGATGCGCCCGAGCAGGGCCGGCGGGAACACTTTTTGCAGATAGGGCCGAAGCGCGACATTCAGCTCTTCCGGCTCGGGTTTGGTTTTGCCCTCCGTCGCCATGTCCATGATGACTTCGGTGCCGACATTTGAGGTCAGGATGATCAGGGTGTTCTTGAAATCGATGCGCCGTCCGGTCCCGTCCTCCATCTGTCCCTTGTCGAAAACCTGAAAGAAAAGTTCGTGCACGTCGGAATGGGCTTTTTCGACTTCGTCGAGCAGGACCACCGAATAGGGCTTGCGCCGCACCGCTTCCGTCAGCCGGCCGCCTTCGCCATAACCGACATAGCCGGGAGGCGCGCCTTTCAGCAGTGAAACCGTATGGGCTTCCTGGAACTCCGACATGTTGATGGTGATGACGTTCTGCTCGCCGCCATAAAGCGCCTCGGCCAGCGCCAGGGCCGTTTCGGTCTTGCCGACGCCGGAGGGGCCGCACAGCATGAACACGCCGATCGGCTTGTTGGGGTTGTCGAGCTTGGCCCGGTTGGTCTCGATGCGCTTGCTGATCATGCGCAGGCCGTGGCTCTGGCCGATGACGCGTTTGTTGAGCGTGTCGGAAAGCGTGAGGATCGACTGGATTTCGTCGCTGACCATGCGTCCGACCGGAATGCCTGTCCACGCCGAAACCACCGCCGCGACCGCCTGCTCGTCAACATGCGGGTAGATCATGCGCTCGTCCGGCGAGATCGCGCCGATTTGTTCGCCGAGCGTGCGCAGGCGTTCCATTGGATCGGGTTCGGCGGTCGCTGCTTCGCTGGCAGGCGCCGCCGCTTCGCCGGCGATTCCGGTTTCGCCTTCGACAATTTCCGGCCTTGATATATTTTCAATATATGTATCCGGAATTTTAGCCGAATCGTCCGCCGTCGGCGCTTCGGCCTTGCGCAACGCCGCGCGGGCCTCGAGAATTTCATCGACTATGCCGCGTTCGCGCGCCCATGCCGCCTGACGTTCCTCCAGCTTGATGTTGAGCGCCGATATCTCCGTTTCCAGTTCGCGCTGGCGATCCTCGTCGATAGCGTCCAGTTCGCGATCGGCGCCCAGCGCATCGCGCTCCTTCTCGGCCGCCGCGATGGCGACACGGATATCCTCGATCGCCGCCGGCGTCGTCGATTGGCTTATAGCGACGCGGGCGCAGGCGGTGTCCAGCAGCGAAACGGCCTTGTCGGGAAGTTGGCGGGCCGGAATGTAGCGGGCCGACAAATGCACCGCAGCGGTTACCGCCGCATCCGAAATCCGGACGCCGTGGTGCTTCTCCATCGGCGCGAGAATGCCGCGCAACATGTAGGTGCACTTAGCAATCGACGGCTCGTCGACCTGGACCGGCTGGAACCGCCTGGTCAATGCGGGGTCCTTTTCGAAATACTGCCGATACTCGGCCCAGGTCGTTGCGCCAATGGTCCGCAGCGTGCCGCGCGCCAAAGCGGGTTTCAGCAAATTGGCCGCGTCGCCGGTGCCTTGCGCACCGCCCGCGCCAATCAGCGTATGGGCCTCGTCGATGAACAGGATGATGGGGGTCGGCGAGGATTGCACCTCGTCGATGACCGAACGCAGGCGCTGCTCGAATTCGCCCTTTAGCGACGCTCCCGCCTGCATCAGGCCGATATCGAGGGCGAGCAGGCGCACGCCTTGCAGCGCCGGCGGCACGTCGCCGGAAGCGATGCGCTGGGCGAACCCCTCCACCACCGCTGTCTTGCCGACGCCGGCCTCGCCGGTGAGGATCGGATTGTTCTGGCGCCGCCGCATCAGCACGTCGATGATCTGGCGGATTTCCTCGTCGCGACCGACGACCGGATCCATTTTGCCGGCCGCGGCGATGGCGGTCATATCGTTGGCGTAGCGGTCGAGCGCGGTGGAGCCGCGCTTGCCTTCGCCTCCGTCTTCGCCGGTGGCCGACGCGCCGGACAGCCCTGAACCATCCATCGGCCGCAGCCGCTCTTCGTCCGATCCGGCCCAAAGCGCGCGCTGATGATTGATCACCTGGTCCGGCTCGATGGAATCGAACAGTTTCGACGCGCTGACAAATCCCCGCTTCAACTCGCGCGATTTGAGACCGGCGATCAGCAGATGGCCGGTGCGGATTTGCAGTTCGCCGAACAGCAGCGTCGCATAATGCCAGCCCCGGTCGAGGATATCGACAATCTGGGTGGAAATCCCCGGCATTTCTGTTTCGTTGCGGCGAAAACCTTCGATGGTCTTGGCAAGATCGGCGACGACCCGCGAACGATCGATTTTCAGATTGTCGAGCGTGCGCGCCAGATCGGAACGCTCGTTCTGGACAATGTGCAGGAGCCAATGGGCCAATTCGACATTGCGGTTTCCGGCGCTTTTGGCCTGGCGCAGCGCCTTCATGAAGGCGTCGTAGCCGACCGTGTTGAGCTTTCCGGTGACTGTCTCGAGACTGATGTCGCTCATCCCGCTCTCCTCATGACGGCCTTGTCGCCGCTGCTTTGTCGTCGCCTTCGAAATCTTGCACCGGATTGAAACGCGCGTCGAATCGCCAACCCTTTGGATCGTCGCCGGCCGGCATCCACGCCGTCCAGCCGAGATTGCCGGATTTCCCGAGCCCGACCGGCGGTGCAAGATGCGCGGCAAGGCCGAGGCGGATTTCGAATTCCTGCCGGCAGCCGACGTAGAAAAAAATCGCGTCGGTCAGTTTGCGTGAATCGACGCCGCTCGGCAGAAACCGCCGGTATTCGTCGAGATCGCGGCAACGGATGCGGACGGTGATTTTTTCATTGATGCTGTAGACCTTGCCGCCAAGAAAGGCGTCCCCTCAAAGCTGCGCTGCCGCGCCGCGACCGAGGGACAGACGGTCGTCGGGACCGAATTTCAGCCAGAGCCGGTCCATTCCTCGATCTCGACATCGATGCCGAACAGCCCGTGCAGCAGCTTTTGCAGCCTTCCCGCGCTTTTTGATCCGCCCGTTGACCAAGCCGGCAAAGGGAAGTTTGGCGATGTCGTCAACCGAATCGGCATGTTTCAATGCCCGCGTTCCGACGCCGGCAAACGATCCGATATAATCGAAAAACCGGTCGTGCTCGGGCCGCTCGGACTGCGCGATGGCGCGCGAATCGGCCCAGGCCCGGTAAAACAATTGTTGGAAGCGCGTGGCGAATATATCGGTGAAACGCGAAAAGGACGGATCCCGCCCGCGGTTCCATTGGAACGCTTCCTCGGTGACATGGATCGGCAACGCGCCCTGAGGCCCGAAATAGCCGAGAAACTGGGTCATCACCCTCGGCGTTCCGGAAGGACCGGTTTCGACGGACGCGACATTCGACGCCGGGAAGGACATGAACGGGTTTTGTCCAAGCGCGACATATTCCTCGGCCAGGACGGTCGAGTCGCCGATCCGCGGCTTGTCCGGCGACTGGCGTTCCAGTTCCCGCATCAACATGAAGAAGTCGAAACGCCACGGTTCGGCGAACAACTCGTCCCACTGGCTCACAGCACGGCCTTTCTGCCGATTCGGGCGGGCCAGCGTTTGATCACCCCGCGTTGCCTTGTGGCGATGACGGTTTCGGTGAAGCTGTTGAGTGAGGAATAATCGGCCAGGAAATGGTCGAGAACGGCGCCGGCGAGAAATACCCCTTCACCTTCGAACGCGTTCTCGTCGAACTCGATCGTGACCTCGATGCCGCGAGCGGCGTTGAAGCCGCTTTCCTGTTTGACCTTGCGAACAATCGGCTTGGTTCGGACGTCGACGATGCCGCGGATTCGACGTTCGACGCTGGTGTCGGCGGTGTCGGCGAAAACCATCATCAATTCGCGGATGCCGCCGGCGCGATCGCCGCTGTCGCGCCGCGCGATGCTCAAATGGTTGAACTGGAGGAGACTGACCAGTTTCCACAACAGGGCGCCGGTCGGCTGTTCATTGCGATGTCGTTCGCCGACGGCGAGCGATTCGCGTGGCGAGGTCGGTCCGGTGATGCACCCGAATTCCAGCGAGGTGTCGCTGGTCAGGACAAAATCCGCCTTGTCGCGGCGAACCGGCAACTGATCCGTCATGTGCCGGTTGGTCGCCAACACCCGCACGCTCAGCATTTTGACGCGGTCCTGGTCCTTGAGGGTCCCCGGTTCGCGAAAGGAGAGATAGGTTGTCGTGCCGATATAATTGCTGCGGGCGCCGAGTCGGTGCTCCTTGTCGGTGCGCCTGCGCTGGACGCGGCGGAAAGAATAGAACAAGGCGTCGGACAACGGCGTGTTGGCCGGAGGAGCCGAATAGAGCGGCGCCACCGGCACGCGCGCCTTGGTCTGCGGATAATGCGCCAGGACTTCGAGGATGCGGTAGACTTCGTGATCGAGCGTGCGGCTGCGGTCGACGGTGACCGCATATTCGTGCTCCTGGGTGCGCAACTGAATGGGCGAGCACTGCATTTCGAAAAGATTGGCGATCGGCACGGCATGCATGGCGAACATCGCGGGCTTGACGACCGAAGCGAGGCGGGAAGACGGCGTATCGAACTCGAACACGACATCGAAACGGCTGGCGGCGATGCGGGAGAGCAGCGGCGCCAGCTTGGTCAGGCGGAAACCGAGGAATTTGGCCGGGAACGAGAAATAGTCGCGCAAATTGCCGAACCCGCCGAAGACGCGGTCGTCGTCGCCGAACAACGACGCCTCCGGTGAAAAGCCGATCTGTTGCAGGGCGTCGCGCTCGAGCACGCGGAAGCGCAATTCGCCATTTTCGTCTTCGTAGCGCAAGACCATGCGCCGCAGGCGCGAAAACAATTGTTCGTAGACCAGAACCGCGTCGCTGATCGGTCCGGCGATATGCACGACAAGCGCATCCGCCGCCGCATCGCGCACCGCCCCGCCCTTGTCCGGCTTCCTCGGTTCGTCGGTCGCTTTCGCCCGCGAGCGGCGACGAAAAACCAGATGCAATCCGGCGTTCACGCCCGGATCCGAATCGATGCCGAGCGCATGGATGGGAGCAGGCGAAGCGTAATATCTCGCTTCGGCGATGTCGTAGGGCCAGATGGTCAATTTGTCGGTCAAACGATAGCGCAACGGCGAACGCCGTTCCGCTTCGACAAAAGTGGTGTCGACGATGCTTCCCGCCGCGACCCCAAAGCCCTTGAGGAACTTGGTGTCGGAGAAATCGGGGAAGGCCTGCAGCAATCCGAAGGACGGGATCGGCGCGAGGAAACCCGGCAGCAGGCTTTCAAGCAGTTCGGTGGTGAAGTGCTCGAATTCGCCCTTGATTTTCATCTGCACGCGGGCCGCCATGAACGCCGCGCCTTCGAGCAGGCCGGCAAGGCCCGGATCGATGCGATCTTCCGTCAGATCGCCGAGCCGCTCGGCCACGCCGGGGAATTCGGCCGCGAATGCGCCGGCGCGTTCGTAGAGCAGTTTGAGTTCGCGATTGTAGAAATCGAGGAATTCGCGGTTCATCAGGAAGCGATCTTGGCGATCTTGACCTTGCCGACGGACATGTCGATTTCAGCGACGAAATCGATCGGCACATCGAGCGGCCGGTTGGAAATTTCCGCGCTGATCGAGAAACTGACCTTTTGCTCCACCGCATTGAACGCGACATTGCGTTCGACATGAAGGGATTGGGCCTTGATCCTGGGTTCGAACGACGCCAGCGCGGCGGTAATATTGTCTTCCAGCCCGGAAATTTCGGCATCCTCGCTGGTCAGATGACCGATATCGTACAAGCCGTAATTGATCACCGAACGCGCGACATGTTCGAATCCGTCGAGGTCCACGGCCGATTGCAGGTCGATGGTCGAAACGAGATTGACGAGGTCGTCCCGCACGGCGCTGCGTATTTCGGTATCGCTCAGGCCCTTGCGACGCGCGGCGGCGCGTTGGCTCAGAAACCGTTCGGACTCGGCGGAATTCGGCGCGGCATTGTATTTTCGCGCATCGCCATGGGCGAACGCCTCGCGGAAACAATGCATGATCGGGATTTGGAAGCGATCATCGGCCGACTTTGACGCCATGACTTGTCGCACCTCCACAGCCCGATCCGGCGAAAGTGCTGCCGCGCCGCGGGAAGGAATTCCCTGCGGCGCGGAAAACAGCAAACCTGCCGATCAGACTTTCCTGTCTTCGGCCACATGCCAGCCCTGCGTCGTGCTGGCGCCGGGCGTGCCGTCGTTTGACTGCTGCGTATAGGTGATTTCGTATTCGGCGAAGTTCAGCGACAATTGAACGCTTACCTGATCGCCGCCCTCGGCCCCGGAAACGTTGTGGGTGGTCACGATCACCTGTTTCAGCACGATCTTGACATATTCCACGCGCGAATCGCCGCCGGCTTTTTCGCAGAAGATCGTGGCTTCGGGGATGTGTTTGGCGCTGCAGCAATGCTGCATCAGCGCCGCGTCCGCCTTGCAGATCATCTTGGTCAAGACCACGTCTTGCGCCGAAACACGTCCCGCCCCCGATCCGGAGCCATGGCTGACAGACGCTTCCTGATGGAGGCCGAACTGCCAGCTGATGATCTCGATCTGGTTCTCGTGACCCTTCTTGCGGGATTCACCCGGAATGCTGTCGATCTTCAAATGCATATTGGTGGACATGACGCGCTCCTTGTCTAATTCGCTTGGTTCAACGAGAGACTAGCCCTGTTTTCAACACGGGATTGTGACGCAGAACACATTACTTGCGCTCTGCAGGAAGGCGTGAGACCAGGCTCAGACCGATATCCATGCCTTCCAGCTGGAAATGCGGCCGCAGATAAAATCTGGCCGAATAATAGCCGGGATTCTCCGGATCGTCGAAAACCTGGACGTCGGCGGCGGCAAGCGGCTTTTTGGCCTTGACGGTGGCGGTCGAATTGCGCGGATCGCCGTCGACATACTGCATGATCCAGCCCTGCAGCCATTTGCGCAGGTCGTCGCGCTCCTTGGTTTCGCCCACCTGATCGCGCACCATGCATTTGAGATAATGGGCAAAGCGGGAACAGGCAAACATGTAGGGCAGGCGCGACGACAGATTGTCGGAAGCGGTGGCGTCCTCGCTGTCGTATTTCTTCGGCTTGTAAAGCGATTGCGCGCCGATGAAGGCCGCCTTGTCGCTGTTCTTGCGGTGGATCAGCGGCAGCAGGCCCGCCTTCGACAATTCCGCCTCGCGCCGATCGGAAATGGCGATCTCGGTCGGACACTTCATGTCGACCGAACCGTCATCGGTCGGGAAAGTGTGGACGGGCAGGTTGATCACCTCGCCGCCCGACTGGACGCCGCGAATGCGAACTGTCCAGCCATATTCCTTGTAGGCGCGGTTGATGTTGGCGGCGAAGGCGTAAGCCGCGTTCATCCAGCCATATTTTTCGCCGCTGTGCCCGTCGGTTTCCTCTTCGAAGCCGAACTCCTCCACCGGCACCGATTTGGCGCCGTAAGGCTCGCGCGACAGGACTCTCGGCATGCACAGGCCGACATAGCGAGAGTTTTCCGAATCGCGCAGCGACCTCCATCCGGCATAGTCCGGCGTATCGAAAATCTTGCCGAGATCGCGCGGATTGACCAGCTCGTTCCACGAATCCATGCCCAGCAGGGTGGATGCCGTTCCCGAAATGAAGGGGCAATGCGATGCGGCGGCGATTTTGCCGAGATCGCGAAGCAGCGAGACATCGGGGGCGGAATGATCGAAATAATAATCGCCCACCAGCGCGCCGTAGGGCTGGCCGCCCAATTGGCCGAACTCGGCTTCGTAAAGTTTCTTGAACAGCGGGCTCTGGTCCCATTTCGCGCCGGGATATAGCCGCAGATCGCGGTAGAGCTCGTTCTTGGATGCGTTCAGAACCTTGATCTTGAGCGTCGAGTCAGTCTCGGAATTGTGGGTGAGATAGTGAAGGCCGCGCCAGGCGCTTTCGATCTGCTGGAATTCCGGCGCATGCATGATGGCGTTGAGCTGAGCCGACAATTGCTCATCCAGACGGGCGATCATCTCGTCGATCGTGTCAAGCACATCGTCTTTGACCACCGACGTGTCGGCCAAGGCTTGCTTGACCAGCGTATTGATCGCGTTGTCGACTTCCGATTTGGCTCTCTCGGTGCGCGGCTTGAAACTCTGCTTGAGGATCGACGCGAACTCGTCGATTTCCTCGCGCGTCTCGACCGCCGCCGCTTGACCCGATTTTGATGCTTCCTTCGCCATGTCTTCCCCTTGATCGCCGCGTTCGGCCTCAGCTGTCGGAGGATTCAGACCCGCCCTTGTCGGCCTCGTCCGCTTTGTTGTTCGCAATGGATTGGGCGCGACGTTCGCTCATCGCCCGCATCAGTTCGGGATTGGACAACAATTCGCGCAGCTTGTCTTCCGCCGCTACCTTGCCGTCCATGTAGCGCTGGAGGTTGGCGAGTTGTTCGCGCGCCTCGAGAAGCGCCTTGAGCGCCGGCACCTGCCGCACAACGGCGGCCGGCTCGAGATCAGCGATCTTGTTGAAATTCAACGAGATTCCGAGCTTTTCGTTGCCCGCGTCGGCGCCGAGCTTGTTTTCGACCTTGAACGTGACAGCCGGCGAAACGCTGGCCATGTAGTCGTCGAAATTGTCCATGTCGACATCGGAGAATTTGCGGTCGCCCATCGCCGGCTTTTCGACCTTGGAGGCGTTACCGGACAAATCGGACAAAACGCCCATGACGAACGGAAGCTCCACTTGCTTCTCGGCGTCATACGGGTCCTGATAGGAAATCTGCACGCGCGGAGGCCGGTTGCGCTTGATGAATTTTTTGTCCGCTGTCAGAACTCATCGCTCCCCTCCTGTGCTGCGCGTGAAGAAAGCCACGACCGCACGCCGATGTCAATGAAATGCGCGGAGCGGCCCGCGGCGAATTACTTTGCTTCCGCGCCGCCAAGCAAGTCGCGAACAACGGCGGCGAAATCCTTGTCCAGAAACGCACGCGCCCGCGCCAGCAAAACCGGCGTCGGACTGGAGGGTTCGGCGAAGCGGACATAGTGCTCGATCGCCAGCATGGCGGAGAGCGCCTCGCCGCGAGACGCCACCGCAAATGTCCCGGCGAGTTCCGGTTCCCGGTTGGCGGCGACGTCGATCTCGGCGGAAAGCGCCCTCATTTTGCCCATGTCGATGCGAAAGCCGGATTTCGCATCGAAGGCGATGGCGGCGGAATCGGCTCCTCCGGGCAGCAATTCGCCAAGCGCTTCGACCAGGGGTCGGCCGTAAAGCCGCGAGGTCTGGCGCACGAGGATCAACACGGGAGAAGAGGGTTCGACTCCGGCAAAATAACGTTCGACCGCCGCAAGCGCGGCGCGCACGTCGGCGGGCGAGCGGACCGGGCCGGTTGGCGCGGCGACCGTCGCGGCAAGGGGGGCGCTGTCCGAAGACATCGGCGTTGCGCCGCTGCCGGTTTGCGGATCTTCCGCACCGGCCGGCGCAACCGGCGCCGTGCCGGCAAGCGCCGGGCAATGCGCCGCAAGCATCGACGCCAGCGCCTGCAGCGTCTCGAGCGACCGGTCGAAACTGGGCGCGTAATCATATTCGGAATGGTCGAGAAACTGGCTGCGGATGCGTTTCAATCCGGCGGTGGCGCGCGATGTCCGCTCGTGGACCGCGACGATCGCGGCGGCGTTGTCGTCCCGGGAAAGCGCTTCGATGACGTCGCCGGAGGAAAACGCCGTTTCATTGGCGAGCGCGGCGACTTTGCCCGAAGCCAGCTGATTGGTGTGAAGCGAGACAGCGCCAATGCGCCGATCCTTGAACAAGGGCGCGTAGGCGATCGGCATGGCAATGGTCGCGGCGTCGTCGAGCATTTCCAACGCGACCTGGCGCATGGTCAAATCGCCCGAATCGGCGTTGGGATGAACGTCCGTCCAATACGTTTCGAGCAGGGACGCCATCGCGTCGAGCGTATCGGCGAATGCCACGATATCGCCGGTCACGGCTTCGAAGCGGGCGAGCAAAACCAAAAGGCGCAAATCGCGGCTGCGCTCGAGCAAAGCAGAGACCGCTTTGGTCTCGCTGGCGAGATCGATGGACTGCCGGTCGAACAATTCGCCTTTGACGGCGTCGACGAACCGCGTCGGCAACCGCGCTTCGGCGGTCAGCATGTAGTCGAAATAGGCGTTGTCGCCGGCCGCGTCGAGGTCGGGGCCGCAAGGCTTTTCGTCGTTGACGGGCGAAAGCAGGAATTCGGGCTTCATGGCGGTCTATTGGTCCAATCCGCCCCGGGGCTCAGTTGGTTTGAAGCCGCAATTCGACCCGCCGGTTCGCCGGATCCAGCGGATCGTCGGCGCGCGGGGCGTCTTCGCCGCGGCCGATGGCGACCAGACGCGCATCGTCCACCTTGTTCTCGATCAGAAAGCGTTTCACCGATTCGGCCCGCTGGTGCGAAAGCTCGGCGTTGTATTCCGCTTCGCCGCTGGCGTCGGTATGGCCCTCGACATTGAACCGGGCCGCCCTCAGGCGGTCATCGCCGAGCGCCCGGGCGACTTCGGCGAGATTGTCACGGGCGGAAGCCGTCAAATCAGCCGAATCGATCTCGAAAGTGACCAGCATGTCGAAGCCGGCCTGCGCCTTGGCGCATTGCGATTTCGTCCCGATGCACAGGGCCCGCGTTGCCCCGTTTCCCGACTGCTCGAGGACAAAATTGATGACATCGTCGGCTGAAAACGCCGGCGCCTCGCCCGCCATCGCGCCATTCAACCCAATACAGGCCGTCAAACCGAGGGAAATTGCCAAATTGCGCACGACCGTCTCCCGATGCCTGAAAACTATAGGCCCGGCTGCAACCAAGTCAATTCTTGGCCCTGTCGCCGTTCCGCCTATTTGAGGTGGTCGGCGGCCGCGGAAAAACCGTCCAAAGTCAGCTCGACGATGAGATCGTTGCCGGCCAGCGGTTTGGTGAGGACTTTGAGCGTCGTGCCGTTGCGCAGCGCCTTTTCCAGCGCCGGCGCGACCGTGATGACGGAATAGCTGCCGTTTTGGTCGGCATGCTGGATTGGCGCTTTTTGATGCTCGGAGTCGTCGACCCAGAACTCGATTCCGTCGGCCAGCCTTATGCCGTGCGGCAATTGCAGCAGGGCTTTCAGCGCGTTCTTGTCCGCCGCATCGCGTTGAAAGGCGATGGCGACAATGCGTTGCCCGGAGGACGCCATGGTGAGCGTTTGCTCCGCCTTGCACAGGAATGCGCCGCCGGGATTGGCGTTGGAACAGGTGACGATCCAGGCCGGCAAGCCCGGCTTTTCCTCGCCGCCGGCGCGCGCCGCCTTGGTGTCCTGCGCCAGGGCCGGGGCGCAAAGCGCCAATGCGGCGAGAGCCGCTGCGAATGACCTGTTCATGGCGGCTCCGGTCAGAACTGCAGGCGAAGCTGGGCGGTAAGCCGCCCGCCGAGCAGGCGGTCGGAGAAGGACGCGTCGGCGCGGATGTTGGCCGTCAGCTCGCGCGGCTGGCCGTTGGCGCCTTCGAGAACCTTGAAATAGGTCAGCCCGGCGCTGACTTCGCCGTAGAGGCCGAGATTGGTCGTCGCCGTCTGGGTCGGCCCGCCGCCGCCGGCCGGCAGGTAGGTGACGATTGTCGGTCCGCCGAAATCGTTGAACACTTTCGCCGTGGCGAAGGCCTGCACCGCCGAGGTCTCGCTCGGTTGGGCCACGACCTTGGCGATCGTCGCCCCGGCGAAGCCGACAATGTTGGTCATCGGGTCGAAGCGCAAAGTGCCGAGCGAAGCCGGATCGATGACCGCGATGTCATCGGCGGTGGTGCGCGAATAGGAGAAGCCGGCGGTCGGGATCAAGGAAATCGCGTCGGTCAGGGCGTGGGCGTAGCTGACCGAACCCGAGATGGTGAAACGGCGCGTGTCGAAGGCGTTGTCGGCAACGAAGGGCGTGCCGGCGACCATGGAATTGAGATTGAACCGGGAGGTGTCGTAAACACCCTGGAGTTCGGCCGCGAACTTGCCTTTCGAATAGGTGGCGTAGAGCCCGGCATATTGCGACTGGAACGTATGGGCCGATTGCAATTGTCCGATCATCGGCAGAAGCTGGTTTTGCGAGGTCGAGCCGAGATTGAAGCCGCCGACCGCGCCGATATTGATGTTGGCGCCGGATTCGCCGATGTCGAAACAGCCATAGTCGATGCCGAGCTGGGCGCCCGTATAGAGCGTCACCACCTCGGACGGCGCCGATGTCGATCCGGCCGACGACGTCGTCGCCGAGGCGCGGGCGCCGCCGCCGATGATACGGGTGTAGGTGCCCGGCGCGCAGCTGTCCGGTTCCGCCGTCTGGTTGGCGACAAGAGCGCGGGTCGGGCTGTTGACCGCCGAATTGACCAGGTTCTGCGATGTCGCGATCGAGCCGACAACGCCGCCGAGCGGCGCCAGGTTGAGCGCGGTGTGGACGAACCAGTCATTGCCGATCTGGCGGAAATCGTTGAGCACGAAAATACCGGTCGTCAGACCGGTGACCGAACCCACGGCCGCCGTGCTGGTCGCGCCGTTGACGTCGATCACCAGGGTATCGCCCGGCGTCGCCAGCGTCGCCACGCCACCCGTCTCGGCGAACGCGACGTTGAAGGTCCCGGTAAAGTCGCCATTGACCACCAGCCGGTCGGCCTGGCCGGCGGGATTGTCGATGGCGGTGTCGAAGCCGTAAGTCGCCCCGGTATTGACCACGTTTCCGTTGACGGTGACGACATCGCCGACGATGCCGTTGGTCTGGGTCATCGTTCCGGCATTGTTGAAGGTCGTCGCGCCGATCGTGGTGGCGCCGGCCATCGTCATCGTGCCGGCGTTGGTGAAGGATGTCAGGCCGGTGATCGACGTGCCATTGGCATTGAATGCGCCGGCATTGCTGAAGGCGCCATTGCCGGTCGTCGCGCCGGTCAGGTTGAATGTGCCGGCCGCAAGGTTGCTGACCGGGCCGTTCAAGGTCCCGGCGATGTTGGCGATCGCCGAATTGGTCAGGCCGTTCGACAGGGTGCCGGTCGAGGTCAGCGTGCCGTTGTTGACGGTGACGAGGCCGGTCAGGACGCCCGCCGCGTTGTTGATCACGGTGCCGCCGCCAATGGTCGTCGTGCCGGCAACCAGGCCGGTATTGGTCGTGGTTCCGGCGTTGTTGGTCAATGTGTCGAGCGTTCCTCCGGTGAGGTTCGTCGCCGTCCCGGTGTTGGTCAATCCGCCATTGACGGCGCCCAAATTCTCATTGGTGAAATTGCCGGCGTTGACGACGCCGAGATTGATCGTCCCGGCGTTGGTCGCCGTTCCGGCCGCCGCGATGGCCACGCCGCCATTGGCGAATGCGCCGGCGTTGTTGTCGAGCAGGCCGGCATTGACCGTCGTCAGGCCGGTCAGGACGCCCGCCGCGTTGTTGATCACGGTGCCGCCGCCAATGGTCGTCGTGCCGGCAACCAGGCCGGTATTCGTCGTGGTCCCGGCGTTGTTGGTCAATGTGTCGAGCGTTCCTCCGGTGAGGTTCGTCGCCGTCCCGGTGTTGGTCAAGCCGCCATTGACGACGCCGAGGTTTTCGTTGGTGAAGTTGCCGGCGTTGACGGCGCCGAGATTGATCGTGCCGGCGTTGGTCGCCGTTCCGGCCGCCGCGATGGTCACACCGCCATTGGCGAACGCGCCGGCGTTGTTGTCGAGCGTTCCGCCGTTGACGGTGACAAGGCCGGTCAGGACGCCCGCCGCGTTGTTGATCACGGTGCCGCCGCCAATGGTCGTCGTGCCGGTAACCAGGCCGGTATTCGTCGTTGTTCCGGCGTTGTTGGTCAGCGTGTCGAGTGTTCCGCCGGCGAGGTTCGTCGCCGTGCCGGTGTTGGTTAGGCCGCCATTGATTGCTCCGCCCAGATTGTTGGTCAGCGTACCGGCATTGGAGGTCCCGACGGTTGACGTCAGCAAGCCCGAATTGATCAGCGTCGCGCCGGCGTTGTTGACAACGGCGTTGGCCGAAACCGCTGCTCCGCCGGCGATATTGACGCCAGCCGCGGCGGTCGAATTGTTGGTCAGCGTCGTGACGCCGGAGAATGTGCCGCTGTTGACGTCGAGCGTCGCCGTGCCGTTGTTGGTGAAGGTCCCGTTGCCCGTCAGATTTCCGGTGACGTTGAAATCGCCGACGCCCTGGTTGACGATATTGCCGTTGAACGCGCCGGAGGCGTTGATGATCCCGTCGTTAATAGCTCCGCCGTTCACCGTGCCGGTGGTGGTCAGCGTCGCGCCGGCGTTGTTGTCGATCTGGGCGACGGAGCCAAAGTGCCGGCGTTCTGGATGGTCGCGCCGGCGTTATTAATGACGGCGTTGGCCGAGACCGCTGCTCCGCCGGCGATATTGACGCCGACTGCGGCGGTCGAATTGTTGGTCAGCGTCGTGATGCCGGAGAATGTGCCGCTGTTGACGTCGAGCGTCGCCGTGCCGTTGTTGGAGAAAGTCGAGTTGCCGGTCAGGTTGCCGGTGACGTTGAAGTCGCCGGCGCCCTGGTTGACGATTGCGCCGTTGACGGCGCCCGAGGCGTTGACCACGCCGTCGTTCGTCAGGCCGCCATTGACCGTGCCGGTGGTGTTGAGCGTCGCTCCGGCGTTGTTGTCGACCGGCGCCGTCGAGGTCAGCGTGCCGTTGTTGGCGATCGTCGCGCCGGCATTGTTGACGATATTACTCGCAGACAGCGTGTGGCCGACGCCGATCTGGATGCCGTTCGCCGCGGTCGAATTGTTGGTGACGATGTTCAGCCCGGTGAAGCTGCCGCCGCTGAGCACCAGCGTCGCCGTGCCGTTGTTGGTGAAATTGCCGGTTCCCGTCAGCGCGCCCGTCACCGTGAAAATGGAACTGTCGTTGTTGGAGATCGCCGTCGCATTGGCCTGGCCCTGGGCGTTGATGGCGCCCGTGCCGTCGTTGGAGATCGATGTGTAGTCCATCGTTCCGGTGCTGGTCACCGTGCCGGAATTATTGTCCAGGGCTGTGCCCGATAATGTTCCGGCGTTGATGATGGTCGCGCCGGCATTGTTGGTCAAAAGCGTGGAATTGACCGTTGCGCCCAAGGCGACGTCGATGCCGGCCGCGGCGGTGGAGTTGTTGGTGAGGGTGACGAAAGCGAGCGTGCCGCCGTTCACGTCTATCGTGGCGGCTCCGTTGTTGTTCAACACGGTGCCACTCATTGTCCCGGCGCCGGCGGCGAGCGTGATTGAACCGGAACCCTGATTGTTCAGGGGGCCGACGACGTTGACGCCGCCGGAAATGAGATTGATCTGGCCGTCATTGTTGGTTGCGAAGCCGGCGCCGCTCTGCAGCGTCGCCGCGCCGCCCGGGCCGTTGAAATTGATGATGCCGGCGGCGAGATTGTTGACGTCGCCGGCGTCGGTGACGACGCCATTGGTCGCAACATTGATGGTCGCGGCGTTGTTGAGCGTGTTGGCGGTGCCTTGCAGGGTCGAACCGACGCCGAGGCTGATCGTTCCGCCATTGCCGTTGGTGATCGTGCCGGCCGACAGCGTCCTGCCGGCGTCGATGGTCGTCGTCGCCGCGATATTGTTGAAGGCGGAAATGTTGGTCAAATTGCCGCCGGTGACGTTCAACGCCGAACCGGGACCCATCGACAGCGGGCCGCCGGAATTGTCGAGCGCGCCGGTGACGTTGATCGTCGAACCGTTGAAGCTTTGCACGCCGCCGGTGTTGAGAACGCCGGCGACGTTCATGGTGCCGTTGTTGCTCAGCACAAAGGAGGAGTTGACTGTCCCGTCGCTGGTCAACGTCGCGCCAGCGCCATTGGTGAGCGCGCCGGTCGCCGTCAATATACCGGAATTGCTGATCAATCCGCCATTGCCGTTGGTAATCGTTACGGCCGACAGCGTGTTGCCGGCGGCAATCGTCGTCGTCGCGCCGACATTCTGAAAGGTAGAAATGTTGATGAGGTCGCCGCCGGTGACGTTCAACGCCGAACCGGGACCCATCGACAGCGGGTCGCCGGAATTATCGAGCGCGCCGGTGACGTTGATCGTCGAACCGTTGAAGCTTTGCACGCCGCCGGTGTTGAGAACGCCAGCGACGTTCATCGTGCCGTTGTTGCTCAGCACAAAGGTGGAGTTGACTGTCCCGTCGCTGGTCAATGTGGCGCCCGACGCGACGGTGACGCCGCCGGCTGAGGTCAAAGCGGCGGCGGCGGCGACATCCACGACGCCGCCATTGATCGTCAATTCGCCGACCGTATCCGACGCGTTGACGTTCAACGAACCGCTGTCGACGGTAAGGGTCTGCGCGTTGCCGAGATTCGTTCCGGCATTGAGGTTCAGCGTGCCGCCGGAGACAGTCGTTGCGCCGGACACCGCGCTGGTATTGTCGAAAACGCCGGCGGAAACCGTCAATGTTCCGTTGATCGTACCGGCATTCGAACCGGTCGCACCGCCGGCGCCGACATTGCCCGTGATCTGGCCGCCGGCATTGACGATCAGATTTCCGGTTCCCGAAACCGTGACGGGCGAGGTCAACGTCGCAGCGACGATCAGCGTCCCGCCGCTGACATTGGTCTGCGCCACGGTCTGGTTGGTGTCGACGGTCGGCTGATTGATCGCCACGCCGTCGATTGTCGCCGTGTCGCCGGCCGCCGGAACGCCATTCGGATTCCAGTTCGTCGCGTTGCTCCAAAGGACATTCGACTGGCCGTCCCAAACCTGCGCGCCGGCCGGCGCGGGGGCAAGCGCGATCCCGGCAGCAAAACCGACGGCGATGATCGCCGTGGTGTCGAGCAGGCGTCGGCGAAGCCGACGATCCGCGGGGACTCTCGACGCGTCAACGCGTGCAATGGCAATCGACATCATGAACAAAAGTCCCCAACCAATAAAACGCCCCCTCCGTCCGGAATCGGGCGAAGCTCCTGTCAAAACTATCGTAAGGGCAAGCCCGTTTCAATTGCCGCGCGTAACCCATCGTTAATGTTTTCGCGCTGGCGAATCAGTACTTTAGCAGGCGTCTGATCTGCTGTTGCGGTTCGGCAACACCAATTCTTCCTCAGGTTGCGCGCGAAAACCCGAGGAATCGCCGCCAACCAGCGCCATCAGATCGCGGCGTTCAGGCCAACCACCGCGGCGATCGCCTCACGGAAAGCGGCGAACTCCGGCGACGCCTGCTCGATCTTCTTGGTCGTGACAACCGTCGGCGCCGGCGCGGATTTCCCGCTCATCTTGCGCTCGGCCCAATCCTTGACATAGGCCACGTCCTTGCCGGTCAGGAACGGATTGGCGCTGATGACGCCGGAACCGAGCACATCGACCAATTGGGCGCCGTCGGAAGCGGCGAGCACGGTCGCCGCCCCGTCCATGCCGAGGAAATGGCACAGATAGAGCCGCCCTGCGGTGATCGAGTTGCCGCGCGCTTCCAGATAGGCCTTGCCCTCGCGCGCCAGATTGGCGACCATTTCGCGCGACAAGGTCGGATCGAAGCGCAGCGCCAGCAGTTTTTCGCGCGACAGCGAATTGGCCAGATCCGGCCGATAGGTGCGCATCATGCGAATCCACGTCGATTCGATGAACTGGCCGAGCCCGGTCGCCGACGACAACGGATTCTTGGCCGTGGCGCTGCCGCCGCTTTCGACCCGGATGATGCGGTCCACCAACCGCTCCACCGCGCCCGATGCATCGGCGGTGGCGACCGCGGCCTGCAGCGGGTTCATCGGTTCGCCGCCGATATAGAGTTCGAAGTGCAAATGCGGCCCGGTGGAGCGCCCGGTGGTGCCGACAAAACCGATCACATCGCCGGCGCTTACTTTCTGTCCGGTCGCCAATCCCTTGGCGAAGGCGCTCATATGGGCGTAGCCGGTGCCGCGGCCGCCGCCATGGTCGAGCTTGACGAAATTGCCGTAGCCGCCTCCATCGCCGGCGAAGGCGACGGTTCCGTCGAACGCCGCGCGTATGGGCGTGCCGACCGGCGCCGCCCAGTCGACCCCCTTGTGCATCAAAACGGTCTTGAGGATCGGATGGCGGCGCGGCCCGAAGGTCGAGGTCAGCACGCCGGAAACCGGCGTCACCATGCCGTTGGAGACCTCGATCGTTCCGGTCTGGTCTTTCTCGTCAAAGCAGGAAAAATCGGCGCCGCCCCTCGGCAGGAAGAGGAAGCAGCGCAGGGCTTGTCCGCCCTGTCGACCGACACATACAATACCCGGCCGGTTTCGCCGCCGCGCGGCGCCTCGCCATAGACGAGGGTGAAGACATCGTCCTCCTTGGCGAATTCCGACAGATCGTGCTGGCGCGACAGGTACATGATCGCCTCGCCGGCGACCCGCGCGGGTACGCCGTTGCGACGCGCGACCGAGTAAATGCCGTCGAGTAGACGGTATTTCGGCGCAACCGCCTCCGTCTGCGGCGCCGACAGGCGCTCCGCCAGATTATCGGCCACCCAGGGATCGGTCGCTTCGACAAAGGCGCCGTCCGGCGTCGCGGACAGGGCGCCGATGTAGCTGTCCATCGTGTAGAGCGCGATCTGCGCGAGTTTTGCCCCGGCCGAAGGACCATCGCGCAGGCCGCGCAGGGCGATGACATGGCCGGCCTCGATCGATTTGACGCCGAACCGGTCCGAGAGGGCGGCAGCCGCGCGCCTGGCGTCGAGCGTGTTGAATCCGTTTTCGATCAGGAATTTTTCGGGGGTCACCGCGGCCACGGCGCGAACGAAAACATCCTGAACCCGCTTGAACCGAAGGTCTTCGCGGACAAGCGTCACGGTCGAAACATTGTTCTCGATTTCGGTGCGCTGATAGACCTCGTCCGACCCGCCGAGCTCGGCGACGCCAATGTCGCCCCAGCCATCGGAACCGGAGGGAGCGGCGCCAACCTCGACGGCCCGCGTCGCGCCGAACGGTTCGCCCGGCGTTTCGGCCGGCGCGGCGGGGGTCAAGCGGATGGCCTCGCCGGCCGCCTCGTCCGGCATCGGCTCTGCCGTCTCGCCCGGTGGGGTGGCGGCGGCCGGAGCGGCCCCGGCCTGACCGGCTTCTTCGCCGGGAGACTTGCGGTCGAACTGGCGCTGCGACTGGAAGAAGGCGAAGTCTTCGGGCGAGGACGGCAGCGTCGTCATCAGCCGCATCCCGGTCAACAGGATTTTCTCGCGAACGATGCTGAGCGGACCGCTGACGCCGGCGGCGCCCAGCGCCGGCGTCGGCGCCACGGTTTTGATCGCCGCCGAATGGCCGGGCCCCGTATCCAGTTCGATGCGCAGCGGGTCGCCGGGCAATTCGATGACCCTGGGGACGAAAATCGGAATCTCGGCCGGCGTCTCCACATCGACCGGCGGTTCGACCAGCGTGCCCGGCTGCCCGAGAATCAGCCAGGCGCCGATGGAAACCGCGGTCGTCGCCAGGCCGGCGAACAGCCAGCCGGCAAACCGGCGCACGCGCTTTCGCTGCGCGGCCTGCGCCCGCGATTGTTTGTTTTGCCGAAATCGTTTGTCGATCTCATGCATGGCGGCGTGTTCTCAATCGCATTTTGCATCGACGCAACGACGCATCGTCGGCGGCCAATCGGCATGAGCGCTGCACCATTTGCATCACCCCGTTGCGTTTCCGCCCCTGGCTGTGAATCCGCGCTCTAAAATGCGCCGATGATCGGCTTCGTTGTCAATTTTTTCTTGATTTCGGTGGCCGATTTCGGCGGCGACGGCTTTTTTTGACCTGCCGACTCGGCCTTCTTTTTCGGTGCACCGCCGCTGTTGGAGGCAACCGGAGCGGCTTTGGCGGGCTTCTTCGCCGCCGGCGCCGTGGCCGGCTTTTTCTGGGAGGCCTTCGGTTTGGCGGTTTCGGTATTGCTGCAAACGACCTTGGTTTCAGCCTTCAAGCGGGAAACCAGCTCCTCGGTCGGCTCGACGATGTCCGGCTCAAGCTTTTTGGCGCCGTAGTAGCGCAAGAGCGCGCGCGCCGACTTCGCGCCCCATTCACCGTCGGAGCCGCTGCGAAAGCAGCCGAGACGCGCCAATTCCTGCTGCGCCTGACCGGCCAGCCGC
Organism: Phyllobacteriaceae bacterium; assembly: GCA_016711085.1. Lineage (GTDB taxonomy): Bacteria > Pseudomonadota > Alphaproteobacteria > Rhizobiales > Rhizobiaceae > JADJTR01. The sequence goes on along the minus strand of JADJTR010000002.1, from coordinate 246,969 downwards.
GCGAAGGCTTGCCGTTTCTCGGTTTCCTTGCGCAATTCGTCCGGATCGGTCACCACCGGCAGATCGGCGGCCGGAATCGTCTCCTTGGACGGTCCGGGCTTTTGTTCCTGTGGCGCCAAGGCAGCCATTTCCACCGGTTTGTCGATCGCCGGCGCTTCGGCCGGCGATGGTGCAACGGCGGGAAGCGTCTCTTTGGTCAGTCCCGGCTTCTGCTCCTGTGGCGCCAGCGTGGCCGTGTCCGCCGGTTTTTCGATTGCCGGCGTTTTGGCCGGCGGCGGCGCGGCGACCGCCTTTGGCGCCGGCGTCAAGGTCGGCGCGCCGGTCACGGGCTTGGCCGGCGGCGCGGACGCGACCGAAGGAGCCGAGGGTTTGTCGTTCGTTGCTGGCGGCGCGACGACAGGCGGTTCAGCCTTGGCGACAGGTGGCGGCGAAACAGCCGCCGGCTTGGCCACCGGCGCCGGCGCAACGGAAGGGGCAGCGGGGGGTTCGGCTTTGGCGACGGCCGCGGGAGCAGGCGGGGCGACAGCGGGCTTGGGCGGCGCGGGTTGGGCGGCGGACGGCGGCGGTCCGCTGGCCGAGGGTTGCGCCGGGGCGGCGGCAGTCGGGGATTGCGGAGAAGGAACGGCAGGTTTCGGTGCAGGCGCGGCCGCGGCGGCCGGTTCGGCGGCGGGCGACGGCGCGACGGCCGTGGCAGGTGCGGGTTTCGGCGGAGAGGACGCAATCGCGGCGGAGCCCTCCGGAACCGGTACCGCCGCCGGCTTGGCCGGGATGGGCGCGGCAGGCGGAGGCGGCGCGGCGGCGCCTTCCGCCGGCGCAACGCTTTGGTTTTTATTTCCGGCCGTCCCGGATTCGGATTTCGGCTCGAGCGCCGCCATTTCGACCGGTTTTTCCGCCGGGCGCGCAACGGGCGCCGGAATGGCTGCATCCGCGGCCGGCACCCCGGAGACCGCCTTCATCCGCCGACAGGATGATCAGGCCCGCATCGACCGCTTCTTGCGGTTGAACCGGCTCCGCCGGCGAGGCAGCCGCTGTCCTTTCCGCCGCCGATCCCGCCGGTTCGGCGGGTTCGACATCCTGAATGATCAGGGTCGGTTCGATCGACGCGATGATTTCCCCCCCTCCCTCGGCTTCCAGCGACTCGCCACCCTCTTCGCTTTCCTTGGCGACGATCTTCAGGCCGAATTTCTTCTTGAACTTCTCCAGCAGCGCCGGGTCCAGTTCCGACAACAACGCCAGATCTTCCTCGGTCAGCGCCTCGTTTTCCTCTTCGACCGGGTTGAAATAGAACTGCGAGCGCAGCGACGACTGATCCCACGGGGTCTGCGTCTGCTCGGTTGCCTCCTCGACCGCGTTGCGGACGCGAATCATCATGTCGGAGATGGAAATTCCGGGCTCTCGATCGTCGCCGAAAGCGCCGTGGCAAAGGGGCTGTTTTCGCCGGCGCCGTCGAATGTCACCTTGCCCGGCTCGGTCGCGAAAGCGACGAAAGTCCCGCTGCCGGTTTCGATCTGCGCAAGACCTTCGGCGTCTTGCACGGTGCGCGCTGCGGCAGGGATCGGATTGTTGCGACAGGCGTCAAGGAAGACCAGGGTTTGCTTGCCGCGCTCGTGAATCGTCTCGATGATCTTGTCGAGCGCGAATGTCTCCTTGCCGATCGCATCCCGGTTTTCCAGGCCGGCGTCCACAGGGACGAGAAAATTGCGACCGCCAAGCTGGAATCCGTGTCCGGCGAAATAGAACATCACCGTCTCGGCATCCTTCGACGCCACGAGCAACTCGTTGATCGCTTTTTCGATGTCGCCGTGCGACGCGTCTTCGCGAAGAATGACGTTGAAGCCCAGTCGCTTAAGGGAATCCGAGATCAATCCGGCGTCATTGCGCGGATTTTTCAGGTCAGGAATTTTGCCATAGGCGGAATTGCCGATGACAAGCGCCACCTTCCCGCTTGCGATGGCCGACGCGGCTCGGGCGGGGAGCGGCCCGAGTTGCTGCAGAAAAAAGGCAAACGCCAGCACCAGCCGGAATACGGCAGCCGTCGCGGCGGCTATCGCCCTTTCCCACATCCCGGTGCGCACCTGCGAATATCCGACAGGACAATAGACAAACGTTTCCGGAAACGCCACCCGTCAGTCAACGCGCGCCGGAACACCAGGAAAACGTCTGCGCTTTTCTTGTCCGAACTGTGACCTGGAGCGTTTCTCATTCAAACTGGAGCAGTTTGATGGCGGGGATTTTTCGATCCGGAGAGGACAATACCCCTTCGACAAGCTCAGGAGCGCGATATGGATATCTCGCGGGAATTCCGACTGCGAGGAGGGTTTTCGGGCTTGCCCGACGAATGCCCGAAGGGCAAGGAGCGGAAAAAACTGCCAAGCCGGATCGGGCTCCATTCTGTTTTCATGGGCGAACTGCAATCGTTTCAGCTTGGTCTTCTGGCGCCCTGGACGGCGTCGCGAAACGCTGGCGAGCGCGCATAGAGTTGCGTTCCGCTCCCGGCCAAGCCGCAAAATGCCGGCACTCAGACGATTCAATTTGAGCGAGAAACGCTCTAGGGTCAGGACCCATTGAATTGGCTGAAATGGTCGGGGCGGATTTGCGCAGATGCGCGAAGCAAGTCCGTAGGAAGGCTGAAGCCTTTCAAGGGCTTGCGACAAAGCAGTCCGTGCAAATCCGCCCCGACCATTTCAGCCAATTCAATGGGTCCTGACCCTAGGCCGGCGGGCAGGCCGAAATGAACACCTTGCCGGCGGGGTCCTTGAAGTAGCAATTGCCCGGTTGCGTCGGCACTTTGCCGACGACCACCGGCTTCGGAACTTCAGGCGGGGCGGCAGGACCGGTGGTTGTACACCCGGCAACCAAAGTCAGCGCAGCCAACGACGAGACAAATCTGACCATGACGGTCCCCCAGTTCTTTGCGCCATGATTAGAACGCAGGAGCCGGCCGCAATCAAGGGCCTTGCGCGAAAGGCAGGCGGACTTTCCGGCCAAACGCGGATCAGACCATCAATTGTAAACGCCGATGATCGGCTTGAGCGGCAGCGTCAGTCGCCGTTCGGCGACCTTGACCACTTTCGCCTTGGTTCGCCGGTCGGCAACAATCGGCGTTTTCTTGGCCGGCTTCGACACCGTCGGCGAAACGCCGGGGTAATCGGGGCGAGGGACCGGAATTGGCGCCTCGAACATCAGCTTGAACAGGGAAAGCCCGTATTCGTTCTCAGGCGTCTGGTATCCATAGGCTGGGGAATTGCGCACCCATTCGCGCTCTTCCCCGATCGTCGCATCGACGATGATCAGGTCGGGATTCTCGACAATTTCGACCCTCGGTTCGGCAAAAGCCGTTCCGGACGAAACCATCACGAAGAGGCAAGCGAATGCGGTGCGCGAAATCATATCGGCCTCCATTCGGACATCCACTAATATAGACGTCCGTTCCGGGAAATTCAATTTATAAAACCCACCTTTCATAATATGGCTAAAAATGTCCTGCCTGATCCCGTTAACCCGCTGAAATGCAATGAAGGACAAATCACGTCTGGCCATGCGCGCGACACCAAAAGCAACAGTCGCCTTTTCGGCGCGCCGGAACCGCCTGGCCATTTCAGGCGCGGCGGTGCTGGCGGGCCTGGCCGCAGTCGCGGGTGACGCCAGAGCCGAATTCCAGGTTTGCAATCAATCCCTCGACGTCCTCAATGTGGCGATCGGTTACGACGACGACGGCGATTTTCTGACCGAGGGGTGGTGGAGCATCGGCGCCAATCGCTGCGTCGACCTGATTCGGGAGACGCTGCTCGACCGATATGTCTATGTTTACGCCGAGGACGTTTTCGGGCAGGCCGCCGTCGCTGGCGATGTCGCCATGTGCGTCGGGGCGAAAAATTCGTCATCCGCGGCATCAGGGATTGCTGGAACCGCGCCACCAGGAAGCGCACTTCATCGAAGTCGACACGCAATCGCAGGAAAGATGGACGCTTTTTCTCAAGGGCGCGGATTAGGCCGTGGAACCATAAGCAGGACGAAATGGCGGCCCGAACGGCATAGAAATGCCAGGAGAAGCGCGAATAGCGGGGCTTGCTCGCCGGTTGAGCGCTTCAACGCCGCAAGTCACGGCCTATAGCGCCGCGTCGGGATGCGGCGCGCCTTCATAGGCGCCCCAGGCCGACTGGTCGAAATTGACGACGGACCCGGTCATCAGCCCCGATTCCGGGGAGGCGAGGAAGGCGACGGCGCGCGCCGCTTCCACCGGATCGATAAGCCGCCCGAAAGGCTGGGCAGCCGCGGCGACGTCGAGCCAATCGACAGCGGCGCCGTGAAACTCACGCTGGATGCGGTCCTCGCCCTCCGACGCCATCCAGCCGAGATTGAGCTGATTGACGCGGATGCGATTGCGTAAAAGCGCGTAGGCCGTGTTGCCGGTCAGCGTGGCGAGCGCGCCCTTTGAAGCGCTGTAGGCGGCCAGGAATGGTTGGCCGGCGAGCGACGACATCGAACCGATATTGACGATTGCCCCTTCGATGCCCTCGCGCTTCATGATCTTCACCGCCTCCTGCATCAGGAAGAACGGCGCGCGCACATTGACCGCGAACATGCGGTCGAACAGGTCCGGCGATGTGTCGAGGATCGTGCCGCGGTCGGTAATCGCCGCCGCGTTGACGAGGATGTCGACACGGGCGAACGCCTCGTCGCAAGCCGCGACCACGGCGCGGCAGTCCTCGACGCGCTCAAGATCGGCCCGCTTGTAGACGACGCGGCAGCAGGTGTCGCCGGCAATGGCGTCCGCCATCGCCTTGCCTTTCGCCTCGTTGCGGCCGCAGATGACGAGTCCCGCCGCGCCACGCTCGGCCAGCAGCCGCGCGATCGCCGCGCCCAGACCCAGCGTGCCGCCGGTGACGATGGCGACTTTGCCGGCAAATTGCTCCATCTTGTCCTCCCGCCTTCAGGCCAGCTTTTTTTCGGCCTGCGCGTCAAGCGCGGCGTTGAGTTTTTCCGCCGTCCAGCCCGCGGCGAGCGCCTCGCGCACCAGCGCGGCTTGCGTTTTCGGCGCCATGCCGCCGAGCGGCGGATCGCGGTCGAGATTGGTCGGAAAGGAATAGCCTTCCGCTGACGCGGCAATGGCGTTGTCGATTTGCCCGGCCGAAAGCGCTCCGTCCGCTTTCGCCTTGAGCAGAGCCGGAAAAAGCGCTTTGACCAAACGCGTGCGGTCGACGCTTTCCATGGCGCGCCCGAAGGCCGACGACACCTGGAACAGGTTGACCATGCGCCGTACGTTGGCGGTGCGGTTGGTCCCGGCCGCGTGCAGCAGGGCCGGCGAGAAGAACAGCATGTCGCCCTTGGCGAGCGGCAATTGCACGTGCCTGGCCGCGAACAACGCCTGCACATCCGGCCGGTTCATGGCGACATAGCCGGGGGCCCATTGCTGACTGAACGGCAACAGCAGCGTCGGGCCGGTCTCGACCGGCATGTCGACATGGGCGAGCGCGCCCTGCAAGGTCAGCACCGGCGACAACAGTTGCACATGCAGCGGAAAGCGGGCGACCTGCTCAGCCGACGCGAAGCCGAGATGATAGTCGCGATGCGGCGATTGCGCCGCGCCGCCGGGATTGACGCGGTTGACCTGCGCCGTGATCTGGTAATGCGGGCCGAGCCAGGCCTCCGATATCAGCGCCAGCATGGCGTTGCCGTAATAGGCGGCGAAATTGTCCGGATCGGCCAGGCCGTGTTTTTCCAGGCTGTTCCAGATGCGGTCATTGGCGCCCGGCTTGGCGAAATGGTCGCCGCCGTCCGAACCGGCGCGGTTCTGCTCGTCGATCATTGCGTCAAACAGCGCCGAGGCCCGGTCGATGACAGCCGGATCGGTCTCGGCGCCCTTGAGCACGACGACGCCCGGCCCGATCATCAGCGCGTCGACGAACTCCGCCATGATCTCGCGCCTTTTTTCCGGGCGGAGGGTGGCGCGGCGCAGATCGGCGCAATCATATATCAGAACATTGTTTATTGCCGCCTTGGCGTTTGGATAATCGGCGACATCGATATTTTGATATATCAAATGCTCCAGTTCGCCGATGTCGGCGGCTTTGGCCGGCAAATAAATCCGGTTGGCGCGTAAAGCGGCCAAGCTCGAATTGGCTTCCATGGGACTTCAAGCTCCGTGAAAGGGTCCAGATTGACGCGGGATCCGGAAACGGACAAGGCCGCCGGAGGGCGGCCTTGTCGAATTCTCCGCGGCGGAAAGCTCACCGCCACGTCCTTATATCGACGAAATGCCCGGCGATGGCCGCCGCCGCCGCCATCGCCGGCGACACCAGGTGCGTGCGGCCCTTGAAGCCCTGGCGGCCTTCGAAATTGCGGTTCGAGGTCGAGGCGCAGCGCTCCTCCGGCCTCAGCCGGTCGTCGTTCATGGCGAGGCACATCGAGCAGCCCGGCTCGCGCCAGTCGAAACCGGCGGCGATGAAGATCTTGTCGAGGCCTTCGGCTTCCGCCTGCTCCTTCACCAGTCCCGAGCCCGGCACGATCATCGCCGAGACGGTCGGGGCGACCGTCCTGCCTTCCACCACCTTGGCCACGGCCCGCAGATCCTCGATGCGGCCATTGGTGCAGGAGCCGATGAAGACGCGGTCGATGGCGATGTCGGTGATTTTCTGGCCGGCTTTCAGACCCATGTAGTCAAGGGCCCGCTGTTTCGACGTGCGCTTGGTTTCGTCGGCGATCGCCGCCGGATCGGGCACCACGCCGGTGACGGACACCACGTCTTCCGGCGACGAACCCCACGACACGATCGGCGGCAGATTGGCGGCGTCGAGCACCACGACCTTGTCGAAATGCGCGCCCTCGTCGGTGGACAGCGTTGACCAGTAGTCCATCGCCATGTCCCACGCCTTGCCTTTCGGCGCGCGCGGCTTGTCCTTGATGTAGGCGAAGGTCTTTTCGTCGGGCGCGATCAGGCCGGCGCGCGCGCCGCCCTCGATGGTCATGTTGCAGACCGTCATGCGGCCTTCCATGGACAGCGCCCGGATCGCCTCGCCGGCGAATTCGATGACATGGCCGGTGCCGCCGGCGGTGCCGATCTCGCCGATGATGGCGAGGATGATGTCCTTGGCGGTGACGCCCTCGGGCAACTGCCCGTCGACGCGCACCAGCATGTTCTTCGCCTTCTTCTGGATCAGCGTCTGCGTGGCGAGGACGTGCTCGACCTCGCTCGTGCCGATGCCGTGCGCCAGCGCGCCGAACGCCCCGTGCGTGGAGGTGTGGCTGTCGCCGCAGACGATGGTCATGCCCGGCAGGGTGAAGCCCTGCTCCGGCCCGACGATGTGGACGATGCCCTGGCGCTTGTCGTTCTCGGAGTAATAGTCGACGCCGAAATCGGCGGCGTTCCTCGCCAGCGCCTCGACCTGGATGCGGCTTTCCTCGTTCTTGATGCCGAGCTTGCGGTCGGGCGAGGTCGGCACGTTGTGGTCGACGACGGCGAGCGTCTTTTCCGGATGGCGGACGGTGCGGTGCGCCATGCGCAGGCCCTCGAACGCCTGCGGGCTGGTGACCTCGTGCACGAGGTGGCGGTCGATGTAGAGCAGGCACGTGCCGTCGGCCTGGCGGTCGGCGACGTGGTCGTCGAAAATCTTGTCGTAGAGGGTGCGGGGAGCCATCGGTCTCATCCTTGGAAAACGGCGAAGCGGATCGGGATAGGCGGGTCCGGCGCGTCAGAGGCGCGTGGTGCGTCCGCCGCAAAGCCGCGCGAAAAACCGCCCCGGCAGGCGCTTGCGATCCTGCAGCACGATGCGCGCGATTTGGCTCCCGTTCATGGCCGCAGGCCATAGCACCGGGAGAACGCGGCGGCAATCGCGGGTCCGATCAACTGACCCTGAACACGAACGCCGTCACCAGCACCTCCGGCTCGGCCAGCAGGAAAGCACGGAACGGCAGGCTTTCCTCCAGCCTGGTCCAGCGTCCGGCGGATTCAAGCGACTCCATTTTCGCCCTGAACTCCGGCAACACCACGTCGCGAACGGTGAATATGGCGTGGCCGCCCGGTCGTACGATGCGCACCAGCTCATCGAGCGACGACGCCGGCGCATGGCCGGCGGTGAGCACGCCGGTCGACAGGAACGCGGCGAAGCGGCCATCCGCATAGGGCAGGGTCTTGCCGAGTTCGGCCCGCGTCAGCCGGGCATAGGCGCCGCGGGTGGTGGCGATCGCCAGCATGTCGGTGGAAAGATCGAGACCCTCGATGTCGGAGTAGCCAAGCGCATTCAGGACCGGGCCGGTAATCCCCGTGCCGCAGCCGGCGTCGAGCAGCGGCCCGTCGCCCGGCTTCACATGGCGCGCCACGAAGGCTGTGATGGAAAACGGCAGATGGTAGCCGTCGCGGAAGGTCTCGGCGTCATAGGTCGCCGCCCAATCGGCGTAGGCCGCCGCAATCTCTTCCGGCGTCCGCGCCGCATAGACGCGGGCAAGCAGGTCGTCGCTCACTCTCCCGGTCCCCTCCGCATCCGTTGTTCGACGCCGCGCAAGGCCAGCGACAGGCCGATGGTGAGGATCAGATAGATGTAGGCGACGATCGAATAGGTCTCGAAAAAGCGGAACGAGCCGGCGGCGTAGACTTTGCCCATCTGGGTGATGTCGGCGACGCCGAGCACCGAGACGAGCGAGGAATCCTTGACCATGGCGACGAAATCATTGCCGAGCGGCGGCAGGATGGTGCGGAGAGCCTGCGGCAGCACGATAAGGCGGAAGCGCTGGAAGCGCGAAAAGCCGAGCGCCATCGCCGATTCGATCTGGCCCTTGTCGACTGCCTGGATTCCGGCGCGGAATATCTCGGCAATGAAGGCGGCGTAGCCGAACATCAAGGCCAGCACGGCGCGCCACAGCAGCGACACATCGCGCACCAGCAGATCGCCGAGGTAGCCGGCTTCGCGCAACGGCGTCGCCAGCCAGTTCCACGCCGCGACGAATCCCGGCACGCCGGCGAAGGCGATCCAGAACAACAGCACAAGGATCGGCACGCCGCGGATCAGTTCGACATAGAAGCGCGCCGTCTGGCGCAGGACCAGCGATACCGACAACTGCATCAGCGCCAACGCCAGGCCCATCGCCGAGGCGAGCGCGAAGGCGACAACAGTGACGAAGACGGTGACGCCGACGCCTTTCAGGACGGTGCGGAAAATCTGCCCGTAGAGGTCGGAAAAGGCGATGGCCAGCGCCGCCGCCAACCCGAGCGCGACGATGGCGGCGAGCCAGAATGGGAAGTCGGGGTCCTTGGCGCGCGAGGCCGTCATTGGCCTTGACCCCCCTCTGGCCTGCCGGCCATCTCCCCCGCAAGGGGGGAGATCGGATTTCCGCCAAGGCATCGCCAGTTGCGATCATTGGAGCGAAGGCGGGGTGGTTGCATCGATCGATCTCCCCACTTGAGGGGGAGATGGCCGGCAGGCCAGAGGGGGGTCATGACGCGCCGGCCTTCCGAAAGAACGCTGGAACTCACTGCCCCATCTTGTAATCGAGGAACCATTTCTTGTTGAGCGCGTCGATGGTCCCGTCGGCCTTCATTGCTGCGATGGCGGCGTTGAGCGGCGCGACGAGATCGGAGCCCTTCGGGAAGATGAAGCCGAAATCCTCCGTGCCGAGCGCGTTGCCAACCAGTTTCAGCCCGCCATTGGAGGCGTCGACATAGCCCTTGCCGGCGGTGCCGTCGGTCAGCACCAGATCGACATCGCCGCTTTTCAGCGCTTGCACCGTCGCGCCGAAGGTCTCGAACAGCTTGATCCGCGGGTTCTGCTCATTGCCGTCGAGCACCTCGTAGACGGCGACATAGAACGGCGTCGTGCCGGCTTGCGCCCCGACCAGACCTTTCTCGAACGCCTTGAATGAGGTGGCGTCGGTGAAGCGGCTTTCGTCGCCGCGCACCAGCATGAACATTTCCGAGCGCATATAGGCGTCGGAGAAATCGACCTTCTCCTTGCGCTCGTCCTTGATGGTGATGCCGGTCATGCCGATGTCGAACTGCTTGTCCGATACCGACTGGATCATCGCGTCCCACGAGGTGTTCTTGTAGGTCGCCTGGAAATTCAGCCGTTTGGCGATCTCGTTCATCGCATCGTATTCCCAGCCGATCTGCTCCCCGGTCTTGGGATCGACGAATTGCAGCGGCGGATAGGCGTTCTCGGTGACGATGACGATTTCGCGGCCCTTGAGATCGGGCAGCGTTTGCGCGGCGGCGGAAATGGCGGAAAGGCCGATGAGGCCGAGGACAAGACCGAACAACTTTTTCATTGAAGACTCCCTTCGGGCCGCTGGGGCGCGGTGAAAAGTCGACTGTAGCGACGGCGGCGAAAGGCGCAAGGGATTGGTCAGAACCGAGCGAATTCAATGAACACGAACAGCGCATTGACCGTTAGCAGCGACAAGGCCGTCGTTGTCACGAGGGCGACCGCCGCCGGCGTTTCGCGGCCGAAACGATGTGCCAGAAGCGGGTAGATGCCCATGATCGGCATGGCGGCGCTGACGACCAGCGCGATCCGCAGACGCTCATCGGCAATGCCGAAACCGAGGGCCGCGAACCCCGCCAACGCGACGGCTGCCAGAACGGGATGGGCGACGAGCTTGCCGGCGGCGACCAGCAGCGCGTCGCGCCGAAACGCGCCCGCTCCCGCCTGCGCCAGCGAACCGCCGATGACCAGCAGCGACGCCGCGCCGGAAGCCGCCGCCAGCATGTCGAGCGGTTTAATCAGGAGCGCCGGCAGGTCGAGGCCGGCGAGCGACCACAATGCGCCGGCGACGATGGCGAGCATCAGCGGCGAGCGCGCGAGACTGGAGAAGGCCCGTTTCAACGCCGCCCCTTCCTGCCCCGCATGGCGCCCGCGTTCGGCCAGGAACAGCGCCAGCGGGATGATGGCGAGGTTTTCCACCGCCATGTTCAACGCCAGCACGGTTCCGGCCAGGTCGGGATAAAGCGCGAGAAGGATCGGATAGCCGACGAAACCCGAATTGGGGCAGGCCATGCCCATGGCCGCAATCGCCGCGCCCGTGACGTCAAGCCCCGCCATGCGATGCAGGAAACGCGACGCCAGCAGAACGAGCGCCACCCCGCCGGCGAGATAGGCCGCCATGTAAGGGACATTCACCGTATCGGCGAGCGGCCGTCGCGCGAGTGTCAGGAACAGCAGCGCCGGCAAAGCGAGATTGACGACGAATTTGCCGAGCGCGGCGAAATCGCTCCGCGACAGCAGACCGGTCCGCGCCGTCGCAAAGCCGAGCGCGATCAGCAGGAAAATGGGGCCGGTGACGAGGAATATGGCGGTCATGTCGCCATCCGCAAAGAAAAAGGGCGCCGCTGGGGCGCCCGTTTCCTATTCCCATCCATCCAGCTTACTCGGCGGTCGCGGCTTCGGCCGCCTTCGCCGCCTCGGCGGCGTCCGCCGCGGCCTTGGCGGCGGCTTCCGCCGCGGCCTTCTCGGCGGCCAGCGCCTGGGCGGCGGCGACCTTCTCGGCCTCGATCTTCGCCTTTTCGGCATTGGCTGCGGCGCGCGACGCGTCGTTCAGCTTGCGGGTGCGCACACCGGTGTTTTCCGAAATGCGCGCCGACTTGCCGCGCAGATCGCGCAGATAATAGAGCTTGGCGCGGCGCACCTTGCCGCGACGCACGACATCGACCGAGTCGATCATCGGCGAATAGACGGGGAAGACGCGCTCGACGCCTTCGCCGTAGGAAATCTTGCGGACGGTGAAGCTCTCGTTGAGGCCGGCGCCGGAACGGGCGATGCAAACGCCTTCATAGGCCTGCACGCGGGTGCGCGCGCCTTCCGTGACCTTGACGTTGACGCGCAGCGTATCGCCGGGGGAAAACGCCGGCAGCTTGCGCTGGGCTTCGATTTTGGCGGCCTGCTCGGCATTGAGCTGGGCGATGAGATCCATGGCGGACTCCTACTGTTTTCTTCTGTGGAGGCCAGAGCGCCCGCTTGTCGCCCGCAGCCGTATCGGGCCGCATCGGCGATGCCCCCGGCGAACCCGGGAACAAGGGCGTTTCGCATCCGTTGTTGACGGAGACCGGGTCGTGAATGCCCGGTTCGGTGGCGCGCATACACGGTTGGCGCGCCTTTGTCACGCGGGCGCGGTCATTTTTTCGGCGGAAGCAGGTCGGGCCGGCGCGCGCGCGTCAGTTTTTCCGCTTCGCCGCGCCGCCATTCGGCGATCCTGGCGTGATTGCCGGACATCAGCACGTCCGGGATGGCGCGGCCCGCCCAATCCTGCGGGCGGGTATAGTGCGGATGCTCCAACAGGCCGTTTTCGAAGCTCTCGTCCTCGCCCGACGCCTCATTGCCCATGACGCCCGGCAGCAGCCGCACCACCGCGTCGAGCAGCGTCAACGCCGCCGGTTCTCCGCCGGAGAGAATGTAATCGCCGACCGACACTTCGCGCAGAGCCCGCCCGTCGATGACGCGCTGGTCGACGCCCTCGAACCGGCCGCAGACGATGACGACGCCCGGCCCGCCGGCGAGTTCGCGCACGAATGCCTGCGTCAGCGGCGCGCCGCGCGGGCTCATCAGCAGGCGGGGGCGCGGATCGCCGTCCGGCGACGACGCGTCTATGGCCTTCGCCAGCACGTCGGCGCGCATCACCATGCCGGCGCCGCCGCCGGCCGGCGTGTCATCGACGGTGCGATGGCGGTCAGGCGCGAAATCGCGGATATGCACCGCGTCGAGCTTCCAGTCGCCGCGCTCCAGCGCGCGGCCCGCGAGCGAAACGCCGAGATGGCCGGGAAACATCTCCGGGTATAGCGTCAGCACCGTGGCGCGAAAGCTCATGGCCGTTCTCCGTCGTCGTCGGTCGCCGAAAGACCGGCGGCGACCGGGTCGAGCGTGACGGTCCCGCCATTCACGTCGACGGCCGGAACCGCCGCCTTGCTGAACGGCGCAAACACGCCGCGCCGTCGGCGAGGCGGATTTCGAGAATGTCGCCGGCCCCGAAATCCTGCACGCCGACCACGCGGCCGATGAGCCCGCCGGCAAGATCGCGCGCTTCGAGCCCGACGAGATCGGCGTGGTAGAATTCCTCGTCTCCCGTGTCAGGCAACAGGGAGCGGTCGACGAACAGCGCCTTGTTGGTCAACCCCGCCGCCTGTTCGCGCGTCGTCACGCCGTCGAAGCGGGCGACCAGCATGTCTCCCTGCGGGCGCAGCGCCAGGATGTTCAATGCCCGCCCATCGCCGAGGAACAACGGTCCGTAGCCGCCGATCGCCAGCGGATCGGCGGTGAAGCTCTTGACGCGCAGCTCCCCCTTCACGCCGTGCGGCGCGCCGACGATTCCGAGCTGGACGGGGTTAGATGGCTTGGACATGCGACGTGAATAGACGCCGCCCCGTCGCGATTCAACCGGCGTTCACGCTTCCTTAACCGCAACAAGCCAGTCTTAGTCCATGCCCGAATTCCTCCTTGCCGCCCGACCCGACCTTGCCGACGCCCGCGCCGACTGGCTCGATGCGTTGGCCAATGAGCGCCGCCTGTCGGTGAACACCGTCGAAGCCTACGAGCGCGACACCCGGTTTTTCCTGGCTTTTCTGACCGGCCATTTCGGCGGTCCGCCGGGGCTTGCGGCGGTCGCCGAACTGAAGCCCGCCGATTTCCGCGCCTTCCTGGCGCAGCGCCGCAAGGACGGGGCCGAGGCGCGCACGCTGGCGCGCGGCCTGGCGGCGGTCAAATCGCTGCTGCGTTTCCTTGAACGACGCGGCCTCGCCAACGCCGCCGGGGCGTCGGCCATGCGCGGGCCGAAGCAGCCGAAATCGCTGCCGCGCCCGTTGACGGCGAAGGATGCGCTTGCCGTCGCCTCCCCGGCCGGCCAGCTGGCCGAGGAGCCATGGATCGCCGCCCGCAACGCCGCCGTGTTCACTCTGCTCTATGGCTGCGGCCTGCGCATTTCGGAAGCGCTCGGCCTCGACGGCGCGGCCTTGCGGCAGGGAACGGAGACAGCGCTGCGCGTTGTCGGCAAGGGCGGCAAGACCCGGATCGCGCCATTGCTGCCGGCCATTCACCGCGCGCTTGGCGAATACCGCCGCCTCTGCCCCTTCGATCTCGCGCCCGGCCAGCCCCTGTTTCGCGGCGTCCGCGGCGGGCCGCTGCGCGCCGAGATCGTCCAGGCCGAGATGCGCCGCATGCGCGCCGCCCTCGACCTGCCGGAGACCGCGACGCCGCACGCGCTGCGCCATTCCTTCGCCACACATCTGCTCGGGCGCGGCGGCGATCTGAGGACCATCCAGGAATTGCTCGGCCACGCCAGCCTGTCGACGACGCAGATCTACGCCGGCGTCGATTCCGCCCGCCTGCTCGAGGCCTACGCCGCCGCGCACCCCCGCGCGTGAACGCGGCGCATTCGACAGGTCCGATTAAAGGCTTTTCCACCTTTTTGCGCCAGATTGACGGACATGAAACAGGCCATCGCCCTTGCCGACCGTCACGCCGACCACGCACTCGCCATCATTGGCGTCGCCAATGTCGTCCTTGTCGCGGCGTTTTTCCTCAATCTGCTGATCGCCGCGGCGCGCTGAACGCGCGCAATCGTGATTTCGCCGGCCGCCCGATCGCTGGTAACCTCCCGACCGTGACGCGGATATCCGGGAGATGATTCATGAAATGGATTCTGTCGCTTGGCCTCGCCTTCGTATTCGCCGGCGCGGCCTCCGCCTGCCCGATGAAGAACCAGTCGGCATCGGCCGACATGACGCGGGTCGCGGCGCTCGCCGCGCCGCTGTCGACGCCGGTCGATACGGTGACGACATCGGCGACCGAAGGGGCCGTATCCGATGCAGAACTGCTGAAAGCCAAACGCGACCTCGAATAGACGCTGCGAAGGATTTCGCGATCACGCCTTGCCCTTTGCGGGGTCGAGCAGGCGTATCAGGCGGAAAGCCAGACCGAACCATGCGAGCCAGAACAACAAGCTGGCGAACATGTCGAAATAGACCGCATAGACAAATAGGCGTTCGTTGACAGGCATGGGCCAGCCTCGATCCAGCCCGTAGGCGACAAGTTGGTGCGTGCCGATCTGTGCAAAATAGCGGGAAAAGAGGTCAAAAGCCGCCGCGAAGACCGCGATCTTGACGAATTCCCGATCCAGCCAGTCGCGCATGTACGTCTCCCGAACGGAAGTCGATCATGCACGAATAGCAATCGCGATACAAGCCATAGTTGCAGAAAAGACTACCGCGAAAAAGCTTGGCCGTCACACGTGAATCGGCTTGGCCCAGGTGGCCAGCGCCGCTTCCTTCACCGCTTCGCTCATCGTCGGGTGGGCATGGCAGGTGCGCGCCAGATCTTCCGAAGAGCCGCCGAACTCCATCAGCACCGCCGCCTCGTGGATCATCTCGCCGGCGCCGTGGCCGAGAATATGGACGCCGAGCACGCGGTCGCTCGCCGCGTCGGCGATGATTTTGACCAGCCCGTCGGTCGCCAGCATGGCGCGGGCCCGGCCGTTCGCCGTGAACGGAAACTTGCCGACCTTGTAAGCCGCGCCTGACGCTTTCGCCTCCTCCTCGGTCACGCCGACTGAGGCGACCTCCGGCGCGGTGTAGACCACGCCCGGAATGACGCCGTAATTCACGTGGCCTTTCCCGCCGGCGAGGATTTCGGCGACGGCGACGCCCTCGTCCTCCGCCTTGTGGGCGAGCATCGGACCGCGGACCACGTCGCCGATGGCGTAGACGCCCGGCGCGCTCGTGCGGAAATGATCGTCGATGGCGATGCGGCCGCGCTCCACCGTCACGCCGGCGGCATCGAGGCCGAGGCCTTCGGTGTAGGGCTTGCGGCCGGTGGCGACGAGCACGATTTCGGCCTCAAGCGTTTCGGCAGCGCCGCCCTTGACCGGCTCGAACGTCACGCTCGCGCCCTTCTTGCCCTTCGTCACGCCGGTGACCTTCGCGCCGAGCCTGAACTCCAGCCCCTGCTTGGCCAGCGCCCTCTGCGCCTGTTTGGCGATCTCGCCATCCATGCCGCCAAGGATTGCATCGAGATACTCGACGACCGTGACCTTCGCCCCGAGGCGCGACCAGACCGAGCCGAGCTCCAGCCCGATGACGCCGCCGCCGACCACGATCATCGTGGCGGGGATTTTCTCCAGCTCTAGCGCGCCGGTCGACGACACGATGACCTTCTCGTCGAAGGCGACCTCGACGCCGGGAATGCCGGCGACGTCCGAGCCGGTGGCGATGACGATCGCCTTTGTCTCCAGAACGGTTTCCGCGCCGTCCTCGCCCGCGACGGCGACCTTGCCCGCGCCGGCGAGCTTGCCCGTTCCGCGCACGACATCGATCTTGTTCTTCTTCATCAGAAACGCGACGCCGTCGACATTGGCCTTCACGGTCGCCTGCCTGTGCGCCATCATCGCCGGCAGATCGGCTTCTATCCTGCCGGTCTTGACCCCGAGTTTGGCGAAGGAATGCTCCGCTTCGGCGAGCATTTCGGAAGCGTGCAGCAGCGCCTTCGACGGGATGCAGCCGACATTGAGGCAGGTGCCGCCGAGCGTGGCGCGTTTCTCCACGATGGCGGTCTTCAGGCCGAGCTGCGCCGCCTTGACGGCGCAGACATAGCCGCCGGGGCCGGAACCGATGACGACGAGATCGTAGGCCATGTCTTAATCCCTCTTGTCGGCGCCTAGTCCTGGCAGCCCGTGAGTTTGAAATCGTCCTTCGGCGCGGTCGAAAGGCCCTTCGCCCCCCACGCCGCAGACAGGCGCACCGCCGCGCCGAAATCGGGCAGCAGCAGCGTCGCGGCGGCTTCGTGTCCGGCGTTCGCCTCGGGCAGGAAGAACACGTTGCCCGTCGCGTCGACGCCGTAGATCGGCCCCTGCCAGACGGTGCAGGCGGCGATCTCCTCGCCGGTCGCATCGCCCTGCGGGCAATTGTGCGTCACCACCGCCCATGGCCGCGCGATCGGCGCATCGCCCGGCAGCATCGCGCCCTCGAAGGTCACGCCGTTTTCCGGGAACGTGATCCTGAAGCGGTGCAGCACGCCGTCATCCGGCCGCGCGCCCTGGAAAGCGATTTCCGCTTTCGCCTGCGCTTCGGCGTAAACCGCCAGCTCCTGCCAGCACGCGGCATTCGCAGGCGTCGCCGCGAAACAGAGTGCCGCGAAGGCCGTTGCGCGCCCGCGCATCCTAGAGGTCCAGCACCAGCCGTTCGGGGTCCTCCAGGCTCTCCTTGACGCGCACGAGGAACGTCACCGCTTCCTTGCCGTCGACGATGCGGTGATCGTAGCTGAGCGCCAGATACATCATCGGGCGGATGACGATCTGGCCGCCGACGACCACCGGGCGGTCCTGGATCTTGTGCATGCCGAGGATGCCGGACTGCGGCGCGTTGAGGATCGGCGTCGACATCAGCGAGCCGTAGACGCCGCCGTTGGAGATGGTGAAGGTGCCGCCCTGCATGTCGGCGACCGACAATTTCCCGTCGCGCGCCAGCAGGCCGAGGCGGCCGATTTCCTTCTCGATCTGGGCGATCGACATTTGGTCGGCGTCGCGCACCACCGGCACGACCAGCCCCTTGTCGGTGCCGACCGCCACGCCGACATGGGCGTAGGCCTTGTAGACGATGTCCTGCCCGTCGATCTCGGCATTGACCGCCGGGATTTCCCTCAGCGCGTGCGTGACCGCCTTGGTGAAGAAGCCCATGAAACCCAGCTTCACGCCGTGCTTCTTCTCGAACACGTCCTTGTATTTGTTGCGCAGCGCCATCACCGCGCTCATGTCCACCTCGTTGAAGGTGGTGAGCATCGCGGCGACGTTCTGCGCGTCCTTCAGCCGCCGCGCGATGGTCTGGCGCAGCTTGGTCATCTTGACGCGCTCCTCGCGCACGCCATCCTCGGCCGATGCCAGAGCGCGAGGCGCGGCCGGCGCGGTGGCCGGCGCCTTCGCCAGCGCGTCGAGCACGTCGCCCTTCAGCACCTGACCACGCTTGCCGGAGCCTTCCGCCACCGCGACGCCGGTTTCGGCCATCAGCCGCGCAGCGGAAGGCGCGGGCGGCATGGCGGCCTGCGCAGCCGCTTTCGCCGGCTCGGCTTTCGCTGTCGCCGCCTTGGACGCGGCTACGGCGCCACCCGCTCCTTCGGCGATCGTGCCGAGCAGGCCATTGGGGGCAACCGTATCGCCCTCGTTGGCGGCGATCTCAGCGAGCGTGCCTGCCGCCGGGGCCGGCACCTCCAGCGTCACCTTGTCGGTTTCCAGTTCGCACAGCGTCTCGCCCGAGGCGACCAGGTCGCCCGGCTTCTTGAACCATTTGCCGACGGTGGCTTCCGAGACGGATTCGCCGAGCGTGGGTACGCGGATTTCGGTGGTCATGACTCCGTTGCCCACAGCATCTTCGAGGAAAGCCTCGAGTTGCGCCAGATGTTTCGACATGAGGCCGGTGGCGGGCGAAGCGGCCGCCGGACGGCCGGCGTAGCGCACCCGTTGGTGATGCGCGCCGATATGGGCGAGCACCCATTCCAGATAGGGGTCGACGAACGACCACGCCCCCATGTTCTTGGGCTCCTCCTGGCACCACACCATCTCGGCGTTCTTGAAACGCGTCAGTTCGGTGATCAGCGCCTTGGCCGGGAAGGGATAGAGCTGTTCGAGCCGGAGCAGGTAGACGTCGTCGATGCCGCGCTTTTCGCGCTCCTCGTAGAGGTCGTAATAGACCTTGCCCGAACACATCACCACGCGGCGGATCTTGTTGTCCTTGGCGAGCTTGACCGGTTGGTCCTTCAAATACTCCGCGTCGTCCCACAGCAGGCGATGGAACGAGGAATCGCCGGTCATCTCGGCGAAGGTCGACACGGCGCGCTTGTGGCGCAGCAGCGATTTCGGCGTCATCAGGATCAATGGCTTGCGGAAATCACGCTTCATTTGCCGGCGAAGAATGTGGAAATAATTCGCCGGCGTCGTGCAGTTGGCCACCTGCATGTTGTCTTCGGCGCACAATTGCAGGAAGCGCTCCAGCCGCGCCGACGAATGTTCCGGCCCCTGCCCCTCGAAGCCGTGCGGCAAAAGGCAGACGAGGCCGGACATGCGCAGCCATTTGCGCTCGCCCGACGAGATGAACTGGTCGAACAGCACCTGCGCGCCATTGGCGAAATCGCCGAACTGGGCTTCCCACAGTGTCAGGGCGTTCGGGCGCGCCAGCGAATAGCCATAGTCGAAGCCGAGCACGGCTTCTTCCGACAGCATCGAGTTGATCACCTCGTAGCGCGCCTGGGTCGGCGAAAGATTGGCGAGCGGAATGTATCGCGCCTCGGTGTCCTGGTCGTAGAGCACCGAGTGGCGGTGGCTGAACGTGCCGCGTTCGCAGTCCTGGCCGGAGAGACGGATCTTGTGGCCGTCGAGAACCAGCGATCCGAAGGCCAGCGCCTCGCCGAAGGCCCAGTCGACGCCCTGGCCGGTCTCGACCATTTTCGCCCGGGCTTCCATGAACCGCTGCAGCGTCTTGTGGGCGTTGAAACCGGCGGGGATCTCGGAAAGCTTGCGGCCGATTTCCTTCAGCGCCTTCAGCGGCGCCGCCGTCTTGCCGCGCCGCTGCTCGTCGGCATTGTCGGCGGTGCGCAGGCCCGACCACTGGCCGTCGAGCCAATCGGCCTTGTTCGGCTTGTAGGCCTGGCCGGCCTCCTGTTCGGTCTCCAGATGGGCGCGCCAATCGGCCCGCATCTTCTCGTAATCGTCGGCGGTGACGACGCCCTCGGCGATCAGCTTGGCGGCGTAGAGGCGCGACACCGTCGGGTGATTGCGGATCACCTTGTACATTTTCGGCTGCGTGAACGACGGCTCGTCGCCCTCGTTGTGGCCGTAGCGGCGGTAGCAGAACATGTCGACGACCACCGGCTTGTGGAATTTCATCCGGTATTCCATGGCGATCTTGGTGGCGAAGACCACCGCTTCCGGATCATCGCCATTGACGTGGAAAATCGGCGCCTCGATGCCTTTCGCCACGTCGGACGGATAGGGCGAAGAGCGCGAGAAGGCCGGATTGGTGGTGAAACCGATCTGGTTGTTGATGATGAAATGCACCGTCCCGCCGACCCGGTAGCCACGCAGGCCCGACAGGCCGAGGATTTCGGCGATGACGCCTTGTCCGGCGAAGGCCGCGTCGCCGTGCAGCAGCAACGGCATCACTTTTGCGCGTTCCGACAGGGGAATGACGTCGCCTTCCCACACCGCCGCGCCCATGTCCTGCTTGGCGCGCGCCTTGCCCATGACGACCGGATTGACGATTTCCAGATGCGACGGATTGGCGGTGAGGGACAAATGCACCTTGTTGCTGTCGAACTCGCGGTCCGACGATGCGCCGAGATGGTATTTGACGTCGCCCGAGCCCTCCACGTCGTCGGGCGCGTAGGAGCCGCCCTTGAATTCGTGGAACACGGCGCGGTGCGGCTTGCCCATCACCTGGGTGAGCACATTGAGGCGGCCGCGATGCGCCATGCCAAGGATGATTTCCTTCAGGCCGAGATTGCCGCCGCGCTTGATGATCTGCTCCAGCGCCGGGATCAGGCTTTCGCCGCCATCGAGGCCGAAGCGCTTGGTGCCCTTGTACTTGACGTCGATGAACTGCTCGAAGCCCTCCGCCTCCACCAGTTTCGACAGGATGGCCTTCTTGCCCATCTCGGTAAACGCGATGGCCTTGTCCGGGCCTTCGATGCGCTGCTGGATCCAGCTTTTCTCTTCCGGATTGGACATGTGCATGAATTCGACGCCGAGCGTCGAGCAATAGGTGCGCTTGAGGATGTCAAGCATTTCGCGGATGGTGGCGAATTCCAGCCCGAGCACATGGTCGATGAAAATCTTGCGGTCGTAGTCGGCGGCGGTGAAGCCATAGGCCTCCGGGGCCAGTTCGTTGTAGTCCTCGATCTTGGCGGCGATGGCGAGGGGGTCGAGCGAGGCGTGCAAATGGCCGCGCATGCGGAAGGCGCGCACCATCATGATGGCGCGCACCGAATCGCGCGCCGCCTTCAGCACATCGGCCTCTGTCAGCCCGACGCCGCCTTCGGCCGCCTTGGCCTTGACCTTGTCGGCGACCTTTTTCTCCACCGCCGGCCAGTCGCCATCAAGCGCCGAGACCAGTTCGCCGTTTCCCGCGACCGGCCAGTTCGCCCGCTCCCACGACGGGCCGCGCGCCGATTTCGCCACATCGGCCGGCTCGTCCTTCAGGCCGGCGAAAAAGCCGCGCCATTGTTCGTCGACGGCGGACGGATCCTGTTCGTAGCGCGCCTGCAGCTGCTCCAGATAGTCGGCGTTGCCGCCGTAGAGGAACGAGGTCTGCTCGAAAATGTCGTTGGCGTCGTCGGTGCGGGCCATTGCGGTACTACGGGGCTCTTCACCCCGCTCCCTTGGTGCGTTTCCCGGCGGCGTTTGGCCGCCAAATATCCCGGCCGGGTTGGTTCCCGCCCGGTCGTCCCTTCAGCCCTTCAGCACGTCGACAAGCGTTTTGCCGAGACGGGCCGGCGACGGCGACACGCGGATGCCCGCTGCCTCCATCGCCGCGATCTTGTCCTCCGCGCCGCCCTTGCCGCCGGAGATGATGGCGCCGGCATGGCCCATTCGTCGTCCCGGAGGGGCGGTGCGGCCGGCGACGAAACCAACCATCGGCTTGCTTCGCCCGCGCTTGGCCTCGTCGCTGATGAACTGGGCGGCGTCTTCCTCGGCCGAGCCGCCGATCTCGCCGATCATGATGATCGAGTGGGTCTCGGGATCGGCGAGGAACATTTCGAGCATGTCGATGAACTCGGTGCCCTTGACCGGATCGCCGCCGATGCCGACGGCCGTGGTCTGGCCAAGGCCCTCGTTGGTGGTCTGGAACACCGCCTCATAGGTCAGCGTGCCGGAGCGCGACAGGATGCCGACATTGCCCTTTTTGAAGATGGAGCCCGGCATGATGCCGATCTTGCACTCGTTCGGCGTCAGCACGCCCGGGCAGTTCGGGCCGATGAGTCGCGATTTCGAGCCGGCGAGCTGCTTCTTGACCTTGACCATGTCGGCGACCGGAATGCCCTCGGTGATGCAGACGATCAACCCCATTTCCGCCGAAATGGCTTCGGCGATGGCGTCGGCGGCGAAAGGCGGCGGCACATAGATCGCCGTCGCGGTCGCGCCGGTTTTCTGTTTGGCTTCCAGCACCGAATCGAACACCGGCAGGCCGGTTTCCGCGTGCGTCTGGCCGCCCTTGCCCGGCGTCACGCCGCCGACCATTTTCGTGCCGTAGGCGAGAGCCTGTTGCGTGTGGAAGGTACCCTGCGCGCCGGTAAGGCCCTGGGTGATCACTTTGGTGCTGGCGTTGATCAGGATGGACATGGGGCGGATTTCCCTCGGTCGATCAGGATTCAGAGGAACGGGTTGACGGCGCGAACTGAGCCGTAGGTTTGGCCGTGATTGAGATCTTCTGTGTAAAACACAGGAGCGCCGAGGCGCTCGGCGGCGGCGAGCAGGGCCGCGTCGTAGTAGTCGAGACGATGGCGACGCGCGAGGTCGAGGCCGGCGCGAACATGGATGGCGTCGACCGGCAGGAACGGGCAGGCGCCGAGAAAAGCAAGCCAACGCGCGATCGCTTCATCGGCGACGAGCGATTTCCTGCGCGATACCGCCGTGAATTCGGCCAGGGTCTGGCCCGACACGCCAAACGAGGCGCCGAGCACAAGATTACGGGCGATCGGAGCCTTGAACGGGTCACGATTCCTCTCCGAAGCCGCGTAGATCAGGACGTTCGTGTCGAGAAAGCAGTCGATCCTCCCGCTCGGCATAGGCGTCCTTTCTGTTCCAGACGTAGGGCGCGCCACCGGCGTCGCGTCGTTCCGCCGCGTCCATTAGGTCCTTCATCCCGGCCTTGGCACAGGCGACCCGGTCCTCCTGCTCCACTTCCTCGGCGAGCAGCGAGCGGATCATGGCGTTTAGCGACGTCTTGCGGTTTTCGGCAAGCGCGCGCGCCCTGCCGAGCAGTTCTTCGTCGATGGCTAGGGTCACATTTTTCATTGCGCTATCCACATAATCACACAGTCGAAATATGTGCGATTATGTGCCAATTCTCAACCCCTCACCGCTTTGACGATCTTCTGCGCCGCGTCATCCAGGTCGTCGGCCGGAATGACATTGAGGCCCGAATCGCGGATGATCTGCTTGCCGAGTTCGACATTGGTGCCTTCGAGGCGCACCACCAGCGGCACCTGCAGGCCGACGGCCTTGACCGCGGCGAGCACGCCGTTGGCGATGATGTCGCATTTCATGATGCCGCCGAAGATGTTGACCAGGATGCCCTTCACCTTGGGATCGGCGGTGATGATCTTGAACGCCGCCGTGACCTTTTCTTCCGTCGCGCCGCCGCCGACATCGAGGAAGTTCGCCGGCTCTTCGCCGTAGAGCTTGATGATGTCGAGCGTCGCCATGGCAAGGCCGGCGCCGTTGACCATGCAGCCGATGGTGCCGTCGAGCGCGATATAGGCGAGATCGAATTTCGAGGCCTCGATTTCCTTCTCGTCCTCCTCGGTCACGTCGCGCAAAGCCACGATTTCCGGATGGCGGAAAAGGGCGTTGCCATCGAAATTCACCTTGGCGTCGAGCGCCCGGATCTGGCCCTGCCTGGTGACGATCAGCGGGTTGATCTCCAGCATCGCCATGTCCTTGTCGACGAAGGCCTTGTAGAGCTGGGCCCCGACCTTTGCCGCCTGCTTGGCCAGATCGCCGGAAAGGCCGAGCGTCTGGGCGATGGCGCGGCCGTGATGCGGCATGAAGCCGGTGGCCGGATCGACGGTGAAGGTGCGGATCTTCTCCGGCGTATCGTGCGCCACTTCCTCGATGTTCATTCCGCCTTCGGTCGAAACGACGAAGGCCACATGCGAGGTTTCGCGGTCGACGAGGATCGAGAGATAGAACTCCTTCTCGATGTCCGAGCCATCCTCGATGTAGAGGCGGTTGACCTGCTTGCCTGCCGGGCCGGTCTGCAGCGTCACCAGCGTATTGCCGAGCATCTCGGAAGCATGCGCCTTGACCTCGTCGAGCGAGAAGGCGAGGCGAACGCCGCCCTTGGCGTCCGCGCCGAGTTCCTTGAACTTGCCCTTGCCGCGGCCGCCGGCATGGATCTGGCTCTTGACGACGTAGAGCGGTCCGGGGAGTTGCTTCGCCCCGGCGACGGCTTCGTCGACCGTCAACGCCGGGTAGCCGGCCGAAACCGGCACGCCGAACTCCTTGAGAACGGCTTTGCCCTGATACTCGTGAATGTTCATGCCGGCTCCCTCACTTCTTTGTCTTGAGCGCCGGGGCAATGCCGGCGCAGGCCTCGCACAGGCCCTGCACGGCGGCGACCGACTTGGCGAACATCTTCTTTTCCGCCGCGTTGAAATCGAGCTCGATGACGCGCTCGACGCCGCCGGCGCCGATCACCGTCGGCACGCCGACATACATGTCGGTGACGCCGTACTGGCCGGCGAGATGGGCGGCGCAGGGCAGCACCCGCTTCTTGTCCTTGAGGTAGGCTTCGGCCATCGACACGGCCGAGGAGGCCGGCGCGTAATAGGCCGAGCCGGTCTTCAGCAGGCCGACGATCTCGGCGCCGCCGTTGCGGGTGCGCTGGATGATCTGCTCGAGCCGCTCCTTGGTCAGCCAGCCCATCTTGACGAGGTCGGGCAGCGGGATGCCGGCGACGGTCGAATAGCGCACCATCGGCACCATGTCGTCGCCATGGCCGCCGAGCGTCATCGCCGAAACGTCCTCGACCGACACCTTGAACTCGTCGGCGAGGAAGTGGCGGAAGCGGGCCGAATCGAGCACGCCGGCCATGCCGACGACCATGTGCTTGGGCAGGCCGGAAAATTTCTGCAGCGCCCACACCATCGCGTCGAGCGGGTTGGTGATGCAGATGACGAACGCCTTCGGCGCGTATTTCCTGATGCCGGCGCCGACCTGCTCCATGACCTTCAGATTGATGCCGAGCAAATCGTCGCGGCTCATGCCGGGCTTGCGCGGCACGCCGGCGGTGACGATGCACACATCGGCGCCCTCGATCGCCGCATAGTCGTTGGCGCCGGTGTATTTGGCGTTGAAGCCGTCGACCGGCGCCGATTGGGCAATGTCGAGGCCCTTGCCCTGGGGAACGCCCTCGGCGATGTCGAACATCACCACGTCGCCGAGTTCCTTCAACCCGATCAGATGGGCGAGCGTGCCGCCGATCATGCCGGAACCGATGAGGGCGATCTTCTTGCGAGCCATGATGCGAATTCCCCTGCGCTGGGCGCCGTTTTCGCGGCGCGAAATGACGTTTGTGCGACCGGAGGCTTTTTCCGGCGTCCGTCCGCCTCTACACACAGGCGAAAAAAAATCGCAATCAATTCTTTTGGATCAAATGATTTCAATCGGTTGAACAAAACGGGAGTTACGTAAACGTCAAAAAAATGGCAACGCATTCAGCAAATCGCATGTTGTTTCGCACCCTTTCCCGGCCCGGCGGCGGCGCAAAACCGGCGTCGCCTATTTGGCCGCGACCCCGGCCGCCCGGATCTGCGCCAATGTCGTCATCGCCACCCCGACGGCGACGACCGCCGCGCCGCTCCAGGTCGCCATCCCGTATCGTTCGCCGAGGAAAATCATCCCCGACCCCAGCCCCACGCTGGCGGCGACATAGCCGATCTGGCTGAGATAGACCGGTCCGCCGACCTGTTGCAGGCGAAAGAACAGCAGGAATTGCAGGCTCGAGGCGGCCAATTGCGCCAAAACCAGACCGGGAATGCCGGCGAGTCCGGCGATGCGGCCGATGCCGCCGGTCGCCGCCAGCCACGCGAGCAGGCCCGCGGACGCGGCGGCATGCGCGCCGACGGCCAAGGCGATGGGATTTGCGCCTTCCGGCCAATCCATCGTGCGATAGACATTGCCGATCGCCAGCAGCAGCGGGATCGCCAGCGACGCCAAAACGACAACGTAGCCGCCGGCCGGACCGGAAGCGCCTTTCGACCAGGTGAGGACGAAGGCGCCGGCGAATCCGATTGCGATTCCGGCGACGCCAAGGGCCGAGGGCGCGCACACACGCATCAGCGCCGAGAACAGCAGCGTCAGCACCGGCGACAATGTGAACAGCAGCGCCACGAAGCCTGCGCCTAGAGCCGGAATGAACTGAAAGATGAGCAGATTCGGCGCGGCGAACGAAACCAGTCCGGCGACCGCGCAATAGCGGAGGAATTGCCGCGTCATCGTTACCCTGCGGCGGCGCAGGGTCAACGCGACGGCGAGGACGACCGCCGTGCCGCCGGAAATCGTCAAGGCCCAGACCGCCGGATCGACACCGGCGGTGGCGGCCATCAACCCGAGCGGAAACACCAGTCCGATCAGGCCGCCAACCGCCAGAAGCAGGAACATCGGGCTATCGGCCGGACGCATCGCCCACCGCCTTGTCCCACCCTTCGCTGCGCATTTCGTTGAGGCGCGAGGCGGTGCGGGCGAATTCGAATTTCTCGGTCCCGCTCGTCAGGCGGCAGAGCCCGTCCGGCTCGGCCGCGGCGCTGGCGCGAAGCGCGATTCTGCGGTCGTAGAGCGTGTCGACAAGCAGGATGAAGCGCTTGGCCGCGTTGCGCAACGTATTGTCCATGACCGGAACATGATCGAGAAACAGCGTGTCGATGCGCCCGGCCAGCGCCAGATAATCGCGCGCGCCATGCGGTTGTTCGCACAACTCGGCGAAGGTGAAGCGCGCCGCCCGGCCGGCGAGGCGCGGCAGAACCACCGTCCGGCCTTTGACTTTCAGTTCGCCCGCCGACTCCGGGCCGAGTTCGGCCCAGGCGACGTCCATCGCCGCATCGGCGTCGCGGTCGGCCGGCGTCAGCCAGTGCGGATCGAGCCGTCCTCGCGTCAGGCGGTAGTCGACCGGCCCGTCGAGCGACACGGCGTCGACATGGCGCGCCAGCACCGCGAGAAACGGCGTGAACAGCGAGCGATTGAGCCCGTCCTTGTAAAGGTCGTCCGGCGGGACGTTCGAGGTGGCGACGAGCACCACGCCTTCGGCGAACAGCGCCGTGAACAGGCGCGACAGGATCATGGCGTCGGCGATGTCGGTGACGGAAAACTCGTCGAAACACAAAAGCCAGGATTCCGCCGCCACCGCCTTCGCCACCGGCGGGATCGGATCGTCGCCGACGGGCTTGCCGGACCTGGCCAGCGCCCGATGCCGGCCGATGCGGTCGTGGATGTCGGCCATGAATGCGTTGAAATGGACGCGGCGCTTCTGCGGTGTCTGCGCCGCGTTGAAAAACAGGTCGAGCAGCATGGTTTTACCGCGCCCGACCGCGCCGGAGAGATAGACGCCGCGAATGGCGGAAACCGGCTTGCCGCGGGCGAAAAGCCAGCCGAGCGCGCTCGATTTGCGCGCCAGTTGCCGGCGGGTCACCGCTTCGCTCAACCGGTCGAGCCGTCGCACGACCGCGCGCTGATGGGTGTCCGGCGTGATGTCGCCGGCCCGCGCCAACGCCTCATAGCGGCGCGTGATCGCATTGTCAGTGTCCGCGTGGCTTTCGGCCCGATCGATCTCCGACATGCGCGCGACGCGTTTTCGCGGAGATTGGCTTAGCGAGTCAGCGAGACCGGCTGCCCGCCGGTGGTCTGGCCGTCGAAACGACCCGCGCCCGATTGATAGAGCCGCGCGACCGGACTGCCGTTCTGATCGTAAAGGACCAGCTGCTTGCCGGCCGCCGACCAGGATTTGACCCCGGCGATCGGCTCGGGGCATTTGAGCGGCCCGGCGCGGAACCCGGCGCCGAATTTCGTCTGCGGTGTCGCCAGCTTGCAAGAGCTGCCGGCGACCGAGGCGTTCCACACACCGGCGATCGCGCCAGGCGTCACGTCCGGAGCACTGGCCGCGGCGACTTCGACCGGCTTGTTTTCAGCCGCCGCGCCGCCCCCGGGCGCATCGGGAAACGCGGTCGCATCGGCCGGCTTGACCTCGGCGGCGGCCGGCGGCGGCAATTGCTCGCCGGTCACCGTGCCTGCGGGCGCCGCGTCCAGCGGCTCGGCGACGGTGCTGTTGCGGGCGCTGATCCCGGAAAGGCGCGCGCTCTGGCACGCCGAAAGGCCGAGCGCCGAGACGGCGACGGCGGTAATCAGAATTCCCCTGAGGATCATGGCCACTTCCCCTGATGCGCGCCTGAAGCGGCGCGCGGCGTTCCCGCGCCGTCAAACAGATGAATCTTGGCGAAATTGCAACCGCGTTACGGTTAAGATCTGGTTTCATTTGCGCCGATAGCGACGCACGGGACAAAAACATAGCCTTCCGGGGCAATGAGATGACATTCCCGCATTCCGTGCGGCTTGTCGGATGAACCGGCGAGAACGAGATGGCCGGCGGCTCGCGCCCGCACTTCCGCGCCATCGGGATCGAGGCCGTAGAGGCGCAGTTCCGCTCCGATTCCGCGCATGTCGACCCCGGCTATGACGCCGCTCATGGGATGGCCGGAATAGGTATGGTCGGCATGGATCAACATTTGAGATCCGCCGATTTCCGCAACGGCGAAATCCGCGTCCTGGTAGACGAGGCGCGCCAAAAGGACATCGCGACAAAAGGCGGCGAGCGCGGCCGGGTCGTGAGTGAGCAGGTTTAAGCCGATGCCGCAAGGGATTGAACGACCGAATGCGTCGGCCTTCATCCAGGGCTCGCCTGTCCGCTTCATCGCCATCGAATTTCTCCTTTCGCCTCGGCAATCCAATTCAATCTTCAGGTTGCAGTTTTCCGACCAAAACAGGACCTGATTGGTTGCGCTGCTGGCCGAAGATCGCAAAATTGCCTGCGAATCAGGCTTTTGCACAGGGGGCTACATGCGCGTCGCATATTTGGCCATTCCGGCTTTCCTGACCTTGACCGCTTCGGCGCTTGCCGGTTCCATCGCCGACGCCGGCGCGAAAGCCGAAAAATTGGTCCAGGCTAACGATCATGCCGCCGCCATCGCCGTTTTGGACGAAGCAATCGCCGGAATCCTCAAGGAAGCGCCCATGGCGATCGCCAAGGCGTTGTTCGTCGACAAGGCGACCGGCTATGGCGCCTATATCGAACGCGCAGCCGCCGTGTTCAAGCCGGGCGAACCGATCATTATTTATGTCGAACCGATCGCGTTCACCTTCGGAAAAAACGATCTCGGCGCCAAGGAATTCAGCCTGACGACCGATTTCGTGCTTCGCGACGACAAGGGCGAAACCCTTTTCGCCAAGGATGATTTCGTTTCGGTCGTCCAGCCCGTCCGCTACGACAACCGCGAAGTCCACTTTACCTTGACGATCGACCTGACCGGACTGCCCGAAGGCAATTTCATCGGCAAATTCCGCGTGCGCGACCGTCACTCCGCCAAATCGGCGATGTTTGACCTGCCATTCGCGGTGAAGGGTTGACGCCGGGGCGCGAGAGTCAGGCTGGCATTTCGCCTTGCCTTCCGCCATATAGGCGCTGAACGCAACCCGATCCCGGACCGCCATGGCCCTGCAAGCGCCATTCGCCAAGATGAACGGCCTCGGCAACGATATCATCGTCGCCGACATGCGCGGCCGCGCCGACCGGGTGACGGCCGCGGCGGCCATCGCTTTGGCCGCGAACGGCGAGACAAAATTCGACCAGATCATGGCCATCCATGAGTCGCACGTCGACGGCGTCGACTTTCAAATCGACATCCTCAACGCCGATGGCAGCCGGGCGCAATCCTGCGGCAACGGCACGCGCTGCGTCGTCCAGGCGCTGGCCGCCGAAACCGGACGTCGGGCCTTCACCTTCGACACGCTTGCCGGCCTCATCAGCGCCGAAGAGCGCGAAGACGGCCTGGTTTCGGTCGACATGGGCCGGCCACGCTTCGACTGGCGCGACATACCGCTCGCCGAGGAGTTTCGCGATACGCGTGCGATCGAATTGCAGATCGGACCGATCGATGCCCCGGTGTTGCATTCGCCGTCAGCCGTGTCGATGGGCAATCCGCATGTCGTCTTCTGGGTCGACGACGATGTCTGGTCCTACGACCTCGGCCGTTTCGGGCCCCTGCTTGAAAATCACCCGATCTTTCCCGAGCGCTGCAACATCACCATCGCCCGCGTCACGGCGCGCGACGCCGTGACCATCCGCACCTGGGAGCGCGGCGCGGGACTGACACGCGCTTGCGGCACTGGCGCCTGCGCCGCCGCGGTATCGGCCGCGCGCACCGGCCGGACCGACCGGACCGTGACGATCACGGTGCCCGGCGGCGATCTGAAAATCGTTTGGCGCGATGACGACCGCGTCATCATGACCGGCCCGGCGGAATGGGAATTCTCCGGGACCTTCGATCCGGAAACCGGCGAATGGTGCCGGGACGAGGCGGAAGCCGCCTGATGGCGACGGAGATTCTCTCCTTCGGCTGCCGCCTCAACGCCTATGAATCGGAAGTGATCCGCAAGGCGTCGGCCGAGGCCGGCCTCGACGCGCTGCCCGGCGGCGCGGTCGTCGTCAACACCTGCGCCGTCACCGGCGAGGCGGTGCGCCAGGCCCGCCAGGCGATCCGCAAGGCGCGGCGCGACCATCCGGCGGCCCGCATCATCGTCACCGGCTGCGCCGCGCAGACCGAACCGGGCGTCTTCGCAGCCATGGACGAAGTCGACCTCGTGCTCGGCAACGAGGAAAAGCTTCATGCCCGACACTATCGCGCTTTGCCGGATTTCGGCGTCAACGATTTCGAGAAAGTCCGCGTCAACGACATCATGAGCGTGCGCGAGACCGCCGGCCACATGGTCGACGCGCTCGACGGGCGGACCCGCGCCTTCCTGCAGGTTCAGAACGGCTGCGACCATCGTTGCACCTTCTGCATCATCCCGTTCGGACGCGGCAATTCACGTTCGGTGCCGATGGGCGCGGTCGTCGAGGAGGCGCGTCGCCTGTCGGACGCCGGCTATCGCGAGATCGTGCTGTCGGGCGTCGACCTGACCAGCTACGGCGCCGATCTTCCCGGCCAGCCGCGCCTCGGACGACTGATCAAGGCGGTTTTGAAAGGCGCGCCGGATCTGCCGCGGCTGCGTCTGTCGTCAATCGATTCGGTCGAGGCCGACAACGACCTCATCGACGCCGTCGCCACCGAAACGAGGCTGATGCCGCATCTGCACCTGTCGCTGCAATCGGGCGACGATATGATCCTAAAGCGCATGAAGCGCCGCCACGCCAGGGCCGATTCGATTCGCTTCTGCGACGCGATGCGCAAGGCGCGGCCCGACATCGCTTTCGGCGCCGACCTCATCGCCGGCTTCCCGACCGAGACGGACGACATGCTCGACAACACGCTGGCGCTGGTGGAGGAGTGCGGACTGTCCTTCCTGCACGTCTTCCCCTTCTCTGCCCGCGCCGGCACGCCGGCGGCCCGCATGCCGCAAGCGCCGCGCGCCGTCGTCAAACAACGGGCGGCGCGGCTGCGCCAGGCCGGCGAGGCGGCGATACGCCGCCACCTCGACCGGCTGGTGGCGACGCAGCAAAACGTGTTGATCGAAAAACCCGGTTTTGGCCGCGCCGCTGATTTCACGCCCGTCGCGCTGAATAGCGGTGAAGCGGGCGATATCCGCGAAGCGACAATTCTCGGCCACGACGGCGAACGCCTCCTCGCGGCCACCGCGAACGTCCTGGCGGCCTGAGGAACAGCGCATGGCGTTTGGTTTCATCAAGAAAGTCTTTTCCTTCGGCCGCAAGCCAGCCGGGGAACACAAGGACGCGCCACCCGACATCGCACCTGAAACAACGCAAACGCCGTCGGCCGTCGACTCTGGCGTCATTGCCGATTCGATTCCGGAAATTCCGCAGCCGGACGCGGCCGCGC
Source organism: Phyllobacteriaceae bacterium (assembly GCA_016711085.1). GTDB lineage: Bacteria > Pseudomonadota > Alphaproteobacteria > Rhizobiales > Rhizobiaceae > JADJTR01. The sequence goes on along the minus strand of JADJTR010000002.1, from coordinate 215,191 downwards.
CGCCGGTCGAAGGCGAACCGGATAATGCAGATATATCGGGCGCGGAAATTTCGACCGTTTTCTTGCCCGGCGATACGCCGGGGTCTTTAGCGCCTGCGCTGCCGGTGAAAAGCACCGAAGAAAATCCGCTTCAGGAATCCATTGCGTCGACAAAAAATATATCAATGCCGGAATTGGGGGCCGCGCACGTCTCAGCGCCGGAGGAGGCCGCAGATCAGGAACCCGCTTGGCCAAGAGAAAACACGCCGGCCATTGTCAAGGAATCCACTTCATCGACAGCAGATATATCGATTGTGGAAATAGCGCCGGCCGCCGCGCCGCCTGTCGCAGCGGCCGTGTCGCCCGCACCGCGCGCCGGCAAGATCGCGGTCGGGAAAGCGGTTGAGGCTGTTGTCGAAAGAGCGCCGGAACCGATCCCGCAACCGAAGAGACGCTGGTTCCAACGCCTGCGCGACGGATTGTCGCGCTCGTCGAAGGAATTGACCTCGTCGGTCGCCGGCGTCTTCACCAAGCGCAAGCTCGACGAGGAAACGCTGGAGGAACTGGAGGAGGTGCTGATCCGCGCCGACCTCGGGGCCGAGACGGCGATCCGTATTTCCGGCGCGCTGGCCGAAGGGCGTTTCGGGCGTGATATATCGGACGCCGATATTCGCACGGTGATGGCGCGCGAAATCGAGAAAACGCTGGCACCCGTCGCCAAGCCGCTCGAACTCGACCTCGGTCACAAACCGCATGTCATACTCGTCGTCGGCGTCAACGGCACCGGCAAAACCACCACCATCGGCAAGCTCGCGGCGAAATTGCGCGCCGGCGGTCTCGACGTCATGCTCGCCGCCGGCGACACCTTCCGCGCCGCCGCGATCGAGCAATTGCATATCTGGGGCGAGCGCACCGGCTCGACCGTGGTGTCGAACCGGATCGGGGCCGACGCCGCCGGCCTTGCCTACGAGGCTTACGAAAAGGCGAAGGAGGCGAAGGCCGACGTGCTGATCGTCGACACGGCCGGCCGGCTGCAAAACCGGGCCGAGTTGATGGCCGAACTGGAGAAGATCGTCCGCGTCCTCGGCAAGCTCGATGCGGACGCGCCGCACACCGTGCTGCAGACGCTCGACGCCACCACCGGCCAGAACGCGCTCAGCCAGGTCGAGATTTTCCGCAACGTCGCCGGCGTCAACGGCCTGGTGATGACCAAGCTCGACGGCACGGCGCGCGGCGGCATTCTCGTCGCCATCGCGGCCAAGCACAAATTGCCGGTCTATTTCATCGGCGTCGGCGAAGGCGTCGACGATCTGGAACCTTTCGCGGCGAAGGATTTCGCCGAAGCCATCGCCGGAGTGAACCCATGACGGGACTACCCATCGAGACCGGCCCGGCCGACCCGCGCACCAAGGCGCTGAATCCCCTGCTCAAGCTGGCGCTCGAACTCGGGCCGTTGCTGGTGTTCTTTTTCGCCAATGCGCGCGGCGCGTGGCTGGTCGAAAAATTCCCGGCGCTTTCTGGACTCGGCGGTTCGCTGTTCGTCGCCACCGCCCTGTTCATGCTCGCCACATTCGTCGCATTGGCCGTTTCATGGGCGCTGACGCGCACCCTGCCGATCATGCCGCTGGTTTCCGGCGCGGTGGTCGCGGTCTTCGGTTCGCTGACGCTGTGGCTGCAGGACGAAACCTTCATCAAGATGAAGCCGACCATCGTCAACGCGCTGTTCGGCGCGGTGCTGCTTGGCGGCCTCGCCTTCGGCAAATCATTGCTGGCTTATGTGTTCGAGGCGGCTTTCCACCTGACGGCGCAGGGCTGGAAAATGCTCACCTTTCGCTGGGGCCTGTTTTTCTTCCTGCTCGCCGTGCTGAACGAGATCGTCTGGCGCAATTTTTCCACCGATGCGTGGGTGGCGTTCAAGGTCTGGGGCATCATGCCCATCACCATCGCCTTCACGCTCAGCCAAATGGGGCTGATTGCCAAGCACGCGGTGGAAGATAAGGCCGACTAACCTGCCGACAGCGCTTTCACGATTTCGGGTTCGAGCTTCGCCTTGAACGCTTCAGGGGAAAGTGGCCCGACGAATTTGGCGCGGATCACGCCCGCCTTGTCGATCAGATAGGTTTCCGGCACGCCATAGACGCCCCAATTGATGCCGGCCCGGCCCGATTCGTCGGCGCCGATGGCGGCATAGGGATTGCCGAGATCGTTCAGGAAACCGAAGGCGTTGTCCGCCTTGTCCTTGTAGTTCAATCCAACGAGGCGGAAACGCGCATCCTTGGCCAGTTCGACCAGGAACGGATGCTCGTCGCGGCACGGAACGCACCACGAGGCAAAAACGTTGAGCAGGGTCACCTTGCCGACGAAATCGGCGTCGCGAATGCCGATCGAAGCCGTTGGATCGAGCGGCGGCAGATCGGTCGACGGCGCCTTCTGGCCGATCAACGCCGAGGGCAGTTCGCGCTGGTCGCGGTCCGACATCAATTGCACGAGGAAAACGCCGGCCAGCGCCAGGAAGGCGGCGAGCGGCGCCAGCGCCAGCCAGTTGCGGCGCGGTTTCGGCGTTTCGCTCACGCTTCCTCCGAACGGCGCCTGACGCCGGCGGCCTCCAGCGTCGCGAGATCGGCTTTGCGGCCGCGATAATCGAAAACAACCCAACCGACGGTCAACGCGATGACCAGCGCCGAAATGGCATAGGCGGCGAACACATAGGCGTCGTGGTTCATGAGGTCAGCCCTTGTCGGCGCGCCGCGCCGCGAGGCGGCGCATGGCGGTCACGCGACGGCGCAGGATTTCGGTGCGCATCGCCATCAGATGTAGCGTCAGGAACAGCAACGTGAAGCCGAGCGCCGAAATCATCAGCGGCCACAGCAGGCTCGCATGGATGGTCGGGCCGTCCATGCGGAACACCGCCGCCGGCTGGTGCAGCGTGTTCCACCAATCGACCGAGAACTTGATGATCGGGATGTTGACGAAGCCGATCAGCGCCAGCACGGCGCTGGCCTTGGCGGCGCGCGACGGATCGTCGAGCGCCCTGTTGAGGGCGATGAGGCCGAGATACATCAGGAACAGCACGAACACCGAGGTGAGCCGCGCATCCCACACCCACCAGGTGCCCCACATCGGCTTGCCCCAGATCGAGCCGGTGACGAGCGCCAGCAGCGTGAACGCGGCCCCGATCGGCGCCGCCGCCTTGACCGAGACATCGGCGAGCGGGTGACGCCAAACAAGGGTTCCGAGCGCCGATGCCGCCATCATCGAATAGCCGAACATGGCGAGCCAGGCGAAGGGCACATGGATGTACATGATGCGGACGGTGACGCCTTGCTGGTAGTCCTCGGGCGCGTTGAACCCCATCCACAGGGCGACCGCGATGGCGAGCGCGGCCAGGCCGCCAAGCCAGGGAATGACCTTGTCGGCAATGGAAATGAAGCGCGTCGGATTGGCGAGCGCGGTGATTGACCAGCCGGTGGCGACGTTTTCGTTCATCTCGTCCTCTTATCCAAGCCGGGTCAGTCGCGCAATTCGGCCCTTGGTCCCTTGATCCGGCTCAATCCGAGCCGTGATGCAGCGCCAGCGCCGCCGCGGCCGGCCCGATAACGGCGAAAAACAACGTCAAAGCGGCAAGAATGAGAAATGGCGGCAGGAACGGATCGGGATCGTTGACGGCGGCGTAGGCGGCCGACACGCCGAAGATCAGCACCGGGATGACCAGCGGCAAAATGACCACCGAGACGAGCAGCCCACCGCGCGGCAACGCCACCGCCACAGCCGCGCCGACCGCGCCGATGAAGGCGATCGCCGGCGTACCGACCAGCAGCGTCAGCGCCGTGGCGCCGATGCCTTGCGGCGTCATGTTCATGAACAGGCCGAGCAAGGGTGAGGCGACGACCAGCGGCAGGATCGCCGCTGTCCAATGCGCCAGGCATTTGACCAACACCGCGAGCGCCAGATTGAAGCCCGGCGCATGCACCAGCAGCACGTCGAGCGCACCATCCTCGCGGTCGGCCTGGAACAGCCGGTCGAGGCCGAGCAATCCGGCGAGTAGCGCGCCGATCCACAGGATGGCCGGGCCGATGCGGGCGAGCAGGTTGAGGTCCGGCCCGACGCCGAACGGGACGACGGCGATGACGGCGAGGAAAAACAGGATGCCGACCAGCGCCCCGCCGCCGGCGCGCAAGCCCAGTTTCACATCGCGCAGGAACAGGGCGATCATCCACCCATCTCCAGCGTTTGCGCGTCGTCGAGGCCGAGCGGCAGATGGGTGGAGGCGACAATCATTCCGCCATCCCCAAGATGTTCACGCATGAAATGGGCAAGCGCCGCGGTCGAATCGGCGTCGAGGCCGGATGTCGGTTCGTCAAGCAGCCAGAGCGGCCGGTAATTGAGATAAAGCCGGGCAATGGCGATGCGGCGTTTCTGCCCGGTGGACAAATAGCCGAAAGGCAGGTCGGCCGTCCGCCGCAAATCGACAAGATCCATCGCGTCGCAGACCTGGAAATGCCGGGGTCCGGCAAGGCTCTGCCAGAATTCGAGGTTCTCGCGGACCGTCAAAGCCGCCTTCATGGCGTTGACCGGGCCAAGGAAATGCAAAGCCGAAGCGACATCCGGAAATGCCTCGCCGCCGCCCTCGAAGCGTATTGTTCCCGTTGCCGCCGGCAGCAGCCCGGCGATCACCCGCATCAACGTCGTCTTGCCGGCGCCGTTCGGCCCGGTGACCAGCAACGCCTCGCCCGCACCGAGCGCGAACGACACGCCGGCGAAGATCGTCTCGCCGCCGCGTTCGCCCGAAAGTGTCTCGACGACCAGTCGCATTCCGCCCCGTTTCCCCACCGGCCGCCAAACCTGATGCAGCGCAGCATTTTTATCTTTCGTCGATATGGCGCCCTCATACGGGATTATCTATAACGCCCGCAACCGTGCCAGCAGCCGGCATGGAAACGCATCTGCGCCGATTCAAGCGCGCCCGGCTTTTTCAAGCCGCCGCCGGGGCGGACAGCGGAAATGACTGCACCCGCACCTGCCGTTTTCCGTCAGGCATTGTTCGTCCCAGATCGGCCGACTTGTAAAGGACGAAGGCCGTGTCCCGTATCGACAGCTTCAAATGCCGCAAGACGCTCACCGTCGGCGCGAAGAAATACGTCTATTATTCGCTCGCAGCCGCCGAGAAAAACGGCCTCAAGGGCATTTCCGCCCTGCCCTATTCGATGAAAGTGCTGTTGGAGAACCTGCTGCGCGCCGAGGACGGAACCACCGTCACCAAGGCGGACATCGAAGCGGTGGCCAAATGGCTCGATGACAAGGGCAAGGCCGAGAAGGAAATCGCCTTCCGCCCGGCGCGCGTGCTGATGCAGGACTTCACCGGCGTGCCGGCGGTGGTCGATCTCGCCGCCATGCGCGACGCGATGAAGGCGCTCGGCGGCAACCCGCAAAAGATCAATCCGCTGGTGCCCGTCGATCTCGTCATCGACCATTCGGTCATCGTCGACGAGTTCGGTTCGCCGAAAGCGTTCAAGAAAAACGTCGATCTCGAATATTCGCGCAACGGCGAGCGCTACCGCTTCCTCAAATGGGGCCAGCAGGCGTTCAAGAATTTCCGCGTCGTGCCGCCCGGCACCGGCATCTGCCATCAGGTCAACACCGAATATCTCGCCCAGACCGTGTGGACGCCAAGGAAAAGGTGAAGAAAGGCAAGACCACGAGACGGTCGAGGTCGCCTATCCCGACACGCTGGTCGGCACCGATTCGCACACCACCATGGTCAACGGCCTTGCCGTGCTCGGCTGGGGCGTCGGCGGCATCGAGGCCGAAGCCGCCATGCTCGGCCAGCCGCAATCGATGCTGTTGCCGGAAGTCGTGGGCTTCAAGCTGACCGGCAAGGTCAAGGAAGGCGTCACCGCCACCGACGTCGTGTTGACCGTGACGCAGATGCTGCGCAAGAAGGGCGTCGTCGGCAAGTTCGTCGAATTCTTCGGCCCCGGCCTCGACTCGCTGACGCTCGCCGACCGCGCCACCATCGCCAACATGGCGCCGGAATATGGCGCGACCTGCGGCTTCTTCCCGGTCGACGACGAGACGCTCAATTACCTGACCAACACCGGCCGCAAGAAGGCCCGCGTCGATCTGGTCGAGGCCTATGCCAAGGCGCAGGGCCTGTTCCGCACGGCGCGATCGAAAGACCCGGTTTTCACCGACACGCTCGACCTCGATCTTGGTTCGGTCGTCCCCTCGATGGCCGGCCCGAAGCGCCCCGAGGGCCGCATCGCGCTGGAAGACATCGCTTCCGGTTTCGCCAAGGCGCTCGAGAGCGAATACAAGAAGTCGGCCGATATCGGCAAAAGGTACAAGGTCAAGGGCGAGGATTTCGATCTCGGCCATGGCGATGTCGCCATCGCAGCCATCACGTCGTGCACCAACACCTCTAACCCGAGCGTGCTGATCGCCGCCGGCCTGCTGGCGCGCAACGCCGTCGCCAAGGGTCTGAAATCCAAGCCGTGGGTGAAGACGTCGCTGGCCCCCGGCAGCCAGGTGGTCGCCGAGTATCTGAAGGCCGCCGGCCTGCAGAAGGATCTCGACAAGCTCGGCTTCAACCTCGTCGGCTTCGGCTGCACCACCTGCATCGGCAATTCCGGCCCGCTGCCCGAGGCGATCTCGCAGACCATCAACGACAAGGGCCTGATCGCCGCCGCCGTGCTCTCGGGCAACCGCAATTTCGAGGGCCGCGTCTCGCCCGACGTGCAGGCGAACTACCTCGCCTCGCCGCCGCTCGTCGTCGCCTATGCGCTCGCCGGCACCGTGACCATGGACCTGACCAAGGAGCCGCTCGGCGAGGACAAGAAGGGCAAGCCGGTCTATCTGCGCGACATCTGGCCGACGGCCAAGGAAGTGCAGGACTTCATCGCCAAATACGTCACCAAGAAAATCTTCCAGGAAAAATACAAGGACGTGTTCAAGGGCGACGCCAACTGGGCCAAGGTCAAGGTTCCGGCCGGCCAGACCTACGCCTGGGACGACAAATCGACCTATGTGCAGAACCCGCCCTATTTCGTCGGCATGGGCAAGTCGGCCGTCGGCGTCACCGACATCGAGGGCGCGCGCGTCCTCGGCCTGTTCGGCGACAAGATCACCACCGACCACATCTCGCCGGCAGGCTCCATCAAGGCGGCCTCGCCCGCCGGCAAGTACCTGACCGGAAATGGCGTGGCGGTGGCCGACTTCAACCAGTACGGCACCAGGCGCGGCAATCACGAAGTGATGATGCGCGGCACCTTCGCCAATATCCGCATCCGCAACCACATGCTGGGCGCCAACGGCAAGGAAGGCGGCTACACCATCCACTATCCGTCGAAGGACGAGCTGTCGATCTACGACGCCGCGATGAAATACAAGGCGTCGGCGACCCCGCTGGTCGTCTTCGCCGGCGTCGAATACGGCAACGGCTCGTCGCGCGACTGGGCCGCCAAGGGCACCAATCTGCTCGGCGTGCGCGCCGTCATCGCCCAGTCGTTCGAGCGCATCCACCGCTCCAACCTCGTCGGCATGGGCGTCGTGCCCTTCGTCTTCGAAGAAGGCACGAGCTGGCAGTCGCTCGGCCTGAAGGGCGACGAAACGGTGTCGATCGAGGGTCTCGCCACGGTCAAGCCGCGCCAAAAAATGACCGCGAAAATCACCTTCGCCGATGGAATGGTCAAAAACGTGCCGATCGTCTGCCGCATCGATACGGCCGAAGAGATCGGTTACCTCAACAATGGCGGCATCCTTCAATACGTATTGCGCGACCTGGCGGCCTGAGCCGCCGCGCATGCGTGCATCGAAGGCGGGGCCGCGGTCCCGCCTTTATCATTTTTTGTAAAGGCGAACCGGCTTGAACGAGCGGGCGATGACGCCCTTGGCCTCCTGGTCGAGCTGCACGGATTTGACCCACCATCCCACGGTCGATCCGCCAGGGAACAGATCGTCCGGCAGGGACGGCTTCACCCGCGCGATGATCTCTTCCGGCGTGATGCCAGGCGGCATATCCGGCACGACCGCCAGCAGCGCCTTCTTCATCGCCTCGAACTTGGCGGCGTCGACCGGGTAGGTCTTGCCCGGTTGCAACACGTTCTCGATGCGGACCGTTGCCGGCTTCGCCATGGTCCATCCTCACAATTCATCGATGACGTCGAATCCGGCGTAGCGCACGCGCGACCGGTCGAACGGCGGCGAAAGCGTTTGCATTTCGGGGTGTTTCATCAGCGCGGCCCAGCCGGTTTCGCGCGCAATCCGGGATTCCCATTTGACAAAACGGGTGACCAGGGTTTCCCCGGTTTTCAGGTCCAGCGCCGTCGCCAATGGATTGTTGGGCATCCCGCCGGGCGAATCGTCGCCCCAACAGGCCATGACCGATAGCGCGCCGGCCTGCTTCGTCATGGCCTGCATTTTCCTGGCGTAGGCGAGGTAAATTTCCTTGTCGGCGGTCGGAACCGGACCGACAAACACATCGACGTAAACCATTGTCTGTCCTCTCGTTCGCAAGAGCCCGGACGGGCCCGCTTCCGGCGGCGTTGGCTTATTCACATGTCCACGACGGTTTCGAAGCCGCCATAGATCATGCGCTTGCCGTCAAAGAGCGTGGCGAACCGGCTCTCATTCATGATCGGGTCTTCCATCACCTGTTTCCACCCGGCATCGCGGATCTCCCTTGTCGGCCAGGCGACCCAGGAAAAGACGATGGATTCGCCGGCCTCGCGTTTGACCGCCATGGGGAACGAGGTCAGCTTGCCTTCCGGCACATCGTCTTCCCAGTTTTCCACCACACGCGTCGCGCCATTGGTCTTGAACACCACCGCCATTTTTTCCGCCATTTCGACATAGGCGGCCTTGCTGGCGTTCGGAACAGCGATCAAATAACCGTCGACATAGGCCATTTTGTCCTCCCTTCGCGGGCCGGCCGCGCCGTTCAGCGCTGGCCAAGCAGGTTGAAATATGCCCCCTGCGGATCCTGGCAGGCGAGGATCCAGGCGCCGCCCGGCACCTCATGCGCATCCATCAGCACTTTGCCGCCATGGGCCTTGATCCGTTCGCCGGCAGCGTCGAAATCGGCTACCCAGACATAATACGCCCAATGGGGCGCGGGTTCGAATGCCATTTTCGTCATCATGCCGCCGACAGCGGCGTTATCGCCGGTGCGGAAGGTGGTATAGGTGAAGCCGCCCATGTCGTGCGCTTCGGCCTTTTCCCAGCCGAACATGTTCTGGTACCAGTCGAACGCCTTTTCGCCGTCGCCCGCATGAAGCTCGTTCCAGGCGAAGTGGCCCGCCGTGCCCATCGGCCGCGAAACCGGCGCGAATTCGCTTGTTCCCTTGAACAGGATGAACACCGCACCCTGCGGATCGGCGACGACGCTGAAGCGCCCGACGTCGGGAATATCCCGCGGTGATCTCCACACCTTGCCGCCGGATTTCGCTATCCTGTCGGTGTAGGCGTCGACATCAGGCACGCCGACATAGCCGGTCCAGCAAGGCGGCATGCCGGCGTCCCCTTGCGGGATCGCCATGATGCCGCCGATGGCGTCCTCGCCGGCGGCGAGGATCGTGTAGGGCGCGCCAGGCATGCCGGAATCGGTCGCCGTCCACCCGGTGACCACCGTGTAGAAAGCCTCGGCCGCCTTTGTGTCGGTGGTCATCAGATCGTGCCAGATGAAACGTCCCGTCGCTGAGGTCATGGCCGGGTCCTCCTCGTGAAAAAACGACCGATTCAAAAGATACCAACCGGTCGGTATTGTCAAGTGATCAACATTGGCCTCACCCGGTCGTGACTGGCCATTGAGCCGTCTATTGCCTAGGCAGGGTCTGGCGCGTCACAATCGGCGCATTGAGGCGGTTACGATGGTCCGACACATTTTTACAGGTTTGGCGATGGCGTTCGCCCTGGCGACGCCGGCATCGGCGCAAGACGTTCCCGCGCACGGCGTCGTCGAACTGTTCACATCGCAGGGCTGCTCCTCCTGCCCGCCCGCGGACGCCAATCTGGCGAAGCTGGCGCAGGATAAAAACCTGGTCACTCTCGCTTACCACGTCGACTACTGGGATTATCTCGGCTGGCGCGACACGCTGGCCAGCCCCGCCAACACCGAACGCCAGCATGGCTACGCCAGAATGTTCGACGCCCGGTCGGTCTACACGCCGCAGGCGGTGCTGAATGGACGAACCCATGTCAACGGCGCCGACGGCCCCGCTGTTTCCGCCGCCCTCGAAACATCGAAACTCGGCGTGGCGGTTCGCCTGACGCGCATCGACGACCGTGTCGTCGCCGAGACGGGAACAGGACCGGCGCCGACCGGCGAGGCCGTGATTGTCTTTGTCTGGTACAAGGGCGATGCGGCAGTGAAGGTTGAGCGCGGCGAAAACAAGGGCGACACGATCCGCTACGTCAACTCGGTCCTGTCGGTATCGACCACCGGCATGTATCACGGCGAAGCCGGCCGTTTCGAAATGCCAGTTTCCGAGGCTGCCAAATCCGGCGCCGACGGCTGCGCCGTGCTGGTGCAGGAAATCGGCCCGGGCGGCGCGCCCGGTGCAATTCTCGGCGCGGCGGCGATCCGCCTCTGATTAAAAAAACGCCGGCGCTGCTTTCGGGCAGGCCGGCGGAGACTCTTTGGGATCGTCGTCCTGATCCCGGCAAACCGGGAGTTGGTTCGGCCCGGATCCGCTTCGTGGGCGGGGGGCTTGGGGTTTCGAAACAAATCCGAACCGAACCGTCTCAGGCAACGAGGCGATGGTCGCGGCGGATTGGGGCCTGAACCGGGAAAAATCGCGGCGGGAATAAGGCGCGCCGTTCAACGTTTCGCACCTGTCTTTAGCATCTTGTGATTTGCCGGCTCCGGCGAATCGGGGGTTGCAAAAGCCGGCCGAAGCAGCGAATCTGTTGCCGATCAATCGCTTGCCGAAAGTCGTTGATGACCGACAGGTTCGACCAGTCAGGCGGGGAGGACGCCGACGCAAGCATTTTGCCGCTTGGCGACGTGCGCCTGGCGAAAATGCCTGTCGCCTTCCAGCGCAGCGAGTTGGACCAGATTCTGCGCCTTTACGGCCGCATGGTCGCCGCCGGCGAATGGCGCGACTACGCCATCGACCACCTTCCCGATCGCGCCGTCTTTTCCGTCTATCGCCGCGCCTCGGAGTTTGCGCTCTTTCGCATCGTCAAGGATCCGGCGCTGGCCCGACGCCAGGGCGCTTTCGCCGTGGTCGCCACCGATGGCCGCATCGTCAAACGCGGCCACGAACTGGACCGCGTCCTCGCCGTTTTCGACCGCAAGCTCAGCCTTGTGAAAGCCTGAAGGACCGTTCCGGCCAGCTTTGCGCATCGGGCGGCGTGCCGGTTCCGCCATTCAGCGCCAATTGCATGATGACGGTATCGAGCCAGCGCTCGAATTTGTAGCCGGAGCCTTCCATGACGCCGCAATGGCGAAAACCGAGCGCCGCATGCAGGCCGACAGATCCGGGATTGCCCGGTCCATCGCCGATGACGGCGATGAGCTGGCGATAGCCGAGCGCCGCGCACGCATCGATCAGCGCGACAAGCAGGGCGCGCCCGACGCCGGAGCGCTTCTGCCCCGGCGCCACATAGATCGAATCCTCGACGATGAAGCGGTAGGCCGGCCGCGCCCGAAACGGTCCGGCATAGGCGTAGCCGACCATGATCCCGTTCATTTCCGCCACCAGCCAGGGCTGGCCAGCCTCCGTGATCGCGGCGAAACGCGCCGCCATTTCGTCGGACGTCGGAATGTCGAGTTCGTAGGTCGCCGTGCCATGGGCGACGGCGTCGGCGTAGATGGCGTGAATGGCGGCGGTGTCGGCCTTTCGGGCCGGACGGACGGTCAGGGACATGGCGCGCGATCCTGCGGATCGCCATGGCTAATTGACTGGCGCATAAAAGAAAAGGGCGACCCGAAGGCCGCCCCTTTCCGTCGGTTTCGACCCGCTTACTCGCGGTTGCCGAGCAATTGCAGCAGCGACATGAACAGGTTGATGAAGTCGAGATAGAGACGCAACGCGCCCATGATGGCCTTGCGGCCGCCGGTCGCCTCGTCATCGCCCTCGACATACATTTCCTTGATCGCCTGCGTATCCCAGGCGGTCAGGCCGGAGAAGACGATGACGCCCATCATCGAAATCGCCCACTGCAGGGCCGATGAGGCCATGAAGATGTTGACGATCGAGGCAATGATCAGGCCGAACAGGCCCATCACCATGAACGAGCCCATGCCCGACAGGTCGCGCTTCGTCGTGTAGCCGTAGAGCGAAAGCGCGCCGAAGGTCGCGGCCGTGATGAAGAACACCTGCACGATCGACTGGCCGGTATAGACAAGGAAGATCGTCGACAGCGACAGGCCGACCAACGCGGAGTAGGCCCAGAAGGTCGTCTGCGCCGCGGCGACGCTCATCCGGTCGATGCGGAACGACAGGAACATGACGAGGCCGAGGGGGGCCAGCATCACCACCCAGCGCAACGGCGTCAGGTAGATCGCCTGGCCGAAAGCGGTCAGGCCGTCTTCGCCGATCGCCATGGCGGCGGCGCCATAGGCGACGACGCCGGTGATGGCGAGACCGAGCATCATCAGATTGTAGACGCGCAGCATGTAGGCGCGCAGGCCTTCGTCGATCATGACGCCGGTCTGGGCCGAAGCGCGCATCGGATTTGTGCGGTAGTCGGACATGGTTATCCTCACATCTTCGTCCCGTCGGGTGTCGGGCATGACGCCCCGGCGCCGCTGGCGGGACTCCAGCATGCCTGTTGATAATATGCGTATGGTCACGCCCGATGACAAGGCGTTAACGGCGCGGAATCGGACAAGGTAAACGCTACTCGTGCCGCAGAACCGGCGCGGCCTTCTGGCCAAGCACCCGCCACGAACCGATCAGGCCGAAGCCGATGGTGAGGACCAGCGCCAGCACGATCGTCGTCGCCGCGGTGAACGGCGAGAATTGCGCCTCCATTTCCATGATGCGCGTCGTCACGAACCACGCGGCGGCCGAGCCGGCGGCCAGCGCGAACACCGCCGCCGCCAGGCCGATGAGGCCATACTCGAGCGTCCAGGCAAGAATCAGGGTTTGCCGCGTCGCGCCGAGCGTCTTCAGGATCACGGCGTCGCGTATGCGGGCGTGGCTGCCGGCGGCGAGCGCCCCCGACAGCACGAGGATCGAGGCGACCAGCGCCACCGACGATGCCGCCCGTATGGCGGTGGCCAATTGGCGGAGAAGCGAGTTGACGACGTCGAGCGCGTCCTTGATGCGCACCGAGGTCACCGCCGGAAAGGCGCGCGTCACCGCGTTGAGCAATCGCGCCTCGTCGGCCGGCGCCGCGTCCCTGTCGGCAAGCGTCGCCAGCCAGGAATGCGGCGCGCCCGCCATCGTGTTGGGCGAAAACACCATGACGAAATTGATGCCCATCGAATCCCATTTGACTGCGCGAAAATTGGCAATCTTCGCCGTGATCGAGCGGCCGAGGACATTGATGGTGACCGAATCGCCGAGTTTGAGGCCGAGTTCGCCTCCTTCTTCCGCGGCAAACGACACCAAGGGCTCGCCCTTGTGGTCGATTGGCCACCACTGCCCCTCGGCGATGGTGGAGTTCTCCGGCAGCGTCGGCGAATAGGTGATGCCGCGGTCGCCGCGCAGAACCCATTGCGCCTCCGGCGGCGGGTTGAGCTTGTCGACGGAAACGCCGTTCAGCGCCGTGATGCGGCCCCGCAGCATGGGCGCTTTCATTACCGCGCCGTTCGGCGACTCCTTGGCAAGAAGGGTCGAAAACGCTTCGACATCGGACGATTGGATGTCGAGAAAAAAGAAATTCGGGGCTTGCCGGGCCACCGCCCCGGAAATCTGGCTGCGCAAATTGCCATCGATCAGGCCGAGCGCCACGATCAGCGTCAGGCCGAGCCCGAGCGACAACACCACCGAGCTGGTCAGCGCGCCGGGGCGGTGAATGTTCCCGACGGCCAACCGCAACACTGTGCCCTCCGGACGCGGCGTCCGCGCCGCGACCAGGCGCACCAGCCAGCCGACCCCGGTCAACACGACAAAGGCGAACACGACGCCGGCCAAAAACAGGCCGGCGAGCCTCCAGTCATCGGCGGTCAGGATCGCGAGGCCTGCCAGCGCCGCCGCCAGAAGCGCGGCGGCCACGAGATAAAGCGGCTTCGGCCAGAAGCCGGCGTCGAGGCCCAGTTCGCGAAACAACGCCGTCGCCGGCACGTCGCGGGCGCGTCCGAGCGGCAGAATGGCGAAGAGCAGCGTGACGAGCAGGCCGAACAGCGCCGCCAGCGCCAGAACGCCGGGATAGAGCCGCGCCTCGGCCGCCACCGGCAGCAAATCGGCGAGCAACGCCGACAGGGCGAAAGGCGCCAGCGCCGCCAGCGCCAGGCCGATGGCGACGCCGATCACCGCGATGAACATCATTTGCGCCAGATAGACGGCGAAGACGAATGCGCCGGACGCGCCGAGGCTTTTCAACGTGGCGATTTCGCTGCGCTTTGCGGTGAGATGCGCTCGCGCCGCATTGGCGACGCCGACCCCGCCGGTGATCAGCGCCGCCAGACCAAGCAGGGACAGGAATTGCGACAATTGCCCGATCGATCGTGTCAGCGCCGGCGCGGCGTTGTCACGGGTGCGCACCCCCCAACCCGCCTGCGGAAACCGTTTTTCCGCCTCCGCCTTTACCTCGGCCACGCGCGCATCGTCGGCGCTGTCGATTTTCACTTTCACCACATGTTCAAACAGGCTGCCCGGCTGAACCAGTCCGGTGGCGGCGAGGCCTTCGCGCGAAATCAGCAGGCGGGGGGCGAAGCCGAAGCCATCGGATGCCGCATCCGGTTCGCGCGCGAGCACGCCCTTCAGCACAAACCGCGCCTTGCCGAGCAGGATGGAGCCGCCCGGATCGAGACTGAGCCGGTCGAACAGGATTTGCGGCGCCAGCGCGCCGAATTCTTGGTCTTCCGCGCCAAGCGTAGCGAAATCATAAGCCGGGGTCGACTCCGCCGCGCCATAGAGCGGCCATAGCTCGTCGACCGCCTTGACCTCGACCAGCGCCTGGTCGGTTCCGTCGGCGCGCCGCGCCATCGATCGCATCGATTGGCTCTCGCTCAAGGCGCCGATCGAGGCCAGCCAATCGTGTTCGGCCAAGTCCGGCAGGCGCTGGTTCAGCGAAAAGCGGATGTCGCCGCCGAGCAGGGTCCGTCCCTCGCGGGCCACGCCGTCGGAGATCGAACGGGCGACCGAACCCACCGCGCCGATGGCCCCGACGCCAAGTGCGATGCAGGCGAGAAAGACGAAGAACCCGCGCAAGCCGGCGCGCATTTCGCGGGCGGCGAAGCGCAACGCCAGCATGAGTCGGCTGGCGATCATGCCGGAGCGCGCTCCAAGGCGTTTTCGACGCGTCCCGAGCGCATGGCGATGACGCGCCCGCAGCGCGCGGCGAGCGCTGGATCGTGGGTGACCAGCATCAGTGTCGCCGCCCTTTCCCGCGCCGTGGCGAACAGCAGGTCGGCGATCTGGGCGCCGGTCGCCTGGTCGAGATTTCCGGTCGGCTCGTCGGCGATCACCAGCCGGGGTTTCGGCGCAAGCGCCCGGGCGATCGCGACACGCTGTTGCTCGCCGCCGGAGAGTTGGCCGGGATAGTGCGACAATCGTCCGCCGAGGCCGACGGCGTTCAATTCGGCGCGCGCCTCGGCGAAGGCGTCCCTTCGCCCGGCAAGCTCCAGCGGCACGGCGACGTTTTCGAGCGCCGTCATGTTGGGAATCAGATGAAACGACTGGAACACGATGCCGATGCTGCGGCCGCGAAAAACGGCGAGCCGATCCTCGGAAAGACCGTTCAACCTTTCGCCGGCGATGGTCACCTCGCCCCGGTCAACGCGTTCGAGACCGGCGACCACCATCAACAAGGTCGTCTTTCCCGATCCCGACGGTCCGACGACGCCGGCCATTTCGCCGGCGTCGACGTTCAGGCTGACATCGTTGAGCACCTCGACGCGCGCCGCGCCATCGCCGAGCGTCAGCGACACGCCGTTCAAATCGATAACGGTTTCGGCCACGATTGCAGTCCTGTATGGGAATTCGGACGGGACGGTTACCGCTGATATGGGATTTACGCCATGGGTTTCAAACCTTTCATCGCCGCCATGGCTGTTTTGCTGGCTTTTGCCGGCGCGGTCCGGGCCGAACCGGTCGAAATCGTCGGGCTCGGCGACAGTTTGATGGCCGGATACGGCCTGGCGCCCGGGGAAGGCTTCACCGATCGCCTGGCGGCGGCGTTGGCGCAGTCCGGAGTCGCGGTGAATGTCATTAATGCCGGAGTTTCCGGAGACACGTCTTCCGGCGGCTTGGAAAGACTCGACTGGAGTGTCTCCGCCAGCGCCGATCTGGTCATTCTCGAACTCGGCGCCAACGACATGCTGCGTGGCATTCCTCCGGACGTGACGCGGGCCAACCTCGATCAAATGATCGTGAAACTCAAAGGCCGCGGCGTCGCGGTCGTGCTTGCCGGCATGCGCGCCGCCCCGTCGATGGGGGCGGAGTTTCAGGCGGAATTCGATCCGATCTATCCCGATCTCGCCGCCGCCCATGGCGTGGCGCTTTACCCGTTCTTCCTTGACGGCGTCGCCGCCCGTCCCGATCTGTTGCTGGAGGACGGCCTGCATCCCAATGCCAAAGGCGTTCAGGTCATGGTCGAACGCATGCTGCCCTCGGTCAAGGAGGCGGTTGCCGCCCTGAATTGAAATTTCGACTTGCCGACGCGGCCGAACGATGATTCGCTGAAGTTGCGCCTGCGAATCGGGAGGTGAAGATGCCCCGTTTGTTCACCGCTCTCGAAATTCCCCGTGAAGCCGCGCTCTCCCTTTCACTTCTGCGGGGCGGATTGCCCGGCGCCCGCTGGATTGATGTTGAGAACTACCACATCACCTTGCGTTTCATCGGCGATGTCGAAGGTCATGTCGCCGACGAGATCGCCGACGCGCTCGATCGCGTGCGCCGGCCGTCTTTCATGCTGACCATCGCCGGCGTCGGCTCGTTCGGCGGACGCAAGCCGCACTCGATCTGGGCCGGAGCGACGGCCTCGCCCGATCTCGCCGCGCTGCAGGGCGAAATCGAGCGCATCTGCCAGCGCCTCGGCCTTCCCGCCGATCCGCGCAAATTCGCCCCCCATGTGACGCTGGCGCGGTTGAAGAACGCCGCCGATGCCGAAATCGCCCGCTGGCTGTCGATGCGTGGCAATTTCGCTGCCATGCCTTTTCATGTCGGCCGCTTCGTCCTGATGTCGTCGCGCGATTCGGTTGGCGGAGGCCCCTATGTCGTCGAGGCGGCATGGCCGCTCGGGCCGGTAGATCACCGGCTTTCGCGCCCGCCGATCGCCGCTGGCGCGCACCGCGCCTGACCATGGCGCCGGAGCGGAAAAAGCTCGAGGGAGCAGCGCTTGCCGCCGCAATGGCGGCGCATCCGGGTTGGACGACCACCGCCGACGGCTTGGCGATCGAGCGGCGCTTCGTTTTTCGCGGATTCGGCGAAGCCTTCGCTTTCATGACCGAAATCGCTCTGGCGGCGGAACGGCTCGACCATCACCCGGATTGGACGAATGTGTGGAATCGTGTCGACCTTCGACTGACCACGCATGACCGCGGCGGAATCACCGCATTCGATCTGGCGCTCGCCGAAGCCTGCGACCGTGCCGCCGCCGGCCGTCTCAAGGGCGTCTGATCCCCCTTGCGGCGCGGTTTTCCGCACCCCACATTTTTCCCGTTTGAGGGAGGCGCAACGGCCATGACGGCAACCATCGACAACATGACCCAGGGCAAGGCCGACGGCGTTCGCCGCAATTTCTGGAAAACGGTCAAGCGCGCCGCCCGTCAAGTGCCGTTCATGGAAGACGTCGTGGCCGCTTACTATTGCGCATTCGACCGGGAAACGCCGGCGCAGGCGCGCGCCATCCTTATTGGCGCACTCGCTTATTTTGTCCTGCCCTTCGACGCGATCCCCGATTTCATCGCCATGGTCGGCTTCGCCGACGATGTGGCCGTGCTGACGGCGGCGATGGCGACGCTGCGCCAGAATGTCAAACCGTCCCACCGCGAGGCGGCGAAGCGGGCGCTCGAGGAAATCGGTTAACCCTATCGGCGTCGACGCCGGGCAAGCCCAACTCTTGCCGTTTTCATCCTGTTGAAAACCGCTCGAAGGGATTTGGGCGTCGGCACGCGGCCTGCCATGTTGGCAGGCCAAATGACGCATTGCGGCGGGGATTCACCCTTTGGTAACCCGAATTCAATCAAATTGTCGGCATCTATCCTCACAGGACCCACATGCCGCGACAACCGATGCGGCGACCGGAACGAGATCCACCATGCGCGACTTCATGAAGAGCTTTGCCGTTCTGGCCATGGCCTTGGCCGTAACGCCCGCGCTGGCGCAATCGGCGACCAAGCTCAGCCAGCACAACGCCTGGGGCACCTATTCCTACGCCGGTGACAAGGGCAAGGTCTGCTACGTCCTGTCGGTGCCAACGGAAAAGCAGCCCAACGGACTCGACCATGGCGACGTCTATTTCTTCGTCAGCCAGAAACCCGGCCAGAACGTTGCCTTCGAGCCGCAATTCATCGCCGGCTACGCCTTCCAGACCGATTCCAAGGTCATCGTCTCCGTCGACGACAAGAGCTTCACCCCTTTCACCCGCGGCAAGAGCGCCTGGATGGAGAATGCGGCGGAAGAGCCGGCTTTGATCGCCGCCATGAAGGGCGGCAGCGACATGAAGATCGCCGCCAAATCCGGCCGCGGCAACGCCACCAATTACGCGTTTTCGCTGAAAGGCGTTTCAGCGGCGCTGGAATCGATCCGCGCCTGCAAGTAACCGGCGAACGTGACCCTGGATCGTCTCCGTGCTATCGCCCGGCGATGACGACGAGGAACGCCCCGTGACCGCGACCATTGACCTGACCGACGACGACGCCCACGCCGCGCTCGAAGCGCGCGCCGCGCGCGGCCAAGACAAGCCTTCGCTGATCGGCCTCGACCGCGCCGAGCTGGCCGAGGCGCTGGCGAAGATCGGCGTGCCGGAAAAGCAGCGCAAGATGCGCGTGCAGCAGCTCTGGCACTGGCTCTATGTGCGCGGCGTCGACGATTTCATGGCCATGACCAATGTGGCGCGCGAACTGCGCGAAACGCTCGCCGCGCATTATGTCATCGGCCGGCCGGAAATCGTCGAGGAGCAAATCTCGGCCGACGGCACGCGCAAATGGCTGTTGCGCTTTCCTTCGCGCGGCGCCGGCAAGCCGGTCGAGGTCGAAACCGTCTACATTCCCGAGGAAGGCCGCGGCACGCTCTGCATCTCCAGCCAGGTCGGCTGCACGCTCAATTGTTCGTTTTGCCACACCGGCACGCAGATGCTGGTGCGCAATTTGACGGCGGAGGAAATCCTCGCCCAATTGATGACGGCGCGCGACCGGCTCGGCGATTTCCCCGGCGCCGATACGCCGATGGGCGCGATCGTGCCGGCTGAGGGCCGCAAGGTCTCCAACATCGTCATGATGGGCATGGGCGAGCCGCTCTACAATTTCGAGGCGGTGAAGAAGGCGCTTTTGATCGCCGCCGACGGCGACGGGCTGGCGTTGTCGAAGCGCCGCATCACGCTGTCGACCTCCGGCGTTGTGCCCGAAATCGGCCGCACCGGGTCCGAGATCGGCGTCATGCTGGCGATTTCGCTGCACGCCGCCAACGATGCGCTGCGCGACTTGCTCGTGCCGATCAACAAGAAATACCCGCTGAAGGAGCTGATCGCCTCTTGCAAGGCCTATCCCGGCCTCTCCAACGCGCGCCGCATCACCTTCGAATACGTCATGCTGAAAGGCGTCAACGACTCGCTCAGCCATGCGCGCGATCTCATCAAATTGTTGAAAGGCATTCCGGCCAAGATCAATCTGATACCGTTCAACCCGTGGCCGGGCACGGCGTTCGAATGCTCCGATTGGGAAACCATCGGCAAATTCGCCGATTTCATCAATGCGGCCGGTTATGCCTCGCCGATCCGCACGCCGCGCGGCCGCGACATCCTCGCCGCCTGCGGCCAGCTGAAGTCGGAATCGGAGCGCATGCGCAAGTCCGACCGGCTGGCGCTCGAGGCGATGATGATCGCCGGGCACGGGGCGGAGTGAGCCGGGCGCCGCCGATGAATATCGGCGTGGCGCTCACCGGCGCAACTGGTGGTCCCGCCTGTCGGGCCGTCGTCGGGCAGCGTTCCGGCGCGTGGCGCGCGGAGTCAAGACAGTGAATCTCGCAAAGGCCCTGGCGATAAAACTGGCGCTCGATCTCGGCGGTTTCATACTCTCCGCATTGGCGGGAAGCCTTGTTCTCAATCTGGCGATCATCGCCGCCTCGGCTGCCGATTCCGATCCCGACACCGCCGTCCTCGCCGCCGGTCTGGCGCTGTCCGTCCCGTTCACGGCCTTGTTCGTCGGTTATTTCGCCGCCGTTCCGGCGTTTTTCGTCATCGTCGCCGCCGAATTGTTTCGGTTGCGCCAACCGTGGTTCTTTCTTGCCGCCGGCTCCGGCATCGCCTTGCTGGTGGTTTACCTTATCCGGTCGGCAGGTGGCGAAGCGGAGGCCGGACCGGGCCTCTTCGCAACCCTTCTGCTTGCCGGCGCCGCCGCCGGCCTCGCCTATTGGGTCGTCGCCGGCCGCTCGTCGGGCGATTGGCGCATTGTCACTTCGCCTGGGTGAGCAGGATTTTCGCCGCAAAGGCGGAAAAAATGCCGGCGAACAGCCAGTCGACGATGCGCGTCACCTTCGGGCTTTTCTTCAGCAAGCCGGCGAATCGGTCGGCCGCCAGCACCATTGGCACGGTGAGCGGGATCGACAGCGGGATGAACGACAGGCCGAGGAAGAACAGTTTGCCCGGCGCGTGCGGATCGCCCGGCGTGACGAATTGCGGCAGGAAGGTCATGAAGAACAGGATGATCTTCGGATTGAGCAGATTGATGCCGAAGCCGGTGGCCCAATGGGTTGAAAGCGGCCGCGCCTTGCGCCTGGCCGTATCGGGCGAAAAGGCCGAGCCCTTGACGATCGCCTGAACCGCGAGCCAGACGAGATAGCCGGCGCCGCCGACCTTGAGCGCCGTGAACGCCGCCGGCGACGCGACGATCAGCGCCGACAGGCCGAGCGCCACCAGCGCGGTGTGGACGATGATGCCGGTGAATGCGCCGGCCATCGCGGCAAGCCCGGCGGCCCGGCCTTCCGACAAGGCGCGACCGACAAACAGCGTCATGTCTGGTCCGGGCGTCAACGCGATAATGACGGTCGCGACGGCGAATTGGGCGAAGGTCGCCGCATCGGGCAAGAAGATCATGGGCCGGTCCGGTTTTTCCCCCGGTTACAACAGGTGGAGGAGGACGTCCATCCGCGCCGGCTTTACATGCGCAGCAAAGCAGGCGAAGAGCGCCGCATGATCGATCGTCTCGCCCGCCCGACGCCAGGTTTTGCGGCCCTCCTCGTCGTGATGTGGCTGTCGGCAACACTGCTGTTTTTCGTCTTTTCCGCGGCCGATATCGCCGTTTCGACCTTCTTTTTCGAAACCTCTCCCTGCGACCCCGGCGCGAACCCGCCTTGCGGGCGGTTTTGGCCGCTTGACGTCGAGGTATTGGTGGAGTTGCGCGGTTTTTTCCATATCTTTCCGGCGATTGCCGTCGCGGCGATCGCGATCTGGATCGCTCGCGATCTTTATTCCGGCCACCGCCTCGACGATGCGTCGCTCCGGCTGAAGGCAGCTCTTGTCGGCGCTTTTGCCCTTGGACCCGGCCTGATGGTCAATGTCGTTCTCAAAGATCACTGGGGACGACCGCGACCGCGCACGGTTGACTTGTTCGGCGGCAAACTGCCTTTCGAGCCGGCCGGCAGTTTCGGCGGCCATTGTCACGACAATTGCTCGTTTGTTTCCGGCGAAGCGGCGGGCGTTTTCATCTTGCCGCTGATCGCGCTGCTGGCGCCGCCGCGTTGGCGCGGCCGGCTTTTTGCCGCGCTTGCCGTTGTCGCCTTGGCGGCGTCCCTGTTGCGGGTCGCCTTCGGCGCCCATTTCCTTTCCGACGCCTTGCTCGGCGGGTTATCGACAATCGTCGTCTTCGCCGCCGTCGCCGCCGGACTGGAGCGGCTTGCGGCAGCGCGCCGGGCGCAATAAAAGACCCCGACCCCAATCTCCCTCAGCCGGATTTCGCGGATTTCCCATGACCAAGCACAAACACGTCAAGAAGGTCGTTCTCGCCTATTCCGGCGGACTGGACACGTCCATCATCCTCAAATGGCTGCAAACCGAGCTCAACGCCGAAGTGGTCACGTTTACTGCCGACCTCGGGCAGGGCGACGAATTGGCGCCGGCGCGCCGCAAGGCCGAAATGATGGGAATTAAGGAAATCTACATCGAGGATGTACGCGAGGAGTTCGTCCGCGATTTCGTCTATCCGATGTTCCGCGCCAATGCGCTTTACGAAGGCACGTATCTGCTCGGCACCTCGATCGCCCGGCCGCTGATCGCCAAACGCCTCGTCGAGATTGCCCGCGAAACCGGCGCCGACGCGGTCGCCCACGGCGCAACCGGCAAGGGCAACGACCAGGTCCGCTTCGAATTGACGGCCTATGCGCTCAATCCCGATATCAAGGTCATCGCGCCCTGGCGCGACTGGACGTTCAAATCGCGCACCGACCTGATCCACTTCGCCGAAGCTCATCAGATCCCGGTGCCGAAGGACAAGCAGGGCGAGGCTCCCTTCTCCGTCGACGCCAACCTCCTGCATTCCTCGTCCGAGGGCAAGGTGCTGGAAGACCCGTGGATCGAGCCGCCGGACTATGTCTATCAGCGCACCGTCTCGCCGATGGACGCACCCGATACGCCGACCGAAATCGTCATCGGTTTCGCCAGGGGCGACGCCGTGTCGCTGAACGGCGAGGTGCTGTCGCCGGCGACGATGCTGGCGGCGCTGAACGATCTTGGCCGCGACAATGGCGTCGGCCGCATCGATCTGGTCGAGAACCGCTTCGTCGGCATGAAATCGCGCGGCGTCTACGAGACGCCCGGCGGCGCCATCCTGCTCGTCGCCCACCGCGCCATCGAATCGCTCACCCTCGACCGCGGCGCGGCGCATTTGAAGGACGACATCATGCCGCGTTACGCCGAGCTCATCTACAATGGCTTCTGGTATGCGCCGGAACGCGAGATGTTGCAGGCGCTGATCGACAAGAGCCAGGAAGACGTGGAAGGCGAGGTGCGCCTCAAGCTTTACAAGGGCAACGTCATCGTCACCGGCCGCCGCTCGCCGAAATCGCTTTATTCCGACAAGCTGGTGACGTTCGAGGACGACCGCGGCGCCTACGACCAGAAGGACGCCGAGGGTTTCATTCGCCTCAACGCGCTGCGGCTGCGCACGCTCGGGGCGCGAAAGCGCGGCTAACGATCCAAAAAGCGTTTCGGTCCGGAGGCGAACAGTCTAAGGTCGTTCCGGGCGCGCGAGGGAGTGTGACGACAGACGTACCGCAAATCGCTCCGGCGATCAGTCGGGACAGGATGGCCGCATCATGTCGTCGCAGCGGCGGTTCCGGACTGTGTTTGCGGTACTTGTTTCTCCTGTCGTCGCGATGCTGAGAAAATCGGGAAATAGAGCCCGTGGACTGGTTTTGCACAGGACGTCCCATGCCGTTTCGCCTGAGTCTGGCCATCGTCCTTCTTATGCTTGGATTTGAACCGGCGGCGGCCAGCCGGAAAGCCGGATTGGAGCCGGGCTTGTCGGCTCTGTCTTGCGCCGCCCACGGTCGCGCCAACGGCAGGTCGGCGCGATTGACCGTTGCTCGAGTCCGCGCCGGCGACCCCGCCTATGTCGAGTTCCGTCAACGGCCCTCGCGCCAACTGCTTCCCGGCCACATGTATGTGGTTTTCGGTCGGCTTGACAAAACCGGCGAACCGCTGACGCGCCATTTCATCGGCCTCGACCCACAGCATTATCTGCGCGATGCGCATCTTTCGGCCGATCATTCGGTCAGGGCGGAAGTGACGCCTTCCGGAAAGGACTGCACTTTCCCGGTCGCCAACGCTTACCGCGTCTCGCTGACCGCGATGCAATACAAACGCCTGTTGGCCAAGGCGAAGGCGGCGCTGGCGCGCCCGCCGCGATGGAGCCTTCGCTACAATTGCCACAACTTCGCCGCCGAACTGGGTTCGGTCGCGGGATTGAAGCCGGGCGGTAACGGAGTCGTGCCGTCGGTGGTTTACTTCTGGTCGTTCATCCGGGCGAACGAGCAGACGCGCTGATGCCGCGTCGCCACAGGCGATAACTCAGGATCGACAGCGCGCCGAGTCCGGGGATGATCGTCGCCATCGACAAGGCCGGATCGCCGACAAACGCCGACAAGGCGCCGCCGGCAAGGCCCAGTCCCATCT
Source organism: Phyllobacteriaceae bacterium (assembly GCA_016711085.1). GTDB lineage: Bacteria > Pseudomonadota > Alphaproteobacteria > Rhizobiales > Rhizobiaceae > JADJTR01. The sequence continues at coordinate 190,774 of JADJTR010000002.1, read as the reverse complement.
GCAGGAATCCCATCATCGACGACGCCGAGCCCGCCATGTGCGCGAAAGGTCTCAACGCCTGCGTCGTCAACGCCGGCATGACCCAGGCGATGCCGACGGCGTAGGATGCGACCGGCAACATCACCGACAGGAAGCGCGGTGCAAAAAGCGTCAGCCCGAGCGCCAAGGCGACGCTTCCGGCGCCAATGAGGGCGAGGCCGGGAACGACAATGCCGCCCGCGCCGTGACGGCGCATCATCGGCCGCGCCGTCAACGAGCCAAGGAAGAACGCGCCCGATTGCATCAGCATCGACAGGCCGAATTGGGTCGGCGTCAGTCCGATTCGGTCCATCAGCAGGAACGGCAGGATGGTCGCCTGGGCATACAGCGCCCCCACTGCGCCGCCGAGAGCCAGCGCCGCGAACAGGAATTGCGGCGCGGCGAGCAGTTCCGCGTAGGAAGCGGCGACCGCCATTGGCTGCAGCCTCGACAGATCGCGCTCGACCGTTTCGGGCAGCATCGCCGCAACCGTCGCCAACGCCAGCAGGCCGTAGCCGACCATCAGCCAGAAGATCGCATGCCAGCCGGCGGCGCCCAGAACGATCCCGCCGAGCGTCGGCGCGATGGCCGGGGCGACCGCGAGAATGATTCCGGTCAGGTTCATGATACGGGCGCCGCTTTCCTCGGCGAACAGGTCGCGCACCATGGCGCGGGCTATAACAACGCCGACGGCCGCGCCGACGCCTTGCAGGAACCGCGCCGCGATCAGCCATTCGATATCCGGCGCAAAGGCGCCGAGTGCGCTGGCGGCGAGATAAAGGCCGATAAAGCCGAGGGTGACGGGTCGACGGCCGACGGCGTCGGAAAGCGGGCCACAGAACAATTGCGCAAAAGCAAAGCCGGCAAAATATACCGTCAGTGTTGTCTTTACCGCCGCCTCGGTCGTCGCGAACGCCGAAACGATATCGGGCATCGCCGGCGTGTAGACGGCCATCGATACGGGACCGAGCGCCACCATCATCGCGCCGATCAGTCCGGCGCGCGCCTCTGAGAGGCGCGGCGCGGGGCGGGCGTCAGCCAATGTCGGTCTCCCGGTCCAATTTTTCGAGGTTTTTCCGCACCGCCTTGAGCAGGTCTTTCAGCAGTTCCCAATCGGCGGCGTCGATGTCGCTCGCCGCCTGCAGGCGAATTTCCGCGGCGATGGCGCCAACCTGATCAAGCGTCGCATCGGCTTTCGGCGTCAATCGGACGAGGCGGGCGCGTCGGTCGACGGGATCGGGGGCGCGTTCGACCAGCGCCTTGCCGGCCAGTCCATCAACATAGGTTGACAAGGTCATCGGCTCGATAAGGGCGCTCTCGGCAAGCGCTGACTGGCGCACCGGTCCAAGGCGGGCGGCGTGCGCCAGCACGCGGGCTTCTCCCGGCGTCAGGCCGAGGCCGCTGACCGCGATGCGCCGATCGAGCGCGGCGCGGACCAGTCGCGCCACGTCGTTGACGAGAAAACCGAACGAGTCAGGATCAATGCCGCGCGCCATGAGGTAATCCATATTGATAAGTATTGCTTATTATTTCGCGCGGCTTGCGTCAACGGGGTTGCCGCCGAAACGGCCCTCGCCTACATCCCGTCCTGCAATCGGGACTTTTGCCATGGCCGCTGTCGACCTCGCCAAACATCCATTGGTCCATTGGGCCGGACCCTTCGGATTGCCCGATTTCGGCCGGGTGAAAACGGAGGATTTCGCCCCGGTGTTCGAGGCGGCGCTGACGGCGCACGCCGCCGAGATCGATGCGATCGCCACCGAACCGGCGCCGCCGACCATCGACAACACACTGAAACGGCTGGAGCTTTCCGGCGAGCCGCTGTCGCGCGTCAACGCCCTTTTCTGGTTGCTGGCCGGCGCCGACACCTCGCCGGAAATCCAGGCGCTGGAGCGTGACCTGTCGCCGAAATTGTCGCGCCATTGGTCGGCGATCATGATGAACGACGCCCTGTTCGCCCGCATCGACTCGCTCTACGCCCGGGCGGGCGCGCTCGGACTCGACGCCGAAACGGCGCGCACGCTGGAGAAAACCTGGAAGCGCTTCGTTCGCTCCGGCGCACGGCTCGACACGACCGGCAAGACCCGTCTCGCCGATATTGGCGCGCGACTGGCTGCGCTCGGGGCGCGTTTCGGCCAGAATGTGCTCACCGATGAGCAGGCCTGGTCATTGTTGCTCGACGACGCCGACATCGCCGGCCTGCCCGATTCGCTGGTGTCGGCAATGCGCGCCGCCGCGACGGCGCGCGGCGCATCCGGCCGCTTCGCGGTGACGTTGTCGCGTTCGATCATGGAGCCGTTTCTGGCGTCTTCGCCACGCCGGGACCTGCGCGAGGCCGCCTTTGCCGCTTTCATTGCCCGCGGCGCCAATCCCGGAGAAGCCGACAACCGTCCGATTGTCGCCGAAACCCTGGCGCTGCGCGCCGAGAAAGCGAGCCTGCTCGGTTATCCGACCTATGCCGACTACAAACTCGACGACCAGATGGCGAAAACCCCGGACCGGGTTATGGCGCTGCTCGAACCGGTTTGGGAAGCCGCCTGCGCCAAGGCGGGCGAGCGCGAGACCGAACTTCAGGCGTTGGCGGCGCGCGACGGCGTGAACGACGCCATTCGTCCATGGGACTGGCGGTTCTACGCCGACAGACTGCGGGCCGAGCGCTTCGCCTTCGACGAAGCCGAACTGAAGCCCTATTTGCCGCTTGCCGGCGTCACCGACGCGGCGTTCGATGTCGCCGGCCGCCTGTTCGGCCTCGTTTTTGTCGCCCGGCCCGACATTGCGGCATGGCATGGGGATGTCCGCGTCTTCGAGGTCCGCGATGCCGGTGGCGTATTGCGCGCCATGTTCCTTTCCGATCCCTTCGCCCGCGCCTCGAAGCGCTCCGGCGCCTGGATGAGTGCTCTTCGGACGCAACACGGGCCGAAGGCGGCCGGATCCCCTTTGTCTACAATGTGATGAATTTTGCCCGGCCCGCCGACGGTCGACCGGCGCTGCTGTCGCTCGACGAGGCGAAAACCCTCTTCCACGAATTCGGCCATGCGCTGCACGGCATGTTGTCCGCCGTCGTCTGGCCTTCGCTTGCCGGCACCGCCGTGGCCCGCGATTTCGTTGAACTGCCCTCGCAGCTGTTCGAACACTGGCTGACGACGCCGCAAGTGCTGGCGGCGCACGCCCGCCGGCAGGATACGGGCGAGTCCATGCCGGCCGCCCTGATCGACAAGCTGAAGGCGGCGCAAACTTTCGACTCCGGTTTCGCCACCGTGGAATTCGCCGCCTCGGCCCTCGTCGACATGGCGTTCCATCGGCAAACCGACCCGCCGGCCGATGTCGTCGCATTCGAGAAATCGACGCTCGACGGGCTTGGCATGCCGGCGTCGATTGCCATGCGCCATCGCACGCCGCATTTCGCCCATGCCTTCGCCGGCGAAGGATACTCGGCCGGATATTACTCATATATGTGGTCCGAGGTGCTCGATGCCGATGCATTTGCCGCCTTCGGCGAAGCGAACGATCATTTCGACGTAGAGACGGCAGGTCGGCTGGCAAGATATATCTATTCCGCCGGGGATTCGGCTTCGCCCGAGGAATTGTACACGGCGTTCAGGGGGCGCCTGCCCGAGCCCGGTGCAATGATGGAAAAGCGCGGACTGATCTGAAATATCAGTTGCCGATTTTCGCGCAGGCGGCTGCGAGCCCCTTGATCGCGGCTGCGGACCCCGAAAGCGTGAACGTATCGCCCTTGGCGCTGCCGTCCTCCGGCTTGATCGTCATGTTCTTTCCCGACAACATCCCGGCCACGAGCGGACCCGTCAGCTTCTGGTCGGAAATGACGATGGCATTGTCCATGGCCTCGAGCAGGCCTTTTCTCCGAAATGTATCGTCTCCTATATCGATGATATATCTACCCTCGTAACCGGGCTGGCGTTCGGGTCCGCCGGCGGCCGGGTGATAACGGAACCAGAACAAGTCGCCACCGGCGCAAGACAGCATCAGCGAATGGTCTTCGCCGTCGGCGCAGATCTGCGCCGCCGGCGCTGTTCCCTCCTCCATCGCAATTCTGCCGAAGCGCCATTTGGCGCAATCGTCGGCGGCAAAGGCCGGCGTGGCGACGGCGGCGGCGCACAGCGCGTAGACGAATTTTTTCATGGTGTCCTCCTGAGCGAACTATAGGCCTTTGCCGGCGCTTCGCCAGAAGACCAGTCGCCGCATCGTCCGATCGGATGCTCTCGCGCCCAAAACAGCCGGAATTCACCCTCGAATGAAAAACCCGGCCGCAAGGCCGGGTTTCGATTCAGATATATCGGATTTCAAGCCGCACGCTTCTTCGGCGAGATCAGCCCGCGGGCCACCATCAATTCGGCAATCTGCACCGCGTTCAGCGCCGCGCCTTTGCGCAGATTGTCCGAGACGATCCAAAGGTTGAGACCGTTTTCAATAGTTCCGTCTTCACGGATCCGACTGATATATGTAGCATCTTCGCCGGCACATTCTATCGGCGTGATGTAGCCGCCGTTTTCCAGCTTGTCGACGACAAGGCAACCGGGCGCGTCCCGCAATATATCACGTGCCTCGTCGGCGGTAATCGGATTTTCGAATTCGAGATTGACCGATTCGGAGTGGCCGATGAACACCGGCACGCGCACGCAGGTGGCCGTCACCTTGATTTTCGGGTCGAGCATTTTCTTGGTCTCGGCCACCATTTTCCACTCTTCCTTGGTCGAGCCGTCTTCCATGAACACGTCGATATGCGGAATGACGTTGAAGGCGATGCGCTTGGTGAACTTCTTCGCCTCCACCGGATCGGCGACAAACACTGCGCGCGTCTGGGTGAACAATTCGTCCATGCCTTCCTTGCCGGCGCCGGATACCGACTGGTAGGTCGACACGACGACGCGCTTGATCTTTGCCCTGTCGTGCAGCGGCTTCAGCGCCACCAAAAGCTGCGCGGTGGAGCAGTTCGGATTGGCGATGATGTTGCGGCGGCGGAAGATGTCGATTGCATCCGGATTGACCTCCGGCACGATCAGCGGCACATCGGCGTCGTAGCGCCAGGCCGAGGAATTGTCGATGACGACGCAGCCCTGCGCCCCGATCCTCGGCGACCATTCCTTCGACACCGATCCGCCGGCCGACATCAGGCAGATGTCGGTGTCTGAAAAATCGTAGGTGTCGAGCGCCTTCACCTTCAGCGTCCTGTCGCCGAACGACACTTCCGTGCCGAGCGAGCGACGCGAGGCGAGCGCCACGACTTCCGATACCGACGGCGACTGCAACCTTGAAACCCATCGACTTCATCCCCGTTTTTCGCTCCCCCGCATCCGGCCCCGCGCTGTTTCGGCGCGGACCTTGATCTTCCCCGGGCGCTGCCCGGGGAGAGGTGAGGGCAGGCAGGGGAAATCAGGCCGCTTTCGCGGTTTTCTTCGTCTTGGTGGTCGTGTCGGCGCGACGCAATGCGCCCGGCGCGAGCAGGAAGCCCGCGTCAAAACCCAAAAATGCGATCAGCAGACCGCGCATGGTGAAAGCCCTTGTTGCGCCGCGCCGGCTTTTAGCCGCTTTTGCCGGCGAGTCAACAGCGCCGGAGATTGACATGCCGGCATTGGCCGATTCAACCTCTCGGCGGGGCCAGGCATCGAAGGAGCGGCGGCATGCGCGGCGAAGTCATCCATTACGACGACAATCAGGGGGTCGGCTATATTTCCGGCGATGACGGCGAGCGCTACGGCTTCACCCGCGCCGACATGAAGCAGCTTGTCGCCATTGGCAAAGGCACGAAGGTCGACTTCGGCCGCGACGGCGTCAATGCCCGCGACATATTCGTCATCGCCGGATTTGGCCGGGCGGCGTCGGCGAGTCAGCCCGGAACGGGGCCGGTCGGAGCGCCTGTTTCCTACGCCGCCGACCCGAACGATCAGGCCCTCGGCCTCTTCGCCTATTTCAAGCGCGCTTTGACCGAGCGCTACGCCATGTTTCGCGGACGGGCGCGGCGAAAGGAATATTGGGGCTTCGTGCTGTTCGCCACGATCGCCCTGTTCGCGCTCGTCGCCATCGGGACCGGGATCGACGCCGCGCTCGGCAATTTCGATTCCGCCAACGGATTTCCTCTGGTCCTCACGGCGCTGGTCGGTCTTTTGTGGCTGGCGATCATCGTTCCGGGCCTTGCGGTCACCGTGCGCCGCCTGCACGATATCGGCCTTTCGGGCTGGTTCGTGCTGCTTCAGCTCATCCCCTATATCGGCGGGTTGATCATTTTCGTCATGACGCTGATGCCGTCGCAAATGAACGAAAACAAATGGGGCGCCATACCCGCCGGAATCGTCTGATCAGTTCGTCGCCGGCGCCGTGAGCCGGAACGAGGCGACAATATCGGCGATCAGCTTGCCGTCGGCCGGGACCAGACCGTGACCCGCCGGCGTGACAACGCCCTTTGCCCGTGCGCCCAGCGCCGGGACGCTGCGCAGATCCTGCCGCCACGCTTCGGAAACACGGTCGCCGGAGACCGGCGTGCCATTGGCCGAGCGAATGATCGAGACATAATGCGCCTGCGGATGCGGCTGGCGGTTGAGCCAACCGACCAGGTTCCACGGGCCTTCCTCGCCGAGATCGCGATAGAGCAGGCCGGACCGGCGCAACGTCCCCGCCCCGAACAGGGGCGCGGCCCAGCCGAGCGGACTGTTCGACACGGCCGACGCGGTGCTGGCGAGGCCGGAACCGAGATGCGGACTGGCGATGGTGACCAGCGCCTTCACCGCCGGGTCGCGCGAGACGACCATGGCCATGCGCGCCGCCACGCCGCCGGCCGAATGGCCGACCAGCACGATCGGCTCGCCAGCGTCGCGCGCCTTGAGCGCCGCGACATTCAGGGCGAGAATGCGCGCCTGTTCGCCGATCGGCGCTTCGGTCGGCAGATCGATGGTGTAGAAGCGTTTTCCAGCGTCCGCGGTTTTCGGCGGCGCAAGAACTCCGGCCGGCGTCAGCGCCAGGTGACCGCCGTCGCGCCAACCTTCGGCAACCAGCACGCCGGCGACGCCCGAAGCGCGCCAGCTTGCCGGCGAGGCAAGGTAACCTTGGACGAGCAGCAGCGTTTCGGCTTGCGCCATTCCGGCGGTCGCCAACAGCGTGGCGACGACAACGGCAATCCGGATGAGAAACATGCCAGCCTCCCCTTGGTTTGCGGACCATTCCGGCCGCCGGAAAGCCGCCGGCCGGACGCGTCGCAATCATATACAGGATTTCGCATGTATCCGGCCCTGCGACCGGTCGCCTCAGTCCTTTCCGCCGCGAAAAGTCAGGCGGAAAGCGCTTTGTATTTCGCCAGCACCGCGTCGCCCATCGCGCCGGTGCTCACCTTGGTCATGCCATCCGACATGATGTCGGCGGTGCGAATGCCATCGTCGAGCACGGCGGCGATGGCCTTCTCCAGCCGGTCTGCCTCGGCGACCATGCCGAAGGAATAGCGCAGGCACATGGCGAAGGAGGCGATCATGGCGATCGGGTTGGCGATGCCCTGGCCGGCGATGTCGGGGGCCGAGCCATGCACCGGTTCATACAGCGCCTTGCGCTTGCCGGTCTTGGCGTCCGGCGCGCCCAGCGAGGCCGACGGCAGCATGCCGAGCGAACCAGTCAACATGGCGGCGACATCGGACAGCATGTCGCCGAACAGATTGTCGGTGACGATGACGTCGAACTGCTTCGGCCAGCGTACCAGCTGCATGCCGCCGGCGTCGGCCAGCATGTGGGACAGCTTCACATCGGCGAAGCGGGCCCTGTGTGTGGCGGCGACGACCTCTTTCCACAACACGCCCGATTTCATCACATTGTGCTTTTCCATCGAGCACACTTCGTTGCGCCGCGTCCGCGCCAGTTCGAAGGCGACGGCGGAAATGCGCTCGATCTCGTAGGTGTCGTAGACTTGGGTGTCGACGGCGCGCTTCTGGCCGTTGCCGAGGTCGGTGATGGTCTTCGGCTCGCCGAAATAGACGCCGCCGGTCAATTCCCTCACGATCAGGATATCGAGTCCCTCGACCACTTCCGGACGCAGCGACGAGGAATTGGCGAGCGCCGGATAACAGATCGCCGGGCGCAGATTGGCGAACAGCTCCATATCCTTCCTGAGACGCAACAGGCCGGCCTCGGGGCGAACCTCGTAGGGCACGCCCGCCCATTTCTCGCCGCCGACCGCGCCGAACAGCACCGCGTCGGCCGCCATGGCCTTGGCCATGTCGCCTTCCGAGATCGCCACGCCATGCGCGTCAAAGGCCGAGCCGCCGACGAGGCCGCGCTCGAGGACAAACCCGGCGCCTTCGGCGACGTTCATATGGGCGATGATTTTCTCGACCTCGGCCATGGCCTCGGGGCCGATGCCGTCGCCGGGGAGGAGCAGGAGTTTGCGCGTCGCCATGGTGTCGCCTGTTTGCTGGTATGAATGTTCTGCCGTCTGAACGACGGTTTCGGGACGAATAGATTTTGCGCGAGCCAATTTCAACCGCAATGATGGGATGGACGGGGCTTATGCTTTGCGCCTGTTCCACGCCTGCGCTGGCCGAAACCGCGGGTTTCGGCCTCCCGGTCGATTGCGCGGCGGCGCAAACCTGCTTCGTGCAGCAATATCCCGATATGCAGCCGGGACCGGGCGTTCTCGACCCCTTTTGCGGCACGGCGACATATGACGGACATGACGGGACCGATATCCGTGTGTTGTCGCTTGCCGGGATGGGCAAAGGCGTGCCGGTGATTTCCATCGCGGCCGGCACGGTGTTGCGCATCCGCGACGGCGAGCCGGACCGCCTTGTGCGGACCGAGGCCGATCGCCGGGCTGTCAAGGACCGTGAATGCGGCAACGGTCTCGTCGTCGACCACGGCGGCGGGTTCGTCGCCCAATATTGTCATTTGCGGCAAGGGTCGGTGACGGTGAAATCCGGCGACAAATTGCTCAAAGGACAACCCTTCGGCCTGATTGGCGCCTCGGGAAACGCCGAGTTTCCGCATGTCCATGTCACGATTGGCAAGGATGGGCGGGTGTTGGAGCCATCCACCGGGTCGCCGCTGGAGGACGGCTGCATCGCCGAACCGAATGCGCGCAAGCCGCTGTGGGATGCTCCGGCGCTTTCATGGCTCTCCATCGCCGACACGCCCTTCCTCGCCATCGGACTTGCCGGCGGCGCGCTCGACCACGACAGGCTCGTCGTCGATGGACCGCCACCGCCGCCGGCGGGCGCGGATGGCGCGCTCGTCGGTTGGGGTTGGTTCGCCAATCTGCAAAAGAACGACCGCGTCCGCATCGTCCTGAAAGGGTCCGGCGGGGGCGTCGTCATCGACCGCACGACCGAGGCGCTCGATGCCGGCAAGGCGTCCTATTCGGCTTTTGCCGGTCGCAAGGGCGCGCCGCTGCCTGGAAACTATCTTCTGCGGGTGGAATTGATCAGGGACGGGCGCCCATTCGATTTTCGCGAAGAGACGTTTGCCGTTGCGCCATGACGGCAATGCCGCCGTCGGTCAACGCCTGCCATGTTTGAGGCGAAGACGCGCCGCTTTCAGGACGACGCCGCCTGTCAACATCACCATCCCGTCGCCATCCGGTCGACGGGAAGCGGCGTCGCCGCAGGCCGGTTGGGCCACTACGCCGCCGAAGCGGGCCTCGCTGACCATGACCGGCCGACCGGCGATCAGACAGACCACGTTCGTTGCCGAATCGTCACGATCCCCCGGCGCATCGGCGTAGGCCCGAGGTCAAACCGCCGCTGATCGAGACATTGCCGAAGACCAGTGGCCTTCCCTCGCCGTCCACGGCGTTGTCGAGGCAGTCCAGGCAAAAATACCATGGATATCGCGCGACATGCCGTTGCCGAGCCCCGCAACCCGGGCAGAAATGGTCCGCCGCCGCGCCGCTCACCGGTTCCGGCCGCGCCGCAATGCGGTCGCCTCGATCTCGACCTTCATTTCCGGGCGAATCAGGCCGGCGACGATAATGGTCGCGGCGGGTCGGATGGCGCCGAGTTTTTCGCCCGTGACCGCGAAGACCGCATCCTGGAAGGAAGCATCGGTCACGATGTAGCGCATGCGCACGATGTCGGCGGGGGCGAAGCCGGCCTGTTCGAGCGTACGTTCGATGGTGGCGAAGATGTTGCGCGTCTGCTGGCCGACATCCTCGGGCATGGCCATGGTCGCATAGTCGTAGCCGGTTGTGCCGGAAATGAAGCACCAGTCGCCGTCGACGACGGCGCGCGAATAGCCGGCCGACTTTTCGAAAGGCGAGCCGGTGGAGATCAGATGACGGGGCATGGGACAAAATCCTTCACGCGGGGATTGTTCGGTTTTCCGCCGGCAATGCGGTCGAACACGTCGCACCCTTGGCACCCATGCAGTCGTCACCCTATCCTTTGAAGCTGATTGCGGCGTAGTTCTGAAGGTACGGGTCGTATGCGCCCCTCATTTCCAGATTCACGACTTTGGCGGGCCGATCGGGTAGGTCGTCCCAGAATACAGGCGCGCCTTGGGGATCGGCGCCGGCGAAAAACCCGTTCGTGCTGACGGCCAAGCCAGCGAACAGGACCGCTCCGAGACCAAAAAGCGCCCCGCCATTGGCGTTTTCAAGCGCGGCGAGTATGTCGCGCGAGTGGCCACCGAAAACCGACACATCGCCAAACCGGACATCGAACCGGCTGTGGTGGTCGAGCTGGATTCCGGAAAGTCCGCCTTCCTTGAAAAACAAGACTGGCGCTTCCATGTCGCGCGCTTGCTGGATGATCGGCTTTCCGTCGGCTCCTGCTTCGGTGAATTCGGCGTAAACCGCTCCGAGATCCGACTCAAGGCGCGCGACGTCGTCGCGCGACATGCCGAAACGAAGCGGTCCGACGCCAACCAACGGAATCATAGTCCACACGGCTGGCATTGGCTGTTCCTTATATCAACCCGTTCTTCTTCAGGCACGCGGTGTAGGCCTCCATCTGGGCAATTGCCGCATCGTATTTGCCCGGAAACTTCGCCATCACTTCCGCCACGTCAATGGCCTGCGCGGCAATGAAGTTCCCGGAGGTGATCATCTGCCGCTGCGCCGCGAGCGTCCCGTTGGTCGCGGGCGAGCGGCCGTAACTGTTTGTCATGCGGTGATCGCGGGGATCCATCTGTATCGCCGGACCCGCTTCGCGATTGAGCGAAGAGACAGAATCCGCAGGCATGTGATGGCTGTCCAGTCCGTCGCCTTTGGTGGAGGGCGTACCGGTCATGCAACCATGCGCGCCACCACGGTACTTGCTGCCGGGTGCTCCGCACGCCAAATGCGCACAAGGATTCTTGCACGTGGCGCAATCGTCCGTGGTCGTGCCGGCCTTGTCTTTTGCCTTCGCTTCCTCCTCGGCCTTCGACATCTGGTCGGCCACGACCGCCGCGCCGCCGACCACAACCGTTCCGCCGACAATCCATGGCGCGGCGGCGGCGATCGCCTCGCCTAACGCCGTGAGAATCGGCGGAATTGCCGGGGCGAAAAACGCCATTACGCCACGCCCCCCACCTGTTCGGCCAGACCTTCCATGAGATAGCGCATGCGCAGATTGGCGTCGTAGGCGTGATCCGGCACGCGGAACATGTTGTTGATTTCCGGGATCTGGCTCAAACGGCCCCGGGCGAGGAGCTGGAGATAGGCCCAGCGGCAATGCGATCCTTCCGAGGTGACGCCGTAGCCGAGCGATTCGTTCATGCACTTCGCCACATGCCAGCGCAGTTGCGCCTCGGTCAGTTCGCCGGCCTGCGCCGGCGCCATGCGGCGCAGGAATGCGCCGACGCGTGATTCCACCAAGGCCGCGCGCGCCCGGCTTAGCGAAGCGTATTGCTCCGGATAAATGCGCAACGGCCCGCCCGGCGCCGGCGGCAGGTCGGGCGGGCGCGGCGCCATCCGCAAACCGCCAAGATCGGGAGCATTGATCACAATTCCGGTGGCGTCGCCGAACAGGCGCGCGAACTGGATCGCATCAAGTTCCGGCAAAAGCATAGCCAGCGCATGTGGATCGGCATGGCGAAAGAGAACGAGATCGAAGCGATGCGGTTCGGGCGGTTGGTCGCCATGGTCGTGGCCGTCATGATCATGCGCCTGCTCCGTCGCGGCCTCACGGGCGCGCGCCTCGGCCGCGACCGCCGGATCGTCGGGATCGTCCGGCCCGGCCGGGATTTCGACCATGTTGATGGTGCGCAGATGGCGGAAGACCGCCTCTTCGGTCTCCTCGCCCCGGTCCGGCCACGACCACCACACGACCGCCGGCTTGTCGCCGATGAGTTCGGCCAGACGGCGACCGGCATTGCGGTCGGGAAGAGACACCAGAAAAGGCCCGGCGGCGACGACATCGTCCTTCTGTTCGTCGAGATAGAGCGGACGGCCGGCGAAACCCGCCGCCTCGAGCTCCGCCGGCAGATCGTCGAAATGCGCCGCGTCGACCACGGCGAACTTGCGGCCGGGCAGGGCGTCGAGGGCGTCGATCAGACCGGTCGTCGCACCCGTCATGGATTTACGCCTTCACGAAGGGCGCGCCGGAGGCCGCTGCCTGTTTCAGGCACGGCTTGCTCATCTTGAAGGCCGGGCCGCCGCCGTCGTCGCCGATCAGCACGTTCATCTGCCCGGTGATGATCTTGCCGCCATGCGCCGTCGGATCGGTCACGCGCGCCGCCGGCAGCATGTTGATGAACACCGTGCGCGAGCCCTTGACGATGACGTCGGGCGGGCCGACGCATTGGGCGATGTCGGTCACCCGCGCCGCCGGCATCATGCCGATGATGACGTTCGGCGAACACGGCATGGTGATCGGCCCGCCGACATGAGGGATCGGCGGCAGGCCCGGCGTCACCATAGGGCAGGCGGTCATGTCGGTTTTGCGGGCGGCGGGGAATCCGGGCATGATGTCTCCCCGACCTATTTCTTGTCCGAACGCGGATATTTCACCGCATGAGGCCCGCCATATTTCTTCGGTTTGCCGGCTTTCTTTTTCGCCACCTCGGTTCCCTTGCCCGCCATGCCGCCGCAATTGATCTTGACCGTCGTACCTTCGATCTCGATGCCGGAGGGCGAGATGGTGATGAAATTGCCGCCGACCTTCAGACAGATCGTCGTGCCGGCGTCGATGACAAGTTTCGACCCCGCGTCGATCAGATAATTGTTGCCCGTCGACACATGGGTGTTGTTGGCGGTGTCGACACGTCGATTGCCACCGGCGACCTGATGCATGTCGGCGTCGGTCTCGATCAACTGGTTGGCGCCTATGGTGACATGCTGATCGGCGCCGACAGTCAGCGTGTGGGCCGCGCCGATGGTCTCGTCGCGCGATCCGCCAACCGCCTAGGTGTGATTGCCGCCGACCTGCATGTCCTTGTTTGCCCCGATCGTTTCGGATTGGGACGTGGCGACCGAGATGTGGCGATTGTTGCCTACGGCGTGCGTTTCGTTGTCGCCGATGACGAGATTGAAATATTTCTGGGCGTGGAGGAAAATTTCCTCCTCGCCGCCTTCGTCCTCAAACCGCAATTCGTTGAAACCGCCGGCCTTGTGGCTGTTGGAGCGAAAGGTTGAACGGGTCTTGAACTCCGGCAGGGTATAAGGCGGCATGTTTTTGGCGTTGTAGACGGCGCCGGTGACGAGGGGTCGGTCGGGATCGCCCTCGAGGAACTCGACGACGACCTCCATGCCGAGGCGCGGTATGATCATGCCGCCCCATTGGCCCGAGGCCCAGTTCTGCGCCACCCGGCAGCGCATCGACTTGTCGCTCTTCCGGTCCCAGTGGAAGCGCACCAGGATGCGGCCCCATTCGTCGCAGTCGATCTCCTCGCCCTCGGCCCCGACCACCACCGCTGTCTGCGGTCCGTGCACACGCGGGCGCGGCGTCACCGGCGCGGGGACCAGCGGGATCTCGGCGTCGAGCAGTTCGAACTGCCCCTCATAGGCGTCGCCGCCCTCCACCCCCATGCCGGAACGATAGCTTTGCGACACGAACGAGTGCTGCGCCCGCGTCAGCACATAGTCCTTGTTGTAGTCGAACGGGTGCTCCATCAGCGCCACCGCGGACCCGGCGAACAGGGTGACGCAATTGCCCGACGCCAGGCAGCGCCGGTCGAGCCCTTCCTCGGCTTGCAGCTTCACCGTCGCCAGCGGCGTCCCGTCGCCGGCGGTGTCGTATTTGCCCGGCCAGTCGTAAAGTTCCAGCCCGGCGTGCTCGTAACTCGCCGATCCGTCCCGGACGCGTCCATTTTCGCCGTCGGCGTCTTGAAATTATAGTCGCGATACAGCGCCTTACCCGAGGTGAAGCGCCGCTCCGGCGTAAAATGGGTGAAGCACTCCTCGCTGCGCCGGTCCTGCCCGGAAAGGGGGATGTAGCGGCGGCTGCCGCCCGGCGCCGGCTCGAACTGGGCGCTGGCGTCGACAAGGACCATCGTGTGCTTGTCTTTCTCGTGCAGGAAAAACCACGATACGCCGAATTGCTCGAGCAACCGCGTCACAAAGGCCATGTCGCTTTCGCGATACTGCACGCAATATTCGATCTTCGGATAGGTTTTCGTCGTCCGGTCGTCGAATGCGGCGAAGCCGTGCCGCCCGAACACATCCGCCACGATCTCCATCACCGTCTTGTCGTGGAAGATGAACACGTCGGCGCGATGCGACAGCAGGTACAGCCACGGCCGCAGCACCAGGCGGTAGGCGAAGAAATGGTCGCGCGCGCCAAGCCATTGCGTCTCGGTGACGATGCCGTCGAACTGCCGGTCCTCGCCCGAAACCGAACGGATCGCCACCGTCGCGTGCTTGCCGATGAGTCCGTCGAAATCGATGTCCCCGGTCGTGCTGATCGCTTCGATGCGCCACTCGAAGAGCTCGTTCACCCCTTCCGACCCGTCAAAACGGGTGATCGCCAGCACGTCCTCGCCCAGCGGCGTCGAAAGCCGGGCCATTCGGTTCGCCTGTTTCGGCATGACATTCATCTCAGCCGCTCCCGATGCTGCCGCGCCGAAAAGACTAACGACAATTCAGACACGATGCTACCGGAATCCGGCGACGGCGATGTGAAGCCGGACACGCAACGGTGAAGTGACGGGACGGTCTTGTCTAATGCCCCTTCCGCCATATAGTCACTGGCTGAAACCAAGATTGCTTGAATGAACGCCATCACTTTGACAATTGTCAATTTGGATAGCCTGCCCGACGGCGGGCCGATCCAGTTTCGCGCCGAGGGACGCGGATTCGAGATCGGCCGGGACGCCCAGCGCGACTGGGCGCTGCCTGATCCGCGCCTGTTCATTTCAAGTCGGCATTGCGAGGTGCGATACGAAGGCGGCGAGTATCTGCTGATCGACGTTTCGACCAACGGCACTTTCGTCAATGGCGCCCAGCAACGCCTGAAAGGCGCCCACCGCCTGCGCCACGGCGACAAGATCACGATCGGCAATTATATCATCGAGGCCGCTATTTCGGCCATCGGACCACCGCGCTCGGAGGGGCCGTGGAGCGCCGCGCCATCGCGGCCGGCGGCCGACGACGACGACATCTGGGGCGGGCGGGGCGCCGCGCCGCCGCCGATCGACCGACGCCAATTGGAGCCACCAAGCCGGAAGGCGTTGCGCGAAGCTGACTTCATCGCTTCGCACATCGACATGCCGGCCGGGCGCAGCGCGTTTGACGCGCCCGACCAGCAGCAAACGCCGCATCCCCGTGGCTTCCCTGCTTCCGCGGCCGCCGAATCGCCGCATTATTCCGATGCGCCGGCCTACATCCCGCCCGCGCCGATACCCGAGCCACCGCGTCCGGCGACGCCCGCGCGCGGCGGCGACGGGCTCGCCGCATTCAAACTCGGGGCGCGCCTTCCTGTCCACGCGCTGGTCAACCGTGACCAATCCGAAGCAATTCAGGAAATCGGCGCGATCATGCTGATGGTCACCGAACAGGTTTCCCAATTGCTCCGGGCGCGCGCCTCGGCCAAGGCGATGGCGCGCACTTCGAAACGCACGATGATCGGCGCGCTCGACAACAATCCGTTGAAGTTCATTCCCGAGCCGACCGAGGCCCTCGAGATGATGCTGTCGAAGGATCGGCCCGGCTACCTCGATGGCATGCGGGCCTTCCGCGAAGCCTTCGAGGATTTGAAATCGCACGAAATGGCGACCTATTCGGCCATGCAAAAGGCGTTGGCCCGCCTGCTGGAGGATCTGGCGCCCGAAACGATCGAAGCCAAGACCGGAAAATCCGCCTTTTCCAATTCCAAGGCCAAAGCCTGGGAGATGTTCGTCGCCCGCTGGGAGGCCAAGACCGAAGCCCATGAAAACGGCATGCTGGATGTTTTTCTCGCTTACTTCGCCGAGGCTTACCAGGATGCAAGCGGCAAGCGGCGCTAAGGTGGACGCCGGTTGTCATCGCCGGACATGTCGACCTATTTTTGCGCTTCAATTCGGGATGGAACGTGCATAACTCGGCCGCCGATATCGCTGCGTTTTCAACCGGGCGGGAGACAATCCTGATCGGGCCGCGCTCGGCGTTCGGCTTGTTGAAAGGGCAGATCGGCGTGTTGCGCAACCGCGCCGACATTCACGCCGCGCTGCGAACTTTTTTGATGCGCCAGAACACGGAGGAACTTGTCCGGCCCTGGTTGCGGCGCTGGGGTCTGGAGCCCGGCCCGCTTTATGCCGCCCACGGACACACCTTGATCGAAATGCTCGCCAGGGCAGCCGAAAGCGGCAGGATCGGCGTCATGGTCGTCCCGGAACCGACGATGGCCTTTGCCGGAATCGCCGAGCGCCAGGAGGCGGCCGTGCGCACCCTGGCGGCGCAGCGCAAATCTCCAGGCGGATCGGCGGCGCCGGCCTCGTTCGAAGAGCGCGTCCTGCTCGTTTTGACCCTGGCGCCGAACCACATGGCCGGCGAAACGCGCATGGCCTTCGAAGAACTGGTCAAGAGCATCGGCATCGGCATGCTGGCCTCCGGCCTGGTCGTTTGGATCGGCGCCCATTTCGTCCCCGGTCTCAACCTCGCCGTATTGGCCTTCGACCTGTTCGCCCTGTCTGGCGAAGTCATCAAGGCGATGGAAGCGGTCGCCAAGGCGTTCGAGGATATCCGCAAGGCCAAAACCGCCGCCGAGCTCGACATCGTCGCCAAGGCGCTCGCCGCCGCGCTCGCCGTGCTGATCGCCAACGGCGTGCTGGCGCGCTTCCTGAAAGCCAAGTCGGTCACCAAGGCGGTGGGAAAACGCGCCGGACCGGTGAAGAAGCCCGCCCCGCCGAAACAGGAGCCGCGCAAGCCGCAAAGGAAGCAGGAGGATCAACCGAAGTCTGCGGCGGCGCCGATTTCCAGGCGAGGATCGGCACCCGCGCTGAAAACATCGAGCGGCGTCGTCATCGTGCCTACGCCCGGCAAGACGACGACGGTCCTTGGAAACTACCAACGGGACATGAAGTCAATTATCGACGACCAAGCAAAGTACCCAAAGACCACCGATTTCGGGTCAAATGACGGTGGATATAATATACTGAACGTCCCCGACGATAAATATAAGAGCCCCGACCAGTTTTGGCGAGAAGTGAACAAACCGTTCCTTGACGAAGCGATCAAGAGAAACGATCCGATCCGGCTGGCGACCAAGCCGGCGGATTCTGTATTGAACAAAACATTGGAGGACGGCTCCATCGTGCGAACAGGTTTTGGACGAGAATTTGATTATTTACTTGAAAATGAATACGAATTCGATTCTTCATCATCAGCGATGATACGGAATTGAAACCATGACACCGGTATACGCCCCCCTTTGCAAGACCGTAGAAAGAGCGCTCATGCCCATGGGGTTCCGTATTGTTGATGAACACGAGTTCGTCGCCAGATTTAAAAAAGACAGCGACTGGTCTATTGTATTTGAGGGGGAGCGTTATATGCAGCCGGCATTTGGTCTTTTTTTGGTATTTAATTTCGAAAAAAATTCGCAGGAATATTATTCTATTAGGTTGTTGATGAAAATATTTGGTATCGATGAAAAGCCATCGCTAAATGCGCAACTGAGATTTATCAGCGATCATTCGAAACAGTTATTCGATGCCGATAGGACGTATCGGGAGGCTTATGATAAATTGGACAATCACACCCCTTGAGGAGGAATCCGGCAAACCAAAATACGGCGCAGCCAGCGCGCGATTTCGGATTCAGGTGAGTTTCCATTGGCATCGCCCTGTTGAAAGCACTCTGATTTGATTGCTACGTTGGCATCGGGTGTCGGCATCGGCGGAGGAGAAGCGCGCTTCATGTCATGGTACAGCAAGGTCGTTTGGTCGGAAGGCCTCTTTCTCCGGCAGCACCATCTCCAGCAACACGACCGCTACATCGAGCATTTCGTCGACACGCGCACCCGCCACGTGACGCCCTATCCGTGGGGGTTCGCCGAGCTCGAGATCGATAACGACCTCGCCCAACAGAACAAGTTCGGCCTGCGCCGCGCCTCGGGCGTCTTCCAGGACGGCACCCCTTTCGACATGCCCGGCACCAGCCCGTTGCCGACGCCGGTCGACGTGCCGGAGGGATCGGAGCGCAAATTCGTCTTCCTGACCCTGCCGACCGCCACCGCCAACGCCCGTGAAGCCGACATGGCCTCGGGCGCAAGCGGCAGCCGCTATGTGCGCGAGCTTGAGCCGGTCATCGATTCCGCATCCGCCATGCATGAGGTCGAGGAGATCGAGGTCGGCCATCCGCGGGCCGAACTGGCGATCCGCGAGACCGAAAAGCCCGGCCATTCGTCGGTCGTCATCGGCCGCATTGTTGAAGTACGCGACAAGACCATCGTCATGGACGAGACCTTCGCGCCGCCGGTGCTGACCTGTCTGGCCCATCCCGTCACCGCCGGCTGGATCGAACGCGTCATCGGCTGGGTCGACACACGGCTCGAAGCCCTCTCCCGCTACGCCTCCGATCCGTCTTCCGGCGGCGGCCTGCAGGCTTACGATTATTTCATGCTGCAATTGCTCAATCGCGAAATCAATGTGCTCAAGCACTATCGCGCCTCGAAATACATCCATCCCGAGCGGCTCTATGTCGAATTGCTGCGCCTGTCGGGCGAACTGGCGACCTTTGGCGGCAAAAGGCTCGCCGCCACCTATCCACCCTACAATCACGACAAGTTGCGCGATGTTTTCGAGCCCATCCTGTCCGACATCCAGCGCCTGCTGTCGCTCGACATCGGCCGCGCCATCCGGCTCGATCTGACCGAAGTGCGGCCGAACGCCTACATGGCGGCCGTCGCCGACCGGACCCTTTTCCGCAACGCCCGCTTCGTCGTCGAGGTGCAAGCGGCGATGCCGCTGACCCAGATCCAGCTGCAATTCCCCGCTCTGTGCAAGGTCGGGCCCAACACCAAGATGAAGGATATCGTCAACACCCACCTGCCAGGCATCGAGGTTGTGCACATGCCGACGCCGCCGCGCCAGATCCGGGCGATTTCCGATCATGTCTACTTTCAGCTCGACAAGAATTCGCAGCTTTGGCCCGAATTCTCCGTCGCATCGTCCATCGGCATGCATTTCGCCGGAAATTGGCCTGATTTGCAGTTAGACCTGTGGGCGATCATGGACGAATGACATGAGCCAGTCTGACGATCCCTTCGGCAAGAGCCAGAAAACGGTCATCCGGCCGCGCCCCGGCGGCGCGCCCGATTCCGGATTTGGCTCCAGCCCGTTCGGGGATCCGCCACCCTCCGGTTTCGGCGGCGCGCCGCGCCAGCCGCCGCCCGGGCAGGCGACGGTGATCGCGCCGCGGCCTGTGCAGGGGCCGGCGTCGAGTTCGCCGTTTGGTGGATATTCCGGCGGGCCGGCGCCGGCCCAGCCGGGGATAGAGGACTGGATGTCCGGCGCTCCGTCGGCGCCCCGCCCCGCTCCGCCGCCAATTCCGGCGCGGCGCAAGATACCGCTCAATGTCGCCATCAATGCCGGCGACAGCGAGTTCGTCAAAGCCACGAATCCCGTGGTCAACGCCGCTTCGCCGCTGCTGATCCTTCTCGGGCGACTGCGCCAGATGGTGGTCGATGTCGACGCCGTGCCGTTGATGCAGCACGTCGCCCGCGCCATTTCGGAATTCGAAAAGGCGGTGGTCGCCAAGGGCGTCTCGTCGGAACAGGCCCGCGTCGCCAAATATGCGCTGTGCGCCACCGCCGACGACATCGTGCAGAACCTGCCCGGCGCCGACAAGCATGTCTGGCTGCAATATTCCATGCTCGCCCAGTTTTTCGGACAGCGGACCTCCGGCGTCGGCTTTTTCGAACAGGTGCGCTCGCTGACCGCCAATCCGACGGTCAATTACGATTTGCTGGAGCTTATTCACGCCTGCCTGTCACTCGGTTTCGAGGGCCAGTACCGCGCCGCCGGCGGCGACGTCGAACTTCAACGCAT
The DNA here is from genome assembly GCA_016711085.1 of Phyllobacteriaceae bacterium. Taxonomy (GTDB): domain Bacteria; phylum Pseudomonadota; class Alphaproteobacteria; order Rhizobiales; family Rhizobiaceae; genus JADJTR01. The sequence goes on along the minus strand of JADJTR010000002.1, from coordinate 170,380 downwards.
CCGGCGCGACGTCTACAATACCTTGCGGGCGGTCAGATCGCGGGCCGACGAAGACATATCGCCCCGCTGGCGTGGACTGGCCTTGAAAGCCCGGCGACTCGGCGATGGCATCCCCGTCTGGGCGATCGCGAGTTTCCTGGCCACGGCGCTGGCCGGGCTGTACATGCTGCTGCGCTTCCTCATCGGCGGCGAAGGCGACGCCGCCGCCGCCACCCTGGTCAACCTTCATCCGAAAGCGCCGGTCTCGATCCAGCGCCAGAGTTTCGAGCCGCTGCCGCTTGCCGAAGTGGACACGACGCAATTGCAGCGCATCCGCGACGTCCTCGGTCCGGAAATCGAAAAAGGGCTAGTCGGGGTCGACGCGGTCGGCGAGTTCATCGTCATGCGGCTGTCGAATGTGTTGTTGTTCGAATCCGGCCGCGCCGAGGTGAAAGCCGAATTCGCGCCGCTCGCCGAACGCCTCGCCGAGGCGCTCAACAAGGAACCCGGTTATGTCGGCGTGACCGGGCACACCGACAATGTACGTCCGCGTCCGTCGAGCCGTTTCAAGTCCAATTTCGACCTGTCGGTCAAACGGGCCGAAGCGGTGGCCGAAGTCATCGCGGTCACGCTCGCCGACAAGAGCCGAATGAAAGTCGACGGAAAGGGCGAGGACGCGCCCGTCGCCGACAATTCCACTCCGGAGGGTCGTGCACTCAATCGTCGCGTCGAAATCGTCATTCCCCGCGAGGAAACGCTGAAGCCCTGACCCCGGAGCGGCCTGTCCCGATGAAATTGAAGGAAAGAATGCTGACGCTGGCCAAGCGGTCGATTGTACCGCTGGCGCTGATTGCGTTGTCTTTGGCCATCTGGTTCGCCGGACCGTTGCTCGCTCTTGGCGGCTACGAGCCGTTGGCCGGATTCGGCGTGCGGGTCGGCCTCATCGTCTTCATCTGGCTGGTTTATGGCGTCATTGTCGCGTTCCGCTTCTGGCGCCGCCGAAAGGCGCAAAAGGCGCTCGAGTCCGCCATTGTCGAAGCGCCGGAAAAAACCGGCGACGCCGACCAGCTTGGCGAGCGCATGAACGAGGCGCTGGCGACGCTGAAGAAATCCTCCGGGCGGCGCAGTTTCCTGTACGATCTGCCCTGGTATGTCATCATCGGCCCGCCGGGCGCGGGCAAGACCACGGCGCTGGTCAATTCCGGCATCAAGTTCCCGCTTTCGGCCGATGGCAACAAGGCGGCCGTCGCCGGCGTCGGCGGCACGCGTTATTGCGATTGGTGGTTCGCCGAGGAAGCCGTGCTGATCGACACGGCCGGCCGTTACACCACCCAGGATTCCGATGCCGAATCCGACAAGAAAAGCTGGCTCGCCTTCCTCAACCTGTTGAAAACCTATCGGGCCAAACAGCCGATCAACGGCGTTATCATCGCCATCAGCCTCGAAGACCTGATGACCCTGAAGGCCCCGGAAATCGAGGAGCATGCGACCGCCATCCGCAAACGCCTTCTCGAGCTTCACCAGGAACTCAAGATCGACTTTCCGGTCTATGCGCTGTTCACCAAGGCCGACCTCATCGCCGGCTTCCAGGAGTTTTTTGGCAATTTCCCCGAATCGCGTCGCCGCCAGGTCTGGGGGGCGACATTCCAGACCGAGGACCGCAAGGCCAATCTGGTCGGCAAGGTGCCCGCCGAATTCGACGATCTGGTCAAGCGCCTGACCGAGGAAACCGCCGATCGCCTGCAGGATGAACCCGATGCGATGACCCGCATTGCCGTGTTCGGATTCCCGGCCCAGGTGGCGGGCTTGAAGGAAATGGTGGCGCAGTTTCTCACCAAGATTTTCGAGCCGACCCGCTACCACGCCAACGCCAATTTGCGCGGTTTCTATTTCTCGTCCGGCACCCAGCAGGGCACGCCCATAGACCAGATCCTCGGCGCAATGGAATCGAGCTTCAACAAGGCCGGTTCGGCCGAAATGTCGGGCAAGGGCAAGAGCTATTTTCTCCACGATCTGCTGTCCAAGGTGATTTTCGCCGAAGCAGGCTGGGTGACGCGGGACGTCAAGGCGATCCGGCGCGCCGCGGCGATCCGTTATGGCGCCATCGGCCTGATTGCGCTTGCGTCCGCCGGCTTGGCCGGCGCCTGGATCTGGAGCTATCTCCAGAACAGCAAATTGATCGCTTCCACCGAAGCCGACATCGCCGCTTATCGCGAGATCGGCGATCTGGCCCTCAACTCGACCGAGGTCTCCGACACGGATTTGGAGAATGTCCTCGATCTTCTCCACAAAATGCGCAAGCTCGATGTCGGCTACGCCAACCGCGATGTCGAGCCGGCGTGGAGCGAGCGGTTCGGCCTGAGCCAGCGCGCGCGTCTGTCGTCGGCGGCGACCGGCGCCTATCGCGACGCGCTGGAGCGGACGTTTCGCTCGCGTTTGATTCTGCGGCTTGAACGCCAGATCGAAGCCAACATCAACGATCCCGTGGCTGTCTACGAAGCGCTGAAGGTCTATCTGATGCTCGGCGGCCGCGCGCCGGCGGTCGACCGCGAACTGATCGTCGCCTGGATGCGCCAGGACTGGGCCGACAACCTGTACCCCGGCGCCGCCAACAAGGCCGGCCGCGACGCGCTCGAAGAGCATCTGACCGCGATGCTCGAACTCGACGACGCCCGTCCGCCCGTATTCGAATTGAATGGGGCGCTGGTTTCATCGGCGCAGCAGGCGCTGGTGCGCATGACCATCGCCGATCGCGCCTATACATTGATCAAGAGCGGCGGCGGCCTGGTCGAGGACTGGCGCCTCGCGGCGCGCGGCGGACCGGATTCGACGCTCGTCCTCGAGACCATTGATGGCAGCCCGCTCGAAGACGTCATGGTGCCGGGACTCTTTACCTATGCCGGGTTCCACGACTATTTCCTCGACCAATTGTCGGAAGTGGCCGAGAAGCTGATCGCTGAAAACTGGGTGCTCGGCGAATTCGGCCAGCAAGCCGCCGTGGAAGAGCAATTCGCCCGCCTCGGTCCGCAATTGCTTGAATTGTACCGGCGCGATTTTGTCGCGTCCTGGGAGCAGGCGCTTGGCAAGGTGCGCTTGAAGCGCCTTTCGGCCGACAAACCGCAATATATCGCCATCGCCGCCGCCTCGGCGCCAACCTCGCCGATCCGCGCCATTTTCGCGTCGATCCGGGGATGAAACCTGTTCTGACGCGCGAACGCGAAGGCGGCGCGGACGTCGCCGGCGGCGCGGGCGCGCTGGTCGAAGGCGCGGCTGACGGTTCGATCGCCAGGAAGTCGCGGCGATCGCCGCACAGCGCATCCAGGACCGCGCCACCGGCTGGAAGCGCATCGGCATCGAACTGGCGCTGAAGAAATCGCAGATGCGCGTCGGCGCCGGCGGCGAAGCCAGCGCGCCGCAGACCCCCGGCGCCAATATCGAGGGCCCTATTTCCGCCCCTTCCATCAATTGGTCGATGGCGAGGCGGGCCAGCGGCCGATCGATTCGCTTATCCAGAACCTGTACGAAATTTACCAAAGCCTGCTTTTGGCGGCGACCAATCCGTCCCAGACGGAACGGGCGACATCGAACCTGCAATTGCAGATCGTCAATCTGCGTTCAAATGCATCCCGCCTGCCGACGCCGCTAGCCAAAATGATGGAAAGCGCCATCGACGATTTCGAAGGCGACGCCGCCGGTTCGACGATCTCCCAACTGAACCAGCAATTATCGAGCATCGTCACGCGCACATGCCAGGAAATCACCGCCAGCCGGTATCCTTTTTCGCGCGACAGCGGGCGCGATGTGCCGATCGCCGAATTCGCCAAACTGTTCGCCCCCCAAGGCATCATCGACCGATTCTTCGCCGAGAAACTCGCGCAATATGTCGACATGAGCTCGGATCCCTGGACCTGGAAGGCGGACAGCCGGATCGGCCAGGAACTGTCCAAGGCGACGCTGCGTGAATTCCAGCGCGCCGCAGCAATCAAGGACGCTTACTTCGCGAGCGGTTCGCCCATGCCGGGCCTGTCGATGACGTTCAAGCCGACGACCCTTTCAGGCAACGCGGAACTGGCGTTGCTCGAGGTCAACGGAACGGTCGTCCAGTCGCAACAGGTCGGCAATGCACCGGTGACCCTGACCTGGCCGGGCAGCGGTTCGAGCGGATCGGCCGGCATCTCGTTGATCCCGGAACTGCCCGGCCGCGCTTCCAATATCGGCGCGTCCGGTCCGTGGGCGTTGTTGCGGCTTCTGGCCCAGGGTTCGGTGTCGAAAAGCGGTGACGGAGTCGCGGCGCGATTTGTCATTGGCGGACGCGAAGTCTCCTACAAGATCGAAATCGCATCCCTGTCCAACCCGCTGACCCTCAACGCCATCGACGAGTTCAAATGTCCGGTGGGCTTCTGACATGGCGGTCGGACTGTTCGGCAAGTACCCGGCCAAACGCGATTTCGTCACGGTGAACCTGCCGCGCGGCGTCTTGGCGCCTGTCGAAAATTGGCTCTTGGCGGCGGTTGCCACAAGTCGCGACAAGCTTGGCGGCGAATGGACGGACCGTTTTCTGGTTCAGCCGATCTGGAATTTTCGCATCGGGCGGGCCATCGCCGGCGTCGACTGCCTGGGCGCGCTTGCGCCTTCGGTCGACGGCGTCGGCCGGTATTTTCCGCTTGCCATTATCGCTCATTCCGAATCCGGCTTTCCCGGTTTTGCCGAAAACCGCCAGACCGACTGGTTTGCCGCCGTACATCGTCGTCTCGTCGAAGCCCTGGACGACAATGCCGAACCGGATCCGGTCAGGCTCGTGGCCGATCTGCCCGAGCCGCAATCGGCCGGTGCTCCGCCCGACGCCGAGACGATCGCCGGCGGACGTTGCGCCCGCGGCGATCCCGAGGCCGACGATTTCGCCGCGCGAGTTTCGGCCCTCGAGACCGCCGCGGCAAATGAAACCCGTACGGCATGGTGGACGCGCGGCAGCGCGCTGGTCAAGCCGCAATACAATTCTTTCGCCGCGATGCCCGGACCCGGGTTTTACGCCGCCATGATGGGCGATGGCGGGTGATGACAGGCGGGCAATTGTGAAATCGGCCACGCGCCCACCTTGCAAGTCGTGCCATGCAATGGAAAGAATAGCATTCAGTAGCGCAAATCCTTTCGGGGGACGAAATGGTGACGCCCAGGATGCGGACTGCCCATTTTGCGCTTTCCCATGTCGGCTGTGTCCGCACGCTCAATGAAGATCGCTGCCTTTCCAATGCGGAAGCCGGCCTGTTCGTCGTCGCTGACGGCATGGGCGGCCATGACGCCGGCGAGGTGGCGAGCACGGCGATTGTCGAGAGACTGGAACAGGTGACCCGCCAGGGATCGGCCATCGAACTGGCGTCGAGCTTTCGCGACGCCATCACGGCGGCGAACGCTGACATCCGCCGCTATTCACGCCTGAACGGCGACAAGGTGATCGGATCGACCGTCGTCGGCCTTTTGGTGTTCGAAAGCGACTACCGTTGCTATTGGTCGGGAGACAGCCGCGCCTACCTGTTGCGCGGCGATACGCTGACGCAATTGTCCCGCGACCACACCGAAGTCCAGGATCTGCTCAATCGCGGCCTGCTGACCAAGGAGGAAGCGGCCGTCTATCCGCGCCGGAACGTCATCACCCAGGCAATCGGCGTCAGCGACTACGTTTACATGGACTTCACCGACGGCCACATACTGCCGGGCGACACCTTCCTGCTGTGCAGCGATGGTCTGACCGGACACGTGTCGAACCTGGAAATCGGCGAGGCGATGGCGGGACACAAACCCGAGCGGATCTGCCGCGATCTTGTCGAGGTGGTTCTTGATCGTGGCGGTCATGACAATGTCACGATCTGCGTTATCCAGTTCTTTGCGGCTTCTGCGACGGTTCCCCTGTCGGGGTACCCGGCATGAGCGGAAGCGCGAATCAATGGCGATGACGGACAGCGAAAAAACCAAGGTGTTCTCGGTAGCGGCGATCGGGCCGGGAACGCGCTTGAACGGAATTTACGAGATTGACGAAAAAATCGCCTCCGGCGGCATGGGCGAAGTCTATCGCGGGCACAACATCGCCACCGATGACGCCGTCGCCATCAAAATCGTTCTCGGCGAATTCGCCAAGGATGAAACAATCCTCGCCCTCTTTCGCAAGGAAGCAAAGGTCCTCGGCGAACTGCACCATCCGGCGATCGTGCGCTACCACCTGTTTTCCATTGAACCGGTCCTCGGCCGGCCGTACCTCGCCATGGAGTATCTCGACGGGCCCTCGCTCGGCGACAAGCTTCGCGACGGTCCGCTGAGCGTCGAATCGACCAGGATCCTGATCGGCCGGATTGCCGCCGGCCTTGATGCCGCCCATCGCGCCGGGATCATTCATCGCGATGTTTCTCCCGACAACATCATCCTGTCGAAAGGTTCGGTGTTCGAACCCAAGATCATCGACTTCGGCATCGCGCGCACCACCAAGGTCGGAGGCGGCACGCTTCTCGGCGGCAAGTTCGCCGGCAAATACAATTTCGTTTCGCCTGAGCAATTGGGGTTGTTCGGCGGCGATGTGACCGCGGCGTCGGACGTCTACAGCCTCGGACTTCTGACCATGAATGTCCTGCGCGGCGAGCCGCTCGACATGAGCGGCTCCCAATACGAGGTCATCGAAAAGCGCCGGGTTGTTCCGGATCTTTCGGATATCGACGAATCGATGCGCGGCATCGTCTCGGCCATGCTGCAGCCCGATCCGGCGCAACGACTGCAATCCATGGCGGAAGTAGCCGACGAGCTGCTGCCGCGACCGGAAAAATCGAAGCCGCCGACGACGCCGCCGGTCATCGTCGAGAATGGCGCCGTCCAAATGGCCGGCAACGGCGTTTCGGCGCTGTTGGCGTCTGGCGGCATTCCCGCCGCCGGGGAGACCGCGCAGGGCGCTCGGACGCCGGGATCGACCGATACAGCGCCTTTGATCGCCGGCTCGGCGCCGGTTCTTCAGGCAGGCGCGCCCAAGCGCCGCTCGTTTGCGCCCCTGGCGGCCGCGGCCGTGATCGGCCTCGCCGTGATCGGCGGCGGCGGCTGGTGGGCCGGTCTGTTCGGCCAACGCCCCGAGGTCGAGAGCGGCGAGGCCGCGCCCAAGCTTTCGCCCGGAACGAGCCAGCCCAAATCCGGAGAGGAGGGCAAGCCTCCGGCGCAGGCGGAAACCCCGGCTCCACAGCGTGACGCCGCAGCCAAGCCGGAAGCGCCTGCCGCCAGGCCACAGGAAGGCAAGCCTGCCGAAGGCGGGGCGGCCCAGACACCGGGAAAGACGGAAGTCAATCCGGCGGCCAACACCGCTCTCGGTTCCGCCGGCCGTCAGATTGCTTGGTTGAAAGCCTTCGATGGCGGCGACTGCTTCGTGGCGCGGGCGACCTCGGTTGGCGAAAAAACCATCGCCGTTGAAGGCATGGCCAAGGAGCTCACCGGTTTCGAGCGCCTGGTCCGGGAATTCAAAAAGGAATTCGGCTTCGAACCCAATGTCGAAGTGCGGCCAATCACCGAACAACAATGCGCCGTCGCACGGTTTCTGGGCAAATTGAGCAGCGGCACGCAGGGGACTGTACGGTTGTCCCTGGTGAGCGATCGCATTCGTCCCGGCGATACCCTGAGCGGCGCGATCGAAGGCTTTGCCGCCGAAGGAAGCCACGCCTATCTCGTCGACAACAACGGCGCAACCTATTCCCTCGATAAGTCATTGAAAACAAAAGACAATATGTTAACATTCACGGTCAAATTCCAAGAAAAGAAAAAGCAGAAACCGGTGGCGCATCTCATCCTTGCCATGCGCAGCGACAAACCGCTGGCGCTCGCCAAATTCGAAAAACCGGTTACGACGGAGACTTTCTTTCCGGCGCTGACTGAAGCCGTACAAAAAACCGGGTCCGGGGTCGACTTCGCGTTCGAATTCTTCATTCTCGGCGGGGAGTGATCGGGACAGGAAAATCACCCTGCAAGGGGAGGCGGGCGGCGCGCATTCAGCCGACTTGAACAACCTTGCGGTTCGACCAGCCATTGGGTCGCGAGCGCGGCGGTGGTTCAAGCCCTGCGGCCATTACGCAATCTTAAGCTGTCGCTCATAGGCTGAACCCGCTGGGGAAATCACGGCGGCAGGGGCGATGGGCGGGACCGGGCTGTTTCAGTTACTCAACCCATTGATGATGCTGGTGTTCGCCGCCGGCTTTGCAATCGTCTTCCTTTACGACAAAGCCGCGCTCCGCGCCGCGAAATTCTTTTCCTTCTGCTACTTGCTCGCCGCTTTCGGATTCGTCGCGGATATCGCGCGCGATTTCCTGTCGCCGGTCGTCGCCTCCTATCTCACAAACAGTTTCTATTTGCTGGCGGCGGCGATGTTCACGACAGGCATGGCGGTGCGTCGCCGTAGCCGCCCGCCGATCATGGCGATGGCGGCGCTGATCGTCGCGGCGTTCATCGTCAATTCCTGGTTCCTGCTGGTCCAGCCGGATATCGCCATTCGGGCGCTGGTGGTCAGCTTCGGCGCCGCCGGCGTCTTCGGTCTTTCGCTGCCGATCCTGTGGCGTGGCAAGAGCGCCCTGATCGACCGGATCCTGTTTTGGGAAACCGCGCTGCATGTCGCGCAAATGGCGATCCGCTCGGCGTTCGTCATCCTGTTCACCGGTGAATCCCTGACGCAGGCGAACTACTCGTCCTCGCTGTATTTCGCCACCTTCCATTTCGTCATCGCCGTGATCGGCCTGTCGATTGCCGCGACCCTGTTCGTCGCCTTCGGCATGGATATCGTCCGCATTCTCAACGAGCGCGGCCAGATCGACCATTTGTCCGGCCTCCTCAATCGCCGCGGCTTCGAGGAAAAGGCGGTCGAGGCGCTCGCGCACGCCTCTGGCGCCGCGTTGGTTGTCTGCGACATCGATCATTTCAAGCGCATCAACGACACCTACGGCCACGCCGTCGGCGACGCTGCAATAGGACGAATGGCGCGGCTTTTCAAAGAGGCGGCGGGTTGCAACGCGATTGTCGGCCGCATCGGCGGCGAGGAATTCGCCGCGCTGGCGCCGTTTGCCAATCCGGCGATGGCGCGGCTGATCTGCGAAAGCGTACGGACGTCTTTGGCCGCAGGCGAGGAGGAATCCGCGATTTCGCGGTTTACCGCCAGTTTCGGCATCGCCGCCCGGCACCAAGATGAGAGCCTGTCGCGCTTGATGGAGCGCGCCGACGCGGCGCTGTACCAGGCAAAGCGCACCGGGAGAAACCGGGTGGTGATCGCCGATGCGCCGGTTCTGGCGCTCGCTTCCACGAGTGGCTGAGCGCTTTTCGCTACAGCAGGTGGGCAATGGCGTTGGCGTAGTAGGCGACAAGCCGTTCCTCGCCTCGAACAATGCGCACCAATCCGTCCTCGCCGATGGCCACGATGTGACGCATTTCCAACATGCGCAGGCCGGCGGTCACCGCGTAGTCGCGGTCGGCGCGGGGATGTGGATATGCGCGCCTTTCTGCGCCAAGCGGTCGATCGTTTCGCCGACACGCGCCTTCAACGCAAGTTCGTCGAGCGGCGCATCGCTGGTCTCGGTCAGCGCCAGGGCGACGAGCGACACCGGCAGGGCCGGGATGACACGGGCGATTTCCGTCATCAGGCGGTCGCCGAGCGCCTCGACGGCGGCGTTGCGATCGGCCTCGCCGGCCCGATGCGGTTCCGCCATGCCGACGGCGGCGAAATGCGCGGCTAGCGACACCGGTTGGCCGAAGGAGACGCAGGCATAGCCGAAACGGTGCCAGCGTCCGGCGAGGCGCAGGCGCAGATTGCGCCAAAGAAAGGCCAATGTCCGCTGTGTCTTGATCCACGTCGAAACGCGCGGCGGCGGGCCGTCGATTTCGGCGACGAGCGAGCGGTCTTCGAGCACGCGGTCGTAATTGAGTCCGACGGGCACGAAGACGACATCGCGGCCGCCCGGCTCCCAGCCGGCGGCGATGTAAGAAAGCAGGCCGAGCTTGACCGGCCGCAATTTGCCGTCGCGCGTGAGCCCGCCTTCGGGAAACACCGCCTGGGTGACGCCTGCCGCCGTCGCCATGTGGACATAGCGGGCGAGCACCTTGCGATAGAGCCCGTCGCGCGAATTGCGGCGGATGAAATAGGCTCCCATCGAACGGATCAATTGCTGCAGCACCGGCACGCGGGCCCATTCGCCGACCGCGTAGGACAAGGCCGCCGACGCCGAGGCGAGATAGGTCACCAGAACGTAATCCATGTTGGAGCGGTGGTTGATGACGAAGATGACGGTGGCGTCGGGATCGACCGTCTTCAATCGTTCGGAATCCATATAGCCGAGGCGAACGCGATACAGCGCCGTCGACAGGGCGCGCGCCAGCCGCGCGCCGACGCGAAAATAGGCGTAGGCGTTGAACGACGGCACGATTTCGCGGGCGTAGCGGTGGGCGATGTCCATCGCCACCTCGCGCGGCATGTTCTCGGCGCGGGCGTGCTCCTCGGCGGCGCGCACCACGGCGGAATCATTGGCGAGACGATCGATCAGCACCTTGCGGCGGGTCAGGCCGAAGGGGCGGATCTTCAGTTGCAGTTTGGTGTTGAGTTCCTCGATGGCGCGGTTGACGCGGCGCTTGAAAAACCAGCGCGCCGCCGGCGTCAGCAGGCGATCGATCAGTCCGATCAGGGCGAGCGCGCCGGCGACGACGACGACCCAGACCGGTAGCGCAATCGTGCCCGACATGCTGTTCCTCCCGTAGCCGAGCCTAGCCGGTTGTGGGCGGGGCGCAATGGCGGGTCGTCAGCCAAGCACGGCGTTGAGCAGCGCCAGCCAGGCCGTCACCGTGATGACCGACAGCGCCGTGGCAACGAGAATGGCCGAAGCCGAAAGCGACACGGCACGGTCGTACATCAGCGCGAAGACGTAGATGTTCATCCCGGGCGGCATGGCGGCGATGACGACGGCGGCGCGCACATAGGCAGGCGGCAGGGCGAAAACCCAATAGGCCAGCGCGAAGGCGATGGCCGGGTGCAGCAGCAGCGTCAGCGCCGAGACCATCAGCGTTTCGGGCAGTTCGTCGGAAATGCGGTAGCGGGTGAGCGACGCGCCGATGCCGACGAGGGCCGCCGGAATGGCGCTGGCCGCCAGCATCGACACGGCGGCGGCGACCGGCTCGGGCAGCGGCATGCCGGACAGGTTGACCGCCGCGCCGGCGAGAATGCCGAACATCAGCGCATTGCCGAGGATCGCCTTGGCCGCCGCCCGCGCCGCGTCGCCGGGCGTGCTTCCGTCGCGGCGCATCGCCTCCATGGCGACGATGCCGACGATGTAGAGCAGCGGCGCGTGCAGGGCGACGATGGCGTAGCCGGGCGGCAGCGCGTCGTGGCCAAAGGCGCGCTCGAGGATCGGCAGGCCCAGCAGCACGGTGTTGGAAAACATCGCTGAAAAGCCGACGGCGACCGCCTCGCCCGGCCGGCGGCCAAACAGGCGATGGGCGCCGAAGAGGCCGGCGGCGAAACTCGCCAGCGCGCCGGCGTAAAAGGCGGCGAGCATGCCCGGATGGAACGCCTCGCCGAAATCAAGCCCGGCGATGGCCTTGAACAACAGCGCCGGCACGGCGAGCTTGACCGCATAGGCGTTGAGCGCATCGGCGATTCCGGCCGGCAGATAACCGGCGCGGACCGCGCCATAGCCGCCGGCGAGCAGCAGGAAGACCGGCAATACAGTGAGAAAAACGCCAAGCATTGCCGGTTCCGGAAACACGAAACGCCGGCTTTGAGGCCGGCGCTCCGCTTTATTCCGTTTTCGTCACCGGAGAAAGGCTATTGGCAGGCCGGGCCCGCCAGCACCGGCGTGACATTCCGGGGCACGGCGTACATGTAACCGCGACCCTTGTGGACGCGCACGCCGGGACAGTGGCGCGTGGCGGGCGCATCGACAACCACGACTTCCGGCTCGCGCGGCCCGATCGCTTCTTCGACTTCGCGGGCGCGGGCGCCCTCGCCGACGATGATTCGTTTCCACCCGGCCGACGACTGGATGACGAGATTGCCGTAGGCGTCGGCAAAAACATGTTCGTGGGCGGCGGCGGGCGCGGCGGCGAGCATAGCCAGGAACGGCAAGCGATGCGGCGATTTTCATGGCGCGGTCTCCGGGGCGACGCGACAAGCGTCCTGACCCCATCTTAACCATTCGTTAACCTTTGTTAACGCCGAAACGCGCAAGGCCGGCGCTGATTTGGAAAACATGGTTAACGCCGTCGCCGGCCGGGCCTGAAACCAATTGCCCGGTCTAATCGATTGAAGCGATTTCTCCTGCGAAAGTCGTGTCGCGACGCGGGTTTGCGGCTTTGACGCAGTGCAAAATCGCGTCTAGAACCCCATGCGTCGGGCCGCGCGCATGCAGCCAGGACAAGAGCCGGAAAAAGCCGATGAGCACCTCTTCCGCTGCCAGGGATCGCTCCGACAGGCCGCTGTCGCCGCATCTGCAAATCTACAAATTCACGCCGACCATGGCGGCATCGATCCTGCACCGCTTCACGGGCGCGGCGCTGTATTTCGGCACGCTGATCCTGGCTTGGTGGATTTCGGCCGCCGCGATCTCGCCCGCCTATTTCGACTGGGTGACTGGCGTGCTGGTCTCGATCCCCGGCCGGCTCATTCTGCTCGGTTACACCTGGGCGTTGATGCAGCACATGCTGGGCGGCATCCGACATTTCATCTGGGATTCCGGCGCGCTGATGGACAAGGCGAACGCGACGAAGCTGGCGCTCGCCTCATTTGCCGGGTCGGCCGTGCTGACGGTGCTGATCTGGATCGCCGCCTATGCGATGCGGGGTTGAACCATGACCGATCTGCGCACCCCCCTTTCCCGCGTCCGCGGCCTCGGCGCCGCCCGCGAGGGAACCGGAACCTTCTGGCGTCAGCGTTTGACCGCCATGGCCAACATTCCGCTCACGCTGTTCGGCGTCGGCGTCATCGTCGGCCTGACCGGGGCGGAATACGAACGCGCCATCCGGGTGCTTTCCCATCCGCTCGTCGCCGTGACGCTGGCGCTGATGATCCTGTCGGCGGTCGTTCACATGCGCATCGGCATGAAGGAAATCATCGAGGATTATGTCCATGGCGAATTCGCCAAGCTGACGCTGGTGGCGCTGTCGACCTTCTTTGCCATTTTCGTCGGCGCGGTCAGCGTCTTTTCCGTCCTCAAGATCGCATTCGGAGGCTGATGGCGATGGCCGCGGCTGGCAACACCTATGAATTCGTCGACCACAAATTCGATGTGGTCGTTGTCGGCGCCGGCGGCGCCGGCCTGCGCGCCACGCTCGGCATGGCCGAGCAGGGGCTGAAGACGGCCTGCATCACCAAGGTGTTTCCGACGCGCAGCCACACGGTCGCCGCCCAGGGCGGCATCGCTGCCTCGCTCACCAACATGACCCCCGATTGCTGGCAGTGGCACCTCTATGACACGGTCAAGGGTTCGGACTGGCTCGGCGATGTCGACGCCATGCAGTATCTCGCCATGGAAGCCCCCGCCGCCGTCTACGAGCTGGAGCATTACGGCGTGCCGTTCAGCCGCACCGGCGACGGCCGCATCTATCAGCGCCCCTTCGGCGGCCACATGCAGAATTACGGCGAGGGCCCGCCGGTGCAACGCACCTGTGCGGCCGCCGACCGCACCGGCCACGCCATCCTGCACACGCTCTATGGCCAGTCGCTCAAGCACAACGCCCAGTTCTTCATCGAGTATTTCGCCCTCGACCTGATCATGAACGACGAGGGTGTGTGCACCGGCGTCATCGCCTGGAATCTCGACGACGGCACGATCCACCGCTTCGCCGCCAAGATGGTGGTGCTGGCGACCGGCGGTTATGGCCGCGCCTATTTCTCCGCCACCTCGGCCCACACCTGCACCGGCGACGGCGGCGGCATGATCGCGCGCGCCGGCCTGCCCTTGCAGGACATGGAGTTCGTGCAGTTCCACCCGACCGGCATTTACGGCGCCGGCTGCCTCATCACCGAGGGCGCGCGCGGCGAGGGCGGCTATCTGGTCAATTCGGAAGGCGAGCGCTTCATGGAGCGCTATGCGCCGTCGGCGAAGGACCTCGCCAGCCGCGACGTCGTCTCGCGCTGCATGACCATCGAAATCCGCGAAGGCCGCGGCGTCGGCAAGAACAAGGACCACATTTTCCTGCACCTAGACCATCTCGATCCGGCGGTCCTCGCCGAGCGCCTGCCCGGCATTTCCGAATCGGCGAAAATCTTCTCCGGCGTCGACGTGACCAGGGAGCCGATCCCGGTGCTGCCGACCGTGCACTACAACATGGGCGGCATCCCGACCAATTATTGGGGCGAGGTGCTGAACCCGACGAAGAAGAATCCCGACGCGGTGTCGCCGGGGCTGATGGCGGTCGGCGAAGCCGGCTGCGCGTCGGTGCACGGCGCCAACCGCCTCGGCTCCAACTCGCTGATCGATCTGGTCGTATTCGGCCGGGCGCGGCGATCCGCGCCGGCGAGGTGATCGACCGCGCCGCGCCGATCCCGGCCATCGACGAAAAGTCGTCGGCCAGGATCATGGCGCGTTTCGACCGCCTGCGCCACGCCAACGGCAAGACGCCGACGGCGGCGCTGCGCACCAAGATGCAGAAGGCCATGCAGGAGGACGCGGCCGTGTTCCGCACCGGCGAATCGCTGCGATCGGGTGTCAAACGGGTGACGGCGCTCTATGGCGAACTGCCCGACGTGAAGGTCACCGACCGATCGCTGATCTGGAATTCCGATCTGGTGGAAACGCTGGAATTGGAAAACCTGATGGCCAACGCTGTCGCCACCGTGGTTTCGGCCGAGGCGCGCCAGGAAAGCCGCGGCGCGCATGCGCGCGAGGATTTCCCCGACCGCGACGACAAGGCCTGGCGCAAGCACACGCTTGCCCATGTCGCCGACGACGGCAAGGTGACGCTTTCCTACCGGCCGGTGCACACCGAGCTGATCGCCGACGGCATCGAGCTGGCGAAGATCGCGCCGAAGAAGCGGGTGTATTGAGGGGGATTTGGCAGTAACATGACGCGAAACGAGGTGTCGCCATGAACATCATGTTCGGTCACAATCGCGGGAGACGCGGCTCGATGTATGCGATCACGTTCGATCTGGATACCGACACGCTCAAGAAGAGTTATCACAACGCTTCATGGCAAAACGCTTATAACGACATCGCCAGTTTCCTGCGGGATCATGGTTTCGATCGGCAGCAGGGAAGCGTCTATTTCGGAAATGAGGATGTGGATACCGTGCGCTGTCAGACCGCCGTTCAGCTCTCACATTGACCTTTGACTGGTTTGCGCCATCTGTTCGCGACATTCGGATGCTCCGCATTGAAGAAAACAATGATTTGACGCCGGCCATCGAGTTGGCGTTGGATAAAGAGAATGGCACGATAATGGTTGAATTCACCCTCCCGAAAAACTCCCGCATCACGCAGGGCAAGGTCTGGCCGAAGCCGGACGGCGCGACGAACGTGCGCGAGTACCGCATCTATCGCTGGAACCCGGATACGGGCGAAAACCCGCGCATCGACACGTATTTCGTCGATCTTGACGACTGCGGCCCGATGGTTCTCGACCATCTTCTGTGGATCAAGAACACGGTCGACCCGACGCTGACGCTGCGCCGCTCCTGCCGCGAGGGCGTGTGCGGTTCCTGCGCCATGAACATCGACGGGCTCAACACGCTCGCCTGCACCAAGGGCGCCGACGAGATCAAGGGCCCGGTCAAGGTCCATCCGCTGCCGCACATGCCGGTGGTCAAAGACCTCGTTCCCGATCTGAAACATTTCTACGCCCAGCACCGCTCGATCGAGCCGTGGCTGAAAACGGTGTCTCCGGAGCCGGCGAAGGAATGGCTGCAGAGCCATGAGGACCGCCAGAAGCTCGACGGCCTCTACGAGTGCATCCTGTGCGCCTGCTGCTCGACCTCGTGCCCGTCCTACTGGTGGAACGGCGAGCGCTATCTTGGGCCCGCCGTGCTGCTGCAGGCCTATCGCTGGATCATCGACTCCAGGGACGAAGGCACGGGCGAGCGCCTCGACAATCTGGAAGACCCGTTCCGGCTTTATCGTTGCCACACCATCATGAACTGCACCCAGACCTGCCCGAAGGGGCTCAATCCGGCGAAAGCCATCGCCGAGATCAAGAAGATGATGGTCGAACGACGGGTGTGAGGACGCGGAGCCCCGCGCCCGGGTCCCTTAGCCCGCCTGTTCTTCCAGCGTTTCCATGTCGTCGTCGGAGAGGCCGAAATGGTGGCCGATCTCATGGATCAGCACATGGGTGACGATGTCGCCCAGCGTTTCCTCGTTTTCGGCCCAGTAATCGAGAATGGCGCGGCGGTAGAGCGTCACCCGGTTCGGCCCCTCGCCGGTCTGCGGGTTCCAGCGCTCGGCGATGCCCCGGCCCTCGAACAGGCCGAGCAAATCGAATTCGGTCTCCAGCGACAGCGAATCCATCACCTCCTCGGTCGGGAAATCGGCGACCTGGATGACCACTTCGCCGGTAAGCTGGCGGAATTCCTCCGGCAGATGCGCATAGGCTTCGATCGCCAGCATCTCCAGTTCGGCAAGGGAGGGGGAAAAGGCGTCGCGCCAGGCGCTGGTGTCGAAAATGCGGGCCATCAGAGTAATGTTCGACCGGATTGAACCTGTTCTGTTTCGCCGATGGCGAGGCAGAACGTCAGGAGAGGCGCGCCGGGCGATGGAATTCCATCGGCCAAGCGTCTCGACGTTACGGGCGCCCGCCAGCGGGATACCCTGCGGGCCGGGGCAATTCGGGGCAAATCCGTCGGGCTCCGGCTCGCTCGATGCACAACATCGCGCTTCGCCGAATCCCTCGACCTTGACCCGAATTGACTCCGGCAGAACGATTCAATCCGGTCGAACATTACTCTTGTGCTCCTTGGCCCCGCATATAGGGCGTTTTCGCCAAAAAGGGATACCGCTTTTGCGGCTCGCCGCCGCGCCTCCAACGACACAAGAGGAAAAAATTCTCCTGCCTCGCGCTTGACTCTTGTTGCCGGCTCTGGAATCCATAGGAACATAACAGGAACAAGAGCAACCGGATCCATTCGCGGAGGCGCGTGAAGCGCCGCCAGCAAACCGGCTTTGCCGCAGCACAGGGAACGGTTCCATGGCCCCCGTCATGGACAGGACGGCGCTTGTCGCGCTGCGCCGCGCGGTTTGCGCCATCGAGGAGTGTCCGGCCGAGACGCTTGGCGGTGTGGCGCTGCGCCGTTTCGGCGGCGCTTCGGCGCGGCTGGAAACCGGCGTCGCCCGCTTCGACGCCGCGCTCGGCGGCGGCCTGCGGCAGGGCGCGCTGACCGAAATCCGCACCGACGAGACGCGCCAGGCCGCCGCCGCCGCCGGTTTCGCCCTGGCGCTCGCCCGCCTCCTGCCCGAAGACGGGCGGCCTCTGATCTGGATCGCCGCCGCCGATGCGCTGGCCGAGGCCGGCCTGCCGCATGCGCCGGGCCTCGCCGCCCTGTTCGGCGCCGGCGGCCTGATTGTCGCCCCGGCCCGCGCTTTGGCGCAGGCGCTGTGGATCGCCGAGGAAGCGGCCGCCTCCGGCGCGGCGCGCGCCGTGCTCATCGAACTGCGCGGCGATCCCGCCCGGCTCGACCTGACCGCCACGCGCCGACTCGACCGGCGCGCCCACGCCGCCGGCCGCCCGGTGCTGCTCATCCGCCACGCCGCGCCGCCGCGGCCGACCGCCGCGCCGGTGCGCCTGGCGATCGCCGCCGCGCCCTTCGCCGCCGCCGATGCGCTGTTTCCCTTCGGCGCTGCCTTCACCATCACGGTGGAGAAATCGCCCGTCGCCCGTCCCCTGTCGCTTAATTTGGAGTGGAACGCCGATGACCGCCGCTTCTCCGACGCCGCGCCGCATCCTGGCGCTGTGGTTTCCCCGCCTTTCGGCCGATCGCATTCGCCGGCGGCGTCACGGCCCGGCCTGGCGCATGAGCGACGCCGCGCCTGAGGCCAGGGGCCTCGTCTTCTGGCGGCGCGACGGCGCCGCCGATCGCCTCGCCGCGCTCGACGAGGCGGCCGAGCGGCTCGGGCTTGCCCCCGGCATGGCGCTCGCCGACGCCCGCGCCATGCATCCCGGCCTCGAGGCGCTCCTCCACGACGAGGCGGACGACGCCCGCCTGCTCTCCGGTCTCGCCGACTGGTGCGACCGCTTCACCCCGCTCGTCGCCTTCGACGGCGATGACGGCCTGTTCCTCGACGTTACCGGCTGCGCTCATCTGTTCGGCGGCGAGAAGGCGATGCTCGACGACGCGCTGGCGCGCCTGATGCATCTGGGTTTCGCCGCGCGCGGCGCGCTCGCCGCCACCGCCGGCGCGGCGCACGCGGCGGCGCGCTTTCGCTGCGGCGATGTCATCGAGGCCGGCGACGAGGCGGCGCTGCTGTCGCCCTTGCCGCTTGTCGCGCTGCGCCTGGAGAAGGCCGTGCGCGCCGGCCTCGAAAGCGTCGGGTTGAAGACGGCAGGCGCGCTGATCGCCGCGCCGCGCGCGCCGCTCGCCCGCCGTTTCGGCGCCGACGCGCTCATTCGCCTCGATCGGGCGCTCGGCCGGCTCGACGAGCCCCTGTCGCCGCGCCGGATCCTGCCGCTGGTTTCGGCCGAACGCCGCCTGGCCGAGCCGATCAGCCAGAGCGAGGATGTCGAGCGCCTCGTGACGATGCTGGCGAAATCGTTGGCCGGCGAACTGGAACGGCGCGGCGAGGGCGCGCGCCTCGTCGAATTGACGCTTTACCGCCTTGACGGCGCGGTCAACCGCCTCGTTGTCGGCGCGTCGCGCGCCGTTCGCGATCCCGACGCGCTGCGCCGCCTGTTCCGCGAGCGCCTCGCCGCGCTGGGCGACGATCTCGACGCCGGCTTCGGCTATGACATGGCCCGCCTGTCGGTGCTGGAGGCGGCTGCGTTCGATGCCCGCCAGGAGCGCCTCGACGGCGAGGCTGGCGACGCGCCGCGCGAGGCGCTGGCCCTGCTCGCCGACCGCATCCGCGCCCGCCTCGGCGAACAGGCGTTGCTTGCCCCCGCCTTTGTCGACAGCGCCCTGCCCGAGCGCGCGGCGCGCCTGGCGCCCTTCGACGGTTCGCCGCCCGATCCGCCGCCCCGCCGCGACGACGATTCCGTCGCCGCCGAAAGCCCGCCCGCCCGGCCGCTGCGCCTGTTCGCCCCGGCCGAGCGGATCGAAGCGGTGGCCGAGGTGCCGGATGGTCCGCCGGTGCGTTTCCGCTGGCGGCGCGCGCTTTACCGCGTCGCCCGCGCCGAGGGGCCGGAGCGCCTCGCGCCCGAATGGTGGCGCGGCGACGCCGGACGCACGCGCGATTATTACCGCGTCGAGGACGATTCCGGGCGCCGCTGGTGGCTCGCCCGCGACGGACTCTATGGCGAGGCGGCGACGCCGCGTTGGTACCTGCACGGAGCCTTCGCGTGAGCTGCGCCGAATTCGCCGTGCAATCGAACTTCTCCTTCCTGCGCGGCGCCTCGCATCCGGAGGAGCTGGTGGTCGCGGCGAAACGCCTCGGGCTCGCCGCTCTTGGCCTCGCCGATCGCAACACCGTCGCCGGCGTGGTGCGCGCCCATCAGGCGGCGAAGGAGGCGCGCCTGTCCTTCCATCCTGGCGCGCGCCTGGTTTTCGCCGATGGCGCGCCGCCCGTGCTCGCCTATCCCCGCCATCGCGCCGGCTGGGGCCGGCTCTGCCGCCTGCTCACCGCCGCCAATATGCGCGGAAAAAAGGGGGCGCCGGTGCTGCTGCGCGAGGATCTGCTCGACTGGGGCGACGGGCTGTCGCTTGCCGCCCTGCCCGGAAAGGCCGACACGGACGAAGCGGAGTTCCTGCAGGCGCTGGCGCGCCGCTTCGGCCCGGCCGTCCGAATTGCCGCCTTCGCCGATTTCGGCGCCAGCCCGCGCGCCGCGCTTGCCCGCCGCGTCGCGCTCGCCGAATCGCTCGACCTGAACGTGATGGCTGTCGGCGAGGCGCTCTATCATGACGCCGAACGCCGGCGGCTCGCCGATCTCGTCGCCGCCATCCGCCTGCATGTCCCCCTCGCCGAGGCCGGTTCGCGCCTGTCGGCCACGGCCGAACGGCGACTGAAGGATCCGGTCGAGATCGCCCGCCTGTTCCGCCACCATCCGCAAGCGGTGGAGGAAACGATGTGTTTTGCCGGCGAATTGTCGTTTTCGCTCGACGAGCTGCGTTATCAATACCCCGACGAAAACCTTGCCGGGGCAGCCAACCCGCAGGAGGCGCTGGCGCGTCTCGCCGCCGAGGGCGCGATGCGGCGCTATCCCGCCGGCGTGCCACCGAAGGTCGCCGCCCAGATATCCCGCGAACTCGATATCGTCGCCGAACTCGGCTACGCGCCCTATTTCATCACCGTCTGGGACATCGTCCGATTCGCCCGTTCGCGGGGAATTCTGTGCCAGGGGCGCGGCTCGGCCGCCAATTCCGCCATCTGCTTCGCCATCGGCATAACCGAGGTCGATCCGGCGCTCGGCGATTTGCTGTTCGAGCGCTTCATCTCGCCCGAGCGGCGCGAACCGCCCGACATCGACGTCGATTTCGAGCACCAGCGACGCGAGGAGGTCATCCAGTACATTTACGACAAATACGGCCGCGACCATGCGGGCCTCGCCCCCACCATCGTCACCTATCGGGCCCGCTCGGCGGCGCGCGAAACAGCCAAGGCCTTCGGCCTGTCGGCCGACGTGACCAATGCGCTGTCGGGCTCGGTGTGGGGCTGGTCGGCGTCCGATTTCGGTGAGCGCGAGGCGCGCGCCGCCGGCCTCGACCCGGCCGCCGCGACCACAAGGCTCGTTTTCGATTGCGCCAATGCGCTGGCCGGCTTCCCGCGCCATCTGTCGCAGCATGTCGGCGGCTTCGTCATCACCCGCGACCGCCTCGACGAAGTCATCCCCGTCGCCCCGGCCGCAATGGAAGGGCGTTCCGTCGTCGAATGGGACAAGGACGATCTCGATGCGCTCGGCATCCTCAAGATCGACATTCTCGCGCTCGGCATGCTGTCCTGTCTGCGCGGCGGCTTCGATCTGCTCGAGCGCCACTACGCATCGGCCCTGTCGCTCGCCGCCATCCCGAAGGAGGAGGCGGAGGTCTACGACATGGTCTGCCGCGCCGACACCATCGGCGTCTTCCAGATCGAGAGCCGGGCGCAGATGACCATGCTGCCACGGCTCAGACCGCGCAATTTCTATGATCTCGTCATCGAGGTGGCGATCGTGCGGCCCGGGCCGATCCAGGGCGACATGGTGCATCCCTATCTGCGCCGACGCCAGGGCAAGGAAGCCGTATCGTTTCCGAGCCGCGAACTGGAGGAGGTGCTGGGCAAGACGTTGGGCGTGCCGTTGTTTCAGGAGCAGGCGATGAAGATCGCCATTGTCGCCGCCGGTTTCACGCCCGGCGAAGCCGACCGGCTGCGCCGCGCCATGGCGACCTTCCGCCGCGTCGGCACCATCCACACTTTTCAGCAGAAAATGATCGAAGGCATGGCGGCGCGCGGCTACGAGCGCGATTTTGCCGAACGGTGCTTCCGCCAGATCGAGGGTTTTGGCGAATACGGTTTTCCCGAAAGCCACGCCGCCTCATTCGCCCTGCTGGTCTACGCCTCGGCATGGATGAAATGCCACTATCCGGATGTCTTTTGCGCGGCGATCGTCAACGCCCAGCCGATGGGGTTCTATGCGGCGGCGCAATTGGTGCGCGACGCCGCCGAGCATGGCGTCGACATACGCCCCGTGGATGTCAATTTCTCCGATTGGCTGGCAACGCTCGAACCCGACGCCGGCGCGGGACGATTGAATCCGCGCCACCGCAACATGGCCGGCGCGATACGCTCGACCCATGCGGTGCGCCTCGGCCTGCGCCAGATCAAGGGCGTGAGCGAGGGCGACATGGCCCGCCTTGTCGCCCTGCGCGGCCGGGGCTACGATTCGGTGCGCGACGTCTGGCTGCGCACCGGCCTGCCGGCGTCCGTGCTTCATCGCCTCGCCGGGGCCGATGCTTTCCGCTCGCTCGGCCTCGACCGGCGTGACGCCTTGTGGGCGGCGCTGGCGCTTGATCCGGAGGCAGCCGCCGAACGCCTGCCGCTGTTCGACCGCGACGACATCGCGCTGGCCGACGCCGAGCCGGAAACGCGCCTGCCGCCAATGCCGCCGGGCGAACATGTCGTGCATGACTATCGCACCCTGTCGCTGTCGCTCAAGGCGCACCCGGTTTCGTTCCTCCGCGCCGATCTGGCCAGGGCCGGCGTCACCCCGTCCTCCGCCCTGCCGGGAATCGCCAACGGCCGCCGCGTCAGCGTCGCCGGTCTGGTGCTGGTGCGCCAGCGGCCGGGTTCGGCCAAGGGCGTCATCTTCATGACGCTCGAGGACGAGGCCGCCATCGCCAATGTCATTGTCTGGCCCAAGGCCTTCGAACGCTTTCGCGCCATCGTGCTCGGCGCCCGCCTCGTCAGGGTGACCGGCCGGCTGCAGGCCGAATCGGGCGTCATCCACATCATCGCCGAGACCATCGAGGATTTGTCGCCGCTGCTCGCCCGTCTCGCCGAAGGCGTCATCCCCCAAACGCTCGCCAATGCCGACGAAGTGCGCCGCCCGGTCGTCGAACAGCGCGAGAAACTCGGGCCGCGTTCGCGGCTGAAAGCCTTGGCCCGCGAGGAGCCAAGGCTCGTTGACGATGTCGAACGGTTCGCCAAGGGCGCCAAGGCGGTCATGCCGCGAGGCCGCAATTTTCACTAGGCGCAAAATCGTTCTAAAGATAGTCGGCTATTCGTCGGGAAGACGGCGTGCTTCGGATGGCAGCATGATCGGTATGCCGTCGCGCACCGGATAAGCCAGCCGCGCTTTCCGCGAAACCAGCTCGCCGCGTTCGGCGTCGAATTCCAGCGCCGCGTGTGTCAGCGGGCAAACAAGGAGATCGAGCATCCTTGTGTCGACGCCCCCCTTGCCTCGTACATTCATTGCAGCGTGCCGGCATTGTCGCCGTCGCCGCGCGCCAGCGCGATTTCGGTCAAGGCCACCAGCGTTTCGGCCCGCGTTTTCAGATCGGGCGCCTCCAGCAAGGCCTGCTTTTCCGCCGCACCATAGGGCGCCATCATCGAGAGGGCATTGACGAGCGTGCCGTTCTCGGCCCGGCTGACGCTTTCCCAATCGGTTTCCATGCCGTTGGCGTCGAGGAAGTTGCGGAAAGCGGCGAGCAGCGCGTCGCGATCGACCTCGGCAACGCCGGCATTTTCATCCAGATCCTCGGCGAAAACCGCCACCCGGCAACGGCGGTAGGGCAGTCGCGACGCGATTTCGCCAAAAAGGCGAAAACGGGCCACGCCGTGCAACGCGACCAACAGGCGTCCGTCGCCCGTCTCGGTCCATGAAACGATGCGCCCGATGCAGCCGACCGGCGCCAATTCCGGCTCGCCATCGGCGCGCCGCGCGCCGTCGAGGCGCGGCTGGATCATGCCGATCAGCCGGGTGTCGCCGATTGCATCCTCGACCATCTGCAGATAGCGCGGCTCGAAAACGTTGAGCGGCATGCGACCGCCGGGCAGCAGCAGTGCGCCCGAAAGCGGAAACACCGGGATTGCTTCCGGCAAGTCATCCGCTTTGCGATAATGGGCGTTGCCGGCCTGCATTCCGCTGTATCCTCAGGCGAATAGGAGCGAAGACAAGCGGCGGCGCGCCGATAGCGTCGCGGCGTCGCCAGCGCCCCAGGCTTCGAAGAATTTCAGCAATTGCGCCCGTGCGGCGCCATCGTTCCACGCCTTGTCGGCCTTGACGATGGTGAGAAGACTCTCGGCCGCCTCGTCGCGCATGCCGCGCGCATTCTGCATCAGCGCGAGATCGAAGCGGGCTTGTGGATCGGCCGGATTGGCGATCACTTTTGCTTCCGCCTCGGCGAAGTCGCCGAGCGCGGACGCTTGTTGGTCGAGCTCCAGCCGCGCTGCCAAAGCCGCGAGCTCGGGCGAGTTGCGCCTGTCGGCCGGAACCGTGTCGAGCAACGCCGATGCGCCGGCCATGTCTTTTTCGTCGATCAACAAGCCGGCGAGCGCCGAGATCGCCTCCGGTTTGCCCGGCTCCTGCTCCAGAATGGCGCCGTAAATGTCCTTGGCGGCGGCGAAATCGCCTTGTTCGACCGCCAGCCTGGCGGCGTCAAGCGCCTCGGCGAAAACGTCGGGCGGGGCGATGCCCTTGGCGACGCGATCAATGAAGGCCCGGATCTGGCTTTCGGGAATGGCGCCCATGAAGCCGTCGACCGCCTGACCGCCGACAAAGGCAACGACCGCGGGAATTGACTGGATGCCGAGCTGGCCCGGAATCGATGGGTGCTCGTCGATGTTCATTTTGACCAGTTTCACCCGCCCGGCCGATTCCTTGACCACCCGTTCCAGCGCCGGCGCCAATTGGCGACAGGGACCGCACCATGGCGCCCAGAAATCGACGAGGACCGGCTGGTTTTTCGATTCCTGGATGACGTCGGCGGCGAAACCCTGCGTCGTTGTGTCCTTGATCAGGGCGCCCTTAACCGGCTGTTCCGCGCCGGAATTCACCGAAACGCGATAGGGCGCGCCGGAGGCGGCATACGGATTGTTGGCGTTGCTCATCACTATCCCCGAAACATGAAAGGTTGAAGCGTTTGCCCACAATGTGGCGATCAGGTCGATACTTTCAAGACGCGCGGTTCATGCCCGGTCAGGCGCGCGAAAGCCAGAAGATCCTCGCGGCCTATCGATGTCGTCATGGTGTTGACGAGCGGATGCGCCTTGATGATCTCGTGGCGCATCAGCAACTCGTCGAAGATCATCGTCACGGCGCAATTCGTATCGTTGATCAGCCCGAAGGGTGTGACCGCGCCGGGGATGACGCCGAGCAAATCACGCAGGTTCTCGGCGCTGCCAAAGGAGACGCGGCCGGAAGCGCCGATCGGCCCGTGGACGGTTTTGAGATCGACAATGGCGTCTTCCTCGAGCGTGATGAGGAAACGGGCGCCCTTTTTGTCTTTGAGGAAAAGGTTTTTGGTATGCCCGCCGGGAATTTCGCCGCGCAGTTTTTGCGAATCGGCCACCGTGAGCAAAGGTGGATGGCTGACCGTGTTGGTCTTGATCTCGTGTCGATCGAGGAAATCGATCAGCTGCTCGAAAGTCAAAGGCATGGCCATCTCCGCCGGAGTCGTCCTGCTGTAGCATGCGCGCTGTTCGGCGCAACCGCGCAGGGCCGACGTTTTCCCTGTTGCATTCGCCCGGGCCTTGCGCCATATAGCGCCCGTCGCGGCCTTGGCGGGCCGCTCGAGCGGGTGTAGCTCAGGGGTAGAGCACAACCTTGCCAAGGTTGGGGTCGAGGGTTCGAATCCCTTCGCCCGCTCCAGTTTCCCCATCTTCGCCGGCGTCGCGCAGCCCTCCTTGCCCAGGCGGGCCGACGATGTTCGCGCGGGTTGGACGATGCAACTGAAATCAAACGAGATCGATGCCTGGCTGAAGCGTCCGGACGCTGGCGTCGCGGCGCTTTTGGTTTACGGCCCGGATCGTGGCCTTGTGTCCGAGCGGGCCCGCGCCTTCGCCGAGAGGTCCGGCGTCGATCTTTCCGATCCGTTCAGCGTCATTCGCTTTGACGCGGTCGAAATCGAATCCGCTCCCGGCCGTCTGCTGGGTGAATTGAAAACCATCGCCATGTTCGCCGGCAAGCGACTGATCTGGATCCGCAACGCCGGCGCGCAAAAGGAAATCGTCGAAGCCGTCGCGGCGGCTGAAGCCGGCGAAGCCGAAGCCTTGCTGCTGGTCGAAGCGGGCGATCTGAAAAAGACGGCGGGCCTGCGCGCAGCCGTCGAGAATGGCCGAAAAACCTTGGCGCTGCCTTGTTACGTCGATGATTCGCGCGGGCTTGACGGATTGATCGACGCCGAATGCGCCGCTGTCGGAAAGCGCATCGGCATCGACGCTCGGGTGGCCTTGCGCGAAAGGCTCGGCGGGGACCGGATCGCCTCGCGCGGCGAGATCGCCAAACTGGTGCTTTACGTTGGCGAACGTCAGACTATCGAGGTCGAGGATGTTCTCGCCATCATCGGTGACGCTTCAGCGCTTTCGATCGACGCCGCGGTCGACGCCATTCTAGCCGGCGACGCGGTGCGCTTCGACAGCGCCTTCGCCAAAGCATTGGCCTCGGGTCAGCATTCCTATGTCGTTTTGTCGGCCGCCATGCGCCAGTTCCAAGGTCTGGCGCTGATGCGCGCCGCAATGGACCGGGACGGTCGTTCTGCATCCGCGGCCGTTGCCGCGGCGCGGCCGCCGGTTTTCTTTGCCCGGCGCGGGGCCATCGAAACGGCTCTGCAGCGGCTTGATGGCGGTGCAATCAGCAGGGCGCTTTCTCGCCTGCAAGCAACGGTGCTTTCCACCCGCAAAACGCCGGACCTCTCCGACGAAATCGCCCGCCAGGCCCTGCTCGGCCTGGCTCTCGCCAATCGCCAACGTAGTGGCCGCGCCAAGAATTAGCCGGCTAACTTACGGCAAATCAGGTCAAGCTGTTCAAGCGTCTTATAAGATATCCGTACTGCGCCGCCCTGGGCGCCATAGTCGATCCGCACATCTAGTCCGGTCGCGTCCGCAAGCCGCTTTTCCAATGCGCGCGTGTCGGCGTCCTTGTGTGGCGTTGATTCCACCGTCCGTTTCGGGCCGATCGCCGGACTTTCCGCGTTTGGAGACTGGGCCAGGGCGTCGGCCTGGCGGACCGAAAGCCCTTCCTTGACGATCCGCCGCGCCACACCGGCTGGATCATCGGCCGTGACAAGGGTTCGCGCATGTCCCGCCGAAAGGGACCCGTCTTCGAGCATGTCGAGCACCGGTTGCGGTAACTTCAGCAAGCGCAGGGTATTGGCGACATGACTCCGGCTTTTGCCGACGATGGTCGCCAGATCGTTCTGGGTGTAGGCATGTCCGTCGACCAACTGCTGATAGCCTTGCGCTTCCTCGACCGGATTGAGATCGGCTCGCTGCACGTTTTCAACAATGGCGATTTCCAGCGCTGCGCGGTCATCGAGATCGCGCACCAGTACCGGGATGGTCGAAAGACCGGCGCGCTGGGCCGCCCGCCAGCGGCGTTCGCCGGCGATGATTTCGAAATGGCCGGCTCGGCCGGACGCCGGGCGAACCACCACCGGCTGGACAATGCCGTGTTGGCGGATGGACTGGGCCAGTTCGTCGAGCTCGGCTTCGCCGAAACGCCGCCGCGGATTGCGGGGATTGCGTTCGATGAGCTCGATCGGCGCATCGCGGTCGGCGCGCGGCGGAATAGCCGCCGGCCTGTCGATTTCGCCGATCAGCGCCGCGAGCCCGCGACCCAACCTTTTTCTCGAAATGTCTTCCCCGCCGACGCCGTCCGCTGCCATGTCGGTCTCCCTTTCATGCCGCTCTCAGGCGGCGTTCGCGTCTGATCACTTCCGACGCCAATTGCAGATAGGCCTGACTGCCGGCGCAATTGAGGTCGTAAAGCAGCGCCGGTTTGCCATGAGAGGGCGCTTCGGAAACCCGTACATTGCGCGGAATGATCGTCTCATAGACCGCGCCGCCCATATGGGCGCGAACATCGGCGACAACCTGGTTGGCGAGGTTGTTGCGGCTGTCATACATGGTCAAAACGATGCCTTGGATCGCCAGGCCGGGATTGAGCGCCTCGCGAACCTCGCCAATAGTCGCCAGCAATTGGCTGAGACCCTCGAGCGCAAAAAACTCGCATTGCAGCGGCACCAGAACGGAATCCGCCGCGGCAAGTGCGTTGAGGGTCAATAGATTGAGCGAAGGCGGGCAATCAATCAGGATATAGGTGAAGGATCCGCCATTTTCGCTGCGCATCGCTTCGCGCAACCGCAGGGCACGATTGGCCGAACCGGCAATCTCCATCTCGACGCCGAGCAAATCGAGCGTCGACGGAACAATCCAGAGATCGGGCACCGCGGTTTTCATGGCGGCCTGACTGAGCCGCGCCTGTCCCACAACGACATCGTAGGAAGAGATTCTTCGCTCGGCCTTGTCGATGCCAAGCCCTGTGGAAGCGTTACCTTGAGGATCGAGATCGACGATCAGAACTTTTTCGCCGATCGCTGCGAGAGCCGTCGCCAGATTGATGGCTGTCGTCGTCTTGCCGACGCCGCCTTTTTGATTGGCGATGGTGATGATTCTCTGCGCCATGATCAGGTCCGCGCCGGTTTTTGGAGTTCATCGCCGCATCCGGGATTGGCGGCGACGTTGTTTCGGCGATGCGTTACCCGAAGGATGACACCTTCCGCATCGATCGCGCTGGGATGAGATAGCAGATCGTAACGCGCCGCGCGCCCGCTTTCTTCGATTTCGCGCCGCCAATCCCTGCCCTTGTGGAAAAGTCCGATGGCGCCGCTCCTGAGCCACGGATCGGCGAGTTCGAGCAATTTATCGAGGGGCGCGAGAGCGCGGGCTGTGACAATGTCGGCGCTCGGGACGAGCCGCCCGGCCTCCTCGATCCGCACAGCGTGGACGCGCGCCGGCGCTCCGGCCCTGGCCAGCGCCGCAGCCAAGAACGCTGCCTTCTTGCGATTGCTTTCAACCAGTTCAACCTTTGAATTCTGCTTGTCACGCATGAGGATCGCGACAATCGCCCCGGGAAATCCGCCACCGGAACCAAGATCAAGCCATCGGTTTGCGTCGGGCGCCAGCCGCGGTAACTGGGCCGAATCGAGCACATGGCGATGAAACAGATCCGGGATCGTCGTCGGCGCGGCCAGATTGATGCGGGCGGACCACAGTCGGAATTGCGCAATGAAACTCTCCAGCGCCACAACTGTTTCACGTGAAACCACGCCAACAATGGACTCCAGCGCCGCCTTTTCCTCCGGGGTCATGCCGCAGATTCCCGCTCTTCCGCATTGCGGACATGCGCAAGCACCAGCGCCAATGCAATCGGCGTCATGCCATCGATGCGTTCCGCCTCCCGCAGATTCCTTGGACGTTGCGCCACGAGTTTACTTCGCAGCTCGTTCGACAGCCCACCAATACCGCCATAGTCGAACCCGTCCGGGATGTTCCGTTGTTCCTCCGCCGCAGCATTTCCATCGCCGCCGATTGCCGTTCGAGATAGACGCCATATTTTGCGTCAATTTCGATCGCTTCCGCCGCCCTTCGGCTTATGCCCGCGATTTCCGTTGGCCATTGCGCGACCAGGTCAGCAAATCCGATATCGGGACTGGCCAGTAGCGCCAACGCATCCCGACGAACGCCGTCGTGATTGACCAAAAAACCCCTGGCGGCGGCCTCATTCGGTGTAAACCGAACTCCTTTCAAGACCCGACGCCCTTCATCGAGTTCGCTTTTGTAGCTTTCAAACTTGCGCCGGCGCTCCACTCCGACCAAGCCAAGTTCCAATCCCAACGGTGTCATTCTCTCATCCGCGTTGTCGGCCCGAAGCGACAGCCGGAATTCGGCCCGCGAAGTAAACATGCGGTAAGGCTCTGTGATACCCCGACCGGTGAGATCGTCCACCATCACGCCGATATAGGAGTCGGCCCGGCTGAACACCACCGGATCGACTCCCGAGGCGCGTCGGGCGGCATTGATTCCGGCAACAAGGCCTTGCCCCGCTGCCTCTTCGTAACCGGTCGTTCCATTGATTTGGCCAGCCAAATAGAGCCCGCCGATCCGCCGCGTCTCCAACCAGGGATGCAGTTCACGGGGATCGACATGGTCATACTCAATGGCGTAACCCGGTTGCAACACTTTAACTCGTTCAAGCCCCGGAATGGTTGCCAAAAACGCATGTTGGGCGTCCTCCGGCAGCGATGTCGAGATTCCGTTCGGATAGACTGTGAAATCGTCCAGCCCTTCCGGTTCGAGGAAAACCTGATGGCCGTCTCGATCGCCGAACTTGACTATCTTGTCCTCGATCGATGGACAATAACGCGGCCCGATCCCTTCAATCGCCCCTGAATACATCGCCGAACGATGCAGATTCTCCCGGATAATGGCGTGCGTCGCCGGCGTGGTCCGGGAGATCCCGCATTCGATCTGCCGATTTTCGATGTGCTCCGTCATGAAGGAAAACGGCTTGGGATCATCATCCCCGGCCTGCATCCCGATGCCCGACCAATCGATGGTGCGACCATCAAGGCGCGGCGGCGTGCCGGTTTTCAACCGCCCGAGCCGGAAACCGGCACTTGTCAATGTCGACGATAGGCCACGGGTGGCGGCCTCGCCCATCCTTCCGGCGGCAAATTGCCTGTCGCCAATATGGATCAATCCCCGAAGAAAAGTTCCTGTGGTTAGAACGACCGCCCGGCATTCCAATCGCCGGCCGTCGGCGAGAGACACGCCGCGAACCTGACGGTCTTCAATGCGGAAATCGACGACCTCGGCTTCAACTATCGTCAAATTGTCTTGAGCATCAAGCGCCGAAGCCATCGCCACCTTATAGAGTTTCCGATCCGCCTGCGCCCTCGGGCCGCGCACAGCCGGGCCCTTTCGCCGGTTGAGCAGACGGAACTGGATTCCGGCCGCATCGGCTACCCGCCCCATCAAACCATCAAGCGCATCGATCTCGCGAACGAGATGACCCTTCCCGACCCCGCCTATGGCCGGATTGCACGACATCGTACCGAGATTGGCTCGGCTGATGGTGATCAGCGCGGTCGCTGCTCCCATGCGGGAGGCCGCGGCGGCAGCTTCGCAACCGGCATGCCCGCCGCCAATCACGATGACATCGAACCTCATGCTCATGAATTCCGTAGGCTCCGAACTTGCCAACTTGTCAAGCGCTCATGTTTCACGTGAAACCGGAGTTTCCGGCCGGCGTTCACGTTTCACGTGAATCGTCGACCCGCTCCACAGGCCGTTGTTTCACGTGAATCATTTCCCGACGCAAAAGCGGGAGAATATCATGTCGAGCATGTCCTCAACATCGATATCGCCAACGACGCGCCCCAAATTTTCCGAACCGATGCGCAGGTGTTCCGCAACAACTTCCGGCGCCAAGCCCAACGAAGTCGCCTGATGCAGGTGTTCCGATGCTATCCTCAACAACTCAGCCTGGCGCCAATGGGTCGGCGATGCATCCGACCCACTTGTAGCCTCAGATGCCCGCCGGCCCAAGAAGTCCAACAGGTGATCGAGGCCCTCACCTGTTTTCGACGAAACCCGCAAACTTTCACAAGACCCCGGGTCCGTCCTGAGATCGGCTTTCGTTTCCACGACCACCGCCGACAACTCATCGGGAGGAGCGGCCGTGCATGAAGGGCTTTTCAACCAAAGAACCAGATCAGCCTCTTTCGCCCGCGCCCGCGCCCGCGACATCCCCTCAACTTCTATCGTACTGCCACCTTCCCTGAGCCCGGCAGTATCGGTAATCACAACCTTCAGACCGCTCAACTCAAGCGAAACTTCTATCAGATCCCGTGTTGTCCCGGGTTCGGCGCTGACAATAGCCGCATCGCGCCCGGCAAGCGCATTGAGAAGGGAGGACTTGCCCGCGTTCGGCTCGCCCAGCAATACTATGCGGAATCCATTGCGTATCAACTCCGCCCGCCTGTAACCTTCCCTGTGCTTGTCGATATCCGTGACCAGACGCTTCACCGTATCGAGGCAAGCATCCCGAACCGAACCCGGGACGTCTTCCTCCTCGGAAAAATCCAGCTCGGCCTCGATCAAAGCGCGCGCCTCGATCAAGAGGCGGCGCCAATCACCATAAAGGGCAAGGCTTTCACCATTGGCGTTCGCGATCGCCAATCGCCTTTGCGTTTCCGTCTCAGCCCACACCAGATCGGCCAGATTTTCGGCGGAGACCAAATCCAACTTGCCATTGACAAAGGCCCTACGCGTAAATTCACCTGCATCCGCAATTCGCGTATCGGGAAACCGGCAGATTTCCGCCAATCCGGCTCGTACGACAGCCGGGCCACCGTGGAAGTGAATTTCCACGACATCTTCGCCTGTAAAACTCGCGGGCGATTTGAAGGCCAAGACCAAGCCACGGTCGAGGATTTCGCCGTTCCGGCAACGAATCGACGTCAGTCGAGCCCGGCCCGGTTCACCCAACCCGCCCGTCATCGCTTCAAGGATTTCGAAGGCCCTCCGGCCGGAAATGCGAACGACCGCTACACCGCTCGGTAAGCGGCCGCTTGACAAGGCGCATATTGTTGCACCACCGCCGCGTCCGAGCGAACCCATGACAATCGTCTCACGCTAAGAGCCCGAAGCTTCGTTTCGGTTCCGAATCCTGACTGCGCAGGACATCAGGTGTTCATCGAATCGAAAAAATCGCCATTGGTTTTGGTTTGCTTGAGCTTGTCGATGAGGAACTCGATCGCATCGGTCGTGCCCATCGGCGAAAGGATCCGGCGTAGCACATAGACTTTCTGCAGCTCGTTCTTCGGCACCAGCAGATCTTCCTTGCGCGTCCCCGACTTGAGGATGTCCATCGACGGGAAAATCCGTTTGTCGGCCACTTTCCGATCAAGCACGATTTCCGAATTGCCCGTACCCTTGAACTCTTCGAAAATCACTTCATCCATGCGACTGCCGGTGTCGATCAGCGCCGTGGCGATGATGGTCAGCGAGCCGCCTTCCTCGATATTGCGCGCCGCGCCGAAAAAACGCTTCGGGCGCTGCAACGCATTGGCGTCGACGCCGCCGGTCAGCACCTTGCCCGAAGAGGGAACGACGGTGTTGTAGGCCCGGCCAAGACGGGTGATCGAATCGAGCAGGATGACCACGTCGCGCTGATGCTCCACAAGCCGCTTGGCCTTCTCGATCACCATTTCAGCGACTGCCACGTGCCGCGTCGCCGGCTCGTCGAACGTCGACGACACAACTTCGCCCTTTACCGAGCGCTGCATGTCGGTGACTTCCTCGGGCCGCTCATCGATCAGCAACACGATCAGATAGCATTCGGGATGATTGGCCGTGATCGAATGGGCGATGTTCTGCAGCAGCACGGTTTTGCCCGTGCGCGGCGGCGCCACGATCAAGCCGCGCTGGCCTTTGCCGAGTGGCGCGATCAAATCTATGACCCGCGACGACAGGTCCTTTGTCGGCGTCTCTGTTTCCATTCTCAGCCGTTCGTTCGGATAGAGCGGCGTCAGATTGTCGAAATGCGCCTTGTGGCGGATTTTCTCCGGATCCTCGAAGTTGATCGTGTTGACCTTCAGCAAGGCGAAATAGCGCTCGCCTTCCTTGGGGCTGCGAATCGGGCCTTCGACGGTATCGCCGGTTTTCAGCGAGAAACGACGGATTTGGGACGGCGAAATATAAATGTCGTCGGGGCCGGGCAAATAGTTTGCGTTAGCCGAACGCAAGAAACCAAAGCCATCCTGCAAAACCTCAACAACGCCTTCACCAATAATCTCGACGTCTTGTTGTGCCAACTTCTTCAAAATCGCAAACATCAATTCTTGCTTGCGCATCAAACTGGCGTTTTCTACCTCGACTGATTCAGCAAAAGCGATAAGATCCGTCGGACCTTTGCTTTTGAGCGTTTGGAGTTTCATTTCCTGCATTGACTTTGATCTCTTTGAGAAGCGAAAAATCCAGGCCGGGAATTCATTCACGCCCGGCAAGAACACAAAAGGGGAGGGGCGGCGCGCACCATCAAGCGAGGAAGGGCGTCTGCCGAAGGAAGGCGCCCCCCTCTAACGCGTCGCCGGCTTCGGAGCAAGCACAAAGCACGATCAGAATGGTTTGACGATCACAAGGATCACAATGACGATCATCAAGGCCGTCGGAACTTCGTTCAGCAGGCGCCAATTGCGCTGGCTGACGGTGTTGCGATCCTCCGCGAACAGCCGCACCGCCCGGGCAAAATAGCCATGCGCCGCCGACAGACCGAGCGCGGCCGCCAGTTTCACATGGAACCAGCCCGACATCAGGAAACCGCCATCCCAGGCCAGCCACAGCCCGAAAACCCAACTGATCGTCATCGCCGGATTGATGATCACACGCAAAAGGCGGCGCTCCATCACCTTGAAAGTCTCGGCCTGCGCCGACCCGTTTTCGGCTTCGCAATGGTAAATGAACAGCCGCGGCAGATAGACCATGCCGGCCATCCACGAAATGATCGCGATGACATGGATGGCCTTGGCCCAAAGATAGAAACCATCCGGATCGGCGAGAAACAGAAGCACAGTCAATCCGATGAAGACAGCCAGCGCGACGCCGGCCCGCATCGCCGCCTTGCGGCCGCTCGTTTGCATTTCTTCCCGTGATTCCACCAATCAGATCTCCGCCCGTCTAACCCGCTCGACCATCCGCTCCACATGCGCCAAGGGAGCGTCCGGCGTTATGCCGTGTCCGGAGATTGAAAACCAGCGGTCCTTGGCCAAGTCCGGCCAGTATCGCATCGATGCCATCTTCGAGGGCGCTCCCGCCCGCCACCAACCGTTGCGGATCAAGATTGCCCTGTACCGCACCCACCCGCTGCAGCATCGAAGCCTGCCCGAGCGGCACGGACCAATCGAGCCCGAGCGCATCGACACCGGTCTTTTCACGGTAACCCTCATAGAGCGTCCCCGCACCGCGCGGGAAACCGATGATCACCGCTTCCGGCCGCTGGACCCGGACCCGATCGACCAACCTTTTCACCGGCGCAACGCACCAGGCCGCAAAACTCGCCTCATCGAGAACGCCCGCCCAGGAATCGAAGATCTGCACCGCGTCCGCCCCGGCATCGATCTGGCGAACCAAATAGTCGGCCGAAACATCGGCGAGAAGATCGAGCAAACGCCGAAAAACCTGCGGCTGGCGATATCCGAACAGCCGCGTCGCGGCTTGATCCGATGATCCATGACCCGCGATCATGTAGGTCGCGACTGTCCATGGCGCCCCGCAAAACCCGAGCAATGTCGTTTCCGACGGCAATTCGGCGCGCAGCCGCCGAACGGTTTCATAAACCGGCTCAAGGTGTTCGTGAAATCCGCCAGGATCGATTGCATCGATCTCCCCGGCCGTCATTGGCGTCATCACCGGTCCGCGGTTTTCTTCGAAAGACAGATCGCGTCCAAGCGCATGGGGCACGACAAGAATGTCCGAAAACAGGATCGCCGCATCGAAACCAAAACGGCGAATCGGCTGAAGGGTCACCTCGACAGCAAGGTCCGGGGTATAACACAGGTCGAGAAAGCCCTTCGCCTGCGCTCTCGTAGCCCTGTATTCCGGCAAATACCGGCCGGCCTGGCGCATCATCCAGATTGGCGGCGGATACAATTTCTGCCCCTTGAGGACCGAAAGCACCTTGCGCTCCCCGCCGATTTTTCCACCGTTGGCCGACATGGCGTCCTTTCAAGAATCTCGTTTGAATCTGATTTATTATTCTCAGACTCTGTCACTGGCGGGGATTAGCTGTTTTTCCCGCATTCAGCCAGCCTCACAATGGCGTTGCATCGATATCCGAGCGGAGGACGGCAAATTGGGAACTTCGGGGATAACCATATAATCATCGTCAAATCAGCTATTTACAGGCTCCAAAAACACCAGCGCAAAGCGCGCTGAGGGAAAACCGGCGATATCCCCGCTTTCAACTCATCGCGCCGGCAGGAATTCACGCCGCAAGGTTTGTGGATGACCGCGCCTTTGATACACTGGCGCCGATCCCCGACCCGGCCATCGCCCGGTTTTCCACATCGATCCACAGGACCGCCTTGACCGCACATCACCGGTTTTTCCATCTCCACCTGATCTCCGACGCTACCGGCGAGACGCTGCTTGCCGCCGGCCGGGCCGCCGCCGCCCAATATCCCGACACCAGGGCCATCGAGCATATTTACCCCCTGATCCGATCCGAACGGCAAATCGCCAAGGTCATGGAGGAGATCGACGCCGAACCGGGCATCGTGCTCTACACCGTCATCGATTCAAAACTTGCCGCCATGATCGAAGCCCGTTGCGCCGAAAAGGGCTTGCCGGCGGTATCGGTCCTCGAACCGGTCATTTCGGTTTTCCGCACCTATCTCGGCGAACCGGCCAACCAGCGGGTTGGCGCCCAGCACGATCTTGATGCATCCTATTTTCTTCGCATCGACGCGCTCAATTTCACCATGGAGCACGATGACGGGCAGCTGCCCCAGGATGTCGACGATGCCGATGTGGTCATCGTCGGCGTTTCGCGTACATCGAAAACCCCGACGTCGATCTATCTCGCCAATCGCGGCATCAAAACCGCCAACGTGCCGATCGTCCTGGGGATGCCGCTGCCCGAAGCGCTGTCGACAGCGCGCAAACCACTGATCGTCGGTCTGGTCGCTTCGGCCGAACGCGTCTCCCAGGTCCGCCAGAACCGCATGCTCGGAGTTACCTCCGGTTACGATTCCTCCGGCTATGTCGATCGTTCGCATATCGCCGAGGAAATCGCCTATGCTCGCCAATTATGCGCCCGCAACGGCTGGCCGGTCATCGATGTGACGCGCCGTTCGATCGAGGAAACCGCCGCCGCGATCCTTGCCTTGCGCAACCGGGCGCGTTAGCCCGGTACCGAAACCCGACGGAAAAACGCGTGTACAAGCCGGTCATACTCGCCTCGCAAAGCCCGATCCGCAAAACCCTTCTCGCCGGGGCCGGGATAGAGTTTGCGACCGATTCCGCCCGCATCGACGAACGCGCCGTTGAGTCGGCGCTGGCCGGCAGCGGGGCGACGCCCGCCGATCTCGCCGAAGTGCTGGCGGTCGCCAAGGCCGAGGAAACCTCGTTGCGCCATCCCGGAGCGCTGGTGATCGGCTGCGACCAGACGCTGTCTCTTGGCGACGAAGTGCTGCACAAATGCCCCGACATGGAAGCGGCGCGCCGCCGTCTGTTGCAGCTGTCGGGAAAAACCCACGAGCTGAATTCAGCTGTCGCCATTGCTGTCGACGGCGATGCCGTGTGGCGTCAAACCGTCATCGCCCGCATGACCATGCGATCATTGTCGCCGGCTTTTATCGGTCGTCACCTCGACGCCGCCGGCGAGAAAGCGCTTGGCAGTGTCGGCGCCTATCAGATCGAAGGCGAGGGCATTAATCTGTTCGAGGCGATCGATGGCGATTTTTTCACCATCGCCGGCTTGCCGTTGTTGCCCTTGCTCGCCGAATTGCGCCGTCTGGGGGCGATCGATGGCTGAGGCGCGCGCTTTCATCTGTGGTCATCCGGTCGCCCATTCGCGCTCGCCGCTGATCCATCGCCATTGGCTGTCCGAATTGGGCTTGCCCGGAACCTATGACCCCATCGACTTACCGCCCGATCGCGCGGAAGCATTCTTTCGCGCCCTGCCGGCATCCGGATATGTCGGCGGCAATGTGACTTTGCCGAACAAGGAAACGGCATTCGCCGCGGTCGCCAGCCGCGACGAAGCGGCAGAGGCGATCGGCGCGGTCAACACCATCTGGATCGAAAAGGGCCACGCCATTGGCGGCAACACTGACGCCCATGGCTTCCTCGCCAATCTCGATGCGCGGGCGCCGGGATGGGATTCACGTGAAACAGCCTTGGTGCTTGGCGCCGGCGGCGCGGCGCGGGCGGTCGTCTATGGGCTTCGTCGACGCGGCTTGACCGTCCTTGTCGCCAATCGCACGGAAGCGCGCGCCATCGAATTGGCCGGTGCGCTCGGCGCGCGCGCCATACCATGGGAAGACCGCAACGCCGCCTGCGGCGCGATCGACCTGATGGTCAACACCACCGCGCTCGGCATGGAAGGCCACGATGCCGGCGCTCTCCCGATCGAACTCGACCGCCTGCCCGACCATGCATTGGTCACCGACATCGTCTATGCGCCACTGATCACCCCCATCCTCGCCGCCGCCGCCGCGCGCGGACTGGCCATCGTCGATGGTCTCGGCATGTTGCTGCATCAGGCCGCGCCGGGTTTCGAACACTGGTTCGGCCTCCGCCCGCGGGTAACGGAGGAACTGCGCACGCTTGTCACAGCCGATCTGGAGCGCCGCGCATGATCGTCCTCGGCCTGACCGGCTCGATCGGCATGGGAAAAACCACCACGGCGGCGATGTTCGCCGACGAGGGCGTGCCGGTTCATGACGCCGACGCCGTTGTCCATGGCCTCTATTCGGGTCCGGATTCCGCTCTGGTCGAAGCGGCGTTTCCCGGCGTCGTCGTCGATGGCGCAGTCGACCGGACGCGGCTCTCCGCCGCCGTCCTCGGCCGCCCCGAAGCGTTGAGGCGGCTCGAAGCGATCGTGCACCCGCTGGTGCGTCGCGCCGAGCAGGACTTCCTCGCCGCCTGCCGGGCGCGCGGCGAGAAGCTGGTCGTTCTCGACATCCCGCTGCTGTTCGAGACCGGACGGGAAAAGGCGGTAGACGCCGTTGTTGTCGTCACCGCCGCCGCCGACATCCAGCGCCAGCGTGTGCTCGACCGGCCGGGCATGACGCCGGAGAAATTCGCCGCCATCCTTGCCCGCCAGATGCCGGACGCCGAAAAGCGCCGGCGCGCCGATCATGTGATCGACACCGGGCGCGGTTTTGATCATGCAAGGGCGGAGGTGCGGCGCGTCATTGCCGCGTCCGTCGCCGCGACGAAAGGTTGAGCCGATGCGCGAAATCATCTTCGACACCGAGACGACCGGCCTCGATTCGCGCGAGGACCGCATCATCGAGATTGGCGGTCTCGAACTGGTCAACCGCTTCCCGTCCGGGCGAACTTTCCACGTCTACCTCAATCCGCAAGGGCGCAACGTGCATCCCGACGCCCAGGCGGTCCACGGCATTTCCAACGCCGATCTTGCCGACAAGCCGGCTTTTCACGAAATCGTTGGCGAATTCCTCGAATTCGTCGCCGACGCCAAGTTGGTCGCCCACAACGCAACCTTCGATATGGGCTTCGTCAACGCCGAACTGACGCGCATCGGAGAACTGCCGATTGGACCAGACCGGGTCATCGACACGTTGGCGATCGCCCGGCGCAAGCACCCAATGGGACCAAACTCGCTCGATGCCCTGTGCAAGCGCTACGGCGTCGACAATTCGCGCCGGTCTTTTCACGGCGCGCTGCTCGACGCCGAGTTGCTGGCCGATGTCTATATCGAGCTGATGGGTGGAAAGCAGGCCGCGCTCGGCCTGGAAACGGCGAAGACCCGCGTCGCCGTCGTTGCCGGCGAAGCGGCGGACGAGACCATCGCCTTCGTCCGCGAAAGGCGGCCACGCCTTTCGGACGCCGAGCGCGAGGCGCATGACGAATTGGTCAAACGCCTCGGCGACAACGCCATCTGGAAACGCATCGCCGGTTGACCGGCGGTTGGGTCTCCACTGGTCAGCTGACCGTTACTTTGGCCTTGGTCTGTTCCTCGGCGATGCGCTGCTGGAACATGGCGAAGAAATCGATCGGATCGAGCATCAGCGGCGGGAAGCCGCCATTGCGGGTCGATTCGGCGATGATCTGGCGGGCGAAGGGGAAAAGCAGGCGCGGGCATTCGACGAACAGCAGCGGCAGCATGTGTTCCTGCGGGAAGCCGGCGATGCGGAAGACGCCGCCATAGACCAGCTCGACGTTGAACAGGACATCCTTGTCGGCCATCGCCTTGGTCGAAATCGACAGCACGACGTCGTACTCGGTCTCCGCCAGCGGATTGGCGTTGACATTGACATTGATGTTGATCGCCGGGCTTTTGCCGCTGGCGCGCAGCGAGTTCGGCGCGCCGGGATTTTCGAACGAAAGGTCTTTCACATACTGCGCCAGCACGCTGAGCGTCGGTTGCGCCCCGTTGCCCGCCGTTTTCGCTTCCGGCTGGTCAGCCATAATCGTCGTCCTTCCTGATGCGGTGAAA
This sequence comes from Phyllobacteriaceae bacterium, assembly GCA_016711085.1. Taxonomy (GTDB): domain Bacteria; phylum Pseudomonadota; class Alphaproteobacteria; order Rhizobiales; family Rhizobiaceae; genus JADJTR01. The sequence goes on along the minus strand of JADJTR010000002.1, from coordinate 130,606 downwards.
AATCGCCGGCTCGCTAGCATGGCGTGCGGGCCAACACAAGTTTTGGCTTACCGCGGATCGTCGCTCCAATCGTCCCGGCTAAGGTCGATTGTCGATTCTCGGTCGCCGCGTCCCCGATCGGAAGGTCTCATCAAATCGACGACCTCGATTCGCTTGCGCAGAAAGGCAAAGGCAGCCTCGCGCACGGCCGGAATGAACAGCAGCAGCCCGAGCGTGTCGGTGATGAAGCCGGGAGTCAGCAAAAGGAAGCCGGCAAGCAGGATCATGACGCCATGAACCAGTTCCTTGCCGGGCATGCGGCCTTCGGCGAGCGCCGCTTGCACCCGGGCCAGGGCGCCGAACCCCTGCAGACGCAAGAGTGTCGATCCGGCAATTGCTGTCAGGATAACCAGGGCAATGGTCGCCAGCACGCCGATCTGGCTGCCGATCAGGACAAACACGGCGATCTCGCTGACCGGAACGACGAGGAACAGGAAGGGCAGAAAGGAACGGCGCAAGCGATTTGATCCTTGTTTCATGACCGTCATATGGGGACGGCGCAGCGGATTTGAATGAAAGGCGGTCTCGCCCTATATGAAACTGGAGCGTGGCGTCGGGTCGCAACGCAAAATCGCCAACCGGACGGTCAAATGCAGTTCCTCGATTTCGGCACCTTGTTTTTCATTGTCGCCGCCGTGGTCATTTTCATCCAGCTGCGAAGCGTGCTCGGCCGCCGTACTGGAAATGAACGTCCGCCGCGCGACCCCTTCCGCACTGATCGGGCCGAGAATGGCGCCGAAAAACCGGCGCGGGACAATGTCGTGACCCTGCCCGGGCGCAAGGGACGCGCCGCCGAGAACAAGGCGGCCGCCGAGGCGCCGGAACCGAGCGACATTGACCTGATCGCCAAGCCAGGCACTGAACTCAATGCCGGGCTCAGGGCCGTGCGCGCCGCCGACACGGCTTTCGATCCGAAGAACTTCCTCAATGGCGTGCGCATGGCTTACGAGATGATCGTCATGGCTTTCGCCGATGGCGACCGCAAGACGTTGAAGAGCCTGCTGTCGAAGAGGTGTTCGACGGCTTCGTCGGCGCCATCGCCGAGCGCGAGCAGAAGGGCCACAAAGTCAAATCGTCCTTTGTCGGCATCGACAAGGCCGATCTCGTCGCCGCCGAGATGAAGGGGACGGAAGCCTTTGTCACCATTCGGGTCGCCAGCCAGATCATTTCCTCGACGCTCGACGCCGACGGCAAGGTGATCGACGGCGATCCTGAAAATGTCGGCGAGGTCAAGGATGTCTGGACCTTCGCCCGCGATACCCGCTCGCGCGATCCCAACTGGAAGCTGGTCGCCACCGAAGCCGAAGACTGAGGCGTAGCGATGGGGTTGGCGAAAGCCTTCGCGCCGGTCGGCTTCGCCGACCTGCCCGGCTGGGCGGCCGATGGGCATGGCGCCGCCTACGCCGCTTTTCGCCGCTCGGCTTTGCGCGCCGCCGAAAAACCCTACCGGTCGGGTTCGCTCGGCGTCGATGTCGCCTTCTTCGAGCCTGCCTTCGCCGAAGCCCGGTTGCTGGCGCATCCCGATCAGGAAAGGGCGCGCTCGTTCTTCGAACGGCATTTTACGCCCTGCCGCGTCGCGCCGGACAATGGCCGCGCCGGATTGGTCACCGGTTTCTACGAGCCGGTCGCCGACGCATCACAGGTTCCTGATGCTCGGTTTGCGACACCCTTGCTGGCGCGGCCCGCCGACCTCGTCGATGTCGACGAGTCGAACCGCCCCCCCGGCCTCGATCCCTATCTGGCGTTCGGCCGCGCCACGCCTACCGGAATTGTCGAATACCACGACCGCCGCTCCATCGAGACCGGCGCGCTCGTCGGGCGCGGACTGGAGATGGCGTGGCTGGACAGCAAGGTCGATGCCTTCTTCATCCATGTGCAAGGGGCGGCGCGCCTTCGTTTTCCCGATGGCGCCGTCAGGCGCATCACCTATGCGGCGAAATCCGGCCAACGCTTTACCGGCCCCGGCCGCTTGCTGATCGATGCCGGTGAAATCGCCGAGGCGGATGTTTCCATGCAGGCAATCCGCGCCTGGTTTGCCCGCAACCCCGACCGGATCGACGAATTTCTCTGGCAAAACCGCTCCTACATCTTCTTTCGCGAAGCCGCGGTCGACGATCCGGAACTTGGGCCGGTGGCGGCGGCAAAAGTGCCGTTGACGCCCGGACGCTCGGTTGCCGTCGACCGGCTGCTGCACACTTTCGCCACGCCATTCTTCATTGACGCGCCGAAACTGACCGCTTTCGGCGGATCATCCTTCCACCGGTTGATGATCGCCCAGGACACCGGTTCCGCCATCATCGGCGCCGCGCGCGGCGACCTCTTTGCCGGTTCGGGCGACACCGCTGGCGAAATCGCCGGCGCCATCAAGGCCGAAGCAACGTTTTACGCCCTGCTACCCAACGCCCTGTTGCGGGAGACGGCGCGGTGAGCCGGCGAAGCGCGCGCAAACTGACGGATGAGGACCGCATTCTGTGGGCGAAGGTCGCCGCCACGGCGACGCCGTTGGCCGGCAAGAGCCTGCCGCTGCTGTCCGAACCGGAAATGTTTCCGCCGCCGCCCGGGCCGCAGGCGCCGGTTTCCGCGCCGCATGTCGTGTCGCCAGACACCGGGCGGCAACACTCTTTCGACCAGCCGACACGGCGCAAGCTGGCGAAAGGCCGTCTGGCGGTCGACGCCAAGATCGATCTGCACGGCATGACACAGGGCGAAGCGCATGGTTTCCTTCTCGGATTCCTGCATTCCGCCCACGGGCGCGGCCTGCGCTATGTATTGATCGTCACCGGCAAGGGCGCATCCTTCGGCTCCGACGGCATCCTCAAACGCGCGGTTCCATCCTGGCTGGCGACGCCGTCCTTCCGCGTTCTTGTCGCCGGCTTCGACGAGGCGGCGCGCAACCATGGCGGCGGCGGCGCGCTCTATGTGCGCCTGCGCCGCAGTCCCGGCGACCGATCATGACCCCGTTCGGCGAAAGGGTGCGCGAGCTGCGCCGATTGAAGGGAACGTCGCAGAAGGAAATGGCGGCGGCGCTTGGCGTGACGCCCGCCTATCTTTCGGCGCTCGAGCATGGACGGCGTGGTGCGCCGACTTGGCCGATGGTGCAGAAAATCATCGGTTACTTCAACGTGATCTGGGATGAGGCCGACGAGTTGCAGGCGCTGGCGTCGCAGTCGCACGGGCGCGTTGTTGTCGATACGGCCGGCCTGTCGCCGCGCGCCACCGAACTCGCCAACATGCTGGCCGGGCAAGCCGGAAGTGCTGGCGACCAGGTCCGACATTTGCAGCGCCGTCAGCGGGTTGAGCTGGCCGATGCCGAAGGTCTGCCCGGCGTAGAAAGGCTGCATGAACACGGCGCTGAACCGGTTGTCGGGATAGGCGCGCCCGTCGACGTTTCTGCCGCGGAAGGCGCGGTTCCACACCGTTTCGCGGCAGGTCCATTGCGCATAGCTGCCGCTTTTTCCGGAGCATTCGGAAAACTGCGGACGGGCGATCAACTCGCCGAGCGATTCCCCTTCGTAGGAAAACGAGAAATCTGAGGCGAGATAGGAGGCCGCCTTTACATAATAGGTCTGCAGCCGGTCGTAAGCGTCGACATTGTAGGTGTGCTCGCCGACGATGGCGCCCGCCATGTGCAGTGGCGACAGGCCGTATTGGGCCGAAACCTTGCGGATTTTGTCGCGCAATTTCTTGTCGTTCTGCAACAGGGCGAGAACCTTGGCGTATTTGGCCTCGAAGGTCGTCTTGGCCGCCGCCGTCCGCTTGACCGATGCGCCGGGCGCCGGCGGCTGTTCGGCGTTGCGGTTGCCCGGCGGAACGACGGTCGCGCCAAATGCCGGGGTCACAAGCGCCACCGCCATCAGCATCATCGCCATTCGCCGATACGCCATTGCCTCTTCCGCCCGCTTGCGCCCCGTCTCCTTAGCGGCGGGAGCGCGAAAATATAAGCCCACCCGGTCGCCTAAAGGATGAATCGGGACAAATCTGTGTTCCGCGCCAGGTCGCCGACCTGTTTTTTTACATATGCCGCGTCGATGCGAATCGTATCGCCGGGGCGATCGGGCGCGGTGAATGAAATGTCGTCGAGCACACGCTCCATCACGGTTTGCAGACGCCGCGCGCCGATGTTCTCGATGGTCGAGTTGAGGTCGACCGCCACCTGGGCCAATGCCTCGATGGCGACGTCGGTAAAATCGAGAACGACGCCTTCCGTCTTCATCAGCGCCACATATTGCTTGATCAGGCTCGCTTCGGTCTCGGTCAGGATGCGCTTGAACTCATCCTTGCCGAGCGCTTTCAGTTCGACCCGGATTGGCAGGCGACCCTGCAGTTCCGGCAGCAGGTCGGATGGTTTCGACACATGGAACGCGCCGGATGCGATGAACAGGATGTGGTCGGTCTTGACTGGCCCGTGCTTCGTGGCGACCGTCGTGCCCTCGACCAGCGGCAACAGGTCGCGCTGCACGCCTTCGCGGGAAACGCCGGCCCCGACTCCGCCTTCGCGCGATGCGATCTTGTCGATCTCGTCGATGAAGACGATGCCGTTGTTCTGCGCCAAGTCGAGCGCCTCGGCGATCACCTTCTCCTGATCGAGCAATTTGTCGGACTCGTCGGCGACCAGCGTCGCGTGCGAATCCTTCACCGTCACCCGCTTGGTCTTGGTGCGATTGCCCATCGCCTTCTGCAGCATGTCGGAAATGTTGAGCACGCCGATATTCGCGCCCGGCATGCCGGGGATTTCGAAATTCGGCATGCCCGAACCGGCGTCGGCCACCTCGATGTCGATTTCCTTGTCGTCGAGTTCGCCGGCGCGCAGCTTCTTGCGGAACGAATCGCGCGTCGCCGGGCTCGCCGTCTTGCCGACAAGCGCCTCGAGCACGCGCTCCTCGGCGTTGAGCTGGGCCCGCGCCTTGACCTCCTCGCGCTTTTTTTCGCGCACCAGCACGATGGAGGCCTCGATCAGGTCGCGCACGATCTGTTCGACGTCGCGGCCGACATAACCGACCTCGGTGAACTTGGTCGCCTCGACCTTGACGAATGGCGCGTTGGCGAGCCGGGCGAGGCGACGCGAAATCTCGGTCTTGCCGACGCCGGTCGGTCCGATCATCAGGATGTTCTTCGGCATCACCTCCTCGCGCAGGCCGCCCTCGAGCTGTTGGCGCCGCCAACGGTTCCTGAGCGCGATGGCGACGGCGCGCTTGGCGTCGTGCTGGCCGATGATGTGGCGGTCGAGCTCGGTGACGATCTCGCGGGGGGAGAATTCAGGCATCGTTGTCATCCTCTGCGGCGTCGAGCGCCATCATGTGGGCCCGACCGTATGGCGTGTCGCGCGTGTCGAAATGCCGGAAGCCGGCTTTCGCAGGCGCGGATGGCGCGCGTGTTGGCGGGATGCGGATCGACGATCAGGCGCGGCGCGCCCTCGTCGAACAGGATATCGGCCAGCGCCGCCAGAATCGCCGGCCCGAGGCCCTGGCCGATCAGATCGGCTTCGCCGACCAGAAGATCGAGGCCGAGCGTGCCGGTCGGCTGGTCCTGATAGGGGTGGCTATCCTCGAGATGCGGGTCGCAAACCTGCAGATAAGCGATCGGCATGCCATCGCGTTCGACGATCAGCGGCTCGGCCGCCTCGTCTTCGAGCGCGACGTTGATTTCGGCCAACGCCGCGCCGGATTGGCCCCACCATTGGCGCACATGCAGTTCGCCCAGCCAGCGCGCCAGCATAGGCAAATCCCGAGGCTCGACAGCGCGGAATTCGTAACGGGGTTCACGCTTCATCCAGCGTTTCCACCACGACATTGGTGTTGGTGTAGACGCAGATGTCGGCGGCGATCTTCATGGCGCGCCGCGCGATGGTTTCCGCGTCGAAATCGGTGTCGACCAGCGCGCGGGCCGCGGCGAGCGCGTAGTTGCCGCCCGAGCCAATGGCCATCACGCCCTGTTCCGGCTCCAGAACATCGCCATTGCCGGTGATGGCGAGGCTGACCTCCTTGTCGGCGACCAGCATCATCGCTTCAAGGCGACGCAGGTAGCGGTCGGTGCGCCAGTCCTTGGCGAGTTCGACGCAGGCGCGGGTCAGCTGGTCCGGATATTGTTCGAGCTTGGCTTCCAGGCGTTCGAGCAGGGTGAAGGCGTCGGCGGTTGCCCCGGCGAAACCGGCGATGACCTGGCCGTCCTTGCCGAGGCGGCGCACCTTGCGGGCGTTGCCCTTCATGATCGTCTGGCCGAGCGACACCTGGCCGTCGCCGGCGATCACCACCTTGCCGCCCTTGCGCACGGTGACGATGGTGGTGGCGTGCATCGTCGGCGCGCCGCGTTCCTCTGCCATGGGGCTGCTCCTTTCGGCCGTCGCCCGCGCCGCCATGCCGGCCGGCGCGGGCGACTCCTTCGCGTTTGTCGCCGATATGTATGGCGGCGACGGCGGAATGCAAACCGCGACCAAATGCGAAACTGGAAAACCCGGCTGCGGGCTGATATGGAGCCGTCGCCCGCCTGATGGGCGAACGGGGAATGAAAGAATGCTGCGGCAGGCGACCATTGCGCGCAAGACCAACGAGACCGAGATCGCCGTCACGGTCAATCTCGATGGCGAAGGCAAACGCCGCATCGCCACCGGCGTCGGCTTCTTCGATCACATGCTCGACCAGTTGTCGCGCCATTCGCTCGTCGACATGGTGATCGAGGCGAAGGGCGATCTGCACATCGATGACCACCACACGGTGGAGGATGTCGGCATCGCGCTTGGCCAGGCCCTGTCGAAGGCGCTGGGCGAACGGCGCGGCATTGTCCGCTATGCTTCTCTCGACCTGCCGATGGACGAAACGCTGACCCGCGCCGCCATCGACGTCTCGGGACGGCCGTTCCTCGTCTGGAACGTGAAATTCAGCGCGCCGAATATCGGAACCTTCGATACCGAATTGGTGCGCGAATTCTTCCAGGCGCTGGCCCAGCACGCCGGCGTCACGATGCATGTGACGAATTTATACGGCGCCAACAGCCATCACATCGCCGAAAGCGTGTTCAAGGGGGTGGCCCGCGTGCTGCGCGCCGCGCTCGATATCGATCCCCGCCAGGCGGACGCCGTGCCCTCGACCAAGGGCACTCTGGCGGGCTGACGACAGATGTCCATGCGCGTCGCCATCATCGACTACGGCTCCGGCAATCTGCGCTCGGCGCAGAAAGCGTTCGAGCGCGCCGCCCGCGAAGGCGGCGTCGATGCGCGCATTGGGCTGGTGACCGACGCCGACGAATTGCGCCGCGCAGACCGCATCGTGCTGCCGGGCGTCGGCGCCTATGCCGATTGCAAGGCGGGGCTGGCGGCGCTGCCCGGCATGATTGACGCGCTGGAAGACTCCGTCCGCGCCAAGGGCCGGCCGTTCCTCGGCATCTGCGTCGGCATGCAGTTGATGTCGTCGCGCGGGCTGGAGAAAACCGTCACGCCCGGCCTCGGCTGGATTTCGGGCGACGTCGTCGAGATGACGCCGGCCGATCCGTTGCTCAAGATCCCGCAGATCGGCTGGAACACGCTGGAAATCAAGCGTCCGCACCCCGTATTCGCCGGCATACGGACCGGAGCAAACGGGTTGCACGCCTATTTCGTCCACTCCTACCATCTGGCCGCGACCGATTCCGCCGACCTGCTGGCGACGGCTGACTATGGCGGGCCGGTCACGGCGGCTGTAGCCCGCGACAACATGGTCGGCACGCAGTTCCACCCGGAAAAGAGCCAGTCGCTCGGCCTGGCCCTGATCGGGAATTTCCTGAGGTGGAAGCCGTGAGCGGCCCGCTTCATCTCCCCCTTGTGGGGCGGTCGGATCGGCGCAGCCGATCCGGGTGGGGGCTTACGATCGAAGCCGGCGATTGAACGATTCACCCCCACCCCTTATCCCTCCCCACAAGGGGGAGGGAACCAGCTGAATGCCCCCGCCGTTCGGAATCCCGTCATGCCCCCCAAAATCCTCTTCCCCGCCATCGATCTCAAGAACGGCCAATGCGTCCGCTTGAAACTCGGCGACATGGCGACCGCCACCATCTACAACGAGAACCCGGCGGCGCAGGCAAAGGCTTTCGAGCTCCAGGGGTTCCGATGGCTCCATGTCGTCGATCTCGACGGGGCGTTTGCGGGCGAAAGCCGCAATGGCGCGGCGGTCGAGGCGATTCTCAAAGCGACGAAGAACCCGGTGCAATTGGGCGGCGGGATCCGCACGCTGGCGCAGATCGAGGCGTGGCTCGCCAAGGGCCTTGCCCGCGTCATTCTCGGCACGGTCGCCGTGCGCGATCCGGCTCTCGTCAGGCAAGCCTGCCGGTTGTTCCCGGGAAAAATCGCCGTCGGCATCGACGCCAAGGGCGGAAAAGTGGCCGTGGAAGGCTGGGCCGAGGCGTCGACGCTCGGCGCGATCGAGCTGGCGAAGAAGTTCGAGGGCGCCGGCGTCGCGGCGATCGTCTACACCGACATCGACCGCGACGGCGTGCTGACCGGCATCAATTGGGAATCGACCATCGCGCTCGCCGACGCCGTGTCGATCCCGGTCATCGCTTCGGGCGGCCTCGCCTCGCTCGCCGATGTGGCGCGCCTGACCTTCCCGGACGCCGCCAAGCTTGCGGGCGCGATATCCGGACGCGCGCTCTACGACGGCCGCATCGATCCGGCCGAGGCGCTGGCGATTCTGGCCGGACGCATGGCCGAGAAGCCCCTGTTCGAGGAGAAGCGGCGGTTCTCCCCCCTTTTCTCTTCCCGCCGCCCCCGGCCCCCGCGGCCGCCCCGGGGCGGGGCGGGGGGCCCCGCCCCCCCCTTTGCGGGGTTCGGCCCGGCCTTTTGCCTCGTTCTTCCTCCCCGGCTGGGGGGGCGGGGGCCGGGCCTCTCGGCGCCCTTGCTGCTTTCTTAACTCGCGACCCTCAAAGCCCGCGTCATCCCCTGCCTCGACGTGAAAGACGGGCGCGTCGTCAAGGGCGTCAACTTTGTCGATCTGGTCGACGCCGGCGATCCGGTCGAGGCCGCCAAGGCCTATGACGCGGCCGGCGCCGACGAACTGACCTTTCTCGACATCACCGCCAGCCACGAAAACCGCGACACTATTTTCGACGTCGTGGCGCGCACAGCCGAGCAATGCTTCATGCCGCTGACCGTCGGCGGCGGCGTGCGCCAGGTCGCCGACATCCGCAAATTGCTGCTCGCCGGCGCCGACAAGGTGTCGATCAACACGGCGGCGGTGAAGAACCCTGATTTCGTGGCGCAGGCCGCCGACAAGTTCGGCAACCAGTGCATCGTCGTCGCCATCGACGCCAAGAAGGTGTCGCAACCCGGCGAGGCCGACCGCTGGGAAATCTTCACCCATGGCGGCCGCAACCGCACCGGCATCGACGCGGTCGAGTTCGCGCGAAAGGTCGTCGATCTCGGCGCCGGCGAAATCCTGCTCACCTCGATGGACCGCGACGGCACCAAGGCCGGCTACGACATCGCGCTGACGCGCACCATTGCAGATGCGGTGCGCGCGCCGGTCATCGCGTCGGGCGGCGTCGGCACGCTCGATCACCTGGTGGAGGGAATCCGCGACGGCCACGCCACCGCCGTGCTCGCCGCCTCGATCTTCCATTTCGGCACTTTTTCGATTGGCGAGGCCAAGCGCCACATGGCCGCCGCCGGTCTCGCCATGCGCCTTGACGGCATCGGAGAAATGTCATGAGTGATTTCACCCTGGCCGATCTGGAGAAAATCGTCGCGGCGCGGGCAAAGTCGGGCGATCCGGGGTCGTGGACGGCGAAGCTGTTCGCCGCCGGCGTGGAAAAGGCGGCCAAGAAACTCGGCGAGGAGGCGGTCGAAACCGTCATCGCCGCTGTGGCGAAGGACGACAAAGGTCTCGTTTCGGAAAGCGCCGATCTTCTCTATCATCTCTTGGTGGTGCTGGCGCTGGCCAAGGTTCCGCTTGCCGAGGTGATGGCGGAGCTGGAGCGGCGCACGGCGCAATCTGGCGTCGCCGAGAAGGCGGCGCGCCGGCCGGAATGACGCTGAAGAACGTCCATCCGGCAAAACGGGGAAACGGAACCGGGGCGATGGACCAGCTGGCGCCGAACGAGAAATATTCGCCCTACCGGATCTTTTCGGCTGCCCAATGGGCCGCCTTCCGCGCCGATACACCGCTGACACTGACGGAGGAGGAGGTGCGCCGTTTGCGTTCCCTCGGCGATCCGATCGATCTGGAAGAGGTCAGGCGCATTTACCTGTCGCTGTCGCGGCTGCTGTCGGCCCATGTCGAAGCGTCGCAATTGCTCTTCTCGCAGCGCAAGGCTTTTCTCAACGTGCCCGACGCGGTGAAAACGCCATTCATTCTCGGCATCGCCGGCTCGGTAGCCGTCGGCAAATCGACCACAGCGCGCGTCCTGAAGGAATTGCTCGGCCGTTGGCCGACCAGCCCGAAGGTCGACCTCATCACCACCGACGGATTCCTTTACTCCAACGACTATCTGCGCAACGAAGGGCTGATGGACCGCAAGGGCTTTCCCGAATCCTACGATTTCGGCGCCATCATGCGATTTCTCGCCGCCATCAAGGCGGGCGTTCGCGATGTCCAGGCGCCGGTCTATTCCCACCTGGTCTACGATGTCGTGCCGGGCGAAAGCGTCGTCATCGACCAGCCGGACATCTTGGTCTTCGAGGGCATCAACGTCCTGCAGACGCGCAAGGAATTGCCGCGCGACGGCAATGCCGTGCCCATCGTTTCCGACTTCTTCGACTTCTCCATCTATATCGATGCCGAGGAGCCGTTGATCCACAAATGGTATGTCGACCGCTTCATGAAATTGCGCGAAACGGCGTTCAAGAACCCGGATTCGTTTTTCCATCGCTATTCGCAATTGTCGCCGGCTTCGGCGAAGGCCATCGCCGAAGGCCTGTGGACCAACATCAATCTGAAGAATCTGGTCGAGAACATCCTGCCGACGCGGCCGCGCGCCGACCTGATCCTCAAAAAGGGCGAAAATCACCTCATCGAGGAAGTGGCGCTGCGAAAACTGTGAAGTCGGGCCGGAAAGTCAGACCGGTCGTGGCTCCGCGGCAAGGCCGACCGTTGCCGCATGTTCCTCGCGGCGCGCGATCGACCGCATCATCGTCGCGGCCACCAGAAGCGGCGAAAGCACGCCGATGCCGAAGCCGGCCTGGTTGAGCAGGTGCGCGACATAGGGAAACAGCCAGACCAATCCGAGAAATAATCGCGGCAGAGCCGTTTCCTGCCTGAACAGGAGCGCCACACCGGCAGCGACGGCGATGGCGTCGTATGTGTAGCCATAGGGGGTAGCGAGCAAGGCAAGGATGCCCGTCAGCACCGCCTTTTCAAGGACAGTCGCCATTCGCGCCGGCCGCCATAACCAAATTGTCGCGCCTACGGCGATCAGCGCCGAAAGGGCTTGCAATGCATAGGCTGGCGTCAGGTCCAACCCGACGGTCCGGGCAAGGAAGAATACGGTCATAGCATTGGCGTGATAGGGCTGAGGAAACGGCGCCTCGAGAATGGCGGTCATCAGCGGCCGCGTTTGCCACCAGAAGCCGGCCCAGACGTCAAACCCGAACAACAAACCGGTGGCCGCGGCGAGCAGTGCCGCCGTTGCCGCCGCTGCCAGGATGGCGCGCCAATTTCCGGTGGCAAGCAGGGCGAAAGGCGCCAGCGCCCCGAGATGGGGCTTGATCGTCAGCAGCCCGATCAGGATCCCGCCGAGGAAAGGACGAAGCGGAGCCACGCCAAGTCCGCCGATGAGAAGCGCGGCGGTCAGCGCCCCGTTCTGGCCGAAGATGGCGTCGACAACAATTGCGGGGCTGGCCAGCAGGGCGGCTTCGCCGGCCAAGCCGAGTCGAAGCGGACGGATGGCGAGCCAGAAGGCGAAGATCGTGGCGAATGTCCAGATCAGATAGGCCGGCAGGATCGGCATCAGCGCCAAAGGTGCGCCGAAAAGCAGCATGCTCGGCGGGTAGCTCCATTCCTGGTCCGGCAACAGGGGCGAGAACATCGCCCGCAAATGGGCGCGGTAGGCCTCGACATCGAACAAATCGGCGACATGGCCGGAAATCGCCATCCGGCTTCCCGCCCAGAGATTGGTGAAATCCCAATAGGGCAGCTTGTCCGACATCACCGAAAAACCGTTGGCGTCGAAGGTCCACAGCTCCGTGAGGTAACGCATCGCGATCGCCAGGCCGGCGAAGACGACCAGCGCCGCGAAGCGAATGTCGTCGGGGTTCCCTGGCCGGGCGGTTTCGGTCATGATTTCAGGCTCGAAGACATGCCCGAAACCTAATGCGATCGGGTTAATGTCCGCTTATGATCCTGCCCGGTCGCGGCGAATCCCTTGCGTCGATTGACGCTCACATTGCGCAGGCCTGCCGGGCGCCGACACGCCGAAGCGTCAAATTGATTCTTCCACCCGATTTCAGCAGCGCCGATGTCGAGGGGTAGATGCGGTCGACGCCGTGGAAGGCGAGGCGGCTTGGCCCCCCGAACACGACCACATCGCCCGAGTCGAGCCGGAAGGACACCGACCGGTCGCTCCTCGATGTCCCGCCGATGCGGAACAGGCAGGAATCGCCGAGCGAAACCGAAACGATCGGCGCGTCGAGATCGACCTCGTCACGGTCCTGATGCAAGCCCATTTTCGCCGTGTCGGCATAGAAATTGACGAGACAGGCTTCGGGCGGGCGCGGACAGGCCGAAAGCGCGTCCCACACCTCAAGCAGGCGCGCGGGAATGGCCGGCCACGGTTTTCCGGTAACCGGGTGCGTCGCCTGGTAGCGATAGCCCAGCGCCCTGTCGGTCACCCAGCCAAGCGCGCCGCAATTGGTCATGCGCACGCTCATTTCCTTGCCCGATCTCGGCATTGCCGGCGTGAACAGCGGCGCCGCCGCGACCACGGCGCGAATATCGGCGACGAGCTCCTCTTGCGCGTCACGGTCGAGATAGCCCGGAATGTGGCGAACGCCTTTGGGAAGGACAAGCATGGATGAAAGATGCGACAGCGCGGCGGCGCGGTAAACCCGGATTTGGAAACGGCGGCGTTTCAGCCGCCGCCGTTGCCGACCAAATACGCCTTTCAGGCCGATTCGATTTCGGGAATGCGCAGCACCTGGCCGGGATAGATCTTGTCCGGGTGTTTCAACATCGGCTTGTTGGCCATGAATATAATGTCGTGCTTGGCGCCCTTGCCCTTGCCGTAATGCGCCTCGGCGATTTTCCACAGATTCTCGCCCTTCTTGACCGTGTGGAAAGTCGGCTGTTTCGCCGGCGTCGCCGCCTTGACCAATGCCGTCATGTCGACCGAACCGTCGAGCTTGAGGCCCGAATCGGGCGCCATGACCTTCAGTTCGGCCGCCTCGACTTTCGAAATGCCGAGCGTGTTGCCAACCGCGATGATCGCCTTCTCGAAGATCGACTGGTCCTTGACCACGCCCGACAGGATCGCCTTGTCACCCTCGACCTTGACCGTCACGGTCTCGGTGCCGAGCTTGTGCGAATCGAGTTCTTTTTTCAGGTCCGGGGCGGCGGGCGGCGCATCGTCGTCGCCAATGCCGAGTTTCTTGCCGACCGATTTGACGAAATCGAAAATGCCCATGTTCCGCTCCTTTGACGCGCAATGCGGCTTCACTGCATTTTCGCATTGCTGATGCGGAAAGGAAAGACGCGCCGAACGCGGGCCGCTTAACTTATCGTCACTCGTCGTCAGGCCGCCCGCGCATTTTTTTCACCGTGCCGCGCCCGGTCTTTGCCTTGAGGCGACGTTCCACCGATGCCTTTGTCGGCCGGGTCTTGCGGCGCGGCGGCGGCGGCGGTTCGGCGGCCTTGGCGACCAATTCGACGAGACGTTGGCGCGCGTCGGCGCGATTGCGCTCCCGGGTGCGGAAGCGGTCGGCCTGGATGACGATGACGCCGTCGAGCGTGATTCGCCGGCCGGCGATTTTGATCAGGCGCGACAGCACGTCAGGCGCCAGATCCGGACAGCGTGTGGTGTCGAACCGCAGCTCGACCGCTGTCGCAACTTTGTTGACGTTCTGCCCACCGGGTCCGGAGGCGCGCACGAAGCTCTCCGTCAGGCTGTCAGCCGGCAGCGCGATGCGGTCGTCGACAACGAGATCGTCGCGCCCGCTCATTTCAGCCACTTTACCGCTTCGGCCGCCGGCTTGCGGGCGATGTCCGGCACCGTCGCGCCCTCGGCCGGATAGCCGGCGACCAGCAGCAAATAGGGCTTTTCGTGTTCGGGCCGCCCGCACAGCGCGTTAAGAAAACCCATCGGCGAAGGCGTGTGGGTCAGCGTGGCGAGCCCGGCATTGTGGAGGGCGGCGATCAGCAGGCCGCAGGCGATGCCAACCGATTCCGGCACGTAATAGTGCTTGATGCGCGCGCCTTTTTTATCGACTCCGTGTCGCTGGGCGAAAACGGCGATCAGCCACGGCGCCGTCTCGAGAAACGGCTTGTCGGCGTTGGTGCCGAGCGGCGCCAGCGCGCCGAGCCATTCATCCGGCGCCCGGCCGGCGTAGAAGGCGCGCTCTTCCTCTTCCGCCGCGATGCGGATTTTCCGTTTGGCCTCGGCGTCGGCGATGCAAACGAAGGTCCACGGTTGCTGGTTGGCGCCGGACGGCGCGCTCGCCGCCGTCATGACGCAATCCTCGATCAGCGAAGCCGGAACCGGCCGGTCGGAGAAATCGCGCACCGTGCGCCGCCGCGCCATCAGCGCACGGAAATCCCGTGCCCGCGCCGCCATGTCGGCGGGCGGAAATTCGCGAAACCCGAGGCGCTGGCGATCCGTCATCGCCGATGAGTGCCAGCCCGCGGCCAAAAAGAAAAGGCCCGGCGTTTCCGCCGGGCCGCGGGTGTCTCGACAGGGCGTCAGGCCGCGGTCGGCGCTGCGGCGCGCACACCGGCGTCGACATGGTTCTCGAACTTGGCGAAATTGGCGATGAACATGTTCACCAGCTTCGTGGCCTGTGCATCGTAGGCCTGCTTGTCGGCCCATGTGGCGCGCGGGTCGAGGATGGCGCTGTCGACGCCATCGACCGCGACCGGAACGGCGAAGCCGAAATGCGGATCGACGCGGAAGGCCGCCGATTTCAGCGATCCATCGAGCGCCGCGGTGAGCAGCGCCCGCGTCGCCTTGATCGGCATGCGCTTGCCGACGCCATAGGCGCCGCCGGTCCAGCCGGTGTTGACCAGCCAGCAATCGACGCCGTGGCGACCGATGAGGTCGCGCAGCAGATTGCCGTATACGGAAGGGTGGCGCGGCATGAAGGGCGCGCCGAAGCAGGTCGAGAACGTCGCCTCCGGCTCGGTCACGCCCTTTTCGGTGCCCGCCACCTTGGCGGTGTAACCGGACAGGAAGTGATACATCGCCTGCGCCGGGGTCAACCGCGCGATCGGCGGCATCACGCCGAACGCGTCGGCCGTCAGCATGATGATGTTCTTCGGATGGCCGGCGCGGCCGCTTTCGGAGGCGTTCGGGATGAAATGCAGCGGATAGGCGCAGCGGGTGTTTTCCGTCAGGCTGCCGTCGTTGAAATCCGGCACCTTGAACTCGTCGAGGATGACGTTTTCCAGCACCGTGCCGAAACGGCGCGTCGTGGCGTGGATTTCCGGCTCGTGCTCGGCCGACAGGCGAATGGTCTTGGCGTAGCAGCCGCCTTCGAAATTGAAAACGCCGTCCTCGCCCCAGCCATGCTCGTCATCGCCGATCAGCGTGCGCTTCGGGTCGGCCGACAGCGTTGTCTTGCCGGTGCCGGACAGGCCGAAGAACACGGCGACGTCGCCGTCCGGGCCGGCATTGGCGGAACAATGCATCGGCATCACGCCTTTTTCCGGCAGGATGTAATTCAACGCCGTGAACACGCTCTTCTTGATTTCGCCGGCGTAGGAGGTGTTGGCGATCAACACGATCCGGCGCGTCAGATCGACGGCGATGACCGTCTCGCTGCGGCAGCCGTGGCGGGCCGGGTCGGCCTTGAACGACGGCAGGTCGATGATGGTCATCCCCGGTTCGAATGCGGCCAGAGCGCTGCGTTCGGGCCGGATCAACAGATTGCGGATGAACAGGGAATGCCAGGCGAGTTCGGAGACGACGCGCACATTCAGGCTGTTGGCCGGATCGGCGCCGCCAATGAGGTCCTGCGCGAACAGATCGAGCGTCGCCGCGTGGGCGATCATGTCTTCATGCAGCGTCCCGAATTGCGCCGGAGTCATCGGCCGGTTGTTGTCCCACCAGATGTGGGCGTCGGTCGCCGCGTCGCGCACCACGAACTTGTCCTTGGCCGAACGGCCGGTGTGCTGTCCGGTATGGGCGACGAGCGCGCCATGCGCCGTCAGATGCGCCTCGCCGCGCAGGATCGCCGCCTGGACGAGTTCGGCTTCCGTCAGATTGAACCGGACCGAGGAGGCCCGGCCGATGCCGGTCGTTTCGATTCCCAGGGCGGGGTTGCGCGTGCCGGTTTCCTGCATCGTCGATGTCCTTTTTCGATGGCGGGACGGGTCGCGTCGCGCTTTCCTCGGTTGTTGAACCCGCAGAAACAGAAAACCCGGCGCGTTTCAAATGTTTAATCGATTTAAGAGTTTTTGAAATTGTTTAAATCGTTTATGCTTGCTCAACTGCGCCGATCCCGTGGCGAAAAAAGTGCAAACCGTCCAAAGGAATGGCGATCCCGTGACACTTATCAGTGGACCGGCGAAGAGGACACGCCGCGCCGATGTGACAGGGCGTTTCATCCGTGCCACATTTTGAGCCCGATTTGTCCTCCACAAGCCCCTTCTTCGGAGCCGAGGAAGGGACGCCGCGATGAAGGAGAAATTCGACATGGCCACCATTGCGCTGGTCGACGACGATCGCAACATCCTGACCTCGGTCTCGATCGCGCTCGAAGCAGAAGGCTACAGGGTTGAAACCTATACCGACGGCGCCTCGGCGCTTGAGGGCCTGGCGGCGCGTCCGCCGAATCTCGCCGTGCTCGATATCAAGATGCCGCGCATGGACGGCATGGAACTGCTGCGTCGCCTGCGGCAGAAGACCGACCTCCCGGTCATCTTCCTGACGTCCAAGGACGATGAGATCGACGAATTGTTCGGCCTCAAGATGGGCGCCGACGATTTCATCAAGAAGCCGTTCTCGCAACGCCTGCTGGTGGAGCGCGTGCGCGCCGTGTTGCGTCGCGCCGCGGCCAAGGAAAACGGCGCCAAGCCGGGTGCGCCGCAGGCCAAGATGCTGGAGCGCGGCCAGTTGTTGATGGATCAGGAGCGCCACGCCTGCACCTGGAAGGGCGAACCGGTGACGTTGACGGTAACCGAGTTCCTCATTCTTCAGGCGCTCGCCCAACGCCCCGGCGTGGTCAAAAGCCGCGACGCGCTGATGGACGCCGCCTACGATGAACAGGTCTATGTCGACGACCGCACCATCGACAGCCACATCAAGCGCCTGCGCAAGAAATTCAAGGCCGTCGACGACGACTTCGACATGATCGAGACACTCTATGGAGTGGGCTACCGCTTCCGCGAGGATTGACGCAAAATGGCGCCGCCGCGAAAATGAGCGCGCGGCGCCATGCGGTCACCGCGCCGCCGTCATGATTTGGCGTCGATTGCCGGCGATGGACAGGCGATGAACGAAGACGACATGCCCAACGAAGGATCCGGGCCGCCGCGGGCCGGACCCGATCGCTCCTTGTCGGCGCGCCTGGCTGGCGCGTTGCGCCGGTTGTTGTCGCACAACGCCTTTTCCAGTCTGACCAAGCGCATCCTGTTCCTCAACCTCGCCGCGCTCGTCGTTCTGGTTTCCGGCATCCTCTACATGAACCAGTTCCGCGACGGGCTTATCGACGCGCGCGTCGAAAGCCTGATGACGCAGGGCGAGATCATCGCCGGCGCCATCGCGTCGTCGGCCAATGTCGAGACCGACACGATACGGGTCAATCCGGAAGACCTGTTGACGCTGCAGGCCGGCCAATCGATCGCACCCAATGCCGGCGAACTCGACAATCTCGACTTTCCCATCAATCCGGAACGCGTCGCGCCCCTGCTTCGCCGCCTGATCTCGCCGACGCGCACCCGCGCCCGCATTTTCGACCGTGAAGCCAACATCCTCATCGATTCGCGCCATCTCTATTCCGGCGGCCAGATCCTGCGTTACGACCTGCCGCCTCCGGAAGGGCAGGAGACAGGCCTTTTCGATCGTTTTTCAGGGTGGTTTTACGGGCTGTTCGCCGATCGCGACCTTGTCGTCCAGACCGAACAGCCCGGTGGTTCCGGCGCCATCTATCCGGAAGTGATGACGGCGCTGACCGGCAGCGCCGCCGTCGGCGAGCGCCTGACGGCGACGGGCGAATCGGTCGTCTCGGTCGCTGTGCCGGTACAGCGTTATCGCGCCATTCTCGGCGTCCTGATGCTGTCGACCGAGGGCGGCGACATCGACCGCATCGTCGCCGCCGAACGCCGTGCCATCTTCCGTGTCTTCGGCGTGGCCGCCATGGTCACCGCCATCCTGTCCATGCTTTTGGCCTCGACCATCGCGCGGCCGCTGCGACGCCTGTCGGAAGCGGCGGTTCGGGTGCGCCGCGGCGTCAAGACCCGCGTTGAAATCCCGGATTTCTCCGAGCGCCAGGACGAGATCGGCCATTTGTCGGTCGCCATCCGCGACATGACCAATGCCCTCTACGCCCGCATCGAGGCCATCGAGAGTTTCGCCGCAGATGTCGCCCACGAGTTGAAAAACCCGCTGACGTCGCTGCGCAGCGCCGTCGAAACCCTGCCGCTTGCCCGTTCGGACGAAACCCGAAAGCGCCTTCTCGATGTCATCCAGCATGATGTCCGTCGTCTCGATCGCCTCATCACCGATATTTCCGACGCCTCGCGCCTCGACGCCGAAATGGTGCGCGAGGACGCCGCACCGCTCGATGTGAAACGTCTTGTCTCCGACATCGTCGCCATCTCGACCGATTCCTCCCGCCACCGCAAAAAGGTGCGTGTCGACATGCGCGTCGCCCGCAACGCCGACGATGGCAAGGGCTGCGTGATCCTCGGCCATGAATCGCGGCTAGGCCAGGTTTTGGTCAATCTGATCGAAAACGCCCGCTCTTTCGTGCCCGACGAGGATGGCCGCATCGTCATCACCCTGTCGCGCGCTGGCAAAAAGGTCGTCATCACCGTCGACGACAATGGGCCGGGCATCAAGGCCGAGAATATCGACCGCATTTTCGAGCGTTTCTACACCGACCGCCCCGCCAACGAGGCCTTCGGCCAGAATTCCGGTCTCGGCCTGTCGATCAGCCGGCAGATCGTCGAAGCCCATGGCGGTACGCTGACGGCCGAGAACATCGCCGGCGCCAAGCCGGGCGATGTGCGCGGCGCCCGATTTGTCATCGCGCTGCCGGGCGAAACCGGCTGATGGCCGCCAATTTTCACGCCACGGCGCTCGTGCTCGGCGACCGCGGCATCATGATCAGGGGACCCTCGGGTTCGGGAAAGACCACGCTTGCGCTCTTTCTGCTTGAGCGTGCCGTCGCGGGAGGGCGTTTCGCCGCCATGGTCGGCGACGACCAGGTCCTGATCGAGCGGGTTGGCGATTGTCCGGTCGCCAGAAGCCCGCCCGCCATCGCCGGCCTTGCCGAGCGGCGCGGTCCCGGGCCGCTGCCGATCGCCGCCATCGCCGCGGCCCGCATCGACGGATTGGTCGAATTGGTCGAACCGGCCGCCGCGCCGCGCCTTGAGGACCGGCCGACAGCGACCCTGGAAAAAATGACCATCCCTTGCCTTCGCCTTGCCAGGGGCGACACGCTTGCCTCGGCGCTTGCCGTCGAGGCTTGGCGCGATAATGGCTTCGCCCCGGCGTCGTGAAGGCGGCCATGCGGCAAATTGGCGTCAAGTCAGACGAAAAGACGCTTGTTTTCGGCGGCGTCCTCGCCAAGATAGCGCTCCCGCCGCGATGAAGGCGGGAGAAACGAAAGCCCGGCCCAACGGGTTTTCCCAGGGAGCCGCCCTTTCATGATCGGACTCGTGCTCGTCACGCACGGCCGCCTCGCCGAGGAATTCCGTAACGCCGTCGAACATGTCGTTGGTCCCCAGCGACAGATGGAGACGGTGTCGATCGGGCCGAAGACGACATGGAAGTCCGTCGCCTGGACATCCAGGCCGCCATCAGGCGCGCCGATTCCGGCGCCGGAGTCGTTGTAGTCACCGACATGTTGGGCGGTACGCCGTCCAATCTGGCGATTTCGGTGATGGAAACCGGCCATGTCGAGGTCGTCGCCGGCATGAACCTGCCCATGCTGATCAAATTGTCCAGCGTACGAAAAAACGACGATATGGACGCCGCGCTGGGCGAGGCGCAGGCGGCGGGGCGCAAATACATCAATGTCGCCAGCCAGGTCCTGTGCGGCAAATGATTGAAGGCGTGGCGCTGGAACGCGATTTCGAGATCATCAACAAGCGCGGCCTGCATGCGCGCGCCTCTGTCAAATTCGTCCAGACCGTCATGGAATTCGACGCCGATGTGCAGGTGTCGAAGGATGGCGTCACCGTCGGCGGTTCATCGATCATGGGCCTGATGATGCTCGCCGCTGCGCCGGGCAGTTCCATTCGCGTCTCGGCCAGCGGCCCACAAGGCGATGCGGTGCTCGAAGCGCTCGGCGCGCTCATCGCCGACAAGTTCGGCGAAGAAATCTGACCGGCGGCGGCCTCACGAAGGCGTTTTGGTCGATTCCGTTTCAATCTCGCCCGCCTTTTCGCCGCCTTTGGCCGGAAAACATCCGGATCCCCGAATCAGGCGCTTTCCCGCGGGTTGTTGATTTGCGCCACTCGCTCGGGGTCAGGCCGGTGACGCGCCGGAATTCGCGGTTGAAGTTGGATTTGGTCTGGAAGCCGCTGGCATAGATGGATTCCGTGATGCTCAAATCCGTTTTCCGTAACAAATCGCACGCCCGCTCGATGCGAATGCCATTGATGTATTGCGAGACGTTGCAGCCGTGAACCCGGTTGATGGCGTTTGACACCGTGCGGACCGGCAGGCCGGCCCGCCTTGCGATCCGCGACAGATTGAGGCCCGGATCCTTCACCAGCGGCGTTTCGGTCATGAGTTTGCCGATCGCGTCGGCAACTTCGCAATCGTCCTCATGGGTCGGCGCATTGGGATAGGGCTCCGCCTCGCGCCGGCTTGTCGATAAGCCATTGCTGCCAAGGCCGACGGCCACGCCGAGCGCCAGCAGCCAGATCAGATTTCCCATGCCGATCAACTGGGCGGCGTGCAGACCCCCGACGCGAAGAAAATCGAGGAAAACCAGAATGTCGACGGTGGCTGAACTGAGCAGGGTGAACGCCAGCAAGCCTATGGCCCGGCGCATGGCGAACATGCCCTCGATGGCCGTCTGGTCGAAACTCGCGTCGCCGGAGCGGGCCAACCGAAGAAACAACACGCCGTAAAGGATGAAGCTGACGATCAAAATGACGTCTATCGACTCTGGCAGCGCGAACATCGCCAGTCCGACCAGGACCGGCGGCGCGGCATGCGGCAGGTTCGCCGAACTGGCGAAAGCGCGGCCGGAAACCGCCGCCTGGAAAACCAGCCATGTCGTCCCCGGCAAGACCGCGGCAACCAGGGCCTGGACAACGCGGAATTGCGTCAGCCCGAAATCCCAGCGCAGGCTCACCAGAAGCGACTGCTAGGCGGCAATCAGGACCAGCACCAGCAAGGGCCGGACAAAAACGAAGTCCTTCCGCATGCGCCAGAGTTTGACGGCGAGAACCGCCAGGACAGCGAACAGGACGAGGGCGACGGAGATCTTCGGCATGATGTGATGCTGTATGGACCAAATCGCGATTGCAGACGTCCTCTTTCGTGATCGAGGACGCTCTTTCCGGTCGGCGGCTCCAGGTTTCGGGGACAACCAGACAAAGGAGCTCTCCCATGAAACTGACATCGATCCTGAAAGCCGGCGCTTTCGTCTTCGCCGGTTTTTTCGCGCCTGGCGTCGGCCGGACCGCCGAAACCGGCGTCATGAATTTCACCTATGACGCCGCGCACCGGGACCGGCTTGTGCAAAGCCTTGTTTTCTATCCGGCGGCGAGCGGCGGAACGCCGGACAACATTGGCGGCAATATCGTCTTCAAGGGGGAGGGCTTGCGGCGCGACGCGATCCCGCAGATCGGAAAGCACCCGTTGATCATGGTGTCTCATGGGTCCGGGGGCAATGCCGCCAATATGGCCTGGTTCGCTCGGCGCCTCGTCGAAGCGGGCTTCGTCGTCGCCATTCCCAATCATCAAGGTTCGACGTCGGGTGACTCGACGCCGGAAACAACGATTCCGGCGATGTGGCAAAGACCTGCCGATCTCAGCCGCCTTCTCGACTCTTTCGAAGCGTCGACCGCCTTGAGCGCCATGGTCGACAAGGATAATGTCACGGCCCTTGGATTCTCGCTTGGCGGAGCAGTAATCCTCAACATGGCCGGCGCTGAATTCCGGGCCGGCAAACTGGCGGCATTTTGCGCCGCCAACCCCGATTCCATGGGGTGCCCCTGGCTCGACAAGGGAAATGCGTTGATCCCGGGGCATGTCGATTTGGACAAGATCGATGCGGTCCGATTCAACGCCAGCTATCCGGACCGGCGGATCAAGCGCGTCGTCGCCATTGATCCGGGCTTTGTCCCGGCGCTGGAAACCGAGAGTTTGAGCCGTATCGACCTGCCCATGTTGCTGGTCAACATCGGTGACATCGACAGCATGCCGATCGGCCTGCGGGCTGACAGCGTCGCCGCGGCGTCGCCGGGCGCGAAGTACGTCAATGTCGTTGGCGGCAACCATTTCGATTTCCTCGCTGAATGCAAAACACTCGGCTGGTTCTTCGTCTGGCTTGAAGGCGACGACCCGGTTTGCACCGAAACCGGTAACCGGACGCGCGGAGAAATTCATCGTGACATTGCCGAAACCGTAGTCGCCTTTCTGCGGAGCCCGGGCAGTTGAGATCGGTATTCCCACATAAAGATTTCCTTATGTCTTGTTGCCGAACGGCCCGTCTTCTGTTAGAGGGCGGGCCGAAACACTCCGGGCCACCGCATTTTTATACCTACGGCCCGCGACAACCCACGGGAAAAATCATGTCCGCAAGCCACGACTTCATCGTCGCCGATATCAAGCTGGCCGACTGGGGCCGCAAGGAGCTGGTCATCGCCGAGACCGAAATGCCGGGCCTGATGGCCTGCCGCGAGGAATTCGGCGTGACCAAGCCGCTCAAGGGCGCGCGCATCACCGGCTCGCTGCACATGACGATCCAGACCGCCGTGCTGATCGAGACGCTGAAGGTTCTGGGCGCGGACGTGCGCTGGGCCTCGTGCAATATTTTCTCGACCCAGGACCATGCCGCCGCCGCGATTGCCGCCACCGGCACGCCGGTGTTTGCCGTCAAGGGCGAGAGCCTGACCGAATATTGGGATTACACCGACCGCATCTTCCAGTGGACCGATGGCGGCCCTCCAACATGATCCTCGATGACGGCGGCGACGCCACCATGTACATCCTGCTCGGCGCCCGCGCCGAAGCCGGCGAAGACATCCTCAGGAACCCCGGTTCCGAAGAAGAGGAAATCCTGTTTGCCCAGATCAAGAAGCGCCTTGCCGCCACGCCTGGCTTCTTCACCAAGCAGCGCGACGCCATCAAAGGTGTCACCGAGGAAACCACCACCGGCGTCAACCGCCTGTATCAGCTGCAAAAGAAGGGCCTGCTGCCTTTCCCGGCGATCAACGTCAACGATTCCGTCACCAAGTCGAAATTCGATAACAAATATGGTTGCAAGGAATCGCTCGTCGACGGCATTCGCCGCGGCACCGACGTTATGATGGCCGGCAAGGTCGCCGTGGTTTGCGGCTATGGCGATGTCGGCAAGGGTTCGGCCGCCTCGCTATCCGGGGCCGGCGCCCGCGTGAAGGTGACGGAAGTCGACCCGATCTGCGCCTTGCAGGCGGCAATGGACGGTTTTGAAGTGGTGACGTTGGATGATGCGGCTCCGACCGCCGACATCGTCATCACCACGACCGGCAACAAGGACGTCGTCACCCTCGACCATATGCGCAAGCTGAAGGACATGGCGATCGTCGGCAACATCGGCCATTTCGACAACGAGATCCAGGTCGCGGCGCTGCACCAAGTGCTGGCCCAGATCGAGCCTATACGCGCGGCGAAACCTACGAAAACAAGGTTTACGTGCTGCCCAAGCACCTCGACGAAAAGGTGGCGCGCCTGCATCTTGGCAAACTCGGCGCCAATCTGACGACCTTGTCGAACGAACAGGCGGCCTATATTGGCGTCGCGCCGCAAGGTCCGTTCAAGCCGGAACACTACAGATATTGATCGTCTGACAATCGACTACAAAATATTGAAGCCGGGCGATTGACAAGTCGCCCGGCCTTGTTTTTGCGGCCCGGACTCTTTTCGCCGATTCGCCCCTCGTCTACAGTGGACTGATTCGCGACGTTTCCGGCTTCGGCAAGAGAGAAACGCGTTTCCAGGGCGGTCTTGTCGTTCACGCGGCGGAGAGGACAAGAACCATGCCGACGAGGATTCCGTTGGGCGACGGAAGGGGTCGATTCATGGCTATGGCAACCGGCGCTTTGGCGCGCCGGCTTTGGCGCGCCTCCACGGCGCTTGTCTTCGCCGTGCCGGCAACTCCGGCCTTGGCCGCCGAAACCGCGGCCGGCCTCGGCGCGCTGGAGGTCCTGCAGCTGGCCATTTTCGCCGGCGCCATGGGGGCGGCGCTGCTTTCGGCCATCTGGCTCATTCGCGAACGGCAGCGGACATCGGCGGAAAATCTCGAACTGCGCGGCAAGGTCGCCGATCTCCAGGCCGAAAAGCAGGTCGCCGAGGCGATGCTGGGACTCAAGGATCAGCGGATCGTCGCCTGGCCGCGTGATGGCGGCCGTCCGGAGATGACCGGTTCGCTCGCGGCGGTCGCCGGCGTTCCGGACCAGCGCGGTCCTTTCCTCGCTTTCGGTCGCTGGCTGGCGCCGTCCTCGGCCGCCTCCCTCGATCGCGCCGTCGAGGCGCTGAGGGCCAATCATGCTGCATTCGACCTGGTGGTCGAGACGTTGTCCGGCGCGGTGCTGGAAACCGAGGGGCGCAATGCGTCGGGTCGGGTGTTTGTCCGGTTTCGCGCCGCCGACAGCAGGGGCAACGGCGATGCGCGCCTTCGCCTCGACTACCAGCGCCTTTTCGAAAGCCATGAAACACTGAGCAACCTCGTCGCCGTGTTGCCTTTCCCGTTCTGGCTAAGGGGCGCGGATAATCGCCTTGCCTTGGTCAACGCCGCCTATGCGCAGGCGGTCGACGCCGCGGATGCGAAAGTCGCCGTCGCGGAGAACCGTGAGTTCCTCGGCACGCAGGCGCGCGAGGCTCTGGCGCTGCATCACCAGAAGTCGCCGGTTTTCGCCCAGACGCTCTCGGCGGTAGTCGGCGGCGATCGTCGCATTTTCGCGGTCAGCGAATTCGCCGGTCCTGGCGGAAGTGCGGGTCTCGCCGTTGATGTCAGCGAGGCCGAAACCCTGCGCGGCGAAATCCGGCGCGTCCAGAAAAACCACGCCGAAACGCTCGACCAATTGACCACGGCAGTGGCGATTTTCGATGCCGGCGAGAAGTTGCGTTTTTACAATCAGGCATTCCAGAAGCTGTGGGGGTTGGACCCGTCGTTTCTCGATGGCGCGCCCGACAACACCGTTTTCCTCGATCGTCTGCGCACCCGCGGCCTCCTGGCCGAGCAACCGGAATGGCGGCGCTGGAAGGACAATTTGTTGTCCGCCTATCGTTCGCTCCAGCCGCAGGAGCATTGGTGGCACCTGCCCGACGGACGGACCATCCGCGTCGTCGCCAATCCTTTGCCGCAGGGCGGCGTCACCTGGGTGTTCGAGAACCTGACCGAACACATCGATCTGGAGACCCGCTACAACGCCGCCATCCGCGTGCAAAGCGAGACCATCGACAATCTGGTCGAAGGCGTCGCCGTGTTCGGATCGGACGGAAAACTGCGCCTGTGGAACCCCGCGTTTATCCGCCTGTGGAGCCTCGCCGGGCACGATCTGGCGACATCGATGCATGTCGCCGAATTGCGCCGCATCTGCGCCCACCAGGTCGTCGACAATCCATGGGACGAATTTGTCGCCATCGTCACCGGATTCGACGAGGAACGGCGCGATCGCCACGGCCGCGTCGAATTGCGCAACGGGGCGATCCTGTCCTGGGGGCTGGTGCCGCTGCCGAATGGTCAGGCCATGACCACCTTCGTCGATGTGACCGACAGCGCCAATGTCGAACGGGCCTTGCAGGACCGCAACGAAGCGCTGGAGCGGGCCGACCGCCTCAAGAGCGATTTCGTCCAGCATGTTTCCTATGAATTGCGCACGCCGCTGACCAACATCATCGGCTTCACCCAATTGCTGGCGATGGCGGAAACCGGAGCGTTGTCGTCGCGCCAGAGCGAATATGTCGAACATATTTCGCTGTCGTCGGCCCAATTGATGACCATCGTCAACGACATCCTCGATCTTGCCACCATCGACGCCGGCGCCATGGAGCTCGACATTTCCGAATCGCCCGTCGCCACCCTGGTTGCCGAGGCGATCGAACTGATTGGCGAACGCATGCGCGAACACGCCATCACGGTTGTCGCCGATCTCTCCGCCGCCCCCCAAAACCTGCGCGCCGATGCCGGACGGGTTCGCCAGATCCTGTTCAATCTCTTGTCGAACGCCGCCAATTTCGCCCCCGAGGGCTCGACCGTCAAAATCGAATGCCGCGCCGAAGCGGAAGCCGTGGTGTTCAAGGTGCATGACGACGGGCCCGGCATGCCGGAGGATGTTATCGGCCGCGTCTTCGATCGCTTCAGCCAGAACCCCGGCGGCTCGCGCCGCCGTGGCGCCGGCCTCGGCCTGTCAGTGGTCAAGGCCTTTGTCGAGCTGCATGGCGGTCATGTCGAGCTGGAAACCGGCAAAGACCGTGGCACAACCGTGACCTGCCGTTTTCCGCTGCAGGGGCCGACCGGTTTGCGCGAGGCGGCTGAGTGAGCGGCGGAGGCGGCGGATTTCCGTTTTTCTCGCCGACGAGGCGGCGACGGCGCGGCTCGGTGAGGATTTGTCGCTGGCGCTCAAGGCCGGAGACGCGCTGCTGCTTTCCGGAGAACTCGGCGCCGGGAAAAGCGCATTGGCCCGCGCTGTGATCCGTTCGCTGGCCGGCGATCCGGAACTCGACGTTCCGAGTCCGACCTTCACCCTCGTCCAGGCCTATGACGGGCGTCTTCCGGTTCGTCATGTCGATCTCTACCGCATCTCGGCGGAAACTGAACTCGATGAGCTCGGCCTCGACGAGGCGCTCGAGCGCGGCGTCGTCATCGTCGAATGGCCCGATCGGGCCCCGGCCGCCTTGCCGGCCGACGCCATTCGCATCCGCCTGTCGGACGAAGGCGGTCGCCGGCGCCCCGGTCGAGTCCAGCCGGAGGCAAGGGCGCGCATCGGCCGCTCGCTCGCCATCCGCGATTTCCTCGTCTCCGCCGGCCATGGCGGCGGAGTTAGGGCTTTCCTGCTCGGCGATGCGTCGACCCGGGCCTACGAAACGCTGGCCGAAGGCGGTGAAACCCTCATCGTCATGAACTCGCCGCGCCAGCCCGACGGGCCGCCGATCCGCGACGGCCTGCCCTATAGTCGCATCGCCCATTTGGCCGAAAACGTCACGCCTTTCGTCGCCGTCGCCCGCCTCCTGAGTGATGAGGGATTCGCCGCGCCGGAAATCATCGCCGCCGATCTCGACCGAGGCCTGCTTTTGATCGAGCATCTCGGACCGGGCGGATTTCTCGACGATGCCGGTGCGCCTGTCGCCGCGCGCTATGTCGCCGCCGCGCGTCTGCTCGCCCATTTGCACGAGCGGCGTTGGCCAAGGCGGGTCGAGGTCGCGCCGGGCATTGTCCACACCATTGCGGATTACGATGCCGGCGCCATGCGCATCGAGGTCGAACTGGCGCTCGACTGGTATTTTCCCCTCGCCCTGGGGCGAGCCGCCGATGCGGCCGAACGCACCGGCTTCATCGCCGCCTGGGACGCCCTGATCGCCGAGGCTGCGGGGGCCGAGCAGAGCCTTGTCCTGCGCGACTACCATTCGCCCAACCTGATCTGGCGGCCGGAAAGGCAGGGCGACGACCGGCTGGGCATCATCGATTTCCAGGACGCGATGATCGGCCCTGCGGCCTACGATGTCGCTTCGTTGTCCCAGGATGCGCGCGTCACGATCGCACCCGAACTCGAACAGGCCATTGTCGATGCCTATTGCGCCGAGCGTGCAGCATCCGGGCCCTTCGACCGCGCCGCCTTCGAGCGGGCCCACGCCATCATGGCGGCGCAGCGCAATTCGAAAATCCTCGGCATTTTCGTTCGCCTCAATGTACGCGACGGCAAACCGCACTATCTCAGGCACTTGCCGCGCATCCGCGCCTATCTGCGCCGGGCGCTCGCCCACCCGGCGCTTGCCGGATTGCGTCAGGTTTATGAGCAGGCGCGCTTGGTGGAGGAGACGATTTGAGCGCGCCGAAAACCGCGATGGTGCTCGCCGCCGGCCTCGGCACGCGCATGCGGCCGATCACCGACCGCATTCCGAAGCCGCTGGTGACGGTCGCCGGACGCACCCTGCTCGATCGCGGGCTCGATGCGTTGGCCGAGGCGGGCGTGGAAAAAGCGGTGGTCAATGTCCACTGGCTGCCCGAACTCATCGTCGAGCACGTCAGCGACCGCCGCGCCCCTCGCATCGCCATCTCCGACGAACGCGACGACCTTCTCGATTCGGCGGGCGGCATCGTCAAGGCGTTGCCGCAGCTCGGACCCGACCCTTTTTTCGTGTTGAATGCCGACACATTCTGGATCGACGACCGCGATGCCAATCTGGCGCGCCTGGCCGCGGCGTGGGATGATCGGCGCATGGATTTCCTGTTGATGCTCGCCTCCTTCGCCCAGGCGACCGGCCACGAGGGCGGGGCGGATTTTCGCCTTGGCGACGACGGACGCGTCGCGTGGGGGAAGAACGCGCCGGACGGATTGATCTATGCCGGCGTCTACATCGTCCATCCCCGTGTGTTCGCCGGCGTGTCGCCCGGCAAATCTTCGGTCATTCCCCTGTTTCGCCATGCCATCGAAACCGGCCGCATGTTCGGCCTCGCCATGGGCGGGCGCTGGATCACGGTGGGCACGCCCGCCGCCATTCCCGCTGCCGAAGCCGCGATAGCGGAGGCGGAAGGCGGGCGCGGATGACGCGCGCGCCGCGGCTGTTCGCCATCCCGCCCGGCGCGCCGTTTCTGCCGACCCTGGCCGACGCGCTGCTCGACCGCCGCCTGATCGACGGATTTCCGGCGGCTGCCGATCCGTTGGCGCTCGCCGATGCCGTCATCTATGTCCCGACGCGCCGCGCCGCGCGCCAATTGCGCGCCGCGTTCGCCGGACGCGACGGCGCGGGGGCCGCATTGCTGCCTTCGATCAGGCCGCTTGGCGAATTCGACGAGGACCTCGGCTGGTTCGACGCCAGTGCCGACGATTCCCTCGATCCGCCGGTCGATCCGCTTGAACGCCGCTTGCGCCTTGCCCCGCTTGTCCATGCCTGGAAGCAGCGCCTGCCCGGCCACATCGCGGCGAAATTCGCCGAAGGCGTCGTCGTGCCGGCGACGATGGCCGATGCCTTGTGGCTGGCCGACGATCTTTCCCGCCTGATCGACGAGGTTGAAGCCGCCGAGGCCTCCTGGGAGCGAATGGATGCGCTCGCCACCGGTCAGCTCGCCGGCTGGTGGGAAGTGACGCTCGAATTCCTTCGCATCGTCACCAAGGCCTGGCCGGATTTCCTGAAACAGTGCCGCCTGTCCAATCCCGGCGCGTTTCCGCACCGCCGCCATTCGCGCCGAGGCGGCGCGCCTTGCCGCCAACCCGCCGTCGACTCCGGTGATCGCCGCCGGCTCGACCGGCTCGATTCCGGCGACCGCGGAGCTGTTGAAAACCATCGCCTTCCTGCCGCGAGGCGCCGTGGTCCTGCCCGGTTTCGACTTGGCCATGGACGCCGCGACCCGCTCGGCGCTGGGGAACGAAATCGGCGATCCGACCATTTTCGGGCATCCCCAATTCGGCATGGTCAAATTGCTCGGATATATGGGCGCGACGGTGGCGGATGTTGTCGCCCTCGGAGCGGTTGCCGCGCCGCTTGCGTCGCGCGCCGCCATCATTGCCGACGCACTCTCTCCGGCGGCGTTGACCGACCTTTGGCCGGATCGGCGCGGCGGCCTTTCAGAATCGACAATCGCCGCCGCTTTCGCCAATGTCGCATTCATCGAGGCCGCCAATGAGCGCGACGAAGCGCTCGCCATCGCCATCGCGCTGCGCGAAGCCATCGAAAACCCGGCGCATGATGCGGCCCTCGTGACGCCTGACCGTGGGCTGGCGCGTCGTGTGGCGGCGGAATTGCTGCGTTTCGGCGTTGTCGCCGATGATTCGGGAGGCACGCCCTTTGCCGCCACGCCGCCAGGCTCGCTGGTCGCCGGTCTTCTAACGGCGGCGTTTCGCCCGGGCGATCCGGTCACCGTCCTTTCCGTGCTGAAGCACCCGTTGCTGTGCGCCGGATTCGCCCGCGCCGAGGCCCGCCATGCCGCGGAAACCTTTGAACTTGTAGCCTTGCGTGGCGGGTCGGGTCGGCCGGATATTGCGGCGTTGCCGGAACTCCTCGCCGAGCGGTTGGCCGCGGCGGAAACCGCCGGGCGTCCACCTCTGTGGGTCGGCCGGCTTTCTTCCGACGACCTCGCCGCCGCTGCGACCCTCGCCCGCGCCGTCCACACCCGGGTCGCGCCGCTGGCTGAACTGCGGAATGCCGCGAAGATCGACCTTCGCCTTCTGGCGCGGAGCCTTGGTGTGGCGCTGGAGACGCTTGCCGCCGGCCCTGACGGTTCGCTGTCTCGCCTCTATGGCGGCGAGTCCGGTGAAGCGTTGGCCGAACTCCTGCGCAACCTGATCGCCAGCGAAACCGAAATCGATTTCGATCCGGCGGAGGCGCCCGATGTGATCGGCGCGCTCTGTTCGTCCCTGACGGTGAAACCGAAAGCCGCGGCGTCGCGCCGTGTCTTTCTTTGGGGAGCGCCTGAAGCCCGCCTGCAGTCCGTCGACACGTTGGTGATGGGCGGCCTCAACGAGGGCGTTTGGCCGCGCCAGCCCGAACCGGGGCAATTCCTGTCGCGAATGATGAAGGCCGAACTGGCGCTCGATCCGCCCGAGCGCCAGATCGGACAGTCGGCCCATGATTTTGTCATGGCGGCGGGCGCGCCGCGCCTGGTGTTGACCCGCTCGGCCCGCGCCGGCGATGCGCCGGCCGTCGCTTCGCGCTGGCTCGAACGCCTGTTCGCCTATCTCGGCGCGAACGCGATGGCGCCGCTTCGCGCCTGCGGCGGACGCTATCTGGCGTTGGCCGCCGCGCTCGACGATTCGCCGCGTCGCGATTTCGCGCCCCGCCCGCAACCGTCGCCGCCGCTGGCGCTGCGGCCGAAGCGGTTTACCGTCACCGAGGTGGAGACGCTGCGCCGCGACCCCTATGCCGTCTATGCCCGGCGGGTTCTCGGGCTTCATCGGCTCGAGCCTCTGGCCCGCGATCCCGGCGCGGCCGAACGCGGCACATTGCTGCACGACATCCTCGCCGGTTTTGTCGAGGCCGAAATCGATCCGGCGGCGCCGGACGCGCTGGCCCAACTGATGGCGGTTGGCCGCGCCGCCTTCGACGCCATGGCGTTGCCCCGCGATGTCGAGGTTGCCTGGTGGCCGCGTTTCGTTCGCACGGCGCGAAACATCATCGCCTGGGATCGGGAACGGAACGTGGCGAGGCGTTGCGCCGAAGAGGCGGCGACGCCCGCATTGGTCGGATCGACCGGCGTCTCGTTGTCGGGCCGCGCCGACCGAATCGACATTCACAGCGACGGTTCGGCCGAAATCCTTGATTTCAAGACCGGGTCGACGCCATCGAAAAAACAGGCGCACACCTTGATCGCGCCGCAACTGGCGCTCGAAGCGGCGTTGCTGGCGCGCGGCGCATTTTCCGGCATCGGTCCGCGCCGGCCCGTCGAACTGGCGCATGTGCGCCTCAGGGCCGATGGCGCGGTCGAACAGGAATCGATCCTTTCGGCCGGCGGTGGCAAGGAGCGATCGGAAAAGTCGGCCGTGGCTCTGGGCGAAGAGGCCTGGGCCCGTCTGACCGAATTGCTCGACTGGTTCGCCGTCGAAAGCAACGGCTATCGCTCGCGCGTCCTGCCGTTGCGCGAACGCGATGTCGAAGGCGACTACGACCATCTTGCCCGCGTGCTCGAATGGTCGGCTGGCGGCGACGAACCGGGCGGCGAGGCCGATCCGTCATGACGCCGCGGCCCCTGTTCATCCTCGATGAGACCGTTGCCCGTCAGGCGCTTGCCGCCGATCCGGACCGCTCGGCCTGGGTTTCTGCCCACGCCGGATCGGGCAAGACCCATGTCCTCGCCGGGCGGGTCGTGCGCCTCTTGCTGGCAGGCGCGGAGCCGTCGAAAATCCTTTGCCTGACCTACACCAAGGCGGCGGCGGGCGAGATGAAGACCCGCATTTTCCGTATTCTCGGAGCGTGGGCGACGGCCGGCGATGCCGAATTGGCGCGCGGCATCTCCGCCATCGAAGGCCGGGCCCCGAGGAAGGCCGAACTTTCGCGGGCGCGGCAATTGTTCGCCCGCGCGCTCGAAACGCCGGGCGGGCTCAAAATCCAGACCATCCACGCCTTCTGCGAGGCGATCCTCAAACGTTTTCCGCTCGAAGCCAACATCGCCGGGCATTTCGAGTTGACCGATTCAGGGGCCGAATCGGCCCTGCTCGCCGAAGCGCGGCGCGCGTTGCTTTGCGGTCTGGACGATCCGCGCCGGCCGGCGCTGTCGGCGGCGTTCACCCGGATACTCGACCGGGTCGGCGAATCGAAGCCGACCAATTGCTTTCCGCCATCGTCGCCAATCGCGACGGGCTGAAAGCGTTCAACGCCGAAATCGGCGGCGACGGCGCGTGGACCGCGATTTTCGATGAGTTCGGCTTTGCGCCGGGCATGGATTCCGCCGCCATGGCGCGGGCCGCCTGGCCGTTACCCGGTCTCGGCGCGGATTTCATTGGCGAGATCATCGCCCAGGCCGAGGCAACCGGCGCCGGCAATGTCGGCAAGCACTTTGCGCCGGCAATGAAGGCGGCGTTGGCCGCCGGAGATCCGGAAAAGCGGCTCGATCGGGCCAAATCGGCGCTGTGCACCGAAAAGGGCATGCCGCGCGCGCAAACCGATACATTTGTCGCCGCGAAACTGGAAAACCGCCTGCCGGGGTTGCGGGCCGCGCTGCAGAGGGCGGCGGAGTCCGTGCTTGCCGCCGCCGACCGCATCGCGACGCTCGCCATGGTCGAGGACACGGTCGCGGCCTTGACTCTCGCCGACGCGCTGCTCGAACGCTACGAGCGCCTGAAATCGGGCCGCGGCCTGCTCGATTTCAACGACCTCATCCAGCGCACGCTGGCGCTGCTCGCGCGCGACGACGCCGCCCAATGGGTGCAGTACAAGCTCGACAAGGGTATTGACCACCTGCTCGTCGATGAGGCCCAGGACACCAGCCCGGCGCAGTGGAAAATCATCGCAGGCGTCGTCGCCGAATTTTTCGCCGGAGTTGGCGCCCGCAGCGATGTCAATCGCACCTTGTTCGCCGTGGGCGACGAGAAGCAGTCGATCTATTCGTTCCAGGGCGCCGATCCGGCGTCCTTTTCGCTGGAGCGGGACGCCTATCGCCGTCGCGCCGCCGAAGCGGGAAGGCCCTTGGAGCCGGTCGAACTGCGCCAGTCCTTTCGTTCGACCGAGGAGGTTCTCGATTTTGTCGATGAGGTCTTCCGCGATGCACAGGCGAGAGAAGGCCTGACGCGCGACGCCGCACCGCTCGTGCACAAATCGGTGCGCATCGGCGCGCCCGGCTCGGTAGAACTCTGGCCGTCGCTCGGCGCACCCGAAATCGAGGAGCCGGAGGATTGGCGGCAGGCCATCGACCACGCCAAAGCCCCGGCGGTCCAGCTGGCGCAGGCGATCGCTCGCACAGTCCATGGCTGGATCCGCGACGGCGCGGCGATCGAGGGCAAGGCTGGTGTTGCGCGGGCGATGCGGCCGCGCGACATCATCGTACTGGTGCGCAAACGCGACCGCTTCATGCACGCGCTGGCCCGCGCACTGAAGGAGCTGGAGAACCCGGCGATAGCGGCCGCCGGCGCCGACCGCTTGCGCCTGACCGATCATATCGCCGTCAAGGATATGATCGCGCTCGGACGGGTCTGCCTTCAGCCGCAGGACGATCTGTCTTTGGCCGCGGTACTGAAAAGCCCGGTTTTCGGTCTTGACGACCTGGCCGTGGAAATGCTCGCCGCGGGACGCGGAAATGCCACCCTTCTCGCCGCCGTGAAGCACAACGCGGCCGGCGATCCTGTCTCGTCCGGCATTGCCGAGCGGCTGGCCCGCTGGCGCGCCGAGGTCGACGCGAAGCCGCCTTTCGAGTTTTTTTCCGCCATCCTCGGGCGCGATGGCGTTCGCCGGGCCATGCAGGCGCGCCTCGGCCCCGAGGCATCCGAGATCCTCGACGAATTCCTCGGTTATGCGCTCGCCTTCGAGAAAACCGGGAGCAGCGGGTTGGAGGCATTCCTTGCCGCGCTTGAATCGTCCGCCCCCGAAATCAAACGCGAAGCTGCGGGAAGCCGCGATGAGCTGCGCATCATGACCGTCCACGCGGCCAAGGGACTGGAGGCGCCGGTGGTGTTTCTCGTCGACTCGGGCGGCGCGCCGACCCATGGCGGCCATTTGCCGACACTGATGAGGTTCAATTCCCAAGGCGGAAACTGGCGTGGCGAAGGATTTATCTGGCGCTCCGGCAAGGAAACGCAAAACACTTGGCGGCGCCAGCGTGAGGATGAACGCCGCCTCGCCGCCGCCGAGGAATATCGCCGCCTGCTCTATGTCGGTCTGACGCGGGCCGAGGATCGCCTGATCGTCTGCGGCTATCACGGCAAAAGCGAAAAAGAAGCGCGCTGGCACGATTTGGCGTCGCAGGCTTTCGATCGCCTTGGCGCAAGGGTCGAAACAATCCGGAACCCGGCGCTGGACATGGAGGTGCGCCGTTTCGCCCTGTCGGTCGCGCCCGACCCTCTGGCGCGGCAGGAAGATGGAGAACGCGAAGCGGCGCCGACGGCGTTGCCCGATTTCCTGACACGCCCGCTTGCGGCGGAACCCCGCCCACCGCGCCCGTTTTCACCGTCCGGCGCGGTGCTGCTCACCGAAACGGGCGATCCGCCTCCAACCCGTTCACCGGTTTTTTCCCCCGTCGGCGAACCGGCTTTCGCCATCAGGCGCGGTCAGGCGATGCACCGCATGTTGCAGGTTCTCGCCGGAATGGATGCGACCAGACGCGCCTCGGCGGCCGACGCCTGGCTTGCCCGCGCAGCCGTCGACTGGCCGGCGGGAGAAGCGGCGCGCGCCCGCGACGCGGTGCTGAAGACGCTCTCCGATCCGGCGTTTGCGCCGGTTTTCGCGCCCGGTTCGCGCGCCGAGGTCGCCCTCCAGGGGGTGTTGAGGCTGGGCGGGCAGGACCGCATGATCGCCGGCAAGATTGATCGTCTTGTCATGGGAAGGGAGATTCTCATCGTCGATTTCAAGACCGGCCGCGCGCCGGTTTCGAGCGCCGATATGGCCGAATCGCATGTCGCGCAATTGGCGCTTTACCGCGCCTTGCTGTCAGCCATCGACCCGCGAACGGCGATTCGCGCCGCCCTGCTTTTCGTCGAAAGCCCGGTTTTGCACGAGGTTCCGGCCGCCCGGATGGATGAAGCGCTGGCTCGCCTCGATGCGGCGCTCGCCGCGCCTTGACGAACGCGATCGAAACGCCCACATATGCCGCAACGCAAATATGTCGAAAGGATACGCGCCATGGCCACCGTGAAGGTCGATCGCAGCAATTTTCAGGTCCAGGTGCTCCAGTCCAAGGAGCCGGTGGTTGTCGATTTCTGGGCCGAATGGTGCGGCCCCTGCCGCATGATCGGCCCGGCGCTTGAGGAATTGTCCGGCGAATATGCCGGCAAGGTCAAGGTCGCCAAGCTCAATGTCGACGAAAATCCGGAGCTCGCCGCCCAGTTCGGCGTGCGCTCGATCCCGACACTGATGATGTTCAAGGGTGGCCAGTTGGCCGACTCCAAGATCGGCGCGCTGCCCAAGACCGCGCTCGCCAACTGGTTCAGCGCCGCCAGCGCCTGATCTTCCGCATCGCCTGAATAAAAGTCCGGCCGTCGCGCCGGACTTTTTCAACCGTGCGCCCAATCGTCGGGATTGGCCGGATTGCCCGGCGACAGGCCGAGAATGTCGCCGTCGGTGGTGACGCCGAGGCCGAGAACGGTGCGATTGGCGTAGGCGAAATAGGCGACAACCTGGTTGATTTCGAGGATCT
The DNA here is from genome assembly GCA_016711085.1 of Phyllobacteriaceae bacterium. Lineage (GTDB taxonomy): Bacteria > Pseudomonadota > Alphaproteobacteria > Rhizobiales > Rhizobiaceae > JADJTR01. The sequence continues at coordinate 94,077 of JADJTR010000002.1, read as the reverse complement.
GGCCGTCGTCGAATCCGGCTTCGCGCAGGGCGCGGATGTCGGATTCGGTGATTTTCGCCGGCCCGGTCGTCAGTTTGGTTGCGTAATGTAGCGCTTCCGTTTCGCGTCTGTCGAAAACACCGGCGAACCGTCCCGAATCGAGCGCCTTGCGCATTGCCTGCGCCTTTTCGTCGTCCCCGAGCAGCCTGCCCAGGCCGGCGAAATGGTGATCGACACAATAGCCGCACCTGTTGATCAGGCTGACAAGTACGCCGAGCGCTTCCAGAAACCATTTCGGCAGCGTGTTGGCGCCGTGGTGCAGGGCATTCTTGTAGAGCGCCATATGGCCGTCCATCGTGTGCGGACGCAGGGAATGCGCCATCATGATGTTGTCGACGGCGTCGCCCGGTCCCTTGATGCGATCATAGAGCTGGCGCAACCGGCCGCTTGAGTTGCGGTAGTCAATCGTGGCGATCCAGGTCATTGCGGCTCCGTGCCGTTCAGCGCCAGCACTTCGCCGGCGAGGTAGAGCGAGCCGCAAATCAGGATGCGCGGCGGCGTTTTCTCCGCACCCCAGGTCTCGCCGATGAGGCGCAGGGCGCTTTCGACCGAGGATAGCGGCTCGGCGGCAAGCCCCGCTTCGCCGGCGTGCGCCGCCAGCAGGTCGGCCGGCACGCCCGAGGCGCTGGATGATACCGGCACGGTGTAGACACGCCGCGCCATGCCGGCGAACGCGTCGAAAAAGCCGCGCTGGTCCTTGGTGTCGATCATGCCGGCGACGAGCACCAGCGGACGCGGCGCGCGGTCCTCCAGTTCGGCCAGCGCCTCGGCGATGGCGACACCGGCGCCGGGATTGTGGCCGCCGTCGAGCCAGATTTCCGATCCCTTCGGGGCGAAGCCGACCAGCCTTCCCTCTGTCAGCCGTTGCAGCCGCGCCGGCCACTGCACCGATTGCATCGCTGTGGCGGCGATCTTCTCGGTCAAGTCGATCCCGCCGCCTTGACCGCCGCGATCGCGGCGGCCGCGTTGGCGTATTGGTGCCGTCCCGGCAGGCGCGGCAGCGGCAGGTCGAACAGACCATCGCCATCCTGGACGACGAGGCGGCCGTGTTCCTCGTAAGCGACGAAATCCTCGCCATAGACGATCGGTTCGAGGCCCAGACGCGCCGCTGCCGAAACGAGTACGTCGCGCGCCGCTCCGAAGGGCTGCTGGCCGATGATGGCTGGCGCGCCGCGTTTGAATATCCCCGCCTTCTCGAAGGCGATCTTTTCTACCTTGTCGCCAAGGTGCTTCTCGTGATCGAGCGACACCGGCATGACCAGCGTTGCGGCGGGATGCGCCATCACATTGGTCGCGTCGAAGCGGCCGCCGAGGCCGACCTCGACGATGGCCGCGTCGGCGGGATGCTCCGAAAACAGCAGGAACATCACGGCGGTGAGGATTTCGAAGACGGTGATCGTCTCGCCGCCATTGGCTTCGGCGACGCGGTCGATCGCCTTGGCGAGCGTGTGATCGTCGACCAATTGACCGCCGCCGGGCCGGCCCAACCGGAAACGCTCGCGCCAACTCACCAGATGGGGCGAGGTGTGAACATGGACGGTCTTGCCCGACGCCTCGATCAACGCCCGGCAGAACGCCGAGGCCGAGCCCTTGCCGTTGGTGCCGGCGATGTGAATGACCGGCGGCAGGCGCCGATGCGGATCGCCGAGGCGCGCCAGCAGGCGGGAAATCCGTTCGAGCGAAAGATCGAAGCCCTTCGGGAACACCGATTCGAGCCGCACGATGGCGGCGTCGGATCGTGGCGACGACGACATTCCCGTCAGGCTGCCGCCGGCGTAGCCGGCTGTTTCAGCATGATCCTCAGCAGCCGGGCGATGGTTTCCTTCAAGTCGAGCCGCGACACCACCATGTCGACCATGCCGTGATCCATCAGATATTCGGCCCGCTGGAAGCCTTCGGGGAGCTTCTCGCGGATGGTCTGCTCGATGACGCGCGGGCCGGCGAAGCCGATGAGCGCGCCGGGTTCGGCGATGTGCACGTCGCCCAGCATGGCGTAGGAGGCGGTGACGCCGCCGGTGGTCGGGTTGGTCAGCACGACGATGTAGGGAAGGCCCGCTTCCTTCAGCCGCTCGACCACGACCGTTGTGCGCGGCAGTTGCATCAGCGAAAGCGTGCCTTCCTGCATCCGCGCCCCGCCCGAGGCGGCGAACAGCACCAGCGGTCGTTTCTTCTCGATCGCCGTCATGAACGCCTTGATGATCGCCTCGCCGGCGGCGAGCCCGAGCGAACCGCCCATGAAGGCGAAATCCTGCACGACGGCGACGATGCCGAGGCCTTCGATGTCGCCGGTCGCCGACAGGATGGTGTCGTCGAGGCCGGTGCGCGCCTTGTAGTCCTTCAGCCGGTCGACATAGCGCTTCTCGCCGCGGAACTTCAGCGGATCGATGGCGACTTTCGGGTTTTCAAGCGCCTCGTATTTGCCGCCGTCGAAGAACGCCCTGAGGCGCTCCTTGCCGGTGATGCGCATGTGATGGCCCGACGAGGGGATGACCCATTGATTGCTCTCCAGATCCTTGTGGAACACCATCTCGCCCGTCTCGGGGCATTTGATCCACAAATTCTCGGGCAGGTCGCGCCGGCCGAGCATCGAAGAGATTTTGGGGCGGACGTAATTGGTGATCCAGTTCATCGCCGGACTCCGTGCCTGTCAGGCTGGATATGGTCCAAAGATCAGGCCGGCGCAAGCCGCGCCGCGCGCACGCCCTGCGACAAGCCGGTGACAAGGGTGGCCACCGCCTCGGCCGGGTCGGCGGTCGCCTTGCCGTCCTTGCCGAGCACGCTCGCCACGGCATTGACGATCGCCGTGCCGACGACGACGCCGTCGGCCGCCTGGCCGATGATTCGCGCCTGCTCGGCCGTCTTGACGCCGAAGCCGACGCAGATCGGCAGATCGGTCTTCGCCTTGATGCGCTTGACCGCGACCGCCACCTTGCTGGTGTCCGGCAGGGCCGAGCCGGTGATGCCGGTCATCGACACGTAATAGACAAAGCCGGACGTGTTGACGAGCACGGTCGGCAAGCGCCTGTCGTCGGTGGTCGGCGTCGTCAGGCGGATGAAATTGAGGCCGGCTTTCAGCGCCGGCGCGCACAATTCGTCGTCCATCTCGGCCGGCAGGTCGACGACGATGAGGCCGTCGATGCCGGCGGCGAGCGCATCGACGAGGAAGCGGTCGACGCCGTATTTATAGATCGGATTGTAGTAGCCCATCAGCACGATCGGCGTCGTGTCGTCCGAGCGGCGGAAATCCGTCGCCATCGCCAACGTCTTTTTCAGCGTCTGTCCGCCTTTCAGCGCCCTGAGCCCCGCCGCCTGGATCGCCGGCCCGTCGGCCATCGGATCGGAGAACGGCATGCCGAGCTCGATCACGTCGGCGCCGGATTTCGGCAGCGCCTTCATGATGCGCAGGGACGACTCATAGTCCGGGTCGCCGCCCATGAAATAGGTAACGAGCGCCGGCCGTCCTTCGGCCTTGAGCTTGGCGAATTTGGCGTCGATGCGCGTGGTCATGGGCGGGCTTTCCCTTTGGCGGACTTGACGACCTCGCCGTCTTCCTTGGCAAGTTGCGCCCCCTTCGGCCAGGTCGAGGACTTTCCCGGTCGGCAGCGCCCGCCTTTTGGTGACGCATCCGGCAGGGGTGGAGGCCGTCTCGTGTCGGCCCGTCGCAAGGCCAGTCGGCGGGGCCCTTTCGCGCAACAGGGCGCGGGCGCCCGCTGCAGCTTTTTCAGCCCCCTCGCGGCTTTTATCGACCTGGCTCGATGCCGGCGGCGCGGATCATCGCCAGAGTGTTGCGCGACGTGCCGCAGGCGGGATTGTGGTAGATGATCGTCATCGGCCGCTCACAGCCCCATGCCGAGCAGCTTGCCGACGGTGAAGATGTCCTTGTCGCCGCGGCCGCACAGATTCATCACGATGATCTGGTCCTTGGCCATTTTCGGCGCGCGCTTGATCACCTCGGCCAGCGCATGCGCGGGCTCCAGCGCCGGGATGATGCCCTCAAGCCGGGTCAGCGTCTGGAAAGCGTCGAGCGCCTCGTTGTCCATGATCGGCACATACTCGACCCGGCAGCTCTCCTTCAACCACGAATGTTCGGGCCCGATGCCGGGATAATCGAGGCCGGCAGAGATCGAATGTCCGTCCTTGATCTGGCCGTCGTCGGTCTGCAGCAGATAGGTGCGGTTGCCGTGCAGCACGCCCGGCGAACCGGCGGTGAGCGAGGCGCAATGCTCGTCGCCCTCAAGCCCCTTGCCGCCTGCCTCGACGCCGACGATTTGCACGCTCTTGTCGTCGAGGAAGGGATGGAACAGGCCGATGGCGTTGGAGCCGCCGCCGACGGCGGCGACCAATAAATCGGGCAGCCGTCCCTCCGCCGCCATCAACTGTTCCTTGGCTTCCTTGCCGATCACCGACTGGAAGTCGCGCACCATTTCCGGATAGGGGTGCGGCCCGGCCGCGGTGCCGATCAGGTAATAGGTGTCGTCGACATTGGTCACCCAGTCGCGCAGCGCCTCGTTCATCGCGTCCTTCAGCGTGCCGTGGCCGGCGGTGACGGGGCGCACCTCGGCGCCGAGCAACTTCATGCGGAAGACGTTGGGGGCCTGGCGCTCGACGTCGGTGGCGCCCATGTAGACGACGCAGGGAAAGCCGAAGCGCGCCGACACCGTGGCCGAGGCGACGCCGTGCTGGCCCGCGCCGGTCTCGGCGATGATGCGCTTCTTGCCCATGCGCCGCGCCAGCAGGATCTGGCCGAGGCAATTGTTGATCTTGTGGCTGCCGGTGTGGTTGAGCTCGTCGCGCTTGAAATAGATTTTCGCGCCGCCGAGATGCTCGGTCAGCCGTTCGGCGAAATAGAGCGGCGACGGCCGCCCAGCGTAATGGGCGTTGAGATGTCCGAGTTCGGCCCAGAAATCCGGATCGGTCTTGGCCTTCTCCCATTCCGCCTCGAGATCGAGGATCAGCGGCATCAGCGTCTCGGCGACGAAACGGCCGCCGAATATGCCGAACATGCCCTTCTCGTCGGGTCCGGTGCGAAACGAATTGGGTTCGGTGGGCGCGTTCATCAAGTGCTCCTGGCGGCGCGGACGGCCGCGAAAAAACCGGCGATCAGGTCGATATCCTTCGCTCCCGGCGCGCTTTCGACACCCGACGAAATGTCGAGCCCGGGCGGGTCGATGAGGCGGATCGCCTCGCCGACATTGCCGGCATTGACGCCTCCGGAAAGCATGTAATCGAGACCGGGGTCAAGGGCGGCCAAAAGCCGCCAGTCGAAGGGCAGGCCGTTGCCGCCGGGCAATTTGGCGTCCTTCGGCGGCTTGGCGTCGAACAGGAAACGGTCGGCGACGCCGCGGTAGGGCGCGACGGCGTCGAGATCGTCGGCCTCGCTGACCGCGATCGCCTTCATCACCAGCAGGCCGTGGCGCGCCTTCACGTCCGCGACGCGGCCCGGCGTCTCCTTGCCATGTAGTTGCAGCATGTCGGGGCGCATTTTTTCGACGATGACGTCGAGAAAGGCGTCGTCGGCGTCGACGGTCACCGCCACCGCCTTGGCCCGGCCAGTGGCCGCCTGCCGCAATTCGCCGGCCTTTTGCGGCGTGACGAAGCGCGGGCTCGGCGGAAAAAAGATGAAACCGACATGGCTTGCGCCATGCTCCAGAGCAGCGGCGACCGTTTCCGGCGTCGACAGGCCGCAGATTTTCACTTCTGGTCTCATGCCACGGCGATTACGGCGGCGTGGCCTTCGAGTCGAGAAAAATCGCTTTTCTGGCGCGCGGCGAGCCGGTCGTGGTAGAGGCGAGGCGAGGAGTTCGACCATGACCGCCCGCATCGCCATTCTCACCATTTCGGATCGCGCCTCAGCCGGCGTCTATGAGGATCGTTCCGGCCCGGCCATCGAAGCCTGGCTGAAGGCGGCGCTGACGTCACCCTATAAGACCGAGCGCATCGTTGTCCCTGATGGCGTTGACAGCGTGGCAGAGGCGCTTGCCGCGATCTGCGACGAGGGCAGCGCCGACCTCGTGCTCACCACCGGCGGCACCGGGCCTGCGCCGCGCGACCTGACGCCCGAGGCGATGAAACGGGTGATGGAAAAGGAGCTGCCGGGTTTCGGCGAGGCCATGCGCGCCGCCAGCCTGAGGGAAGTGGCGACCGCCATCCTGTCGCGCCAGACCGCAGGCACGCGCGGCAGGACGCTGATCGTCAACATGCCGGGCAGCCCCAACGCCATCCGCACCTGCCTCGACGCGGTGTTTCCGGCCATCCCCTATTGCCTCGACCTGATCGGCGCGGCCCGCATCGACACCGATCCCGCCATCTGCGCCGCCTTTCGCCCCAAGGCGAAGTGAATTCCGGCAGATGCGGCGCGCTACTGCCTCTGGTCGACATCGTCCTGCGTGATCGTATAGGTCGCCGTGAATGTCGCCGTGTCGCCGGGCTTCAGCGACGACCAGACGCCGTTATTGGGCGTGGCATCGCTCGAATCGCCGAGAGGTGCGACATCGCTCAGGGTTTCGGTCCCCGGGACCGGCGGCGAACCAAGCCCGTCATGCAGATCGGAAAGCGCGATATCGGCGATCGTGACGTTGCCGGAATTGGTGACCGCATAGGTGTAAGTGACGACATGACCGACTGGCACATTGCCGGCTAGACTGGCGCCGTCCGCCGATTTGACTGTGCTCAGCGATGGCGACTGCGTGACTGTGGTCGTTGCGGCGTTGGACGGGATCGGCCCGCTCTGCGCCACATCGAAAGTCGCGATATTCGAGAACGTCGAACCATTGTCGATGTCGCTCTGTGTCACGGTGTAGGTGGCCGTGTAGGTCCAGGTTTCCGTCGCATCGACGCGGTTGTCGCCGTCCGTATCGCCAGAAGCCAGTGTCGGTCCGGAGGCCAGGGTTCGCGGCGATCCGCCCTGATTCAGCGCGTCGGTCATCACCGGGATCGTCAGGTTGCCGGCCGAGATATTGTCGACAACGATCGTGTAGGTGATGACGCCCGGCGCCGTGACATTGGCGGCGCTGGCCGATTTGACGATGGTGAAATTCGCCGGGTCGTTGTCATTGACGATGATGGTCGGCGGTGTGGCTGTGACTCCCGTGTAGCCGTCGCCGCTCGCGGTGACCGACGCCTGTGTGCAACTGTGAATGCCCTCGTATAGCGTGTCGTTCGTCGCGGTGATGGTGAAGGTCTGCGGCGTCGCCCAATTGGTCGGCGTGAAGGTCCGCGATGTCGGCGAACGTGTGCATTGCGGGCTCGTGCCAACGCTGACGGTCACGTTTGCCGAGGGAACCGTGTTGAGAACGACAGTGAAAGACGCGGTATCGCCGCCCTCCGTCGCCGATCCGTCGGTTACGTTGACGGTCAGGCCGGCAAGGCCGTAATGGAGCAGGAATGTTCCGGTCTGCGCCAGCCGCCCGTCCACCTGGATACGGTAGGTCGTGCCGGAGGTGACCGCGATGGAAACGACCGAACCGGTATTGGCGCCAGCGCCGGTCGTGCAGCCAGTCGTGTTGTTGACCGAACTCAGCGACGTCAGCGCATTGACCGCGCTGCCGGTGAACACCCGAACCCATGTGTCGAAAGTCGTTGTTGGTCCGGCCGTCTGGTTGCAGGTGCCGACGGTCAGGCGGCCGTTGGCCGGCGCGGTCCAGGAATACCACATGGTGTTTCCCGGAGCAGAGGCGATCGGTTCGCCTGCTTCGCTTGTCGCGCCGACATTCGATCGCACGATCGAACCATTCCCGGTGAGCGTTTCGCCCGGAAAGGCGTTGAAGGCAAAGGCTGCCGCCGCGAAGTGAAAATAGGCAAAAGCAGCCAACGCCGCCGCATTGCGGCGCGTCTGCAGAAGACGGGACAATCGCGTCGCAAATCCCCGGCATAAACACGCAAGGATTCCGGCCGGATATCCTCTTTGGCGGCCGACGGCAGACATTCAACGACCGTAGGCGTCCGGCTTCTTTGCAGTCGCAGGCATTCGACCCTCCGATTCCGTTCCATCGCAGGATATTGCGGTTTTTCGGCGAACAACAGGGTGCACCCGAATTGGGCCGTTTGCGCAAGCGGGACGAAGCCGATCGGATCGACCCGATTCCTGTCGCCGGGCGACATATGCTGCCGTACTGTTGATGAGGTCGGCTGGTGCCCAGGAGAGGACTCGAACCTCCACGGAGTTACCCGCTAGTACCTGAAACTAGTGCGTCTACCAATTCCGCCACCTGGGCAGGCGACGCGCTGCACATAAGGGCCGTGTTGCCGGCTGTCAACGCGCCTGGGCTCAGCCGGCGAGGATTTCCTTCGAGGCGACGGTCGAATCGGCGTTGAGCCGGTAAATGACCGGCACGCCCGTGGCGAGTTCGGTCTTGACCACCTGCTCCGGCGTCATGCCGTCGAGCGCCATGATCAGCGCGCGCAGCGAATTGCCGTGAGCCGCGACCAGAACCGTCTCGCCGCGCAGCACATGCGGCTGGATGACGTGGAGGTAATAGGGCCAGACGCGCGCGCCAGTGTCCTTGAGGCTTTCGCCGCCGGGCGGGGCGATGTCGTAGGAGCGGCGCCATTTGTGCACCTGTTCCTCGCCCCACTTCTTGCGCGCATCGTCCTTGTTGAGGCCGGACAGATCGCCATAGTCGCGCTCGTTGAGAGCGAGATCGCGGGTCGTCGCCAGGCCGTCCTGGCCAAGCTCGCTCAACATCAGCGCCAGCGTGCGCTGCGCCCGCTTCAGGTCGGAAGTGAACGCCACGTCGAAAGCAAGATCGCGCGCCTTGAGCTTGCGCCCGGCGGCGATGGCCTCGCCGACGCCCTGTTCGGTCAGGTCGACGTCGCGCCAGCCGGTGAACAGGTTTTTCAGGTTCCATTCGCTCTGGCCATGGCGGACAAGCACGGGGGTTCCGGACATTTTCAATGCTCCTGACGGGTTTACGCGTCGGCGAGGCCGAGCACGTCGGACATGGAATAAAGGCCCGGCTTTCTGTGCCAGGCCCACAGGGCGGCCTTGACCGCGCCCCTGGCGAACAGCGCCCGGTCGTCGGCATGGTGGCCGAGAGTGATTCGCTCGCCGGGGCCGGCGAAGATCGCCGAATGGTCGCCGATGACAGAGCCGCCGCGCAAAGTGGCGAAGCCGATGGCGCCGTCCGGCCGCGGCCCGGTATGGCCGTCGCGGCCGCGCACGCTGTTGGCGTGAAGGTCGATGCCGCGCCCGTCGGCCGCCGCCTGACCCAGCATCAACGCCGTGCCGGACGGGGCGTCGACCTTGGCGCGGTGGTGCATTTCGAGGATTTCGATGTCGTAGTCGGTTCCGAGCGCCCGGGCCGCCTGGCGCACCAGCGCGGCGAGAAGATTGACGCCGAGGCTCATGTTGCCCGATTTGACGATTGCCGTGTGGCGCGCCGCCGCCGCGATGGCCGCCTCGGTTTCCAGCCCGCAACCGGTCGTGCCGATGACATGGACGATGCGCGCCTGCGCCGCGTAACCGCTGAAGGACGCCGTCGCCGCCGGCGCGGTGAAGTCGAGCACGCCGTCGGCGGTGGCGAAAACCGGCACGGGGTCGTCGCTGACCGCGACGTTGCCCTGTGACAGGCCGGCGAGCCCGGCGGCGTCGTGACCGATCGCGATTGAACCCGGCCGTTCGATGGCGCCGTGAAGGTGCACGCCCGGCGTCTCGGCGATGGCGCGGATCAGGGTGAGGCCCATGCGTCCGGCCGCGCCGACGACCACGAGGCCCATAGATTCCGCGCTCATCGCTTCGCCCCAATTTCGATGGCGCGGTTGCTTCGCGCCGCGCCCCGTTTACAGGCGTTGGTTCGGCTTGAGAAGCGCGGCCATGGTCGCAAACCGGAAAAATCGCGTCATTTGCGCCAGCGCCTGCCCTGCATGCGCACGGCGTAGCCGGACGGTTGACGCGCGAAGGCGGCGAGGCCGACAAGGGCGGCGAGCGGGTGGGTGACCGCATAGACCGGCATGGTGCGCATCAAGGCGCCGTGCGGAGCCTTGTCGTCGAAAGCGGCGCGGAATGCCCCGGTTTGCAAGGCAGGCAGGATTTTCTGCGGAATGCCGCCAGTCAGGAACACGCCGCCGCGCCCCATGAAAACCAGCGCCATGTCGCCCGCAAGTCGGCCAAGCAAAACGGCGAATAGCGCCAGCGTCTCGGCCGCGATGGCATCTTCCCCCGTCAAGCCGGCCGCCGATACCTCGGCCGGATCATTGAACCTCGATGCAAGGCCGCTGGCCGCCGCGGTCGCGCGGTAAAGATTAACGAGACCGCTCCCGCACAGGATTTGCTCGGCCGAAATGCGCCCCTCGATGGTTTCGACATGGGCAAAGATTTCCGCTTCCCGCGTCGAACGCGGGCCGAGGTCGACATGGCCGCCTTCGCCCGGCACCGGGACCCAGATGCCGCGGGCCCGGACCAGCCCGGCGACGCCGAGCCCGGTTCCAGGACCCAGCACGACGCGGCTGGACTCGGCCTCCGGCCTGCCGCCGCCGATGGCGACAAGATGCTCCGGCCCGAGCGCCGAAACCGCCAGCGCCTGCGCTTCGAAGTCATTGACGATGACGATGTCGTCAAGGCCAAGAACATCCAGCATCTGGCGCGGCCGCACGACCCAGGGACAATTGGTCAGCGGTATGGCGTCGCCATTGACCGGTCCGGCGACGGCCAGGACCGCCGAACGCGGCCGGGCCTTCGGCGAAGTGCGGAGCGTCGCGCCGATGGCGTCGTCGATTGTGGCGAAATCCGCCGTGCGGGCGTTCGGGAAAGCCTGCGCCGCTGAATCCGGGTCCTCAAGAACCGAAAACCGGGCGTTGGTCCCGCCAATGTCGCCGAGCAGGACGGGAAAGGGCAGCGGCGCATCGGAAGCGGTCATGGCACTGGCGCAATTCGGGCGGTGCGGCCGCCGGGTTGTAAATCGGTTCAAATGTGTAAACGAGGCGCGCGGCGGTGAAAAGCGCCGATCGCGCCAAGCCCCGGCGCCGCTATGACGACCGGATCTAAGGCTGGCCGCCGGTCACGGTGACGGCCGCTTCCGATTCCGGGTCGGGCGCGGCGAGCACGTCGCGGCAGGCGGCGGGCAGCGCCGACAAGGTCATGATGTCGCGCGCCTTGGGCTTTTCCGGGCCGCCCGCTTTGCGCCACGGTTCTTCCGTGAACCACCAGGCAAGCGAGGAATCGCAACCCTCGCCCTTCGGCGGCGTTTCCTGGCCCTTGCAGCCGGGGCTGTCGGCCGGGCAGGAGACGCGGACGTGGAAGTGATAGTTATGCCCCCAGAAGGGGCGCACCTTGCGCAGCCACGCCCGGTCGCCCTTGGCCGTGTCGCACAGCTTTTTCTTGATGCCGGGATGGACGAGGATGCGCTCGACTTCCTTGTAGGAGGCGGCGGTGCGCAGGATCGCCTCGTGCGCCGGCGTCCACAGCCGGTCGTCGACATAGAGGCCGTCGCCCTTCAGCATCGATGTGGCGCTCATTTTTTCTCGCTCGTCGCGCGACAGGCGTTTGTCGGGCATCGGCGTGAACCAGATGTCGGCGTCGAGACCGAGCTGGTGCGAAGCGTGGCCGGACAGCATCGGGCCGCCGCGCGGCTGCGAAATATCGCCGATCATCAGCCCGTTCCAGCCGGCTCCCGCTCCGTCGCGCGACAGGCGCTCCAGCATGCCGATCAGGCGCGGATGGCCCCAGCGGCGGTTGCGCGACAGGCGCATCGCCTGCCAGTGCGGGCCGTCGACGGCGATGGCGACGCCGCCCTGGAAACAGCCTTTGGAATAAAATCCGAAAACCTGCGGTTTGGCCGCCGCCGGCAGCTTTTGACCGCCGAAGGCCGTCTTGGCCAATTGTTCGGCCGCCGCGCCATCGGCGACGACAAGCGCCAGACCCGTCAGGGCCGCCCTGATCCATGCGCCAATCATCAAGCGGCCTCCGAGGCGAATCCAACCGGTCCGACCCTGTCCCCGCCCGGTTAGGAAAGCGTTAACCAAGGCCCCGACTCTGTCAAAAAAATGGCCCGGTGCCACCTCGCACTCATTGGCGCCAGTCGCCGCCGGACCACATGGCGCCAAGCCCGTCGCGGAAATCGGGATGAATGAAGCGATAGCCGAGCGCCTTCAGCTTCGCGTTCGAAACGCGCTTGTTTTCGGCGTAGAAGGAGCGGCCCATCGGCGACAAGGCGGCGGCGTCATACGCGACCGCCGGAGGAACCGCCGCGCCCATCAGCGTCGCGGCGAATTCGACCACGTCTTGCGGCGGGGCGGGCAGATCGTCTGTGACGTTGAAAACGCCGTTCTCGCGCCGCTCGGCCAGAAACAGAGCCGCGCCGGCGATATCGTCGACATGAATGCGATTGAACACTTGGCCCGGTTTGACGACACGTTTGGCGTCGCCGTTGGCGACGTTATCCAAGGCATTTCGTCCGGGTCCGTAAATACCGGAAAGGCGCAGGATGGCGAGAGGCAGGCCCAGCCGCGCCGCCAATTCGACCCAGTCGGCTTCGGCCTGCGCCCGATGGCGCGAGCGCGCCGATGACGGGTTGACCGCGGTCGCCTCGTCGACCCAGTCGCCGCCCTTGTCGCCATAGACGCCGACGGTCGAGAGATAGCCGATCCATTTCAGCATGTTCGCGCCGGCCATTGCGTCTCGCACGGCGTTGAGCGCCGGATCGCCCGTTTCGTCAGGCGCGATCGACGCGACGAGCAGCGTGGCTTGCGCCAGTGCGGCGGCGACGGCGGCGTTCATGTTCGCGCCATCGAAAACCAGAGGCTCCGCTCCGGCTGCCTCGAGCGCGGCGAACCTGTCGCGAGAACGCGTTGTCCCGAAGACCCGCCAGCCCTTGGCGCGCGCCGCTTTCGCGATGGCGCGGCCGGAAAAACCGGCGCCGAAGACGAACACAGTTTCGCTCATGATCTAACCGCTCCCTCTCGCCATTCGGCCAGAACCCCGGGGTTCATTTCGGTTGTCGCATGGCGTTTGGCAAGCGCGGCGAATTCGGCGGGTAGAGCGAGGCGCGACAACGCCCATACCGCCGCGCCGCGCACGATCGGCGAGGCGTCGTCGAGCAAAGCCTTGCAGGGAGGCGTCAGCGATGGTTCGCCGGAATTGCCGGCGGCGATCAGCGCATTGCGCACGAACCGGTCGCGGCCAATGCGCTTGACCGGGGAGCCGGAAAACTTCGCCCGAAACGCTGTATCGTCCAGCTCCAGCAACCCGGAGAGCGGCGGCGCGCGCCTGTCGGCCCTTGCCTTCAGTTTTATTTCGGATGAGGATCGGGCGAACTTGTTCCATGGGCAAGCCGCCAGGCAATCGTCGCAGCCATAAATGCGGTTGCCGATGGCGGCTCGGAATTCGGCCGGGATCGGCCCGTCATGCTCAATGGTGAGATAGGAGATGCAGCGGCGCGCGTCGAGCCGGTAAGGGGCTGGAAAGGCCCGCGTGGGACAGGCGTCGAGGCAGGCGATGCACTGGCCGCAATGGTCGGTTTCCGGCGGGTCCGGCGCGATTTCGAAACCTTGACCTCGGCGCCGGATCGCGCTTTCAATTTGCCGGCTATTGTTTTCAGGCGTCCCTTCATCACCTCGTGATAATCGCGATTTCGCGCATAGACGGAAATCGCCGCCCGATTCCGCAAGGTCAGGGTGGCGAGCGGATCGTCGTCCGGCCCGTAATTCATGGCGAACATCACGACGCTTCGAACTTCAGGCCAAAGCCGTCGGGGATCGGCGCGCTTTTCGGCCCGATCCGCCAGCCAGTCCATGGTTGCTTGAAAGCCGGCGTCGAGAAAAGCGCTCAGGCGCTCCGGCGCAAGCGGAATGGCGTCGGGTGCAGCGACGCCAATCGCTTCGAACCCGGCCGAACGCGCCTCCCGGTCGAGAAAGGCGCGTAGCCGGGCACTGTCAGAAATCAAGGTCGGCATAGTGCGCCGACGGGGCCAAACCACGGGCGCGGTCGGCCAGCAACGGACGGAACGACGGCCGCGATTTCACCCTTATGTACCAGTCGCGCGCCGCCGGCAGCTCGGCAAAGTCCATTTCGCCGAGATAGTCGAGTACGGAGACCGCCGCCCCCGCCGCCAGATCGGCGTAGGTCATGCGCGGCCCCGCCAGCCAGTCGCGCGTGCCGGCGAGGAAATTCAGGTATTTCAGGTGTTGGCGCACATTGGCGCGCGCCGCGCGAATGGCCGCCGCATCGGGTGCGCCGCCGCCGTTCTGTCCTGGCATGAACGGCTTGAACACCCGTTCGCGGACCAGGTGTCGCGTCACCTCGTTTTCGGTCTTGTCGAGAAACCAGTCGACCAAACGGCGGATTTCGGCGCGCTGGAACACGTCTTCGGCAAACAGCCGACGCTCGCGCTTCAAGGCGCCGCGCGTCTCGTCGACATATTCGGCAATGGTCATCGCCCCGACCAGCGGCGCGTCGTTTTCGGCCAGCAGCACCGGCAACGAGCCGGCCGGATTGATCGCCAGGAATTCCTTGCGCCGCGCCCATGGCTTTTCCTCGATCAGCGACAATTCCTCGCCATATTCGCCGAAGACGAGCCGGACGAAGCGCGACGGAGCGAGCATCGGGTGATGAAACAGGGTCAGCATGGACGACGGTCGCGCCTCTCGCATATGACGACTGCGGCTTGTAATGCTCGCTCCGGGTGATTCTCGAAGCCCGGCGCGCCGTTCGATCCTATAGGCAGCAAAGCCGGACAAGACAAGAAAGGGCAAGTAGCCATGGCCGACCAGACCATCATCGAGGCGGCGCTGCTCGGGCTGCTCGAGGGCATGACCGAGTTCATTCCGGTCTCCTCGACCGGGCACATCCTGCTCGCCGGCCATTTTCTTGGTTTCAAGTCAACCGGCAAGGCTTTCGAGGTGCTGATCCAGCTTGGCGCCATCCTTGCCATCCTCTCCGTCTACGCCGGCAAACTGTGGAGCCTGCTGCTGGCGTTGCCTTCCGATCCCCGCGCCCGTTCTTTCGTCATCGGCATTGTCGTCGCCTTCCTGCCGGCGGCGTTCATCGGCGTCGGCCTGCACAAATTCATCAAGACGGTGCTGTTCGAAACGCCGATGCTGATCTGCTTCACGCTGATCGTCGGCGGCGTCATCCTGTTGTGGATCGACCGGTTGCGGCTGACGCCGAAATACGTCTCGGTCTACGACTATCCGGTGTCGATGGCGTTCAAGATCGGCCTGTTCCAGACGCTTGCCATGATTCCCGGCGTGTCGCGCTCCGGCTCGACCATCGCCGGCGCCTTGCTGCTCGGGGCCGACAAGCGCTCGGCGGCGGAGTTTTCCTTCTTCCTCGCCATGCCAACCATGGCTGGCGCCTTCGCCTACGATCTTTACAAGAACTTCGACGCGCTCTCGGCCGCCGACCTGCCGATCATCGCCACCGGTTTTGTCTGCGCCTTCATCGCCGGCGTGCTCGTGGTCCGCAGCCTGCTCGATTTCGTCTCGAAGCGAGGCTTTTCCTTCTTCGCCTGGTGGCGGCTGATCGTCGGCTCGCTCGCCCTGGTCGGCTTGCTGGTTTTCGGCTAGATCAAACCGGCCAAACCGCGCCGCGCGAGATCGACGGCGAGAAGAGACAGGCCGATCTTGAACGCCAGGCGGAACTGCTTTTCCGGCAGCCGTTCCAACAGTTTCGACCCGTAGATCGTGCCGAGATAGCCCGATACGATCATGGCCATGACCATCGGCGCCCATGAGCCGAAAGAAAAGCCGGCAATGGCGAAGGCCATGACTTTCAGCCCGTGATGCACCGTCATGCCGGCAGCGTGCGTCGCCACCAACGCCTTGCGATCGTCGCGGATGATTTGCGCGAAAAACGCGTTGAGCAATGGCCCCGTCGCGCCGAGAAACATGGTGAGAAAAGCAACCGCGCTGGCCCCGACCGCCAGGCCCGCTTTGCCGAGCCGGTCGAAACCGGGGACCGTCCACCACGTCACCGCGATGACGAACAGGCCGAGCGCCAGTTTCAGCGGCGCGTCGGGAACCTGGACGACGATCGTTGTCCCGGCGGCCGCGCCGACGAGGCTGCCGGCGATGAAGGGCAAGGCGATGTCGCGACGCACGGCGGCGCGCTGCACCCAGGCCCGGCCGGTATTGGAGCCGAGCTGAACCAGCCCGTGCACCGGGATCAGCGCCGCGACGGGAACGAACAGGCCGAGCAACGCAAGCACGGCGATACCGCCGCCGACGCCGAAGGCGGCGGTGAGCGCCGAGGTGAAGAAACTGGCGGCGATCAACAGCGCGGCGACGGCCGCGCCGACGCCATCGGGCAAGAAGCCGACCGCCAATTCCAAGTCAGGCCGCCGATGGGCGCGTGAACTGGCCGGCGACGCGGTAGCGCCACAGATAAGAGGGCAGGATCGCTTCGACCGATGTCGCCTCGATGCCGAGGCCGGCCAGCGTGCGGCCCTCGGCCAGCGCTTCGCCGGAGACGACATTGTCGAACCGCAGCAGCTTGACCTGATCGGCGGTGAGTTGCGGGGTGGGCGCCAGGCCGGCGATCGACCCCAACAGGCGCGCGATCGGGAAGGGCACGGAAACCAGCAGGCGCTTGCGGTCGATGACGCGCAAGATCTCTTCCATGCATTGGCGGAAGGTCATCACTTCCGGCCCGCCGAGCTCCAGCACAGAGCCGCCCTTGACCTTGCCGTCGACCGAGAGCGCCACCGCCTCGGCGACGTCGCCGACATAGACGGGCTGCAGGCGCGTTTCGCCGCCGCCGATCAGCGGCAGGGCAGGCGACATCTGCGCCATCGCGGCGAACCGGTTGAAGAAATCGTCCTCCGGTCCGAACACGATGGACGGACGGAGGATGACCGCGTCCTTGATCGTCGCCAGCACGGCCTTTTCGGCCGCCGCCTTGGTGCGGGCGTAGACCGACGGCGAATCGGCGTCGGCGCCGATGGCGGAAACATGGGTCAGGCCGGCGCTGGCGGCGCGGGCGGCTTCCGCCACGGCTCGGGCGCCGAAATCCTGCACCGCGGCGAATTTCTGTCCGCCCGTCTCATAAGGGATGCCGACGAGATTGATCACATGGTCGGCGCCGGCGACGGCGCGGTTGACCGAGGCGCGGTTGCGCAGATTGGCCTGCACGGCCATGATCTGGCCGACGCCGCCGAGCGGCTGCAGATGGAAGGCGAGATCCGGACGGCGGCAGGCGACGCGGACCCGGTAGCCGCGCTTGGCCAGTGCGCGCACGACATGGCGGCCGACAAAGCCGGAGCCGCCGAACACGGTGACGAGCTTGGCGTGCGCGAGATCGGTCATGGCAGTCCTCCGAGGCAGGATTTCCGACGCCTCATAGAACCTTTCGCCCGCGCGGCAAAGGGGTCCGTTGGGCGCAAGCGTCAGCGGCGCGGCGGCGGAAAACCCGCGAGGATTTTCGCCACGTCGGCGTCGGACAGCTGCGGAAACGCGCCATAGTGGGCGCCGACGGCGTGAAATGGCCTCGGCGCGGCGAGGCAGATCGTTTCGTCGGCATGAACCGACAATTCGGCCAACGTGTCGGCTGGCGCGACGGGCAAGGCCAGCACGATGCGCTTCGCCCCGCCGGCCCGCGCCGCCTGCAGCGCCACCCGCATCGTCGCCCCGGTGGCGACGCCGTCGTCGACGACAACGACGGTCTTGCCGGCGAAACCGACGCGCGGCCGCTCCCCGAGCCACAAGGCCCGCCGCCTTTCGATTTCGGCCAGCTCGCGCGCCCCCCGCGCCCTGACGTCGGCGTCGGACAGGCCGAAGGACGCAGCGACATCGCGGTTGACCGTCCAATGCGTCGTCGCCCCGTCGCTGACAGCGCCGACCGCGAGTTCGGGTTCGCCCGGCGCGCCGATCTTGCGCACGAGGACAAGCTCCAGGGGTGCGCCGGTCGCCGCCGCCGCCCGCGCCCCGGGGCCGCGCGGCGGGCACCCCCCGCGATGCGGCGGCGCGCGTGTCGCGTCCTTTTCGGCCCAGCCTGCGGCCGGCGTCGGCCCGCTCCGGGACGAGCAGGGCGGGATGGCGGGCGCCTCCTCCTCCCGGGAAAGGCTGTGCGCCACCGCCGTCAATGATCCAGGAACAACGGAAACCCCGCCCGGGGCCCGGCCCTGGGCGGGATCCCTGTTTTTCGGGCAAGCGCGAGGGGCGGGCGGTCGCCCCTTCTCTTCAGCGCCGCGCCGAGAATGTCGCCGAGCGAGGCGCCGGAGTCGGTCGAGCCGTATTGGGCAACCGCCTCCTTTTCCTCGGCGATTTCCAGCGCCTTGATCGAGACCTGCAGCTTGCGGGTCTTCTTGTCCCAGGCGATCACGCGGGCATCGACCTTCTGGCCGACCGAGAAGCGCTCGGGGCGCTGCTCGTCGCGATCGCGCGACAGGTCGGAGCGCTTGATGAAGGTGTCGAGGTCGTGATCGACCAGCTTCACCTCGAGCCCGCCTTCCTTGACGCCGGTGACTTCGCAGGTCACCACCGCGTTCTTGCGCAGTTCGCCGGACGTCGCCGCTTCGCCGACGACGTCGCGGGCGAGCTGCTTGATGCCGAGCGAGATGCGCTCCTTCTCGATGTCGACGTCGAGCACCTGCGCCTGGACCATCTGGCCCTTCTGGTAGTCTTCGATCGCCTGTTCGCCGGGCCGGTTCCAGTCGAGATCGGAGATGTGCACCATGCCGTCGACGTCGCCGTCGAGGCCGATGAACATGCCGAACTCGGTCTTGGACTTGACCTCGCCCTCGACGAGCGAACCGACCGGATGGTTGCGGGAGAAGGCCTGCCACGGATTCTCGAGCGTCTGCTTGAGGCCGAGCGAGATGCGGCGCTTGACCGGATCGACCTCGAGCACCAGCACATCGACTTCCTGCGAGGTCGACAGGATCTTGCCCGGATGGACGTTCTTCTTGGTCCAGGACATTTCCGAAACGTGGATCAGGCCTTCGATGCCCGGCTCGATTTCGACGAATGCGCCGTAATCGGTGATGTTGGTCACCGTGCCGGTGACCTTCTTGCCGAGCGGGAATTTTGCGCCGATTTCCGCCCCACGGATCGCTCTCGAGCTGCTTCATGCCGAGCGAGATGCGGTGGGTTTCCTGGTTGATGCGGATGATCTGCACCTTGACCGACTGGCCGATCGACAGGATTTCGGTCGGATGGTTGACGCGGCGCCACGCCATGTCGGTGACGTGCAGCAGGCCGTCGATGCCGCCGAGATCGACGAACGCACCGTAATCGGTGATGTTCTTGACCATGCCGTCGACGACCTGGCCTTCTTCGAGGTTCTGCACGATTTCCGAACGCTGTTCGGCGCGGCTCTCCTCGAGCACGGTGCGGCGCGACACGACGATGTTGCCGCGGCGGCGATCCATCTTGAGGATCTCGAAGGGCTGCGGCGTGTGCATCAGCGGGGAAACGTCGCGGATCGGGCGGATGTCGACCTGGCTGCGCGGCAGGAAGGCCACGGCGCCGTCGAGATCGACGGTGAAGCCGCCCTTGACCTGGTTGAAGATGACGCCTTCGACGCGTTCGCCCTTGTTGAACTTCTCTTCGAGCTTGACCCAGCTCTCCTCGCGGCGCGCCTTGTCGCGGCTCAGCATCGCCTCGCCAAGCGCGTTTTCGATGCGCTCGACATAGACTTCGACCATGTCGCCGACCTTGAGCACGCCATCGCGGCCCTTGGCGCCGAATTCCTTCAGCGCGACGCGGCCTTCGACCTTGAGGCCGACGTCGATGGTCGCCATGTCCTTGTCGATGGACGTGACGATGCCCTTGATCACCGAACCTTCGGCCGGCTGGGAAGCGGAAAAGCTCTCGTCGAGCAGCGCGGCGAAATCGTCGCGCGACGGGTTCATTTTGGACATTTGATCTCCTGGTGCGGCCCGGAATGTCTTCGGGCCTGGGCGCCGTGGGTTAGCGTTGCGTTTCGCACCTCCCGCCAGTCCGCGCCCCGCTGGCGGGGCTTGGGCGGCTTTCCGTTTCCGGAAAAAGCGTCCGGCGCATGACAGGCCGGCGGGTATGCGGGTTCAGGCGTTCCGTGCGGTCTCGACGATGGCGAGCGCCGCGCGGAACGCGGCCTCTATATCCATGTCGGACGTGTCGAGCAAGTGGGCGTCCGCCGCCGGCCTGAGCGGCGAATCGGCCCGCCCCGTGTCGCGCTCGTCGCGCCGCTTCACATCGGCGAGGATGGCGGCGGGATCGGCCTGCCCGCCATTGTGCAGGATTTCGTCAAGGCGGCGGCGCGCCCGCACCTCGGGCGAGGCGGCAACGTAGAGTTTGACGGTCGCGTCGGGGCAGACGACCGTGCCGATGTCGCGCCCGTCGAGCACCGCGCCGTCTGGCTGCGCCGCGAATTCGCGCTGCTTGGCGACGAGGGTGCGGCGAACTTCGGGGTAGACCGCGATGCGCGACGCCGCCTCGCCGATGGCGTGGGCCGACAGGGCCGACCGATCAAGGCGGGAAAAATCGACATTTCGCGCCGTGGCGATCGCCGCCGCCTCGTCATCGAGGTCCGACCCGGCGTCGATCATGGCCTTGGCCACGGCGCGGTAGGTCAGGCCGGTGTCGAGATGCGGCAAACCGTAATGGGTGGCGAGGCGGCGGGCCAGCGTGCCTTTGCCCGAGGCGGCGGGGCCGTCGATGGCGATGAGGAGGGTCATCAATCGATCTCCGCCCCCAATCCGGCCATCAACCCCATGAATTCCGGGAAGCTTGTGGCGATCATGGTCGAATCGTCGACCGTCACCGGTTTTTCCGCCGCCAGCCCCATGACGAGGAAGCTCATGGCGATGCGGTGGTCGAGATGGGTCGCCACCGCGCCGCCGCCGAGGCCCTTGCCGTCCGGCCGGCCGCGCACGGAAAGCCAGTCCTTGCCTTCGGCGCAGTCGACGCCATTTTCCTCCAGACCGCGCGCCACGGCGGCGAGGCGGTCGGATTCCTTCACCCGCAACTCGTCGAGTCCGAGCATGCGCGTCTCGCCGTCGGCGAACGACGCCGCGACGGCCAGCACCGGGTATTCGTCGATCATCGACGGGGCGCGTTCCGCCGGCACGGTCACGCCGCGCAGATCGGAATGGCGCACGCGCACGTCGGCGACGTCCTCGCCGCCCGCGCCGCGGCGGTTCACAAGTTCGATGCGTCCGCCCATTTCCCGCAACGTCTGGATCAGGCCGGTGCGGGTCGGGTTCATCAGCACGTTGTCGATCGTCACATCCGATCCGGGAACGATCAGCGCCGCCACCAGCGGGAAGGCTGCCGACGACGGATCGCCCGGCACTTCAATATCCTGGCCCGTCAGATCCCCATGGCCGTGGACGTGGATATGGCGGGCGCCAGCCGCGTCGGTGTCGATCTCCAGCCCGGCGCCGAAGCCCGCCAGCATTTTCTCGGTGTGATCGCGCGTCATCACCGGTTCGATGACCGTGGTGACGCCGGGCGTGTTCAATCCGGCGAGCAGGACCGCGGATTTGACCTGCGCCGAGGCCATCGGCACACGGTAGACAATCGGCGTCGCCTGCCGCGGGCCGCGAAGCGTCAACGGCATGCGGTCGCCTGTGGACGCATCGACCTCCACGCCCATCAGCCGCAGCGGATCGAGGACACGCTTCATCGGCCGGCTTTGCAGCGAAGCGTCGCCGATGAACGTCGTTTTCATGGCGTAAACGCCGGCGAGCCCCATGGTCAGGCGTGAACCGGTGCCGGCATTGCCGAAATCGAGGGGACCGGCCGGTTCGAGCAGGCAGCCATTGCCGACGCCGTGGATCAGCCACGCGCCGTCGCGCTTTTCGATTTTCGCCCCGAAGGCGATCATCGCATCGCGGGTGCGCAGCACATCCTCGCCCTCTAGCAGGCCGGCGACCCGGGTCAATCCGCGGGCGAGGCCGCCGAACATCATGGCGCGGTGCGAAATCGATTTGTCGCCCGGTACCCGCATGCTGCCGCTCAGGGCCGGCGATCGGCGCGCGGTCGCCGGGATCGGTTTGTGGGCATGGCTCATCGGACGGTCCTGCTCGCGGGAGATGCGGGCCGCGCATAGCATGACATGTCCGCCCGGTCACCCTGCATCGCGGGCGAGATTGGGCTTTGACAGGCCTTGCGGTTGCGGATATGGGGACCGGCTTCAAGACAACAGACGACGGCGCGATCGACGCGCCACTTTCCGCGAGCGACCTTTCATGGCCAAACCCGAACTCGGCACCAAGCGCACCTGCCCGGAAACCGGCAAGAAGTTTTACGACCTCAATCGCGACCCCATTGTCTCGCCCTACACCGGCGCGTCCTATCCGCGTTCCTATTTCGACGCCGGATTCGTGTCGGCCGCGGCGAGGACGAGGAAGAGGAAAAGGCGGTCGACAGCGAGGATGTGGCCGTCGAGTTCGTCAGCCTCGAGGACGCCGACGAAGAAGCAAAGGGCGAAAGCGTCGACATTGGCGACGACGATGTCGATCTGGGCAACGACGAGGACGACGCTTTTCTCGAGGAAGAAGAAGATGGCGACGATGATATCGCCGGCGTCATCGACATGGACGGCGAGGGCGAAGAGGAGGTCTGAGGGCCAAAAGCGCCGGGCTTCCATCATCGCCCTTGATTCCCGCGCCGCTCGAAGCTATGAGCCGCGCCATGCTTTACCCGGCGCGGTTCCCAAACCGTGCCGCGGATGCCGCCAGAAAAGGTCGGACATCCAAGTGGGGCCATAGCTCAGTTGGGAGAGCGCTTGAATGGCATTCAAGAGGTCGTCGGTTCGATTCCGATTGGCTCCACCAAACCTTCTTCCCGTCGCGACAATGTCCTTGCCGATCCGGCGCACACGGCCCCTGCGCCCGAATCCGCCCGGGACCGGTCTTTCCGGTTAAATCCATGAGACTGTCGCACCAAGCGGCCGTGTCGCGGCCATTGGCAAGCGAACCGGTACTGACCTGGCTTTGTGGTTCCGCGCCTGACCAAGGCTTTGCGCGCCGAGGGTGCAAAGGGCGTGGCGACCCATCATGTCGGGCCGATGCCGCAAGGCGGACTGGCGGCGCGCCTCGCCGGGGTGCGCTCCAAGGTCGGCTGGAATCACGCCTGCGCCATGCAGCTCGGCTCGTTGCGGGATTGGCTTCGCGCCGATTTTTCCATCGCGATGGAAACGGTGTTGGTGATGGCGCGGGGCGCGGCCAGTGAGGCGGCGGGTCACACACCGAAACAAAAATTGACCTCCGGGCGCTTGCCTTTGTCCCGTTCGGCAATCATTGGACGCGCATTCACCGGGCGGGAGGCCCGACACCATGCGGCTTGCGATGAGGGAGGCGCCGCAGCCGCGAGCAGGGGAAAAGACCATGAGTTCATCCACGATTATACGCGTCGCCACGGCTGCGATAGCCCTTTGCGCCGTGACCGGCGTCGCCGAAGCCGGCGCGGCCTGCGGCCGGGCGTCCTGGTATGCGCTGCATTCGCGCACCGCCTCGGGCGAACGCATGAAGCCGGATGGCTTGACCGCCGCCCATCGCACCCTGCCTCTCGGCACGAGGTTGAAGGTCACCAACAAGCGCAACGGCAAATCCGTCATCGTTCGCGTCAATGACCGTGGTCCCTTCATCAAGGGACGCGTGCTCGATCTGTCCCGCGGCGCGGCGCGTCAGCTCGGATTTTTCAAGGCGGGCCACACAAGTGTCTGCTTCGCCCGGATCTGATCGCTGCGATCAACCGGCCGGAGCGAGTTTATAGAGGCGAATCGGCCCGTCCTCCGGTCCGATCGGCGACAGCCAGCCGGGAGTTTCGCCTTAGGTTGCGCCGACCTCGGTATCGTCGCTCAAGGCCGCCCATGTCGCGGGGTCGGCCATCAGGCCGACCACGCCCCAGACCAGCGCCATGGAGGACAGCCATGCCCCGGCCATGGCGAACTGGTTGCGCACCGTCGGGTTGGACATGGCCCGGGTTCTGGCCGCGGCGACGAACGACGCCAGGGGTATTGTCGCCAGCAGCATCGCGAGGACGCCGCCGCGCACCTGGATCAGGGCAATCGCATAGGAAACCGCAACGGCGCCGCCCATGACCAGATGTTGGCGCAAAGGCTGGCCGCGCCGGATTTGCCGAACGATCCAGGCGAGTCCGATCAACGGCGGCAGGCCGTAAGAGAGGCCGAGTGAGGGATTGTCGCGGCCGATGGCAAGGAGCGGCCGCGCCTCTTCAACCAGATCGAGCCAATGGGTCCTGACTAGGCCGTTGATGTCGGCGAGCGGATCGCCGAGGCAGGAAACCGCGAACGGCCCGCCGATCAGCAAGGCCAACCCGCCGGTTCCGGCAAGAATGACGAGCCGAGACAACAATGTCCCTTCCGGGCGGGCAATCAGACCGACGGCGGCCAGTGCGAGGCCGCCTGCAACGCCCGGCGCGACCTGCGCGATGGAAATTGCGTCGCAGGTGGCGCGAAGATAATGGGCCGGTTCGATCGTGCCGAGGAAGATCGCGGCGAGAATGGTCGAAAACGCCGATCCGAAGCCAATGGTGAATCCCCGTTGACGATATCCCTCGAAAAGGAAAATCGCGGCGGCGCCAACGGCGCAGAGCGCCACATGCGGGTGGGTTTCGGCGCCGATGCCGGCCATCAGCGCCGCCGCGCCGCCGGCCAGGGCGCCATTGCGCCAGGAAAGGTCGGCGGCGGTCATCGCCATGATTGTCACCAACGCCAATGCCGCCTGCGCGGAATGGTGATCGATCGAACCCGGAGCGAATTGACCGGTATAGAACAGCGCCGCGACGCCGATCGCCGCGGCCGGAAGCATGGCGTCGTCGCCGGAAAGTCCGCGAGCGGCGCGGATGATCGCGTAGAGCGCCGGCAGTGCGAGCAGTATTGGCCAAGCCGCCATGGCGAACGTTTCGGCCGCCCCATCCCCGAATCCGAAAAGGCGGGCGAGGAGAACAAGGCCGGCCAGCGGCGCATCGATCAGGCGCGACCAGTGCATTTCGACGCCGCCCTCAAGACCAAGGCGGTACTGGGTCAGATCGAACCAGTTCTGGCCGTCGAGCAGGTCTCGCACTTCGACGAGCCGCAACATGGAATCATTGTCGTCGCCCAGCAGCGGTTTGCCACGAAAAAGGGAAAGGGAACCCATTGCCGCCAATATCGCGGTCGCGACCAATGTGAATGTCGCGATCGTTCCGGCCGGGGTGCGCGTTTTGGTTTTCGCCAAGGGTGGCGCCATTTCAGCGTCCATCGGGTTTTCCAGGAGTTTCCGTCTGGGCTAAACCTAAACTTAACCCGATCAAGAAAGAGTAAAGCGGCGTGCGTCACGCGTCGGGTTTGTCCAAGGGTTCGCCATGCGTAAAGATGATTTCCGGGATCTGTCGATCGCGGTCCTGTTGCCGTGCTACAATGAGGAACTGACCATCGGCGACGTGGTGGCGCGGTTCCGTCAGGCGCTGCCTTCGGCGACGATTTATGTCTACGACAACAATTCCAGGGATTTCACGGCGTTGCGGGCCCGCGCCGCCGGGGCGATCGTCGTTCGCGAGCCGCGCCAGGGCAAAGGCAACGTCGTTCGCCGCATGTTTTCCGACATCGACGCCGACATCTATGTCATGGCCGATGGCGACGGCACTTATGCGCCGGAGGATGCGCCGCTGCTGATCGCCACGCTGTTGGGCGAACGTTGCGACATGGTGGTCGGCACGCGAAAAGGCGTTACCGATGACGCCGGCCGCAAGGGTCACGCCTTCGGCAACCAGATTTTCAATTCCCTCTACCACCGCATGTTCGGTCGCGACTTCACCGATATTTTTTCGGGCTATCGCGCCTTTACGCGCCGCTATGTCAAAAGCTTCCCGGCGGTTTCCGGCGGTTTCGAAATCGAAACCGAAATGTCGGTCCACGCATCGGAGTTGCGTTTGCCGGTTACCGAATTGCCGCTTGAATACGGGCGCCGGCCGGAAGGGTCGACCTCGAAACTGTCGACGTTTCGCGACGGCGCCAAGATCCTCTTCATGTTCGCCACGCTGATGAAAGAGACGCGGCCTTTCGTCTTCTTCGGACTTTTTTCCATCGTCTTCGCCATTCTGGCCGCCGCCTTCTTCGCGCCGGTGCTGTACGAATATGTCACGACCGGCCTGGTGTTGCGCATGCCGACCTTGGTGGTTTCGACCGTGCTGGCGCTGTTTTCGGTGCTGTTCGGCGTCACCGGCGTCATCCTCGATTCGGTTGCCCGCGGCCGGGCGGAAACAAAGCGGATCCTCTATCTTGCCCTCGCGCCGGCGCGCGGCGAAGGCCGTTCGGAACTGGCGTTGCCGAATCGTCGGCGCGCCTCCGAAGCGCGCAGCAAGGCGGCATGAGGCGATTCATTCGCTTTGCCGCCGTCGGGGCCGCCGGTTTTCTCGTCGACGCCGGCGTCCTCGCTATGTTGCTTGGCGCCACGCCGCTCGGGCCGTTCGTGGCGCGGATCTTCTCGATCGCCATTGCCATGGCGACGACCTGGTTGCTCAACCGCGCCTTCACTTTCGGGCCGAGCCGCCATTCGGTAGCCGCCGAAGGGTTTCGTTACGCGCTTGTCGCGGTCGCGGTCGCGGCGGTCAACTGGCTCGTCTACTCGGCCCTGCTGCTGGCCGCACCGGGGACGCCGCCTTTGTTGGCGCTGTTTATCGCCTCCGGCCTGGCGATGGCGTTGTCCTATATCGGCTATTCGCGCGCCGTGTTCGGGCGAAAGTGAAGGCGACGCATTGAGCCCCGGCGTTCTCGCCGCTACAGGAGAGCGCCGATCCCTCTTCGCGGAATGCCGCCATGACCCTTGCCGTCGCCGTCCAGATGGACCACATCGCCACGATCAACATCGCCGGCGACACCACTTTCGCCTTGTCGCTCGAGGCGCAACGGCGCGGCCATGCGCTTTATCACTACACGCCTGATCGTCTCAGCCTTGAAGGCGGCAGCCTTTTTGCCCGCATCGAGCCCTTGACCGTGCGCGACCAGAAGGGCGCGCACTTCACGCTCGGCGAGGCGGAGCGGGCCGATCTGTCCGGCATGGATGTGGTCTTGCTTCGCCAGGACCCGCCCTTCGACATGTCCTATATCACCACCACCCACATGCTGGAGCGCATTCATCCGGCGACGCTGGTGGTCAACGACCCGATGTGGGTGAGAAACAGTCCGGAGAAAATCTTCGTCGCCGAGTTCCCGCAGTTCATGCCGGAAACCATCATCACCCGCGATCCGTCCGAAATCGCCGCCTTCCGTCGCGCCCACCGGGATGTCATCGTCAAGCCGCTTTACGGCAATGGCGGCGCCGGCGTGTTCCATTTGCGCGAGGACGATCGCAACCTCGCCTCGCTCATTGAAATGTTCGGCCAGATGTTCCGCGAACCGTTCATCGTCCAGCGCTACCTGAAGGAAGTGCGCGCCGGCGACAAGCGCATCATCCTCGTCGACGGCGAACCGGTCGGCGCGATCAACCGTGTGCCGGCCGAGAACGAGGCCCGCTCCAACATGCATGTCGGCGGCAAGGCCGAAAAAACCCGTCTCACCCGGCGCGAACAGGACATATGCGCGGCGATCGGCCCGGAACTGCGACGCCGCGGCTTCCTGCTTGTCGGCATCGACGTCATCGGCGACTTCATGACCGAAATCAATGTCACGTCGCCGACCGGCGTGCGCGAAGTGGCGCGATTCGGTGGCGCCGACATCGCCAGCCTGTTCTGGGACGCCGTGGAAGCGAAGCGCGCCTGATCCGCTTTCCGGCTTTGTTCCATAGACTCAACCTCTTGCAACCGCGCTGCAATTCACCGGTGTTGTTGTTCACTATACGTTCTTGACAAGGGCGCGAAATTCCGATTGCATTGCAACCGGGACGCTCGCCAAGGTCGGCGGCGGCGCGGGAGCGGGTCATGGTTGCACGCGTAAGCACGGTCGCTTTTCACGGTATCGACGCGGTGTCGGTCGATGTCCAGGTGATGGTCGCGCCCGGAAAGATGAACTTCCAGATCGTCGGTCTGCCGGACAAGGCGGTGGCCGAAAGCCGCGAGCGGGTGCAGGCGGCGCTGCACGCCTCAGGCCTGTCGATGCCGGCCAAGCGCGTCACCGTCAATCTTGCGCCGGCCGACCTGCCCAAGGAGGGCAGCCATTACGATTTGCCGATCGCGCTCGGCCTGATGGCGGCGCTGGGCGCCATTCCCGGCGATGCGCTGGCCGAATGGGCGGTGCTGGGCGAATTGTCGCTCGATGGCACCATCGCCGATGTCGCCGGCGTTTTGCCGGCGGCGATCGCCGCCAACGCCGCCGGCAAGGGCCTGATCTGTCCTCATGGCTGCGGTCCGGAAGCGGCCTGGGCCGGCGAAGGCGTCGATATTCTGGCGCCGAAAAGCCTGATCGCGGTCGCCAACCATTTTCGCGGAACCCAGGTGATGAGCCGGCCCCAACCGGCGGTGCGCGTCCCGGCCCGCGACCTGCCCGACCTGGCCGACGTCAAGGGGCAGGAGAGCGCCAAGCGTGCGCTCGAGGTCGCCGCCGCCGGTGGCCACAATCTGCTTCTCGTCGGCCCGCCCGGCTCCGGCAAATCGATGCTGGCCGCGCGCCTGCCGTCGATCCTGCCGCCGTTGTCGCCGAAGGAACTCCTCGAAGTGTCGATGATTGCCTCGATGGCCGGAGAATTGCAGGGCGGCAAGCTCACCGACCGGCGGCCTTTCCGCGCCCCGCATCATTCGGCTTCGATGGCGGCGATGGTCGGCGGCGGTCTGCGCGCCCGGCCGGGCGAGGTCTCGCTCGCCCACAATGGCGTGCTGTTCCTCGACGAGTTCCCGGAATTTTCCCCGCAGGTGCTCGACAGCCTGCGCCAGCCGCTCGAAACCGGCGAATGCATGATCGCCCGCGTCAATCATCGCGTCACCTATCCGGCCCGCATCCAGCTGGTGGCGGCGATGAATCCGTGTCGCTGCGGCATGGCCAGCGAGCCGGGTTATCGTTGCGCCCGCGGCCAGCGCTGCCGGACCGAGTACCAGGCCCGCATCTCCGGCCCGCTGCTCGACCGCATCGATTTGCGCATCGACGCGCCGGCGGTTTCCGCCGCTGATCTGATCCGCCCGGCGGCGGCCGAAACAAGCGCCGCCATCGCCGCCCGTGTCGCCGCCGCCCGCGACCGCCAGCGCGTGCGTTATGAGGAATTGGGCCTGCCGGCGTCGATGACCAATGCCCAATGCCCGGCCTCGGTCATCGAGCGCGTCGCCGAACCCGATGCCGGCGGCCTGGCGCTGTTGAAGGATGCGTCGGAAAAACTCGGCTTTTCAGCCCGCGCCTATCACCGCGTGCTGAAGGTGGCGTTGACGCTAGCCGATCTGGACGGGCGCGACGATATCGGTCGCATCCATCTGGCCGAAGCCATCGCCTACCGTTTGCCCGGCGAACGCATGCCGGAGGCGGCATAGAGGCT
Organism: Phyllobacteriaceae bacterium; assembly: GCA_016711085.1. Lineage (GTDB taxonomy): Bacteria > Pseudomonadota > Alphaproteobacteria > Rhizobiales > Rhizobiaceae > JADJTR01. The sequence continues at coordinate 64,726 of JADJTR010000002.1, read as the reverse complement.
TTGGATCGTGAATGCGGGTACGCCGCCCGATGCGGTCAGTCGACCGCGCCGACCAGTCGGGACGAGCCGCCGCGGATTGACACCCAGCGTCCGGTATCGGTCGAGGCTTGCCGCTTCAGATAGCGATAGCCGGTGTCGTCGAAGGCCCGCACCGCGTCGGTCAAATTGTCGAGAATGAAATCGCCCTTGTCGGTGCGCACCGTCAGCACCGCATGACCTTCGCCATCCGGTTTGCGCACCACGGTGATCAGCAGATTGGACAGAGAAATCCCGGCCCGCGCCAGAAGACGGCGCTTGAGCAACACATAGTCCTCGCAATCGCCGGCCTTGTCGGGATAGGTCCACACTTCGTCCTGCCCGTAGAGATCGGAATCGTTGACCGGCTGGACATTGCGGTTGACCCGGGCGTTGATCGAAACGACGCGTTTCCACAATTGCGTCGTCAGCTTCGCCGGACCCTTGTCAGCGGGATGGGCGTCGCATTCGGCCGGATTGACCTTGCAAAACTGGTAGTGGCCGATCGGTTGCGACGTGTAGTCGCCGGTCACCATCGACTGGGCGGCGATGGCGCTGCCGTCGGAAAGCGCCGAGGCGAACAGCGTCAGCGCCACGGCGCCGATACTCGCCGACAACGGCCGCGCCAAGGGCCCGCCTTCATCCATCACTCTACCCTCACGCAAACGACTGGATCGTTAACGAAAGGTTAAGGCCGCCCGCCCGACCTTGTCAATCAAGCCGCGGGGCTTCCCGGCGACATGGTTACCGGCGGACGGGCTTCACGGCCGCGCGTCGACGCCGCGCATCAGGGTTTTCACCGCCGCCTCGATGCGCAGTTTTTCCTCGGCGGTCGCGCCGCCGAGTGGCAATTCCACCGCCATGGTCGGCGCGATGGCTGGTTTGTCGCGCAGCATGGCGAGGGCCGCAAGCAGCGCGTTGGAATCGCAACGCTCGGGGGCGTAGAGCCACCAGCCGCTCGCCGCTTGCGGCGCGACCATGCCGCAGCGGTCGGAAGGCGGCGCATCGCGCCAGAACAGCGACAGGATGTCGGTCAGCGCCGACGGGTTGTTGGCGAAATAGGAATGCGCCAGCATGTCTTCGCCGACAAGCGACATGTCGACCGAATCGAAATCGTCGGAACGCAGCACCGCCGTCCCGCCCTGTCCGGCGCGCGCCATGTCGCCATGCAACTGGCGCGAAACGGCGAGCGCCCAGTCATGGTCGGATGTATAAAGGGTCAGCCGCCGGGCCGTCGGCCGGATGGTTTTCGCCATCGCCTTGAACAGGCCGGCGTCGAGGTCGGGCGCGGTGAACAGCACCTGGTCGAAGGCTGCCGGCTCGCCGGAATGCTTGAGCGCGTAGAGTTCCAGCGCGTCGGTCAGCGCCCGGTTGCCCATCGAGTGGGCGATGAGATGGATGCGCTTCGCACCGGATTGCCCGACCACATCCTCCAGGAAAGCGAGCAGGCGTCGTCCCGACAGGTTCACCGCCGCCGTATCGGCGATGTAAGACAGGATCGAGGCGCGCGACGGCCACGAATAGACGATCGGCAGGCCCTTGAAGTTCATGTCGTTGGCGATCTGGGCCGCGCGTTTGGCGGCGCCATCGAACGACACATTGAAGCCGTGCACGAACACGAAGGCCTCGTCCGAGCCGGTCGTCGCCAGATGGACGCGCATGTCGGCGAAAACCGCGTCATGCGCCATGAGGGTTACCTTTTGCAGCACGATGTGGCGCTCCGGGTCCTCGCGGAAATCGAAGGTCCAGATCGACGGTTTCTCGATCTGGCCGGGCACATGGTTTTTCGGCACCGAGACCTCGAGCACGCCGAAATCGAGCGCGTCGGCGCGTCCGCCGCCGTAGAAATCCGAAGGCGCCGTCGCACCGGTGCGCGCCCGGTCGGTGGCATAATAGAGCTTGACGCGGGTGAACCCCTCGTCGCCTCCCGCCAGATCGCGCGAAGCTTCGCGGGACTGCATCGCCGCTTCGTGGGCGGCCAGCGCATCCAAGGCGGCCCGCGCGTTTGCGGCCGGGGCGTCCGTCGACTGCGATTCCGTCTGCTTCGGCGTTCCGGCCGCAATTGCCGCAAGTTCGTCGGCGAAGAATTGGGCCGCCGCCCCGTCGCCTGTCGCATCGGCGACGCGCAGGCCCTGGGTCAACGCTTCGGCGCCAAGCGCCGTGTCGCCGCCCTTGCCCGCCAGATCCGCGATCCGTCGGAATATCGCGACAAGCTCCGGCGCGTTGGCGCCGAGCCGCGCCGAAAGCGCCTCGGCGCGCGCCGTTTCGGCCGCCTGGGCATCGGCGAAACGGCCGGCGCGCTCGAGCAATTCAGCCTTGCGCGCCAGCAGATCCTCCTTCGCCGCCCCGTCCGTTTCGATAGCCAGCGACGCCTCGATCAGGCTGAGCGCCGCATCGGTCTCGCCATTGGCGACCTTTCCCTCGATCGCCAGCGCCGCGACCGGATCGAGCGCATACGCGGGCAGCGCCAGCAACGGCAGCGCAAGAAGCATCGCGCCGGCGAGACCCGGTGTGAAAAAGAATCGCCGCATGAAAGCCGCCCCGTTGCCCGTTATCGTGACAGTATGAACCGGCATTGTGGCAATTTGCCAATGCACTTGAACGCGCGCCTCAATCGGACCCCGGCTCGGGGCGCCGTCATTTGGCCGGACCGCAACGAACTGGCGCACCCGACAGGATTCGAACCTGTGACCTTTGCCTTCGGAGGGCAACGCTCTATCCAGCTGAGCTACGGGTGCCTTGGCGGCGATGCGCCCGCTTCCCATAGCCGATGGCGCGGGCCGCTTCAATGGCGGGGACCGGGTCGTTTTGGCGTTTGGTCGCGGGCCGCTGGCGAGCACGATCATTAAATTGCCTGACGGTGGGCGGCGCATGGTCCGTCCTGTCCGAATCGAGACTGGCAAGTCGCCTGCTCGGCGTGACGAGCGCCGGCCGGCAAATCGCGTCGTCGCATTTGGTCCTTTTCCCGCCGCGATTGACCGTTTAGCTTGGTCCGGGGCGATTTGCGGGAGGCTTCATGATGTCCGACGCTTTTTCCGGCGGCGCGACCGCCGCCACGGCGCTGCGCGCATCGCTTTTTCGTTCCGGGCGTTGGGCCGGCGGGATCGCCGCCGTCGGCGGCTTTGTTTCCGATGTGCTGCAGCCAATCGCGCCCTTCGCCGCCTGGATCGCCATCGCCGCGGCCATCGCCGCTGTGCTTCTCGCCGTTGGATTGTTGTTCAAGGCGATTGCCGCCGATCGAGCCGGCCCGGCGCTTGTCTTCGCCGTCGCCACGCTCGCCGTCACCGGCGGCCTGTGGGCGACGCAACGCGCCACGGCTGCGGAAAACGGCGTCTTCGCCGATCTCATTCCCGCCATTGCCCAAATCCAGCAATCGCTCGGAATCATCCAGCAAAAGATCGAGAAGATCGAGGCCAAAGTCGACGACATCGGCGCAAAGACCGACGAAATCGCCGAATCGGTGGCGGCCATCGCCGAGGCTTTCGCCAATCTCGGCAAGCAGGGCGGGTTGATCGCCGAACCGTCCAGGCCGGAGGAATTCTATCACAACGCCCGCATCCACGAGCTTGGCGGCGACATGGTCAACGCCCGCGCCGCCTACCTCGCTTTCGCCCGCTTCGGCGTCGACGCCATCGACCCGTACCTGCGCCTGGCGACGCTGTTGCGCGTCCAGGATGGCCGCGCCGGCGCCCGCGAGGTCATCGGCGAGCTCGGCCGACAGAAACCGTCGACGGCGCTCGAATTGATTCATCTTCTTCAGTTCGACGACGCCCAGCGAATCGAAAAGCTCGTTGCATTCCTCAAAGCCCATCCGGAGCATGGCCCGGCATGGAAATTCTTTGCCGACGAGTATTCCGAGGACAAGCTCGGCCAACGTTCATTGGCCGACAAGCGCTCGGAAGGCGAGGCGCTCGACAAATTCCTCGCTTTCGAGCCCGATGGCAGGCTCGTGCCTTATTTTGTCGATCACAGCCTTCTCGACGACTGGCTGCAGGACGCCAAGCGGCGCAAAACCGCGCTTGGCGACCTCGGCGGCGCATCGTTCCAGCCGACGCTGCAGTTCATGCCGGGCAACCAGGGGATCACCGCCGTCATCTCCCTGCCGGAGCCGGCGACGGCGATCTTCTGGCGCATGGCGGGCGAAGCTGAGTTCCGCAACACCGGACTGACCGAATCGGTGGACCAAAGGACCGGAAAGCCTGCCCCGCGGCCGAACTTCGAACTGACGAAGGATACAAAATCCGGGACGATCGAGATCAAATACGCCGATCTGCGCGGCCGCGAAGTCGGTCCGTTTTCCTTTCCCTTCGACCCGGCGATCGCCGTGCGCAACGCCCAGAGAATGATGCTGGAACAGAGTTGGACATCCTGGCTCGTCTTCGACGCGTCGGGCTTTCGCGGCAATGTCTATTTCAGCCAGATCGCCTCGCTGCGCTGCGCGGTGAAGGCGGTGCGCTACGGGCTGAACGACGGGCCGCTCGATAAATCGATCGAACTTCCGCCCTGCGATGTCGCCGATCCCTACGCCTTGCCGGATGGCTTCCTGCCTTATTTCAAGGTCGGGGAAGAGGTGAAATCCATCCGCCTGCAGATCGATTGGGCCGATGGGACCCAGTCGGAGGTCAAGACGTTCAACCGGGGTTGAGGCTCACATTTCGTGCGCCCAGGGCGGGTTGGCCCCGGGCCGCGATACGCAGATCGCCGCGGCGCGAACCGCCCGGGCCAGCGCCTCGGCAAGTTCGCCCGATGAAATCGCCGCCAGCGCCGCCTTGTCGAGCAAACCCTCGGCGTTGAGACTGTCGAGCATGCCGGCGTTGAACGTGTCGCCGGCCCCGACCGTGTCGGCGACCTTGACCGAAACGGCCGGAACCTCGACGCGTCCATGGGGTCCGAGCGCCACCGCGCCGTCGCCACCGCGCGTCATGACGACGATTTTCGGCCCGAGCGCCCGCCAGCGCGGCGCGACTTCATCGAAGTCACCCTCGCCGAACCAGGCGAGGTCCTCGTCGGATACCTTGACGATGTCGCTCATCGCCAGCATGCGGCGCATGCGGGCAAGATGGGCGCCGCGATCGGGTATGAAGCCCGGTCTGAGATTCGGATCGAAAAAAATGACCCGTGACGGCGCCATGCGCGCCATCAGGCCCTCATAAGTCGCGCCGCAGGGTTCGGGAATCAGGCTGATGCAGCCGAACAGCAGCGTCGTCACCCGGTCCGGTATGGCAGGCAGGTCCTCCGGCCGCAGCATGCGTCCCGCAGTTTCCTCGTCGAAGAAAGCGTATTCGGCCTTGCCGTCGGTCAGCTTGACGAAAGCGAGCGTGGTGTGGCGGCCGGATCGAACAGCGAAGGAGGAATCGACGCCGGAGGCGTCGAGGTCGGCCGAAAGCTGCTGACCGAACAGGTCTGTCGACAGGCCGGACAGGAAACCGGTCGGCGCGCCGAGCCGGCCCAGCGCGATGGCGGTATTGAACACCGCCCCGCCCGAATAGGGAGCATAGGCCGGTTCGCCCGCCACGGTCGTTCGGGGCAACATGTCGATCAGGGCTTCACCGCAGCACAGGATCATGGTCGTCACTCCGGGCGTATCACGCCCTTGCGCAGGATGATGTTGGCGTAGAGCAATGGTTCGGACGTGGCGACGATACAATAGGCCGTTCTTGCCCGGTCGTAGAACCGCCCGCCCGCCAGCACCTTCGGCCGCGCCGCGCCGTCGTGCTTGGCGACCACGCCGCGCAAAGCCTCGTGGATCGATTGCGGCGACGGCGCATCGGGCAGGAACACGGCGTCTTCGACGAAATCGTCGAGCGGGAATACCGACAGGATGGCGTCGAGAACGGCCACTATGCCATGTCCGTCGGTACGCACCACGCGGCGACCATGGGCGACCGCGGGATAATTGCCGTCGACAATGGCCAACTCGTCGCCGTGACCCATGGCGCGCAACGTCGCCAGCATTTCGGGTCCGAGCAGGGGATCGATGCCCTTAAGCATTCGCGTGTTCCTTGAACAAAACGCTGCGGTCGAGAAGGAAGCGCCGAAAGAGCGGCAGGCTCGCGCCGCCAATGGCGCGCGCATCCGGCCCGACCGCGCCGGCGACGATTTGCGGCGGTTCGATTCCCTGCAGGTCCATGGCGTTCATTTCGCACTCCACCGCCGCCACGAGGCGGTCGCGCACCTCCGCCGGGAATCCGCCGTCGATGATCGCGGCGGAGAAATCGATCACCGAACAGGCGGCGACCACGGCGAAAGCAATGCTTTTTGCCGATTCCGCGATCCACCGGTCGAGTGTTTCGCCGAATCCGGCCCAGCCTTCCGGTCCGCGCCATAGCGGCGACGGATCGATGCCTTGGGCGCGGAGCATGCGTTCCAGGATCACCACGGAGGCTGCGTCGATGAGCTGAACCGGCCGTCTGTCGGGCCCGGGAACAGGCATTGTGCCGATGGCGCCGGCATTGCCGCTGCGTCCGGGATAGAGCGCGTGGTCGAGCACGACGCCGCCGCCGATGAATGCGCCGAGGAACAAATAAAGGAAGTCGGCGAATTCCGCGCCGCGGCCGAACACCAGTTCGGCGCCGCAGGCCGCGGTGGCGTCGTTTTCGAGATAAACGGGAAACGGGAGGATCGCACCGATGTCGGCGGCGAGATCGACGTGGCGCCATTCGTCCATGGCGCCGATCGGCGCGCCAACCTCTTTGGCCCAGTTCCACAGTTCGAAGGGCGTGGCGACTCCGATACCGGCGATGCGAGGCAGCCGGTCGGCCGGCAATGCCGCCGAGAGCGTGGCGACGCCGCGACCGATGAAATCGAGTATGCCGCCAACCGACGGCCATGAAAACGTCTCGTGCAACGATCCGCGCACCGCGCCGACGAAATCCATCAGCACCAGATCGGCGGAACGGCGGCCGATTTTCACGCCGAAGAAAAAGGCGCCATCGGCGGCGAGGCTCATCGGCACCGATGGCTGGCCGACACGGCCGCGCTGCGGTTCGCCGCGTTCAAGCAATCCATCCTGCTCGAGGCTGCGCATGATCACCGAGACCGTCTGGGCCGAGAGACGGGTCAGCCTGGCGATGTCTGCCTTGGCCAGCGCGCCGTGACGGCGCACCAGCGTCAACACCAGACGTTCATTATAGGCGCGCATACCCGATTGGCTCGACCCGCGATCGGCCACCCGCGCCTCCAGCACTCCGTCCTCGCCGAGCAAATTCGCCACGGCTGCTCCTCCCGCCCCTTTGTCGCTTAGCGCGTTTGGGACATCGGGAAAAGCTTGGCAGATCGAATTAATAAATCAAGTGGAATTATTTATTGACACAAATCCGGATTCGGTGTTCGCTAAGGCCAGAAGCGGTCGCAGGAGGAGCGATTGCCCCTGATGCGACCCGCTTCGCAGTGCATGGCGCCGGCCAGTTCCGGCAGTGAATCCCCGGGAGGTATTCAATGAAAAAGTCCGTTTTCTCATCCGCCATCGCGGCGCTCGCGCTTGGCGTGGTTTTCGCGGCGCCTGCCGCCGCCGCAGACCTCGCCTGCCTCATCACCAAAAACAACACCAACCCGTTCTTCGTGAAAATGAAGGAAGGCGCCGAAGGCGCCGCCAAGGCGGCAGGGCTCGATTTCCAGGCCTATGCCGGCGAAAAGGACGGTGACGCCGCGCCGCAGATCACCGCCATCGAGAATTGCGTCGCCGGCGGCGCCAAGGGCATCCTGATCACACCGTCGAACGATTCCGTCGGCCCGGCGCTGAAGAAAGCCCGTGAAGCCGGCGTCCTGGTCATCGCGCTCGACACGCCGCTGGCCGATGGCGACGCGCAGGACATGACCTTCGCCACCGACAATTTCGAAGCCGGCAAGCTGATCGGCATGTGGGCCAAGGCCAAGCTCGGCGACGCCGCCAAGGACGCCAAGATCGGCATGCTCGACATCAACAAGGACAACATCTCCGTTGACGTCGCCCGCGACACCGGTTTCCTCGTCGGCTTCGGCATCGAAGTTCCCGACCTGAAGGTCATGGGCTCGGAAAAGGACCCGCGCGTCATCGGCCACGAATCCTCCGGCGCCAATCCGGAAGGCGGCGTCACCTCGGTCGAGAATCTACTCGCCAAGGAGCCGAACATGAATGTTGTTTACACGATCAACGAGCCGGCCGCCGAAGGCGCTTTCCAGGCGCTCAAGAAGGCCGGCAAGGAAAAGGGCGTTCTGATCGTCTCGGTCGACGGCGGCTGCCCCGGCGTGAAGTCGGTCAAGGATGGCGTCATCGGCGCGACCTCCCAGCAATACCCGCTGCTCATGGCGTCCAAGGGCATCGAGGCGATCGTCGCTTTCGCCAAGGACGGCTCCAAGCCGAAGGCTTCGGAAGGCCTGTCGTTCTTCAACACCGGCGTCAATCTGGTGACCGACCAGCCGGCCGAGGGCGTCCCCTCCATCGATTCGGCCAAGGGAACCGAGCTCTGCTGGGGTTGATGGCCTGATCGATCACGCTTGACCTAACGAAGGGCGACTTTACTGTCGCCCTTCGCACATCCGGTCCAGGTTGATCCGACGCACTTTCACGGGAGGACGGTCGATGAGCGACGCGCCGACGAAAACCATTGTCGACTTCGAGGCGAAGTTGAGCGAGGCCGACAAGGCGGTCGCCTCCTTCGAAAAGGACGACAACACGCTGTTCAGCCGGGCGCAGGGTTTCCTGCGCGACAATCCGACCATGGTTCCCGCGCTTGTCCTCTTGCTGAGCGTCATTGCCTTCGGGCTTGTCGCGCCACGCTTCATGACGCCCGGCGTCCTGTCGACGATCCTGCAGCAGGTGACCGTCACCGGCATAGTCGCGCTCGGCCAGACTCTGATCATACTGACCGCCGGCATCGACCTGTCGGTCGGCGCCATCCTCGTCATCAGTTCGATCATCATGGGCCGCATCGCCGTCGTCCACGAATGGCCGGTGATCGTCGCGCTCGTCATCGGCATGTTCTTCGCCGGCCTCATGGGCTGGGTGAACGGCGTGCTTGTCGCCAAGGTCAAGCTGCCTCCCTTCATCGTCACGCTCGGCACGCTCAGTGTCTTTTCGGCGCTGAAACTGTGGTATTCGCATTCGGAATCCATCCGCGCCCTCGATATCGAGGAAAAAGCGCCGGCGCTGCTGTGGTTCGGCAACAACATCAAATTCCTCGGCGCCACCTTCACCTTTGGCGGCCTGGCGCTGATCCTGCTTGCCGCATTGTTGTGGTATGTCCTCAATCACACGGCATGGGGACGCTACGTCCACGCTGTCGGCGACGATCCCGACGCCGCCATGCTTTCGGGCATCCAGACCGACCGGTTGCTGATCTCGGTCTACGCCGTCGCGGGATTGATCTGCGGCTTCGCCGCCTGGGTCGCCATCGGCCGCGTCGGTTCGATCAACCCGATCTCCTTCGACACCGTTCATCTGGCGTCGATCACCGCGGTGGTCATCGGCGGCACGTCCCTGTTCGGCGGTCGCGGCTCGATTATCGGTTCGGTGCTGGGCGCGTTCATCGTCCAGGTGTTCACGACCGGCCTGTCGCTGGCGCGCGTCGACGACTACTGGCAACAATTCGCGGCCGGCATTCTCGTCATCGTCGCCGTCGCGCTCGACCAATCGCTGCGGAGGGCTTCGGCATGACCGCCATGGAACCCATTCTCAAATGCCGCGGGCTGATGAAGCGCTACGGCCAGGTCGTCGCCATGAACGGCTCCGACTTCGACCTCATGCCGGGCGAGATTCTCGCCGTCATTGGCGACAACGGCGCCGGCAAGTCGACCCTGATCAAGGCGATCAGCGGCGCCGTCTCGCCGGATCACGGCGAAATCTGGATGGAAGGCAAGCAACTGCATTTCCGCTCGCCGGAGGATGCGCGCAAGGCCGGCATCGAAACCGTGTACCAGAACCTCGCTTTGTCCCCGGCCCTGTCGATTGCCGAGAACATGTTCCTCGGCCGTGAGCGCCGGGCGCCGGGCATCCTTGGTTCCGTCTTTCGCAAGATGGACCGCAAGTCCATGCAGGATTTTGCCCGCGAGAAACTCAACGAACTCGGCCTGATGACGATCCAGAACATCAATCAGGCGGTGGAGACGCTGTCCGGCGGCCAGCGCCAGGGCGTCGCGGTGGCGCGCGCCGCCGCCTTCGGCTCGAAGGTCATCATCCTCGACGAGCCGACGGCGGCGCTCGGCGTCAAGGAGTCGCGGCGCGTGCTGGAGCTGATCCTCGACGTGCGCAATCGCGGCATTCCGATCGTGCTGATTTCCCACAACATGCCGCATGTCTTCGAAGTGGCCGACCGCATCCATATCCATCGGCTCGGCAAGCGGCTGTGCATCATCGATCCGAAGCAATACACCATGTCGGACGCGGTGGCCTTCATGACCGGCGCCAAGGTTCCGCCGCCGGAGACAATGGCCGCCTGACCGGCGAAAAGGGCCGGCCGGAATCGAAAGTCGGCGCCTCGCCGCTGGCGCGCCGCCGCGACCGTCCCTATCTTGGGGCGACACAAGCAATTTGGGGGGAAACCATGGCCGACCTGTCCGGATTCGCGATCACGCAACGCTGGCCGGCGGCGCATCCCGACCGTATCCAGCTTTATTCCTTGCCGACGCCGAACGGCGTCAAGGTCGCGGTGGCGCTGGAGGAACTCGGGCTTGCCTACGAGGCGCACCGCATCGAGTTTTCCGCCAACGACCAGAAGACCCCGGAGTTCCTGTCGCTCAATCCGAACGGCAAGATTCCGGCGCTCATCGATCCTGACGGGCCTGGCGGCAAGCCGATCGGCCTGTTCGAATCAGGCGCCATCCTGCTTTATCTCGCCGAGAAGACGGGGCGGCTCCTGCCGGCAGATCCGGCCGCGCGCATGGAAACCATCGTCTGGCTGTTCTTCCAGATGGGCGGGGTCGGCCCGATGTTTGGCCAGTTCGGTTATTTCCACAAATTCGCCGGCCGGGAGATCGAGGACAAACGCCCCCATGCCCGCTACCGCGATGAATCGCGCCGCTTGTTGGGCGTGCTTGAGGAGCGACTGGCGTCGCGGCCCTTCCTTGTCGGCGACGACTGGACCATCGCCGACATCGCCACTTTCCCCTGGGTGCGGTCGCTGTCGACAGGTTACGACGCCGAGGAAGCGCTCGGCCTTGCCGAATTCCCGCATGTGCTCGCCTGGCGCGACCGTTGCCTCGCCAAGCCCGCGGCGCAGCGCGGCCTCGACGTGCCGCGCAAGCCCGCCTGAGGCCGGTCAGGCCTTGCGGCCGAGACCCGCGACCAGCTTGGGCTTGCGCGCGCTCTTTTGCGTGGCGTGGATGAAGTCGACGATTTTCGGCACGATGTCGCGGCGGAAGCGCGAACCGTTGAACACGCCGTAATGGCCGACCTGCGGCTGCAGCCAATGCATGCGCAGGTGATCGGGCAGGTTAGGCGTCAAACGGTGGGCAGCCTCGGTCTGGCCGACGCCGGAAATGTCGTCGTTTTCGCCCTCGATGGTCATCAGCGCCGTGGTCCGGATGGCGCCGGGATCGACGCGTTCGCCGCGATGCGTCATCTCCCCCTTCGGCAACGCATGGCGCACGAACACCGTATCGACGGTCTGCAGGTAGAACTCCGCCGTCAAATCCATCACCGCCAGATACTCGTCGTAGAATTCGCGGTGCTTTACGGCCGAATCGCCGTCGTTCTTGACCAGATGGAGGTAGAATTCCTTGTGGGCGACGATGTGCTTGTCGAGATTCATGCTCATGAAGCCCGACAATTGCAGGAAACCCGGATAGACGTCGCGCATGGCGCCGGGATGCGGCCACGGCACCTGCATGATGACGTTGTCGCGGAACCAGGCGATGCCCTTTTCCTCGGCCAGCTTGTTGACGGCAGTCGGATTGACGCGGGTATCAATCGGGCCGCCCATCAGGATCATCGACGAGGGCGCGTTGCGCTCGCCGCGCGCCTCCATCAGCGATATCGCGGCGAAAACCGGCACCGAAGGCTGGCACACCGCCATCACATGGGTATCGGGCCCGAGCAGGTGCAGCATGTCGACGACATGATCGACGTAATCGTCGAGGTCGAAATGCCCGTCCGACATCGGCACGGTGCGCGCATCGGCCCAGTCGGTGATGTAAACATCGGCGTGAGGCAGCAGCGCCTCCACCGTGCCGCGCAGCAGCGTGGCGTAGTGGCCGGACATCGGCGCCACCATCAGGATTCTCGGATCGGGCGCGCGGCCGGCCGGCAATTCACGCTCGAAATGGATCAGGCCGCAGAACGGCCGCTTCCACACGATTTTCTCGGTAACCGGAACCTCGCGCCCGTCGACGGTCGTATCGGCAAGACCGAAAACGGGTTTGCCGTAGACGCGGGTGGTGCGTTCGAACAACTCCGCCGCGCCGGCAACCGCCCTGCCGAAGGGCGTCATCGACAGCGGATTGAGCGGGTTGCGATAAAACAGCCGCGTCGCATCGGCCACGGCGCGCCACGGCTGCAGCATGGCGTGGTTCATTTCGTAAAGACGGTAGTACATGCCTGTTCCCCCGTCAGCCGATGCAGGTCGCGACCATGCTCGGCCTGTTGCGTTGCGAACAGGTTAACCGGCTTCTGCTGCAATGCAATAGAGCTTAGGGCGTAAGCCACCAATTCTCGGCTTTCTCCCGATCAGGCGTCGAAACCCTCGACGACGACCATGTCCGCCTCGGCCACGCTCTGGCGGATGGCTTTCGCGGCCTGGTATTCGGGCGAATTGTAGCAGGCGAGCGCCGCCTGCAACGACGGGAATTCGATCACCACATTGCGCGCCCGGTCGCGGCCTTCCAGCGTGCGGTGGTCGCCACCGCGGGCGAGGAAGCGCGCGCCGAATTTCTCGAACGCCGGTTTCGCCGTCGCCACATAATTGTAACGCTCGGCGTCGCGGACATTGACATGCGCGATCCAGTATCCCTTGGCCAAGTTGTCCTCCTCCTCAGGCTGCGGCGATCTCGGCGAGGATAGTTTCCGCCGCCGTGCGCCTGTCAACCGCGCCGGTGATCGGCCGGCCGACGACGAGATGCGAGGCCCCGGCGCGAATGGCCTCGGCCGGCGTCATCACCCGCTTCTGGTCTCCCTTGTCGGCGCCCGCCGGGCGGATGCCAGGCGTCACCACCGCCATGTCGGGGCCGATGACGGCGCGCACCGCAGCCGCCTCCTCTGGTGAGCAGACCACGCCGCCCATGCCGGCCTCCTTCGCCTGGCGGGCGCGGATCAGCACCAGCGATTCCGGGTCGTGGGAGTAGCCGGCCTCAATCAGGTCGAACCGGTCCATGGACGTCAGCACCGTGACGCCGAGCAGGGTCAGATTCGAGCCCTGCGCCGCCTTCACCGCCGCGCGCATCGCTTTGGGGTAGGCATGCAGCGTCAGCATGGTCACGCCCATGCGCACGATGTTTTCGACCGCCTTTTCCACCGTATTGTCGATGTCGAGCAGCTTCATGTCGAGAAAGACGTGGTTTCCGTCCCGCGCCAGGTCGCGGGCGAACTCCAGACCGCCGGCGAAGGCGAGCTGGTAGCCGACCTTGAAGAACGTGACCGAAGGCGAAAGTTCCGCGACGATGGCCGCCGCCTCCGCCACCGTCGGCGTATCAAGGGCGGCGATCAGGCGGTCGGCGGGAGTCATGCGTCCACCCGGGTCGCCAGCAATTTCGCCCGCTCGACCAGCGTTTCGCACACCTGCGCCATCACGTCGCGCGAGCGCGGGTCACGGAATTCGCCGGTGTCGTCGAAAGCCTCCTGGCCGCGCGCCACCGAGCATTGCGGCGACACCACATCGCAGCCGACATGGACAAGGACAGCGCGCAAATGGTTGATGGCGCGGATGCCGGCGAACGGCCCGTTCGATGAGGAGCACAGCGCAAACGGCCGGCTCGCATAGGGTTTGATCGGCCGGGCGCCGTCCGTCGTCACCCGGCTCACCCAGTCGATGACATTCTTCAACAGCGGCGGGATAGAGCCGTTGTATTCGGGCGTCGCCACCAGAACGCCGTCATGGGTCGCGATCAGCCGCGCCAGCTTTGTCGCATTGGCCGGCAGGCCTTTCTCGGCCTCCAGTTCCTCGTCCATGATCGGCAGCGGATAGTCGGCGAGCGAGATGCGCGTCACATCCGCGCCGGCGGTCGCCAGAACGCGCGCCGCATTGTCAGCGACATGGCCGGAAATGGCCCCGTTGCGGGTCGAGCCGGCGAAGACCAGGATTTTCGGCGTGATCATGGATGCCTCTTGGTAGGGTCAGGCGATGCCCGCGGGTTTGCGGTAGATCCAGATTTGCGCCGGCGGTACGTTTCTCAGCACCACGGCGTGGCGCGCGACGGTAAAGCGGCCCGGTTGCGCCGGCACCGGCGGTTTGGGTCCGTAGGAAAACTGGATGACCGGCCGCCCGGCCGGAATGCGGTCGAGCAGGTCGGCGATCAGGCGGATGCGGCTCGCCGCCGGGAAATTGAGCAGCGGCAGGCCGGAAACCACGCAATCGAATGTCTCGCCGCGCCTCTCGCCCAGGGCGGCGTCGAGATCGAAGGCGTCGCCTTCGATCACCTTGACGCCGGCGTAGCGCGCCCGCATCATCCCGGCGAATTCAGGCGAGAATTCGATGCAAACCAATTTCGCCGGGGCGAGACCGCGCGCCAGCACCGCCTTGGTGATGACGCCCGTGCCCGGTCCGAGTTCCAACACCGACGCCGGATTTTCCGGTCGCACGACGCTCGCCATCTTGGTCGCCATCGCCGGCCCGGTCGGCAACAGCGCGCCGACGGCGCGCGGCTCGTCGATCAGGGTGCGGAAAAACCGCATTTCGTCACCGAAACGGGCGGCGAATGCGCCGCGCAGGGCGCCGATGCGCTTGTTCAGGCCAGCAGCTTTGGCGACCGGTTTGGCGTTCACGCGAGTGGCCCTTCATTTTGCCGCCGCGTTATCGCCGCGCTGGTCGGCAAGCGCAAGGTCAATCGCCGGCAAGCCCGAAGAAGTCTTTGAAGCGGTGGAAGAAGCCGCTCGATTCGGGACTGTTTTCCTTCGAAGACAGGCTGTCGAACTCCTCCAGCAATTCGCGCTGGCGTCGCGTCAGGTTTTGCGGCGTCTCCACTTCGACCTGGATGTAGAGATCGCCCATCTGGTGCTGGCGCATCACCGGCATGCCCTTGCCCTTCAGGCGCAATTGGCGGCCATTTTGAGTGCCCGCGTCGACCTTGACGCGGGTCTTCATGCCGTCGAGCGTCGACACCTCGAATGCGCCGCCGAGCGCCGCCGTCGCCATCGCCACGGGAACCTTGCAGTAGAGATCGGCGCCGTCGCGCTGGAAAATGTCGTGCGGCTTCACCGACAGGAAGATGTAGAGATCGCCGTTCGGCCCGCCGCGCAAGCCCGCCTCGCCCTCATTGGCGATGCGGATGCGGGTGCCGTCCTCAATGCCCGATGGTATGTTGACCGACAATGAGCGCTCCTGGCGGGTGCGCCCCTGACCGGAGCATTTCGGGCAGGGGTCTTTGATCGTCTGCCCGAGGCCGTTGCACGACGGGCATGTGCGCTCCACCGAAAAGAAACCGGAGGCCTGGCGCACCCGTCCCGATCCGCCGCACATGGCGCAGCTCGTCGGGTTGGTGCCGGCCTTGGCCCCCGAACCCGAGCAGGTTTCGCAGGCGATCGTCGTCGGCACGCGGATTTGCGCCGTTTTGCCCTGGTAGGCCTCTTCGAGGCTGATCTCCATGTTGTAGCGCAGATCGCCGCCGCGCTCGCGCCCCGACGGATTGCGGCGCGCCCGGCCGCCGCCCATCATCTCGCCGAAGATGTCCTCGAAAATGTCGGAGAAGCCGCCGGCGCCGCCGCCGAATCCGGAAAAGCCGCCTCCGCCTCCGCCATTTTCGAAGGCGCCGTGGCCGAAGCGATCATAGGCCGCCCGCTTCTGCGGATCGGACAGGATCTGGTAGGCCTCGTTCAATTCCTTGAACTTGCGCTCCGCATCCGCGTCGCCGGGATGGCGATCGGGGTGGCAGCCCATCGCCTTCTTGCGGAAGGCGCTTTTCAGCGCCGCCTCGTCGGCTTTGCGGTCGACGCCAAGAGTCTCGTAGTAGTCAGCCTTGGCCATGTCCAGCCTTCCCGCCCTTTAGCCCTGATCCGGACTTGCGCCCGGTACCCGCGCCAATCCCCGCCGCGCCTGTAACCGAAGCGTGGCAAACCCGAAAGGGCAGCGATGGCGTCGAGTGAGATGGCATTTCCCCGGTTCCAATTTGCCCCGGCGTCGAGGCGTTCGGATTATCTAGGATTGGGGCAGCGCATTCGCCAGTCGCCGCGCCGCGTTCGTTCGTGCGGATCGCGAAAACGGGGTCCCGCAAGGGACCCCGCCGTGATTTCCGCAGCGCGCTTATGCGCCCTTTTTGTCGCCGTCGTCGTCGAGTTCCTCG
Source organism: Phyllobacteriaceae bacterium (assembly GCA_016711085.1). Classification (GTDB taxonomy): domain Bacteria; phylum Pseudomonadota; class Alphaproteobacteria; order Rhizobiales; family Rhizobiaceae; genus JADJTR01. The sequence goes on along the minus strand of JADJTR010000002.1, from coordinate 48,307 downwards.
AAGTCGGCGTCGACCACGTCCTCGCCGGCCTTCTGCGCATCGGCCTTGGCGTCGGCCTCGGCCTGCTGCGCCTGCGCCGATTCGTACATCGCCTGGCCGAGCTTCATCGAGACTTCGGCGAGCTTGTCGGTCTTTTCCTTGATGGCGTCGACGTCCTCGCCTTCCGCCGCCGTCTTCAGCGCCGCGATGGCGTCCGAGATGGCGGTGCGGTCGGCTTCGGAGACCTTGTCGCCATAATCCTTCAGCGACTTCTCCGAGGAATGGACCAGCGCCTCGGCCTGATTGCGGGCTTCCACCAGGGCGCGACGCTTCTTGTCGGCTTCGGCGTTGGCTTCCGCGTCCTTGACCATCTTCTCGATGTCGGCGTCGGAAAGGCCGCCGGACGCCTGGATGCGGATCTGCTGCTCCTTGCCGGTGCCCTTGTCCTTGGCCGACACCTGCACGATGCCGTTGGCGTCGATGTCGAAGGTCACCTCGATCTGCGGCACGCCGCGCGGCGCCGGCGGCAGGCCGAGGAGGTCGAACTGGCCAAGCATCTTGTTGTCGGCCGCCATTTCGCGCTCGCCCTGGAAGACGCGGATGGTCACGGCCGACTGGTTGTCGTCGGCGGTGGAGAACACCTGGCTCTTCTTGGTCGGGATCGTGGTGTTGCGCTCGATCAGGCGGGTGAACACGCCGCCAAGCGTCTCGATGCCGAGCGACAGCGGTGTCACGTCGAGGAGGAGCACGTCTTTCACGTCGCCCTGCAGCACGCCCGCCTGGATCGCGGCGCCGATGGCGACGACCTCGTCCGGGTTGACGCCCTTGTGCGGCTCCTTGCCGAAAAAGGCTTTGACCACTTCCTGGATTTTCGGCATGCGCGTCATGCCGCCGACGAGCACGACCTCGTCGATCTCGGCCGCCTTCATGCCGGCGTCGTTGAGCGCCGCCGCGCAGGGCGCGATGGTCTTTTGCACCAGATCGTCGACGAGGGCCTCGAACTTCGCGCGCGTCAGCTTCATCGTCAGATGCTTCGGCCCGGTGGCGTCGGCGGTGATGAAAGGCAGGTTGATCTCGGTCTGCGAGGCCGACGACAGCTCGATCTTGGCTTTCTCCGCCGCTTCCTTCAGCCGCTGCAAGGCGAGCTTGTCGCCGCGCAGATCGATGCCCTGATCCTTCTTGAACTCGTCGGCGAGATAGCCGACGAGGCGCATGTCGAAATCCTCGCCGCCGAGGAAGGTGTCGCCATTGGTCGATTTGACCTCGAACACGCCGTCGCCGATCTCCAGCACCGAAATGTCGAAAGTGCCGCCGCCGAGGTCATAGACCGCGATGGTCTTGCCGTCCTTCTTGTCGAGGCCGTAGGCCAGCGCCGCCGCCGTCGGCTCGTTGATGATGCGCAGCACCTCAAGCCCGGCGATCTTGCCGGCGTCCTTGGTCGCCTGGCGTTGGGCGTCGTTGAAATAGGCCGGCACGGTGATGACCGCCTGCTCGACCTTCTCGCCGAGATAGGCTTCCGCCGTTTCCTTCATCTTCTGCAGGATCATGGCCGAAATCTGCGACGGCGAATATTTCGTGCCGCCGGCTTCGACCCAGGCGTCGCCATTGGCGCCGCCGACGATCGAGTAAGGGACGAGCTTCTTGTCCTTCTCGACCATCGGGTCGTTGTAGCGGCGGCCGACGAGGCGTTTGACCGCGAACACGGTGCCTTCCGGATTGGTGACCGCCTGGCGCTTGGCCGGCTGGCCGACGAGGCGTTCGCCGTCGCCGGAAAAGGCGACGATCGACGGCGTCGTGCGCGCGCCTTCCGAATTTTCGATAACCTTGGCGTCCTTGCCGTCCATGACGGCGACGCAGGAGTTGGTGGTGCCCAGATCGATGCCAATGACTTTGGCCATGATGTCGTCTCCTTTTGGCGGCCCGCCCTGACCCTCGATGAGGCGTTTGAGGGGCGGCCCCTGAACCGGCTTCTCTCCCGCGCGTTTCCGGCGTTTCGGCCGGCCCGTTTCGGGTTCGCGGCGTATATAAGAACGGGGATTTCAGCGCGCAAGCCGGCATCGCACCCGCCCGTAACACACAGGCGCATCCGCCCCGCAAACGCTTCGCCGGTCCTATATTGTCGGCATGGAAATCGATCTCGTCGAGCGGCGCCGGCACCGCTGGCTCAATACGCTTCACACCTGGTTGCTGGCTGGCGGCAGTCTGGCGCTGCTGGCCTCGACGGCCTGGGCCTTCGGTGGAACGGCGGGCCTGTTCTGGGCCGTGGTTTTCGGCGTCGTCACCATGGCGATGGCGCTGCGCGTCAGCCCGCAAATGGTGCTGAAAATGTACAAGGCGCAGCCGGTGACGCGCGCCGAATTCCCGCTCGGCCACGACATCGTCGCCGAAATTTCGCGTCGAGCCGGCCTCGCCAATCCGCCGAGGCTGCATGTCGTTCCGTCGGAGCTGATGAACGCCTTCGCCGTCGGCCGCCGCGACGATTCCGCCATCGCCATCACCGACGCGTTGGTGCGCCGCCTCACCCCGCGCGAACTTGCCGGTGTGCTCGCCCACGAGATCAGCCACGTCGCCAATGAGGACATCAAGGTCATGGCGTTCGCCGACATGGTGTCGCGTTATGCCTCGGCGATGTCGACATTCGGGTTCCTGACCTTGATCTTCAATCTCGGCGGCATGGCCGGAGGGCTGGACTTGCGTGCGCCCTGGCTGGCGGTGGTTCTGCTGATGACTGCGCCGACCGTCGGCGGACTGTTGCAAATGGCCCTGTCGCGCACCCGCGAATTCGACGCCGATTTGAACGCCGCGACGCTCACCGGCGATCCGGACGGACTCGCCGCCGCCTTGATGAAGCTCGAAGGCGCCCAGCGCCGCCAATGGGAGGGGCTGGTCCTGCCGGGCGGCCGCATTCCCGACCCGTCGATCCTGCGCTCGCATCCCAGGACCGAGGAGCGCGTCGCCCGCCTGATGGCGCTGAAGGGCGAGGGCGCCTCGCCGCCCGAAGTCTCCGAAGCGCCGCCGCGTCACTCGCCGGTGCCGCGCATCCGTCTTGGCGCGCCGCTTGGTCTCGCGCTGGTCGGTTCCGACGACCCGTGCTGCGCCGAAAGCCTGCGTTGTCCTGAAGGGCGGCCCCGCCTGCGCGTCCGTCGCGGCGGCGTGTGGTGGTAAGCTTGAATGACGCTGGCCATCCTGCCGCCGCATTGTCGTCGAAGAAATCACTCCTCCAATCGGAACCGGAACCCATGACCGCGATGTTGCGCGCCGCCTTTCTCTTGCCGCTCCTGAGCGTTGATCTCGTCTGGGCGGCCTCGGAGCCGATTCCGGCCGGCTTGGCCGATGAAACCCAGGCCGCTGCTTTTCTTGCCGCCGACGAAGACAGCGACAAGCAGCTCGACGAGACTGAATTCCGGTTGATGATCGACGCTCTGGCCGACGCGGGACGCAAAAACGCCGTGATGGTCCGGCGGATGAACGCCTACGGCATGGCTTTCGCCAAAATCGACGCCGATGCCAATGGCGTCCTCACCATCCCCGAACTTGGCGCCGGCAAGCGCTCGCCAGGAAATGGCCGACCAGCAATAGGGTTCCAGACGGTTTCCCAGCCGCCGCTCTTCCCCGCCGCGTAAATGGCGTCGATGACGCGCTGGTTTTTCTTCGACGATTCAAGCGCCATGACCTCGCCTTGGCCGCGGCAGGCGCGCACGAAGGCTTCAGCTTCGAGCCGGTACTGATTGACGCCGGTGTAGCGGAACACCTGCGTCGTCCCGTGGCCCGAATCGTGGAGCCGCACTTCGTCGCCCTCGTAGAGATTGGAATTGAACGGCGACGACACCTCGATGAAGCCCTTGTCGCCGTGGAAGGCGATGGTCTGCCGGTTGGCGAGCTGGGTCGAGATGTAGAAAGTCAGTTCGAACGAACCGAAATCGGCGCGGACGCTGGCGTAACGGTCCGTGCCGAATTTCGGATCGAACTCGACGATCGCCTGCAGCCGCGACGGTTCCATGCCGGTGGCGAAGCGCGTCGTTACCGTTGGATAGACCGCGATATCGGGTATCACGCCGCCGCCGAGTTCCGGGCGGTTGCGCATATTGTCGGGATCGACGTTGAAATAGGTGAACGCGGCGTCGACCTGCCGCAATTTGCCGATGGCCCCTTCGGCGATCAGCTCGCGCACCTTCAGCCATTGCGGATGGTAGGTCACCATGAACGCTTCCGAGACGACGACATGGTTGCGGTCGCGCGCTGCGATCAGCCCGTCGATTTCGGCCGCCTTCAAGGCGATCGGCTTCTCGGTCAGGACATGCTTGCCGGCTTCGGCCGCCTTGATCGTCCATTCGACATGGGCGTCGGTGGTCAGCGGTATGTAGACCCCGTCGATGGCGTCGGAAGCGAGCATCGCCTCATATGAGCCGAAAGCGTGCGCCGCGCCGGTTTTGGCTGCCAGCGTCCGGGCCTTGGACAGGTCGCGGCTGGCGATGGCGGCAATGACGCCGTTGTCCGACTGTTGCACGCCCGGAATGAAATGCTCGCGGCCGATCTTGGCCGTCGACACTATGCCCCATCGAAACATGATGTTCTCCCTTTTCCGGAGGCCAGACTATGCCTTCCAATGCCGCCGAATAGCCCCGATCGGTTCAGCCGCGGTTCAGGGCGGGAGTGCGATTTTTCACATGCGGGAATGAAAGTCCCTGCTAAATGTTCTTCGTCGGCGATGGGAGTCGCCTTGTTCTTCCGGGGCGCTGGAAACGACAGGAGATCTGAAATGCAACGTCGCGAATTCCTCATGGCGCTCGGCGCCGCCTCCACCCTGCCGCTGTTGCCGGCTTCCGCCGAAGCCGCCAGCTGGGTCATGCTCGCCAGCCGCAACGTCAAGCCACTGTTCGACCACGACCGCATCCATGTCGGCGCCGGCGCCGGCGCATTCTCCCACATCCGCATCAGGGTGCGCGGCAACGCGCTGTTCATTTACGATCTCGATGTCCGCTTCTCCAATGGCGGCCATCAGGATGTTCCCGTGCGTTTCCTCATTCCGCAGGGCGGCCAGACCCGCGCCGTCAATCTCGAGGGTTCGACCGATCGCAACATCAAATGGGTCGATTTCAACTACGGCAAGCCGGTCAACTGGCAGGGCGCCACCTGGATCGAGCTTTGGGGCAAGCGCTGAGCGCGCCTGACTCTCGATGCCAATACAAACCCGCCGCGGACACGCGGCGGGTATTCATTTATGCCCGCAGCACCCCGCCGGTCGCCTTCTCCACCGCCGCGACAATCTTCGTCGACAGCGCGGCGAAATCCTCGTCATTGAGTGTTTTATCTGTTGGCTGGACGGTCACCTCCAGCGCCAGCGACTTTTTGCCTTCGCCGACGCCTGGCCCCTCATAGAGGTCGAACACACCGACTTCGGCAATCAGCGCCTTGTCGGCGCCGGCAACCGCCTTCATCACCGCGCCGGCCGCGACCGACCGGTCGACGACGAAGGCGAAGTCGCGCGTCACCGCCTGGAATGGCGATAGCGTCAGCTTCGGCTTGGTCCGCGTAGGCTTGCGCTTGCTTTCCGGGATGGCGTCGATGAACACTTCGAAGCCGGCAAGCGGGCCGGACACGTCGAGCGCCTCCAGCGTTTTCGGATGGAATTCGCCGAACGAGCCGAGCACGTTCGGGCCGAGGCGGATCGTGCCGGAGCGCCCGGGATGCAGCCACACGGGTCCACCCGCCTCGATCTGCAGACGGTCGACCGGCGCGCCGGCGGATTCCAGCACGGCAAGCGCATCCGCCTTGGCGTCGAACACCGAGACGGTCGTCGCGCCGCCGGCCCAGTGCCGTCCCGCGCCGTCGAGCACGGCCGTGCCCCGGCGCACGCCTGCGGCGGCCCGGCGCTGCTGCTCCGGCGCATCGCCCTCATAGGTTCCCGACACTTCGAACAGCGCGACGTCGCCGTGGCCCTTGTCGGCGTTGCGCTGCGCCGCCGCGAGCAGGCCGGGCAGCAGCGAGGGCCGCATGTCGCTCATTTCGGCGGCGATCGGGTTGGCGAGCTTCAACTCCGCTTGCCCGCCGCCGAACGCCTCGGCATGCGCCGCCGGGATGAACGACCAGGTGACCGCCTCCATCATGCCGCGCGCCGCCAGCGCCCGCTTTGTTGCCCGCGTTCGGATTTGCAGGGTCGTGAGAATCCGGCCATTGACCGCGCCCAGGCCCGGCAGGGGCTGCGGGAGAATCGTATCCTCGCCGCGAATGCGCATCACTTCCTCGACCAGGTCCGCCTTGCCGTCGACATCCGGGCGCCACGACGGCACCGACACGTCGATGGTCTCGCCTGCGCCTTTTGGCCCGAAGCCGAGGCGTTCGAGGATGGAGCGGCATTCTTCCGCCGGCACGTCGTCGCCGGTCAGGCGCCTCACCTCCGAGAAAGGGAAGCGCACCACTTTCGCCGTGTGGCCGGCGTAACCGGCGACGATCTTTCGGCTCGGCGTCCCGCCGCACAGATCCACGACAAATTGCGTCGCCAGATCAAGGCCGGGAACCATGAATTCCGGATCGACGCCGCGCTCGAAACGGTAGCGCGCATCGGTAATGATCCCGAGCGTCCGGCCGGTCCGCGCAATGTTGAGCGGGTTCCACAAGGCCGATTCGATCAACACGTCGGTGGTCTGTTCATCGCAGCCGGAATGCTCGCCGCCCATGACGCCGGCAATCGATTCGACGCCATTGTCGTCGGCGATGACGCAGTTTTCGGGCGAAAGCGCGTATTCGCGCCCGTCGAGCGCCAGCACGGTTTCGCCTAACCGTCCGCGTCGCACCGCCAGATCGCCCTTGACCTTCTTCAAATCGAACACGTGCAGCGGCCGGCCGCGGTCGAAGGTGACGTAATTGGTGATGTCGACCAGCGCGTTGATGGGGCGCAGGCCGATGGCGATCAGTCGCTTCTGCAGCCATTGCGGCGAAGGGCCGTTTTTCACGCCGCGAACGAGGCGAAGGGCGAAGCCGGGGCAGAGGTCGGAATCCTCAATGGTCACGCCGACCGGGCACTCGCCTTCGCCGGCGATTTCGGCGACGGGCGGGGTCTTGAGCTTGCCCAGCCCGGCGGCGGCAAGGTCGCGGGCGATCCCGTGGATCGATGTGCAGTCCGGCCGGTTCGGCGTCAGATTGATGTCGATCACCGGATCGTCGAGCCCGGCATAGGCGGCGAACGGCGTGCCGACCGGCGCATCTTCCGGCAAATCGATAATGCCCGAATGCTCGTCGGACAATTGCAGCTCGCGCTCCGAGCACATCATGCCGCGGCTTTCCACGCCGCGGATCTTGCCGACCGACAGCGTGACGTCGATGCCGGGGATGTAGGCGCCCGGCGCGGCGAAGGCGCCGATCAGCCCGGCGCGCGCGTTCGGCGCGCCGCAGACGACCTGCACCGGCGAACCGATTCCGGTATCGACGGACAGCACGCGCAATTTGTCGGCGTCGGGATGCTTCTCGGCGGTCAGCACGCGGGCGATGACGAAGGGCTTCAGCGCCGCCTTGTCGTCGACGGATTCGACCTCGAGCCCTATCGCTGTGAGCTTGGCGACGATCTCGGCGAGCGACGCGTCGGTGTCGAGATGGTCTTTGAGCCAGGAGAGGGTGAGTTTCATCGTGTTTCCAGAAAATTGCGCGAGTTTGTCTGCCGCTTGTGACTCTTCGGTTCGATCAACCGCGCTTCTTGCCCACTTCGGCGATGTAGGATTCAAGCGCGTCGTTGATGCGCGTCTGCCAGCCCTTTCCGGAAGCACGAAAATGGTCGAGCACAGCACGGTCGAGGCGGAGGCCGACTCGCTCTTTCACCGGCATCCGTTGCGGACCCCGCTGGCCGCGCGCGCGTTCCCAAGACTCCACTATTTCCGGCATTACGTCGCGCGTCGGCCGGAAGTGCTTCATGTCTTCCGGTGTCAGTTCGCGCACCTCTCCGTCTTCGTCGGTCAGGGGCGGAAGGTTTTCAGGTAGACGAGGCAAAGACTTTTTGCTCACGGTCATTGGCCTTTCGGAATGAGATAACTCGCATGCGGCCGCCTCGCTCAGTCCAGCAGACGACGTGCAGGCGATCGTTGATGAAGCCGTAGGTCACCAATCGCGCTTCGCCGTAGTTGCGGCGATTGTCGGCAATCGTCATGGCCGTACCGAGATCAATGAGAGCGACATCGGCAAAATCGACGCCATGCCGCTCCAGTGCGTCCTGACGTTTCGCTTCATCCCATTCGATCTCCATTTTCTGTTGCCATATTTAATTGTGGCTACGAAAAAATCAACCGCTCAACCCCCCGAACAGCGTCGGCATGTCGAGCGGGCGGAAGCCGTAATGGGATAGCCAGCGCACATCGGCGTCGAAGAAGGCGCGCAGGTCCGGCATGCCGTATTTCAGCATGGCGATGCGGTCGATGCCCATGCCCCAGGCGAAGCCCTGGTACTCGTCCGGATCGAGCCCGCCGATGCGCAGCACGTTCGGATGCACCATGCCGCAGCCGAGGATCTCCATCCAGTCGCTGCCCTCGCCGAAGCGCACCTCGCCCGGCCGCGAGCGGTCGCACTGGATGTCGACCTCGAGGCTGGGCTCGGTGAACGGGAAGAAGGACGGGCGAAAGCGCATCTTGACCGACGGCACCTCGAAGAAGGCCTTGCAGAATTCGGTCAGCACCCATTTCATGTTGGCGACATTGGCCGATCTGTCGATCACCAGTCCCTCGACCTGATGGAACATGGGCGAGTGGGTCGCGTCGGAATCCTGCCGGTAGGTCTTGCCCGGAATGACGATGCGGATCGGCGGCTTTTGCGCCTCCATGGTGCGGATTTGCACTGGCGACGTGTGCGTGCGCAGCAGTTTCCGCGAACCGTCCGGGCCGGGATTGAAGAAGAACGTGTCGTGCATTTCGCGCGCCGGATGGCCTTCGGGGAAATTCAGCGCGGTGAAATTGTAATGATCGGTCTCGATGTCCGGCCCCTCGGCCACCGAAAAGCCGAGATCGGAGAAGATCGCGGTAATTTCGTCGACCACCTGGCTGATCGGATGGATGCGCCCGCTCGCCGCCGGCGACGGGCGGACCGGCAAGGTCACATCGACCTTCTCGGCCGCCAGCCGCGCCGTAATCGCCGCATCCCTCAGCACGCCGCGCCGCGCCGCCAATGCTTCGGTCACCGCATCCTTGAGAGCGTTTATCGCCGCGCCGGCGCTGCGCCGTTCGTCCGCGCCCATGGCGCCGAGGGTCTTCAGCAATTCGGAAACCGAGCCCTTCTTGCCGAGCGCGCCGACGCGAACGGCTTCCAGCGCGGATTCATCGCCAGCCGAGGCGATCTCGTGCAGAATCGAGCTTTGCAGTGCATCGAGGTTCGACATCAATTCCCCCGGGATAACGAAAAAAACCCGCGCCGGCCCTGCCAGCGCGGGTTTCCCAAATCAAGCTGTGACGCGTTCGGGAAGCGCTGGCCTCAGGCGACAGCGCCTTCGAACTGGTTCGGCGTCGTGTTCTTCAGGTATTCAAGCCCGGCCTTCGCCTTGGCGACGAGCGCGACGAAGGCCGCCGGCTCGGCGATGGCGAGATCGGACAGCAGCTTGCGGTCGACCTCGACGCCGGCCTTGTTCAGCCCGTCGATCAGGCGGCCATAGGTCATGCCGTGCTCGCGCACGGCGGCGTTGATGCGCTGGATCCACAGGGCGCGGAAGTTGCGCTTCTTGGCGCGACGGTCGCGCGTCGCGTACTGCATCGATTTTTCGACCGCCTGCTTGGCGGTGCGAATGGTGTTCTTGCGACGGCCGTAGAAGCCCTTGGCGGCTTTCATGACCTTCTTGTGTTTGGCGTGGGCGGTGACGCCCCGTTTGACGCGTGCCATGTCAGTTGCTCCTCAAGCGTTCGGTTCAGCTGCCGTAAGGCAGGAAATACGTGATGACCTTCTTGGCGTCCGGTTCGGCCAGAACCATCGTGCCTCGGGCGTCGCGAATGAACTTGTTGGTGCGCTTGATCATGCCGTGGCGCTTGCCGGCGGCGGCGGCCTTCACTTTGCCGGTGGCGGTCACCTTGAACCGCTTTTTGGCGGCCGATTTCGTCTTCATCTTGGGCATTTTGCTCTCCTTGATCGTGTGCTTTCACGGGACGAAGCCTGAAAGCAAGCATATGAAACCGCCACGGCATGCCCTGCCGGGCGGTTCAAGACGCGGCTCCTTACGGGTAAGGCCGCCAAAAGGCAAGGGCAAAGGGGCGGTTTTCGTCCGACCCGACGGCGCAACGCCTCAGGCGGCGGTGCGCACCACCGGCGCCATCAGCATGGCGCGCAGTTTTTGGAAGTCGAGCGGCTTCTGCAGCACATAGGGCACTGACAGGCCGAGCGCCTCGGCTTTGCGGCGCGTTGCCTCCAGCACGGTCGTGTCCTCGCCGCTGACGATGAGGATCCGCGCCGTCACATTCGCCGCCGCCAGCAGCTCGAACAACTGCATGGCGTCGATGTTCGGCATGTTGATGTCGACGGCGAGGATGTCCGGGCCGAGCGCCCGGGTGAGATTGACCACACCGCGCGAATCCGAGGTCGCGAACGCCTCGTATCCGCAGCGCTCGGCGACGCGGACCACGAGCTCAGCCGAAGCCGCGTCGTCGTCGACGGCGAGGAGCTTGAGATATGGCCTGCAGCATCAGCCGCACCAGAACGTCGACATCCTCGCGGGTGTGATCGGCCTGGACCTGGACGCGGAAGCGTGCGCCGCCTTGCGGGACGGCCGGATACTCGACCAGGTTGGCGATGGCGCCGAGATTGCCCAGTTCGCGCGAGGCGATGCGGGCGAGGCCTTCGGCGCCGACGCGAACCGGAACGATCGGCGACGGATCGCCGAGCGCCTCGAGCCCGACCTTGGCCATCTGGCTGCGCATGTAGAGGATATTGTCCATCAACCGCAGACGACGGTCCCGGCCTTCCGACGAACGGACGATGTCGAACGCGGTCAGCACCGTGGCGGCCTGAACCGGCGACAACGCGTTGGAGAAGGTCTGCGTGGCGCTGTAATATTTCAGGTATTCCGCAACCGCGCGGGTCTTGACCGCGATGAAGCCGCCATTCGAGGCGAAGGTCTTGGAGAACGAACCGATGATGATGTCGGCGGCGTCCATCATGTGCTGAAGGCCGAGATGGCCGTGGCCGGCTTCTCCGATCGCGCCGAAATCATGGGCGCAATCGACCAGAAGCTGCGCGTCGTACTGGTCGCAGACATTGCGCAGCGCCGCGATGTCCGGCGTGTCGGAATGCATCGAGAACAAGCTTTCGGTCACCACCAGGATACCGTTCGTCTTGTCGGCGGCGCGGATGCGCTGCAGGCGGCGGGCGAGACCCTCGATGTTGAGATGGCCATGGAAATAGATGTTCTGTGTGGCGGCGCGAGCGCCTTCCTGCAAGCAGGAATGGGCGAGCACGTCGAGAACGACGTGGTCGGTTGGACGAACGACGCCCTGCACCGCGGCGAAGCCCGCCGACCAGCCGGTCGGATAGAGCACGATTTCGCGGCCTTCGATGAACTCGGAAATCTTTTTTTCCAGAAGCAGCGAATGACGGGTATTGCCGAGCAGGGCGGCCGAGCCGGCGCTGTGCACGCCATATTCGTCGATGGCGGCCTTGGCGGCTTCCTTGATCGCCGGATGCGAAGCCAGCGACAAATAGTCCTGCGAGGCGAAATTGACGCCGGAGAAATCGGCGCCCGAATCCGATTTGGCCGTCGTATGCGTCTTGGGCGCGGTCGCCGTCGATTTGGCGTAGGGCCAGAGATTGTAGTCGCGGCGCAGGTTTTGCCATGCATAGAAGCCGGAGACGCGATCGAGAAGATGCTTTCCTTCCGGCGCGCGATAGTCGCGCAAAGAACCGGTCAGTGCGCCCGCAGGAATGACGACGCCGTTCGCGGCCTTGTTGTCCGTGGTTTTCATGATTTTCCCTGTCGCCCCATTATTGGTTTGGACCGAGCATAGGGAGATCGGGTGAAATCCGGCTTAAGCGAAATGGTTTATTTTGTGTGCAGTTGTTTGCCGTATTGCTCGTGTTTGTTGTCCGGGCGGCTTTCAGGCCGGATCTCCCCGGTTCGGTCCGGCTTCCCGGCGCATGTCCCGCCATGGCAACTCAATATTAAGGCTGTCTTGGTATCCGTTCCCGGGTAATGAGGGGAACGTCGTGGCAAGGACGACCGTGACTGGCAGGCTGTCGCGCCTGTTCGATACCGCGACTCGCGCCAGCGAGCTGAAGCCGCGAGTCCGCAAGCAGCTCATCGCCGAGCAGATTTCCACGCTTGCCAAGATGATTCCGGCGCTGGCGATTGTCATGACAATCCTCGCCTGCATCCTGCTGACCGCGATGCATGGCCACTACGACTACAATATGGCTGTCGTCTGGTCCTTCGCGCAATTCGCCGCGCTCGCCTACGGTCTTGCCGGAAACGATCTTGGCGACGCGAGCGAATCGCGCCTCGGGGCGACGGAAGCCATGGTGTCCCGGCAGGTCGTGTTTTCCTTCGCCCTCGGTGTCTTGTGGGCGATCGTGCCGTTCCTGTTCCTGCCGCTCGAACAGGGGTCGCTCGGCTTCGTCACCGTGCTCGCCTCGATGGGCGCGATGTGCACGGCCTGCTTTGTCTTTGCGTCCTTTCCGCCGGCGACGGCCACATTCCTGCTTCCCGCGCTGCTCGGCGCGATGCTCGCCGGATTCGGCGTCGAGGACTATCGCCTTTCGCTTCTTTTCGCCGCCGCGTTGATGAGCTTCGCCGGCCTGATCGTTTTCGTCAGCCTCCGGCAGACGCGGCTCCTGGTCGAGCATCTCCAGACCGAATCGACCATTCGCGACCAGCGCAACATCATCGGCCTGTTGCTGAAGGAGTTCGAGGAAAACTCATCCGATTGGCTGTGGGAATTCGATTCGCTCGGCGCCATCGATCGCGTCTCGGATCGTTTCGCCCTTGCCGCCGGTGGACGCGAACAAATCCAGGGCCGCTCCTTCATGGGCTTTCTTCAGGAGAACGCCGACAAGGAAAGCCCGATTTTGGCCGAGATCGAGCATTCGATCGCCAATCGCGCCACATTTACCAACCTCATCGTTCGTCTTGTCCACGGCAACACTGAAAAATGGTGGCGGCTGACCGGCAAGCCGGCCTTCGACGATATTGGCGCCTACACCGGATACATCGGCACGGCGTCCGACGTCACCGCCGAAAAACTGGCGGAACGGCGCATCAATTTCCTTGCCCACAACGATGCGCTGACCGGCCTGCTCAATCGTGCGCGCTTCACCGACCAGCTCGGTTCCGCCGTCGCGCGGCTCGAACGTTACGGTTCGCCATTCGCCGTGCTCTATCTCGATCTCGATCAGTTCAAGGCGGTCAATGACGGCCGCGGCCACCTCGCCGGCGACAAGCTGCTCGCCATGGTGGCCAAACGCCTGAAGGCCGCCGTTCGCGAGACTGATTTTGCCGCCCGGCTCGGTGGCGACGAATTCGCCGCCATTCTCACGTCGAATTGCCGCCGCGACGAAATTGCGCCGATTGCCGACCGGCTCGTGCGCGACATTTCCGCGCCTTATGAAATCGATGGCGAACTCGTCACCATCGGCGTTTCGATCGGCATCGCCGTTGCGCCGCTTGATGGCACGCGCCCGGACCAGATCCTGCGTAACGCCGATCTGGCGCTATATCGCGCCAAGGCGTCTGGCCGCGGCGTCTACCGCTTTTTCGAATCCCAGATGGATTCCGAAATGCGCGAGCGCCGCATGCTCGAAATGGAATTGCGACACGCCATCGACGAAGGCGAATTGGTCTTGCACTACCAACCGCTCGTTTCCGCCGAGAGCAAGCAGCCGAGCGGTTTCGAGGCGCTGGTTCGGTGGAATCACCCGCTGCGCGGCGTCATTCCGCCGGCGGAGTTCATTCCGATTGCCGAGCAGACCGGGATCATCCAGCAGATTGGCGACTGGACCTTGCGCCGCGCCTGCGCCGACGCGGCCTCCTGGCCCGCGCCTTATCTGGTCGCGGTCAACCTGTCGGCCCGCCATTTCCAGGGTTCAGATATCGTCGCCGTTGTGGGCGACGCGCTGATGGAGTCCGGGCTTGCCCCAAGCCGCCTCGAACTGGAAATCACCGAGAGCCTTCTGATTGACAATCCCGAAGAAGTGGTCGCCAAGCTCAACGAACTCAAAAAGCTCGGCGTCACCATCGCGATGGATGATTTCGGCACGGGATACTCATCGCTCGCCTATTTAATGAAATTCCCCTTCGACAAGATCAAGATCGACAAATCGTTCGTCAACGCGTTGTCGGAAGACGCCGCGGCGCGCGACATCCTTCGTTCCATTGCCTCCCTTGGCCGCACCCTGCGCATGAAAGTGACGGCAGAAGGGGTGGAAACGCCCGAGCAGGTCGAATTCCTGCGCGAAATTTCGTTGAGCCACCTGCAAGGCTACTTCTTCGCCCGGCCGCTCGATTCGGCCGGCATGGCGGCGTATTTGCTCAACAACACTTACGCTTTCCTGGCCGAAGGGGAGCTGGAGGAAGAAGTCAGGCCGGCCCCGAAAATGCGCGCCATCGCCTGAGTTCTCCGGTCAAGGCTTCGGTGCGGCTTGCACCGCGTTGAGCCAGGCGACGATATCGTCGATTTCCTCCGGTGTGGCCACCACCTCCGGCATGCCGGGATGGCCGGTAACGATGCCTTCGGCGAGCGATTCTTCAAGCGTTTCGGGCGAATAGCGTTCACCAAGCTGACGGAAAGCGGGCGCTGCCGGCAACGGACTGTCGCCGGTCGCGTCGGTTGCATGACAGCCGCCGCAGCGTTCCTGCAGGAATAGACGCCCTTTTTCAGCGTCGGCCGCCGCCGCGGCGTTCGCCGCCAACATCCAGGCAAGGCAAATGGCGGCAACGGCAGGGCGCATCGTGGTTGACCTTTTATGGCCGCGGGAATCGCGGATGGTCAGGATTGCGCCGACCGATCAGCTCCGTCAACTACTTGGTTTCGCGCGCAAATCGAGGGTAACCAGCATCAGGTCCGGCTCCTCGCGATGCCGTGCGATGGCAAATCCCATGTGTCGGCACATGTCGAGCATGCGCTCGTTGCCGGCCAGCACGAAACCCTCGATTTTACCGATGCCGTCGTCGCGGGCGAAATCGGCCAACAGCCGCAGAATCGCCCGGCCGATGCCGGCGCCCTGCAAGTCGGAGCGCACCAGCAGGCCGTATTCCGCGGTTTCGCGATCCGGGTCGGCCGAAATGCGGCCGACGCCCGCCATCGTTCCGTCAACCGCGATGGCGACGAAAGCCATGTCGCGGTCGTAATCGAGCTGGGTCATGCGAACGAGGTCGGTCTGCGAGAAGTGGCGTCGCGGCGACAGGAAACGCAGCCGCATGTCCTCATTCGTCGTCTTGGCGAAAAACGCCTCATAGAGGCCGATATCCGACGGTTTGATCGGTCGCAATTGATAGGTTTCGCCATTCTCGGCAACGAGGTCACGCTGCCAGTCGGCCGGCCACGGGCGAATGGCGAGGTCGCGGTTCGGACCCTTTTCGCCGGCGCGCGTCGCATCGATCTCGATGCGGGCGTCAAGTGCAATGACGCCATTTTCGTCGGCGAGGAGGGGATTGACGTCGAGACCCTTGATGCAGGGAAAGTCGACGACCAATGCCGACACCGCGTTGATCGCGGCGAGTATCGCCGCCCGATCGGCCGGCTTGCGGTCGCGATAGCCTTTGAGCAACCTGCCGATGCGGGTCGAGTCGATCAGGTCGCCGCCGAGCACGTCGTCGAGCGGCGGGAGGCCGATCGCCGTGTCGTCGAGCACCTCGACCGCGGTGCCGCCCGCGCCGAAAAGGATCGCGGGACCGAAAAGCGGGTCGCGGGCCATGCCGATGATGAGTTCATGCGCGTGCTTGCGCTCGATCATCGGCTGCACGGCATAGCCGTCGGGCGTCTCGCCCGGCCGCGCCGTTTCGAAACGCGCCCGGATGGCGCGAGCCGCGTCGGCTGCCGCCTCCGGGGTCTCGAGGCTCAGCGCCACGCCGCCGAGATCGGATTTGTGGCTGACCTTCAGGGACAGCAACTTGACCACCACCTTGGCGTATCCCGAGGCCAGCAGACGGCGCGCTTCCTCGGCAACGGCGTCCGGCGACGCCACGACGCTGGTTTCCGGAGTCGGTATGCCATAGGCCTGAAGCACGGCCTTTGCTTCCGCCTCGGTCAGCATGGTTCGTCCGTCGGCGATAGCGGCGGCGAGCACCGGCTCCGCCTCGGCGCGACGGCCCTGAATGTCGACCGTGGAATGCTCGGGCACGCGCATCAGGCTGCGTTGCGCCTTGCTCCAGTCGTCGAGCCAGGCGACGGTTCGCGCCGCGTCGCCGGGCGTCTCGTAGCAGGCGATGTTGGCTTCCTCCAGGAAGGTGCGCGCATAACCGGCGGTCGCTTCGCCGAGCCAGGCGGCGATGACCGGCTTGTCGCCGATGCGGCCGTTCGGCGCCAACGCAGCCACGGTTCTTGCTGCGTCCTCGCTTGAACCGAGCGCCGTCGGGCAATTCATCACCAGCAAGACATCGACATTCGGATCGGCGGCCACAGCCTCGACGGCGGCGCGGTACCGCTCGGGCGGTGCGTCGCCGATGATGTCGACAGGATTGGCCCGGGACCATGTCGCCGGCATTGTTTTATCCAGGGCGGCGATTGTTTCGGCCGATAATTCGGCCAGTTCGCCGCCGTGATCGAGCAATCCGTCGATCGCCAGCACGCCGGCGCCGCCGCCATTGGTGACAATGCCGACGCGCCCTCGCGTCAGCGGTTTTGACCGCGCCAGCGTCGCCGCCGCGCCGAACAAGTCGTTCAAATCGTCGACGCGCAGGATTCCGGCGCGCTTCAGCGCCGCATCGACGACGCGGTCGCCGCCCGAAAGCGCACCCGTATGCGTCGCCGCCGCCGCCGCCGCCGCGGCGTGGCGGCCGGCCTTGACCGCGACCACGGGCTTGAGTCGTGAGGCGGCGCGCGCCGCGGAAAGGAATTTGCGCGGGTTGGTGATGGTTTCCATATACATCAACGCCGCATCCGCTTCGCGGTCGGTGGCGATGAAATCGAGGCAGTCGCCGGTGTCGACATCGGCCATGTCGCCAAGCGACACGATATGGGAAAAGCCGATGCCGCGCGCCGCCGCCCAATCGATCAGCGACGTGGCGATGGCGCCCGATTGCGACAGCAAGGCCAGCCGGCCGGCGGTCGGCGGAATGTGCGAAAACGAGGCGTTGAGCGCCACGGTCGGCATCATCAGGCCGAGCGTGTTGGGCCCGACGATACGCAACAGATGCGGTTTCGCCGCGTCGAGCATCTTCTGGCGCAATCCGTTCTCGCGCGTCAGCCCGGCGGAAATGACCAGCGCCGCGCGCGTGCCCTTGCGGCCGAGTTCGTCGATCAGCCCCGGCACCGTTTCGCGCGGGGTCACGATGACGCCGAGGTCCGGCGCTTCCGGCAAGTCGGCGACCTGCCGATAACATTCCGTCCCGTCGATGTCTCTGTACTTCGGATTGACCGGCCAGACCGGCCCGGCGAAGCCTCCGTCGAGGATATTGCGGAAAACCACGCGGCCGACAGACCCCTCCCGGGTGGAGGCGCCGATGACGGCGACGGATTTCGGGCGAAAGGCGCGGTCGAGATTGCGGATGGTCATGTTAATTTCCCTCGGCGCGCAAAACTGGCGCGTTGCTGTGACGGATGTGTAAAGGCGAACATCGCGGTTGGCCGCGGATCACACTGCCATCGAATGCCGCGCTTCGCCGACGCCGAAATAGGCGTCGAAGCTGGCCGCAACGCTGCGCGCGAACGGCCTGCCCTTGGCCGTGATGAAATAGCGGTCTCCCTTTCGGCAGAACAGCTTTTCCGGATCGGCGTCGATCAGGTACCGCGCCTCGTCCAGAAGGGCCTCGGCCGGCGCGCCGAATTCGTCGACCAACGCCTTGCCGGTAAAGGCGAAATCGCACATCAGCCGCTCGATCACCCGGGCCCGCAGCCGATCGTCCTCCTCGAGCGCATAGCCGCGCACCGTGGCGAGCGCGCCGCCATTGACGGCCTTCTGGTATTCGCCGCTCGCCGCCTGATTTTGCACATAGCCCTGCGGCAATTGGCCGATCGACGAAGCGCCAAGACCGATCAGCGCATCGGGAGAATCGACGGTATAGCCCTGGAAATTGCGCTTCAGGCGCCCCTCGCGCGCCGCGATCGCCATGCTGTCGCCGGCACGTGCGAAATGGTCGATGCCGATGCCCTGATATCCGTCGGCCTTGAGGATGCTGGCGGCCCGGTTCGACTGGGCGAAACGCTCCACCGCGCCCGGAAGAAGCTTGTCGGGGATCATCGTCTGGTGTTTCTTCATCCACGGCACATGGGCATAGCCGAACAGGGCGATGCGATCCGGTTTCAGCGTCAGCACCTGCCGCAGCGTAGCTTCGACGCTGTCGCGCGTCTGGTGCGGCAGGCCGTAGAGAAGATCGACATTGACCGAGCCGGCGCCATGGGCGCGGACCTGATCGATGACCTCTCTGGTCTGGTCGAAGGTCTGAATGCGGTTGATCGCCTCCTGCACCTTCGGATCGAAATCCTGCACGCCGAGGCTCGCCCGCGTCAGCCCGATGGCGGCGAGCGCCGCGTATTTGTCGGGGGTGATGTCGTTCGGGTCGATCTCGACGCTGATCTCGGCCTGCCGGTCGAAACGCATGGCGGTACGCAAGGCCGCGTCGACGCGAATCATGTCGTCCGGCTTCATCATGGTCGGCGAACCGCCACCGTAGTGAACCGAGGTCACGCGGCCCTTGCCGCCGAGCCTGGAGCCGACAAGGCCGATTTCGGCGATCAGCGCATCGAGATAGGTCGAAACCGGATCGTATTTCAGCGTTTGCTTGGTGTGACAGGCGCAAAACCAGCACAATCGGTCGCAAAAAGGGATGTGTAGATAAAGCGACAGGGCGGCATCGTCGGGAATCGCCTCGAGCCAGCGTCCATACTCGGCCGCCGTCACGCCGGCATGGAAATGCGGCGCGGTCGGATAACTGGTGTAGCGCGGCACGGGCGCGCTCAATTTCAACACGAGTTCTGGCGACATCGGACCTCTCTGACGCGCTTTCCTATCATGGAATCGGCATTTCCTTGATCATGATCAAGTTTCCTGCGACAAGCCGGCACAGGAAGGCTAAGTGACGCAGGACAAGCCGCTTCGGAGAAGCATGAGCGATCGCAAGGACATTCACAACTCCGAAGTGCCGGCGCTCTGCCGCGCTTGCGAAGCGCGTCACAGAGGTGTTTGCGGCGCGTTGAACGCCGACCAGCTGGTCGCGCTCAACCGGCACGCCACCCGTCGGCATCTCGAGCCCGGCGAAAACCTGATGACCGATTCGAGCGAAATGGTCACCTATGGCGCTGTCCTGTCCGGCGTCATCAAGCTCACCAAGACGCTCGCCGACGGCCGGCAGCAGATCGTTGGCCTGCAGTTCGCCCCCGATTTCGTCGGCCGGCCGTTCCGCCGCGAGAGCGCCATCGACGCCGAATCGGCGACCGACGTCAAACTCTGCGCCTTCCCCAAGACGGTTATCGACCGGATGATCGCCGATTCGCCCGAACTCGAGCACCGCCTGCTGCAGCAGACGCTGAACGAACTCGACGAGGCGCGCGAATGGATGGTGACCCTTGGCCGCAAGACGGCGTCGGAGAAAGTGGCGAGCTTCCTGTGGCTGATCGCCACACATTCCGATCCTGAAAACCCGCGTCAAGCCGGCCGCGTCATCTTCGATTTGCCGCTGACCCGTTCCGATATCGCCGATTTCCTCGGCCTGACCATCGAGACCGTCAGCCGTCAGTTGACCAAGCTGCGCAAGGAAGGCGTCATCCAGATCGAAAACAACCGGCACGTTTCCGTGCCCGACATCGCGGCTTCAGCACCGCGCCAGCATTTGACGGCTACCCGCCGGCGAGAGTCAGGAACCGCTCGCGTTCGAAATTGATGTGGCGGCGCATTGCCTCGAAGAAGCCCCGCAACATGTAGCCGAGCGTTTCGGGCTGCACCTTGCCCTCGCCCGCCTGTTTGAGGGCGTCGGCAAGCTCCTCGGCGAAACACTCGTCCTCGCAATGTTCGGTGCGCAGATGATCGAGCGTTTTCTGCAAGGCCGCGGTGCGCGCCTCGCCGGCGATGCGTAGAAAAACCTCTTCTTCCTCGACCCGGTGGGCGCGCATGACCACCGGCACCAATTCGCCCGCCGCCTCTCGGCAATTGCGCACGTTCAAGGTGTTGGGAAGCGAATCGGCGATTCCCTCCAACCGGTCGCAGATGGCGAGCAGTTCGGAATGGGCGCCGTCGAGGCGGGACAGCAATTCGGCCGGCGAAATCGATGCGCCGCCGTCCGGCGCGGACGGTGTAACAGGCCGGCACGGTTCGCTTCGCGGCTTTTCCATGCGACCAATTTGCGCAGCACCCTATTTTACAGCTTTGACATGGATCAAGACGGCGTATTCTTGCGTCGCGCTAATCGACAAACACGCGTCGGGGGGACTGCGACCTCTTGGCGTGCGTGCGTTCCATCCGAGAGGGGACGGGAAATGAGATTTCTCACCGAAACGATTCTGCTGGGCCTTGGCGCCCTGGTCGCGCTCCTGGGCGTGGCTTTCGCCGCCGATGACCTCTTCCGCATCCACATGTGGGTGCTTTTCGGATCGCTTGCCATCGGCACGATCCTCCTGATCCGCAAAGTCGGCTCCAAGCCGGCCTACGCCGAAGGACCCGACGATTACCTCGACGGACCGACCCGCTACGGCGCGATCGCCACCATGTTCTGGGGGGTCGTCGGCTTTCTTGTGGGCGTCATCGTCGCCGCCCAGCTTGCCTGGCCGGATCTCAACATCGAGCCTTGGCTGAATTTCGGGCGCACCCGTCCGCTGCATACCTCAGCGGTCATTTTCGCCTTTGGCGGCAACGCCCTGCTGGCGACGTCCTTTTATGTCGTCCAGCGCACCACGCGCGCCCGCCTGTTCGGCGGCAATCTCGCCTGGTTCGTCTTCTGGGGCTACCAGCTGTTCATCGTCATGGCGGCGACCGGCTATCTGCTCGGCATCACCGAAGGCCGTGAATATGCCGAGCCGGAATGGTATGTCGACATCTGGATCACCGTCGTCTGGGTCGCCTATCTGCTGGTCTTCTTCGGCACGCTGCTGAAGCGCAAGGAGCCGCACATCTACGTGGCCAACTGGTTCTACCTGTCCTTCATCGTCACCATCGCGATGCTGCACCTCGTCAACAACCTGTCGTTGCCGGTGTCGTTCCTCGGCGTGAAGAGCTACTCGGCTTTCGCCGGCGTGCAGGACGCGCTGACCCAGTGGTGGTACGGCCACAACGCGGTCGGCTTCTTCCTGACCGCCGGCTTCCTCGGCATGATGTACTATTTCGTGCCCAAGCAGGCCGGCCGCCCGGTCTATTCCTACCGCCTGTCGATCGTCCACTTCTGGGCGCTGATCTTCCTCTACATCTGGGCCGGCCCGCATCACCTCCACTACACGGCGCTGCCGGACTGGGCGCAGACGCTCGGCATGGTCTTCTCGATCATGCTGTGGATGCCGTCCTGGGGCGGCATGATCAACGGCCTGATGACGCTCTCCGGCGCCTGGGACAAGATCCGCACCGACCCGATCATCCGCATGATGGTTCTTTCGGTCGCCTTCTACGGCATGTCGACCTTCGAAGGCCCGATGATGTCGATCAAGGCGGTCAACTCGCTCAGCCACTACACGGACTGGACGATCGGCCACGTGCACTCCGGTGCGCTCGGCTGGGTCGGCATGATCTCGTTCTCCGCGATCTACTATCTGATACCGCGGTTGTTCGGGCGTGACCGGCTGTACAGCCTGCGTCTGATCACCTGGCACTTCTGGCTCGCCACGCTCGGCATCGTGCTCTACGCGGCGGTGCTCTGGGTCGCCGGCATCCAGCAGGGCCTGATGTGGCGCGAGTACGACGAGCAGGGCTTCCTGGTTTACTCCTTCGCCGAATCCGTGGCGGCCATGTATCCTTACTATGTGCTGCGCATGATTGGCGGCGTCCTCTATCTCACCGGCGGACTGATCATGGCTTGGAACGTCTACATGACGATCCTGGGCAAGAAGCGGAACGAGGCCGCCGATTCCGGCCCGCGCTCGCGCCGGCCATGCAGTCGCAACCGGAAAACGAAGGATTACGACTATGGCACTCATGGAAAAACATGAAATCCTCGAGAAGAACGCGACATTGCTTCTGGTCGCCTCGCTCCTCGTGGTCACGGTTGGCGGCATCGTCGAGATCGCGCCCCTCTTCTACCTCGAGAACACGATCGAGAAGGTGGAAGGGATGCGCCCCTACTCGCCGCTGGAGCTTGCCGGCCGCAACATCTACATCCGCGAAGGCTGCTACGTCTGCCATTCGCAGATGATCCGCCCCTTCCGCGACGAGGTCGAACGCTACGGCCATTACAGCCTCGCCGCGGAATCGATGTACGACCATCCGTTCCAGTGGGGATCGAAGCGCACCGGGCCGGACCTGGCCCGGGTCGGCGGGCGCTACTCCGACGTCTGGCACGTCGACCACTTGATCGAACCGCGCAACGTTGTGCCGGAATCGATCATGCCGAGCTACGCCTTCCTCAAGGCGACGCCCCTCAAGGTGGCCAATGTGGCGGGACATCTCGGCGCCTCAGCCATCGTCGGCGTGCCCTATACTGACGACATGATCGCCAACGCGGAGGCCGATCTGGCGGCCCAGGCCAATCCTGACGCCGACACCTCCGGACTTCTGGCTCGCTATCCGAAAGCCGTTACCGGCGATTTCGACGGCAACCCCGCCGAACTCACCGAAATGGACGCGCTTGTGGCCTACCTCCAGATGCTCGGCACCCTCGTCGACTTTTCCAAGTATGACGAGACGGCGGGCTACCGCTAGGAGGGCGACATGGAAACCTACACCGCAATGCGGGCCTTCGCCGACAGTTGGGGACTGGTCTTGATGGTCCTCTTCTTCATCGGCGTCATCCTGTACGCCTTTCGACCCGGCAGCCGCGCCATCTCCGACGAGATCGCACGCATCCCCTTGAAGGAGGATTGATTCCATGGCCAACAAACACATCGACGAAGTGAGCGGCGTGGAAACGACCGGCCATTCCTGGGACGGTATCCGCGAGCTCAACAACCCGCTTCCCGCCTGGTGGGTGTGGACCTTCTACTTCACCATCGTCTGGGCCATCGGCTACATGGTCATCTATCCGGCCATTCCGCTGGTTTCCGGCAACACCCAGGGAATTTGGGGATGGTCGAGCCGCGGCGCGGTGAACGCGGACCTGACCGCCGCCAAGGCGGCTCAGGCCCAGTTCGTCGACCAGATCGCCGCCAAGGACGTCGCCGGCATCCTCGCCGACGACAATCTGCGCCAGTTCGCCATTGCCGGCGGCGCCGCCGCCTTCAAGGTGAATTGCGTGCAGTGCCACGGCTCCGGCGCCGCCGGTTCGCCCGGTTACCCGAACCTCAACGACAATGACTGGCTGTGGGGCGGTTCCGCCGACGCGATCTACACGACCCTGACGCACGGTATTCGTTATGCGTCGGACGCCGATACCCGCGTCTCGGAAATGCCGGCCTTCGCCGACATTCTCAACGCCGATCAGGTCGGCCAGGTCGCGGCCTATGCCGCGAGCCTCGCCGGCGGACAGGCCGATGCGGCCAAGGTCGAGGCCGGCAAGACGGTCTTTGCCGAAAACTGCGCCTCCTGCCACGGCGAAGACGCCAAGGGCGGCCGGGACTTCGGTGCGCCGAACCTGACCGACGCCATCGCGCTCTACGCGGCGGACGAAGCGGCCATCGCCGCCCAGATCGCCAAGCCCAAGCACGGCGTCATGCCGGCATGGGGCGCGCGCCTCGGCGACACCACCGTCAAGCAGCTGGCCGTCTACGTGCATTCGCTCGGCGGCGGCGAATAACCCGGATCCCGCGCCGCACCGGGAGAGGGCAGGGCCCGGCATTCGCCGGGCCTTCGCTTTTTGGTGCGTTCGTTCACCGCCTCTGTTTTGACATGCGTCAACGTGGCTGCTGCGCTATCCTGTAAGCAGGCTTCTTTCCGCACTACATTGCGCGGACGGACAATCTGGACATTTGCAATGCTGAATGAAACCGAGATCGAACGCGTCGAAGTCGAGGCCGTCAACGCCGCCAAGACGCGTCAGCCGATGTATAAAAAGCGCCAGAAGGTTCATCCCAAGCGCGCTTCCGGCGATTTCCGCCGCTTCAAATGGCTGGTGATGATCATCACGCTCGGCATCTACTATCTCACGCCCTGGCTGCGCTGGGATCGCGGACCGAATGCGCCCGACCAGGGCGTGCTCATCGATTTTCCGTCGCGTCGGTTCTATTTTTTCCCCATCGAGATCTGGCCGCAGGAATTCTACTTCGTCGCCGGCATGCTGGTCATGGGCGGCGTCGGCCTGTTCCTCATCACCTCCATCGTCGGCCGCGCCTGGTGCGGCTACACCTGCTGGCAGACCGTGTGGACGGACCTGTTCCTCGTCGTCGAACGCTTCGTCGAGGGCGACCGCAACGCCCGCATCAAGCTCGAGCCAGGCCTCGTGGACCGCGTCGACAAGATCGCCAAGCGCATCGTCAAGCACGCCATCCTGGCTGGTTATCGCCATGGCGACCGGCGGCGCCTGGATTTTCTACTTCGCCGATGCGCCGACCCTGTTCATGAGTTTCCTCACCTTCCAGGCGCCGGCGATCGCCTACATCACGGTCGGCGTGTTGACGGCGACGACTTTCGTGTTTGCGGGCTACATGCGCGAGCAGGTGTGCATCTACATGTGCCCGTGGCCGCGCATCCAGGCGGCGATGCTCGACGAGGAATCGCTCGTCGTCACCTACAATGACTGGCGCGGCGAGCCGCGCACGCGCGGCACCAAGAAGGCGGCGGCGGCGGGAATTCGCGGCGGCGATTGCGTCGATTGCAACGCCTGCGTCGTCGTTTGTCCGCAGGGCATCGACATCCGCGACGGCCAGCAGCTCGAATGCATCACCTGCGCGCTGTGCATCGATGCCTGCGACGCGGTAATGGACAAGCTCGGCAAGCCGCGCGGCCTGATTTCCTACGCCACGCTCGCCGAATACAACGAGAATATGAAGCTGGCGACGGCGAACAACACCCAGCCAATCTCCCCGGCGCTGGTCTATGGCGACGACGGCAATCTGTCCAAAGGCGTCAAGATGTTCCGCATCCGGCACCTGTTCCGGCCGCGCACCTTCGTCTACATGGGCGTGTGGTCGGCCATCGGCATCGGACTGCTCGTCGCCCTGTTCTCCCGCGATCGTCTGGAGTTGAACGTTCTTCACGACCGCAATCCGCAATTCGTGCTCGAATCCGACGGATCGATCCGCAACGGCTATTCGGTCAAGATCCTCAACATGATCCCCGAGCCGCGCACCTTCCTGTTGTCGATCGAGGATCTCCCCGGCGCGACCATCAAGGCGGTCGGCCTGGAAGACCAGCCGGAAGCGCAGACGCTGAGCGTGCCGGTCGAGCCCGACAAGCTGCGCAACCTGAAGCTTTTCGTCACCGTTCCGGCCACCGCGGCGAAAGCCAAAAGCCATGATTTCCGCTTCACGGTGGTGGACAAACCGTCCGGCGAGACCGATTCCTACAACGCCACCTTCTTTGCACCGGAGCCACCGAAATGAACGTGCAAGCCAGCCGCGAATTCACCGGCAAGCATCTCCTGTTCATTCTTGTCGCTTTTTTCGGCGTGATCTTCGCCGTCAATTTCACCATGGCCTGGCTCGCCAATTCGACATGGACCGGTCTGGTGGTGCCGAACAGTTACATCGCCAGCCAGGAATTCAACGGCAAGGCGGCGGATGCGGCGACGCAGATCGCGCGGGGCTGGAAATACGATCTTGCCGTTTCCGGCGGGCGCGTCGCCTTCTTGCTCAAGACCGAAACTGGATCGGTCGTGACCGCCAACGGCGTGACCGTGACCTTCAAGCGGCCCGGTGACCGATCGTGAGGATTCGGTGGTGTCGTTGGCCCGCGACGGCGAGTCATGGAGCGCGGCTCTCCCGCTTGCCGACGGCGCGTGGATCGCCGTCATCGACGCCGACATCGGCGAGGGCAAGCCTTGGCGCGAGACCCTGCGCTTCATCGTGAAGGGCGGAGCGCGCACGTGAGCTGCTGCGCGCCCGGCGCCGAATCCGCGCTCGAGGCGGTCTCGGGCGCTGCGCCGCATGCCGAGGAAATCATCGCCACCAGCCGCGACCTCGGCGACGGTTTGCGCCAGATCGATCTGGCCGTGCCCGGCGTCCATTGCGGCGCGTGCATCGCCACCATCGAAGGCGCGCTCAACCGCATGGATGGCGTCGAGCAGGCGCGCGTCAATCTGTCGACCAAACGCGTCTCGGTGCGCTGGCGCGAACAGGACGGCTTGCCGCCGGTGTTCGAAACGCTCGCCGCCAATGGTTATCAGGCGCATTTGTTCGATTTCGCCGCCGACGAAGGCGACCATGAGCTGAAACGCCTGCTGCTGGCGCTCGCCGTCGCCGGCTTCGCGGCCGCCAACATCATGCTGTTGTCGGTCTCGGTGTGGTCGGGCGCCGAGGATGCGACCCGCGACCTGTTTCACTGGATTTCGGCCTTCATCGCCATACCGGCGCTGGTTTTCTCCGGGCGCATTTTTTACGTCTCGGCGTGGAGCGTCCTGAAAAAAGGCCGCACCAACATGGATGTGCCGATCTCGATCGGCGTCTCGCTTGCCTATGCGATGAGCCTTTACGAAACATGGAACCACGGCCACCACGCTTATTTCGACGCAGCCGTGACACTGCTGTTTTTCCTTCTCATCGGCCGCACCCTCGACCATCTCATGCGCGAGCGGGCGCGCTCCGCCGTCAAGGGGCTGGCCCGCATGGCGGCGCGCGGCGCCTTCGTCGAGCGCGACAATGGCGAACGCGAATGGCTGGCGCTCGGCGCAATTGAGCCGGGCATGCGCCTGCATGTCGCCGCCGGCGAACGAATCCCCGTCGACGGGCGTGTCGACAGCGGCGCTTCCGATCTCGATTGCTCCGTCGTCTCGGGCGAAAGCGCGCCGGTTTCGGCCGGTCCAGGCAGCGAATTGCGCGCCGGGTCGATGAATCTCACCGGGCCGTTGACGCTCGTCGCCACGGCGAAGGCGGAGAATTCGTTCCTCGCCGAAATGGTCCGCCTGATGGAAGCCGCGGAAAGCGGCCGGGCCCGATATCGCCGTATCGCCGATCGCGCCGCCCAGTTCTACGCACCCGCCGTCCATCTGACGGCGTTCCTGTCCTTCCTCGGCTGGATGGCCGTGTCTGGCGATTGGCACCATGCGCTCACCATCGCCGTCGCGGTGCTGATCATCACCTGCCCCTGCGCCCTTGGCCTGGCTGTGCCGATCGTTCAGGTCGTCGCCGCCCGCCGCCTCTTCGACGCCGGCGTCATGGTGCGCGACGGCGCGGCCTTCGAGCGTATGGCGGAAGCTACAACCGCCGTCTTCGACAAGACCGGCACCCTCACACTCGGACGCCCCGAACTGCTGCGTGACGGGGAAATCGATCCCGCCGCGCTTGCGGTCGCCGCGGCGCTGGCGCGTCAGTCGCGCCATCCGTTGAGTCAGGCGCTGGCGGCGGCGGCGGATCCCGCCCCCTTGAATATCGCCTCGATCGCCGAAACGCCCGGTCAGGGCATCGTCGCCGATGCCGACGGCCATGTCTGGCGGCTGGGACGGCGCGATTGGGCGGCGCCGGGCGCCGAAGCGCCATCTGCGGGGGCGCTGAGCGAAGCCGTCCTGTCGCGGGACGGCGAACTGGTTGCGGCCTATTCCTTCCGCGATCGCCTGCGGCCCGACGCGCGGGCGGCCATCGTCGAATTGGCTGAAGCCGGCTTTGGCGCGGAAATCCTGTCCGGCGATACCGCCGGGGCGGTTGCCGAAACCGCGCGCCGATTGGGCGTGTCGGCATGGCGCGCCCGGCTGTTGCCCGGCCAGAAGGTCGACCGCATCGACGAATTGGCTCGCGCCGGAGCCAGGGTGCTGATGGTCGGCGACGGCGTCAACGACGCCCCGTCGCTCGCTGCCGCCCATGTCTCGATCGCTCCGGCGACAGCCGCCGACATCGGACGTAACGCCGCCGATTTCGTTTTCCTGCGCGACAGCCTTGCGGCGGTGCCGCTGGCGCTTGAGGTTTCGCGCCAGGCCGGCCGGCTCATCCGCGAGAACTTCGCCCTCGCCATTCTCTACAACCTCATCGCCGTGCCGCTGGCGATCCTCGGCTACGTGACGCCGCTTGTCGCCGCCCTCGCCATGTCCGGCTCGTCGGTTCTGGTTGTCGCCAACGCCATGCGCCTCAACGCTGTGCGCAAGGCGCGCGCGCCGAAATTCAAGGCGTCGCTGAATTTGGAGCCGGCCGAATGACCGGCTTGATGATTCTGATCCCGATCGCGCTCGGGCTGGGCGCGCTGGGGCTGGTCGCTTTCGTCTGGTCTCTGAAAAGCGGCCAATACGAAGACCTCGACGGCGCGGCGCATCGCATCCTCGACGACGGCGAGGACAAGCCGCTCAAGTGAGTTTCAGGGAATTTCAGGGACAGTTTACTTAATTCCCGCATTCGAACGGCGCGGGTAAAGACTGGAATTAAGTAAACTGTCCCTGAAATTCACTTCAACAGCCATTCGTGCTCGGGTGCGTTGTGGAATTTCCACACCCGCTTCGGCCCGGCCATGACGTTGAGATAATAGAGATCGTAGCCGTGTGTGGCCGCGCAGGGGTGGTAGCCCTTGGGCACCTGCACAACATCGCCGTCTTCCACCACGATGCCCTCGTCCAATTCGCGCGTGCCATCGGCGCGCCGATCCGTGTAGACGCGCTGGAAAGCGAAGCCTTGCGGCGGGTTGAGGCGATGGTAATAGGTCTCCTCCAGCAGCGATTCGCGCGGCAGATCGTCGACATCGTGCTTGTGCGGGGGATAGGACGAGGTGTGGCCGCCCGGCGTGATCACTTCGACCACCAGCAGGGAATCCGCGCCTGGATCGCTTTCCGGCAGGATGTTGGTGACGTAACGCGTGTTCGTGCCCTTGCCGCGGATTTCCTGGCCAAGCCCGTCCGGCGCAATGACGCGCGCGGTGTGCTTTCCACCGAGCGCCGGCGCAGTGCAAACCGCCAGTTCGAGATCGGTTGTCGCAACGGCCGCCCACGAGGCCCCCGCCGGCGCAAAGACGGACCACGGTTTGCCGGCGAAGGGGCTCATCCGCTCGCCCAGCTCGCCGAATTCCACGCCGTCGACCACGATGCGGGCCTTGCCCGAAACCAGCACGAGGCAGGTTTCGCGTCCACCGGTCGCCTCGCCGAAGCGCTCGCCTGCCTTCAGCCTGACGAGCGAGAAACCGACATGGGTCCAGCCGGCGCTTTCCGGCGTCACGTCGGTGACCTTGCCGCTTCCCGGTTTCGGCCTGACGCGGAGCGCGCTCACGGGGTCGGCCCTTTTCCGCCGCTGGCGCGATGATGCATGAAAAAGACAAAGACGGCATAAAGGCCGGCGCCGCCGAACAGCACGCCCCAGAAGGGGGCGCCGATGGCGATCTCGACCGCCGCCCAGGCGAAGCAGACGGCGACGATGGCGATGCGCACCCAAAGCGGGCGGTAAAACGGGTGCGTCGGGTCGATCAGGATCATGTCAGGCAGCCCTCTTGTCGAGGCCGGCTTCCCGGGCGAAAGCCTTCAACGCCTTCAGCCCCATTGACTGATAGGTGACCGGATCGGCCTTCAGCGGATCCTGTTCGGCCTCGATCACCAGCCAGCCGGAATAATCGTGTTCGGCGGCGATTTTCAGCACGGGCGGGAAATCCACGCCGCCTTCCGGATCGCCGGGGACGGTGAAGACGCCGCGCCGCACGCCTTCCAGGAACGACAATCCCTGCTCTTCGACCTGACGGCGAATCGCGGGGCGCACGTTCTTGGCGTGGATGTGGCGCACCCGCGCCATGTAAGCCCGCGCCAATTCCGCCGGATCGGAACCGCCGAACCAGGCGTGTCCGGTGTCGAGCAGCAGTTTGGTCGCCGGCCCGGTGACATCCATCAGCCGGCCGATTTCGTCGCGCGTCTGCACCACGGTGCCCATGTGGTGATGGTAAACCAGATCGATGCCTTGCGCAGCGGTAAACTCCGCGACCGCTTCGATGTCGGCGCCGAATTTCGCCCAGGCGCCGTCGGCGAGGTTCGGCTTGCCGGCGAGCGCCCTGCCGTCGTCGCCATGGATGGCGTTGGACGTCTCGCAAACGATGCACACCTTGCAGTCATTGGCCTTCAGCATGTCGAGGTGCGGCTGGATGGCGCGCTTTTCCGCCGCCACATCGTGGGCGAGCAAATGGAGCGAATGCCAGCCCGAAACGAAGACGAGGCCGTGCGCGGCCAGCAGTTTTTTCAGCGCCACGCCGTCTTTCGGCATGCGATGGCCTTTTTCGATGCCGTCGAAGCCGATCGCCGCCGTGTCGGACAAGCAGGTTTCGAGGCTGATATGCGCGCCGATCGAACGGTCGTCGTCGTTCGTCCAGGCGATGGGATTGGTGCCGTAACGGATCATTGCATTCTCCGGTTCAAAGTTGCTTCTCGCGCGCCTTTTCATAGGCCTTGCGCGATTCGTTGACCTGTCGGCGTGGCGACACTTCCGGCACCGCGACATCCCACCAGGCGCCGCCGGCTTGGGTCGTGATCAGCGCGTCGGTGTCAATGACGATTACGGTGGAGCGGTCGGCGCCGCGCGCCGTCGCCAGCGCCTGCTCCAACTCGGCGATCGAGGCGACCTTGACGGCGATCGCGCCGAGGCTTTCGGCATGCGCCCGGAAGTCGATGGCCGGCAACGCGACGTGGCGCGAGTCGGCCAGCAGATTGTTGAAGTTGGCGCCGCCGGTCGCCATCTGCAGGCGGTTGATGCAGCCATAGCCGCGATTGTCGAGCAGCACGACGGTGATCCTGAGGCCGAGCATCACCAAGGTGGCCAGTTCGGAATTGAGCATCAGGTAAGAGCCGTCGCCGACCATGACGACGACCTCGTCGTCGGGCTTGGCCATCTTGACGCCGAGTCCGCCAGCGATCTCGTAGCCCATGCAGGAATAGCCGTATTCAAGATGATAGCCGCCGGGCGTATCGGCCCGCCACAATTTGTGCAATTCGCCCGGCAGGCCGCCAGCGGCGCAGACCACGGTGGACTTACCGGTCAGCACGCGTTGCACCGCGCCGATCACCTGCGCGTCGGAAGGCAGCGCCGCATTGGTCGCGGCGAGCGCGTTGTCGGCGGCCTTGCGCCACTCGACCTTGCCGGCCTTGGCGTCTTCGGTCCAGGCTCGCGGCGTGGTCCAGTCGCCAAGCGCGGCGGACAATTCCTCAAGGCCGGCCTTGGCGTCGGCGATCAACGGCCGCGCGCGATGCTTGCCGGCGTCGAAGATTTGGGTGTTGAGGCCGATGATTTTCATGGCGGCGTTGCCGAACGCCGCCCACGAACCGGTGGTGAAATCCTGCAGGCGCGTGCCGACCGCGAGGATCAGGTCGGTCTCGGCCGCCAGCCGGTTCGACGCCGACGTGCCGGTGACGCCGACCGAGCCCATGTTGAGCGGGTGGTCGTCGGCCAGCGCCGATTTGCCGCCCTGCGTCTCCAGCACCGGGATCCCGGCCTTGTCGGCGAAAGCGGCGAGGGTTTCGCTCGCGCCGGAATAGAGCACGCCGCCGCCGCCGATGATCACCGGTTTCTTCGCCGCTTTCAGCGCCGCGACGGCTGCGAAATCCTCGACCTGCTGCAGCACCGGATCTGGCGCGCGGCTGGCGAACACGTCGCCGGGCAGGAACAGCACCGGCAGGCGGTTGACATGGGCGAGCGCGGCCGCCGTCACCAGATTGGTCGCGCCGGGGCCGATCGAGGTCGTGCAGGCCATGAAACGGCGGCGGAACGACGCCTTGGCGAACGCAATGGCGGCATGCGCCATGCCCTGCTCGTTATGGGCGCGGTAAGTCGGCAATTCGTCCCGTATCTGATACAGCGCCTCGCCGAACCCGGCGACATTGCCGTGGCCGAAAATCGCCCAGACGCCGGCGAAGATCGGGACCGTCTTGCCATCAATTACGGTCATTTGCCGGGTGAGGAATTTGGCCAGGGCCTGGGCCATTGTCAGGCGGATGGTTTTGCTCATGGCGTTCTCCCAATCAGGCGCCGGCGCGCACGCGCCGCCAGGCGACGCACAGGGCGCGGAATCGTTCCGCCATGTCGGCGATGGCGGCGTCGTCGTCAATGCGCCCGGTCAACCAGTCCTCGGCGGCGCGGGCGAACAGGGTGCGGCCGACCGCGAATCCCTTGACGGCCGCGATCGGCGCGACGGCGGCGAACGCCGCTTCGAGCTCCTGCTGCGGCGCTTCCAGGCCGAGCAGCACGATGCCCCGGCACCACGGATCATTGTCGACGATGACGGCCTCGATGTTGCGCCAAGCCGCGGTCGACGCCTGCGGCTCCAGCTTCCACCAGTCCGGCCTGACGCCCAACGCGTAGAGTTCGGCGACGGCGCGGGCGACGGTATGGCCGTCGATCGGCCCGGCCTTGCCGGCGATGATTTCGACCAGCAATTCGCGGCCGATTTTTCGCGCCGCGTCGTGCAGGGCGACAATTTTGTCCTGCTGTTCGCGCTTCAACGATTCCGGATCGTCGGGATGGTAAAAGCACAGGCACTTGATGCAATGCGTCACCGGCCAGTCGACGAGTTGCGAGCCGATGTCCTGGCCGAACTCGAATCGCAGCGGGCGCGATCCCGGCAATTCCACCGGCCGGCCGAGCCAGGCGAAAGGATGGCGGGCGCATTCCTCCATCGCGGCGCGGCCGTGTTTTTCGTCGAGCAGCATGCCGAAGCCGGGCTTGCCGTCGGCCACCCGCGCCGCGGCTCTTGCCGCCAGAACCTTGAAATCGGCGATGCGCTCCGCCGGCGCGCCGGCTTTGGCCGCGATGTCTTCAAGCTGCGAACGGTGGTCGATGGCGAAGGCCATCATCGACGGAATTGCGTCGCGTCGCGTCGTCGCCCAATGGATGTGGTTCAACTCGGCGTCCTTGCGCAACGCCCGCTGCGCACTGCCATGCTTGAGGAAATGGTCAAGCTCCGCCCAGGTCGGGTATTCCGGCGAACACAACAGCCGCGACACGGCGAACGCGCCGCAGGCATTGGCCCATGTCGCCGATGTCGCATGGTCCTGGCCGGTCAGCCACCCGCGCAGGAAACCGGACAGGAACGCGTCGCCGGCGCCGAGCACATTGTAGACCTCGATCGCGAAACCCTCGCCGACAATGCCATGTTCGGGATCGTCCGGGATCGGCCCGTCATAGACGATGCAGCCCTTGGCGCCGCGCTTGAGCACGATGGTCGCCGCCGACAGCGACCGGATCGCCGCCAGCGCCGTGACCAGATCCTCCTCTCCCGCGGCGATCATCACCTCTTCCTCGGTGCCGACGATGAGGTCGCAATCGGGCAGGATGGCTTTCAGTTTGGCCGACACGGCGTCGGACCGGACGTAACGCGCGAAGCCCTCGGCATGGCCGCCCAAACCCCAGAGATTCGGCCGGTAGTCGATGTCGAACACCACCTTGCGGCCATTGGCCTTGGCGATCCGCATCGCTTTCATCTGCGCCGCGGCGGTGTTGTCGCGGGAAAAATGCGTGCCGCTGACCAGAACCGCGCGCGACCGCGCCACGAACGCCTCGTCGATGTCGCTCTCGTCGAGCGCCATGTCGGCGCAGTCGGTGCGCACGAAAATCATCGGCGATTGGCCTTCGGCTTCCACCGCCAGCAACACCAGCGCGGTCATCCGTTGCGGGTCGGTGACGATTCCTTGCGTCGCCACGCCTTCGCGCGCCGCCTGCTCGCGAATGAAGCGGCCCATCTGCTCGTCGCCGACGCGCGTGATCAGCCCGGTCTTCAGCCCGAGGCGCGCCGCGCCGATGGCGATGTTGGCCGGGCAGCCGCCAACGGACTTGGAGAAGGAGGCGATATCCTCCAGCCGCGAGCCGATCTGCTGGCCATAGAGGTCGACCGAGGCGCGGCCGATGGCGATGACGTCGAGCAAGATGAGACCTCCGGCGATACGGGCGGACCCGCGCATTCGCGGTTAGTATGAAACGTATATTCCGATCATTGTCAATATAGAACATATATTCTATTTGCTGGCGTCGCCCCACCCGCCTTGTCTGCGCTCGCCCACCGCGACCGTCAGCGCCATCGCCAGAGCCATGGTCGCCGAAAGCGAAACGAAAGCCCTGGAAATTCGCTTCGGCGATGGCGATCCGTTCGCTGGCCAGCGACCAGAGCGGCGAGAACGGCCCGTCAGTGACGGCGACGATGCCGACGCCATTGCCCGCCAGCGCCCGGGCTTGGGCCACGGTTTGCGGCGCGTAGGGGGGAAAGGTGACGCAGATCGCGGCGTCTTTCGGCCCCGCGATCGCCAGGATTTCCTCGTCGATGCCCGAGGGCGAACCCGCCAGCACGAAACGCAGGCCGAGTTTGCCGAAGGCATAGGCGAGAAAGCTGGTCACCGGATAGGAGCGCCGCCGGCCGACGATATAGACGGTTTCGGCCCGTGCGATTCGCTCGGCCGCCGCCGCGAAAGCGCCGGCGTCGACGCTATCGGCGAGTCGGTCCAGCGATTGGCGGGCGCTGGCGATGAAGCCGTCGATCAGGGCGGCGTCGCCCGAACGGCCGGCCGCGACAGTGCGAATGGCTTTCAACCGGTCGTCATCGCTGCCGGCGCGCGCCTTCAGCCTTTGGCGGAATACCGCTTGCAGATCGGAAAAACCGCTGAACCCGAACGTCTGGGCGAAACGCACCAGCGCCGACGGCTGCACATCGGCCGACGCGGCGATGGAGGCAACCGTGCCGAAGGCGATATCGTCCGGATTGGCCAGCGCGTGGGCAGCCACCTGCCGCAAGCGTTTGGGCAGATTGTCCCGCTCGATGAGGATCGCGGCGCTGAGCGCATCGAAATCGGGCGGCGTCGGGCTCGGGTCCATGGCTGTGTCCGGTGATCGGATACGCGACAATGCCAAAATCGGAACAAACGTTCCATAAAAAAATCGCCCACGCCTTTCCCCACCCCATCACACGCTAGTGAGCCGGCATTGATGGGCGATGCGTTGCAAGAGGCCGTCCCGGCATGGTGTAAGGCGCTGCACAGGGAGACAACATCGAAATGTTGAAATTCGCCGCCACGCTGGCAGCCGCCCTCTTCGCCTCGTCCGCGGCGTTCGCCGCCGATCCGGATCCGGCGAACTGGCCGGCGGTGCTGGACGAAGCGCGTGGCGAGACCGTCTATTTCAATGCCTGGGGCGGCGCCGAGAACATCAACGCCTACATCGCCTGGGCCGGCGAGGAAGTGGAGAAGCGCTACGGCGTCAAGCTTGTCCACGTCAAGCTCGAGGATGCGGCGACGGCGGTCAATTCCGTGCTCGCCGAGAAGACCGCCGGACGCGGCGATGGCGGCGCCATTGACCTCGTGTGGATCAATGGCGAGAACTTTTCCGCCATGAAGCGGCAGGGCCTGCTGCTCCGACCCGGCTGGGCGGAGAAATTGCCGAACTACGCCTTCGCCGATGTCGAGGGCAAGCCGTCGCTGCGCACCGATTTCACCATTCCGGTCGACGGGCTGGAAAGCCCTTGGGGCATGGCCAAGCTCGTCTTCTTCCATGATTCCGCCCGCACAAAACCGGAGGAGATGCCGGAATCCATCGCCGGACTGGTCGCTTGGGCCAGGGCGCATCCTGGCCGCTTCGCCTATCCCCAGCCGCCGGATTTCATGGGCTCGACCTTCCTCAAACAGGTCCTCGCCGAGAGCGTCGCCGATCGCGCCGTGCTGGCGAAGGATGTGGCGACGGTCGACGCGGACGCCATTCTCGCGCCGGTTTTCGCCACGCTCGATGCGCTCAACCCACTTCTTTGGCGCGCCGGCAAGGCGTTTCCGAAAAACTATCCGGCGCTGAAGCAATTGTTGGCCGACGGCGAGGCCGACATTATATTCGCCTTCAATCCGGCCGAGGCCTCAAGCGCCATCGCCGCCGGCGAATTGCCCGACACCGTGCGCTCCTTCGTTTTTCCCGGTGGTACGCTCGCCAACAGCCATTTCGTCGCCGTACCGTTCAATGCGTCGTCGAAGGCAGGGGCGCTTGTCGTCGCCGACTTCCTGCTTTCCCCGCAAGCGCAGGCGCGCAAGCAGGACCCGGAAATTTGGGGCGATCCGACCGTGCTGGCCATGGCCAAACTCACGGCCGAGGACCGCGCGCGCTTCGGCAGGCTCGCCCTCGGCGTGGCGACGCTCGCCCCCGACGCGCTCGGCCCGGCGATCGACGAGCCGCATCCGTCATGGATGGCGAAGCTCGAGTCGGAGTGGGCGAAGCGCTACGGCGTCGCCCATTGAGCGGCCGGGCATGATCGCCCGCTTCGGACCGCCGCTCGCCATCGCGCTGCTGGCGGGTCCCGTCGCCGCCGGCCTGGTGGGTACGCTGCTGCCCGCTTTCGGCTTCCTGCCGTCGCTCGGCCATTCGACTTTCTCGCTTGAACCGTTCCGCGCCCTGCTGGCCGAACCAGGCTTGCTGCGATCCCTGGGCGTCGGCGTCGGCGCCGGCCTGCTGTCGACGGCGCTCGCGCTCGGCGCCGTCATGCTTTTTGTCGCCGGCTGGATCGGCGAACCGGTCTTTCAGCGCTTGCGTCGCGGCCTTTCGCCGCTTTTGGCCGTGCCCCACGCCGCGGCCGCTTTCGGTCTCGCCTTTCTTGTCGCGCCATCGGGCTTTCTCGCCCGCCTCGTCTCGCCGGAGCTGACCGGCTGGCTGACGCCACCGGACGTGTTGATCGTCAACGATCCTATGGGGCTGACCCTCGCCGCCGGTCTGGCGGTCAAGGAAGCCCCTTTCCTGTTCCTGATGACCCTGGCCGCCTTGCCGCAAACGCCGGCCGGACCGTCGCGCCAGCTTGCCGCCGCGCTCGGCTACGGCCGTATCGCCGGATTCCTGCATACGGTTTGGCCTTCGCTTTATCGCCAGATCCGGTTGCCGGTTTTCGCCGTCATCGCCTTCTCCACTTCGGTTGTCGATGTCGCCGCCATCCTCGGGCCAACCGCGCCGCCCACGCTTGCCGTGCGCCTTGTCCAATGGATGAACGATCCCGATCTCGCCATGCGCTTCAAGGCGTCCGCCGGCGCAATGCTCCAACTCGGTGCGACGGCGCCGGCGATCCTCGCCTGGGTCGGGTTGGAACGCGTCGGCCGTGTCGCCGCCCGCGCGCTCTGCGGTTCCGGCTTCCGCTTCCGCCGGGATGGCGCGCCGCGCCTGATTGGCCTGGCGGCGATGGTCTCGTTCGCGGCGGTCGTTTTCGCCGGGCTCGCCGTTTTGGCGCTGTGGTCGGTCGCCGGGCTGTGGCAGTTCCCGAATGCCCTGCCGGCCCGCTTCATCTTGTCGGGATGGGCCAATACGCTGCCGCGCCTCGCCGATCCGCTGCTCCGCTCCGTCGGCGTCGGCGTCGCCGCGACGGCGGCGGCGCTGATGCTCGCCGTTCTTTCGCTCACGCGGGAGGACGAGACCGGCGCCCGGCCGGGGCAAGGCGCGCGCGTGCTGATCTACCTGCCCCTCCTCGCCCCGCAAATCGCCTTCCTGTTCGGGCTGCAGACTGCGATCCTCGCCGCCGGCCTGACCCCGTCGACGCCGCTCCTGGTCGCGGTCCATCTCGTTTTCGTCCTGCCATACGTTTTTCTATCGCTGGCGGATCCCTGGCGCGCCTTCGATCGCCGCTACGAGGCGGTTGCCTTCGGTCTCGGCCGGTCGCGCGCGCGCATGCTGGTGGCGGTGAAGCTGCCGATGCTCGCCCCGGCGCTGGCGACCGCCGCCGCCGTCGGTTTCGCCGTGTCGATCGGGCTTTATCTGCCCACCGTGTTGATCGGCGCCGGCCGGCTGCCGACGGTGACGACCGAGGCGGTGGCGCTTGCCGCCGGCGGCAACCGACGCATCATCGGCGTCTGGGCGTTTGTCCAGGCTACGCTGCCGGCGGCGGGTTTCGTCATTGCCGCCATGCTGTCCCGTCTCGTATATCGCGGCGGAGCGGCCGGAACCGGACGGTGAGATAGTTGGAAACGAAGGGGCTGCGCCTCGACAAGGTGACGATCGCGCTTGGCGGCCGGGCGCTGCTGGGCGTGGTTGCGCCATCGCGCCGGGCGAAGTTTTGACGGTAATGGGGCCATCCGGTTCGGGCAAGTCGACTTTGCTGTCCTTCGTCGCCGGATTTCTGGACCCCGCCTTCGCGGCGTCGGGCCGGGTGATTTGCGATGGTCGCGATCTGACCGGCAGCCGGCGCAGGATCGTCATGCCGGCATCCTGTTCCAGGATGCGCTGCTGTTTCCCCATATGTCGGTCGGCGGCAATCTGCTTTTCGCCCTGCCTGCGGCGGGCGTGGCCGCGAACGGCGGAGGTCTTGGCCGAGGCGGCGTTGGCCGAAGTCGAACTCGACGGCTTCTTCAACCGCGATCCCGCCACGCTCTCCGGCGGACAGAAGGCGCGCGTGGCGCTCGCCCGCGTTCTGGCGTCGCGCCCGGCCATGCTGTTGCTGGACGAGCCGTTTTCGCGGCTCGACGCCGATTTGCGCGCCCGCACCCGCGATCTGGTTTTCGCCGCCGTCCGAGCCCGCGGCCTGCCGTCCCCTGCTCGTCACCCATGACGATGGACGCCGCCGCCGCCGGCGGGCCGGTGATCCGGATCGGCGCATGAGCTGGCCGCCTTGCCCGCTCTTCCCGTCGGCGAAGCGCTCGTCCCGCTTGGCGCGGCGCTCGACGACAGGGGCGCGGCGGTCCTCGTCGCGCCGCCCGGCGCGGGCAAGACAACAATCGTTCCCTTGGCGTTGCTGGACGCCGCCTGGCTCGGGGAGCGGAAAATCGTGTTGCTCGAGCCGCGCCGCCTTGCCGCGCGAGCCGCCGCGCGGCGCATGGCCGCGCTTCTCGGCGAGGAGGTGGGCGGGACCGTCGGCTACGCCATGCGCATGGATCGCCGGTTTTCCGACCGGACCCGCATTCTCGTCGTCACCGAAGGCGTATTCGCCCGCATGGCCATCGACGATCCGGAATTGTCGGGCGTCGGCGCGGTGTTGTTCGACGAGGCGCACGAGCGCTCGCTCGACGGCGATTTCGGCCTGGCGCTCGCCCTCGACATCCGCGACGGCCTGCGCCCGGATCTGCGTGTCCTCGTCATGTCGGCGACCATCGACGGCGCGCGTCTCGCCGCGCGCTGATCGGCGACGCGCCGGTCATCCGCTCTCAGGGCAAGTCGTTTCCGGTGGAGATCAGCCACCGCGACCGCGCCGCCGGCGTCGCCATCGAGGACGCCGTCGCCGCCGCGATCCGCGAGGCGCTCGCCGCACAGGACGGTTCGATCCTCGCCTTCTTGCCGGGCCAGCGCGAGATCGGGCGCGTCGCCGAGAGGCTCGACGGTCGCCTGCCCGCCGATGTCGATCTGCTTCCGCTCCATGGCGGGCTCGACGGCGCGGCGCAGGATCGCGCCATACGTCCGGTGGTGAAGGGACGCCGCAAGATCGTTCTCGCCACCGCCATCGCCGAGACCTCGATCACCATCGACGGCGTGCGCATCGTCGTCGACTGCGGGCTGTCGCGCCTGCCGAAATACGAACCCGAC
Organism: Phyllobacteriaceae bacterium; assembly: GCA_016711085.1. Classification (GTDB taxonomy): domain Bacteria; phylum Pseudomonadota; class Alphaproteobacteria; order Rhizobiales; family Rhizobiaceae; genus JADJTR01. The sequence continues at coordinate 8,603 of JADJTR010000002.1, read as the reverse complement.
ACCGGCCACACGCGGCTGGAAACCGTCCGTGTGTCCCGCGCCTCGGTCGAACAGCGGGCCGGCCGCGCCGGCCGCACCGCGCCCGGCGTGGCTGTCCGCCTGTGGAGCGCCGGTCAAACCGCCGCTCTCCAGCCCTACACGACGCCGGAAATCCTCGAAGCCGACCTTGCCGGCCTCGTTCTCGACTGCGCCGCTTTCGGCGTCGCCGATCCCGCCTCGCTGCGCTTTCTCGATCCACCGCCCGCTCCGGCGCTGGCCGAGGCGCGCACCCTTCTTGCCGATCTTGGCGCGATCGACGCCTCCGGACGACTGACGCCGACAGGGGCGGCCATGCGCAAATTGGCGCTGCCCGCCCGGCTTGCGCACATGGTGGCGCTGGCCGCGCGGCGCGGCGAGGGGCTGGCGGCGGCCGAACTGGCGGTGCTGCTGACCGAACGCGGGCTCGGCGGCCTGTCGCCCGATCTCGACCGGCGGCTCGACGCCTTTCGCGTCGAGCGCGGCGACCGCGCCGCCGCCGCGAAATCGCTGGCGCGTGGCATCGCCGTCACGGCTGGCGGCAAGGGCGGATCGAGGCCGCCGGCCGGACTGCTGCTTCTTGACGCCTGGCCGGACCGGGTGGCGAAAGCGCGTGGCGAAGCGGGGCGTTTCCTCCTCGCCAATGGTCGTGGTGCGATGCTCGATCCCGCCGAGCGCCTTGCCGCCGAACCGTTCCTGGTCATCGCCGATCTGCAGGGCAAGGCGCAAAACGCCCGCATCGTCGCCGCCGCCGCCATCGGCGAGGCCGATCTGCGCGAGCGTCTCGGCGAACGCATAGTCGAAACCGTTGAAACGCGGTTCGACGCCCAGCGCGGCGGCGTCCGCCGCATCGCCGTGGAGCGGTTCGGCGCCATCGCGCTGAACGAGCGCAATTTGCCGGCGCCGGCAGGCGTGGAGGCTGACGCCGCGCTGCTCGACGCCGTGCGCGCCCACGGCCTGGCGATCCTGCCCTGGGACAAGGAAGCGGCGACCTTGCGCCATCGTCTCGATTGGCTCCATCGCGGTCTCGGCGATCCATGGCCGTCGATGGACGACGCGACGCTGATCGCCTGCCTGGACGACTGGCTGGCGCCTTTCCTCGCCGGCGCAGCGCGGCCGGACCGGATCGCGCCGGCGGCGCTGCGTTCCGGCCTTATGGCGCTGGTCCCGCACAATCTGGCGCGCCGGGTCGACGCCCTGGCGCCCACCCATTTCGATGCGCCGACGGGAAGCCGCGTCCCGATCCGCTTTGACGGCGATGCGCCGGTTCTGGCGATTCGGGTGCAGGAATTGTTCGGCCTCGCCGTCCACCCGGCGATTGCCGGCGGGACTGTGCCTCTGACGCTCGAATTGCTGTCGCCGGCCCATCGGCCGATCCAGACGACGCGCGACCTGCCCGGCTTCTGGCGCGGCTCGTGGGCCGATGTGCGCACCGAAATGCGCGGACGCTACCCAAGGCACGCCTGGCCGGAGAATCCTCTCGAGGCGAAGGCGACGAGTCGCGCCAAGCCGCGCGGAACCTGACGGACCTTGGCGCGGGCGTCGCGCCGGTCCATAAGGGCGCATGGCCGAAGCCGCCGCCTTCAACGATTTGCATCGCGCCAGCCGCCTGCGCCTGACGACGCTCATCCGCCTGCGCTGGCTCGCGGTCATCGGCCAGAGCGCGGCGATCGCCATCGTCAATTTCGGCTTCGGATTTCCCTTGGAGGTCAGCCTGTGCCTGGCGCTTATCGCCTGTTCGGCCTGGCTGAACCTGTTCCTGGCCTTGCGTTTCCCCGCCAATTTCCGCCTCGAGCCGCCGCCGGCCTTCGGCCTGCTCGCCTTCGACGCCGTGCAATTGGCCGGGCTCCTGTTCCTGACCGGCGGCCTCGCCAACCCGTTTTCCATTCTCCTGATCATTCCGGGGATCGTATCGGCCACTTCGTTGCCCTTGCGCTTCACCGTGGCGTTGGGCGTCACCGTGGTCACGGCGGCGACGATTCTCCGGCTTCGCCCATCTGCCGCTCCCTTGGCAGCCGGGCGCTGCCCTGACCTTGCCGGATGTCTATGTCGCCGGCGTCTGGGTCGCCGTGGTCGCCGCCATCGTCTTCGCCGGCGTTTACGCATGGCGCGTCGCCGAGGAGGCGCGCCAGCTCGCCGACGCGCTGTCGGCGACCGAGCTGGTCCTGCAGCGCGAAATGCACCTGACCGCGCTGGATGGCTTGCCGCCGCCGCCGCCCATGAACTCGGCACGCCTTTGGCGACCATCGCGCTCGTCTCCAAGGAAATGGAGAAGGCGCTCGGCGACGACAAACGCTACGCCGACGATGTGGCGCTGCTGAGGTCACAGAGCGAACGCTGCCGCGAAATCCTCAAGCGATTGACCACCCTGTCGTCCGAGGACGCCGACATGATCGTGCGTCAGGCGTTGTCGACGCTGATCGAGGAGGTGATCGCGCCGCACCGCGATTTCGGCGTCGCCATCCACCTCGAGCAAAGCTATCTGGTGGGGCCCGAACCGGTGATGCGTCGCGATCCGGGCGTCATCTACGGTCTTGGCAACATCATCGAGAACGCCGTCGATTTCGCCCGTTCGGAAGTGACCGTGACCACTGGCTGGAGCGTCGACGAGGTGCGCATCGTCATCGCCGACGACGGCCCCGGCATCTCCGGCGACATGCTCGATCGAATCGGCGAACCCTATGTCACGTCCCGCTCCGGGCGGGCCGACGGCGGCGGCGGCCTCGGCCTCGGCGTTTTCATCGCCCGCACCTCGATCGAACGCTCCGGCGCCAGCGTGAATTTCGCCAACGCGCGCGAGGCGGGACGCGGCGCCGTCGTGACCGTCGTATGGCCGCGCGCCGCCTTCGCGCGCGCCGCCACGACGGCGGCGATTCGTCGCCCATTGGAAAAATCGCCAAACTCGACTATTCCACCTCAATAGGCGCAGGGGCGCGCCGGATCGCGGGGAGTTTGGACATGGCCATGGATGCCACAACGATCGAGGGCGAACGCACTCTTGCTGCTGGTCGACGACGACAAGCCGTTCCTCGACCCGTCTGGCCCGCGCCATGGAGACCCGGGGCTTCATCGTGACCTCCGCCGACACCGTGGCCGAGGCGCTCGCGGCCGTCCGCGCCGCGCCGCCGGCCTACGCCGTCGTCGACATGCGGCTCGGCGACGGCAACGGCCTCGACGTCGTGTCTGCCATCCGCGAGAAGCGCGAGGACGCGCGCACCATCATACTGACCGGCTACGGCAACATCGCCACCGCCGTGACGGCGGTCAAGCTCGGCGCCGTCGACTACCTCGCCAAACCCATTGACGCCGACGACGTCACCGCCGCGCTGCTCGCCAACGGCGGCGCTGTCGCTCCGCCGCCGGAAAACCCGATGTCGGCCGATCGCGTGCGCTGGGAGCATATCCAGCGCATCTATGAGATGTGCAATCGCAACGTCTCGGAGACCGCACGCCGGCTCAACATGCATCGCCGGACGCTGCAACGCATCCTCGCCAAACGCGCTCCGCGATAGGCCGGGAATACCGGCTTCAGGCGGCGCTGGCGAACGCCCTGTCCATCGCCACCGCTTCGACGGTTGCGATCAGCGCCAGCGGATCGAGCGGTTTGACGATGACGCCGTCGGCGCCGTGCGCCATGGCCTCGGCGCGGGTCGCCTCCTGCCCGTCGGCGGTCAGCACCAGGATCGGCGCGGACGCTGGCTGCGCGCCTCCTCGCCGGAACGGATGCGGTCGATGGCGTCGAGGCCATCCATGACGGGCATGTGCAAATCCATAAGCACGGCGTCGAAGGCGGCGCTGCCGGCTGCGGCGACCGCCGCCCGGCCATCGCCGACGACATCGACGCGATGGCCAGCCTTTTCGAGCGCGACGCGCACCAGCAGCGCGTTGACCGGATTGTCCTCGGCGACAAGGATGCGGAGCGCCCCGGCGACGCCCGGCGCGGCCGATCGCGCCGTCGGCGGCGCTTCCGTCGGCAAGTCCAACCGTCCGGCCAGACGCGACAGGGTGGCGAGACGCACCGGGCGGACAAGATAGCCATCGTATCCGCGCGCCCTCAACTCCGGCATGCGGCCGCGTTGACCGGGCGTGAGCAACGCCAGCCCCCGCAGGGATGGTTTCGCGCCACGCAATGTGGCGAGCAGGCCCGGCGCGCCTTCTTCGAGGCCTGCGCCGGTCAACACCGTGTCGAACCCGGCGCCATCGGCCATCAGGGCGAGCGCTTCGGCGGCGTTGGCGACGGCGCGTGCGCCGCCGCCGAGCGCCCGGATAGAGGCGACGACGGCTTCCGCCTCGACACGTTCGGGCAAGGCGACCAGCACGCGCCGACCGGACAGCGTTGTTTCGATGGTCTCGGCGGTGGCCGCGCCTTCGATCGGCAGGCTGAAAACGAAGGTCGAGCCGCCCGCCCCGCCCGCTTCGATGGCGATCCCGCCGCCCATGGCCTCCGCCAGCCGGCGCGAAATGGCGAGACCGAGTCCGACCCCGCCGTGATTGCGCGTCGTCGAGCCGTCGGCCTGTTCGAAATCGCCGAAAATACGCTCCCGGTCGCTTGCCGCGACACCTGGCCCGGTGTCCTCGACGGCGAAACGCAGGGTGCTCGCGTCGAGGCGAACGTCGATGACCACGCCGCCGGTCTCGGTGAACTTGACGGCGTTGCCGACCAGATTGACCAGCACCTGCCGCGCCTTGCCGGGATCGGTCATGATGGCGCCCGGGACGCCCGGGGCGACAGTGACGGCCATGCCGATACCCTTGGCGAAAGCGCGCGCCGACAGCAACTCGGCGACAGCCTCGGCCAGGCCGCGCGGCGACATGGACGCGGGCGCAAGGTCGAGCCGTCCGGCTTCGATGCGGGAAAAGTCGAGCAGGTCCTCGATGAGATCGAGCAGCGATCCGCCCGAGGACGTGATGGCGGCGACATAGGTTTGTTGCTCCGGCGATAGGCCTGTGTCGGCGAGCAATTTGGCCATGCCCAGGATGGTGTTCATCGGCGTGCGGATTTCATGGCTGACCGTGGCGAGGAAGCGCGATTTGGCGGCGGAAGCGCTTTCCGCCCTCTCGCGCGCCGCAACGAGCGCGGCCTCCCCGCCTTGCGTTCGGTGATGTCGCGGGCGATCGCCCGGCGCTGCGCCGCGCCGGTGGCCTCGTCGCGGGTCAACAGTTCGACCCAGGAGAACCAGCGCTCGCCGGACGGGCCGCTGAAGCGGACATCGCGGTTGGCGGCATGGGTTCCCGCCTTGAGGTCGCCCGTGTCGAAACCGATGGCGTCGAGGCTTTTGCCGGTCAGGGCGCGTGCGTCGACGCCGACCAGCTCGGCCAGCGCGCGATTGGCGTAGACGATGACGCCATTGTGGTCGCGGTGGACGACGAGATCGCCGAGCGCGTCGACGAGGCTGCGGAAACGCTCCTCGTTCTCCGCCAGCTCCCACATGCGGTCGGCCATAAGCTCAAGCGATTCGCGATGGCGTCGCGCCTCGTCGCCGAGGCGACGGTCCAGGCGGGCTTGTCCGAAGGCGATGGCCCGTTCAACCATGAGGGCGGCCGCGGCGGTCAGGGACAGGCCGGCGACAACCAGAACGGCCGCCCCGGAGAAATGCGCGACGAACGCCGTCAGCGCCGCCAAAATGGCGACGCCGATGGCCAGGCGCGCCGGCGCACGCCATTGCGCCGCCGGCGCATCGACGCCGGCCGACGCCGCATCCGGGATGAGGCCTTGTTTCGCCATGGCGCCATCCTGCCACGGCGCGCTTTCGGAACCTTGGCGGCGATCGCTACAAGTTTAACGATTCGCAGCGCCGCTCACATCCTCACCACGACACGGCCGCGAATCCGGCCGTCGACGATGTCGCGGGCGGCAGCTTCGATTTCGTCGAAACCGATCGTCCGGGCGATGCCGGCGAGCTTGCCGGCGTCGAGATCGCGGCCGATCCTGCGCCACGCCTCGAGCCGCAGGGCTTTCGCCGCCATGACCGAATCGACGCCCAACAGCGCCACGCCGCGCAGGATGAACGGCGCGACCGATCCCGGCAGGTCCATGCCCTGCGCCAGGCCGCAGGCGGCGATGGCGCCGCCGTATTTGGTCATCGACAGCACATTGGCGAGCGTGTGGCTGCCGACCGAATCGACGCCCGCCGCCCAACGCTCCTTCGCCAGCGGCTTGGCCGGACCCGCCAATTCGGCCCGATCGATGATTTCGGCCGCGCCGAGGCCCTTGAGGTAATCGGCTTCCGCGACCCGTCCGGTCGACGCGATCACTTGCCATCCGAGCCCGGCGAGCAGCGCGATGGCGACCGAGCCGACGCCGCCTGCCGCGCCGGTGACCACGGCCGGTCCCGCCGCCGGCGTCACGCCGTGGCGTTCCAGCGCCATCACCGCCAGCATGGCGGTGGCATGCCGGCGGTGCCGACCGCCATGGCGGTTTTCGGCGGTCATGCCGGCCGGCAGCGGCACGAGCCAGTCGCCGTTGACGCGGGCGCGGCAGCGCCGTGATGGGTCTCGCCCGACGCCCCAGCCATTGAGCACGACCTTGTCGCCCGCTTTCCAATCCGAATGCGTCGACGCGGTCACCGTGCCGGCGAAATCGATGCCGGGGACAAGCGGGAACCGCCGCACCACCGGCGCTATTCCGGTCAGCGCGAGGCCGTCCTTGTAATTGACCGTAGTCGCCTCGATTTTCACGGTCACATCGCCGTCCATCAAATCGGCGTCGGTCAGCTCCGGGTCGAAACAAACTGGCGTTTGTCGGCGTCGCGGTCGACGACAAGGGCGCGAAACGTCTCGGTCATGCGGTTTTCTCCTTTGGCCGAGCCTTGGCGGCGTGCGCCTTGCGTCAATCGCCGGACGACGCCTGCCGGGCGCGGCGCAGGTTCAACGCCTCCTGCAGCACCACCATCGCCGCGCCGACGCTGATGCAGACATCGGCGAGATTGAACACCGAGAACGACCAGTTCTGCGTATGGAACAGGAGGTAATCGACGACATGGCCGTAGGCGACGCGGTCGATGAGGTTGCCGAGCGCGCCGGCGACGATCGTCGCGTAGCCGAGACGCGCCGCGATCTCGCCGTCCCGGGTGCGCGCCGCGAGATACAGCACGAAACCGGTCACCGCCGCCGCCAGCGCGATCAGCGCCGTCGGACCGAGGCCGGCCAGCAGAGTGAAGGAAATGCCCGGATTCCAGGTCCGGTACAGCGACAGCATCGGCATCATCGGAATGGCGTGCTCGAACGGCAGATGCGCCTCGACCAGCAGCTTGATCGCCTGGTCGGCGGCGATCAGCGCCGCCGTCAACGCCGCATGGCCGAGCACCACCCTCATGGCGCGTTTCCAAGCGTCAACGCGTGGCGTCGCGCCTCGAACAGCATGACGCCGGTCGCCACCGCCAGATTGAGCGAGATCGGCCTTTCCGGCTTGCGGGATGCGCGCCAGCGCGCCGCAGGCGGCGGCGAGCGAATCGGTCATTCCCTGCTGTTCGTTGCCCATCAGAAGCACCGCCGGTTTTCCGGCCCAGGCGATCGCGCGGTAGTCGAGCGCGCCCTTGAGGTGCGTGCCCACGACCAATCCGTCAAACCCCTTGAGGAAGGCGATGAATTCGGCTTCCGACGCGCGGGCCACCGGCAGCGCGAAAATCGAACCCATGGTGGCGCGAACCGTTTCGAGGCCGAAAGGATCCGTGGTTTCCCCCACCAGGATCACGCCCTTGGCGCCGGCGGCGTCGACGGTGCGGATGATGGTGCCGAGATTGCCGGGATCGCGCACGCGGTCGAGCGCGACATAGAGATCGTCGCCCGCGGCGCTGAACGATTTGAGCGGAGCGAAGCGCTGCTCGAAAACCGCGATCGCGGTCTGCGGATTGTCGCGCCGCGTCATCGCCTCGAGCACCTTCGCCGACGCCTCGATCACAGTCGCTCCTGCGGCCAGCGCCCGGGCCGCCGTTCTCTCGATCGTCGCATTGCCGAGCGCCGCCTTGGCGAAGGCGAGGGTGCGGATGGTCCAGCCCTGGTCGAGCGCATCGATGACGAGTTTCAAGCCCTCGGCGAGAAACGCGCGCGTTTCCTCGCGATGCTTTTTCTGCGCCAGCGCCTTGATGTCCTTGACCATCGGATTGGCGAGGCTCGTGATCTCCACCACGCGTCCGGTGCGGGGTGGCTCGTTCATGACGCCACCCAGCGCGAGAACATCGGGGTCGACAGCGCCCGTCCCGCCGTTTCTCGAGAATGACCAGTTCACCCGATTCGATCGTACCGCCCATTCCGGCGAAGGTGTCGCGCACAAGCGTATGGAACGCCAGGAACGAGGCGCGAATGGCGTAGGCCGTCAAAACGAGCGCCAATGGCCGGTCGGAGAGCACGGCGCGGCAGGATTCGATCATGCCGGGCAGGTTGTCGAACAACTGCCAGACCTCGCCTTTCGGCCCGCGCCCGAAGGCCGGTGGATCGAGAAGCACGATGTCGTAGCGGCTGCCGCGCCGGATTTCGCGCTCGACGAACAGCGCAGCGTCCTCGCGAAAGATCCAGTGGATCGGTTTTGTCCGGCCATGCCGGCGCGCTCTGGTTTTCGCGCGCCCAGCCGACGCTTTTTTCGGCGCGTC
>JADJTR010000001.1 GCA_016711085.1 Phyllobacteriaceae bacterium | reverse complement strand
CGGCATCGCGCTGATGGGCGATGCTGTCGCTGACCGACGAACGCATGCGATGGCCAAATGGAGGGCGGGCGGCGGTCTCAACGGGCGACGACGAGGAAGAGCATGACGGCGCTCCTTCCGGTCCGTTCTTCCCGGTGGCGCAGGCTTTCAAAATGGGGTCGAAAGTCGCCTCGCCCTTTTTGTTGAAGAACGGTCGGCGACATCACCGCCAATCCGGCCGAGGTGCCTGATCTGATCAAGACCGGTTCCGGCGTCGTCAACGAATTGGCCTGGCTGTTGACCATGCCGAACGACAGCGCCACCAGCCTGAAAAGGCAAGCCGCCCGGCGCCAAGCGCGCGGCGTGGACGGACCCTTACCGCTCGGCGAGGATCAAGGCCGTCGGCAAGGCGCTCGGCTGCTCGGTCAACGACATCCTGCTGTCCGCCGTCGCCGGCGCGATCGGCTCCTACCTCGTCGATCAGGGCGAGCCGACTGAAGGCGTGGAAATCCGCGCGGTCATTCCGGTCAATCTGCGTCAACAGATGGCGAGCCCCGAGCTCGGCAATTCCTTCGGCCTGGTGGCGCTCGAACTCCCCGTCGGCATCGAGCACCCGGTGGAGCGGCTGTTCGAGGTGCGCAAGCGGATGGACGTGCTGAAGAACTCGGTGCAGGCGCCGGTCGTCTTCGGCCTGTTGTCGGCGCTCGGCTATGCGCCGAAAATGGCGCAGGACCTGCTGTTCGACTTCCTGCTCGATCGCACCACGGCGGTGATGACCAATGTACCGGGGCCGCAATTCCAGCTGGCGATCGCCGGTTCACCGGTGACGCAGATCACGTCCTGGGTGCCGCGGGCGAGCAATGTCCGCATGGGCGCGCAGTCGATCCTGTCCCATACACAGCAAGGTCCAGTTCGGTCTGATGACCGACGCCGCGCTGACGCCGGAACCGCGGCGGATCATCGACAATTTCGGCCCGCAGTTCGAGCAACTGCTCTATTTCACGCTGATGGACGAGAGTTTTCGGGCTATGCGGAGGAACCTGAACCCGCCAATGTGTCGGCGAAGGCGCGCAAGCCGCGCGCCCTGAAGCCCGACGCGCCGCCAAAAGCGCGCGGACGCCGGTCCTCAGTCGGCTAGCTCTTCCTTGGCCGCTTCGACGTCGAGCCTCTCCATGGCGTCGAGCGGCTTTGCTTCCGCCGCCGCGCTTCCCAGAGTTTCAGCGCCTGCTTCATCTTTGAACCGCCGAACATCATGACGATGCTGCTGGCGTATTCGATGCGGGCGAGCGAGTATGGATTGAGTTTGATCGCCGTCTCCGTAGCTATGACGGCGGCGGCGTCTTCGAGGCGCCGTAGGTGAGTCCGCTCTGATCATGCCGCCGACCTTGGCGATGATCTCGGCGTGATAGGCGCCGTAGGCGATGGGCGTCGGCGTGTTTGGGCTCGAGCGCGATCGCCTTGTCGAGGCTTTTCGTTCACCTTGCCGGCGAGGCCCCGGCCAGCGCCGCGCCGATGGATATGCCTTGCGAGTAACGGCCGAGCGCCTGGGCGTGGAAATAATGCGCGTTGGCGTTATCCGGCGCGGTCTTCATCAGTTTCTCGGCGCGGGCGATGGACTCTTCGTACAGCTTCAGCTTGGCGCTGTCGGAGGTCTCCAGATAGGTGGCGTAGATATTGGTCGCCTTGTTGGCGGCGTTGACGCCCGACGGCCCGGCCGAAAGGCCGAGCTCGACGGCATCGGCGAAATCGCCACGGTGGTAGGCGCGCCAGGCGTCCTGCGCCGCAGCAAGCTCCGGAAACGGTTCGGCGTCGCCCTGGTGAAGGCGGGCCCAGTTCTTTTTCAGCGCCTCGCCCTTGTAGTCGTAGGCTGCCGCCTTGTGCGGAAATGCTTTCCATTTGGCCATGACCGGTCCTCCTCTCAGCTCTTGTAGCGCTCGGCCAGATGATCGAGCAATGCCCGTTCGAGGCGCGAGGCTAGGCGCGGCCAGCGCCATCACCTGGTAGGCGCCGCGCGCCAGCGCGCTTCCATCGGGCACGGCGCGCGGATTGCGCACGAACTCGAAGGACAGCCAGTATGTGGCGATCAGCGTCATGTTGAGCGCCAACGCCTCGATGTCGGCCTTCGAGGCGTTCATGCGGCCGGCGGCGACGAGGCCGTTCATGATGTCGGCGGCGGTGCGCTGCTTGTGGACAAGGATGCGCTTGAACTGGGTCTCGACCGCCCGGTGGCGGCTGACCAAATCGTTGAGATCGCGGTAGACGAAACGGTATTTCCAGATCGCCTCGAACACCAGATGCAGATAGAGCCAGATGTCCTCGACATCGGAGGCGCGGGTTTGCGGCGCGGCAAGCGTGTCCTCGATTTCCTGGCGGAAGAGGGCGAAGAGCGCCTCGACGATCTTTCCCTTGGCGGCGAAGTGATAGTAGAGATTGCCGGGGCTGATGCGCATCGCCTCGGCGATGGCCGATGTGGTGACGCGCGGTTCGCCGTGCGCGTTGAACAGATCCAGCGCCGTCTGCAGGATGCGTTCCCTGGTGCGTCGCTGCGGCTTGCGCTGCATGTGCCCTGCCCCTCCCCGAGCGATGCAGCCTATCACGCCGCGCGGCGGCGCGAACCTTTGAGGACGGCGGTGAGCCGGTCGAGCGCGTGGTCGAGTTCCGCCGCCGTATCGGAGAGGCCGGCGAGCGGCGGCGGGTTGTTGACCGGGTTGCGGCCGATCTTTGGATTGCGCGCGTGGATCGCATCCTCGTCGATCTCGACGCCATGGCGGGCCAGCACCGGCGCCAAATTGTTCCTGGCGGCGGCGCAAATCGTAGAGCGTGCGCCGGTAGGCGTGTTCGGCCAAGCGCTTGCGGCCGGAATACGAGAATATGTTGGTGAAGAACATTTCGGCGTCGCCCCGCCCGGGTTCGAACAACAGGACATCGGCCTGCGGAAACTCGGCGCGGTAGCGGTCCATGCCGGTCTTCATGCGCGAATGGATGATGGCGCGGAAGGTCTGGCTCATCACCGCCGGCAAGCCATAGTCGACGAGGGAGTAGGCTTCGGGGTGGCCCTCGTCGTGGGCAAGGTCGGCGTTGAACGGAACCAGCGGGTTGACGCACAGCAGCAGGTCGGCCCCCTCGCGCAAGGCGACCGACGCGTGAAGCGTCTTCACCAACGCGCCGTCGACATAGTGGCGGCCGTCGATTTCGACAGGCGGAAACAGCCCCGGCAACGCGGCGCTCGCTTGAACGGCGCGCGAGATCGGCACATGGTCCCATCCGCGACCCGAAGGCGACAGCTTTCGCCGAATCGAGATCGGTGGCGACGACGAACAGTTTGCGGCCGGAGTTCGCGGAAATCGTTGGTGCGACCGGGCGCGCTCAGATCTGCGTGAGCACCCGGTTGAAGCCGACATTGTCGAACACGCCGGTCGGAACGGCGCGGCTATCCGCTGGAAGGATCTGAAAAACCCGCATAGTCAGCGGCGCATCGAGATAGCGTTTGGTCGCGTCACGAATCAGGCCGGGCAGCGAAGCGATGCGGCGGGCATACTCGGCGAAGGCCGGGCGCAGCAGCAAATCGGGATCGAAAGCGACCGCCGCCTTCTCGCTTTCGATGAACATGGCGTGCATGTCGCGCGGCGTATAGCCGTTGGCGAGGCCCGCGGCGATGACGCCGCCGGCCGAAACGCCGACATGGATGCCGCATTTCGACAGATCCAGACCGCGCAACGCGTCCTGAAGGGCCACAAGCGCGCCGATTTCGTATATCGCGCGAGCGGCCGCCGCCGGCGAGCGCAATGCCGATCTTGTGGCGAACGCGACGCGGCATGCCCCGTCTCCCGTTGATGCGACCGTCGAGAGAGACCATTCCCGGCGCACGCTATGCGCCGGGAACAATGAAGTCACGCGGTCAGGAGATCACCCAACGACGCGTTTCTTGACGTCTTCGACCACCTTGGCGGTCTCGTCGCGGGCCATCTTGACGACCTTGGCGGTTTCGTCGGACGCGATCTTGACGGAGGCGGACATCACCTCGGCGGCCTCGTCCTTCACGGCCGTCGCCGATTTGGCGACCTTCTTGGCCGAAGCCTTCAGGCCCTTGGCGGTTTTCGTCGTCTCGGCCGTGACCGTGCCGGAGAGCTTCTTCGTCGCGGAGGTCAAGTCGTGAACGCGGGCCGACAGGGCGTCGATGTCCTTGCGGGTCGGCACGTTGAGGCTGGCGAGGGCGCGGGCGACGCGATCCTCGAACACGCTTTCCAGCTTGTCCCAGGTTCCGGTCGCGGTCTTGCGGGCCTCGTTGACGGTGTCCTCGGCGACCTTCTTCGTGCGCTTCTGCACGGACTCGCCTTCCTTGACGAGCGCCTCGAACACCTTCGTGCCTTCTTCCTGCGCCTTGGCGAACGCGCCGAGGCCGGCGAGCCAAATCTGGTAGGCCGAATCCTTGATCGTCTTGGCCAGCGCCTTTTCGTTTCCTTCGCCGCCTGTGCCGGCTGCGAGAGCCTTGAGTTTCTTTGCCATCGTGATGCTCCATCTGATTTGGCGATCCGAAGCCGGATGACTCGCCATTGGCTATGGTGCAAACATAGAGTGCGGAACTAGAGGACGCCGCCTAATCTTCTAGAGGGAAGCCTCTAAACAGGGCGGCGCGGGAACGGGTTTCATCGATTTATGCCGGGAGGAAGGCCATGAACTATCTTGTTACGGGGGCGAGCGGCTTCATCGGAAAACGTCTGGTGCGCGCGCTTCTCAAGCGACCGGGCGCCGTCGTCCATTTCGTCATGCGCAGCCCGAGCGAAGAACGCGTCGCGGCTTTGCGGGCGTTCTGGGCGGTCGGCGAGGATCGCGCCATTCCGGTCAAGGGCGACCTGACCAAGGAGGCGCTCGGGGTCTCGAAAGCCGACGCCAAGAGGCTGACGGGCCGCATCGACCATGTTTTCCATCTCGCCGCCATCTACGATCTGGAAGCCGATCCGGAAGCGGAAATGCTTGTCAATGTCGAGGGCACCCGCAACGCGGTCAAATTCGCCGAGGAAATCGGCGCGCACCGTTTCCATCATGTCTCCTCGATCGCGGCGGCGGGCATGTATGACGGCGTGTTCCGCGAGGACATGTTCGCCGAGGCGACCAACCTCGGCCACCCCTACTATGCCTCGAAACACAAGGCGGAAAAGGTGGTGCGCGGCGAATGCAACCTGCCCTGGCGCGTTTATCGCCCCGGCATCGTGGTCGGCGATTCGCAAACCGGCGAGGCCGAAAAGATCGACGGTCCCTATTATTTCTTCAAGCTGATCCAGAGGCTGCGCAAGATCCTGCCGCCATGGATGCCGGCCATCGGCATCGAGGGCGGACGCATCAACATCGTGCCGGTCGATTTCGTCGTCGCCGCGCTCGACCACCTGGCCCATCTCGACGGGCAGGACGGCAAGTGCTTCCATCTGACCGATCCCGAGCCGCGCCGCGTCGGCGACGTGCTCAACATTTTCGCCCGAGCCGCGCATGCGCCCGAGATGGCGGCGCGCGTCAACGCCTCGCTGTTTTCCTTCATTCCCGCCGGCGTCTCCAAGGCGCTCATGGCGCTGACCCCGGTTCGCCGGATTCGCCGCGCGGTGATGAAGGACCTCGGCCTGCCGGAAGACATCTTCCAATTCGTCAACTATCCAACCCGCTTCGACAATCGCGAGGCGCAGAAGCTGCTGGAGCCGGCCGGAATCCGCGTACCGCACATCGAAACCTACGCCTGTCGGCTGTGGGACCACTGGGAGCGCCACCTCGATCCGGACCTGCACATCGACCGCTCGCTGCACGGACGCGTCGCCGGGAAGGTCGTGCTGGTGACCGGCGGCTCGGCCGGGATCGGCAAGGCGACGGCGATGAAGATCGCCTCGGTCGGGGCGAAAACGATCATTGTCGGGCGCGATGCAGAAAAATTGAACGCCGCCTGCGCCGAGGCCGCGGCCAGCGGCGTCACGCTCATTCCGTTTTCGGCGGATGTGGCCGACATGGCGCAATGCGAGAAGCTGACCAGCTGGCTGGTCAGCGAACATGGCGGGTCGACATTCTCGTCAACAACGCCGGGCGCTCCATCCGGCGCGGCATCGAGAACTCGTACGAGCGCTTCCACGATTTCGAACGCACCATGCAGGTCAACTATTTCGGTGCGTTGCGGCTTACGCTTGGCGTTTTGCCGGACATGGCCAAAAAGAAGCGCGGCCATGTCATCAACATCTCGTCGATCGGCGTGCTGACCAACGCGCCGCGTTTTTCGGCCTATGTGGCGTCGAAGGCGGCGATGGATGCATGGACGCGTTGCGCCGCGTCGGAATACCTCGATCGCGGCATCCATTTCACGTCGATCAACATGCCGCTGGTGCGCACCGACATGATCGCGCCGACCAAGCTTTACCAGAATGTTCCGACGCTTTCGCCCGACGAGGCGGCCGATCTGGGGTCGAGGCGATCATCCACCGGCCGGCGCGCATCGCGACGAGGCTCGGCATTTCGGCCGGACGCTGCACGCCGTGGCGCCGCGCATCGCCCAGATCGTGTCGAACACGATGTGCAGGATGTTCCCCGGATTCCACGCCGCCAAGGGCGGCAAGGCGGGTCAGGACATGCTGACGGCCGACCAGATCACGGTCATGACGATCATGAAGGGACTGCACCTGTAGGGCGTTCAGGCGTCCAGTTCGGCGACGACGAGATCGACGAACGCGGCCGAAAAGGCCATGGCGACATGGCCGGTGGCCGCGACGACGATGTCGCGCCCGCCCGGCAGGCGCGATGAATTCCTGCGGCGCGATCACCTCGTCGCCGGCGCTCCAGATCGCCATCGTCGGCGCCGGCGGCGGCGGCTCGCGGTTCAACGCCTCGAGACCCAATCTGATCGGGGCGCATCTGCCGCGCATTGGCGCCGAGGCCGAACCAGGCGACCACGGTGCCCCGGTGCGGCGCGGCGAGCGCGACGAAGCGCTCGATGCGGCTCCAGCCCTTGCGCCGGCCATAGGCGCGGGCGACGAGGCCGCCCATCGAATGGGTGACGAGGCGAACCGTCGCCGCGCCGGTTTCGGCGCACAGCGCCTCGATGCGGCGGTCAAGCTCGCCGGCGAGGATGTCGATATCGGAAAACGGCGTTTCGAGCGTCACCGTGGCGACGGCATGGCCTTGGCCGCGCAACATCTTGCGGAACCGCCACCAGTAGCCGCGATTGCACATGTATCCGTGAACCAGGAGAACCGGCGTCTTGCCTGCGGGAAGTTTCCCCACGGCGTCCGACCCCATGAACCAGCGCTGGAAGGGCATGACCAACAGAAACAGGACCAGCAGAGACAGCCATTCCTCGACGACGGCGTACACCGTGATCGGTCCGATCCCGGCCGGACGCGGGCTTGCCTTGAGTCGCGAGACGACATAGGCGCCGGCGAGCAGCAGCGTCGGCAGGGCCAAAAACAACAGGACGACAACTGTGACCGCTCCGGCCGCGCCGAACCGCGCCGCCGCCCCCGGCCAACAGGGCCGCGACAAGGACAAGGACAAAAATCAGCGCCCTGAGAAGAAGTGCGAGCATGCGGCCTTTCCTGCGACAGCGACCGCCGTCTTCATAATACAGAAAGATGGCCAAGCCACGGAAATTCAGCCGGCTTCACCGGAAGGGCGGTTTTCCCGTCGATTTTGGGGGGATCGGGTTATTCGCCGGCGATGACGAAATCCGCGTCGGCGCGGCCGCGGAAACGGCCTTCGATCACGTGGGTATGGCCGGCACCGGGATCGGCCAGGCGCGCCGCCGGCGACAAACCCTGCCACGCCGAGGTCACCAGCATCCGGTCGAGCTCGGGTCCGACAAAACACGGGCAACTTGTCTGGCCGGCCGGCACCTCGAACGTCTCGACCAGGCGGCCATCGGGAGCGAAGCCGGAAACCGACCCGCCGCCCCAGGCGGCGTTCCACATGACGCCGGCGGCATCGACGACCGAACCATCGAAATGGCCGCCGAGCGGTAGATCCTTGCCGACGAGAAACCGTTCCGGCGCGCCGACCGGCCGGCCACTCGCCGGATTGACCGCCACGCGCCAAACGGTGTCGACGGCGGTATCGGCGAAACAGGCGGTCGCGCCATCGGGCGAAAAGCAGATCGAATTGGGGATGGTGATCTCGGGAAAGAGGCGCTCAACAGTCACGCCGTCGGACCAGTAGATCGAACCGGCATGTTTTCCGCCTTCCGGCCCATCGTGCCGATCCACAGTCGGCCGGAAGGATGCACGCGACCGTCATTCGATCGGGTCGCGGCGTTGCCGGCTTCGAGCGGAACCAGAAGCGACAGCGCGCCATCGGCGCGCCGTCGTTGATAAAGTCCGTCGTCCATGGCGATCAACTGGCGTTCGTCGTCGATGCGCGCGACGAGGCTCGCCATGCGCGGCAGGTCGTGCGCGATGGTTACGCCGGCGCGAAAGCGGTGCTCGATCAGCTTTCGCCCGACGATATCGAGCCACCATGCGGTATCGGTCGCGCGCTCGTAGGACGGCCCCTCGCCCAGTTCGCAGCATTCTCCGGGCAGCCGACGCGTGTTCGCTTTCGCCATCATGATCCCCGGTTCCTCATTTGCCCCAGCGCAGCGCCAGCGCATCGGCTTCACGCGCCAGCCAGAGAAGCCGCTCGCGCGTGCGCTCCGACATCGGCTTCAGCGGATGGCGGACATGGTCGCTGCCGATGACGCCGCCGGCGGCGAAGACGGTCTTGGCGGCGCGCAGCCCGCATTGACGGTTTTCGTGGTTGATCAGCGGCAGGCAGCGCCGCCACCCCTCGAACGCGGCGTCGAGCCGGCCAGCGCGAGAGTCCAAGACGATCGGCCGGATGCTTTCGTGTAACAGCGGCGAGGCCATCGTTCCGGTCGCGCCGGCGTCGAGATCGGCAAGCAGCGTCACCGCCTCCTCGCCGTCGAACGGACCCTTGACGCGCTCGCCGCCGGCGGCAATCAGCGCCGCCAGCTTGTCGGCGGCAAATGGCGTCTCGATCTTGAAGTAGGACACGTTCTTCCAGGTCGCGCGCCAGCCCGCGCCAGCAATTCGACCGGCATCGACACACCCGACAAGGGGGCGTCCTGGACCATCACCGGAATGGCGACGGCGTCGTTGACGGCGCGAAAGTGCTCGAAATTCCTTGCAGGCGCCGGTTGCAGGCCGACGCCATGATAGGGCGGCATCATCATCACCATCGACGCGCCGAGCGCGGCGGCGTCGCGGGCTCGCCGCACGACGATGTCGGTGGAAAAATGGCTGATCGTGACGATGACCGGAACCCGGCCGACGGCATGATCGAGGCAGAGCCGCGTCAGCAGCGCGCGTTCCTCGTCGGAAAGCACGAACTGCTCGGAATAATTGGCGAGAATGCAAATGGCGTCGACGCCCTGGTCGATCATGCAATCGATGACGCGGCGCATGCCGTCCTCGTCGAGGCGGCCGTCATTGTGGAACGGCGTCGGCGCAACCGGCAGGGTGCCGGAGAGAATTTCGGTCATGACGTTTCCTTTCGCATCGCCGCGCGCCATCGCCGCGCGCCATTGCCGCGCGCCCAACAGGCGCCGCACCCGGGCAAGACCAGCGAGGGTAATGGCCTCCGCATCATGGCGAATGGCGCGCGCGCCCTGCGCCGCCAGTGCTTCCCCATAGGCTTCGGCCAGCGGCCCCGCGCCGACGATGTGGACCGCGCGGCCCGACCAAAGGCGGCGAACCGCCGCCAGTTCGGTGCCGATCAAAAGGCCGGACAGGCGAGAGCGCGCCGCGACGGCGTTCAGACCATGGAGCAAACCGGCGGCGCGTATGCCGAAAAGGTCGGCCGTCAGCCGCGCCGGATCGGCAAGCGCCGCGGAAACCGCGGCTGCAAACGCTGCCCCGTCCGCGCCTTCGGCGGCGATCGAATGACGCAGCAGCGTGTGCGCGCCGATCGCCGCGAACAGTTCGCCGGTCATCGCCGTGGTGAATCCGGTAACGCTGCCGGCTTCGATGCGGACCCATTTGCTGTGGGTTCCGGGCAGGCAGACGACGCCGTCCCCGATACCGCCGGCAATCAAGCCGGCGAGTGGGTTTCCTCGCCGCGCATCACGTCGGGCGGCGACTCCTGGCTCAAGCCCGGCACGATATGGACGGCGATGCGACGATCCCTTGTCTCCCCCGCCGTCAGGCCGGCGCCGTCGACCGGCGAGCAGGGAACGGCGCGGTAGCCGGCTTCGCGCCAGCCCTGACGCGCTCCAGCCATGCCGCACACAAGCACGGGAACCGGCCGGTCCACCCGTTCCGGCAGCCAAGCGCCGATGAGGTCGAGGAGGGCCGGTTCGTAGCCCTCCGGCGTCAGATCGCCCATGCCGCGCGGAGATGCCGCGCGGGCCAGGATCGCATCATCCGACCCATCGCCCAGACGCGCAAGGCGCTGGTGCCCCAATCGACGGCGATCCAGTCGAGCCCGGCGATCGATTGGCTTGCCGCCATCGCCGCTAGTCCACGAAAGCGTCGACGACATGCCGACGGCCGAGCAGGAAGGCGTCGGCGACATGGATCATCGGCGACAGGTCCATGTCGACGCCACGGGACCGAACGAGCGCCGCCATTTTCGCGTAGAGGCGCGGATACTCGCCGCCGAGCGCCCCGGCGGCGTCGGGCGGAAGGGCTTGCGCGACGCCGTCGATGGCGAGTTTCGCCCCGCCCCCGGTCAGCGCCAGCAAACCGGCGTCGGTGTCGATGGCGATTGTCCATGTCTGCTCGCCCTCGTGGCGCCAGTCGAACTCGGCGACCGCTTCGCCGCCGTGCGGGTGGAAAAAGGCCAGGCGCGCCGCGATCGGCGTGTCGCAGTTTTGCGGGAAGAACAGGTCGGCGGAGGTCAGATGAACCGGATCGGGCAGTATCTCGGTCAGGATCGACAAGGCGTTGATGCCGGGATCGAAGACTCCGAGGCCTCCGGCCCGCCAAATCCATTCCTGCCCGGGATGCCAGCGGCGCACGTCCTCTTTCCACGTGATGCGGAGGCGCTTCACGCGCCTGTCCCAGAGCCAGGCTTTGGCCGACGCCACGGCGGCGGCCTCGCGCGAGTGCCAGGTGGCGTAGAGCGACACGCCGGCGGCGCGGGCCATCGCGTCCAGTTCCAGGCATTCCGCGACGGTGGCGCCCGGCGGCTTCTCCAGCATGACGTGACGGCCGGCGCGGATCGCGGCAGCGGCATAGTCGAATCGCGGCACAGGCGGCAGGCAAAGCGAAACGACCGTGATGTCGGGCCGCTCCCGCAGCATGGCTGCGAAATCGTCAAACGACGAAACGCCGTCGACCGCCGCGTGGCGCGAAACGGTCGCCGCCACCCCAATCGGCCGAACCGGCGATCGCCGGCACATGCTGGTCGCGGGCGATCTTGCCGACGCCGACAAGGGCGATTTTCATGCGCATCAGTGCGAATCCCTGCCCACCGGCGCGCCGCGGCAACCTTTGAGGAAATCGAGATCGGCGCCGGTGTCGGCGCCTTCGACATGGGTCTGGTGCAACCAGGCGTAGCCGCCGCCATACTGGCCGTGGCGCGGCGTCCAGGCCGCGAGTCGGCGGGCCAGCTCCTCCTCGGAAACGTCGAGGTGGAGGCGGCGGTTCGGCACGTCGAGCTCGATGAAATCGCCGTCGCGAACCACCGCGAGCGGACCGCCGGCGGCGGATTCCGGCGAGGTGTGCAGGCATACTGTTCCGTAAGCGGTGCCTGACATTCTGGCGTCGGAAATGCGCACCATGTCGGTGACGCCCTTGCGCAGCACTTTCGGCGGCAAACCCATGTTGCCGACCTCGGCCATGCCCGGATAGCCCTTCGGTCCGCAGTTCTTCAGCACCATGACGCAGGTCTCGTCGATATCGAGCGCCTCGTCGTTGATCTTCGCCTTGTAGTCGTCGATGTCCTCGAAGACGACGGCCCGGCCGCGATGGGTCATCAGATGGGGCGACGCCGCCGACGGCTTGAGCACCGCGCCCTTCGGCGCGAGATTGCCCCTGAGCACGGTAATGCCGCCCTGCCGTGTCAGCGCCTTCCCGACCGGCAGGATGACATCCTCGTTGTGGTTGACCGCGCCCTTGACCTCGTCCCACATCGAGGCGCCGGAGACGGTCAGGACGTCGCGATGCAACATCCCGGCTTCGCCAAGCCGTTTGAGCACGACGGGCAGTCCGCCGGCGTAGAAGAACTCCTCCATCAGGTATTTTCCCGACGGCATCAGGTTGACGATGGTGGCCACGTCGCGGCCGCAGCGGTCCCAGTCGTCGAGCGTCAGATCGACGCCGACGCGCCCGGCAATAGCGAGCAAATGGATGACGGCGTTGGTGGAGCCGCCGACAGCGCCATTGGCGCGGATGGCGTTTTCGAAGGCCGGTTTTGTCAGGATGTCGGAAGGTTTCAGGTCGTCCTTGACCATCTGCACGATGCGCCGGCCGGACATCTGCGCCATGACGCGGCGGCGGCTGTCGACGGCGGGGATGGCGGCGTTGCCGGACAGCGCCATGCCGAGCGCCTCCGCCATGGACGCCATGGTCGAGGCGGTGCCCATGGTGTTGCACGAACCCGGCGAGCGCGACATCGACGCCTCGGCCTCGAGGAATTCCTCCCTGAGTCATCTCGCCGGCCTTCACGGCTTCGGAAACTTCCACAGATGCGTGCCCGAGCCGACGCGCTCGCCGCGAAAATAGCCGTTGAGCATCGGGCCGCCGGTGACGACGATGGAGGGCAGATCGGTCGATGCCGCGCCCATCAGCAGGCTCGGCGTGGTCTTGTCGCAACCGACCAGCAGCACCGCGCCGTCCATCGGTTGGCCGCGCATCTGTTCCTCCACCGCCATGGCCGCGAGATTGCGGAACATCATCGCGGTCGGACGGAAGGCGCTTTCGGAGGTGGAGAAAACCGGTACTCGACCGGGAAGCCGCCGGCCTTCGTAAAACGCCATGTCTTCACCCGCTCGGCGAGATCGGCGAGATGGGCGTTGCATGGTGTCAGTTCCGACCATGTGTTGAGGATGCCGATGACCGGGCGGCCATCGAACAGGTCATGGGGAAAACCCTGATTCTTCATCCAGCCGCGGTGATAGATCTGGTCGCGGCCGGCGCCGCCGAACCACTCCTGCGAGCGCAGTCGGCGCGGCCATTGTGCGGGCTTGAAGCTCATGGTCCTGTCCCCGGAGAAGTGGTTTTCCTGAGGAAACGGCGGTCGCCGTTTCCGGCGCGCTCAGCCCTGTTTGTGCTTGTAGTAGACATCGAGGAACACGGCGAGCATCAGCACTGTGCCCTTGATCACCTGTTGCCAGTCGATGCCGATGCCCATGATCGACATGCCGTTGTTCATGACGCCCATGATGAACGCGCCGATGACCGCGCCGACCACTTTGCCGACGCCACCCGTCGTCGCGGCGCCGCCGATGAAACAGGCGGCGATGACATCGAGTTCGAAGCCGAGGCCGGCTTTCGGCGTCGCCACATTGAGGCGGGCGGCGAAGATCAGGCCGGCGAGCGCGGCCAACGCGCCCATGACGACGAAGATCAGGAAGGTGAGGCGTTCGGTGTCGATGCCGGAGAGTTTCGTCGCCTTTTCGTTGCCGCCCATGGCGTAGACGCGGCGTCCGAAGGTGGTGCGCGTCGTCAGGAACACGAACAGGGCGATCAGCGCGAACATGACGATGAGCACATTCGGCAGGCCCTTGTAGCGCGCCATCAGGAAGGAGAAGCCGACAAAAGCCAGCGCAATGAGGACATTGCGGATGTAGAAAATGGCGTCGGGTTCCTCGGCGAGGCCGTGAGCCTGCTGGTTGCGCCGTTCGCGCAAGTTGAAATAGACGATCAGCGCGGTGACGGCCACGCCGATCAGGATGGCCAGCAAGTTGAACGGTCCGCCGAAGAGCTGGACGGAAAAGACATCGGGCACGTAGCCGGAAGAGAGCAACTGGAAGGATTTCGGAAACGGGCCGACCGAGGCGCCGCCCAGCACGGTCAGCGCCAGGCCCTTGAAGACGAGCATGCCGGCGAGCGTGACAATGAAGGCAGGGATCTTGTGATAGGCGGTGAAGTAACCCTGCAATCCGCCGATGGCCGCGCCGAGCAGCAGGCACAGAACGATCGAAAGGAACGGATCGAGCTTCCACTGCACCATCAGCACGGCGGCGACTGCGCCGATGAAACCGGAAACCGAACCGACCGAAAGGTCGATATGGCCCGCCACGATGATCAGCAGCATGCCGAGCGCCATGATGACGATGTAGCTGTTCTGCAGGATGATGTTGGTCATGTTGACCGGCCGGAACAGCGTGCCGTTGGTCGTGAACTGGAAGAAGACCATGATCGCCAGAAGCGACAGCAACAGCGCGTAGTCGCGGATGTTGGCCCTGACGAACCGCATGAAATCCACCGGCGCCTGCCGGGCGGCGTCGCTCATGACGGCATCTCCCCGTCCCTGTCCCACGACCGCATGATGGACCGCATGATTTTCTCCTGCGAGGCTTCCGCCGCGGGCATCTCGGCGACCATGCGCCCCTCGTTCATGACATAGATGCGGGTCGGCGACGCCGAGCAGTTCCGGCATCTCGGAGGAGATGACGATGACCGCTTTGCCGGCTTCGGCGAGACGGTTGATGATGCCGTAGATCTCGTATTTGGCGCCGACATCGATGCCGCGGGTCGGCTCGTCGAGGATCAGGACGTCCGGCCCGGCGAACAGCCATTTCGACAGCACGACCTTCTGCTGGTTGCCGCCCGACAGATTGACCGTCGTCTGGTAGACGCTGGACGAACGGATCGCCAGTTCGCGCCGGTACTGGTTGGCGACGCCGAGTTCGCGCAGATCGTCAACGACGCCGCGCGCGGCGACGCCGTCGAGATTGGCGAGCGTCACATTGTGCTTGATGTGGTCGATGAGCACGAGTCCGTAGGTCTTGCGGTCCTCGGTGACGTAGGCAAGACCGGCTTTCAGGGCCTTGGGAATCGTCGACACATCGACCGGCGCGCCGCGAAGTTTCACTTCGCCGCTGATCTTCTGGCCCCAGGCGCGCCCGAACAGCGACATGGCGAATTCCGTCCGCCCGGCGCCCATGAGGCCGGCGATGCCGACCACCTCGCCGGCTTTCACCGACAGGTCGACGCCCTTGATGACGTGACGATCGGCGTGCTGCGGATGATGAACGCTCCAGCCGTTCACCTCCAGCAGGGTGTCGCCGATCTGCGCGGCGCGCGGCGGATAGCGATCGGTGATTTCGCGGCCGACCATGGCCTTGATGATCCGGTCCTCGCTGACCTTGGCGGTGCGAGTGTCGAGCGTGTCGACCGTCCGGCCGTCGCGGATGACCGTGATGCGGTCGGCGACCTTCAGCACCTCGTTGAGTTTGTGGGTGATCAGGATCGACGAAATGCCCTGTTCGCGAAAGCCCTTGAGCAGGTCGAGAAGCGCACCGGAATCGTGCTCGTTCAGGCTCGATGTCGGCTCGTCGAGGATCAGCAGCCTGACCTTCTTGTTCAGCGCCTTGGCGATCTCGACAAGCTGCTGCTTGCCGGTGCCCATGTTGGTGATCAGCGTGTTGGGGTGCTCGCGCAAGCCGACCTTGGCCAGAAGCTCCTTCGTCCTCGCGAAGGCCTCGTACCAATCGATGACGCCGCGCCGCGCCGTCTCGTGGCCGAGAAAGATGTTCTCGGCGATCGAGAGCAGCGGCACCAGCGCCAGCTCCTGGTGGATGATGATGATGCCGACGCCTTCGGAATCGGCGATGGTCGGAATTGCGCGTTCCTCGCCCTCGAAATGGATGGACCCGTCGCAGGGCCGGCCGGATAGACGCCCGACAGCACTTTCATAAGCGTCGACTTGCCGGCCCCGTTCTCGCCGACGACGGCGTGAATTTCCGCCGGCATGACCGTCAGGTTGACTTCCGTCAGCGCCTTGACGCCGGGGAAAGTCTTGGTGATGCCTCTCATCTCGAGGATGGGCTGCATGACGGGTTGTCGCCTCCCGATTTGCCGGACCGACGCGCCGATTGCGGCCGCGGCCGACCATGCCGGACGCCGGCGGAGCCTGGCGAGCCGGCGCGCTAGTGCGCCGGCCCCGCGCCGGCTTCGGTCTTACTTCAGATCATCGGCCTTGATGTAGCCGGAGTCGACCAGCAGCTTCTGGATGTCGTCCTTGCCGACCGAGTGAGGCACCAGGAGGTTGGACGGCACGACCTTGACGCCATTGTCGTAGGTCTTGGTGTCGTTGACCTCGGGTTCCTTGCCCTGCATCACCGCGTCGACCATCTTTGCCGTGACCGCCGCCAGTTCGCGCGTGTCCTTGAACACGGTCGAATATTGTTCGCCGGCGATCATCGCCTTGACCGAGGGCACCTCGGCGTCCTGGCCGGTGACGATCGGCATTTCGGGGCCGGGCGCATAGCCGACGCCCTTCAACGACGAAATGATGCCGCGCGACAGACCGTCATAGGGCGACAGCACGCCATGGACCTTCTTGTCGGTGTAGTTGGCCGAAAGGAGGTTATCCATGCGGGCCTGCGCGACGGCGCCGTCCCAGCGCAGCGTGCCGACCTTCTCCATGCCGGTCTGGCCCGAGCCGATGGCGATCTCGCCGGCGTCGATCATCGGCTTCAGCACGCTCATGGCGCCGTCGTAGAAGAAGAAGGCGTTGTTGTCGTCGGGCGAGCCGCCGAACAGTTCGACGTTCCACGGCTTCACGCCGGGGAAGCGTTCCTTCAGGCCGGCGACGAGCGAATCGGCCTGCAGGACGCCGACCTTGAAATTGTCGAAAGTGGCGTAATAGTCGACATTGCCGGAGCCGCGGATCAGGCGGTCATAGGCGAAAACCTTGGCGCCGGATTCGTGCGCCTTGGCGAGGATGTCGGAGAGCGTGGTGCCGTCGATCGCCGCGATCACCAGCACTTTCGCGCCCTTGGTCACCATGTTCTCGATCTGCGCGAGCTGGTTCGGAATGTCGTCCTCGGCGAACTGCAGATCCGTGCCGTAGCCGAGCGCGGTGAATTCCTTGACCATGCTTTCGCCGTCGGAAATCCAGCGCGTCGACGATTTCGTCGGCATCGAAATGCCGACCGATCCCTTGTCCTGCGCCAAGACGGGCGCGACCATCAGCCCCGCGCCAAACGCGAACGAGGCCAGAAGCGAAACCAGTTTCCTCATCAACTCCTCCCGGGTGAAGAAAAAGCGTCGGCAGGCTCCTCGGGAACTTCCGGCCGCGCTCGCGGGATCCCGTTGATCCCGGCGCGACGTTAAGAGGGCTTAGGCATGGCGCTCAAATGCCAAAATTGACAATCTGCATACCAGAACCGATAACTTGGACATGCCAAGCCTGACCAAACGACTGCAATTGCGCGACTACAGGCTGATTCTCGCCATTCACGAGGCCGGTCAACTGGCGCTCGCGGCCGAAAAGCTGGCCCTCACGCAGCCGGCGGCGTCCCGTCTGCTTGCCGGCATCGAGGCCGCCATCGGCGCGCCGCTGTTCGTCCGCAAACCCAAGGGCATGACAGCGACGCCGGTCGGAGAAATCCTTGCCCGCAACGCCGTCAACCTGTTCAACGGGTTGGAGCAGACCATGCGCGAGGTCGACGCCGCCGGGTCCGGCCGTGGCGGCACGGCCCGCGTCGGAGCGGTCACCGGCGGCGCGGTCGCTTTTGTCGTGCCGGCCATCCAACGCCTCAAGCAGAGCGCCATTGGCGCCGACATCCATGTCGACGTTGCCCCCAGCGACGTGTTGATGGCGGGCTTGCAAAACGGCGACTATGATTTCGTTCTGTCGCGCATACCGGCCGGCGTCGACGCGCGCCAATTCACCATCCAGCGCGGCCGGGTCGAAATCATCCGCTTCGTCGTGCGTGGCGGTCACCCCCTTTGCGCGCGCAAAACCATCGGATTGGCCGATCTCGCCGGTCAGGAATGGGTGATCCAGGCGGCAGGGACGCCGATGCGCCAGGCCGTCGAAGAGGCGTTCGTCGCCAATGGCGTGGCGCTGCCGGGCGAGATCGTCAACACGACCTCATTGCTGGTGATGATCGCCTACCTCGCCTCATCGAACGCCATCGCGCCGATCTCGCGCGAGGTCGCCGATCTCATCGGCGCCGGCGTATTCGGCGAAAACCTGGCGATCCTCGACCTGAACGAACCGATCATCGTCCATCCCTACCACCTGATCACGCGCCGCAATCAGGTCATCAGCCCGCTGGCCGGACGGTTGCGGGATCTCGTTTTCGCCGGACTTGCGGTGGATGCGCATGATCCCCGGTCGATGCTTGACGGCGCACCGGCCTGACGACGACGCTCCGGCGACCCGTTTGCCTGCCTTGACGGGCGCTACGCCCCTCCCCCACCGTAGCCAGCCATTTATCTCGCCTATGGCAAGACGGGATTCGATCGCCGGCACAGGCGTTACAATTCCTTCCGACCCTGTCGCGATGCCAATACGGAGGCAGCGTGCACGCATCGACCCGGCCATGGCGAAACCGAATAGCGGCGGCCATTTCTCGATAACCCCTTGCATCGCGCCGCGGCTATAGGATCAAGCTGGGCGGGCACCCGTCCGGACCGGAGCAAAACATGGCCGAACATTCCCGTTTTCTCGATATCGCGGTTTCAGGGCAGATCGCCACGCTGACCATGAACCGGCCCGAAAAGCGCAACGCCATGTGCGATGGTCTGCTCGACGCGATCGAGGCTTTCTATGCCCGGCCGCCGCAAGGCGTGCGCGTCGCGATTCTGACCGGGGCAGGCGGTCACTATTGCTCGGGCCTTGATCTTTCCGAACATGTCGCCCGCGACGGCGAAGGCACGATGCGCCATTCGCGCAACTGGCACCGGGTGATGGACCTGATCCAGTTCGGCGGACTGGTCACGATTTCCGCCATGGAAGGCGCGGTGATCGGCGGCGGCCTCGAACTGGCGGCGGCGTCGCATGTTCGCATAGCCGAGCCTTCGGTCATATTCCAGCTCCCCGAAGGTCGTCGCGGTATATTTGTCGGAGGCGGAGCAAGCGTCAGGGTCGGACGCATTCTCGGTCCCGACCGGATGACCGAAATGATGCTGACCGGGCGCAAATACGGCGCCGAGGAGGGATTGCGTCTCGGCCTTTGCCACTACGCCGTCGGCGCCGGAGAGGCGACCGTGCTGGCGCGCGAACTGGCGGAAAAGGTCGCCGCCAATGCGCCGCTCGCCAACCACGTCATGATTCAGGCGATTGCCCGCATCGCGGACATGTCGCGCGCCGACGGCCTGTTTGCCGAAAGCCTGTGCGCCGCACTGACCCAGACCAGCGACGACGCCGCCGAAGGCCTGCGCGCCTTTCTCGAAAAACGCACGCCGTCGTTTCGTTGAAGACCGGCGGCCGAGGCAAACGAGAGGACGCGGGAAATGGGTGAAACCAGCGCCGGGCATGTTCCCCACCAGGTCGCAATCGAGCGGCGCGCTGACGGCGCGATGATCCTGCGTTCGCCGATCGCCTTGCCCCCGGCGGCGCGCTCGACCGGCGAATGGCTGCGCCGCTGGGCCCACGAAGCCCCCGGCCGCGTCGCCGTCGCCGAACGCTCGGGCGACGGTTGGCGCGAAGTCTCCTACGCCGAATTGCTCGAAACGGTGCGCGCCACGGCCGCCGGCCTGCTCGATCGCGGTCTCCTGCCCGGCACGCGTATCGCCTTCCTGTCGGGCAATGGCGTCGATCATTTGATCGTGGCGCTCGCGGCGCAATATGTCG
The DNA here is from genome assembly GCA_016711085.1 of Phyllobacteriaceae bacterium. Classification (GTDB taxonomy): domain Bacteria; phylum Pseudomonadota; class Alphaproteobacteria; order Rhizobiales; family Rhizobiaceae; genus JADJTR01. The sequence continues at coordinate 470,200 of JADJTR010000001.1, read as the reverse complement.
GCGCGGTCTGCGTGCCGCTCGCCGAACAATACGCCCTGATCCCGGAAGCGGCGGGGCGCCTGTCCTATGCTCTCCGCAGCGCCAAACCGGTGATGGCGTTCGCGGAGGACGCGGGCGGTTGGCCAGGGCGCTGTCCATGCCGGAACTCGCCGACGCAAGCATCGTCGCGGCGCGGGGCGACGGAGCGGGACGATCGCTGATTTCGATGGCGGAACTGGCGCGCGGCGGCTCGTCCGCCAATGTCGACGCGGCCCACGCCGCCGTCGGCGGCGATACGGTCGCGAAAATTCTGTTCACGTCCGGCTCGTCGTCCGACCCGAAAGGCGTGGTCACCACCCACGGCATGATGTGCGTCAACCAGGCCCAGATCGCGGCCGTCTGGCCTTTTCTCGCGCGCCGCCCGCCGAAGCTGCTCGACTGGCTGCCGTGGAACCACGTTTTCGGCGGCAGCCACAATGTCAATCTCGTTCTCGCCCACGGCGGGACGCTGACCATCGACCACGGCAAGCCGACCATCGGCGGTTTTGCCGCCACGCTGCGAAACATTCGCGACCGGCCCGGCACGTTGTCATTCAACGTCCCCGTCGGTTACGCCATGATCGTCGAAGCCGCGCAAAACGACGAGGACCTCAGGCGGGCGTTTTTCGGCGATCTCGACCTGATCTTCTACGCCGGAGCATCGCTGCCCCAGCCGGTGTGGGAGAAACTCGAACGCTTCAGCCTCGAGGCGGCCGGCCGGTTGCCGCTGATGGCGTCGAGCTGGGGCATGACCGAAACGGCGCCGTCGAGCCTGATGGTCCATGAGCCGGTCGGCCGATCGGGCATTGTCGGCGTGCCGCTGCCTGGTCTTGAGGCCAAACTCCTGCCCGATGGCGACATGCGCTGCGAATTGCGCGTGCGTGGCCCGAACGTGATGGCGGCCTATCTCGACGACCCGGCAAAGACCGCCGAAGCGTTCGACGAGGAAGGTTTTCTCATCACCGGCGATGCGGTCCGTTTCGCCGTACCGGGCGACGCCAGCCGCGGACTCGCCTTCGATGGCCGGGTCGCGGAGGACTTCAAGCTCAACTCCGGCACATGGGTGCAGGCCGGCCGGCTGCGCCTCGATGCGCTGCGCGAACTTTCCGGCCTGGCGCAGGACGTCGTCATTTGCGGTCACGATCGCGCCGAAATCGGCCTGCTCGTGTTTCCGGTCCCCGGCCGGACGGCCGGCCTCGACACCTCCGATGGCCTCATCGTCGACGCCGGTCTGCTCGCCGAGGTCGAGACCCGACTCCGCTCCTTGAACGTCCATGCCACGGGCTCGGCACGTCGCATCACCCGCGCACTGGCGCTGGCCGAACCGCCATCGCTTGCCGAGCACGAAATCACCGACAAGGGGTCGCTCAACATCAGGCGCGTCCTAGCGCGCCGCGCCGCGATGGTCGAACGTCTGTACGACAATGAAGATCCGGCGTTGATCCGGGTTTGAGGCGACACATGGTCGATTTTGCTTCCGTCCGCGCCATCGATTTTCATACCCACGCCGAGGAGCCCTGCGGCTGCCATGCCGACGACGGCTACGACGATCTGCAATCGACAATGGCGCAGTATTTCGGGGCGCCATGGACCCATCCGCCGACGGTGACGGAGACGGCCGCGCACTATCGGGCGCAGAACATCGCCGCCGTCATTTTTCCCGTCGATGCGGAACGCGAGACCGGCTACCGGCGCTACGCCAACGAGGAAGTCGCCAAACTGGCGGCCGAAAACGACGATATTCTCATCCCCTTCGCCTCCATCGACCCGCACAAGGGCAAGACCGGCGCGCGCGAGGCCCGCCGCCTGATCCGCGATTTCGGCATCAAGGGGTTCAAATTCCATCCGACCATGCAGGGATTTTTCCCCAACGACCGTCTCGCCTATGATCTCTACGAGGCGATTGCCGAATCGGGGGCGATCGCGCTTTTTCACACCGGACAGACCGGCGTCGGATCGGGCATGCGCGGCGGCAATGCCATGCGGCTTAAATACTCCAACCCCATGCTGATCGACGATGTCGCGGTCGATTTCCCCGACATGCCGATCGTGCTTGCCCACCCTTCCTTCCCCTGGCAGGAGGAGGCGCTGTCGGTCGCCACGCACAAACCGAATGTCTTCATCGACCTGTCGGGCTGGTCGCCGAAATACTTCCCCGAAATCCTGGTGCGCTACGCCAACACGCTGCTCAAGAAAAAGATGCTCTTCGGCTCGGACTGGCCGATGATCGCGCCGGAGAAATGGTTGGACGCCTTCGACAAGGCGCCCTTCAAGGACGAGGTCCGGCCGCTGATCCTGAAGGAAAACGCGTTGGCCCTGCTCAACCGCGCCGGTTGAATTGCCTCATGCCAACAGGAACAGCGTGATCGCCGGGAACATCGCCAGGATGATGACGCGGATGATGTCGGAAGCCACGAAAAAAACGATGGCGTGATAGGTCTGGGGGATCGGCGTTTCCCGGTCCATGGCGTTGATGACGAAGAGGTTCAGCCCTACCGGCGGCGTGATAAGGCCTACTTCGACGACGATCAGCACCAGGATGCCGAACCAGATCGCCGTGTGCTCCGGGCTAAGACCGAAATCGAGACTGTTGATGACCGGGAAGAAGATCGGAATGGTCAGCAGGATCATCGACAGCGAGTCCATGACGCAACCGAGCAGCAGGTACACAATCAGGATCGCGGCGAGGACCAGCCACGGGCCGTAGCCCTGTTCGACAACGAAAACCGATATCGCCTGCGGCACCTGGGAAAGGGCCAGGAACGAATTGAAGAACGCCGCGCCAAGCACGATGAAAAAGATCATCGCCGTGCCGCCGGCGGTGGCCATGAGCGCCTGCTTGAGTTTGGTCCAGGACAGTCCGCCCGACTGCCAGGCGATCAGTCCGGTGCCGAGCGCGCCGACCGAGGCGCCTTCGGTCGGGGTGAATATACCGGTGTAGATGCCGCCGACCACGGAGATGAAAATCAGCAAGACCGGCCAGACTAAGACCAGGGCGCGAAAACGCGCACTGTAAGGCAGACGCGGCAAGGCGCCTCCCGATTCCGGATAGAGCCGGACATAGAGCGCGATGACCGCGAAATAGCCGAGTGCCGCCAGGATTCCGGGAACGAAGGCCGCCAGGAAAAGCTTTGCGATGTTTTGCTCGGCCAGCGTCGCGTAAACGACCAGCACCACCGATGGCGGGATGAGGATGCCGAGGGTGCCCCCGGCTGCGAGCGTGGCGGTCGACAGGCCGCCGGCATATCCCGTCCGCTTCAGTTCGGGAGCGCAACCTGGGCCATCGTCGCCGCGGTGGCGAGCGAGGAACCGCAGATCGAGCCGAATCCGGCGCAGGCGCCGATCGCCGCCATCGCCGTGCCGCCCTTGCGGTGGCCGAGCCAGGCTTCGGCCGCCTTGAACAAGGCCTGGCTCATGCCGCCAAGCCCGGCGAGGTGTCCCATCAGCAGAAAGATCGGCACGATCGACAGCGAGTAGCTCGAAAAGGTCGTGTAGGTCTCCGACTTCAGCTTGGCCAGGACGACATTGGGATTGCCGGTCAGCAGCCACAGGCCGCCAAGCCCGCAGACCACCATCGCCAGCCCGATCGGGGCGCGCAGGAAGATCATCCCGAGCAGCACCGGGAACGACCACAATCCTATTTCAAGCGCGCTCAATGCAGGCTCTCCCCGGCTATGGGGCGGCTGTCGTGCCCTGTCAGGGCGCTGCGCACCCGGTCATAGGCCGACCACAGGGCGACAACGACGGCAACGGCGGCCGGCGCCAGGCAGGCCGCATAGGCCCACCAGATCGGGAACTGAAGGAGGAGCGAGGTTTCGCCGTTCGAGAATTTGTTCTCCGCGCCGGCGAATAGGCGCCAGGCGATCAGCGCGACGATCGCCGCCATCAGGGTTTCCCAAAGCGCCAGTAGGATACGGTTGAACTGCGTCGGCAGACCGGCGGTGAAAAGATCGACCGTCGCATGCCCGCCGTGCAACTGGGCCAGCGGCAGAAAGGCGAAGACGCAGAAGGCGATTCCTGCCTCGACGATCTCGAAATCGCCCGGAACCGGACCCAGACCGAACCGGGCCAGGGCGCGACCGACGATGCTCAGGCTGGTCATTAGGATCAGGGCGACAAGCGCAACGCCGCCGATCAGCGCGGTCAGACGCGCCAATTTCGAAATGACACTGTTCATGGCGGGTTCCTTGGCCGGCCCGGAGGGCGACGCCCTCCGGACCGGGGGAAGTTCACTTGGTGTTGGCGGTCATCGCCGCCTTGGCTTCATCCAGCAGCGCCTTGCCGTCGAACCCGGCCTTGCCGGTTTCCGCGATCCAGGTCTCGATGATCGACTGGGCGGCGGTCTTCCAGCCTTCGACCTGGTCCGGCGTCAGCTGGATGATGTTGTTGCCGAGCTTGACGGCCATTTCACGGGCCGGCGCATCAGCCTCCTGGCTGGTCTTGCCGGCGAAAGCGGAGAACTCCTCGCCGGTGTTGGCGTCGATGACCGCCTTCAGATCGGCGGGCATCTTGTCGTAGACGCCCTTGTTCATCGCCATGATGAAGGTCGACGTGTAAAGCGAGGCGCCGGTGAACTCGGTGTGGTTCTTGACCAGTTCCGACGACTTGATCGACGCGGTGACTTCCCATGGGATGATCGTCGCGTCGATGACGCCTTTCGACAAGGCTTCCGGCACCGCCGGGATCGGCATGCCAACGGCGGTCGCGCCGAGCGCGGTCACCATCATGTTGGTCACGCGGGTCGGAGCGCGCAGCTTGACGCCCTTGAGATCCTCGATTTTGGTGATCGGCGTTTTCGAGTGGATCAGGCCGGGGCCGTGTGTCCAGGTGCCGAGGATTTTCATGTCTTTGAAATCGGCGGCGAACATGTGCTTTTCGGCGAGTTGCCAGAAGGTGCGCGAGGCGGCTTCGGCGTTGGTCATCGTGAACGGCAACTCCAGCACTTCGGTGCGGGGGAAGCGGCCGGGCGTATAGCCGGGAAGCGTCCAGACGATGTCGGCGACGCCGTCGACGACCTGATCGACCAGTTCACCCGGTTTGCCGCCGAGTTGCATCGAGGGATAGTGCTCGAACTTGATGCGGCCGCCCGATTCCTTCTCGATCTTTGCCATCCACGGCACGAGCACCTTGGCCGGAATGGGGGCTTGCGCCGGCAGGAACTGGTGGAATTTGAGGGTGAATTCCTGCGCCAGCGCGCCAGTGGCGGCCAACATGACGCCGATCGCCGAGGCGCCGACGGTGAGCATTATCGATTTGAGCAGTGTTTTCATGGCATTTCCTCCCGGTAGATGTGTGATCATGACATTGCGTGGCCACCACGCACAATTAGAAACTCGACGACGCTATTCGAAACGCGAACCCCTTTCCCGCCTGGTTTTGCCTTGGCCGGCGCTTGCGCGCGGCTGGTTTTCAAGCCGCGCATTCCAGCACCATGGTGCCGGCGCCGGTGTTTGAAATCGGGATGTGGTAGTTCTGCGTGATCTTGTTGACCTTGTCGCCAAGTGCGCCGCGCATCATCATCCACATCAGGAATTCCGTTCCCTGGGCGCCCGCTTCGCGCACCAATTCCTGGCGCGAGATTTTCGTCAGCGCCATCGGGTCGTCGACGATTTTCTCCATGCACATTTCATCGAACGAGCGGTTGATGAAGCCGGCGCGCTGGCCGTCGAGTTGGTGCGACAGTCCGCCGGTGCCGAGCACGACGACCTTGACGTCCTCAGGCCAGGAACGGATGGCGTCACCCATGGCGCGGCCGAAATCCAGCGCCCGTTTCAGCGTCGGAATCGGATGCTGCACGGTGTTGGCGGAAACCGGAATGACGCGCGGCATGGTCGGGCCGCGCTCCGGCCAGAACAATTGCATCGGCACGGTGAAGCCGTGATCGACAGGCAGCTCCTGGCACGATGTGACGTCGAACTCGTGCTCGACCATGTGCTCGATGATGTGCCAGCTCATGGCCGGATGGCCTGGGTAAGGCGCCATGACCGGAATGCCCCAGCCCTCGTCGGCATTGGCGTATTCATGCGCCGCGCCGATGGCGAAGGTCGGCATCTGATCGAGGAAGAAGGCGAGGCCGTGGTCGTTGTAGATGACGACGGCGACATCCGGTTTGTGGCCCTTGAGCCATTGATGGACCGGCGGATAGCCATCGAAAAACGGCTTCCAATAAGGTTCGTCGAACAGTTTTTTCGCGATCGCGTTGCCGACGGCGGGGATGTGCGAGGTGGTCAGGCCACCGATGATCGTCGCCATGTCAGGTCCTCCCCTGCGCCACGAGCTTCGCCTTGAATTCTTCCGTCGTCACGCCGGTCTGCTGGGCGCCGACATCCTGAACCGACAATCCGTAAATGCCGGCGAGTTTGGCGAGATAGTAGATGTTGCCGCCGGCCTCGATCATGCGCAGCACATTGAGCGAACGCACCGCCTCCTTCTGGGGGTCGGACAACTTCATCTTCGCCATGTAGGATTCCGGATCGGCCTTGAAAGCCTCACGGTTCGCTGCGTCATTGAAAGAGTAGCACATCTTGTTCAGCGCATAGCCTTTCATGGCCTGGCGTCCGTCGAACAGGGTCGTCCCCGGTATCGACAGATGGTGGTCGAAAGCGTCCATCGTTTCTGTCCTTTCCTTGGAGGGCTCCCTCAGGCCCAGTAAAGCTTCATCGGATTGTCGATGAGCAGCGCTTTCCGGGCTTCTTCGCTCGTCGCGATTTTCGGTATGAAATCCACCAGCCGCCCATAGTCCGGCATGTGGGTGGTCATGTTCGGGTGCGGCCAGTCGGTGCCCCAGAGAACCCGATCAGGAAATTTTTCCACCAGGCGCCGGGCGAAGGGAACGACGTCGTTATAGAGAGGCGGACCGGCGACCGACAGGCGCTCCGGGCAGGTGACCTTGCACCAGATATTTGCGTTGTCGGCCATCAGGTCGACGAAGCGGCCGAAATCCGGATGATCGACGCCTTTCGAAACATCCGGTCGCCCCATGTGGTCGACGACGATGATGGCCGGCAATTGCCGCAGGAACGGGATCAGGCCCTCCAGATCCTGCGCCTCGAAATAGACGACGATGTGCCAGCCGAGCCGGGCGATCTTGTCGGCGATGCCGAGGAAGACGTCCTTCGGCGTCGAATCGACAAGGCGTTTGACGAAGTTGAAGCGCACGCCGCGCACGCCGGCTTCGTCCATCGACTTCAATTCGTCATGCGTGACCGCCGGTCCGACCGAGGCGATTCCGCGCGCTTTGCCGTCCGCATGGACCAGCGCGTCGACGAGCGCCCGGTTGTCCTTGCCGTGGCAGGTGGCCTGGACGATGACGTTGCGCTCGAAGCCGAGAAAGTCGCGTAGCGCAAACAGCTTTCCTTCGGCGCGTCGCAGGGGTGTATTTGCGCTCGGGCGCATAGGGAAACGCCGCGGCCGGACCGAACACGTGGCAGTGCGCGTCGACCGCTCCCTTCGGCGGGGCGAAGGCCGGTTTCGTCGGGTCCGGATCGAAGGGAATGTAGTTGGCGTCCATCGTGTTCCCTCAGCGTCCGAAAACGATGCCGTCGGCCAGCTTGCGGGCCGTGCGCAGGATGGCGGCGCTGGCGACGCCGCCGCTCTCGTCCATATCGGCAATCACGGTCATTTCGCCGGTCGGGTGTTCGACCGACAGCGCCTTGCGCGCGCCGCCGGGAATTCGGGCGAGCGCGGCGGCCGGCGCCCCCGGGAGCAGGCACGCCGTCGCCACGCTCACCGCGCCGAGCACGCCGATGGCAGCGTGGCAGCGTTGCGGGATGAAGGTGCGGGTGGAGATCGCGCCGCCGTTCATCGGCTGGCTGACCAGGGTCATTTTCGGCACCGACGCTTTCGTCACGTCGCCGAGATTCATCAACGGACCGGCCTTGAGGCGGATGGATTCGAGCCGTGACTTCAAGTCGGCGTTCGCGTCCAGCTCTTCCGGCGTCTCGGTTCCGGCGACGCCGAGATCGGCGGCGCGCAGCACGACGCAGGGCATGCCGTTGTCGATCAGCGTCGCCGCGACGCCGGCGATGACATCGACGACGTTTCCGGTCGGCAGCAACGCGCCGCAGGACGAACCGGCAGTCTCGCGGAACACCAACGGAATGGCGGCGGAAGCGCCCGGCACGCCGTCGATCTTCGCGTCGCCGGCATAGGTGACGCGGCCATCGGGCGTGGCGACGCGGGCAACGGCCGTCTGCCCGGTATTGACCATGAAAATCGCCGCGTCGGTGTCGCCGGCGTTGGCCGAAACGAGGCCGCGCTCGATGGCGAAGGGGCCGACGCCGGCGAGGATGTTCCCGCACTTCTCCTTGTCGGTGACGATGGCCTCATCGACGAAAACCTGCAGGAACAGGTAGTCGACATCGACACCCGGCCGGGCCGATTTCGACACCACGGCGACCTTGGAGGTCAGAGGATCGCCGCCGCCGAGGCCATCGATCTGGCGCGGATCGGGCGAGCCCATGACGGCAAGGAGGAAGGCGTCGCGCGCCGCGGTGCCGGCCGGCAGATCGGAGGCGAGGAAGTATCCCCCTTTCGACGTGCCGCCGCGCATCCACATGCAGGGGACGCCTTGCGCTTCAGACATATTTCAGGCCCTTTTCGGCCAGACGCCCGCGCATGTCGTAAATGTCGAGGCCGAGTTCGCCCGCGGCGAGGCGCTTGCGCTTGTCTTCCTCGGCCGCGACCCGCTTTTTCGCCTTGGCAAGCACGTCGGCGGCTTCCTCGCGACGCACGACGCAGACGCCGTCGTCGTCGGCGACGATCACGTCGCCGGGATTGACCAATTGGCTGGCGCAAACGATCGGCACATTGACCGAACCGAGCGTCTCCTTGACCGTGCCTTGCGCGAACACCGCCTTCGACCAGACCGGGAAGCCCATGGCGGTCAGGTCGCGCACATCGCGCACGCCGGCGTCGATGACGAGGCCGACGCCGCCGCGCGCCCGCATGGAGGTCGCCAGCAGATCGCCGAAATAGCCGTCCTCGCAGGGTGATGTGGGGGCGAGAACGAGGATGTCGCCGGCCTTCACCTGCTCGATGGCCACATGGACCATCCAGTTGTCGCCGGGCGGAGCCGAAATGGTGACGGCCGAGGCGGCGACCTGCGCGCCGGCATAGATCGGCCGCATAGGGGACGCGAGCAGGCCCCTTCGGCCCTGCGCCTCGTGCACGGTGGCGACGCCGCATTCGGCGAGACCCGCGATCACGGCCGGATCGGCGCGTTCGATATGCCGCACGACGACGGACATCACAATTCGTCCACGGTACGCGGGAACACCGATTGGAAGCCTTCGGCGTATCGGCTGTCGCGTCCGCCGGATTGGCCGCCCGAATTGCGCTTGAAATGGTTGGCCCGGTTCTGGGCGAGGTTGGTGTAGTAGGTCCAGAGATGTTCCTGGCCTTCCATGCATTCGATGGCCTTGCGCTTCTTGTCCCAAACCGGCGTGATGTCGAGGAAGATGTCGGGCTTCCACCCCATCTGCTCGGTCTGGTGCGGCTCGAACAGATAGAGCTGCGGCGCGCCCAGCACCTTTTCGCCCGGATTGTGGCCCCAGGCCTGGGCGATCATGCGTGTCTCCAGCGCCACCTTCGTGGCGTACATGTGGTCGGTGTTGTACGGGTCCCACATCGAGTGGCTCATCATCCATGCCGGCTGGACCTTGCGGATGACATCGACGAGGCGGAACTTGGCGTCGCGGTCCATCTCGAGCGGATAGTCGCCAAGATCGAACGAGACCAGATCGTGGACGCCAAGCGCCTCGGCAGCCCTTTCGGCCTCGCCGCGCCGCTCGGCCTTCACCTCATCGAGCGTGACGCCGGCGCGCTTCCAGATCTTGCCGGACTCGCCGCGTTCGCCGAATGACAGGCAGACGACGGTGACGTCGTAGCCGAGTTCAGCATGCAGCGCGATGGCTCCGCCGGCGCGCCAGACAAAATCCGCCGCATGGGCGCTGATGACGAGCGCTGTCTTCCGGGCTGACATTGTGGGCTTCTCCCGCTTGTTGCACGCAACGTTTTGGCCATGTCATGTTCGACCAAACGCGCCGTATTTCCCATTCGAAAAGACATCGGCTATCATAACGATTGGCTATAGCATTGGAAACGGCGCCCATGTGATGGAAACAGATCTGCCCAATATCCGGCATTTGCGCGTTTGCCGCGAAGTGGCGCGCCAACGGTCAGTGAGCGCCGCGGCGGCGAGCGAGCATCTTTCGCAACCGGCGGTGACGCAGGCCGTGGCCAAACTCGAGGCGGCGCTTGGCGTGACGTTGTTCGACCGGCGAAGCGACGGCATGCACGCCACCGCCATCGGCGCCGCCTTTCTCGACCGCGTCGACCGCGCCCTGGAGCATCTGGCCGTCGGCGCACGCGAGGCCGCCCGCATTTCCGGCCGTCAGGGCGCACGCGGCTTTCCCCACTTCGATCGCCTTTTGACCGTTGCGCAATTGCGCTCGCTGTCGGCGATGGCGGAGGCGAGCAGTTTTTCGATGGCGGCGCGAAACATCGGCGTGTCGCAGCCCTCGTTGCATCGCGCCGCGCGCAATCTCGAAAAGCTATCCGGCATCCCGCTGTTCGAAAGCGCCGAAGACGGCGTGGCGTTGACGCCGGCGGCCTTGGCTTTCGCCCAGCGCGCGACCTTGTTCCAGTCCGAATTGCGCCAGGGATTCGACGAAATCGCCATCACGCTCGGCCGCGATTCAACTGCGATCATCGTCGGCTCGCTGCCTCTGGCGCGCACTTCCATCCTGCCGAACGCCATCGACGCCATGGTCAGCGAACGCGCCGGCGTGCAGTTGCGCGTCGTCGACGGCCCTTACGCCGAATTGCTGCGCCTGCTCAGGCGCGGCGACATCGATTTCATGATCGGGGCGCTGCGATTTCCGGCGCCGACGGAGGACATCCGCCAGGAACGCCTGTTCGACGACCCCCTCGCCATAGTCGTCGGGCGCAACCATCCGCTCGCCAACAAGAAGCGCGTCGAGCTGAAGGAAACGCTGGCTTTCCCCTAGGTGGCGCCGCCGATCGCCACCCCGGCGGGGACCTATCTCTACGAGAAATTCGGTTTCGGCGCGCTGGCGGAATCGCCGGTGCGGGTCGTTTCGTCGTCGCTGGTTCTGATCCGCGGGCTGCTCGCCATCGACGATTACCTTACGATCATTTCCCTGCACCAGATCAGCCATGAGCACGCCAAGGGCGAGTTGAAGGCCATCGCCATTGATCTTCCGGACAGCCGGCGGCCGATCGGCCTGACCATGCGCGAGGGCTGGCGGCCGACCGCGACACAATCGCGCTTCCTCGACCTCGTGCGCGCGGCGGCGGCGAGCGCTATTGAATAATTGAATAGCAGCCGACGCGTTCAAATGCGCCGCCGCGGGTCGGGGATGGTAGCCATGGCTGGCGAACAAAAGGGACGCCGCCGTGTCATCGCAGGAGCAGTCAGTAGATCCGCTGGCGCCGGGCGCAATCGCGCTGATCGGCTTCGGCGAAGCTGCGGCCGCCTTCGTCGCCGGATGGCGCGAAGATTTCCCCGCGCTCTCGCCGCGCGCCTTCGACATCAAGACCGACAGCGCCACGCAGCGCGACAGCAAGCTCGCCGACTACGCCCGCGCCGGCGTCGCCGGCGCCATGACGGCGGCCGAAGCGCTTTCGGGCGCGACAATCGTTTTTTCCCTCGTCACTGCCGATCAGGCGGGGTCGGCGGCGCGGGCGGCGGCGGCGGCGCTCAGGGCCGGCGCGTTGTTTTTCGACGGCAATTCCTGTTCGCCGGGAACTAAGGCGCAATCGGCCGCGGTCATCGAAGCGGCGGGCGGGCGCTACGTCGATGTCGCCATCATGGCGCCGGTCCATCCGAAGGGATCGAAAACCCCTTTGTTGTTCGCCGGACCGCATGCCGATGCGGCGCTGTCGGCGCTGTCGGCGCTCCGCATGCAGGCGGAACCCGTTACTGGCGGCGTCGGCGCGGCCTCGTCGATCAAGATGATCCGTTCGGTGATGATCAAGGGGCTGGAAGCGCTCGTCGCCGAATGCATGCTCGCCGGACGGCGGGCTGGCGTTGCCGACACGGTCCTTGAAACACTCGATCAAACCTTTCCGGGCTTCGGCTGGAAGCAACGCTCGGCCTATATGCTCGAACGCGCCATGACCCATGGCGTGCGACGCGCCGCGGAGATGCGCGAAGTCGCCGCCACAATCGAGGAACTCGGCCTGCCGCCGTCGATGGCCACATCCACCGTGGCGTGGCAACAGGCGATCGGCGATCTCCGACTGGATGCGCGGTCGGTCGGCGAGAGCCTTGAGGCGCGCGCCGACGCCATTCTCGCGGCGCTCGCCGCAACGCGGGGAGCAGGAGGCGCGCCATGACCAAGCCGAAGGACTACGACGACATCCCCGGCACCTTCGTTTTCGACGCCGATCGTTCGCGCGAGGGCTATCATCTCAACATGTTCTGCATTTCGCTGCGCTTGCAGGTCAACCGCGACGCCTTCCGCGCCGATCCCGGGACCTATCTCGACCGCTATCCGATGAACGCCGATCAGCGCGAAGCGGTGCTGAAAAGGGAGTGGAACCGCCTGATCGAGCTTGGCGGCAACATTTATTACACCTCCAAGCTCGCCGCCTTCGACGGCATCACCTTCCAGGATCTGGCGGCGGTCATGACCCACATGGACCGTGACTCCTACCGCGCCATGATGCTCGCCGGCGGGCGTCCGATCGAAGGCAACCGCTACAAGTCCGAATGGGAGACCAAGTGATGGCGCGCATCGTCGCCGGCGTCGGCTGTTCCCATGTTCCCGCCATCGGCGTCGCCATGGACACGCACAAGACGCACGAACCCTATTGGGCGCCTGTATTCAGGGGTTTCGAGTTCTCGCGCCATTGGATGAGGGAAAACCGGCCCGACGTCGTTTTCCTCGTCTACAACGACCACTGCACGGCGTTTTCGGCCGAGATGATCCCGACCTTCGCGCTCGGCTGCGCCGCCGAATTCCAACCGGCCGACGAAGGCTGGGGTCCGCGCCCGGTTCCCGTCGTCAAGGGACATCAAAAACTTGCCTCGCATATCGCCCAATCGGTCATCCTCGACGAATTCGACCTGACCATCATGAACCGAATGGAGGTCGATCATGGCCTGACCGTGCCGCTGTCGGTGATGTTCGGCGAGGTCGACGAATGGCCGTGCGCGGTCATCCCGCTCTGCGTCAACGTCGTCCAGTACCCCGCCCCGACCGGCAACCGTTGCTACAATCTCGGCAAGGCGGTCCGCCGCGCCATCGAGAGTTACGACGATGACCTGAAAGTGATGGTCTTCGGCACCGGCGGCATGTCGCACCAACTCCAGCACGAGCGCGCGGGCCTCATCAATCCGGAATTCGACAAGCGCTTCCTCGACCTGTTGACCGAGGACCCGGTCGCCGGCTCCCGCATCACCCATCTGGAGTATCTGCGCGAAGCCGGCTCGGAAGGCATCGAAATGGTGATGTGGCACGTCATGCGCGGCGCGCTCAACGAGCATGTCCGCGAAGTCCATCGCCACTATCACGTGCCGGCGTCCAACACCGCTGTCGGCCACATCATCCTGGAAAACGCCTGAGAGGACAACACCATGCGCGTTTGCGTCGCCGGCGCGGCCGGCGCTTTCGGAATGAAACACCTCGATGCGATCGGCGCCATCGACGGCGTCAGCGTCACCTCGGTCGTCGGCCGCGAACCGGACGACATCGAGGCCTTCGCCAAATCGCGCGGCGTCGGCCATTGGACGACCGATCTCGCCGAGAGCCTGGAGCGCAGCGACGTCGACGCCGTCATCCTGTCGACGCCGACACAGATGCACGCCGCCCAGGCGATCGCCTGCATGAGGGCGGGCAAGCATGTGATGGTCGAAATCCCGATGGCCGACACCGTCGCGGATTCTCGTGAAGTCGTGCGTGTCCAGAAGGAAACCGGCGTCGTCGCCATGGCCGGTCATGTCCGCCGCTTTAATCCGAGCCATCAGTGGATTCACAACCGCATCAGGCGCGGCGAGCTGAACATCCATCAGATGGACGTGCAGACCTATTTTTTCCGCCGCTCCAACATGAACGCGCTCGGCAAGCCGCGGTCGTGGACCGATCACCTGCTCTGGCACCACGCCTGCCACACCGTGGACCTGTTCCAGTACCAGACCGGCGGCGCGGCGACGCATGCTTTCGGACTGGAGGGTCCGCACCATCCCGACCTCCAGATCGCCATGGACATGGCGATCGGATTGAAGGCGCCGTCGGGCGCGATCTGCACGCTGTCGCTGTCGTTCAACAATGACGGGCCACTCGGCACCTTCTTCCGCTACATTTGCGATAACGGCACCTATATCGCCCGCTACGACGACCTCTACGACGGCAAGGACAACAAGATCGACCTTTCCGGCGTCGCCGTATCCAACAACGGCATCGAATTGATCGACCGCGAGTTTTTCTCGGCGATCAAAGACGGTCGCGAGCCGAACGGATCGGTTGGGCAATGTCTGCCGGCGATGGAAACGCTGGACCGCATCGAACGTTCTTTGGTTTGAGCCGCGCGGTTGCTTCGCATCGCTCGGCATTTCAGGAGGAAATCGGCGTGAAGACCCAAGTTTGCATCATCGGCGGCGGCCCGTCAGGCCTGCTCCTGTCCCAGCTCCTCGATTTGCGCGGCATCGACACCATCGTTCTCGAAAAGCACAGCCGCGAGCATGTGCTGTCGCGCATTCGCGCCGGCGTGCTCGAACACGGCTTTGCCGAGCTGATGCGCGAGGCGCAATGCGGCGAACGCATGGACCGCGAAGGCGAAATCCATCACGGGTTCTTCATCGCCCATGACGGGATCATGGAGCGCGTCGACCTGTCCGGCCATACCGGCGGCAATTCCGTCGTCGTCTATGGCCAGACCGAACTGACCCGCGATCTCTACGAAGCCCGCGCGGCGCGCGGCGGCAAGGTCATTCACCACGCCGACGATGTGAAGCTGCACGACCTGACGTCGTCTCCCCACGTGACCTACCGGTCGGGCGACGATGTCGTCCGCATAGACTGCGATTTCATCATCGGCGCCGACGGCTTTCATGGCGTGAGCCGCAAATCGATCCCGGCGGGAGTCCTGCGCGAGTACGAAAAACTCTACCCCTTCGGCTGGCTGGGCGTTCTGTCGCGCACCAAACCGGTTTCGCCGGAACTGATCTATGCCCGGCATGAGCGCGGTTTCGCCCTGTGTTCGCTGCGTTCGCAGGTGCTGAGCCGCTACTACATCCAGGTGCCGCTGACCCAGACCGTCGACGAGTGGAGCGATGATGATTTCTGGGCCGAACTGAAACGCCGCCTGCCGGCCGAAATCGGCGTCCGGATGCAGACCGGCCCGTCGATCGAGAAGTCGATCGCGCCGTTGCGCTCCTTCGTCGCCGAACCGATGCGTTACGGCAAATTGTTCCTTGCCGGCGATTCCGCCCACATCGTGCCGCCGACCGGCGCGCGCGGCCTCAACAGCGCCGCCTCGGACATCTACTATCTCTATCACGCAATGACGGATCACTATAAAAAGGGCGACGACCAAGGGCTCGACAATTACTCCGCCCGCGCCCTCGCCCGCGTATGGAAGGCGCAACGCTTCTCGTGGTGGATGACCATGATGCTGCACACCTTTCCCGACAGCATCGCCTATGACCGCAAGCTGCAGGAAACGGATCTGGCTTATCTGTTCTCCTCCGAAAACGCGCTTTCCTCGCTGGCGGAAAACTATGTCGGCCTGCCGTTCTGAGACAATGAGCGCCCGGCATTCGTGACCTGCCCGATTTGGCGACGGCGTCAGGTCAGGCGATAGACGTCGATCGTGATTCTCCGCCCCGCCGGCGCCAAAGACGCGACGAAGAGGTTTTCGCGCAACCATTGGTGCGGGCCGTCCGGCGCATCGAATTCCAGGGTCGAGCGGAAATAATAGGCTGTCGGATCGACCGCCGCGCCGGCGCGCAACCGCTCCAGGACATCGGGCGACGAAAGGCGCAGCCCGCGATTGCGCACCAGGATGAGGGTCCCGTCCGTGGCTTCGATGGTGTAAAACGCCTCGATCGCCGACGCGCCATCGCGCCGGATCAAAGGCCAATCCGATCCGCCCGGCAGGATGCGCCCGGACAAACGCCGCCCCTCCACCGTTCCGCCGAGAATGGGGATGTGGAGACGTTCGCCGGCAAGGCCCGGCCCGGCCGAACGCGGCGGCGCGATTTCGGCGACGATGGTGAAAACCGGTTCGAGACCGGGGAGCGCCGCTTGGTTCATGGCGTTTCCGCGTTGCGGGCAGAGAGCCAATCCGTCATGCGTTTCAGCGCCGCGCGGCTGGCGGCGCAATACGCCATGGCGCGCAAGTAACCGTGAATCAGCCCCTCCGACCGGTCGAGAACGACGTCAACCCCATCCGCCCGAAGGGCTTCGGCGTAGGCGACGCCGGAATCGCGCAACGGGTCGTGACCGGCGACCGCAACGAAGGCCGGCGGCAGGCCGGCGTGGCTTTTCGCCAGCAGCGGCTGGACAAGCGGATTGTCGAAGTCCGCCGGATGGGGGCAATACATGGCGTTGATGGCGTCCATGCCGGCGATCCTGAGCAGCGGGCCATTGGCGTTTTCGCGGTAGGAAGGCCGGGTCATGTCGAAATCGCATGCCGGATAAACCAGCAACTGCGCCCGTAAACGTTCCGGCGCGTCGCGAAAAACCAGCGTCAACGCGGCGGCGATATTGGCGCCAGCGCTGTCGCCGCCAATGGCGATGCGGCGCGCATCGATGCCGAGCTTTTGCGCTCTGGCGAAAATCCATTCGATCACCGCCGCGCATTGCGTCACCGCCGCCGGGAACGGCTGTTCCGGCGCCAGCGCATAGTCGATGCTGACGACGGTCTGACGGTTCCATGAGGCGATGCGCGATGTGATGTCGGCGTGCGTTTCCGGGCTGCCCTGCATCCATGCGCCGCCGTGCATGTAGACCAGCGCCGGCTGCACGCCCCCGCCTGAATGGCGAAACACGCGGACCCGCACCGGGCCGGCGTTGCTGTCGATGACATGCACCGCCGAAGCGTCGACGTCCCCCGGCGCCGGCAGCGCCATGTTGCGCGCCACGATTTCGAAATGGGCGCGGCGGTCGGCCGGCGTCGCACCGGCCTTTAGCGTCGACCATTCCGCGTCCCAGCGGACAAGGAACGGCTCCAGTTCGGGATCGAGCATCTTTGGCTCCTTGTCGATGTCCTGTTTGGTGTCGAGGGTCAGGCGAGAACGAAACGCAGCACCATGTCGATGCAGTCGGCCTTCAGCTTGCGCTGCCCGTCGTCGCTCCACAGCCGGTCGCCGAACAGGCGCGAAAAGGTCGCCCTGTTCGACACGTTGAAAAAGGACAACGCGCTGATCTGCCAGTGCAGTTCGAGCGGATCGAGGCCGGCGCGAAACACGCCATGCGCCAATCCTCGCTCATAGATCGATTTGAGATTGGCAATCGCCGTGACGTTGAGGTCGCGGATCGCCGACGATCGTTCGAGATATTCGCCGTGGTGGATGTTCTCGATCATCACCAGACGGATGAAATCCGGGTTGCGGCTGTGATGGTCGAACGTGAAGCCGACCAGGCGCGACAACGCCGCTACCGGCTCGAGATGGTCCAGCGCCAATTCGTTTTCACCGGCCCGCACTTCGCGGTACGCCTCTTCCAGCACACGCTCGTAGAGGCCATCCTTGTCGCCGAAATAGTAGTAGATCATGCGCTTCGAGGTGCGTGTCTTGGCGGCGATTTCGTCGATGCGCGCGCCGGACAAGCCGTTCAGGGCGAATTCCGCCATGGCGACGGCGAGAATGTCGGCCCGCACGGCTTCGGGGTTGCGCTTTCTTGCTCCGCCCGCCTCGTCCGCGCCGGACGCCAGGTCGGCCATTTCACCCATCAGCTCTCTCCTCCGCCAGTCTTTTAACTACCTCGTACAAAGCAGTTGACTGTATTAACCGGTTCGTACATTCTAATTCGCGATACACAGCGCGCAAGACCAAAACAGGCCGACAAGGCCGGGCGCAAGGGAGGATGAGGATGGCGGGCGCCGCACCAAGCGGTCGAAATCCATCGGTGCTGGTTGGCCTGGTCGGCGCCGGCATTGGCCTGTCACGCACGCCCGCCATGCACGAAGCGGCGGCCGAGGCGCTTGGCATCGGCTACGTTTACCGAATCCTCGATACCGACCGCATGGTCGACGCGCCATCGCTGGCCGATCTCGTCGACCAGGCCGAACGGCTGGGCTTCACCGGCCTCAACGTCACCTATCCCTACAAGCAACAAATCATGCCGTATCTGGACGGCCTTTCAGCCGAGGCGGCCGCGGTCGGCGCCGTCAATACCGTGCTTTTCCGCGATGGCCGCCGCATCGGCCACAATACCGATTTCTGGGGTTTCCGCACCAGCTTCCTCGAAGGCGTGCCGCGCCCGGCCGGAAGCAGCGTGCTGCTGGTCGGCGCGGGCGGGGCCGGAGTCGCCGTCGCCCATGCGCTGGTCGATGCCGGCGTCGGCGCGCTCGTCATCCATGACAAGGAAAAGACGCGCGCCTCGGCATTGGCGAGCCATCTTGCGTCGCCGGCATGCGCCGTGTCCGCCATCGCCAGCCTTGACGAGAAGGCCATGGCTTCCGTCGACGGGATTGTCAACGCAACGCCGGTCGGCATGGCGAAGCTACCGGGATCGCCGGTCGATCCCGCACTCATCGCGGGGCGCCATTGGGTGGCCGACATCGTCTATTTCCCGCTGGAAACCGAGCTTCTGCGCTCGGCCCGGGCCAAGGGCTGCCGGGTCATGTCCGGCGAAGGCATGGCGGTGCACCAGGCGGTCAAGGCGTTCGAATTGTTCACGGGCGCCAAACCCGATGTCGCGCGCATGCGCCAAACGTTTCGGACCTTCGACCGGCAATCGCCGGCCGCATGAGCATGACCGCGCCTTCGCCGGCGCGGGGAAAAGGAATGCGCGGCAGGAATGCCGGGCACAGCGCCAACCAGGGAGGAACCCATGCGCAAATTGACCAAGCATCTTGTCCACGGCGTCGCCGGGCTCGCCATCGCCTGTTCGGCCACTGTCGCTTTCGCGGCTGACAAGATCGAGCTGATCTATTCCGACACCGTCCCGGAGGCCGACGTGCGCACGACGATCCTGCGCGAATCCTTCGGCAAATGCCTCGGCGACGGTTTCGAGTTCAAGTCCTATCACGCTGCGACCCTGTTCAAGCAGGGCACCGAACTCACCGCCATGCAGCGCGGCAATCTCGACATGGCGAACCTGGCCATTTTCGATTTCTACAACCAGGTGCCGCAGACGGCGATCATCGGCACGGCCTATCTGTTCCGCGACTTCGAACACTCGCGCAAGGTGCTCGACGGCGACGTGCTGGCCGACATCTGGAAGCAGATCGAGGAAATGGCCCAGGTCAAGGTCCTGGCCAATCCCTATATCGGCACGCGCCACCTCAACCTGAAGGGCGACAAGGAGATCAAGACCCCGGCCGATCTCGCCGGCGTCAAGCTGCGCATGCCCGGCGGCGAAGGCTGGCAGTTCGTCGGCGAGGCGCTCGGCGCCAACCCGCTGCCACTGCCCTTCACCGAGGTCTACACGGCGCTGCAGACCGGCGCCATCGACGCGCAGGACAACCCCCTGCCGGCCGACAAGAACATGAAATTCTATGAGGTCACCAACCAGATTGTGCTCACCGGTCACCTGATCGCTGCCAACGAGTTCACCATTTCCATGTCGAAATGGAACGCGATGAACGCCGACCAGCAGAAGAAGGTGCAGGAATGCGCCCTCGGCTTCCAGAAGGCGCTCGGCGAAGAAACGCTGAAGCAGGAAGGCGAACTCGTGGAGTTCTTCAAGGCGCAGGGCCTCAAGGTCTATGAGCCGGACAAGGCGGCGTTCCGCGAGCATGTGCTGAAGAAGTACATGGACTCGAAGTTCTCCAAGGATTGGCCGGCAGGCCTGCTGGACAAGATCAACGCGCTCTGAACGCCTGATCGCACCCGCGCCGCCGAACGGGCGGCGCGGGAATTCGCCGGGATCACGAGGATTTTGCCATGGACTGGACTGGTGTGGCCGGATGGCTGAAACGGCGGGCGAACGATGTCGTTGTCTTCCTGCTCGCCAGCATGTTCGCCGCCTTCCTGCTGCAGGTGGTGTTTCGCTACCTGCTGAACCTGCCGCTCGGTTGGTCGGTGGAATATGTCTCCATCGCCTGGCTTTGGGGCATCCTGTTCGGCTACGCCTTCGTTGTCTCCGACGCCGACATCATCCGCTTCGATCTCGTCTACAACGCCTTCGGGGCACGGGCGCGGCGCAACATGACCATCGTGTCGTCGGCGATCGTCGCGGCGATTTTCGCCCTGTCGCTGCCCAAGGCGGCCGATTACGTGTTGTTCATGGGCGTGGAGCGCACGGCATTCCTGCTCATCCGTTTCGACCTCGTCTTCATGGTCTACCTCGCCTTCGCGCTCTCGGTGATCGTGCGGGCGCTCGTCGAGATCGTCGAGGCCGTGCGCGGCCACAAATACGCCGAACATCACACCGGCATGGAGCATGACAGCCATGTTTGACGCGCTGACCATTTCCGTCGTCCTCATCGTGATGCTGACGCTGTTTGGCCAGTCCATCGGCGTATCGATGATCGGCGGCACCATCGTTTATCTGGCGATGAAGGGCTTCGACACCTCGATTGCCGCAGAAACCGTGCTGCAGGGCCTGTTTTCGAGTTACACGCTGCTTGCCATCCCGCTGTTCATCCTTGCCGCCGACATCATGAACGTCGGCAGCCTCGCCGACCGGTTGATGCGTTTCTCCCATGCGCTGGTCGGCCGTTTCAAAGGCGGACTCGACCACGTCAATATCGTGGCGTCCATCATCTTTTCGGGCATGTCGGGTTCCGCCGTCGCCGACGCCGTCGGCATGGGCCGGGTCGAAATCCAGATGATGACCAAGGACGGCCACATCCCGAAAAGTTACGCCGCCGCGCTCACCGCCGCCTCGGCCACCATCGGGCCGATCATCCCGCCGTCGATCCCGATGGTGCTCTACGCGCTGGTTTCCGACACTTCGGTCGGCTATCTGTTCGCCGCCGGCATCCTGCCGGGCCTTTTGATGGGCGGCATGCTTTTCGCCATCAACGGGGTCCAGGCGCGTCGGCGCGGTTTTCCGGTCGACAATTCCGTGCCGCTGCGCGAATTGCCGCGCGCCACTTTCGAGGCGATACCGGCGCTGATGCTCCCCGTCATCCTGCTCGGCGGCATCTATGGCGGCGTCATGACGCCGACCGAGGCGGCCGCGGTCGCCGCCGGTTATGCTCTGTTCATTTCCGTCGTGCTCTACCGTTCGGTGAGCTTCCGCCAGCTTTACGACGCGCTGCTCAACTCGGCCCGCTCCACCGCCTCGGTCGGCGTGCTTGTCGCCGGCGCCATCGCCTTCAACTACGTCATCACGCGCGAGAATGTGCCGAACGCCATCGCCGACATTCTGGCGCAGTACGAATTCTCGAAGTTGGGCTTCCTCGTCGTCATCAACATCCTCTTCCTGATCCTCGGCTGTTTCATCGACGCCGGCGCCATCCTGCTGATCATCGTTCCGATCCTGATCCCGACCGTACAGGCGCTCGGCATCGACCTCATTCATTTCGGCGTCGTCGCCGTCGTCAACGCCATGATCGGGCTGGTGACGCCGCCCTACGGCTTGCTGATCTTCATCGTCGCCAACATCACCAGGGAACCGCTCGGCGTCATTGTCAGGGAACTCATGCCGTTCGTTATCGGTCTGATCGTCGCGCTCGCCATCGTCACGGTATTTCCGGATTTCGTCCTCTACGTGCCGCGCCTGTTCGGCTACCAGGGCTGATCCGGCCGTGAAAACCTCGATCGCCACGGTGTCGATCTCCGGCGATTTCCGTGAAAAACTCGCGGCGATCGCCAAGGCCGGGTTCGATGGCATCGAGATTTTCGAAAACGATTTCCTCGCCTTCGAGGGATCGCCGGCCGAAGTCGGCGCCATGGTGCGCGAACACGGTCTGGAGATCACGCTGTTCCAGCCGTTTCGCGATTTCGAAGGCCTGCCCGAGCCGCAACGCTCCCGGGCCTTCGAACGCGCCGAACGCAAATTCGACCTGATGGGCGAACTCGGCGCCGATCTGATCCTCGTCTGCTCGTCGGTGTCGCCGCTGGCTCTCGGCGGCATCGACCGCGCCGCCGCCGATTTCCGCGCGCTTGGCGAGCGCGCCGCCAGACGCGGCATCCGCGTCGGCTACGAGGCGCTGGCCTGGGGACGCCACATTTCCGACCACCGCGACGCCTGGGAGATCGTGCGCCGCGCCGACCTGCCCAATGTCGGCGTGATCCTCGATTCATTTCATACGCTGGCGCGCGGCGTCGATGTCGAGACCATTCGCGCCATACCGGGCGACCGCATCTTCATCGTCCAGCTTGCCGACGCGCCGAAAATCGACATGGACCTGCTGCATTGGAGCCGCCACTATCGCAACATGCCGGGCGAGGGCGATCTCGACGTCACCGGCTTCATGCGCGCCGTCGCCGCCACCGGCTATGACGGACCGCTGTCGCTGGAGATTTTCAACGACCAGTTCCGTGGCGGCTCGCCGCGCGCCATCGCGCTGGACGGACGACGCTCGCTGCTGGCGTTGATCGACGATGTGGCGCAGAAAGAACCGGGCGTCGCGCTGACGCCGCCGCCGATGCCGCCTCGGGTGGCGGCAAAGGGCTTTGCTTTCGCCGAGTTCGCCGTCAACGATGCCGAAGCCGGCGAACTCGGCGCCATGCTCCATGCCCTCGGTTTCAGCCGCTCCGGCCGCCATATCGCCAAGGATGTCGATCTGTGGCGCCAAGGCGAGGCGCGCATTGTCGTCAACACCGAGAGCGAAGGCTTCGCCCATTCCTCCCATCTGGTTCACGGCATGGGCGTTTGCGATCTCGGTTTGATGGTCGACGACGCGGCGGCGACGGTGGCGCGCGCCCGCGCGCTCCTGGCCGAGCCGTTCGACCAGCCGGTCGGGCCGGGCGAGATGAAAATTCCGGCCATTCGCGGCGTCGGCGGCGGCGTTCTCCACTTCATCGACGAGGCGAGCGGCTTGTCCGGCGTTTGGGACGCCGAATTCCGCCCGGTCGCCGACGATACCGCGCCGGTCTCGGCCGGCATCACCCGCATCGACCACGTGGCGCAGACAATGAACCACGAGGACATGCTGACATGGCTGCTGTTTTACACCGCGATCTTCGACACGAGGAAAACGCCGACGGTCGACGTCGTCGACCCGGCGGGCCTGGTGCGCAGCCAGGCGGTGGAAAACCGCGACGGCTCGCTGCGCCTGACCTTGAATGGCGCCGACAACCGCCGCACGCTCGCCGGCCACTTCATTTCCGAACGTTTCGGTTCGGCCGTCCAGCACATCGCTTTCGCCTGCAACGACATTTTCGTCGCTTCAGCGGCCTTGAAGGCCAACGGTTTCCTGCCGCTCGACATTTCGCCGAATTACTATGACGACCTCGACGCCCGCTTCGGCCTCGAGGAGCATTTCCTGAACCGCCTGCGCGACTGTCGCATCCTCTATGACCGCGACGACGCCGGCGAATATTTCCAGATCTATGGCCCGGTGGTCGGCGAGGGCTTCTTTTTCGAAATCGTCGAACGGCGCGGCGACTACAAAGGCTATGGCGCACCGAACGCGCTGTTTCGCATCGCCGCGCAAAAACGCCTGCTGGCGCCGAAAGGTCTGCCGCGCCGCTAGAGCGGTTCATCGTCAGCCGATTCCGTTTGGCGCTGAAAAGCGCGAAGCGGACGGCGCGGATCGTTCTCCCAGGTCTGGCTTTGCGGGAACGCCGGACACAGCATTTCCGGCCGCCTCCCGCCGATGCTTCGCGCCAGGACCGATGGCGCCGGACGAGCGCGCCTTCATGCGTCTGTCATGACCTTGTGTTCCAGCTCGCCGACGCGCAAGCAGGATCGAACGGCATGAAAATCGCGATGATCGGCGCCGGCTATGTCGGGCTCGTCTCGGGCGTGTGTTTTTCCGATTTCGGCCATGACGTGATTTGCGTCGACCGCGCCGAGGACAAGATCGCCATGCTGGCGCGCGGTGAAATCCCGATCTACGAGCCCGGTCTCGAGCCCCTGATGGCGCGAAACATCGCCTCGGGCCGGCTTCGCTTTTCGACCGACATCGCCAGCGCGGTCGATGGCGCGGACGCCGTGTTCATCGCCGTCGGCACGCCGTCGCGCCGCGGCGACGGCCATGCCGATCTGACCTATGTGATGGCGGCGGCGGCGGATATCGCCCGCGCCATCACCGGCTACACGGTCGTGGTGACGAAGTCGACGGTGCCGGTCGGGACCGCCCGCAAGGTGGCCGATGTCATCCGCCGCACAGCGCCGCACGCCGAATTCGATGTCGGCTCCAATCCCGAATTCATGCGCGAGGGCAACGCAATCGAGGATTTCATGAAGCCGGACCGCGTGGTTGTCGGTCTGGAAAGCGAGCGCGCCCGGACGGTTTTGGGCGACGTGTACCGCCCGCTGTTCCTGCGCGACTTTCCCATCGTCCATACCGATCTGGAAAGCGCCGAGATGATCAAATACGCGGCCAATGCATTCCTCGCCACCAAGATCAGCTTCATCAACGAAATCGCCGCCCTGTGCGAACGCGTCGGGGCCGATGTGAAAGCAGTGGCGAAAGGCATCGGCCTCGACGGCCGCATCGGCAACAAATTCCTGCACGCCGGGCCGGGCTATGGCGGCTCGTGTTTCCCCAAGGATACGGCGGCGCTGGCGCGCATCGGCCAGGAAAACGGCGTGCCGATGCGCATCACCGAGACGGTCATGGCCGTCAATGACGGGATCAAGCGGCGCATGACCGACAAGGTGCTTGAGCTGTGCGACGACACCGTCAACGGCAAGACCATCGCCGTCTTCGGAGTCACGTTCAAGCCGAACACCGACGACATGCGCGCCGCGCCGAGCCTCACCATCGTGCCGGCCCTGGTCGGCGGCGGCGCGACGGTTCGCGTCGTCGATCCGCAGGGCCGTCGCGAAGGCGAGGCGCTGCTGCCGGGCGTTGCCTGGATGGACGATCCCTACGCCGCCGCCCGGGACGCCCACGCCGTGATTTTCCTCACCGAATGGAACGCCTTCCGCGCGCTCGATCTCGCCCGTCTCGCCGCCGCCATGGCGACGCCGCGGATGGCCGATCTGCGCAACATCTACGACCGCGCCGACGCGCTCGCCGCCGGCTTCACCCACTATGTCGCCGTCGGCCGCTGATCCCGTATTCGCCTTCACCGGCCCTTGACGGCGGAGACAATTGCGGACGAACTGGCGCGAAGCCATCGGCCGGCGACTGATCCTTTCATGATCGAAACATTTGGCGCATCGCCTGACGGAACAGCCGTTCACCGCCTTCGCCTTGGCGGCGGCGGATTGAGCGCCCATGTGCTGACCTGCGGCGCCACCGTGCAGGATCTGCGCCTCGACGGTCACGAGCCGCCGCTGACGCTCGGTTTCGCGCATCTCGACGCCTACATCGCCCATTCCGGCTATTTCGGCGCCATCGTCGGGCGCTACGCCAACCGGATCAGCGGCGGCGCCTTCGCTCTCGACGGCAAGACCTGCCGGCTGGACCGGAATTTTCGCGGCCGGCACTTGCTGCACGGCGGATCGCGCGGTGCGGACAAGCGCATTTGGGCAATCCGCGACCATGGCCCGGATTTCGTCACGCTGGCGTTGCGCATGGCCGATGGCGAAATGGGTTTTCCCGGCAATCTCGACGTTTCCTGCACCTACCGGCTGACCGCCGATTCGGCGCTGTCCATCGAAATCGAAGCGACGACGGACGCGCCGACGCTCGCCAACTTCGCCCACCACTCCTATTTCAATCTCGACGATGGCGGCGCGTCGCCAATTCTCGATCACCGGATAGAAATCGCCGCCGAGGCGTATCTCCCCGTTGACGACGACCTCATCCCGACCGGCGAAATCCGCGCCGTCGCCGGCACGCCATTCGATTTTCGCGCCGCGCGACCAATCGGCGATTTTGCTTTCGATCACAATTTCTGCCTTGGGCCGGCGCGGCGGCCGCCGGTGCAAGTCGCCCGGGTCGAAGCGGCGCGATCCGGCGTCGCCATGGAGGTGCGCACGAGCGAGCCGGGCCTGCAATTCTACGCCGGCGGCAATATCGTCGCTCCGGCTCCGGGCCTCGACGGCATCGCCTATCGCGCCCATTCGGGGCTGTGCCTCGAACCGCAAATCTGGCCGGACGCGCCCAACCGGCCGGCCTTCCCGCAGGCCGTGCTCCGACCCGGCGAAACCTATCGCCAATCGACGGTCTACGCCTTTTCGCGCGACTGAGGGCCATGCCACGCGCGTCGGCCGACGCTGCCGGGTTCCGTTACATCGACACCGTTGGCGATCAATTCGCCAGCCTCATGTCCGGCTCGATGCCGCGCGTGCGCACGATTTCGCCGTTCGGCAGATCGTTGCCGTCGAGCTTGGCGGCGATCGCATCCGGCGACAAGCCATAGCCGACCCAGCGCGCCGTCAGGCGGCGGCGCAATTCGACCTCCGGCACGTCAAGCAGCACGGTCAGGTCGAACAGCGGCCGCAACCGGCGCCACGGTTCGTCGGCGAGCAACAGATAATTGCCTTCGACGACGATGATCGACACCGAACGCGCAATCGGCCGCGCCCCGGAGCGGGCGATTTCGATGGCCCGGTCGAACACCGGGACGATGACGCTTTCGTCCTCGTTGGCGCGCAGGCGGACGAGCATGGCGCGCAAACCGTCGACATCGAACGTGTCGGGCGCGCCCTTGCGAGCGCGGCGGCCGAGCGCGTCGAGCAGCGTGTCGTCGAAATGATAGCCGTCCATCGGCAACAACGCGGCGCGGCCCGGTTCGGCGGCGTTGAGGCGGTCGACGAGGGCTTCGGCCAGCGTCGACTTGCCCGATCCCGGCGCGCCGGCGATGGCGACGATGGCGCGCCGGTTGCGCGGCAGGGCGAGAACTTTTCCTTCGAGGCTGGCGAAGTCGACCGAAGTCACGGTCTTAGCCGAGCTTCGCAGCATAATCGGAGACGAGCAGGCGCAGCGGCGGCTCGTCCTCGTCGATGGCGGAAAAGCGGCCGATCGGCTCGCGGAACCAATTGTCGGTCAGATCGTCGTTGACGGTCGACACTTCGCCGATCAGCACATCGGCGCCCTCGCCCCAGAAAGCGTGCCAGACGCCCGGCATCAGCGTCACGCTCTCGCCCGGATCGAGCTTCAGCAGTCCGCCGGCTTGCAGACGGCGCATCGCGCCATCGACCGGGACGACGACCTCGGCGCGATCGTCAATGGTCCCTTCGGCATTCGGCATGAACAATTCGAGCACCAGCTTGCCGCCGCCGCGATTGATGATGTCCTCGGCCTTCAGATAGTGCCGATGCATCGGCGACATCTGGTCCTTGCGGCTGATCATGATCTTTTCGGCATAGAGCATGCCGGAGCCCCGCGTCAGGTCGGCGGCGCGGCCGTTTCTCGTCGTGAACAGGAACAGGCCCAATTCGTCGAATTTGCCCTGGCCGTAATCGGTGATGTCCCAGCCCATGCGCCTGTCGACGATATTGGCAAGTTCGCCTCGCCGCGCCGCCATCTCTTCCGGTTTCAAATAGGCGAAAGGCGGCAGGATGTAGCCGAAGGAGCGGATGAAGGCGTCGGCCTCGCGGATGATGGCGTTGACGCGGGAACGTTTCATCGGAGCCTCACAGGGGTTCGATCGCGAGCGCATAGTGTGTCGTCCAGCTTTCGCCGGCAAGAAAGGATCGCCCGCCGGCAATGACGCCGGCGCCGTTTTTTTCGGCGAAGCCGGCATTGAGCGGTTCGACGCCGAACCCGCGGAAACGACCGTTCCACGGCTTGTTCAGCCGCCCGCCGGTCGACAGCCAGAACAGGCAGGTCGGAAAGTCGACCGGGTTCCAGTTGAGGCGGACAGCGTATCCGGAATCGGGAAAGGCAACGCGCAACGCGCCGTCGACGCCGAACAATTGAAAGGCTTCCTCGGTGGTTTCGTTCAACAGCGCGCCGAACGAAACCGCGCCGCGGGCGGCGAGCGGCAAGGCGGCCATCGCGGAAAACCGCGCCGCCGGCGCAAGGCGGGACACGCCCGGCTCGAAGACGATGGGAAAGGTCTCGCCATGGCCGAAAACACCGGCGACGCGGACGACTTCCCCCGGTTTTCCCAATGCGAGGATCGGGTGCAGGCCGACGGGCAGAGTGCAGGCGGCGCGGGCTTCGACGGTCAGCGCAAAATCGACGCGGGCTTCGCCCGCAACGCCACGGATGGTGCGGGTCAGGCGGGCGATCGGGTGATTGGAGGGGTAGGCGATGGAGAGGGTAATTCCGGTGACTTCGTGACCCCCACCCCCGACCCCTCCCCTCAAGGAGGAGGGGGGAAGGGCGCTGGTCTCCCCTCCCCCTTGAGGGGAGGGGTCGGGGGTGGAGGTTGCTGTTTTATCGCCTTCGATGTCACCGGCGCCGCTCCCGAACGCCCAAACATTATCCGTCCCGTACCCATGCGCGACCGGATCGATGTCCGTTCGTCCGAACGGCACGCACGGCCATTCGCCGCCGAGAAAGCGCAGATGCGGCGGGATCGTTGCGTCGCTCGTCGTTTCATTTTCGCCTTGCCATGGCGCCTCGGCGAGCGGACGGATCGGGCGACCGTCGGGCAGCGCCAGTTCGAGCCGATGAATTGCCCCGGACAGCGCCCACACTTCCGCCGAACCGCGGTCCCATTCGATCCGCCGCTTGTCGCCGGGCAGGCTCATGCCAGGCCCAGTTCGGCGCGGATTTCGGCGGTGTGCTCGCCAAGGCGCGGGGCGCGCCGGTGGCTCGCCGTCGCCTTGCCATCGATGACGATAGGGGTGCGCATGCCGGGCACGCCGCCGGGCATGATTTTCATCGCCCGGTGCACAATCTGCGGGTCGGCCAGCGCCTGCGCCACCGAATTGATCGGGCCGGCGGGAACGAACGCCTTGGCGAGCGCGGCCAGCAATTCGTCGCGTTTCCAACCCGCGGTTTTTTCAGCCAACAGGCCGGAAAGCGCCGGCCGGTTTTTCACCCGCGCCGCGTTGGAAGCAAATCGCGCGTCAGACGGCAGGCTGGGCAGGCCGATCAGCGCGCAGAAGCTGGCGAACTGGCGGTCGTTGCCCACCGCGATGATGAAGAAGCCGTCGGCGACCGGCAGCGTCTGGTAGGGCGCGATGTTCGGGTGGGCGTTGCCGAGGCGTTTGGGCGAAACGCCCGAGGCAAGGAAATTCATCGCCTGGTTGGCGAGCACACCGGTCATCGCGTCCATCAGCGCCATGTCGACTTGCGCGCCCTTGCCGGTTTTCGCCCTCTCGATCAGCGCCGCCTGGATGGCGATGACGCCATAGAGTCCGGTGAAGATGTCGGCGAAGGCGACGCCGATCTTCTGCGGCTCGCGCTCCGGCTCGCCGGTCAAATCCATGATGCCGGAAAGGCCCTGGATCATGAAATCATAGCCCGCCTCGCCGGCGCGAGGGCCGTCCTGGCCGAAGCCGGTGACCGAGCAATAGATCAGGCGCGGATTGGCGGCCGAAAGCGTGGCGAAATCGAGCCCGTATTTGCTCAGCCCGCCGACCTTGAAATTTTCGATCAATACGTCTGCGTCGAGGGCCAGCCGCCGCACGAGTTCCCTGCCCTCCCCGGTCAAAAAATCGGCGACGACCGAACGCTTGCCGCGGTTGCAGGCGTGAAAATAGGCGGCCGAGCCCTCGCTTTCGATGAAAGGCGGGCTCCATTTGCGCGTGTCGTCGCCCTCGGGGCTTTCGACCTTGATCACATCGGCGCCGAGATCGGCCAGCGTCTGGCCGATCCACGGACCGGCGAGGATGCGGGCCAGTTCGACGACCTTCAGTCCGGCGAGCGGCTTCATGATCTCAGAAGAACGCCTGGATGCCGGTCTGCGCCCGGCCGAGGATCAGCGCGTGCACGTCGTGCGCGCCCTCGTAGGTGTTGACCGTTTCGAGGTTCTGCGCGTGGCGCATGACATGATAGCCGATCTGGATGCCGTTGCCGCCATGCATGTCGCGGGCCTGACGGGCGATATCGAGCGCCTTGCCGCAATTGTTGCGCTTGACGAGGCTGATCATCTCGGGCGCGAACCTGCCCTCGTCCATCAGCCGGCCGACGCGCAAACTCGCCTGCAGGCCGAGCGCGATTTCGGTCTGCATGTCGGCGAGCTTCTTCTGGAACAACTGCGTGGCGGCGAGCGGCCTGCCGAACTGCTTGCGGTCGAGGCCGTATTGGCGGGCGCGATGCCAGGCGTCCTCGGCCGCGCCCATGACGCCCCAGGAGATGCCGTAGCGGGCGCGGTTCAAACAGCCGAACGGGCCTTTCAGGCCGCTAACGTTGGGCAGCAGGTGATCGTCGGAGATCTCGACGCCCTGCATCACCACTTCGCCGGTGATCGATGCGCGCAGGCTGAGCTTGCCCTCGATCTTCGGCGCGGTGAGACCTTTCATGCCCTTTTCCAGCACGAAGCCGCGAATGACGCCGTCGCCATCCTTGGCCCAGATGACGAAAACATCGGCGATCGGCGCGTTGGAAATCCACGTCTTGGCGCCGGTCAACCGCCAGCCGCCGTCGATCTTCTCGGCTCTGGTTTTCATGCCGCCGGGATCGGAGCCGGCCTCCGGCTCGGTCAGGCCAAAGCAGCCGATCAGTTCGCCGCGCCCGAGGCCGGGCAGGTATTTGCGTCGCTGCGCCTCCGAGCCGTAAGCGTGGATCGGAAACATGACGAGCGATGACTGCACGCTCATCATCGAACGGTAGCCCGAATCGACACGCTCGACCTCGCGCGCCACCAGCCCGTAAGAGACATAGTTCGCGCCGGCGCAGCCATAGTCCTCCGGCACGGTGACGCCGAGCAAGCCGGCCCCGCCCATCAGCGCGAAAAGATCCGGATCGGTCTTTTCGTGGAGATAGGCGTCCTCGATGCGCGGCGCGAGTTCGCTCTGCGCAAACGCTTTCGCCGCGTCGCGAATCATGCGCTCGTCCTCGCTCAGCTGATCCTCGATAAGGAAGGGATCGTCCCAGACGAAGGGGGCCAATTCGGCCATGATTTGGTCTCCGTGCGATTTGCTTCTGGTTAGACCCGGCGGCGGCGGTGCGCAATCGGGAAAGGCGGGAGCCGCCCGCCGCTTCGCGGCGAACTGCCCACGAGGGGGAGGTGAAGGGCGGGGCCTACCCTCTCACCCGCTCCCCCTTCGGATCGTAGTACGGCTCAAGTTGCACCGTCACCGGGCGCCGCGCCCAAGCCACCTCGACTTCCCACCTTCCCGACGCCAGCCAGTCCTTCGTCACGCCTTCCGGACAATTGACATAACCGAGGCCGAGCGAGCGGCCGATCCGGTGGCCCCAGGCGCCGGAGGTGATCGCCCCGACCAGCTGACCGTCACGGATCAGCGGCTCCTCGTGATAGAGCAGCGGCGCGGCGTCCGAGGCGTCGTTCAACGCGACGGCGACGAGCCTCTTGGTCAGTTTGCCCTTAGCCTTCTGCGCCAGCAGCGCCTCGCGGCCGATGAAGCCGCCGGGCTTGTCCCACGCAACGGCGAAACCGAGGCCGGCTTCGAGCGGCGTGTCCTCGTCGGCGATGTCGTGGCCCCAATGGCGATAGGCCTTCTCCATGCGGGCATTGTTCATCGTGTGCATCCCGGCCGGGGTCAGGCCGAATTCCGCGCCCGCTTCCATCAGCCGCTCGAACACATGGGCGGCGAATTCGGCCGGGATGTAGAGTTCGTAGCCAAGTTCGCCGACATAGGTGATGCGGCTGGCGCGCACGCGGGCGTAGCCGATCTCGATTTCGCGCGACCAGCCGAAAGGCAGGACCGCATTCGACAAGTCCTCGCCGGACAGTTTTTCCAGCAGCTTCCGCGCCTTCGGCCCCATGATCGACAGCATCGGCAGGCCCGAGGTGACGTCGACGGCGGCGCAGGCGGCGGCGGGCAAATGGCGTTGCAGCCAGGCCATGTCGCGGCGCTGCGCGGCGGCGGCCGTGACGACGAGGAAACGGTTCTCGTCGAGCCGCGTCACCGTCAGATCGGCCTCGATGCCGCCGCGCGGGTTGAGCCATTGCGTGTAGACGATCTTGCCGACCGGACCGTCGATGGCGTTGGCGCTGATGCGGTTTAGCGCCTTCGCCGCGTCGCGGCCCTCGACCAGATATTTCGAGAACGACGATTGTTCGAAAAAGACCACGTCGTTATTCAGCGCGTCGGCTTCGGCTTGCGCGCAGGAAAACCAGTTCTGGCGGCCATAGGCGTAGTCGTATTCCGGCTTGACGCCGCCCCGCGCATACCAGTTCGGCCGCTCCCAGCCATTGACCTCGCCGAACACGGCGCCCAGCGCCTTGGTCTGCTCGAAAAACGGCGAGCGCCGCGCGCCGCGCGCCGTCTCCGCTTGCCGGTACGGCCAGTGCATGGCGTAGAGCAGGCCGAGGCTTTCGGTGACGCGGTCGCGCAGATAGCGCCTGGCCGACTGGAACGGCGCGATGCGGCGGATATCGATACCGTTGACGTCCATCGGCGCATGGCCGGCCTTGATCCATTGGGCCAGCACCAGCCCCGCGCCGCCCGACGACTGGATGCCGATCGAATTGAAGCCGGCGGCCACGTACAGGTGGCGCACCTCCGGCGTCTCGCCGAGATGGTAGCGGTTGTCGGGGGTGAAGCTCTCGGGCCCGTTGAAGAACAATTGGATTCCGGCCCTTTCCAGCAGCGGCACGCGTGAAATCGCCGACGCCAGGATCGGCTCGAAATGGTCCATGTCCTCCGGCAGGGTATCGAAGGCGAAATCGGCGCGAACGCCATCCATGCCCCAGGGTTTCGCCACCGGTTCGAAGGCCCCGACGAGCAATTTGCCGGCGTCCTCCTTGTAGTAGGTGCATTCGTCGGTGACGCGCACCACGGGCATGTCGCGCGGCAATCCGGCGACCGGCTCGGTGACGATGTAGAAATGCTCGCAGGCATGCAGCGGGATATCGACGCCGACGGTCCGGCCGAGGTCGCGCGACCACAGGCCCGCGGCGATGACGACCTTGTCGGCGCGGATGGTCCCTTCCGCCGTCTCGACGCCGGCGACGCGGCCGTTGTCGACGAGAATGCGCGTGACCAGGGCGTTCTCGAACACCTTGCCTCCACGCATTTTCGCGCCGGCGGCGAGCGCCTGGGTGACGTCGATGGGGTTCACCTGCCCGTCCTTGGGCAGGAAGACGCCACCGACCACGCCGTCCATGGCGTAATGCGGCAGGCGGGCTGCGATATCGGTCGGCGTGATCACGTCGACGGCGAGGCCGAAGCTTTTCGCCATCGAGGCGCCGCGCTTCAATTCCTCCAGCCGTCCCTCGGTCAGCGCAATCGAAACCGAGCCGTTCTGCTTGAAACCGGTCGCCTGGCCGGTTTCGGCTTCGAGGCCTTCGAACAGCGCGGTGGTGTATTTGGCGAGTTCGGTCAGGTTGCGGGTGGCGCGGAGCTGGCCGACAAGGCCGGCGGCGTGCCAGGTGGTGCCGCAGGTCAGCTGTTTGCGCTCCAGCACCACGACATTGGCGACGCCGATTTTCGTCAGGTGATAGGCGATCGAGCAACCGACGACGCCGCCGCCGATGATGACCACGTCGGCTTGCGCCGGCAACCGTCCCGCCATGATGCTCCTCCCGTTGACAAAGGCAGCCTAGGACGGCGTCGCCAGACCGGGAAGCCGGAAATGCGACGCGCGTTGCGCGTCAGCCGATCTTCTGCAGGAACGGGAACGTCTCCAGCAGCCAGAACGACACGTCGGCCATCTTGCCGGTGATGAACATCAGCCCGGTCAACACGAGCAGCGCGCCCATGGCCTTTTCGACCTTGTCCATGTGACGCTTGAAGCCGGCGGAGAATTTCAGGAACCGGCCGGCGAAGGCGGCGGCGATGAGGAATGGCACGCCGAGGCCGGCGGAATAGACGGCGAGCAGGCCGGCCCCGCGGGCCACCGTATCCTCCGAACCGGCGACGAACAGGATGGCGGCGAGCACAGGACCGATGCATGGCGTCCAGCCGAAGCCGAAGGCGATGCCGAGCAGATAGGCGCCGACAAGCCCGGCCGGCTTGTTCTGCACCTGCACACGCGCTTCGCGGTAGAGCAGGCCGATACGGAAGACGCCCAAAAAATGCAGGCCGAAAACGATGATGATCAGTCCGGCGACCGCCCCCATCACCGAGATGTCCTGGCCGAAAACATTGACCGTCCAGGCCAGCATGCGCCGCATCGCCTGGCCGAAAACCGAGGCCGAGGCGCCGAGCGCGATGAATACGGTGGAAAAGCCGAGGACAAAGGCGAGCGACGAAGCGAGCAACCGTCCGGTGCGGCCGCGATTCTCGTCGGCGTGTTGCAATTCCTCGAACGACAGCCCGGCGATCCATGCCAGATAGGGCGGCACGATCGGCAGCACGCAGGGCGAGACGAAGGATATCAACCCGGCGAGAAACGCGCCCCAGATCGTCACGTCCATGCTTTGGCGCTCCGGTATTGCCCGCGCGTTCCATATCCGGCCACACGTCGCGCCGCCAGTGCGCGGCGGGCGGCGCATCGTCACGCTTTCGCGATTGACGATGGCGAACCCTTCCAACATACTCGGTAGTATGTCCGAAGGGAGGAGCGGATGACGATGCCGGCGCGCGCGCCGAAGCCCGCCATGGCTGAGCCGGTCACCGTCTCGCGCCAGGGCGGATCGCGGTCGTCACCATCGACAATCCGCCGGTCAACGCGTTGTCGGCTTCAGTGCGCAAGCCTTTCCATGACGCCATACTTGCGCTTTCGGCCGACCGCGCTGTCGCGGCCATCGTCATTGCCTGCGCCGGGCGCACCTTCGTCGCCGGGGCGGACATCAGGAAATTCGGCAAACCGCCCGAGCGACCGCATCTTCCCGACCTGATCGCGGCGCTGGAAAACGCCGGCAAGCCGACGGTCGCCGCCATTCATGGCGCGGCGTTCGGCGGCGGGCTGGAACTGGCGCTCGGCTGTTCGTGGCGGGTCGCCCTCGTCTCGGCGAAACTCGGTTTGCCGGAAGTCAAGCTCGGCCTGCTGCCGGGCGCCGGCGGCACAGCGCGCCTGCCGCGCCTGGTCGGCGCGTCCAAAGCGCTCCGGATGATCGTCTCCGGGGATCCGGTCGCCGCATCGCAAGCGCTTGCCGACGGGCTTGTCGACGAGGTCTTCGACGCCGATCTTCTGGCCAACGCGATCGCGTTCGCCGATCAGGCGACGGTCGCCGAAGAGCCGGCGCGACGGGTGCGCGACCGGGAAGAGAAGCTGTTTCAGGCGCGCGCCGATCTCGACGGCATCGACGCCGAGGTGGCGGCGCTGCTGAAAAAGGTCCGTGGCCTTGACGCGCCGAGAGCTTGCGCCGAAGCCGTGCGCAACGCGCTCACATTGCCGTTCGATGACGCGCTCGCCGCCGAGCGCGCCGCTTTTTTTGCGCTCCTCGCCTCGGACCAGTCGCGGGCGCAACGCCATCTGTTCTTCGCCGAACGCGAAGCGGTGAAAATTCCCCGAATCGGGCCGGACATCATTCCGCGCGCCCTGCGTTCAGCCGGCGTCGTCGGCGCCGGCACGATGGGCGGCGGCATCGCCATGGCGCTTGCCGCCGGCGGTGTTCCCGTCGCCATCGTCGAGGCGAACGAAGAGGCGTCGGCGCGCGGCATGGCCCGCATCCGCGCCAACTACGATGCGTCCGTCGCGCGCGGCGCGCTGGCGCCGGACGAACGCGACCGGCGGCTTGCCTTGATGACGCCGACGATCCGTTACGAGGCGCTGGGCGAGGCGGATCTGGTCATCGAGGCGGCGTTCGAGGACATCGCCGTCAAGCGCGCGATTTTCTCCCGCCTCGACGAAATCGCTAAACCGGGGGCGGTCCTCGCCACCAACACCTCCTATCTCGATGTCGACGCGATCGCCGTGGCGACCGGCCGGCCGGCCGACGTGCTCGGCCTGCACTTCTTTTCGCCCGCCAAC
Source organism: Phyllobacteriaceae bacterium (assembly GCA_016711085.1). Classification (GTDB taxonomy): domain Bacteria; phylum Pseudomonadota; class Alphaproteobacteria; order Rhizobiales; family Rhizobiaceae; genus JADJTR01. Next base: position 434,095 of record JADJTR010000001.1, on the reverse strand, counting down.
GTGATGAAGTTGCTGGAGATCGTGCGCGGGAACAAGACCGCGCCGGACGTTCTGGCGACGGCGCTGGCGCTGGCCAAACGCATCGGCAAGGTTCCCGTCGTCGTCGGCGTCTGCCCCGGATTCGTCGGCAATCGCCTGCTGGCGGCGCGATCGGCCGAGCTGGAAAACCTGCTGCTCGAAGGCGCAACTCCGTCAACAATCGACGCCGCTTTTGTCGAATTCGGCTTTCCCATGGGCCCGTTCGCCATGGCCGACCTCGCAGGCCTCGACATCGGCTGGGCCAACCGCAAGGCGCATGGCCGCGCGGCGGTCATCGCCGATGCGCTTTGCGAGCTGGGCCGCTTCGGCCAGAAGACCGGACGCGGTTACTATCGCTACGCCGAAGGCGCACGCACCGGTACGGTCGATCCCGATGTCGAAACGCTGGTCGCGGCGAAATCGGCGCAAGCCGGAAGCGCCCGCCGTCAGATCGAACCGGGCGAAATCCTCGAACGCACGCTCCACCCGATGATCAACGAGGCTGCGAAAATCCTCGCCGAGGGCATCGCGTCGCGCGCTTCGGACATCGACGTTGTCTGGGTCCATGGCTACGGGTTCCCGATCGGCAAGGTCGGGCCGAGGTTCTGGGCGGATATGGAGGGCTTGACGCGGATCGTCGAACGGCTCGACCATTGGCGCGAAGCGACGGGACGCGGTACGTTCTCCGTCGCGCCGTTGTTGCGCGATCTCGCCGCCGGAGGCGGCAAACTCGCCGAATTTAAAAATCCAACCGCATGAGGGAGAATTTGCCATGAAGGAAGCCGTCATCGTCTCCGCCGCGCGCACGCCGATTGGCAAGGCCTATCGCGGCGGGATCAACGACACTGGCGGCGCGACGCTCGGCGCCCACGCCGTCCGCCATGCGCTGATCCGCTCCGGGCTCGAATTGAACGAGATCGAGGATGTCGTCATGGGTTGCGCCATGCAGGAAGGCGCGACCGGGCGCAATGTGGCGCGGCGCGCGCTGCTCGCCGCCGGCCTGCCGGTGACGACGGCGGGAACGACGATCGACCGCCAATGCTCCTCCGGCCTGCAATCGATGGCGCTCATCGCCAACGCCATTCGCAATGACGGCGTGCGGGCCGGCATCGCCGGCGGGCTTGAATCGATCAGCCTGGTGCAGAACGAACACCAGAACATGCATCGCGCGCTGGACGCCAACAGCCATCCGGATGTCAACATGCCGATGATCGACACCGCGGAAGTGGTGGCCAAGCGCTATGGCGTGTCGCGCCAACGTCAGGACGAGTACGCGCTCGAAAGCCAACGCCGCACGGCGGCAGCGCGCGCGGCCGGCCGTTTCGACGCCGAGATCGCGCCGATCGCGGTGCGCATGGCGGTCGTCGACAAGGAGACCAAGGCGGTCACCCACAAGGAAATGACGCTGACCCACGACGAGGGGCCGCGCCCCGAAACGACGGCCGAGGGTCTCGCCGGGCTGAAGCCGGTGCGCGAAGGCGGAAGCGTCACCGCCGGCAACGCCTCGCAGCTCTCCGACGGCGCGGCGGCGCTGGCGCTGATGGAGGGTCATGAGGCGCAACGGCGCAATATCGCCCCGCTCGGCATTTTCCGCGGCTTCAATGTCGCCGGCTGCGCGCCCGACGAAATGGGCATCGGCCCGGTTTTCGCCGTGCCCCGCCTGCTGGAGCGCCATGGCCTTACCGTCGACGACATCGGCCTGTGGGAACTGAACGAGGCTTTCGCCGTGCAGGTGCTTTATTGTCGCGACCGGCTCGGCATCGACCCCGACAAGCTCAATGTCGATGGCGGCGCAATCGCGGTCGGCCACCCCTATGGCATGAGCGGGGCGCGGCTCGCCATGCATGCGCTGATCGAAGGCAAGAGGCGCGGCGTCAAATTTGCCGTCGTCACCATGTGCATTGGCGGCGGCATGGGCGCGGCCGGCCTGTTCGAAATCGTCTGAGGAGAGCGACATGGACCTCCGTTTCACGCGGCAAGAAATCGCCTTTCGCGACGAGGTGCGGGCCTTTTTCCGCGACAACCTGCCGGAATCGGTGCGCGCCAAGCTGATCGACGGCGAGTTCATCGGCCCGGACGACTATCGCGCCTGGACGCGCACGCTGTCAGCGAAGGGCTGGGGTGCGCCGCACTGGCCGGTCGAACATGGCGGCACGGGCTGGGATCCGGTGCGTCAGTACATTTACCTGGAGGAACTGCAGAAATGGCCGGCCCCGGCGCCACTCGCTTTCGGCGTGTCGATGGTCGGCCCGGTGATCGCCGCTTTCGGCAATGCGGCGCAGAAGGCGCATTACCTGCCGCGCATCCTCACTCTCGACGACTGGTGGTGCCAGGGCTTCTCCGAGCCGGGCGCCGGCTCCGACCTCGCCTCGCTGCGCACCAAAGCGGTGCGCGATGGCGATTTTTTCATCGTCAACGGCCAGAAGACCTGGACGACGCTGGCGCAGTACGCCGACTGGATCTTCTGCCTCGTGCGCACCAATCCCGACGCCAAGAAGCAGAAGGGCATCACCTACCTGCTGATCGACATGAAGACGCCCGGCATCGAGGTCCGCCCCATCGTCACCATGGATGGCGGGCGCGAGATCAACGAGGTGTTCCTGACTGACGTGCGCGTGCCGGCGGAAAATCTCGTCGGCGAGGAGAATCGCGGCTGGGACTACGCCAAATTCCTGCTCGGCAACGAGCGTTCCGGCATCGCCCGCGTCGGCCTGTCGAAGCAGCGCATCGCCCGCATCCGCGAACTGGCGGCGCAGGAATTTTCCGGCGGCAGGCCGTTGATCGAAGAGCCGCGCTTCCGCGAGAAACTCGTTTCCGTCGAAATCGAGCTGAAAGCGCTGGAGCTGACGCAGATGCGCGTCGTCTCCAACGACGCCAAGCGCGGCCACACCGGCAGGCCGGACCCGGCGTCGTCGATCCTCAAGATAAAGGGCTCGGAAATCCAGCAGGCGACGACGCATCTGCTGATGGAGGTGATGGGGCCGTTCGCAGCGCCTTTTCGCGGCGCGGAGGAAGATGGCTGGAACGAGCCGGCCGACGGGCCTGACTACGCGGCCTATGCCGCGCCTTCCTATTTCAACAATCGCAAGGTCTCGATCTACGGCGGCTCCAACGAGATCCAGCGCAACATCATCGCCAAGGCCGTGTTGGGGTTGTGACGCCATGGATTTCGATTTTTCCGACGAACAGACGCTGCTGAAAGACCAACTCGACCGGTTGCTCGCCGACCGCTACGGATTCGAGGAGCGCAAGCGGGCGATGGCGTCGCCCGAGGGCTTTTCGGCCGAGATGTGGGCGCGCTATGCCGAGATGGGTCTGATGGCCCTGCCCTTCGCCGAGGACGACGGCGGCATCGGCGGCGGGCCGGTCGAAACGATGATCGTGGCGGAAGCCTTCGGTCGGGTCTTGGCGCTGGAGCCGTGGATGACGACCGTCATCACCGGCGGCGGATTTGTCCGCCTCGCCGGTTCGGCCGCGCAGCGCGCCGCGCTCATCCCCGAGATTGCCTCAGGCGCGTTGAAACTCGCCTTCGCCCACACCGAACGGCATTCGCGTTTCGATCTCAACATTGTCGAATCGACGGCGAAGCGCGATGGCGGCGGCTGGCTGTTGTCCGGTCACAAGAGCGTCGTCCATGATGGCGCGTCGGCCGACAAATTCTTTGTCACGGCGCGCACCGCCGGCAGCCGCCGCGATGCGGGCGGCATCGGCGTCTTCCTCGTCGACGCCCACGCGCCCGGGGTCACGCGACGCGGCTATCCGACCCAGGACGGACGGCGCGCTGCCGAATTGTCGCTGGACAACGTCGCCATCGACGCGGAGGCCGTCTTTGGCGATTCCGAAAATGGCCTGTCGCTGGTTCACGCCGTCGTCGACCAGACCATCGCAGCGCTGTGCGCCGAGGCGGTCGGCGTCATGGAGGCAATGCAGAAGCTCACTGTCGACTATCTGAAAGTCCGCAAGCAGTTCGGCATGCCGATCGGCGCGTTCCAGGCGCTGCAGCATCGCGCTGTCGACATGTTCACGGCGACGGAGCAGTCGCGCTCGATGGCTTATCTGGCGGCGATGATGGCCGACGACGACGAGGCGACGGAACGGGCGAAGTCCCTGCACGCCGCCAAGGCCGAGATCGGCCGCAACGGCCGCGCCGTCGGCGAGAGCGCCATCCAGCTGCATGGCGGCGTCGGCATGACGGCGGAATACGCCGTCGGCGCCTACTTCAAGCGCATGACCATGATCGACGTCGCCTTCGGCGACAGCGACCATCATGTGGGCAGGCTGGCGGAAATGGGCGGGCTATTTTAACGACCCGTGTGTGAAGCGGGCGACAGAAGCGCCAAAGCGGCATGCCTAGGGTTGCCGTCGCGCGCGTTTTCGCGCGGTGGAGGCTCAGCCTATGCCCGACCCGGCAACACCTGCGGAACCTGCCGCACCCGCCACCGGTCCGGATCCGGTCGATGCGCCCATTCCGCCGGCAACGCGCGAAATGGCGTTCGCCGTTTTTGTCGGCCTCGCCTTTGTTGGCGCGGCGCTGGCCGGGCTGTTCCTGGTCGACGGCAACGTCGAAGGATTGCCCAAGCTGTTCCTGATGCTGGTGATGGCGACAGGCATCGCGTTGATCGTCGTCGCTTTCGGTGGGCGCGGCGTCGTCAAGCTCAATTCGGCCGCCTTCGCCGGCGCCACGGCAACCATGTTCGCCATCCTTGCCTTCGGCAATTGGATGCTTGAGCGCGACCAGAGTTCAAAACGCCATTCCTTCGCCGCCGGCCAGATTTCCGGCATCGACTGGGACCGTTTCGCCCCGCTGCTCAAATTCGGAGACTATGCGCCAAGCTACCTCGATCGCACTTCCGACGAGTTCCGCTTCGTTTCCTTCGAAACCAACATGACGCGGGCGGAGGCGACTCTGTTGCTGTCGCCACGCGACGGTTCCGAAACGCCCTCGATCCGCATCCCGGTCGCGTGTTTTCGCCCCTATCTCGACGGGTCGGAGGAAATCGATTGGGAGTTCGACGCCATCCGCCGGCTGATCCTCGACAAGCGCGATGATCGAAAGGCCATTGGCGGCGAGGCGATGGCGGATGGTGTCGCACCCTGCCGGACGAAGATCAACGCCTCGGCGGCGGTGTTCTCCGGCGACCCGTTCGGGCTCGAAGCCCGCGCCCAACCGCTATTGCCGCTCAATACGGCCGAACGCGACAAGGCGCTGGCGGAATTGTCGTCGGACGATGCCGAGGTGCGGCGCACCGCGCGCGACTTTCTCGCCTCCGGTTCGCCCCAGGATGTCCCGGCGTTCCTCGCCTACGTCCACGCTCATCCGGTCAACAATTACCGGCTCAAGCTCGGCGTCGCGGTAGCGCTGACCGAAATGCTCAGGCGTGACAAGGGGTTGCGCGACGACATCGCCAAAGCGATGACTTCAGCCGACAAGGCGCTCCTTGTCGATTTCATCGGCCAGGGCGACCGGACCCTGCGCATCTATGCGACCGAATTCCTGTTCGATCTCGCCGACGCCGAAGCCGCCGGCGTCGCGCTGCAACGCGCAGCGGCGGCCAATGACGAGGAGGCGCTGTTTTCCTGGCTGTTTTCGGCCCAGGACGGCTGGGCGCGGATGACGGCGGATCAACGCGCGGCACTGAATCCGACATTGGCGCAACTGCGCGCAATCACCCGCAATGCGCCGAAAACCGCCGCGTTGCTCGACCGGTTCAAATAGCGTCAGGCCGCCTCGGCCAGACCGCCATTGCCGGGGATGACGCAATAGATGTCGTAGAGCGTTCCGAGAAGGCGTTCGACTTTCTCCGACGCCAGCCGATAGTAGATCGTGCGGCCGTCGCGGCGGGTTTCGACCAGCTTCAGCGCCCGCAATTTCGCAAGCTGCTGCGATAGCGCCGACTGGGTCATGCCGACGCTCTCGGCCAGCGGCAGCACCGCCATCTCGCCGTTCAGGAGGTTGCACAGCACCATCAGACGGTTCGGATTGGCGAGAATCGTCAACAGCTCGGCCGCGTCGTCGGCGTGCTCGTTGATCCTGGCGATGTCCATCGGCGCGTGCTCCATTCGTCGCCTCTTGCGGCGACAGACCCCTTGAATATATGAATACGTCAACATATGTCAATGGCAACGAGGCCGTTCGCCGGCCCCTTTCAACGCCAAACAAGGTTTTTCGCCATGAACCTGCCATTCCACGCCGACCTGTCGCTGAGGCCCGAAATCGTCGCCTTCTTCGATGCGCCGACCAACACCATCTCCTACATTGTCCGCGACCCGAACTCGGCGTCGTGCGCGGTGATCGATTCCGTCATGGACATCGACTACGCCGCCGGCCGCATCACCTATGACGGCGCCGACAAAATCATCGAAACGATCCGGAAAAAGGGCTGGACGCTCGAGTGGATCATCGAGACCCATGTCCATGCCGACCACCTGTCGGCCGCGCCCTACATCCAGGGCAAGCTCGGCGGCAAGCTCGGCATCGGCGAGAACATCACCGTCGTGCAGGACACGTTCGGCAAGGTGTTCAACGAGGGCACCGAATTCCAGCGCGACGGCTCGCAGTTCGACCGCCTGTTCCGGGACGGCGATTCCTACATGATCGGCACGATGACCGCTCACGCCATGCACACGCCGGGCCACACGCCGGCCTGCATGACGCATGTGATCGGCGACGCCGCATTCGTCGGCGATACGCTGTTCATGCCGGACGGCGGATCGGCGCGCGCCGACTTCCCCGGCGGCGACGCCCGCACACTCTACCGTTCGATCAAGCGCGTGTTGGCGCTGCCCGGCGAGACCCGCCTGTTCATGTGCCATGATTACGGCCCGAACGGCCGCGGCATCGCTTGGGAAACCACCGTCGCCGACGAGCGCGCCCACAACATCCACGTCAAGGACGGCGTGTCGGAAGAAACCTTCGTCGCCATGCGCGAGACGCGCGACGCGACGCTCGCCATGCCGAAGCTGATCATCCCGTCGCTGCAGGTCAACATGCGCGCCGGGCGGATGCCGCCGAAGGACCCGTCGGGCGCCGTCTATCTCAAGGTGCCGGTCAACGCGCTTTGAGGCGAACCTGAATGCGGGGCGGCCCGTCGCCGCTCCGCCCACACCGGACAAGGAAAGGCAGAGGGACATGAACTTCACCAAGGTTGGCGACGGTTTCGCGGTGGCCGGGCAGATCGGCCGCGAGGATGTCGAGGCGATTGCCTCGTCCGGCTTTCGCAGCCTCATCTGCAATCGCCCGGACACCGAGGACGGCGCGGTGGCGCATGAGATGATCCGCGCCATCGCCGAGGCGCGCGGCATGGAGTTCCACTATATCCCGGTCAGTCACCAGACCGGCATAACCCAGACGAACGTGGTCGATACGGCGCGCGTCCTGGCGCTGGCGCCCAAACCGGTGCTGGCCTATTGCCGCTCCGGCGCGCGCTCGGCCAATCTTTACAACATCGCCCGCCAAAGCTTCTGAGCGTCGGCGCGAAAAGGGGCGGGCGATGGCGAACCTTGACGTGACGCAGCGCCCGGCCGCCGGCCTTGCGCGTTTTTTCCCCATTCTCGACTGGGGAAGGTCCTACACCCGCGACACGCTGGTGAACGACCTAGTGGCGGCGGCGATCGTCACCATCATGCTGATACCGCAATCGCTCGCCTATGCGATGCTCGCCGGCCTGCCGCCGGAAATGGGACTTTACGCCTCGATCCTGCCGCTCTTCGCCTATGCGCTGTTCGGCACCAGCCGGGCGCTGGCGGTCGGCCCGGTCGCTGTCGTCTCGCTGATGACCGCGTCCACGGTCGGCGCCCTCGCGGCGACGGGCACGGCAGAATACGCCACCGCGGCGATCACGCTCGCCGTGCTGTCCGGCGCCATGTTGATGGCGCTTGGGGCGTTTCGCATCGGTTTCATCGCCAATTTTCTCTCTCATCCGGTGATTTCGGGGTTCATCACCGCATCCGGCGTCATCATCGCGGCGAGCCAGCTCAAGCACATCCTCGGCGTCAAGGCGGAGGGCGAGAATTTGTGGACGCTCGCCACATCGCTTCTTGCCCATCTCGGCGACGCCAATCCGATCACGATCGTCATCGGCGTCGCCGCCGCCGCCTTCCTGTTCTGGGTGCGCAAGGGGCTGAAGCCCCTGCTGATCGGTCTCGGCCTGCGAACCCGCTTCGCCGACATCCTCGCCAAAGCCGGGCCGGTCGCCGCGGTGGCAGTCACTTCGCTCGCCGCCTGGGGCTTCGATCTCGCCGCCAGAGGCGTTAAGCTGGTCGGCGCGGTGCCGCAAGGCTTGCCGCCGTTCACCTGGCCGTCGCTGTCGCCGGAACTGATCGCCAGCCTCGCCGGACCGGCGGCGCTGATCTCGCTCATCGGCTTCGTCGAATCCGTCTCGGTGGCGCAGACGCTCGCGGCGAAAAAGCGCCAGCATATCGAACCCGATCAGGAACTGCTCGGCCTTGGCGCGGCCAATATCGCCGCCGGCCTTTCCGGCGGCTTTCCGGTCACCGGCGGATTCGCCCGGTCGGTGGTCAATTTCGACGCCGGTTCGGAGACGCCGGCCGCCGGCGCCTTCACCGCCATCGGCATCGCGCTGGCGACAATGCTGCTGACGCCGTTCCTCGCCTATCTGCCGCAGGCGACGCTGGCGGCGACGATCATCGTCGCGGTCCTGTCATTGGTCGATTTCTCCATCCTCAAGCGCAGCTGGGCCTATTCGAAGGCCGATTTCGCCGCGGTGGCGGCGACGATCCTCGTCACGCTCGGCTTCGGCGTCGAGCTCGGCGTGACCACCGGCGTGGCGCTGTCGCTCGCCATCCATCTCTACAAGACGTCGAAGCCGCACATGGCGGTGGTCGGCCAGGTGCCGGGCACGGAGCATTTCCGCAATGTCGCGCGCCATGAGGTCGTCACCGACGACGCGATCCTGTCGTTGCGCGTCGATGAAAGCCTCTATTTCGCCAATGCCCGCTACCTTGAAGTCCGGCTGTGCGACATGGTGCGCGAACGGGCGGGCGTCCGACATGTCGTTCTGATCGGCACGGCGATCAACGACATCGATCTCTCGGCGCTGGAATCGCTCGAAGTCATCAACGACCGGCTGGAACAACGCGGCGTATCGCTGCATTTGTCGGAAATCAAGGGACCGGTCATGGACCGGCTCCGAGGACACGCATTTCCTCAAGCACCTGACCGGCAAGGTTTTCCTCAGCCAGTATCAGGCGGTGGAAGCGCTGGGCGGCGCGCTCGTCGGCGTCGGCCGGACGGCCGCGTAAGCCGAACCTTCACACCGGGCGAGCTTGCGCGATCATCTCTATGGCGCCGAGCAGCGAGTGCCCCTTGGCGTCCTTTGCCTCGATGCGCGCCGTCTCGCCTTCGCCGAGACCTCCGTCGCGACCAAAGGATTTCGCCAGGCTGGCGGAGCCTGTCGCCACGATAGCGCCCGCGCCGACAGCACGCCACTTGGCGGCATTGGCGGCAAGCGCGGCAAAGTCGGCGATGATCGCCACCGACCGGCCGGTCTTGCCGTTGATGGTCGCCGTCAGCTGTGGCGCGCCATCGAGTTCATCGGGCGTAACCGCGACGGGCGAGAAGGCAACCGTCGCTTCGCCGGCGAACGCGGCCGCCATGACCAGCATTGCCGCGTCGGCGGCAATCTCGCCGGCATCGCCGGCGGCAAGATCGCCAAGGATTGCGGCAAGGCCGATCGCAATGTCGGTTCCCGGCGCAATGACGCCGTCGCGCGGCCCGGAAAAACCGTCGCCCGCCGTTTCCCGCCACGATCCATCGTCCTGCGCCTGGGCGCAACGAAAGGCGCGCGGCAGCGGACTCATCGCATCATGTTCGTGGAAACGCTCGGCCGGCACCGCGCCGTGCTCGAGGCTTTCGGCCAGCGCGGCCAGATGCGGCGCGACGCGGGCCCAGTCGTCGAGGGCGCGCTGCAGCGTCGGCGCCAGGAAGGAGGCATCGGTGCACCGCGTCAGGTCGCGGGTGACGACGACGAGGCGGCCGTCGCGCGTAGCGTTCTTCAGCGTCGCGAGTTTCATGCGTGGTCCTTCCCGGAATGCGGTGCCGGCTTCACTTCGACCGGCGACGACCCACCGGTCAAGGTCCGTCGCAGCGCGACCAGCCGGATTGGCCGATATTCCCCCGCAATCGCGAATCCGCGGGTAAACAACGTGAGATCGGCCGGTTGGGCGGAGCCATTTCGTCGCGGGCCTTGCAACGACACGTGAATACATTATTTCTCGTAAATATGTAATCCCGAGGGACACGCCATGACCGCTCAACATCCGCCGGCCGCCGCGACCGGCGACGCCCATTCGCCGCTTATGCATTTTCCTGTCGGCTTCTTCGCGATGGTGATGGGCCTGGCGGGCCTGACCCTGGCGACGCTGCGTCTCGAGCACGCCGCCAACGCCGGTCACGCCGCGAGCCCGTTCCTGCTCGGACTGACGGTGATCGCATTCGTCGCAATCGCAAGCGCCTACATCGCGAAGGCGCTGAAATTCCCGGCCGCGTTCAAGGCCGACTGGAACCACCCGGTCCGCATTGCCTTTTTCCCGGCCGCCACCATCGGCCTCATCCTCCTCGGCACCGCGATGCTGCCGCTGATGCCGGGCGTCGGCGCGGCCGTCTGGATGATCGGCGCGGCGTTGCATTTCGCTCTGACCTTGACCGTCGTTTCAACATGGATCGGCCACCGCTCCTTCGAGCCGGTGCACATGAATCCGGCATGGTTCATCCCCGCCGTCGGCAATGTCATCGTGCCGATCGTCGGCATGAAGCTCGGCTATGTCGAATTGTCGTGGTTCTTCTTCTCGGTCGGCATGGTGTTCTGGATCATCCTGGCGACCCTGGTGTTCAACCGCCTGATTTTCCATGCGCCGCTGCCCGAGCGGCTGATGCCGACGCTGATGATCCTGGTTGCGCCGCCGGCCATCGGCTTCGTCTCCTACGCGGCGTTGACCGGCGGGATCGATCCCTTCGCCCGCATCCTCTACTACGCGGCGGTGATGTTCGCGCTGGTGTTCGCCACGCAGATCGGCAAGCTGCGCAAACTGCCGTTCATGATCTCGTGGTGGGCCTATTCGTTCCCTTTCGCCGCGCTGACAATCGCCACGTTTGTCTATGCCGAGATGACGGGAATTGCGGCCTTCGCGTCGGCGGCTTACCTGCTCTACGGAATGCTCGTTCTCGTTCTTGCCTTCCTGACGGGCCGCACGCTGGTCGGGCTGACGCGCGGCGAAATCCTCAAGCCGGAGTAAGAGGGTGAGCGAACAAAGCCTCTACGACCGCATCGGCGGACAGGCGACCATCGAGGCGCTGACCGGGCGGTTCTATGCGCTGATGGACACGTTGCCGGAGGCGCAGGCGACGCGGGCGCTCCATCCGGCGGACCTTTCCGGCAGCCGCGAAAAGCTCAACGAGTATCTCGCTTTCTGGTTCGGCGGGCCGCAGACCTTCGTGGAGAAACGCGGCGCGCCAATGATGCGGGCGCGCCATCTGCCGTTTTCCATCGGCACGGCCGAAATCGAGGGCTGGCTGACCTGCTTTCGCCAGGCCCTCGACGAAACGGTCGAAGAAGACCACCTGCGCGCGGTCATCTGGGCAATGGTCGAAAAGCTCGGGCGCCACATGCGCAACAAGGAGGGGTGACCCTCACCAATCCATGACCACCTTGCCGGATTCGCCCGAGCGCATGGCCGCGAAACCGTCGCGGAAATCGTCGATGCCGATCCGGTGGGTGATCAGGCCGGCCACGTCGAGCGGTCCTTGCACCAGCGCGATCATCTTGTACCAGGTCTCGAACATCTCGCGGCCATAGATGCCCTTGACGGTGAGCATCTTGAATATGATCTGGTTCCAGTCGATCTCGAACCCCTTCGCCGGGATGCCGAGCATGGCGATCTTGCCGCCATTGTTCATGGTGCCCAGCATGTCGCGAAAGGCCGGCGCGGCGCCGGACATTTCGGGCTCGACATCGAAGCCTTCGGTCATGCCCTCCTGGCGCATCACGTCGCGCAGGTTCTCCTTCGCCGCGTCGACGACATGATGGACGCCAAGCCGGCGGGCGAGATCGAGCCGCCACGGATTGACATCGGTGATGACCACCTTGCGCGCGCCGACCGCCTGCGCGACCAGCGCACCCATGATGCCGATCGGGCCAGCCCCGGTGACCAGCACATCCTCGCCGACCAGATCGAAAGACAGCGCGGTATGAACGGCATTGCCGAGCGGGTCGAAGATCGCGGCGATCTCGTCCGGCACGTCCTCGGGAATGGCCACGACATTGTGGCTGGGAATGCAGACGAATTCGGCGAAGGATCCGGGACGGTTGACGCCGACGCCTTTGGTGTTGCGGCAAAGATGACCACGCCCGGCGCGGCAATTGCGGCAGTGGCCGCAGACGATATGGCCTTCGCCGGAGACGCGCTGGCCGCGTTTGTAGCCGGTCACCGCCGGACCGACATCGGCCACTTCGCCGACGAATTCATGGCCGGTGACGAGACCGACCGGCACGGTCTTGGCCGCCCATTCGTCCCAGTTCCAGATATGCACGTCGGTGCCGCAGATCGCCGATTTGCGCACCTTGATCAGCACGTCGTTCGGCCCCGGCTCGGGAACGGGAACGCTTTCCATCCACAGGCCGGGTTCGTCCTTCGCCTTCACCAGCGCGCGCATCATATTGGACATCAAATCACCCCCAATTCCTGGCCCGTCGCCTCGAACGCCGCCACCGCGCGGTCGACATCGGCGACCGAATGGGCCGCCGACATCTGGGTGCGGATGCGCGCCTGGCCTTTCGGCACGACAGGAAAGGAAAAACCAATCACGTAAACCCCGCGTTCCAGCATGCGGGCGGCGAAATCCTGCGCCAGTTGCGCCTCGCCGAGCATCACGGGCACGATCGGGTGGCCGGCGCCGGCAAGCGTGAAGCCGAGCCCGGTCATGGCGGCGCGGAAACGGTCGGCGTTGGCGAACAGGCGGCGGCGCAATTCGTCGCCGTGCTCGATCAGGTCGAACACCTTCAGAGAGGCGGCGGCGATGACCGGGGCGAGCGTGTTGGAAAACAGATAGGGCCGCGAGCGCTGGCGCAGCCAGTCGATCACGTCGCGCTTGCCCGCCGTGTAGCCGCCCGAAGCGCCGCCGAGCGCCTTGCCGAGCGTGCCGGTCATGATGTCGACGCGGCCTTCGACGCCGCAATGCTCGGGCGAACCGCGCCCGTTTGCGCCGACGAAGCCGACGGCATGGCTGTCGTCGACCATCACCAGGGCGTCGTGCCGGTCGGCAAGATCGCAGACGCTGCGCAAATCGGCGATGACGCCATCCATCGAGAATACGCCGTCGGTGGCGATCAGGCGGAAGCGCGCATCCTTCGCCTCGATCAGCCGCGCCTCCAATTCGCTCCTGTCGTTGTTGGCGTAGCGAAAGCGTTTCGCCTTGCTGAGGCGCACGCCGTCGATGATCGAGGCGTGATTGAGCGCGTCGGAGATGATCGCATCCTCCTCGCCGAGAAGCGTTTCGAACAGGCCGCCATTGGCGTCGAAACAAGAGGAGTAGAGGATCGAATCCTCGAAGCCGAGGAAGGAAGCAATGCGCGCTTCAAGCGCCTTGTGCTCCTCCTGCGTGCCGCAGATGAAGCGCACCGAGGCCATGCCGTAGCCGTAGCGGTCGAGGCCTGCCTTGGCGGCTTCGGCGATGTCCATGTTGTCGGCGAGGCCGAGATAATTGTTGGCGCAGAAATTCAGCACGCGCGCGCCGCCTGCGACCTCGATCTCCCCGGCCTGCCTGGAGACAATGACGCGCTCGGCCTTGTAGAGGCCGGCCGATTTCACGGCATCGAGTTCGGCGCGGATGTGGTCGAGAAAGCCCTTGCTCACGGTATTCGCCGCCTCCATCATCGGCGGCGACCATCGCGCCGCCGCGCCGCCAAGGATAGCGGAAAAACGACCGTGGCGCGCGGCGACGCGGCAGGAGGGACGATGGGCGATTTTCCGGTATTCGATCTCGGCCGCTTCGAGCGCTCCGACGCCGCCGGGCGCGCGGCCCTTGGCCGGCAGGTCGACGCCATCTGCCGGTCAACCGGCTTCCTCGCCATCGCCGATCACGGCGTTTCGCGAGCGGTCATCGACGGCGTCTGGTCGGCGGCGCAATCCTTTTTCGATTTACCGGCGGCGCAAAAGGAGCATGTCCGGGTCGCCTATCCCGGCTATCCCTATGGCTGGCTCGGTCCGGGCGCCGAAGCGCTGGCGAAATCGCGCGGCGAGGAGACGCCGCCCGATTTGAAAGAGAGCTTCAATGGCGGTCCAGCCGCGCCGCCGCCCGGCATGAGCGACGCCGGGGCTCTGTCGTTCTGCTATGCCGCCACCCCCTTCCCGGCGGAGCCGGCCGGCTTCCGCGCCGCCTGGAATGCCTATTACGCAGCGATGGAGAATCTCGCCGCGCGCATCATGCGCGTCTTCGCTGCGGCGCTGAACCTGCCGGGGGATTTCTTCGCGCCCTTTATCGACACGCCGATATCTGCGCTGCGCGCCCTCAACTATCCCGCCACAGATCGGCCGCCGGCGGCCGGGCAGATGCGGGCCGGCGCGCATACCGATTACGGCAGTCTGACCATCCTGCTGCCGCAACCCGGTTCGCACGGCCTGGAAATCCTGTCGCCCGAAGGGCAATGGGTCGAGGTCGAGCCGGTCGACAACGCCTTCGTCATCAATATCGGCGACCTGATGCAGCGCTGGACCAATGACCGCTGGAGCTCGACGCTGCACCGCGTCGTCGCAGACGGCGAATCGGCGCGGCGGCAATCGCTCGCCTTCTTCCACCAGCCGAACTGGTTCGCCGAGATCGCCTGCCTTGAAGCCTGCCTCGCGCCGGGCGAAACGGCGAAATTCGCGCCGGTGCTGTCCGGCCCCTACCTGATGGGAAAGTTCCGCGCGACGACGGTGTGAGTTGATTGCAATTGAAATAACATTTCATTCTGCTATAATCAGCCATGAAAACCGTTCGTTACGCTCAGGATGCGTTGAACGATCTGCGGCGGCACAGAAGTCGCGCCGCTTTGATCATGGAGAAAATCGCTCGCTATGCCGATACCGGCGCCGGCGACGTAAAAGGCCTTGCCGGCAAGGTTGGGACCAGACGGCTGCGAGTCGGCGATTTCCGCGTATTGTTCGAAGAGACCGCGGATTCGATTTTGGTGACTCGCGTGGTGCCACGCGGCGATGTTTACGATTGAGGACGTCATGAACCACACGATCGTCAAGACCCCAGGCGGCGAGGAACTTGTGTTGATGTCGCGCGCCGAGTTCGAGCGGCTCGGCCAATCACTCGATGTCGCAGAACATGATCGCATCCTCGGCGATATCGCTTCCGGCCGTCAGGAAACGCTGTCGGCGGAGAACGTCGCGGCGGCGCTCGCCGAGCCGACGCCGCTGGCTTTTTGGCGCAAGCGGCGCGGCCTGACACAAAAAGCTATCGCTGACGCCGCCGGCATTTCGCAGCCCTATCTCGCCAGTCTCGAAGCCGGCAAGCGCAAGGGCGACCCGGCTCTGTTCCTGCGGCTGGCGCGGGCGTTGAATTTGCGCATGGAAGATCTGGTCGAAGGCTGACCGGCGTTAATCCATCACCGCGTCCAGCCCGCGCTTCAACCCGACGAAAGCCGATACCCTCCGCGCGGCGAGCAGCGTGCCTGCAACGTAGGGCGCGGCCGACGAGCCGGCGTCGTGGCGGATGGTCAGGCGTTCGCTGTCGGCGCCGAACAACGCCTCGCAGGAAATGACAAAGCCCGGCATCCGCACCGAATGCACCTGCACCGGGATCGGCGAACCGAGCGCCGCGCCGCGCGTTTCCTTGACGCCGAAAAGTTCGGCTACCGGTTTCGCCGTGCCCGCCATCCGGGCTTCGGCCAGCATTTCGGCCAATTCGCGCGCCGTGCCCGACGGCGTATCGGGCTTGGACGCGGACGCGTAATCGATCACCTCGACATCGGCGACGTATTTCGCCGCCTCGACGGCGAAACGGCGCATCAGCGAGGCGGTGATGGAGAAATTGCCGGCGGCAAGCACGCCGCGGCCCGCTTCCTTCGCCACGCGGTCGATCTCGGCGTAGTCCCCGGCCGACAGGCCGGATGTGCCGATGACGACATGGCGGTCGGCGGATAGCGCCGCCAATGCATGGGCCTTCACGGCGTCCGCCCCGGTGTAATCAATCACCACGTCGGACGGCGCGGCCAGCGCCTCGGCGAGCGTCGCGACGAGCGTCACGCCGACCGGCGCAATTCCGGCCGCCGCGCCCGGCATCCTGCCCGGCGGCGTTGCGCGCCACCGCGCCGGCCAGCGTCAGGTCGTCGGCCGCGGCGATGGCGGCGACGAGGGCTTTGCCGGTCCAGCCGGTCGCCCCGGCGACAACAATGCGTGTGGTCATTTTTTCCTCTTCATCCCGGCAGATGTTCCTTCGCCAGCCAGAACACCTCGCCTTCACCGCCCTCGGCATCGAGCCAGAGGAAAGGCGTATCGGGATAGTCGGCTTCGAGGATTTCCTTGTCGAGGCCGATCTCGCACAAAAGCCCGCCGCCATCGTTGAGATGGTTTTTCGCCTGCGCCAGAATCCGCCGCACGATGTCGAAACCGTCGGGGCCGGAGGCGAGCGCCATTTCCGGCTCGGCGCGGAACTCGTCGGGCAGCATCGCCATGGTTTCGGCGTCGACATAGGGCGGATTGGCCAAGATCAAGTCGTAGCGCGCCGCGCCGAGCGGCGCGAACAGATCGCCCTCGATCAGGCGGATGCGGTTGTCCAGCCCGTAATCGGCGCGATTTTCAGCTGCCAGCGCCAGCGCATCGCCGGAAAGGTCCAGCGCATCGATGGCCGCATTCGGAAAAGCGTGGGCAGCGAGAATGGCGAGCGAGCCGCCGCCGGTGCACAGGTCGAGCACCGACGCCACCTCGGCCGGATCGTCGACCAGCGCCAACGCGTCGCCCGAGCCGTCGAACAGGTCCGAAAACAGCAGTTCCGCAATGTAGGACCGGGGCACAAGGGCGCGGGCGTCGGCGCGGAAGCGGAAGCCGCGCAGATAGGAGCGGCCGGTCAGGTAGGCGGCGGGAACGCGCTCGTCGATGCGGCGCGCGATGCGGTCGCCGAGCAAGGCCTTTTCGCGCGCCGTCAGTCGCGCGTCGGCGAAGGCGTTGAAATCGTCGATCGGCAGATCGAGCGAATCGAGGATGAGAAACACGGCTTCGTCGAGCGCGTTCGCCGAACCGTGACCGAAATGAAGGCCGGCGCGATTGTAGGCGCCGACGGCGTAGCGCAACACGTCGCGCAGCGTGGCGAGCTCGGCGATCTCGGCGCGGATGTCGATGGCGGTCATGGGCTGCTCCATGGAGTTGTCGAGTATCCCGCCACGCCGCCCAAGGCAATCGGCCGCCTCGCCGAAAGGTGACTTGCATTCCGCCGCCGCGCCCCCGACTCTGCACGAATGACCGACCTTCATCGGAGACCGGCATGGGCGACGGATATGGTTTCGAAGCCGCCGACCACAAGCGCCGTTGTGTTTTTCACCGCGACGGCGTGAGAATCCCGCCGCTGCGCCCGTTCGCAGCGACCCGTTGTGTTCGCCATCCCGAATGGGCCGACATTCGCGACGGAGCGCCGCGCCGGTGAGCTGGTCGCCGCTTCTCTACGCTCACGCGCCGCCGACCTCACCCGACGCCATCGCCACGGTGCTCGTGCCGCGCACGCGCGATCTCGGCGGCTTCGAGGTGCGCCGGGCGCTGCCCGCGCCCGGCCGCCGAATGGTCGGTCCGTTCATCTTCTTCGACCAGATGGGTCCTGCGGAATTCGTCACCGGTCAGGGCATCGACGTGCGCCCGCATCCCCATATCGGGCTTGCCACCGTCACCTATCTGTACCGGGGCACATTCCACCACCGCGATTCGACCGGGGCCAGCCAGGCGATCGCACCCGGTGACGTCAACTGGATGATCGCCGGGCGCGGCGTCACCCATTCGGAACGCACCGCGCCGGAGGTTCGCGCCAAGCCCTCGTCGCTGTTCGGCGTGCAGACCTGGGTGGCGCTGCCCGACGCGCAGGAGGACGCCGCGCCCGGTTTCGAACATCACGGCCGCGACGCCCTGCCGGTGCTCGAAGCCGAAGGCAAGCAGGTGCGCCTCATCGTCGGCCGCGCCTGGGGCGAACGCGCGCCGGCGACCGTGTTTTCCGACATGTTCTACGCCGACGCCGTGCTTGCCGCCGGGGCGGCCTTGCCCCTTACGCGCGACCACGAGGATCGCGGCCTGCACGTGATGCAGGGTTCGGTCGAGATCGCCGGCGATGTTTTCGCGGCCGGCCGCATGGTCGTATTCCGGCCCGGCGACGCCATCACGGTGAAGGCCGGTCCGGCCGGGGCGCGATTGATGCTGCTCGGCGGCGAGACGCTGCCGGGCCCGCGCCACATCTGGTGGAATTTCGTCGCCTCGTCGAAGGAGCGCATCGAAGCGGCGAAGGAGGCGTGGGCGAAAGGCGATTGGCCGGGCGGCCGTTTCCCACTGCCGCCCGGCGACGCCGACGAGTTCATTCCGCTGCCGGAAGAGCCGACCATTGACGAATTGCGCGGATTGGCCCGCGGTCGCTGATACCACCGGCTTTCGCGACCGTAGGGACCGATTCTGGATCGGCAACGCCAATTGCTTGGCGCACCGTGGCAGGAAACTTCACGCCCCGCCTCACAATTCCTTGGCCAGCCGCAGCGCGTCGTAGATCGCCGCGTGGGTGTTGCGCGCCTCCACCGCATCGCCGATGCGAAAAAGCTGGAATGCGCCCCGCGGATTCGTCCGCACCGCCTGCCGGCGTCCGGCGATCAGCGCCTCGTAGTCGACTTCGCCGAGGTTTGACGATTTCGGCTTCAACTCGAAATACAACTCATCGAGGGGAATGGTCCCATGATTGACCACCACCTGGTCGACAAGCCGCTCCTGACGCACGCCGCCATAGTGCGAGCCGATCGTGCATTTCAGCAGATTGCCCTGGCGCGCCACCGATTCCAGTTCATAGGTGACGGTGAAGACCGTGTTCAGCTTTTGCAGCGAGCGCATGTAGGGCACCAGGTTCATCGCCATCACTTCCGGCGCGAAGCTGCGATCGGGCGTCATGATCTCGACGCGCGCGCCGCTCATAGCGATCACCTCGGCCGCCTGCAAGGCCGGCGGATCGCCGGCGTCGTCGAAGACCAGCACATTCGATCCCGGTTTCACGTCGCCGGAGATGATATCCCATGAAGAGACGACGAGGTCGTTGCCGCTTTTGAGGATGTCCGTGTGCGGAAAGCCGCCGGTGGCGACGATGACGACATCGGGCTTCTTCGCCTCCACCGTCGCGCCGTCGGCCCAGGTGTTGAAGACGAAATTCACGCCTTTGGCCACGCACTGGGCGAAGCGCCAGTCGATGATGCCGATCATTTCGGCGCGGCGCTTCGATTGCGCCGTCAAGCGGATCTGCCCGCCCGGTTTGTCGGCCGCCTCGAACACGGTCACAGCGTGGCCGCGCTCGGCCGCCACGCGCGCCGCCTCCATGCCGGCGGGGCCGGCGCCGACGACGACGATCCGGCGCTTCCCGTTCGCTGGCGGGATTTCGTGCGGCATGCCCTCGGCTTCGCGGCCCGTCGCCGGATTATGGATGCAATAGGCCGCGCCGCCCTGGTAGATGCGGTCGAGGCAATAATTGGCGCCGACGCATGGGCGGATGTCGTGCTCGCGGCCCTCGACAATCTTCCTCACGATGTGCGGGTCGGTCATGTGGGCCCGCGTCATGCCGACCATGTCGACCTTGCCCGAAGCGATGGCGTGACGCGCCGTCGCCACATCGGGAATGCGCGCGGCGTGGAAGGTCGGGAAATCGTTGGCGCGGCGGATTTCGCCGGCGAGATCGAGATGCGGGGCCGAGGCCATGCCCTGGATCGGGATCAGGTCGGTCAGGCCGGCATCGGTGTCGATATGGCCCTTGACCACGTTGAGGAAATCGATCTTGCCGCTTGTCTTGAGCAGGCGGGCGATCCGCAGCCCGTCTTCCCTGGTCGTGCCGCCTTCCATGTCCTCGTCGGCGGTAAAGCGCGCGCCGATGATGAAGTCGTCGCCGACACGGTCGCGCACCAAGTCGAGCATCTCGAAGAAGAAGCGCATGCGGTTTTCGAGATCGCCGCCATAGGGCGCGGGCAGGATATTGGTCGCCGGCGACCAGAACTGGTCGAGCAGATGGCCATAGCACTCGAACTCGACGCCATCGACGCCGGCGGCCTTCATCCGTTCCGCCCCGTCGGCGAAGTCGCGCTTGATGCGCGCCATGTCCCAATCTTCGATGAGTTTCGGGAACGCCCGGTGCGCCGCCTCGCGCTTGTGCGAGGGCGAAACCGTCGGCAGCCAGTCGCCCTTGTCCCAGCGGGTGCGCCGGCCCAGATGCGTCAGCTGGATCATCACGGCGGCGCCCGCCTCGTGGCAATCGTCGGTCAGCCGCTTCATCCAGCCCACCACCTCATCCTTGTAGGCGAGGATGTTGTTGAAGACAGGCGGCGAATCCTTCGACACGGCGGCCGAGCCCGCCGTCATGGTGAGCGCGATTCCGGCCTTGGCGCGTTCGACATGATAGGCGCGGTAGCGGTCCTTCGGCATCCCGTCTTCTGGATAGGCCGGCTCATGGCTGGTGGTGATGATGCGGTTCCGCAGCCGCAGATGCTTGAGCTGGAAGGGCTGGAGCAGGGGATCGTTTACGGCCGGCGCGGTCATGTCGTCTCCAATGAAATCAGTTGCAGTCGAATGCGCTCAGTTTCCAGCCATGCGCCGGTGAAGCGATGTCGGCGATGCGCCAGGTCCCGGCGGGTTTGACCAGCGACCAGACGATGGCGCGGGCCGACTCCTTGTCGTCGGTGAACAGAAAGAACTTCGCCGTCACCGTCGCCTTGGCGTCGTCGGCTTCCTCGATCAGCTCCAGCGTCTTGTCGATCGTGGCGTCGTCGTAATCCTGCGCGTCGATGGTGAGGGCGAAGTCGAAACAGCCGAGCTCCTCGCCATTGGCGATCATGGAATCGTGGGCTTCCAGATTGGCGAGCGCCATGTCGATAAACAGATGGCGCATGGACTGATGCTGTTCCGAAATCATCGGTTGGTAGAAACCGCGGACGACGTCAGACGGTTCCCCGGCAAGAGCCGGAGCGGCGGCGAATAGGCTGATGAACAGGGCGATTTTCGGCATGAGGGGATCCTTGCGGCGCCTCAATACCAAGCGTCGTCCATTGCGGCCTTTTTGCGCGCGATGAAGTCGATCAGCGCTTCGTCGACGGCCTCGTCGAGCGGCGGCGGCTCGTATTCGGCGAGCTTTTTCTTCCACAGCGCGTTGGCGCGAAAGGCGGCGTCGTGGCCGCCGGCCGCCTCCCATTTCTCGAACGGCTCGTTGTCGGCCAGTTCGCTGTCCCAGAAGGCGCTTTCGTAATTGGCCATGGTGTGGCCGCAGCCGAAGAAATGGCTGCCAGGCCCGACTTCGGCGAACGCGTCCATGGCCAGTTCATTGTCGTCGATCTTGACGCCGTCGAGATAGGTGTGCAGCGCGCCGCAGAAATCGGCGTCCATCATGAACTTCTCGTAGGACATCGACAGCAAACCGTCGAGGAAGCCGGCCGAGTGCAGGATGAAATTGGCCCCGCAATGCACCGCCGCCAGCATCGACATCGTGCCCTCGTTCATGGCGTGGGCGTCGGGCAGTTTAGAGGTGGTGAAATTGCCGGAGCAGCGAAGCGGCAGGCCGAGCCTTCGCGCCAATTGCCCGACGACCATTGAGCCGATCGCCGGCTCAGGCGTGCCGAAGGTCGGGGAGCCGGAGCGCAGAGACATCGAGGACAGGAAATTGCCGTAGATCACCGGCGCGCCCGGCCGCTCCAGTTGCGTCAGCGCGCAGCCGGCCATGGTCTCGGCGTGGGCCTGGGCGATGGCCCCGGCATTGGTGACCGGGCCCATGGCCCCGCCGAGGATGAAGGGCACGACCACGGCGCACTGGTTGGCGCGGGCATAGGCGCGCAGCGCAGTCGTCATCGTCGCGTCCCACACCAGCGGCGAGTTGACATTGACATTGCCCATGATGACGCAATTGCCCTCGACGAAATCGCGGCCGAAAACGAGGCGCGCCATGTCGATGGAATCCTCGGCGCGGCTCTCCGCCGTCACCGAACCCATGAAGCAGCGGTCGGAATATTTGACGTGGGCGTAGACCATGTCGAGGTGGCGCTTGTTGACCGGCGCGTCGACCGGCTCGCAGATGGTGCCGCCGGAATGGTGCAGCCAGGGCGAGGATTGCGCCAGCTTGACGAAATTGCCGAAGTCCTCAAGCGTGCCATAGCGCCGGCCCTTGTCCATATCCATGACGAAGGGCGAGCCATAGGCGGGAGCGAACACCACGCCCTTGCCGCCGATGAGAACCGAATTCTTCGGATTGCGGGCGTGCTGGGTGAAGGCGCGCGGCGCGCTGGAGAGGATCTCTTTGAGCATGCCGGGCGGAAACTTGACCAGATTGCCGGCAATCGTCGCTCCGGCCTTGCGCCAATGGTCGAGAACGGCCGGATCGTCGCGGAACTCGATGCCGATCTCGGCCAGGATGCGGTCGGCCGTCGCCTCGATGCGCAGGAGGTTTTCTTCCGACAGCACGTCGTAGGTCGGGATGTTGCGCACGATATAGGGCCGGTGCACGCCGACCGGGCCGCCGGCGCGCTCGCGCTGCCTTTGCGCCCGCCCGCCGCGTTCGCGCCGGGACGGCGCCTCAACTGTTGCGGAATCGACCATGGCGCACCTCCCTCGGTGCGCCATCATCGCGTCGCGCCGCGCCGGCGGCGATGCGCGTTTGCGCCGTAAGGCGGGCCGCCGCGGCGCATTCAGGCTAGCGCCGGTCGGGCGGGCGCAAGAAAGCCGGCAGGCAATCAGAACTTGACCGCAAGGCTCAACTTGACCCGATTTAGATTCTGAAGCGTCTTGTAATCAGATCCAATTTTATAGTCCAAGACAAGCGATGCGTTTTCACTGGTATCCAGCGGCATTTTTGCGATGGCCGAAAATAGACCTGCGTTCGTGCCACCGAGAAAATCATGAAAGAATGAATAGTCTGCCCCCACCGTTAAGGCCGGTGCCTTTTCCAAGACCTTGAATTTCGCGTTCAAACCGATTTTGCCTCCGGCCCAAGCATAGTATGCGGTCGGCAGTCCGGTTGTGCCCGGCGAATCTACACGCAGGGCATCAGCGTTGAGCTTGAACGTCCACCACCAAGCCGTCTGGTCTGCGGTTCCAATATAGCCGTTAAGGTGCGCATCCAGACTTACGGGAATCCAGTCGACGGTGACGCCGTATCCGCGTCCGGCGAAACCGAAATCAGTCAATGCATAGGGGGCGATCTGGACCTGCTGGACGTCGAAGAATGAGCCCGCGAATAACTGAAGCTCTGTTTTCACTCCGGCCTTGAGTAGACTGTTGCCGACGGCAGCGCTGGTGCCGCTGCCGGAAAATTCAATATAAGGAGCAACCGCCCACCCGGATATCAAGAGGTCCTGGGGCGCACGCCCTTCGGGGACCACCGGGCAGGTATCGCGCAGCACAAAAGCCGCGGCACCTGCGACGCTCCACTGGAGGAACCCGGTTGAAGGATTGCCGGCAACGGAGAATTCGGCACCGTCATCGACGCGACCGGCGATCTTTTGATCGAGAACGGAAACGTCGAACATGCTTTTTCGTAGATAGAAACGTTGATCATCCGGAGCGCATTTCGCTTTCAGGCGCTTCTCGAACGAATTCTCCGCGAGAAGGTCGACCGGGATCCCCTTTGTTTGAAACCGGGGTCGTCGATGTTTGAAGCCAGCGTTGCCTGCTCGGCGGTGAACTCGGCCATTAGATGATTTTTCAGAAGCCGGACTTCTTGGCCCGGTTCAATGAAGCCGTTGCCGTTCAGATCGAAATCCTCGATTTCCGCCTTCGTCGCAGCATTCACACTGGTTGCGGCGAGAAGTGCACACAGGCCAAGTTTGGATATGCGCATCGGTTACCCTCCTCAATGGGTGACAATCCAACCACGCTTTTCGTAGTCTTTGATGATCGCCGTCATCAAATCGCCAACCGCCGGATTGGCGGGAAGGTCTTGCGGCGTGAGGCTGAGCCCGGTTTCTTTGAACGGGCTCGCTTTGTTGATGTGATTGATCAACGCGATGATGGCGAGGCCCCCGCCTTGGGCATACTTCGACAATGGATCGAATATGGACACACTTTCCGGTTTTTTAGGATTGAGTACGCGCTTCACGCCCTCCCGAATGACCTCCACCGAAATACTTTGGCTGCCAGTCAGCTTTTTTGCGAATGCTTTGACATGTTTTTCTGCGGTCGCGTGTGACGCGCCTTTGGTCCCCGGTTCTAATTTTGCCGCGCCTGCATTTGCTGGGGCCGATTTCTCGGTTGTCGCCTTCGCCACATTACCCTCCCGTAGTTATCGAGGCTAATCGGCGCTAATGGAGTATTGCCGCTCAGGCCTCCATCGACCACTCTCTGGATGATCCGTGAATTCAGCGTGATTTCGTTTGCCCGATACGGAAATTGTCGCGCGCCCGCAATTCGCAATCGGCGAAGTTATGAACGCCGCACCGATAGTCGGCCGTTCACCACGGCCGGCCGAAATGTGGGGAGCTTCGCCCAGAGCGAAGCAATCGCAAGCTTGAATCCAAGCGCGTTAGCCTTACACCCATTCGAAACGGGAAAAAAAACCGCCACTTATGCCGCGCGGCTGGCGCGGCGGCGTTTCCAATTGCCTTTCGGCCGCGCCTTGTCGCCCTGCGGACGGGCGTCGCCGCGATGTTCGCCCGAAGCCGGGCGCGAATCGCCGGGCTTGTGGTGCGGTTGCGCGGCGGCCGGTTTGCGCTGCGGTCTGGCGGGTTGCGGCCTGCCGCGCGCCGGGCGCTGCGGAGACGGAAAACGCGTGCCCGGCGCCGGCAGATGCTCAGCGCCCGACGCGACGTCGACGGTGATCCCGGTCAGTCTTTCGATGGCGCGCAGCAAAGGCACGTCCTCGTGGCTCACGAGCGCCACCGCCTCGCCTTCGCGACCGGCGCGGGCCGTGCGGCCGATGCGGTGGACATAGCTTTCGGCGACGTCCGGCAGGTCGTAATTGTAGACATGGGTGACGCCCGGAATGTCGATTCCGCGCGCCGCGACATCGGTCGCCACCAGCACGCGCGTCTCGCCGGAGCGGAACGCGCCGATGGCGCGCTCGCGCTGGCCCTGGCTCTTGTTGCCGTGGATCGAGGCGGCGGACAGGCCGTGCGCGACGAGGCCCTTCATCAGCTTTTCCGCGCCATGCTTGGTGCGGGCGAAGACCAGCGACAGCGCGTCCGGTCGTTCGGACAGAAGCCTCTTCAGCATGTCGGCCTTGTTGCGCGGCCCGACGATATGGGCCGACTGGCTCACCTTGTCGGCGGTGCGGCCGGACGGCGACACCTCCACGCGCACCGGATCGGTGAGGTAGGTTTTCGACAGGTCGGCGATCAGCTTCGGCATGGTGGCCGAGAACAGCAGCGTCTGGCGCTTCGGGCCGAGCATGGCGGCGATGCGCTTCAGCGCGTGGATGAAGCCGAGGTCGAGCATCTGGTCGGCTTCGTCGAGGACGAGGAACTTCACTTCGCGCAGGCTGACGGCGCGGCGTTCGGTCAGGTCGATCAGGCGGCCGGGCGTGGCGACGAGAATGTCGGCGCCGCGCTGCAGATTCTGCGACTGGGCGTTGATCGAGGCGCCGCCGACGACGGAGACGACGGTGATCTTCGAGCCCTTGACGTAGGTTTTCAGATTGGCGGCGATCTGGTTCACCAGTTCGCGCGTCGGGGCCAGGATCAGCGAGCGGGCGGTGCGCGGAAACGGCCGCCCTTCTTCCTTGACGAGGCGTTCGATCAGCGGCAGGCCGAAGGCCGCCGTCTTGCCGGTGCCGGTCTGGGCGAGACCCATCAGGTCGCGTCCGGCGAGGATGTGGGGAATGGCTTCGCGCTGGATCGGCGTCGGCGTCGCATAGCCGAGGGTCGCGATGGCGCTGAGCGTGTTGGCCGAGAGGCCGAGGGTGGTAAAGTCGGTCAAGACATATCCTTACATCGCCGGCGGCGCTTTTCGCCCCGGCGTCAGGCCATGATCGTCGCATCGGCTTCTTGCCGGCGGCGCATGGCGGTGCGGTTGCGGCCGGCGCATGGATGACGGACCGCATGTCCGTCTCCCGCCCGACCGGCAAGACCCCCGCGTGAAAAAGGGAACTTGGGTGGAGTTGCGCCGGCTCGGCCGGCGTCTTTGTCGTGCGCGACGAGGCGAAACCGCAAGCCGGCCCGCTGGAGATGCCTGATTTTTCAGGGAAAACCCGCTGCTCACGCGGCAGCGGCGACATCGCGCATTGGGTTCATATCGGTGAGAATGGCGGCGAAGTCAAGGCGGGGCCGGATTCCTCGCTGTCCTCAACGCCATCATAAGGGACAACCAGCCTTGGCGCCAACAAATCGCTTGACCGCCAAGACAGTCGCTCACCGGCGGGGAGAGGTAAGGCCCGCCGTCGGCCACACCTTTTCCCAACCTTTTCAATACCCTGCTGCCTTATTCCCCTGCTGCCCTCGTCAGTCTGTCCACCTTCTCCGCGCCCGCCGCATAATCGCCCCGCCTCCCGCGACAGGGAACCCGGTTTCATGAGCCGGTGGGACCGGGGCGGGGGGACGGTGCGGAACCGGAGGGCGACGGTTTGGTCCTATGGTCGGAGACCCCAGGTTCCGGCCCTTCAGGACGGCCCGAGGCGCTGCGTGCGCCGATGACGGCGACAGTCCGGGGCGAAAACACCGGACGGGCGGCCGCAAGGTCGCACATACACCAAAAGACAGGCGATCTTCGGCCGCCCGTCTTCCCTGACTTCCCCGGCGGTTCAACCTCCCCCCGCCGGGGGGAAGTGTCGGCGAAGCCGACGGAGAGGGGGCCAACAGCCACACCGGAAACGGGGCGTGGCGAGGAGAAACCATGCCCCTCTCCGGCTCGCTCGCGCTCGCCACCTCTCCCCATGAATGGGGCGAGGTTGAACCGGCGCCGCGCCTTCAACCTCGCCCCGCTTGCGGGGAGAGGGGCCGCCCTGAGCCTGTCGAAGGGCGACGGAGAGGGGGCTTGTCCGGCGTCAAACGCCCCTCCCCCCTTCTCCCGAATCCCCCTATATGTCCGCGATGACGATCCGGCTCCTTCCCGAAACCATGGTCAACCGCATCGCCGCCGGCGAGGTGGTCGAACGGCCGGCGAGCGTGGTCAAGGAACTGGTCGAGAACGCGCTCGACGCCGGCGCGACCCGCATCGAGATCGTCACCGGCGGCGGCGGGCTCACCCTGATCCGCGTCGCCGATAATGGCGGCGGCATTCCGGTGGCCGAACTGCCGCTCGCCGTGGCGCGCCATTGCACCTCGAAACTGGCCGGCGACATCCACGATATCCGTTTTCTCGGTTTTCGCGGCGAGGCGCTGCCGTCGATCGGCGCGGTGTCGCGGCTGACCTTGCGCTCGCGCACGGCCGGCGCGGAAGGCGCCGAAATCCTCGTCGAGGGCGGGCGCATCGCCGGGCCAAGGCCGGCGGCGGCCAATGCCGGCACGCTGGTCGAAGTGCGCGACCTGTTTTTCGCCACGCCGGCCCGGCTCAAATTCATGAAGGGCGAACGGGCCGAGGCGACGGCGATTTCCGACGTGGTCAAGCGGCTCGCCTGCGGTTTTCCAGCCGTGCGTTTCACGCTTTCGGGCGGCGACCGCGCGACGCTCGACCTTGCGGCGACGCCCGACCGGCTGGCGCGGGCCGCCCAGGTGCTCGGCGCGGAATTCCGCGATAACGCGGTCGAAATCGACGCGGAACGCGAGGGCGTTCAGCTCACCGGCTTCACCTCGCCGCCGGCGTTTTCGCGCGGTAACGCGCTTCACCAGTTCATCCACGTCAATGGCCGGCCGGTGAAGGACAAGATGCTCGCCGGGGCGATTCGCGGCGCCTATGCTGACCGGCTGGCTTCCGACCGCCACGCCGTTTGCGCCCTGTTCATCGACCTCGACCCGGCTCTCGTCGACGTCAATGTCCATCCGGCCAAGGCCGATGTGCGCTTTCGCGATCCGGGCCTGGTGCGCGGGCTGGTCGTCGGCGCGATCCGCGAGGCGCTCGGCGCCGCCGGACCGCTTGCGGCGACCTCGAACGCCGGCGCGCTTGCCGCGGCGTTTCGCCCGCAGGGGGTTCGCCCGGCCCCGGCGCAAGGCTGGAGCGTGGCGCAATCGCCCTTCCGTCCGCTTGCCGGCTTCGGCGAGGCGAAACAGGCCGCCTTCGTCACGGCGCCTTCGGCGCGGGCCGACGACGCGCCGGTTACCGCCGGTCGGCTTGGCGCGGCGCGGGCGCAGATCCACGAGAACTACATCGTTGCGCAGACGGAGGATTCGCTCGTCATCGTCGACCAGCACGCCGCCCACGAGCGCCTCGTCTACGAGGCGATGAAGACGGCCCTGGAGAGCCGGGTGCTTCACGCGCAAATGCTGCTGATCCCCGAAGTGGTCGAATTGCCGGCCGACGATGTCGAGCGGCTGGCGACGCATGCGGCGACGCTTTTCCGTTTCGGGCTGGAGCTGGAGCGATTCGGTCCGGGCGCGGTCGCGGTCCGGGCGACGCCGTCGATGCTCGGCGAATGCGACGCGGCCGGGCTGGTGCGCGACCTTGCCGACGAGATCGCCGACAGCGATACCGCCGAGGGGCTGAAACGCCGCCTCGACCGCATCGCCTCGACCATGGCCTGCCACGGTTCGGTCAGATCCGGCCGGCGCATGCGCGCGGACGAGATGAACGCGCTGCTGCGGCGCATGGAGGAGGTGCCCGAATCGGCGACCTGCAACCATGGCCGCCCGACCTTCATCGAACTGAAACTGGCCGATATCGAGAGGCTCTTCGGACGGCGGTGATGCTTGACGCCCGGCCCGCTTTGTGGCGGAAGAGACGGCGATGAACAGGTTCGAAGGCCCCGGCGCGCGCGAAGCCCGCATCCGCTACCTCGATGGCGATTTCCAGGTCGTCAGTCCGGGATCGCATGTGCGCTGCGCCGTCACCGGCCAAATGATCCCGCTCGACGAACTGAAATACTGGAGCGTCGACCGCCAGGAAGCCTATGTCGACGCGGCGGCCTCGCTGGCGCGTGAAATCGAGATGAACCCGGGACTGCGCCAGCGCGGCTAGAACCGCTTCGCCCCGAAGCGGTCGAGGGTTTCGCGCACCAGCGCCTCGCCGGCGCTTTCGGGTTCGAAAACCATCTCCACCGCCAGAATTTCGGTCATCGCGGCCAGCTCCCTCGCCTCGGCCCGGCCATCGGCGAGGCGGACATGGTCCTGGCCGTCGTCACCGGGATCGCGACGAGCGCTTCGGATTCCGCTTTCAATTCGCGGCAATCGTCTTCGGAAAACATGTGGTGATCGGGAAACGACCGCTCGCGGACAATGTCGGCGCCGGCGGCGGCGAGCGCGTCGAAAAATTTCCGCGGATGGCCGATGCCGCTGAACGCCAGGCAACGCCGGCCGGCGAAACGGCCGGCGTCGCGCGTCGCCAGGCGGGCGGCGCGCAACGGCTTGGCGGCGCGGGCGCAGGCGCGAATCGCCAGCGCTGCCGCGTCGCCTTCGCCGACCACAAGCAAGGCGTCGGCATGGCGCGCCTGGACGCCAAGCGGCGCCCGCATTGGCCCGGCCGGCAGAACCATGCCATTGCCGAGCCCGTGCGCCGCGTCGACGACGACGAGGGCGAAATCCCAGGCCAGGCGGCGGCTTTGGAAGCCGTCATCCATGATGACGAAATCGCAGCCGGCGGCGATCAGCGTTTCGGCTGCCGCATGCCGGTCGACGCCGACGGCCGTCGGGGCCACGGCGGCGAGCAGCAGCGCCTCGTCGCCGACAATGGCGGGACCATCGTGCGCGGCGTAGACGAGGCGGGCCCTGTCCAGGATGCCGCCATGGCCGCGCGAAACGAAACCGGGCTGGCGGCCGAGGGCGCGCGCCGCTTGCGCCAGGGCGATCGCGGTCGGCGTCTTGCCGGCGCCGCCGACGGTGAAATTGCCGATGCACATCACCGGCGCGGCGACCGCCTTCGGCGCGGCGTTGTCCATGCGCCACGTCGCCGCCGCACCGTAGATCGCGGCGAATGGCGTCAGCGCCAAGGCGCGCCAATCGGGTTTTTCCCACCAGAAGGGCGGCGATTCCGAAATCATCGCGAAGCGGTGCGCCGGGCGGCGGAATCGATGCGCGCCTTGACGAACAGCGGCTGAATGAACGGTTCAAGCGCACGCAGCGTCCGGTCGAGAGAACCGCGCAAAGCCGTAACCGTCTTCAGTCCGGCCGACGCCATGGCGCGGCGCGTTTCCGGGTTTTTCAGCAGATAGTTCACCGCCCCGGCCAGCATTTCCCGGTCCTTGACAAAACGCGCGCCGCCGCCGCGCACGAGTTGGTCATAGGCTTCGCGAAAATTGTGGACGCCATGGCCGGTCAGGACCGCCGTCGACAGCATCGCCGGCTCCAGCGGATTCTGGCCGCCTTCGGCCGTCATCGAGCGGCCGACAAAGGCTATTTCCGTCAGGCGCAGATAAAGACCCATGTCGCCGATGGTGTCGCCAATCAGAATGTCGGTTTCGGCAGTGACCGGATCGTGTCGGCTCCGCCGCGCCACGTCGAGCCCGAGGCCACGGATTTGCGCCTCCAGCGCCGCGGCGCGCTCAGGATGGCGCGGCACGACAATGGTCAGGAGATCACGGTGGCGCGATGCGAGAAGGCGATGCACCTCGGCGGCGACAACTTCCTCGCCTTCATGGGTGGATACCGCAGCCCAGGTCGGCCGCGCGCCGATTTGCTGGCGGAGCGCCGCGAGCGCGTCGTCATCGGCAGGCGGAGGCGGCGTATCGGTCTTCAGATTGCCGGAGACATGAACCGGTCGGGCGCCGAGTTCGGAAAACCGGTCGCCGTCGACACTCGACTGCGCCACCACCAGCGACAGGTTTTCAAACAGCGCCTCGGCCAGCCAGAGCCGTTTGCGCCAGGAGGCAAACGAGCGATCGGACAGTCGCGCGTTGACAAGAACCTGCGGCACGCGGCGCGCGCCAAGTTCGAGAATGGTCATCGGCCACAGTTCCGATTCGGCGAATACGGCCAGATCGGGTAACCAGTGCGCAAGAAACCTGGACACCGCCGGTTTGAGGTCGAGCGGCACATATTGGTGGATGATGCGCTTGCCGAGCCGCTCTTCGGCCATTCGGGCCGACGTCGTGGTGCCGGTGGTCAATACGATGGCGACACCCTCATCGGACAATTTGTGGATCAACGGCATCACGGCCGATGTTTCCCCGATCGACGCGGCGTGAACCCAGACCACCGGCCCCGGCGGCCGTTCGCGCGAGGCGAAACCGTACCGCTCGCGCCGGCGCGCCGGGTCTTCCTTGCCCTTGGCTGCGCGCCACGCGACATAGGGCCCGATCATGGGATAAGCTGCGGCGCCGGCAAGGCGGTAAGTCGTCAGCAAGGACCTGGCCCAGCGCGCGCTCATGATGCTTGATCGGCCAGGGAATAGGCGCGTTCGGTCGTCGCTTGGAGAATCGCATCAATTTGACGGCGACAAAAATCGAGAGCGGCATCGTCGGCGTCGGCCGGCACGAAGACGGGATCTCCGGCGGCGATGCCCACCCGTCCAAAAGGCAGATTGAAGGTTGTCTTGTCCCAGGATTTCTCGATCACCTTGCGGCGGCTCGTCGCCCCCGCGACGGGCAGGATCGGCCGGCCGGTGAGCTGGGCGAGCTTGACGACGCCGAGTCCGGATTGCCTCGGCACGCCATGGGGGACATCGGCGATCATGTAGACGTTCTTGCCGGCTTCGAGCGCCCTTTTCAAGGCAAGAAAAGCCGGCGCGCCGCCCTTGGCCACCGTTTGGGCGCGATCGCGCCCACCCGAACCGCGCACGACGCCGATTCCGAGCTTTTGCAACACCAGCGCATTGATCTCCGCATCGGCGCTGCGCGAAACGAGGACAACCGCCTTCACCCCGGCCGGCATCATGTAGGGCGCGAGCAGATGTTGGCCATGCCAAAGGGCGACGATTGCCGGGCTGTGCCGAATGACAATCTCCGGCAAATCGGTCGATCCAGGCGCGATTTGGTTGGTTGCCCGGACCAATCGGAGAAACCTGTCGAACGAACCGGCGACCAGATGTTTGGCGAACGCGGAGCGCGCCAGCGGCTGGCGTATCCGCCGCCAAGCCGATTTCAGCGACGACTCCGATCGCCCGCGCTGCGATCCGGTGGGTTTTTCAGCCTCCCCGTGCGGCATCGGCCGGCACCTCCACCGCGCCCGGCTCCAGCAAACGATGCATGTGAACGATGAAGTAGCGCATATGGGCATTGTCGACCGTCGCCTGCGCTTTGGCCCGCCAGGCGGTCAGGGCGGAGGAATAGTCCGGAAAAACGCCGACGATATCGAGCTTGTCGAGATCGCGAAATCGATTGCTGCCGAGCTTTTCCAGTTCGCCGCCGAAGACGAAGTGAAGCAGTTGCTTGCCGCTGGTCGTGTCGCTCATGAAGGCCCCGATTGGTGATAGCGCCGCCCGAATAGCCGAATTCGGCCGGCGACGAAACCTTTATTGGCGCATGTCGGCGGCCAGCGTCGGCAACAGCGTCCTGGCCGCGCTGCCGCCCGCCACCAGCTCGCCGAGGCGCGGATCGGCGCCGGCCAGATGCGGCCGCGCTCCGGCCCGGTCGAGCAGTGTTCCGCCGGCCTCCTCGAGAAGAAGATCGGCGGCCGCGATGTCCCAGTCGTGCGCATTGACCTTGACCAAAGCTGCGTCGATATCGCCGGACGCCACATAGGCCAAGCGCAACGCCAGCGAAGGCACATAGCCGGCGCGGTCGAAAACGAGGCCGGTTGCCGCTTCGGCGCGGTCGATCATCGCCTTCGGGCCGGCGACGCGGATCGGCCGGCGCTCCGGCGCGACGCGCAGCGCCCGGTCGGCGAGCCACGCGCCTCCGCCCCGCGAGGCGCGGTATGTTCCGCCCTTGGCCGGCGCGTCGAGCACGCCGACGATGGCCCGGCCATCCTCGACGATGGCGATGCTGACGCACCATTGGCGCGAACCGGCGATGAAAGCCCGGGTGCCGTCGATCGGATCGACCACGAAAGTGCGCCGGCAGGTCAGACGGGCCGGATCGTCGGCGGTTTCCTCAGACAACCAGCCATAGCCGGGGCGGGCCGACATCAAAATGTCGCGCAAGCGGGCGTCGACGGCGAGATCAGCCTCGCTGACCGGCGATTGACCGTCTTTCATCCAGACCTGCGGGTCGGCGCGGAAATAGCGCATCGCGATCGCTCCCGCCTCCCGCGCGGCGGCGGCGATCAGATCGAGATCGCCGATAAAAGGGGAATCAGGCGCCGGCCACGGTCATGGTCCCGATGAAAAGCGTCGGCGCGGCGGTGGCGTAATTCCGGTCGAGGTCGTCGGCCGGAATCATCGACCGGAACATGTCCTTCAGGTTCGAGGCTATGGTGAATTCGCTGACCGGCGCAGTCAGTTCGCCGTTCTGGATGAGGAAACCGGACGCGCCGCGGCTGTATTCGCCGGTCACCATGTTGACGCCCTGGCCGAACACCTCGGTGATGTACACGCCATCGGCGATTGCGCCGATCATGGAGGCGGCCGATACCGCGCCCGGCTCGATCCAGACATTGGTGGAAGCTGGCGACACCGAGGAGGCGGAGCGCACGCCGCGCCCGTTGGTCGCCAAGCCGAGTTCATGGGCGGCGGACAGCGACAGGAACCAATGATGGAGCACGCCGTTTTCGACCATGGCGAGGCGCTGGCCGCGCAGGCCTTCGCCGTCGAACGGCCGCGAGGCCTGGCCGCGACGTAGCTGCGGATCGTCGACGAGCGTGATCGCCGGATTGGCGACAGCCTCGCCCATGCGGTCACGAAGGAACGAGGTCTTGCGCGCAACGGATGCGCCATTGATGGCGGCGGCGAGAGAACCGGCGAGGCCGCGCGCCACGCGCGGATCGAAGACGACGGACATCGGCCCGGTCCTTGGCTTCTTCGCCCCGAGCCGTTTCACCGCCCGTTCGCCGGCGCGGCGGCCGACCACCTCCGCCGCGTCGAGATCGGCAAAATGCAGACGGGAGGAATAGTCCCAATCGCGCTCCATTTTTCCGTCGCGCTCGGCGATGACACTGACCGAACGGCCGAAGCGCGTGGCGAGATAGGTTCCGAGAAATCCCGCGCTGGTCGCCAGAACCAGGCCGCCCGAGCCGGCGCTGGCCGAACCGCCGCCGGAATTCGTTACTCCGCCGACGGCGAGCGCGGCCGCCTCGGTCGCCAGCGCATCCTCGGTCAGGCGGGCGGTGGCGATATCGGAATCATCGAGGAGATCGAGATCGAGATCGCCCTGCGCCAGTTGCGAAGGCTCGGCAATTTGCTGGTGGGGATCTTCAGGAGACACCCGCGCCATGGCCACGGCGCGTTCGGCCAGCCTGGCCGGATCGGCGCCGGCATTGGCCGAAACGCTAGCCACGCGCCGTCCGACAAAGACGCGCAGGGACAGATCGTCGCTTTCGGATGATTCGGTGGCTTCGACCTTGCCCAGACGCACCGAAACCGAACGCGAAGCGCCACGGACGGCGACGGCATCGGCTGCGTCGGCGCCCGCCTTGCGGGCCGCCTCGACCAACGCCGTGACCGCGTCGGCGAGTTTGTGGGAATTCCGGTCGGATTTCATGCGCTGTCCACATTGCGATTGACGGAAACCGCCAAGGCGGCCGCCTTTCATCTATGACCGGCATGGCGCGAACGCAATGCGACGCCCATATTCGGCGAACGAAGGGACACAGAATCGATGGCCGACTCCAACGCGCTCTACCAGGCTCTCCTGTTGTTGGCCGGCGGCGTGATCGCCGCGCCGCTCGCCAGACGCATCGGGCTCGGCACGGTGCTCGGCTATCTCGCCGCCGGAATCGTCATCGGCCCGGTGGCGCGCCTCGTGACGGGCGGCGAGGATTTGCTGCATGTCGCCGGTTTCCGGCGTCGTCATGCTGCTGTTCGTTATCGGTCTGGAACTGACGCCGGCGCGCCTGTGGAGCCTGCGCGGTCACCGGCGCGGCGCTTACCGCGGTCGGCCATTTCCTGTTCGGAGTCGGCGCATCGGCGGCGATCATCGCCGGATTCGGCATGGCGCTGTCGTCGACCGCCTTCGCCATGCAAATCCTCGACCAGGACGGAGCGCGCAACCTGCCGCACGGCCGAACCGCGTTCGCCATCCTGCTGTTTCAGGATCTGGCCATCGTGCCGCTTCTGGCCCTGGTCACGCTGCTGGCGCCGGCGGGTGTCGGAGAGCCCTTCGGCCTGCGCCAGCTTGTCATGGCGTTCGGCGCGATCGCCGCCTTGGTGCTTTCGGGCCGGTATCTGCTCAACCACGTGTTCCGCCTGATCGCCAACACCGGCGCGCGAGGTGATGGTGGCGGCGGCGCTGCTGATCGTGCTCGGCGCGGCGGCGCTGGTGCAGGCGGCGGGGCTGTCGATGGCGATGGGCGCCTTCATTGCCGGCGTCATGCTGGCCGAATCGGCCTACCGCCATGAACTCGAGGCCGATATCGAGCCGTTTCGCGGCATCCTGCTCGGCCTGTTCTTCATGGCCGTCGGCCTGTCGCTCGATCTCGGCGTCATCATGCGCCAATGGCTGTGGCTGATCGCCGCCGTGCCGACGCTGATGATCGCCAAGACGGCCATCATCTATGCCCTGTCGCGGTTCTACGGGCACGGACGCAGCGACGCCGCGCGCATCGGCCTGCTGTTGTCGCAGGGCGGCGAATTCGGATTCGTGCTGTTTTCCGGCGCGGCGGCGGCCAGCATCATTTCGGCGGAGGCGGCTTCGCTGTTCATCGCCATCGTCACCGTGTCGATGGCGATGACGCCGCTCGCCAACCTCGCGGTGCGCCTGCTGCCGAAGGAAGCCGGCCAAGACGACACGATGGAAGAGGACTTCGCCGGCGCGGGCGCCGACGTATTGATGATCGGCTTTTCGCGTTTCGGGCAGATCGTGGCGCAGACGCTGCTTGCCGGCGGCACCGAGGTCACCGTCATCGACAATTCGGCCGAACGGGTGCGTACGGTGGAGCGTTTCGGCTTTCGCATCTATTTCGGCGATGGCGCGCGCAAGGACGTGCTGGAAGCGGCCGGAATCCGTCGCGCCCGCCTCATCGCAATCTGCACCAACCGCAAGGAAACGACCGACCGCATCGTCGATCTGATCCAGGCGGAATATCCCGACGTCAAACTCTTCGTCCGCTCCTACGACCGTGTCCACGCCCTGGAACTGCGGGCGAAGGAGGTCGACTATGAACTGCGCGAGACGCTGGAATCGGCCCTTCAATTCGGCAGCCGGACATTGGAGGCGCTGGGCATGGACGAAGAACGCGCGCTGGCGACGGCGGACGACGTGCGCCGCCGCGACGAGGAACGGCTGCGCCGCCAGGCGCTGGAAGGCATCGCCGCCGGCCGCGAGACCATCTATCGCAAACCGGTCACTCCCGAGCCGCTGATAAAACCGAAGCGCGAGGCGCGCCGTCTCGACCATGCCGACGCCACGTCCGCGGATGCCGGAACGTGAGCGGCCGTCCCGACGCCGTGTTCACCCGCGGCCCGGTGCTGCGCCATGTCGTCAACATGACCGCGACCGCTTCTGTCGGTCTCATCGCGGTGTTCGCCGTGGACGCCTTGAACCTGTTCTACATTTCGCGCCTCGGCGTGGCCGAACTCGCCGCCGCCGTCGGTTTCGCCGGCACGCTGATGTTCTTCACCACGTCGATATCCATCGGCCTCACCATCGCCGTCTCGGCGCTGGTGGCGCGCGCGCTCGGCCGCGGGGAACGCAAGTCGGCCGCGGCCATCGCGGGCGCGGCGATGGCGCTGACGCTGATTGCTTCGTCCCTCGTCGCGATGGTCACGTTTCCCTTCCTGCGCCCGCTGCTGGCGTTGCTCGGCGCGACCGGGGTGACTCTCGATCTCGCCACGTCCTTCATGCAGATCGTCCACGCCTCCTCGCCGGTGCTCGCCGTCGGCATGGCGGCTTCGGGCGTGTTGCGCGGCGTCGGCGACGCGCGCCGCGCCATGTATGTGACGCTCGGCGCCGCCTTTGCCGCGGCGCTCCTCGATCCGCTGCTGATCTTTGTGCTCGATCTGCGCCTGACCGGCGCCGCGGTGGCGACGGTCGTTTCGCGGCTCGTCCTGCTCGCCATCGGCTTCCACGGCGTCGTCCGGGTGCACGGCCTGCTGGCGCGGCCGGACCGGTCGGCGTTTCTCGCCCGGTCGCGGCCGTTTTTCGCCATCGCCGCGCCGGCGATCCTGACCCAGATCGCGACCCCGGTCGGCAACGCCTGGATCACCCGCGCCATCGCCGTCTATGGCGACGAGGCGGTCGCCGGCTGGGCTGTGATCGGCCGTCTTGTGCCGGTGGCGTTCGGCGCGTTGTTCGCGCTTTCGGGCGCGGTCGGGCCGATCATCGGCCAGAACGCCGGCGCAGGCCTGACCGGCCGGCTGCGCGAAACGATGACGGCGAGCCTGAAATTCATCATGATCTATGTCGCGGTCGTCTGGGCGGCGCTGGCCCTGTTCGCGCCGCAGATCGCCGGCCTGTTCGGCGCCTCCGGCGCGGCCGAGCGGCTGATCGTGTTCTTCTGCGTCTGGGCGGCCGGGAGTTTCGTCTTCAACGGAGCATTGTTCGTCGCCAACGCGGCGTTCAACAATCTGGGCTTCGCCACGTTGTCGACACTGTTCAACTGGGGGCGCTCGACGCTTGGCACCATTCCCTTCGTCTGGGCCGGCGGCATGATCGCCGGAGCGGAGGGCGTTCTCGCCGGCTGGGGACTCGGCGCGGTCGTCTTCGGCGTCGGCGCGATCGTGGTGGCGTTGCGGAAGATCGACAGTGTGGCGGGCGGACCGCCGGACGGCAAGCCGGCCGCGCCGCCGACGGCTCACTCGCCGTTCACTTCGGGAAAAGGCGCAACGGCAAGTTAGACCTTCGCGGCGTAGACCAGCGCCGCCTCGACGACGCGCTTGACCTCGTCCTTGAAGGCGCGGGTGTCGTTGAGGACCTGCTCGACCTTCATGAAATCGAGCACGCGGAAGCGCGACACCGGCGGGCGCAGGAAAATCGCCGGGCGTTGCGTTTTCAGCTTTTCGGCGATGACCGACTGCATCATCAACTGGCTGGCGCCGAACATCAGGTCGATCGACGACGGCTTGCGCCGGCTCGACGGTTCGGGGGCGCCGACGACATCGATGGCGATGACGACGTCGGCGAGGCTCTCGACCAGATCGAAGGGAACGGGATTGAAGATGCCGCCGTCGATCAGCGTCATGCCGTCGCGCTCGACCGGCTTGAACACCGCCGGCAGGGCCGAGGAGGCGGCAAGCGCCGAAAAGAGGGGACCCGACGACAGAACCGCCATGCCGTGGCCGAAATAGTCGGTCGCGGTGATCTGCAGCGGAATTTCCAGTTCTT
The DNA here is from genome assembly GCA_016711085.1 of Phyllobacteriaceae bacterium. GTDB lineage: Bacteria > Pseudomonadota > Alphaproteobacteria > Rhizobiales > Rhizobiaceae > JADJTR01. The sequence goes on along the minus strand of JADJTR010000001.1, from coordinate 395,505 downwards.
CGAACGTGTCGGGGATGCGATCCGGCATAAAGGCGCGCAACACCTGTTCGCCGTCGAATTGCGAGAAACGCAGGCCGGTGAACAGGTTGGACACGTCCTTCGGCCGCGCCTTCCACAGCCGCGCCATCACCTCCGAGCCGCGCGACAACGTGGCGCGCGAATAGTCGCGGATGTCCTTGCCGGATATTCCCGCCGCCATGGCGGCGCCGATGATCGCGCCGATCGACGATCCGGCGATGGCGACCGGGACGACGCCCAGTTCGTCGAGGGCTTCGATGGCGTGGATATGCGCCAGGCCGCGGGCGCCGCCGCCGCCGAGCGCCAGCGCAAAACGCGGCGCGCCGCCGGCGGCCGGCTTTTTTGCAGCGGTCGGACGTTTGCTCATTTCAGCTCCGCGAAAGCGCCGTCGGGGCCGAGCGCCATGATCGCCGGACGGGCGGAGAACAGCTTCGCCGCCACCGCCTTCACCTCGTCCGCCGTGACCGCATCGATAAAGGCGGCGCGCTTGTCGATGTAGTCGCGCGGCAAGCCGATCAACTGCAGATCGGCGAGCGTGCGGGCGATCGCCTTCGAACTCGACAGGTTGTTGATGGCGTAGGAGCCGATGATATTGGCCTTTGCCGCCTTGAGTTCGGCGGCGGTGACGCCATCGCGGGCGATTTTCGCCGCTTCCTCGAGCACGATGGCGATGGTTTCGGCGGCGCGGTCGGCGCGCGTCGCCGTCTGCACGAACAACATTTTCGACCAGTCCTGATCGACGAGACCGGAACCGACGCCATAGGCGAGGCCGCGCTTCTCGCGCACTTCCATGTAGAGCCGGGAGGAAAACGTGCCGCCGCCGTAAATGTGGTTCATCACATAGGCGGCGAAAAACTCGGGCGCATCGCGATCGACGCCTGGCCAGGCGAATTGCAGGGTCGTCTGCGGCAGGCTCGCTTCGACGACGGGAATCCTCTGGTCGAGCTTCGGCTCGATTTCCGTCACCGGCGCAAGGCCGGCCCTTTCCGGCAGGCCGCCGAAAACACGGTCCAGTTCGACGGCCAACGTCGCCTCGTCTATGTCGCCGACAACGGCGACCACCAGATTGTCGCGGCCGAGCAGGCGCGCCTTGGCGGCGCGCAGATCGTCAATGGCGATGGCCTTGAGCGAATCCGCCGTGCCGTCGTCGCGACGGGCATAGGGGTGATCGGCATAGAGCGCGGCGCGCCAGACATCGCCGGCTTTCGTTTCCGGGTCGTTGGCCGAAGCCTCGATTCCGGCGAGCAACTGGGCGCGAATGCGTTCGACCGGCTTTTCGTCGTAGCGGGTCTTGTCGAGCGCCAGCGCCAACAGACCCAGCGCCTCCTCGCGGCTTTCCGAGAGCAGGCGCAGATTGCCATAGAGCGCGTCGCGGCCGGCATCGAAGGACATTTCCGCGCCAATTGAATCCATTTTTATCTGGAAGGCATCGGAATCGAGATCGCCTGCGCCCTCGTCGAAAAGGCCGGCCATCAGCTTGGCGAGGCCTTCCTTGCCGGCCGGGTCCTGGGTGGAGCCGCCGCGAAAGGCAAAGCGCAGCGTGATGATGGGCAAACCGTGATCCTCGACCAGCCAGGCCTTGACGCCCTTGGGGGAAACGACTTCGCGTATATCCATGGCGCGCGCCAGCAAGGGCGCGGCGACGACGAAGGCGAGAGCGGCGAAAAGCGCCGTGACGAAGCGGCGCGCCGCTTCGCCCGAGGGTATACGAAAACGGGGCATCAGCCGGCCTTGTCCTGTTTGGGGAGGAGATAGCCGGTGACGGAGCGCCCGGCATCGAGGTATTTTTGCGCCGCCGCCTTCACCGCGTCGGCGCCGACAGCTTCGATGCGGGCGGGCCATTCGGCGACATCGGCGACCGTTCCGCCGGTGGCAAGCGTCGTGCCGTAAATGCGCGCCATATCGGACTGGTCGTCGCGGGCGAAAACCAGCGAGCGGACGTAGCGTTTCTTGGCTGCGGCGAGTTCGTCCGCGGTGACGCCCTCGGCGGCGATTCGGGCGACCTCGTCCATCACGGCTTTCTCGACCTCCTCCAGCGTCGCGTCGCCGCGCGGCGTGGCGGTGACGGCGATGATCGTGTCGTCGATGGCGTCGCCCATGTACCAGGCGCCGGCGTTGGCGGCGATGCCGCGCTTAACGACCAATTCCTGATAAAGGCGGCTGCGCAGGCCGCCGCCAAGGATTTCGGAGAGCAGGTCGAGCGCTTCGGCCTCGCCTTTTTCGGCCGTGCGGTAGGACGGGGCCAGCCATTGGGTTCGGAAGGTCGGCACCGAAACGCGCGCATCGGCGAGCGTTACCGTTCGTTTGGTGTTCTGTTCGGGCTCTTCGGGACGAATGCGGGGCGGCAATTCCGGACCGCGCGGCACCTTGCCATAGGTGCGTTCGGCGATGGCGCGCGCTTCTTCCGGTTTCACGTCGCCAGCGATGACGACAATGGCGTTATTCGGCGCATAATACCGGTCATAAAAATCGACGGCGTCGACGCGGTTCAACTGCTCCATCTCGTGCAGCCAGCCAATGACCGGAACGCCGTAGGGGTGGTTCTGGTACATGGTGGCGTCGATTTCCTCGTCGAGCACCGCCTCGGGCGAATTGTCGATTCGCATGCGCCGCTCTTCGAGGATGACATCGCGCTCGGGACCGATCACGTCGTCGGTCAGCACCAGATTGCGCATGCGGTCGGATTCGAAAGCCATCATCGATTCCAGCGCCGACGGGGCGACCTGCTGGTAGTAAGCGGTGTAATCGTAGGAGGTGAAAGCATTCTCTTCGCCGCCGATTTCGGCGACCGCGGCGGAGAATTCACCGGCCGGATGGGTTTTCGTGCCCTTGAACATCAAATGTTCGAAGAAATGGGCGATGCCGGACTTTCCCGCCGGTTCGTCGGCGCTGCCAATCCTGTACCAGGCCATGTGGGTGACAACCGGAGCCCGGTGATCCGGTACGACAACCAGGCGTAAGCCATTGTCGAGCGTGAATTCGGCGATATCGACGGCGCCGGCTCGGGCCGGCGCGGCCGACAGGGCGATAAAAGCGACGCCGGCCAGAAAGCGGCCGGCCAGGGTTACGAATCGCGTCATTCTCGCTCCTCGAAATGCTGATCGCCGTTTGAAGCGGCGATCCTTGTCAATTCCGTGACATAGCGCCGATCATCGTCAGGACGAATGGCTCTCGCGCAAAAACCTTAACACGGTTTCGCCATAGCCGCGTTCGTCAACCAGAGCGAAGCCGGGGCCCGGGTCGAAGGGCGCGTCGGCGGATTCCTCGACAACGCACAGCGCGCCCGGCGACAGCCAGCCTCCGTCAAGCGCGGCGCGCAACGCCTGCCCGCCCAGCCCCTTGCCGTAAGGCGGATCGGCGAAGATCAAATCGAACGGCGCTATACCGCCTGCGTCGCCAAGGTCGGCGGCGTCGCGCCGGAAGATTTTCGTCCGGCCCTGCAAGGCCAGCGCCTCGACATTGCGGCGCAACAGCGCCCGCGATTCAGCGCCGCTATCAACGAACAGGCAGAATGACGCGCCGCGCGACAGCGCCTCGATGCCGAGCGCGCCGGTGCCGGCGAAAAGGTCGAGCACCCGGGCGCCGTCGAGCGTTTCCGGGAAAGTGTGGCTTACAATGTCGAACAACGCCTGGCGCGTCCGATCGCTGGTCGGGCGTATGTCCTTGCCGGATGGCGCGGCCAGCGCCCGGCCGCGAAATTCACCGCCGACGACCCGCATCGCCGCGACCCTTCGGTCCACCCCTGCCCTTCGGCGAGCCCTTGTCCTTGGGCGCGGAGGCGCCTGCCGGCTTTTCGGCGCCCGGTTCCTTCGCCTTGACCGGCAAATCCTTGCCGCTCGGTCTTGCGCCCGGCGCGCGCCAGACATTGGCGGTGCGGCGCGGCTCGTCGAGGCGCTTCTTCGGCGATTCCGGCGCATCGTCGCGCTTGGCGAAAGGCTTGTCGCCGAAAGGCTTGCGCGGACGGTCGCCGAACGGCTTGTCGCTTCGCGGCCGTTTCATGCCGTCGAAGCCTTCGCGGCCGCCGGGCCGCGTGGTCATGCGGTCGCGCGCCATTTCGCGCATTTGCGTCGCATCCGGGCGAGGGCGTCGCACCGGTTTGTCTTTCGACGCCGCCGCGCCGGTCTCCGCCGCGGCTTCCGGATTGTCCTCCGGAGCGTCGAAATTGGCGCCGGATTCCTCGATCAGGCGCGGGCCGAGCTGGTCGCGCAAATAACGGCCGCGAATCTCGCGCACCTCGCCCTCGGCGAGATCGGCCAGTTGGAATGGCCCGAAGGAGACGCGAATCAGGCGGGTCACGGACAGGCCGAGCGCGCCAAGCACGTTCTTGACTTCGCGGTTCTTGCCTTCGCGCAGGCCAACCAGCAGCCAGGCGTTGGAACCCTGCTCGCGTTCGAGTTCGGCCTCGATGGCGCCGTAGAACACGCCGTCGATGGCGATGCCATCCTTGAGCGTCGCCAGCGCCGTCTCCTCGACATGGCCATGGACGCGGACGCGATAGCGCCGCAGCCAGCCGGTTTGCGGCAATTCGAGCACGCGCGACAGGCCGCCATCATTGGTGAGGAGCATCAGGCCTTCGGTGTTGATGTCGAGCCTGCCGATGGTGACAAGACGCGGCAAATCCTTCGGCAGCACGTCGAAAACGGTCTTGCGGCCCTCCGGGTCGCGGTTGGTGGTGACGACGCCGGCCGGCTTGTGGAACAGGAACAGGCGGGTGCGGCCGGCTTCCGGGATGAGCTTGCCGTCGACTTCGATGCGATCGGCCGGTTTGACGTTGACGGCCGGCGTCGCCAACACGCGGCCATTGACGCGCACGCGCCCGGCGGCGATCAGCAATTCGGCATCGCGGCGCGAGGCGACGCCGGCGCGCGCCAAACGCTTGGCGATGCGTTCTTCACCTGCCGCCTCGGCTTCGGCTTCGGCATGTTCGCGACGACCGGGGCGCAGCGCGCGCTCCTCGACGATGATGGTATCGCGCGGCTTGCGCGGTCGATCACCGGCCGGATGATCGGCGCGCGGACGGAACGGCTTGCGCTCGCCATCGGCGGGCCTGTCAAAACGACGCGGGCGATCCGCGCCTTCGCCGGCCGGACGGTCGGCGCGCGGACGGAACGGCTTGCGCTCGCCATCGGCGAGATTGTCGAAGCGACGCGGGCGATCCGCACCCGCATCGGCCGGACGATCGGCGCGCGGACGGAACGGCTTGCGCTCGCCATCGGCGGGCTTGTCGAAGCGGCGCGGGCGATCCGCGCCGGTATCGGCCGGTCGGTCGGCGCGCGGACGGAACGGCTTGCGCTCGCCATCGGCGGGCTTGTCGAAGCGACGCGGGCGATCCGCGCCCTCGCCGGCCGGGCGGTCGGCGCGCGGACGGAACGGCTTGCGCTCGCCATCGGCGGGCTTGTCGAAGCGACGCGGGCGTTCCGCGCCCTCGCCGGCCGGACGGTCGGCGCGCGGACGGAACGGCTTCCTTTCGCCATCGGCGGGCCTGTCGAAACGACGCGGGCGATCCGCACCCTCGCCGGCCGGACGGTCGGCGCGCGGACGGAACGGTTTCTTTGCGCCACCCGACGATGGGCCGCGGAAGGATTTGCCGCCGCGCGGACCAGCGCCCGTGCGGCCGCCACTCGCGCCGCCGCCTGGCTTGCGCGGGCCGCCGGCGCCTTTGCGGCCACCCTTGTTGTTGTCGTCAGATGCCATGGGATATTGCCTTTCGCGCGGTTCCCTATCAAAGCGGGTGCCGGCTTGCGAGCGAAATGCGACATGAACGGTGCGCGATACATGGATGCCGCCTTCGACGCGGCGCAAGAGGCCGGCAAACGCGGCGAAGTTCCCGTCGGCGCCATAGTGGTCTCCGGCGGCCGCATTGTCGCGCAAGCCGGCAACCGCACGCGCGAATTCAACGACCCGACGGCGCATGCCGAAATGCTGGCGATCCGCGAAGCCTGCGCCATTCAGGGGTCCGAGCGCCTCGCCGACGCCGATCTTTATGTGACGCTGGAACCCTGCGCCATGTGCGCGGCGGCGATCTCGTTCGCCCGCATCCGCCGGCTGTATTTCGCCGCCTCCGATGCGAAGGCCGGCGGCGTGCTGCATGGCGGCCGCTTCTTTGCGCAAGAAACCTGCCACCACGCGCCGGAAATCTATCCCGGCCTGCAGGAAGCGCGCGGCGTGGCCCTAATCAGGGACTTTTTCGCCGCGCGCCGCGACAAATGAAAAAGGGGACGGCGCGGCCCGAAAGCGCGCCATCCCCTTGATGAGCGAACGGCTTGTATCCGTGTTCCCCCGGACGCCGCCCGCGCCCCCCTTCCGGGATTACTGCACGACCACCGTCGTGCCGATTTTGACCCGATCGTAGAGATCGGAAACATCCTCGTTGCGCATACGGATGCAGCCCGACGAGACGTTGCCGCCGATCGTCCATGGCGCGTTGGTGCCATGGATACGGTAGAGCGTCGAACCGAGATACATGGCGCGGGCGCCAAGCGGATTGTCCTCGCCGCCGGCCATGTGGACCGGCAGGACGCGGCCCTTGGCGCGTTCGCCCGCGATCATTTCCGCCGGCGGCCGCCAATCCGGCCATTCGGCCTTGCGCGAAATCTTCTGCGTGCCGGTCCAGACGAAGCCTTCCTTGCCGACGCCGACGCCGTAGCGACGGGCCTGGCCGCCGGCTTCGACGAGATAGAGAAACTTGCTGGACGTATCGATGACGATCGTGCCCGGCTTTTGCGGTCCGGAATAGTCGACCGTCTGTGGCAGGAAACGCGGGTCCATTTGGCGCACCTGCGGTTCGGGCCGCACCACTGAAGCGGTCTGCACCGGTTCGACGCCGCGACGCGGAGCCTGGCCCAGCGCCTGCGGCTTGTTCTTGCGGATGGCGCGCGGCAACACGCGCGGCGCGATGACCACCTTGTTCGAGGCGCCGTTCGGCCCGGCGCGCAATTGCAGCACCCAGGGTGCGGAGAGATCGGGGCTGACGACGAGCGGCGGCGGATTGCCGTAGCGCTCGGAGGCCGGCGCGGCGGTGGCGGCAAGCGACAAGGCAAGGGCGAGCAAAAGGGGTGATTTCATCTGACGTACTCTCAACTGACCGTCCGAGGCTCCTGACAGACCCCGTCATCAGCGGTCGCCTGTCCGGCTTGACCGCATCAATGGCGCGCATTCACAAACGAAAAGGTGAATCGGAATGCGTAAAAGGCGGCGCATCGCGTAAACCTTTCGGTACGGTTACTTGTCGGCAAAGGAACGCGGTAAACGCCGCGTAAAGAAGGGGAGTCCGTCATGGCGTTTGCCGCAGACGGCCTGATCGAGGCGAACGACGGGACGAAAAGCTGCGCCTGGCATGGCGGCCTGCCCGATTACGCCCGCTATCACGATACCGAATGGGGCCGGCCGGTCGCCGACGACATCCGCCTGTTCGAGAAGATTTGCCTTGAGGGCTTCCAGTCCGGCCTGTCGTGGCTGACGATTCTGCGCAAGCGCGACAATTTCCGCGCCGCTTTCGACGGATTCGATTTCGAAAAGGTGGCGAAATACACGGACGCCGACATCACGCGCCTGCTCGCCGACAAGGGCATCGTGCGCCATCGCGGCAAGATCGTCTCGACCATCAACAACGCAAGGCGGGCGCTGGAATTGCGCACGGAGTTCGGCACGCTCGCCGCTTATTTCTGGTCGTTCGAGCCGAAGCCGGAGGAGCGCCCCTCGCCCGTCACCTGGGCGGCGATCGTCGCCAACCCGACGACGCCGGCATCGGTCCGCATCTCGAAGGATCTGAAAAAACGCGGCTGGAGTTTCGTCGGCCCAACAACCATCTACGCCTTCGCCCAGGCGATGGGACTCGTCAACGACCATGTCGAGGGCTGCAAATGCCGGGCCGAAGTGGAAAAGGCGCGGCGGGCGTTCAAGAGGCCGTCGCGGAGCGGCTGACGACGCCGCCAGGCTCAATCCAGGCCGAAGACGAGGATTTCCGTACACTTGTGACCATCGGTCCACAGCCGGACGCGATGTCGACCCGGCGCCACCGGGAACTCGCAGATGACGTCGTCGAGCACAGTGTCGATCACCGCAAAGCCGCTCGGAAAATCGATTTCGCCGTCGAAAAGGAGGTGGTTGGTTTTGGGCGCTTCGGCGGCATCCGCGACGACGATCATGGTCGGCCCTTCGCTGTCGGGAAGGCAACCGGCGGCAAGGCAGGTTTCATTGCGCCATACGCCGTCTGGGTTCCATATTTCGGGGGTGGCAGTCATTCTTTCATCTCTGAAAAAAATCAGGCCGTTACGCGCATGGTAATTGAGCCGAATGGGTGTCATTCTTCTCTCCGAAGCATGGATCGAACATAGCCGCCCTGACGCCAACTGCACAGGGCGCATTGCGGGTAGAGGCGGTAGGGTTCGAGCGCCCATCGGGCCGGCAATTGGTGATCGATGACGAAATTGCCGCTCGGCGTCCCCGGATTTTTCGTGCCGCAGGTGTGGCAACCGTATTTCCGGCCGATGCGGTTGATTTCGTCGCGTTCGCTTTTCCGAAAGTCGCGTCCCGGACCCCGCGCGGGCAACCAATCGACCGCATTGGGTCCCGGACCGAATCCGCGCCGCGCCAATTCGCGCAACCACGCCTCCGCTTCCCGCCTCACCGCATCGGCGGCGGCGATCTCGCCCTCGACGGTTTCGTAGATCTGCGGTGTCGGCTTCCAGCGCGGATCGACCTCGCGCACCTGCCCGAGCGCCCGGTTCATGGCGAGGCGGCTTGCTTCGAGGCGCGCCAGTTGCGCCGGCGACGGGTTTTCCAGCCGCGCACCGGGTCGGATCGGACCGCCGCGCCCTCGACCCGGGTTGCGTGGACCGGCTTGCACGCGGACAACCGGCAAGCCGCCGGGAACCTTGGTCCAACGCCCGCCGTCGGCGTTGCCGCGCGGCACGCGCGGTTGGCCGGGGTTGAAATTGGCCTTGGCGGCGAGCGCCGCGAAACGCCGGCCGGTCAGAATGAAGTTCAGGCCGACAAGCGCGGCGCGCAGGCGGTGGGCGGCGAATTCCGGAAGATCCATGAAGCGCTCCTTTCAGAGCGCCCTGATCAGGGAGGCCGTAGCCACGTGAACAAAACGCGGCCGCGTATTCCCGCAACCGCTTGATTCCGTCTCGCTAATTCATTTTCCGGCAAAATTCCGTCCACGCCCTACGGCAATTCCGCCAGGATCGCCTGCGGGGCGCCGCACAGCGAAACCATGTCGCGCGCCGCCTCGGCGATCCCGTCGAGCGGGATGCGGTCGATGATGACCGAGCCATCGGCGCGGGTGAACTGCACCGTCGCCATGGCCGCGCCGGCGGCGCGGGCCAGCAAGGCGGGATCGTTGTCGCCAAACAGGATGTAACCCTCTTCCGGCGTGGAGACCCGCCCCTCGACGGTTTCGCCCAGCACCTGACTGTCCGGTCCATAAAACGCCAGCGAGGGTGCGGGGGATTCGGCGAGCGCGTAGCCGGCCGAATATTGCATCTGCGGGATGCCCCAGTCCGGCGAGATGGTGAAAAAGACCATGTTCGGGCCGCGCGGCTCGTCGTCACCCAGCACATCGGCATCGCCGGAGGTGATGTAGCAGGTTGGATGGCGCTGGAAGGCGTTGAACGCCGCCTCCCAATTGCCGTGGGCGCCCCCCCATTGCTTTTGCGGCTCGACATGGGTGTCGAGCCAGACGGCGGCTTCGGCGCTGCCCAAATCGGTTGCGAGTTCGTAAAGCGTGAACACCGTCGACTCATCGTCGATATCGTCGAGAATCGCCGGATTCGCCTCGGCGAGGCGGGCGAGCTCCAGCCAGGCGCGGGCCGCCCCTTCCTCGCCGGTTTCAGGCGCGTTGGCAATTCTGACGAGCATCGAGACGCCGATCTTGCGCGTCGCCAGCTCGCCGCTGCCGGCGAGTTTGACGGCGATCGGATCGCAACCTTCGGCCTCGCATGTGGCGGAGAGGAAATTGGCGGGAATGGCCGTCCACGCCCACAGGCCGAGCCCGCCCCAGACAAGGGCGGAAAATCCGGCGATGGCGTATCCGAGCGGGAATTTCATAGCGCGGTCCGTCGTTGCGGCCACAACCTTATCGCGAAGCGCGGGGCTGTCCAGTGGTCCGGACGCCTGCTACTTTTCGTACCGCCCGACATAGTGCGAACCGGCGATGCGCCACAGCAGGTCGCGTCCGTCCTTTTCCAGCAGGATTCCGGTGAAGCCGCGCGTGTCGGGCGTGTGGTCCGGCGCGATGGTGCGGCTTCCGCCGGGAAACAGCGCGATCACCCGGTCGGTCTGCGTCCAGCAGCCCTTGCCGAACTGGTCGTTCGCCCCGTAGGCGAGGAAGAAATCGAACGAGCCGTCGGCGTTGAGCCGCATCTGCGAGCCGACCTCGGGCACGCCACGCATAGTGTAGGCGCCGACCCAGGATTTGTCGCCCTTGCCGCAATAGGGGCCGAGGCCGGCGACGCCGGGCCCTTCGCCCGGAGCGGATGTGCAGCCCGCCGAAACCGCGAGTATAGCGGCCATCGCCGCCAGTCGGAAGGATGCCATGCGTCGCCGGCCTTTCCGCCGGCGCGAGGGATCCGGCGGCGAATTTGTACGACTGAAGGTGTGGCGCGACGATGGCGGGCGGTCTTACTGCTTCGGCGCTTCCGGCTTGGCGCCGGCGTCGGTGTTGAGTTCGTGGCCGCCGGACATGTCCGGCGTTTCGATGTTCATCAGCTTCGCCATCAACTGGTCGGCCGGCAGCACCATGGAGACGCCGTAGCCGATGACGATGCCGACGATGAGCGTGAGGACGGTTTTCATGGGGCTTCTCCCTGTCGATTTGTGGCTTGGCGTTCCCCTAAGGCCGGTCCGGCCCGACCGCAATTCACCTTTGGGCGCGGTCGGGGGGCAAATCGGTGGGGCGATGAGTGGAACCAACCCCTCTGGCCTGCCGGCCATCTCCCCCTCAAGGGGGGAGATTGTGGGTGCCGCGCCCGTTTTTCAACTTTTTCAATACCTTAGCGCCCTGCTCCCCTATTGCCCTCGCCAATTTATCCACCCTCTCCGAACCTCCCCCATACTCCGTGTCAGTTTCTCCCGCAGGGAGCATGCGGCGGTACCGGCTGTTGCGTGCGGGGGGAACCGGCTCCCGCCCGAACCGGACCCGGACCGGCGAAGGCGGGGCGGTGACTTTGGCGCCGGACCCGCGCCGAGGAATAAGCTCTTCCGTTCGGTCATGCGGCGGCGGGGCGAAAGGACAGGATGCGATCGACGGCCTGTCAGACGCGGGACATGCGGCAGGATGGTTTCTCCCCACTCTCCCCTTGCGGGGGAGATGTCGGCGAAAGCCGACAGAGGGGGGTTCCGCCCCGCCCCCCCCCCCCCCCGGGGGGGGGGGGGCCCGCCAGCGTCGGATCGAAGTCCGTGGCGACACGGAAGGCTCCGCCGGCGCGGCAAGGGTTCGCCCTTGCGCATCCTTCCCGCGGCTCGGCAACCGCAAGCGAAGCCGGACGGGCGGCCGCGAGGTCGCGGATACTATAAAAGACAGGCGATCTTCGGCCGCCCGTCTCCCTGACGCCCCTTTTCCCTCCCCCTCGTGGGGAGGGTGTCGCCGAAGGCGACGGGAGGGGCCTTCCAACAGCCAGACCGGAAACGGGGCGTGGCGACGGCGAAGCTTGCACGCCGCCCGCCCTTGCCGCCCGCCCCCCCTTTGGATAGGGAGGGCGCGACCTTTCCCGGAAGCAAAATCCATGTCCGACAAGCCGAAGAAGCCGCAGAAACTCAAAGCCCGCCAGCCCCGCGGCTTCGTCGACCGTTCGCCCGCCGACATCCGCGCCGCGGATGCGATGATGGCGAAAATCCGCGAGGTCTACGAGCGTTACGGCTTCGATCCGGTCGAGACGCCGATGGTCGAATACACCGACGCGCTCGGCAAGTTTCTGCCCGACCAGGACCGGCCGAACGAGGGCGTGTTTTCGTTCGCCGACGACGACGAGCAGTGGCTCTCACTGCGCTACGATCTGACCGCGCCGCTCGCCCGCCACGTGGCGGAAAACATGCAGGCGATCAACCTGCCCTACCGCACCTATAGGGCCGGCTGGGTGTTCCGCAACGAGAAGCCGGGGCCGGGGCGCTTCCGCCAGTTCATGCAGTTCGACGCCGACACGGTGGGCGCGCCAGGTGTGGCCGCCGACGCCGAAATGGCGATGATGATGGCTGACACGATGGAGGCGCTGGGGATCAAGCGCGGCGACTATGTCGTGCGCGTCAACAACCGCAAGGTGCTCGACGGCGTGATGGAGGCGATCGGCGTCACCGACGAGGGCCAGAAGCTCGCCGTGCTGCGCGCCATCGACAAGCTCGACAAGTTTGGTGTTGAAGGTGTTCGGCTTCTGCTGGGCGAAGGCCGCAGGGACGAGAGCGGGGATTTTACCAAGGGCGCGGGGTTGGATGAAGCGCAGTTGCGCGTCGCCGCCGGGTATCACCGGATTTTAAGTTACCTGTGGCGGAAGCCCCTGACCATCAAGGTGTATAAAAAGTATCTACGTTTGTGGGCAAAGCTAGAGAAACTGCCGGCTAAAATCGAACTGGGCTTGGATGAACTGGAAGAGATACGGAAGCTAGTCCGCGAAGCAGGCTACGGCCCCGACCACATCCGCATCGATCCCTCCGTCGTTCGCGGCCTCGAATATTACACCGGTCCGGTTTACGAGTGCGAGCTGACCTTCCCGGTCGTCAACGAGGATGGCGAGACGGTGCGCTTCGGCTCGGTCGCCGGCGGCGGGCGCTATGACGGCCTCGTCAAGCGCTTCACCGGGCAGGACGTGCCGGCGACCGGCTTCTCCATCGGCGTGTCGCGGCTGATGACGGCGCTGAAAAACCTCGGCAAGCTCGACGCCGACACGGTCCAGGCCCCGGTGCTGGTGACCGTGATGGACCGCGACACGGAGGCGCTCGGCCGCTATCAGCGCTTCACCCAGGATTTGCGCAACGCCGGAATCCGCGCCGAGATGTTCCAGGGCAACCCGAAGGATTTCGCCCGGCAATTGCGCTACGCCGACCGGCGCGGCTGCCCGCTCGCCATCATCCAGGGCTCCAACGAACAGGCCGAGGGCGTGGTGATCGTCAAGGATCTGATCGAGGGCCGCGCGCAAGCCGCGGCGATCGCCTCCAACGCCGAATGGCGGGCCGCACGCGTGGCGCAGGTCAGCGTGCCGGTCAACGGGCTGGTGGCGAAGGTGAAGGAAATGCTGGCGGCGCAGGGGGCGCCAATGAACCAGAAACACCCCCTCTGCCCTGCCGGGCATCTCCCCACAAGGGGGGATCGGATGGCGCCTGCGTTTCCGCATTCAGGCAACAGTTGAAGGTGGACGCGACTGAACGTGCATCCGATCTCCCCCTGTGGGGAGATGCCCGGCAGGGCAGAGGGGGGTGATGCCGATGCCGAGTCACGCCCCGATCCCGGCAGCCATGCGCGCCAATGCGCGGCGCATGCGCAGGGACCTGACCGACGCCGAACTGAAATTCTGGAACGCCGTCCGCGCACATCGGCTCGAAGGGCTTGGATTCCGCCGCCAATTCCCCGTCGCTGGCTACATCGTCGATTTTGCGTGCCCGGAGCGCCGGATCATTGTCGAAATCGATGGATCGCAGCATGCCCTGCCCGAAAGCGTCATGCGCGCCGCCCTTCGATCCCGGCGCTTTTTCGACGACGGCTGGAAAGTCGTGCGATTCTGGAATGACGATGTGATCCGCGACATCGATGGCGTCTGCCGCCACATCCTGATCGAAGCCGGTCTCCCCGCATGACCGCCCGCGCGCCACGCATCGCGGCCGAAGTCGCCGCCCAGCTCGCCGCGCGCCATGCCGTGCGGGCCGAGGTCGCCGTGCTGCAGCCGGCCGATCCGTTTCTCGACATGGCCGGCGAGGACATGCGCCGGCGCATGTTCCTGACCGAAAGCGAGACCGGGCAGACGCTGTGCCTGCGCCCGGAGTTCACCATCCCCGTCTGCCGCGACCATATCGTCGCCGGCGCGCGCAAGGCGCGGCGCTGGTATCTCGGCGAGGTGTTCCGCCAGCGCCGCGACGGCGCGGCCGAGTTCCATCAGGCGGGTCTTGAGGATCTGGGCGATCCCGACGAGGCGGCCGCCGACGCCCGCGTGCTCGCCGACGCCCACGCGGTGGCGAGCCTGGCGCGGCGCGATCTGACCGTCACGCTCGGCGATCAGGGCGTGTTCGAGGCCGTGCTGATCGCGCTCGGCCTGCCGGAAGGCTGGCGGCGGCGGCTGGCGCGCGCCTTCGGCGACTCCGGGCAACTCGATCTGGCGCTCGCCGATCTCGGCCGGCCGAAGGGCGCCGCCCATGACGGGGAGGTGGCGGCGCTGATCGCCGCCGGCGACGCGACCGGCCTCGCCGCCCACATTGTCGGGGAAATGGCCGCCGCCGGCCTGTCGGCGACGGCGGGGCGCGCGCCGGAGGAGATCGCGCGCCGGGCGCTGGAAAAGGCGGCGCTCGCCACTGTGCGGCTGGAAAAAAAGGCGCTCGCCGCGCTCACCGAATTCCTCGCCATCCGCTCCGGCCTTGACAAGGCCCCGGCGGCGCTGTCGGCCTTCGCCATCCGTTCCGGGCTGGCGCTCGACGCCGCATTGGCCCGGTTCGGCGCGCGCGTCGCGGCAATCGCCGCGGAAGGGCTCGACCCGGCGGCGCTGGCCTACGACGCCGCCTTCGGCCGGCCGCTCGATTATTACACCGGCCTCGTCTTCGAGATTTCCGCGCCCGGCCTCGACAAGCCGCTCGCCGGCGGCGGGCGCTACGACCGGCTGCTGACCCTGCTCGGCGCGCCCTCCCCCATTGCCGGCGTCGGATTTTCCGTCTGGCTGGACCGGCTGGACAAAGCCGCAGGAGGCGCGTCATGAAGCTCGGCATTCCCTCCAAGGGGCGGCTGAAGGAGCAGGCGACCGAGGCCTTCGCCAAGGCCGGCTTGACCGTGGCGCAAGCCGGCGACGAGCGCTCCTATTTCGGCCGGGTGAACGAAATCCCGGGACTTGAGGTGGCGTTCCTGTCGGCCTCGGAAATCGCGCGCGAACTGGCCGCCGGCGCCATCGATCTCGGTGTCACCGGCGAGGATCTGTTGCGCGAAACGATCGCCGATTTCGACGCGCGCGCCGCGATCCTCGGGCGGCTCGGCTTCGGCCGCGCCGATGTCGTCGTCGCCGTGCCGGAAAGCTGGATCGACGTCGCCACCATGGCCGATCTCGACGATGTCGCCGCCGATTTCCGCCACCGGCACGGGCGTCGGCTGCGGATCGCGACCAAATATTGGCGGCTGACGCAGCAGTTCTTTTCGCAGCAGCACGGCATCCAGGTCTACCGCATCGTCGAAAGCCTCGGCGCGACCGAAGGCGCGCCGGCAGCCGGCCAGGCCGATGTGATCGTCGACATCACCACCACCGGCTCGACGTTGAAATCGAACCGGCTGAAAATCCTCAACGACGGCGTCATCCTCAGATCGGAAGCCTGCCTGGCGCTGGCGCTAAAGGACAGGCCGGCGGTCGACATCGCCATCGCCGAGAGCCTGGCCGCGGCCTTCACGTGAAAAAGACCGCGACAGGCGCGGCCTTTCCGGTTCGATGCGGGCGAATTCAGGCGCGGCGCGCCTCGAGCGCGTAGGCGCCGGGACCGGCGACCGACAGCGCGAGGAAGCCGCCGGCGATGGCGAAATCCTTCAGGAGCTGCGTCATCTCGTTCTGGTCGGCGATGTTGTTGTGGCCGATCAGCGCCGCGCCGACGGAGAAAGCGGCGAGCGCGTAGCTTGCGTAGCGCGTATTCCAGCCGACGAGCACGGCAAGGCCGGCGACCAGCTTCAGCGCCACCACCAGCCAGACCATGACGCCCGGCATCGGCATGCCGAGCGAGCCGAAATAGCCGGCGACCCCGGCGGGGCTGGAGGCCATGCCGAAAGCGGAGAGCAGGAAGAGTATCACCAGCAGAATGCGGGCGACGAGCAGCGTGACATTCGTATTCATCGATTCCCTCGTGTGTTTTCCTTGTTGTTCGGCCGATATGGCGCGCCGGCATCGTTCAGGCGAGACAGTACGGCGACGACTGATCGTTCGCTATTTATAAACGTCTCCCCAATCGTCGTTCACCGATTGAGCGGATCGGGCCGCGTCATGGCGGCGGGATCGACCAACCGGTCGAAGGTCGCCGCATCGATGAAGCCGCTCGCCAGCGCCTCTTCGCGCAGCGTGGTCGCGTTGGCATGGGCGGCGCGGGCGATTTTCGCCGCCTTGTCGTAGCCGATGGCGGGCGCGAGCGCGGTCACCAGCATCAGCGAGCGCTCGAGGTTTTCGGCCATGCGTTTGGCGTTCGGCTCAATGCCGGCGGCGCAATGCTCGGCAAAGGATTCGCAAGCGTCGGCGATGAGGCGGATCGAGCGCAAGACGTTGAAGGCGATCACCGGCTTGAACACGTTCAATTGCAGATGACCCTGGCTGGCGGCGAAGGCGATTGTCGTCTGGTTGCCGAGCACTTCGGCGCACACCATGGTCAGCGCCTCGGTCTGGGTCGGATTGACCTTGCCCGGCATGATCGACGAGCCGGGTTCGTTTTCCGGCAGTCGCAATTCGCCGAGGCCGGCGCGCGGGCCCGAGCCGAGCAGGCGAATATCGCTGGCGATCTTGAACAGGTCGGCGGCGAGCGCGGCGAGCGCGCCGTGGAAATTCGCCAATGCGCCGTGGCTCGCCAGCGCCTCGAACGGATTGGCCGCCGGGCGGAACGGCAGGCCGGTCGCCGACGCCATGGCGGCAGCGAAGGCGGCGGCGAAACCGGCCGGGGAATTGAGCCCGGTCCCGACCGCGGTGCCGCCTTGCGCCAGGGCGAGGACATCGTCGAGGGCGCGGACCACCCGTTTGGCGCCAAGGCGAACGGCAGCGGCGAAAGCGGAAAACTCCTGGCCCAGCGTCAGCGGCGTTGCGTCCTGCAGATGGGTGCGGCCGATCTTGACGACGACGGCGAAGGCTTCGACCTTTGCTCCAGCAGGCCGCCAAGCCGGTCGAGCGCCGGTTGCAGGCGCATCGCCGTCTCGATCACGACGGCGACGTGCATCGCGGTCGGAAAAGCGTCGTTCGACGACTGGCTCAGATTGACGTGGTCGTTCGAATGAACGGGCGCCTTGTCGCCGGCCTTGCCGCCAAGCGCGATGTTGGCGCGGGCGGCGATCACCTCGTTGACGTTCATGTTGGTCTGGGTGCCCGAACCGGTCTGCCAGACCACCAGGGGGAAATGGGCGTCGAGACGGCCATTCGCGACTTCGTCGGCCGCGTTCGTGATGGCGACCGCGCGGCGCTCGTCGAGACGGCCGAAGGCAAGATTGACCTCCGCAGCGATTTTCTTGACGAGGCCAAGCGCGTGGATCACCGGCAGCGGCATCGGTTCGCCGCCGATGACAAAATTGCGGCGCGCCCGTTCGGTTTGCGCGCCCCACAGGCGGTCGGCCTGAACTTCGACGGGCCCGAGGCTGTCGGTTTCAATCCGGGTGGCGGTCATGGGCGATCTCCGCGGTTTGCGCATTCGGGCGCGTCGCTATAGGAGAGAAACGCGCGCCCGCGTTGCGGCCGTTTCACGAATAGCGATCCATGCTCGAACTTTCCATCGCGGCTTTTTTGATCCTCCTCAACGGCGTGTTCGCCTTGTCGGAACTCTCGGTCGTTTCCGCCCGCCGGCCGCGATTGCGGATCATGGCCGAACAGGGCCGGGCCGGCGCGCGCGCTGCGCTGAGGCTTGCCGAGCACCCCGGCCGATTCCTGTCGACCGTGCAGATCGGCATCACGCTGGTCGGCGTGCTCGCCGGCGCATTCTCCGGCGCGGCGCTGGGCAAAAAACTGTCCGACTGGATCGAGACCTTCGGCGTCAAACACGATGTCGCCGACATTTCCGGCTTCGTCATCGTGGTGACGGCGATCACCTTCCTGTCGGTCATCATCGGCGAATTGGTGCCGAAGCATCTGGCGCTGAAGAACCCGGAGCGCATCGCTTGCATGATGGCGCCGTCGATGCTGCTGCTGTCGAAAATCGCCTCGCCGGTCGTCACGCTGCTCGATGCGACGACGCGGGCGTTCCTGATCGCGCTCGGCATCACGTCGGAGAGCGAATCCGCCGTCACCGACGAGGAAATCCGCACCATCGTGGCGGAGGCCGAAAGCGCCGGGGTGATCGAATCGGAAGAGCAATCGATGATTTCCGGCGTCATGCGGCTCGGCGACCGGTCAGTGCGCGCCATCATGACGCCGCGAACCGAGGTCGAACTGATCAACCTCGCCGACGATGACGAGGATATCCGCAAGGCGCTGATCAAGGCGCATCACGCGGTCGTGCCGGTTTGCAACGGCGCGCCCGACACCATTGTCGGCGTGGTGCGCGTACGCGACATCGTCGCACCGCTGGCGACGAGGGGCACTTTCGCGATCAAGCCGCTGGTGATCAAGGCGCCGGTCATCCCGGACACAACGGACGCGCTCGCGGCCCTGAAGACCTTGCGCGAGGCCGAGGTGCCCTACGGCCTGGTCCATGACGAGTTCGGCCATTTCGAGGGCGTGCTGACCCCGGCCGACATCCTCGACGCCATCGCCGGCGCGTTCAAGGCCGACGAGGGCGACGAGCCGGAAGCGGTGAAGCGCGACGACGGCTCGTGGCTGATTGCCGGCTGGATGCCGGTCGACGAGATGGCCGACCTGCTCTACCTGAATCTGCCGGCCAAACGCGGCTACGACACCGTCGCCGGCTTCGTGCTGGACGCGTTCAAGCGCCTGCCGGACGTCGGCGACCGCATCGACATCCTCGGCTGGCGGTTCGAAATCATGGACCTCGACGGGCGGCGCATCGACAAGGTGCTGGCGGCCAGGGTGGAGTGAGGCGCATCAGGCGCGCGCCATCTGCGCGAATTGCCATGCGACGAGCGCCATGACCAAAACGCCGACCGTGCGCATGATCGCGCCGCGGCGGACATGGCGGACGAGCAGCGCGGCGAAGGGCGCCGCGACCATGCCGCCGACGACCAGCCCGGCGATGGCCGCCAGCGGACGCGCAGGCGCCGGCCCGGCCGGTTCCGCCGAGACGAACACAAAGACAAACGCAGGCGAAACGGCGGCCGACGACGAACTCGGCCGCGTTGACGGAACCGACCGTCCGGCGCGGATCGACGCCGGCGCCGAGCAGCCCGGAGGTGACGACCGGTCCCCAGCCGCCGCCGCCGACGGCATCGAGAAAGCCGCCGGCGAGGCCGAGCGGCAGGGCGTGGACGACGCCGGACCTTTCCGCCTTCGGACGGCCGAGAAACGACCGCAGGACGATCCATCCGCCGAGCAGCGCCAACCAGGCCGCGACAAACGGCTCGATCGCCCCGCCATCGACAGAACCGAGAACCATGGCCCCGGCGACGCCGCCGCAAGCCCCGGTCACCGCGAGGCACAACGCCAGGCGCGGTGCGACATTGCCGTGACGCCAATGGGCGAAACCGGATGCGGCGGTGGTGAAGATCTTGGCGGCGTGAACGGCGGCGGACGCCTCGAGCGGACTGACGCCAAAGGCGAGCAGCGAAGTCGCCGCGACGACGCCGTAGGCCATGCCGAGCGCGCCGTCGACAATCTGCGCGAGCAGGCCGACAAGAAGGAAGATCGGAAATTCGGCCATTGCGCGGTCCCGTTGTGCGGCGGGACACAAGGCGGCGAGGGCCGCGGCGACAAAGAATGCGATGCTCGCCAATGGCGGTTACGGAGCAAATCCTTTCACGGGCCAACGATGGCGCCACTCCTCAGATTTTCGAGCGGCGGTATCCCGCCGCGATCGCCTCGGCTTCCGAGCAGAACCATTTTCCCGGGGGCGGGCCAACAAACCCGGGGGCCGTGGGGCCGTCCCCCTTAAAACGCCCCACCCCGCACAAAAAGGGCGGCCCGAGGGCCGCCCTTTCTTGAGTTCACGTGCGAGGATGGATCAGAAGTCCATGCCGCCCATGCCGCCGCCGGGCATCGCCGGAGCCGGCGAGTCCTTCTTCGGGGCTTCCGCGATCATCGCCTCGGTGGTGATGAGCAGGCCGGCGACCGAGCCGGCGTCCTGCAGCGCGGTGCGCACGACCTTGACCGGATCGACGATGCCCATGGCGATCATGTCGCCATAGACGCCGGTCTGGGCGTTGTAGCCGAAAGTGGCCGACTTGTTCTCCAGCACCTTGCCGGCGACGATCGAGGCTTCCGCCCCGGCGTTCGTGGCAATCTGGCGGATCGGCGACTGCAGGGCGCGGCGGACGATATTGATGCCGGCGTCCTGATCGTCGTTTTCGCCCTTGACCTTGATGACGGACGAGGCGCGCAGCAGCGCGACGCCGCCGCCGGGGACGATGCCTTCCTCGACCGCGGCGCGGGTGGCGTTCAGCGCGTCGTCGACGCGGTCCTTCTTTTCCTTGACCTCGACCTCGGTCGCGCCGCCGACGCGGATGACCGCGACGCCGCCGGCGAGCTTGGCCAGACGCTCCTGCAGCTTTTCCTTGTCGTAGTCGGAGGTGGTTTCCTCGATCTGCTGCTTGATCTGGGCGACGCGGCCCTGGATCTCGGCCTTCTTGCCGGCGCCGTCGACGATCGTGGTGTTCTCCTTCTCGATGCGCACCTTCTTGGCGCGGCCGAGCATGGCGAGCGTGACCGTCTCCAGCTTGATGCCGAGGTCTTCAGAGATGACCTGGCCGCCGGTGAGGATGGCGATGTCCTCGAGCATCGCCTTGCGGCGATCGCCGAAGCCCGGCGCCTTGACGGCGGCGATCTTCAGGCCGCCGCGCAGCTTGTTGACGACGAGCGTGGCCAGAGCCTCGCCCTCGACGTCCTCGGAGATGATGAGCAGCGGACGCGACGACTGCACGACCGCTTCGAGGATCGGCAGCATGGCCTGCAGGTTGGAGAGCTTCTTCTCGTGCAGCAGGATGTAGGCGTCGTCGAGCTCGGCCACCATCTTGTCGGCGTTGGTGATGAAGTAGGGCGAGAGGTAGCCGCGGTCGAACTGCATGCCCTCGACGACCTCGAGTTCGGTCTCGGCGGTCTTGGCTTCCTCGACCGTGATGACGCCCTCGTTGCCGACCTTCTGCATGGCCTCGGCGATCATCTTGCCGATGGCGGTCTCGCCGTTGGCGGAGATGGTGCCGACCTGGGCGACTTCTTCCGAGGTCTTGATCTTCTTGGCCGATTTCTTCAGCGCCTCGACGACTTCGGCGACGGCGAGGTCGATGCCGCGCTTCAGGTCCATCGGGTTCATGCCGGCGGCGACCGCCTTGTGGCCTTCGCGGACGATCGACTGGGCCAGAACGGTGGCGGTGGTGGTGCCGTCGCCGGCGATGTCGTTGGTCTTGGAGGCGACTTCGCGCACCATCTGCGCGCCCATGTTCTCGAACTTGTCCTCAAGCTCGATTTCCTTGGCGACGGTGACGCCGTCCTTGGTGATGCGCGGCGCGCCGAACGACTTGTCGATGACGACGTTGCGGCCCTTGGGGCCGAGCGTGACCTTCACCGCGTCGGCGAGGATGTTGACGCCGCGCAGCATGCGCTCGCGGGCGTCGCGGGAAAAGCGGACTTCCTTGGCAGCCATTGTCAAATACTCCCGGGCTTGTCGCAGCCCTCAAATGGATTGAATCGATTCAGGAAAAGCCGATCAGGCGAGAACGCCCATGATGTCGGATTCCTTCATGATCAGCAGGTCTTCGCCATTGAGCTTGACCTCGGTGCCGGACCATTTGCCGAACAGGATCTTGTCGCCGACCTTGACGTCGAGCGGAACCAGCTTGCCGCTTTCGTCGCGGGCGCCGGGGCCGACGGCGATGATCTCGCCTTCCTGCGGCTTCTCCTTGGCGGTGTCCGGAATGATGATGCCGCCGGCGGTCTTCGCCTCGGATTCGAGACGGCGGACGACCACGCGGTCATGGAGCGGACGGAACTTCATCTTTGCCATGTTCTTCATACCCTCGATGGCGGAAATTGCCTTTTTGCGCCACAGGCGCCTGTTGGCACTCGTTATGATCGAGTGCTAACGCGGCGGAGATAGTGCAGCGTTCGCGAAGCGTCAAGGGCGCGGAGGCGATTGATCGGAGGCACAACGAAAAACCCCGCCGGAGGGACGCTCCGGCGGGGGTTTTCGGGTTCGTCTTGCGATCAGCCGACGATGCGCAGGTTGGAGAGTTCGTCGGCGATGGTCTTGAACACGTCGAGAAGGTCGCTGCCGGTCGTGTTCCAGAACAGCTTCTTGTAGGAGCCGTCGGCGTTCTTGCGGAACTTCGATTCCGAGGCGCACGCCTTCAGCGAAGTGATCGCCGCGGCATCCGAATAGGCGTTCAGGTCGAGACCGACGGTGAACACCTTGATGCCCGCCGCCTTGGCGTTGATGCAGAGCGTGTCCATGTGCTGGTTCATCGCCTTGGTGTAGTTCGACGCCGAGAAGGTCGTCTTCGACACGTTGGAATCGGTGCCGAGGTAAAGGCGCGGATCGGAGGTTCCATAGTAGTCCACGCCGGTGTAGCCGTAGGAAGCGTAGGCAGACTTGTTGCCGGCGGCGTCAGTACCGTCGAGATCAGTGTAGGTGTTGAGGCCGTCGGTGAGGACGATCAGCACCTTGTCGTTGCCTTTTTCCGTTTCCACGCGGCCTTCGGTGAACGGCTCGCCGCTCGACACAGTGCGCCATCCCCAGGCCATGCCATCGGGCACGTTGGTCATGCTGGTCGGCGCCATGGCGTCGATGGCGGCCACGATCGTGTTCATGCCGGCAGTCGTCGTCACATCGGTCAGCGGCGTGATCGGCGGCGTCGTGCAGGCGAAATTCGGCCCATCGCCCGAAGACGGATTGTTCGAACCGTAGGGCTTGATCTTGAAATATTTCTGCATGTCCTGCTGGCGTTTCAACCCGGTATTCTCGCCGCTGTTTCCCGACTTGTAGTCCGCCCACCAGGAATTGTCGTAGCCCCAGTCGCCGGAATCGAGGTCGTTGTCTCCGTCGCCGTCCGCATCGGTCCACAGATTGCCGGGCTCGTCGGGGGCGAACATCGGGACGTAAAGCGTCGCCGGATTTCCGTCGCTCGGCGCCGCGTCGTTGACATTGTACGGGTAGGGACGCTCCTCGACGCAGCCCTGCCAGGTGGCGAAGGAGGCGGGGTTGGACTGAACATAGTACCCCGTGTCCTGCCAGTAGCCGGACCGGCACGTGCCGTTGGACCGATACCGGGTGCAAATGTACTCCTGTCCGGTCTCCACAAATTCGCGCGACGTGTAATACTGCATATCGGCATAGAGGCTGAACCGGGTAGCCGGTTGGTCTTCGGTTTCGCCCCATCCTTCGCCGCGCTTGTACCAGACGCCGTCGACCTTTTCGACCCAACGATTGCCGTTGGCGGCGGCATTGGCCGACGTCATCTTCGACCAATCGAAATTTTCATGGTGAACCGGCGATTTGCCGAAACCGTCCATCCAGTCTTTCGAAGCGTTGTTCGGTCCAATGTTCACCGACGCCGAAAACGGCACGACCGAGAACTGGACGGGTTTGTCGACCTGCTTGATCTTGGCCGATTGGCGCGCCAGTTCGGCGACCAGATATTTGGCCGCGTCCTTGAGCAGCGTGATGCGTTTCTTTGACGAGCCGCCGCCGGTATTGTTCATTGAACCGGAATTATCGAGAACGAGCGCGATTTCGGAGGTGTTCTTCAGGCGCAGATCGCAATCGATCGGCAGATCGAAATTCGTGGCCACACCGACATTGTTCATCATCTCGTTGAACACGGGCATGATTTGCGGCTTGTAGTTAAACGTGGCCGCAAGCGTCAGGATGCCGCCGCCGCTATCCGAGTTCGGCAAGGTCACGATGAGCGTGGCGTCTTCCTTGTCGACGGTGCGCAGGTTCGATTCGAAGAAATCCTTGGCGTAGGCCTTGAGCTGATCGTCGGTGGCGCCGTCGATGACCCGGCGGCCGGTGGCCACGCAGGCGGAATCGAGTGCGTTCTGCACCTCGGACTTCTCGCGGATCAGGGTGGAATAGTCGACCGCCATTCCAACGCCGCCGAGAAGCGGGACAACCACCAACGCTGTCGCCAGGGCATAGTTGCCTGATGTGTCCTTTCGGAAGCTCTTGAGCATCGCGATATTTCCCCTGCCTTACGCATACAGTTCGTGGGGAATATGCACACAAGGTCCTAAAGACCGGTTTTACCGGCTTCTGCAATTCGCGTGTTGGCGTTTACGCCCGGTTTACCGCGTCGCGGCTGCCGGCCTGGCGCGATCGTCAGAACTGGATTCGGTCGCCATTGCCGGGGCGGCGACGGATTGGCGCAAACGCATCGGCGGCGCAATCCCGCCGCCGGACATCAGATCGATCCCCAATTCGAGAAGCCGGGCGGCGTCTTCGCGACAGCTGACGTCGGTTGCAATCACTTGCATCCCCTTGGTCCGGGCCAGTTCGGCGATTTGCAGCGCCGCCAGGCGCCGCGCCGAATGAGTGTCGAGCAGCGCGGCGGCCGGGATGCGCCAATGGGTGACGCCCAGTTCCGCCATCATCGCGATGTCGGGATGCGCCGTTGGTCCGCACCAGGCAAGCCCAACAGGAAGTCCGGCGAGTTCGGTCGTCGCCGGCGAGCGCCCGGGCGTCAGTCCGAGGCAAAGGCGCAGTCCGGCAACAACATTCGGCTTGCCGCGCACGAGCGCCGCGAGAAAGGATCGCGCTGTCGGATCGAAAAGAAACGCCGCTGAAACGGCGACGAAAACGATACCGTTGAGCCCCAGCACATGGGGATGAACCGCCATGGCTTCGACCGCCGCCCCCAACCGCGCCCTGTCGGATGCCGGATCATCCTGGTCCAAACCCGGGAATACCGCGTCATATCCGACGGCTTCGTTGCGCGAGAGGGCAACGACCGGCTGCATCATGATTTCGATATTTGCCATTCCGGAGCGAGCAGTTGCGCGATCGGCGGCTGGCGCCGGGCTTGCCGGCGTCCTTGCGCCGGAAGCGGCTTTTTCGGCATGGCGCGTTGCTGAAATCATCATGCCGAGCTGGTTGGCTTTTCGCGTAACCGCGCGCACGCGCCACAAGGCGACGACCGCCACGGCCACGCCGATTCCGGCGATACCGACGGCGACCGCGATCTGCGTCATCGACCCGATTCGTTCCGCGATGGACTCCAGCGAAACAAGGCGCCACGCCAGCGCAGCTGCAATTGCTCCAAGGACGATCCAGCGTTTCATGGCTCGGACTTCCGCGATCCCCGGGCGGCTTTCCTGCGCCCTTCCCAGTTAATGTTCCGTCAACCATGGCGTAAACACGCCACGGCGGGCATGAAAAGCGAAAGCTGGTGACAGGGTGAACCGGTTCGGTTAATTGCCGCGCGCGGATATCGTCTGGATGCCCGCGCCTTCACGCCTTCGGGGAAACATGGCGGCGCCTGCGCGAAAAATCGAAAACCTGGACGAACTCAGCGGCGCCTATCAGGCGCTGTTCTGCGATGTCTGGGGCGTCTTGCACAATGGCGTGGCCGCCCATGCGGATGCCTGCGCGGCGTTGATCCGCGCCCGGACCGCCGGCAAGGCGGTCGTGCTGATCACCAATTCCCCGCGCCCGCGCGACAGCGTCGACCGGCAGCTCGCCCGGCTCGGCGTGCCGCGCGAAGCCTACGACGCCATGGTGACGTCCGGCGATGTCACCCGCGAACTGATCGCCGCCGGCCCGCGCCGGATCTTCCACATCGGCGAGGAGCGCGACCTGCCCCTCTTCGATGGTCTCGATGTCGAACTGGTCGAAGAGGCGGACGCGCAGGTCGTGGTGTGCTCCGGCCCGTTCGACGACGAAAAGGACACGCCGGAAGACTATCACGCCATGCTGCGCCGCATGCGCGGGCGCGACCTGCCCTTTATCTGCGCCAATCCGGACATCGTCGTCGAGCGCGGCGACAAAATGATCTGGTGCGCCGGCGCCATCGCTCGCGACTACGCCCGGTTTGGCGGACGCACGCTGATCGCCGGCAAGCCCTATGCGCCGATGTACGACGCGGCGCTGCTCATGGCGGCCCAAAGAGCCGGGCGGCCGGTCGAGCGGGCGCGCTGTCTCGCCATCGGCGACGGCGTGTTGACCGACGCCAAGGGCGCTACCGACAATGGAATAGACCTCCTCTTCGTGACCGATGGCGTTCATGGACGGGACTATGCGGGGGTAACCGGCCCCGATCCGGCGCTGCTCGCCGCCTTTTTCGCCAAGCACGGACAATGCCCCATTGCCTGGATGGAGCGCCTTCGATGAAAGGCATTGTGCGCATCGGCCGAACATCCGCCCTGCCCGGCGGCATGCGCCGAGGCGTCGTCGCCATCGGCAATTTCGATGGCGTGCACCGCGGCCATCGCGCCGTGCTCAACCATGCGCTGGAAATCGCCCGCGATGAGGACCGCCCGGCAATCGTGCTGACCTTCGAGCCGCATCCGCGCGCTTTTTTCCAGCCCGACCGACCGATCTTCCGTCTGACACCGGCGCCGCTGAAGGCGCGCATCCTCGAAGCGCTCGGTTTCGAAAGCGTGGTCGAGCAACCCTTCACCGCCGCATTCGCCGAACTTCCCGCCGAACATTTCGTTTCGGCCGTCCTCGAACACGATCTCGGCGTCGCCCATGTGGTGCCCGGTCATGATTTTCACTTCGGCAAGGGACGTGAAGGCACGCCGGAATTCCTCGCCAAAGCCGGGGCGCGGCTCGGTTTCGACGTGCTGCTGGTCGACGCCTATCGCGACGAGGGCGGCGCCATCGTCTCGTCGTCGCGGGTGCGCGACTGCATTGTCGACGGCGACGCAGCTGGCGCCGCCGGTCTGCTTGGCTATCGCTACCTTGTCGCGGCGCCGGTGCGGCAGGGACAACAGCTCGGCCGGACGCTCGGCTATCCGACGGCCAACATGGCGCTGCCGGCGGAAACCGCATTGCGCCACGGCGTCTATGCGGTTCGGCTGCGTCGCGCCGACGGGACGCTTCACGACGGCGTCGCCAGCTTTGGCCGGCGTCCGACCGTGACGGAGGATGGCGAACCGTTGCTCGAAACTTTTGTTTTCGACGCGTCGCCTGACCTCTATGGCGAGACCTGCACGGTCTCGTTCTTCGGCTTCCTGCGCGGCGAGGTGAAATTCGACGGCTTCGAGGCGCTCGTTGCGCAGATGAAGCGCGACGAAGCGGAGGCGCGGGCGTTGCTTGCCGGCGTCAAGCCGCTGTCGGTGCTGGACGCGACGCTGAATTTTGGCTGACTCCCTTTATTCCCGCCACGTTGATTGCTAAGAGCCGCAGCCATGACCGGTTTGCTTCTCACCGCGCGAATTAGCGGCCCGGCCCTCGCCGCCTGTTGAAAGCGCGGCCGAGGGTCCGGGATCTTCGGCGTTCGACGCCGCCTCTCTTTTCTTCCCGCCCTTCGCCGCGTCAGCGGCATGACCCATGGCCACCATGATGACCGAGACCAAGATCGACTATTCGAAGACCCTCTATCTGCCGCAGACGGATTTCCCGATGCGCGCCGGCCTGCCGGAAAAAGAGCCGGCGCTGGTCAAGCGCTGGCAGGACATGGACCTCTATGCGCGCCTGCGCGCCGACGCCGCCGGGCCGCCCGCAATACGTGCTGCACGACGGCCCGCCCTATGCCAACGGCAATATCCATATCGGTCACGCGCTCAACAAGATCCTCAAAGACGCCATCACCCGCTCGTTCCAGATGCGCGGCTACGATTCCAATTACGTGCCGGGCTGGGACTGCCACGGCCTGCCGATCGAGTGGAAGATCGAGGAAGAGAATTACCGCTCCAAGGGCAAGGCGAAGCCGGACCTTTCCGATCCGGACGCGATGATCGCGTTCCGCAAGGAGTGCCGCGCCTACGCCGAGAAGTGGATCGGCGTGCAGGGGGCCGAGTTCCAGCGCCTCGGCGTCGAGGGCGATTTCAAGACCCCCTACACGACGATGAATTTCCACGCCGAGGCGCGGATTGCCGGCGAACTGCTGAAATTCGCCATGAGCGGCCAGCTCTATCGCGGCTCCAAGCCGGTGATGTGGTCCGTGGTGGAGCGCACGGCGCTGGCCGAGGCCGAGGTGGAGTATCAGGACTACGAAAGCGATACGGTCTGGGTGAAGTTTCCGATCAAGAACAGGAGTTTCCACGACAGCATTGACGGAACGAAGGAAGGGATCATCGCGCTTTGCAGCGAAGAGATGGAGTTGCCCGTCGAACATCAAATGTATGTGGTGATATGGACAACCACACCTTGGACCATACCCGGAAACCGAGCAGTCGCCTTTTCACAACGCATTGCCTATGGGCTTTACGAGATAACTTCTGTTGAGAATGATTTTGGGCCACAACCGGGAGAAAAGCTGATCTTTGCCGATAGCCTCGCGACAGCCAGTTTTGAGAAGGCGAAGCTAGGGTTCAAACGATTGATCGAAGTTCCTGCGCACCATTTGGAAGATATGTTGTGCGCCCACCCGCTGGCCGGCTGGCGCCCCACCTCCCCCCTTGAGGGGGAGGATGTCGCGAAGCGACAGGAGGGGGGTTCGCGACTTCCGGCCAGACACCCCCCTCTGCCCTGCCGGGCATCTCCCCCTCAAGGGGGGAGATCGGCCAATCGCCCTACGCCTTCCCCGTGCCGCTTCTTGAAGGCGACCACGTCACCGACGACGCCGGCACAGGCTTCGTCCACACCGCGCCCGGCCACGGACGCGAAGACTTCGACATCTGGATGGCGAAGGGGCGCGAACTTTCCGAACGCGGCATAGACACGGCGATCCCGTTCACTGTCGACGACGCCGGCTTCTTCACCAAGGATGCGCCGGGCTTCGGCCCCGACCGCGAAGGCGGGCCGGCGCGCGTCATCGACGATCACGGCAAGAAGGGCGACGCCAACAAGGCGGTGATCGATGCGCTGATCGAAGCCGGCATGCTGTTTGCGCGCGGACGGCTGAAGCACACCTATCCGCATTCGTGGCGGTCGAAGAAGCCGGTGATCTTCCGCAACACGCCGCAATGGTTCGTGCATATGGATCGGGACTGGCGGGTTCGGCTGCCCCCCCCCCCCCCCCCCCTTCGGCAACCTTCTCCCGGGGAAAGGAGGGCAGCCTCCCCCCGGGGGGGGGGGGGGCGCTGGGGGGGGGGGAGAGGGGGGGGGGGAAGAAGCCCGACACCCTCCGCTCCCGCGCCCTCGCCGCCATCGACGCCACCCGCTTCGTGCCCGCCGCCGGGCAGACGCGCCTGCGCGCCATGATCGCCGAGCGGCCGGACTGGGTGCTGTCGCGCCAGCGCGCCTGGGGCGTGCCGATCTGCGTCTTCGCCGACGAGGACGGCAACGTGCTGAAGGACGAGGCGGTCAACGCCCGCATCCTCGACGCCTTCGAAAAAGAAGGCGCCGACGCCTGGTTCGCGGCGAACGCGCGCGAGCGTTTCCTCGGCCCCCGCGCCAACGAGCCGTGGACCATGGTCAAGGACATCCTCGACGTGTGGTTCGATTCCGGATCGACCCATGCCTTCACGCTGGAGGATCGCCCCGACCTGAAATGGCCGGCCGACGTCTATCTGGAAGGCTCCGACCAGCATCGCGGCTGGTTCCATTCCTCGCTGCTGGAAAGCTGCGGCACGCGCGGCCGCGCGCCCTACGACACCGTCATCACCCATGGCTTCACCATGGCCGAGGACGGGCGGAAAATGTCGAAATCGCTCGGCAACCAGGTGTTCCCGCAGGACGTGATCAAGGAATCCGGCGCCGACATTCTCAGGCTGTGGGTGATGACGACCGACTATTGGGAAGACCAGCGCCTCGGCAAGCATGTCATCCAGACCAATGTCAACGCCTATCGCAAGATGCGCAACACGATCCGCTGGATGCTGGGCACGCTTGCCCACGACCACGGCGAAGAGGTGGCGCTGGCCGACATGCCGGAACTGGAGCGGCTGATGCTGCACCGGCTTTCCGAACTCGCCGAGATCGTCGACAAGGGCTACGACGCTTTCGATTTCAAACGCATAGCCAAGGCGCTGCTCGATTTCATGGTCGTCGACCTTTCCGCCTTCTATTTCGACATCCGCAAGGACGCGCTCTATTGCGACGCCCCGTCGAGCCCCAGACGCAAGGCGGCGATATTCGCCGTGCGGGCGATCTTCGAGCGCCTCGTCACCTGGCTGGCGCCGATGCTCCCCTTCACCTGCGAGGAGGCCTGGCTGTCGCTGCATCCCGACGCTGCGTCGGTGCATCTGGAGCAGTTCCGCGCTACACCGGAGCGCTGGCGCGATGAGGCGCTGGCGGAAAGATGGGGCAAGGTGCGCAACGTTCGCCGTGTCGTCACCGGGGCGCTGGAACTCGAACGCGCCGGAAAACGCATTGGCTCGTCGCTGGAAGCCGCGCCAGTCGCGCATGTCACCGATCCGATGCTCGCCGCCGCGATCGAAGGCGTCGACATGGCCGAAATCGCCATCACCAGCGGCATCGCGATCCGCCAGGACGAAGGGCCGGCCGACGCATTCCGCCTCGACGACGTCACTGGCGTGGCGGTCGTTTTCGCGCCGGCAAAGGGCGCCAAATGCGCCCGGTCGTGGCGTTACACCGACGATGTCGGCGCCGATCCGGCCTTTCCCGACGTATCGGCGCGCGACGCGGCAGCGTTGCGCGAGCTTCGGACGCTCGGTCGGCTGTGACCGTTTGCCCCGTCGGGTCAGGCTGTGCTAAATGCCCGGTCGCCATCGTCTTGCCGGATTTGCCGGCGAAGGCAGCCACAAGACGGATTTCGGCGCATGCCGGAACGGGGACAGGCCGAGAGGACGCGTTTTGAGCAATTCCACTGGACGAAAGATCGCCCGGCGCGGCGCGACCCTTATGGCGCTTGCCGGTTCCGCCGCCCTGCTCGGCGGCTGTGTATCGTCGCCGACCTACGGCACCGGCAAGACCGCCAACGCCCAGTTGCTTGAAGACGTCTCAGGCGCGCTCAGCCCCTTGCCCAAGCGCAAGGCGCCAGTCGATTACAAGCCGCGTCCGGAAATCGTTCGTCCCGACGCCGAAGGCGCCGAGCAAGTGGCCAGCCTGCCGGAACCGCAGACCGACATCGCCACGTCCGACAATCCAGCCTGGCCTGAATCGCCCGAGCAGCGCCGCGCCCGTATACGCGCCGAGGCGACAGCAAGCAGCGGCAGCCCCGATTTCGAACCCGAAGTAGAACTCGACAAGACCTTCCGTGGCATCACTTCGATGGCCGCCGACGGGCGTGGCGGCGTGGCGCACCCGACCAACGATACGACAAAGTCGAACGCCCAAAGCGCCGAATTCAAGCGCCGGAAAAGGGAAAGCGGCCAGGGCAGCAATACCGAAAGAAAATACCTAAGCGAGCCGCCTCTGGAGTACCGGGCGCCGGTCGAGACGGCCGCGGCTGACGAACTTGGCGAGGACGAGCTGAAAAAGGAACGCCGTCGCAAGGCGGAGTCGCGCAAAAAGGGCGGCAAATCGTCGTGGAAAGACAAGATTCCGTGGCTTTGAACCCACGCACCTGAATGGCAAAGGCCGCGCGAACCAAGCGCGGCCTTTTTCAATTCACCCGAGTTCCTTCGGCTTCGGCCCGCCCCAGGCCCAATCGAGCAGCTTGATGGTGTGGACGACCGGCAGACCGGTTCCCGAACCGATCTGCGTCAGGCAACCGATATTGCCGGCGGCGATAACATCGGCGCGCGTCGCCTCGAGGTTTTTGACCTTGCGGCCTTTGAGCGTCGTGGCGATTTCGGATTGCAGGATGTTGTAGGTGCCGGCCGAGCCGCAGCACAGATGCGGCTCGCGCGGCTCCTTCACCGTGAAGCCGGCACGGACGAGCAACGCTTTCGGCGCCGCCGTCACTTTCTGGCCGTGCTGCAACGAACAAGCGGCGTGATAGGCGACGGTCAGGCGCGGCGGATCGGCCGGTTCGGGCAGATCGAGCGTCGCCAGATATTCACTCACGTCCAGCGCCAGCGCCGATACGCGTTTTGCCTTCGCGGCCCATTCCGAATCGCTAGCGAGCAGATGGCCGTAGTCCTTGACTGTCGTGCCGCAGCCGGACGCCGTGACAATGATGGCGTCGAGACCGCCTTCGTCGACCAGGCGCATCCATGCGGCGACATTGCGCCGCGCCGCTTGCCGCGCATCGGCTTCGCGCCCCATGTGGTGGACCAGCGCACCGCAGCAGCCCTCGCCCGGCGCGGCGGCGACCTCGACGCCGAACCGGGCAAGCAGGCTCAACGCTGCCGCGTTGGTTTCGGGATCGAGCACCGACTGGGCGCAGCCGGCCATGATCGCGACACGGCCGCGTCGCTTTCCCTGCGCCGGACCGGCGACCGGCGGCGCGGCGGCCGGGACCGATATCGGGGCCAGGCGCAGCATGGCGGCCATGGGCTTCAATGCCGCGAAACGGTCAAACAGGGGTGCGAAGGGCCGGCCCAGTCCCGCCAGCACCAGCGCCGCGCGGAACCGCGCCGGGTACGGCAGCACCGCGGCCAGCACGGCGCGGATCAGGCGGTCGAGGAGCGGTCGCCTGTAAGTCTCGTGGATATGGGCGCGGGCGCGATCGACCAGATGCATGTAGTCGACGCCCGACGGACATGTGGTGGTGCAGGCGAGGCAGGACAGGCAGCGGTCGATATGCGTGACGATCTCGCGGTCGGCCGGCCGGCCGTTCTCGAACATGTCCTTGATCAGGTAGATGCGGCCGCGCGGGCTGTCGAGTTCGTTGCCGAGCGTCACATAGGTCGGGCAGGTCGCCGTGCACAGGCCGCAATGGACGCATTTGCGCACGATCGCTTCGACTTCGGCGATCTTCGGATCGGCAACGGCGGCGAGGGAAAAGGTTGTTTGCATAATTCTATTTTGTATATTTTTCTACGAATTTTATTACCTCTACTGCTGATGAGGTAACGTCAGTTGCTCCAAATGAAAGTAACTTTTCCTTGTATTCCAATCCACGACGACTTGCGAATACTAAAATTGGCGTCGCAATTTTTCGTGATTTCATGAGCTTAATAAAATCCATTCCAGCAAGCGGGTTATCTACACCATTTTCTATTCTACCCAAATCTGTAATAACGATTTCGTATATCTCATTTGCCAATTTTTTCATTGCATCTTCAGTGCTTATCGACAATACTACGTCAATTTTATTCTCTATGAATTTTTCGATCAGAAATGCATTATTTGTTGGAAAATCATCAACCCACAATATTTTGCTAATTTTATTTTGTGATCTATTTTTATTTTGTTTAGTAACAACTTCACTACTATGTGATGCCCTCGATAACTCAATGTCCGCCACCCGATTCTGCAAGTCGCTTACGTCTTTTCCAATAACCTGAGCTGCTTCCTTAACCGTCAACTCAAGGCTTCCTACTTTAAAAGTCATATTCTGACGCCCAAGTAAAGTTTCAACTATTGGTTTTGCTTTAAATATCGCAATTAAAGCGACCAATGGCCACGCCAATCCCGTTATTGCTTTCCAAAATTCTGGATTTTTTACCAGTTCAAACATCTCATTTCCTCTAGAACATCCAGCTGTCGGGGTTTTTCATCGGCTCGCCACGATCAAGCGCCTGCCAGGAAAAGACGATGCGGGCGACAAACCACGCAACCGTCAGCAGGCCGGTGATGAAGCCGATGGCGACGAGCACCAGCACCATCGAGATCAGGCTGTAGAGCAGCCCGATCCAGAAGGTGCGGATCGCCCAAGTGTAGTGGTTTTCGATCCAGGCTTCCGATTTGCCGCGATTGATATAGGCGATGACGATGCCGGCCAGCGCCGTGACGCCGACGACAAGGCCGGCGAGATAGAGCACATGGATCGCCTTGACGTTCAGCGCGCCGGGCTCGAGCCAACGGTCGGTTTCGCGATGCGGGGTCTGGTCGGTCATGGTCGTTCTCCTGCGCGCCAGCGCATCATGGCCCCATCCGCCCCGGATTGAGAATGCCTTTCGGATCGAAAGCCTTGCGGACGCGCTCCGACAGCGCTGTGAGCGCCGGCGTTTGCGGTTCGAACGGCGAAACGGCGGCGCGGATGGCGGGCGAAGCGCGCCACAGCGTGGCGTGGCCGCCGCCATGGGCGCGAACGAGGCGGCGCACGATGTCCGCTTCGGCGGCGTCCTCCAGCCGGGCCCAGACGAGGCCGCCCTGCCAATCGTAGAAGACGCTCGCCAGCGCCTCGCGCCGCAGCGCCAGGGCGAAAGCGTGGCCTTCGGTGGGTTTGAGGGAAATGCGCCAGACCGGCTTTCCGGTCTCGTCGGCGAAAGGCGCAACGTTTCCGATATCGCGCCAGATCGCCCGCGAATGCGCTTCCCCGACCGTTTCGAACGCCCCGGCCCCGGCGAGGCGGGCTTTGAGTTTTTCGATGCGGAGGCGCACCGATTCGGCGAAGCCCTCGACGCGCAGCAGCGTCGCCGGATCGGAACCGAGCAGGCCGCCGCCGACCGTTTTCGACAGCGGCTCCGGCAGATGCGCCGCGCCCGAAACCTCGGCGCTGGTCGCCAGCGCGTGCGCCATGGCGTTTGCGGCGGCGTCGTCGAGCAGGCCGCGAACGGCCAGCGTCTCTTCGGTTTCCGGCGCCGGCTGGACCTTGAAGGTGACTTCGGTCAGCAGGCCAAGCGTTCCCCACGAGCCGGCGAGCAGCTTCACCAGATCGAGGCCGGTGACGTTCTTCATCACCCGGCCGCCGCTCGACAGGATTTCGCCGGCGCCGTTGATGAAGCGGACGCCGAGGAGGCTGTCGCGCGCCGCGCCGGCGACGATGCGGCGCGGGCCTGACAGATTGGCGGCGGCGAGAGCGCCGATGGTCGGTTCGCCGGCGCTGGCGAGAAAGGCGCGAAAATCCGGCGGTTCGAAGGACAGGCGCTGGCTGTTCGCCGCCAGCGCCGCCTCGATTTCCGCAAGCGGCGTTCCGGCGCGGGCCGTCATCACCATTTCGGCCGGATTGTAGGCGGTGACGCCGGTCAGGCCGGCGGTCGAAATCCGGGTCGCCGCTTCGACCGGCCGGCCGACACCGCGTTTGGTTCCCCCGCCGACGATCTCGACGGACTCGCCGCGCGCCGCCGCGTCGCGGATAATCGCCGCCGCTTCCAACTCGCTCGATGGAACGACGTGGTTCATGCCGCACCGCGATCGTCGAGCGGAAACACTTTCGATGGATTGAGCCGCCAGGCCGGATCGAATGCGGCGCGCACCCGCATCTGCTGGTCGAGTTCGGCTTTCGAGAATTGATGGCGCATCAGGTCGCGCTTCTCGATGCCGACGCCGTGCTCGCCGGTGAGGCAACCGCCGGCCTCGACGCAGAGTTTGAGGATGTCCATGCCGGCGGCCTCGGCCTTTTCCGCCTCGACCGGATCGTTGACGTTGTAGAGAATCAGCGGGTGCATATTGCCATCGCCGGCATGAAAGACATTGGCGACGCGCAGTCCGTAGGCGGCGACGATCTCGGCGGTTTGCCTCAGCACGCGGGTCAACTGCGACAGCGGCACGGTGCCGTCCATGCAGATGTAGTCGGCGACGCGGCCGGTGGCGCCGAAGGCCGATTTGCGCCCTTTCCAGATCAGCGCCGCCTCATAGGCCGACTGGCTTTCCTTGACCGTCATGACCGCGTGGCGATGCGCGATATCGACGATTTTCCTCAGCATCGCGTCCATCTCCACCGTCGACCCCTCGACCTCGACGATCAGCAGCGCCTCGGCGTCGAGCGGATAGCCGGCATGGGCAAAGGCCTCGCAGATGGCGATCGCCGGCCTGTCCATGAATTCGATGGCGACGGGCACGATGCCGGCGGCGATGATGTCGGAAACGCAGGCGCTGGCCGATTCCGACGAGGGGAAGCCGAACAGCACTGGTCGCTGGCCCTCCGGCTTGGCGATCAGGCGTACGGTCGCCTCGGTGACGATGCCGAGCTGGCCTTCCGAACCGCAGACCAGGCCGAGAAGGTCAAGTCCGGCGCCATCGAGCGCGCCGCCGCCGATTTCCGTCACCGTCCCGTCGGCGAGCACAAGCGTGACGCCGAGCAGATTGTTGGTCGTCACGCCGTATTTCAGGCAATGCGCCCCGCCGGAATTCATGCCGATATTGCCGCCGATGGTGCAGGCAAGTTGCGAGGAGGGGTCCGGCGCGTAGAAGAAGCCGTCGGCGTCGACGGCGTCGGAAATGGCGAGATTGGTGACGCCGGCCTGCACGCGCGCCAACCGGTTCGGCAGGTCGATTTCGAGGATGCGGCTCATGCGCGACAGGCCGAGGACGACGGCGTCCTCCTCCGGAATCGCGCCGCCCGAAAGCGACGTTCCCGCCCCCCTCGCCACGACCTTGACGCCTTCGGCATGGAGGAAGCGCATGACCGAGGCGACTTCAGCGGTGGTCTTCGGGAGGACGACGGCAAGCGGCATGCGCCGGTAGGCGGCGAAGCCGTCGGTCTCGAACGGCTTCAGCTCGCGCTCTTCCGAAACAAGGCCGTCCGCGCCGACACATTCGACGAGGCCGGCGATGATTGCGCCGCGCCGGGCGATGACGCCGGCATCCGGCTCCAGAAAAGCAATCGCGCTCACCGCTCTTCTCCGTTAGTCACTTGCTTGTCCAAAATTGGTAAAATGAATTTACCAGTTCCGGCTCCAACACGCAAATTATGCTTCAAAGCGGTTCGCTGTGATGACGCCGGATGCGGCGGACCATCCACCAGACGGCGGCCAGGACGAGCGGGACCGAAAACGCCGTCGCCACGGCCACGGAAACCGGCAGGATTTTTTCCGCGCCTTTGAACGCATAGCCGATCAGGCCGACGACATAGTACGACACCGCCGCAACCGACAGGCCTTCCACGGTCTGCTGCAAGCGCAGCTGAAGATCGGCGCGCTTGTTCATCGAAGCGAGCAATTCGCGGTTCTGGTTCTGCAAATCGACCTCGACCCAGCTGCGCAGCAATGTCGTTGTGCGGGCCAGTTTGCGTGACAGGCTCTCCTGGCGCTCTTCGACGGAACGGCAGGTGCGCATGGCCGGGTTGAGGCGGCGTTTGAGAAACGACCACCAGCCGCCATAACCCGAGACTGGTTCTTCGCGAATTGACGCCAAACGCTGCTCGACGATCTCGTGATAGGCGCGCGCCGCGCCAAAGCGGTAGAGGCTGGCCGCCGTTTCGCCTTCGAGCCGGGCGGCAAGCGTTGTCAGGCGATCCAGCAGCGCGGCGCTGTTTCGGCCGTTTTTTTGCATTTCGCCGGTGATTTCGGCGAGTTCGTTTTCCATCGCCCCGGTTGACGCCGACAGTCTGCGCGCGATGGGCAAAGTCAACAAGGCGAGCGTGCGATAAACCTCGATCTCGATAAGGCGCTGCGACAAGGCGCCGAGCCGGGCCGGCGACATCGCTTTGTCGAGGATGAGAATTCGGGTCAACCCATCGGAATCCTGACGAAAATCGGTGACGATGGCGGCCGCCCCGTCATCCACGGTGGAATGGCACAAGCTCGCTTGATCGAACGCCGCGACCAGCTTCTGCGCGCCGCGCGTCCAATTGGCGATGTCGACGCGGACCCCGGCGATGACCGCGCCCGGCGGCGGCGACAGAGTCGAAAAGGGGGTGAACCCGCGGCCCGACGACGCCGGGCCTTCCCAGCGCCAGGTGGAAAACTCGGCATGGCTTTCCCAGCGCAGCGTGCCCCCTGCCATCGGCGCGACGTGAATGCGCGCGCCGGCTTGCGGCGGCGCCACGCCGCCCAGACGCGAGACGGCGGCGAGAGCATCGCGGTCGGCCTCGGC
This sequence comes from Phyllobacteriaceae bacterium, assembly GCA_016711085.1. Taxonomy (GTDB): domain Bacteria; phylum Pseudomonadota; class Alphaproteobacteria; order Rhizobiales; family Rhizobiaceae; genus JADJTR01. The sequence goes on along the minus strand of JADJTR010000001.1, from coordinate 357,720 downwards.
CGATTCGCCGGTCATGAACGCCAGTTCGATAATGACCGCCGGAGAGGCGACCAAAGGGAATGGACGGGCGTGCAATTCGCCAACTGCTTCGGAGCGACCGGTATGGGCAAGCATGCCCAGAACAAGCGTGGCAGCGCCATCCCGATTGGTTTTTACCTCGTCGCCGCCCATGTCCGGTTCCGTTCGTTATGCCGGTTTCGACTACCACGACCCCCGATGGCGCGCCACAGGGCGACGAATGCGCCGGGAATCGGAAATATAACTGGACAAGTGAATTGACCAGTCGTCATGCACTTCCGTAAAGTCATCGGCGACAAGGACCCATTCCGTGACCGATGGCCCGTTCGACCGCGTGACCCCGATGCGCACCGCCGATGAGGTGGAGCGGCAAATCGAACTGTTGATCCTGGAAGGCGTGCTGCGCGTCGGCGAACGGCTGCCGGGCGAACGCGACTTGTCGCGGCAATTCGACGTGTCGCGGCCGATCCTGCGCGATGCGCTCAAATCGCTGGAAGGGCGCGGCCTCCTCAACACCCGCCATGGCGGCGGCACGGTGGTCGCCGACGTGATTGGACAGGTTTTCAGCCAGCCGATCATCGACCTGATCGCCAAACACGGCAAGGCGACCGCCGACTATCTCGAATTCCGCCGCGAGATCGACGGGTTGGCGGCCGAATTCGCCGCCGGGCGCGCCACCGAGGACGACCGGACGCTGATCGCCGGAATCGTCGCCCGCATGGAGGCGGCTCACGAGAAGGTTGATTTCGAGGAAGAGGCGGAAATCGATGTCGAATTGCACAACGCAATCGGCGAGGCGGCGCACAACATGATCCTCCTGCACACGCTGCGCTCCTGTTACCGGCTCGTTTCCGAAGGCGTGTTCTACAACCGCGCCGTCGTCTACCAGCTGCCGGGCGCGCGGGACAAATTGCTCGCCCAACACAAGGCCATCGCCGCCGTCGTGCTTTCCGGCGATGCGGCGAAGGCGCGCGCGGCGGCCGAGGCGCATATCCGTTTCGTCGAGGATTCGATGCGACTGGCCGAACGTAACGAGGCCTGGCAACGCATTTCGCGCCTCCGGATGCGCCAGCGGCATGACGCGTCGGCGACACTGGCGGGAGACGACGCATCGTGACCGAAGCCGCAAGCAAAGGCCGCGTCGGCCTGTTCGTCACCTGCCTGGTCGACCTGTTCCGGCCGTCGGTCGGGTTCGCCGCGGTCAAGCTGATCGAGGACGCCGGCTATTCGATCGACGTGCCGATGGCGCAGACATGCTGCGGCCAGCCGGCCTACAACAATGGCGATCGGGCCGATACGCGAGCCATCGCCGAACAGACAATCAAGGCTTTCGAGGGCTTCGACTTCGTCGTCGCGCCCTCGGGCTCCTGCGCCGGCATGCTGAAGAAGCACTATCCCGGCCTGTTTGCAGGGGATGGCGCATGGGAGGCGCGCGCGGCGGCGTTTTCCGCCAAGGTGCACGAGTTGACGAGTTTTCTCGCCGATGTGGCGGAGGCAAAGCCTGCCGCTCGGCTGAAGGCGACGGCGACCTATCACGATTCCTGCTCGGGATTGCGCGAACTCGGCGTGCGCGAGCAGCCGCGCGCCCTGCTCTCCAATGTGGACGGGCTGGAGCTGAAAGAGATGCGCGACGCCGATGTATGCTGCGGTTTCGGCGGCACGTTCTGCGTCAAATACGCCGACATCTCCAACGCCATCGTGTCGAAGAAGACCGAGAACATCGCCGCGAGCGGGGCGGAACTCCTGCTTGCCGGCGATCTCGGCTGCCTGATGAACATGGCGGGCAAATTGAAACGCGAAGGCGTGAAGATCGAGGCGCGCCACGTCGCCGAGGTGCTGGCCGGCATGACCGATGCGCCGCCGATCGGTGGGAAGGGATGAGGCCATGCAGCTGACCTCCCCCGCCTTCAAAGCCAATGCGCGGATCGCGCTCGCCGACAAGCAATTGCAGCGCGCCATGGGCAATGTGCGCGGCGGCTTCATCGACAAGCGCGCCAAGGCGGCGGCGGCTCTGCCCGAATTCGAGGCGCTGCGCGATGCGGCCAAGGCGATCAAGGACCACACGCTCGCCCATCTCGACCTCTATCTCGACGCCTGGGAGAAGAAGGTTCTCGCCGCCGGCGGCCATGTGCACTGGTGCGAAAGCGCCGAGGACGCCCGTCAGGCGGTGCTGGCGATCTGCCGGACGGCCGGCGCGAAGACGGTGACCAAGGGCAAGTCGATGATCACCGAGGAGATCGGCCTCAACGATTTTCTCGATGGCCACGGCATCGTTCCGGTCGAGACCGATCTCGGCGAATACATCATCCAGCTCAGGGGGGAGCATCCAAGCCACATCATCGCGCCGGCCGTGCACGTCAACAAGGACCAGGTGGAAGCCGATTTCCGCCGCGTCCACACGCATTTGCCCGACAGCCGCGATCTTACCGAACCAACGTCATTGCTGAACGAAGCGCGCCAGGTGCTGCGTCAGAAATTTCTCGAGGCCGATGTGGGGATCACCGGGGCGAATTTCCTGATCGCCGAGACCGGCGCGTCGGTGATCGTCACCAACGAGGGCAATGGCGACCTGACGCAGACCCTGCCCAAGGTGCATGTCGTCGTCGCCTCGATCGACAAGATCGTGCCGATGATGAACGACGCGGCGCAGATTCTGCGCGTGCTGGCGCGCTCGGCCACCGGCCAGGACATGAGCGTCTACACGACGTTTTCAACCGGGCCGCGCCGTGTCGACGACCCGGACGGGCCGGAGGAATACCACGTCGTCCTGCTCGACAACGGCCGCTCGTCGATGCTCGGCACGGAGTTCCAGGACATGCTGCGCTGCATCCGCTGCGGCGCCTGCATGAACCATTGCCCGGTCTATCACGCGGTCGGCGGCCACGCCTACGGCTGGGTCTATCCCGGCCCGATGGGCGCGGTGCTGACGCCGTCGCTGATCGGCGTCGACAAGGGCGGGCACCTGCCCAACGCCTCGACCTTCTGCGGGCGCTGCGAAAGCGTGTGCCCGATGCGCATCCCGCTGCCGAAAATGATGCGGGCATGGCGCGAGCGCGAATTCGAGCGCGGCCTCAACCCGGCGACGCAACGCTATGGCCTGAAAGCCTGGGCCTGGCTGGCGAGGCGGCCGGCGCTCTATCGCTATCTGCTCGGCGTCGGCGTCATGGGCCTGAAGGCGCTGAGCTTCGGCAAGGGCCGTTTCCGCGCCCTGCCGTTTGCCGGCGGCTGGACCAAATGGCGCGACCTGCCGGCGCCGGAAGGCATGAGTTTCCAGCCGCCGATGACCGCCCGTGACGCCATCCTCGGCCGCATCCGCACGGCGCTTCCAGGCGACGCGGCGGCGCGCGCGAAAGCGGCGGCCGGACGCCTCGACGCGGCGCCGCGCGGCGTGATACCCGCACGCGGGCAATTGCCGGCCGGTGAGCGTGTCGACCTGTTTTGCCGCATGGCGGAAGGCTTTGCCGCGAGCGTCGAACGGGTGAAAACGGCGGGCGATGTTCCTGCCGCCGTGAGCGCCTTCCTGCGCGCCAGAAACCTTCCCGCCGCCGTGCGCATGGGCAATGACCCGCGCCTCGCCGCCATGGGCTGGGCCAGCCAGAAGGCGCTGCAGGTGAAGTCCGGCCCCTCCGACGGGACAGACGAGGTTTCTGTCGCCCACGCTTTCGCCGCCATCGCCGAGACCGGCACGCTGGCGCTGGTTTCGGGACCGGACAATCCGACGACGCTCAATTTCCTGCCAGAAAACGCCATCGTCGTGGTCGATGTCAGGGATGTGGCCGGCGACCTGGAAACCGTGCTCGACCGGGTTCGCAAGACCTACGGCGGCGGCGTCCTGCCGCGTACGCTCAATCTCGTCACCGGACCGTCGCGCTCCGGCGACATCGAGCAGACGATCATCCTCGGCGCGCACGGGCCAAGGGCGTTGTATATCATCGTGGTGGAATGAGCGTTACCCTCGACGCCGCCCGCACGCCGCCCGGCCTGCGCCTCTACGCCATCGGCGACGTGCATGGCCGGCTCGACCTGCTGGTTGCGCTGCACCGGCAAATCCGCGCCGAAATCGACCGCGATCAACCGGCAGACTGGCGCATCGTCCATCTCGGCGACTATGCGTCGCGGCCGGACCAGCGGCGACCGCGATGCGACCGCCGCCCGCGCATTGCCCGCCGCCGAAACCGACGAGGGCTTTTTCGCTTTCCGCCGACGCGGAGACCATGGCGTTTTCCGGCTTCGGCCCGGGCCCCCCCACCGCCCCCCCCCCCGCCGGACCGTGACGCCGTCATCGTGCATGGCCACACGCCGTCGCCGGCGCCGCAGCTCAAATCCAACCGCGTCGGCGTCGACACGATGGCGTCCGCCGGCGGCGGGCGGTCGGCCTTCGCTGCGGAAAACGAACGGAAATGGCTGATCGAAGCGGTTGTGCGCTGAAAAATCAGCGCGTCGCCGAAACGCCGTAACCGTCGGTGACGGTCAGATGGGTTGAAGCGTCGGCGGAATAGATGCCGATGCCCCAAAAGGCGATTGCCGCCAACATGGCGAAGGACAGAAGGGCTGCTTTCACGGGGGTCATCTCGGTCGGTTACCCTTCTTCACATGCATCATCGGGGTTACCGCTTCGTTGCACGAACCCATCAAAAGGTTCGAACATGTTTAACGAATGATTTCCCGTCCTGTCCGTGGTGCAAGGCCTCTGGGGGCCGGTTCCCTCTGCCCGCGAACGATGCTGCGATAGCCATATGAACGATTGTGCGCAAGGCGTCCGTGACCGGTTTTACACAGAAGCCGCGCGGTGTTGCCAAAATGTCAAATGCTTATAAGTGCTCACTAAATAAGCGTCGTCCAGGCGCGCGCGATGGCAAGGCCGGCGGCGTCGGCGGCGCGGCCGTTGAGCGCCGCCTCGCGGGCGTGTTCGGCCGGCCAGTGCGGCTGGTCGCGGGCGATGGCGCCGGCGAAGGTCTCGTTCCACTGTTCGACCAGGCCGGTGTCGGCCTCGAAATGGAACTGGATGCCGTAGGCGGCGCGGCCGAAACGGAAGGCCTGGTTTTGCGCCGCCGGATTGGCGGCGAGCCGCACCGCGCCGTCGGGCAGCGAGAACGTGTCGTCGTGCCACTGGAAAATGGGGAATTCGCGCGGCACGGCGCGCATGACCGGATCGAGCATGCCCTCGTCGGTCAAGCGCACCTTTTTCCAGCCGAATTCCGGCGCCTGGCCGATGAGGTTTTTCGCGCCGAGGCCGCGGGCGAGTATTTGCGAGCCGAGGCAGACGCCGAGCACGGCGCGCCCGGAGACGGCGAAATCGCGCATCAGGGCGGCAAGATCGGGCAGATAGGGGTGGTCGTCGTCGGCGACCGCGCTCTGGCCGCCGCCGAGCACGACCAGGCCGTCGAAACCGTCGACGCCGCCCGGCAGCGCGTCGCCCATGTGGGCGTCGACGCGGTCGAGGCGGGCCTCGGCCTCGTCGAGAGCGCGGGCGATGAGGCCGAGCTCGGTGTTGTCGTAATTATGGACGACGAGGACACGCATGATTTCAACCGGTTTGGATATGTCAGGCCGCGAGCGTTAACATCGAAACGGCTTTAGGCAAGGGAGAAGCGGTTGTGGGCTTGCGAAATCGGGTCGATCCGTTCGGGGATATCCACAGCGTCGCGGCGCGCGGGACGTTGACCGGAAATCGCGGCGCGATCCACGACCCGGCGACGCAAACGCTCAACCGCCGCTGGACGACGAAAGCGTGGATCTGCTGCGCGCTCGATTGGAAAGGCAAGAATCGCGACCCGATGGGCGTCAACACGGAATCGGGAGGGCCGGGCTGGACGGCGCTGTTCTTCCTCGACGAGGCGACAGCGCTCGCCGCAGGCCATCGCCCGTGCTTCGCCTGCCGGCGCGAAGCGGCGACGCGCTATTTCGCCTGCCTCGACGCCGAATTCGGCCACCGGCCGAAGGCCGCAGAGGTCGACGCGCGCCTGCATTCGGAGCGCCTCGCCGCCGGAGCGAAGCCGAAACCGTTGTCGCCTATCGACCTGCCCGGCCTGCCGGACGGGACAATGGTCGCCTCGGGCGGCAGGCCGTTCCTGTTGCGGGAACGGCGGGCGCTGCCGTGGTCGTTTTTAGGCTACGGCGCGCCGGTGGCGCTTTCGGACCTGATGCGCTCAGCCGTGACGCTGGTGACGCCGGTGACGAGTGTGAAGGCGTTGAGGAGTGGGTACAAACTCGCAGCGGGTTGATCGCGACGGCAACCTTTCGGCGCGGATTCGGCCTAACGCCCTGATTCCATTTCGGTGATCCGTCGCGTCGGGCGTTCGGTCCGCGCCGAGTCCAAGGCAAGAGACAATGCCGCTTCGAAAGGAGCGGCCATGTACCCCGACCGGAATGCACGACACTTCCACAAAAAGTCCGAAACCGCCGGCCAAGCGGTGCTCTCCGCCGCCGCACGGCTTCGGCTGCTGCTCAAGGCGAACTTCAAACCGAACCAACCGCGCGAACCGCGCGGTCATCCGGAAGGCGGACGTTGGACGCTGGCGCCCGGTGCCGGTTTGCCGGAAGGGACGGCGCATCTTTCCGACGGGTCTACGATTCAGATCGAGCGCGGACGCTCCCGAAGCCGTTTCGACCAGCGCATCAAAATTGTCGATGGCGACGGAAACGCCGTCACCGTCGAGAATGCCGGCGAGCGCCAACGGATCGCGGACGGCAGGGACCGGACCCTTGTCGCGACGCGGTGGACCCGCAAGGGTCCGGTCACCGATGCGGCTGTTCTTCCCGCGGCAAGCGCGGAAGGCCAATTCGGTCTGCGCGGACGCGCCGGCGCGCTGCTCCGCCTGCTCTCCTGGCTGTACACCGCCGCCGAGCCGGCGCAGATCGCGGTGGCGGCGATCAAGGCACGGGAGTTCCAGCCGGGAAAAAACGAGGTCGTCGAGGTCGATTATGTCGGTCTGCGTAGCGAGATCGAGGTCAACCTCGCCTGCCCGAGGCGTCGGGAAGTGCAAGAGTACGCGGACGAGGCGGCAAACTCCGTTGATCGCGCCAAGTATCCGACCGCGCAGGCCTATGGCACGGCGGTGCACTTGCGGGTCAAGGACGAAATAAAACGCAGAGCAGATCGGTCGCTCATTGCCGAACGCTCGTTTTTCAAAGAGCGCACAGAGGGAGAAGTAAACGACGATCCTTTCTACAGCCAATTGGGCACAGTCCGTATTGATGTTTATGAAAACGCCGGCGACGGCACGATCTGCATCTACGACCTGAAAACCGGGCGCGCCGGCCTCGACTGGCTGCGCGCGCTTGAGTTGACGAAGACGGCGTAATACAATTTTCCGGACATGACTCGTTTCCTCATCATCGAACTGAGGCCGCGATTTTGACCACCAAAGCGGAGGTGAAACGGTTTCTGCAGCCAATGCTGGCGGCCTGCCCGGAACTTGTCCTGGTCGGCAGGACGGCGGTGCTTCCGCCGGTGCGGCATTATTTACGCTGTATTTACATCAGATCCGGGCGACGCTCTGAATTTTGCTGGCCGACCGGGATCGTCGCGCCGCTCTATGTCCCGGTTGCTTTTCTCAATGATGGAATCAATGTCCGGCTGGCGCGGCCCGGCGGCGGATTATGGCGCGTGCGAGAACCGGAATCGGCAATCCAATTCGCCAAAATTGGCAGTTCTTTCGTCGAACAAGTCCGCGCCATCGACTCGCCCCACGCCTACCTTGAGCGTCAACGCACCGAACTGACGCCACATCCGATCCGGGAGAAATTTCTTGAGCTCCCCCATCGGCTTTTCTCGGGCGAATTTGAGCGAGTCCGCGAACTGTTGCAGGAACCTGACTGGATCACATTTCTACAATGGCGCCCAGCGCTCGAGAACATCGGCCTTTGGGATTCACTCCACAAGCCGGGCTCCTCGCTCTCTAGCGATGAAACAAAGCGGCTCGCCAGATGGTTTCACGAACGTGAGCGGGAGTCGCTGGCGGCCGAGGAGATCGGCCATCTTTGGGAAGACACGCCAATGCCGCTCGACACTGTCTAACCCCCTTACCACCCCGGCGTTACCAGCCCCGGCTTCGGTCTTGCGGCGCGGCGGGCGAGCGCGGCGAAATCGGCAGTGTCCGCGAGCGCCGGCGCGAGATTGTAGAGGCTTTCGGAAATATGGCGGGCGAGCGCGTCGGTCAGCGCCGGATGGTTGGTGCGGCCGCGCAATATGCCGATCTGCACCGCCTCAAGCGCCGGGAAGCCGTCGGCCTCGGAGAGCACGCGCATGCCGGGGCGCAGCGCGCATTCGGCGAGCGCCGAGACGGCGAGGCCGGCCTGCACGGCGGCGAGGATGACGGTCGCCGACCATGAGGTGAACAGGATGCGGTAGGGCCGGCCCATGCGCTCCAGCGCGGCGGTCGCCTGGGACCGCCAGGCGCAGGTCGGCCGGCCGAAGGCGGTCGACAGCACATGTTCCTCGTGGATGGCGTGGTTGGCCGAGGTCACCCACAGCAGCGGCTCGGTGCGGACGATCTCGGCCGCCAGCACATCGTCGCATTTGGTGACGACGGCTATATCGAGCTGGCCGCGGCGCACCAGTTCGGCGAGATTGACGGTCGGCTCGCACACCACCGACATTTCCACCCGCGGGTTGGAGCGCGAGAAGCGCCCCATGATCTCGGGCAGGAAGCGCTCGGCGTAATCGTCCGGCATGCCGATGCGGATCTGGCCTTCGAGCGACGCCTCGTCGAAAGCGGAGAGCGTCTCGCGGTTCAATTGCAGCAGGCGGCGGGCGTAGGCGAGCAGGCGCTCGCCGTCGCCGGTCAGGCGGTTCATGCGGCCGTCGCGCTCGAACAGCGGCTTGCCGATGCGCTCCTCCAGCCGGCGCATCTGCATCGACACGGCTGACTGGGTGCGGTGCACGGCATCGGCGGCGCGGGTGAACGAGCCGGAATCGGCAATCGCCGCGAAAGTCGAAAGCTGGTCGAGATCGAGCGGCGCGTTCATCGCGGCCTCCATCACGGTTGATGATGGATGAGATTAGAAACATTCGTTGGATTTATCAATCGGTCATGCCTATTTTCACAGCATCACGAGCGGGACCTCCCCCCGCCGGAAAGGAGAACCGCCATGACCGCCCATTCACTAGCCCATGCCCGTGTTTCCTACGCCGATCGCGCCGTGGCGGCTGTCGCCCGGCTGATGATCGCCTGGAAGAACCGTCGCGACTTTCAGATGCTGGCCGAAATGAACGACCGGGAACTGGCCGATATCGGCTTGACCCGCTCCGATCTGGCGTTGGCGTCGGAATTGCCGCTTGCCAACGACCCAACCGCCCGCCTCGGCGCGCTGGCGCGTCGCCGCGCCGCCTGAACCCTCGCAGGCCCCTTCCGTCACTCCCCCGGAGCCTGCCATTGGCCGGCCGCCTCCAAAGGCGGCCGGCATTTTCGCGCGGCGACGATCAGCCGCCGCGATCCATGCCCTTGAGGAACTGGTCGAAAACGGATTCCATACCCTTTTGATAGTCGTCGCGGGTCTTGCGGCCGGTCTCGAACATTTCGCCGAAGACATCGTCATAGGGGTTGCGCTGGCGGCCCGACGGCATCTGCTGTTCGGCCGGCGCATTGCGCGGACCGGGCCGGCGCGGCTTGGGCGAACGCGTTCCCGACGGGGCCCGGCCGCCCTTCATCACGTCCTCGAAGACGCGGCCGAGCGGATTGTCCGCGGCAGCATCCTCGGCCTGACCCTGGCGCGGCTCAGCCCCGCCGCCGAGGCCGCCCTTCATCATTTCCTCGAAGATTCTGCCCAACGGGTTGTCGCCCATCGGCGAACCACCGGACTGCGGCCGGGCGCTTCCGCCGCCGAACATGCCTTCGAGAATCTTGCCGAGCGGGTTGTCCATCGGCGAAGGCTGCGGGGCCTGTTGCTGCGGCCGCGCGCCGCCGCCGAACATGCCTTCGAGGATCTTGCCGAGCGGATTGTCCATGGGCGCGGCCTGCGGCTCGGGCTCGGGGGCGCGTTGCTGGCCCATGCCCTGCTTCATCATCTGCTCGATGATCTCGCCGAAAACATTGCCCGTGGCGCCGAAGCCGCCCGACATGGCGCGCGACGCCGTCTGGTTGGCGAGCCCGCCCATGATCATGGTGGCGAGCACCGGGAGCATCTGCTTCAGCACTTCCTGGCCGAGCCCGGTGGCGGTCGACGCGTGGGCGGCGACGGCGCGCGACAGATCCTTGGAACCGAACAACTGGCCGAGGATGGCGTTGCCGGCGGCCATGCCTTGCGGCGTGAACGCGGCGGCGGGATTCTGCAGAAACTGGTTGTATGCGCCGCTCATGAACATCTGCATCATCGCGCCGAGACCGTAAGGATCGGCGGCGTTGCGCTTCAACCCTTCGCTGAACGCCGGCAGCAAGGCCTCCATGGCGCCCTGCATCTGCTGCTGGTTGAGGCCGTATTGGCGCATCATCGCCTCGACCGCCGCGCCATTGCCGGCGGCGTTCAGCATGTCGAACAGGTTGGTCATGGATGAGATCCTCCGAAACGGCGCGCGAGAATGCGCCGCGCCAATATAGGCGGCGCGGCGGCGATTGCGAGGCCGCAACCGCCAAATCAATAGGCGTATTCGAGGAAAGCCGGTTCGATCGAGCCGCCCCAACGCGTATGGTAGGCGTTGAGCATTTCCTCCGCGCTGGTCGTGCCGCGCGCGACAACCTCGTTCAACGGATTGAGAAAGCCGGTCTCGTCGTAGCCGGCCTTGTTTTTGCGCCCGCGCGCGGCAAGGCCGGAGCGTGAAATGGCGAGCGCCTCGCGGGCGATGTCGCGTAGGGTGCGACCGCGGATTTCGGCGTTGAGCGCCAGGCGCGGCACATCGCTGCGCAGCGCGGCGACGTCTTCAACCGTCCAGTCCCTCACCAGTTGTTCGGACGCGTCGAGGGCGGCCTCATCGTAGAGCAGCCCGACCCAGAAGGCCGGTAGCGCACAGATGCGCCGCCACGGACCACCATCGGCGCCGCGCATTTCGAGGTAGCGTTTGAGCCGCACATCCGGGAACAAGGTGCCGAGATGATTGACCCAATCGCCGAGATTGGGCCGCCCATCGGGCACGGCATCCTTCAGCGCACCGGCCATGAACTGGCGGAAGGTGACGTGGGTTTCGTGATAGCGCCCCGCGCGCAGCACGAAATACATCGGCACGTCGAGGGCCCATTCGACATAGTCGGCATAGCCGAATTCCGGCGCGTAGGCGAAAGGCAGCATGCCGCCGCGGGCATTGTCGACATCGCGCCAGATGTCGCCACGCCACGACAGCATCCCGTTCGGCCGGCCGTCGGTGAAAGGCGAATTGGCGAACAGCGCCGTCGCCAGCGGCTGCAGCTTCAGCGACACCTGCATCTTGCGGCGCATGTCGGTCTCGGAGGAAAAGTCGAGGTTCACCTGGATGGTGCAGGTGCGGTACATCATGTCGAGGCCCTGCGTGCCGACGGTGGGCATGTAGGCGGTCATGATGTCGTAGCGCGATTTCGGCATGCGCGGCGTTTCGGAAAGCGTCCATTTCGGCGACGCGCCAAGGCCGAGAAAACCGATGCCGAGCGGTTCGGCGATCTCGTTCAATTGCATCAGATGGGCGTTGCCCTCGGCGCAGGTCTGGAACAAGGTTTCCAGCGGCGCGCCGGAGAGTTCGAACTGGCCGCCCGGCTCGAGGCTGATCGCCCCCTGCCCCGTCGGCCCGACGAGTCCGATGACGCGGCCGGCGTCCATGATCGGCTCCCAGCCGAGCAGGCCCTGCATGCCTTCGAGCAGCGCCTTGATGCCCTTGCCGCCCTCATAGGGCACGGGGCGGAAGCCGTCCTTGTAGAAGGGAAATTTCTCGTGCTCGGTGCCGATGCGCCAGCTTGTCGCCGGTTTCTCGCCCTGGGCGATCCAGGCGACAAGGTCATCGACGGTTTCGAGCGGCCGCTCGTCGGTCAGGTCGCGCGCCATGAATGGAAATTCCTCCCGGCCGTCCGGCCCGATCCATTGCGCGAGTGATGTACGACTTCGCACGAACCGTTCAAGTCAGAAAACTTGAACGGACATCGATCGGATCGAATGGATCGGGGTCGATCGGTTCAAACCGCCCAGCGCGAAACGTCGTCGCTTACGCTGATCAGGGCAAGGCCGTGCGCTATCGAAAGCAGTTCACCGCCGCTTTCTATGCGCGAGACGTCGAATCGGCGCTCGAACATGCGCCGCACCGCCGGGACAAGGGATGTGCCGCCGGTAAGGAAAACTTGGTCGATTGCGGCGGCCGGCGTGTTTGTCTTTGCAAGCACTTCATCCAGCGCATTTTCGATTCGGGCAAGATCGTCGACGATCCAGGCTTCGAAATCGGAACGTCTGACTGACTTGCGGCCGGCGTCTCCGAGCGGCGGGAAGACGAATTCAGCTTCTTGCGCCAGCGACAGCGCCATCTTCGTGGCTGATATGGCCTGGTAGAGAGGATAACCTTCGTCATAGTCGACGAGATTGACGAAAAGCTGGAGCTTCTCCGGCTCCGTCGCCAATCGCACCAACTCTTGCAGATAGGTGAATTGACGCGTTGTCTTGAAAACCGAAAGTTGGTTCCAGCGACTGAAATTGTTGAAATAGCCGGCAGGCAGATCGAGAAGCTTGTCAAAGCTCCGGAAGTGGCTGCCCTTGCCGATTTCGGGCGCGACGAGATTGTCGATCAGCCGGTAGTCGAATTGGTCGCCCGCCACGCCCACGCCGGAATGGCCGATGGGAATGGCGCGCAGCTGGCCCGCCTCGCGCTCGAAGCGGATCAGCGAATAGTCTGTGGTGCCGCCGCCGAAGTCGGCGACAAGTACGGTCGCGTCACGTGTGAGCCTCTGCGCGAACCAGTAGGCGGCGGCGACCGGTTCTAAAACAAAATGGACTTCGGCAAAACCGATTCGGTCGAGCGCGGCCCGATAGCGCTTCACGGCGAGCCCATCGTCCGGATTGCCGCCCGCGAACCGCACCGGGCGTCCGACCACCAGCCTCGAAACCTCGCCCGGCCATTCGTCGCCGGCGTAATCCCTCAGCCGGCGGAGAAACGTCTCCATCAGGTCTTCGTAGGAATGCCTTCGGCCGTGGATGATCGTCGCCTGAAACGCCGCGCTGGCCGCGAAAGTCTTGATCGATTGCAGAAAGCGGCATTCTCCGGGATGGTCGATGAACAGCCGGATCGCGGCCTGCCCGGCTTCGGCCCCGACCGCGGCGGGGCCTGCGGCCGCGGGCTGTTTCATGAAGGCGAGCGCGGTACGCGCCGTGTCGGTCGCGCCAGCAGTCGACGAAAACCGCAGCGAGCGCGTCGCGCCGCTTTGCGGTTCGACCGTGGCGATAACGGTATTTGTTGTTCCGAAGTCGAGACCCAGCGCGCGTGCCATGACCGTCGTCCCTGCTTTACGGCCTGTCGTGCGAAGCGTGCGGCGTTGTTTGAAATTGAGCGATGGCGGCGGGCCATTGCGACGAGGGCCGCGCTTCTCGCATGGCGGCAAAACCAAGACAAGACAGGGCGGATTGCTCAAGGGCGGGCGCGAATTATCAACCCTTCACCGGCTGATCACCAATCCCCTTTGACCGCCTGCACGATCGCCAAGGCGGCGATCGCCGCCGTGTCGGCGCGGAGAATCCGCGGCCCGAGCGGAATCGGCGTGACAAAGGGCAGTGCCCGCAGCATCTCGCGCTCGTCGTCGGAAAAACCGCCTTCGGGACCGACCAGAATACCGAGTTTCGTTGCCGAAATCGCCCGCAAGGCCGGCAGCGGGTTGTCGGTCGACGAATCCTCATCGGCGAAGATGAGCCGGCGATCCCTGTCCCAGCCGGCGAGAAGTTTCTCGAGCTTCACCGTCTCGCGCACCTCCGGCACGGCGAGGACGCCGCATTGCTCCGCCGCCTCCATGACATTGGCGCGCAGGCGTTCCAGTCCGGGATCGCGGACCTGCGCATGCTGCGTGATGACGGGCTGGAGGATTCCCGCCCCCATCTCGGTGGCGCGCTGGACCAGCCAATCGAGGCGGCCGGCCTTGATCGGCGCAAAACAGAAGACGAGATCAGGTTGCGGTTGCTGCGGCCGCGTGGTTTCGACGAGCGTCAGCGTCACCGCTTTCTTGGCGATCGCGGCGATGCGGGCGAGCCATTCGCCGTCGCGACCGTTGAAGACCAGCAGTTCCGCCCCTGCCGCCAGACGCAGCACATGGGCGAGATAGTGGGCCTGTTCAGGCGAAACGCCGACGGTTAACCCTTCGGCCAATCGCTCGTCGACAAACAGGCGCTGGAGACGGTAGTTGGCGCGCATGTTCCGGGGATGGCCGACACCTTGCGCAAGGTCAAGGGCGGTTTGCCCTATTGATGGCACAATTGCTTAACAAGCTGGGACTCAAGAAGGCGCCGGAGTGCGTCAATACGCAGAGTCTTGGCGACGCAACGCCAGACCGGACGGGGCGGGGATCTGAAAGGGGTCGGCCAATCGGTCTGTTGGTTGCGTCCACGTTAGTGGAGCGTTTTGGCATGTCCGTATCCGACAACGCAAAGGCATCCGGCGGCGTACCGCTGTGGATCATCGTCGGCGTAGCCATGCTCGCCGGCGGCGTGGGTTCGGCGGCCGTCCTGTCGGCCAACCAGTTTCTCTCCGAGGTGAAAAAGGAAACCGCCTCGCCGATCGCGGTCGCCACGATGCTTTCGGGCCCCGACCGACTGCTGCCGCGCGGTCCGGTCGTGGTCGCCGAAGCGGCGGATGCGCCCATGCAGGTGGCGGAACTCGCACCGGCCAATCCGCGTTTCGGCGATACCCGCGCCATCGAAATCAAGGATGTTTTCCGGAAAGTCGACAAGAGCGCGCCTGCGGTCGAGGATGTCGAAGAGTCGGTAACGCTGGCGGCGCTGGCCGAAAAGCCGGCAAAACCGACCAAGGCGATCAAGGCCGCCGAAGACAAGCCCGCCGCCAAACCGGCAAAATCGAAAGGGCCGGTCACCGGGCGCAGCGTCACCAACGACGATGTCAATATCCGCGCCGCCGCCAGCTCGAAATCACGCGTCATCGGCGTCGTTCCGGCCAACACGTCGGTCGATATCGTCAAATGCGATTCCTGGTGCGAAATATCCTATGGCGGCACGCGCGGCTACGTCTATTCCGGCTTCTTCGGCAAAGGCGGCAAGGCGAAGAACATCGGCCAGGCCATCGCCAAGGCGCAGCCGTCGAACGGCGAAGTCAAATCCAGCGTGACGCTGGAGCCGAAGCGCAAATGGTCGTTGTTCAAACGCAAGACCGATGACGCCCCGGCGGCTGCCGAAAACGACGTACTCCCGGCGCTAAACTGATCGATCGACGACCTTGACGCAGGCGGGGATGGCGTCCCAATTGCGCCGATGAGCGAATCCGCCTCCAATCTCATCGAATATTCCGTTTCCGAAATCTCCTTTGCGTTGAAACGCACGGTCGAGGACGCTTTCGGCCAGGTGCGGGTGCGCGGCGAGATCACCGGCTGGCGGGGGCCGCATTCGTCCGGTCACGCCTATTTCGCGCTGAAAGACGACCGCTCCAAGATCGAAGCGGTCATGTGGAAGGGCACGCTCGGACGGCTCAAATTCAGGCCAGAGGAAGGGCTCGAGGTGATCGCCTCGGGCAAGATCACCACCTATCCCAATTCGTCGAAATACCAGATCGTCGTCGAGACGATGGAGCCGGCCGGCGTTGGCGCATTGCTGGCGATGCTGGAAGAACGCAAGCGGCGGCTCGCGGCGGAAGGCCTGTTCGACGAGTCGCGCAAGCAGTTGCTGCCGTTCATGCCGCGTGTTGTCGGCGTCGTCACGTCGCCGACCGGCGCGGTCATCCGCGACATCCTGCACCGTATCGCGGCGCGTTTTCCGGTCACGGTCATCCTGTGGCCGGTCAAGGTTCAGGGCGAGGGTTCGGGCGACGAGGTGGCCGCCGCCGTCGCCGGCTTCAACGCGCTTTCGCCCGACGGACCGATTCGGCGTCCGGATGTGCTGATTGTCGGGCGCGGCGGCGGATCGCTGGAGGATTTGTGGGGTTTCAACGACGAGGCGGTGGTGCGCGCCGTGGCCGCATCCGACATTCCGGTTGTCGCCGCTGTCGGCCATGAAACCGACTGGACGCTGATCGACTGGGCGGCGGATGTGCGCGCGCCGACGCCGACGGCGGCGGCCGAGTTCGTCGTGCCCGTCAAAGCCGAGTTGGAAGCGACGCTCGCCGCGCTTTCCGCCCGGCTTGCCGGCGCATCGGCGCGCGGCCTCGACAAGCGCCGCCAGGCGCTGCGCGCGGCGGCACGGGCGCTGCCGGCGCCGGACCAGTTGCTCGCCCTGCCGCGCCGGCGATTCGACGAAGCGGCGGGACGCCTCGGCCGGGCGCTGCAATCGGCGACGGCGGCCAAGCGCCAGCGTTTCGACGGCCGGGCCGCCCGGCTTCGCTCCGATGTGCTGGCGCGGCTGGTCGCGCGCGGCCGCGACCGGCTCGCCGCGCCGGCGCGGGCGTTGCCCCACGCCCTCGACGTTCGCCTCGACAAGATGCGCAAGCGGTTCGGCCAAGCGGTGCGTTTGATGGGTTCCCTGTCCTACACCTCGGTGCTGGCGCGCGGTTTCGCCGTGGTGCGGACGATGGATGAGGCGGTAGTCACCGGGGCTGCGGCGGTCGCGGCGGGGCAGCGCCTGGCGCTCGAGTTCGCCGACGGGCGGGTAATGGTCGAGGAAGTCTCGGCAAAGCCGGCGGTTGCGCCGCGAAAACCGTCCGGCGGCAAGCCGGCGGATCAAGGCGATCTTTTCTAGGATTTCCGCAAGGCCGGGGTAGTCGCCGAATCGGATGCCATGCGGCTGGCGGGGGAATGGTACGGTTGCTCGGGGTCGAACCGAGGACCTCCAGATCCACAATCTGGCGCTCTAACCAGCTGAGCTACAACCGCACGGGCCTTGACGACCAGTCCCATAAAAGGTCGCGACGCGCTTTTCAAGCGCATTGAGCAGACACGTTCCGCCGCAAAAAAAGAGAAAGGCCGGGGGGAGGACCCGGCCTTTCCACTTCAACGGAACCGGCGGGAGGAGGATGCCGATTCCTGCCCCTTGCGGCGCTGGGAGGAGGAGCGCGCCGCCAGGGGATGCTTTGAGCCGTTTCAGGCGGCCTTGATTTCCTGCATCGCCTTGTCGAAGGCGGTCTTGACCGGCGCGGAGACCTGCTCGGCCGCCTTGGTGGCGACAGCCTGCATGTCCTTGGCCTGATCCGCGAACTTCTCGGCCTGGGCGCGGAAGAAAGCAGACTGGAGTTCGACGACTTCGGCCAGCGAGCCGGCGCCGATCAGCTTCTCGACATGGGCGAAGCCGGCTTCGGTGTTGGCGCGCAGGGCGGAGATCATGGCGAGGGAAACTTCGGAGCCGGCCGATTTGGCGGTCTCGAACGAGGTCTCGATCGCCTTCTGGGCTTCCTCGGCGCCGTCCTTCATCTTGGCGTAGACTTCCTTGGACTGCTCGACGCCCTTCTCGGCGAAGGCGCGGAACTGGTCGGCGGCTTTCGTCGCATCGAAGGCCGGGAATTCGATGGTGTCGGCGGTCTTGATCTTGGCCATGGCGGTTTCCTCTCGGTTTGCCCAGTGGAAGCGTTTGCTTCCCCATTGACGCCAACATAGCGATTCTTATTGTGCATTGCAACATGAATTTTGCGCTGCACCATTCACGATTAACCACCGGGGTGGAATTGTGGCGCCGCGACGACTGGCGGCGTGGACGCGCGCCGCGAAGGAATTTATTAAGAAAGGGTAAAGGGCGGCAGTCGCGCCCGGCGAGAGTATTGCGTCGACCATGGCCGGACATGCCTTCATCGATATCGCCGTTCTCGATCCCGTGCGTTCGCGCTTTGCCGCCGGCGACGCTCTGATCCTGCTCGACGAAACGCTCGACACGGTAGTTTGGGCCAATGGCGCGGGCGCGGCTCTGCTTGGTCACGACCAGGTCGCCGCGGCGATCGGCGCCGAAACCGCGCTCAGCCCGGCGGCGCGCCGACAAATCCTGGCGACGCCGGGATTTCCGGAAATTGGCGAAAACCGCACGGTCATCGTGCGTCTGGGGCAAGGCGCAAGCCGGGCCATCCTTTTCCGGGCAAGCGCGATAAACCTTCCCGACGATGCCGCCGGCATCCTGCTTGCCGCGCCGATCGCCGATCCGGCGCGCGCCGCCGAACAGATCGTCGTCGGCCTTTCCGGGCCCGGGGAAGAGGCCGCCTATCTGGATGAAAGCGGCGCGGTGCTCGCGGCGACGCCCGGTTTCCCGGCGGCAAGGCCGGACGAACAAACCATGGCGGCGCTGGCCGCCAAAGCCGCCACGGAAGGCGGCCGCCTGCTCAAGCGCATCGTGGCCACCGCCGGCGGCGCGACCGGCGTGGGCCTTGCGCGGCTCAGCGACTCTCCGCCCACCTTCTTGATGGTGCTCGTCGCCGAGGAGGAAACGGCAAACCCTGCCAAACCGCCCGCGCCCGCCAGCCATGGCGAGACGCCGCCGCTCGATGGATGGTATTTTTCGGCCGAAGAGGAAAACCGCCAGGCAGCGACCGGCGCCAAACCGGCCGTCCCGCAACCGGCCGGGGAAGTCGCCGCGGCTCCGGTGCGCTTCGCCTGGCGGACCGATGCGGCGGGACGTTTCAGCGCCGTTTCGCCGGAATTCGCCCTAGCCGTCGGCAAGGCGGCCGCCGACATCATCGGTCGCACCTTTGCCGAAGTGGCGCGCGTTTTCGCGCTTGATCCCGATGGCGCGGTCTCAGGCCTGCTCGACCGGCGCGACACATGGTCCGGCCGAACCGTGCATTGGCCGGTCGCCGGCACCGACCTGAAAACACCGGTCGATCTGGCAGCCCTGCCCGCTTACACGCGCGACCGGACGTTCGACGGCTTTCGCGGTTTCGGCATCGTGCGAAAAAGCGATGCCATCGTCGATCCGGAAGCCATCGGCCTTAGTCTGACGGAAGCTTCCGCGCCGCGCCATCATAGCGCAAGCCGCGATCCGTTCGACGGGGAAACGCCGGCCATGTCGCTGGAGGGGTCGGCCGATCCGGCATTGCCCGACAAGGTGGTCAGGCTGCCCTCGCGGCAAAAAGGCATGCCCGCAAAAACGTTGTCGCCTATCGAACGCCTTGGCCTTTCGCGAGATCGGCGACAGGCTGAAACAGGACGAAAGCCGGCCGGTCGTCGCCAATGACGATCGGGCCCCGGCCAGCGACACGTTTGACGCGCCGCATTTTCCCGAATGGGACGCTCCCGACGATTTGCCGCGCGGACTGGTGGAAGACGCCGGCATCGAGGGCATTGACGCCGGTGCGCCGGAACTCGGCGAGCCATGGCTCGACGATCACCATGAACCGGTCGACAATGAAGCCCGCTTTGGTCCAGGCGAATCCGCGCCGGCGGGTGATCTCGCCGACAACCGGGCGGAAACAACGGAACCAGCCAGCCCCGCGGTGCACCCGCCGGCGCCTTCGGCCAATTCGGCGTTGCTGTCGCGTCTGCCTTTGCCGATGCTGGTCCATTCCGGAGACCGCTTGCACTACGCCAATGAGGAATTCCTCGAGCGCACCGGATATGCATCCCTGGACGAACTCAACGCCGCCGGCGGACTTGGCGCCCTGATCGCCGGCCCCTACCCCGAGGACGACGAAGCGCCGGCGCGCCGGCGCGCCATCAGGCTGGTGGCGAAGGATGGCGCCGAATTCCCCGTCGAGGCGCATCTGCAAACCATTCCCTGGGCGGGCGGGCGGGCGTTGCTGCTGTCTCTGCGGCCGACTCCGATTCTCATTGAAACGGTTTCCGCGGCTAACGCGGGACCGGCGACGGAATCGCTCGAAATCGCAACCGCCGCCGACACCCCTTCGCCGCGCGATGTTGTTCCTCCATCCGACCTCGCGCTTGCCAACCGCGTCGCCGAACTCGAGGCCATTCTCGACACCGCGACCGATGGCATCGTCACCCTCGATGCGGATGGGTCGATCCGTTCGGTATCGCGCGCGGCGCAGGCGCTGTTCGGTTTCGAGGCGGCCGATCTAGCCGGCAAACCCTACATTTCGTTGTTTGCTACCGAAAGCCAGCGGTCGGCCCGCGACTACCTCGCCGGCCTCACCGAGAACGGCGTCGCCAGCGTACTCAATGACGGTCGCGAGGTGATCGGCCGCGAGGCCAAGGGCGGGTTTATTCCGCTGTTCATGACCATCGGCCGGTTGCCCGGCGACAACGGATTTTGCGCGGTGCTGCGCGACATCACCCAGTTCAAGCGAGCCGAGGAAGAGCTGACCCAGGCGCGGCGCAAGGCGGAAGCCGCGTCGTCGCAGAAGTCTGATTTCCTTGCCCGCGTCAGTCATGAGATCCGCACGCCGCTCAACGCCATCATCGGTTTTTCCGAACTGATGACGGACGAAAAATTCGGTCCGATCGGCAACGAGCGCTATCGCGACTATCTGCGCGACATCAACAAATCGGGCAACCATGTCCTCGACCTGGTCAACGATCTGCTCGACATTTCCAAGATCGAGGCCGGACAGCAGGATTTGGCTTACGAAGCGGTGCGGCTCAACGAAACGCTCGGCGAAGCCGTGTCCCTGATGCAGCCGCAAGCCAATCGCGAGCGGGTGATCATTCGTTCTTCGCTGGCCTCAGTACTGCCGGAGGTCGTGGCCGATCTGCGTTCGGTCAAACAGATCGCACTCAATCTGTTGTCCAACGCGGTGCGTTTCACCAATCCGGGCGGCCAGGTCATTGTCTCGACCTCCTATGAGGGGAATGGCGACGTCGTCATGCGGGTGCGCGACACCGGCATCGGCATGAGCCGGGCCGATATCGAACAGGCGCTGAAACCGTTCAAGCAGGTCTCGACCCTGAACCGACCGCGCGGCGACGGCACCGGCCTCGGCCTGCCGCTGACCAAGGCGCTGGTCGAAGCCAACCGCGCCCGGTTCGTCATCGCCTCGACGCCGGGCGAAGGCACCCTGGTCGAAGTGGTGTTTCCCTCGACGCGGGTCCTCGCCGGCTGAACCGGAGAAAAGATTAGAAACGTTCCAAACCGGGCTTTCCCCGGATGTGACGCGCTTGTGTTTTATCGCTTTTCCGGCAATTCAGACGATGGTTTCGCGAAAGCGGACCGAAAACCCTCGCACCGCAGGGCCTTGAACCC
This sequence comes from Phyllobacteriaceae bacterium, assembly GCA_016711085.1. Taxonomy (GTDB): domain Bacteria; phylum Pseudomonadota; class Alphaproteobacteria; order Rhizobiales; family Rhizobiaceae; genus JADJTR01. Next base: position 336,558 of record JADJTR010000001.1, on the reverse strand, counting down.
TGAAGGAATGGAGAATGTCATGACTGCAAAATCGTTCCGGCTTTTTGCCGGCGGCGTTGCGCTTGCCGCGATTGCCTCTTTCATCGCACCGGCCATGGCCGCCGACCGCGTCAACATCTACTCCTATCGTCAACCCGACCTGATGAAGCCGGTGCTCGACGCCTTCACGGCGGAAACCGGCATCGCCACCGAGCTCCTGTTCCTCGACAAGGGTCTGGAGGAACGCATTGCCGCCGAAGGCGCCAATTCACCGGCCGACGTCATACTCGCCACCGACATCTCGCGCCTGGCGCTCGCGGCCGAAAAGGACATTGTCCAGTCCGTCGACGACCCCGGGCTCGCCGCCGCCGTTCCGGCCGAATATCGCGATCCGGCCGGCAAATGGTTCGGCGTGACGCAGCGCGCCCGCGTAGTCTACGTGTCCAAAGACCGGGTCAAGGATGAGGCTATCGCCTGGTCCGATCTCGCGGATCCGAAATGGAAGGGTCGCGTGTGCATGCGGTCGGCGCAGCACGACTATAATCTGGCGCTGGTCGCCGCGATGATCGGCCATTGGGGCGAAGCAAAAACCGGCGAATTCCTTACCGGATTGAAGGCCAATCTGACCCGCAAGCCCGACGGCAACGACCGCGGCCAAGCCAAGGCGATCTTCTCGGGAGAATGCGATATCGGTCTGGGCAACACCTATTATGTCGGCTTGATGGCCAACAACGAAAAGGAACCGGAGCAAAAGGACTGGGCCAACGCCATTCGCGTCATCTTCCCGACTTTCGAGAACGGCCTCGCCCACGTCAACCTTTCCGGCATGGCGATGGCGAAGAATGCGCCCCACAAGCAAGCCGCGTTGAAACTGATGCAGTTCCTCGCCGGGCCGAAGGCGCAGGAAATCTACGCCGCCCAGGTTTACGAATACCCGGTCGCCGCCGGCGCCAAGCCTTCCGATTTCGTCGCGGGCCTCGGCGAACTGAAGGCGGACGACCAGCCGCTCGCGGCGATCGCCGCCAATCGCAAGGCCGCCTCCGAGCTGATCGACCGCGTCGGCGTCGATGACGGTCCGGGGAGCTGACGCCGCATTGTCCATTGCGCCCGCGGTTCGGCTGCGGGCGCGGTGGCGCGCATTCGCGGCGGCCGGTCCAATGCCGCGCTTGTTTTGCTGCCGCTCGTCTCTTTGCTCGTGGTGGCCTTTGGCGGGTCGTTTTCCGAGATCGCCGGCATTCTCGGCTCAAGCCTGTCGCGCGCCTTGCCCACAACGCTTTGGCTGCTTTTCCTCGTTGCCCTGGGCGCTGGCTCGATCGGCGTCTTCAGCGCATGGATCGTTGTCGCCCATGATTTCCCGTTGCGACGCCTGTTCGCCTTCGCCCTCGTGCTGCCGCTCGCCATTCCACCTTATCTCGCGGCCTATGCCTTTGCCGATTTCTTCCACTATGCCGGGCCGGTTCAGGGCATGCTGCGTGCGATATTCGGGTTCGCCAGCGCGCGCGACTACTGGTTTCCCGACATACGCTCGACGCCCGGCGCGGCGATCGTCCTTTCCTCGGTGCTGTACCCCTATGTCTATTTGACCTCACGCATGGTGTTCATCCTGCAGGGGCGAAACGTCGCCGACGCGGCGCGTACGCTCGGGGCGCGACCGTTCACGGTTTTTCGCCGCGTCTTGCTGCCGGTGGCGCGGCCGGCCATCGCCGCCGGTATTGCGCTGGCATTGATGGAAACGCTCAACGATGTGGGCGCCAGCGAGTATCTGGGCGTGCGAACGCTGACGCTTTCCGTCTACGCCACCTGGCTCAACCGCAACAGCCTCGCCGGAGCCGCCGCCGTCGCGCTGGTGCTTCTCCTCGTTGTTCTGGCGCTGATCGCGGCCGAACAAGCGATCCGGGCCAACCAGCGCTACCATGTCGGGCGGGCCAGCCAGATGCACGCACAGGCGCCGCGCCGCCAATTGGCGGGCTGGCGCGCCGGAATGGCCATGCTCTCGGTAGCCCTGCCGGTCGGCGCCGGTTTCGGCATCCCCCTCCTCGTGCTCGGCCGGTCGGCGATCAAACGTCTCGACGCCTTGTTTTCGGCAGAATTCCAGTCCGCGCTCGCCAATACGCTGGCGACCGCCGGCGCGACGGCGATCGCCGCGACGCTTGCCGCCCTGGTCTTGACCCTGGCGTCGCGGATGACGCCATCGATCGCGCTCAGACGCTTGTCGCGCGTCGCCCTCATGGGTTACGCCATCCCCGGCACGATCCTGGCCATCGGGTTGCTGCTGGCGCTTGCGGCATTCGACAACGGGCTCGACGCCTTTCTCCGCGCCCGTTACGGCTACTCGACCGGACTGGTGCTGACCGGCACTTCCGCGGCTGTCGTCATCGCCTGCACGATCCGGTTTATCGCGCTGGCCGAAGGCGCAATTCGCTCCGGTCTCGAAAAACTGCCGCGCCATGTCGACGATGCGGCGCGCAGTCTTGGCAAAACGGCCATGGAGGCCGTTCTCGGCGTCTTGTTGCCGCTTCTTCGCCCGGCGATCGCAACCGGCGCCGTTCTTGTGTTCGTCGACACGGTGAAGGAGTTGTCGGCGACGATCCTGCTCAGACCGTTCGGGTTTTCCACGCTCGCAACGCATGTCTACGAAGCGGCTTCACGCGGCTCGCCGGAAGACGGCGCCGTTGCCGCCCTGGCGATCGTCGCCGTCGCCATCGCGCCGATCTTCGCGGTGTCGCGGGCGCTGATGGGCGACGACGAAGCGACGTTGTAGTTAAAAAAACGCCCCTTGCGGGGCGCCTGAAGGAAAGCTGCTGTCACGACGGGTGAGCGCGTAAGACGGTAAGAGCGAAAATGCTCGCTCTTGAGTTGCCGACATATTGGCGCGACGCAACCTAACAAGCGGTTAACCGGGTCGATGGCAATTTATCTTTCGGCAATCCACATGGATTTTCGGTAAATTCCGGCATTAACCGCGCGTTAACCGGGATCAATCCGCCAAGGCGGCCAGATTTCGAAACAGGTCAAGAGCTTCGGGATTCGCCAAGGCTTCCTTGTTCTTCACGTCCCGGCCATGAACGACATCGCGCACCGCCAATTCGGTGATCTTGCCCGATTTGGTGCGCGGAATGTCGGCGACGGCGACGATCTTCGCCGGAACGTGCCGAGGACTGGCGCCTGATCGAATTTTCGCGCGGATTTTCTGGCGCAGCGCATCATCCAAAATCGTCCCGGCGGCAAGGCGGACGAACAGGACGATGCGCACGTCGCCGTCGAATTCCTGACCGATGCACAGCGATTCGGCGATTTCCGTCAATTGTTCAACCTGGTTGTAAATTTCCGCCGTGCCTATACGCACGCCGCCGGGATTGAGCGTGGCGTCGGAGCGGCCATGGATGACCATGCCGCCATATTCGGTCCATTCGGCGAAATCGCCATGGCGCCAGACCCCGGGGAACCGCTCGAAATAGGCGGCGCGATATTTCTCGCCGCCCGGATCGTTCCAGAACCCGATCGGCATTGCCGGAAAGGGACGCGTGCACACCAATTCGCCCTTTTCGCCGCGAACCGGGCGGCCAACCTCGTCCCAGACATCGACGGCCATGCCCAGGCCCGGCCCCTGGATTTCGCCCGACCTGACCGGGCGGGTCGGGTCGCCGAGAACGAAACACGAGACGATGTCGGTACCGCCGGAGATCGATGCCAGGTGCAGGTCGGCTTTCACCGCCGCATAGACCCAGTCGAAACCCTCGGGCGACAGCGGCGATCCGGTCGAGAAAAGCGCCCGCAACGCCGACAAGTCATGGGTGCGGCGCGGCTCGATGCCGGCCTTGCGGGCCGAATCGATGAATTTGGCCGACGTGCCGAAATGCGTCATGCGCTCGGCCGAGGCGAAATCGAAGAGCACGTTGCCGTCGGGATGGAAGGGCGAACCATCATAGAGCAGAAGCGTCGCGCCGGCGGCGAGGCCGGAGAGCAGCCAGTTCCACATCATCCAGCCGCAGGTGGTGAAATAGAACAACCGGTCGTCTTCGCCGATTCCGGCATGCAGCCGATGTTCTTTCGCATGCTGCAGCAGCGTGCCGCCGGCGGAATGGACGATGCATTTGGGAATGCCGGTCGTGCCCGACGAGAACAGGATGTAGAGGGGGTGGGAAAACGGTAGTCGTTCGTAGCGGATTTCGCCTGCCGCGAAGGGCGCAAGCAGATCGTCAAGGCGGGCGGCCTTCGGTCCGGCATCGCCCATCGAATTGGTCAGCGGAACAATGATGGCCCGTTCGACCGTCGGCAATCGCGCCGTCACCGCGGCGATCTTGCCGGACACATCGATGGTCTTGCCGGCGTAAAAATAGCCGTCGCTGGCGATGAACAGTTTCGGCTCGATCTGGCCGAACCGGTCGAGAACGCCTTGTTCGCCGAAATCGGGCGAACAGGACGACCAGATCGCGCCCAATCCAGCGGCCGCCAGCATCGCGGCGACGGTTTCCGGCATATTCGGCATCATGGCCGCGATGCGGTCGCCGGCCACAATGCCGCTGGCGATGAAGAGCTGTTGAAACCGCGAAGTCAGCGAATGGAGGTCGTCCCAGCTCAGCCGGCGCTCCACCTTGTCCTCGGCGCGAAAAACGATGGCCTCGCTTTCGCCGCGCCGCCGCAACAGATTTTCGGCAAAGTTCAGTTTCGCCCGCGGGAAAAACCGCGCGCCGGGCATGGCGTCGCCGTTTTCGATCACACCGCCGCCCTTGTCCCGACGATTTGCCCGGAATATCCCAGACCAGCGGCCAAAAACCTCCGGCTGGTCGATCGACCAGGCGTGCAGCGCTGCGCTGTCCGGCAATCGCCCGCCGCTTTTCACCTCCGCCGCTCGCCTGAAGGCGTCCATCGACGACTCTGCGATCCGCACGGGCGAAGGGGTCCAGAGTGGTGCGGACATGGCGGTTCTCCGGCTGGCGATCGAAGGCAGGTATAGGCGTCGTCTGCGCCGTTGCAATCGCGCAAGCGACGCCGGAACGCCTTTACGCGGCCATAATATTCGCGATAGGCAGAGTGCTGCGCATGGGCCGTATCCCTGCGATCAGGCAACAGGAAGCCGAATGCCCCTCGCCGGCAAGAACCGATTGCTGTGGACGATTTCCGCCAGCGTGATCGTCGCGGCGTTCGCGCTGTTCGCACTGCCTTGGGTCGCCTCGACCCGCATCGTCGCCGACCGCATCGCCGCCGAATTGACAGAGGTGACCGGATACCAGGTCGCGCTCGGCGCGCCGCCCCGCATCGATGTGTGGCCGTCCTTCCGCGCCCGGCTGACCGGCATCCGCCTGACGCCGCCAGCGGGACGACCGGACGCGCCAGCGATCGCCATCGACCGTGGCGGCGACGCTCGACGCTTGGATGCGCTTTGCGCGGGGAAATCAGTTTTAAGGCGATGACGCTGACCCGGCCGGTCGCAACACTGCGCGCCGGTTCGGTCCCCGGCATCCCTTCACCGTTGCAAAACGCCCGCATTTCCCGCTTCCTCCACGCCGACGGCGTCGCTGCGAACGAAGAACCCGCGGCTGGCATCGCCTCGGTCAAAATCGAGGACGGCCGCATCGAAGTCGAGGATTCGCCGGCGGCGGGGATCAGCGCAATCGACGCCGTATTGTCCTGGCCACGTCTTTCGGCGCCGATGCGGTTCAATGGATCGGGATCATGGCGCGGGGAGGCTGTTCGCATCTCCGCCGAAATCGGCGATGGCCGGGCTTTTTTCGCCGGTAGACAAACCCGTGCCGAGTTGACGCTCGAATCGGCGCCGGCGAACATCGTTTTTTCCGGCACGACCGAGGCTTCGGCACCGCTGCATGTCGTCGGCGCATTGCGTGTTTCGGCCCCTTCGCTGAAGCGGGCGCTGGCATGGTCCGACAGTCCGGCGATCGCGGTCGCGCCGGAAGGCGCGTTCGCGTTGACGGCGGATTTGGCCAGCGCGGCGACGCGGCTGAAGCTCGACAATGTCAGTCTTTCGATAGAGGACAGCCTCGGCAACGGCGCGATCGAGTTCGATCTGGGTCAGGACGTGCCGCTGGTCGCCGGAACGCTTGCCTTCGGCGACCTCGATTTCACACCCTTCGTCCCGGCCGCCATCGCACCGACGATCAAGGCCGCCGGAGACATGCCGGCGGTGGAGACGCATTTTTCCGGGCCGTTCGTCGTCGATCTCCGCCTTTCGGCCGAGCGGGCCAAACTCGGTCCGGTGGCCATGACCAAGGCCGCCGCCACGCTCAACATCCGTCCGGAAATCGCCGCTTTCGACCTTTCGGACGCGAGCGCCCTGGGTGGTTCCCTGCAGGCCGGATTTCGGACTTCGCAGGCAGGCGGCAGCGCCGAGGTTTCATTTTTCGGCAATGACATCGATGCCGGATTGCTGGCCGACATTTTGGGGACGACCCGCTTCCGCCCCTCCGGCAGGGCGACGATAGCGGCGATGATCCGCGGCCCGGCGTCGGACTGGCGCGAACTTTTGGACAAGGGAGAAGGAACGGTTTCGGTCAAACTCGTCGGTGGCTCCCTCGACAATCTCGATTTGGCGGGCTTCATGGCCAGGCTGGCCCAGGGCGGCTTTTTCGGCCTTGGCGAAACCATCGGCGGATCGCTTCCCTTTCAGGAAGCCGAGTTTCGCGCCGCGATCGGCAACGGGCTGGCGCGGATCGAGAAGTTCGAGATCGTCTCGCACCTGGCGACGTTGTCCGCCGCCGGCATCGCGCCCCTGCCCGGTCGCGGGCTGGCGATGTCCGGGGTCGCCCGGACCCCCGAAGATCCGGCCGATGGCGGGCGGCGCTTTTTCATCGGCGGATCGTGGTCGGCGCCGTTTTTCTCGTCGGCAAGTTCGGCGACCGGCCTTCAATAGCCGACCTTTGCGCCGACACTCCCGGAAACTATGATTGCGCTTGAGCGATTCGCGGGGTGCGGACGTGTACAGGTTGATCGTCGGAGCGTTCAAGATCGCGGCAGCATCGCTGCTGACCGGCGCAGGCTTGTCGTTTTTCAACATGTCGGCAACCGAAGTGCTGGAGCTCGGCCTCACGCCCGAGCGAGTCGTCGCCATGGCCGAGAAAGGCGCGGCTTGGGCGCTTCCCAATTTGTTGCTCGGCTCGATGGTGATCGTGCCGATCTGGCTGGTGATATCGCTGCTTCGCCCGCCGCGCAGCGCAGAGAACTGGATGTCCCGGACCGCGAGCGTTTCGTCAAGTTGGGGGGGGGGTTTTTGGCCCGGCCGGGGGCCCCCCGCGCGGCGAAAGAACCCCCCCCGAGGGTTTCCCCCCCGCCCGCGCCCCCGGCCCGCCCCCAAGGACCCCCCCCCCCCCCTCTTCCCCCCGGAGATCTGCAACCGTTCAGCTTCATCCTCTTCCCCTCGTCGCCGGCGCCGGGGCGGCCGCGGCGCCCCCGCCCCGCCCCCCCCCCGCCCGGCCCGCCCCCCGAATCCCCCCGCCCCCAAAGGGATTCAATTTGATCGAGAAACGCTCTAGCCGTTGCCCTGCCGCGCCGCCTGTTCGTCGCGCAGCCGCTGGACTTCGCGGCGCTTGTTGACGAGCGACGCGCCGATCACCCCGAGTGCGACGACGCCGATCATCAGCGAACAAATGGCGTTGATTTCGGGCGTCACCCCCAGACGGACCTGGCTGTAGATTTTCATCGGCAGGGTCGTCGCACCGGGACCGGACGTGAAATTGGAAATGACCAGATCGTCAAGCGAAAGGGTGAAGGCCAGCATCCAGCCCGAAATGATGGCCGGCAGGATGACCGGCAGGGTGATCTGGAAGAAGGTCTTCACCGGCGGCGCGCCGAGATCCATCGCCGCCTCCTCCAGCGAGCGGTCGAAGGTCATCAGGCGCGATTGCACGACCACGGCGACGAAACACATGGTGAAGGTGATGTGGGCGAGCGTCACCGTGATGAACCCCCGATCGAGACCGATGGCGACGAACAGGAGGAGCAACGACAGGCCGGTGATGACCTCCGGCATGACGAGCGGCGCGAACACCATGCCGGAAAACAACAGGCGGCCGCGGAAGCGGGTGAAACGCACCAGCGTCAGGGCCGCGAGCGTGCCGAGGACGGTCGCCACCGTCGCCGACAGGATCCCGACGCGGACCGTGACCCAGGCCGCGTCGAGCACACTCTGGTTCGACAGCAGCGAGACGTACCATTTGGTCGAAAAACCGGCCCAGACGGTGACCAGCTTGGATTCATTGAACGAATAAATCACCAGAAGCACGATCGGCAGGTAGAGGAAGGCGAAGCCGAGCACGACCGACGAAATGTTGAAGCGCGACCAGACGGTGTTCATTTGCCGGCCTCCTGGGCTTTCGCCTGGGCGTTCTGGAACAACACGATGGGGATGACGAGCAGCAAAAGCAGCAGGATCGCCACGGCGGAAGACAGCGGCCAGTCGCGATTCGAGGCGAACTCGTTCCACAGCGTCTTGCCGATCATCAGCGTCTGCGATCCGCCGAGGAGATCGGGAATGACGAATTCGCCCGTCGCCGGAATGAAAACCAGCAGGCTTCCGGCGACGATGCCGGGGATCGAGAGCGGAAAGGTGACTTTCCAAAAGGCGCCGAAGGGCGTGCAACCCAGATCCTCGGCCGCTTCGACGAGGGAATAATCCATTTTCTCAAGCGCCGAATAGAGCGGCAAGATCATGAACGGCAAATAGGAATAGACGATGCCGATGAAGATCGCCGTGTAGGTGTTCATGATGATGAGCGGCTCGTCGATGAGGCCAACCGCCAGCAACAACTGGTTCAGCAGGCCCTCGGGCTTGAGGATGCCGATCCAGGCGTAAACGCGGATCAGGAAAGAGGTCCAAAATGGCAGAATCACCAGCATCAGCAGCGTCGGGCGGATTGTCGCCGGGGCGCGCGCCATGCCGTAGGCGATGGGATAGCCGATCAGCAGCGTCAGGAACGTCGATATGGCGGCGATGACAACGCTCGACAAATAGGCTTTGAGATACAGCGAATCGTCGAACAGGAACTCGTAATTGAAGGTCGAAAACTCGCCGAATTTGGCGATCAGGCCGGATATTCCTCCCGTCCAGTCGAGCACCGGGGTGTAGGGCGGCATGGCGATCGCGGTCGACGAGAACGAGATCTTCAGGACGATCAGGAACGGGGCGAGGAAGAAAACCAGCAGCCACGCATAAGGGACCGCGATGACAAGGCGGCTGACGATGGCGGCGAGCGCTTTTTGCATCGCTTCCTCCTAACTTGTCAGCACGATGCCGGATTCCGGCGCGAAGGCGATCCAGACCTTGTCGTCGTAGGAGAGCGGCTCCTCGGCAGTGCGCGTGGCGTTCATCGTGGCGGTTTTCACCACCTTGCCGCCCGGCAGTTTGACGTTGAAGATGGTCATGTCGCCGAGATATCCGATATCCCAGACGACGCCTTCGGCGGCATTGACGCCCGTCGACGGCTTGCCTCGCGTGATGTGGATCTTCTCCGGCCGAATGGCGAACCAGACCGGCGCGCCCGTTTCCGGCTTACCGGTGCATTGCGATGTGACGTCGACGCCGTCCTTGGTGGCGATCGTCACTTCGCCCGGCTTGGCGCCGGTCACCGTGCCCTCGAACATGTTCACATTGCCGATGAAGTCGGCGACGAAGCGGGAAGCCGGCGCCTCATAGACCTCGGCCGGCGTCGCGACCTGCATGATATGCCCCTTGTCCATGACCGCGATGCGGTCAGCCATGGTCATCGCCTCTTCCTGGTCGTGCGTGACCACGACGAAAGTCAGGCCCAGCTGCTGCTGCAGGTCCATCAGTTCGAACTGGGTTTCCTCGCGCAATTTCTTGTCGAGCGCGCCGAGCGGTTCATCGAGGAGAAGCACTTTCGGACGCTTGGCGACCGAACGGGCGAGCGCCACGCGCTGGCGCTGGCCGCCCGACAATTGGTGGGGCTTGCGCTTGGCAAATTGCTCGAGCTTGACCAGCTTCAGCATTTCGGCGACGCGCTTGTCGATATCGGCGGCGGGCATGCCTTCCTGCTTCAGGCCGAAGGCAATGTTGTCGTGGACATTCATGTGCGGAAACAGGGCATAGGACTGGAACATCATGTTGACCGGCCGCCGGTAAGGCGGAATGCCGACCACATCCTGTCCGTCGAGCTTGATGCGCCCGGACGTCGGATTGTCGAAGCCGGCGAGCATGCGCAGCAAAGTGGTCTTGCCGCAGCCCGATCCGCCGAGGAGCGCGAAAAATTCGCGCTCATAGATGTTGAGGAGAGATTGTCGACGGCGGTGAAGTCGCCGAAACTCTTGGTGACATTCTCGAAGGCGATATAGGGCTTGGCGGTCGGGTCGTTCCAAGGCGCGAATGAGCGTCGCGTGTTGCCGAGCGATTGCATGATGTCCCCTCTGCTTGGAAAGTAAAACGCCCCGGAAGCGTTGTTCCGGGGCGTTTGCAGGAATTACTGACCGGTGGTGATCCTGGTCCAGGACCGCGTCACGATGCGCTGTGTCTTCGGATCGAGCGGCAGGACGACGAACAGTTTTTTCAACGTGTCCTCGCCCGGATAGATCGCCGGATCTTCGAGAACCTCCTTGTCGATGAACTGCTGCGAGGCCTTGTTGCCATTGGCGTAGAAAACGTAGTTCGACGCCTTGGCGATGACCTCCGGCTTCATCAGGTAGTTGAGGAAAGCGTGCGCCTCCTCCGGATGCTGGGCGTCGGTCGGAATGGCCATCTGGTCAAACCACATTTCCGCGCCTTCGACCGGAACGGCATAGGCAATTTCGACGCCCTGGTCGGCTTCGGCCGCCCGGTCGCGCGCCTGGAACACGTCGCCCGACCAGCCGACCGCCACGCAGATGTCGCCATTGGCGAGACCGTTGATGTATTCGGACGAATGGAATTTGCGCACATGCGGGCGAACCGAGAGCAACAGCGCCTCCGCCTTGGCGATGTCGTCGGCATTGGTGGTGTTCGGATCGAGACCGAGGAAGTGCAGCGCCGTCGGAATGATGTCCTGCGAGGAATCGAGCATGAACACGCCGCACGCCTCGAGCTTCTTCATGTTCTCGGGCTCGAAGACGGTCTTCCAGGACTCGATCTTGTCGAGGCCGAGCGCTTCCTTGACCTTCTTGACGTTGTAGCCGATGCCGACCGTGCCCCACATGTAGTTGATGGAGTACTCGTTGCCCGGATCGTAGACGGCGGTGCGCTGGGCGACGATATCCCACATGTTGGCGATATTGGGCAGCTTGGCTTTGTCGAGCTTCTGGAAAACGCCGGCCTGGATCTGGCGGCCGAGGAAATTGCCCGAGGGTACGACGATGTCGTAGCCGGAGCCGCCGGCGAGCAGCTTGGTTTCGAGAATGTCGTTGGAATCGAAGACGTCGTAGACGACCTTGATGCCGGTTTCCTTGGTGAAATCGGCGATGATCGTGTCGTCGATATAGTCGGACCAGTTGTAGACGTTGACGACTTTTTCCTGGGCGACGGCGACGCCGGCGCACGCGACGCCGGCGAGGATGGCCGTGGCGGCCAGCCATTTGTTGAAGTGCATCATCAGCTCCTTTGCCCCGCCGGCTGGAACCTTGAGCCGGCATCAAAGGCCAGACTAGGTAGCTTTGCGACAGCCCTCAAGCGAAAAATCGGGGACGTGCCGGCTGCTTAAAGCCCGGGCCGGTCGCGGCGCGCCTGCAATGCGATATGCGCCAACAAAGCCACGAAGATCAGCGCTCCGCCGGCGAGCGTGCGAAAGGACGGCGCTTCGCCGTGGATCAGCCAGACCCAGACCGGACCGAGCACTGTCTCCAGCGTGCCGAGGAGCGCGGCCAGCGCGGCCGGCACCAGACGCGCGCCGGTGACGAACAAGGCAAGTCCCAGACCGAGGTTCAGCGCACCGAAGGCGAACAGCAGCCCGAAATCGGCCGCGCCGACGGCGACAGGGCCGGCGAAAAGAAAAGCGATGGCCGACCCGATGCCGGTGCCAAGCGCGGTCGCCGCCGTCATGCGCACATGGGCGAAATGGCGGGTGATGACCGTCGCCGTGGCGAAGGCGACTGCAATGCCCAGCGCGAGGACGTCGCCGATCAGGGAAATCCCGCCGCCGAACGAGCCGGACACCATGATCGCTACGCCGCCGAAAACGGCGGCGATTGCGGCCCATGTCGGTCCGTCGACACGGTCGCGGAAGACGAGCCAGGCAAGCAGCGCCGCGATCAACGGCACGCCGGCGTTCATCAACATGACGTTGGCAACCGTCGTGAACGACAGCGCGACGACGAAAAATGTCGAGGCGATGGTGAAGCAGATCGCCACGGCGAGCCCCGGCCATCCCATGCCCAGAAACGACCGGCGGGTTTCAGCTGGTCCGTCGCGCCACAGCATGAAGGCGATCAGGAAGGCGGAAGCGAAGCCCGAGCGCCAAAACACCGTAGCCCAAGGATCGGCAATCGTCAGAAAGCGCTGAATGGCGCCGCCAAAACTCCAGGCCAAGGCCGACAAAGTGACGAGCGCGATGCCGCGCGCCCGGTCGGCGCGCACCGGATGGTTCAAGGGTTTGGGCGGAATCAGGCTGTCCATGCCCACGCAATAGACGGCGGCGCGCGAAAGTGAAGCCCGAATGGCGACGCGGCGGTGTCGCGTGTTTTTCCATCCCGCAGCCAAGGCCTTGGATTCGCTGAATCGCCATGGCTAATTTCCACCTAACGCAAGCAGGGAGTTGCAGTTAACGTGTATTATATGTGGATTTCGTCTTTTGGTTGCGCATCATTCTCACCGGGACCCGACCGTGGCACGACGGTTGCGACGCCGGCCTGGTCGATGCGGAGGACGCCATGAGCGTTCCGGTTTGGTACAGAGTGGCGGCCACGGCGTTACTCGTTTGCGCGACGGTGCCGACAACAGCGGCGGAAAGCGCCATCGGCTTTTCCGGTGTCGTGCCTGGCGCCGCGCTTTGGCCGGCCAGAGCGGCGGTCGTTTCCTTCGCCGACCGGGCGGCGATCGACATGACCGTGTCGAACCCCGGCGGCGCGCCGGCATTGATTCAGCTTTCCTCGAATGCCGGCGCGACATTCTCGCGTCCGGCCTTGCGCGTGGCCGCCCATGGCGGCGCGAAGGTGCGCGCCTTTGTCTCTTTTGACGGTCGCGCCGCGCGCACGGTGGTCATCTGCGCCACGCGTATATCGGCTTCCGATGGCCGCGAGATCGGCCGAAACTGCGCACGCTATGCCATGAAGCGTCTGGCGCTCGATTGACGCCTATTGAAAATCGAATGCCGAAAGGCCGGTCACCATTTCGTCCAGGCCGAGCGGTCGCGTGATCGGAGGCTCGGCGCGGGCGAGACAACCCGAGCGTTCGCACAGGCGGCAGGCCGGGCCGACGGCGGTCGCCGGCGTCGAGGCCGGCAGCGCCTCGCCATAAACGACCTCGCTGCGAAAGGCGAAATCGCAACCGATCAGCAGCGCGGTCCGGCGGGGGCGCTCCTGGAAAGCGCCGCGCGGACCTTCCAGCGTGCGGGCGACCGTCAGGAACCTGCCGCCATCGGGCATCTCGACGGCTTCGACGAGGATTTGCTGAGGCTGGGAGAATGCGGCGTGAACCGGCAGTTTCGGACAACCGCCGCCGAAACGCTTGCGCGGGAAACCATCGGCGCCACCCTTGCGGAATTTGTGTCCGGCATTGTCCACTTCGAGCATGAAAAACGGCACGCCGGCGGCGCCGGGCCGGGCCAGCATGGTCAGGCGATTGGCCGCCTGTTCGAATGAAACATTGAAGCGCGAACGCAAGACGTCGACATCGTAGCGGGCCCGCTGGGCCGCGGCGAGAAAAGCGGCATAGGGCATCATCAGGGCGTGTGCGGCGTAGCGCGCCATTTCGAACCTGGCGATGCGGCGCGCCTCGTCGGAGGCAAGCTTCAACGCTTCCACCTCCGCCTCGATGACAACCCGCATGCGGATCAGCGCCGCCTCCATGGCGATTTCGCGCAATTGCTCGAAGGGCGACAGCCGTTCGGACACGAACAGGCGCTGGGAATGGCGATCGTAACGTCGCCGCCAGTTCGGCATGGCGGCGACCGGCAGGACACGCACCGCAATGTGGTGCTCGGCGGCGAGCCAGCGCTTCAGGGCGCCGGCCAGATCGTCGCCGGCGTCGAGCCGCTTGAGAAACGCTTCGGCCTCGCCCTCGAGCGCCGGGAAGAAATTCGGCCGGTTTTCAAGAAGTTCACGAACCTCGTCGATCGGCAGGCGGGCGGAAGACAGGAGCGTCGCGCGCCCCTCCCGCGCCAGCATTTCGGAAAGATCCGTCAGGCGCTCCTGGCCTTCGCGATAGGCCCGATGAAGTTTCACCAACGCGGCCGCGGCGTTCGGCGCGGCGTCGGCGAGTGCGGCGGTCTCTTCCGGTCCGGGCAATTCGGCGGCGAGCAAGGGGTCGGCGAACACTTCCTTGAGCGCCGCGGCGATGCCACCTTTCTCGGCCTGCAGTTCCTCCGGCTCGACATGATAGACCGAAGCCAGCCGCAGGATCAGCTGGACGGTGAGCGGACGCTGGTTGCGTTCGATCAAATTGAGGTAGGACGGCGAAATGCCCAGTCCTTCCGCCATCGCCGTCTGGGTCAGGCCGAGCCCGTTGCGGATGCGGCGGATGCGCGGACCGACGAATATCTTCTGTTCGGCCATGCTGACCCGGCCCTGTTTGACAGTATTTTACAATTTGCCATCGCCGAGACGTTGGCGACCATGATTTACAGATTTACTATTTTACAATGGCCCTTTGTCAATCGCACCACAGGCTGACCCGAATTTTTCACTGAAAAATGTGGATTCCGACCAAGCCTCGTGCAATGCATTGTCAAGCATGTGACTCTCTCAGCGCGGCGTCGACGGACTTGCGGCGGCGATGCGGAGCGGGCACATTGACAGGCAAGAGCGGATTTTTACACGCAGGAGAACACCATGGCGCCGAAACCGCGCGTGAAGGAAAGAGCCGAGGAACAAGCCAGCGCCATGTCGGCCGACCAGCAGTCGGCGATACGCATGGTTGCGAACGATCTTCACCGCCTGAACCAGTCGGTGATGAAGGCGGTCGAGGCCGGCGTTTCGGTAGAACTCGTCCGATCGGCGCGCCATCATTGCGGCAACGGCAATTGGGGCGATTTGCTGATTCCGGTCATCATGACCCAAGGATCGGGCAACGGCTGAAGCGGCTTGTCCCGATTTTGAGACGCGATTGCGAGTTGGCGGATTCCGCCCACCGGGGATTGCGGGATTGTTAGTTCTTCGTTAAGCCGATGGCGCTAGTTTGCAACTTCACATTGTTCCTGACGTGCAAGTCAGGGATCGTTCGATGCAAGCCCCGGCGCCGATACATGAATAAGTCCACCGTTTCTCGTCCCCGACGCCGAGCGCTCGTCATTGCCGATCGCGCGGTCGACCGGATCGTACTCTCCCGTTTCGTCGCACTCGCCGGCATCGGCGTCGACGAAGTCGATCTTGCCGGCTCGAAGGCGATGTTGATGCGAGGCGCCCATGATTTGCTGGTCATCGATTCCGGTCAATCGAACGACAATCATGTCCCGATCATCGCCGGCCTGTCTTTGTCGCAAAGACCGGAAATCATCGTGGTCGCGCGGGATCAGGAAATAGCCCGGTTGTTGAATGGCGATCCGGAGATCGGCGCCGCCATCTGCCAGCCGGTGACCAGCGACAAGGTCGTTCCGACCGTCCACCATCTGCTTGAGGCGCGGGTTGCGCGAACATCGAACCAAGCCGCCGGATTGGCGGATTGAATTGCGCCGCCGAGATCATCTCGGTCTCCCCCCTTCCCAATCGTCGAGCCCGCGGGCTATAGTCATGCATCCGTCACACGGTGCATGATGACCTCAACGAAAAACCATCGCCACGCCGGGCGCGCGATCCACAAATCGCCCGGGCCCCATGTCGAAGCGCTTCGCGGCGTCGCCAACTGGAAAGAAGCCAAGGATTGGCTGAGCTGGCGTTCGATCGAGGACATCGAGGCGATCACGCCCGATCTGGCCGGCGTGCCACGTGGCAAGATGATGCCGTCGTCGAAATTCACCACCGAAACATCGCTGGCCTTGCCGAACGCGGTATTCCGGCAGACCATTTCCGGTGAGTACCCGGAAGAGACCGGTGAATTCCGCCACGATCCGCTCGACAGCGACCTGAAACTGGTGCCCGATCTGAGCACGTTGTCGGTCGTGCCGTGGGAAACGGACCCGACGGCGCAAGTGATCTGCGACATCGTCGGCGTCAGCGGCCAACCAGTCACCTTCACGCCGCGCAACCTGCTGCGTCACGTGATGTCGCTCTATGACGCCAAGGGCTGGAAAGCGGTCGTCGCGCCGGAAATCGAGTTCTACCTCGTCGCCGCCAACACCGATCCAGACTATCCGCTGAAGCCGCCGAAGGGAAGGTCGGGTCGGCCGATTTCCGGCGGGCAGGCCTATTCGATCGCCGGCGTCAACGAGTTCGACGAGTTGATCGACGACATCTATCACTATTCGGAGAAGCAGGGCCTCGAGATCGACACGCTGATCCATGAGGAAGGCCCGTCGCAGCTCGAAATCAATCTGCGTCATGGCGATCCGCTGGCGCTCGCCGACCAGGTGTTCCTGTTCAAGCGCACCATACGCGAGGCTGCGCTCGGCCACAACATGTACGCCACCTTCATGGCCAAGCCGATCCAGGGCCTGCCGGGTTCGGCCATGCACATCCACCAGTCGATCGTCGACAAGAAGAGCGGCAAGAACATCTTTTCCGACTCCAAGGGCGAGCCGACGCCGGCGTTTTTCCATTTCATCGGCGGGATGCAGCGCTATGTGCCATCGACGCTGGTGATGCTGGCGCCCTACGTCAATTCCTACCGGCGGCTGACGCCCGGCATGTCAGCGCCGGTCAACACGGCCTGGGGCTACGACAACCGCACCACGGCGTTCCGCGTGCCGCCGTCGACGCCGGCGGCGCGGCGGGTGGAAAACCGCCTGCCGTCCTCCGACGCCAATCCCTATCTGGCGCTCGCCGCCTCGCTCGCCGCCGGCTATCTCGGGATGACCAAGCAGCTTGCCGCCAGCGAACCGAGTGCGACGACCAACTACCAATCCGGCGTCGATCTGCCGCGCGGTCTGCTCGAAGCGGTGTCCTTGTTCGAGGACGAGACCGATCTGGGCGAGATTTTCGGGGCCGAGTTCATGGCGATTTATGCCGGGGTGAAACGCGGCGAATTCGAAACCTTCATGCAGGTGATCAGCCCGTGGGAGCGTGAATTCCTGCTGACCAACGTATGACCGCGTACGATCGATCATGACCTATCAAAGCCCCATTTCGCCCGGCGTCTCGTGGTACGAAGCGAGCGTCGGCGAACGGCCGGAATACGCCGCCCTCGACGGCTCGCGCGAAGCCGACGTGGCCATCGTCGGCGGCGGCTTCACCGGGCTTTCGGCCGCGTATCATTTGGCGAAAGCCGGCTTGTCGGTCGTCCTCCTCGAACAGCACAAGCTCGGCGACGGCGCCTCGGGGCGCAATGGCGGCCAGTTCGGCACCGGCCAGCGCGGCTGGCCAGAGGAACTGGAAGAAGCCTATGGTTACACGCGCTCGCGGGCGCTGTTCGCCATGGCGGAAGACGCCAAGGCGCACATGCACGCCTTCGCCGCCGAGCACGGCATCGACATGGAATACATGCCGGGCCAGCTTTCGGTGGCGCACAAACAGCGCTACGTTAAGGACTACGCGGCGCATCCGGCGATCATGGCGCAGCGCTACGACTACCCGCACATCACGTTCATGGACGCGAAGGAAACGGCGGAGCGCATCGGCTCTACGCGTTATTTCGGCGGTGTGCGCGACGCGCATACCGGGCACATCCATCCGCTGAAATTCCTCGTCGGTCTCGCCAAGGCGGCTGCCAAGGCCGGCGCGGCGTTGCGCGAAACACGAAAGTCACGGCGATCGAAAGCGGCGGCGGCAAGGTGCGGCTCGTCACATCGCGCGGGACGGTCGCCGCGGCAAAGGCGCTGATGGCCGTCAATGCCTATGGCAACGGGATCGAACCCGAATCCTGCGCCCATGTGATGCCGATCGGCTCGTTCATCGGCGCGACCGAACCGCTGCCGGCCGACAGCCCGGTGTTGCCGGGCGGCGAAAGCGCCGACGATTCCCGCTTCGTCGTGCGCTACTGGCGCAAATCGAAGGACAATCGTCTGCTGTTCGGCGGACGCGAACTCTATTCGCCCAATTCCGCCGGCGACATCGAGGCGGGCGTCCGCCGCCAGATCGCCGAGCTTTACCCGGCGCTGGCGAAAGCGAAACTCACCCACGCCTGGGGCGGGTTCGTCGGCATCACCATGGTGCGCAAGCCCTATGTGCGCGAGGTCAAGCCGGGCGTCACCGTCATCGGCGGCTTTTCCGGCCACGGCGTGATGCTGGCGAATTACACCGGCCGGCTCTACGCCGAGACGCTCGCCGGCAACGACGACAAGCTCCGCCAACTGCGCGAACTGAAGATGACGCCTTTCCCGGGCGGACGGACGTTTCGCGCGCCGGTCCTGTTCCTGGCGCTCAACTGGTTCGCGTTTCGAGACCGGTTCTGAAACGCGACGCCGGACTTGCGCTTTTTCCCGCCGCATCGTCATATGCGCATATCGACATGAAACGGGAGGATGACATGTCTGTCGAACGCGCGGTGCTGGCTTTCGCCGGCGTCATGGTGCTGTTGTCGGTGATCCTGACGGCGTATGTCTCGCCGCTGTTCGTCTGGTTCACCGTGTTCATCGGGCTGAACATGCTGCAATCGGCCTTCACCGGCTTCTGCCCGGCGGCGATGGCGTTCAAGGCGATGGGCTACAAGCCCGGCTCGGCGTTTTGAGGGGTCAAGCGAAGTCGAAGTCGATCGATTCGAACCGGTCGAGTTCGAGGCGAGGCGCGTCAGGAACCATTTCGCGGACCTGTACGATCATGCGCGACGGCCGCCAGCGATCGGGAATCGGCCAGCCCGGCAGGCGTGGCAGCGCCTTATTGACGCCGACATAGAGGAAAAGCGGATTGCGGTGGAACCGGGCGGCGGCGGCGACCAGCGCGCCGACGTCCGCCGGCGCGACATGTTCGCTCGGAAGCGCGTGAAAGGAGCAGAGCAGTACGACAGGAATGCCGCGAAAGAAGCGCGGCGAGGATATGAGCGCCAAGTCCTTCGTAGCGTGGAGGGCGTATGACTGCATCGGATTGCCGAGCCGACCGGCCAAAGTCTCGGCGTCCCAGACGACTTCGGCGCACTCCGACGGCGCGAGATGACCCGCGATCCATCGGGTCGCGTCAAACGGGTCGGCCCGATCCACTGCGCGCGAAACAACGATGCGGCGAGACGTACGCGGCAGGGCAACACCGACGCGGATATCGAGCGTCAGGCGATCCTCCATTTTCAGAAATCTTTTATTCAATAAAAAGGATTTTTTATTTGGCACAGCGATAATATAGTTATATTTATTTTCTTTTACTTTATTTTCGCTTTGTTTATAAAAAGCTATTATATTAGAAATATTTCTATGTTTTTTACATATTCCGAAATGGAAAAATTGCCCACATTTTCTTTCTCTAATTTCTATTTCAGAAATAGCAAATTGACCTATCAATGAACCTAATGTCTCTCCGAATGTCACTTCTGTTTTCTTAAATGCACTCTGAGAAAACCAAGAGAAGTATTTTCTCAATTGAACTTTCTCTAAATCTTCAATCGGCTTATCAAAGATCGTCGTTGGATCGACCTCATCTCCTTCCCTAAATTCAATTAATAATTTAGGCACCTTTGATGAATCCCCTCTGCGTTGCGAATCGAGGCGGTTTGGTTTATGCAACCACTAATCGCGCGGAGGTGAAAATGTCGATACTTGATATTGCTTTTGGAACTCACGTTCTGAACAATTCTTGGAGTTCGTCAGCGCCAGCTCACCAAGGAGTCACGTACGCCGATTTGCTAACACTCGCGGCTGAAGCGGGGTCACAAATCGTTCGCGTGCCTCTTGATTTGTCAACTGTGGGTCCTGGAGGAATCGCCGGGTGGAAACTTCAGGAAATCGGGGCGGGACTAGCTGTTGCTGCTCAACTTGGCCTCACAATCATCTTCGAACCCGGCCAGACTCCGCCTGACCTGTCACAGGATGGATCCGTTTCCGGCGAGCCCAACAACGCATGGGCGCTGAATGAACTCGCCAACCGCTTCGCCTTGCTGGTCGAGGCGGTCCACGAATCCTTCCCCCAATACGCCTCCGTCATCGCCGGCTGGGAGGTCGGAAACGAGCCGAATCTGAGCTACCAGTATACAGGGACCTATTGGAACGGCGACGATCCGACGGTTTCAGCCGACACGCCGCGCAATTTCGCGGTCAGCGTCGACAACGCCGAATGGTACGCCACATACCTCGACGCGGTCGCCGACGCGGTCCACGCCTACGATCCGTCGATAAATGTCATCGGGGCCGGCATCGCCCATAACGACGTCGCCTACATGCAGGAGTTCTTTGCGACCCTCCAGTAGCTGAACGCCGACATCGACGGATTTTCCGTCCATCCCTATACGACCTATCCCGACAATCCCGGTCCTTGGGCGGGCGGTTCGCCGGCGTCGGGAAGGCCGACCGACTGGGTCGGCGATCCTGTCTCCGACCCGTGGGGATACTATTATTCGTTCCAGGGCGCTCTCTACAACTACCAGGCTCTGATCAACCAGTACGGGTTCGGCGGAACGGACCTCTGGGTCACGGAATTCGGCGTTCCGTCCTACCAGGGCTGGCGCGGCGCGGGCGAACAGGGCGAGATCGACCAAGCCTATTGGTATGCCGAAGCACTCGGCGTGTTCGATTCTTGGGGGAACTCGACCTTGCAGGGCATCATCGCCCACGACGTGCTCGACAATTACTACGCCGAGCAGAACGACTGGTACAATGCCTGGGATGGCAATACGGAGAATAACGGCGATCAGGGGCTTGCCGAAGGCTCCTTCGGCCTGTTCGAGAACTCGGCGACGACCGGCGAAATCACGCCGAAACTCGCCGTCGGCCTGATCCAGGCCATCGTCGGCGGTTACGACTACTACGGCAACGGCGTGCGTATCCTCTCGGTCGTGACGACCGACACGGTCGACATCTCGCAATGGGGAACGAACGGGACCGGAATCCTCACCGGCTATGTCGTGTTGACCCATGGCGGAAACGACTCCGTTTCGGGTTCCGCCTTCGACGACAGCATTTTCGCCGGCGACGGCGACGATTTCGTGGACGGGAACGCGGGCGGCGACCGTATTTATGGCGGCTCGGGCAATGACTTCCTCTTCGGCGAGGACGGCGACGACGATCTCTACGGCAACACCGGCGACGATTCGATCAGCGGCGGGGCAGGCAATAACCGCGTCGATGGCGGAACAGGCTGGGATGTCCTGTTGCTGGAAGGAACCGCCGCGGACTTCACGATCAGCGGCGACGGCGCTTATCTCGTCGTCACCGCAGTCGGCGGCTGGCTCTCGACCGTTGCGCTCAATGTGGAACAGGTCGTTTTCGTCGCCGATGGTTCGATTTTCTCATTGGCGAACGCCGACCCGACGAGAGGAAACGGCGGCGTTGCCGGAGGCTCTATCGGCAATTCCGCGCCGGTCGCCGCAAACGACGCTGGGGTCATCGTTTCAACCGGCGGCATGGTCACGGTCAACGTGCTCGCCAACGACAGCGACGCCGATGGCGACCTTTTGACGATCACCCACATCAATGGCGTGGCGTTGTCAGCAGATGGATGGACGGGTTACATTCCCGGCGTCGGGCTCGTGCAGCGGAACGCCGACAATACGCTTACCATCCACTCGCTCGATTCGTCGCCGGGACCATTCAGCTTCACCTATACGGTCAGCGACGGAACAAGCACGGATGTCGCGACAGTGAACGGAACAATCAACGCCGTCGTCGGCTCGACCATCGTCGGCACATCCGGCGTCGACTACATCGACGGCACCATCGGCAACGACACCATTCTTGCCGGCGACGGCAACGACCAACTCTACGGAGACCTCGGCAACGACATCCTCGACGGACAGGGCGGGGCGTACGATCAGGTCAACTACGACGGCTTCGCTTCGGAATACACCTTCGTCCAGAACGCCGACGGCTCCATCACGGTAACGAACGCCACTTACGGAATCGACACGCTTCTCAACATAGACGGATTCTGGTTTTTCGACGAAGCAGCGTGGTACGCGGCAAGCGACCTCGTTGTTCCGGCCGGCGGCGGCGCGACCATCGTCGGCACATCCGGCGTCGACTACATCGACGGCACCATCGGCAACGACACCATTCTTGCCGGCGACGGCAACGACCAACTCTACGGAGACCTCGGCAACGACATCCTCGACGGACAGGGCGGGTCGTACAATCAGGTCAACTACGACGGCTTCGCCTCGGAATACACCTTCGTCCAGAACGCCGACGGCTCCGTCACGGTAACGAATGCAACCTACGGAACCGACACGCTTCTCAATATCGACGGCTTCTGGTTCTTCGAGGAAGCAGCGTGGTATTCGGTTTCGTCTCTGGTTTGAGTACGGTATCCCTCACATCCGCCTTACAATCACGCTTCCCGCCGAATACCCCGCCCCGAAGGAGCAGATCACGCCGAGGCTGCCGGACGGCAGATCGTCGGAATGCTGCGCGAAGGCGATGATCGAGCCGGCCGACGAGGTGTTGGCGTAGTCCTGCAGGATGTTGGGTTGTTCGGCGCGCGTCGGCGCGCGGCCCAGCACCTTTGCGCCGATGAGGTCGTTCATCGCCTTGTTGGCCTGGTGCAGCCACATGCGCTTGAGGTCGGATGCCGCGAAACCGTTGTCGGCGAGATGCCGGGTCATCAGATCCGATACCCAGGGCACGACCTGCTTGAACACCTTGCGGCCTTCCTGGTGGAAGAGCATGTCGCGGCGGTCGGCCATGTGGCCGTCGCGGGTGCGGCGCAGGAAACCGTTATTGTTGCGGATGTTGCTCGAGAATTGCGTGGCGCAACGCGTCGACAGGATTTCCCAGCCGCCGGCCGGCGCGTCCTCGAGGCGGGTCAGGATCACCGCCGTGCAGACATCGCCGAAGATGAAATGGCAGTCTCGGTCGCGCCATTCGAGGTGGGCCGAACAGATTTCCGGATTGACCATCAACGCGGCGCGGATCGAGCCGGAGCGGATCATGTCGGCGGCGGCCTGGATGCCGAAGGTGGCGGACGAGCAGGCGACGTTCATGTCGAAGGCGAAGCCGCCCAGACCGAGCGCCTGCTGCACCTCTATGGCGATGGCCGGATAGGCGCGCTCGTGGTTGGAGGCGGCGCAGATGACGGCGTCGATGGTCGCAGGGTCGATGCCGGTCCTGGCGAAAGCCTCGCGGGCGGCGGCGACGGCCATTTCGGCCATGACGCCCAATTCTTCCTCCGAGCGTTCCGGCAAGACCGGATGCATGATCGCCGGATCGAGCACGCCGGTCTTGTCGAGCACGTGGCGGCGCTCGATGCCGGACGCCTTGACGATGAATTCCTCGCTCGACATCGGCTTCGGCTGGACGGTCCCGCCGGCGATCTCCTCGGCATGCGCGTCGTTCCAGTTTCCCGCCCAGGCATTGTAGGAGGCGACGAGTTCCTCGTTGGAAATGACCTGATCGGGCGTGAAAACGCCGGTTCCGGCGATGGCGGCCTTGTCCATGATGGGCGCGTTTCCCCGCAGTTTTTTTCCGTTCTAGCGGAGTCGGGGCCGGTGCGCCATCACACGCATCGGCCGCCGTCGACTTCCAGCGCCACGCCGGTGATGAACTCGGCTTCATCGGAGGCGAGCCACAGCGCGGCGTTGGCGATGTCGAGCGGGGTCGACAGGCGGCCGAGCGGAATCGACGATTTGAACAGCGCGCGCTTCTCCGGCGTGTCATCGCCCATGAACAAAGGTAGCATGCCGGTTTCGCCGGCGACCGGACAGAGCGCGTTGACGCGGATGTTCTTCGGCGCGAGCTCGACCGCCATCGACTTGGTGGCCGTGATGGCCCAGCCCTTCGAGGCGTTGTACCAGGTGAGCCCCGGGCGCGGGCGCAGACCGGCGGTGGACGCCGTGTTGATGATGACGCCGCCGCCCTGTTTCTCCATCACTGGCGCGACGGCGAGGGTGGAAAAATAGATCGCTTTCATGTTGACGGCGCCGATCAGATCGAAGGTCGCCTCGTCGATGTCGAGCATGGAGCCGTTGCGATGGGTGTAGCCGGCATTGTTGACCATGATGTCGACGCGGCCGAAGGCGCTTATCGCCTTGTCGACCATGGCGTCGACATCGGCCTTGCGCGACACGTCGACGGTGGCTGTCACGGCTGTCGCGCCGATCTCGCCCGCGACGCGTTGCGCGCCGACGGCGTTGATGTCGGCGACGACGATGTTGGCGCCTTCCTCAGCAAAGCGTTTGGCCATGCCTTCGCCGAAGCCGGAAGCGGCGCCGGTGATGATGGCGGTTTTGCCTGTCAGCCGCATGGCACCTCCGGTTGCCATCCATTGCTCTTCACCCGTGATTGAACACAATCGTCTTCGTCGCGCTCATGTCATAAAGCGCCTCCAGCCCCTTTTCACGGCCGTGCCCGGACTTTTTGAAGCCGCCGAAGGGCAGTTCGACGCCGCCGCCGGCGCCGTAGGAATTGACCCAGACCTGGCCGGCGCGCACGGCCTTGGCGACACGATGCTGCCGGCCGCCATCGGCCGTCCACACGCCGGCGACAAGGCCGAATTCGGTGGAGTTGGCGATACGGATGGCGTCGTCCTCATCATCGAAGGGCAGCAGCGAGAGGACCGGGCCGAACACCTCTTCCTGCGCGATGGCGGCCATCGGATCGACCGAACCGAACAAAGCGGGGGCGACATAGTAGCCGCCGGATGGCGCGTCCGGCGCGATTTTTCCTTCCGCGAGGATGGGAATGCCCGCCTCCTTCGCCGCCGCGATCATGGCGGCGACGCGCTCGGCCTGCCTGCGATTGACCATCGGACCGAGATCGAGATCGGCGACGTGCGGTCCGGCGGTCAGCTGCGCGAAACGATGCGCCAGCGCCTCGGCGACGGGCTGATAGATTTTCTTCTCGATCAACACGCGCGAGCCGGCCGAGCAGGTCTGGCCGCCATTCTGGATGATGGCGTTGACGATGACCGGCAGGGCCTTGACCAGATCGGCGTCGGCGAAAACGATTTGCGGCGACTTGCCGCCCAGTTCCATGGTGACGCCGCGATTGTTCACCGCCGCGGCCTGCTGGATCGCCGTGCCGGTCATGGGCGAGCCGGTGAAGGTGACGTAGTCGACCTGGCCGTGGCGAGACAGCGCCGCGCCGGCGGTCGCGCCGAGGCCGGTGACGACATTGACGACGCCTTCGGGAATGCCGGCCTCCAGCGCCAGTTCGGCGATGCGGATCGTGGTCAGCGAGGCGTCCTCGGCCGGCTTCAGCACCAGCGTGTTGCCCATGGCGAGCGCCGCGCCGAGGACGCGGGCGCCGATCTGCAGGGGATAATTCCACGGGATGATGCCGGCGACGACGCCGTGCGGTTCGCGCAGCGTCAGCGCGGTGAAGCCGTCGAGGAACGGGATCTGGTCGCCCATCAGCTTGTCGGCCGCGCCGCCGTAGAACTCGTAGTAGCGCTCGGTCACCGCCGCGTCGGCGCGACCCTGGCGGGCCGGCTTGCCTGTGTCGCGGCTTTCCAGCGCGGCCAGTTCCTCGGCGTGTTTTTTCACCAGCGCCGAAAGCCGGGTGAGCATGCGGCCGCGTTCGAGCGCCGAAACCTTGCGCCAAGGGCCCTCGAAGGCGCGGGCGGCGGCGGCGGCGGCGCGGTCGACATCCTCCGCGCCGGAAGCCGCGATCGAGGCAAAGGCCTTGCCGTCGGAGGGGCAGAACACGTCGAGCCGTTCGCCGGAGAGCGCTGTCCGCGGCCTTGCCGTCAATGACCTTCATGAAGGCCCGGCCTTCGGCGACGGTGTTGGAGCAGATGGGCGGTCATGAAGGGCCTGGGCGGGAGATGTATCGGGCCGGCGGGCGCAAACACGGCGCCCGAGCCCGGCCCTCCCCCCGCCCCCGGGGCCAGCCGCGGCTGGCCGCCCGGCCCCCGCGGGGCCCGGCCCATCGCATCCTGTCCTTTCGCCTCGCCCCGACCTGGGCAGCTGCAACGGCGCGGGGTTCGGCGCCAACACTGCCGCCCCGCCCTTGCCGGTCCGGGTCCGGGTCAAGCGGGCGGCCCCGCGCACGCCGCCAAAGAGAGTATGGGGCAGGTTCAGAAAGGGTGAATAGATTGACGAGGACCGTAGGGGAATAGGGCAAAGGCTTGAAAAGGGAGGTGCCCCCGACTGCCCTTCCCCTTTTAAATCGATTAGAATATATCCGCCCGACCCAACGCGAACGAACCGCATGACCAGCCAGATCATTCCCATTCCGGCCTTCGATTTCGTCATTTTCGGCGGCACCGGCGATCTCGCCGAGCGCAAGCTGTTGCCGGCGCTGTATCAACGCTTCCGCGCCGGACAGTATGACGGCGGCACACGCATCGTCGGCGCGGCGCGCGCGGCGATGAGCGACAAGGCCTACCGGACCTACGCCGAGAAGGCGATTGTCGAGCACGTCAAAGCCGACGAGATCGAGCCGGAAGCGCTGAAGAAATTTCTCGCCCATCTCGCCTGTGTCGCCGTCGACGCGAAAAGCGGCGACGGGTTCGCGGCGCTGAAGGCCGGCTTGCTGGCGAAGAGCGCGTGCGCGTGTTTTATCTCGCCGTCGGGCCGGCGCTGTTCGGCGACATCGCCGGACATTTGAAAGCGGCCGGGCTGGCGACGGCGCAATCGCGCCTCGTGGTGGAAAAGCCGATCGGGCGCGACCTCGCCTCGGCCTGCGCGCTCAACAAGGCGATCGCTTCGGTGTTCGACGAACACCAGGTGTTCCGCATCGACCATTATCTCGGCAAGGAGACGGTGCAGAACCTGATGGCGCTGCGCTTCGCCAACGCTCTCTACGAGCCGCTGTGGAACTCGGCCCATGTCGACCACGTGCAGATCACGGTGGCGGAGACCGTGGGGCTCGAGGGTCGTGCCGGCTATTACGACAAGGCCGGCGCGCTGCGCGACATGGTGCAGAACCACATGCTGCAACTGCTGTGCCTGACGGCGATGGAGCCGCCGGCCTCGCTCGACGCGGACGCCGTGCGCGACGAGAAGCTGAAGGTGCTGAGGGCTCTCAAACCCGTCGACGCGGCCAACGCCAGCCGGCTGACCGTGCGCGGTCAGTACCGCGCCGGCGCGGCCAATGGCGGACCGGCCAAGGGCTATCTGGAGGAGCTGGAGGGCGGGGTGAGCGACACCGAAACCTTCGTGGCGCTGAAGGCGGAAATCGAGAACTGGCGCTGGGCCGGCGTGCCGTTCTATCTGCGCACCGGCAAGCGGCTGGCGGCGCGCGTCTCGGAAATCGTCGTGCAGTTCAAGCCGATCCCGCATTCGATCTTCGGCGAGCAGGCCGGACGCTGCGTCGCCAACCAGCTGGTCATCCGCCTGCAGCCCGACGAGGGCGTCAAGCAGTGGATCATGATCAAGGATCCCGGTCCCGGCGGCATGCGGCTCAGGCACGTGCCGCTCGACATGAGTTTTGCCGAATCCTTCGGCATCCGCAATCCGGACGCCTATGAGCGGCTGCTGATGGACGCGGTGCGCGGCTACCAGACGCTGTTCATGCGCCGCGACGAGGTGGAGCAGGCGTGGGCCTGGGTCGATCCGATCCTCGCCGCCTGGGCCGAGACGCATCAGGAGACGCAGGGTTACACGGCGGGAACCTGGGGCCCGTCCGGCTCGATCGCGCTGATCGAGCGCGACGGCCGCACCTGGCACGAAAGCCTGTGAGGAAAACATGGACGCGCGCACGATGAACGCGATTTTCAACATCCACGGCTCGCGGGCCGATCTCGCCGATCGCCTCGCGGCGGACGTCGCCGCGCGGCTCGCCGAAGCCATCGCCGCCAAGGGCCGCGCCAGCCTCGCCGTTTCGGGCGGACAGACGCCGGCGGCGTTTTTCCACGCGCTGTCGCGCCAGCCGCTCGACTGGGAAAAGCTCGACGTGACGCTGGTCGACGAGCGTTTCGTGCCTGAAACCTCGGAGCGTTCCAATGCGCGGCTGGTCAAGGCGAAATTGCTGACCGGCGAGGCGGCGAAGGCGCGCTTCTTTCCTTTATGGCGCGCCGACCGCTCGGTCGAGGCGGCGGCCTTCCACGCCGACGGCGAGGTCTACGCGCTTGTGCGCAAGCTCGATGTCGTGGTGCTCGGCATGGGAACCGACGGCCATGTCGCCTCGTATTTCCCGGACGCGGAAAATTACCAGAAACTGTTTCTCGCCTGCGACGCGGTGATGGCGGTCAGGGCGGCGAACGCCGGCGAAGCGCGCCTCACCGTTTCGCCGCGACTGGTGGCGAACGCTTCCCATATCTATCTTCACTTCGAAGGCGCGGAGAAGAAGGCGCTGTTCGACGCCGCTCTCGCCGATGCCGGCCCGCACCGCCTGCCGGTTGCAACGGTGGTCGGCCTGGCGAAGACGCCGGTCGCGGTCCACTGGGCCGCCTGAAGGAGACAAGCCATGGGCGCGCGCGCGCATCGAGGCCGTCACAAGCCGCATCGTCGAACGGTCCAAGCCGGGGCGCGAGGCGTATCTCGACCGGGTCGACCGGGCGGCGGCCAAGGGCGTTTCGCGCGGCCATATCGGCTGCGCCAATCTCGCCCACGGCTTCGCCGCCTGTTCGCCGTCCGACAAGGCTTTGCTCGCCGGCGACGCCGCGCCCAATCTCGGCATCGTCACCGCCTACAACGACATGCTGTCGGCGCATCAGCCGTTCGAGACCTATCCGGAGCTGATCCGGCAGGCGGCGCGCGAGGCCGGCGGCACGGCCCAGGTGGCCGGCGGCGTGCCGGCGATGTGCGATGGCGTCACCCAGGGCGAAGCCGGCATGGAATTGTCGCTGTTCTCGCGCGACGTGATCGCCATGTCCGCCGGCATCGGCCTGTCGCACGCGATGTTCGACGCGGCGGTCTATCTCGGCGTTTGCGACAAGATCGTGCCGGGGCTGTTCATCGCGGCGCTGACCTTCGGCCATCTGCCGGCGGTGTTTATCCCGGCCGGGCCGATGACCTCGGGCCTGCCCAATGACGAGAAGGCGAAGACGCGCCAGCTCTACGCGGAAGGAAAAGTCGGCCGCGCCGAACTGCTGGAGTCGGAATCGAAATCCTATCACGGGCCGGGCACCTGCACCTTCTACGGCACGGCCAACTCCAACCAGATGCTGATGGAGATCATGGGCCTGCACATGCCGGGCGCGACCTTTGTCAATCCGGGCACGCCGCTGCGCGAGGCGCTGACCAGGGAGGCGGCGAAACGGGCGCTGGCGATCACCGCGCTCGGCAATGACTACACGCCGGTCGGCCGCATGATCGACGAGCGCTCCATCGTCAACGCCGTCGTCGGCCTCAACGCCACCGGCGGGTCGACCAACCACACGATCCATCTGGTCGCCATGGCGAAGGCGGCCGGCATAAGGCTCACCTGGCAGGATATTTCCGACCTGTCGGACGCCACCCCGCTCATCGCCCGCGTCTATCCGAACGGGCTGGCCGACGTGAACCGTTTCGCCGCCGCCGGGGGCATGGGATTCCTGATTTCCGAATTGCTCTCGGCCGGGCTGCTGCACGACGACGTGCGCACGGTGAACGGCGACGGGCTTTCCGCCTATGCGATCGAAGCGAAGCTCGGAGCGAAAGGCGAAGTGGTGCGCATGCCCGCGCCGGCGCAAAGCGGCGATGCGCATGTGCTCGCCCCGGCGGCGAAACCGTTCCAGCCGAGCGGCGGACTGAAATTGCTGACCGGCAATCTCGGCCGGGCCGTCATCAAGGTTTCGGCGGTCAAGCCGGAGCGCCATGTGATCGAGGCGCCGGCGAAAGTGTTCGCCAGCCAGGAGGCGTTGCAGAAGGCGTTCAAGGCGGGCGAACTGAACCGCGACTTCGTCGCCGTCGTCCGCTTCCAGGGGCCGCGTGCCAATGGCATGCCGGAACTGCACAAGCTGACGCCGCCGCTGGCGGTGCTGCAGAACCAGGGCTTCAAGGTCGCCCTGGTGACCGACGGACGCATGAGCGGCGCCTCGGGCAAGGTTCCGGCCGCCATCCATGTGACGCCGGAAGCGCTCGACGGCGGACCGATCGGCAAGGTGCAGGACGGCGATATCATCCGCCTCGATGCGACGACCGGACAATTGGAGGTCCTCGTCGACGCCGCCGTGCTGGCGGCGCGGCCCGCCCCCGCCTCCGACCTTTCCGGAAACGAGCACGGCGCGGGGCGCGAATTGTTCGCGGCGTTTCGCAAGCTGGTCGGCACGGCCGAGGATGGCGCGGCGGTGGCGGTGTAGAGCGGCCAATTCCCAGAGCGCAATGAGCCCGGCGCGACCAACCTGGCGATCGCCAATGCAGGCATTGCGGTCGAGCGTCACACAGGCGCTATAAGGTCTCATTACTTCGCAACGATAGCGTAGCCGGACGCCGCCATGAAACTCATTCACATCTCCGATATCCACATCCACCCCGAAGCCATCCTCGACCATGATCCGATCGACAATTTCGCCCGCTGCCTCGCCCATGTCGAAGCCAATCATGGCGACGCCGAACGCATCGTCATCACCGGCGACCTGACCGATCGAGGCCTGGAGCAAAGCTACCGGCATCTGCAATCCATGCTGGCGACGAGTTCATTCACCGGCGAGCGCGCGCCGCGGCTGATCATCGGCAACCACGACGACCGCGAGACTTTCGCCGCGGTTTTCGCCGACGCGCGGCGCGATGGAGACGGGTTCATCCAATGGACGGAAAATACGCCGGCCGGCCTGTTCGTTTACATGGATACGGTCGAGCCCGGCACCCATGCCGGCCATTATTGCGAGCGTCGACGCGCCTGGCTCGACGGGGTGCTGATGCATGCGGCGGCGTCCGGCCAGCCGGCCTGGCTGTTCATGCATCACAATCCGATCGCCGTTCATGTCGCCAACGCCGATCAGATCGGCATCGCGCAGGAAGCCGAACTGCACGATCTGCTGGCGCGCCACCGCGATACGATCCGGCACATTTTCTTCGGCCATTGTCATTACACGCTGAGCGGAACCGTGCGCGGCATTCCCTTTTCGGCGCCGCGCTCCACCAATCATGCGTGCTGGCCGGACTTTTCCGGCATCGCCACGCGCATGGGCCATGGCGACCTGCAGCCGAACTACGCTGTCTGCTTCCTCGGGCCGGAAGGCGTGGTGGTACACTCCATCGATTTCCGCGACGAGGACAAAGTGTTGTGGCGGATGGAAGACTGAGCGGAGGCTTGGACGACATCGGCGCCGGCGGGCTTGTCCGGCGAGAGTCGCCCCGGGGCAGGATCGACAGCGGCGCGATTGGCGGCGGCGGCTGGCTGTTGACCAAGAGCGATGCCCAGCGATTGGCTTCGCGGGTCGAATAGCCGATAGCCGAGCGGATGGCCTCGTTCGACTTTCGCGCGCCGGCCAGCCGTACCGGAGAACCCGGCTACGTTATCAGGTCAGCCGCCCGGCGACCCTTTGCAACCATTGATCAGAAGAATTCTTTCAGATCAACAGACTTGGACGTGGACCACAAGACCTTCCCGGCCGAATTTGCCTTGATGACGCTTCCTTTGCCCCCACCGGAATACTTGCCGGTGCTAAAGAGTATCTGTTCCTTTTTCCGTCTTTTCTTAATCTCAGCGGGCTTGACCCAGTTCATGAACCCTTTGGCAGCCGCTGCCTTGTCGCCGGCATTCAATTTTTTCACCAGCGTCGCCGTGGAAACGCCGCCGGTGTTGAAGTCGAACGAAACGAGCGCATCGAACTCGTGCTGCTCCAACTCAACGGTGATGTATTTGTTCACGCGAGCCTCGTATTTCTCGAGATCTTTGCGAAAGAGGGAAATGACTGTATCGAGCGGCATCTCGCCGGAGAAGGTCTGCGGATTCGGTGCGCCGGCTGATTTGGTGTGGCCAATTCCAATTGTCCATACGCCCTTGGAATCCTTGTAGCGCGTCTGCACCATTGCCTCGTGCGACACGATTTCCATAAATCCGTTTTTCGATAGCTGCATGGCGCCCTCCCGATGTCGACGCCACTACTGTCGTGTTTTCGAGCCGGTACCGTGAGGCACCGCACACTTCGGATCAATACGTCGTCCGCCGTTCCTCGCTTGGCGGGCGGCCGAAGAGCAGGCGATAGCTCTGGGCGAAATAGGAGTGCGAGGTAAACCCGGTGGCGATGGCGACGTCGAGGATCGGCATGTTGGTCTGGCGCAGCAATTCGCGCGCACGCTCAAGCCGCAGGCGCATATAGTAGCGTCCCGGCGTCATGTTGAGGTGGCGCAGGAACAGCCGCTCGACCTGGCGCACCGACAGGCCGGCGACGCGGGCGAGATCGACGGCCGATAGCGGTTCGTCGATATGATCGGCCATCAGTTCGACGACCTTGCGCAGTTTGTCCGACTTGCCGGTGAGGTCGCGTTCCGGGCCGACGCGCTGGCGGTCGCCGGGCGAGCGGATGCGCTCGTGGTGAAACTGGTTGGCGACCTCGTTGGCGAGGCCGGGACCGAGATCGGCGCGGATGATCTCCAGCATCAGATCGATGGAGGTGGTGCCGCCGGCGGTGGAGTAGCGCTTGCGGTCGATCTCGAAGACGTTGGACGTGCACTGGATGTCGGGAAAGCGCTCCATGAACGAGGCGCGGTTTTCCCAATGAATGGTGCAGCGGTGGCCATCGAGCTGGCCCGCTTCGGCCAGCAATTGCGCGCCGATGGAGAGACCGCCGAGCGCGCCGCCGCGCCGGCCCCAGGTCCTCAGCGCGGCCAGCACCTTGCTCTTGCCGGCGAATTCGGTGGACAGGCCGGCGCAGACGAACAGGATGTCGGTGTCGGCCGGCAGATCGGCGATGGCGTAGTCGACCTTGATCGGCAGGCCGGAAGCGGAGGAAACCGCTTCGCCATCGACCGACAGCGTGACCCAGCGATAGACCTCGCGCCCCGACAGGCGGTTGGCCGATCGGATGGTGTCGATGGCGGCGGCGAGCGAGAACAGGCCGAAGCGCTCGACCAGCAGAAAAGCGAAAAGGCGGCGGTTCGGCGTCAGATCCGGCATGATGGTTGCGCCCCTCCCCTCGCGGTTCAGAAGCGCGGCGGCTCGCGCCCGGCGGCGCGGGCGGCGGAAACGAGCGTGTTGGCCATCAGCATGGCGATGGTCATCGGGCCGACCCCGCCGGGGACCGGCGTGATGGCCCCGGCCATCGCTTCGGCTTCGGCGAAGGCGACATCGCCGACGAGGCGCGTCTTGCCCTCGCCTTTTTCCGGCGCGGCGACGCGGTTGATGCCGACATCGATCACCGTGGCGCCGGGCTTGACCCAATCGCCCCTGATCATTTCCGGCCGGCCGACGGCGGCGACGAGAATGTCGGCGTTACGGCAGACGGCGGGCAAATCCTTCGTCTTCGAATGGGCGATGGTGACGGTGGCGTTGGCGGCGAGCAACAAATTGGCCATCGGCTTGCCGACAATATTGGAGCGGCCGACGACGACGGCGTTGAGGCCGGAGAGATCGCGGCCGCGCACGCGCTCGATCAGGATCATCGAGCCGGCGGGCGTGCACGGCACAAAGGCCGACTTGATGTCGCCGGCGCCGAGGCGGCCGACATTGATATGATGAAAACCGTCGACATCCTTGTCCGGACTGATCGCCTGGATGACTTTGCCGGCATCGATGTGGGCCGGTAGCGGCAATTGCACCAGGATGCCGTGAACGAGCGGATCGGAATTCAGTTCGGCGATCTGGTGCAGCACGTCGCGCTCCGCGGTCGTCGCATCGAGCGTGTATTGCAAGGAATGAAAGCCGCATTCCTTGGCGGTGCGCGATTTCGACGCGACATAGACCTGGCTCGCCGGATCCTCGCCAACGAGCACGACGGCAAGGCCGGCCGTAACGCCGGTTTCGCGCTTCAGTTCGGCCGCCGCCGCCGCCGTTTTCGCCGTGATTTCAGCCGCGACAATCTTGCCGTCGATGCGTTGCGCCATGTTCATGCCTTTGCCGCAGAAGCCTGCAAACTAACCTTGCCGGCCCGCAGGCCGGTTGCGCCAATGCGGCGTCGACTGCCGTAAAGCCGTCGCGCCCATTCAATGCAAGGGAAATGTCGGTCCGGTCAGCCGCGGCGGCGCTGTCGCGCCGCGGCAAGATCCTCGACGGTTTCACGGAAGCGCGCAAGGCCGCGCCGCAATCCGTCGATGCGTTCGTCATCGTCGGCCGCCGCAGCGACGGGAGGGGCGACAGGCGCGGTCGGCTGGGGAACGGATGGCGGGGCGCGACCTGCTGGCCTTGCGGATGTGACGGCCACACCGGCTGCGGCGCATACGGCATCATCATTGGCGGCATGACGGCCGGCTGGGGCGCGAAAAACATCGGCTGGGGGGCGGAAGGCGTGAGCCACGGCGCCTGCGGCCAAACCGGCGGTTGGGGCTGGGGATATACAGCGTAGGGCGACGGCGCCGGAACGAGGGCCGCGTAAGGCGACGGCGCCATTTGCGGCTGCGGGGTGAACGCCGGGCCCCACGGCGCCGGCGGCCAAACCGGCGGTTGGGGCTCGGGATAAACTGTGCTGGGCGAATGAGCCGGAACAGGGGCCGCGTAAGGCGACGCCGGCATTTGCGGCTGTTCGGCGCGCGGCGGGTTCGACGCTGCCGGTAGAATCGCGGGAGCAAGGGCCGGCGGTTCCGCTGAAGCGGCCAGTCCGGCGGCGGAAATTGGCATTTCCCGGCGCGTCGGGTTGGGGTCTAGCTGCGCGTTTCGCGCCGGGGCGACGGCCGGACGGGCGCCGCCCGATGGCGAGCCGCCGGATTTCAACGACGACCAAATGCCACGCGCCATGCCAATGCCGACACCGGCGGCAAAACCGAGTATCGTGCCGAGGATGGCGATGAGCGTGCGCGACGGCCCGGTCGGCTCCAACGACGGCGTGGCGCGGGAGACGACCGAAATGTTTCCGGTGTTGACGCCCTGCTGCTCGCCGGTTTCGCGCGCCCGCAGAAGATACGACTCGTAAACCGCGCGCTTGGCGGCCGAATCGCGCTCGATTTCGCGCAATTGGACCAGCTTGTCGGAGACCATCGCCTGGCGCGACTTGATCTGCGAGAGCCGGGAGGACAATTCCTGTTCGAACTGCACGGCGCGCTTCATTTCGATCTGGATCGAGGCGGTGACGCGGCGCAATTCGCGTTCGATGGAGGCGCGCGCGTCGGCAAGCTGGGCTTCGGCAGCCTGACGTTGGGGATGACGCGGGCCGAGGCGGACGGCCGACTTCGCCACCTCCTGCGCCAGCGTCGCATATTGCGACCGCAATTGGCTCAATGACACATTCGACACCTGTTCCGGCAGGTTTCCCGAAATCACCGCCTCGGCGTCGAGTTCGCGGGCGCTTGCCGCACGGGCGTTGAGTTCGAGCGTCTTGGCGCGCGCGACGGTCAGCTGGTCGTTGAGGCGCACGAGTTCGTCGTCGCCGATCAGCACGCCTTTCGCGTCGACGAGATCATTCTCGGCCTTGTAGTCCTCAACTTTGCGTTCGGAGGCCTCGACCGCCTTGCGCATTTCGTCGAGGCGACCGGAGAGTTCTCCGGTGGCGCGGCCGGCATTCTCAGACTGAAAGGAAGCCGCTTTTTCCAGATAGGTGTCGACAAGGGCATTGGCGATCAAAGCCGATTTCGCGGCATCACGGCTCTTGGCCGAAATTTCGACGATAAAGGTCTTGCCGGCGCGCTCGATATCGATGGCCCTGGCGAGCTTGTCGATGGTCAGCGCCATGCGCGCCTCGCCGGCAGTCGGCCCGTCGGACGAGGACAGAAGCCCGCGAAGCGTCGCCAGGAGGCTGGAAAGACCGAAGGACTTGCCGGCGCCGTTGAATTCCGGATCGGCGTCGAGATGGAGCTTTTCGGCCACTTTGTAGAGCACAGGGCCGGAGCGCATGATGCGCACCTGGTTTTCGATCAGCGACAGGGTCGCCTCGGTCGCCATATAGCCGTTGCCGGTCAGGTCGCGGTCGACGATCTGCAGATTGCGCGGATCCACCAGCAGTTCGGCGAAGGCCATGTAGACCTTGGGCGTCGACAGGGCGAACGCAACGCCGGCAAGCGCGCCAAGCGCCGTTGTCGTCGCGATGATGCCTCGAGCGCAGCACGCCGCCGATCAAGGCCATCGGATCGATCAGCGGCCGCCAAACCTCGTCATCTCGCGCCGGCCCCGCGCCAGGATCGTTGGGGGGACTGCGCAAAGCCGCCTCAACGGCGGGCGGCGGCGCGGGGGCGCGCGGCTGCGCGGCGGGGGGCGGCGGCTCATCCCAATCCTTGAACAAATGACCGGCATCGGATTGCGGTTTGGCCAAGACCTGTGGATTGGCCAGCGCCTTGCGCACCGCCGCGGCTTCGCGGTGGCCGTGGCGGGCGCGTTCGCGCCCCAGCGCCTCGCCCAGCAGCGAGGTAGCCGGCCGTTCCGGCTTTTCCGTCCCTGCGCCGGGACGCGCGGGCGCCGACGACAGGAGCGTGTCCCGTCTGCGGCCGGCGTTTCGGTTAGATCTGTCGGACATCGGTTCGGCGCTCACCCCGACGCCTGTTCGGCGCCCAATCGTTAACCCACGCTAAACAGGCATGGGTAACAAAAGGTTAACCGGTCCGGCCGGAACGGCGTTTTAAGCTTTTTGCGCGAAGGTCTCCGCCAACATGGCGACACTTCGGGAACTTGCCGGCCGGCACCGGGCAACGCTGCTGGCCTACGCCCAGGCGATGAGCGGTTCGGCCGGCCGCCTGGTGTTTTCGCTCGCCTATTTCGTTCTGCTCGCCAATACGCTTTCGCTCGGCGATTTCGGGCTTTTCGCCGCCGCATCGGCGGCCGGCGTGATGCTGAGCCGCATTCTCGCTTTCGGTTTCACATCGCCGCTTTACCGCATCGCCACGGTGAAGCCGCAGCTGGTCGGGGTCTACACCGCCGGCGCACTGGCCTTCGGCGTCGCATCGCTGGTCCCGCTCACTCTCGCGGCGGCGCTGACCCATGCGCTGGTTTTCAACGGCGACATCGACAAGGCGACGTTCACCCTGTT
This sequence comes from Phyllobacteriaceae bacterium, assembly GCA_016711085.1. GTDB lineage: Bacteria > Pseudomonadota > Alphaproteobacteria > Rhizobiales > Rhizobiaceae > JADJTR01. The sequence goes on along the minus strand of JADJTR010000001.1, from coordinate 299,409 downwards.
GGTCGCCGCCGAGGCGCTGCTGTGGCGTCCGACCGAAATCGTGGCGATCGTCAATAACGGCATGGGAAGGTTCGGCCGCGCCGCGCGACTCACCATTCTCGGCACGGCTTTGCGCGCCGCCGCCGCGCTTGCCTTCGTCGCCTCGCCTTGGCGCGATCTTTCGGCCTGGGCGTGGTTCTATTTCTCCGCCAACGCCGTGGCGTTCGCTTTCGCAGTCTTCGCCGACTACCCGCGGCAACGCCTGCGTTTCGTTCCCAAGCTTTACCTCCGTCGCCTGCGCGACGCGGCCATGGCGTCGCTGTCGGAAATGGTCTTTTACATGCAGGCGGAACTCGACAAGCTGGTGGTCTTGGCGTTGGGCGGCGCGGAAATCGCCGGCGCCTACGCGGTGATCATGCGTCTCGTCGACCTGACCGCGATACCGGTGCGCGCCTTCGCCATGATGCTGGTGCAGAAAATCATGCGCGCGCCCGCCATACTCGACGGCTGGCGCAGGCGCGCCGGCATCGAGGCGGGCATTTTCCTGGTCTCGTCGCTCGGGCTCGCCGCGCTGGCCGGCGTCCTGTGGCTGTTTCCCAACGCCCTCGGCCGCAATGTGGCGGGCGCGGCCGGACTGATCGGCTTCGCCGTCCTCATCCCCGGACTGCGCAATCTCGGCGAATACCACGCCGAACTGCTTTACGCCCGCGGTCAGACCGGATTGCGGGTTTTGCTGCTTGCCGGAATCGGCCTGATCAAGATCGGCCTGCTGGCGGCCCTGCTCGCCGCGGCGCTGCCGATCGCGACGCTGATCGGCTGGATGAACGCGGTGTTTCTGGCGCTCTATCTGGCTTCGGCGCTGTTGACCTACGCGGCGCTGCGGCGGCCGAGCCGGGCGCTATGAGCCAGGACCGACGAGGCGGCGGATGCCGGCCACATCGAAGCCGATGAAGGATTGCAGGCCGACCGCGACCTGGCCGGCCCCAGACCGTCGATGAAACGCGCCAGCGCGCCATCGTCCATGCGCGGACCGCTCCAATAGACCCGGCACCGTTCGAGACTGTCATGGACATGGCCCTCGCCTTCCCGGACGTCGTCGACGAAGCGGCCATAAAGCGTGCATTCGGAGAAGCGGCGCGAGGACGCGACGCCCGCCGCCCAATGGCGACCGGTCGACTTTTCGACCCGGTCGAGCAGCGCAGCGGCGGCGGCGCGACGCCAGGCGATCAGCGTGGCGATGTAGTCGTGCGGAGACGCGACTCGCGGCAGGCCGAGGCTTTGCGCCGCGTTGACCGACCATGCGGCGTGTTCGGCGCTGTCGCCCGAGGCAAGCGCATTGTCGCGGCGAAACAGGCGAAGCCTTTCGCCCGACCAAAATTCCCCGAGGTCGAAGGGGCGCACGAAGGCGACATCGGAATCGACGAAAACAAGCGCATCCTCGCCGACATGGCGGGCGAGCGCCAGGCGGCGCAATTGCTGCACATGCCAGCCGCGCAACGGCGGCGTTTTCAGGCTGAGCCAGACATGGCGGCGAAATAGGCTCGTCGGATCGGGCACGGCATGCAGCCAGGACGGCAGAAGGTCGCGTTCATCGACCACCTGGCGATGGCCGGTCTCCAAAACCTTGAACCGTTCGACGTCGTGACCGGCGACGAGCAGATAGTGTTTCGCCATGCCGGTGACGCGACGATCGACGGTCTCGCACAACAGGCGGCAGCGGTCGAAATCGGCGGCATAGCTTGCCGTGACCATGGCTGCGGCGCGGTTTGCCGGCTGGGTCGGAGACGTCATTGGCCGATCAATCGCGAGGAGCGAAAAGTTTTCGCAGAAAAACGCGGGTCATGAACAATGGATTGCCGATGATAGCGCCGCCACAAGCGCCGCGGTTCCTGCATCAGGCGGAAAAGCCATTCCAACCGCCAATGGCGGACCCATTCGGGGGCGCGCGGCACCGCGCCGCTCATGAAATCGAAAAGCGCGCCGACGCCGGCCGCCACGCGAACGTGGCCCTCATTGACCTGGCCGGCGATGAACACCTCCTGAAGCGGCACGCCCATGGCGACCAACAGGACATCGAGCTTCATGGTCTTGATGCGTTCGAGGATGGCGCCGATATCGGCCTCGGAAAAATAGCCGTCGGAGACGACGGCGAATTCATGCTGCGGGGCCAGCCGGCGAAACGCCTCGGCGGAACGGGCGACGTTTTCGCGGGTCGAGCCGAGAAGCCCGACCTTCAGCGGCATGCCTATGGAGGCCAGCATTTCGGGCACGAAATCGGTGCCGTTGAGGTTTTCGGGAAATTCCTCGCCATGCAAGGCGCGCGAGGCCAGGTCGACGCCGACGCCATCGGCCAGGACAAGGAAGGACGACAGCGCGGCGCGGTAGTCGGAATCGCGCCAGGCGACATTGGAACAATGTGCGTTGAGGAAGGCCAGACGGGTGAACGCGCCCGATTTGAGCCGCGCCTCGATCAGGCTGATGGCGCGAGACTTGTCGAGGACAGCGACCTTGACGCCAAGGATGTCGCGCTCGGCGAGGGTCTCGGTGGCGGATGCGACGACGAGATTCATGCCGCCCTCTTGGCGAGCGCGTCGGCGAGCGCATCGAGACCGCGTTTGACGCCGCGATCCAAAGCCTCGCGCTGGCGATGATGGAAGGCGCGGCCGTCGAGCGCCGGTTCGCGCCTGGCCGCCTGTTCGACCAGGGCGGCGGCGAAGGCTTCAGGCGTTTCGGCGACAACGCAATTGGCGGGATGCCCGGCGACGCCGCGAAGCGAATGCGGCGTGGCGACCGACGGCAGGCCGAGTTCGAACGTCTCGATGGTTTTCAACTGCACGCCGGTTCCGGCGGTCGAGGCAAGCGGCAAGACGGCGGCGGCGCGGAGAAACCCGACCGAGTCCGGCACCCGTCCGACAAATCGCACATTCGGCGAAGCGGATTTGAGGTCGGACGGAACCGCGCCGGCGATGCGGACATCGAAACCGGCGGGAAGAAGCGGCGTGACGGAATCGAGAAACCAGTCAAGGCCGATGCGGTTCGGCGCCCATGTCCAGGTTCCGATCATGGCGGCGTCACAGGCGATATCGCGCGGTTCGGGCCCAGAGATGGCGGCGCGGGTCACCAGAGGCAGCGCCACCGAGCGCGCATCATTTTTCACGCCGAGCGCCACGCGATCATCCTCGGCAAGCGTGAAGACGAAGGCGGCTTGACGGCAGAGCCGAGCTTCAACGGATTCGAGCAGCCGCGCCTCGCGGGCAAACAGCAGTCGCTCGACCAGGCCTGTCGCCGCGGCGGCGTTCTCGCGGGCGGATCGATGCTCGACATTGTGGGCGACATAGAGGGCCGGCTTGTCGTCGAACAGGTCCGGAAAGGCGCCGGCAAACTGTACCGAATTGAGCACATAGGCGTCGAACGGACCGATCGCGGCCAAGGCGGCGCGCAATTCCGCCGGGCTTTTCACCCGCATCTTGGCGGAAGCAAAAGTGATGTTGTTGACCAGCGCCTTGGCCAGCCATTCGCCCTTGCGCCAGCCGGATGCGGTTTCGTTGCGCACATCGACTTCGTCGAGGACGATCAGGTCGGCGCGGCCGGCCGGAGATTTTCCGGGCCAGGCGAAGCCAACGACCGTGACGCGTGCGCCGGCGCGACGCAAGGCGTCGAGGATCGCGGCGTTGGCGATCTCATAACCGGTGGTCGTCTCCGCTCCCGGTACGATCGATGTGACAAAAACCAGATGCATGCCCGTCTTCCGCTCGCTTCCGGACTACCATGGCCGAATGAAATGTTGATTAAACGGCGACCGGCGCGCGGCGGCATTTGCCGGTTCGGGCGATTTGATTAACGCCGCGTTAATGCAAGCCGGTTTGATCGCGGCAAGAGGCGATTCGCGCCCGATACTGGCGATTCCATGACCGAAAACACGTCTATCCATACCGTTTCTCCCGACCTCGACCGCGCCGGCGTCGAGGTTGTGGTGACGTTGCCGACATTCCGCCGGCCGCAACAAGTGCTCGACACGCTGCAGTCGCTGATCGCGCAGGAGACGACGCGACGCTTCGCCGTCATCGTCATGGAAAACGACGCCGAGGGCCGCGCCGGGGCCGACGCCGCGGCGGCGCTGTTCACCTCCGGCGCCATCGCCGGCATGGTCATCATCGCCCATGACCGCGGCAACTGCTTCGCCTACAACGCCGGTTGGTCGACCGCGCTGGCCGAGTTTGCGGATTTCACCTTTCTGGCCGTCATCGACGATGACGAGATCGCCGCGCCCGACTGGCTGGAAAACCTGTGCTCGACCGCGCAAGCCCACAACGCTGACGCCGTTGGCGGACCGCAGGTTCCGGTTTTTCCCGATCAGGCCGACGCGGGATGGGCGAGGCATCCGGTGTTTTCGCCGCCATACGCAACAAGCGGCGTCGTTCCGGCGCTGTATTCCTCCGGCAATCTGCTGCTGCGTCGACGCCTGCTGGCCCGCTCAAGTCGGCCGTTTCTCGATCCGCTGTTCAATTTCGTCGGCGGCGGCGACGCCGATTTCCTCAGCCGCAGCGCGGCGGCCGGCGCGCGGCTGGCGTGGTCGGCGGAGGCCATCGTGCGCGAGGCCGTGCCGCCGCGCCGGCTGGAAGCGGACTGGATCCGGGCGCGGGCGCTGAGAACGGCATGATCTCGGCCTGGTGCGGACAAAAGGTCCGCGAACCGTTCGGACGGCTCAGGACCATGGCGAAGAGCTTCGCCCTGCTCGCCGCCTCGCCGGTACGCGCCGCCGGACGATTGCTGGCCAAGGGTTCGCCGTCCCTGGCGCTCTATCCCGTACTCGTCGGCGTCGGGCGCGTGATGGCGGAATTCGGTCAGGTCCATGAACAGTATCGCCAGCCCGAAAAGAACTGACCTCGCCGCCGGTCTTTCGGCCGCGACGGCGCGCGCGCTCGGCGTCGTTCTGGCGGCGACGATGCTGACAATCCTGCTGATTTCCTTCAAGCCTTACCAGATACCGCCGCAGCCGGGCCAAGCCCAGACCGGCGGCGACATCGTCAATCAGCTCGGATTTTCAGCCCTGGGCATGATCGGCCTGCTGGCGCTGCTTTCATTTGCCGACCGAAGACGGGTGATTGCGATTCCAGGCATCGGCTGGGCGGCGATGATCGGCTTCCTGGCGCTGGCGACCTTGGCGGCGGCCGATCCGTCGGCGTCTCTGCGCACGCTCGCCTTCACCCTGTTCGCCATGCTTGCGATGGCCTCGGTGGTGGCGCTGGCGCGCGATGGCGACGGGCTTTCGACGATCCTGCTTTCCGCCGGCGCGGTGGTGCTCGTCCTGAGCTATGGCGGCTTGATCGTCTTTCCCGATCTGGCGCGGCATACGGCCGAATCGGTCGAGTACCAGCACGCGGGATTATGGCGTGGCGTGTTCACCCACAAGAACATCACCGGCCCGGTGATGGCGTCCTTCGGCTTCGCCGGCATCTATCTTTTCCGGCGCGGCTGGCGTTGGTCCGGGGCATTGCTGGCGCTGTTCGCGCTGGCGTTCATGGCCAATACGGGATCGAAAACCACGCTCGGCACGGTGCCGCTGGTCGCCCTCCTTGTCATCGCGCCAGGCCTGGTCGGATTGCGGCGGCTGACGCCCGCGCTGATCGCCGTCGCCCTCGGCATCGGGGCATTGGCGACGATCGGCATCGTGTTCATCCCGTATCTGAAGCAACTGGCGCACGATCTCGCGCCGGAGCTCACCTATACGGGGCGAACGCAATTGTGGTCACATGCCGGCGAGATGATCGCCAAGGCGCCATGGCGCGGTTACGGCTTCGAATCCTTCTGGGGAGCGCCGATCGTGACGGAAAGCGACCGCTATTTCGACCAGGACTGGGATTTCGCCCTGATTGTCCACGGCCATGACGGCTATCTCGACATCGCGCTGACCATGGGCCTGCCGGCGTTGGCGATGGCGATCGCGGTGCTGCTGATCGCGCCGCTGATCGACTACATGCGTACGCCGTTGATCCGTGAAAATGTGCTGGCGGCGGATTTTTTCATGATGGTGCTGGCCTTCGGCGCACTCAACGCGCTGCTCGAATCCTTTTTCTTTCGCCGCGCCGATCCGGTCTGGCTGTTGTTTTTCATGGCGGTAGTCGGCCTGCGCGTGACGGCGCGGCAGCGGATGGTGGCGCGTGAAGCGTAGCGTCTTTTGAAGCCCGACCGTTTTCCGCTATGAGCGGGGAAACGGAGGCGCGTCATGAAAGTCATCCTTGTCGGTTGCGGCAATATGGGTTTCGCCATGTTGAAAGGCTGGATCGAATCCGGCCGATTGGCGGCGGCGGATGTGGCGGTGGTGGAGCCGAACGCCGATTTGCGCGACCGCGCCGCGGCGCTTGGCGTGGCGACGGCGGGAGCCGCGGCCGAACTCGGCGATGCCGCGGCCGATATCGTCGTGCTGGCGGTCAAGCCGCAGGCCATGCGCGCCGTGCTCGCCGACTGGACGCGGCTCGGCGACGGCGCGACGATGTTTCTCACCGTCGCGGCGGGAACACGCATCGCGCTCTACGAAGATATCCTGGGGGCCCGCACGCCGGTGTTGCGCTGCATGCCGAACACGCCGGCGGCGATCGGGCTCGGCATGATGGTCACCGTCGGCAACGCCCATGTGAGCGCAATGCAAAAACAGGCCGCGCACGCCCTGCTTTCGGCAAGCGGCGAAGTGGCCGAAATCGCCGACGAGAACCTGATGGACGCCGTCACCGCCGTTTCGGGTTCCGGGCCTGCCTATCTGTTCCATTTCATCGAGGCGCTGACGGCGGCGGCGAAAGCCGTCGGCCTGCCCGGGGACATCGCCGCGAAACTGGCGATGCAGACCGCTTATGGCGCGGCGACGCTTGCGGCGCGCAGCGCCGACGGCCCGGCGCGCCTGCGCGAGCAGGTGACCAGCCCGAACGGCACGACGGCGGCTGCGCTTGGCGTGCTGATGGGCGACGGCGCGCTCGAAAAGCTGATGACGACCGCCGTGATCGCGGCGAGGGACCGGGGAGTGGAACTGGGGAAGGGTTAAGATCAATCGGCATTCATGGTCCTGGTTCAGAACCGGCGATCGCGCGTGAAGAACAGTTTGGTTAAAATGGGCAAATTGTTCAATTTGAACCGGGACAGACCTAGAGCGTTTCTCGATCAAATTGGAGCAGTTTGATGGCAGGGATTTTGCGATCCGGCGAGGAGAAGACCGGAGCGCGATATGAATATCGCGCGAGGATTTCGACGCGGCCGGAGCGGAAAAGACCTCCAAGCCGGATCGGCCAGCGCGCTGTTTTCATTGGCAAACTGCAATCGTTTCAGCTTGGTCTTTCGCGCCTTGGACGGCGTCGCGAAACGCTGACGATGCGCGCATCGCGTCGCGTTCCGCTCCTGGCCAAGCCGCGAAATCCCGGCGCTCAAACGATTCAATTTGAACGAGAAACGCTCTAACATGAAATCGATCACGGCAGCGCGCGCCAAAATCCATTTCGGCGAGTTTCTCGACATGGCCCAGCGCGAACCGGTGGTGGTGACCCGCAACAACCGCCCCGTCAGCGTGATGTTCTCGCTGGCCGATCTGGAGGACACAGTCTGGGCCGAGCGTGCACGGTCGGCGAAAGCCGAAGGCATGATCGGCGCGACGGCCAGCAGTATCCTGATCGCCGATTTGCTCGATGCGAAGAATTGATTTTTCACGCCAGGCGGAAGCGTTCCTCCGCAAACTCCCCACGAAGCACGCAAGTCAGATCTCCGAGCGGATCGTCGCGCTGGCCGCCCATCCGGATGGCGCGGCGCTTGAACCGCCTAAAGGCCATACGCCGCTGATGCGCCTCAAATCGGGCGAGGATCGAGTCATCGTGGAGATGAACGCCGATTTGCTCGACGTATTGTTGGTCGGCAAACGCAATGACGACGAGGTTTACAAACTCGTCGAGCGTCTCCGCAAATAGCCCCTACCCCCCGTACAGCATCGCGTCCTGCTTGCGGCGCAGGTCGAGCAGCGGGCCGGCCGGAGGGGCGACGTTGGCGTAGGTGAGAAGTCCGCCTTTCGGCACATCGGCGAGCATTGTTCCGCCCTCGAGCAGGCCGCAGGGCACGGCGTTCGCGGCGCGGGCCTCTTCCACCGTCATGTTCCAGGCGCGGTAGGTGTATTCGCCGATGGCGTCGAGTTTCTCGCCTGCCTTCAGCGCGCGCTTCGCCAGCGCGCAGACCTCGGCCACCGGCCGGTCGAGCGGCACCATGTCCGCTTTGCGGTGAATGACGACGCGGGCGCAGGTGAGCGGCACTTCCAGCGAGGTCAGATGATAGGGCCGGTGGAAGGTGTAGTAAGGGCCGGGGCCGAGCTTCAAATCGCCCATGCGCTCGCGCAGGCGCGGATGGGCCATCTCGGCGACGACGAAGACGCCGGGCGCCACGCCCTTGCCGATGGTGTAGTCGACGACGCCCTTGCGCGACAGTACGCCGCCGTCGGCGACCGGGCAGAGCACGCGCGACAATTCCTCCTTCGACGCCGCGGGGCCGTGCATGCCGGCCTTGTCCGGCACCAGCCCTGTGGCGTTGGCAATCGCCGTCATCTCGACCATGGTCTTGGAGCCGTCGACGAACTCGACCAGCATGCGCGGGTTCATGTTGCGGCGCTCGGCCTCGGCCCGCCACTGGTCGGGCGTGGCGTCGTGGTCGAGCGGGTTGTTCTTGCCCTTGCCGGCGGCGACGATGCGATGGCCCATGGCCGAGACGAATTCGATAAGTTCCATCGCCGATGAAGGTTCGTCGCCGGCGCCGAGCGAATAGACGACGCCGAGGCGATCCGCCTCGCGTTTCAGGTACGCGCCGATGGTGACGTCGGCCTCGACATTCATCATCACGAGGTGCTTGCCGTGCTGCATGGCCTTGAGTCCGATCTCGGCCCCGACGGCAGGCTTGCCGGTGGCGTCGACGATGACATCGACCAGATCGGCGGTGGCGACCAGAGCGGAATCGGGAACGATCGCGGTGCGGCCGGACTCGATCGCCGCCGTGATCGCGGTCGCCGTGTTCGCCCCGCGGCCGGAGTCGCGGTCGCGGCCGGCGATGGCGATGGCCTCGAGCGCCCGGCCGGGACGGCTGTCGGCTATTGCCGCGACGACGACGCCCTCCATCTGCGCCACCTGGGTGACGATGTCGGTGCCCATTTCGCCGCAGCCGATCAGGCCGATGCGCACGGGTTTGCCGGATTCGGCCCGCTTTTGCAGGTCGCGGGCCAGGCCCGTGCGCGCGATGTTGATGTTCGACATTCTCGTCCCCGTGATGCTCGACGCGCTCTACGCCGCGCCGCCGGACCGGTCAACCGAAGCCCTTTCGGCGACCCAGGCGGCGTGGAGCGCCTCGACATCGGCGCGGTGGCAAAGCTCGACGCCCTCGGTCATCACGGCGGCCGCGCCGGCGGCCGAGCCCCACAGGAACGCGTCGTCGATCGCCGCCCCGGTCGTCAGCGCATGGACCATGCCGCCGACGAAGGCGTCTCCCGCCCCGACCGCCGATTTGACCGGAACCTTGCGCGCCGGCAGACGCGTTTCGCCGGCGGCGTTGACCAAAAGCGCGCCGCCGACGCCGAAGGTGACGGCGACATGTTCGGCCTTGCCCGAGGACACGAGATGGCGGGCCGCGGCGCGGACGCCGTCCTCGTCGAGACGGCGGCCGGCGTAGCGTTCGAGTTCGCCGATCGACGGTTTGACAAGGAAGACGCCGCCCGCATCAAGCGCGATGCGCAACGCCGCGTCGGCGGCGTCGAGGACGAAGCGCGCGCCACGTTGGCGGGCGATCGCGCCGATGCGGGCGTAGATGTCGGCCGGCGCCGCGCGGCAGACTGCCCGAGGCGACGACGTAAGCGCCGTCGAAGGCGCGCGCGGCGTCGAGGACCGCCTCTATGGCCGCAGGCGGCGCGTCCGGCCCTTCCGGCACGAAGCGGTATTCGAAGCCGGTCTTCGTCTCGTGAATGGTGAAGGCGACGCGGGTCATGCCGCCAATGGCGATACGGGTTCTCGGCACGCCGGCGTCGCCAAGAGCCGCGTCGAGCAGCGCCCCGGTTGCGCCGCCGGCAAGATAAACCAGATGCGGCGAGCCGCCCAGCTCGGCGATGACGCGGGCGACATTGACGCCGCCGCCGCCCGGCTCCTGGCGCTGGTTGACGGTCCGCGTCTTGCGGGTCGGCCTGACCTCGGCGGTTTCGGCGGAAACGTCGAGGGTCGGGTTGAGGGCGATGCAGAGCACAGGAACAGGCACGGTCGTCTCCCGATTTTCCATTTCGCCAATTTACAGATCCGGGCGGCAAACTCACCTGTTGCGTCATCAAAACCGCGACGCCAAAGGTCGCGGGGCAGAGCTACCGGCGACGGCCGAATTCATGTAGCGTCCGACACCTTGGCCGCCGGGAGCGGTCGGGGCAGGAACAACAAGCGGAAGAGATCATGAACCAGACCCTGAGCGAAAGACGCGCCGCGGCGATTGCCCGCGGCGTCGGCGTGACCACCCCGATTTTCGCCGAAAAGGCCGAAAACGCGGAAATCTGGGACAGCGAAGGCCGCCGATACATCGATTTCGCCTCGGGCATCGCCGTGGTCAATACCGGCCACCGCCACCCCAAGGTCATCGCCGCGGTCAAGGACCAGATCGACAAATTCACCCACACCTGCCACCAGGTCGTGCCGTACGAGAACTATGTGACGCTGGCCGAAAGGCTGAACGGCCTGGTCCCCGGCAAGGGGGCCAAAAAGACGATGTTCGTGACGACGGGCGCCGAGGCGGTGGAAAACGCGGTCAAGATCGCCCGTTCCGCCACCGGGCGCAACGCAGTCATCGCCTTTTCCGGCGGGTTCCACGGCCGCACCTTCATGGGCATGGCGCTGACCGGCAAGGTCGCGCCCTACAAGCTCGGTTTCGGCTCGATGCCGGGCGAAATTTATCACGCCCCCTTCCCCGTCGCCCTGCATGGCGTCAGCGTCGACCAGGCGATGGCGGCGCTCGACCGGCTGTTCAAGGCGGATGTCGATCCGGCGCGGGTCGCGGCGATCATCCTCGAGCCGGTGCAGGGCGAAGGCGGCTTTTACGAAGCGCCGCGCGATTTCATGCGCCGCCTGCGCGAGGTCTGCGACAAGCACGGCATATTGCTGATCGCCGACGAAGTGCAGACCGGCTTTGCGCGCACCGGCAAAATGCTGGCGATGGAGCATCATGACGTCACGCCGGATCTGACGACGATGGCCAAGGGTCTGGCTGGCGGCTTTCCGCTCGCCGCGGTGACCGGGCGGGCCGAGATCATGGACGTGGCCGCGGCCGGCGCGCTCGGGGGCACCTATGGCGGCAACCCGATCGGCATCGCGGCGGCGCACGCCGTGCTCGATATCATCGAGGAAGAAAAGCTGTGCGACCGCGCCAACAGGCTGGGCTCGCGATTGAAGCAATCGCTGGAAAGCCTGCGCGAGGACGTACCCGAAATCGTCGACGTGCGCGGCCCCGGTTTCATGAACGCCGCCGAGTTCAATGACGCGAAAACGGGCGAACCGAGCGCCGAATTCACCAATCGCGTCCGCTTGAAGGCGCTCGACAAGGGGCTGATCCTGCTGACCTGCGGCGTTTACGGCAACGTCATTCGCTTCCTGTCGCCGATCACGATCCAGACGAGGTGTTCACCGAGGCGCTCGGCCTGCTCGGCGAATCGATCCGCGAAGCGCGCACGGCGTGACGGACCTTGCCGCGACGCGGGGGCTATTCGCCCTGCCGGACGGCGTCGTCTATCTCGACGGCAATTCGCTCGGACCGTTGCCTCGCGGCGCGGTCGAGCGCTTGCGCCGGACGGTGGAGGCGGAATGGGGCGAACGCCTCATACGCGCCTGGAACGAGTGCGGCTGGATCGACCTGCCGACCCGGCTCGGCGACCGCATCGGCCGGCTGATCGGCGCGCCGGCCGGATCCGTCACTGTCGGCGACACCCTGTCGATCAAGGTGCACCAGGCGCTGGCCTCGGCGCTGGAGATGCGGCCAGAGCGGCGGGTAATCCTGACGGACCGCGGCAATTTCCCGACCGACCTCTACATGGCGCAGGGACTTGTCGAAACCCTCGGGCGCGGCCATGGGCTGAAGACCGTGGAGCCGGAAGCGGTGGCCGACGCCATCGACGGAACCGTCGCAGTGCTGATGCTGACCGAGGTCGACTACCGCACCGGACGACGCCACGATATGGCGGCGCTGACGCGACAAGCGCACGCCGCCGGAGCGTTGACGATCTGGGATCTCGCCCATTCGGCAGGGGCCCTGCCGGTCGATCTCGGGGGTGCGCATGCCGATTTCGCCGCCGGCTGCACCTACAAATACCTGAACGGCGGGCCAGGTGCGCCGGCGTTCATTTATGTGCGCCCTGACTTACAGAATGCGGTGCGACCCGCCCTGTCGGGCTGGCTCGGGCACGAATCGCCGTTCGCCTTCGATGCCGACTACCGGCCGGCGCGCGGTGTGGCGCGCATGCGCGTCGGCACGCCGGCGATCCTGCAAATGGCGGCTCTCGAGGCCGCGCTCGATGTTTTCGACGGCGTGGACCTGGCAATGCTGCGGGCCCGTTCGGTCGAATTGTCCGAGCGGTTCATCACCGGGGTCGAGGCCTCCTGTCCCGACCTGGCCCTCGCCAGCCCGCGGGATCCTGAAATGCGCGGTTCGCAAGTGTCGTTCCGGCATGCGGACGGCCATGCCATCATGCAGGCGCTGATCGCGCGCGGCGTGATCGGCGACTTCCGCGCCCCGGACCTTGTGCGATTCGGCTTCGCGCCGCTCTACAACGATGAGGCGGATGTGGACCAGGCCGTGGCGGCGCTCTCCGACATCCTGGCGACGCGCGCCTTCGACCGGCCGGAATTCAGGACTCGCGGCAAGGTCACCTGATCAATTGACGGACAAAGTGCGGCGCACCGCGTCGCGCCAACCGGCGATGGCGGACGCGCGCTCGACCTTGTCCATCGCCGGCGAAAAGCGGCGATCGAGCGCCCAGGCCTTGGCGAAGCCCGCCATGTCCGGCCAAACGCCGGCCTGCGATCCGGCAAGCCAGGCCGCGCCGAGCGCGGTGGTCTCGAGGATTCCCGGCCGATCGACCGGCGCGGCAATGATGTCGGCGAGGCGCTGCATGGTCCAGTCGGAGGCGACCATGCCGCCATCGACGCGCAGCACGGTTTCGCCCGCCGCCGGCCAATCCCGCTTCATCGCATCGAGCAGATCGAGCGTCTGGTAGGCGACGCTTTCGAGCGCGGCGCGGGCGAATTCGGCCGGGCCGGAATTGCGCGTCAGGCCGAAAATCGCACCGCGCGCGGCGGCGTCCCAATGCGGCGCGCCGAGGCCCACGAAGGCCGGCACCAGATAGACGCGCTGCGCCGGATCGGCGCAAGCGGCGAGCGGGCCGCTTTCGGCCGCCGAACCGATCAGGCTCAGGCCGTCGCGCAACCACTGCACCGCCGCCCCGGCGATGAAAATGGAGCCTTCGAGCGCATAGGTCGTTTTGCCTTCAAGCCGCCATGCGATGGTGGCGAGCAGGCGGTTGGTCGAGGCGACGCGGTCGCGCCGGTGTTGAGCAGGGCGAAGCAGCCGGTGCCGTAGGTCGCCTTCATCATGCCCGGGGCGAAACAGGCGTTGCCGATGGTCGCCGCCTGCTGGTCGCCGGCAACGCCGAGGATCGGGATCGACGCGCCGAAGATGGCAGGGTCGGTTTCGCCGAAATCGGCGGCGCTGTCTTTCACCTCCGGCAGGATGGCGAAGGGAACGCCGAGCAAACCGAGCAGTTCCTCGTCCCAGCGGTTTTCGGCGATATCGAACAGCAAGGTGCGGGAGGCGTTGGTGGCGTCGGTGGCGTGGACGCGGCCGCCGGTAAGGCGGAAAACCAGCCAGGAATCGATGGTCCCGAAGCACAGTTCGCCGCGTTCGGCGCGGCCGCGGGCGCCGTCGACATTGTCCAGAATCCAGGCGAGCTTGGTGCCGGAAAAATAGGGATCGAGCAGCAGGCCGGTTTTCGCCGTGAACAAAGGTTCGAGGCCGCGCCGCTTCAAGTCCTCGCACCGATCGGCGGTACGCCTGTCCTGCCAGACGATGGCGCGGTGGATCGGTTTTCCCGTCGACCGCTCCCAGACGACGACGGTCTCGCGCTGATTGGTGACGCCGATCGCGGCGATGTCGCCGGCCGCCACGCCCGATTTCGCCAGCGCGTCGCGCATGGTGGCGACGACGGACGTGAAAATCTCGTCGGCATCGTGCTCGACCCAGCCGGAGGCCGGAAAATGCTGGGCGAATTCCTGCTGCCCGACACCTGATATATTGAATTTTTCATCGAAAACGATGGCCCGCGACGATGTGGTGCCCTGATCGATCGCCAGTATATGCCCGCCCATCATTTCCTCCCCGCTGGAACTCCGGTGCGCGCGGCGTGGATGAAATCATCCAGCGCCGCCGTCTCAGCCGGTGAAAAACGCAGGCCGAGTTTGGTGCGCCGCCACAGGACATCCTCGGCGGTCACCGCCCATTCCCGATCCATCAGCCAGCGCAGTTCGACTTCGAACAGGTCGGCGCCAAAATGGCGGCCAAGGCCGGACGCATCATCGACGCCGGCCAAAAGACGATGCGCCTCGGTCCCGTAAAGGCGAACCAGCCGCCGCGCATGGCCGGGGGCAAGAAAGGGAAAGGCGACGCACAGGCCGACGACCCGCGCATCAACCGCGTCGACGGGGAAATCGCCGCCCGGAAGCGCCGCGCCTTCGGTCCACGGCCGGCCTTTCGGCGGGATGACGCCCTCGATCTTCTCCATCACCGCTTCCGCCAGACGGCGATAGGTGGTGATCTTGCCGCCGAAAACGTTGATCAGCGGCGCGCCGTCGTCTTCCATCTTCAGCACGTAGTCGCGGGTTGCCTCCTGGGCCTTCGAGGCGCCGTCGTCATAAAGCGGACGAACGGCCGAATAGGTCCAGACGATATCGGCCCGCGTCACCGGCTCGCGGAAATACTCGCTGGCGCCGGCGCACAGATAATCGATTTCATCGGCTGATATATGAATCCCCCCCGGTTCGCCCGGCCAATCGCGATCGGTGGTGCCGATCAGGGTGAAATCGTCCTCATAGGGAATGCCGAAGAAAATGCGCCCGTCATTGTTCTGAAAAAAATAGGCGCGGCCATGGGCGAATTTTTTCCTGACCACGATATGGCTGCCCTGGACGAGGCGGATATTGCGGGCTCCATTGCGGCCGAGCGCGCTGCGCAGCGCCGCGTCGATCCACGGGCCGGCGGCGTTGACGAGCAGCCGCGCGGCGAATTCTTTCCGCGCGCCGGTCAGGGCGTCCTTGATGGTCACGCGCCACAGGCCATCGGCGCGGCGCGCATCGACGACCGTCGACCGCGTCAGCACGGTCGCGCCGAGGTCGGCGGCGGAACGGGCGTTGAGAACGACAAGGCGGGCATCATCGACCCAGCAATCGGAATATTCGAACGCCCGCTTGAACGCCGGTTTGAGCGCCCCGCCGGCTACATCGGCGGTCAGGTCGAGCGTGCGCGTCGGGGCCAGGCGCTTGCGCCCGCCGATGTGGTCATAGAGGAACAGCCCGAGACGGATCAGCCAGGCCGGCCGCATGGCGCGGTGCAATGGCAGAATGAAGCGCAAGGGAGAGACGATGTGCGGGGCCATCGCCCACAGCACTTCGCGCTCCTTCAGCGATTCGCGCACCAGGCGGAATTCGTAATATTCAAGATAGCGCAGGCCGCCATGAATGAGCTTGGTCGACCCCGAAGACGTGCCCGAGGCAAGATCGTCCTTCTCGGCGAGGATCACCGAATGACCGCGGCCGGCGGCGTCGCGGGCGATGCCGCAGCCATTGACGCCGCCGCCGATGATGAAAATGTCGACCGGTTCGGCCGCTGACATGCGCTGCTCCGCACCCGTCGTGCACGGGTCATGAATCGGCGCACAGTGAAGTTCGCCAGCGTCGGCGTGTCAATCGCGGCGGCGGGGTCAGCGCATCGGCTGGGCGTAGGGCGGCGCGCCGCCATAATTGTTGCCGCCCCAGCCAAAGGGCATGAAGCGGTTCATCGTGCCCATGACCGGACCGATCGACTGATCGAGATTGCGGGCCGAGTGCTGCATCAAGGACATGGTGTTGCCCATCTGGACGAGCGAATTGTCCATATGGGCGATGGCGCCGTTCATGTTGCGCATCGTGCCGTTCATGTCGGTGATGGTGGCATCCATGGTCGTCATCGACGACCGCATGTCCGCCATGACGCGGGTCATTTCCTGCATCTGGTCGGCCATGATGACCGTCTGCTTGACGGCGACGTGAACATCGCGGGTCAGCTGGTAAATCAGGAAGAAGCCGTAGAAGGCGAGAATGACAAAGGCCGCCATGCCGGCATAGACGAAAAGGCGGACGGTGCGGATGGCGACCGTCGCCTTGTCGAGATAGTCGAGATATTCCGGCCGCCGATAGGTTGCGGGCGAATAGCCGTGGGTTTCGCCGAACGGCCCGGCGTCGGCCGGGCTCGGGTCCGCGGTTTCGCCGTGCTGCTTGCGAATACGGTCGCGTTTCGATTCGAGCGCCGCGGCGATGTGGCTGGCGTCCTCGGTCAAGGGTTGACCATAGGTCGCCGGGGCATAGCCATGGGTGCCGGCAAACGGTTCGGCCACCACGTGGCTCGACCCGGAGGTCATTTCCTGCGGCGGCGTTTTCGCCGGATTCCGCCGCCGTTTCGACGGCATCGCCACTTGACGCGATTGCTGCTTTGCCCGTCACTGCGCTTTCCGACGCGGCGGGCTTTGCCCGGCGGTTGCGCGGCTTATGCGATGCCTTGGCCATCAATAGCCAGCCACGCGGATCAGCGATTGTCCCGGCGCCATGTGTTGCGGGTCGTTGCTCGAATGGCTCGCCGGGCCGGCGAGCTGACGGGCGAGGTCGTCGGCCAGAGCGGCGTCGCCCCGGCGCACGGCCGGTTCGAGCGCCTTCGCCTTGGCGGTTTCGCCCTTTGCGTGGAGGCGCAGCGCCACATCGAAATAGACCTTTGCCGCTTCGGGGAATTTCCCGGCGGCGTAGAGCACATTGCCGAGTTCGCCGCGGGCATCGACATCATCGGGATTTTGCAGGAGAAAATCCTCATATGCCGCGATGGCGGCGGCGACATCGCCGCGATTCCAGGCTTCACGCGCCGTCTGGAGATCGATCGGCGCGGCGGCCGGCTGCGCCGGGGCCTCAGGGTGTTCAGCGGGCGCTTGCGGCGCCGCCGGTTCGGCCGGCTTGGCCGGATCGCCTGCCAAGGCCCACCGTTGCAGGCCGCCGACAGTGTCGTAGCCCCACCCGACGATCGAGGCGACGACGCCATCGACCGCAGGAATGCGCGGTCCGGCCCAGACGCCAACCAGGAAGAAAAACACGGCGTAAAATATCCAGGTCGCGATGCGGCCGATCATGGCGGGTCCTCCCGAAGGCGTCGGCAATGGAAAAGCGCGGACTGACGGACGCCGACGCGCGTCCGCCTGTCCGTCAGTCAAGACTTACCAGAAGCCGCCCGGCATGCCGCCAAACGGGCTCATGCCCGGAAAGCCCCCGGGGAAACCGCCGAACGGCGAACCGCCCCAGGGAGAGCCGCCCCAGGGAGAGCCGCCCCATGGCGAACCACCCCACGGACCGCCGCCCCACGGACCGCCGCCCCACGGACCGCCGCCCCACGGGGAGCCACCCCACGGGCCGCCGCCCCATGGCGAACCACCCCAGCCATTGTTGCCGAGGCCATTGCCGAAGCCGTTGCCCCAGATGTCGTTCCAGCCGGAGAAATCGGCGCCGAACTTTAGATTGCCATTGCCGCGACCCCAGCCGCTGCCATAGCCATTGCCGTAGCCGTTGCCGTAACCATTGCCGCCCCAAGGGCCGCCGCCGTAAGGTCCGCCGGACCACGGGCCACCGCCATACCACTGGGCATTGGCGACGCCGGGGGCCAGCAAAGTCGCGGCAACGGTGGCCGCGGCCAACACATTCCTCAACATCCGCATTGTCATCTCCCGTTCAAAAAGGGTTGAAGCGGCGCGCGGGGTTTCCCCCGCGCGCCGAAGTCATCACCACCAGCCATTGCCGCGGTTGTTGCCCCAGCCATTGCCGTTGCCGGCGCCATTGCCCCAGCCATTGCCGTCGACGTCGGCGTCGGCGCCGAAGGAGAAATTCCCCTTCATGTTGCCGCGTCCATTGCCGCGACCGGAGGTAGAGCCATAACCATTGCCCGCGCCGTAGCCGTTATTGCCATAGCCGTAAGGCGGCTGGCCGTAGGGGCCGTAGCCATAGGGCGGCTGGCCATACGGGCCGTAACCGGCCGGCGGTTGGCCATACGGGCCGTAGCCGGCAGGCGGCTGGCCGTAGGGACCGGCGGGCGGCGGCGGAGCGCCAGCGCCGGGAGGCGGCGCGGGCTGGTTCGGATCCTGCGGAGTCTGACCACCACCCTGGGGCGGAGGAGCCGGCTGGTTCGGATACTGCGGGGCCTGGCCCCAGCCGGGAGGCGGAGCGCCCCAGCCCGGAGGCGGCTGATCCCAGCCCGGAGGCGGACCACCCCAACCGGGCGGCGGGCCGCCCCAGGGGTTGTTGGCGCACGGGCAATTGCAGGGACCGGCGCCCGGTTGGGCCGGAGCCGCCTGCTGCTCGCCGGCGGCCGGAGCCGCTTCCTCGGCCCAGGCGACAGGCGCCATCATCGCGACGGCGAAAGCAGCCGCGCTCAGGAGGTTCTTCTTGGTCATGGACTACACCTTTTTACACAGAGGAAAAGCGGACGCGCCGAAGGCGCGCCCGCGAACCGTCACCACCAACCGCGGTTCCAGCCATTGCCGGAGTTGTTGCCCCAGCCATTGCCCCAGCCGTTTCCGTCCATGTTGGCGTCGCCGCCGAACGAGAAATTGCCGGACATGTTGCCACGGCCATTGCCGCGACCCGAGCCGTAGCCCGAACCGTAGCCGCTGCCGTAACCATTGCCGTAATAGTCATTGTACGGGCCGTAGCCGTAGCCGCCGTAGGGCGGATAGTACGGCGCGCCGTAGCCGTAGCCGGGAGGCGGGCCGTAGCCGTAAGCCGGCGGCGGCGCATAGCCATAAGCCGGCGGCGGCGGAGCGCCCCAACCCTGCGGCGGAGGCGCCGGCTGCTGCGGGGCAGCGCCCGGCTGCTGCGGCTGGCCGTAAGCGTCATACGGGCCGGCCGGCGGCGGCGGCTGCTGGGTCTGGGCAACGGCGGCCGAAGCCGTCAAGCCAAGCGCAGCGGCCAAGAAAAGTTTCATCGAACGATGCATGCTACTCTCCTGTTCTTGGGGTTTTTCCGGTTGCATGGCTGGACTCTCACCAGTTGCGCGGCAGGGCGCCGGAACGCTCCCGCCACCAATTCCACGTTTGCGCATTGGCCCAGCCGCTGAGCGGCGTGCTCCAAGGCACAAACATGTCAGGGGTGCTCAATCCGTAGGGATTGAACGGATCAGTGGTCGAATTCATCTGACCGAACGTCCACAGATTGAGCTGGTTATGCGGCAGATCGCCATTGCCCTGCATGGGCATGTAGAGGCGCGGCGCCATCATCGGCGTCGGAATATCGTATGGCGTCAAAGAGCCGGAGAAGGAATCCGGGCTGACGCCTTCGGGGCCGCCAAACCCTTGCGGCTGTGCGCTGCAATAAGGCGGGCAAGCCATCGGCGCCGGCGCATAGGCGCCGGACGGGTAACCCGGCATCTGGTTCGGCGCATAGGCGCCGGACGGGAAGCCGTTCGACGGATAGTTTGGCGTCATTGCGCCATTGCCGCCATTTCCGGCGGCGCCGCTCAGCTCGCCGAACGTGGCGGCCAGGGCGGGTGTCGTCGCCAAGGCGAAGCCGGCAACGGCGAGAAGCATCGATGTCCTGAGGCTCATTGGGCTTCTCCCGATGTGGTCTTGATTTTGCGCGGACGGCCGCGCCGCTTGGGCTGGGCCGACGATTCCGCCGACATCAGATTGCCGGCGGCGGCCACCATCGATCCGACAGCCTGCGCGAATGCTTCGCCGGGACCGGGTTCATCGATGGGGGCTTCGCCGCGCTCGACACGCCGCAACAGGCGCGGCGGACGAACCGGCGGGGCTGCTTCGGGCGTGAACGAATCCGCCGGGGATTGGTCGGGCGCGATTTCAATGACCGAGGCCGGATCGATGTCATCCTGCCTGCGCTCAAGCCGTGGCGGGCGGCCGAAGGCGACCGGTTCGACGGCCGCGTCGACTACATCGTCGGCGCGACGCTCGAGGCGGGGCGGACGGCCCGGCGTCGGCGACGCATCGCCGGCGTCGCGGCGCTCAAGTTTCGCCGGCCTTCCCGGCGTCGCCGATGCGGCGGCCGGCGCAGGCTCATCGCCGCTGCGGGCAAGGCGGGGGGGCCGGCCGGCGGGCGCGGGACCGCCTTGCGGCGCCGGCGCGACCGGTGCGCCGCCATGGGGCGGGCCGGGATCGCGCGGCGGATCGTCTTCGCGCGAGGCGGCGACGAAATGGTTGCGCGCCGAGATGCAGCCGAGCGGAATGACGACGAGGGTAAGGAAGGTGGCGACCAGCGAGCCGAACAACAACGAAACCGCCATGCCCTGGAAAATCGGGTCGGAGAGCAGCACCATCGAACCGATGACCAGGGCGAGCGCCGTGATCATGATCGGACGCAGACGCACCTGGGCGGCCAGGGTGATGGCCGATTGCACGCTCATGTTTTCGGCCACCTTGGCGCGGGCGAATTCGACCAGGAGAATCGAGTTGCGCACGATGATGCCGGCAAGCGCGATGAAGCCGATCATCGACGTGGCTGTGAAATCGGCGCCCAGCAACCAGTGACCGGGAATGATGCCGATCAGCGTCAGCGGGATGGGCGCCATGACGATGAGCGGCAGCAGGAAGGTGCGGAACTCGGCGACGACGAGGATGTAGATCAGCACCAGGGCCGCCATGAAGGCGATGCCCATGTCGCGGAAGGTCACGTAGGTGACTTCCCACTCGCCGTCCCATTTGAAGCCGCTGACGCCGGTTTCCGACGGCCGCGAAAAGAAATTGCCGCTGAGTTTGACGCCATCGGGGGCGGTGTATTTTTTCAGCGCCGTTTCCACCGCCAGCATGCCGTAGAGCGGCGCGCCCATCTTGCCGACGACGTCGGCCGTCACATATTCGAGCGCGCGCAGATCCTTGTGGTAGATCGGCTCGCTGACCGGCTGCAGGGAAAACCGGCCGAGTTCGCCGAGCGGCACCATCTGACCGCTCGCGGCGCGCACCGGCAGGACCAGGAGATTGCCGAGATTGACGCGCGTCTGCAGCGGCGCCTGGAGAACGATGACCGCCTGTTCGAGATTGCGCGACGCCTGCAGCGATCCGGCCTCGAAACCACCGGTCGCCATCATGATTTCGCGGTTGATGTCCTCGATGGAAACGCCATGCATGCTGGCGCGCAGGCGATCGACTTCGAATTCGATGCGGTTGTGCGGGCCTTCCATGTAGGTGCCGACATCGGCGATATCCGGCGTCTTTTTCAGGATCGCCATGATGTCGCGGGCGGCCTGGCGGCGGATTTCGGGCGTCGGTCCGTAAAGTTCGACGACGACCGGGGCCAGCACGGGCGGACCGGGAGGGGCTTCGGCGACGACGATGCGCGCGCCCAAGGCCTGGGCGAGAGGCGTCATGATGGCGCGGATTTCGGTCGCCACGTCGTGGCTGGTGCGGTGACGCTCGGCCTTGTCGAGAAGCTGGACCGCGATGTCGCCCTGCCAGGGAAACTGACGCATGAAATAGTGGCGGACGAGACCGTTGAAATTGAACGGCGAAGCTGTGCCGACATAGGTCTGGAAGGCGACGACTTCCTCGATCTGCTTCAATTGCTCGGCAAAGCGCACGGCGAGGTTGGCGGTGACGAACAGGTCCGTCCCTTCCGGCATGTCGATGACGATCTGCAGCTCCGACTTGTTGTCGTAAGGCAGCATCTTGAAGGCGACAGCCTTGAGCGGGAACAGGGCGACGGCGCCGAGCATGGCGAGGATGATGCCGGCGAGCGCGATAAACCCGAGCGGGCGCGAGTTCATGATCGGCACGATCGCCTTGCCATACCAACGCGCGATCAGTTCGTTCTGGCGGTGCTCGGCCTCGGCCGCCTTCTTCATCGTCGCCATCGACGGCTTAAGCTTGGCGGCGATCCACGGCACGAAGGCGAAGGCCGCCAGCAGGGAGAACAACATCGCCGCCGAGGACAGAACCGGAATGGGCAACATGTAGGGGCCCATCATGTCGGAGACGAAGCCCATCGGCAGCAATGCGGCGACGACGGTGAAGGTGGCGAGAATGGTCGGATTGCCGACTTCGTCGACGGCGGCGGCGGTCAGGTTGTCATCGGTGCTGCCGGCTTCGAGCCAGCGTCGATAGATGTTTTCGACCACGACAATGGCGTCGTCGACCAGAATGCCGATGGCGAACACCAGCGCGAACATCGAAACGCGATTGATGGTGAAATTGAAGACATAGGCGACCGCCAGCGACATCAGCAGCACGACGGGAATGGTGATCAGCACGATCAACGCCGGACGCATGCCCATGGCGAGGAAGGCCAGCACGGTCACCAGCGCCGAGACAATGAACAATTTCTCGATCAGGTGCGTGACCTTGTCCTTGGCCGTGGCGCCATAATCGCGCGAAACCAGGACAGTCACATCGGCGGGGATCATCGTCCCCTTCATCGTCTCCAGTTCCTCCAACAGCGCGGCGGCGACATCGACGCCATTGGTGTTGCGCTTCTTGGCGACGGCGATGGTGACAGCGGGTTCGCTGCGGAATTCGCCGTCGGCGTTGCGGAAGGTGTTCTCGACGATGGTCTTCTTTTCCGACTCGCCATGCTGGATGCGGGCGATATCGCGCAGGAAGACCGGGCGGCCTTCATGCAGCGACACGACGATCTCGCCGATCTCCTCGGCCGATTTGAGGAAAGCGCCGGTGTAAACATTGAACCAATTGTTGCCATCGACAATGTCGCCGGCCGGCATGCGCTGGTTGGCGCCGGACAGCGCATGGGCGATCTGGCCGAAGGTCAGGCCATGGGTGGAGAGCATCGACGGATCGACATCGACGCGCATCTGTTCGTGCGAACCGCCGGTAACGAAACTCTGGCCGGTGTTGGGCAAGGCCTTGAAGCGCTGCTGGACGTCGAGGCCGAGCTTGCGCAGCTGGACCAGATCCAGTTTCAGCGACGAGAGGGTGACCGTGACGACCGGAACGTCGTCGATGCTTCTCGGCTTGACCAAAGGCGGCATGACGCCCTTTGGGATCAAATCCATATGGGACTGGAGCTTGTCGTAAAGCTTGACCAGCGACGGCTCCATCTCCTCGCCGACATCGAAACGGACGGTGACCATGGCCATGCCGTCGCGCGATGCGGAGTAGACGTGCTTGACGCCGGACAATTCCGACATCAGCCGCTCCAGCGGCTCGGAAATCAGATTGGCGACCTCGGTCGCCTGGGCGCCGGGATAGGCGACGATGATGTCGACCATCGGCACCGAAATCTGCGGGTCTTCCTCGCGCGGCGTGATTGCGGTGCCGAGCATGCCGATGAGGAAAAAGGCGATGAGCAACAGCGGGGTCAGCGGCGACTTGATGAAGTAGCGCGCCATGCGGCCGGCGATGCCATTGCCCTCGCCGTGGCCGGAAGACGATGCCGTATGGGCGTGATCGCTCATGGCGGCGCCCGTCAATGCACGCCGCCGGGCGCGGCGCCGGCTTTGAGATGCGGAGCAGGATTGAGCACGACCCGTTCGCCGGCGGTGAGGCCCGACAGCACGGCGGTGCGATCGCCCTGGGCGTCGCCGAGGCGCAACACGCGCATTTCAACATAGCCGGTCGGTCCGACGGCGAAGGCGATGGGAAGGCTGCCGCGCCAGGCGATGGCGGTCGTCGGAATCGCGGGCGCAAGCTCGGTCGGGCTGCCGCCGCCGGGCTGGGCGATCCAGGCGAGCGCGTACATGCCGGGCGCGGCCTTGGCTTCGGGCGGCAGGGCCAGCTTGACGGTGACGGTGCGCTGCGCCCCATCGGCGGCGGGGAAAATCTGGCCGACGACGGCCCAACCGTTCTGGGCGCCGAGCGAAACCGGCACGCGGTCGCCGACGGCGAGATTGCCGATCTGCGACGCCGGCACCTCGATGCGCAGGTCGAGCTTGTCGACATCGGCGATGTCGGCGAGCGGCTGTCCGGGCTGCACAATGTCGCCGACGCGCACATGGCGCTTCATGATGACCGACGACCACGGGGCGATCGAGCGGCGATCGCGCAGACGGGTGTCGAGGACATCGACGCGCGACTGGGCGCCGGCAAGACCGGCGAGGCGACGCTCATAATCGGCGCGATGGTTGTTGATGGCCGGGTAGCTCTTCTGGGCTTCGCTCTGCGTCTGCATCGGGCCGAAGGGCATGCCGAAGGGCGATGAATTGGTGTTGGACATGCCGGGGAACATGTTGCCCATGAAGCCCTGCGCCATGTTGTAGAACGGCACGGTCATGCGCTCGTAGGCGTCCTGGGCCGGGCCGCCCATCGGCGAGGTCGGCCGGCCGTAGAGATTGTGGTAGAGCTGCGTCTGGGCGTTTTGCGAATCCGCCATTTCGCCGGCGAGCTGCGCCCAGGCGGCGCGGTATTCGGGTTTGAGCGAATCGTCGTCTAGCGCGACGACGGTCTGGCCGGCCTGGATGCGTTCGCCTTCCTGTCCGGCGACAAAAGTGACGCGGCCAGGGCCCTGGGCTGTGAGGCGCACCGAATTGCGGGCCTCGACATAGCCGCCGAGGCGCACGCGCGCGGCGGCGGGCATCTGCGTGACTTCGGCGACCTGTTCGGTTGATGACGGCGCGAACGGGGCCGGATGAGCCGCCTCGTTCGCGCCGGGCTGCGAACCGCTCCCGCCGAGCCACCAGACCACAATTCCGCCGACGATCGCCGCGGCGAAAAAGGACAAAAAACTCCTGACGGCTGACGACATGGCTGCCGCATCCCTACGCTGACTCTACCGATTTAAGTTCCGCTGCGCTCCCGCGTCAGGCGCGGGCGACGCGACCCATGACGGTGAAACTCTTGATGAACGGTCCGGCCATCGCCGGATTCTTGACCATCGCGGAGTAGTCACCAACCTTGAATTTCAGTTTGCCGGTGGTGTAGGCGAGACCAAGCGCCATCATGCCGATGCCGCCGGCGCACCACTTTTCCCAATCGGCCGGGCTGGCGCGCAGATCCCAGTTGAGCGCCGTGCCGTCATAGGCGCCAGCGCCGGTGACATATCCGTTCTCGACTTTGATATATCCGCGCGGCTTGTCCTCGCCGTCGATGCCGTAACCGATCACCGACGCGAAACCGATTTTCGCCAGGGCGTCGCCGAGCTCGGGCTCGTCGTTCCAGGCGTTGCCGAAGTCAACCATCCAGTCGTCAGAAAACAATGCCGGCATAAGCCGTCTCCTCCCTTGGCGATCACGTGGATCGCGCTCCCTCCGGTCTCGCCCGTTAATCCGGGTCTCTGGCCGTTGTCCCAACCGGCATTTTCGCCGGCCGTTTCTTGAATGGTTCAAATATGCATATTCTTGCATCCAATGCAAGCCGGCTTTTCGGAAATTGCTTAATCGAGTGGCAAAACATGCAGCAAAAACCGGCATTTCCGCCTAATTGATATATCCATTTGCCGCTTTGACGGTCAGCCGATTGACGGCGAGGAATTCGGGTCCGAAGTTTTTCGAATTCTGAAAAAAATCCATCCTGTTGAAATATCCCGATATTTGAATTTGCCCAATTTGGGTCAAGCAATGCGCACCGGATTTGTCCGGCTTTCGCGCGCCGCGCCTCGCGTTGGCGCAAAAAAATTTTCGGCCTGCGTAAATCGGACGGTCAAATTCGGGTTTCGGCGCGCGCCAAGGCGTCGATTTCGGCGGCGACGCTGACAATGGACTCGCAAACCGCGCGTGTCGGCCGGGTCTCGGGTTCGAACTTTTCGCCCGCGATTGCGAACACGATCATTTCTTCGGGAAGCAGGCCAAGCGCCTTGGCGAGTGCGATCGCCGCGCCGGCGCCAAAACCGTGCGAGGAAATTCCGCCAAGCGCGACGGGCAGCGGCGCGTCACCGACGCTGAAACGGAAAATCGCGCCGGGCTCGGCCTCGCATTGGCAGGCGTCGACGAGAATGACGCGAGAGCGCCCTTCGAACAGCGCGATCAGCGATGCCGTTTCGCCGAAATTCTCCGCGACATCGAAATCGCGATCATCTCTGGCGCATAATTTCCGCGCCACCAATCGACCGGCGGCGTCGTCGCCCGCCGTCGGGTTGCCGATGCCGATCACCAGGGTCGACGTTTTCGCCATGTCCGCTATTCCCGCGCGATATCGAGTTTCAGGAAATGCGTCGCGCAGGAAATGCAGGGGTCGTAATTGCGGATGGTCTGCTCGCAAAGGTGACGGATTTCGATTTCGTCCCGATCGAGTATATCACCGATGAAGCTCGCCAGGTCCTCCTCGATCGAGCGCTGGTTCTGCGATGTCGGCGGCACGATCTGCGCCTCGGCAATCGAGCCATCATCATTGATTTTATAGCGGTGGAAAAGAATGCCTCGCGGCGCCTCGGTCGCCGCCATGCCCTCTCCGGCGCGAATTTCGTGCGCCACGAACGGCGCATCCGGCTCCACCCAGGCGTCGATGATGCGCAGCGCCTCGTCAACGGCGTAAACCGTCTCGACCGCGCGCACCACAATCGACCGGTACGGATTTTTCACGACGCGGCCGAGCCCCGCCTTTTTCGCGGTTTCCCGCGCCAACGGCGACAGGCGGTCGAAATTCAGGCTGTAGCGGGCGAGCGGGCCGCACAAATAGGACGAGCCATCGATGAAATAGCCCTGCAGCGCATTGGAATGGGCAACGTGCTCCTCGCGGAAATGCCGGTTCCAATCCTTTACTGATATATCCATGCCGCGATTGGAAACGACGCGCCCCTCGTTGAAAGGATATTCGTCGGGATGCGACAGGGAAACAAACGTATAATCCCGCTCCTTGTCGGGAAAAGGCAGGCTGGCGGTCCAGTCGGCGAAAACAAGCGCGAGGTCGCGCGCCTTCAGCAGCGTCTCGCGCAGCCGCGCGAAATCGCGCCTGCGCGGAATTTTATAAAATCCGCCGACGCGCACATTGACCGGATGGATTTCACGGCCGCCGACCAAAGCGACGATGCCGTTGCCGGCCTTTTTCAATTCGAGCGCCAGTTTGACCGCGTCGGCATGGCCGGCGGCCGCCATGTCGAAAGCGCCTTCGAAGCCGAGAAAATCCGGCGCATGCAGCATGGCGGCGTGGAGCACGTGGCTCTCGATCCATTCGCCGCAATAAAGCAGGCGGCGCAAATCGCGCAGCGGCCCGTCGACCTTGACGCCGAGCGCCATTTCCATCGCGTGGACCGAACTCATCTGGTAGGCGACGGGACAAATTCCGCAAATGCGCGCCGTGATATCCGGAACCTCGGAATAAGCGCGGCCGCGCAGGAACGCCTCGAAAAAGCGCGGCGGCTCGAAAATGCGAAATTCCGTCGAGACGATCCGGCCGCCCTTGGCGACGACCTTGAAAGCGCCTTCGCCTTCGACGCGGGCAAGCAGATCGACCTTGATGGTTTTAGTCGGCATGGCGCTGGGCCTCTCTGCGGAACGCCGGAGCGTTGGCGTTGAAGGTGGAAAACAGACGCGCGACGTCGCGACGGCTTGCGCCCAGTCCGGCAAGCCGCGCCGCAAGCGCGGCGGTGTTGGGCGTCGCCTTGGGACCGAAACAGCCATAACAGCCGCGGTCGTGGCCCGGGCACAAGGCGCCGCAACCGGCATGGGTGACCGGTCCGAGGCACGGCGTTCCGTGCGCCACCATCACGCAGACATGGCCGGCGAGCTTGCATTCGATGCAGGCGGCATGGGCCGGCGTATCCGGCTTGCGACCAACGACGAAGGCGGCGATCACCTCGACCAACTGGTTCTTGTTGACCGGGCAGCCGCGCAGTTCGAAATCGACCTTGACGTGCTCGCCAATCGGCGTCGACGTCGACAAGGCGTTGAGGAATTCCGGGTGGGCGTAGACGATGCGGGCGAAGGCCTCGACATCGGCGCCGTTGCGCAGCGCCTGAATGCCGCCCGCGGTGGCGCAGGCGCCGATGGTGACCAGCGTCGTGGCGCGCTTGCGGATCGAATGGATGATTTCGGCCTCGTGCGGCGTGGTCACCGAACCTTCCACCAGCGCCAAATCGTAGTGGCCGACATCGTCGGCGCGCGTGGCCTCCGGAAAATAGGCGATATCGATGGCGCCAGCGACGGCGAGCAATTGGTCCTCGCAATCGAGCAGGCTCAACTGGCATCCGTCGCAGGAGGAAAATTTGAACACGCCGAGGCGCGGCTTGCGGGTCGCGGCCATGGTCACAACTCCTTTGTCGCCATGAGGGTGCGCAGCCTGTCCTGGGTGAATACAGGACCGTCGCGGCAAATGAACAACGGACCGAGCTGGCAATGGCCGCACAGGCCGATGCCGCATTTCATGTTGCGCTCCATCGACAGATATATCTCTTTTTCGGGAATGCCGGAATCGGCCAGCGCCTTGGCGGCGAAGCGCATCATCACTTCCGGACCGCAAACGATGGCGACCGCATCGGCCGGGTCGAATCGCGCGCGACCGATCAATTTGGTCACGACGCCGACATGGCCACGCCAATCGGCCGTGGCATGGTCGACGGTGACCTCGACATCGATGTCGAGGCGCGTGCGCCATTTTTCGATTTCATGGCGATAGAGAATTTCGCCGGGGTTGCGCGCGCCATAGAGCAGCGTGACCCGGCCATGGCTCCGGCGATCCGCCATCAAGCGGTAAAGCACCGGGCGAACCGGAGCGAGACCGAGGCCGCCGGCGACGACGATGACATCGCGCCCCCGGGCGTGGTCCATCGGCCAGGCGTTGCCGAACGGACCGCGTACGCCGACCGTATCGCCGACTTTCAGATGACAAAGCGCCTTCGACACCGGACCGACGGCGCGCACGGTGTGAACGATGTGAGCATTGTCGGTCGGTTCGCCGGAAAAACTGATCGGCGCCTCGCCCACGCCGAACACGCTCAGCATGTTGAACTGGCCGGGCGAAAAGCCGGGCCAGACGGCGTCGACCAATTCGAGGTCGAGCGTCCAGACATCGGCGGTTTCGTGGCGGGAGCGGATCACGCGGGCAACGGCGGGAACCATCGGATCGCGGAGGTCAAACATGGGAACCGTACACGTCAAGGAGTTGCAGCCGCGTGGCATGCAGGCGCTCGACGATCACCGGCATGAAACGCTGCATGACCGCGAAACCGAGATCATGGTCGGCCTCGCATTTGCGCCGCAGGCAGGCGGCGTCGACGGAAATGGCGCGGGTCAGGTCGGTGGAGCGGCCGTCATAATTCCACCGATAAGGCGGCACCAGCCAGGACAGGCCGATCGCCTCGCCCGGTCCGGCCGCCTGGAACACCATCGAGCCGCGACCCGGAGCGGAAATCTCCAGCGCCACGCGGCCCTCGCGAATGAGATATATTTCGTCGGCCGGATCGCCCTCATGGAAAAGGTATCGGCCTGCTTCGACGCGGACATTTTTGGCGCAGCCGGTCACCAGGTCGAGAAACGCCTGATCGAAACCTATGAACAGGTCATGCGCCGCGATGATTTTTCCGAGGCTTCCGATTTCCATGGCGTCCTCCGTATATCAGACCGCACGCCGCAGGGCGGCGGCTTCCTCGGTGATGTCGATGCCGACCGGACACCAGACAATGCAGCGGCCGCAACCGACGCAGCCGGACATGGCGAACTGGTCATGCCAGGTCGAAAGCTTGTGCGTCATCCACTGGCGATAGCGCGCTTTCGGGGTCTGGCGCACAGCGCCGCCGTGAACGTGGGAAAAATCGCCGGTGAAGCAGGAGTCCCAACGTTGCGACCGCGAAGCCGACGCGCCGTCGAGCGCGCTTTCGTCGACGACCGTGGTGCAGAAGCAGGTCGGACAGGCCATGGTGCAGTTGGCGCAGTTGAGGCAACGGGCCGCCACATCGTCCCAGCGGGGATGGTCGGGTTCGGCCTTCAGCAATTCAGGCAAATCGCCGGTATCGATCGTGCGCGAGATCGACGCTTCGGTCGCCGCGACAATGGCGGCCGCTGCCTCGATGTCGGCCTTCGTGGCGGGATGGGTCGGCAGCGCCTCGACAAGCGACTGCCCGGCGGCGCTGCCGATCTCGATCAGGAAGCGTGCGTCATCGCCGCCCGACAATTCGGTCAGCGCCAGATCATAGCCGGCCGTGGCGCGCGGCCCGGTTTTCATCGACGGGCAAAAACAGGTTGAGGCGGCCCGCGAACAATTGACGGCGACGATGAACGCGTTGGCGCGACGCGCGGCGTAATTCGGGTCGACGTATGGCCCCTGCATGAAGACGCGATCCTGCACGGCGATGGCGGCGATCTCGCAGGCGCGCACGCCGATGAAGGCATATTTTTCCGTCGCCAACGGCTCCGGCTCGATGGTCGCGCCGGCGTCGGATTTACGCACCGTCCACAGCTTCTGACGCGGCGGATGGAGGAATTGCTTCCACGATTGGGGACCGACAACAGGAGCGAACCAGGAATCGCCGTCGCGTTTTAGACGATAACGACCGGGCGTCTGTTCGTCGACCCAACCGCGTGGCAGATCGACGACGCTTTCGATCGGCTCGAGGACGATGGCGCCATCGCGCCTGACCGGGCCGACGACGGCATGGCCGCGTGCGCCAAGTTCGCCAATCATTGTCTCCAGTCCGGCGACGCCGATGATTCTCGCTTCGTCAAACCGGTCAAACATCCTCGCGGCAACCACGCTCGACCTCCGGTCCGGGCCGAACCGACGGAACGCGCCGAAGTCCGGCTTCTGAATCGATTGAATTTTAATCCAGCGAGAAAATGGATTCTTTGATCCATCTCTAATCGGGCCGCGCGAATCCGTGATTTATTGCCCTTGCTCGACGACCGGGGACCGGCGACGCGGTGTTGTGCCCGGGATGGCCAGGTTGCGAGAAGAGGGAGACGCGATGTTCCAAATCCGCATTCACGGACGCGGCGGTCAGGGCGTGGTGACGGCGGCGGAAATGCTGTCCGTCGCCGCATTCCTTGAAGGCCGTCATGCCCAGGCCTTCCCAGTTTCGGATCAGAGCGCATGGGTGCGCCGGTGATCGCGTTTTGCCGGATCGCCGAAAAGGAAATCCGGCTGCGCGAGCCGATCCAGAATCCCGACGCGCTGATCGTGCAGGACGCGACCTTGTTCAAGGCGCTCGACGTGCTGGAAGGGCTGAAGCCCGACGGACTGTTGCTGGTCAACACGACCAAGAGCTTTTCCGAGCTGCACCTCGACGCCGCGGTCGCCAGGCTGCCGAAGGGCCATGTGCGCGCCGTGCCGGCGACCGAATTGGCGCTGAAGCATGTCGGACGGCCGGCGCCGAACACCTCATTGCTCGGGGCCTTCACGGCGCTCACCGATCTGGTGACGCTCGATTCGGTCATCGAAGCCATTCGCCGGACGTTTCCCGGCAAAGTGGGCGAAGCCAATGTGGCGGCGGCGCGCGAGGCGCACGACCTCGTCGCCGGCGCGGTCGCCGCCTGAACGCGGCGCGGAGGGAGAATGCCATGCTGAAACAGATCGAGGGATCGAAAGCGATGGCCGAGACCATCGCGCTGTGCCGCCCCCAGGTCATTTGCGCCTATCCGATCACACCGCAGACCCACATCGTCGAAGGTCTTGGCGAACTGGTGCGGGCGGGCGAACTCGACAATTGCGAATTCATCAATGTCGAAAGCGAGTTCGCGGCGCTGTCGGTGGCCATCGGCGCCTCGGCGGCGGGCGCGCGCGCCTACACGGCGACAGCGAGCCAGGGCCTGCTGTTCATGGCCGAAGCGGTCTACAACGCCGCCGGCCTCGGCCTGCCCATTGTCATGACGCTCGGCAACCGCGCCATCGGCGCGCCGATCAACATCTGGAACGATCATTCCGATGCGATGGCGTTGCGCGAATCGGGCTGGATCCAGATGTTCGCCGAGACCAACCAGGAAGCCGCCGATTTGCATGTCATCGCCTTCCGTCTGGCGGAAGAACTGTCTGTGCCGACCATGGTGTGCGTCGACGGTTTCATCCTGACGCACGCGATGGAGCGTATCGACATCCCCGATCAGGCGACAGTCGACGCCTACCTGCCACCCTACGAGCCGGTGCAGGTGCTCGACCCGGCCGACCCGGCCTCGATCGGCGCGATGGTCGGCCCCGACGCCTTCACCGAGGTGCGGTACCGCAATATTACAAGCAGCAAACATCGTTCAAACTGATCGACCAACTGTCGGCCGAGTTTTCGATAAAATTCGGGCGCGCCGCCGGCGGCCTGCTGCGTGAATATCACGCCCGCGACGCCGAATTCATTGTCGTGGCGATGGGCTCGATCAATGGCACGATCAAGGATGTCATCGACGAAATGCGGGCTGAAGGCATGCCGATCGGCCTGGTGACGCTGGTGACGTTCCGCCCGTTTCCGGTCAAGGCGCTGCAGGATGCGCTGGCGCATGCGACCGATATATTGGTGATCGACAAGGCGCTCGATCCGGGCATGGGCGGCCCGCTCGCCTCCAACATCGCGATCGCCCTGCGCCATGTCGCCGACCCGCCGCACCAGCATTCCGCCATTGTCGGACTTGGCGGGCGGCCGGTGACGAAGTCGTCCCTGCACCGCCTGTTCCGCCAGGCGATGACCCAGCCGTGGGAAGGCCCGCATTTCCTCGATCTGAACGAGCGCGTCATCGCCCGCGAAATCCACCGACGCGGCAAAAAGCGGCGCACCGGCGCCTCGGCCGAGGCGGTGCTGAAACAGCTCGCCCGGCAGGAAGACGAAAAGCGCAAGGCGCGGGAGGCTGCCCATGAGTGAGGCGAAGACCATGGACGACGTCCAGAAACTCAAATTCTACCAGAAAGGCACGCTGACCGTCGGCAACCGCCTCGTCGACGAAGCCGAACGCAACGTTCAGGCGAGCCAGGCCCGCACCAATTCGCTGACCTCGGGCCATCGCGCCTGCCAGGGCTGCGGCGAGGCGCTCGGCGCCCGCTACGCCATCGACGCGGCGATGCGCGCCTCGGGCGGCAATCTGGTTGCGGTCAACGCCACCGGGTGCCTCGAGGTGTTCACCACGCCCTATCCCGAGACGTCCTGGCAAATGCCGTGGATGCATTCGCTGTTCGGCAACGCGGCGGCGGTCGCCACCGGCGTGGCGGCGGCGATGCGGGTGACCGGACGACCCAATGCCCGCGTCGTGGCGCAGGGCGGCGACGGCGGCACCACCGATATCGGCTTCGGCACGCTGTCGGGCATGTTCGAACGCAACGACGACGTCCTCTACATTTGCTACGACAACGAGGGCTACATGAACACCGGCGTGCAGCGCTCCTCGGCGACGCCGCCGGCGGCGCGCACAGCGACGACTCCCGCCATCGGCAGCGAACCGGGCAACGTGTTCGGCACCGGCAAATTCCTGCCGAAAATCGCGGTCGCCCACGAAATCCCCTATGTCGCCACCGCATCGGTCGCCGATCTCCACGATCTGGAAGCAAAGGTGACCAAGGCGATGGGGGTGCGCGGCGCGCGCTACATCCACATCAACGTGCCCTGCCCGCTCGGCTGGGGGGCGGCGACCAACGACACGATCCGGCTGGCGCGACTCGCCATCGAGACCGGGCTGTTCCCGGTGTTCGAGGCCGAACACGGCCGCATCACCGCGGTGCGCAAGATCCGCGACCGCCGGCCGGTGACCGAATACCTGAAACCGCAGCGGCGCTATGCCCATCTGTTCAAGGGCGACAAGGAGGACGCGCGCGTGGCGCGCATCCAGGCCATGGCCGATCGGGTCATCGCCGAATACGGGCTGGTTGAGGCGTGAGGACAGAGCGATGAAACACCCCTATGCGATCACGCTCGACGTCGGCACGTCGAAGGCCAATCACACCGGCTCGTGGCGTACCAAGCGACCGGTCTATGTCGACCGTCTGCCGCCGTGCAACGCCGCCTGCCCGGCCGGCGAGGACATCCAGGGCTGGCTGTCGCTGGCCGAGCAGGGCGACTACGAAGCCGCCTGGCGGGCGCTGACGAAGAACAATCCGCTGCCGGCGATCATGGGGCGCGTTTGCTACCACCCCTGCGAAACGGCGTGCAACCGCGCCGCCATCGACGAGAGCGTGGGAATCAATTCGGTCGAACGATTCCTCGGCGATCTCGCCATCGAAAAAGACTGGGTCTTCGACAACCCCGAAACGCAAACCGGGAAAAAAGTGCTGGTCGTCGGCGCCGGGCCGGCCGGCCTGTCGGCCGCCTACCATCTGCGCCGCGCCGGACACGGTGTCGCGATCCGCGAGGCCGGACCGCTCGCCGGCGGGATGATGCGCTTCGGCATTCCGAAATACCGCTTGCCGCGGCCGATCATCGATGCCGAGGTCGAGCGCATCGTCGCCATGGGCGTGACGCTCTCCCTCAACGACAAGGTCGACGACATTGAAAAGGCGATGACCGAAGGCGGCTTCGACGCGGCCTTCCTCGCCGTCGGCGCTCATATCGCGCGGCGCGCCTATATCCCCGCCGCCGGCGCCGCCAAGGTGATGGACGCGGTGTCGCTGCTGCGGTCGATGGAAGGCGAAGCGCCGCCGCTGCTCGGCCGCAAGGTCGTGATATATGGCGGTGGAAACACCGCGCTCGACGTGGCGCGCACGGCGCGCCGGCTTGGCGCGGAAGAGGCGATCATCGTCTACCGGCGGACACGCGAAAAAATGCCGGCGCACGATTTCGAGCTGGAGGAAGCGCTGGAAGAGGGCGTGTCGATGAAATGGCTGTCGACGATCAAGGCGGTCGACGGCGGCAAGATGTTGATCGAAAAAATGGCGCTCGACGAGACCGGCTTTCCGCAGCCGACCGGCGAGATGGAAACGCTGGAAGCGGATTCGCTGATTCTGGCGCTCGGTCAGGACGTCGACCTGTCGTTGCTCGATCGCGCGCCAGGAATCACAATCGAGAACGGCGTGGTCAAGGTCGGCCCGGACATGCAAACCGGCCGGCCCGGCGTGTTCGCCGGCGGCGACATGGCCCCGTCGGAGCGCACGGTCACGGTCGCGGTCGGCCACGGCAAAAAAGCGGCCCGGTATATCGACGCGTGGCTGCGGGGAATATCCGATATATCAACCGAAAAGCACGGCCTTGCCAGCGCCGACCGGCTCAACGCCTGGTACTACGAGGATGCGCCGGCGACGGTGCGGCCGATGCTGGAAGCGGCGCGGCGGGT
Organism: Phyllobacteriaceae bacterium; assembly: GCA_016711085.1. Taxonomy (GTDB): domain Bacteria; phylum Pseudomonadota; class Alphaproteobacteria; order Rhizobiales; family Rhizobiaceae; genus JADJTR01. Next base: position 264,063 of record JADJTR010000001.1, on the reverse strand, counting down.
CAAATCCTTCGAGGAGGTGGCGGGCGGGCTCAACGAGACCAATGCGTTGTACGAGGCGCGGCGGTGCCTGTCCTGCGGCAATTGCTTCGAATGCGACAATTGCTACGGCGTCTGCCCGGACAACGCGGTGATCAAGCTGGGGCCGGGCAAGGGCTTCCAGTTCAACTACGATTTCTGCAAGGGCTGCGGCCTGTGCGCGGCGGAATGCCCCTGCGGGGCAATCGACATGGTGGCCGAGGATATCTGATATATTTTAGAGACGCGCACCGGAGGCCAACACCGAATCGTCGCCGGCGAACAGACCGACAAGGATGGCGTGTTCGCGCGAGACAATCGCTTCGAGGAATTCGTCGGCGCCCTTGCCCATGGCGAGAAACGCGTCGAAACCGGTTTCGAGGAACGCCTGCAAATCGGTGAAGCCGGCGATCGCCGCCGGTTTGCGCATCAGCTTCAGCGCCGTACCGGCGAAGGCGCGCCGCGTCAGACGGTCGAGGGCGTGCCCGAGGTGCTCGACAAGGTCGATCTGACGCTCGCGGTCGTCGCGGCGTCCGACTTTGCGCCACGCCGCGCCATAGGCGGCGGCGTCGATCCGACCCGACCCGATGGCGTTCGCCATGGCGGCGTCGAGATCCTCCGACAGGGCGTCGAGTTCGACCGCGTCGGCAACGGTCTCGACGCCGCTCGCCGGCAGATATTTGGCCAGCGTCGGCACGACACGGGCGATGTCGGCGTCGCGCCCGGAAGCGTCCTTGTCGCCGTAGAGTTCGGTGAGGAAAAAGTCCGCCGCCAGATGAAAGCGCTTGGCGGCAAGCAGATCGGCATGGGTTGCGGCCAATCGGGTCGATTGCCATTGGCGCAAGGCGGAACGGCGGCGCGCCACGGCGGGATTGGCCTGGGCATGGGTCCGCAGTCCCGATGCGCGCTCAAGCGCATCGAGCAACCGGACGGTGGGATCGGCTTCCTTATCCATGAAAGCTGTATATCCTTGTCCTTTAGAGCGCGCCGCCTAAAGATGCGGGCGCGAGCCTGTTCGGCTTCGGGAGGGGAGCTTCATGGCACACAGCGAACAAATGGCGCCGGTGGACGCCACCTGGCTGCGCATGGACCGGCCAACCAATTTGATGGTGATCGTCGGCGTTTTGAAACTCGCCGGCCCGGTCAAGGTCAAGATGCTGGAAAAGCTGCTGGCGGAGCGGCTGCTCGGCTACCGGCGGTTCCGCCAGCGCGCCGAAACGCGGCCGGCCGGCATCTGGTGGGTCGACGACCGCCATTTCGACGTGTCGCGCCACATCCACCATATCCGCCTGCCCGGCGCCGGCGGCGACGCCGAGCTGGAGCAACTGGTCGGCGATCTCGCCTCGACGCCGCTCGACCATTCGATACCGCTGTGGCAATTCCATATCGTCGAAAAGTTCGAGGGCGGCGCAGCCGTGGTGGCGCGCATCCATCACGCCATCGCCGACGGCATCGCGCTGATGGGCGTGATGCTGTCGCTGACCGACGAAATGCATGCGATGGCCAAAATGGAGGGCGGGCGACGGACGCAAAAGGCGGACGACGAAGAAGACCATGACGGCGCGCTTTCCGGCCTGTTTGCCCCGGTGGCGCAGGCGTTCAAGATGGGGTCGAAAGTGGCATCGCCCCTGCTGAAGAATGTCGGCGACATCACCGCCAATCCGGCCAAGGCGCTCGATCTGATCAAAACCGGTTCCGGGGTCGTCAACGAACTGGCCTGGCTGTTGACCATGCCGGACGACAGCGCCACCAGCCTGAAGGGCAAGCCGCTCGGCGCCAAGCGCGTGGCCTGGACCGATCCGCTGCCGCTCGGCGAAATCAAGGCCGTCGGCAAGGCGCTCGGCTGTTCGGTCAACGACATCCTGCTGTCGGCCGTCGCCGGCGCGATCGGCTCCTATCTTGTCGATCAGGGCGAGCCGACGGAAGGGGTCGAAATCCGCGCCGTCATTCCGGTCAATCTGCGCCAGCAGATGGCGACCCCCGAGCTCGGCAATTCCTTCGGTCTTGTCGCGCTCGAGCTGCCCGTCGGCATCGAACACCCGGTGGAACGGCTGTTCGAGGTGCGCAAGCGCATGGACGTGCTGAAGAACTCGGTGCAGGCCCCCGTCGTTTTCGGCCTGCTGTCGGTGCTCGGCTACGCGCCGAAAATGGCCCAGGACCTGTTGTTCGATTTCCTTCTCGACCGCACCACGGCGGTGATGACCAATGTGCCGGGGCCGCAATTCCAGCTGGCGATCGCCGGTTCGCCGGTGACGCAGATCATGTTCTGGGTGCCGCAGGCGAGCAATGTCGGCATGGGCGTGTCGATCCTGTCCTACAACGGCAAGGTCCAGTTCGGCCTGATGACCGACGCGGCGCTGACGCCGGAGCCGCGGCGGATCATCGACAATTTCGGTCCGCAATTCGAGCAGCTGCTGTATTTCACGCTGATGGACGAGAGCTTCGGCGAGGCCGAGGAACCGGCCGTGCCGCCAGCGCCCGCGATAGCGCGCAAGCCGCGCGCCCTGAAGGCCAAGGCGAGCGGCCGCCGATCCTCAGTCGGCTAGTTCCTCCTTTGCCGCCTCGACGTCGAGGCGTTCCATGGCGTCGAGCGGCTTGATCGCGGCGGCTTCCTCATAAAGCTTCAGCGCCTGCTTCATCTTCGCATCGCCGAACATCATGACGAGTCCGTTGGCGTATTCGATACGGGCGATGGCGGAATGCGGATTGAGCTTGATCGCCGTCTCGTAGTGCTTGACGGCGGCGTCCTTCGACGCGCCATAGGTCAGGCCGCCGATCATGCCGCCGACCTTGGCGATGATCTCGGCGTGGTAGGCGCCATAGGCGATGTGGGCGTCCGAATGCTTCGGCTCAAGCGCGATCGCCTTGTCGAGGCTTTTGGCCACTTTGCCGGCAAGACCCTGGGCCAGCGCCGCGCCGATCGAAATGCCCTGCGAATAGCGGCCTAGCGCCTGGGCGTGGAAATAATGCGCGTTGGCGTTATCCGGCGCGGTCTTCATCAATTTCTCGGCGCGGGCGATGGTTTCCTCGTACAGCTTCAGCTTGGCGGCGTCGGCGGTCTCCAGATAGGTGGCGTAGATGTTGGTCGCCTTGTTGGCGGCGTTGACGCCGGACGGCCCGGCCGCCAGGCCGAGTTCGACGGCTTCGGCGAAATCGCCACGGTGATAGGCGCGCCACGCCTCCTGCGCCGTAGCCAGTTCCGGGAATGGTTCGGCGTCGCCCTGGTGCAGGCGCGCCCAGCTTTTCTTCAGCGCCTCGCCCTTGTAATCGTAGGCAGCCGTCTTGTGGGGAAAGGCTTTCCATTTGGCCATGACCGGTTCTCCTCTCAATCCTTGTAACGCTCGGCCAAATGGTCGAGCAATGCACGTTCGGCGGGCGCCAGATAGGGGGCCGCCAGCGCCATGACCTGATAGGCGCCGCGCGCCAGAGCCGCGCCATCGTCGCCGGCGCGCGGATTGCGCACGAATTCGAAGGACAGCCAATAGGTGGCGATCAGCGTCATGTTGAGCGCCAATGCCTCGATGTCGGCCTTGGAGGCGATCATACGGCCGGAGGCGACGAGGCCGGACATGATGTCGGCGGCGGTGCGCTGCTTGTGGGCGAGTATGCGCTTGAACTGGGTTTCGACCGGACGGTGGCGGCTAACCAGATCGTTGAGGTCGCGATAGACGAAACGGTACTTCCAGATCGCCTCGAAAACGAGGTGGAGAAAAAGCCAGACATCCTCGACATCGGAGGGGCGCGTGGCCGGCGCGGCGAGTTGGTCCTCGATTTCGCGGCGGAACTCGGCGAACAACGCCTCGACGATCTTTTCCTTGGCGGAGAAGTGATAATAGAGATTGCCCGGGCTGATGCGCATTTCCTCGGCGATCGCCGACGTCGTCACCCGCGGCTCGCCATGGGCATTGAACAAGGCCAGCGCCGTTTCGAGGATGCGCTCGCGCGTCCGCCTTGGCCGCTTCTTCTCCATTCGCCCTCCCCGCCGTGCGCCAAGCCTATCACGATGCGGCGGCGGCGCGAGTCCTCAAAACCGCCGTCAGCCGGTCAAGCGTCGAATCGAGTTCGGCGGTCGTTTCAGACAGGCCGGCCAGTGGAGGCGGGCGCCTGATCCCGCGCCCGGCAATCGAGGGATTGCGGCCGTGGAGCACTGCCTCGTCGATTTCAACGCCATGGCGGGCGAGCACAGGCGCGAGTTGATCCTGGCGGCGGCGCAAATCGTTGAGCGTCCGGCGATAGGCGTGCTCGGCCAGGCGCTTGCGGCCGGAATAGGAGAAAATATTGGTGAAAAACATTTCGGCGTCGCCGCGTCCGGCTTCGAAGAGGACAACGTCGGCGTCGGGAAACTCGGTGCGGTAGCGATCCATGCCGGTCTTCATGCGGGAATGGATGATGGCGCGGAAGGTCTGGCTCATCACCGCCGGCAGACCGTAGTCGACGAGGGAGTAGGGTTCGCGATGGCCTTCGTCATGGGCAAGGTCGGCGTTGAAAGGCACCAGCGGATTCACGCAGATGAGCAGTTCGGCGCCTTCTTTCAGCGCCACAGAGGCATGGAGCGTTTTCACCAGGGCGCCGTCGACATAGTGTCGGCCGTCGATCTCGACCGGGGGAAACAACCCCGGCAGGGCGGCGCTTGCCTGGACAGCGCGCGAGATCGGCACGTGGTCCCAGCCGGGCGAACCGAACGCCACGGCCCTGGCCGAATCGAGGTCGGTGGCGACGACGAACAGCTTGCGACCGAGTTGGCGGAAATCATTGGTCCGGCCGGGAGCGTTCAGGATTTGGGTGAGCACCCGGTTGAAGCCGACATTGTCGAACACGCCAGTCGGAACGGCGCGGGCCAGCTTCTGGAAAGATTCGAAGAACCCGTGCGTCAAGGGCGCGTCGAGATAGCGCCTTGTCGCATCGCGGATGAGTCCGGGCAGAGAGACAATGCGGCGCGCATATTCGGCGAAGGCGGGACGCAGCAACAAATCGGGATCGAAGGCGATGGCTGCGTTTTCGCTCTCAATGAACATGGCGTGCATGTCGCGCGGCGAGTAGCCATTGGCGAGACCGGCGGCAATGACGCCGCCGGCGGACACGCCGACATGGATGCCGCATTTCGACAGGTCGAGGCCCTTGAGGGCGTCTTGCAATGCCACAAGCGCGCCGATCTCGTAAATCGCGCCGAGTGGCCCGCCGCCGGCGAGCGCAATGCCGATCTTGTGGCGAACGCGACGTGGCATGCCCCGTCTCCCGTTGATGCGAATCGTCGGAAAGACCATTCCCGGCGCAGGCTATGCGCCGGGAACAACGAAGTCACGCGGACGGGAGATTACCCAACGACGCGCTTCTTGACGTCCTCGACCACTTTGGCGGTCTCGTCCTTCGCCATCTTGACGACCTTGGCGGTCTCGTCCGAGGCGATCTTGACCGAGGCGGACACCACCTCGGCGGCCTCGTCCTTCACCGCCGTCGCCGATTTGGCGACCTTCTTGGCCGACGCCGTCAGACCCTTGGCGGTCTTGGTCGTTTCGGTCTTGACCGTGCCGGAGAGCTTCTTCGTCGCGGAAGTCAGGTCGTGGACGCGGGCCGAGAGGGCGTCGATGTCCTTGCGGGTCGGCACATTGAGGCTGGCGAGGGCGCGGGCGACGCGATCCTCGAACACGCTTTCCAGCTTGTCCCAGGTTCCGGTCGCGGACTTGCGGGCCTCGTTGACGGTGTCCTCGGCGACCTTCCTGGTGCGCTCCTGCACCGACTCGCCTTCCTTGACGAGCGCTTCAAACACTTTCGTGCCTTCTTCCTGCGCCTTGGCGAACGCGCCGAGGCCGGCGAGCCAGATCTGGTAAGCCGAATCCTTGATCGTCTTGGCGAGCGCCTTTTCGTTTCCTTCGCCGCCCGTACCGGCCGCGAGTGCCTTGAGTTTCTTTGCCATTGTGATGCTCCATCGGTTTTGGCGATCCGAAGCCGGATGACTCGCCCTTGGCTATGGTGCAAACATAGAGTGCGGAATTAGAGGACGCCGCCTAATCGTCTAGAGGCAAGCCTCTAATCGGTTGGCGCGGGAGCAGGTTCCATTGTTTCACGCCGGGAGGAAGGCCATGAACTATCTTGTTACAGGGGCGAGCGGCTTCATCGGAAAACGTCTGGTGCGCACGCTTCTCGAACGGCCAGGCGCCGTTGTCCATTTCATCATGCGCAACCCGAACGAGGAACGCGTCGCCGCGTTGCGCTCCGGATGGGGCGTCAACGAGGACCGCGCCATCCCGGTCAAGGGCGACCTGACCAAGGAGGCGCTCGGGGTCTCGAAGGCCGACGCCAAGAAGCTGACCGGCCGCATCGACCATGTTTTCCATCTCGCCGCGATCTACGATCTGGAAGCCGACGCGGAAGCCGAGATGCTCGCCAATGTCGAAGGCACCCGCAACACGGTCAAATTCGCCGAGGAAATCGGCGCGCGCTGCTTCCACCATATCTCCTCGATCGCGGCGGCGGGCATGTATGACGGCGTGTTCCGCGAAGACATGTTCGCCGAGGCGACCAATCTCAAGCACCCCTACTACGCCTCGAAACACCAGGCGGAGAAGGTCGTGCGCGGCGAATGCAAACTGCCCTGGCGCGTCTATCGCCCCGGCATCGTGGTTGGCGATTCGCAAACCGGCGAAGCCGAGAAAATCGACGGGCCCTACTACTTCTTCAAGCTGATTCAGCGGATGCGCAAGATCCTGCCGCCATGGATGCCGACGATCGGCGTCGAGGGCGGACGCATCAACATCGTACCGGTCGATTTCGTCGTCGCCGCACTCGATCATCTCGCCCATCTCGACGGGCAGGACGGCAAGTGCTTCCACCTCACCGACCCGGAACCGCGCCGTGTCGGCGACGTGCTCAACATTTTCGCCCGCGCCGCCCACGCGCCGGAGATGGCGGCGCGCGTCAACGCCTCGCTGTTCTCCTTCATCCCGTCCGGCGTGTCCAAGGCGCTGATGGCGCTGACCCCGGTCCGCCGCATCCGCCGCGCGGTGATGAAGGATCTGGGCCTGCCGGAAGACATCTTCCAGTTCGTCAACTATCCCACCCGCTTCGATAATCGCGAGGCGCAGAAGCTGCTGGAGCCGGCCGGAATCCGCGTGCCGCACATCGAGACCTATGCCTGGCGGCTCTGGGACTATTGGGAACGCCACCTCGATCCCGATCTGCACATCGACCGGTCCCTGCACGGCCGCGTCGCCGGCAGGGTCGTGGTGGTGACCGGCGGTTCCGCCGGCATCGGCAAGGCGACGGCGATGAAGATCGCCTCGGCCGGAGCGAAAACGATCATTGTCGGGCGCGACGCGGAAAAGCTCAGCGCCGCCTGCGCCGAGGCAAAGGCCGCCGGCGTCACGCTGATTGCGTTTTCCGCCGATGTCGCCGACATGGCGCAATGCGAAAAACTGACCAACTGGCTGGTCAGCGAACATGGCGGGGTCGACATTCTCGTCAACAATGCCGGGCGTTCGATCCGGCGCGGCATCGAGAATTCCTACGAGCGCTTCCACGATTTCGAGCGCACCATGCAGGTCAATTATTTCGGTGCGTTGAGACTTACGCTCGGGGTGCTGCCCGACATGGCCAAAAAGAAGCGCGGCCATATCATCAACATCTCGTCGATCGGCGTGCTGACCAACGCGCCGCGCTTTTCAGCCTACGTCGCGTCAAAGGCGGCGATGGACGCGTGGACACGCTGCGCCGCGTCGGAATACCTCGATCGGGGCATCCACTTCACCTCGATCAACATGCCGCTGGTGCGCACCGACATGATCGCGCCGACCAAGCTTTACCAGAACGTGCCGACGCTTTCGCCCGACGAAGCGGCCGATCTGGTGGTCGATGCGATCATCCACCGGCCGGCGCGAATCGCCACGAGACTCGGCATCTTCGGCCAGACGCTGCACGCCGTGGCGCCGCGCATCGCCCAGATCGTGTCAAACACGATGTACCGGATGTTTCCGGACTCGGATGCGTCAAAGGGCGGCAAGGCGGGCCAGGAAATGCTGACCGCCGACCAGATCACGGTCATGACGATCATGAAGGGGCTGCATTTGTAGGACTCTCAGTCCACCAGCTCCGCGGCGACCAAATCTGCGAACGCGGCCGAAAAGGCCATGGCGACATGGCCGGTGGCCGACACGACGATGTCGCGCGCGCCGGCCAGTTGCGAGGAGTCCTGCGGCGCGATCACCTCGTCGCCGGCGCTCCAGATCACCGTCGTCGGGACCGGCGGCGGGGGCTCGCGGTTGAGTGCGTCCAGCCAATCCGAGCCGGGGCGCATCTGCCGGGCGTTCACGCCCAAACCGAACCAGGCGATGACCGTGCCCCGATGCGGCGCGGCGAGCGCGACGAAGCGGTCGACGCGGCTCCAGCCCTTGCGCCGCCCATAGGCGCGGGCGACGAGGCCGCCCATCGAATGGGTGACGAGTTGCACCTTCGTCGCGCCGGTTTCGGCGCACAGCGCCTCGATGCGGCGGTCGAGTTCTGCGGCGAGGATGTCAATGTCGGAAAACGGCGTCTCTAGGGTCACCGTGGCGACCGCATGGCCGCGGCCGCGCAATTTCCGCCGAAACGCCCACCAGAAACCGCGATTGCACATGTAACCGTGAACCAGGAGAACCGGTATCTTGCCGGACGGCAGACGTCCGACGGCGTCCGAACCCATGAACCAGCGCTGGAACGGCTGAATGACAATGAACAACGCCAAAAGAGACAGCCATTCCTCGACCACCGCGAAAAGCGTGATCGAACCGATACGCGCCGGACGCGGGCTCGCTTTGAGGCGCGACACGACATAGGCGCAAGCGAGCAGCAGCGTCGGCGGAACGACCAGCAGTTTGACGAACGCCAGCACGCCGCCGCTGGCGCCGAAGCGGGCAACCGCCCACGGCCACAGCAGCGCTGCGACGAGAATATCGACAAAAATCAATGCCCGGAGCAGAAGGGCCAGCATGGAAAACGGCTCCAATTGCGCTTTGCCGGCTGTCATAGCGCAATTGCGGCCGGAACGCGCGGTCAAACCACAGCCAAAGCCATGAGATCAGCGGAGATTGCCTTGCCGGGAAGGCGCGCTAACCGTCACCGAGTTCTCCGGCAAATCGAGCCATCGCGGTCGCCAGATCGGCATCAATGTGTTCGTTGCCATTCACGACCCGGTTGATCGTGTCGAAAGCGGCGCCTTTGAAAATGGCGACCGCATTGAGCGAAAAATCGTCGATTGCGGCGACTTGATCCTGGCTCAACTTTCCCTCGTCGAAATATATATAAAAATACTGGCAGATTGTCATGGTGTAACCGTGGTTGCGACCGATCATTCGCAGGGCATCGGTAGAAAAAAAGAAAATATGCTGTCCACAGTCAGGAAGATAGTAGATCCAGTCCTCACCTTGTCCATCGACCGGCCACGTCGTGAAAATCACCAGAGGCGCCCTCATGGAAAGCAGGGCGTCCATGGTTTTCCTGGGTTCGGGAAGATGCTCGAAAACCTCGAAAGCCGTAATGATCTCAGGATTCAAACCCTCCACATTTTCCACCGCGAAATAGCTGGAAAAGGTCGGTCTTGTGTATGAATCGTAGCTGCGGAAGTCACGCCCGCCGTTTCGCATCAAGGAAGCGAACAAACCTGGACCAGAGCCGAAATCCACGCCCAGGGCCGATCGGGGAATGGCCAGACGATCCAAAAACGCCGATGCAGACAACCAATTCTTGACGGACCGGCTTGCCGCGCCGACATCAATGTGGAGCCCCGGTATCGAGTACGCTTCATCGAGCCAATAAGCTTTTTCTGTCTGCTGACTCCCGCATCCGCTACATTTGAAGAAATTCACATCATATCTTCGCAGAATTTTTTTATAAAAAATATGTTTTGCGACGCCACCGCAGAGACGACACACTTCACTATTTTGCAAGTCAACCTCAGCCATTTTCTTTTATACTCCGAACCAGGAGATTGGTAGCGATATCGTATCGGCGGAATTCAGCGATCACTTCGTAATTCAGTGTTCTCAACTGCTCATGGAATCGAGCCAGGTTGTCGTTCCAGACTTCTACGAACATGATCGGTTTGCACCGGCCGATCGTTTCGGAAAGCCCCTCGACGACGTCACATTCCATGCCTTCGACATCAATCTTGATGAAGTCGAAATCCGACCCCGCGATAACGTCATCGCCTCGACGAATCCGGAATTCACCTCTGCTGTCCGATCTGAATTGGGCGCCGGCAACATTAAATGCCTGCGGGATGAATATGTTCGCAGTATCTTCTTTTTTTCCAAACCCAACGCCAAGGCGTGAAGTATCTATCCCGGATAGATCGTTGAGTTTTAAATTAATCGACAGAAGACTTATCACTTTTGGCTGCACTTCTATAGGAGTTATGCTACTGGCGCCCATGACTCGCGAAAAATAAACGCAATGATTGCCGATATTCGCCCCAACATCCAATATTCGCGCGCCGCGCATCACGTGGGATCGAATCAGCTCCAACTCTTCGATTTCGTAAAATTCTCCTGCGTAATGATAGGCTTGGATACTGTCGTGGCGATCATTGACCAGAAAGCTGAAACCCTGTCCCTCGTATCCGAATTCGCAAATCTCGCCCCGTGTCCGGCGTATTTCGCCAACGCCGCCGGCTATCGGCGACGGCGCGACGCTCACTGCGAACAATTCGATGTTGCGGGCTCCCAACAAGTCCGAAGCGCAAGTCACGTTGAACGGAAAGCCGGCTGCCTTTCCCTTGTGGCGAAAGGAAAGCCCGATCACACCATCGGCCGGTGCGTCCGCTTCCAGCCGGATGACTGCCGGATGCATCGATCCAAGCTTCACCGCCACGGGATCACCATTGTCGAGTTGTATATCCAGCTCCGCTGCTTGCATGGTGTTCGTGGGGTCAACTGCCGGCCGCAGGGTTACCGCCACTTCGATTCGACCGACGCCTTCACCGCCGAAATCACGCAGTTTCAACCTGTATCTTGAGTAAGGTCCATACGAAAATATCCGGCCGGCATCGGCCAGAAATCCGCGCTCATGTTCGGGCCCGAGGGCAGCGAGACCATTGTCATATTTCAACGCCACCGGCGCCTTCGGCTCCAATGCAAAATGCTGGAAATCCCATGAAGGATAGTAGGCGGCGTTGTAACCTTCTTCCCACCACTGACGTTTCGGACTCGACGCCGCCCGGTGAAACCCAATGAAAGCGGTGTTCTCCATGAGGAAATGCAGATAAAATTCCTTATCTTCCACAATGTATTTCAATAAATTATAATTCGTCGGCACGTCGAGGCCGGAAAGTACAAGGATAGCGGATCGGCAAACAATCTGACGGCTGCTTCGATCGCCTGCACTGTTTTGAACAAGGGGCCGACACCGATGTAGGCGACGTCAACATGCCCGGCGACAGGAAAGGTTACATTGCCCCGCGCGCTTTCAACATACTTCGAAACTGCGTCTATACCTCCGGGATAGGAATGATGCAGTCCATTCTTATGAAAAAAATGCTCGTACTCACAATCACCGAATGAAACCGATACTGGCGCTCTTTTATTGGAGAAAACATTCTTATAGTAATAATCGATAGATTTTTCCACATGCTGCGATGACATGAAAGCGCTTTCGTGAAGAATCGGAGTAGCCCCCCCCCTTTTCCTAGACCAACGCGTTTAAGAGCGAAACATACCGCTGACCAATAGCCGACCAATCTGCAGTGGCAACGGTCGCGGCTTTCGCCATCTGTCCTATGTGTCTGAGCTTTGGCCGATCGGAAACCGACATGGCAGCCAAGGCTGCTCCCATTGCGTTGACCTCGCAAACAATCATCTCTTCGCCGGGATTCAGGCCTATCCCGCGGGCACCGAAGGGTGAAGTTACCGTGGCAAGACCGGCGGCGCAATACTCGAACATCTTGATGTTGGTGCCGGTTTCAAATCCATCGGATTCAACCCAATGTCGCTGATAGCAAACGCCAACCATTTAACGCTTTCGTCGACTTCGCCCAAGGGGATCACGTTCGCGGGCACGGCCGATTTCAGCTTGTCGAAGTTGCAAACACCGCCAAGGATCAGGAAGACGACGTCAGGCGCGGCGCGTGCAAAATCGAGGATTCGGTCCACCGCCCTGAGGTTGGGAAAATGCATACTGCCGCCGAACACGGCGACCAATTTGTCCCGCAGACCGAGGCCGTCCAAAATCTGGTTTCTGGTTTCTTCCGGGACGGAAGGAACGCCCCAGGCGTCGACGCCGTTCTCGATGATGGCGATCTTCGACACGTCGAATCCGTAGTCTTCGCCGAAAGCCGCCGCATCGTCGACGGAGCAGGCAATGACCCTGTCGGATTCGACCAGAGCCGAGGATTCGATCTGACGCAGCGCGTCGACGAGGTCCCTGTTCTCGCCGAACAACGGCGCCTTCTGGCGGAGCTCAACGTTCTGGGAGTCGAAAACGATCGGTATCGGGCGCTTTTGCCTGGCTTTCTGAAGTGCGTACATCGAATAGGGATGCGCCGTGATCATCACATCCGCTGTCTCGGCCCTCTCAGCGAGAAGATCATTGTAAATGGTGCACTCGTCCCAATGCATCGCATAGGCAATATCGGCTGAAAACTTGACGCGTTTCTCCAGTGCGTGCTCAAATGCACGGAAGCGGGTATCGGCCGTCACCCGGGTTTCCCGGAAGGAACGCGTGAATTTGGTCGTCTTGTTGACGCCCATGCGATCAAGAACCATCAATTCCACATCGAATGTCTTTGCAAGCTCCCTGGCGAGGAAGAATATGCGCCGCTGTCCCCGGCCCATTGGCGGCCAGACGGGATAGAAATTCGCAATGACGACACGCTTCACTTCGTCAAACCTTCTTGGCCGCGAAACGGACCGAGCGAATAAGCAACTGCAGATGCTGGATCTGCGCCGTTACCGCGACGTTGCGTTCAACAAGCCGCCTCGCATGATTCCTGAAAAGACTTTTGGTGATGCGCGCAGCGGCGGACCAGCCGCTACGCTCGAAAAACCGCGCGGTACGCCACATCCGACGTCCAAAGCCAAGATCGAGCACGCGAATGCTATTGCGGGCCTTCCTGTTTGCATGATCGAGCGCGACCACGAATTCCACTTTCGCGCCGGCGCGATTGCCATCGCCGACGGACAGGCGTTCATCCGCCGTCGCCGGACGACCGGCGAGCGCCCACGCCGCCGCGTCGGCGAATTCCGCGCCTTCGAAGGCAAGCAACTCCGCAATTGACCAATTTGCCTTTCGTGGCAGGAGTGCATGCATTTCCGAAATCGGTTCGCCGGCGGAACTTTCGAGGTATGGGTGCTCGCTGACTCCCGGCGCAGCGCTGTATTTGAAGCGCTTGGCATATTCGGCCAACGTCGCCGAAACGCGCGATTTCAACGTCCCGGCATCTGAGTTGGACAACGGTTGAGCAGCTTCGGAATCCTTCGGAATACCCGGTGCGCCTGCAGCCGCGAACGAAATGCCTTTCAGAAAGGAACCAAGTCGGCGGAACTCATAACGCTTGGTTTGCCTGTCGTGCTCCGGAATCGCTTTTGGGTGCGTCAACGTAACAATCACGCGCCCGTTCTCAGGCCGTTCGAACGCGAATTCCGCCGATGACCAGTCAGGCGCATACGCCAAGGGCCATTTTCGCCCATTGATCGAAACAAATGCGCCTTCGGCGGCATCGCGGTGGATCGACCGATAAGAGAACCGAAGCGACAATTGCTCCGGCGCTTTGGACGGCAGTTCGACTTCGAATGTCGCGCCGATATCCGTCGTCTGGATAACGCCAGATTCGAATACTTCGAAAGCCGGCTCTATCGACTTAACAACATGCCGGGCGCGCATATCACTATTTGTCAAGTCGAGTATGCTGCCAAGTGTCACAGACCGATTAGGTTTGTACTTATTCACCGGTAATGGAAATCGCATGTAATTATAGCTTTGTTCGTACCAATGATCGCCGTCGGGCGGTACACCTTCGATTCCGGTTCGCCTAAGCAAGCCAGTTGTAGCGATAACACCGATTTCTTCATACATCCGGTCTTCGCGCAACAGATCGTACATGTTGCCGATCGAAGGAATGTGGACATCATCCAGGATCAGGACGCCGCCCGGCTTCAGCTTGTCGTAGAGTATGGCATATTCGAAATGGGGAAAAGGATATCCGTGTGGTCCGTCAATGAGGATCACGTCGACTAGCAAATCATCGAACGCAAAGGTCGGCAGCGTTTTCTGCGTCGGCCCGAAAATCCATGTCGTCGTTTCCGTCTTGAACTCCGGATCCTGTTGAACGAGATCTACCGAACTCCCGTCCGCGCCCCTATCGTCGTAAGCAAATACGAAGTGTCGTCGAGCCATGTGCGAAAACATTATCGACGATTTGCCGCACCCGGTTTCGAGTGTTGTAATATCGCCACTGGGAAGATTTTCAGAAATAGCCAGCAATACCTCTGAATTGAATGCACCGCCACGGTGTGCTGTTCCAGCAAGGCGCTTCATTATTTTTTTAACTGCACTACTCACTTAATTACCACTCCGCTGACCATGCCGGATGGCTTAATAGCGAGCAATTTTCCTCCAAGCAAGAGCAAACGTACTTCCGGCCGATTCTTTGTGATTTCTCAAACACTCTCATCCCGTTTGGACCAAACGGCAAATTGTCCGAAGGGATTCTTAGGTTAAAAATCAGCACTATGACAGAGTCGATCGGCGCTATACAGACCGCAAACTCAATAGCCGACTGTCCGGCCGGATAGAAGCAACTCCATGGCGGCATGCCAAAAAGAAGACTCCTGGTTTTCAAGATGGATTTACGAATCCGATGACCATGACCTCTGAACTCCCGCCGAGGGCCGGCTTGCGTTCAGCCTAAAGCGGATTGGGTCGGGGATTCCAGCCCGGCATCCGGCAACAACTGGAATTCGTAAAGGCGACGGTAAGCGCCGCCATTTCTCAGCAAGACGTCCGGCGGACCCTGCTCGACAACTTCGCCGCCGTCGAGCACGACGATCTTGTCGGCGCGCGCGACCGTGGAAAGCCGGTGCGCGATCGTGATCGTCGTGCGGCCATGGGCCAGTTCCTCGACTGCGGCGCGGATACCGGCTTCCGATTCGGAATCGAGGGAACTCGTCGCCTCGTCGAGGATCAGGAAATCGCAATTGCGCAGGAAAGCGCGGGCGACCGTGATGCGCTGCTTTTGGCCGCCGGAAAGATTGCGGCCATTCTCGCCAACATCGGATTCGTAACCGTTGGGCAGGGACATGATGAAATCATGCGCATTGGCGGCCCTTGCCGCACGCACGATATCCTCGTCGCTCGCCCCTTCGGCGCCGAGCGCAATGTTGTGTCGCACCGTCCCGACGAACAGGAACGGATCCTGGCCTACATAGGAGAAACGCTTGCGCAGCGACGCGAGCGTCACTTTCGAAATGTCGTGACCATCGATCGTGACCCGCCCTTTCTCGGGATCGTACAAGCGCATGATGAGATTGATGATCGTTGATTTTCCGGCGCCCGAAGGCCCGACCAGGGCCGTCACCTTGCCCGGCTCGAAGGTGACATCGAGTTCCTTGAGCACCGCCGGCCCGCCAGCATAGCCGAAGCCGACCTTCTCCAACCGGATCAGGCCCGGCCCTGCCGGCAGATCGATGGCGTCGGGAACTTCCTTCAGCGCGATGGGGTGATCAAGGATTTCAAACAGCATTCGCACGCCGACCAAGTTCGATTCGATCTGGACGCGCATACGCGCCAGACGCTTCGCCGGCTCATAGGCGAGCAGCAGGGCGGTGATGAAGGAAATCATTTCGCCCGGTCGCTGCACATCCTGGAAAATGGAAACGGCGCTGAGCGAGATCGCGCCGGCGATCGCCAGGCCCGCCAATGTTTCCATCAAGGGAGATGTCGCCGCCTCGATGCGCGAAATGGCGTTGGACCGCTTTTCGACGGCGCGAATCGCCGAATCCATGTCGCGTTTCAGCAGCGGCTCCAGCGCGTAAGACTTGACCACCCGGAAACCAGTCGTCGCCTCCTGAACGACACGGATGATTTCGACAAGCGAAGCCATCTCCATTTCCATGATCAAACGGACCTTGCCGAGCAGGAATCGCACGCCGAGAAGGGCCAATGGACCGAGCACGAAAGCGAGCAGCGACAACACCGGCTGCTGGATCACCATAACCGTCACGGCCCCGATGACCGTCAGGAGATCGCGCACGAACGAGAGTACGATCGTGTCGATCACCGTGCGCGCGGCCTGGCCGCATGGGTGACGCGCAAGACGAGGTCGGAGGTCGCCCGGCTCTGGATGAAGGCGATATCGCTGTCCATGATGCGGTCGAAGATTTGCCTCTGCTTGTCGGCGATGATCCGGTTTCCCGCCCGGCTGAGGAAGATGGACTGGAGGTAGGATGTCGCTCCCTTGATGAGGAATATCGCGGCCACGATCCCGGCAGTCGCAAGGACTTTGGCCGGGTCGCGATCGACCACCACCCCATTGATGATCTCGCGCATAATGTAGGCGCTCGCTGCCGTCATCGCCGCGGTAAGCGCCATGCTGATCATGGCGTAGGCATACCATCTGAATTGCTTGCGGAAATTGTCGGCGAACAACCTGCGCAGCAGGCTGTCCGGAACCCAGGTTCAGGAATTTTTCGAACCAGTTCATCGCTGTCGTTCCGTTTGCCGCACTAAGGCCGGCGTCAAAAGCTGCTTCCCCCAAGGGCGGCGCGCCCCGACTGCGTCAGCTACCGGGCTTACCCGCTACATATCCGCTTGAAGGGCACCATGATCGAAACGGCTTCGTTGCGGCTGTTCCAGATCCCGAGGACATCTGGGCAAGCCTTCTTGCCCAACCGAAGCTGCGGGTGCTTATCCCCAACAGCCCGACCTTTGCAACGGCAATTGCCCGCCCTTGGCGCCGGGTTCCGCCATGTGTCTTTCGAGGCGCATAAAATCCGACGCCAACGATGAGGATCGGCCAGGACAGCAATTTTTCGGTCGCCCCCGGAAAGACGGTTAGTCTCAATTCAGAATATTCAAAAGGTCGCGCGCGACATCATCCCAGTCGCGGAGTTCCGCCTTGGCTATGCGGGCCTCGAGTTCCTCGCGTCGGCCGGGCTCGAAGACCAGCCGCATGACCGCCGCGCGAATGCTCGCGATGGAGTCGGGATCGCAATATTCGACCAAATCCCCCCCGACTTCCGGGAGTGAAGAGACATTGGCTACCACGGCGGTCTTTCCGTAACTCAATGCTTCGCCGACCGGCAGGCCCCAACCCTCGTAGAGACTGGGCATCGCCAGAAATTGGCATCGGCGATATAGAAATGCCAAATCCTCATCCGATGGAGAATCCAGCATGGTGACGTAGCCGTAAAGATTGCCGGTGCCTTCCAAGAAGTCCCGCAAGGCGCTCGAGCACCAGCCAGGGCGACCGACAAACACGAGCCTCGGCAAGTCCGCCAACCCCGCATCGATGATGGATTTCCATGCCACCAGCAAGCGCCAGCCGTTTTTTCTTCCCTCGATCGTTCCCACGCAAAGGACGAAGGGGGCAAACGCCGCCTCCCGCACCGGTTGGCTGACTTCCGCGATTTCATGAAGGGCCGGAAACCGGCTCGCCGACACCCCCGTCGCCGCTGAGCTTTTCGCCACCGCGCCGGCAGTTTCGAGCCGCGTTTTCGCGAGCGGAAGGACACAGACCGAGGAGGCATCGCCCTGTTCGCCGAAAAATTTCAGGTAGTCCGCCCGACAAGAAGCAGGAATCGCTATGAAATGCTCAACCCTTTCCCGCGATTTCAACAACCAATCATGGAAAAAAAAGCCGATGTTGTTTTCGGCAAGAATTGGCATCATCGCGGGTATCATGTCATAGATAAAGGCAAATACTTTCAAGCCCTTGCGCCGGTATTGCGCCAAGGCGTCCAATCGGTAGGGAGACCACACCGCATCGAGGAGGACGATCTTGTCGCCCTCCCGCGCAGCGTCGTCCATTTTGGCGGTCGCGATCGGCCGGGAAGCGTTCACCGGGCCAAAGCGGGCTCCTTTCCAACCCTCAATCGTTGTGTTGTAGCGGCGGAATGCGGCTTCTCTTCGCAGAATATAACTTATGTCTAGCCTGGTTCTATGAAAATAATAAGCCACCATGCTTTCCCAATACTTCTGTAGGTAACTTATTTTTTTTTCGTCTAGCCTTGATTCCGACAATCATTCCAAATTTATCGTAATTTATTACATCTTCGCTTGTTACATTATTTAGATCAATGCACAAATATCTATTAAGATTTTTGTTATAGAAAATAATATACCTTTTCTTATCCGGACATGAATTCTTAATTATAGCCGATAATATATTTACTGCAGTCCTTTGTATTCCTGAATAGTTGCCATGCTTCCGCAAATATTCTACAGTTCCAGTAATATCGAAAAAAATCCTCATCGAAGGATATTCATCTCCACTCCGTGAGTTTTCGTTTCCGCTCATCGTTCACTCCGGATTCGATTCTTAAAACTGTTCGATGCCGGTAACTTGTCGGTTCAGCACCGCAATCAACGTATCATTGAATGCAAACAGCGGCCTCCAGCCAGTAAGCGCGGAAAGCCGACCGGAATCGCCATAACTGACGGGAATATCCACCGGGCGCCATTTTTCCGGATCGACCTCGATGCTGACGTCCACGCCGGCCAGCCGAACGAGGCTTTCCAGGATATCGCCAATGCGTATCGCCGTCCCGCTGCTGACGTTCAGCGCCATGCCCGGTTCGAACGCCGACGCCTGTTCGACCATGGTCAGGTATGCCGACACGACATCGCGGACGTCGAGAAAGTCCCGCTTTGCCTCGAGATTGCCGACACGCAGCACCGGCGGTCGTTCGCCCCTGCCGATCCGGGCAATTTGCGCGGCAAACGCCGGCACGACAAAATCCTCTGACTGCCCCGGACCGGTATGATTGAAAGGCCGCAGCCGCAAGCACCGCAGGCCTTCCTCCGCCAGGGCGCCAAGCGCCAAATCCCCGCGCCTTGGTCACGCCATAGGCGTCCATGGGGGCGAGCAGGCTGTCTTCGCTCATCGCTTCACCCGACAGCGAGGTTCGCCCATAGACCAGGCCGGTGCCGACATGGAGCAGCCATGTCGCCGGGCTCACATCCAGGATTTGTCGGCCTATGCGATCAGGCGCAATGGCGTGCAGACGCCAGCCATACTCCGGATCCCTGGCCACATCCCGGGGCTGGGCAATGCCGGCGAGATTGATGACATGCGTAGGCTTCCTTTCCAGGAGCACGCCGCGGACCGCATCGGCATCGAGGACATCAAGCTCGGCAACCTGGAGTCGTTCATCCGGGAACCGCGAATAGGCGAAGACTTCGGCGCGCGAGCCGAAACGCCGGCTTGCGGCCGCGCACAATTGCCGTCCCACGAAGCCGCCCGCCCCCAGCACCACGATCCTGTAGGTCGCTTCGCCCATGGCGGTTCTATTTCATCGACAAACGGGCGAGATCCGCATCGACCATCTCGGCCACCATTTGTTCAAGGCTGCACTCGAAGGTCCAACCCAGCCGCTCGCGCGCCTTGGTCGGATCGCCCAACAGCACTTCGACTTCGGCCGGCCGGAGGAACCGGGGGTCGACGTAGACATGGTTTTCGTAGTTGAGCCCGACATGGCCGAACGCCAATTTGCAGAAGTCGCGAATGGAGGACGTCCTGCCGGTCGCGATAACGTAATCGTCGGCTTTGTCCTGTTGCAGCATCAGCCACATGGCCCGGACATAATCGCGCGCATGCCCCCAGTCGCGGGATGCGTCCAGGTTTCCGAGCGCAAGCTTTTCCTGCAGGCCGAGCTTGATCCGCGCCACGCCGTCAGTGATTTTGCGCGTGACGAATTCGATGCCCCGAAGCGGCGATTCGTGATTGCATAGAATGCCGGATGACGCGTGAAGCCCAAAGCTTTCCCGGTAGTTCACGGTCATCCAGTGGGCATAGAGCTTAGCGACCGCGTAGGGCGACCGGGGATAGAAGGGCGTCTTCTCCGATTGCATGGGTTCCTGGATCAACCCGTACATCTCCGAGGACGAAGCCTGGTAGTAACGGGCTTTCGGAGCGGCCAGCCGGACCGCCTCAAGCATGTTTCCCGCGCCAAGAGCCGTGACGTTTCCCGTCAGGATCGGCTGTTGCCACGATGATTTGACGAATGATTGCGCCGCGAGATTGTAAACCTCGTCAGGCCTTGCATCTCCCATGACCCGAAGCAGGCTCGACAGGTCGGTGAGGTTTCCATCATGGAAGTGGATTTCCGTGGCGATTCCGAGCCATCTCAGTCGGGCGTCGATCACATCGGCCGACGCGCTCCGGCGCACCAATCCGTGAACTTCATAGCCCTTGGAGAGCAAAAGCTGGGCCAGATAAGCGCCATCTTGGCCAGTCAACCCGGTTACCAATGCACGTTTTGTAGCCGACACAATCATTCTCCATTCGCGCAATTCGCCGTCGAAAAGGTTGTCGCGGGATCAAGGCGCCATTCGATTCATCCGCTCTTGCGAACCGGTTTCACTTGAAAAGGCGCTTGCCACAACCGAAAGCATATCCGAAGCGACGTCAGACCACCGGCGCAGGCGGGGCCTAGCAGCCTTGATCCTAAACCGCAAGGATTCAGAAAATTCCCGGTCGCCTATCAGTCGTTCCAGCAACGCCGCGAGTTCCCCGGGCCGGTCCGGATCGAAATACAACCCGAGATCGCCGCAGACCTCCCGGAAAACCGGCGCATTTGAACAAATCGCAGGGGTTCCAAGCCAAAGAGCCTCACCGGCAGGCAGACCCCACCCTTCCATCCGGCTCGGAATCACCAGCGCGAGCGCATTGCGGTAAAGCTCCACGAGATCGCCCTGGTTCGGGCTTTCCCGCACGGTGATCCTGTCGAGTATCGCCTTGAATCGCTCGCCTTCGAAACATTCGCGGGTCCGTTTGCGCAGGGCGCCGGCCAGACAGACGACTGGAACGGGTTTGCCGGCCTCGTGCAGGAGCAACATCGCCTCAAACAACGCCTCGAGGTTCTTGCGGCCGGTTGCCGCCCCAACCGTCAGGAAATAGGGTTCGTCCGGCGGCGTTTCCCGTCGCGGCTCGTCGCCTTCGGGACATTCGTGGACCAATGGTATTGCAACCGTAGCCGGAGGCGGCGGCAAATGACCTTTCCGGGCGAAGTCGGCGATTTCATTTTTTGTAAATTCCGAAATGGCAAGCAGCAATGCCGAGTTTTCGATTATATAGCTATTATCGCTGATGAAATTCGTAGGAAAATCCTTCTGGCGATGATTAAAATAATCGTGCAGCGGTATCATATCATACAATAGGGGAACGGTCTGCCAATCCCTCACTTTGCGTTTCAATGTGTCGATCGCATCGACGATAAGTTTTGGCCTTGAACAAGAGATGTAGACCTTTCCGTTCATGTCGATTGGCGGAAGTCCAATGCCTTGCCGGCGCCAAAGTTGCCTGTTGTAAGCAAACGCGACCGCGCGAACATATGGAACGAGCAGGTCGCGCAGACGGTTCGGCGCGGGAAAATGCTTGCGGATCCGCAACTGCCGGAAGCCGGTCGGGACTGCCAAGTCAACCGAGCCGTCGTCCTGCACGATGGGCTTGACCTCGAAAAACTGGTCAAATGCCGGCGAATGGATGCAGTATCGAACGTGCGGCGCGGCTTTTGCGAGTTCGCGGCCGACTTCGGCGACAACCCGAACGATACCATAGTAGCGAAGCTTGCCGGTCGAGGCGAGCAGCACTTCCGTCAGATCATAGACGATTTCCCGGGACATCGGCTTCACCCTGTTCGCGGCTTTTGCCCGCCAGATGGCTCGAACCAGCGATTCACGGCGGAAAACGCCTCGCGAAGCAAGGCGTCGCTCGCCCCGGGCTCTTCGGTTTCGACATAGACGCGCAGTTCCGGCGCATTGCCGCTCGGCCGGAAATGCACGATGCGGCCGGAGGCGCAGGCAATGCGAAAGCCGTCGGTGCGGTCCGTGGCGACGGGAACTTCGCCGAACCCCGAGAAGAACGCCGCCAGTTTTTCCTCGGTGGCAATCTCCGCGATGAATCCGGCGACCCTTTCGGTCGGCACATTCTCGAGCCGATCCGCAGCCGTGAAGCGCCTCGGCTCCAACGCGACCCTGGCGGAGAGAGTGCCCGCCGCGCGGGCTTGGTGCAGCGTTGCAACAATCGGCAGCAGGCTGTCGCGCGTGGCGAGCGCGAGCAGAGGGCCCGCCGGACCGGCGGCGTCGAAGCCGAGCAAGACGCCGCCATTGGCCTCATAGCCGATCACGCGACCGCCGGCTTCCGCCATCGCGGCGATGACGAAAGGCGACCCGATCCTGGTCCGGACAACGCGGGAGAACCGGCCCGACTGCTCGACGCCGGTGTTCGAACTCACCGGGGTGACGACAATATCCGCGCCGATCGCCGCGGCCGTGATCTGGCCCAGCAGATCGCCTGGTACAACCCTGCCGGTCTCGTCGGCCACAAGCGGGCGGTCGCCATCGCCATCGGTCGAAACCAGGGCGTCGAACCGGTGTTCTTTCACCCATGCCGCGATCTTGTCACGGGCCCAATCGGGAACGGCTTCGGTGTCGACCGGGATGAATGTGTGCGACCGGTCGAGTTGGATGACCTCGGCGCCGAGGCCGCGCAACGCATCGCCGATCAGATCGCGGCTCACCGCGCTGTGGGCCCACAAGCCGATCTTCATGCCGGCGAGGGAAGAAGGGCCATACGCGCCGATGGTGCGCCGCACCCATTCCCGCCCGGCGCCGTCGTGGCGCACGGCTTCGATCTTTTCCGGCAGGCGCGGCGCGGGGGCAAGCGCGGCGAGGATGGCTGTTTCGTCGGATTTCGTGATCTCGCCGGTCGGCGTGTAGAATTTGAGCCCGTTGCGATCCGCCGGGATGTGACTGCCGGTCACCATCACCGACGCCGCGCCGGCTTTCATCGCCGCGAGGGCGAGCGCCGGCGTCGGCGTTTCTCCGCAATCGGTTACCGCCAGTCCGGCGCCGGCCGCGGTTCGCATCACCACGTCCGCATGTTCCGGGGAGGAAGGACGAAGATCCCGGCCAACATAGAGCCCCGATCCGGTCGGGCAGGCCTTGATAAAGGCGGCGACATGGGCGGATACGACTTCCGTCGTCAGTTCGACGACCAGTCCACGCAAACCGCTCGTGCCAAACTTCGCCGCCATCAGCCTTTGGCGCCCTGGCCGCGGGCGTAAATGTCCTCGTACCGGACGATGTCGTCCTCTCCAAGATAGGCGCCGGTCTGGACCTCGATCAGCACTGTCGGCACCTTGCCCGGATTCGCCATTCGGTGTTTGGAACCGAGCGGGATGTATACCGATTGGTTTTCCGTCACCAGACGAACCGAGTCGTCGATCGTCACCTGCGCGGTGCCGGACACGACGATCCAGTGCTCTGAACGGTGGACATGGCTTTGCAGCGACAGGGCCGCGCCCGGATGCACGACGATACGCTTGACCTGGAAGCGATCGCCGAGCGCGAGCGTCTCGAACCAGCCCCAGGGCCTGTGATCCATGGCGAAAGCCTCGGCCTGCTTCGCCCCGCGCGCCTTGAGCGCCGCCACGGCCTTGCCGACTTCCTGCGATCGCGACCGATCCGCCACGAGCACGGCGTCATGCATCGCAACGACGACAAGATTGTCGAGGCCCAGACCGACCAGTTCCACGTCGCTGGAGTCGGAACGCAGGAGCGAATCCTTGCAGTCTATCGCGGTCACGCTGCCGGCCGTCGACAGTCCATCGGCGTCGGGGCCCATTTCCCGCGCAACGGCGTCCCAGCCACCAAGATCATTCCAGTCGCCGCGATAGGGAACCGCGACCAGATTTCTCGCCTTTTCCATGACCGCGTAATCGATCGAAACCGGTTCCGCGGCGGCGAAAGCCTCCGGGTCGAGGCGGGTAAAGAAAAGGTCCCGCTGCGCGCCCTGGACAGCGGCGGTTACCGGTGGCAGCAAACCGGGCGCATGCTCGCCGGCGGCATCGAGCATCGCCTTGGCCGAAAAAAGGAAAATGCCGGCGTTCCACAGATAGTTCCCGGCGGCGAGCATTTTTTCCGCCGTTGCTTTGTCCGGCTTCTCGACAAAGCGGCGTATCTCGGACGGCCCTTTTGGCGGACTGTCCAGCTCGAGCCAACCGTAGCCTGTCTCGGGACGGAGGGGCGCAATGCCGAAGGTAACGATCTTTCCTTGCCGCGCATAGGGAACGCCCTGCGCGACAGCCGCCCGAAAAGCCGCTGGGTCGCTGATCGCATGGTCGGACGGGGCGACGAGAATGAGCGCGTCGGGATCGATCAGGGCGGCATGCACGGCGGCGGCCAACACCGCGGGAGCGGTGTTGCGGGCTGTCGGTTCGATCAGGATGGCGCCAGGCGCCACGCCGGCCGCCTCAAGCTGTTCGCCGACGATGAACCGGAATTCGGCGCCAGTCACAATGACGGGATTGGCGTATCCGGGGCCCGAGAACCGGCGCGCCGTTGCCTGGAACAGGCTCTCATTGCCCAGCAGTTTGGCGAATTGCTTCGGGAAGCCCTTGCGGGAAAGGGGCCAGAGCCTTGTCCCCGATCCGCCGCAAAGAATCGCCGGCACTATGTTTTCGCGTTGGCTATCGGACATCGAACTCATCGTCAGTTGATTGAAGGGAGGTAACTACGGGTTGGTATCGGTGGCCGGATCGATACTGAGGAAATCCCTATTCGAGTGGCGCGCGGCATTCAATCCATGGTTCGAGCGACGCAATCCGATTTTTCCGAACACTGGCCGGCGCTTGGCGGCGGCTGAATGCGCTCCGGATAGGCCCATGCCGGGATGCGAAGCCCTGTTTCGGAGATCGGGAAGGCGGCGGAAGTCCGGTGACTTCAGCCGCAGTCACGTCGCGCCTTGCCGCCTTAGTCATGCCCGCACAAGCAAATCATGGTGCTGCGAGAGAGGATTGAACTCTCGACCTCTCCCTTACCAAGGGAGTGCTCTACCACTGAGCTACCGCAGCCCTTTGAATGGCGCGCCTTCTGCCATAAGGATCAGGCGAGCGCAAGCGCGCCACGACCGTTCGGGAGATCGCCGCAGCATGGCCGAAGAACCGGAAAGCAAGGCGCCGAAGAAGCCCGGCGCAAACAATGCCGAACGGCGGCGCGAGAAGCTGGCGGCGGCGCTGCGCGCCAATCTCAAGCGGCGCAAACAGGGATCGGAAAAGCCTGAAAATAATGAAAAACCGGTGGAAAACCGTCGACCGAGCCACGAATAGACCGTTTTCACTGCCAAAGCGTCCTTTCTCGCGTCGGTTAAGCAATGCTTGACGCCTGCGTTGAAAGCTTCGCCGCCTTGCTATAGAGCGTCGCCTTTCGCTGGCGGACGGGCCGGCATTCGCCATTGGAGCTCCCATGGATCGCATCCGCATCGTCGGCGGCAACGCGCTGAACGGCGTCATCCCGATTTCGGGCGCCAAGAACGCGGCGCTTCCCCTCATGATCGCGTCGTTGATGACCGACGATACGTTGACGTTGGAAAACGTGCCGCATCTGGCCGACGTCGAGCAACTGATCCGCATTCTCGGCAATCACGGCGTCGACTATTCGGTCAACGGCCGCCGCGTGCGGCAGGATCAGGGCTATTCGCGCACCATCCATTTCACCGCCCGCAACATCGTCACGACCACGGCGCCGTATGAACTGGTGTCGAAGATGCGCGCCTCCTTCTGGGTCATCGGCCCGCTGCTTGCCCGCATGGGCGTGGCGCGGGTGTCGCTGCCGGGCGGCTGCGCCATCGGCACAAGGCCTGTCGACCTGTTCATCGACGGGCTCAGGGCGCTCGGGGCCGAAATCGACATCGACAGCGGCTATGTCGACGCGCGCGCGCCGAAAGGCCGGCTTGTCGGCAACCGCTACGTCTTCCCCAAGGTTTCCGTAGGCGCGACGCATGTGCTGATGATGGCGGCGGCGCTGGCGAAGGGCGAGACCGTGCTGGAAAACGCGGCGCGCGAACCGGAAATCGTCAATCTCGCCGATTGCCTCAACGCCATGGGCGCGCGGATCACGGGCGCGGGCACCGAAACAATCCACATCGACGGCGTCGATCACCTGTCGGGCGCGCGGCTCGCCGTCATTCCCGATCGCATAGAAACCGGCACCTACGCCATGGCGGTCGCCATGACCGGCGGCGACGTGCTGCTGGAGGGCGCGCGCGCCGATCTGCTGGATTCGGCGCTCGATGCGATCCGTGCCACCGGCGCGGAAGTCACGCCTGTCAATTCCGGCATTCGCGTGCATCGCAACGGGTCCGGCATCCGGCCGGTCGATGTGACCACGGAGCCTTATCCGGGCTTCCCGACCGATCTCCAGGCGCAGTTCATGGGCCTGATGACGATGGCCAAGGGCCGCTCGCACATCACCGAGACCATTTTCGAAAACCGCTTCATGCATGTGCAGGAACTTGCCCGCCTCGGCGCCAAAATCTCGCTTTCCGGCCAGACCGCCATCGTCGACGGCGTCGACCACCTGAAGGGCGCGCCGGTGATGGCGACCGATCTGCGCGCCTCGGTGTCGCTGGTCATCGCCGGGCTTGCCGCCGAGGGCGAAACGGTTGTCCACCGCGTCTATCATCTCGATCGCGGTTTCGAACGGCTGGAGGAAAAACTGTCGCGCTGCGGCGCGCAGATTGACCGCCTGTCCGAGTGAACGGCGACGCCTTGATCCATCGACTGTGTTGCGTGACGACCGATCCCGACCTAACTACGATTCCGAGCAATCCGGCGGACTTGCGGCATGACCGAGCTTAGACTGGCAGCATTCGACCTGGACGATCTGGGCGTCATTTCCGCCCAGGTCCAGGACGCCGTGCTGACCGTCGCCGACATCGACTGGCGCCCGTCGGAACGGCGCCTGCTTATTGCCATGAACCGTTTCGCCTGGGACGCGCCGCATGGCTTCCTGCGCCGCGACAATGAAAGGCGGCGCTCGGTGTTGCAATTCGACCGGGTCAACGCCGTTCGGACCACCGGCATCCGCCGCGACAAGGGCGGCGAGGTGTTGGCGATGCTCGCCCTGCGGTTCATCGCCGGCGATGCGCCATCCGGAGCCATCGAAGTCGTTTTTGCCGGCAATGCGGCGCTGCGCGCCGAGGTCGAATGCATTGAAGCCAGACTGACCGATCTCGGTTCGCGTTGGCAGGCGGCCTCGCGGCCGCATCATCAGGTGTGAACCCGCCATGGCGATCCGTCTCGATCAGCGGGCATACGATTTCCCGGCGCGGTTTGCGACCTTCCTCGCCACCAAACGCGAAGTGTCGGCCGATGTCGACGACGCCGTGCGCGCCATAGTCACTGACGTGCGCAAGCGCGGCGACGCGGCGCTGGCCGACTATTCGCGGCGCTTCGACCGCATGGATTTCGCCGACACTGCGATGCGTGTGACCGAAGAGGAAATCGCCGCCGCCCGCGCCATCGCCGACAAGGATGTCGTCGCCGCGCTCGAACTCGCCCGCGACCGCATCCTGTCGCACCACAAGCGCCAAAAGCCTGCGGACGACCGTTATATCGACGCCATAGGCGTCGAACTCGGATCGCGCTGGACCGCGGTCGAGGCGGTCGGTCTCTATGTGCCCGGCGGCACGGCTTCCTACCCGAGCTCGGTGCTGATGAATGCGATACCGGCGCTGGTCGCCGGCGTCGAGCGCATCGTCATGGTCGTGCCCGCGCCGGAAGGCCGGCTCAACCCGCTCGTCCTCGTCGCCGCGCAATTGTGCGGCATTGGCGAAATTTATCGCATCGGCGGGGCTCAGGCGGTCGCGGCGCTCGCCTACGGCACCCAAACCATCGCGCCGGTGTCCAAGATCGTCGGCCCTGGCAACGCCTTTGTCGCCGCCGCCAAACGCCAGGTTTTCGGTCAGGTCGGCATCGACATGATCGCCGGACCGTCGGAAGTGCTCGTCGTCGCCGATGGCGCGAACGATCCCGACTGGATCGCCGCCGACCTGTTGGCGCAAGCCGAACACGACGCGGCCGCGCAATCGATCCTCGTTACCGACGATTCCGGTTTCGCGGACGCCGTCGTCGCCGCCGTCGAGCGGCAATTGGCGACGCTGCCGCGTGGCGAAACCGCGGCGGCAAGCTGGCGCGACTATGGCGCGATCATTCTCGTCGACGATTTCGACGCGGCGCTGCCGCTGGTCGACCGCATCGCGGCCGAGCACCTCGAATTGGCCTTCGACGGCGCCGAAGCCTATGCCGGCCGCGTGCGCAACGCCGGCGCCATTTTCATCGGACGTCATACGCCGGAGGTCATCGGCGACTATGTCGGCGGCTCCAACCATGTGCTGCCGACGGCGCGTTCGGCGCGGTTTTCCTCCGGCCTGTCCGTGCTCGACTTCATGAAGCGCACGTCGATCCTCAAGCTCGGCCCGGAACAACTCGCCGCCCTGGCGCCGGCGGCAATCGCGCTGGCGCGCGCCGAAGGCCTCGAGGCCCATGGCCGCTCAGTCGCCATCCGGACCAACCGGTGAGGCGGCGATGAGCAACGGTTTCACCCCGCAAACACGCCTCGTCGACATTATTCTCGACGAATCGATCGGCCGCTCGACGCCCGACATCGAGCACGAGCGGGCGGTGGCGATTTTCGACCTGATCGAGGAAAACCGCTTCCGGCCGGTCGGAGACGATGGCGACGGACCATACAAATTGCGCCTGTCGCTGGTCGAATCGCGTCTGGTCTTCGCCATTGCGCGCGAAAGCGGCGACGCGGTGATCACCCATATCCTGTCGCTCACGCCGTTCCGGCGCATCGTCAAGGATTACTACATGATTTGCGAAAGCTATTACGAGGCGATCCGCATCTCGTCGCCAAGCCAGATCGAGGCGATCGACATGGGACGGCGCGGCCTTCACAATGAAGGTTCGCAAACCCTGATGGATCGCCTGTCCGGCAAGATCGAGATGGACAACGACACTGCCCGCCGCCTGTTCACCCTTGTCTGCGTCCTGCATTGGCGCGGTTGAGGCATGACCGGTCCGGAGCAGAATCCGGCTGCGGGCGATCTCGCCGGTCGCGACCCGGACCTGCCCTCGTCGATCCTGTTCCTGTGCCGTATGAACGCGGTGCGTTCGCCGATGGCCGAAGCCGCGGCGCGGGCGATGCTGCCGCGCTCGGTGTTCGTTTCGTCGGCCGGCGTGCGGCCGGGCGAAGCCGATCCGTTCGTCGCGGCGTTGCTGGGGCAGGAGGGAATGGCCGACAAGCTGCATCCGCCGCGCGGCTTTGAAGACCTCGACGACGCCTATTTCGACCTGATCGTGACGCTGGCGCCGGAGGCGCACCACAAGGCTCTCGACATGACGCGGGCGCTGGCCACAACGGTCGAATACTGGCCGACCGCCGATCCGAGTTCGGCCAGCGGCACGCGCGACCAGATCATGGGCGCCTACCGCGATGTGCTGAACCACCTGAAGGCGCGCATCAGGTCGCGGTTCCTCAAAGGCTGAATGCGATCGCGGCAAATGCGCGTGTTCACAAACGCGCGCCGATCCGCTACAGGTGCCGCGCCGAATTCGGCCCGCGACCGGGCCGCCAACCGAACAGGGGCACGAATGCCGAAAGAAGAAGTCCTGGAGTTTCCGGGCGTGGTGACCGAACTGCTTCCCAACGCGATGTTCCGCGTCAAGCTCGAGAACGAGCACGAAATCATCGCCCACACCGCCGGCCGCATGCGCAAGAACCGCATCCGCGTGCTGACCGGCGACGATGTGCTGGTCGAACTCACGCCCTATGATCTGACCAAGGGCCGCATCACCTACCGCTTCAAATAATCCGCGATCGCCGTCGCGATCGGCCATCGGGACCCGGCCATGAGCGTTTTCCAGAAGCTGGTGCTCGCCTCGGGTTCGCCCCGCCGCGTGCAATTGCTGCAACAGGCCGGCATCGAGCCGGACCGGCTGCTGCCCGTCGGCATCGACGAAACGCCAAAGAAAGCCGAACATCCGCGCTCGCTGGCCAAAAGGCTGGCGAGCGAGAAGGCCGATCGCGCCCGCTCCATCGTGGCGGCGGAAGCGCCGGTTGAGGAAACCTTCATCCTCGCTGCCGACACCGTGGTCGCGGTCGGACGGCGCATCATGCCGAAAGCCGAAACGCTCGATCAGGCGCAGGAATGCCTTCGGCTGCTGTCGGGCCGGGCGCACCGCGTCTATACGGCCGTTTCGATGGTGACGCCTTCCGGCAAACACCGCCAGCGGCTGGTCGAGACGCGCGTCCGCTTCAAACGGCTGTCGCGCGAAGAAATGGAGAGCTATCTCGCCTCGGGCGAATGGCGCGACAAAGCCGGCGGCTATGCCATCCAGGGGCTTGCCGGGACCTTTGTGGTCAGGCTGGTCGGCTCGTATGGCGCCGTCGTCGGCCTGCCGCTCTACGAAACCGTGTCGCTGCTGACCGGCGAGGGTTTCCGGGTGCATTTCGCCTGGCTGCACGGTCATCGGGCGGCGTGAGGAAAATGACCGGCCAAATCGTCCCATCGATGCCGAAACCGAAATGTCCGCAGTGCGGCAAGCCGGCGACGCCCGAGGCCTTGCCCTTCTGCTCGCCGCGTTGCCAGGCGCTCGACCTCAACCGCTGGCTTTCGGGCGCCTATGTGTTGCCGCGGCCGATCACGCCGGACGACGAAACCGAAGAATGAAGTCCTTCGGTTTCCCGCGCCGGCGGGCGCTGGACAGGCGGGATTTTGATGCTATAACCCGCGCGCTTCCGGCGGACGCCAACGCCGCCAATCGCCCGTTTGCGCGGGCAGGAAGCATGGATTGCCCAGGTAGCTCAGTTGGTAGAGCAGCGGATTGAAAATCCGCGTGTCGGTGGTTCGATTCCGCCCCTGGGCACCACTTTCCTGAGAACAGCAATAAAATTCAGATGGTTAGGCGGATCGCTTGCCCCGCTTTTGATCTGCGATCGAGAAAGCGGGACAATAAAGGGGGTGACCGGCCTGCGGCCCGGGTTCGGGTTCGACAAAACCGTGCCGAAGCCGCTGTTTGCAGAATGCCGGATCGCCTCGGATTTTCGGTAATGGCTTCAGCCCTCAACGTTACGATCCTCGCAACCGGACAACCCTGTCTCCCCGCGTGAAGGTCGGTCAACCACCTGCGTCCGGCATGCGCCGCACTTTTTGGGCTTGGGTTGCCTGCTTTCCGCCGATATGCTCCGCCCTATTCTATCCCTTGGGCAACAGGTTCTTCATGTCGAACGGCTTTTCCGATACACCGCCACCCCCCTACTACGCCGTCATCTTCACGAGCAGGTTGAGCCACACTGCCGAAGGCTACGCAGCGATGGGGGATGTTTTGTCAAATTTAGCCGCGGGGCAACCGGGCTATCTGGGAATGGAAACCACGAGGGGCGCGGACCGTTTGGGGATTACCGTTTCCTACTGGAAAGACGAAGCCAGTATTCTGGCCTGGAAGGCAAACATGAAACACCTGCTGGCCCAAAAGAACGGCATCGAAAGATGGTATGAACATTACGAATTGCGGGTCGCGAAGGTCGAGAGAGCCTATGACGGCCCACAGGGTCGGTCAGTCGGCTGAGGCTGGCGAAGTTGGTGTTTGTTGCACGGGCGGCGAATGGGCCGGCAAGGTCTTGGCGGGACACCGATCGCCCCGATCCGCCGGGAAACCCGTCGACTTCCCAAGTCCCGCTTTCCCTCGAATTGCCGAATCTTTTCGCAGGACCAATCCCGCCCCGGGCGCCATTCCGCCGCTTGGCGATCGCCCGTCGGGTTAAAGAAATGGCCGACGCTTTCAGCTTGATTTCGCCGGCCGCGAAACCCAGCATGGCGCGACAAGCCCGGAGCCCGCAATGAGCATCGCCAGCCTCTACGATTCCACCGACGCCGTCGGTCTTGCCGCGGCCGTGAAACGCGGCGACGTCAGCGACGGCGAATTGCTGGACGAGGCGCTCGCCCGCGTCGCGGCCGTGAACCCGAAGCTCAACGCCGTGGTGATGCTGCAGGAGGGCGTCGCCCGCCGCCTGATCGCCGAAGGCCTGCCGGAGGGACCGCTGCGGGGCGTGCCCTTCCTGCTGAAGGACCTCGGCGCGGAAGCGATCGATTTCCCGTCCAACAACGGCTCGCGACTGACGGCGAACACGACCTACGCCGTGGATTCGGCGATCTATGCCCGCCTCAAGGCCGCCGGCCTGGTGACGTTCGGGCGCACCTGCTCGCCGGAAGGCGGCCTGGGGCCGGCGACGGAAGCCGCCGTCTATGGCGGGCCGACGCGTAATCCGTGGGATTTGTCGCGTGTGCCGGGCGGTTCCTCGGGTGGCGCCGCGGCCGCGGTGGCGGCGGGCATCGTGCCTGCGGCGCACGGCTCGGACGGCGGCGGCTCGGTGCGCATACCGGCTTCCTCCTGCGGCCTGTTCGGCTTCAAGCCGACGCGGGCGCGCCTGCCCGACGGACCCTATGCCGGCGAAGGCTGGGCCGGCATGGCCATCGACGGGTTCCTGACGCGCTCGGTGCGCGACAGCGCTGCGCTGCTCGATGCGACGCAGGGCGCCGACCTCGGCGCGCCCTATCGGGCGCCGCCGCTGAAAGAGGGCTTTGTCGCCGCGACGCATCGGCCGGCCGGCACATTGCGCGTCGCCGTCTGCGCCACCAATCTGGTCGGCGATCCCATTGATCCCGAATGCGTGGCGGCGGTCGAAGACGCGGCGCGCCTGCTCGACTCCATGGGCCACCAAGTGGAAGAGGCGCGACCGGCCGCCGACACGACCGGCATGATGCGCGCCTGGACCAAGATCGTCGCCTGCGGCACGGCGCTGTGGATCGACCAGAACGAGCGGAAACGCGGCCGGCCGGTCGGAGATTACGATGTCGAGGGCGTTTGCCGGAGCGCGCGGGCCTATGCGCGGACGATTTCGGGCGCGGACTACCTCGAAGCGGTCGGCAAGATCCACGCCTATGGCCGCGAGATGGCCGGCTTTTTCGAGCGATACGACATCCTGCTCACCGCCACGCTCGCCGAGCCGCCGGCGAAGATCGGCCGCTTTGCCCACGCCATGGACGATTATATCGGCTACCGGATGGATCCAGGCATGGTGTTCGCCTATTCGCCGTTCACCGCCGCGTTCAACGCCACCGGCCAGCCGGCCGTGTCGTTGCCGCTGCACTGGTCGACGGAGGGCCTGCCGATCGGCGTCCATCTGGCCGCGCGGTTCGGCGCGGACGAGATGCTGATGAGCCTGTCGGCCGAAATCGAACGGGCGCGGCCGTGGTTCGACCGCCGCCCGCCAATTCACGCCTCGTAGGAGAAGCGCCCGTCGCAGATGGTGGCGCGGACTTTGAGCCGGTCGACCTCTTCCGGCGCGGCATTCTCGATGTCGCCGTCGAGCACGACGACATCCGCGAGCATCCCGGGCCTCAACATGCCCTTGTCGTTCTCGGCGAACTCGACGAAGGCGCCGTCGCGCGTGAACGAGGCGAGCGTATCGCCAAGGCTCTGGGTTTCGGCGGCGGCGCCATCGCACATGGCCGTACGGGTCAACGCGGCGCGCACCCCATAAAGCGGGTCGAGCGGCGCGACCGGCCAATCGGAGGCGAAACACAGGCGCACGCCGGTATCGCGAATGGTCTGCCAGGCATAGGCAAGGCGAAGGCGTTTTTCGCCGATCAGGTTGGAGATCAGGCCAGGCGGGAAATAATCGCCCGGCGCGTGCGTCGGCTGGATCGAGGCGACGACGCCGAGTTCGGCGAAGCGCGGCAGATCGGCCGGATCGAGCGTTTCGATGTGTTCGATGCGGTGGCGGCTGTCGCGCACGCCGTTGGCCTTTCGCGCCGCCGCGTAGCCATCAAGGGTGCGCCGGACCGCGGCGTCGCCGATGGCGTGGACGGCGATCTGCAGGCCGAGGCGGTCGGCTTCGACGCAGATCGCCTCGAACTGCTCCTGGCCGAACAGCGCCTCCCCTTTGACGCCGGGATGGCCGCCATAATCGTCCAGCATGAAAGCGGTGGTCGATTCGAGCACGCCGTCCATGAACATCTTGACGAAGCCGGTCTTCAACCGCTCGCCGGCATAGCGCGACCGTTCCTCGACGGCGCGGGAGAACTCGGCGATGTCCATGTCGGGCATCATGCGGAAGGGAATGTAGGCGCGCGCTTTCAATCCCTCCGTTCTGTCGATCTCGTCGAGCAGCTCGAGTTGCCAGGGATCGCCGTCCATGTTGTGGAACGAGGTGATGCCAAGCGAGGCGCAATAGTCGAGGCCGCGTTTCAGCGCCGCGATGTCATGGGCGCGTTCCGCCGCGGTCGGCGTCCTCGCCAAGGCGCGGCCGGAAAACAGCCCGTTTCCTTCCCGCCCGCCGGTCGGCGTCAAATGGACGATGGGTTCATAGGCCTGGAACTCGCGCAACTCGCCATTCGCCTTGCCATCGAGCCCGAGCACGATTTCGCTTCCGGCCGGGGCCTTGGCGCCGGCAAGCAGCCCTGTCGTTTCCAGCGCTTTGGTGTTGGCCCAGATCGTATGGTGATCGGCGGCGTAGAAGGCCAGCATCCGGTCGGGCAGGATGCGGTCGAGAACGTGCCGGTCGATCGCCGTCCCCTCCCCGAACATGGCGTATTGGGCCTGTTCGGCGAGAATCAGCTTTTCGTCCGGCCGTTCGGCGGCGCGGCGGCGCACAGCGGCGGCGATTGCGTCGAAACCGGTCAGACCGGCCAGGTTGAGGCTGTCGAGCTGCGTCGCGCCGGGAAACAGATGCATGTGGCTTTCAATGAAGCCGGGCAGCACAGTCGCGCCATGAGCGTCGAATACACGAGTAGCCTGCGTTTTCAGGCGAGCGATCCCGGCGCTGGTTCCAACCGCGACAATGCGGTTCCCCGCGATCGCGATCGCTTCGGCGCGCGGATTGGCCGGGTCCATGGTGAGAACGGTGGCGTTGTCGATGACGATGTCGGCGTTGACGCCCATGATGGCAAACCTCTCCGCAGAAAATGCGCCATTTTTCGCGAGGCGCTTGCCGGGCGCAAGGGCGTATGCGAGGCTCAAGAAAAAAATAACGCTACATCAGAGGTTTGACGCAAGCTTGGGTTGAGTGATCGTGCAGCGCACGGGGGTAAAAACTATCTTGGCAGAAAGCGAACAACGCATTGCCATTCAGGCGCGCAATGTCACCAAGATATTCGGCGCAGCCGAGACCGGCCTTCGCGCCCTCGACAACGTCTCCGTTTCGATCCGCCAGAACGAATTCTTCACGCTGCTCGGCCCGTCCGGCTGCGGCAAGACCACGCTTCTGCGCCTGATCGCCGGATTCGAATTCCCGACCGAGGGTGCGATACTTCTTGACGGGAGCGACATCGCCGCGTTGCCGCCGTTCAAGCGGCCGGTCAACACGGTGTTCCAGAGCTATGCGCTCTTCCCGCATCTGACCGTGGCGCAGAACATCGGTTTCGGCCTCGAGATGCTGGGCCGCCCGCGCAGCGAGATCGATGCGCGGGTCAAGGAGATGCTGGCGCTGGTGCGCATGGAGGAACTCGCCGGCCGGCGCACGGACCAGATTTCAGGCGGACAGGCGCAGCGCGTGGCGCTCGCCCGCGCGCTTGCACCGGCCCCGAAGGTGCTGCTGCTCGACGAGCCGCTGTCGGCGCTCGACTACAAGCTGCGCAAGGACATGCAGATCGAACTGAAGCGCATGCAGCACCAGACCGGCATCACCTTCATCTTCGTCACCCATGACCAGGAAGAAGCGCTGACCATGTCGGACCGCATCGCGGTGATGTCGAAGGGAAAAATCCTGCAGATCGGCAGCCCGCGCGACATTTACGAACATCCGGCAGACCGCTTCGTCGCCAACTTCATCGGCGAGACGAACTTCCTCACCGGCGCCGTCGAGAGTGCGGGCGGCGGCGCGGCGCGCATTCGACTCGACGCAGGCGCCGTGCTTGACGCCGGCGGCGAGGCGGCGCCCGGCCAGCGCGTCACCGTGGTCATCCGGCCCGAGCATGCCGACCTCTCCGTCGCCGCCGCCGCGCTCAGGGGGCGCGTCGAGACCGTGGTCTATTCGGGCAACGACACGCATTTTCATCTCCGCCTGCCGGGCGGCGAAGCCTTCATCGTGCGCAACCAGAGCCGGCGCGGCGGCGAACCGGGGCAAGGGCCGGGATCGGAAGTCCACATCGCCATCCAGCCCGGCGCGGCGCAAGTGCTGAGGGATTGAGCGTGATCGCAGGCAATGCCGCCGCAGAGAATTATCGCCGAGCAGACCTGCGGTCGCGGTGGCTTCTGTCCGCCCCGGCGCTCGCCATCATCTTCTGCGCCGCGATCGGCCCGCTTTTCGTCATGCTGGCGTATTCGTTCATGCAGAAAGGCGATTTCGGCGACGTCAAGCCATGGACGTTTTCGCTCACCGGCTGGATCGAGGTCTTTCTTCAGCGCGATATTTTCGACGACACGCTGTCGATCGCCGACGCGCATCTGGCCATCTTCTGGCGGTCGGTGAAACTCTCGGTCATCACCACGGTGGCGACGCTCATGGTCGGCTTCCCGACCGCCTATTTCATCGCGACGCGGGCGGAGAGCCAACGCAATCTGTGGCTTTTCCTGATCACCATTCCGTTCTGGACCAACATCCTGATCCGCACATTCGCCATGCAGGAAGTCGTGCGCAACGAGGGCATCGTCAATTCGGCGCTGATCGGGGCTCGGCCTTGTCGACCAGCCGATCCAGATCATGTTCACCGACTGGGCCATCCTGTTCGGCATGGTCTACGTCTACTTGCCGCTGATGGTGCTGCCGCTCTACGCGGCGATGGAGAAGCTCGATTTCCGCCTCGTCGAGGCCGGCTACGACCTCTATGCCGGGCGCTGGCAGGTGCTGCGCCGCATCATCGTGCCGCTGG
The DNA here is from genome assembly GCA_016711085.1 of Phyllobacteriaceae bacterium. Taxonomy (GTDB): domain Bacteria; phylum Pseudomonadota; class Alphaproteobacteria; order Rhizobiales; family Rhizobiaceae; genus JADJTR01. Next base: position 227,150 of record JADJTR010000001.1, on the reverse strand, counting down.
TCAAACCCGGCATCGTCGCCGGCTCGATCCTGGTGTTCATCCCGTCGCTCGGCGCCTATGTGACGCCCCGCGTCATGGGCGGCGGCAAGAACATGATGCTCGGCAATCTGATCGAATTGCAGTTCGGAGCGGCGCGAAACTGGCCGCTCGGCGCGGCATTGTCGATCACGCTTATGGTCGCCGTAACGCTGGCGCTGCTGGTCTATGTGCGCAACGCCTCCAAAAGCGGAGCCGGACATGGCTAGGAGCTTCTCGGTCACGCGGCAGCCCGGCTTTCCGCTCATCGCGATGCTGTGTTTTTTCGCCCTCTACCTGCCAATCGCCACTCTGGTCTTCTACTCGTTCAACGCGGGGATCAGCGTGGCGATTTGGGAAGGATTCTCGCTGCGCTGGTACGCCGCCGCATGGTCCAACGACGCGATCCGCGAAGCGACGCTGCGTTCGGTCACCATCGCGGTTGTGGCGGGGACGATCGCCACCGCGGTCGCGACAATGGCGGCCATTGCGACGACACGGACGGACCCCTACCCCGGCCTCACCTTCAAATACGCCTTCATCAACCAGCCGCTGATGGTGCCGGAAATCGTCACCGCGGTGGCGCTGCTCATCGTTTTCTCGCGCATCAAGATCTGGACCGGCTACGACGGTCTCGGTTATCTGATCGCGGCGCATACTGCGTTCTGCATACCGTTCGCCTATCTGCCGATCCGGGCGCGGCTGGAAAGCATGGATTTGACGCTGGAGCGCGCCGCCGCCGATCTTTACGCGACGCCATGGATGGCGTTTCGGCGCGTCACCCTGCCCTTGCTGTGGCCGGGCGTGCTGGCCGGATTCATGCTCGCCTTCGTCATTTCGCTCGACGATGTGGTCATCACCAATTTCGTCAAGTCAGGCGGCGAGGAAACGCTGCCAACCTACATGCTCGGGCAGCTTCGCCGCTCGGTGACGCCGGAGATCAACGCCATCTCCACCGTCTTCCTCGCCATTTCCGTGGCGTTCGTCACGGTGTTCTTCTTCATCTCGCGAAGGAAAGTATGAAGGTCATGTCCAACAGGGAGAAACCGATGAAACGCTCTACCACTGCCATCCTTGCCGGCGTCGCGCTTGCGGCGCTGTCCGGCGCGGCGCGCGCCGACGGCGAACTCAACATCTACAATTGGGGCAACTACACCAGCCCCGACGTGATCAAGAAGTTCGAGGAGACCCACAAGGTCAAGGTCACCATCACCGACTACGATTCAAACGACACGGCGCTGGCCAAGGTGCGCGCCGGCGGCCACGGCTTCGACATGGTGGTGCCTTCGGGCAATTTCATGCCGATCTGGATCAAGGAAGGGCTGTTGCTCGAAACACGGCCCGACCAGATGGAGAACTTCAAGCACGTCGATCCCAAATGGGTCGACGTCGCCTATGATCCCGGCCGCCACTATTCCGTGCCGTGGCAGTGGGGAACGGTGGGCGTCTCGGTGCGCACCGACGTCTACAAGGGCGACATCAACACCTGGGGCATCCTGTTCGACACGCCGGCGGAACTGAAGGCAAGGTCAATGTCGTGCCCGAGATGACCGACGTCGTCGACGCCGCCATCGCCTACAATGGCGGCTAGCGCTGCACCACGGACAAGGACATGCTGAAAAAGGCGCTCGACACGCTGCTCAAGGCCAAGCCGGACTGGATCGCCATGGAGTATTCCACGGTCGAGAAGATGACCAAGGGCGACTACATGGCGACCAGCGACTGGAACGGCTCGGCCATGCGCCAGCGCCTGCAGAACGCCAACATCAAATACGGCTATCCGAAGGAAGGCTTCACAACCTGGATGGACAATCTGTCCGTCCTCAAGGACGCCAAGAACGTGGAGAACGCCAAGCTGTTCCAGAACTTCGTCATGGATCCGGAAAACGCCGCCGGCCTGTCGGCTTTCGCCCGCTACGCCAACGGCATCGCCGGCTCGGACAAGTTCATGCCCGCCGACATGAAAGGCGCGCCGGAACTCACCATCCCGGCGGAAATGGAAGGTCACTACGCGTTCGCCGAGGCCTGCCCCCCGGAAGCGGTCGAACTCTATGCCAAGATCTGGACCGAGGTGAGCAAGTAACAGCAATCGACGATCGTGGCGGGGCTGGCGACGGCCCCGCCGCCTTTTTTCAGATTTCCGGGTTCTCGTCCTTGAGAATGCGGTAGATGCTGCGTTCCGAAATGCCCATGATGCGGGCTACATCGGATTTAGATGCCTTCGATCCTTCGAGTATCCGGCGATAATAGGCGGACTTCAGTTCCTCCAGATTGGGCGTGCGTTCGAACGACAAGGTGAACGCGCTCTCTTCGCCCCGGCTGGCGCGCGGCAACGACAAATGTTCGGGCGCAATGGTCGTGGCGTTGGACGACATCAACAGGCCGCGCTCGACGACATTGCGCAGTTCGCGTATGTTTCCCGGCCAGGCGTAGCCGGTCAGCGCCTTTTCCGCCGCCGGGCTGAACTGCTTGCGCAAATTGCGCTGGAAGGCGCGGGTTTCGACGAAATGCCGGGCGATCGGCAGGATGTCCTCGCGGCGCTCCTTGAGCGTCGGAACCGAAATGACAAAGGCCGTCAAACGGTAATACAAATCCTCGCGGAATTTGCCCTTCTTCGCCCAGTCGGCCAATTCGCGGTTTGTGGCGGCGACGAAACGGACATTGGCGGCGAGATCGCGGGTGCCGCCGAGGCGGCGATACCGCCCGGTTTCCAGCACGCGCAACAATTTGGCCTGGATTGACGGGCTGATTTCGCCGATTTCGTCGAGAAAAAGCGTGCCGCCGGCAGCCGCTTCGATCAGGCCTTCCTTCTTGCGATCGGCGCCGGTGAAGGCGCCGCGTTCATGGCCGAACAGCTCGGACTCGAGCAGGTTTTCCTGCAGGGTCGTGCAATCGATGGTGATCAGCGGGCCATCGGCCCGCGCGCTCCCCTCATGTATGGCCTCGGCGACAAGTTCCTTGCCGACGCCGCTTTCGCCCTCGATCAACACGGTCGTTTCGGCCGGCGCGACGAGGCCGATCATTTCGCGGATGCGCACGAACGCGGCGCTTTCGCCGATCATCCGGTTGCCCGGGCGACCCTTGACCTGGGTTTCGAGGATTTCGATCTTGCGCCGCATGTCGGCGGTTTCGAGCGCCCGCGTGACCGCCAGTTCGAGACGCCCCGGGGAAACCGGCTTGATCAGGAAATCCGCCGCGCCGGCCTGCACGGTCTGCACCGCCTGCTCGACCGAGCCAAAGGCCGTCAGAATGATGACCGGACAGATCCGGCTCAATCTGCCGATGTCGCCGGTGCCGGTCGAATCCGGGAGGCGAAGATCGAGCATGATCAGGTCGGGTTCCTGCGTCTTGACCGCCTCGTCGGCCTTTTCCAGCGACGAAACGCCTCTTGCCTCGTGGCCAAGGCGCTTGAGCTGGTCGACAATCAGCCGGTTGAGTGTCGCATCATCCTCGATGACGAGGATCGATTTGGATTTGCCCGGAATCGTCAAGACCTGTCTCCTGCGTCGGCGCTCGGAAGCGCGACTGAAATCCGCGTGCCCTTGCCTATGGTCGACTGCACCGCGATCGACCCATTCAACCGTTCGACGGTCGCCCGGCATATGGCAAGTCCGAGCCCGGTGCCTTCGGTGCCATCGGCGCGTTTGCTCCAGAAGGGCCAGAAGACCTTGGGGATGTCGGCCGCCGGAATGCCAACGCCGGTATCGACAAAATCCAACGCGACAACACCATTTTTCACCGACGATGTAATGGTCAACCTGCCACCCTTCGGCATGGCGTGAATGGCGTTTTGCGACAGATTGAGCACCAGGATTCCGATATCGCTTTCGCTCGCCATCACGCGCGGCTGTCCGTGGAAATCGGTCGCAATCGCGACGCCGGCCTGCTCTGCCTGGTAACGCAAGAGGGAAACGACATCGGCGACGACCTTGGCGATTTCGACAAGGACGCCGATATCGTCCGCCGGCTCGCTCAGGCGCAGCAGTCGCTGGGTGACGTCGATGCACCGGTTGATTTCGCGATCCGCCGTCTCGACATAGCTGTCGATCGACGCAGCGGGAGCGCCGGCGGCGATGTCGTCGCGCAAGGCCGTCAACGCCAGATGGATGGACGACAGCGGATTATGGATTTCATGGGCGATTCCCGTCGCCAGCAATCCGATCTCCGACAACCGCTGTTCATGCGAAACCCGCGCCTGTTCGGCGAGGTCGCGGATGAGTTCGATGGTAAATCCTTTCGGCACGCCATCGACATCGACAATGGCGCGCGCCGCCGAAACCTCGACGAAGATTTCACCGCCATCGGCGCGAATGTGGCGTTGGCGGCATTTCAGCGGCTCGCCGTCGCCGTGCGCCAATGCCGACACCGGACAAATAACCATCGTCGGCGAACACGGGATTTCAAGGCGGTGGCTGGAGTGATGGCATTTCCGGCCGACAACCTCGTCGCCCGAAAGGCCCAATTTCCGGGCATAGGCGGAATTTGCCTTCACAATGGAGTACCCGTCATCGATGACGCGCACCCCGTCCGGGACCGCATCAATGATGGTTTGGAGGAATGCCTCGGACGATTTCACATCGGCGAACATCGCCTTCAGACGGTCAGCCATGGCGTTGAACCGGCCGCCAAGCACGGTGAGTTCGTGATTGCCGTCGATGACGACGCGCCGGGCCAAATCGCCGCCGGCAAAGGCCGCGGTGGCGTCGGACAGCGCCTGAACCGGTTTGAGCACGGCATGATACAGAACCGCCGCCAGCGCCGCCAGGGCGGCGAACAGCACCGCGCCGCCCGACAGGCCCATCGCCGCGGCGCCAATCATGGCGTCGCGACGAATCTGGCCGGCGGCGTAGTCGACGATGAGAATGCCGTTGACCGGATTGTCCGCCACCGATCCATGGCAGGCGTTGCAGCGTGGTTCGTTCGACACCGGATTGATGGTGCGAAGGACCTCCACGCCGTCGGGGCCGGGCATGAAGGACGAGGAAGGCCGCAGGATGTCGACGCCGGACGTATTGAAATTCGCGCCAGTCAAGCCTTCCCGGGAGGCAAAACGCACCTCGGCCCGGGGATTGAGGATCATGACCGAGATAATGCCGTCCTGGCGGCCGAGCTCGGCAACAATGTGGCGCAGCCCGTCGATGTCGCGCTTCAGCATGGCGTTTTTCAGCGAGGCTTCCAGCAGTTCATTGACCTGCGAGGAGGCTCGGGTGTGTTCCTCGATGAGACGGTTGCGATACGCGGTGACAAAAAGCGCGAGGAAGATGAGCGAACTCGCCGTCAACGAGATCATCAGCGCAAACAGGAAACGTCGGCCGAGCGCCGAGTGCAGAAACAGCCGGATCACCTCGGCAAACGAGTTCATCTCAATCCCGCCAAGCGTGACAACAGGTTTTCGGCGGGCAACCGGTCGGGGTCCAGTTCGACGACCCGGGGCGATTTGGCGGGAAGGTCGTCGGCGAAAAGCGTGACCGGCGCGACGAAGGGCTTTTCCCAGCCCGGCGAAACCAGGCGCGAAAACCATTCCGCGCGGCGTTCCTCCGCATGAAGGCCGAGCAGGGCTTCGCAATTGTGCAACACAACGCCCGATCCGCGTTCCATGGCGTCAATGGCCACCCGGGTCAACTCGCCGAGCGGAATTTTGGCCGCCGCAAAGCCGAGTGGCGCCATGCAGGTTTTGCGAAAATCGACAAAGACGAGGCCGAGCGACCGCGCCATCGTTTCCACCAAATCCGGGCGATAGGACGGGAAGCGGACGATCAGGCCGCGCGTATCCTCGGCGTCGGCGAGCGCTGCGCGCACCGGGGCGAGCCAGTGTGTCGCTTTCGGCTTGAAAACGCTGTTGGGTTCGAACATGGGCTTGCGCTCGATTAAACCTGTAATGCGAGAATCAGGACGTTTTTGCAATTTGACCGATATCACCAACTCGGCGCCGCGCCGGGCACGTATCCGCAGTTCTCTTGCGGACCCGTCGCCGGGACTTCGGCGGGCCTGGCCCGGACCGCGCGCGGTTCGCCGGTCACGGTTTCGATCAGGGCGCGAATGGCTTCCATCTGGGCGGCGCTGATCAGGGCAAGACCGGCGTAGAACGCCGTATCGGATCTTTGGGCCTGACCGGCGAACCAGTCGCGCGACCAGGTCAGGAGATGCTGGTCAAGAAATCGCCCGGCGTCGCGAACCGCATGCGGACGGCCGTCGCGCAGCAAGGTTGCGACGAATTCCAGTTGGTGGACCAGATGATCGTCGGCGCGTTTGCGCCAATCCCCGGCCTTCAAACCATAGTGGGCGTACCACGAGCGGACCGAAAACATCGGCTCCTGACGCTCAAGATGGTCTTCGGTCAGCCAATAGGATTCGTTCGGGGCGATACGCTTGGCGAAAGTCAGGTAGAGGTCGGCGAAATCGGCGGCAAGCGCGTCGGCCTCCGGGCTGTCATGCAACCATGACTCGATCAGGTTCCGGCCGGCGGCGGAATCCTCGCCTTCGGTCTGCAGGGCGAACCAGTCCCGTACCGGCGCTTGGGAAAGCGCGGCGATGAGGTCGGCATCGGCCTCGCGGTCGTGCAATCGGCACAGCAGGTCGATATCCGCCGCCGCGCCGGCTAGGACCGCCATTTCCTCCGCAGTGAAGCCCAATTCCGACTGCGCCGGCGCCATCAAACCCTGCCCTTGCTGTGCGGGACGAAGACGATGGATGGATTGGTGAGTTCCGGATCGGCCATGTGCTTGACTTGATTGACCACGTCGTCGTTCGGTCCGCGCGCCTTGGTCTCGTAGGTTCCAGCGCGCAGCTGGTCGATCGGACCGACGTCGAGGACGCGCATCATGCAACCCATGACGCAATAGGGTTTGCGCCCGGCCTCCATTTCATCGACGCACATGTTGCATTTGACGACGATGTTTTGCACCGGGTCGTATTGCGGAGCGCCGAACGGACAGGCAGCCTCGCATTTGCGGCAGCCGATGCACAAGGTCGAATCGATGTCGACAATGCCGTCGGCCTTGCGCTTGAAAATCGCCCCGGTCGGGCAGGTCGGCAGACACGCCGGCTCGGCGCAATGATTGCACGACATATTGACCTTGTAGGCGAAAACCTCGGGATAGGTCCCGCCCTCGATATATTGCACGCGGCGGAATCGCGGACCGGGCGCCAGCCCGTTCTTGTCCTTGCAGGCGATTTCGCAAGCGCGACAGCCGATGCAGTCGACATTGTTGTGAATGAACCCCCACTGCGTTTCGGGCACAACGGGAACATAGACCTCGGCTTTGCGGGCCTTGGCGGCGGCCTTGATCTTGGCCTTGTCGTAGGTCGGAGCCATGGTTGTCACCGTCCCTTTACTGGTCGCGCCGGAAGACGGCGCTGCGCGCCGTGGCGAGCTGATCCCAGCCCGGCCGATGGATGCGGTCGGACTTGCGAATGTTGGCGAGCACCGTGTTGTAGGCGAAGGCGCCGGCGGGGCTCGGCTCGTCGAGGGTCAAAAAGTCCGGATTGCCTGAACGGTCGGTGCCGTCCTCGGCGATGTCCATCCATGAGCCCTCATGCATGACGGCGACGCCCGGCATGCAACGTTCGGTGACATAGGCCGGAAGAACGACGGTGCCGCGGTCGTTGAAGACCTCGACCGTGTCGCCGGTGACGATGCCGAGCTTTTTGGCGTCGGCGGCGTTGAGCGTCACTTCCTGGCTGAAGGTCTCGCGCAGCCAGCCGATATTGTTGAAGATCGAGTGGGTGCGCCAGCGCGGATGCGGCGAAATCAGGTGGAACGGGAAATCCCTGGTCTTGGGATGGTTGAGCGATTCCCACGGTTCGATCCATTTCGGGATCGCCGGGATCTCGTAGCCGTATTGGGTCCTGGTCCAATCGGTGATCTGGGCCAGCGTCGTCGACAGGATTTCGATCTTGCCCGAAGGCGTCGGGAATGGCGCTCCGTCGCGAATCTGGGCGCGAAAGGCCACGTGCGGCTCCGGCAGCTTGAATTTGTAGATGCCGCGCTTCTTGAACTCGTCCCAGGATATCTCGACGCCCTGATGGTGCATCACCTTGCCTTCCCACCACTCGCGCAGATAGGCCTCGTCGACATTGTCGTCGATGAGGAAATACTCGCGCGAAGCCTTCGGATTGTATCCCGGCCCGAATCCCAGCCTCCAGGCCAGTTCGGTGAAGACCTGGAAGTCGCTCTTCGACTCGCCGAGCGGCTGGATGACCTTGGGGCGGTGAATGTAGTAATGGCCCTTGTACCAGGGCAGCGCCGTATCGTGCCGCTCGAAATGGGTGGCGATCGGCAGCAGGTAATCCGCCCATATGCCAGTCGGGGTGATGGTCGAATCCATGCACACCAGCAGGCTCTCGCCTTCGCCATAGGAATCCAGCTTGCGGATGGCCTCGATTTCCTTGTTGATGTTGGTGAGCTGGTTCAGCCAGTCGGATCCATGCCAGAAAATGCCCCGAATATTGGGGATGACGCCGTCGAGCGCATCCTGGCGCGGCCAAAGGCCGATCTCCTCGCGCTTGACGTTTGGATAGTTAAGCACGCAATGAGCCCAGCGATCGGACTTGATCGAGGCGTACCAGATGTTCGAATTCTGGTCGTAGGGGTAGGCGACGGCCTCGGAATGCCAGCCCTTGCCGACGCCCTCGGCGCAGCCGCCAAGGATGCCGATATTGCCGGTCATCGCCTGCACGGCGGACGCCATGCGATTGTACTGTTCGCCATAGGCGTTGCGGCCCGGCGCCCACGAGGCTTTCAACGCCGCCGGCTTGGTGGTCGCATACATGTCGGCGAGCTTGATGATATCGGCCGCCTTGACGCCGCAGATCGGCTCGGCCCACTCGGGCGATTTCGGCACGCCGTCATTGGTTCCGAGAATGTAGTCCTTGAAGTTTTCCTTGTCCTTGGCCCACTCCGGCATGGTGCCGGCGTCCATGCCCTGGGTGAACCGGTCGATGAACCCCTGATCATGGAGATTGTTGGAGAAAATGTAGTGCGCCATCGCGGCGAGCATGGCCGCGTCGGTGTTCGGCTTGATTGGAATCCACCAGGCGTCATAGGCGGCGGCCGAGTCGGTGTATTGCGGATCGACGACGACGAACTTGCAACCGCGCTGCTTGGCGAGGCGCATGTAATAGAAGGTGTTGCCGCCATGGAACGTATAAGCCGGATTCCACCCCCACATGATGATCAGCTTGGCATGGGCGAAGGCGTCGTCCTCGTTGCCGTCCTCGATGGTGCCGAAGGTCATGCGCGAGGAAAATGTCGTGCCCTGGTAGGATGGCACCGACCATGACGAGGTGCGGCAACCGAACATGCCGAGGAAGCGGGCCAGCAACCCCTCGATCTGGTCGGACTTGTGCAACACGCCGTAAGAGGCGCCGGCGTAAGATTGGTCGAGCAGGGCGGTCGGGCCGTATTTGTCGCGAAGGTAGACCATGCGCTCCGAAATTTCGGTGAGCGCCTGATCCCAGGAAATGCGCTTGAACTTGCCTTCGCCGCGCTTTCCCACCCGCTTCATCGGGTAGAGCAGACGTTCGGGCGAATAGAGCCGGGCGCGATAGGAGCGGCCGCGCAGGCAGGCGCGCATCTGCGGGACTTCCTCCGTGTCGGTGCCCCAGGGATCGCCCTGGTAGCGTCCGTCGTCCGTCGACAGGCGGACAATGACGTCGCCTTTCTTGTGGGCGACCAGCATGTGGCGGGAGCCGCAATTGTGGGCGCAAGACGTGACCACTGTCTCCAACTCGTCGTCGGTCGGGTAGGGTTCGTAGGCGAACGCCGCGGCCTGACGCACAGGCAACGGCGCCAGACTGGCGGCAAGACCGGCCGCCGCCGTCTTCAGCACATCGCGCCGATTGGGATTGATGAGGTTCTTCAAGATGTCGCGGCGTTGGTGCGTGTTCACGTCACTGGCTCCTGCGCGGACTTTTTCATTTCACGGCGTAGCGGGCGTCGGACTCGGTCGGGCGATCCTTGGCCCAGTCGGGAACCGCCGGGTCCATGCCGGGCCACGGATGGCGCGGATAGGGATAGGAAACCCGGTACCAACTGCGCCCGCCATGGCAGCCGAAACAGACATCCGAGCTTTCCGCCGCCAGATCCTCGATCGTCGCGGCGTTCAGATAGGAGACCTTGTGGCGGTTGGTGCGGAACAGCTCGCCATGGCAGGTGATGCAGCCATTCGGCGCCTCTTCGCTTTCCAGATCGACGCGGGCTTCATGCCAGGGACCGGCGAGGCCCATGATGTTGACCGGGTCCGGCATGGCGCCGTGGCACAACAGGCAGGTTTTCGACGGGTTGACCATCTTGCGGTTGGTGAACGGCTCGGCGCCATTGTTCGAAGCCATGGCAGCCTCGGTCACCGTCATCGTGGGCGACTCCTCGCGGAAATCATTGCCCTGATGGCAGAAGTTGCATTTCAGGTTCATCACCGCCCTGGCGTAGGGCGTCGTGGCGTGGCGCTGATGGAAGGTCGCCTGCGGGCCATCATAGGTGGACAGCGTCTGATACCAGGCGATCGACTGCGCCGCCTCGACCCCGGCCGGCGATTTTTCGCGCGCATTCGTCGCCAGGACTTCCTCATGGCAAACGAGGCATTCGGCATCGGTGGCGGCATCGATTGCGGGCTTGAGGTGAATCGGGTGGTGGCGCGCGCGCTCATAGTCCAGGTTCGGCAGCAGCGCCTTCAACGCGGCGACTGCTTCATTCGACTTGGCGATATCCGCGTCGCTTGGCTGCTGCGGATCGGCGTAAACGACATCAGCCGCCTCGGGCGCCGCGGGTGCTCCGGCTGCCGCCGGCGCGTCGGCCGCGGCAATGGCAAAGCCGAGCTGATCAGCGGCGAGAGGCGTATCGGATTGGGTTGCGAGCCAGGCGATCAGATTGTGGCGATCGGCGGCCGACTTCATGCCGGCATAGGCCATTGCCGTACCGGGAACGATTTTCTTCGGATTGGCGAGGTAATCGTCCAATACCGCGGGCTCCCATTTGCCGCCGGCGAACGCGACCATCGCCTTGGAATATTTGAAGCCTTCGACCGAGGCCGGCGCGCGATTGACAGCGCCCCACAGGTTGGGCCCGACCTTGTTGGCGCCGCCTTTTTCGGCGGTGTGGCAGGCCTTGCAGGCAGAAAACGCCTTGGCGCCCTTATCCGGATCGATTGCGTCCGACGTGGCCGTATCGGTTTCGGCAGCCTGCGGTTTGGCGTTCGCCGCTTCGCTCGCCTGCATGCCATTCGAAGCGGCTGCCGGCGCGGCAGCTTGCATGTCGCCTTCAACCCGAACGATTTGCTGCGCTGCCGGCCCCTTGACAATCAAAGTCGCCAAATTGCCCAAAGCCAGCAAGCCGAGAGCAGCGGCGCCGGCAAAAGCGAGAAAGGCGAGAAAAGACTGAACCGGTTTCATGAGTGCGCCCTTGCGGCCGGATTGAATGACGATGGGGAGGCGGTCGCCCGCCTCCCCCTTGGTCAACGATCATTTGAAGGCAGTGCAGACCCAGCCCGGGCCCATGCCGCCCGACATGCCAGACATACCGGACATGCCGCCCATGCCGGACATGCCGCCCATGCCGCCCATGCCCGACATGCCATTCATGCCGCCCATGCCGGACATACCGTTCATGCCGCCCATTCCGGACATACCGTTCATGCCGGACATGCCGTCCATGCCGGCCATTCCGCCCATGCCCGACATGCCATTCATGCCGCCCATGCCGGACATACCGCCCATTCCGGACATGCCATTCATGCCGCCCATGCCGTCCATGCCGGCCATTCCGCCCATGCCGGACATGCCATTCATGCCGCCCATGCCGGACATACCGTTCATACCGCCCATTCCGGACATGCCATTCATGCCGCCCATTCCGGACATGCCATTCATGCCGGACATGCCGTCCATGCCCGACATGCCATTCATGCCGCCCATGCCGGACATACCGTTCATACCGCCCATTCCGGACATGCCATTCATGCCGCCCATTCCGGACATCCCGTTCATGCCGCCCATGCCCGACATCCCGTTCATGCCGCCCATGCCGGACATGCCATTCATGCCGCCCATGCCGGACATACCGCCCATGCCGGACATGCCGTTCATGCCGGACATACCGCCCATGCCGGACATGCCATTCATGCCGCCCATGCCGGACATACCGTTCATGCCGCCCATGCCGGACATGCCGCCCATGCCGGACATGCCATTCATGCCGCCCATGCCGGACATGCCGCTTTGGCCATCACCGACATAAGTCCACTGCACACAAACGCCATTGCCGGCCATGCCACCCATGCCGGACATTCCCGACATACCGCCCATGCCGGACATTCCCGACATACCGCCCATGCCGGACATTCCCGACATGCCGCCCATGCCGGACATTCCCGACATGCCGCCCATGCCGGACATGCCATTCATGCCGGACATTCCGTCCATGCCCGACATGCCGCTCATTCCGGCAGCCAGTGCAGGCGCAGCGAGCAGCGCCGAAGCTGCACAGGCTGCCATCAACATTCGCATCGACTTCCTGGTCATAACAAAATCCTTCCCATGTTTTTTCCGCGCGGACTGAAATACAGCGGGCATGCGCGAAGGTGCCCCGCATTGGTGAGGACTATTGCGCCGGCACGGCCTCGGCCGTGTGCCAGCCACGAAGGTCATAAGGTCCGGTCATTCCCGGCCCGATAAAGGGGGAGAACCACTCGCCCTGATCGGCCAGCCAGCGCAGGCTTTCGGGCGCCGGCGGCTCGACGCCGGTCAAGGCTTTAACCTGCCAGTCATCGTCATGAAGGACGGCGGCAATCGCCGGAGCGCCGGCGGGGCGGACGTCCGGCTGCAAGCCGGCGATGAAAACGCCTTCGGCGCGAACCAGTGCGCCAGACGCGAGAAAAACAATGGCGACGAGTGCTCGAACGGACGCGGACAACTGCATGAACTGCATTCCCGATGGCTTTTGGTTAACGGAACGCAAATCCCGTGCCCGCCCGGTCTTGCGAGGCAACACTTTGAAATTATTAAATTTTTTATTCTGCGCCGACGAAACCGCACCGAGTTTCGGTGACGAATCTGCCAAATTGGCAAAACCTTGCGCCGGCTGCCGCCTATCTCATTGAAGGAAAATACGAATCTTCACTGTCAAATTGTCAGGCTTTCCGCCTAATCGCCGGTTTCGAAAACGACGGCGAAATGGGCCGCATGAACATCGGCGGCGGCGGGAACTGCGGAAATGGCGCCGCTCGAGGTCCAGACCGGCTTCTGCGACGGCAAGAACGCCTTTATGTGCCGCGACGGCGTTCATTCGAGGGCTTAGCCTGTGGAGATCCGCGATCTGCCGCCGGCAAAATCGCCAGATTGCCGGTTCACAGCATGATGGCGCCGGCGCGATCCAAAGCGACCAAGCGGTCCCGCAATTCCATGCACGTTTTTGAAAAAACTGGCGCGCCCGAAGAGATTCGAACTCCTGACCCCCAGATTCGTAGTCTGGTGCTCTATCCAGCTGAGCTACGGGCGCGCAGGCCGTTTGACGGCGGCAGGCCGGACCCGCCAATAATTGGCCGGCCGGATGCGACGCGTTCCCTACAGGCGGGCAGGGCAAATTGCAAGCGCTTTGCCGAACGATTCAGCCCGACTGCGCCGAGGCGCCCGAACGGCGGCGCGCGGCGCGTTCGACATCGAGCGCCACGGGCCGATCGGGAATAAAGAATGCGAATGTCGTGCGCCCCGGCGCGCTTTCGACCAGTTCGACCTCGCCGCCATGGGCGCGCGCCAGTTCCTGGGCGATGGCGAGGCCGAGACCCGTGCCGCCGGAACGGGCCGAACCGCGAAAGGCGGTGAACAAATTGCGGCGCGCCTTTTCGGGCAGGCCCGGACCGGTATCGCTGATGGCGACGCGCACCGCGCCGCCGGATCGCGCCGCGGCGACGTCGAGGCGGCGGACAAGCACGGGATCGTTCTCGACCGCCATCGCCTGCCAGGCATTGCGGGCGATGTTGGCGACAATGCGGAACAGCTGCTCGGGATCGGCGTCGATCTCCAGATCTGGTGGCGCCGTGTTTTCAAGCGTGACGCCGCCGCCGGCGGCGGCAAGCATGGCGAAGACCTCGTCGACCAACGGCCGCAGCCTTATCATGCGGCGTTGCGGCGGCGGCTCCTGGGCGCGGCCATAGGCGAGCACGCTTTCCGAATAGGACACGGCTCGATCGATGGCGCGCATAAGCTTCGGCGCGAACGACTTGACCACGGGATCGGAGGCGTCGCCGAGACGATCCGACATCAACCGCGCGCCAGCCAGCACATTGCGCATGTCGTGGTTGATTTTCGATACCGCCAGACCGAGATCGGCCAGGTGCTTTTGCGACGACAGCATCGAGCGCAGCCGTTCCTGCATCGACGCCAATTCCCGTTCGGCGACGCCGAGTTCGTCGGAGCGGCCGGATGGCGTCAGGATGCGCGAGGCGTCGTCGGGTTCCTCGGCGAAACGCAGCATGGCCCGCGTCATGCGGCGAATCGGCCGGATCATCAGCGCGTTGATGGCGGCGAACACCAGCGCCGCCGTGATCAGCGATATGGCGAGCGCCAAAAGGCCGACATTGCGCGAATAGATGAGCATGGCCTCGCGCAAGCGGGCGTCGCCCATCAACAGTTCGATCGAGCGCCCGTCCGATTCCGGTTCGCCCAACACCCGCAGCACCATCTTTCCGTCGGAGAAAAACGCTGACGCGGCATCGCCGATCGCCGGAATCGGCCCGTCCATCGTCGGCCAGACGGTCTGGTCGACGTGATCGGGCAAGGCGGTGACCGTGAATAGACGCGATTCGCCGCCGCGCCGGCCGACGATCGCAAAAGCGTCGGCGGCCTCGAGCACGTCGATGGACAATCGGCGCGGGTCGCCGCCCAGGGCTTCGTTGGCAAAGGCCGCGGCCGCAACCGACGCCGTATTGAGACGGTCCTGCAAATAACGCAGGCGGAAATTGGCGACCGACGGCACGAAAATCAACACTTCGGCCAGAAGAACGAAAAGGATGGTCAGCAGGAGCAGCTTTGTCGACAAGCCGCGCGTCAACGGCACGCGCTCGTCGCGCACGCTGTCGTCATCCCTCTCGACGCCCGGTCTTGTGGGCGCATCCATCGCGAACGCTCCTTCCGGCTTGCCCGAAAGGATAGGCGGTTCGCCGATTTGCGCAAGCCGTTCAACCGAACCGGGCAAGGAAGCGGACCAATCCGCGCACGAACCGGTTGCGCGCCGCCGGCGCGAAGGCCTGCACCGCGGCCCGCTTTCCGGCCTCGGCCATGGTCGGATAGGGCGGGACGAAGGACGCAAGGTCGCGCACCGACAGGCGCTTGGCCAGCGCCAGCGCGTAAAGGGCGATCATCTCGCTCGCCCCTGCCCCGACAATCGAGACGCCAAGAAGGCGACCGCGCCTGCCCGTGACGATCTTGACCATGCCGGCGGTCTTGCCTTCGGCCAGCGCCCGGTCGTTCTCGATGAACGGCCAGCGCAGCACGGAAACCGGTTCGCCGCGCTTTCGCGCTTCGTCCTCGGTCAGTCCGACCTGGGCGATTTCCGGATCGACATAGGTGGCGCGCGGAATGGCGCGCGCATCGGCTTTCGCGCCAAGGCGGAACAGCATCGAGCGGATCGCCAGGCCGGCGTGCCAGCCGGCGACGTGGGTAAACTGCAGGCCGCCCGCCACATCGCCGATGGCAAGGACGCGCCGATTGGCGGTGCGCAGGCGCGAATCCACCTTGACGCCCTTGCGGTCGAAAGCGACGCCGGCCGCTTCGAGCCCGAGGTCACCGACATTGGCGGCGCGACCGACGGCGACGAGGACATGGGACGCCTCGACCACGCCGGGGCCGCCCGGTCCGTCGACATGGACGCGAACGCCATCTTCGCGCTTTTCCACACGGGTCACCGCCGTGTTCTCGCGGATGTCGACACCTTCGGCGCGAATGGCGCCAAGCGCCACGGCAGCAAGTTCAGGATCCTCGCGGCCAAGGGCGGCGAAAGCCTCGACGACGGTCACGGCCGAGCCCAGCCGCCCGAACGCCTGAGCCATTTCCATGCCGATCGGCCCGCCGCCGATGACGACAAGCCGGGACGGCAGGCGCGTGAGATCGAAGACGCTCTCATTGGTCAGGAATTCGATTTCGGCCAGTCCGGGAATCGGCGGAATGAAGGGCGAGGAGCCGGTGGCGACGACAAAGCGGCGGGCGCGAATCTCATGGTCGCCGGCGACCACCGTGCGCTCGTCGACGAAACGGGCTTCCGCCTCGATCACGGTCACACCGAGCGCGGTGAAGCGGGCGACGGAATCGTTGGGGGCGATCGCGGCGATGACCCCATGGACGCGATCATGGACCTTGGCGAAATCGACGGTGGGCTCCACCGGTGCGATGCCGAAGGCTTCGGCCTCGCGCATCGCCTGCGCCCGTTTGGCCGAGGCGATCAGCGCCTTCGACGGCACGCAGCCGGAATTGAGGCACTCGCCGCCCATCCTGGCTTTTTCGATCAGGACGACGGAAACGCCAAACGCCGCCGCGGCGGCGGCAACCGACAATCCGCCGGAACCGGCGCCGATAACGCAGATGTCGGGCGCAAGCGTTTTGGCCATATTTCCCTCACCCGCCCGCGGCGCGCGGCCAGAACCGACGAAGCGCGACCGGGATCAAGGCGACAAGAGCCAACCCGGCAAAAGCCAATGTGATATCGCGCGTCACCAGATCGGCGACCGAAGGCGTCCGGCCGGCCGTTTCTGCGGCGACGAGCACACTTTCGACGCCCTGGCCGAGATAACAGAAGGCGAATGTCGCCGGCAGGATGCCGAGAAACGTGGCCGCCGCGTAGGTCGACAGGCGCACCTTGAACAAGGCCGGGGCGACATTGACGACGAAGAACGGCAAAAACGGCGCGAGGCGCAGCGCGAGCAAATAAGAAAACGCGTTGGCCTCGAAGCCCTTGGCAAAATGGCCGGCGAAGCCGGCGACGCGGGCGCGCAAATGATCGCCGAAGGCGCTGCGCGCGGCGAGGAACAACAGGCAGGCGCCCAATGTCGCTGAAACCGCGACCATTGCCCCGCCCTGCAGCCAACCGAACAGAAAGCCGCCAAAAACCGACAGCGCCGAGGCCGCCGGCACCGAAAAGGCCACCGCCACGATATAAATGACCATGAACGCCATCGCCGCGGCGATCGGATGGGTCGCGACCTGTTCCTTCAGGAATTCGCGGCTCCGGCCGAGATGCTCAAGCGAAAGGTAGTCGAGCCAACCAAGCGCCCAAGCGAGGCCCAAACCCGCGACGAGGACCAGAAATGGCGCCGCGCGCCGCAACGCCGCCCCTTTCGCCTCCTTCGACTTGCCGCCGTCCATCGCATCGCACCACGCGGGGCCGAAATGCCCGTTCGTAGCGGCATGGCGCAAGCGGCGTCGAAACTCAAGCGCGATGGCGGGCCCTCACCCCGGTTTGACCGCCTTGCGCAATACCCTCACCGTGGCGTGATCGCCGCCGCCGCGGTTGACTCGCCCATCCGGCGCGGCTATTGACCCGCCACGCTCGGGCCAAGCGGCTTCCGGCGCACTTCATGTTGCGCCGTTTCGCTGTGTCCGCGCCAAGTCAAGACGCTCCCGCCGGCGACGGCGGAACCAAGAAGGGCCGCACGCCGCGGCGTTGAAACAAATGAAGCGCACCTACCAACCGTCCAAGATCGTCCGCAAGCGCCGGCATGGCTTTCGCGCGCGCATGGCCACCACCGGCGGCCGCAAGGTCATCGCCGCGCGCCGCGCCCGCGGCCGCAAGCGTTTGACCGCTTGAGCGAAGCAGACGCGGCCGGCGGACCCGACCGGGCGCCGCCCGGCCGTTTGAAAAAACGGTCCGAATTCCTGGCCGCGCGCGACGGCGCCAAACGGCGCGGGCGCTGGTTCATGGTCGAGATCAAGGCGCGCGGCGACGAAGCGCCGGCCCGCGTCGGCTTCACCATCACGCGCAAATGCGGCACGGCGACGGAAAGAAACCGTATTCGCCGGCGATTGCGCGACGCGGTGCGCCGCGACGCCGCGCGTGACATGCAGCCCGGCACCGACTATGTGATCGTCGGCCGCCGCGAGGCGCTCGACGCGCCTTTCGCCGAACTCGCCGCCGAACTCCGCCGGCGCATCAGGAACAGGAACTGATGGATAACAACCGCAATTTATTCCTCACCATCGCCATTTCGGTGATAATCCTGACGCTGTGGCAGGTTTTCTACATGCAGCCGCGCATCGACGCGGAACGCGAGGCGGCGCGCATCGAGCAAAAGGCCGCCGAAGCCGGACAAGGCGCCGGCAACGCCGCCCAACCCGGCGAGACGCCGGTCGCCCCGGCCCAGCCCGGCGCGCCGGCCACCCCAGCCGCGCCTGGCGGAGCAGCGCTTCCCGCGTCGCGCGCCGACGCCCTGGCTCTGAGCAAGCGCGTGAAAATCGACACGCCGAGCCTTGCCGGCTCGATCAGCCTTACGGGCGGGCGCATCGACGATTTGTCCTTGAAGAATTACCACGAAACCGTCGACAAGACCTCGCCCATCATCGCGCTGCTCAATCCCGGCGAACTCGCCAACGGCTACTTCGCCGAAACCGGCTATTTCGCCGACCCGTCGATCGGCGCCGTGCCCGGCCCGTCGACAAGCTGGACGGCGGAAGGCGAACAGACGCTGACCCCGGCGACGCCCGTGACGCTGACCTTCGTCAATGACAAGGGCCTGACCTTCAAGCGCACCATCGCCGTCGACGGCAAATACATGTTCACCGTCTCCGACACGGTGACCAATGGCGGCGCAACGCCGGCGGTGGTCAACGCCTATGGCCGGGCCACACGCTTTGACAAGCCGTCGGCCGCCGGCATCTGGGTCATCCACGAAGGCATGATCGGCGTCGTCGGCGATGAAGGTCTCCAGGAAGTCACCTTTTCCGACATGGAAGAGGAAAAAGAGGTCAAGCCGACCAAGACGTCGGAAGGCTGGCTCGGCATCACCGACAAATATTGGGGCGTCGCGCTGGTCCCTTCGGCCAAGACGCCCTGGCAGGGCCGCTTCTCGTATCTGACCGACGGGCGCGCCCGCTATCAGGCCGATTTCTCGACCGATCCGCTGACCATCGCGCCCGGTGCGAGCGAGACCGTCGAGACGCTGGTGTTCGCCGGAGCGAAGCAATCGGCCGAGATTTCGGCCTATGAGGACGAGCGCGCCATCAAGCAGTTCAGCCTGCTGATCGACTGGGGCTGGTTCTATTTCATCACCAAGCCGATGTACTGGCTGATCGACACGCTGTACAAATTTTTCGGCAATTTCGGCATCGCCATCCTGGTGACCACCGTTATCGTCAAGGGGCTCTTCTTCCCGCTCGCCAACAAGCAATACGCGTCCATGGCGAACATGAAGAAGATGCAGCCGGCGATGGAGGAAATCCGCGCCAAATACGCCGACGACAAGATGCGCCAGCAGCAGGAGCTGCTGGAACTCTACAAACGCGAAAAGATCAATCCGGTCGCCGGGTGCTGGCCAGTGCTGTTGCAGATCCCGGTGTTCTTCGCCCTCTACAAAGTGCTCTACGTCACCATCGAAATGCGCCATGCGCCGTTTTTCGGCTGGATCCAGGATCTCGCCGCGCCGGACCCGACCTCGGTGTTCAACCTGTTCGGCTTGCTGCCCTTCGGCGTTCCCGCCTATCTGATGATCGGCGTCTGGCCGCTGCTGATGGGCATCACCATGTTTCTGCAGATGCGCATGAACCCGACGCCGCCGGACCCGACCCAGGCGATGATCTTCACCTGGATGCCGGTGATGTTCACCTTCATGATGGCGGCGTTCCCGGCCGGGCTGATCATTTACTGGGCCTGGAACAATCTTCTGTCGATCGCCCAGCAGGCGATCATCATGAAGCGCCACGGGGCCAAGATCGAATTGTTCGGCAATCTGGCGACCCTGTTCAAGAAGAAACCGGAAGCGGCGAAGTAGTGGCTATGCCGGGCGTCACGCCTCCGAGCGGCGCGCCCGCCTTCCCACGCCCGTGGATATTCATCCGCGGCGTGCCGAACATGGCGGTGCTGCCGCCGGCCGGACCGCCGGAAATCGCCTTTGCCGGCCGCTCCAATGTCGGCAAATCGTCGCTGATCAACGCGCTTGTCGGCCACAAGGGACTGGCGCGAACGTCGAATACGCCTGGGCGGACCCAGGAGCTCAACTACTTCGTTCCCGACGGCCATTCCGGCGGCATGGACGATCTGCCGCCCCTCGCCATTGTCGACATGCCGGGCTACGGCTTCGCGGAAGCGCCCAAAGCGGAAGTCGAGCGATGGACCAAGCTCGTCTTCGACTATTTGCGCGGCCGCACCACGCTGAAGCGTGTCTATGTGCTGATCGACTCCCGCCACGGCATCCTCAAGGCCGACAAGGCGGCGCTCGACCTGCTCGACAAGGCGGCGGTCTCCTACCAGATCGTCTTGACCAAAGCCGACAAGATTTCCGCGCCGGCGCTGGAGAAGGTGCGCCTTGCCACCATCGAGGGCGTACGCAAAAGGGCGGCGGCTTTTCCCGACATCCTTGCGACATCGGCCGAAAAGGGATCGGGCCTGGACGATTTGCGCGAAGCCATCCTGATCGCCGTCTCGATCTGAAATTCACGCCGCCGCTTCGGCCATTTCACGCTTCGCTCACGCCGCGCCTCCTATTCGCGAATGGACCGTTCCACAGCGACAAGGGAGACATCGTGGAGCACTTTCATAATTGCCTGACCCATTTCGAACGCGATCTTGTGAGGTTGGAAGTCCTATGCGCCGCGATCACGCCACAAAACGCCGAGGCTGTCCGCGACGCTTGCTGGCGCAACGCCGAAACCCAGTTGAACCGCGCATTGGGGTGTGACGTTTCAACCGTTTACAGGTCCCATCCGGTTGCTTCGGTGATCAACCGGTCGGCGTTCGTGCGTTCGGCGTTTGAAAAAAATATGGCTACGCCGGCGACAAGGACCTGATGGAGATGATCTACGACAACGGCCTTGTCGGCGACGACAATTTCTCCCGCATGCTGAACGCCGTGTTTCTCAACCTCCCGGCGGCCGAGGCGGTTCGGCGGCGGATGACCACCATGCGCCGGGAAATGAACGCGCTGGCGCCGGGCAGCCGCGTTCTCAACCTCGCCTGCGGCAGCGCCCGTGAACTCGCCGGAGTCGACAATGCGATAACGGTCGACCTCGCCGACCATGACACTCACGCACTGGCGCACGCCGCGCGCCATCGCAACGGCGTCGCCGCCGATCTCCTCCAGCTCAACGCTTTCGAATACATCAAGGGAAGGCGGCGCTTCGACACGATCGATGGCGGGACCATTGACCTCGCCGATCGCCGATACGACCTCGTCTATTCGTCCGGGCTGTTCGATTATGTTCCCGTCTTCGCCGACAATCCGGGTCGAGGCGCGCCGGCGCTGGTCGCCGGCTTGTTCGATCTGCTCAAGCCGGGCGGCCGGCTCGTCGTCGGCAATTTCGCCGCAGCGTCCGACAACAATCCGCATCTGCCGTCGCACCGGCTGATGATGGAACTCTATGCGGAATGGTTCCTCATTTACCGGAACCGCGCGGAGATGATCGATTTGGCGCGAAACCTGTCGCCGCAGGCGATGTCGATGCGCATTCTCAACGAACGTTTCGCCGAACCCGACATCGAACCGACGACGATCTGGTTCCTGGAAATCACCAGGAACGCCTGATGGAGACGCGCTTCGGTTTGCCTCAGGCAGCGGCGACCTTGAACGTCAGCGCCAGCCCGTTCATGCAGTAGCGTTTCCCCGTCGGCGGCGGACCATCGTCGAAGACATGGCCGAAATGGCCGCCGCAGCGCCGGCAATGCACTTCGATGCGGGTGGCGAAAAAGGAATTGTCCTCCCGCGTGGCGACCGCATTGTCGAGCGGCGCCCAGAAGCTCGGCCAGCCGGTGCCCGAATTGTATTTCGTCTCGGACGCGAACGCCGGCAGATCGCAGCCGGCGCAGTGAAAGGCGCCCTTGCGTTTCTCGTCATTGAGCGGGCTGGTGAAGGGGCGCTCGGTATCTTCCTCGCGCAGCACGGCGAATTGCTCGGGCGAAAGCAGGGCGCGCCACTCGGCTTCGGTCTTGGTGATTTCGAACGTTTCGGCGAACGCGACCGAGCGGTTGCCGGCCATTCGGTCGAAGGCGGCGATGCCGAAGAAGCCGGCCGCGCCGGCGAGCAGATTGCGTTTGGTCATCATGGGGTTTCTCCTTGAGCGCTTTTTCGCGCCATCCGCGCTGAACCGGAAATCACGTTTGCGCGCGCGGAACGGGAGCCGGCCGTTCTCCGGCCGACTCCCCTGTCCGCGAACTCCGATCACATTTTCGGCAAGAGCACCTTGTCGATGACGTGGATGACGCCGTTCGACTGGTCGACATCGGCGATGGTGACATTGGCGACATTGCCCATTTCGTCTTCGATCATCACCTTGTCGCCCATGTATTTCGCCGTGAACGCGCAGCCGCCGACGGTCTTGACCGTATGGGCGCCCTTGTCGTCGTCGACCATCTTCATGACATCCTTGGCGAAGGCTTCGGCCCCGACAACATGGCAGGTCAGGATCTTGGTCAGCATTGCCTTGTTTTCCGGCTTCAGCAGGTTTTCCACCGTGCCGGCCGGCAGCGCCGCAAAGGCGTCGTTGGTGGGCGCGAAAACCGTGAACGGACCCGGACCGGAGAGCGTTTCGACCAGGCCCGCGGCTTTCACCGCGGCGACGAGCGTGGTGTGATCCTTCGAATTGACGGCGTTTTCAACGATGTTCTTTTCGGCATACATCGGCGCGCCGCCGACCATCGGATTGTCGGCGCGGGCAAGGCCGGCGAACGCCGCGGTGGCGGCGAGCGCAACGATGAGGATGGCGGTGGATTTGCGAGCAGTCATGACAGTCTCCCTTTTCAATCGGTTCCGTCGGGGGAACACGAGGGAAACGGGGCCGGCGGACAAAAAGTTTCGCCGATGGCGATCACGAAAACGTCAGATGGAGCGCAGATCGCCGGCCGCCACCACCGGGCCGGTCGGCGCGCCCGTCGGCGAACCGCCCTTCGGCTCCATCGAGATGGCGAGCACGGCGCCGGCGGCGATGCGGGCGGCAAGTTCGGGCGGCAGGACAATATGGATCGTGCCGCCGACGGCGATGATTCCGGCCGAAACCGGCGCCTTGCCGGCTTCGATCACCCAGAGTTCGAAATCGCGACCCTCGGCGCGATCGCCGGCGAGATGATTGAGCGACACATCGCCTTCCGCCGGGTCGTAGACGACGACATAACGGATCTCCGACCCGTCGGCGGCGAGGGAAGCGACAAGGCGGTCCGCCGGCGGCGCGGGCGAAAGCAGGGGCGCGACGACGACGAAAGCCGCGACAGCCACCGCCGCGGCCGAAAGGCTGCGCCAGAAAGCGAGCGACGACCACAGCGACGGCTTACCCGGCGCCGTGGCGAAAAGCCGGCGGTCCAACGCCGCCTTGACGGAAGTGGGCGGCAATTCCGCTTCGTACGCCGCATCGAGCGGCGAAAGCCGGGCCGTCCATGCCTCGACCAGGGCGGCGAAGGCGCGATCGCGGTCGATGCGCGCTGCGATCTCCGGCCTCATCGCCGGATCGAGCACGCCGAGAACATATTCGGCGGCGAGAAGTTCGTCGCCTTCCGGTTCCCGTTCATGGCCGCGCGGATCGCTCATCGCTCCAGGCATTCCTTCAGTTTCATCAGGCTGCGGCGCAGCCACGTCCGCATCGTGTTGAGCGGCACGCCATGGCGCGCCGCCAGTTCGGCATAGCTCGCGCCGTCGACATAGGCCGCGCGGACGGCCGCAGCGCGCGCCGGCTCCAATTCGTCCATGCACTCGTCGATGCGCGCGCCTTCCGACGACAATTCGGCGCGTCGTTCCGGATCGGGTTCATTCGTGGCGATATCGGCCGCCGCGTCGATACTCGTCGTCGGGCGCCGCTGGCGCAGCCGGTCGATCGACCGGTTGCGGGCGATGGCGACGAGCCACGACAATGGCGACAGAGCGGATACGGCGAAAGAGTCCGCCTTGGTCCAGACCCGAACGAACACATCCTGCAGCGCCTCCTCGGCCTCGCCGCGATCCCTCAAGACACGCAGGCAGACGCCAAAAAGTTTCGCCGAGGTCGCAGTATAGAGCGCATCGAAGGCGGCGCGGTCCCTCAAGGCGACGCGCAGGATCAGTTTGGCGATGTCATCGACGGGAGCCATTCCGCACAAGCCTAAGGAGTTCCGGCCCTTCGTCAACCGGCAGGCATTGCGGTGCGCGCAAGGTAGCAATAGCTTTGGACCATCGGAGGGGCGAGCATGGAAAAACTGCTGTGGGAAAACGACGCCACGGCGCTGGCCGCGCTGGTGAAAAAGGGCGAGGTCGAGCCAGCCGCGCTTGTCGAAGCGGCGATCGCCCGGGCCGAGAAGGTCAATCCGGCGATCAACGCCATCGCGGTGCGGCTCTTCGACCAGGCGCGCAAGCGGGCGGAGACAGCCAGAAAGACGACGCCCTTCGCCGGAGTGCCGTTCGTGCTGAAAGACCTCGACATCGCCATGGCCGGCGTGCCGCGCCATGCCGGCAGCCGCAAGCCGGCGCAAACCCCGACGCAGAATTCGGTGTTGCTCGACCGCTATCTCGGCGCCGGGTTGATCCCCATCCTTACCGCCACGTCGCCGGAATTCGGGTTGCGCCTGGTCACCGAATCGGCGGCCTTCGGCGTGACGCGCAATCCCTGGGACACCGGACGCATCACCGGCGGGTCATCCGGCGGACCGGCGGCGATGGTGGCGGCGGGCGTCGTGCCGATGGCCCATGGCGGCGATGGCGGCGGTTCGATTCGCGTGCCGGCCGCCTGCACCGGGCTTGTCGGCATGAAGCCGTCGCGCGGACGGGTACCGCTCACCCCGCACGAAAGCGAGGTGTGGTTCGGCTTCGTCGCCGTGCATGCGCTGACCCGTTCGGTGCGCGATTCGGCCGCCCTTCTCGACCTCACCCATGGCGCCGACCGTCTCGCCCCCTATGAAGCGCGCTCGCCGACCGGGCCGTTTTCCGCCGCCGCCGCGCGCGATCCCGGCAGATTGCGCATCGGCGTGTATTCCGGTTCACCGCTCGGCCTTCCCGTTTCCGAGGAGACCTTGAGGGCGCTGGAGATGGCGGCGGCGCTTGCCCGCGACGGCGGGCACAGCGTCGAACCGGTCGATCTCGCCTTCGTCGGCCGCGAATTCATGACCGATTTCGGCCGCACCGTCGCCTGTTCGCTGGCCGGAACCGTGCGGGTGGAGGCGGCGGAAGCCGGCAAACCGTTTTCCGCATCGCTCGAACGGGCGACCCGCATTCTCGCCCGCTACGGCGAACTGGTTTCCGGCGGGGCGCTCTATGCGGCGCTGGAGCGGCTTTCGGCGACGGCGCGGCGCATCGTCGCCGAGACGGCGCAGTACGACGCGGTGCTGATGCCGCTGATCGCCCACCCGCCGCCGGCCTGCGGCGCGCTCGACGCCAAGGGCGCCGATATCGTGGTGGAGGAACTTGTCGACCGGCTCCGGCTGACGCGGCTGCTGACCATCGATTCGCTATATGACCAATTGCTCGACAAGAGCCTGTGGCTGACCCATTGGCCGGCGATTCAAAACGTCACCGGTCAACCGGCGATCGCGCTGCCTGTGCATGTGACCGACGACGGCTTGCCGCTCGGGGTCCAGGCCGTCGGCCGGCCGGGCGACGAGGAGACGTTGTTCAGTCTCGCGGCGCAAATGGAAAAGCAATCCGGCTGGCTCAATCGACGCGCCGGGCTGCTGCGGCCGTGACACCTCAGAACGCCTTGGTCAGCCGCGCGTCGATATCGTGCCGCTCCGTATCGTCGAAGACGTTATTGGAGAAATTGCGGGTATAGCCATAGGAAAGCTGCGGCGCCGCCCCCCACAGTTTCATGTCGCTCTTGGTGACGACGAATTTGGCTTCGATGCGATTGTCGCGCTGCGGGCTATCGAGGCCGAAGCCGGTTTCGCGATAGGCCCGGTGGGCGAAGCGCCCCTCGGCATAAAGCGACAGCCCGGCGGAAAACTCGCGGTAGAAGCCAAGCCCGCCGCCGCCTTCAACCCAGGAATTGCGGCCGGCGGCGGCTTCCTTCACACTGACGCCGGCGATGACCCGCACGAAGCTCGACGGCGAAAGGAAGCGGTCCGCCGCTGTATCGACCGAAAACAGCCAGCCATCCCTGGACGCCGCCGTCGGGTAGAATTCGCGCTGGGCCGAAAGCGTTCCGGAAAGACGAACCCGCTCGCCGACCCGGGTCCATGCGTCGATTTTCGCGCCGGCATACTGCCTGGCCGATTCCCAGTTCGACCAGGCGCCGCCGCTAATGAGCGCCGGCGCATAGCCCCATCTGCCCTTGTCGATGGACACAGAGACGACAGCATCGAGATTGGTCTGGTGCAGATTGATCGCCGGATAGAACCGGTGCGTGGCGGACATCGTGGCCGTGAATACAGCCGTCGGAGTGAACCGCTGGCGGAACGACGCCTCGCCAGAGGCAAGAATGCCAATGCCTGATTTGCGACGCGATGCCGGATCGATGGCGAGGGGGATTCCCTAGCCATACCGTCGTGTTGTTGGTGCCGCCATTGACATTGGTCGATGGCAATAACGACAAGGACCCGCTGAAACTGAAGGGATCGCCTTCGTTCATGGTATTCCCGAGGGCGCTCAATCGTCCGCCCAACCGGTCGTCGACTCCGGCGGCGATGAGCAGGTCAAGGTGGTGCCTTGCGCCCTTGCGATCGCCGGTGGCGGCGAGCGCCCGGGCGAGGCGCACGCGGGCCGCCGTCACGCCCGGTTGCCGGGCGAGGATCGCGCGGTAGATTTCGGCCGCGCCGGCAAAATCGCCTTGCGCTTCCCGGACCGGGCCTTCGGTCAGCCGCAAGCGCAGATCGTGAGACTTGTCCTGCGGACGGAAGCGCCGAACGACATCAACCGCCTCGTCGTAGCGCTCAGCCGCGATCAGCCGCTGGACGACAGCCAACGCTTCGCGTTCGGTCGCCGGATTTTCGGCGGCGGACGCGGCGGACGCAAAAGCGGCGAAAGCCAAGGCTGCGAAAAGGCGGCGCACGAACATGTCCTCCGCTGGCGCGGCCGGCGTGGAAAACGCCGGCCGCCGCGCGGAATGCCTCAATTGCAGGCGAGGTTCTGGCAGACCTGCCCGGCGACGAAAGTGCCGCCATAGAGGGTCTGAATGTCGCGTACCGTGCCGTCGGCGCGGGTGACCGATCCAGCAAGCTGCCCAAGGAAGCTGCCACCGGCGGTATTGCCTTCGGCGCCGGCAAACGTGCCAACCATCTGGCCATGCTGTGACGTGATGGCGATATTGGACTGGTCGAGCGAATAATGCGTGTCTCCGACAAAGCTCGTGCCGACGATCCGGCCATTGTTCATCGCGATCGTCGACGTGTTTGTCGCGGTGGGATTCGAGTGCGGGTGGTAGTCGTAGGCGACGTTGGCGGCGACCGTGCCATTGTCGAAATCGGCATCGACGTTTGAACGCCCGACGTAGTTGTCCATGCCAAGGAATTCCCCTTCAGGCGTCGTCGTCAATTCCACCACTTCGGCGGCGCCAGTGTATCTGGCCTTGTGCTTGGCGGAGAGCGTCGCTGACGACGTTGGGTTGATCGCGGCGTTGTAAAGGCCCATTTCAATCGTACCGCCATGCGGATTGTCCATTCCCGAGACCATCATGCCCGAGATGAAATCGCTGTTGGATTGATTGCTGACAGTAATACTGCCGTGTTCGCCATCGGAGAAATATC
The DNA here is from genome assembly GCA_016711085.1 of Phyllobacteriaceae bacterium. Lineage (GTDB taxonomy): Bacteria > Pseudomonadota > Alphaproteobacteria > Rhizobiales > Rhizobiaceae > JADJTR01. The sequence goes on along the minus strand of JADJTR010000001.1, from coordinate 199,312 downwards.
CGTAACCTTCGTTCGCAAGATTTGAAAGCGACGACACCGCATCGCCATTGTCGTAGGTCCCGTTCGACCAGACGCGCCTGACGCCGGCGACAGCGCCGGTTTCGGAGTCTTGTGCATACGTGCCGGCCAGCGTCGTCGGCCCGGATCACTCGCGACTACAATCCCGATGGATTGTAGATCTGTCCTTCGTGTCCCGTGGTTATTATTTCGCCATTTCCGTCATATTGCACCGGGCCCAAATCCGTGCCGCCGACGCGGTCAAACCAGTGATAGGCGCTGGCAGAAATCTGCACATGTTGCGACAGGCCGACCAACGTATGCGATTCGGTCGTCGCGGCTTGCGCGACCGCCGCCCGATTGGCCCCCGGCGCGGCGCTGGCTAGAACCGCCGGCACGATGCCTTCGGGGTTCAGCGCGACTCCGGCGTCGTTCGACCCATTGGTATCGAGCGCGGCGGGAATTACCCGCCCGTTCGCATCGATCATGACGGGACCGACGGCCTGCCCTTGGGCATTGTACCACACCAGTTTGGCCGAGGACGCCACCTGGCCCGACGCCACCATGGCCTTGATCGCCTTGCTGTTGATGGCGCTGGCGGTCGCGGCCTTTTCGTTGCCGAGAACCCCGGGAACCGAATCCTGAGTGATGGCCTTTTCGTTGCCGAGACCCGGAACCGGCCTGAGTGGGCCCGGCGCACAGGTGGCCCGGCGCGGCGCTCGAAGGCTCGCAAGCGAGCACCCGCCGAGCGAGAAGGACAAAATGACAAGCGCGCTCGTCGAAGCCAATGATTCAAGTCTCATGATAGACCCCCATTTCTACCTCTGGAGGTAGCGAAATGCACCGGCGCAATGCAATTACGTGAATCTACGCGGTTGCATATTCAACCGGCGAAGTTCATAGCGTTACTCGAGGGCAGTGGAGCTGCATAATAATGCCCGGATTTCAGATCAGACTATGCTTGCAATGCATGATTTCGGCGGATGGAACCGCGCTTTCGACGGGTTGCGCGACTCCACATCGATTTGGGCGCGGTTCAAGAGCATCGCCAATGCCGAATTCGGCGTGACGCACGCGCTCTGGGGCATAAGCCATTCTTTCACCAGAGCGCTGGAATCGGGGTTTACGGCCGCCATCGAATCCTGGTCCGACTATCCGGAGGATTATCTCGGCGTCCTTTCCAGTAAGGGCTTGCTCGACCATGATTATTCCACCCGGTACATCATTGAAAATAGGCGACCTTACTTTTGGATGTCCGGCAAAGGCATCGCGGACATGACAGCGAAGGAGCGAGAACGGGACATCCTCGATGAAATGTTCTCATTGAAGGTTGGCGTCTCGTTGCCGATGGTTTTCGGGCACAATCACGGTTCAGGCGTCGGATTGGCGACAGGCGGCCTGACCGCACCGGAACTGGACGAAATTTGGCATCTCAAGGGCGATGCGCTGACCGGCCTGTGCATGGCTTTCGATGCAGCCATGCGGCAATTCGCCCCTCCGGAGCGGTTCGACCTGACGAAGCGCGAACGCGATGTCCTGTCCTTCGCTGCTTCAGGCATGAACGCGTTGCAAATAGCGACGCATCTCGATCTGTCCAACCGCACGGTGGAAGGCGCGTTGGATCGGGCGCGGCGAACGCTCAAGTCAGCCAACACCACCGAGGCCGTCGCCAAGGCCATCGTGTTCGGACTCATCTGAGCCAAGACGGAGGCGCCCGTGATGGACAGGCCGGCCCAGCATCGCTAGAAGGCGCGCGGTTCCCCCCCACCTCACGGATGAACGCCGATGACCACGCCGATCACCGCCGCCGAAGCCGAGGCGCAGGCGCGCCTGCTGTCCGCCGCCCTGCCCTTCATGCAGCGCTACGAGGACAAGACGGTCGTGGTGAAATACGGCGGCCACGCCATGGGCAATATCGAACTCGGCCGCGCTTTCGCCCGCGATATCGCGTTGCTCAAGCAGTCGGGCGTCAACCCGATCGTGGTCCATGGCGGCGGTCCGCAGATCGGGGCGATGCTGACGAAAATGGGTATCGAATCGCGCTTCGAGGGCGGGCTGCGCGTCACCGACCAGAAGACGGTCGAGATCGTCGAAATGGTGCTCGCCGGTTCGATCAACAAGGAGATCGTGGCGCTGATCAACGCCGAGGGCGAATGGGCCATCGGCCTGTGCGGCAAGGACGGCAACATGGTGTTCGCCGAAAAGGCGCACAAGACGGTGAAGGACCCCGATTCCAACATCGAGCGCGTGCTCGATCTCGGTTTCGTCGGCGAGCCGGCGGAGGTTGACCGCAAGCTGCTCGACCTGCTGGCGCACTCGGAAATGATCCCGGTGATCGCGCCGGTGGCGCCGGGGCGCGACGGCCACACCTACAACATCAACGCCGACACCTTCGCCGGCGCCATCGCCGGCGCGCTGGAGGCGACACGCCTCTTGTTCCTCACGGACGTGCCGGGCGTGCTCGATAAGGACAAGAACCTGATCGAGGAACTGACCGTGGCGCAGGCGAAGGCGCTGATCGCCGACGGCACGATTTCCGGCGGCATGATCCCCAAGGTCGAAACCTGCATTGAGGCGATCGGGCGCGGCGTCGCCGGCGTCGTCATCCTCAACGGCAAGACGCCGCACGCGGTGCTGCTCGAATTGTTCACCGAACACGGCGCCGGTACGCTGATCGTGCCCTGACCGGGTCTCAAGCGGCGAGTTTGGCCAGATGATGGCCAAGGCGTATCGCCAGCGCGACGATGGTCGTCGTCGGGTTGCATTGGCCCGACGTCGAAAACACGGCGGAACCGCCGACGAACAGATTGCCCATGCCATGGACCTTGCAGTCGGCGTCGACGACGCTTGTCGCCGGATCGGTCCCCATGCGCGCGCCGCCCATGTGATGGTGGCCGGCGATTTCCTGGTCGAGCGGATAATCGTCGCCGTTGGCGATCCAGTCGGCGAGGCGGACACGGCCGAAATCGCGCTCGGCCATGGCCTTGCCGAACAGCCGCATGCCGTCGGCGATGGTCTTTCGCTCCAGCGCGCCTTTTTTCCAGTGCAGTTCGATGCGCGGCACGCCGGCGCGATCTTTTTCGGTCGCCGACAGGACGACGCGGTTTTCCGGATCGGGTTGCTGTTCCCAGCCGACATAGATTTTCGCGGCGCAGCGCAAATTGACGCCGGCCTTGAACGCGACCCATTCGGCGAGATCGGGCGCCGTGCAGGCGAGATCGGCGATCAACGCTTTGACGCCGTGATAGGGTGTTTCGATCAGCCGCGCGCCGAAATTCATGATGCCCGCGGCCCGCATCGCGCCCGGCGACGGCGAGAAGAACGATTCGTTGTTGATGTCGAGTGGAAATTCCTCATGACCGGTCAGAATGCAGTCGCCGCCTTCGAACTGGGGATGCTCCATCCAGTAGCGGCCGAGCGCTTCGGCATGGGGAACAATCGCGCCATTGGAACGCCGGTTGGACCACAGCAGCAGGCGCGAATTCTCGAGACCGCCGGCGCAGGGCACAAACCAATCGGCGGCGATCTCGCCGGCGTCCGCGCCTTTCGACCAAAGACTTGCGGCGCGCACAAAGCCGTTGTCGCCGGAAAGCGCCGTGACATAAGCGTCGAGGACGAGCGCGATGTTTTGGCTGGCCTCGATCTCGGCGCGGTATTTCTCGCCGACGCGAACGGCCGGACTCTTAATCAACTGAACCCAGCTCATGTCGGGTGTGATCGGCTTGTCCGGTTCGAAGGCGACAAGGTCGAGCTCATCGCGAACAGCATCGAGGAAGGGTTCGATGTCCGTGCGCGATCGGCCAGCCGGAATGGGGTATCCAGTCCCGCTTGTCGAAATCATGGGCGTCGAGCAACCGGCACCAGCCGGCCCAATGGTTGGAGCAGCCGCCGAGCAGGCGAATGCGGGTGACGTCGAGATCGAAATAGGGGTCGCCGACGGTTGAGCCCTTGTAGAAATCCTGCGACTGGTCGGTGACGTGATCGGTTCCCGCTTCGAACACGACGACAGGGATGTTGGCGCGGTCGAGAATACGGGCGATCGAAATACCCGCCGGTCCCGAACCGATGACAGCGACTTTCGGCTGGAAACCCGAGGCGCGGAATTCGGCGACGCCAGGAAAGATCATATGAGATCGTCCCGCCGCAGGATCCAGCCCTTGATTTCGATTGTCCCGGACTTGCCACCCGCATTGCGCGGAGCGAGACGCCAGGCAATCAACGCGGCAAACAATTTGACCAAACCGCGACGTGACGTCATCGACTTTTCATTCCTGCCGTCTCCGCCGGCGCGGCAGTCAACCACGCCAAACCGGATTCGCGGATTCGCATGGATTCCGCCCAATGTAAACCGGACCAAAGTCCGCTCGGCCCTGCCAGGTCAAAGCATAGTCACCCCAGGTAGAGCAGGACGACAACGCCGAACGCGACAAGGACGCATCCCGCCAATTCGCGTGCGTTGACGTGCTCGCGAAACACCAGCACGGCTGACGCATAGGTGAACAGCATTTCGATTTGCGCCAGCGCCTTGACGATTGCCGCCTGCTGCAAGGTCATCGCCATGAACCAGCCGAACGACGCGGTCGCGCCAACCAGCCCGACCAGCAGCGACGGCTTCCAGGCGGAAACGATCCGGGGGAATTCGTCCGGTTCGCGCCAAGCCATCCAGGCAAGCATCAGCAAAGACTGGAACAGGATGACGACGGCGAGCGTCATTGCCGCCTGCGTCATGTAGTCCGGCGCGACAAGGGTTCGTCCAAGCGCCAGCGACGCCATGCGATAGGCGACGGCCGCGACGCCGAAACCGGCGCCCGACAACAGGCCGATGGCCGCGTCGCGGCTCTTGAACGCCGCAAGGAATGCGCGTCCAACCGAGCGCGCCACGGCGATCAGCATGACGCCGGTGACACTGATGACGATGGCTGCGGCGACGCCAAGGGTAATGGTTTCGCCCAGAAACATCAAGGCAAACAGCGCCGCCTGAACCGGTTCGGTGCGCGAATAGGCCGTGCCGACAGCGAAGTTGCGCAGCGAAAACAGATGGATCAGCAACCCTGTCGCGGTAATCTGGGCTATTCCGCCGAGAATAGCCCAGGCGAGGAACTCGACCGTGACCGTCGGCAGGGGCCGGCCCACTCCGAAATGGAGAATCGCCAGATAGGCGAGCGCGAATGGCGCGCCAAAACCGAAGCGCACAAAGGTCGCCCCCGTCGTTCCCATGACGCCCTTGAGGTGTTTCTGCAGCGCCGAGCGCAGGTTCTGCAGGAAGGCGGCGGCGATAGTGATGACGACCCAGGTTTCCATGGGCGGAATGGTTAGCCGATCGTACCCTGGGCCGGAAGCATGGACGCCGAAGCCATCGCAGAATCGGAATCGCTATGCGATAAGGACGCATGACAACGCTGCCCGATCCGACCCGCTTCGCCCATGTCACCGACTGGGTGTTCGACCTCGACAACACGCTTTACCCGCATCACACCAATCTGTTCGCGCAGATCGACGTGAAGATGACCAGCTATGTGTCAACCTTGCTCGGCTTGCCGCGCGAGGAGGCCCGCAAGGTTCAGAAGCAGTTCTATCTCGATTACGGCACGACGCTGAAAGGCCTGATGGACCGGCACGCCATCGATCCCGACGATTTCCTGCAGAAAGTCCACGATATCGACTATTCCTGGGTCAAGCCCAATCCGGTGCTCGGAGCCGCCATTCGAGAATTGCCCGGCAGGAAATTCATCTTCACCAATGGCGATCGCGGACATGCCGAGCGCACGGCGCGGGCGCTTGGCGTGCTCGACCATTTCGACGACATTTTCGACATCGTCGCGGCCAATCTGATGCCGAAGCCGGCGCGCGAAACCTACGAGCTTTTCCTGCTCACGCACGGGGTCGATCCCCAAGCCGCCGCGATGTTCGAGGATCTTGCCCGCAATCTCGCCGCGCCGAAAGCGCTCGGCATGACGACGGTGTTGATCGTGCCCAATAATTTCGAACCTGATTTCGCCGAAATCTGGGAAACCGATCGGCTCAACGAGGACGATGTCGATTTCGTCACCGACGATCTGGCGCATTTTCTCGCCGGACTGACGCAAGCGCGCCTTTGACCCGTTTCACGTCCCTCGAAACAAGACTGGACGCGGCGGCGCACCGCCTGCTCGACGCATTGCCGCAATCGGGCCTGTCCGGCGCGGCGGTCGAGTTCCTCGTTTTCGGCCTCAAGCAAGCCTGGGCCTGCCTCTATGGCGGCGCGCTGCTCGGCCTGATCATCGCGACGCGCCATGCTTGGCCGGAGGCGGCAGCGATCAACCGCTACGATTTCCTGTTCGTCGCCGCGTTGTCCATCCAGATCGCCATGCTGGCGTTCCGGCTGGAGAAACCGCGGGAAGCCTGGGTCATCCTGATCTTCCACATCGTCGGCACGGCGATGGAAGTGTTCAAGACGGCGCAGGGCAGTTGGATCTACCCCGAGGAGGCGTTGTTTCGCATCGGCGGCGTGCCGCTGTTTTCCGGATTCATGTACGCCTCGGTCGGCTCATATCTCGCCCGCGTCACGCGCATTTTCGACATGCGCTATTCCGCCTATCCGCCGCTTTGGGCGACAATTGGCCTGGCGGCGGCGATTTACGCGAATTTTTTCGCGCACCATTTCCTCCCCGATGCGCGCCTGCTGCTGTTCGCGGCGACCGGAGCGCTGTTCTGGCGAACCGCGGTTCACTACAGGGTATTCCGTTTTCGCCACCGGATGCCGCTGCTGGCCGGTTTTCTGCTGGTGGCGCTGTTCATCTGGTTCGCCGAGAACATCGCGACATGGTCGCGGGCGTGGCTCTATCCCGGCCAGGAAAACGGCTGGACGCCCGTCTCCATCGCCAAGCTCGGCGCCTGGTATCTGCTGATGATCATTTCGTTCGTGCTGGTCAGTCTGGTGCACCGGCCGAAGGCGCCCGGCGAGGCTTGACCCTCGCCGGCACCCGGCCGGGTTTTCAGCGACCGGCCGTAATGGAAATCAGGATGACGAACATGGCCGCGACCAGCGCCAGCGCCGGAACGATCAGTCCGGCATAGCCGACGGTCATGAAGGACAGGACCCAGGCAAGCGCCAGATTGATCAGGAACCACACTTTGGCGCTTTCGCGGCCGGCGGCGGCGTCGCGGGCCATCCAGCCCAGCAATGGAACGGCGTAAAAAAGGCGTGCGACGGCCTGCATGGCGCTCTCCCCCGGTTTTTTTGCCCGGCGTTGGGCCGGTGCGACTTGCGTCTCTTCCATGCATTCGAATCTATTGATGTTTCAAGCGAACGAACTGTCGCAGGCCGCCGATGGCCGCCGGATTACAAACGCGTCATGACACATTCGTAACTTGGAATGTGTTTGCGGCGAGCCTATCCTTTTGAACGAAAACGAGAAAAGGAGGGTTCAATGAACACCCGGATGAAAAGCCTGCTGACCGCCGCGATGATTGCCGGTTTCGCCGCCACCGTCGCGATGGCTCAAACCAACTTCCGCGACCACTTCATGACCAATTGGGACGAGAACGCCGACGGCAAGGTGACGCTTGAGGAAACCGTGGCGCGGCGCGAGGCCATGTTCGCCGCCTTCGACGCCAACGCCAATGACGTGCTCGACGCCGACGAACTGAAAATGCTCGACGAGATGCGCGCCAACGAGCAGGCCGACATGGCGGCCCAGGGCGTCCAGCCCGGCATGGGCGGCGGCATGGGTCAGGGCATGGGACATGGCCAAGGCATGGGCAAAGGCATGATGCACGGCCAAGGCAAGGGCCGCGGTTTCGGCCGGGGTCAGATCGGCCAGGCCGGCTTTGGCGAGCGCAAAGGCATGGACACCAATGGCGACGGCCAGATCAACAAGACCGAATTCGTCGGCATGAGCGAAGGCTGGTTCGCCCGCTTCGATCGAAATGCCGACGGCGGCATCGACGCCAACGACTTCTGATCGCCCTACAAATCGTAGAAGCGGCGGATGCAGGCCCAGGCCTCGTCCGCCGTTTCGACATAGTCGATCAGCTTGACGTCCTCGGGCGCGATGGTGCCCTGCTCGGCGAGAAAATCCGGATTGATCGCCCTGGACCAGAAGGCCTTGCCGAACAGGATCAACGGCACGCGCTCCATGCGCCCGGTCTGCATCAGGGTCAGCGTTTCGAACAACTCGTCCATCGTGCCGAAGCCGCCGGGAAACACCGCCACCGCCTTGGCGCGCATGACGAAATGCATCTTGCGGATGGCGAAGTAGTGGAAATTGAAGGACAGCTCCGGCGTGACGTAGCGGTTCGGCGCCTGCTCGTGCGGCAGCACGATGTTGAGCCCGATCGACGGCGCGCCGACATCGGCGGCGCCGCGGTTGCCGGCTTCCATCACTCCCGGCCCGCCGCCGGTGACGACAACGAATTCGCGGTGGTAGGTGGTGGCCGAATGCTCGGAACACAGGCGGGCGAATTGGCGCGCCTCGTCGTAATAGCGTGCGTTGGCGAGCAGGTTCCCGCGCTGGGTTTCGTTTTTCGCCGCCCAGGCGTCGCCGCCCGGTTCGGGTATGCGCGCGCCGCCAAACAGGATGACCGTCGAGCGGATGTCGCGCTCGGCCAGCATCAGTTCGGCCTTGAGCAATTCGAGTTGCAGGCGCACCGGGCGCAATTCCCGGCGCATGAGAAAATCGGGATCGGCGAAAGCCAGCCGGTAGGACGGCGCGATCGATTGCGGGGTCTCGGGAATGCGAGAAACCTTCTCGATATCCTCGTCGGAATGGCGCAGCGGCGTCCAGCCGGCTTTTTCCATCGGCGTCATGCACATCGTCCCCTTCGGCCTTGAGGCCCGCCAATGCGCGGTTTTGGCGCGATTGACCCCGCGCGGCGCGTTTGGCATAGCGGCCAAGCTTCGTCCCTTGGGCGAAGGCTAAGCGATATCCCCTTAACAGCGCGTGTAACGGAGCCGATCATGCCCAAGTCCGACCTCGCCTCGCTGGCCGCGACGATCGACAAGGCGTTTGAGGCCCGCGAGACGGTTACCCTGCAAACGCGCGGCGAGGTCCGCGACGCCGTCGACTCGGCGCTCAACCTGCTCGACCGTGGCGAGGTCCGCGTCGCGAGCCGGGGCGCGGACGGCCAATGGACCGTGCATCAGTGGCTGAAAAAGGCGGTGTTGTTGTCCTTTCGCCTCAACGACATGCGCATCATCGACGGCGGGCCGGGCGAAGCGCGCTGGTGGGACAAGGTATCGTCCAAATTCGACGGCTGGGGCGAAAACCGCTTCCGCGAGGCCGGGTTCCGCGCCGTTCCCGGATCGATCGTGCGCCATTCGGCCTTCATCGCCAAAGGCGCGGTCCTGATGCCGTCCTTCGTCAATCTCGGCGCCCATGTCGGCGAAAACACCATGGTCGACGGCTGGGCGACGGTGGGCTCCTGCGCCCAGATCGGCGCCAATGTCCATCTTTCCGGCGGCGTCGGCATCGGCGGCGTGCTCCCGTCATCGTCAAACGCGTCGACGAAAAGACTCGTTCGAAGACCGGCATCAACGAATTGCTGCGCGATTGATCTTTCGCCCGAACCAGCGCAGTTTCCCTCCGGGGCGCTCGCACTCCAAAAGGAGAGACGGATGAACTGGAAACACATTCTGACGAGCTTCGAAGGGCGGATCAATCGCGGCAAGTTCTGGGCCGGGGTGGGCGTGTTGTGGGTGCTTTCTCTGGTGCTCATCGGCCTCGACATGAGCTTTCTGCCGCCGATCATCGAATTGCAGCCGGGCATCGGATACGGCCCGCTGACGCTTTTGATGTTCGCGGTTTCGCTCTATGTCGGCATCGCGCTTTATGTGAAGCGCTGGCACGACCGCGACAAATCCGGCTGGTGGACGCTGATCGCGCTGGTGCCGATCATCGGCGGCATCTGGCTGCTGGTCGAGTGCGGTTTCCTGCCCGGCACAAAGGGGCCGAACAAATTCGGACCGGACCCGCTTGGCTGACGCATCGCCCGGAATGGCCTGGCTGTTTTTCGGCCTTTCCGGGCGCATAGCCCGCATGCCGTTTTTTCTCGCCTCGATGCTGCTCGCGATCGGCGAGGCATTCGTTCTCTATCGCGTCATGCTGACGGAAGGAACGCCGGAGGCCGATTTCTGGTCCGGGCTTTTCGTCGCCGCCTGGGCGGCGACGCTTTGGCCGATGATCGCTCTGACCGCAAAGCGTCTCCACGACCTCGGACAATCGGCGGTCGTCGCCATCGCGGCGCTGGTGCCGGCGGTTTCCGTGATCCTGTTTTTCGCCCTGTGTTTTTGGCCCGGGCAACCCGGCCCCAACCGCTATGGCGACTACCCGAATGAACCGGCGGCGCAGCGTTAAGCCATGCCTTATCGAACGCTCAGCCCCGAACGCATCATCGAAACCGCCGAGCGGCTGGCCGAGCGCATCGAGGACCGGTTTCCCCAGGCCGGCCTCGCCAAGGTCGGCGGCGAGTTGGTCAAGCTGGCGCGCGACATCAATGCTGACATCGGTACGATCGACCGGCCGATCATCTGGCTGCGTGCGACAATCGGCATGATCGTTTTGGCCGGATCGGCGGCCTTCCTGTGGCTGGTGGCGGCGGTGCTGCCGGGACCGGGCGATGTTTTCGCCAAGCAGGACATCATTCCGGTGGTCGAGGCCGGCATCAATATCGCCGTTCTGCTCGGCGCCGGCCTGTTCGCCCTTGTCGCCATCGAGGAGCGGCTGAAGCGTAAGCGCGCTTTCGGCGGATTGCACGGCATCCGCTCGCTCATCCATGTCATCGACATGCACCAGCTGACCAAGGATCCGATCACGCTGACGGCCGATTTCACGCCGACCGGCAAATCGCCAAGGCGGGTGCTCGGCAAGGCGGAAATGCTGCGCTACCTCGACTATTGCTCCGAAATGATCGCGGTCACCGGCAAGCTGGCGGCGCTCTACGCCCAGGCGCTGAACGACGTCTTCGTGGTCGAGGCGGTCAACGACATCGAGAACCTCGGCTCGAACCTTTCGCGCAAGGTCTGGCAGAAAATCGCCTTGATCAGCGGCGGGCGAACGAAGGACCGGGCCTGACCGGAAGGTGACAGGCAGCGTGAAAGACGCTATCGCACCCGACCATGACCTTTCCCGTCGATCCTGCAAAAAACCTCGCCGCACTCATCCGTTGCGCCTCCGTCACGCCCGCCGAAGGGGGCGCTTTGGCGGCGCTTGAAACGCTGCTGAAGCCGATGAGCTTTACCGTCGAGCGTCCGGTGTTCTCGCAACCGGGCACGCCCGACATCGAAAATCTCTATGCGCGACGCTCAGGCAACGGACCGCATCTGATGTTCGCCGGGCACACCGACGTTGTCCCGGTCGGCGACGAGAAGGACTGGACGCATCCGCCGTTCTCCGCCGCCATCGAGCAGGGAGAAATGTACGGACGCGGCGCGGTCGACATGAAGGGCGGCATTGCCTGTTTCGTCGCGGCGCTGGGCCGCCATTTCGCCGCCGGCAAGACCATCCCCGGTTCGGTGTCGCTGCTGATCACCGGCGACGAGGAAGGCCCGGCCATCAACGGCACGGTCAAACTGCTCGACTGGGCGGCGAGAAAAGGCGAGCGCTGGGACGCGGCGATCGTCGGCGAACCGACCAATCCCGACGCCATCGGTGACGCCATCAAGATCGGCCGACGCGGGTCGCTGTCCGGCGATATCATTGTCCTTGGCCGGCAGGGCCACGCCGCTTACCCGCATCTGGCCGACAATCCGGTACGCGGCGCGGCGACTCTGATGGAGGCGCTGATGACGCCCGCCTTCGACGAGGGCACGGCGGATTTTCAGCCAACCAATCTCGAAGTGACGACGATCGATGTCGGCAACAAGGCAACGAACGTCATTCCGGCGCGGGCGCAATTCTCGTTCAATGTGCGCTTCAACGACACGTGGTCGGCCGAAACGCTGATGGCGGAAATCCACAATCGACTCGACCGCGCGGCGCGGCGGTTCCGCCTGCGGCCGGGCAAGGATATGCCGGTCAATTTCGAGCTGAAGTGGCGGGAGCCGCCGAGCCACGTGTTCCTGACGCGGGACGCAAAACTGGTGTCGACGCTCTCGTCCTCGATCATGGCGGCGACCGGCCGCGAGCCTTCGCTCTCAACCTCCGGCGGCACCTCGGATGCGCGCTTCATCAAGGACTATTGCCCAGTGGTGGAGTTCGGCCTCGTCGGCAAGACCATGCACATGGTCGACGAGCGCGTGGCGCTCGCCGATCTGGAGATGCTGACGGCGATTTACCAGCGTTTTCTTGTCGATTGGTTCGGTTTCGCGGCATGAACGAAAAGACCGTTCACTTCATTCGCGCCGCCATCGCGGTGATGACCGGCCGGCGCGAAGCCTTGTCCGCGTTCGATGTCTCGGCCGACGGATTTTGGGGCTCGTTCCAGGCGATCGTCGTTTCCCTGCCGGCGCTCGCCATCGGCTGGTATGGCGCAGCGCTGCGCGGCGCGGCGGAACCGGAGGCGATGGCGTTCGATCGGCTGATCGCCGCCTACGCCGCAACCGATCTCGCCGCATGGATCGCGCCGCTGGCGCTGTTCGGGTTGGCCTCGAAGCCGCTCGGGCTGGGCGACCGCTTCGCGCCCTATGTCGTCGCCACCAATTGGGGCTCCGTGCCGATCCTGTGGCTGATGCTGCCGGGCGCGATCGCGGATGTGTTCCTGCCGCCGGACAATCCGTTTTCGGCGCTGCTGTCCTTCGCCCTGTTCGGCTTGGCGCTGGCGCTGACCTGGCGGCTGACCGAAACGGCGATCGGCAAGGGGCCGGCTATCGGCACAGCGGTTTTCGTGGCGATGTTCACCGCCGGGCTGCTGACGCTGGCCGGGATGCAGGCGCTGCTGGGGGTGTGACCCTCAGTAATCGACCCTGACGAGGGACAATCCCTCCGGCGGGGCGACCGGCCCGCAGCGGGCGCGATTCCTCGCGTCGAGCGCGGCCCTGAGGTCGGCCGCGCTCCACTCCCCTCGCCGACCAGTTTCAGCGAGCCTACCATGGAACGTACCTGGTTGTGCAGGAAGGAGGGGGCGGAGGCGCGGATTTCGATCAGGTCGCCGGCGCGGTTCACATCGAGGCTGGTCAAGGTCTTCAGCGGACTTTTCGCTGGCAAAGGCTGGCGCGGAAGGTGGAAAAGTCGTGCTTGCCGATCAGCCCCTGCGCCGCCTCGTGCATGGCGGCGGCGTCGAGCGCGCGCTTGACGTGCCAGACACGGCCGGCATCCAAGGCCGGCGGGGCGCGTCGGTTGAGGATGCGGTAAAGGTAGTGGCGAGCGCGGGCCGAAAAGCGGGCGTCGAAATCGTCGACTACCGGCGCGGCGACCAGGATGGCGACACGGTCGCCGGCGAATTTCAGGCGGGCGTTGAGCGCCTCGCGCAGCTTGTCGCCGGTCCAGTCGCGGGCCAGATCGACATGGGCGACCTGCCCCCAGGCATGGACGCCAGCGTCGGTACGGCCCGCCCCTTTGACGGTGACGGTTTCGCCGGACACGTCCTTGACGGCGGTCTCGATCGCCTGCTGCACGGTCGGCAGATCGGCCTGCCGTTGCCAGCCGGCATAGGCGCCGCCGTCATATTCGACCGTGAGGCGAAAACGCGGCATCATGCGACCCGTTCGACCGGCGCGCCGAGGAGGAAATGCCGCGCCGCCATCGGCTTGCCGCCGGTGCGCTGAACCTCCAGAAGGCGAACCGCGCCATCGCCGCAGGCGACGGTCAAATCGTCGCCGATCAGCGCGCCAGGCGCGCCGCGCCCTTCGGCTACGGTCGAGCGCAGCAGTTTCACCCGCTCCGCCACGCCGCCGATGATCATCTCGCACCATGCGCCGGGCGCAGGCGACAGGGCTCGGATGCGATTGTGAACCTCGACTGCCGGCGCGGTCCAGTCGATGCGGGCCTCGGCTTTGTCGATCTTTTTCGCGTAGGCGACAGCTGCGACAGGCTGCGCGCGCAAGGGCAGGTCGCCGCGTTCGAGCCGCGCCAACGCCTCGACCATCAGGTCCGCTCCGGCTTCGCGCAGCGCGTCGTGCAGTTCGCCGCCGGTCATGTCGGCACCGATGGCGACGGCGCGCTCCAGGGCGATCGGGCCGGTATCGAGGCCCTCATCCATTTTCATGATTGTCATCGCGGTTTCGGCGTCGCCGGCCATGATCGCCCGCTGGATCGGCGCGGCGCCGCGCCAGCGCGGCAGTTTCGAGGCGTGCCCGTTGAAGCAGCCGAGGCGCGTTCCCTCGATCACCGCCTTCGGCAGCAGCAGGCCGTAGGCGACGACGACCGCGACATCGGCATCGAGCGCGACGAAAGAAGCCTGTTCCTCGGCGATTTTCAGCGAGACGGGCGTGCGCACCGACAGCCCGAGGCTTTCCGCCTCCACGTGAACCGGCGATTTGACCAATTCCAGCCCGCGCCGGCCGCCGGGGCGCGGCGGCTGCGCATAGACCGCGACGATGTCATGGCCGGCCGCATGCACGGCGCGCAAGGTCGCGGCGGCGAATTCGGGCGTGCCCATGAAGACAATGCGCAAGGCGGTCCTCGTTGTTCAATGCCCCGCTTGGCGGCAAGGCGGAAATCACAGCGCCGGCTTTTCCGCCCGCTCTTTCGCCAATTTGCGGAACTTGCGGATGACCATTTCGCGTTTCAACCGCGAGATGTGGTCGATGAACAAAATACCGTTCAAATGGTCGATTTCGTGTTGCAGGCAGGTGGCGAGCAGACCCTCGGCGACGAGTTCGTGCTTGTGGCCGTGCGCGTCCTGATAGGCGACGGTGACGGATGCCGGGCGTTCGACTTCGGCGTAATAGTCCGGGATCGACAGGCAACCCTCCTCGTAAACCGAGGCGTCGTCGCCGGTCGCGACGATCTTGGGATTGACGATGACGAGCGGCCGCTTCTCCTCGTCCTTGCCCGAGACGTCGGCAACGAGCAGGCGCACCGGCTCTCCGACCTGGATGGCGGCAAGGCCGATGCCGGGGCATCGTACATGGTTTCCAGCATGTCGGCGGCGAAGCGCTGCAAATGGGCGTCAAAGCGCGTGACCGGTTTGGAGGTTTCGCGCAGGATCGGATCGGGCAACAGGACAATGGGTTTCAGCGCCATGGCGCTCCCGTAATCGGCGTCCGGCGCGCCGTCAACGCGGCTGCTTGTCCGTTCACGTTTTGGTCGCTTTCTTCGCACCGAATCGGTTAGGGTCCGGCAATGGACGAACTCAGCGCCCTTCTCTCCACGCCAGTCGTCACGCTCGGCGCGACGACAATCACGCTCGGCCAGGCGCTCATCGCCGGCGCGGCGCTGGCCGGCCTGCTGCTGCTGGCGCTCGGCGTCAGCCTGTGGCGCTCGTCGAGAGCCGGGGCGCGGGCGGCGGCCGAATCGGCCGAGCGGGCGCGCGAGGCGGAGGACCGCCTGTCCGACATACTCAAGACCCAGTCGGAGATGCAGGGCCGCATGGCGACGATGGCCGAGTTGTTCGGCTCGCGCCAGGGCGAGATCGCCCGCGCCATGGGCGAACGGCTCGACGGCATGACGCACCGGCTCGGGCAATCGATCGCCGAGCAGACGAAAGCGACGCACGAGAACCTGTCGCGATTGCAGGAGCGCCTCGCCGTCATCGACGCGGCGCAGGGCAACATCCAGTCGCTCGCCGGCCAGGTCGCCGGCCTGCAGGCCATCCTGTCCAACAAGCAGACGCGCGGCGCCTTCGGCCAGGCGCGCATGGAGGCGATCGTCGCCGACGGCCTGCCGCCGGGGAGTTACGAATTCCAGGCGACACTCGCTTCGGGATTCCGGCCCGATTGCCTGATCCGCATGCCGAACGGCGCGCCGTCGCTGGCCATCGACGCCAAGTTTCCGCTCGAAAGCTTCAACGCCATCCGCTCGGCGGAAGGCAACGAGGCGCTGTTGAAGGCCGCGGTGGCGCTGTTTCGCCGCGACATGGATGTGCACATCAAGGCGGTGGCCGACAAATACCTCGTTCCCGGCGAGACGCAGGACACAGCCTTCCTGTTCGTGCCGTCGGAATCGGTGTTCGCCGAAATCCACGAGAACCACGAGGCGATCGTGCAACGGGCGCATCGCGCCCGCATCGTCATCGTGTCGCCATCGCTGCTGATGCTGTCGATCCAGGTTATCCAGTCGGTGCTGAAGGATGCGCGCATGCGCGAACAGGCGCACCTCATCCAGGGCGAGGTGATGCGCCTGATGGAGGATTTGGGCCGGCTCGACGAGCGCGTGCGCCGCCTGCACGGCCATTTCGGCCAGACGGCGAAGGATATCGACGAGATCCTCGTTTCGACCGCCAAGGTGACCAAGCGCGGCCAGCGCATCGAGGCCTTGGAATTCGGCGAATTGCCGGCCGCGCCGGAACCGGCGCCGCGAGCGGTGGAGACCAAATCCGGGCAGTTGCGGCTGAAGGTGGTCGAGGACGAATAGTCAGCGCGCCGCGCCGACAAGGATGAACGGTGCCCAATTGGCCGGATCGGCGTGACGGCCGCCCTTGTCGATCTCGGCAACCATGGCGCGGCGCAACGCCTCGGCGCGGTCAACGGCGGGATCGCGGGCGATTTCGCCTGCCGCCTTGGTGACGAGGCTAACCGCCGCTTCGGAATTGACCGGCCAGTGCGACACCATCAGGGCGCGCGCGCCGGCGTAAAAGAAGGCGCGGGCCAGGCCGGACAGCGCCTCGCCGCCGCCTTCCCCCGAGGCAGTGTTGCAGGCCGACAGGATGACCCAGTCGGCGTCGAGCCTCAGCGTGGTGACTTCCGAAGCGGTCAACAAGCCGTCGTTTGCCGACGACGGGGCATCCGGCGGCGTCATGACGATGGCCGGTTCGGCAAGGCCCTGCAATTCGCCGGAGACGAGGCCGTGGGTGGCAAAATGCAGGATGCGGGCTTTTTCCAGCGCGCCATTCTCCGACATCGCCTTGATTTCCGCCTCGTTGGCGTCCGCGCCGAGACGCAGCGCGTCGACGCCAACGCCAAGCGCATCGGCGACGGCGCAGACCTCGTCGGTCGTCTCCGGCAGGGGCGCCAGCGCACGCACGGCGGCGACATCGGCGGCGGCGCCGCGAAACAGGGTCGAGACCTCCGGCAATTCGGCGGCGGCGACCATCGTTTCGGCATGCTTCGCGGGC
The DNA here is from genome assembly GCA_016711085.1 of Phyllobacteriaceae bacterium. Taxonomy (GTDB): domain Bacteria; phylum Pseudomonadota; class Alphaproteobacteria; order Rhizobiales; family Rhizobiaceae; genus JADJTR01. Next base: position 182,185 of record JADJTR010000001.1, on the reverse strand, counting down.
GCGCAGCCGGATCGTGCGAAGGCGCGGCGGTCATCGCCGAAACGGCCGGCGAGCAGCGGATTGGCGAAGGCGAGATAGGGCGCGCGGTCGCCCGCCGCCGGCGGCAGGTTCTTGAGCGCCGCCAGCGCCGACACCGACGGCAGCACGGTGATGGCGTGATCCCGGGCGATCCAGCGCGCATCGCGGTAGCGGTCGGTCGTGCCGGCCGGCGCGGCTTTCGACACCAGCAACTGGAACGGCAGGTTGGCGAGCTTCTTCGACGGCACGATGACCAGGTTCTTGCCCGCGATCAGGTCGGCGACCGGGGCGAGGACGACCTTGTAGATTTCCTCGCCGGCCGTCAGCACTTCGCCTGTCCGATCCGCTTGCTGTCCGGCCCCGAGCTTCTGCGCGCCGCGCGTATCGCCGCCGACGCCGAGCAGGCCGCGCATGTGACGCACCGCTCCGGAGATCTGACCGGTCGCCTTGTCGAGCTTGACCCAGCGCGGCGAACCGGATTTCGGCACCGCCCAAAGGTAAGTGGCGAAATCCTCGTCGTTCATGCGGTTCAGATCGGCATAGAACAGCAGCACTTCATCGTCGCCGAGCGCCGCCTGCACGGCGGAAAAATCGAGCGGCGCCGGGCGCTGGAGCGACTGGTAGTCCGGAAAGCGCGCTTTCACGTCGGCGTCGAGGGCGCGGAGGCTGGCGTCGGTTTCGGCAAGCTGCGCCTCCTGCGCCTTTTCGGCCGCCGCATCGCGCTTGCCGGCGTCGAGGGTGCGCATCTGCGTGCGCCTGCGGTCGGCGTCCCGCCAGGCGTCGACGAGGTCCTCGCGCCGGCGCAACAGCCGCGCCAATTCGCCAGAACCGGACGCCTGGCGAGACGCCATCTGCTGCAACGCGCCGGCGGCCTGGCTTTCGATGACGCGTTGGGAAACGAGGAAGGCCTTTTGCGCGAATGCATCCCGCTCCGCCGGGTTTTTTTCGGCGAGGCGGGCATAGGTGCGGGCCAGATGATCATAGACGGCGCCGGCCGAAATGGCGCGATCTTCGATCACGCCGGTCAGTTGTGCGCCTGCCGCCCTAGCATTGGCATTCGCAGCGCGCTCGGTGGCGGCGACATGGGCTTCCAGAAGGGCCGCAGCCGCTGCATCATTGCCTTGCGCCGCGCGAACGAGGGCGAGGCTGGAAAGGACCTGCACGGTTTGGCGATCGCCTTCGCCCCATTGGGCGGCGCGCTCGACAAGAAGGCCGTCGAGTATCGTCGCGGCCTCGTCAAAGCGGCCCTGCCCCTTCAGCGCCATCGCCAATGAAAGGGTCGCGCCGGACAGCGCTTCGCGGCCAGCGGCCGATTTCCCGAGCACGGCCATCGCGTCGCGCAGTTCCTTTTCCGCGACGACGTATTCCCCCTTGCGTTCGCGCAACTGGCCGATATTGGCCTTGACGCGGGCAACGTCGAGCGAATCGTCGCCATATTCCGCTGCGAATGCGGCAGCGGCGGCGGTCAAGTTTGCGATGGCCTCATCGTAACGCTGGCTAGCGGCAAGCAACAATGACAATGACGAGCGAACCGCGGCGGCAGTGGAGCCTTTGATGCCCGATTTTTCCATCACAGCCAGAGCGCGCTTGAGCAACAATTCCGATTCGTCGAGTCGGTTCTGGCCGAAATAGATCGTGCCAAGAAAATTAAGCGCGAAAGCGACCAATGGATCGTCGGGACCGAGTGCTGCCTCGCCAAGGGCGATGGCCCGCTTGTATCCCGCCACCGCCGCGATGACGTCGTCCCGGTCGGAAGCGAAGCCAGCGAGACGGATCAAAGCCGCGACCCCATCGGCATTGGCCAAGGCGTCATGGCGTTCCCGGATCGCGATGGCTTCACGCAGCAGGTTCTCGGCGGAGTTTATTTCGCCGGCTCCGCGGCGCGCCAAAGACAAGTCCTCGAATGCATCCGCGACGGCGAGGCTGTCGCGACCCGACTCGGCGACGACCAAGTCGGCGACGCGGGCGAAAGCAGCGGCTGCCTTGGCCGGTTCGGCAGCGCTCATCATGAAGCGGCCATGGGCTTTCAATACTTCGGCCAGCGCCCCGCCGCCGCCGGCCAGTTTCTCGCGAACGCCGAGCGCCCGCTCGCGCGCCGCGACGGCATCGCCGGCCTTGCCCGCCTTGAGCAGAGCGCCGGCAAGGGAATCGAGCGTCGCTGCAACCTCCGGATCTTCCGTCCCCAAGGTTGCTTCCAGTCCCGCCAGCGCGGCGCGCAATTCCGCTTCGGCTTCCTCGGGTTTGCCGGTCTGGCGCAACAGATTGCCGAGGCCGCGCCGGGCGATAAGGACGGTCTTTTCGTCCGCCGGGGCGCGCGCGATGACCAGGCGATAGGCTGTCTCGGCGGCGGCGAGGTCGCCGGCGTCGTGCAGTTGGAAAGCGCGTTCCGAAATCCACGACACAATTGTCGGGTCGGTTTCGCCTTTGGCCTTTTCGCCGATGCTAATCGCGTTCTCCATGGCCTTCGCCGCAGCTGCGAAATCGCCCTTGGCGTCGACCATGCGCGCCAGGCGGAACCAGCTGCGCGCAACGTCCCAGTGGCCGGCGCCAAAGACCTTCTCGCGCATGGCGATGGCGCGGCGGTACAGCGGTTCGGCCTCGTCGTAGCGCTTCAGTTCCTTCAGCGTCAGCGCCAGATCGGTGACGGAGACGGCGGTATCGGCGTGATCGACGCCGAGCGTTTTCTCGCGCAGCGCCAGTGCGCGGCGATAGACCGGCTCGGCGTCGGCGTATTTTTTCTGGTCGTAGAGCGCGTCGCCGAGCAAGCGCAACAGATTGGCGCCATCGGCGGATTCGGCGGCGGGCGCGGCCTCAAGGGCGGCGCGCGCCCGTTTTTCCGCGTCGACAGGGTTTCTCGCATCGAGAAACGACTGGATGGATGCTGCGTCCTCGGCCGGTCCGGCAAACGCCGGCGAAACCGCGAGCACCGCGCCGGCGAAGAGGCCGGCGCGAAAACAGTCCAGTATGCCCATGCGCCTTGACGGCATCGAAATGTCTTCCAAGCGCCCCGACCGAATTCAAGCGTTTCGTCGCGGCGGGATCAAGACGCGATTGCGGCCAAGCCAAGGCCGTTTGACGACCGCCATAATAGGGTTAATTTGGCCGGCAATACGGGGCGCGAAGGAGACCGCAATGGCCCGAGCGACCCTGTTCCGCCTGTTTTTCCTCGCTTTGCTGGCGACGCCGGTCGCCGCGCGGGCCGAAGCCGAGCCGCCGGTCGTCAAGGCGACGCTCGACGCCATCGCGGCGGCGACGGGCGTGCGACCCGGCTACCGGTCGCTCGTGATCGATGCTGACGGCGATGCGATCGTCAGGGATCTGAAGATCGACATCCCCAATCCGGTCGAGCCCGACGATGTCAATTCGACCTCGATCGGCGAAATCCGCCTGGAAGGGGTGACGCCGGACGGCGACGGATTCCGGGTCGAACAAGCCGTTTTCTCCACTTTGCGGCACAGGGCCGCCGCCTTCTCGATGGAGGTGCTGCAGATCGATGCGCTTTACAGCGAACTCGGCGTCGATCCGCCCGGCTCGCTCGGGCGTTCGTCCGACGAGACAGTCGAAATCGGCGTGTTGACGCTCAACGACTGGCTGCTGCGGCCGACGCGCATCGCTTCGTCCGACGTTTTCGGCGCGATCATTTTCGGCGGGCGGCGTCTCGCCATCGACCGGCTTGCCTATGCGACGCAAGGCTCGACGCCGCTGATCGTCGGCGACATCGCCATCGAGGAGGCGCGCAAGCGCTCGGCCGGCGAGACCTGGCGCTACGCCGCCACCGCCGATTTGACCACGCCTTGGCTGGAGGCGCTGGCCGGCACGGTGTTCGCCGAACTCGGCTATGCCCGCTTGCCGGTGCGCATCGAAGCGGAGACGTTCCGCCACGGCGGCCACGCCAGCGGCAAGGCGTTCGTCCGCGCCGACGGGGCGTTCAATCTCGTCGCCGACTACGACCTCGACGACCTCGCCGAAGCAGCAACAGTCTCGCCCGTTCCCGCCGCCATTCTGGCGGCTTCGCCCGACGCGACGCTGGGCGGCGCGCGACTGGCCTTCGTCGAGGCCGGCATGGCGCGGCGCGCCATGGCGCTGATGGCGGCGCAAACCGGCGCGTCGCCGCAGGCGCTGGCCGGCGCGCTCGGCCAGCAGGCGGGTTCGGCGCTGAGGCGCGCCGGCCATGGCCGGATCGCTTTCGAGGCGGAACAAGCGCTGGCGCAATTCCTCACCACTTTCGGCCATATCGCGATTGCCGCCCCGGCCGGCCCGCTCGCGCGCTTCGCCGCCATGGGCGGGGCCCAAGCCCCGGCGGCGCTGGAGGCTGCCGGGGTGACGATAACGGCTGGGAAATAGGCAGATCAGCCCAAAGGCGCGAATTTCGCGGTGAAATGGCGCAACGCTTTCGGCTCCTCGACAATGCGAAAACCCGGCAGGCTGTCCTTTCGTGCCGCAAGTTCGGCGAAGGTCTCGACGATGTAGTCGGCGTGCGACTGGGTGTAGACGCGGCGCGGCATGGCAAGGCGGACGAGGTCCATCGCCGCGGGATGCTCGCTCCCGTCCGGCGCGCGGCCGAACATCACCGTGCCGATCTCGCAGCCGCGAATGCCGCCTTCCTCGTAGAGGGCGCAGGCGAGCGCCTGGCCCGGATAGGCGAGCGGCGGGATGTGGGGCAGCCAATTGCGCGCATCGACGAAGACGGCGTGGCCGCCGGCCGGCAGCACCAGCGGAATGCCGAGCGCGTCCAGGCGGTCGCAGATGTAGTCGTTGGTGCGGACGCGATAGGCGAGATAATCCTCGTCGACGATTTCGGCGAGGCCTTGGGCGATGGCGTCGAGATCGCGGCCGGCAAGCCCGCCATAGGTCGGGAAGCCCTCGGTCTGGATCAGGCGCATGCGGGCGCGCTCGGCCAGCGCGTCGTCGTTCAGCGCCAGCCAGCCGCCGATATTGGCGAAGGCGTCTTTCTTGGCGCTCATGGTCATGCCGTCGGCGCCATCGAACATGGCGCGGACGATATCGACCACACTCCGCTCGCCCTGCCCCGGTTCGCGTATCTTGATGAACCAGGCGTTCTCGGCAAAGCGGCAACCATCGATGATGAACGGCTTGTCGAATCGATGCGCCAGATCGCGGGCGGCATGGATGTTGGCAAGGCTGACCGGCTGGCCGCCGCCAGCGTTGTTGGTGACGGTCAGCATGACGCAGGGGACCGCGTCGCCCTCGGCGTCGAGGAACGCCTCCAGCCGGTCGATATCAATATTGCCCTTGAACGGGTGGATGGCGGCCGGATCGTGGCCCTCGGCGATGACCAGATCGACGCCCTCGGCCCCGGTCGCTTCGATATTGGCCCGCGTCGTGTCGAAATGGGTGTTGGACGGAATTTTCCGGCCCTTGCCACCAAGGATGTGGAACAGGATCGCTTCCGCCGCCCGGCCCTGATGCGTCGGAATGACATGCCTGAACGGCATCAGGTTTTTCACCGCCGCCTCGAAACGCTGGAATGACGGCGAGCCGGCGTAGCTCTCGTCGCCGAGCATGATGGCCGCCCATTGCTTCGTGCTCATCGCCGAGGTGCCGGAATCGGTCAGCAGGTCGATGATCACGTCGTCGGAGTGCAGGGCGAAAAGGTTATAGTGGGCGGCGGCAAGCAGGACCTGACGCTCGGCGCGCGAGGTCATGCGGATCGGTTCGACCGATTTGATGCGAAAGGGTTCGATGATCGTTTTCAAGGGGGCTCCGTTTCCGCCCCGCTTGCGGATGTCAACCGGGGCTGATGCGCCGCGGTTGTCGGCCCCCGGGCCGACCGCGCTCAGCGCCCTGATCACACGAAATGGATAATTCAGGCGAAAAGCGGATGCAAGCCGGGTCAGCGCAAAGCGTTCGCCAGCGCGGCGTTTGGATAGCAGGTGGCGGGCAAGCCGCTTTTCTCCTGCCAGTCGCCGATGGAGCGACGCGTCTTGAATCCCGGCAATCCATCAGCGCCGCCGACATCGTAGCCCTTTTTCTCTAGCGAGCGCTGCATGGCGGCGACATCGGAGCGCAGCAGCGCATCGACCGCCCCGAAGGCGCGCGAAAAGCGCCTGTCCGAACCGGCGATGCGATCGCCGGCATGGCCGATGAAGAGGGCGTAGAGATCGCTCTCGTTGTATTCTTTCAATACATAGAAATTCGGCGTGACGAGGAAGGCCGGGCCGCCGCGCCGGCCGGCATCAGCAGAAAACCGTCCTTGCCCATTTCCTTGTCGGGAAAGGGCTTGCCGGAGACGCGGACGACGCCGGCTTTCGCCCAATCGGCGATCCGGCGGCCCTTGTCCGGGCCTTCGTTCGCACAGGAGACACTGTCGGGAACGGTGACCTCGTCGCCCCAGCCGCGGCCGGCGATCCAGCCAAAATCCTTGAGATAATTGCCGATCGAAGCGAGCGTGTCAGCGGTCGAGCCCCAGATGTCTCGCCTGCCGTCGCCATCGAAATCGACGGCGTGGGCCAAATATTTCGACGGCATGAATTGCGGCTGGCCGAGCGCGCCGGCCCAGGACGAGCGCATTTGGCTCCGCTCGGCATAGCCCTTGTCGAGGATTTCGAGCGCGGCGACCAGTTCGGTCGAAAACATATCCTTGCGCGTCGACATGAAAGCCTTGGTGGCGAGCACGCGCAGCGCGTCCATCGGGATTTTCGCTGCGCCGAAACCGGATTCGCGGCCCCATATGGCGAGGATGACGGAAGCCGGAACGCCGGTCTGCTTTTCGATCCGTTTCAACAGCGCGCCATGCGCGCCGAGGCGCGAGCGGCCGCCGGCGACAACCGCGCCGAGCTGCTTTTCGGAAAAATAACCGGCTGGCGATTTGAACTCGGCCTGGTGCTGCCTTTTCGGCGTTGTTGCCTTGGCTCCCGGCGCAACGAGATCGGGCAGCGTCCAATCGAGAGAGACACCGGAAAGGGCGGAATCGAAGACGGCGCGGTCGACGCCGCGCGCCTCGGCCCGGGGCCAGATGTCGGCTTCGAGGAAGGCGCGGAACTGCTTTTCGGCCGCAACCTTGTCGAGCGCCAAGGCGGTGGCCGGCGCGAACGCCAGAAGCACGGCGAGAAGGGCAACGACGATCCGCATCGGCTCACATCCCGGTGCGCGAGCGCAAAGCGGCGGCGAGCGTGCCGTCGTCGAGATAATCGAGTTCGCCGCCGACCGGCACGCCATGGGCCAGCCGCGTGACGCGCGCGCCGAGCCCTTCCAGCTGGTCGGTGATGTAATGCGCCGTGGTCTGACCCTCGACGGTGGCGTTGACGGCAAGGATCACCTCGCCGACGCCGCCCGCGGCGACGCGGGAAACAAGCTGGCGGATGGTCAGATCGTCCGGCCCGACGCCATCGAGCGGCGACAGCACGCCGCCCAGCACATGGTAGCGGGCGTTCATGGCGCCGGCGCGCTCCAGCGCCCACAGATCGCCGACCGCTTCGACGACGATGATGGTCGCGCCGTCGCGGCGCGCATCGGCGCAAATCGTGCAGGGATCAGAGGTATCGACATTGCCGCAGGCCGAGCAGACCCTGACCTTTTCATTCGCTTCCGCCATGGCCGACGCCAAGGGCCCCAGCAATTGGTCTTTTTTGCGGATCAGGTGAAGGGCGGCGCGACGCGCCGAACGTGGTCCGAGACCGGGCACCTTGGCGAGGAGCTGGATCAGGCGTTCGATCTCGGGGCCGGCGATTCGCTTGGACATGGGCGATTCCTAACCAAGCGGTTACCCTTTTCACAGTAATTTTAACTGTTCCCGTGAGGTTCGCCCATGTCCGCCATCGCCATACGCTCCGCCACCTCAGCCGACCGCGCCCAACTGGAAGCGCTGATCGCCGATTGCTACGGCGCGATCTATCCCGGCTGGTACGATTCCGACGTGCTGGAGGAAGCGATGCCGCAAATGCTGCGCATCGATGCCAAACTGCTCGATTCGGGACGCTATTTCGCCGCCGAGGTCGATGGCACGCTGGCCGGCTGCGGCGGCTGGAGCCTGAACGCGCCCGGGCGCGACGATAGCGTCGCTGCGACCGGTCATATCCGCCATTTCGCCACCCGGCCGGACCTGATGCGCCAGGGAGTCGGCGGGGCGATCCTCGAGCGCTGCGTTGCGGACGCGCGAAGCGCCGGAGTCGCCGGCCTGCAATGCTTTTCCAGCCTGCCGGGCGAAGCCTTCTACGCCCGCCACAGGTTCAAACGCATCGACACGGTGACGATCATGCTGGGCGAAAGCGCGCCATTCCAGGCCGTGCTGATGCGCCGGGAGCTTTCCTGATCAGAACGGTAGCTTCATGCCGCCGGGCAGGCCGAGGCCGGCGGTAAGCGACGCCGTCTTTTCCTGCATCGCCGCGTCGACCTTGGTCTTGGCGTCGTTGTGGGCGGCGAGGATCAGATCCTCGAGGATTTCGACGTCGTCTTCCTTGAACAGCGACGGGTCGATTTTCAGCGCCGTCATCTCGCCCTTGCCGGTCAGTGAAACCCGGACAGCGCCGCCGCCGGACTGGCCCTCGGCGATCATTTGGGCGATTTCCTCCTGCATGGCCTGCATTTTGGCCTGCATTTCCTTGGCCTTGCTCATCAGGCCCATCAGATCTTTCATGTCGTCCTCGTCAGCGTGGGTTCAAAGGTCGGTTTCGTCGTCGGATTCCGACGCCGGGGGCGGCGCGTCGGCAATCAACGCCATGTCTTCGGCCGGCGCGGCCGGCAGGCGCACGTCGACGATACGGGCGCCGGGAAAGGCGGAAAGAAGCGCCGCGACCGCCGGATCGGCGCGGGCGTCGGTGATGGCGTTTTCGCGTTTCTCGGATTCCTGTTCGGCCAGCGTGCGGCCGCCGCCTTCGCGGGCGACCGTCACCATCCAGCGTCGCCCGGTCCAGCGGTTGAGTCGATCGACCAGATCGTTGGTCAGCGTACGCGGCGCGCCTTCCGCCAGCCCGATTTCGAGCACGCCCGGTTCAATGCGGACAAGGCGGACATTGCGCTTGAGCAGCACCTTGAAGGTCATGTCGCGATTGACATCGGCGAGCGCGGCGATATCGGCAAGCGACGTGACCGCGACCGACGGCGCGGCGTCGGCTGCCGGCTCGGGGGCGCGGGCGAGCGCCGGCGCGCTTTCAACGATACGCATGGCGGCGAGCGATCCGGTCGGGCCGCCAGCGGGCCGGGACGGCGCAGGCGCTGGCGGCGCTGCGCCGGCGGAGACGGCGGGCAAATCGGCCAGCGCCTCGTCGAGGGTCGGCAGATCGGCGGCGTGGGCGATGCGCACCAGCACCATTTCCGCCGCGTCCACCGGCCGGGGCGCGTCGCGAGTCTCGGTCAACCCCTTCAGCAGCATTTGCCAGGCGCGCGACAGGACGCGGACGTTGAGCTGACGGGCAAAACCTTCGCCGCGCACGCGTTCGTTTTCCGACAACGTCGCGTCGCGCGCCGCCTCGGGAATGAACTTCACTCTGGTGACGAAATGGGTGAAGGCGGCGAGATCCGACAGAATGACGGCGGGATCGCCGCCGGCGTCGTATTGGGCGCGGAACTCGGCCAGCGCGCCGGCCATGTCGCCGGACATCAGCTTTTCGAACAGGTCGATGATGCGGGCGCGGTCGGCGAGACCCAGCATGGCGCGCACCGCTTCGCCTTCGACGCGGCCGGAACCATGGGATATGGCCTGATCGAGCAGCGACAACGAATCGCGCACCGAGCCTTCCGCCGCGCGCGCGATCATGGCGAGCGCGTCGTTTTCGACGTTAACCCCCTCCTTGCCGGCGATGGCGGCGAGATGCGTCATCAGTTCGGCCGATTCGACGCGGCGAAGATCGAAGCGTTGACAGCGCGACAGCACCGTGATCGGCACCTTGCGGATTTCGGTGGTGGCGAAAATGAACTTCACATGCGGCGGCGGTTCCTCCAAGGTCTTCAGCAAGGCGTTGAAGGCCGATTTCGACAGCATGTGCACTTCGTCGATGATGTAGACCTTGTAGCGCGCGGTCACCGGTGCGTAGCGCACCTGCTCCAGCAGATCGCGCATGTTGTCGACGCCGGTGTGCGAGGCGGCGTCCATTTCGATCACATCGACGTGGCGGCCTTCGGTGATCGCCTGGCAGTGCTCGCCGATTTCGGCAAGGTCCACCGTCGGCTGATCGAGGGTCGCGGTTTTGTAGTTCAGGGCGCGAGCGAGAATGCGGGCCGTCGTCGTCTTGCCGACGCCGCGCACGCCGGTCAGCATCCAGGCCTGGGCGATGCGCCCGGCATGAAAGGCGTTGGTGAGCGTGCGCACCATCGGCTCCTGGCCGATGAGATCGGAGAAATCGCGGGGACGGTATTTGCGGGCCAGAACCCGGTAGGGGGCGACCGGAGTGGCTGCTGTCGCGGCTGGCGCGTCGTTCATGGCGATCCCGCTTGCCCCCTGGCGCTTCACGCCATCGGCGCACATCGCCCGAAGCGGGATGCGAGGCGCGCGGCGATGGCAAGGCGGGAGGCTGGCGCGATGACCCGCGCCGTAACTCGTTGGGGCTGCTTCCTTCCGGACCTGACCCGGTTGGCGAGTGGCTCGTCCACCACCAACCTCCCGCCCCCATATCGGCAATGGGAAACGAAAATGCAAGCGAAGTCGTGCTTGCCGGTCATGGACCATCGGTCTAGCTTCACCCCCGGGGCAGCCCGTCCCGGGAGGAAACGACGGTGTTGCCGCGAAAAGGGGCCGGCTTCGAACTGGATGTCCGGCTGGATGGCGATACGCGGCCGTTTCTCTGGCTCGGCCTGTGCGAAATGCGCATCATGGACGACCGCCGCTGGCCTTGGCTGGTGCTCGTGCCGCAGCGCCCTGGCATCGAGGAAGTCCACGATCTGACGCCCCTCGACCAAGCGATGCTGACCTTCGAAACCAATCTCGCCGCCGAAGCGCTTAAACGCGCCACTGGCTGCCTGAAAATCAACACCGGCGCGCTCGGCAATGTCGTGCGCCAATTGCATGTGCATGTCGTGGCGCGCTCCGAAGGCGACTTCAACTGGCCAGGCCCAGTTTGGGGCCAGGGCCCGCGCGAACCATGGAAGGCGACAGACTTCCACCGTTTCGCCGACCGGCTGCGGGCGGAATTTTGACGATCGGAGGCGAGCGCATGAATTTTTCGCTGTTTTCGGCGCCGCCGGAGGAGCCGAGCCGGCGGGTCGGCTTTGCCGGCAACCGTATCGACCGGCAATCGGAAATGCGCAATGACGACAGCGCCACGCAGGCGCTCGCGGATCCGGCGGCGCGGCTCCTGGTGTTGGGCGGCGGCCGGGCCTTCCTGAAAACGGGCGATGGCGTCGTCGATCCGTGGTGGACAGCGGGCGAATCGGCGGCGTTGCGCCCGAATTTCGGCGCCGCCGTGCTGCTCGGCTGGCTTGGCGGCGGCCCTGTTCTCGCCGCGTCCGCCGGTGTCGACGCGGAAGCGGCGCCAGCCGGCGTCAAGGCGATCGATCTGCGCTCGATCCATGTTCAGGAGCTTGTCGATCCGGAGGCGCTCGGCGCGCTGGCGCAGGCGGCCTCGCTGCTGGCCTGGCATGCGGCAAACGGCTTTTGCGGCCGCTGTAGCGGAACGACGAGCATACGCGGAGGCGGGATCAAACGACATTGCCCGGCGTGCGATTCCGAGCTTTTTCCGCGCACCGATCCCGTCGCCATCATGCTGGCGGTGCGCGAAAACCATTGTCTGCTCGGTCGCGGCAGGCATTTCCCGCCGGGCATGCATTCCTGCCTCGCCGGTTTCATCGAACCGGGCGAGACGATCGAGGACGCCGTGCGGCGCGAGACTTTCGAGGAATCGGGCGTGCGCATCGGCCGCGTCGCCTATCACGCCAGCCAGCCCTGGCCATTCCCGCACAGTTTGATGGTCGGTTGCTTCGCCGAGGCGCTTTCGCAAGACATCCGGCGCGACGAGGCCGAATTGGAGGATTGCCGCTGGTTTTCGCGACAGGAGACCCGCGCCATGCTCGACGGCGCCCATCAGGGCGGCTTGTTTCTGCCGCCGAACGGCGCGATCGCCACGCATCTCGTCCGCGCCTGGGCGGAAGCGGACTGATCAGTCTTCCTCGGCCGCCGCCATTTCGGCCTGGGTGTCACGAAACGAGTGGGCGGCGTAGACCCCGAAAATGCGCAGTTCCCGCGAGAAAAACCGCAATTCCTCCAGCGCCCGGCGCACCGGCGCATCGTCGGGATGGCCCTCGATGTCGGCGTAAAACTGGGTGGCGAAGAATTTGCCGCCGAGCTGATAACTCTCCAGCTTGGTCATGTTGACGCCGTTGGTGGCGAAACCACCCATCGCCTTGTAGAGCGCGGCCGGGATGTTGCGCACGCGAAAGACGAAGGTCGTCATCATCCGGTGGGCGCTGCCGGCAGGCGCCCACTCCTTTGTCTTCGACAGCACGACGAAGCGGGTCACGTTGTTCTCGGTGTCTTCGACATTTTCGGCAAGGATATCGAGACCGTAGAGGCTGGACGCCAGACGCGGCGCCAACGCCGCCATGGTTCGGTCGGCCGATTCCGAGACGATGCGCGCCGCGCCGGCGGTATCTCCCGCGACGACCGGTTTCCAGCGATGCTTGCGGATCACCTTGCGGCACTGGCCGAGCGCGTGGATGTGGCTGTGCACCGATTTGATGTCCTCGAACCTGACCCCCGGCTTGGCCATCAGATGGAAATGAATCGGCAGGAAATACTCGCCGACAATGTGCAGGCGCGATTCCGGCAGCAAATGGTGAATGTCGGCGACGCGGCCGGCGATGGTGTTCTCGATCGGGATCATGGCGAGATCGGCCTTGCCGTTCTCGACCGCGTTGAAGGCGTCCTCGAAGGTGGCGCAGGGCAGCGGCTCCAGCAGCGGGAACATGTCGCGGCAGGCCGTGTCCGAATTGGCGCCCGCTTCGCCCTGGAAAGCGATGCGGTTGGTGACGGCGGCATTCATGCGGATTTCCTTCCGGAGAGTATGGCGCGGGCGCGTTCTAGATCTTCCGGCGTGTCGACACCGAGCGGCACGGTGTCGACGATGGCGGCGTCGATGCGCATGCCATCCTCCAACGCCCGCAATTGTTCAAGCCTTTCGCGCGTTTCGAGCGTCGACGGCGGCAGATCGACGAAGCGGGAAAGCGCGGCGCGACGCCAGGCATAGAGCCCGATATGGTGGTAAAGCGGCCCTTCGCCCCAGGGCGCGGTGGCGCGAGTGAAATAGAGTGCGCGCAGCCGGGAGGCCTTGACCGGCGAACCGACGACTTTCACGACATGGGGATTGGCGCGCTCTTCCTCCCGCGCGATCCCGGCGCACAGAGTGCCGATCGCCACGTCCGGATCATCCAACAGGTCGGATGCATCGCGAATGATGCGCGGATCGATGGTCGGCAGATCGCCCTGGACGTTGACGATGCGGTCGAACCGTCTATCCGGATCGAGCGTTTCCAAAGCCTCGGCGATGCGATCCGATCCGGATTGGTGGTCGGCGCGGGTCATCACCGCCTCGAAACCGGCGCGACGAACGGCGTCGGCAATCGCATCGGCATCGGTCGCGACGACGACGCGCCCGAGGCCGGCTTCGGCGGCGCGACGGGCGACATGGACGATCATCGGCTCGCCGGCGATTTCGGCCAGCGGCTTTCCGGGCAGACGGGTCGACGCCATGCGCGCCGGAACAAGGGTGAGAACTGACATGAAAACGGCCGGAAATTGGGGATTTGACGGGTGAAAGTGGCAAAAGGTCTCACGTGGACGCGCCCTTATAGGAGTTGCATCGATTCAGCAAAAGACCTAGTTTCCGCCCGCTTCGCCGGGCGTCCGGCGACAGAATTTTGACGCGAGCAAAATCCGCCAAAGCCACGGCGGCGCGCCCCGGGGGAGATCGAGAATCCATGAACGCTATGGAAATCAACAAGATGATCGGCGCGGTGCTGGGCACTGTTTTCGCCATTCTCACCATATCGATCCTGTCCGACGCCATTTTTGACCGGCCCGCGCCGGAGAAACCCGGCTATGTGCTGGCCGGCGGGGAAGCGGGCGGCGGCGAGGCGGGCGGCGGCGAGGCGGGCGGCGCGGCCGCGGCCGGACCGGAGGACATCAAGGCGTTGCTGGCCAACGCCAATATCGAAGCCGGCGCGACGGTGTTCAAGAAATGCACGTCTTGCCACACGGCGGAAAAGGGCGGCGCCAACAAGGTCGGCCCGAATCTTTTCGGCGTGATCGGCCGCGGCGTCGGAACGCATGAGGGATTTTCCTATTCGGCGGCGATGAAGGAATACGGCGCCGGAAAATCCTGGGACTACGACGCTCTGAACGCCTTCCTGTTCGCGCCGAAGGGCGCGGTGAAGGGCACGGCGATGGGATTTGCCGGCGTCAAGAAAACGGACGAGCGCGCCAATCTGGTGGCCTATTTGCGGTCGCTGGCGGACACGCCGGTTCCGCTGCCTTGAGCAATTGATCAATGAAATTGGCAAAAACCGGGCCCCCGCGCCCGGTTTTTCATTATTGGCCCCGGAAAAAGCACGATTTGCCGCCTGACTGGATTCAATCTTTGCCGTAGCCGCTCTAATGTCGCGGCCGGATTCGCCCGGAGTGACCCGCATGCGCCGCATTACCCGTTTTCTTCTGCTCGCCGGCCTGATCGTGGCCAGCCCGGCGGCGGCCGGCGATTGGCTGACCTCGTCGGCGCTGATCGGCAAAAGCAGATATGAAAATTTCGAGCGCTACGACTTCGTCAATCCCGATGCGCCGAAGGGCGGCACGCTCAACGACGCCGTGCCGGGGTCTTTCGACAGCCTCAACCCGTTCATCGTGCGTGGCGATCCCGCCGTCGGATTATCTGCTTTTGGCGGACTGCTCTACGATACTTTGTTCCAGCAATCTATCGACGAGCCGGGCGTCAGCCATCCGCTGGTGGCGGAGGCGTTCCGCTACGCCGACGATTATTCCTCGGCGACCTACCGGCTCGACCCGAAGGCGCGGTTTCACGACGGGTCGCCGATCACCGCCGCGGACGTGATCTGGTCCTATGAAACGCTCAAGGCCAACAGCCCGCTCTACAACAAGTATTTCGCCAATATCGTCTCGGCGACGGAAACCGCGCCCGGCGAGGTGACGTTCGCCTTCGACCAAAAAGGCAATCGCGAATTGCCGCACATTGTCGGCGATCTGGCGGTTCTGCCGAAGGCGTGGTGGACCGGCAAGGACGCTGCGGGAAAGCAGCGCGACATCACCCAACCGACTCTGGAAATCCCGCTCGGTTCGGCCGCGTGGCGCATCGCCTCCGTCGACGTCGGCAAGCAAATCGTCTGGGAGCGGGTCAAGGACTACTGGGCCGCTTCCAAACCGGTCCATGTCGGCCGGATCAATTTCGACCGCCGCGTCTACCGCTACTTCCTTGATGAAAATTCACGCTGGCAAGCGTTTGCCAAAGGCGGCTTCCAGGACATAAGACTGGAAAACCGCTCACAAAAATGGGCGACGGAATATACTTTTCCCGCCTTCACCGCCGGGGACGTGATCAAGCAGGAGTTCGAGCAGCATTCCGGCGAGCCGATGCAAGGCTACGTGTTCAATCTGCGCCGGCCGCAATTCGCCGATCGCCGGGTGCGCCAGGCCCTGACGCTGGCCTTCGATTTCGAGTCGATGAACCGCACCCTGTTCTACGGTCTTTACGCGCGCACCGATTCCTTCTTCGAAGGTGGCGAACTGGCGTCATCTGGGTTGCCGGAAAGCGCGGAACTGGCGATCCTCGAACCGCTGCGCGGCAAGATCCCGGACGATGTCTTCACGACGCCGTTCACCCTGCCGGTCTACGACAAGCCGGAGGCGACGCGAACGCATCTGCGCGAGGCCGTCCGGATTCTGAAAGAGGCGGGATGGACGGCGAAGGACGGAAAGCTCGTCAACGAGAAAACCGGTGAGCCGCTGAGGATCGAATTCCTCGGCGACGATCCGGTCGATGAGCGCGTCGCCGGCCCCTATGTGGAGAGCCTGAAAAAGATCGGCGTCGATGCATCGCTGCGTGTCGTAGATCCGGCCCAGTACCAGGCCCGGGTCGAGACTTTCGATTTCGACATGATGGTCGGCGCGGTGTTCGCCCAGTCGCAATCGCCCGGCAACGAGCAGCGCGATTTCTTCTCTTCCGCCGCCGCCGACACTGCGGGTTCGCGCAATTTGTTCGGCATCAAAGACGCAGCCATCGACGCCCTGATCGACAGGGTCATTTTCGCCAAGGACCGGGATGAACTTATCGCCGCGACGCGCGCCATGGACCGCGTTCTGTTGTGGAATTTCATCCTTGTGCCGCAATGGCATAACCCGAAGGTCTGGTCGGCGCGCTGGAACAAGTTCGGCATGCCCGACAAGCCGCAAGGCTATCAGGGCGTCGACATCGATTCCTGGTGGATCGACGCCGAAAAGGAAGCGGCGCTCAACGCCAAATACGCGGGCAATCAATGAAGCCGCGCCTGTCGCGACGCGATGTCCTGGCGCTGGCCGGCGGCGGCGCGATCGCCGCGTTGGGGCCGGCATTCGCAGCGACGATGACGGACACTCCGCTGCACGGCCTGTCGGCTTTCGGCGAACTGAAATATCCGCCCGACTTCACGCATTTCGGCTACGCCAATCCCGACGCGCCGAAAGGCGGCGCCTTTTCGTTCGCGCCGCCGAACTGGAACTGGAACCAGAATGTCCAGACCTTCAACACGCTGAACAGTTTCCAGGTCAAGGGCGACGCGCCGCCGCGCATGGAACTGTGCTTCGATTCGCTGATGGCGCGCGCCATCGACGAACCGGACGCTGTCTACGGCCTGCTGGCCGAGAGCGTGACCCTTTCGGCCGATCGAAACGTCTTCACCTTCAGGCTGCGACCGCAGGCGCGTTTCCACGACGGTTCGCCGCTGACGGCGCACGACATCGCGTTCACCTATGCCCTGTTCAAGGACAAAGGACACCCATACCTGCAATTGCCGCTGAAACCGTTGAAGGAAGCGCTCGCCGACGGGGACGCGACGCTTCGGCTGGTGTTCGACGGCACGCAATCCGACCGCGCCATCCTGACGCTGGTCGAATTCCCCGTCCTGTCCAGGGCCGATGTCGAGGCGAACGGTTTCGACGCCTCGACGATGTCGCCGCTGCTCGGTTCCGGGCCGTACAAGGTCGGCCGTGTCTCGGCCGGTCGCACCATCGTTTACGAGCGCGTCGCCGAGTGGTGGGCGAAGGAATTGCCGGCCGCGCGCGGACAGTTTCATTTCGACCGCATCGCCATCGAGTTCTTCGCCGAACGGCAGGCCGGATTCGAAGCGTTCAAGAAGGGCGAAGTGCATTGCCGCGAGGAATTCACGTCGAAAACCTGGGCGACGGAATACGGTTTTCCGGCGATCGAAGACGGCAAGGTGATCAAGCGCACCTTTGCGGCGGAAAAGACACCGTCGTTCCAGGCCTGGGCGATCAATCAACGGCGGACGCGTTTCGCCGACCGGCGGGTTCGCGAAGCCATCGGACTGTGCTTCGATTTCGATTGGACCCGCGAAAAGTTCTTCTACGGCTCATATGAGCGCTCGCATTCGGTTTTCGAAAAATCCGACCTCAAGGCGGAAGGCCCGCCCTCGCCCGCCGAACTGGCGCTCCTCGAACCCTGGCGGGGCAAAATACCGGATGAGGCTTTCGACCCGGCGATCATGCAGCCCGGTTCCGACGGCTCCGGGCGGGATCGAACCAATTTGCGCCGCGCCGCGCAGCTGATCGCGGATGCCGGTTTCACGCGCGCCGGCGCCTTCTTCGTCGATCCGCGGAGCGAAAGGCTGGCGCTGGAAATGCTGGTGCAGGACGAAGTGTTCGTCCGCGTCGACACGCCTTTCATCGAGAATCTGCGCGCCATCGGCGTCGACGCCTCGATCCGGCAGGTCGATCCGGCCCAGTTCCAGGAGCGGCAAACGAATTTCGATTTCGACATGATCGGCGTGGCGCAGAATTTCTCCGCCTCGCCGACGCGGGACGAGTTGGCGCGCATGTTCCATTCGCATTCCGCCGCGTTGGCCGGATCCAATAATTTGCCCGGCACGGCGGACCCCTGCATCGACGCCCTGGTCGACGCGGCCGGGGCGGCGGAAAGCCGCGAGGCGCTGGTCGCCGCGCTTCGCGGGCTCGACCGGGTCTTGCGCGCACGACGCGACTGGATTCCAAATTGGCATGCGGCGAATCACCGGGTGGCGTATTGGGACATGTTCGGCTTCAACGAAGCCAAGCCCGACTACGGTTTCCCGATCGAGACGCTGTGGTGGTTCGACGAAGCAAAGGCGCGCGCGATTGGCAAGCTTTGACCTGAACGCCCCGGCGGAAGGCTCCGTCTGATGGGCGCCTATGTCGTACGCCGTCTGTTGCTGATGTTGCCGACCTTGTTCGGCATCCTCGCCATCACCTTCGCCATCGCGCAGTTCGCGCCGGGCGGCCCGGTGGAGCAGATGATCGCCAAGCTCACCCAGGGCGGCAGCGCTACCGATCGCATCTCGGGCGGCGGCTCGGATTTCGGCGGCCAGAATCCCGGCGACGCAGGCGGCGAAGGCGCCTCGAAATATCCCGGTTCGCAAGGGCTCGATCCGGAATTCATCAAGAAGCTCGAAGAGCAGTTCGGCTTTGACAAGCCGCCGCTGACCCGATTCTTCACCATGCTTTGGAACTATGCGCGCTTCGATTTCGGCGAGAGCTATTTCCGCGACATTGCCGTGGTCGATCTGGTCGCCGAAAAAATGCCGGTGTCGATCACGCTCGGCCTGTGGATGACGCTGATTTCCTACGCTGTATCCATCCCGCTCGGCATCGCCAAGGCGGTGCGGGAAGGAACGCGCTTCGACACCTGGACGTCCGCCGTCATCATCGTCGGCTACGCCATTCCGAGCTTCCTGTTTGCGATTCTGTTGATGGTGCTGTTCGCCGGCGGATCGTTCTTCGACTGGTTCCCGCTGCGCGGGCTGACTTCGGACAATTTCGCCGAGATGAGTCTGTGGGGCAAAATCACCGACTACACATGGCATGTGACGCTGCCGCTTGCGGCGCTGGTGATCTCCGCCTTTGCCACGACGACGCTGCTGACGAAGAATTCGTTCCTCGACGAAATCCGCAAGCAATATGTGGTGACGGCGCGGGCCAAGGGCCTGACCGAGCGTCGCATCCTGTACAGGCACGTGTTCCGCAACGCGATGCTGATCGTCATCTCCGGGTTTCCCGGCGCCTTCATCATGGCGTTCTTTTCCGGCGCGCTGCTGATTGAAACGATCTTCTCGCTCGACGGGCTTGGCTATCTCGGGTTCAAATCGGTGGTCGACCGCGATTTTCCCGTGGTGTTCGCCACGGTCTACATCTTCTCGCTGATCGGCCTGCTGGTGAACCTGCTGTCGGATCTGATCTACATGTTCATCGATCCCCGCATCGATTTCGAGCGGAGGGAGACATGAGCGGGACAGCGATATCCGCACCCGCCCGGCGGCCGTTCCTGTCGCCGTTGAATGCGCGGCGCTGGGCCAATTTCAAGGCCAACCGACGCGGCTACATCTCGCTGTGGTTTTTCACCATCCTGTTCGCCCTGACGCTCGCCTCGGAGTTCATCGCCAACGACCGGCCGATCATCGCGTCCTACAAGGGCGAAATCCTGTTCCCGGCGCTTGTCGACTACCCGGAAGAGAAGTTCGGCGGCTTTTTGGCGGTGACCAATTACCGCGATCCGTTCATTCGCGACGAAATCGGGGCGCATGGCTGGATGCTGTGGCCGCCGATCCGCTATTCCTACCGGACGGTCAACAACGAGATCCCGCAATCGGCCCCGGCGAAACCGTCGTGGATGTACACAATCGAGGAACGCTGCAGCCGCTATGCCCAGGGCGTCGACGATCCTGATTGTTCCGTCGGCAATTGGAACTGGTTCGGCACCGACGATCAGGCGCGCGACGTGCTGGCGCGCGTGCTCTACGGCGTGCGCATTTCGGTGCTGTTCGGCCTGATCCTCACCGGCGCATCGGCGGTCATCGGCGTCGCGGCCGGCGCGGTGCAGGGCTATTTCGGCGGATGGGTCGACCTGATCTTCCAGCGCTTCATCGAAATCTGGTCGTCGATCCCGCTGCTCTACTTGTTGCTGATCGTCAGCCGCATCCTGCCGCCCGGGTTCTGGATGCTGCTCGCCATCATGATCGTGTTTTCATGGGTGAGTTTCGTCGGCGTGGTGCGGGCCGAATTCCTCAGGGCGCGCAATTTCGAATATGTGACGGCGGCGCGCGCGCTTGGCGTGCCCGACCGCACCATCATGATCCGACACCTTTTACCGAACGCCATGGTGGCGACGCTTGACCTTCCTGCCGTTCATCCTCAACGGCTCGATCTCGACGCTGACGGCGCTCGATTTTCTCGGCTACGGCCTGCCGCCGGGCTCGCCATCGCTCGGCGAACTGATGGGTCAGGGCAAGAACAATCTCAACGCGCCGTGGCTCGGATTGACCGGCTTCGTTGTCATCGCCGGCGTGCTATCGCTTCTCATCTTTATCGGCGAAGCGACCCGTGACGCCTTCGATCCACGCAAGACGTTCAAATGAATTCTCCCCTCCTCTCCGTCCGCGATCTTTCCGTCGCCTTCACCCAAGGCGGAAAGACGACGCTCGCCGTCGACCAGGTTTCCTTCGACATTGCCAAGGGCGAGACGCTGGCGCTTGTCGGCGAGTCCGGTTCCGGCAAATCGGTGACGGCGTTGTCGGTGCTCAAGCTCCTGCCCTACCCTCCGGCAAGCCACGCTTCGGGCGCGATCCGGTTCGACGGAGAAGACCTGCTGACGGCGTCGGATCGCGACCTGCGCACCGTGCGCGGCGACGAGATGGCGATGATCTTCCAGGAGCCGATGACGTCGCTCAATCCGCTGCATACGATCGATCAACAAATCGCCGAGGTGCTGGCGCTGCACAAGGGAATCACGGGCGCGGAAGCGCGACAACGCACGCTCGAACTGCTGCGCCAGGTTGGCATCCGCGAACCGGAAAGGCGCATCGGCGCCTTCCCGCACGAAATGTCGGGCGGCCAACGCCAGCGCGTGATGATCGCCATGGCGCTCGCCAACGATCCCAAGCTGCTGATCGCCGACGAACCGACGACGGCGCTCGATGTGACGGTGCAAGCGCAAATCCTCGAATTGCTCGCCGGGCTGAAAGCCGAGCGCGGGCTTTCGATGCTGTTCATCACCCACGATCTCGGCATCGTGCGACGCATCGCCGACCGCGTCTGCGTGATGACCAAGGGGCAAATCGTCGAGAGCGGGCCGACGGCCGACATATTCGCCCAGCCCCAGCACGCCTACACCAAACATCTCCTTGCCGCCGAGCCGAAGGGTCGGCCGCTGCCGCCGGCCGACAACGCGGAAACGGTGATGAGCGGCAAGGGCGTGCGCGTCTGGTTTCCGATCAAGAAAGGCCTGATGCGCCCGACCGTCGACCACGTCAAGGCGGTCGACGGCATCGACATCGCGGTCCGCGCCGGCGAAACGGTTGGCGTCGTCGGCGAATCCGGTTCTGGAAAAACCACCCTTGGACTGGCGCTGACGCGAATGATCTCGTCGCAGGGCGCCATCCGTTTTGGCAAGACCGAAATTTCGGGCCGCGGCGCCGGCGCCATGCGGCCGCTGCGGCGCGAAATCCAGATCGTCTTCCAGGACCCCTACGGCTCGCTCAGCCCGCGCATGTCCGTCGGAGAGATCGTCGCCGAAGGTTTGGCCGTGCACGAACCCGGTCTCGGCCGGGAAGAGCGCGACGCCCGCGTCGTTGCGGCGCTCGCCGAAACCGGCCTCGATCCGGAAACCCGACACCGCTATCCGCACGAATTTTCCGGAGGCCAGCGCCAACGCATCGCGATCGCCCGCGCGATGGTGCTGAAGCCTAAATTCGTCATGCTCGACGAGCCGACATCGGCGCTCGACATGAGTGTACAGGCGCAGGTGGTCGATTTGCTGCGCGACCTGCAGCAAAAGCACGACCTTGCCTATCTGTTCATCAGCCACGATCTGAAAGTGGTGCGGGCGTTGGCGAACCACGTGATCGTCATGCGCAATGGCGTCGTCGTCGAACAAGGCCCGGCCACGGAGATTTTCGAACGACCGCAAACCGACTACACCAAGGCGCTGATCGCCGCGGCCTTCGACGCGCGCACGACAACGGCCGAAGCAGTGGCGCAATGAGCGATACGATCGCCGACCGCGCCGTCATGACCGAGGTCCTCGGCCGCGAGGCCATGGGCGGGCGTTTCCGCAAGCTCACGGCCTTTGACATCCGTCACACCGACCGCTCGGGCGGCAACGTCGAGGCGCGGCGGGAACTGCTCGAAGGCGGGCGCGTCGTCGGCGTCATTCCCTATGATCCGGTTCGCGACCGGCTGGTGCTGATCCGCCAATTCCGCCTTGCGGCGCAAATCGCCAACGGACTGGGCGACATGGTGGAGCTGCCGGCCGGCGGCGTAGAGACCGGCGAGACCGATATCGCCGCCGCAATCCGGGAGTTGCTTGAAGAAACCGGTTTGACCGCGCTGGCTCTCGAAGTGGCGTTCTCGTTCCTGCCGACTCCGGGCCTGACGACCGAATTCGCCACGATCTATCTCGCGATTGTTGACTCCGATCAGGTGGCGACACTCGCCGGAGAAGACGAGGATGAAGAGATCGCGCCGTTCCTCGCGACGCCGGAAGAGGCGCTCGGCGCCTGTGACGCCGGGTTCGTCCACAACGGCTTCGCCCATGCGGGCCTTTTGTGGTTCGCCCGCCATGGGGCCGAGCGGGTGAAGCGGCTTATGGAGGCAAGGTGAGCGACAGACGCGAAACGGTGCTCGTCGCGGTCGGCGGCGACTCGCCTGACCAATGGCTGCCGGAATTCGCGCAAGCGTTTCCGGAGGGAGATGCGGTGTGGCTGCCGGACGCGGCGCCCGAGCAGATCGCGGCCGCCGATTGGGCCATCGTGTGGTCGCCCGAAGCAAGCCTGCTCGACCGCTTGAAGGGCGTCAGGGCCCTGTTCTCGCTCGGCGCCGGAGTCGACCATCTCATGGGCGCGAAGAACCTGCCCGAAGGCGCGCCGATCGTGCGCTATGTCGGCCGCGACCTGACCCATCGCATGAGCGAATGGGTCGTGCTGCAATGCCTTCTGCATCTTCGCCTGTTTCGAACCTATGAACGCCAGCAATCGGCGCGGCAATGGCTGAGACCACACCAGCCGGGCGCGGAAGAAGTGACCGTCGGGCTGATGGGGCTTGGTGTTCTCGGGCAGGACGCGGCGAAAAAACTCGCCACGATCGGTTTCCGCTTGCGCGGCTGGTCGCGAACGGAAAAGGCGCTCGACGGGGTCGATTGCTTTCATGGACCCGAGCAGTACGACGCATTCCTCGCGGAAACCGACATCCTCGTCTCGCTGTTGCCCCACACGCCGGCGACCGAGCGCCTTGTCACGCTCGATGTTTTGAAAAGGCTCCGACGCGATGGCGCGCTTGGCGGTGCGTTCTACGTCAATGGCGGGCGGGGCAAGACGCAAATCGACGCCGACATCGACATGGCTTTGCGCAACGGTCTGCTGGCTGGCGCCTCTCTGGACGTGTTCGAAACCGAACCGCTGCCGCGGGACCATCCTCTTTGGACAGCGCCAAACGTTTTCATCACGCCTCACGCGGCCGCCTGGTCGCCGCGTTCGGACGTGGTACGCTATGTCGTCCGGCAAATCCGGCGCCATCGCCTGGGCGAGCCGTTCGAGAATGTTGTCGATCCCGTCCTCGGATATTGATGGCGTTTACGGCCGCCGGTAACTTGTCGGCAGACCGTAGAGATAGCCGATGCGTTCGATGGCGGCGTTCAATGGCTCAAGCGCCACATCCATCGTGTGACCGTTGGCGTGCAGGATGGTGCGTCCGTCATCGACAACGATGGCGACGTGGCCTTTCCAGAACACCAGATCGCCGCGCTTCAACCCGTCGCGCTTGCGGTCGATGGCCGCGCCGATGGACGTCTCTTGTATCTCGGTATCGCGCATCACATCGCGGCCGGCCATGCGCATCGACAGGCTGACGAGCCCGGAACAATCGACGCCGAAACCGGATGCGCCGCCCCAGAGATAGGGCGCGCCAATCAGCTTTTCCGCCCAGATGACGAAGTCTTCGGCGTGCGGCTCGATCTTGCGGACATGCTTGGCGACGATCGCGTCGCCAGCATCGGTGATGACATAGGCGAGGCCGCGGGTTTCCGCCATGCCGGCGACGGAAAAGCGGCTTCCCATCGACAGGGCCCGCCGGACCGGCGTCTTCATATCGGGCTCGCCATAAGCGAAGGTCCGCGGCGCGACGATTTCGTGAGTCGGCTTCAGATGCCCCGGACCGAGATCGGCGCCACGTACATAGCCGACATAATAGTCGCGAACCGATTGGATCCACGACCAACCTTTCTTCGATTCGAAAACGCGCACCGCTTCGCCAAGCAGGAACTGCGTATCGAGTTGGGCCGTCGCGTCAGGCGTGCGGCGAACATCGACAACGGCGACTGAGACCTCGGCGCGCTTGGCCTCGACGTAGTGCGCGGCTTCGACCTGGCCTTCGAGCCGGAAATCAGCAAGATCCGGCCGGAAGGCGTTGAGGCGCGGATCGAGCGCGCTCATGCCCGCAACTCCGCCGCCCTGGCGATGACCCGGTCGCCAAAGCGTTCGACGAACAGCGCGCCCTCCACAGTGCGGCGCACGAGCACGTTGCGCCGGTCCGCCTCATCGCGATGGCGCGAGAGGAGCTTCATCGAACCCATGGTGTCGAGCGCCCGCGTGATGACCGGTTTGGTGACCTTGAGCTTTGCCGCCAGTCCGCGAACGGTATGGGGCGGCGGATCGAGATAGACGGTGAGCAGAATCGCCGCCTGCCGATAGGACAAATCCGGTTCGCCGCCAGCGGCTTCGGCGACGGAAACCGATTGCCACAGGCGCAGGGCTTGGCTCGGCGTCAGGGCGACGGACATGGCGCAATCTCGTTTCGGTTCCGAACCGTATCATGCGGCGACGGTATTCGTCAACGTCGGTAGCGATCCGCGAGCACCCGTGTGATGGCGCGCATTCCTTGCGCCTCGCCGCCGGCCGGTCCGTGCGGCCGGTCCGCCGGATTCCAGGCGAAAATGTCGAAGTGCGCCCAAGTCCTGGCCCTGCCGACAAAGCGCTTGAGGAACAGGGCCGCGATGATCGAACCGGCGAAACCGTCGGTGTTGACGTTGTTGATGTCGGCGATTTTCGACGGAAACTTCGATTCATAAGCAGGCCAGAGAGGAAGGCGCCACAACGGATCGGCTTCCGTCGCCGCCGCCGCCGACAGCGCAGCGGCAAGTGTATCATCGTCGGTGTAGTAGGGCGGCAGGTCGGGTCCGAGCGCGACGCGGGCTGCGCCGGTCAACGTCGCCATGTCGATGAGCAGGTCAGGCGATTCCTCGTCGGCGAGATCGAGCGCATCGGCGAGGATTAGGCGGCCTTCCGCATCGGTGTTGCCGATTTCGACGGTCAGGCCCCGGCGGCTTTTCAACACATCGCCCGGCCGGAACGCTGTCGCCGAAATTGAATTTTCCACCGCCGGAATGAGGACACGCAAGCGGATCGGCAGTTTTGCGCCCATGACCAGGGAGGCGATGGCGAGAACATGGGCCGCACCGCCCATGTCCTTCTTCATCAGCAACATGCCGGAAGATGGCTTGATGTCGAGACCGCCTGTATCGAAGCAGACACCCTTGCCGACCAGCGTGACTTTGGGCGCAGCCGGGTCGCCCCAGATAATATCGATGAGGCGCGGCGCTTCGCCACCGGCGCGGCCGACGGCGTGGATCATCGGCAAATTGGCGGCGAGAAGATCGTCGCCCCGCGTTACCGAGAGCGCCGCGCCGTGAGCGTCGGCGATCGCGCGCGCCTCGGCTTCGAGCGCATGGGGACCCATGTCGTTGGTTGGCGTATTGACGAGATCGCGGACCAGGCTGTGCGCCCGCACTTCACGGTCCAGCGCAACACCGTCGACGCCCTCGGGCAGGACGAAGTCCAGATCGCGGCCGGGCTTTTTGCTGTAGCGCGCAAAGGCATAGGCGCCGAGCGCCAGACCGAGCGCTGCCAATCGCGATCCGCCTTCGGCGAAGCGCCAGCGGCCCGCCGGCAGCGCTTTGGCCAGCGCACCGGACAGCAGTGGCGCATGACCGGAGCGTTCGGCGCCGAGGCCAAGCACGGCGCCGGCCGGGCGTCCATCCTTTCCCGGATAGACGAGGACCTTGCCGGCATCGGGCGTGAAACCAACGGCTTCCGCCCAGGGTGCAGCGTCAGTCGGCAGCGCCTCGGCGGGGCCGCGAAAATGGACGGGCAAGGCGTCGGCGAGTGGGCCGGTTACAAATCGGACAGGCATGATGCAGGGGCTCCGCGGGACGAGCGAATTAACGAACCATTAGGGTTAACAGAATATTTCTGACGGAAGAATGCCAGGCTGAATACAGCCGCCGATCGACAGGGGATTGACGCGATGACGGTTGCCGGAACGATTTCTCGCCGCGTTTCGATGTTGCGTGGCGCAAGCGTGGCGTTCGCGGTGGCGCTGGCGCTTTCCGGCTGCGCCTCGCGCGGCATGACGACCGGCTCGGTCAACCGAGGCAAACCGCTCGACCAGATGAACGAATCGGAAATGGCCGGAGCGGTTTCGCGCTTGGGCGCGCGCTACGCGAAAGATCCGTCAGACAAGGATTCGGCGCTGGCCTATGCCGACGCTTTGCGAATGTCGGGCCGCGACGAACAGGCGCTTGCCGTGATGCGCAAGACCGCCATCGGCCATCCGAAGGACCGCAAGGTGCTCGCCGCCTATGGCAAGGCGCTGGCGGCGGCCGGTGAGTTCGAGGCAGCGCTCGACGCCGTTCGGCGGGCCCAGACGCCGGAATACCCCGACTGGAAATTGCTGTCGGCGGAAGGCGCGATTCTCGACCAGATCGGCCAAACGGCTGAAGCGCGCGCCCTTTACCAAAAAGCGCTGGACATGCGCCCGGGCGAAGCTTCCGTCCTGTCCAATCTGGGCATGAGCCACCTCCTTTCCGGCGACCTGCCGACGGCGGAGGACTATCTGCGCCGCGCCAGCCAGTCGCAGGGCGCCGACAGTCGTGTGCGCCAGAACCTGCGCTCGCCGTTGGCCTCCAGGGCCGCTTCGACGAGGCCGAGGCGATTGCACGAGGCGAACTTTCACAGGGACAGGCCGAAGCCAATGTCGCCTATCTACGCCAGATGCTGGCGCAGCAAAATTCATGGAACCAGCTCGCCGACAAGAAGAAATCCGGCGGCTGACACTGAATCCAGATACGGAAAAAACGACCGGCCCATGAGCCGGTCGTTTCGCTTCCCCCCGAAGCAGGCGAGCCTCAGCTCACCTTGATCTGCACGAGCTCCTCGCCGTCGGGGTCGACGACATGAACGGCGCAGGCGATGCACGGATCGAACGAATGGATCGTGCGCTGGATTTCGAGCGGCTGCCTGGGGTCGAACAGGGTGTGACGATCCATTAGCGCTGCCTCATACGGTCCAGGCTTGCCATCGGCGTCGCGTGGTCCTGCATTCCAGGTCGACGGCACCACTGCCTGATAATTGTCGATCTTGCCGTCCTTGATGACGATCCAGTGGGCAAGCGCACCGCGCGGCGCCTCCATGAAGCCGACGCCCCTTGCTTCCTTCGGCCAGGTCTTCGGATCCCATTTCGCCGGATTGTGGACGGCGAGATCGCCGGCCTTGATGTTGGCGATGAGATTGTCGAGCCAGATCATCATCTGGTCGCCGATGATCTTGCTTTCCAGAGTTCGCGCCGCGGTGCGGCCGAGCGTGGAGAACATTGCAGTCAGCGGTACGCCGAGCTTGCCGAGCGCCATGTCGGCGAGCGCCTTGGTCGGTTCGTGGCCCTTGGCGTAAAGCATCAGCACGCGGGCGAGCGGACCAACCTCCATGACATGGCCCTTCCAGCGCGGCGATTTGAGCCAGGAATAGCTTTCCTCGACGTTGAGCTGGTCGTAAGGCGGCTTCGGACCTGAATAGTTGAATGTGGTTTCGCCGTCATAGGGGTGCAAGCCAGACTTCTTGCCGCCGCCATAGTCGTACCAAGAATGGGCAACGAACTCCTGGATTTCATCCGGATTGTTCATGTCGACGGGATGGATGGTCGACAGGTCGCGATTAAGGATGACCCCGGAAGGAATCATCCAGGTCGACGGATCGCCCATGCCTTTCTCGGGGAAATCGCCGAAGGTCATGAAATTGCCGACGCCCTCGCCGCGCTCGAACCAGTCCTTGTAGAAGGAGGCGATGGCGAGCGTATCGGGCACGTAAACCTGGTCGACGAAGGTCATCATTTTCTGGATGATCGACTTGATCTGGCCAAGCCCGGTCACGTTCAGCGCCGTGCCGGCGACACCGGCCGAAGCGGTCGCGTCGATCGAGATCGGCGACGGCGCGCCGCCGACGAGAAAGTTCGGATGCGGGTTCTTGCCGCCGAAGATGGTGTGGATCTGCACCACCTCGCGCTGCCAGACGAGCGCTTCGAGATAATGCGCCACGGCCATCAGATTGGCTTCGGGCGGCAGCTTGTATCCGGGATTGCCCCAAAAACCATTGGCGAAAATGCCGAGCTGGCCGGTCTCGACGAAATCCTTGATCTTCTTCTGCGTGTCGGCGAAGTAGCCCGGGCTCGATTTCGGCCATGAGGAAATCGATTGCGCCAATTGGGAGGTCGCGGCCGGATCGGCCTTCAGCGCCGAGACGACGTCGACCCAGTCGAGCGCGTGCAGATGGTAGAAATGCATGACGTGGTCATGCACGTACTGCGCCGCGATCATCAGGTTGCGGATCAGTTGGGCGTTCGCAGGAATTTCATATTTCAGCGCATCCTCGACGGCGCGCACCGAAGCGATGCCGTGAACAAGCGTGCAGACGCCGCAGATGCGCTGGGCGAAGGCCCAGGCGTCGCGCGGATCGCGGCCCTTCAGGATCAACTCGATGCCGCGCACCATGGTGCCCGACGAATAGGCGCTGGCGATCGCTGCCGTCGGCAGCGGTTTCGGCCTCGATGCGCAGATGGCCCTCGATGCGGGTGACGGGGTCGACGACGATTCTCTGGTTCATGGTCTTTCTCCTGTCAGTCGGCCAGGTTGTCGGCCACGAGCTCGAGCAGGCTCTCGACCTTCTTGTTCCAGTTGAAGTGCTTGGCGCCGAGCGTCAGGGTGATGCGGCACTGGCCGCAGGCCGTGACGAAGCGATCCGCACCGGCGTCCTCGACTTCCCTGCGCTTCAACTCGAACGCCTTGAAGCGGATCGGGTCGGCGCGCACATTGGACACCACGCCGCCGCCGCCGCCGCAGCACACGCCGAGCGAACCGTGGTTTTGTAGTTCCTTGACCGTGACGCCGAGCTTGCCGAGCACGTCGCGCGGCGCCTTGGTGACGCCGCCCCGGCGCACGAGCTGGCATGGATCGTGGAACGACGCCGTCGCGTCGATCTTGTTCAGCTTGATCTTGCCGCTGTTGACCGCTTCCTGGAGGAACTCGGTCATGTGGATGACGCGCACGGGAATGTCGCCGCCATACCAGCGCGCCGCCTCCCAGCGCGCCGCGCCATAGGCGTGGCCGCATTCGGGCAGGACCAGCGTCTTGGCGCCGATCTTGATGGCGGTGTCGATGATGCGACGCGTCATCTTTTCCTGAAGTTCGGTATCGCCGTTGAGGTAGCCGATATTCGACGCTTCGAAACCTTCCGAATGGTATGTCCAGGACAGACCCATCCGGTTCATGATCTTGGCGACGTCGGCGAGCGCCTTGGTGTGCTCGGAAAGTTCGGCTGGCGCCACCGTGACCAGGTAATCGGCCTTCGGCAGATCGACGTTCATCGTGACGCCGAACTCCTCCCCGGCCTCGTTGATGATATCAGCGAAATCCTCTGCCGGAGTCGCCGGGCTGCCCCAGGCTTTCGTTGTGCGGTCCATGAGTTGCAGGCGCTCGGGAATGAGGCCGGCCTTGTACATGCCGTGACGGGCTTCCTTGATGAGCTCGGCGATGTCGATGCCCATCGGGCAGGCGAGCGTGCAGCGGCCGCACAGCGTGCAGGCGTCGAAGATCAGGCGCTGCCATTCCTCCAGCTTTTCCACCGTCACGCTCGGGACGATGCCGAGCATGCGGTAGATCGGCGCGAAGGGGCCGGCATGACGATGATAGGCCTGCTCGAACGGGCGCAATTTGTTGATCGGCGTGTAGGCCGGCTCACCGGTCGCGACATAGAAGTGGCAGGCGTTGGCGCACATGCCGCAACGCACGCAGGATTCCATGTGGGCGGCGGCGATGGCGCCGAATTCGCGGACGAAGCCTTTCATCGCCGCGTCGCGGCGGTCGGTTTCGCTCATGTCGCCATGGACGTCGTAGGCGACGCCGGCGGTCGTGGTCTTGGCGGTCATAGCTGAGCCCCCCTGTGGCCGAAACGCACGCCAGTCATGGCGCGGGAGAAGACGAAGAGGAATGCGTGCATCAGCTTCCCGAACGGGAACCAGACGAAGAACGCGGCGACGGACAGGATGTGCAAGGCAATCAATGTCTCATAGCGCGCGCCCAGATGGCTGACCGCGAGCAGGCCGGTCAACACCGGCAGGAAGGTCATCACCCAGCTGATGTAATCGTCAACACGCGAAATCAGTCTCAGCACCGGGCTGGTCATGCGGTTGGCGATCGCGGCGATAAGGGACACCGCCGTGATGACGCCGACGGCGTAGATCACGTTCGACGGCAGGCCGGGCCAGGAGATGCCGAACAGGTTCTTGATGAACAGGATGTGCGGCACGAACAGGAACACGACAATCGCCAGGCCGAGGTGGAAGATATAGCCGTTGATGAAAGTGAAGAAGCCGCCGGCCATGAACTCCTTGTGCGGCCAGAGCTTGACGACAATGCCCTTGAGCGCGGACGAGAACGGCGAAGGCGAGCCCTCACGCGCCGGCGACCGGATCAGCCCCCAAGGCAGGAGCAGGATGCCGAGCAGCCGCCACAGCGTGCCGAGGGCGAAAACGGCAAGCGCGAAATATAGCGCCGGCCCACGTGCGAAATCGAGAAGGTCCATAGCTCAGGCCCCTTCCTTCTTGCTGGTTTGTTGCGAATAGGCGACCTGACGGCGACGGGCGAGCCAGGCGGCTCCCGCGCCGAGCGCGACGCCGGCGGCGGCCCCGGCGGCGATGCCCGCGCCCATGCCCGGCATCGCGGTCGACAGCGGCTGGTAGAAGCTGCCCTTGTCCCAGAAGTGCGGCTCGGAGCAGCCGATGCAGCCGTGGCCCGACTGGATCGGGAACGAGACGCCGCCGTTCCATTTCAGCGTGGCGCAGGCATTGTAGGTGACCGGGCCCTTGCAGCCGACTTCATAGAGGCACCAGCCGTTGCGCGCGCCTTCGTCGTCGAAACTCTTGGCGAACAGGCCCTTGTCGTAGAACGGCCGGCGATAGCAGCGGTCGTGAATGGTGTCGCCGAAGAACGCCTTCGGGCGACCCAGATGATCGAGGTCGGGCACTTTGCCGAAGGTGACGAGATAGGCGACCGTTCCGGCGATGGCCTCGGCAATCGGCGGGCAGCCGGGGATATTGATGACCGGCTTGTCCTTGATGATTTCGCCAACCGACACCGCGCCAGTCGGATTGGGCCGGGCGCCCGGAATGCCGCCGTAGGCGGCGCAAGTGCCGACCGAGATGATGGCGAGCGCGTCCTTGGCCGTTTCCTGCAGCGTCTGCAGATTGGTCTTGCCGGCGTTGGCGGAATAGACGCCGTCGTCTTTAAGGGGCACCGAGCCGTCGACGACGACGACATATTTGCCCTTGTTCTCCTCCATGGCCTTCAGGCGGGCTTCCTCGGCCGCGTGGCCGGACACCGCCATCAGGGTCTCGTGGTAATCGAGCGAGATGAGATTGAAGATCATCTCTTCAAGGGACGGGCTGAAGGAGCGGGTCAGCGACTCGGTGCAACCGGTGCATTCCTGGAACGACAGCCAGACCACCGATTGCCGGCGCGCCGCCGCGAGCGACTGCGCGATGGCCTTCGAGGCCGAGGGCGGCAGCGCCATGGCGCTGGCGAGCCAGGCCGCGTATTTCAGGATAGCCCGGCGCGACACGCCGCGCTGGGCGAGAATGTCGCCCACGGTTTGACGATCAGACATGCTCGGCTTCCTCCATGGAGGGCGGGATGGACAATTCGGCCAGTTCATCGTCGAAGCGCGCCGCCGCCGCGGTCACGTCGGCCATATCGGCAATGAGGATATCCGGAACGGAGGCGATTTCGATGCGCTCGGCGGCGATGCGGTCGTCGGTCCCGAAGTGGCGGACCCACCACACGCCGGTAAACCGGGTTTCGCGGATCTCGCTGCGTCCGGCGACGGCAAGCGTCGCGGCGATTTCGCCGTCGCCGAGCCACGCGAGGAGTTCCTCGCGATCCGCATCGCTCATCGGCAGGCCGCGCAGGTCGATCGCCGCGGGCTCTCCGCTTTCGGCGAAGGCCGCCAACGCCTGCCCGATCTCGCGGACGAGGATGAGCGCCAGCGCACTGCCCGGGGCGGTGGCCTGCCCGTCAGTTTCCATTGGACCACTCCGCCAGGATCGACAGAATTTCGTCGCGGGCCGTATCCACCGCCTCTTGCACGGCCGGAGTCGGCGTAAGGCCCCAAGTGGTGATTTCCGGCTGCACGGCGACGAGGGCGCGGCGCTTCGGCGCGAAGCCGGCGAGTTCGGACGCCTGGATCAGATCGGCGAGCGCCACTTCATGCGCTGATTTTTTCACGCCGGACAATTGCCGGTTCATGTCGGCGTCGCGGAAGACGCGAACGGTTCCGGGAGCAGCGTGCAGTTCCATGGCGTCGACGACAATCAGGTCGTCGCGGCCCGCGATTTCGGAAAGCAGCGCCAGACCGATGGTGCCGCCGTCGCGTGTGGCGAAGGGCCGCAATTCGGCGCCGTCGCTTCGCATCGCTTCCAAGGCGTTAACGACATGGATGCCAACGCCATCGTCGCTCAACAGGGAGTTGCCGATACCCAGGACAAGCGGTTCATTGGCAAAATCGCGCATTCCGATACCCCGGCTGCGAATTCACTCGTGAACTTATCCATACGAATTTTCGCGAACCTGACCTAGGTCAATCCTGGTGCTAAATTTGCACCTTATCTATTCCCCGAAACGGAGCCGCTGTATGTGTCTGGCCGTGCCTATGCGCGTCTTGGAGCGCGAGCGCTTTTCTGCACGATGCGAAGCGCGCGGCGTGGAGCGTACCGTAAGCCTGTTCCTGGTCCAGCATGAGGAGATCGGCCCCGGCGACCATGTCATGGTCCATGCCGGCCGCGCGATCCAGAAGATGACCAAGGTCGACGCCTTGCGCGCATGGGAACTCTATGACGAAATGTTCGCAGCCGAAGCCGAGGCGATCGCCGCGGCGACAATGACTGACGCGTCGATTTCCACGAAGGAGAGATGAAATGAAACTTCGCACCGCAGCGGCGATGTCCGCGCTCCTGCTCGCCGCCTCGCCGGCGCTCGCCCACACTGGCGTCGGCCATGCGGACGGTTTCGCCGCTGGCCTGGCCCATCCGGTTTTCGGACCCGACCACCTTCTGGCCATGCTGTCGGTCGGCGTATGGTCGGCGCTCGCCGCGTCCAAGCGCGTATGGATCGCGCCGCTGGCTTTCGTTTCGGCGATGCTTGTCGGCGCCGGCCTCGCCTTTGCCGGCATCGGCCTGCCGGGTGTGGAATCGATGATCGCCGCGTCCGTCCTGGCGCTTGGCCTGATGATCGTCGCGGGCGCGCGCCTGCCGGTCGCCGCCGGAGTGGCGCTTGCCGGGATTTTCGCCATGTTCCACGGCCACGCCCACGCCAGCGAGGCGACCGGAGGCGTGGCGGCCTATATCGCCGGCTTCGCGCTCGCCACCGCGGCGATCCATCTCGCCGGCATCGGAATCGGCCTCGGCGCATCACGGCTTGCCGTGTTGCGTTACGGTGTCGGATTGGCTGTCGCCGGCTCCGGCGTCTTGTTCCTGGCCGGCGGTTGAGGAGAGCGGCAAAGAGGTCATCCATCGGGCCCGCCGTGAGGTGGCCGTTTTTGTCACAGAACGAGACCTGACATATCTGGACGAAACGCTTGGCTGAGGCGCGGTGACGGCATTCTCGCGCGGTGACAGGAACTGGCGCGACTTGGCGACCCGCGTAGGCGGTGTCCGTATGCGCACTTCTCCAATTTGCAGGAGGCGCTGATCCTCCATTCCATTGAAGTCTGCGATGTGCCCGATGTCGTCACGACAGTCGCCGATGACCTGGCCGATCGTCGCGAAGGGCTGGCCGAAATCCTGGACGTCTACCGTCGAACGGCAAGTTTTTCGGAGGCTCATACGGCGAAGACGCGACGAAGATCGGCACGAAAACGGGCATGGAGTGCAAAATCTGCTCGCAAGTCCATGATCGCGCCGACGGCGATCCCTATTGGCAGAATCCGGCCGGAAGACCTCTTGCCAACCTGCCGGATTTCCGGAGTTGCCGGCATTGCTAAGGCCGGCGCAGAGAATTTGTGTTCGCTAACGATGGATTGCGAGGCGGTTGATCTGGCGCATGGCGTCGAGGCGCGCTTCCGGCGCATCGAAGAAACGATGGCTGGCATGCCGATGCCCAGCGAGGCTTTGCGTGCGGAAGTCGTCGACATGATGCGGTTCGATGCGGATTGGATTTGCGTCTTGATCACGCCGTGGTTCATGAACCTGATGGTGCTGCTGCAAGGGCGGCTGGAATCGCCGGCGCCTTCGGGCGTGAAGTCCATTGCCACGCTGCCGGGCGGCCGCTTCGTGTTCATGCAGAGGCACAACGAAACACGCGGTCCCTTCCGCCTGTGTTCGCTGTTCTCGCCGGTGTTCGTCTTTCCCGGCCACGACAGCGCGGTCGCGACGGTGCGCTATGTCCGCAGTTTCGTCCTGGGAGCGGAGGACGCCGGCGACGAGGATCGCACCATGATCGACATCCGGGAAGGCCGGAAACCGGAACCCGATGCGGTCCCGATGGCGGAAAACCGCGACAAGGCGGTCCTGTCGCGCCGCCGTTTGTTCGGCCTGGGCGGCGCGGAGAAAACGTCGCCATGAGCTTGATCGGCACACTCGGCATCGAAATCGTGCTTGACGGCGACCGTGTTCGCGACGTGCTTATTTCGCAGCCGAAACCGGCGCCACTGGATAGGCTGCTTGGCGGGCGTTCGCCGGCCGACGCGCCGACCATCGTGCGCACCTTGTTTCCCCTGTGCGGAAACGCCCAGGCCGCCGCGTGCTCGGCGGCGATCGAGCAGGCGCTTGGAGTCGAGCCGGATTCGGCGGCTTCGCGGAAACGTACTTTGCTGGTGACGGCCGAGGCGTTGCGCGAACATGTCGGCCGGATCGCCGTCGACTGGCCGGTGATGCTCGGCGAAACCGGCTATCCCGCTCCTTTCGCCGCGATGCATCGCATCGTCAGGGATTTGCAGGCCGCCGTCGGAAGGGATCCCGGAAACCACATCTCCGACCCTGGCATCGCTCCGCTGGTCGCAACGGCGCGCGCGGCGCTGAGCCAGCTGCTCTTCGGCGACACCGACGCCGATTTCGCAGCGATTAGCGTTGTCGCTTCGATCGAACGCTGGGCCGGGGCCGGACGCACCCCGGCGGCGCGGTTGATGAAACGACTGCTTGGCGACAAGCCGTCGAAAATCACCGAAGCCGAAACCGGTACGCCTTACGCGCGCCATCGCGCGTCGGGCGTCGTCAAGGCCATCGCGGCCCAGCACGGCGAACTCGCGGCGCGAATCGCCGCTCGCCTCGTCGAGGCCATCGGCTTGCTTGCGGTCCTGGAATCCCTTGCCGCGGGCGAAACGCCGCGGTCCGCCATTTCCGCCGGACGCGTCAACGGTCCGGGATCGGGCTGGGCTCGCGTTGACGTGGCGCGCGGCACGCTCGAACACTCAACACATCTTGTCGACGGGCGGATCGTCGACTATCGCATCGATGCCCCGACGACAGCCCATTTCGCGCCGGACGGCCCGGCCGACCGGGCCTTGCGTCGGCTGGATGCCGCCGTCGGCGGGATCGAGTGGCGCGCCCGCTTGACGGTGCTGGAATTCGACCCTTGCGTGGCGCATGAGTTGAGGATTTCGTGATGCACGAAATGGCGTTGTGCGAGAGCATACTCGACGTGATGGAGACGGAAGCGAAGACGCAGTCTTATTCGCGCGTCAAACGCGTGCGACTGGAAATCGGAGCGCTTTCCGGCGTGGAGATTTCTGCGCTGCGTTTCGGCTTCGACGCGGTGACGCGCGGATCGATCGCCGATGGCGCCACGCTCGACATCGACGAAAAACCGGGCGAGGCTTGGTGCTTCGATTGCGACAAGCCCGTGAAGGTGAACGCCCGCTTCGACCCCTGCCCCAGCTGCGGCGGCTATCGCCTGCAAGTCACCGACGGGGAAGAGATGCGGATCAAGGAACTGGAGGTCGGCTGATGTGTGCGGTTTGCGGTTGCGGCGAAGGTGATATCCGTTTCGAGGGCAAGGCGAAAGGCCAAGGCCATCAACACGGTCATGCGAACGGCGATATCGTCCACAGCCACGCGCACGACCATGACGGCGTTGCGCATACGCACGAACACGCGCGCGCGCGCGGTCAAGACCATGTCCACGATCACCATCACGACGATGGCCATGTGCATGCCGCCGACGGCACGATCCACTACGGGCACGGTCCGGCCCATGCCCACGCGCCCGGCTTGACGCAAACGCGCATGGTGGAAATCGAGCGAAACATCCTGTCGAAGAACGACGCCTATGCCGACGAGAATCGCCTGGCGTTTTACGATCATGGCATTTTCGCGCTCAATCTCGTGTCCAGTCCTGGATCGGGAAAGACCAGCCTGCTCGTCGAGACGATCAAACGGCTGGCCGGCCGGCTGCCCGTCGCGGTCATTGAAGGCGATCAACAGACCGCCAACGACGCCGAGCGCATCCGCTCGACCGGCGCGCCGGCGATCCAGATCAATACCGGCAAGGGCTGCCATCTCGACGCGCACATGGTCGGGCACGCCTTCGAGGATCTGCCTATCGACGCCGGCGGCGTGCTGTTCATCGAGAATGTCGGCAATCTGGTTTGCCCGGCCGGCTTTGATCTTGGCGAGGCCCACAAGATCGTCATCCTTTCGGTCACCGAGGGCGAGGACAAGCCTCTCAAATATCCGGACATGTTCGCCGCCGCCGATTTGATGCTGCTCAACAAGACCGACCTGCTGCCGCATCTCGATTTCGACGTCGCTGCGACCATCGCCAACGCCCGCCGGGTCAATCCGCGCATCCGCGTGCTGAAGGTCTCCGCCCGCGACGGCGCGGGCATGGACGAATGGATTGACTGGTTGATGGCGGCGCGCCAAATGGCGCTGACGGGATCGCCGGCGCTGGCGAAGGAAGCCTGAGCCATGTGCCTCGCCCTTCCGGCCCGCGTGGTCGAATTGCATGACGACGCCATGGCGACGGTGTCGCTCGAAGGCGTGAGGAAGCGCATCTCGCTGGCGCTGGTCGACGATATTGTTATCGGCGATTTCGTCCTCATCCATGTCGGCTACGCATTGCACAAGGTCAGTCCGGACGAAGCGGAGCGCACGCTCGCCATGATGGCCGAGGCCGGTGTCCTCGCCGGGGAGATCGAGGAGATGGCGTCGTGAAATACGTCACGGAATATCGCGACGCCGGACTGGCCAAGACGGTCGCCGGTGCGATCGTGCGCGAAGCGGACGCCGGCCGCCAATATCATTTCATGGAGTTTTGCGGCGGCCACACCCATGCAATTTTCCGCTATGGCGTACAGGACCTGATGCCGAAGAATGTTCATTTCGTGCACGGTCCTGGCTGTCCCGTCTGCGTGTTGCCGGTCAACCGCATCGACGACGCAGTGGAACTGGCCGAGCGGCACGGCGTGATCCTGTGTTCCTATGGCGACATGATGCGCGTGCCCGGCACGAAGCAACGTTCATTGATCCGCGCCAAGGCCGACGGCGCCGATATCCGCTTGGTCTATTCCACCCTCGACGCGTTGAAGATCGCGCGGGAAAATCCCGACCGGCAGGTCGTGTTTTTCGCCATCGGCTTCGAGACGACAACGCCGCCATCGGCGGTGGCGTTGAAAATGGCGAAAGCCGAAGGTCTCGCCAACTTCACGCTGTTCTGCAATCACGTTTTGACGCCACCCGCCATCGGGCACATCCTGGAATCGCCCGAAGTGCGAGAACTCGGCGTGGTAAAGATCGACGGGTTTCTTGGACCCTCGCACGTTTCCTCGGTGATCGGTTCAGATCCCTATGCCTGGTTCGCGGAGGAATTCCGCAAGCCGGTCGTCATCGCCGGTTTCGAGCCGCTCGACGTGATGCAGTCGACGCTGATGCTGATTCGCCAGGTCAACGAAGGCCGCCACGAAGTGGAGAACGAATACACCCGCGTGGTGACCCGGCAAGGAAACCTCAAGGCCCAGACCCTCGTCGCCGAGGTTTTCGAATTGCGCCAGAGCTTCGAATGGCGCGGGCTTGGAACCGTGCCCTATTCGGCGCTGCGCATCCGCGAGGCGTTCGCCGAATTCGATGCGGAAAAGCGCTTTGCCTTGACGCCGAAACAGGCGCGCGAAGTCAAATCCTGCGAGTGCCCGTCGATCCTGCGCGGCGTGAAGAAGCCGACCGACTGCAAATTGTTCGGCACGACCTGCACGCCGGAGAACCCGATCGGGTCCTGCATGGTGTCGTCGGAAGGCGCATGCGCGGCCTACTGGACCTATGGCCGCTTCCGCGACGGCCAGCCGCGCGTCGCAGAGGCGGCGGAATGAACGAGCCGGGCCATCCGCGCGCGCCGGGGCGCGCCATCGACATGACCCATGGCGCCGGCGGCAAGGCCGGCGAACAATTGATCGGATCGATCTTCCGGAAGCATTTTTCCAATCCGTTTCTCGATCAGGGCGACGATGGCGCGGCGCTCGGCGAAGTTGCCGGCCGGCTGGTGATGACGACCGACGGCCATGTGGTTGCACCGCTGTTTTTTCCCGGTGGCGACATCGGCAGGCTCGCGGTCGCCGGCACCGTCAACGATCTCGCGGTGATGGGCGCGGTTCCCCGGTTTCTGACCGCGTCCTTCATTCTCGAGGAAGGCTTTCCGATCGACGATCTTGAGCGCATCGTCATCTCGATGGCGGCGACGGCGCGCGAAGCCGGCGCGCA
The DNA here is from genome assembly GCA_016711085.1 of Phyllobacteriaceae bacterium. Classification (GTDB taxonomy): domain Bacteria; phylum Pseudomonadota; class Alphaproteobacteria; order Rhizobiales; family Rhizobiaceae; genus JADJTR01. Next base: position 142,914 of record JADJTR010000001.1, on the reverse strand, counting down.
AATCGTCGCCGGCGATACCAAGGTGGTCGAGCGCGGCAAGGCCGACGGCGTCTTCATCGCCCTGACCGGCCTCGGCGTCGCGCCGGACGCCGTGGCGCCGTCGGGCAGCAAGGCGCGCCCGGGCGACGCCATACTCGTCTCAGGCACGATGGGCGATCACGGCGTCGCCATCCTGTCGAAGCGCGAGAACCTCGACTTCGAAACCGAGATCGTCTCAGACTGCCAGCCGCTCGCCGATCTGGCGCAGGCGATGTTCGCCGTCGTTCCCGGCATCCGCGTCATGCGCGATCCGACGCGGGGCGGACTTGCTGCGACGCTGAACGAAATCGCCCACCAGTCCGGTGTCGGCATGGCCCTGATCGAAGCCGAAATCCCCATCGATCCGGGCGTGGCGGCGGCGTGCGAGTTGCTCGGTCTCGATCCGCTCAACATCGCCAATGAGGGGAAGTTGCTGGCCATATGCTCGGCTGAGGACGCCGAGCGTTTGCTCGACGCGATGCGCCGTCATCCGCGAGGTCGCCGGGCCGCGATCATCGGCCGTGTGGTCGAGGACAGGGCGCTGCTCGTGACCATGCGCACGGCGTTCGGCGGCAGCCGCGTGGTCGACTGGATCGCCGGAGAACAATTGCCGAGGATTTGCTGAGGTGAGGATTCTCTTCCTGACCCATGCGTTCAACAGCCTCGCCCAAAGGCTTTACGTTGAGTTGCGGGCGCTCGGCCACGAGGTGTCGGTAGAACTCGACATCAATGAAGCCGTGACGGAAGAAGCCGTGGCGCTTTTCGATCCGGACATCGTGCTCGCGCCTTTTCTCAAGCGCGCCATCCCGGCTTCGATCTACCAACAACGACCATGCCTGATTGTTCATCCCGGTCCGCCCGGCGATGCCGGCCCCGCCGCGCTCGATCACGCGATCCTCGACGACGCCGCCGAATGGGGCGTCACGGTGCTGCAGGCGACAGCCATACTCGACGGCGGTCCCGTTTGGGCGCAAGGATCGTTCCGGATGCGTAACACCATCAAATCGAGTCTCTATCGACACGAGGTGACAGAGGCCGCCGTTACGGCCGTGCTCGACGCCATCAATCGTTTCGAAACTCATGCCGGGCCTTTGCCCGACCAGCCCGCAGGGCGCGTTTGGCGTGGACCGTTGAGGACCGGCGACCGCGCCATCGACTGGGCCGTCGATACGACCTCGGCGATCCTGCGCAAGATCGCATCCGCCGACAGCGCGCCGGGGGCCGAGGCGGAAATAGCCGGTCGGCGCTTGCGAGTGTTCGACGCCCGACCTGCCGCTTTGACCGGCCCGCCCGGAACGCTCGTCGCGCGCTCCGGGCCGGCGGTCGGCGTGGCGACGCGGGATGGCGCGGTGTGGATCGGCCGGTTGATCGACCGCGCTTCGGATCGTCCATTCAAATTGCCGGCGATGCGGGTGCTCGGCGAGGCCGCCGTCGCGCTTCCCGAGAAGGACGGCTACGCGGAAATCCTCTACACGGAGGCCGACGGCGTCGGTTTTCTGTCGTTTGCCTTCGCCAACGGGGCGATGGGCGTCGGCGCATGCCGACGCATGCTCCTTGCCTACCGCGAGGCGACCGCGCGGCCGACCCGTGTCATCGTGCTGGCAGGCGGACCGGACCATTGGTCGAACGGCATCGACCTCAACGAGATCGAAGCGGCCGACAGTCCGGCGGATGCCTCCTTCGCCAATATCGAGGCGATGGACGACCTCGCCGAGGCGATCATCCGCACGACCGACCGGCTAACCATCGCCGCCGTCGGCGGAAACGCCGGCGCTGGCGGCGTGTTCCTTGCTCGCGCCGCCGACGAAATCTGGCTCAGGCGCGGTATCGTGCTCAACCCGCACTACAAGGACATGGGCAATCTCCACGGGTCCGAATACTGGACGTACCTGTTACCCAAACATTGCGGTGCGGAGAACGCGGCGCGCATCGCTGCTCAGCGCCTGCCGATGGGCGCTGACCAAGCGCTTTCGCTCGGGCTTGCCGATCGAGTGCTTCCCGGCGGCCTGGCGGACTTCGACGCTTCGGTCAAACGCGAAGCGGAGCGGCTTGCCAATGATCCGTGCCTGGCCTTGCGTCTCGCCGAAAAGCAGAATGGGCGCGCCAGCGACGAGGCGGCAAAGCCGCTTGCCGTCTACCGCGTGGAGGAACTCATGCGCATGAAGCGCAATTTTTTCGGCTTCGACCCGAGCTATCATGTGGCTCGTTCGAATTTCGTCAGGAAGGTTCCCAAGTCGCGCACGCCGTCGGCAATCGCGACACACGCGGCGGCGGCGCGCGCCCTCAGCGGAGAAGTCCGCCATGAGCGATCTGCCCGCGGTCCTGGTGATCGACGACGAAATTCGGCCGCTCCGCCGGCCCGCGCCATTGTCGACCGGGCATGGAAAACCCCGCAGGAAGGCGGCCGGATTTTCGGCGCGTTCGATCGAGCGCCGCGTCGGCTCTACTTGGCCCAGCGATGTCCATGAGCCGTAAATCGAGATACGGCAAATGCGTGGTCAAGGCCGCGCCGGATCGATCGCCTGGCGTCGAACAGCTGTCGCCGCGTGCCCGAACCGCTGGAAGCGCCCTTGTCGATGCGCCGATCCGGCCTGGCGAGGCCAACCCGGTCAGCATGCAGCACATCATCCGTTCCTTCGATCCCTGCATGGTTTGCACCGTTCACTGACATGACCTCTCCTTTGGTTTGGCGCATCAAAATTACAGGCCTCGTGCAAGGCGTGGGGTTCCGGCCGTTCGTCTGGCGTTTGGCGAGCGAGATGGGGTTTCGCGGCCATGTTCGCAATTCGCCGGCAGGTGTCGAAATCGTTTTGGCCGCCACGACGGCGGATCGCGACGTCTTCCTGGAAAGACTGAACGCCGAGGCGCCCCCGCTGGCGCGCATCGACCAGATCACCGGTTCGCCATGCGTTGGACCGGTTGGCGACGCCTTCGACATTCTGGAAAGCAGCGGTGGCGCGGTGGCGACCGGCATCGTCCCCGACGCCGCGATTTGTCCCGATTGCCGGCGGGAAATCCGCGATCCGGCCGACCGGCGCTATCGCTATCCGTTTGCCAACTGCACCCATTGCGGACCCCGGCTCAGCATCGTGGAATCGATCCCCTACGATCGCGCAACCACGACGATGCGGCGCTTCCCGTTGTGCCCGGCCTGCCGGGCCGAATACTTGAATCCCGCGGACCGCCGCTTTCATGCCGAACCGATCGCCTGCGCAACCTGCGGACCGCGGATTTGGCTGGAAGACCAAGCGGGACAGGAACTCGCGGTTGGCGACGAAGCGCTCGCCCGAACCGTCGGCCTTTTGCGCGCCGGCGGCATCGTTGCGATCAAAGGCATAGGTGGTTTCCATCTCGCTTGCAGGGCCGGCGATGAAATCGCGGTGGCGACGCTTCGTCAGCGCAAAATGCGCGACGCCAAACCATTCGCCCTCATGGCAGGCGATCTCTCGGCAATTCTGGCGCATTGCCGGGTTTCCGACCGCGAAGCGGAACTCCTGGTTTCGGCCGCCGCGCCGATTGTCCTGCTTGGACGCAATGAAAACCGGGAACTCGCCACAGGAGTCGCACCCGGACAATCCCGCTTGGGCTTCATGCTGCCCTATTCGCCCTTGCACACGCTGTTGTTCGATGCGCTGGGAGACGATGTGCTGGTCATGACCTCGGCGAATGCGTCGGGCGAGCCGCAGGTCTTCAACAACGAGGAAGCGCGGGCGAAACTTGCCGCCATTGCGGACGCCACCCTGTTTCATGATCGCGAAATCGCCAACCGGGTCGATGACAGCGTTTGCCGCGTCGATGAACCGGCGACATCCGTCATCCGCCTGGCGCGCGGCTACGCGCCGGCTTCGTTGCCGATGCCGGTTGGTTTCGCCGACGCCCCGCCGCTGTTGGCGATGGGCGGCGATTTGAAAAGCGCCTTTGCCTTCGCCGGACGCGGCCAGGTCACCGTTTCGCAACATATCGGCGATCTCGACGAGGCAAGCACCCTGGCCGAGCTCGAATCGACCATTGGACTCTATCGCTCGATGTTCGAGTTGAAGCCGCGGCTTGTCGCCGTCGACCTTCATCCAGCCTACCGATCCGCCGCCGCCGGCCGGCGCCTAGCTGAAAGCCTCGGTGCAACCGTCGTCGAAATCCAGCACCATCACGCGCACATGGCGGCGTGCCTTGCGGACAACGGGGTGGCCGCGAACGGTGGCCAAAGTCTGGGAATCATCCTCGACGGCCTGGGCTGGGGAAGCGACGGAACGATCTGGGGCGGAGAGTTCCTCGTTGGTGACTATTCCAGCGTCGAGCGCGTTGCGTGGTTTCAACCGGTCCATTTGCCCGGTGGCGATGCGGCGTCCCGTGAACCCTGGCGAAATGCCCGCGCGCATCTGCTGGCCGCTTATGGCAAGGACGGCATTGCCGCGGCGCTGCGGGGAACGGCGGCGGCGAATTGTTTCGCCGGCAAATCGATCGGCGTGATCGACCGGATGATCGAAAATGGCGTGAATGCGCCGCTGTCATCGTCCGCCGGACGGCTTTTCGACGCGGTCGCCGCCGTCCTCGGTCTGTGCGCCGACCGGCAGGCATACGAAGGTCAGGCGGCGATGGAACTGGAAGCGCTCGCCGAAGACGAATTCAGCGACGAGACGGCATGGCCCGTCTCCGTCGAGGTCGATGCCGGCGCGATCGACTGGCGTCCGTTCTGGTCGGCCATCCTGACCGATATCCGCGCCGATGTCGGCGCGGCGCGGATTTCGGCGCGCTTTCATCACAGCCTGATTGCCGCGGTTGCGCTGACCGCGAGGCGCATTGCCACAAGTCTCGGAATCCGGCGGATTGCCCTGTCGGGAGGCGTGTTCCAAAACCGGTTGTTGCTGGAGGGCGTCCATCGACATCTGACCCGCAACGGCTTCGACGTGCTTTGCCATCGCCGCACGCCGACCAACGACGGCGGCATCGCCTTCGGACAGGCGGCAATCGCGGCAGCCTTGGGTGAAAACGCCAGATCGCTGACGCGGACTTGGCGGTGACCTTTCAAAATCCCCCGCCTCCGATCAAAAAGCCGCTGATGCGGCCCTTGTCCGAAGCGGCATGGGCGAACGGCCTGGAGCGGTTCATGCGCCGACCTTATTGCGAACTTTCGGCAAATCGAAAAGTCCCGGTTCGGGCGTTTCAAGCATGGAAACCGAATTGCGCCGAGAAAGCGTATCCTCCCACTTGAGCGCCGTCGACACGATGACATCGAGATCATCGTGGCGGGGCGTCCAATCGAGTACGCGCCGCGCCAGACTCGAATCGGCGATGACGCGGCTCATGTCGCCGGGACGGCGCGCACCCAAATGAACGTCGAAATCGCGGCCGTTCATGCGGCGGACGGAATCGATCAGTTCGAGCACCGAGAACCCGCGACCGTAACCGCAATTGGCGACCAGGTTCGCTCCACCGGAGCGGAGGTAGGAAAGCGCATCCCAGTGGGCGGCGACGAGATCCGAGACGTGAATGAAGTCGCGTTCGCATGTCCCGTCGCGCGTCGGATAGTCAGTTCCGAAAACTTCCATAAAGGGCCGTTTTCCGAGCGCGGTCTCGCAGGCGACTTTCAACAGATGAGTGGCGCCCGGCGTCGATTGACCGGTGCGTCCTTTCGGATCGGCGCCGGAAACGTTGAAATAGCGCAAGGCCACATAACTGAAATCGTGCGCCGCCGCGGCATCGCGGAGCATGCGCTCGGTCATCAGTTTTGAAGCGCCGTACGGTGTCGCCGGATCGGGCAGGCGCTCCTCGGTAACCGGATCGTCGCCGGTTGGCCCGTAGATCGCGGCGGTGGACGAAAATATGAACCGTTTGATGCCGGCCGCGATGGTCCGTTCGATCAACAGGCGGGATTTGCAGGCGTTGTTTTCGTAATAACCAAGCGGGTCGGCGATCGACTCCGGCACCACGATCGAACCGGCAAAGTGTATTACCGAATCGATGTCGCCGCGGGAAAGCACGCGATCGAGCAGCGCGCGGTCTCCGACTTCGCCGACAATGAGTTCCGCTTCCCGCGCACCGCCCAGGAAAATCCGGTCGAAAGGCGGTCGAGAACAACGACCTTTTCGCCTTTGTCGAGAAGCTCCCAAACCATGTGGCTGCCGATATAGCCGGCGCCCCCGGTAACGAGGACTGTCATGACGCGCTACCCTGACTCAACGTTTTTCCAGGCGCGATCTACGCCGCGCAATCCAAGACTAAACGGGAAACGTTAAAAAAAGCGGATCCGCCCGACTGCAACCCCGCAATAGCTCGGTTGCAGGCCTTTGCCTCAGGCCCGACGGAGCCAGTGATCGAGGCGAAGGGCCGCTTCGTCGATTTGTTCGGGACGGCGCAGGAAGCACATCCGAAAAAACGCTTCGCCGCCGGCGCCGAATGCGGTGCCCGGCGCAAGGCCGACATTGGCTTCGTCGATGATCCGAAAGACCGAGGCTCCGGAATCGGCGATGCCGTCGACGGCGAAGAACAAATAGAATGCGCCGTCGGGCGGAACCAACCTCACGCGGTTGGTCGCAGCAAGGCGCCGGCAGGCAATATCGCGGGCGATTCGTGCCGAACGAACCTGTTCGGCAATGAAAGCGTCACCGTGATCGAGCGCGGCGACCGCCGCCTTTTGGATGAACTGCGCTACTCCGGACGTGGAGTATTGGATGAGGTTTTCGAACACCTGCTGCAGCGAAGGATGGACGAGAAGCCAACCGACGCGCCAGCCGGTCATCGCCCAGTTTTTGGAAAAGGAATTGACGAAAATGATGCGGTCCTCGGCCTCCATGATGTCTAAAAATGACGTCGCGCGGGCGCCAGCATAGTGAAACAGGCTGTAGATTTCGTCGGCGATGATCCAGATGCCTCGCTTCCTGGCGAATTCGAGCAAAGCCGCCAGTGTTTCGCGCTTGGCGCTCCACCCGGTCGGATTGGAGGGCGAATTGATGAAAATGGCGCGGGTTTTTGAGGTGGTCAGCTTTTCGAGGCGCCCGAAATCCAATGTCCAACCCGTGTCGCCGAAATCGAGCTGCACCGGAACGGGCGTTGCCCCCGCGATCGCGGCGGCGGCGGCGAAATTGGGCCAGGCGGGCGACAGATAGAGGACGTCGTCGCCCGCGCCTGCGATTGCTTGCAACGCCAACTGGATGGATTGCATGCCCGAGCCGGTGACAAGAAACTGCGAGGCATCGAAGAGCCGGCCGAAATGCCGCGTGTGATAGCGCGCCAAAGCCTCACGCAATTCCGGTATGCCGCGCTGCCACGTGTAGAAGGTCTCGCCGGCGGCCAACGCTTCGATGCCGGCCCGGCGGATGAACTCCGGCGTCTCCAGATCGCCTTCGCCCGCCCAAAGCGGGATGAGGTCGGGCTTGAGCCGGCCATGATTCATCGCGGCAACGATACCGCTTTCGGGAGCGCGCCGCGCCTGCGCGCGCAAACTGTCGCCAAGTCCGGCCATCGGTTCCTCCCGGAAAGGTCCGCTCTATGCCCACTCCAAGAAAAAGAAAACCCCGGCTCACGCCGGGGTTTGGTCAGCATTCAAAGCGCGATCATTTTTTCTTGCCGCCGTTCAAGGCGAGAAGATCGCGGATTTCACCGAGCAGGACGACATCGGCCGGCGGTGCGGCCGGCGCAGCCGGCGCGGGCGCCGGCTCGGCGCGCATGCGATTGACCATTTTCACCATCAGGAAAATGATCCAGGCGAGAATGACAAAGTTCACCAGAACGGTGATGAAATTGCCGTAGGCGAACACCGCGCCCTGCTTCTTGGCGGCTTCGAGGGTGGTTTCGGTCACGGCGGAAGAAAGGCCGACGAAATAATTGGAGAAATCGATGCCGCCAAAAATGGCGCCGACAACCGGCATGATGATGTCATCGACAAGTGAAGCAACGATCTTGCCGAACGCGCCGCCTATGATGACGCCTACGGCAAGGTCCATGACATTGCCTTTGGCGATGAAATCCTGGAACTCTTTGAGCATGGCCGAAGCCCTCCTGCTATGATTAAGAAGATACTTAAACGCCATCGCGCAACGGGGCGATTCCGCTGGGCGTTCATTGAAGACTAGCACATCGCCAACGTTTGATAAGAGCGCAAACCGCCCGATCGTTCGATGCGATGGACAAGGTCGAGCACCTGTGTTTCCCTTGAAACCAGGCGGAACAAACGTCGTCGGGGGAGGGAGAGAAATCCGATGCAAAACTGGGTGATCGTTTTCATGGCGATCGCCTATGTGACCCTGCTGTTCGCCATCGCCAATGCCGGCGACAAAAAGTCCCTGCGCCAGAGTGCGGGCAATCCCCGACCATTCATTTATGCCTTGAGTCTGGCGATCTACTGCACGTCGTGGACGTTTTTTGGTTCCGTGGGCGTCGCGGCAGAACGCGGGTATGAGTTCCTTGCCATTTATGCCGGTCCTGTCATCGCTTTCGTTTTCGGATACCCGCTGCTCCAGCGGATCATCCGCCTTTCGAAGGCCGAGCGAATAACGTCGATCGCCGACTTCCTCGCGTCCCGATACGGGAAAAACTTCTCGGTCGCGTCCACGGCGACGGTCATCGCCATTATCGGGTCCATTCCCTACATCGCGCTCCAGCTCAAATCGATCTCTGGACCGGTGCAGTTGATGGTGTCGCATTATTCGCCCGGCGGCGGCGGCGAGAGCGCGTTCTTCGGCGATATCTCATTGATCGTGGCGGTTCTACTCGCGGCCTTCGCCGTCCTTTTCGGGACGCGGCACGCCGATGCCACCGAGCACCAGGACGGACTGGTATTGGCGGTGGCGGTGGAGTCGGTGGTCAAGCTCGCGGCGTTTCTCGCCGTCGGCATCGGCGTCACCTTTTTCCTTTTTGGCGGGGTGGGCGAGTTCGCCGAGGCGATCGTGGCGAACGAGAAGGTGCAGGCGGCGCGCAATTATCAGACATCGCTGGCGACCTGGCTCGTCCTGACGGCGCTGTCCGGCATCGCCATCCTCATGTTGCCGCGGCAGATTTACGTTTCCATCGTCGAAAACCGTTCCGACAAGGAGCTTAGAACCGCGCGGTGGCTGTTTCCGGCCTATCTGATCGCGATCAACCTGTTCGTTGTTCCGATCGCTTTTGCCGGTTTGAGTTTTGTCGGCGAAGGCGCAAGCGCCGATCTCTACGTCCTTGCCGTGCCGCTGGCGCGCGGCAACGAGGCGCTCGCCTTGTTTGCATTTATCGGCGGTCTTTCCGCGGCGACCGCCATGGTCATTGTCGAGTGCGTCGCGCTCGCCATCATGGTGTCCAACGACCTCGTGATCCCGCTGTTCATCCGGCGGCTGCTGCGCCCGGACGTGGGGGAGAACGAAGATTGGTCCCGCATCATTCTCACGATCCGGCGAGGCGCCATTTTCGTCATCCTGCTCGCGGCGTTCCTCTACTATCGCGAAACGTCGGGAAGCACGCGGCTTGCGTCAATCGGCCTGCTCTCATTTGCTGCAATCGCCCAGTTCGCGCCGGCCTTTTTCGGCGGACTCTTTTGGCGTGGCGCCAACGCCCGCGGCGCTGTTTTCGGCATGATCGCCGGCATTTCCGTCTGGGCTTACGCGCTTCTCCTGCCGACGCTTGCTCCGGTGAATGCCGCGATATTCACTGAAGGCCTTTTCGGCATTTCGGCGCTGCGCCCCCAATCGCTGTTCGGCATTGACGCCCTGCCCCTCAATCACGGCGTGTTCGTCAGCCTGTTCATCAACACGATGGTCTTTGTTTTCATGTCGTTGACACGGGCCGCGTCGCACACCGAGCGCATTCAGGCGGCGGTTTTCGTACCGCGCGAAGCTGCGCCAATTCCGCCGATGAAACGGTCGCGTGTCACCGTCACCGTCGATGAATTGAAGGATACGGTCGCGCGCTATCTCGGGGCAGACAAGGCCGAGCACGCCTTCCAGAGATTCGAATTGACCGAGGGGCGGAAATTCCGGCCGGGCGACCTCACCAGCGATGCCCTGGCCCGCTTCGCCGAACAGTTGCTGGCGAGCGCGGTCGGCTCGTCGTCGGCCAGACTTATTCTTTCCCTTCTGTTCCAGAAAGACGGCCGCAACAGCAAGGCGACGATTCGTCTTCTCGACGATGCCTCCGTTGCCCTGCAACAAAATCGAGGGGCTGTTGCAGACCGCTCTTGACCAGATCGCACAGGGAATAACGGTGCTTGACCCGGAAGACCGGCTTTCCTGCTGGAACCGGCAATTCTGCCTTATGTTCGACGTGCCTGGCGATCTTTGCCAGGTTGGCGTGCCACTGGCCAGGATTCTGGCGCTACTGGCCAACCGTCACGACATTCCGCCACTTTCCGAAGGCGCTGTCCTGAAACGTTTGCGCGAAATGGGCGAACCCATCCGCCTCGACCTTTCGCGCGGGCAAAAGACGCTGGAGATCCGGTCAAATCCGATGCCCGACGGCGGCATGGTCGTCACATGGGCGGACATCACGATGCAGGTCGAATCCGATCTCGCTTTGAAGAGGGCGAATGAAACGCTGGAACAGCGCGTCATCGACCGCACGGCGGAATTGTTGCGCGTCAACGAAGAACTGATCCAGGCGCAAATCCTCGCGGAAGAAGCCAATCTGGGAAAAACGAGGTTTCTTGCCGCCGCCGGACACGACATTCTCCAGCCGCTCAACGCCGCGCGTCTTTATTGCTCGTCCCTTGCAGGGAAAATGGATGGCGGTCCGGTTGCCGAGAGCGTCGAAAAAATCGAATCGTCGCTCGATTCCGTCGAAATGATCCTCGGCGAGGTGCTCGACATCTCAAGCCTCGACACCGGCGGCCTGAAGCCGGTGCCGAGCACCTTCCGCCTCGGTGGGCTGTTCCGGCAAATCGCAACCGACTTCCATCCACAGGCGGCGGAAAAAAAGCTCAAATTCAAAGTCGTTCCGACATCGATCAGCGTCGAAACCGACCGCAACCTTTTGCGCCGCCTTGTCCAGAATCTTGTTTCCAACGCCATCAAATACACCAGACGCGGGTCGGTTCTTGTCGGCGTTCGGCGGCGTGGCGATCTGGTCGAAATCCAGGTCGCCGATAGCGGCATCGGCATGCCGGCAGACAAGCTCAATGCGGTATTCGGCGAGTTCACCCGACTCGACGAAGGCGCGCGCGAGGCGCCGGGACTTGGTCTCGGCCTGTCCATCGTCGATCGCATCGCACGGGTGTTGCGGCTCGAAATCCGCATCTGGTCGCTGCAAGGCAAGGGGACGGTTTTTTCGGTAATCCTGCCCGTCGCGGCCGCGGCGGCCGAGACCATCGCCGAGATGCCGTCTCCGGTCCCGGCCGAGTCGCGACTGGACGGGTTGCGAGTGCTGTGTGTCGACAACGACCCGCGCATTCTCGACGGCATGCGCCAATTGCTGGAGAACTGGGGGTGCATCGTGGAAACCGCGTCCGGCACGGCGGATCTCGCCCAACCGAAAGCAGCCACCTATAGTTCGCCTGATATCCTGCTGGTCGACTACCACCTCGGCGGGGAAACCGGATTCGAAGCGATCAGTTCATTGCGCCGCCGCTTCGGCGCCCACCTGCCGGCGCTGCTGGTGACCGCGGACCGGTCGAGCGAAGTCAAGGGCTCGGCGGCGAAACTCGAAATCCCGATTGTCAACAAACCGGTCAAACCGGCCGCCCTGCGCGCCGCGCTCACGCGCCACAGGCGGACGGACGCTTCCCGCGTGGCTCAGGTGTTTTGAACCAATGGATCGCCGCCGATTTTCCCCAGGCGGATGACGGCCTGCGTGCGCGAATCCACGCCAAGCTTCTGCAATACCGCGGAAACATGCGCCTTGATCGTCGCTTCCGACACCGACAATTCATAGGCAATCTGCTTGTTGAGCAAGCCCTCTGCCAGCATCGACAGAACGCGGGTCTGCTGCGGCGTCAGCGTTTGTAGGCGCTGGATCAAATCCGATATTTCCGGATCGCCTTCGACGCCGAGATCGATTTCCTCGGACGTCCAGATGCCGCCGGCGAGAATGGTCTCCACACCCTTGCGGATGCCGTCGACGCCGCTGGATTTCGAAATGAACCCGGATGCGCCGAGATCGAGCGCACGCCGGATCGTGGTGACATCGTCATAGGCGGATATCACCGCGACAGGCACGGTCGATTCAATGCCCTTGATGGCAATGAGACCGGACAAGCCGCTGGCGCCCGGCATGTGCAAATCAAGCAACAACAAATCGATATCGTCATGGGCAAGCATGAGCGCCTTGACGCCATCGAACGAGCCGGTCTCAAGGATTTCGATATGATCGCCAAGCCCTTCAAGCGCCTGCTTCAGCGCGCCCCGAAAAAGCGGGTGGTCGTCCGCGATCACAAACTTGAATCCGGTCGCCAATGGCGCGCCTCCCGCGTTGCGCCGCCTTTGTCGTGAGGCGACGTTTCGCCGGATTATGAAGCAACAGGGGACTGTTTCAAGCGCACGGCCACCTCCGATTGTCGATTACCGGCCTGTATCGTCATGTTTTTTGCGGAGAACCGCCATTTTCCGATTCAAAAGTGCGAACCATGTCCATGAAGCGCTTGAAAAAGCGCTCCATGAAACCCATCGCCTTTTCGAATTCCTCGTCGCTCGGCAATTCCGCCGATTTCGGGCTTCCCGATTGCAAGGCCGCGACCTGTTTCTCCAGCGCGTCGACCCGGGCGGCCAGAGCGGCGAGTTCACTATCCTGCGGCTCGCGGTCGTCGGTCGCCGCGGCGCAGGCAAGTTGACCGTCCTTTTCGGCGCATAGCGACATGGCGCCGGTTGCCTTGTCCATCCGGACATAGCCCTGGCCGGTTTTTTCCAACGCATAGCGGTCGGTTTCGGCCGCTTGCGCGCCAACGGCGGCGACCACACCGAGAATAAGCCCCAAAACCAGTTTCCGCATCGCAGCCTCCATCGATCCTGTGTCGCCCATAGGGCATGAATACGCCGGAAATCTGGTGAACCCGGCCCATCACACCTTTCGCGGCGGCGCGGCCGCTTCTATAGGTTCGTGATGCAACGATTGATTTTCAAGATCGCGGACCGCGACGAATTTGAACGCGCCATGGCGGGCGGCCGCTACGATGGCGCGGCGATCGATATCGCTGACGGATTCATCCATTTCTCGACAGCCGCCCAGGCCCGCGAAACGGCGGACCGGCATTTCGCGGGTCGGGAAGGCCTCCTGCTCGTGGCCGTCGATGAAGCGGCGCTCGGGGCGGCGATCAAATACGAACCCTCCCGCGGCGGCGACTTGTTTCCCCATCTCTTTGCGCCACTTGAGCGAAACGCGGTGGTCTGGGCCGTGCCGTTGCCGATCGGGTCCGATGGCCGGCATGTGTTCCCGGATGTGGTTCGATGAGCTTCATCTATGAAACCTTGCTGCGACCGGCCTTGTTCCATCTCGACGCCGAAACCGCGCACCATTTGTCGATCGCCGCGCTGAAAACCGGCGCCGGCGCGGTTTTAGCGCCGCATGGCGCCGCGTCGCTGCCGGTCCGCGTCGCCGGCATCGATTTTCCCAATCCCGTCGGCCTCGCCGCCGGCTACGACAAGAATTGCGAGGCGCCCGACGCGTTGCTCGGACTGGGATTCGGATTTGTGGAGACCGGTACGGTCACCCCGCTGGCGCAGCCGGGCAATCCCAAGCCGCGCCTGTTCCGCCTGGAAGCCGACGAGGCGATCATCAACCGTTTCGGATTCAACAATGACGGGCATGACGCGTTCCTCGCCCGGCTGAAGGCGCGCAAGGCGCGCGGCGGCGTCGTTGGCGTCAACATCGGCGCTAACAAGGATAGCGCCGACAGAATCGCCGATTATGTCGCGGGCGTTCGCCTGTTCTCCGCCCATGCTTCCTATCTCGCCGTCAATATCTCGTCGCCGAACACGCCGGGATTGCGATCGCTGCAGTCGCGCGAAGCGCTGGCCGAATTGCTGGCGCGGGTGATGGCGGCGAGGCCGAAGGACCACGCAACGCCCATTTTCCTCAAGATCGCGCCTGATTTGCCCGGCGAGGAACTTGCCGACATCGCGGCCGAAGTAGGGTCCAACGCGGTTGATGGCGTCATCATTTCCAACACCACCCTGTCGCGCGCCGGATTGCGCTCGCCAGGCGCTCGGGAGGCCGGCGGCCTTTCGGGAAAACCCTTGTTCGACCGCTCGACGATCGTGTTGGCCCGCATGCGCAATCTCGTCGGACCCGGACTGCCGTTGATCGGCGTCGGCGGCGTTGCTTCCACAGCGACGGCGCTGGAGAAAATCCGCGCCGGCGCCGATTTGGTGCAGGTCTATACCGGGCTCATCTATCGCGGGCCCGGATTGGCCAACGAAATTGCCTCCGGCCTTTCACAGGTGTTGCGGGTCCGCGGCGTCGCCCGCCTTGCCGATTTGCGCGACGAGGGCGTCGATGAATGGGCGTCGCGTCGACTGGACTGACCGGGCGCCGGAAAAGCTGGAGCGGGTGATCGGGATCGAACCGACGACATTCAGCTTGGGAAGCTGACGTTCTACCACTGAACTACACCCGCGGAGACGTTTGAATTCGCGCGGCGAACCGGCTGTGTCAAGGGCGGCCGGCGAAGTCGATCAACTCTTTCATTTCGTTCAGAGGATTTGGTGCTCCACGGCATTGCCTTTGGCGTCGAACAGGTGAATTGCGCCTTTCTGCGGCGCGAGATGGACGCCGCGGCCGCGTTCGATCGCGTGGTAGCCGGGGATCTTGACCACGATCGGCTGTTCTCCGGCGCCGATATCGACATAGAGGATTTCGACTTCGCCCAATTGCTCGGCATAGGTGACTGTCCCCGAAAACAACGCTTTGGCTTCGTCGACGAGATCGATGTTCTCGGGCCGAACGCCGAGGCTCAATGGTCCAGCCAGCCGCTCCATTCCGGATTCGGTCTTTGCCGAAAGCGCCCGACCGCCCTTCGGCGCCACGGACGCGACGCCGTTGGCTACCGAGCCCTCAACCGGAACAATGTTCATTGCCGGGGATCCGATGAATTGGGCGACAAAGAGGTTGGCCGGCTTGTGATACAACTCCATCGGTGTGCCGACTTGTTCGACATTGCCGCCACGCAGGACGACAATGCGGTCCGCCAGGGTCATCGCCTCGACCTGATCGTGCGTGACATAGATCATTGTCGTGTCCGGCATGCTCTCGTTGAGTTTCGCTATCTCGATACGGGTTGCGACGCGCAATGCGGCATCGAGATTCGACAAAGGCTCATCGAACAGGAAGACCTTGGGATCGCGGCAGATGGCGCGACCGATGGCGACGCGCTGGCGCTGGCCCCCGGACAACGCCTTGGGAAGGCGATGGAGATAGGGCGTCAGTTGCAGAATATCCGCCGCCTTGGCGATGCGTCGGTCGATTTCCTCCTTTGGCGACCGCGACATGCGCAGGCCAAACGCCATGTTGTCGCGCACCGTCATGTGCGGGTAAAGCGCATAGGACTGGAACACCATGGCGATGCCGCGCTTCGACGGCGGGATGTCGTTGGAAACAATACCGTCTATTTCAATTGTGCCGCCGGTAACCTGCTCCAGCCCGGCGATGGCGCGCAGCAAAGTCGACTTGCCGCATCCTGAAGGACCGACAAACACAACGAACTCGCCTTTCTTGATATCGAGATCGATGCCATGGAGGATCTCCATTTCGCCGTAAGCTTTGCGGACACCGCTGAGTTTGACGCTGGCCATGCTCTTTTTCTCCCGATCACAATCGGTCGACGATGCGGCCGACAAAGGCCGAATGCGCCGGCAACTCGATAACGCCACTCGCCAGTTTTCCGGCAAGTCCCGTCCCTTCAAATTCCGCGACCTTGGCCCTGGGCGCGAACGTCACGGCCGCAGCGCCCAGGTTGAACCCGCACAGAATTGCCTCGCCTCCATGCTCGCGCGTGAACGCCACTACCCCCTCCGGCGCATCGACAAATCGGATCGCGCCTTTGATGAGGGCCGGATGGGCTTTGCGGAAATGCAGAAAGCCACGATAGAATTCGAGCAGGCTGTCGCCTTGTCCGCTTTGCGTATTCGTCGCCATGGCGCGATGGATATCGGGTACCGGTAGCCATGGTTTCTGGGCCGAAAACCCGCCATTGGGTAAATTCGAAGACCAGACCATCGGCGTGCGACATCCGTCACGCCCCTTGAATTCGGGCCAGAACCGAATGCCGTAAGGGTCCTGGATATCCCCAAATGAAATATCCGCCTCGGGCAAGCCGAGCTCCTCGCCCTGGTAGAGGCAAACCGAGCCGCGCAGGGTCATCAGCAGCGCCGCCATTGTTTTGAGGTAGGCAAGTTGATCGGTCTTCGCTTGGGCCCAACGCGAAGCGTGGCGGACGACATCGTGGTTGGAAAAGGCCCAGCAGGCCCAACCATCGGGCGCGGCGGCCTCGAACTTCTCAATTGTTTTGCGTACGGCCGCCGCAGTTGGCGCGCCGCCGGACAGAAAATCGAAGGAATAACACATGTGGACCTTGTCGCCGCCGGACGTGTATTCGGCCGTGATGTCCAGCCCACGCTGGTCGTCGCCGACTTCGCCGACCGCAGCGGCAGCCGGGAATTCGTCGAGCACGGCGCGGAAGGCGCGAAGGAAATCGAGGTTTTCCGGCTGGCTCTTGTCGAAAAGGTGGTCCTGCCAAGTGTAGGGGTTAACCGCCGGAGCGGTTGAAATTCTCCGTTCGGAGATCGGCAGCGCGGGATTGTCGGTCAGCGCAGCCGAATGGAAATAGAAGTTGATCGTGTCGAGGCGGAAGCCATCGGCGCCAAGCTCAAGCCAATACCGAACAACATCGAGCAAGGCCTCGCGGACGTCGGCATTGTGGAAATTGAGGTCGGGCTGAGAGGCGAGGAAATTGTGCAGATAATACTGCTGCCTCGTCGGGTCCCACTCCCAGGCCGAACCGCCGAATATCGACAACCAGTTGTTGGGTGGCGAACCGTCCGGCTTGGCGTCGGCCCAGACATACCAATCGGCGCGCGCGTTGGCGCGGCTCGACCGGCTTTCGACGAACCACGAATGCCGGTCCGACGTGTGCGAGATGACCAGATCGATCATGACCTTGAGGCCGAGGTGGTGGGCGTCGTCGACCAGGGCGCGGAAATCCTCGACCGAACCAAACATCGGATCGACGGCACGATAGTCCGACACATCGTAGCCGAAATCATTCATCGGCGAGGCGAAAAACGGCGAAATCCAGATGGCGTCGACGCCCAGCGCGGCGACATAGGGCAGACGTTGGCGAATGCCGGCCAGATCGCCGATGCCATCGTCATTGGAGTCCTGAAACGAACGCGGATAGATCTGGTAGATCACCGCTCCGCGCCACCAGTCCTTGTCGACGGCAGTTTCCGGTTTGGCCTTTTCGGTCGGGGTCATGGCGTTCATTCCGGTTCAGCCACCTTTCACGGAGCCTGCGAGCAAGCCGCGCACGAGGAAGCGCTGCAGGGAGAAAAACACGAGGAGCGGCACGACGATGGTGACGAAGGCGGACGCCGTGAGGATTTCCCAGTCACCGCCGCGTGAGCCCATCAGGTTTACGAGTTGGCCCGTGAGGACGAGCTGCTCCTTTTGAGGCGCCAGAAAGACGAGGGCGACCAGCAAGTCATTCCAGACCCACAGGAACTGGAAAATTGCAAAGGAGGCGAGCGCCGGAAACGACAACGGCAGCACGATGCGGATGAAGATGTCGAAATCGGAAGCGCCATCGACGCGGGCCGATTCGATGATCTCGCCCGGCAGGCCGGCCATATAGTTGCGCAACAGGTAAATGGCGAGCGGCAGGCCGAAGGCCATGTGCGCCAGCCAGATGCCGACATAGCCCTTGGCCGGAATGCCCGCGAAAGCGCCGATCTTGTTGTAAAGCGTCAGCAGCGGGATCAGCGACAATTGCAGCGGCACGACGAGCAGGCCGACAATGACGGCAATCAGCAAGGCGCGACCGGGAAAACGCATCCACGCCAGCGCGTAAGCGGCGAAAGCGGCGACCATGATCGGGATGATGGTCGACGGAATCGTCACCGTCAGCGAGTTGACGAAGGCGCGGCCGGCCCCTCCAGAGCCGAGAACCGAACGATAGTTGTCCAGCGAGAAACGCGGCGGGATAGCCGCCGTGTAGAATATGCGCTGGCCACGGTCGCCTTCGATCCGAAGGTCGGACTCGATGATGTAGTCGCCGTCGGCGGTGACCGTCAATCCGCGGCCATCGCCGAGATCGGCGATCTCGCCAGCCTTGAACTTCGTCGGCTCCTGCGAGCGGTAGCCGAACGCGGTGACGGTCTGGCCGGGGCCGTCAAGCAAATTGCCGGCGATAACGAATTTGCCGTCGACTTCGACCTGTTTCTCGGCGCCATCGGCGCGGCCGACCAAGTTCTGGGTCGAGGTCGTCAGCGCTGTCCACCAGCCGGAAACGGCCAGCTGATCCTTGTCGCGGAAAGACGAAATGAGCAGGCCCGCCGTTGGCAGTGTCCACAATGCCACGAGCAGAAGCACCGAAATATGTACCGCCCAGGTAAGCGCGGATTTGCGACCGGCGATGCCGTCCATGTCAGTGCCCTTTCGTCTCGGCCTTGGCGCGGCGGATGTTGGAGATCATGATGGGCGTGACCAGAACCATGATGACAATGGCGATGGCCGCGCCGCGACCAAAATCGAAGCCGCGGAACATCCAGTCGTACATGAGATTGCCGAGAACCTGGCTGTTCCACTGGCCGTTGGTCATGGCGAAAACGATGTCGAACACTTTCAGCACGACGATGGTGATTGTGGTCCAGACGACGGCAATCGTTCCCCAGATCTGCGGCACCATGATGTGAAAGAAAATCTGGAAATCGTTGGCGCCGTCGATGACCGCCGCTTCCATCGTTTCCTCGGGGATGCCACGCAGCGCCGCCGACAGGATGACCATGGCGAAACCGGTCTGGATCCAGATCAGGATGACCATCAGAAAGAAATTGTTCCAGACCGGCACCGCTATCCAAGCCTGCGGTTCAAAGCCGAGCCAGACGACAAAGGCGTTGAGGATGCCGATCTGCTCGGACCCGGCGGCGCGATAGTCGTAGACGAATTTCCAGATGACCGATGCGCCGACGAAGGAAATCGCCATCGGCATGAACACCAGACTCTTGGCGATGTTGCCCCACCAGATACGGTCGGTCAGGACAGCGGCCATCAGGCCGAAGAAAGTCGCCGCTGTCGGAACGACCAGCAGCCACATGAAATTATTGAGAATCGACTCGCGAAATCCGGCATCGCCGACGAGCCACGCATAATTGTCGAAACCGACAAACGCTGTCGTGTCGCGATTGTACAGACTCAGGCGCAGCGTTTCGAACACGGGGTAGATGAGGTAAACGCCAAGCGCCAGAAGCGCCGGTCCGAGAAACAGCCACGGGCGGACCGCGGTGGTGATGCGGTGGTTGCGCGCCGCGTTCGGCGACGCACCGTCGCGGAAAGGGAAAATCCGGTCGAGCAGCCAGTTCGTGCCGACGAAATAGAGGATCGAACCGGCGACGCCGATCAGGATCGTGATCGTCGCCGTGATGACCTGCTGCGTCATTGCCGCCTCCCGCGGAAATTCGCGTGAACAAGAAGCCGTTCGCGCCTTTCAATCGGCGCGGTTCACCCTGTCCCGAAATCGAGAAAGCCCCGGGGCCGACCCGCTCAAGCGACCGGCCCCGGACTGTCGTTACTTGATCGCGTCCCACGCCTTCTGGATGTCGGCGCCGACATCGGCGGCGGCCTTGCCGCCGGCATAGTCGACCATGCCGGTCCAGAACGCGCCAGCGCCGATCTTGCCCGGCATCAGGTCGGAGCCGTCAAATCGGAAAGTCGTGGCGCCAAGCAGGATTTCGCCCTGCTTCTTCAGCGCCGGGTTGCCGTAGGCTTCGACATTGACGGTCTTCAGTGGCGTCAGGAAACCCGATTGCGCCATCCACACTTCGTGCGCGATCGGGGTTTTGAGGAACTCGATGAAAGCACGCGAGGCGGGCGTGTCCTTCATGATCATCGCCAGAGTGCCGGCGCCGAGCACCGGCTTGCCGAGATCCTTGCCCGCATAGGCCGGCAGGTAGAAGAAGTCGGCGTCCTCGCCGAGCTTCGTGCCTTCCGGGAAGAAGGACGGGATGAACGACGCCTGACGATGCATGTAGCACTTCGGCGGCGAAGCGAAGAGACCCTTCGGGCTGTCGCGGAAATCGGTGGTGCCGACCGCCGCCGCGCCGCCATCGACGAACTTGTCATTGCGGGCAAACCAGCCAAACTCCTCGATCGCGCCGACCACGGCCGGATCGGAGAACTTCACCTCATTGGTCACCCACTTGTCATAGATATCGGGCGACTGCGTGCGCAGCATGAAATCCTCGACCCAGTCGGTCGCCGGCCAACCGGTCGCGCCACCCGAGCCAAGGCCGATGCACCACGGCTTGCCGCCGTCGGCGACGATCTTCTCGGTCAAGGCCTTGAGTTCTTCCATCGTTTGCGGAATCGCGTAGCCGGCGTCCTTGAAGTTTTCCGGTGAGTACCAGACCAGCGATTTCAGATCGATCTTGTAGGGGAAGGCGTAGAGGGCAGCGGCGCCGTCCTTGCCTTTGTAGCTGCCCAGGCTGACCCAGGAAGCGCCGGCGGCGTAGTTTTCGCCAAGCCATTTCTGGGTGTCGTCGCCTAGCGCGGTCAGGAAGCCCTTGGACGCCAGGTCGGCGATCAGGCCGGGCTGCGGCAGAATGGCGACATCGGGCGGGCTGCCCGCCTGCGCGTCGATGACGATCTGCTGTTCGTAGTTTTCAGACGACGAGTACTTCACATCGACGCCGGTGGCGTCGCGGAAATAGTCGAGAATGGATTGGACGAGCTTTTCGTCCTCGCCGCGCCACGGACCAAACATGGTAAGCGTCTGACCCTTGAGGGCGGCATTGGCGGCCTTGAAGTCCTCAAAGCTCTTCCAGTTGAAACGGGCGTCTTCGCCGGGCTTGAACATCAATTCGGCCGAGGCGGGAGCGGCGACAGCCAGCGCGAGCGCCGCGACGCCGAGAAGCAGGGTCTTTTTCATGAAGGGCATCCTCCCAATGGATGACATTTCCGGACTTGCCGGGGCAAAGCCAGTGCGATTTCCAAAGCGCTTTGGCTGCTCCTAAACCACACCCAATTGCGATGGGAGTCAAGACGGCGGTTCGATCGCAATTGTAAAAATGGCAATATTTCGGCATTGCAGCAACGATTTGGTGCGGCGCAAACGTGAAAATGCTTGAATCCGGCTGCAAACGCAAACAAGTTCCCAAGATCGGCCTTTCACCGAATGGCGCCCGAGCGATTGAAAGCGGTTTGAAAGATGGTCACGCAGAGGCATGGCAGTCAATCTTAAAGCCCTCGCCACGCATCTCAACCTGTCGCAGACGACAGTTAGTCGCGCGCTCAACGGATATCCCGAAGTGAGTGAGCGAACCCGCGCGATTGTCTCGGAGGCCGCCAACAGGTTGGGCTATTCCCCGAACCAGGCGGCGCGACGCCTGGCGACGGGCAAGGCTGGCGCCATTGGCTACGTCATGACAACCGGGCCGGATGTGCAGAGCGATCCGCATTTCATGGAGTTTCTCTCCGGCGTTGGCGAATTCGCCATCACCCACAACTTCGACATTCACATCGCCCCTTCACTGCCGACGCGCGAGGAAGCGACCTACCGACGCCTTGCCGCGACCCGGCAAGTGGACGCCGTTTTCGTCTCGGCGCCAGTGCGGCGCGACCGGCGCATTGAAATTCTCGGTGAACTTGACCTTCCCTTTATCGTCCACGGCCGCAGCGAGGATGCTGACGACACCTATGCATTCATCGACATCGACAATGAGGGCGGGTTTCGTGACGCGACCAGGCTGCTGATCAAACTCGGGCACCGGCGGATCGCCATCGTCAACGGCGAGGAACGCATGACTTTCGCCGACCATCGTGAGCGTGGGGCTGTATCGGCACATGCCGAAGCCGGTATTGCCTTCGAACCACGACTCAAGCGGCGCGGCGCCATGACGGAAGCCTATGGCTACCGATCCGCCATCGATCTGCTTGATGGCAGCGAACCGCCAACCGCTTTCCTGTGCTCGTCAATGATCGTGGCGCTCGGCGTGATCCGGGCGCTGACGGACCGGCGCCTGGAGGCCGGCAGGGACATTTCCGTTATCGCCCATGACGATGTTTTTCCGTACCTCAAACCGGAAAATTTCCGGACTCCGCTCACCTGCGTACGGTCGCCAATTCGCAAGGCCGGTTTCCGGGTCGCCGAACGGCTCGCGGCAATGCTTTCCGGCGCCGAGGCAGAACCTGTCGGCGAGATTTGGCCGGTCGAACTGGTCGTACGCGACTCCATCGGGCCCGCGCCGCGTTGATCGACGTCTACGGAGCGCGAAAGTGCTTCGACAGTTTCAGGCCCTGGGCCTGGTAGTTCGAGCCGATGCCCTGCCCGTAAAGCGTTGTCGGCCGCGCCTGCATGGCTTCGTAGACCAGCCGCCCGACGATCTGGCCATGTTCCAGGATGAACGGCACTTCGTGGCTGCGCACCTCGAGCACGGCGCGCGCGCCCTTGCCGCCCGACGCCGAGTGGCCGAATCCCGGATCGAAAAAACCGGCGTAGTGGACGCGGAACTCGCCGACGAGGGGATCGAATGGCGTCATCTCGGCGGCGAAATCGGGCGGCACGCGCACGGCCTCGCGCGACACGAGGATGTAAAACTCGTCCGGATCGAGGATCAACTCGCCCTGTCCTCGCCCGAGAATCGGCTCCCAATAATCGAGCACATCGAGCGCGCCCCCGCCTGTCGACATCGATCAGGCCGGTGTGATGCTTGGCGCGGTAGCCGACAAGACCTTCGCCGGACAAATCGATCGACAGGGCAATGCCGCCGCCCGAAATCGATGCCGCGGACGACGTGACCAGCGTCTCGCGCTTGTGGAGTTCTTCAAGCTGGGCCGCGGCCAGCAGCGGCGCGCCGACACGGAACCGCAATTGCGACAGGCGCGAACCGGCGCGGACGACAATCGGGAAGGTGCGCGGGCTGACTTCCAAATAGAGCGGGCCGGCGTAGCCGGCCGGAACCTTGTCGAACTCCTGGGCATGATCGGTGAGTACGCGCGTGAAAATGTCGAGCCGGCCGGTCGAGCTTTTCGGGTTGGTCGAGGCGGACATTCCGGTGGGCAGGGCAAGGCTTTCCAGCAGCGGCACGATATAGACGCAGCCGGTTTCCAGCACGGCGGATTCGGTCAGGTCGATTTCGTGCAAGCGCAGGCGGTCGAGCTTGGCGGCGACGGTGCTTTGCGGGCCGGGCAGGAAACTGGCGCGCACGCGCCATGCCTTGACCCCCAACCTCAAATCGAGGCTCGCCGGCTGAATCTGGTCATGGTCGAGCGGCCGTTCGGCCAGAAGCCGCCCGGCGTCGAACAACGCCTTGATGCCGTGATCGGGAACGATGCCGGGCGCTGACACGCCAGATCCCCCGTATTGCGATTTTCAGGAGGTTTGCCGGGACGGCCGCATTGACGCAAGGGCGGTTGGCGTTTTATGGGTGACTTATCCCGTGGTGATTTGCTCGACCAGCTTGCAGCCACGTTAAACAAGTCGCTAAATGGGTCGGGTTGGCAACCGGCTGGCGATCTATCGCGGCCGGTTTTTTGTTTGGTGAGGCTGTGACTGAGAAGGGTCTTCGCAATCT
This sequence comes from Phyllobacteriaceae bacterium, assembly GCA_016711085.1. Taxonomy (GTDB): domain Bacteria; phylum Pseudomonadota; class Alphaproteobacteria; order Rhizobiales; family Rhizobiaceae; genus JADJTR01. Next base: position 119,224 of record JADJTR010000001.1, on the reverse strand, counting down.
CCGGCCGGCCACGCAACTCGTGCACGGCGCAACCGAGCGTTCCCAGCATGGCGAAACGTCGGAAGCGCTGTTCCTGACGCAGGGCTTCGTCTACGACAGCGCCGAAGCGGCCGAAGCCCGCTTCAAGGGCGAAGAGCCGGGCTTCATCTATTCGCGCTACGCCAATCCGACCAACCACATGTTCGAACAGCGCATGTGCCTGCTGGAAGGCGCGGAGGACGCGCGCGCTTTCGGGTCCGGCATGGCGGCGGTCGCCGCCGCGATCCTGTGCCAGGTCAGGTCCGGCGACCATATCGTCGCGGCCAAGGCGCTGTTCGGCTCCTGCCGCTGGATCATCGAAACGCTGGCGCCGAAATACGGCATCGACGTCACACTGGTCGACGGCGCCGATCTCGACCAATGGCGTCGTGCTGTGAAGCCGAACACCAAGGTCGTCTTCTTCGAGACGCCAACCAATCCAACACTTGAAGTCTATGACATTGCCGCCATCGCCGAGATTGCCCATTCGGTCGGCGCGAACGTCGTCATCGACAATGTGTTCGCCACGCCGCTTTTGCAAAAGCCGCTGTTGCACGGGGCCGACATCGTCGTCTATTCGGCGACCAAGCACATCGACGGTCAGGGGCGCTGCCTCGGCGGCGTGCTGCTGTCGTCAAAGGAATGGATCGACAAGAATTTGCACGACTATTTCCGTCACACCGGTCCGAGCCTGTCGCCGTTCAATGCCTGGGTGCTGCTGAAAGGCCTTGAAACGCTGCCGGTGCGCGTGCGCCAGCAGACCGAAAGCGCCGGCCGCATCGCCGATTTCCTCGCCGGCCATAGCGCCGTTTCGCGAGTGATCTATCCCGGGCGAGCCGATCATCCACAAGCTGCTATCGTGGCCAGACAGATGACCGGCGGTTCGACACTCGTCTGCTTCGAACTGAAGGGCGGCAAGGACGCCGCATTCGCCACGGAAAACGGGCTTGGCATCATCCGCATTTCCAACAACCTCGGCGACGCCAAGAGCCTCATCACCCATCCGACGACGACGACGCACAAGAGCATGACCGAGGAAGCCCGGCTCGGCGCCGGGATCACGCCGGGAATGCTGCGCCTTTCCGTCGGTCTGGAGGACGGCGAGGATCTGCTTGACGATCTCGACCGGGCGCTGCGCAAGGCGGGCTAAACAAAAACCCGGCGAGCTTCGACGATGCGCCAAAACGCCGTCCACAGGCAGGCGGCGGCGAAGATCCACGCGATTGGCGTAAACCAGCCAGGAAACAGGCAAAACGCCGCGAAAACGGCGAAAGTCTCGGTCGCCTCGGCAAGACCGGTGGTGAAGTAGACCGATTTTTCGCCGCGCGCCGCGCCGTCGAGGCCGCGTTTGGCGGCCAACGCCGCATAGCCGAGAAAGGTTGCGCCGTTGACATAAAAGGCGGCGACCAGAACGGCGGCGGCGAGCGCATTTGCGGTTGGATCGGCAATGGCGAAACCAAGCGGGATCGCGGCGTAGAAGCCGAAATCGAGGACAAGATCGAGGAATCCGCCGAAATCGGTCTTGCCGCGTTTGCGCGCCACCACCCCATCCAGACCGTCGCCCAAGCGGCTGAAGGCGATCAACGCGAGGCCCGGCCAAAACCAGCCAATGGATATGGCGATCGCCGCCGCCACTCCCACGGCAAATGCGGCGAGCGTCACGGCATTGGCGGAAACGCCAGCGGCGGCGAGGCGTTCGCCCATCGCGTTCAACACCGGATCGATGCGTTCGCGCGCCCAACCGTCCAGCATTGCAAATCCTTTCGCCGTGGCGCACCAACGCTGTTAAAATGCATGGCAGCCGGCAAGACCGGAAGTCAAACGTTCGGGACCAATCGATGTATCAGGCCACCACGCGCGGGATTGAGGTCAAGGTCGAATCCTTCTTTCTTCCGGAGCGGTCCGATCCGGATGACCGGCATTTCGTCTGGGGCTACAAAATCGCGATCGCCAACAAATCGAATGAACCGGTGCGCCTGTTGTCGCGCTACTGGCGCATTACCGACGCCAATGGGCGGATCGAGGAAGTCCGTGGTTCGGGCGTGGTTGGCGAACAACCGGAACTCGATCCCGGCGACGCCTTCGAATATACTTCCGGCTGCCCGCTATCGACACCTTCGGGCGTTATGGTCGGGCGCTACACGATGACCACGGCGACGGGCGAGGTTTTCGACGTCGACATCCCGGCGTTTTCGCTCGACATGCCGGGGATCGCACGGACCGTAAATTAGCTTGTCGCAAAACCGGCCGGATCGAATTCGTAGCGGGTCGAACAAAACTCGCACGTCACCGCAATAGCACCATCCTCTATGCTGTCGCGGATTTCCTCGGCTGAAAATCCCGCCAAGACGCTCCTGATCTTCTCGCGCGAACAGGAACAGCGATCCCGGACCGGCGTCCCCTCGAACACGCGTACGCCCCGTTCGTGGAACAGCCGATACAAAAGGCGTTCCGACCCGACATGGGGATCGGTCAGTTCGTCGGCGCTTACGGTCGAGAGATGAAACCGGACTTCGTTCCAAGCATCGTCCGCGTCGCCGGCTTCCGGTCCATCGTCCCCGTCGCCACCCGGCAAATCGGGCATGCGCATTCGGCGCGGATCGTCGGGAAGGAATTGGGCCAAAACGCCGCCGGCGCGCCAGGACTGCGTCCAAACGCCGTTCTGCACCGCATGCTGGCGGGCGACCGCCAGGCGGACATCGGTCGGGATCTGTTCGGATTGGCGGAAATAATCGCGCGCCACTTCCTCAAGCGTCTGGCCATTGAGTGCGACAATGCCCTGATAGCGCGTGGTGTGGGCGCCCTGGTCGACTGTCATCGCCAATGTGCCGGGCCCGAACAGTCGCGCCGGGTTTTCCGCGGCGCCAACGACCGTGGCAACACGTGAGGCGTCAAAACGCGCATAAGCGCGCAGATCGCCGGGCGTCGCCAGATCGGCGACCAGCAGATCGACCGGCCCGTCGGTTTGCGCCTGGAGAATGAAGCGTCCGTCGAATTTGAGCGAGGTGCCGAGCAGGACGACCAGCGTCACCGCCTCCGCCAACAATCGCGCCACCGGTTCGGGATAGGCATGGCGCGCCAGGATGGCGTCGATAGCCGCGCCCATCTGCACAGCGCGGCCGCGCGCATCGAGGCCTTCGATCTGGAAAGGCACGACCCGATCATCGCCGGCATGTCCGAATTCGCCAAGCGGCGCGCGCCGTTCAGCCACCCTCGCCTCCGCCGAGACTCCAGGCGAGCACGGCCTTCTGGGCATGGAGACGATTTTCGGCTTCGTCGAAGACCACCGAATGCGCGCCATCGATAACCGAGTCGGTCACTTCCTCGCCCCGGTGCGCCGGCAGGCAATGCATGAACAGGGGCATCGGGGTGCGCCAGCGCCATCAGCGCGTCATTGACCTGATAGGGCAGGAACACGTTGTGGCCGCGCGCCTTGTCCTCGAAGCCCATTGACACCCATGTGTCGGTGACGACGCAATCGGCGCCGGCGACCGCCTCCTGCGGGGTGCTGCACAAAGTGACGCGACCGCCATTGGCGCGGGCCCAATCCAGCACCGCCGCCGACGGTTCGCTCCCCTGCGGCGTGGCGACATTGACGCGAAAGCGAAGCCGGGCGGAGGCCTCGATCAGCGAATGCAGGACGTTGTTGCCATCGCCGGTCCAGGCGAACAACCGGTCTTCAACCGGGCCGCGGTGCTCTTCGTAGGTCATGACATCGGCCATGATCTGGCACGGATGCGTATCGTTGGTCAGCCCGTTGATCACCGGCACGGTTGCGTGTTCGGCAAGTTCGAGCAGTCGCGAATGGTCAGTCGTGCGGATCATGATGATGTCAACGTAGCGCGACAGGACCCGCGCGGTATCGGCAATCGTCTCGGAACGTCCGAGTTGCATCTCCGAACCGGTGAGCATCAGCGTTTCGCCGCCCAGTTGACGCATCGCCACATCGAAAGACACGCGCGTGCGCGTCGACGGTTTTTCGAAGATCATGGCCAAGGTCTTGCCGGCGAAAGGAGCGGAACGGTGGCCTGACCTGAGGACGCCCTTGCGCCGCTTCGCGTCGTCCAGAATCGTGCGCAGGGTCTCGCCCGGCAGTGCGCAAAGATCTGTGAAATCGCGTTTCGCGGCGCCCATGATCTTTCTCGACAGCTATCCGTTGGCGGCGCCGGTCAGCGTCCGCGCCGCGGCGCGAATGCGGTCCAGCCCGATGCGTATTTCGTCATCCGACACGTTGAGCGGCGGCAAAATGCGCAAGACGTTCTCGCCCGCCGGTACGACAAGCAGTTTTTCATCCCGAAACGCGGCGTTGACCCTGGTGTTCTCGAATACGCACTTCAGACCGAGCAGCAGGCCCCGGCCGCGCACTTCGGAAAACAGTTGCGGGAACTCGTCGCACACCGAGGCGAGGCCTTGGCGAAACAAAAGACCCTTGCGCGCCACCTCGTCGAGAAAACCGTCGGCGAGCAGGATATCCAGGACCGCATTGACCACGGCCATGGCCAAAGGGTTGCCACCAAATGTCGTGCCATGGACGCCGGGCGTCATGGCGGCGGCGACTTCTTCGGTGGCAAGGCAAGCGCCGACCGGAAAGCCGCCGCCAATGCCCTTGGCGATGGCCATGATATCCGGCGACACGCCGGACCATTCGTGAGCGAAAAACCTGCCGGTTCGCCCGGCGCCCGACTGGACTTCGTCAAGGATCAGCAACAGGCCGTGTTCGTCGCATATCCGGCGCAGCTCCTGCATGAAGGCCGCCGGAACTTCACGGATGCCGCCTTCGCCTTGCACCGGCTCGATGAGGATGGCCGCCGTCTGCGGGCCTACCGCGCGGCTCACCGCGTCGATATCGCCGAGCGGAACCTGATCGAAACCCTCGACCGCCGGACCGAAACCCTCAAGGTATTTCTTTTGCCCGCCAGCAGCGATGGTCGCCAAAGTCCGGCCGTGGAACGCCCCTTCGAAGGTAATGATGCGGTAGCGCTCCGGACTGCCATGGACATGCTGGTGACGCCTCGCCGTCTTGATGGCGCATTCGAGGGCCTCGGCGCCGGAATTGGTGAAAAAGACGCGGTCGGCAAACGTCGCCCCGGTCAGACGTTCGGCGGCGATGCGCTGTCCTTCGACATGATAGAGGTTGGACACGTGCCATAACCGTCCGGCCTGCCCGGTCAGGGCTGCGACGAGATGGGGATGGGCGTGCCCCAGCGAATTGACCGCGATGCCGGCGGCGAAATCGAGGTAGGCCTCGCCAGTGCGCGTGTACAACCACGCACCCTCGCCCTTGACGAATTCAAGGGGAGCGCGGGCGAAGGTGTCAAAAAGCGCCGAATTCGTCATCGGCAATCAATCCCGCGCCTGACGCAGCTCCGGTATCGCCTGTAGCTTCCGGGCCGGCGCCAATGAAAAAACCGCCCCACGGGCGGCCAAGGTTTGTCTATTGCTTGAAGGCAAGGAGGATGTCAACGCGGCCGTTCGGTGCGGTTCGCTGGGGAAAACGCAAAAAACCGGATTCGACGCGCTCCGCGACTCTTGTCACGGAGTCCGCGGGTAATGTAGTTTGCCGCCAACGACAAGATTTCGTGCGGCGACCCAGCCATTTGCGTATTAGTTGTGTGATGTCCGGTTTGATCGCCGGGCCGGCTGGGGGATTCGCCGTTGCATCCGACAAGGAGCGTGACGGGCATGGGTTGGACTGACGAGCGCATCGAGCATCTCAAGAAACTTTGGGCCGACGGGCTGAGCGCAAGCCAGATCGCGGTGCAGCTCGGCGGGGTGAGCCGCAACGCCGTCATCGGCAAGGTTCATCGCCTGAAGCTGACCAGCCGAGGCCGGACCAACGCCGCGCCGACCCGTCCGAAAAAAAGCGTCAAGACGACCGTGGCGCAACGGCCGGCAATGCGGCAGACGTCGTCGCCTCGCATGGGCATGACGATCGGCGCGACGGCGTTGCGGATCGATGTGCTGGAAGACCTGTCCGTGGCGCCGGCGCCACGCCACCTGGTGGAGATTATCGCGCCGCCATCACGCAAGCTGAAGCTGACCGAACTGACCGAGCGGACGTGCAAATGGCCAATCGGCGACCCGTTGCATGAGGATTTCCACTTCTGTGGCAACGATTCGGGCGAAAGCGCTCCCTATTGCGACTATCATTCCCGAATCGCCTATCAGCCCGCATCAGAACGCAAACGCCTTCGGTGATTGCAGCGCGCGACCGCGGACTTCGCCGCTAATCACTCGTGTTTCGTTCGCAGGCATTGCTTTCGGGTTGAAGCGCAGTGGAATATCTTCCACCCGCTTCCGTTCATTGGCGCACAGGAAACCCCCATGGAAACGTCGCCCCCGCCGCAGCCAAGCAAGAAAAGCCGCTGATAATCACCATCGATGGCAAAAAGCGGGAATTCGACATCGATGACCCCGTGCTTCCCGATTGGATCGACGACAAGGCGCTGAAATCAGGCGGCTATCCCCATGACAAGAAGCTCGATGACGATGATTATGCGCGCGATCTGGAAGCGCTCCAGATCGAACTCGTCAAACTGCAGAAATGGCTTCTGGCGACCGGCAAGCGGTGCATGTCCCTGTTCGAGGGACGTGACGCCGCCGGCAAAGGCGGCACGATTTTCGCCATCCGCCAATACATGAACCCTCGCACGGCGCGAAACGTCGCGCTGCCGAAACCAACCGATGCCGAGCGAGGCCAGTGGTACTATCAGCGTTACGTCTCGCATTTCCCGACCTCGGGCGAGTTCGTCACATTCGATCGGTCCTGGTACAACCGCGCCGGCGTCGAACCCGTCATGGGGTTCTGCACGCCTGAACAGCACAAGACCTTTCTGGCGCAAACGCCCCGCTTCGAGGAATTGATCGCCGACGAAGGCATCTATTTCTTCAAATTCTGGCTCGATATCGGTCAGGAAATGCAGCTCAAGCGATTTCATGATCGACGGCACAGCGAACTGACCAACTGGAAGTTCTCGCCCATCGATATCGCCGCCGTGGCGCGATGGGACGATTATTCGCATATGCGCGATCTGATGCTGAAGAAAACGCATGCCGACAATGCGCCTTGGACGGTGATACGGTCCAATGACAAGCGGCGCGCGCGCCTGGCGGCGATCCGCAGCATACTCAAGGCGGTGCCCTATGAGGGAAAGCGCGAGCAGCTCGTGAATGACATCGACAAGTCAATCGTCGGTGCCGGCCCCAGCTATCTTTAAGCAGCTCGCCGCGGTTTCCCGTCGTCAGCCGGTGCGGAAGAAGTATAGCTTTTGTGCGGGGTTTTTTCCCAATAATGGGGCGCGCGGATCAGTTGCCACAAGCCGCGCCACGCCGCCAGCGACAGCAATGTCCAATAGACAGGCAGCAGGACCGATTTCCGCAGATAACCGGCCCGCTCCTTCGCCGGCGCCGAACGGAAAGCCAGCATCGCAAGCGCACCGTATCCGGTCAAAACGCTTAAAGCGTCCAATGCGAGCAATATTTTGTCGACTGAGCCCAACTCGTCGAAGATGAAAAATTTGCTTATAATGTATGCAATAAAAAAAGAGATAAATATATGCATCAATGCGGAAATGAATACACCTGCAAACAGAATCTGCGAAACGATAAACGGAAATAAATTAATCTCATGAAGCAAATAGAACGGATTTCTCATGTGAACAAGCCATGTCTGCATCCATCCTTTCAGCCATCGGGTTCGTTGGCGCAGCCAGACTTGAAAATCGACTGGCGCATCTTCAAAAGTCGGCCTTGTCAGCATGTCGACACGATAGCCGAGGCGATAGAGCTTCAAACCGAGATCGGCATCCTCGGTCACATTATACGCGTCCCAGGCCATGACATCGTCGATGGCGGCGCGTCTGAAATGATTTGAGGTTCCCCCCAGCGGGATCACGCAATTTCGTCTGGCCAGCCAAGGCAAGAGGCCGTGAAACAAGGCGCGATATTCCATTGCGAAAAGGCCACTCAAAAAACCGGCTTCCGGGTTGGCGATTTCGAGCGGCGCCTGAAGGCAGGCGACGCGGGGCGGGGACTTTGCGAATTTTCGACGCGCTTCGACCAGCTGCAGCGGGTCGGGGCGATCCTCGGCGTCGTAAATGACGACAAAATCTCCGGTGCAGAGCTGCAAGCCGAAATTCAGCGCCTTCGGCTTCGTCCTCGGCGCCGCCGACGGCACAAGAACCACCTCAACCCAAGGACGCGGCGCATGGGCATTGAGCGCGGCAAGCGTTTCAACGTCGTCTTCCTCGCAAATCAGTTTCACCTCAAGACGCGATCGCGGCCACACCAATTGTCCGAGCGTGTTCAGCAGGTCCGGTACGATCTGTGCTTCCTTGTACAGCGCGACGAGCACTGAATAGGTTTCCCTCTGACCAACCGAATCCGCGGACAGGGGCGTGGGCGCAACGGGTTGCGCCGATGCGGCGGCAGCCAGCCGCAAACCTGCCCCCGCCAGGAAAAACAACGAAAAGGAGAGATGAAGAAAAAACACGGTGGCGACAGGCCAAAGGAGGAGCGCCGTCGGAAGCCCGACGGCCATGGCGCCAACCAAAGCGCCTTGCCATGCGCTCGCCGTCGAGCGCGCCGACATATCGGGGCGGGAAGTGAACAAGCCCGAAACCGCCCGGTCCAGAAAGGCGCCGCGCATGCGAGTCAACACGGCGCGCCGCATGGCCGTCGGCGTCGTGATGCGCATTCTTTCGCGCAAATCGCGATGCCGATCGAGCAATTCGAGCGCCTTGCCCACGTCCAGTATGACCGGCGCGGCGTAGACGACCGAGCGGGCGCCGGACGATTCCGCCAATGCCATCGTCAAACTGCCCGCGGTGCGCAAGGCCAGCGCAACCGCCGATTCCCGCAACAACAGCCTTTCGGCCGGCACGACATGCTCATAGGGCAGGCGGAGTTCCCGGGCGAAAGCGCGGTAGAGCATTTCCTCGCTGATCGCGCCCGAAGCGAGCAATTCCTTGCGCAAGGTCGTGTCGTTCATTGCCGCCGCGACCGCATGGGGCGCCAAAGCATGCTGGCGATACCCGGCCCGGTCCAGCAACAGGCGCATGTCGTGAAAACGCAGCCGGCTCAGGTTTCCGAATTCATCCGTGGAACCGTCGGGATGCACCGTTGCCGCGGCCGCAGCTGGCGGTATGCGCGCATCAACCCGTAACACGCCATTCCGGTGGTCGGCGGGTTCCATCTTTGCCGCCCCGATCGCCGGAAATCAGCCCGCCATCCGGCTAAGCCGACGCAATCTCTTTTGCGTCGAGGCGCATTCGAGCGCTCGCCGGAACAGGTCAATCTCTTCGTCTATGCGTTCGCACAGGTCGCCGGTATCGCCCCGCAACAGCTTTCGGGTTTGCTGGAGCGCGTCGTTCGGCTTTCGCGCCAAACGGTGTGCAATATCGAGCGCAGCGGAATGGCAATCGTTTTCCGTGGCGATCGAAGACACCACGCCAAGCCGTTCGGCTTGTTCGGCGCCAAGTTCTTCACCAAGGCAGAAGAAACGAAACGCCGCGAAATAGCCCATGCGGCGCGGCGCCAATATGCTGGTCGCGGCATCGGGCACGAGCCCGTAATCCACAAACGGAACACGAAAACGGCTAGCCGGCGCGGCAACCACGACATCGCAGTGGAAAAGGATTGTGCAACCGACGCCGATCGCATCGCCTTCCACGCAGGCAACGATCGGTTTAGGGAAATTGGCGAGCGCCCTGAACAATGCCGTTACAGCGGAAATGAGCCGCGCTTTATTGATGCCGTCGATAAATTCGTTAATGTCTCCACCGCGACAAAAGCAACCATCAAGTCCTCTAAGTACCACTACTTTTGTTTCTTCGTCATCTGCTGCATAATTTAAAATCGACGCTAATCTGTCGTAATCCCTGTGATCGATAACGGGTTTATCTTTTCTTGATATTACCGAAATCGTTAAAATCGGCGACGGGTTGATCGTCAAAATGCTCATTGTGATTTTCCTTTCCCATACTCAAATCAGCTTGCTCGGCGAAACGCGTTTTGGCCCCGGTTCGATGCAAGGACCGGCTCGGTTTCGCCCCGGTAATGGCGGACAACGTCAAGCGTTTCGGCATCGAATTTGAGCAAAGTCGCCACCACTTGCTGGCGGCCATAGGTCCGCTGGAAACCGAGCGGCCTGGCGAGAAAATGGAGTTGCAGCGCCCGCAACACCCACATCGGTTCGAACTCGATGATGACCTGGTCAACGCCGCGGGCCAGTCCCCATTCGACGAACCCGGCAATGAGTTCGCTCCCCACCGAGGAAACCCCTCTTCGCCCCTCGCGCCACGGTTTCGCCACAGCGTAACGCGTGAGTTCCCAGATCGATGGCGCACTCGGCGGCGGCCCTTCGCAGAGATCCGTCAAAACCTCCGACAGGAGGAAAGGACGCGTCGTGGGCAACATGCGTTGGTATCCAGCCAGCGCCCCATTGCGAATGGCCAGGTGGTGAACCGCGTCGTCGTGGTCGAATTGGTCCAGTTCCAGACTGTCGGGGCGCCGAATTTCTTCCCAGCCCATTTCATCGACGAAAATCTCGTGGCGCAGGCTATGGACCGAAGTCCACAATTCCGGCTCTGCCCGCAATTCCTGTGTCGTCAACGCCAGGATCATGACCGCCTCCGCTGTCTGACCGGGTTCATATTCCGGTCCGCGGAGGTCGGGTATTCCGTGATCGCGGTATTACGCGATCAATCCCAATCTGATAGCCTCGGCAACCGCCTGCACCCGGTTCGCGGCGCCCAGGCGCAGCTTGGCGTTCAACAAATGACGCTCGGCCGTATGTTCTGAAATACCGAGGATTTGCGATATTTCCCATTCCGATTTGCCGACCGCGGCCCATCGCAGACACTCTGCTTCCCGCCCGGTCAGGCGAGGCGGCTCCCGCCGAGGGGCGGCACCGTAGATTTGGAGCGCCCGACCGGCCGCGTAAGCGGTCACCAACGCCAATGCTCCCCGCTCCTTGGGCGACGCCGCAAAACCCTCGCCGCCCAGGGAGACCAGGATCATCGCCCCCTCAAGTGTGGACAAAGGCAATGCGAAACCGTCGCACAATCGGAACTCGGTCGCATCGCCAATCACCCGGCCGGAACTGTTCGAATGGGCAAAGCGCGAGGCCGCATCTGTCCACGAAAATGGCGAGGTATCGATCAAGGCTTGCAGGACAACGGGGTCATCCAGAACATAATTCTTCTTTATATAGCGATCCATCCAACCCTGCGGCCATTTGGCGAAGAGGATCGTCGCCGCCGGCCGGGAAGCAAATGCGAATTCGTCCGGGACTATTCCGGCCATGACATGGTCCAGTCCGAGGCGACTTGTATAGACGAGCAAATTTCCGCAAACCTGTTCGAGACTTGCGCTGCTTTGGATGTCGCCAATGACCTGCAAAGTATCGTCGAAACCTGTCATGCCGGTGCCCCCAGGCTGACAATCGATTGCAGGAGGCATACTAGAATTTACCATAGATTGCGCCATTAATCCCAGATTGCACAACAGGTGGATGTTTTGGCGGCGCCGTTCACCTGTATCGGATTGCAACCACAAGACAATTTGACATTTTCATTGGGACGAGGCCGAAAAAAACCGTACCGGCCATCGGCTTTTGCTATCTATGATTGCTTTTCCTTGCCGACGGAAACAGACATTACGGACGCTTGGAGCCGGTTGGATTGATCAGGTATGGGCAGGCGGACCAGCCATGTTTTCAGGGCGGCCATCTTGGTCGGCGCCATCGCGCCGGTCGAGGCCAGTGGCGATGCGGCACCCCGGTTTTTCGACCCGGGGGTGCGGCTGTCGGCGCCCCAGCTCGCGGCAAACCAGCAATTCCGGTTTGTAACAACGGCCGATTTCCCGCCGTTCAACATGATCGGACCGACCGGGAATCCGGCGGGTTTCAACATCGATCTGGCTCGCGAAATGTGCCGTGAACTTGCGGTCGCCGATCGTTGTTCGGTGCAAATCCTGCCGATTTCGGAAGCTCTCGACGCTGTGCGATCGGGGCAGGCGGATGCGCTGATAGCGGGCCTGGCCATATCACCGGAGACGCGAGGGGAATTTGCTTTCAGCCTGCCCTACATGCACATGCCAGCGCGTTTCGTGACCAATTCGTCCACGACGCCGGCCGACGGACAATGGCGCGAAAAGCGGGTCGGCGTTGTGGCCGGCAGCGCCCATGAACGCATGTTGCGGGACTTTTTTCAAAGCGCTCGGGTTGTCACCTACGGACGCCGGGAATGGGTGCTCGAAGACCTTCGCGCGAAAAAGATCGACGCGGCCTTTGGCGATGGCATGACCATGTCTTTGTGGTTGAACACCGAGGAAGGTCGGCAGTGTTGCGCCTTTGCCGGCGGGGCCTATTTGGCGCCTGAATATCTGGGGTTCGGTCTCTCGATCGCCGTACCGGCCGGCAAGGCCACCCTTGCGACCGCATTCGATTTCGCCCTGCGCGAACTTGAGCGCAAAGGCGTGACCGGGGAACTTTACCTCCGCTATTTCCCGATCGGCTTTTTCTGACCGGCGACGCCGATGCTCGATCAGACCGGCCTGTGGCGGATTCGCGCCGCGCGCTCGATCGCCTCTATCGTCGACGGTTCAATGGTCAGTCTACCGCGCAGCAGTTCCAGAACCCGAAGCTCTTCCGGCCGCTCGAAACGGTCGGCCGCGGCGATTTCGAAAGCAAGTGCATAGGCGGTGTCGTGCAGCTTTTTCGGCAGGTGGGTACGGGCGAGGTCAAGGACCGAATCCAGACCATTCGGGCCGGCCAGCATTTTTTGGCAGGCCTGCGCCGCGGGAATGAGATCGTCCTCGTCGAACCCGTCGAAAGCCGGCAGAGCGCGGATGATAAAACCGATGCGCTGCAATTCCGGATCGGCCATGCGGTTGTCCGAGGCCGAAACGACCACCATCAAATAGATCATCACGTCCTGTGCGGTCATTGTCGTCCCGGTCCAATCCAGTCTTACCCTTGGCAGAGTGTTATTGGGGAGCGTCGGCGACCGCAAGGCCGGTTCGGACACGCGATTGACGCGGCGAAGCGTCGCCAATAGGAGTTGGCGCGCATCGTTTGCGCCCTTCCCGAAAGCCTCGTCATGACCGAACGCCCATTTTCCGTCGATTCCGCTCTCGCCGCCGCCGCATATGGCGCCAAGGCCTGGCCCTTTGAGGAGGCGCGCAAGATCCTCAAGCGCTACGAGAAAACCGGCCTGCCGGACACAATCCTGTTCGAGACCGGTTACGGACCCTCCGGATTGCCGCATATCGGCACTTTCGGCGAAGTGGCGCGCACGACGATGGTGCGTCATGCATTCCGCATTCTGACCGACGACAAGGTCAATACGCGCCTGCTGTGCTTCTCCGACGACATGGACGGCATGCGCAAGATTCCCGACAACGTTCCGGATCGCTCGTTCCTGGAGCCGCATCTGCACAAGCCGCTGACGGTCGTCCCCAATCCGTTTGGCGGCGACTACGAGAGCTTCGGCCACCACAACAATGCGATGCTTCGCCGTTTCCTCGACACGTTCGGTTTCGACTACGAATTTGCTTCGGCGACCGAATATTACAAAGCCGGCCGCTTCGACGCCGTGCTGCTGCGAGCCGCCGAGCGGTACGACGCCATCATGAAAGTGATGCTGCCGACGTTGGGCGAGGAGCGTCAGGCGACTTACAGCCCGTTCTTGCCGATTTCGCCGATCTCCGGCCGCGTGCTGTATGTGCCGATGAAAGACGTCAATGCCAAGGACGGGACGATCACGTTTGCCGACGAGGACGGAAGCGACGTGACGCTCCCCGTCACCGGCGGCCATGTGAAGCTGCAATGGAAGCCGGATTTCGGCATGCGCTGGGCCGCCCTGAATGTCGACTTCGAGATGTTCGGCAAGGACCACCAGACCAATGCCGTCATCTACGACCGCATCTGCGATATCCTCGGCGGTCGGGCGCCGGAACACTTCGTCTATGAGCTTTTCCTTGACGAGGCCGGCCAGAAAATCTCCAAGTCGAAGGGCAACGGCCTGACCATCGACGAGTGGCTGGCCTATGCGCCGACGGAAAGCCTGGCGCTCTACATGTACCAGAAGCCGAAGACGGCGAAGCGGCTGTTTTTCGATGTCATTCCGCGCGCGGTCGACGAGTACTATGCATCGCTGCGCGCCTATGGCGAACAAGACTGGGCGGCGCGTTTGTCGAACCCGGTCTGGCACATCCACAATGGCGCGCCGCCGGCCATCGAACTGCCGGTTCCCTTCGGTCTGCTGCTCAATCTGGTCAGCGCTTCGAACGCGGTAAATCCGGCAGTGCTGTGGGGCTTCATTACGCGCCACTTGCCCGGCGTCACGCCGGCAAGCCACCCCGAACTCGACCGGCTGGTCGGCTTCGCCATTCGCTATTACGAGGACTTCGTCAAGCCTGCCAAGGTCTTCCGTCCAGCCGACGACACCGAGCGAACGGCGCTCCGGGCGCTGGCGACGGCGCTTGCCTCGCTTCCCGCCGAGGCCGGCGCGGAGGATATCCAGCATGCCGCGCTCGACGTGGCCCGCGCGGTGGAGCGCTATCAGGATCACACCAAGACAAGCCCGTCCGGCGGGCCGGGCGTTTCGGTGGCTTTTTTCCAGATGTTTTACGAAATCGTCCTCGGCCAGGAGCGCGGGCCGCGTTTCGGCTCGTTCGCCCACCTCTACGGGGTGCCGGAGACCTGCGCGCTGATCGACGGCAAACTCGAAGCGTAGGCGGACGGCGCGGTTCCATAGACGCCGCGCCGATGGCTTTGCGCCGCCAAATCCTCGGCGGCATAGGCCTCGCCTGAGCGGCGGGCCCAACCTTGCTCGACCAACCAGGCGGCAATATCGCGACCGCCAAGGAAACAGGACGTGACGATGATCTCGGTTCCGGAAGGCCTGTCGTCCGGCACGCGGCAGCGCAATGAACGGCCGCGCATATAGGCCCGGAAGGCCGTCAGCGCCAACGCGCCGCAGGGCCAGCCATCGCCGCATTTTTCGTCGCGATCCGGCGGGCCGACGCCCGCCAGCGCGATGCGGTAGCCGTCGGCGACAAAAAGACCGGCCGCCTCGGCGATGGGCAGCGGCAAAAGGCGAAAATGTGCGGCGTTGCCGACAACGCTGCGTTTGATCGCCTTTCTCGCGACCGGCGGAGGCAGCAAGGCAGGCAATCGTTGCAACCCGCCGGACGATGGCGCGGGCGCGATCAGTTCCGGCGCTATCAATCGAATGGTTTTTCCGGCGCCGCCGGCCGTCGTCTGCGCCCAAGCCGCGCCGGCGAACGCGGCGTAAATCAATGCGGCCAAAACGCCATGCCGCGGGCCGAAAGCGCGACCCATGTCACTGGCTCGCCCAGACAATGCGGGCAATCCACTCGATGCGCGAAGAGTCGATGACGCGATCGGGATGCTCAAGGTTCAACGACCGCAATTCGATGCGCGCCGCCGTACGCTTCTCCATGATCTTCGCCATGACTTCGCCATCCAATGTCTTGACGACGACGCGGTCGCCCCGACGGATCGTGGCGTCGCGCTCGACGACCAGCACGTCGCCCTCACGGTACAGCGGCAGCATCGAATCGCCCGAAACCTTCACGGCGAACGCCGACGCCGACGCCGCGACGGGCAGGTCGACGAGGTCGAGCCCCTGGCCTTCGGGAAACCCGGCATCGACAAAGAACCCGCCCATTCCGGCCTGGGCGAAGCCGAGCAGAGGCACGCTGACGCCGCGCCGGTCGTCGCGCGACGACGCCAGCAAGCGCATGAAATCCTCGATCGAGGCCCCGGTCGCATCGAAAATCTTGGCCAGCGATTCGGTAGAGGGCCAGCGCGGCCGGCCATCGGCCGAGGTGCGCTTGGATTTGTTGAAGGCGGTGGAGTCGAGACCGGCCTTGCGCGCCAGGCCCGAAGCGGAAAGGGCATGGCGTTCGGCCAAGGCGTCAATTGCCGCCCAGATGCGTTCGTGCGAGAGCATGGTCTGACCCGCCAAGGCGTGGAATCTTCGCCGTGACTTTATTCCTATTTATTCGCGGATCGCAAGTGCAGGCATTTCGAATTGAAAAGGCCGGGAGATGCTCCCGGCCTCGTCGACCCGGCGACCGCTCCCGCGATCATTCGGCTTCCAGGCTCTCCAACTGGGGATCGAGCATGGCAATGTCGCGAATGTTCTTCTGGACGGCAACGGCGGCGAAACCGCTGACGAGATAGGCCATGGCGAAAAAGCCCTTCTCCGAAGGCAACATGGTGGCATTCCACAGACCGACCGCCATCAGCACGATGGCCGATCCCAGCGCCACCCAGCAGAGGCCATAGTAAATCGAGGTGACCGGAAATCCCTCCAACTGGTCGCGGACGGTCTTCTGCAAAGACACCGCGGCGAAGAGGCCGTAAAGCAGCAAGGTGAAGTAGTAGCCCTTCTCGTTCAGCTGCAGATCAGAATTCCACAGGCCGATCAGATAGGCGAGAATGCCGGCGATCAGGACTGCCCATGACGCGCCGACGAATGCACCGGTAGGACGCCGAATTTGGTCATGTGATTCCCCTATAAATTGAAATCACCTGACCACAGATTGTTTTCTGTATTGTTAATACCCGCATCGCCTGCTGAAAGCGGACGCCGAATCGAAAGGGCGCGTCGCCGGCACGCCCCATTCGTCATCAGGAAAACAGATCTATTCCCGGCGGGACTTCAGTTCGGGATTTGTGCCACAAGCCAAAGCCCTTGCGGCGAACGGCAGAGGGATATCCTCACCATTTCCCCGGGCGGCGTCATTCAGCCGCCCGGCCGGCCTCGGGCCACGGCCGGCCGCCGCGGCCGCGACGCGGGCCAGCCGCATCAAGACATACAGGTCAGGCGGCCTTGCCTACCTGCGCGCCGAAGCGCTGGTAGAAGGTTTCGCCCCTCGCCGCCATGTCGTGAAGCAGCTTCGGCGCCTTGAACTGCGCGCCGTAGGCTTTTTCCAAATTCGCCGCCATGGCGACGAACGCCTTTGCTCCCATGCCGTCGATATAGGAGAGTGTGCCGCCGGTGTAAGGCGCGAAACCGAAGGCGAGAATCGAGCCGACATCGGCCTCGCGCGGATCGGTGACGATGCCCTCCTCCATGACGCGCGCCGCTTCCAGCGCGATGGTGGCGAGGAAGCGCCGCTTCAGCGTTTCCACATTCACCGTGTCCGGGTCCTGCTGCGGGTACATGTCCTTCAGGCCCGGCCACAAATGCTTCTTCGCCGGTTTTTCCGGATAGTCGTAGAAGCCCTTGCCTGCCTTTCGGCCAAGGCGGCCTTTCTCGACGAGGCGGTCGACCAGGTCGATGTGGCGCGGATCGATGGCGGCTGGACCGAGGTCCTTCACCGTCTGCTTCATGATCTTCTGGCTGAGATCCACAGCGGTTTCGTCGTTGAGCGCCAGCGGGCCGACCGGCATGCCGGCCATCTTCGCGGCGTTTTCGATCATCGCCGCCGGGACGCCTTCGATCAGCATGTTGTATGCTTCGGACATGTACTGCAGCACGCAACGGTTCACATAGAAACCACGCGTGTCGTTGACGACGATTGGCGTTTTCTTGATCGCGCGCACGTAGTCGATGGCGCGGGCAAGCGCCGCATCGCCGGTTTCCTTGCCGAGAATGATCTCGACCAGCATCATTTTTTGCACCGGCGAGAAGAAGTGAATTCCGATGAAACGATCCGGGCGAACCGAATTCTTCGCCAGCGAAGAGATCGGAATGGTCGAGGTGTTGGAAGCGAAGACAGAGTCCGCGCCGAGAACGGCCTCGGCTTTCTCGGTGACGCCTTTCTTGACGGCGGAATCCTCGAATACCGCCTCCACGACCATGTCGCAGCCGGCAAGCGCGGCGTAATCCGGGGTCGCCGTGACGCGGGCGAGAAAGTCCTCCTTGCCGGCTGCCGTCATCCGGCCTTTCTTGACCTCGTCGTCGCAGAGACCGGCTATCGTCGCCTTGCCTTTGTCGGCTGCTTCCTGGTCGCGATCGAGCAGGACGACCGGGATGCCGGCGGCAGCCGTGACATAGGCGATGCCCGCCCCCATGAAGCCGGCGCCGAGCACGCCGATCTTCGAGAATTTCGATTCCGCCTGGCCGGCGGGCCGGCGCGCGCCCTTGTTCAATTCCTGCAACGAGACGAACAGCGAGCGCACCATCATGCGCGCTTCCGTCGTCTGCAGCACTTCGGTGAAATAGCGCTGTTCAATCCTCAGGCCGGTCTCGAACGGCACCAGCAAGCCTTCGTAGACGCATTTGAGGATGGCGGTAGCGGCGGGATAATTGCCGAAGGTTTCGCGGCGGAGGATGGCGATCGCTGGCGGCCAAAGATTGGCTCCGGCGGCGGAATAGACCGGACCGCCGGGCAGCTTGTAGCCTTTCTCGTCCCAAGGCTGGACCGGTTTCAGCCCACCCTTGATCATCGTCTTGGCGGCGTCGATCAGTCTGGCCGGCTCGGCGACTTCATGGACGAGACCGAGCGCCTTCGCCCTTTTCGGCGACAGGTTCTGGCCGGTCGTCATCATCTGCAGGGCGTCCTGCGTGTTGATGAGGCGCGGCACGCGCTGGGTGCCGCCGGCGCCGGGGAAGATGCCGACCTTCACTTCGGGCAGGGCCAGCTTGACCTTGTCGTCGTCTGCGACGACGCGGCCGTGGCAGGCGAGCGAAAGCTCCAGCGCGCCGCCCATGCACACGCCATTGATGGCGGAGACCCAAGGTTTGCCGCATGTTTCGATCTTGCGGTAGAGCCACGTCATGCGACCGACCCGGTCGAAAACGACCTTTGCGGCGGCTTCCGGCGACTTCACTTTGGCGTCGGCGATCAATTCGAACATCGAATTGATCATGGTGAGGTCGGCGCCGCCGGAGAAGGAACCTTTCTTGCCCGAGGTGAATACCACGCCTTTAACCGCCGCGTCGGCGACGGTCGAGTCGACGATGGCGTCGATCTCATCCATCACCTCCTGGGTAAAGACGTTCATCGATTTGCCGGGCATGTCCCAGGTGACGAGGGCGATGCCGTCAGCGTCGGTTTCGACCGAAAAATTCTTGTAGCTCATGTCGTCCTCCCGGGCGTTCGCCCCGGTTTCTGGATTCAACGGGTCAGAACGGAGAACCGTCCCGGTGGGTGAAGCGCATGACGCCGGCGGTTTTTTCGGCGCGCAGGTCGATGTCGGGGTATTCCGCGATCTCATCGGCCATCCGCGTGCCGACTTCGAGAAAAAGCGCATCGTCGCGGCCGCGATTGACCAGCGTATGGCCATTGGCGACGCCCGCCTTGAAGGTCGCGGCATCGCCCGGACGCAGGACGGTTTCGCCGCCGTCCTCGACAAGCACGACCTCGCCGGCAACAATGTAGACGAACTCGTCCTCGTTGTGGTGCCAGTGGCGCAACGACGAGCCGGAGCCCGGTTCGAGGCGACAGAGATTGACGCCGAACTGGGTCAGCCCGCCGGCGTCGCCAAGCCGCTTGCGGAAGCGGCCCGCCGTGATGGCCGCGTATTGCGGCGGATAGCCGGTTCCGCCCTTTTCCGGCACATTGGCAAGGTCAAGCTTCGGCATCACACACGCTCGATGATGGTGGCGGTGCCCATGCCGGCGCCGATGCAAAGCGTGACGAGCGCCGTATTGAGGTCGCGCCGCTCCAGTTCGTCGAGCACCGTTCCGAGGATCATGGCGCCGGTCGCGCCGAGCGGGTGGCCCATGGCGATGGCGCCGCCGGCGACATTCATTTTGGAATGCGGGATGTCGAAAGCCTGCATGAAGCGCAACACCACCGAAGCGAAGGCTTCGTTCAGCTCGAACAGGTCGATGTCAGAGATTTTCATGCCGGTGCTGGCGAGCAGCTTTTTCGTCACGTCGACCGGGCCGGTCAGCATGATGGCCGGCTCGGACCCGATATTGGCGAAGGCGCGGATGCGGGCGCGCGGTTTGACGCCCATGCCTTTCCCCGCCTCGGCGGAACCCAGCAGCACGGCTGCCGCGCCGTCGACGATGCCCGACGAATTGCCGGCATGATGGACGTGATTGACCGATTCGAGTTCGGGGTAACGCTGCACCGCGACGGCGTCGAAACCGCCCATCTCGCCGGGAATGACGAAGGAAGGCTGGAGCGAGGCCAGAGACTGCATGTCGGTGCCCGGCCGCATGTGCTCGTCCTTGTCGAGAATGACAAGGCCGTTCTGGTCCTTCACGGGAATAACCGATTTGGCGAAATGGCCGGCCGCCCATGAAGCGGCGGAACGCTTCTGGCTTTCCACCGCATAGGCGTCGACATCGTCCCTGCCGAAGCCGTATTTTGTGGCGATCATGTCAGCCGATACGCCCTGCGGCACGAACCAGCCGGGCAGGCCGACGGAAGGATCCATGAACCAGGCGCCGCCTGACATGCCCATGCCGACTCGCGACATCGATTCGACGCCGCCGGCGATGACGATGTCATCGGCGCCTTGGGCGATTTTCGCCGCCGCCAGATTGATGGCGTCGAGACCGGAGGCGCAAAAACGCGAAATCTGGATGCCGGGGGCCTTCATGTCGTAGCCGGCCTCAAACGCGGCGGCGCGCGGAATGACCGCGCCTGCTTCGCCGACCGGATCGACGCAGCCGAAGATGATATCGTCGACCTTGCCGGTGTCGAGGCCGTTGCGATCGCGCACCGCCTCAAGGACTTTCGCGCCAAGGCGCACCGCCGGCACCTCGTGGAGGCTGCCATCCTTCTTGCCGCGGCCGCGGGGCGTACGCACGGCGTCGTAAATGAACGCGTCAGACATGGTCGTCTCCTCTCACGTCGCCAGGCTCACAGGCTCCGGGCGATCAGCAGTTTCATGATTTCGTTGGTGCCGCCATAGATGCGCTGGACGCGGGCGTCGCGATACATCCGGGCGATGGGAAATTCGTTCATGTAGCCATAGCCGCCGAAAAGCTGCAGGCATTCGTCGACGACCTTGTTCTGCAGGTCGGTCAGCCAGTACTTGGCCATCGAGGCGGTGGCAGGCGTCAGGCGCCCTTCGACGTGCTCGCCGGCGCATTGGTCGTAAAAGGCGCGGGCGACCGTCACTTCGGTCTTGATCTCGGCGAGTTTGAACTGGGTGTTCTGGAAGTCTATAATCGCCTTGCCGAAGGCCTTGCGTTCCTTGACATAGTCAATGGTAAGCGCCAGCGCACGCTCCATCATGGCGACGGCGGTGGCGCCGATCTGCAGGCGCTCCTGCGGCAATTGCTGCATCAATTGCACAAAGCCCATGCCCTCTTCCGGCCCGAGCAGATTGGCGGTCGGCACGCGTACGCCGTCGAAAAACAGTTCCGACGTGTCGTTCGACTTCAATCCGATCTTGTCGAGGTTGCGGCCGCGACGAAAGCCTTCGACCTCGTCGGTCTCGATGACGATCAGGGAGGTGCCCTTGGCGCCGGCGGCCGGATCGGTCTTGGCGACAACGATGATGATATTGGCCAGCTGGCCGTTGGTGATAAAGGTCTTAGAGCCATTGACGACATAGTGGTTGCCGTCCTTGCGCGCCGTCGTCTTGACACCCTGAAGGTCGGAGCCCGCGCCCGGCTCGGTCATGGCGATGGCGCCAATCAGTTCGCCCGTCGCCATTTTTGGCAACCATTTGCGCTTTTGCTCCTCCGACCCGTAGTGGAGGATGTAGGGCGCAACGATGGAATTATGCAGGGCGATGCCGAAACCGTCGACGCCGACATGGCTGATCGCCTCGATGATGGCGCTCTCATGGGCATAGGTGCCACCCGAACCGCCATAGGCTTCCGGCATCGAAGCGCAAAGGAGCCCGGCTTCGCCCGCTTTCCGCCAGCTCGCGCGATCGAAAATCTCGGCCTTTTCGAAGGCCTCGTAGTGGGGGGCGATTTCGGCTTCCAGCCATTTGGTCGCCATATCCTGCAACATGACGACATCTTCGGTCTTCCAGGCCGGGTTCGGCGCTTGCAACACGGCAGCGGGGTTGGTCATCGAATTCCTCCCGGAACGGTGTTCAGAATGCCTCGGCTGACAGAGCCATCAAAGTGTCGGCCCCGGTTTGAATTCGCGCAAGATGCAATGCCGTCTCCGGCATGATGCGCTCGAAATAAAATCGTCCGGTGACCAGTTTGGCGTCGAGGAAATCGTCGGGGCCGTTGGCGAGGCCTTCCTGCGCCGACTTGATCGATCGGGCCCACATGAAGCCGAGCGCCACGAGGCCGAAAAGATGCAGGAAATCGGTCGAAGCCGCGCCGGCGTTGTCGGGTTTGGCGACCGCGTTCTGCATCAGCCACATGGCGGCTGCCTGCAAATCGTTGAGGCCCTTTTTCAACGCCTTGGTGACCGGCGCCATCTTTTCGTCGGCGCGATGCGCCTCGCAGAAATCGCTGACTTCGGCAAAGAAGGCCATGATGGCGCGGCCGCCATGGGCGCCGAGCTTGCGACCGACAAGGTCGAGCGCCTGGATGCCGTTGGCGCCCTCGTAGATCATGGCGATGCGGGCGTCGCGCACATATTGGCTCATGCCGCCCTGCTCGATATAGCCATGGCCGCCAAACACCTGCTGGGCCATCACGGCGTGATCGAAACCCTTGTCGGTGAGGAACCCCTTGATGACCGGGGTCATCAGGCCGAGATGGTCATCGGCGATCTGGCGCGCGGCGGAATCGCCTGAGCGATGGGCGACATCCGATTTCAACGCAGTCCACAAGACAAGGGCGCGGCCGGCCTCGTTAAAGGCGCGGACCGTCATCAGGATGCGACGTATGTCGGGATGGACGATGATCGGATCGGCCTTCTTGTCGCGCGCTTGCGGGCCGGACAAGGCGCGCCCCTGGATTCGTTCGCGGGCATAGGCGACGGCGTTCTGATAGGCCGCCTCGGCGATGGCGAGGCTTTGGATGCCGACGCCGAGACGGGCTTCGTTCATCATGACGAACATGGCTTTCAAGCCATTGTTCTCGCCGCCGATCAGGTAACCGGTCGCCCCGTCGTAGTTCATCACGCAGGTGGCGTTGCCGTGAATGCCCATCTTGTCTTCGAGCGAACCGCAGGCGACGCCGTTGCGGACGCCGGGCTTTCCATCGGCGTCGAGCAGGAATTTCGGCACGATGAACAGCGAAATGCCTTTGACGCCATCGGGCGCGCCATCGATGCGGGCCAGCACGAGATGGACGATATTTTCCGCCATGTCGTGCTCGCCGGCGGAAATGAAAATCTTCTGGCCGCTGATCTTGTAGCTGCCGTCGGGCTGCGGCGATGCCTTCGACCGCAACAAACCGAGATCGGTGCCGCAATGCGGCTCGGTCAGGTTCATGGTGCCGGTCCAGACGCCCGAAACCATGTTGGGCAGCCAGGTCGCCTTCTGCGCCTCGGTGCCGTGGGCGATGATGGCGGCGATGGCGCCCTGGGTCAGGCCCGGATACATCATCAGCGCCATGTTGGCGGAGGTCGTGTATTCGGCGACGGCGACATGCACGGTGTAAGGCAAGCCCTGGCCGCCATATTCGGCCGGCACGGCGATCCCCAGCCAACCAGCTTCCCGATACCGTTCGAACGCATCCTTGAATCCGGCGGGAGTCGATATCGAACCGTCATCGGCGCGGACGCACCCTTCCCGGTCCCCGATGGCATTGATGGGAAGGAGGACGTTTTCGGCGAATTTCGCCCCTTCCTGCAGGATCGCCTCGAGCACATCGGGCGTCGCATCGGAAAATCCGGGCAGATTGGCGTAGCGCTCGTAGCCGAGAACCCGATTGAGCACGAACAGCGTGTCGCGAACGGGCGCACTGTAGACCGGCATTTATCCCTCCAAGCTGAGCGCACGGCAGCCGAACCAAAGCGGCCGTGCGATCGCAGGAATAATTGACGTTTGCGTAAACGTCAATTGTTTCAGAGCCAGCATTTGGCGTTCAACGAGCGATTTCGCGCGTCTTTCCCGCAGTTCCCAACTGGGCGCGGATAGCGCCGATGAGCGCATCCAATTCCCCGATGGCGTCTTCGACCGCGGCGCGCTGCACCTGCAGACGCCGGATCTGCTTTTCGCCCTTTTCCAACGCAACACGCAGCTGCCGGCTATTCGAGCCGGTTGGATCGTAGAGATCGATCATCTGTTTGACGTCGCGCAACGAGAACCCGACTTTCCGGCCGAGCAAGATGAGTTTCAGCCGGGCGCGGTCGCGATGAGTATAGAGGCGGGTCGTGCCTTCGCGCACCGGCGACAGCAAACCCTTGTCCTCGTAAAAACGGAGCGCCCGCAGCGTCACGCCAAATCCCTTGGCCATGTCGCCGATGCGAAACAATTCTTCCTGACCGCCCAAAACGGATTCCGACGCGGCATCCAATGCGCCGCTTCGCAGCATGGTATTCATGTTTTTGCCTCTCGTGGCTTCCGCGTTGGCGGCGCCGGTTTTTCGTGACGGGGCGGTCACGAATAAAAAACACCGGCCGCGAGGTCGATCGGTGCCTTGACGTTTACGTAAAGGATATAATTCACGGTTGGCCCGATTTCAACCCCGCTTCGAAAAAAGAGTGTCGCGACGAAACAACTCGTCAACACAGGTTAACGGGTTGTTTACCACGATCGTTGAAATCTCAGCGAGACGACGCACCGTGCGCCCTTCGTCATGCGTTCACCACGGTCAGTCGATGCGTTCGGATTCCGGACGCAAACCGACATGGTGTGCAGGCAGGCGAGACATGAACAAGCGCTATTCCTACCTCGATCTGTTGAACGCCGGTCGCGAGCGTCGACCGGAAAAGTCCGATGACGACCTCAGCCGGGCTCTGGACAGTCTCGAATCCACTTTTGAATCGCTTGCCGGAAAGCGAACGCCCACCGAACGAAATCAAAGAACCGAATCGGCGCCGCGTTGGGAACAGCCCCAATCGAGACGCGAACGCGACACATGGCTCGATTCCCGGCACGATAGGCCCTCGCCGCAGACGCGCGCCTCCGGCTTCGACCTCGGAGGCTTGGCGCGCGACATCGATCGCACCCGCGCCCAGGAAGACAGCCTGTCATCGATCACGCGCATCGCCGCGGATTTGACGGCGCTCCGTCGCGATCTGCGCGGCGAGATGACCCAGGCGCTCGGCGGTCAGTTCGAAACACTGCGCAAGGATATCGAAACGCTCTACCGGTCGGCGATGCAAGGCCGTGGCGATCCCGCCGTGGCGGTCGAATTACAGCGCATATCGGCCGCGATTTCGATGCTTGCCGAGCAGAAGGACGATCGAACCCTCAACGTCCTTCTCGGTGAAATGGACACGCTCAAACAGGCCGTCGGGGACCTGGCCCAGAACAGCGCCATGCAGGAGCTGGGCCGGCAATGGGACGAATTCGGCAACCGCTTCGATACGGTTGAACGCCGCCTTTCCGCGTTGCCGGTCCAGTCCCATTATTCCGATCTTGACGAACGGCTGGCCCAGATCGCCCATGCCGTCGGCGCGTTGCCGGAAAGCCTGCCGATTCGATCCCTCGAGGAAAAAGTCCGCACCTTGGCCGGCGCCATCGACCATTTCTCCCGCACCCAGGGACAATCCCACTCCGCGTTCGATCGAGGCGATCGAGGAGCGGCTCGACGAAATCGCGAGGGCAATCGTGGCGACTTCAGCGTCGATTCACGCGCCGCAGATGTCGAATGAGCCTTTCGAGCGCATCGAAGCGCGCATTTCATCGCTTTCCCGCCAGGTTGAAGAACTCTCGGCGCAGCCGGCCGGGAAGAACACAGAACGGGCTTTTTCCGAACTTGCCGACCGCATTGACCGTCTGGCGGAACACGCCGATCTGCCGAAACAGGCAATCGAACGTCTCACCGATCAAATTTCCCGCATGGCGAATATGCTCGACGGCGTGGCGGGACAAGGCCAAGCCATTCGCAGTTTCGAGAATCGCTTCGAATCTCTCGCCGAAACCTTGCAGCACCAGCAGGAAACGTCCGTTCGCCAGGGCATTGGCCAAGTACGGGCGGTCGAGCAGCGCATGGAAGAGTTGTTCGAGAAAATCGGCGCGGTCGGTTCGCAATCGGATGCGTCCGGGCTGGTCGAGGGTGTCGAATCGAGGCTCGCCGAAATATCGCACCGCATGGGCGAATTGAACCAGGGCGCTGATCCCGGCGCCATGCAATTGTTGGTCCGGCGGCTTGATGACATTTCCGATCGCCTCAATTCGGCGCGCGGACCCGTACAATCGATCGATCCCGACCTCGTCCGCAATCTCGAAACCCAGGTTGCGGGCCTCTCCGCGCTGTTGTCGAGGCCGGATCACAGCGGTGCCTTGCCGGACGACGTCGCTTTGCGTCTCGACCGATTGGAGAGCGCGGTGGCGATCAGCCGGGATTCTGTGCTTTCCGCCGCCCGGCAGGCAGCGGAGGAAGCCATCAGGATTGCGCCTGGCAATCCCAACGGTCCGGCGATCCTCGCCTTGGCGGATGACCTGAAAACGCTGGATACGCTTGCCCGAAGGGCGGACGAGCGCAGCACCAGGACCTTTGAAGCGATCCATGAGACGCTGCTGAAGATCGTCGACCGCCTGGTGGTGCTCGAACACGCCAGACCCGCCCCGGCGACTCCCGCCAAACTCTCCATCGAACCTTCACCGGCGCTCGCACACGAACCGCAGGCGCTCGATATGCCTGAAAGCCCGGTCAGCGAACCAAACGAAACGCAACGCGCCGCGCGTTCGCCCGCCCAGGCGGCTTCCGAAGCCGCCTTTGCCGCAATCGAGCGCAAGCCGGCCAAAACTGGGGCCGCGCCAGCGAACAAAAAATCCTTGCTTGGCGGCCTGACCAAGGCCCTGACCAATGTCCGCAAACCGAAGGCGGAGAATCCCGTCGCCGTACTGGCCGGCGATCAGATCGCCGAGAATGGAGCGGAAGCCACGCTTGATCCGGCGATCGCCAACCAACCGCTTGAACCCGGCGCTGGCGCGCCCGATCTCGATGCGATCATGCGGCGCGTACGTTCCGAACGCAAGGATGCTGGAGGTGCGGCCGACGCGGGCCAATCCGATTTCATCGCCGCTGCACGACGCCATGCGCAAGCCGCGGCCGCGGAAGCCGAATCGCTGAAAAGGCGCTCTGCGACTCCCAGCGACAAGGCCGGCGGGTTGCTCGACATGGCGAAGCAACGGCGAAAGCCCATCCTGATGGCGATCGGCGCGATTGTAATCGCCCTGAGCGGCCTGCAACTCGGCAAGATGCTTCTGACAGACGAACCGTCGGCGCAGATGGCAATGCAACTCGAAGAGCCGGCTGCCGCCAAAGCGCCGGACACGGTTGCCGCGCCGTCAGCAGCCGAAACAACAAACCCCGCGCCGGAAACCGCCAATAGCGCTCCGGACGTCCGCATGGCCACGCCTCTGGAATCGCCGCCGGCGCCGGCCACTTCCGCGGCCGCATCAATTGCCGCGCCTGTCGTGGAAAACGTGGCGGCGCCCCAATCGGCGCCGGCAGAGCTTTCGCCGCCGGCCAATGCCGGTCCGTTCGCTCTGGTCGAAGCCGCGAAGGCCGGCGACGCCAGGGCTTTCTTCGAAATCGGCAATCGTTACGCCGATGGCCGCAACGGCGACGCCAACATGACCACGGCGGCGCAATGGATGGAAAGGGCGGCCGAACAGGGCCTTGCGCCCGCTCAATACCGCGTCGGCAATTTCTACGAAAAGGGCACCGGGGTCGGGCGCGACATTGCCAAAGCCAAGACCTGGTACCAAATGGCGGCCGAACAGGGCAACGCCAGCGCGATGCACAATCTCGCCGTCCTCTATGCGACCGGCGCCGGCGAAGCGGTGGACAATGATTCCGCGGCGCGGTGGTTCCTGTCGGCCGCAGAACTCGGCGTCAAGGATAGTCAGTTCAACCTCGGCATCCTCGCCGCCAAGGGCATCGGCATGCCGCAGAGCCTCGAGGACAGCTACAAATGGTTCGCGCTTGCCGCAAAGAGCGGTGACAAGGACGCGGCGGCCAAGCGCGACGAAGTGGCGAAAGCCCTGCGCCCCGACCAGCTCGAGAAAGCCCGTGGCGCCACTGAATTGTGGCAGCCGAAGCCGCTCGACGCCAACGTCAACACCGTTGAAGTTCCCCCTTCGTGGTCCGACGGCGACGGACAGACCGCCAGCGTCGACGTGGGCAAAGCCATCCGCAACATTCAGGCGATACTGAACAAGCAGGGCTACGACGCCGGCTCGCCGGATGGGGTGATGGGCGGAAAGACCAAGACCGCGATCGCCGCCTATCAGAAAGCCAACGGAATGGCCGCGACCGGCGAAGTTGACGAGGCGCTTGTTCGCAGCCTGCTCGGCAAAAAGTAGTCAAATTGCCGCTCCCGGCCTCATTCGGAGGCCGGGTTGAGGCGACGCACTCTTTTTGCCTTGTTGTGCCTGTTAGTGAGCGTTCGCGCCGGCGCATCGGGCGCCGGCGCGTTCTTTTACACCTGTGGACTGAATCGTGAGCATTTACCTTCCGCTCGCAGAATTGTCGGTCAACCCATTCGTTCTGCTGGCAATCGGCGGCGCGGTCGGGTTTCTGTCCGGACTATTCGGCGTGGGTGGCGGCTTCCTCATAACGCCGTTGCTGATCTTCTACAACATTCCGCCAGCCGTGGCGGTCGGCACCGGCGCAAACCAGGTCATCGGCTCGTCGATCTCGGGCGCATTGGCCCATTTCAAGCGCGGCACACTGGATTTCAAACTCGGCACTGTCCTCCTGGTGGCCGGCATCTTCGGTTCGACGATTGGCGTCTATGCCTTTTCACTGCTGCGCCAACTTGGCCAACTCGATCTCGCAGTCTCCATCCTTTATGTTTTCATGCTTGGCTCGATCGGCTCAATGATGCTGGCCGAGAGCATTTCCGCACTTCGCCAGAGCCGCAATGGCCAGCCGGCCCCGGTGAAAAAATCCGGCCAACACAACTGGATTCACCGCCTGCCGCTGAAGATGCGGTTCCGCACCTCCAAGATTTACGTCAGCATCATTCCGGTCGCGATGATCGGGGCGGGCATCGGTTTTCTGTCGTCGATCATGGGCGTCGGCGGCGGCTTCGTCATGGTTCCGGCGTTGATTTACCTGCTCAAGGTGCCAACCAACGTCGTGGTCGGGACATCCCTGTTCCAGATCGTTTTCGTCTCCGCCTACACGACAATCGTTTTGTCCACGACCAACCAGACTGTTGATATCGTATTGGCCCTGCTGCTGATGGTGGGCGGTGTCGCAGGCGCACAATACGGAGCGGAAATTGGCCGCAAATTGCGTGGCGAGCAATTGCGCGCCTTGCTTGCCCTGTTGGTGCTCGCCGTCGCGATCCGACTCGGTTTCGACCTTTTCGTCCAACCCGGCAATGTCTATTCGCTGGCCGTTCTGGGCGGGTGAAGACATGTTTTCGCGACTCCTCGCCCTGCTCATCCTGCTTCTGCCGGTATCGGCGCGGGCGCAAACCGAGACCGCTGCCGCGGAGACGATCCAGATCGGCCTGTCGACCGATGCGATTGAAGTCGCGGCGGATTTCAGCGGCGCCGACCTGACGATATTCGGATCGATCGAAAATCTCGATGCGCAGTTGGCGCGGCAGAACCGCTACGACGTCATCGTCGTTCTGGAGGCCCCGCCGCCCCCGTGGTCGTCCGCAAGAAAAGCCGCGTCGCCGGCATGTGGATCAACACCCAGGCCGTCGCCTTCGAAAACGTTTCGGCTTCCTATTCGGTATCGACCACCCGACCGATGCAGGACATCACCGATCCGAAAAACTTCCAGCGCCTCTCGCTTGGCGCGAACAATCTCTACATCGAACCCGCCGACAAGGCGGCGCGGCCGGCGACGATCGAGGAATTCACCGCGGCCCTGCGCATCCTGAAAAGCGACAGCGGTTCATACTCGGAACGCATCGGAGGCGTGCAATTCCTGTCCCAGAGCCTGTTTCGCGCGACTTTGACCCTGCCGGCCAATGTCCCCATCGGCTCCCACAAGGCGCGGGCGTTCCTTTTTCGCAACGGCGTCTTTGTCAAGGAAAGCAGCGCTCCGCTGAACATCGGCAAAGTCGGGTTCGAACAATTGGCCTATCGTTTCGCCCACGAGCACGGATTCCTCTACGGGGTGATCGCCGTCGCCATCGCGATGGCGACAGGCTGGCTCGGGCGCATGCTGTTCAGCCGGGACTGAATTGCGCTCATCGGCGGGCGATCAGGCGGCCAGGCATGGCGTAGACGCGATCGCGGCCCAGCAAATAGGCATTCAGCCGTGGCCAATCGAAAAGCGGCGCCGTGCGCGGCGCGGCGATATCCGCCGCGCCGGTGAACGCGCCGAAGGCCGGCATAACCAGGCGGACGCCATCCTCGACGAAACAGGCGCGGCGAACCGGGTGCCCGCGCAGGATGACGGTTGCGGCCGGATGAAGGTGTCCAGCGACTTCCCCCGGCGTCGGCCGTCGCGACGGTTCGTGGCGAAAAGTCAAAGCGCCGAGTGAGAAATTGTCCGCGGACAGGCCGCCAAGGTTCTCCGGAGGCCGCGGATCGTGATTGCCGGCAATCCATATCCATTCGCGTCCCGCCATCAGCGCCGCGAGGCCGGCGCGAAACAAATCGGGCATCGCGGCGGCGCCCTGTCCATCATGGAAACTGTCGCCAAGGCTGATGACCCGGCCGGGATTGTAGCGCGCCATCGCCGCGCCGAGCCGGGCCAGCGTCGCCGCCGTGTCCCAGGGCGGGAGATGCATGTTGCGGCGGGCGAAGGCGGCGCCTTTTTCCAGATGCAAATCGGATACGACGAGCGTGTCGAAGGCCGGAACGTGCAAGACCCCGGCATGATCACAGGTAACCCGCACGCCGACGAAATCGAAACTGGCGGATCCCGCTTCGGCGTTAACGGTTCTGGCAAGGGCGTTCACGGCGATGCTGCCTCGGTCAGGAGTTCCTCGGCTGCTTCGGCCAGCAGCGATTCCTTGGCGCCACCCTGCACCGGTTCGCGGCCGATATCCAGAAGCACGGGCACCGCCAGCGGCGAGACGTGGCCAAGGCGTTTGTGAACAATATTGCCGCGAATGCGGGCCAGCATGTCGGCAAGGCGACGAACGTCGAGAAGTCCGGCGGCGGCGTCCGCGCGCGTGGCGCGCAGCAAGAAATGATCGGGCTCGTGGGCGCGCAGAACGTCATAGATGAGGTCGGCGCCGACATTGACCTGACGACCGCTTTTCTCCTGGCCGGGATAGCGCTTTTCGATCAGTCCGGCGATCACGGCGCAATTGCGAAACGTCCGCTTCAACATCCAGCTTTCGTCGAGCCAGGCTTCCAGATCGTCGCCGAGCATGTCCTCGGAAAACAACTCGTCCAGACTGAAAGCGCGACGGCGAACCATCTCGCCCATGTCTTCCAGCCCCCAGACAGACAACGCGTAATCACTGGCGATAAAACCGAGCGGTTTTGCGCCGGCGCGCTCAAGTCGCCGGGTCAAGAGCATGCCAAGCGTCTGGTGGGCCAACCGTCCCTCGAAAGGATAGGCGACCAGAAAATGACGCGATCCGTTGGGAAAGGTCTCGACGAGCAGTTCGGTGCGCTTCGGCAGCACCGATTTCTTGCCTTGCAGTTCGAGCCATTCCAGCACTTGCGGCGGCAGCCCGCGCGCCCGAGCGGGATCGGCGATCATGGCGCGCACGGATTCGGCCAGGTAGGTCGACAGCGGAAACTTGCCGCCCATATAGGCCGGGACCATGACATCGGAACCCGACCCGTCCGACACATAACACTCGTTTTCGCGGATGCCTTCGAAGCGCAACACGCGACCGGCGAACAGAAACGTGTCGCCATGGCGCAGGCTTTCGACGAAATACTCCTCGATCTTGCCCAGAGTCGGACCGCCGCGACCGGCGCCACGGCCGCGCCGCACGTAGCGGATCGCCAGCATCGGCGCCTCGATGATGGTGCCTACATTCAACCGGTATTGCTGCGCAACGCGCGGATTGGCGATGCGCCAGCGGCCGTCGGCGGCCTTGCGGATCTTGGCATAACGTTCGTAGGCGCGCAGGGAATAGCCGCCAGTGGCAACGAAATCGATCGTGTCGGCGAAAGTTCCGCGATCCAGGCCGACATAGGGTTCGGCGGAGCGTATCTCGTCGAATAATGCGTCCTCATCGAACGGACCGGCGCACGCCACGCCGAGGACATGTTGCGCAAGCACGTCCATCGCACCGTCAAGCAAAGGCGGCGTGTCCTGCGCGCCAGCGCCGCTTGCCTGCAGGGCGGCGACACATTCGAGCACTTCGAAACGGTTGGAGGGCACCAGGAGACCGCGGCTCGGTTCGTCCATGCGGTGGTTGGCGCGACCGATGCGCTGTTGCAACCGGCTGGCGCCCTTCGGCGCGCCGACATGAATGACCATGTCGACGTCGCCCCAATCGATGCCGAGATCGAGAGTCGAGGTCGCGACAATGGCGCGCAAGGCATTGCGCTGCATCGCTTCCTCGACGCGGCGTCGCTGACTGACATCGAGCGAGCCATGATGAAGGGCGATCGGCAGGTTGTCGTCGTTGGCGGTCCACAAGGCCTGGAAAAGCAGTTCGGCCTGGCTTCTTGTGTTGACGAACAAAAGCGTGGTGCGCCGGCGTTTGATTTCCTCATAGATGTCGCCGACGGCGTAGAGCGCCGAATGGCCGGCCCAGGGAACCCGTTCGTCGGAAAACAAAACCGATATTTCCGGCTTGGCGCCGCCATCGACCGCGACCAGTTCGGCCATGGCGCCTGTATTTTCCTGGCTGGCGAGCCAACGGCGCAAAGCGTCCGGATCGGCAACGGTCGCCGACAGGCCGGTGGTCCGCAGGGCAGGCGCCAATTTGCGCAAGCGCGCCAGTCCGAGCGCGAGAAGGTGCCCTCGTTTCGATGTCACAAGCGCGTGGAGTTCATCGAAAATCGCATGGCGCAGTTGGGCGAAGAAGCGTTCCGCATCCGGTTGCGCGATGAGCAGCGCCAGCTGTTCGGGCGTTGTCAAAAGAATGTCCGGCGGCGACAATTTCTGGCGTTGGCGCTTGTGGGCCGGCGTATCGCCGGTGCGGGTTTCGATGGCAATGTCGAGACCCATTTCGGCGACCGGCCGCGACAGGTTGCGTTCGATATCGACGGCCAGCGCCTTCAGCGGCGAGATGTAAAGCGTGTGCGGTCCGCGCCAAGCCTCGCCCGGCCGCAATCGGCCGCGTTGGGCCAACTCCACCAGGGAAGGCAGAAAACCGGCCAGGGTTTTGCCGGCGCCGGTTGGCGCGATCAGAAGGGCCGAATGTCCCTTCGCGGCAAGGTCGAGGAGCTTTGCCTGATGCGGACGCGGGGTCCACCCGCGCGAGGCAAACCAATCCTGAAACGGTTTCGGCAGCAACGCGCTCATGACCGGCGCGCCACGACAATCAGCCCGTCGATGGCCTGTCCGCGGTCAAGGCGGATCATGGCCGTTTCCATCGTTTGCAGGTGAAAGCCGGCATTGCGCAACGCTTCGGCGACGAGTGATTCACCATGAGCGTAGCGGCGCGATTCCCTCAGTTCGAGTCCGTCGGCCCGCGGCGATTTTTCGGCCGAAAATGCAATCCAGCCGCCGGGGAGCAACGCCGCGTTCAGCGCCGAAAATACATTGTCCAACGACCCGACATACATCATTACATCGGCTGCGACGGCGAGATCGTAACCCGAACCCAAGTCGCCGCTCGCCAGATCGCGGTGAATCAGGTTGTCATAGATGCCCTTGGCCGACGCCTTGGCCAGCATCCGGCCCGACAGATCCATGCCTTCGAGTCGTCCGACAAGGGGCCGCAACCGTTCGCCCATCAAACCGGTGCCGCAACCCAGGTCGAGCGCCTTTGCCGCGGGCAGCGCTTTCGCCGCTTCAGGCGCGGCGAACAAGAGTTGCGGGGCGCGATAATCCAATTTGGCGAGCAGGGATTCCTCGAATCCATCGGCGTACTGATCGAACAGGGTTTCGATGAACGCTGCCGGCATCGCCGCTTTTTCGCCGCCGAGCAGTTCGAGCTTCAATGCCGCGCCGAGGCGATCGCTGCCATCAAGGGCCAGAGCGCGCGCGTAGGCTTCCACCGCGGCGGCGCGGCGGCCGGCGCCTT
Organism: Phyllobacteriaceae bacterium; assembly: GCA_016711085.1. Taxonomy (GTDB): domain Bacteria; phylum Pseudomonadota; class Alphaproteobacteria; order Rhizobiales; family Rhizobiaceae; genus JADJTR01. Next base: position 85,150 of record JADJTR010000001.1, on the reverse strand, counting down.
CGCACATTTCGCCTAGGCGGAACCAGCCGGCGGCCCATTGCGGGGCCAGCGCCATTGCATCCGCCATCAAATCGCAGGCAGCGTCGTGTTCGCCCGCTTCAAGCAATCCACGCGCATAGTCCGCGCGCCGATCCACCATGATGTCGCCTGAAGAAAAGCCGGTCTTCATCTGTCTTCCGACTGCCGCAACCCGGCAAAGCCCTATTCGGATTTCGCCGGCGACGCCCTGATCAGGAAAATCTCGACCGCCTTGCCGGCGTTCGCCAGATCCGAAACGATGGTGATCGAGCCCGCCCCCCCCGGCGCGCTTTGCGGAAAAGCGATTTCGAACAGGTACTCGCCGCGCTCGTAACCGATCTCATAGCGTTTTCGGCCGCAATCGCCGAAGCCGGCGAAATCGCAAGTGATGGAAATCTGCGTCGCCTTTCCTTCCTCGGAACGGGCGATGACATCGAACACCGCCTTGCCGCCGGCCAGCCGTTCGAGGATTCCTTCGCCGACATCGAAGGTCACCGATGCATCAGCGGATGAGGACGCCACGCGAATCGCCTGTGAGTCGCCCGAACCGATGATCTCGGCTTTGGCGCCTTCGCTCGCCTGAACCGTCGACGGATCAGCCGGTGAGAACACCGTCATCCACTCGCGCTCGGCATTCGCATCGCCGGGACGGGCCGGGGCGCCGGCGTCTTTCGGGGTAAAATCCTCGCCTTCGACTTGCGCCGGCGGATTGGGCACGGATGTGTCGCGCTCGGCCGCCGACTTGAACAGGCCGGTATCGTAAGCCCACCAGCCGCCGAAGACGACAAGCGCGAGAACAGTGGCAAAGACAAAAATCCGGGCAAAGGCCTTGCCCAAACCTCCGGCGACCCGCGACTGCCTCGGCGTTTGTTCGTCCTCGATCCGACGGCGAGGCTCAGCCGCGAGCACGGGCGCGGGACCGATTTCATCAAGCTCCGCGGCATGGTCCGATCGAACCGCGGGACGAATATCGGGTTCCATCGCCGGCGGCTCAGCCGCCGGTGCGAATTCCGCTTCCACATTGGCCATGATCGAAGACAGCCGGATGCGGCGCTGCTGCATCTGTTCCGCGGACACGGGAGCGTCGTCCCGAACGGCGCGGTCAAGCGTATTTCGCGCAGCCTGGTAGACCCGCAACCTGAATGCAGCGTCGCCGGCATCGCCCTTGGCGAGCGCGTTTCTTATGGCTTTTTCGACCGGATCCAAATCCAAATCCTCTCGGCGCGACGCAAATCGCTCCCGCGCATGGTTAACCGCTGCGACACCCGCAATCAACCGAAGGGAGGGAAATGGATTTGGGCAAGAGCGAACGGAAAATCAGCGTCCGCTAAATCAAAGTCGCGCTTGTCCCGGACATCTTGCCAGACGCAGAACTTACGTTTACGCAAACGTCAATATGAGGAGAGCCGCCATGGCGCTTGATGCATCTTTTTCCCGACGCTTGCGCTTGCCGGCGATCGCCGCGCCGCTGTTCATCATTTCGCATCCGCCGCTGGTCCTGGCGCAGTGCAAGGCCGGCATCGTCGGTTCGTTCCCGGCGCTGAACGCCCGGCCGGTATCCCTGCTCGACGAATGGCTGGCTCAACTGGGCGAGGAGCTTGCGGCCCATGATCGGGCAAACCCGGAAGCGCCGAGCGCACCGTTCGCGGTGAACCAGATCGTCCACAAAACCAACACAAGGCTGGAGAGCGATATCGCCCTCTGCGTCAAGCACAAGGTTCCGGTGGTCATCTGCTCGCTGGGGGCGGTCAGCGAAGTCTATGAGGCCGTCCATTCCTATGGCGGCATCGTGCTTCACGACGTGATCCATGACCGCCATGCGCGCAAGGCCATCGAGAAGGGCGCCGACGGCCTGATCGCGGTGGCGACCGGCGCGGGCGGCCATGCCGGAACCCTGTCGCCTTTCGCGCTGGTGCAGGAAATCCGACAATGGTTCGACGGGCCGCTCGCCCTGTCGGGATCGATAGCCAACGGCGGCGCGATCCTGGCGGCGCAGGCTATGGGCGCCGATCTCGCCTATATCGGCTCGCCCTTCATCGCCACACACGAGGCGCGGGCGCCGGAAGGCTACAAGCAGATGATTGTCGATTCGAACGCGGCCGATATCGTTTACACCAATCTCTTCACCGGAGTTCACGGCAATTACCTGCGCGGTTCGATCGTCAACGCCGGCATGGACCCGGACAAGTTACCGGTCTCAGATCCCTCGAAAATGGATTTCGGCGGCGATAAATCCAAGGCCTGGCGCGATATCTGGGGCTGCGGCCAAGGCATCGGCGCGGTCAAGGACATTGTCGGCGCGGGCGAACTGGTCGCCCGGCTCTTGGACGAATACCGCGCCGCCAAGGCGCGGATCTGCGCCTAAGGCTGATCATCGTCAAACGATTCCGTTTGGAATTGAGCTGCTCTTGGATCACCAACCGCAATCGTTGCGGATCCAGCGGGAATGCGCCCAACCCTCGAGCGGCTGATCGTAAGCCGCGATCTTGTACCAATTGCCGCTGCGGTCGAAAATCTCGACCTTGTCGCCGTTGAACAGTTCGCCGCGCTTGGTTGAAGACGATTTCGGTTTGGAGCGCACCGCGAGGAAGCCCGAACCCGTCGCCGGGTCATAGTGGCTGGACAACCCGTGAACCTTGCCTTCGCACATGCCGGCGAAAGCCGGCGGTGCGAATGCGAACAGGCAGGAAACGGCTGCAGCGGAAAGAACGGCGGTGGACATGCGCATGACGATCTCCTTCACCCCGACATTTCACCCCGCCATGATAGGCGCGAGATCACCATGGCGAATTGACGGCGATCAGCCCGGCAGCCGAAAAAAAACGGGACCGAATAAGGCCCCGCTTTTCTTTTTTTCCGGACGCCCGGCGTTAACTGGCGGTCGCCGCGGCCGCCCGTTTCGCCATCGCCTTGACGAGCGCGGCGCGATATTCCGCCGTTGCGTGAATGTCGCTCATCAGGCCCTTGGGCGGCACTTTCACGCCATCGATCTTCGATGCGTCGAGCCCTTTGCCCAGCGCCGCTTCCAGCTCCTTCGAGCGGAAAACGCCATCGTCGCCGGCGCCGGTCACGGCAACGCGCGGCCCGTCTTTCTGCCCGGCGACGAATACGCCAGCCATGGCGTAACGCGACGCCGGGTTGGGGAACTTGGCGTAGCCGGCCTTCGCCGGTGCGGTGAAGGTGACCGCCTTGATCAATTCGCCGTCCTTCAACGACGTTTCGAACAGGCCCTTGAAAAATTTGTCGGCCGCGATTTCGCGCTTGTCGGTGACAATGGTCGCGTCAAGCGCCAGAAGCGCCGCGGGATAGTCGGCGGCCGGATCGTTGTTGGCGATCGACCCGCCAATGGTGCCGCGATGGCGGACATGCTGGTCGCCGATGTGACCGGCGAGGTGGCACAATGCCGGACAAACGGCGCGGAGTTTTTCGTCGGCGGCGACTTCGGCATGGGTGGTGGCCGCGCCGATGGTCACCTTCCTGCCGGTCACCTTGACGCCCTTCAATTCACCGATGCGCGCCACGTCGACGAGCACCGAGGGCGACGCCAGGCGCTGCTTCATGGCCGGAATGAGGGTATGGCCGCCAGCGAGGTATTTGCCCTCGCCCTTGCCGGCCTTGTTGAGCTTGACTGCCTCCGCCACCGAACCGGCGCGGGCGTAAGTGGTTTCTAACATGTTTGGTCCTCCCGATTTGTGCCTCATCGCCCGCCGGACGACCCAACGGGGCCGTCCGGCGACGCGAAGCGTCAGCCCTGCAGCGCCTTCCACACCTTCTGCGGCGTGGCGGGCATGGTGAGGTTGTTGTTGCCGATGGCGTTGGTGATGGCGTTGATCACCGCCGGCGGCGAACCGATCGCGCCGGCTTCGCCGCAACCCTTGATGCCGAGCGGATTGCCCGGGCACGGGGTGTTCTGGTGCGACAGGCTGAACGACGGCAGATCATCGGCGCGAGGCATGGTGTAATCCATGTAGCTTGCGGTCAGCAGCTGTCCCGACGCGTCGTAGGTCGCGCCTTCAAGCAACGCCTGGCCGATGCCCTGGGCGATGCCGCCATGGACCTGGCCCTCGACGATCATCGGGTTGATGATGTTGCCGAAATCGTCAGCGGCGACAAATTGCTCGATCGTCGTCTTGCCGGTTTCCGGATCGACCTCGACCTCGCAGATATAGGCGCCGGCCGGGAAGGTGAAGTTGGTCGGGTCGTAAAACGCCCCTTCCTTCAAGCCCGGCTCCATGCCCGCGGGCAGGTTGTGGGCGGTGTAAGCGGCGAGCGCCATCTGGAACCACGGCACCTTCTTGTCGGTGCCGGCGACTTTCAGTTCGCCGTTCTCGATGACGATATCGCCTTCGTCGGCTTCCATCAGATGCGCGGCGATCTTCTTCGCCTTGGCCTCGACCTTGTCGAGCGCCTTGACGATGGCGCTCATGCCGACCGCGCCGGAACGGGAGCCGTAAGTGCCCATGCCCATTTGCACCTTGTCGGTATCGCCGTGGACAACCGACACGTTGTCGATCGGCACGCCGAAACGCTGGTTGACCAGCTGGGCGAAGGTCGTTTCATGGCCCTGGCCGTGGCTGTGCGAACCGGTCAGCACCTCGATGGTGCCGACGGCGTTGACGCGCACTTCCGCCGATTCCCACAAGCCGACGCCGGCGCCGAGCGAGCCCACCGCCGCCGATGGGGCGATGCCGCAGGCTTCGATGTAGCAGGACAAGCCGATGCCGCGCAGCTTGCCGCGCTTTTTCGCCGCGTCGCGGCGTTTGGCGAAGCCGGCGTAGTCGGCCGCCTTCAGCGCGGCGTTCAACGATGCCTCGTAGTCGCCGGCGTCATAGTTCATGATGACGGGCGTCTGGTGCGGGAAGGCGCGGATGAAGTTGGAGCGGCGCAATTCGGCCGGATCGACCTTCAGTTCGCGCGCCGCCGTCTCCATGGTGCGTTCGAGCAGATAGGTCGCTTCCGGCCGCCCGGCGCCGCGATAAGCGTCGACCGGCGCGGTGTTGGTGTAGACGGTGCGCACATTGGCGTAGATCGCCGGGATGTCGTACTGGCCCGACAACAAGGTGGCGTAGAGATAGGTCGGCACCGAGGACGAAAACAGCGACATGTAAGCGCCGAGATTGGCGATGGTGTCGACCTTGAGGCCGATGACCTTGTTGTTCTTGTCGAACGCCATCTGCACTTCGGTCACATGGTCGCGTCCGTGGGCATCGGAGAGAAAGGACTCGGTGCGGTCGGCGGCCCATTTCACCGGGACGCCGGCCTTTTTCGAGGCCCAAAGGCAGACGATTTCCTCGGGATAGATGTAGATTTTCGAGCCGAAGCCGCCGCCGACATCGGGGGCGATGACGCGCAATTTGTGTTCGGGCGCAACATTGTAAAACGCCGACAGGACGAGGCGGGCGACATGCGGGTTCTGCGATGTCGTCCACAGCGTGTAATGATCCTCGGCCTTGTCGTAGACGGCCAGAGCCGCGCGCGGCTCCATGGCGTTCGGCACGAGGCGATTGTTGACGATGTGCATTTTCGTCACATGCGCCGCCTTGGCGAGCGCGGCGTCGGCCGCCTTTTCGTCGCCGATGCCCCAATCGTAGATCAGGTTGCCTTCGGCTTCGGGATGGATTTGCGGCGCGCCTTTCTTCAGCGCATCGACCGCCTCGGTCACGGCCTTGAGGGGCTTGTACGCGACCTCGACCGCGTCGGCGGCGTCGCGCGCCTGACCCCGGGTATCGGCGATGACAACGGCGACAACATCGCCGACATAGCGGACCCTGTCCGTCGCCATCGGCGACCACGCGCCCATTTTCATCGGCGTGCCGTCCTTGGAATGGATCATCCAGCCGCAGATCAGGTTGCCGATGCCATCGGCCTTCAGTTCCTTGCCGTTCAGAACGGCCATGACGCCGGGCATTTTCAGCGCGGCCCTGGCGTCGATTTTTTTAACTTCCGCATGAGCGTGCGGGCTGCGCACAAAAGCGGCGTAGCGCATGCCGGGCGTTGTCATGTCGTCGGTATAACGGCCTGCGCCGGTGATGAAGCGGCGATCTTCCTTGCGGGTCACGCGTGCGCCGATGCCTTCAATGCCCATCGGATTTCCTCCCTGAAATTCGGTCGGTCGTTGTTCGGAATTCTTTTCGCGCCCGTGAATTCGCTTGGCGAACCAGCGGCCGCGATAGGGGACCAGTTACGCCGCCTTGGCTTTCGCTTTTCCCTTGCCGCCCTTCGCCATGGCGTTGGACGCGGAAAGCACGGCCTGGACGATGTTGTGATAGCCGGTGCAGCGGCAGATATTGCCGTCGAGGCCTTCACGCACGGCCTTCTCGTCGAGCTTGCCGGGGCCGACCCGATTGATCAGGTCAACCGAGGCCATGATCATGCCCGGTGTGCAAAAACCGCACTGCAGGCCATGGTGCTCCTTGAACGCGGCCTGAACCGGATGGAGCTCCGCGCCATTGGCGAGACCTTCGATGGTCACCACCGTCGACCCCGCGGCCTGGGCCGCCAGAATCGTGCAGCTCTTTGCCGCCTTGCCGTCGACATGGACCACACAGGCGCCGCATTGCGACGTGTCGCAGCCGACATGGGTGCCGGTCAATCCGAGCTGCTCGCGCAGAAAATGGACCAACAGGGTCCGATCCTCAACATCACCGGACACGGCCCGGCCGTTCACGGTCATCGACACTTTCGCCATTGGCGCCTCCCTTGAGCGACTTCTGCGATACGCGGCCGGTTTCGGCGCGCGCATCCTCCTCCCAATCGGCCCGAAAGATGAGGCGGGCTTGCATACCCGTATATTGTACTTTCGGTCGGCAAAGAGACTACGTCCGGAATCGGTCGCTTGCCAAGAGTCGACTCGCATGGAATTCTCGCCCCAAAGGGCCGCGGCCGGCCTTTCCGTTCATTCGGGGGGAGTGCGGATTGGTTGCCATTGATTGCGTTCGTCATGCTTGCGGCATTGTTTCGATATGCTCGGGCGACAGCGATGAAAGCGGTTTTTTCGATGGCATCGCATCGGCTGGCCGCGAAAGCGCCCTGGCGTTCGCCATGATCTATTTCTCCAAGTCGCGGTTTGACGCGGGCCGCAAAGACGGCATGCGCCGCACCTGCCCCTGCTCTTCGCTATGCCGCCTGCTCGACGGCGGGGGAGATTACCCATCGAGGCCTGTCGGAAGGCCAACTCGTCGCCGTGCTGTTTCCCGCCGACCGATTCAGCATCGTTGCCCAGCGGATTGGGTCGATCACGTCGGCGGGGATGGAAGGACTTGTCGCCCAGGTTTCGGAAGCCAAGGGTCGCTTCCTCTCGCGGTCGCGCCAGGACGAGCGCAAAGGCGCCTTCGCGCTATGCCTGATCGACGGCATGTCTTTTGCGGAAGAATCGGTGACGGCGGCCCTGCATTGGGCTCTCGACGACATTCCGATGATCGGCGGTTCAGCCGGCGACGACATGAATTTCCGCGAGACCAGCCTGATCCTTGATGGCGAAGCGGGACACGACTGCGCGATCCTTGTGCTCGTTGGAACCGACGCCGCGTTTCACATTTTCAAGACCGACAATTTCGTTCCGACGGACGATAAACTTGTCGTCACCCGTTCCGATCCGGCCCGCCGGGTGGTGCTCGAGTTCAACGCCGCGCCGGCGGCGGAAGAATACGCCCGCACGATCGGCATGGACCCCGCCTCGCTTTCCTCCCTGAGTTTTGCGTCGCACCCGCTCGTCGTTCGCGTCGGCGGAGAGTTCTATTGCCGCTCGGTGCAGAAGGTGAATGACGACGGATCGCTGTCGTTCTACTGCGCTATCGACGACGGCATCGTCATGACAGTCGCCGAGCCGACGGGAATGGCGCGAACCACGCGGGACGCCTTCGACGAGGTTCGCAAGCGGATCGGCACGATCGATGTCGTGCTCGGTTTCGATTGCGTGCTGCGGCAGGTGGACGCCCGAAACCGCCAGGTGACTCAAACCCTGTCGCAAATCTACAGGGACAACCACGTCATCGGGTTCAACACCTATGGCGAACAATACATTTCCATGCACCTGAACCAGACGTTCACCGGCATCGCCTTCGCCGCGCCCACGCCGTGAGCGCGCCATGAGCCTCGACGCCATCACCGACATCGACCGGCTGAAGCGGATCAACAACGCGCTCGTCAATCGCGTCGAACGGGCGATGGACCAGAGCCAGAATGCGTTTTCCCTGTTCCAGACGGCGATCTATCTCGAGGGCCAGGTCCGCCGCCGCACCGACGAACTCTCGGCAACGCTGCGAACCCTCGAGCGTTCCAACTTCGAACTGGCCGCACAAAAGGAAATTTCCGAGAACGCGAATTCGCTGAAAACGCGATTCCTTGCCGCCGCCAGCCACGATCTCCTGCAGCCGCTGCATGCAGCGCTATTGACGCTTTCGGCGCTTTCGGAGCTGCAGGCTTCCGACAAGGGTCGGCTCCTCGTCGCCCAGGTCGAGCGCTCGCTCGATACGATGAACGAATTGCTGCGCTCCCTGCTCGACATTTCCCGCCTCGACGCGGGCGCGATGGCGCCGGTATTCGGTCCGGTGGCGCTGGCGCCCATCGTCGAATCGCTTCTGGCCGATCTCCGCCCCGTCGCGGAGGCCAAAGGATTGCGGCTGCGGGCGCGAATCGAACCGGTCCGGACATGGTCGGATCGCACGATGGTGCGGCGTATTCTGCTCAACCTCGTCGCCAATGCCGTTCGCTACACATCACGTGGCGGTGTCCTGATCGCCGTGCGCGAACGGAACGGCCGGATTGCCATTGACGTCACGGACACCGGTTGCGGCATCCCGGTGGAAGAGCAGGGCCGCATCTTCGATGAGTTTCATCGTGTGTCGGCGCCGGCGGCGAGCGCCGGGGAAACGGCGGGGCTTGGATTGGGTTTGTCGATCGTGCGCCGCCTGGTGGATTCGCTGGGCCACGGATTGGAGCTCACGTCGGCGGTCGGGCGTGGTTCCCGGTTCCGGCTCTGGGTCGATTGCCTGGCCGCCGCCGCCGAACCGGCGGGAGGCGGCGCTCCGGCCGGCGAGTCGCAAGGCCTTGCCGGCGCACGCGTGCTGCTGATTGAAAACGATCCGGCGGTAGTCGACGCCATGGCGGCGTTGATGACGCTATGGGGCTGCGCAATGCGGGTCGCCTCAACGATCGACGCTGCCGAATCGGTGATCAGGACAGAGAATTGGGCGCCGGATCTGATCATTGCCGATCAACATCTCGACCATGGCGAACTCGGCACCAACGCACTGATCCGATTGCAGGAAATCACCGGACGCCAGATACCGGCGATCCTGGCGACCGCCGATCCCGGCGAACCCACCGCCCTGCTCGCCGCCGCGCTGGACGTCCAGGTTCTCCACAAACCGGTCAAACCGGCGCAATTGCGGGCGCTTGCCACCCATTTGATCGCCGTCGACCGGAGTAACGGGGAAGCGAAGCAGCCGTCCGGCCGGCTCAACGGAGCGCAAGACCGATAGCGCTTGAAAAACGAATTGCGGGACGGTATCACCCGTCCCGTTCCGGCGCATTTCGCCTCGGGCCGCTTTAGCTCAGTCGGTAGAGCACATCATTCGTAATGATGGGGTCAGGTGTTCGAGTCACCTAAGCGGCACCAAGCTTTCCCATAAATACTGTTCGACAAAAGAGCCCAACAGTTGAAGACTACCTTGATGATTCAGGGTGGCTCTGACGGTGCGTAAAGCACTGAGGCTGTAGTCGCTATACGGCTGCTTTCTTGCGCCCGTATCCAAGCTGGTAGTCGACGCCAGTCATCCGAAAGCGCCACTTTAGCATTTCGTCGCTGGCCAAGAACTTGTTCATCGCGACGGCATCCGTCAGTCCGTCTCGCCGGATGCGTAGCAGGGCGGGGCGAGGCAACAGCAGCGCGCCACCCAGCCAATCCGCTTCGTCTTCCTGATCCTGGCTGTAATTCGACGGGATCAAATGACCGTCTTCCGAAAGGCTGGCAGAATGGAGTTCATGGCCGAGAGCTATGTGGGCTAGCTCATGCATGATGACGCTGTTTACTCGGGGCGCGCTCTGCGACGAGTTGAAGAGAACCAAGTGACGGCTACCAATACGCAGAGTGAACGCAGACCAGCTTTGTCCGTCAACGACAGTAAGCTGCCTTAAATCGAGCGCGGACAGCCCGGCAACGTCGCGCTCATTCCAGACAGTAGCGCCGAATTGCTCCGCAAGATCGACACCATGTAGCGGCGCGTCATGAGCGAGGCCGAGAGACTTTCGAATCTCCACCGATCGACGCTCACATTGAGATTTGAACCCCCGACGCAGCAACTAGTGCCCTTCCACTTCGATCTTCTCAGCAAATTGCTTGCTCGCTAGCTCGATCAACGACGCCAGTGATTTTGCCGTGTCGGGAGATATTGCCTGATTCTTTTTGAAGGCGATCTGCAAACCACCAATTCCCGTGAATTTGGCCATGTCTTCTTCGAGCCATGAGCACACCTTCTCCAAGGTGCCCATATCCGGGATGTGACCTCTCTCGATTCTGGAAAGCGTCGTAGGGCTTATTCCAATTTCGGCGGCTGTTGCTCGGACACCCATGCTTCCCTTTTTCTTTTGGACGAGACCTGCAAGGTCCTCAATTTTCATACCTCTCCCCTTGTGTGCCGGTGAATAGAATTTGTGTGCCACAGACTGGACAGCCGCGTTCCAAATCGCTAGCTTTCGTACCAGTCAGCGGCACACTTAGTGAATCACTCCTGATTCGGTGGGTCAAGGCCAAACGACCGACTGCGACCATTTGGTGGTCGGACAGTGGTGAACAGAAAGGAGGTGAATCATATGGCGAACAAAGAAGTTACGAGTGCAAAGGCGGCGTCGGCAGCATCAAAAGTGCTCCGCAACCCGAATTCGAGCAAGGCTGCCAAGACTGCGGCAGCGTCGGCTCTCACGCAGCGTCCTAACAAGAGGTAGGGCAAACATCATGGCGGGCCGGAGTAACCCGGCCTGCCATTTTTGCGCACTAGTGGCTCAAGGAGACCCACCGTGATTTACGCGATTAACTACGACTTGAAGCGTCCGGGTCAAAATTACGACGCGCTCCACGAGGCCATAAAGAGCTGTGGTGACTGGTGGCACTTTTTGGGTTCGACTTGGCTTGTCGATACTGCACTCAGCGCGCAGGGCATCTGGAACAAGCTGGAACCCCATGTCGACGCAAACGACTTCTTTCTCGTGATTGGCGTTACCCGCGACTACCAAGGCTGGTTGCCAAAAGAGGCGTGGGACTGGATCAACCATCGCAGCCTACAGATGGCAGCATAAGGAGAAACGAAATGCGCGTACGAGGTGCAGTCATTCGCGAGCAGGGCCAGACCTTCGCAGTTGTGGTGGTTAAGCCCCATGTGGTTCAAAATAGGTCGGAGGCCGCGAATGCTATTGGCGGCTTTGCGCCGACCTTTGGAGTTCCGGTTGTCCTGATGGCACAGGATAGCCGTGGCCGTCCCACCTACTACGGTCGTCCCGATATCGCGAAGTTCATGTCATCGGTTTCGATCCATCGCATCCCGTGGCGCGAGTACACGATAAACTGACATTGGGTGCGAGATGGGTGTGGTGGGCTAAAATTGCTGCTGGTGGACGGATAGGACGCCAAAGCAGTTATTGCACAGCCTGCAACAACTGGCCTCAAGACAGAACTCGGAGAGGCAACTTGTAAGAGGTGCTTACAGGTTGAAATCAAGAATCTCCAGAAACCGGGACATCCCGGCGCCCATGGACTCCCGCCCCCGGCCCAAACTGTGAGTGCCGTTGATGGGGGGAGGTCCGGCTGGGTGCGATGCCGATTAGTAGGGCCAACCGCGAACTGTAGGCTTCTAGTAGTGTCGCGGGATCAAAGGGGTGGCAACCACGTGATACCCTGTGCTACCTCTCAACTCCTGAAAGTGGATTCCGGCCAATGGCTTGTCCAGTAGGGTCCAACGATTTCGTAGGGTGTCTAAATCTTTGATATTGTTACGAAAAACAATTCGTAATGATGAGGTCAGGTGTTCGAGTCACCTAAGCGGCACCATTTCCTGTCGGCGGAAAAATTCTGGCATCCCCGCCGACCCAATATTAGTTGCCCGAAGAATTGGCCGCCTGGCCAAACACGTCGCGCTCGGACAGCGTGATGCCGGCCGGGCCGAGAATGACGATGAACAAAACCGGCAGGAAAAACAGGATCATCGGAACGGTCAGTTTCGGCGGCAGGGCCGCGGCCTTCTTCTCGGCCGCGTTCATGCGCATTTCGCGGCTGTCCGCCGAGAGAACGCGCAACGCCTGGGCCACCGGCGTGCCGTACCGCTCGGCCTGAATGAGCGCCTGCGAAACCGATTTCACCGCTTCGAGGCCGGTGCGGGAAGCCAAATTCTCGTAAGCCTGCCGCCGTTCCTGCAAAAACGACAATTCGGCGTTGGTCAGCACGAACTCCTCGGCAAGCTCCACCGATTGCACGCCGATTTCTTCCGACACCCGCTTGAAGGCGGCTTCCACCGACATGCCGGATTCGACGCAGATCAACATCAGGTCAAGCGCGTCCGGGAAGGCGCGTTCGATCGACTTTCGGCGTTTTGAAGCGGCATTCGACAGATAGAGCACCGGTGCATAGAAGCCGGCGTAAGCGCCGAGAACGACGACGAAAATGCGGATGAAAAAGGGTTGATCGGGCATTCCGTTCAACAGGAAGATATAGGCGGACGCCAGCGCCAGAAAAACGAACGGCAGCACGAGGCGAAAGAAAAGAAATGTGTTCAGCGGGTTCTGGCCGCGAAAACCCGCCATTTTCAGCTTCGCCATCGTCGATTCGTCGGCAAGGGCGCGGCGCAAATCGAGGCGTTCGACGACGCTCTTGATTCCGGCCGATTCCTCTCCGCGCAGGCCGCGGCGGCGCTTGTCGGATTCCATCGCCAGCCGGGCGCGTTGCTGGGCCCGCAAGGCGTCGCGCTCGAGGGCGACGGACTTCATGCGTTGCTTCGTCGCGCTTCCGCCCATTGACGGCATCAGCGTGAACATGGTGGCGAAAACCGCCACGGCGACGAGGACCGACAAAATCGTTATCGGATCGACAATCTGCTCCATGAAGTTTTCAAACATGGTCCCGCCTCACATGTCGAAATTGATCATTTTGCGCATGACAAGAATGCCCATTGTCATCCACACGGCGGAAATCCCGAGCAGAAAATGGCCCGTGGACGTATAAAACAGCGGATAGATGTAGGTCGGGCTGGCCAGCGAAACGAGCGTGGCGACGAGAAACGGCAGTGCGCCGATGATGGCTGCGGACGCCTTGGCTTCCATCGACAGGGCGTCCACGCGCGCCTTCATCTTCTTGCGATCGCGAAGCACGCGGGACAGGTTGCCCAGCGCTTCCGAGAGATTGCCGCCGGCCTGCTGTTGAATCTGGATGACGATGCCGAAAAAGGCGGCCTCCGAGCATGGCATGGTCTCGGGCATGCGCAGGGCGGCCTCGGGAATCGACAAACCGACCTGTTGGGATTCGACGATCCGGCGAAACTCGGCTTTGACCGGCTCCAGGGATTCGTTGGCGATCAAACGAATACCGTCATTGAGCGGAAGACCCGATTTGACGGCGCGCACAATGATGTCGAGCGCGTTGGGAAATTCGTCGAGGAATTTTTTCACGCGGCGGGCGCGGACAAAACCGACAAACCAGCGCGGCAAGCCGAACAGGGTCACGAAAAACACGCCGGGCGCGAGCCAGACGGGCGCGCCGAGGAAGATGCTGACGAGGGAAAGCACGACCGCGACGATGGACGAATAGATGTAGAACCGCCCGATTGGCGTCGTCATGCCGGCCTGCCTGATCTGGATCTTGAAAGGCGGCTTTTTCACCTGTTTGGCGCGCGTCTTTTCCTTTTGCTCAAGCTCCTTGAGCGTATCCTGCACCGATTTGCGGCGTTTGTTGGCTTCGACCGCCTTCGCCCGCTCCGTCTTGACCGCGGAACGGTCGGATTCCGTCGCCTTTATCTGGTCCATGCGGCGGGTCGTGTTGGATTCGTCCTCGATGCGACGCTGCAAAAGCGCATAGGAAACCGCGCCGGCGCTCAAGCCGGCCAGCAATGCAAACGCGATGAACGTGCCGTCAATCCCGAACATGCTGCGCGTTACCGTTCCTGCTTCGATTCCATTTTTTCGAGCGCAGTCGCCAAGCGGGCCTCTTCGCCGAAATAGCGGGCCCGGTCCCAGAAATGCGGCCGACCGATGCCGGTCGAGACGTGCTCGCCGACAAGCTTGCCATGGGCGTCTTCGCCCTTGATGTTGTAGAGGACGAGGTCCTGCGTGATGATGACATCGCCCTCAAGGCCGATGACTTCGGTGATGTGGGTGATGCGGCGCGAACCATCGCGCAGGCGGGCCGCCTGAATGATCACGTCGACCGAACCGACGATGATTTCACGGACCGTTTTTTGCGGCAGGGTGAAGCCGCCCATCGCGATCATCGACTCGACGCGATTGAGGCATTCGCGCGGCGAGTTCGAGTGGATCGTTCCCATCGAGCCGTCGTGGCCGGTATTCATGGCCTGAAGCAGGTCGAACACCTCCGGGCCGCGGACTTCGCCGACAATGATGCGTTCGGGCCGCATGCGCAGACAGTTCTTGACGAGATCGCGCATGGTGATCTCGCCCTCGCCTTCGAGGTTGGGCGGACGGGTTTCAAGGCGGACAACATGCGGCTGCTGCAGCTGCAGTTCGGCCGAGTCCTCGCAGGTGATGACGCGTTCCTCGCGGTCGACGTAGTTGGTCAGGCAGTGGAGTAGCGTCGTCTTGCCGGAGCCGGTGCCGCCGGAGATGATGACATTGCAACGCACCCGGCCGATGATCTTGAGAACCTCCGCGCCTTCGGGAGAAATGGCGCCGAAACGCACGAGTTGGTCGAGCGTCAGCTTGTCCTTCTTGAATTTGCGGATGGTCAGCGCGGCGCCGTCAATGGCCAGCGGCGGGGCGATGACATTGACGCGGGAGCCATCGGGCAGGCGCGCATCGCAGATCGGACTGGCTTCGTCGACACGACGGCCAACCTGGCTGACGATGCGCTGGCAAACGTTGAGCAGTTGCTGGTTGTCGCGAAACCGGATCTGGGTTTCCTGCACTTTGCCGGCGACTTCGATGTAGACCTTCTTGGCGCCGTTGACCATGATGTCAGCGATGTCGTCGCGCGCCAGCAGCGGCTCCAGCGGACCGTAGCCCAGGACGTCGTTGCAAATGTCGTCAAGCAACTCCTCCTGTTCGGAGATCGACATCGCGAAGCTTTTGATGGCTATGATGTCGTTGACGATGTCGCGGATTTCCTCGCGAGCGCTTTCCTGGTCGAGTTTGGCCAGCTGCGACAGATCGATCGTGTCGATCAGGGCCGAGAACACCTGCGACTTGGTGTCATAGTAGGCCTCGGACCGCTCCCGGGCGGGGCGGGCTGCCTCGGCGGGCGGCTGCTCGACCGGGCGGCGGACTGCGGCCGTTTGGGTTGTGGCCGGTTGGTCGCGCGTCGCCACCCCGGCTGCGGACTCGGCCGAAGCCGCCGCGCGCTGTTCGGGTATGGGGCGGAAACCGCCATCGTTGCCTTTTTTTCCGAACATCGTTCGATTCCGGTCTTATTTCGTTGGCTTGCTGCGCTTCAGGCGGGACAACAGGATATCGAGACCGCCCTTTTTCTTGCCCTTCAGTTCGGCGCGACCGGTCAGGACGTGGGCGATTTCAGAAATCATGCCCGAGATCGGATGCTTCTTGTCGATTTCGCCGAGCATGCGGCCATTGTTTGCCGCATTGCCGAACAACTGGACATCGAACGGAATCACCGCGAGCGGCGTCAGACCGAGCGGCTCGGCAAAATCCGCCGCCGCGATTTCGGGCCGCTTGGGCACGCCCGACTGATTGATGATGAGCTTCGGCGCGAAATCGTTCGGCCGCAGCTTTTTCAACATGTCAACGAGGTTTTTGGTGTTGCGCAAGCTCGCCAGGTCCGGCGTTGCGGTGATGACGACCTCGTCGGCCTGCATGAGGGTGGTTTTCGTCCACCCCGTCCATGCATGCGGAACGTCGAGAACCACGATCGGCGAACTGCGTTGCGCAATATCAATGATCGCGGAAAACGCCTGCGGATCGAAATCGTAGGTTCGATCCAGACTGGACGGAGCCGCAAGCAGCGACAATTTTTCCGAACACTGGGCGAGGAGGCGATCAAGGTAAACCTCGTCGATGCGTTCCGGCGAAAACACGGCCTCGGCTATGCCCTGCGCCGGATCCTGGTCGAAGTCGATATTGGCGGTGCCGAAAGCGAGATCCATGTCGGCGACGACGACATCGGTGCTGAACAGCGAGGTGATCGCCCAAGCCGTGTTGTGGGCGATGGTGGAAGAACCCGAGCCGCCCTTGGCGCCGACAAACGCAAGGGTGCGTCCAAGCGGCGGGGCTTCGGGGTTGACGAAAAGATTGGAAACGATGCCGATGATATCGGCCATGGCGATCGGCGCGACGATGTACTCGGCGATGCCATTCTTGATCAATTCGCGATAGAGCGAGACATCGTTGTAGTGGCCGACGATCACGACCCGGCTCGACGGGTCGCAGACCTCGGCCAAGGGCGCCAGCGCCGCCATCAATTCGCGGGGCTCCAGTCTCGATTCGAGAATGATGAGATTGGGCGTCGGCGAGGCATGGTAATATTCCACAGCGCTTGCGATGCCGCCCATGTGCACTTTCACATGGGCTTTCGCCATGCGCCGGTCGTCGGCAGCCCGTTCAATCGGTTTGGACACGGCTTCCGTTTCGCAGAAGGCCTGGATCGAAATGCGCGGAACCGGTCGCATGGACTGGATCGCAGCAAGCTCTTCGGCAACCGTTTCTTCGGCGATTCGGTCATAGGCGAGGTTGTTCATGGTGCTGTTGCCCGATCAGATGTGAAATCAGTAAGCGATCGTTTCTTTCCAGTTGCTTTCGCCCGATTGCCAGTCGTCAAGCACCGCGCCCCGGCGACCCGCGTCGATCGGACCGACCCGTCGTTTCCCCAGAAGGTCGGACGGATTGGCGATCTGCGCGGCGAGGTTTTGCTGGTAGGAGCAGCCGAAATTGGCATAGTGCTTGTTTTCGGATGTCTCCGAGATGTCGGCCGGCCAGCGGCCGCACGTGTCGGTGCCCGCGCTCATGCGCACATAGGCAATGCGGACCGGGGCGTTCGCCGCCGTGTCGGCAACGCCATAGGGCGTCGTGACGATCGCGCCCGCGGCAACCCCCATCCGATTCATGGCAGCCGAGATGGCTGCCGCTTTGCGTTGGGCCGCGGCTTCGTTGGCGGAACCGGCGGGCGTCATGATGCGCACAACATTGCCGGAACTGGCGTCGTATCCACCGAGGTAACCGTCGATGGTGGCGATTTCGCCTCTCGTCAACTCACCGGATTCGGCCGGCAAATCGAGAGTGAATTCCCGTTCGGCAAGCGTGATGGGATGATTGGTTCGGTAGTCTTCCGGCACGGAGCCGACCGTCACATGGTCGCGCTTCATCGACGCGCAACCGGAAACGAGCAGCGCGGTTCCAGCAACCATTGATACGGCGATCCGCTTCGCGACGAGCTCCGGCGGGCCGGCGGTTTCTGAGCAAAACCAACATCTTGCGACTCCTGATCACTTGTAGATGAAACCAACGACGCCGTGATAACGGCCGGGCGGGCGCTTGGTCTGCATGGTTCCGTAAACGCGATTGACGCGCCCGAGGACATAGCCCGCGGCATCGCTGGCGACATTGAAGTTGTCGTCCGGCTTGGCCAGTTCGTTGCGCGCGACCGGTCGCGCCAGATACGGCGTGACGATGATCACCAGTTCGGTTTCGTTGCGAACGAAGTCGCGGCTGCGAAACAACGTTCCGAGAACGGGGATTTTGGAAATGCCCGGCATCCCGTTGACCACCTGGCGCACGTCGTCGCGCACAAGCCCGGCGATCATCATCGAGCCGCCCGAAGGCAGTTCGACCGTGGTGTCGGCCAATCGCTTGCGAATGGAAATCATGTTGGCGCCCAGGGAGCGTACGCCGCCCGACATCGGTACCGACCCCTCGGACGTCGGCTCGGAGACCGCCGTTCGGATCTTCAGGCTGATGCGACCGGGCGAAAGCACCACCGGCTGGAATTCCAGACCGATGCCATACTCGATCTTCGCGACCTCGTAGGTGACCTGGCCAGTGTCCGCGTCGACATCCTGCGAAGTGACGAGATTGAATTCACCGCCCACCTTGAATTCCGCCTTTTCGCCCGAGACCGCGGTCAGCGTCGGTTCGGACAGCGTTTTCATCACGCCGGCCTGCTCCATGGCGTTGAGGTAGGAGTTGATCGACGTGGCGCCGCTGGCGATTCCGAGCGATCCGCCGCTGTTCGACAGCGCCTTGCCGAGGCCGGCGAAATTATCGGAGATCGCCGACCAGGAAATGCCGTTGGACGAACCCGATCCGATCATGTTGACGCCGAGTTGTTTCATGACGGCGCGGCTGATTTCGGCGACGGTCACCTTGAGGGTCACCTGATCCTCGCCGACAATCTGGATGAGATTGACAATTTTGGACGTGCGACGTTGCGAATCCGGATTGGAAATCACTGAGTCGCCCGCGCCTCCGCTTGTAGCTGTCTGGGCGTACTGCCCGGTGGTCGCTTCGCCGCCGGAAACAAATATTTCGGCGATCTGGTTGGCCCGCCGCGCGTCCATCGGCGTCTGCACCGTGCCGGTGAGCACAACGTTGTCGTTGATCAGCTCGGCCTTGATTTCCGAATCCGGCAGAAAACGTTTGATCTGGTCTTCAAGTCCGGCGACATCGCGCTCGACCGCGAGGTCGAGACTGGCGATCTGTTCGCCATCGGGACCGAAAACGAAAATGTTGGTTTCGCCCACCTGCTTGCCGAAGAGGTAGATTCGCTTCGCCGTCCGTGTCACCGCATCGGCGACTTCAGGGTTGGCGACAAGGATGTCATAGGCTTCGCGCGGCAAGTCGATGACAAGCGACTTGTTCAGGCCGAGCTTGATGCGTTGGCTCGAGCCAGGCCGCGTCACCTTGGTCGATTGCGCATTCGCTTCGTCGCCGACGGCAAGCGGCGCCGCCTGGATCGTTGCCGAGACGAGCAGGGCAAAGGTCAAGCGCGCAAGGATTTTGCGAGCACGAGAGACCTCCCCGGTGTCCTGGAAATGTGCGTGCGCGTTCATTTGCGGGCTCCAACTTCGGAAATTTCACCGGATTTGATCAAGCGGACCGTGCCGCGGCGTCCTTCGCCGCTGACCAGGTATTCGCCGGGGCTGGTGACCGGGTCCTGGGCGTCGGCGATCGGACGCAGGGTGAGCGAGAGCCGGTCGGCCATCTGTTGCGCCACCGTGATCAGCTCGGCCTGTTGCGGCGTCAATTCAAGCGTCGCCGTCTGGCCGACGATGACCTTGCGGCCGGCCTCGTCTTCCTGAACCGTCTGGTCGATGGCCAGAATGCGGATATTGGTGAGGATGGTCTCGGTAATGAAACCATCGCCCTGCCCGGCTGCCACCTGTTTGCGACGCGCCATGACGACATCGACATAGTCATTGGGGAGGATGAAACCGCCAGCCGAGGTGTCGGCGGCGATTTGCGTGGCAATGGCGCGTTTTCCCGACGGCAGGATCGACGACATGAAGCTTTTCGCGCCATCGATGAGCTTTTCGGTGCGGACCGGCTCACCGGCATAAATGACGGTGCGCGCGATCGATTCCTTGAACTTCTCCATGGCGTCGGGGCTGTCGTCCTGGGTGACGAGGCCCGGCACGACCGCGTCTTTTGGCCATGTCTGCCATTTCATGACTTCGGCCAGCCTGCCGCCAACCGGGACGATATCGCCCGCGACCAGCACCTGCGTCGTCTGAATGACGGGGGCTACGGGGCCTTCATCGGCAACTTCGGGTGCGACCGGCTTGGCCGCAATCATCTTCGCAATGTAACCGGCGCCTATGGCCGAGAACAATGCGATGGCAAGGATCATCAACCGCGATGACTTCATTTGTCCAAACTCCAGACGGCACGGCCGCTCGTGTGTCAGGACAATGGAACCGCAATCGTCAAATTATGGTTAATGGAACACTTACAAATCTGACGGCCGCTGCCAACGCGATCAAATCAGGCTTGAAATGACGAACCGGGCGAGCGGCGTCTCCGGAAACACGATCAATCCGGCGATGCCGAGCGCAATTCCATAGGGAATGCCGTGGTCCTTGTCGGCGATTCGCCGGATGAACTCGACCTGCCCGAGGACAACCGCAAAAGGAGAAGCGCGCAGCGACAGGATCAATATGGTCAACAGGCCGCCAATCAGGGACGAGTAGACCAGGAACTGCAGAAGACCCATCGAATAACCGATCCAAAGGGTGGTCGCGGTCATCAATTTGGCGTCGCCGCCGCCCATTGCGTTGAAGGCAAAGAGCGAAAACGTCACCAGGAGCACGACTCCGGCCGTAGCGAAATGCAGCCCGTAGGCCGTCCAGTCCATTCCGGTCAACGGTGCGGCAAGGGCGAAGGTCGCAATCAGCAAGGCCGACACCCGATTGGCGATGGTCATCGACAACAGGTCGGAAGTCGCCGCGAAAACCATGCAGAACGGAAAAACAACCAGAATTACGGCTTCGAGCATTTCGACCACCTTTTCTTCCGGGATAGCCTAACGGCGAGACTTTAACCGCCGGTGAAAACGACGGGAGCCGGCTTTGCCTGCATTCCCGTGTCATGAAAAAAAAGGCCGCGCGAAAGCGCGGCCTTTCCCTGTCCGACCGGTTCGATCAGACGGCGTAGTTCTTCAACTTGTTGGCGACGCGGTTGAACATCGCGCCGATTTCGTTGCCGAGGGCGCCGGCGCCAACGACGATCGCGAGGGCGATCAGAGCGGCGATCAGGCCGTATTCGATGGCGGTCGCGCCGGATTCGTCTTTCACAAAACGGGACACAAGCTTGGTCATGTTATTGCTCCTTACTCCACGTGGTTCACAGCACATTCCGTCGATCTCTTTTTCGGGAACCGATCGGATGGGTGGAGACTAACCCGCAGCTGTTTCGTTCGGCTTAACGAACAGGCTTACCGAATGCTTTACGCCCCATCGCTTCCGACATGGTAACCAGTTGGTTGCACGCGCAGGCCGCGCGGGCGCCGGGATTTCGGATGTCCAAATGAACCGATTTGCTCCTTTAACCCGATGTTCACCTCTTCTGTTCATTTTCGGGAAAGCAATTTTTCGGAGACGCCCCATGGCAACGCGAAAGTCCGTGCCGCTTTTTCTGTCGCTGGCAACATCGGTTGTCCTGGGATTGTCCGTTTCGGGCGCAGCGCGCGCCGAAAGCATCGAAGTGATCATGAACCAGGCGAAAATCGTCAAACTGGCGCGCCCGGCCGATACCATCGTCATCGGCAATCCCAACATTGCCGACGCGTCGGTCAAGGATTCCTCCACACTCGTTTTGACGGGCAAGGGATTTGGCGTCACCAATCTGGTCATCCTCGATGCCGACGGCGTTCCCATCGTCGATGAACAAATCAGGGTAACCAGCGCCGACAACAATTCCGTCCAGATCTACAGACGGGCGGAACTGGAGACGCTTTCCTGTGCGCCGACCTGCTATGTCGCCTACAAGAACGAGGCCGAAGCGGCGTCGCAACAAGCGGCTGGCCAGTGAACGGCGGACGGTTAACCGCCGGTAAGATCGGCCTGTCAAATCCGATGCGTTCCCAAAACGGGACCGAAACACATCGCTGCTAGATTTAGACGACCACCAGCAGGTTGTGGCGGGACGACCATGAAAAATCAGACGAATGACGGGCAGAACGCCAAGGGTCGCACGGTGAAAAAAGCGCGCGGCTTCCTTGCCGATCGACGTGGCGCCGCGGCCATAGAGTTCGCAATGCTGGCGTTGCCGTTTGTCATGTTGGTCATGTCGGTTATCGAAACCAGCATCTCCTTCACGGCGCAGCAGGTGCTGGCGAACGCCACTGACAATCTGGCCCGTCAGTTGCGCACCGGCCAACTCCGTCCGGCGGACGCGACCGCCGCCGTGGTGCGCAGCCGCATATGCGCCGAATTGTCGGTCATCGTCGATTCCACCTGCCCCGACCTGTACATCGACCTCCAATCCTACCCGACATTTGCGGCAGCGGCGGCGGTCCGGACGAAATTCACCGGTGACAACGACCTTGACACAACCGGATTCACCGTCGCGCCCGGCGGGGCGGAAACCAAAAACATGTTGCGCGTCTACTACAAATGGCCGGTCATTCTCGATCTGATGCGCAAGTACCTGTCCAACATGAAGGACGGCAAGACCCTGCTGATGTCGATGACGACGTGGCAAAACGAGCCGTATGATTGACCGAAGAAACGCAGCCGCGAGCCCAACACGAACAGGATGGAAGTGATGCGTTTTCAAGGATTTTTCGCTGAAACCTTGCGCCGGTGGGGCAAGGATCGCCGTGGCGCCGCCGCCATCGAATTCGCCTTTGTCGCGCCAGTCCTCCTGGTTCTTTACATGATGACCATGGAGGTTTCCCAGGCAATCGACACAAACAAAAAGGTCTCCCGCATCGCTTCGCTGACCGCCGATTTGGTTACCCAGGAACAGGACATCATCAAAAGCGAAATCGATGCGATCATGACACTGAGCGAAGCGGTGGTCGCGCCGTACAACCGATCGAAGCCGACAGTCGAAATCGACGCCATTTCCATTGATGCGACATCGAAAGCGACGATTGCCTGGTCGCGAAAATACGTCAACGGCGTTGCGAGCGACCACATTGCCAAGGGCACTATCGTCACCGGCATTCCAGCGAAACTGATCCTTCCTTCGACCTTTCTCATTCGTTCGCACGGGAAGCTCACCTATACGCCGCTTGTCTCGTGGATGGCGACGAGCACGCCGGGATCCTGGACGACATCAACCACCTCCATCGAGATGGACGAAGTGTATTTTTTACGGCCGCGTATCGCCAGCACCGTCACTTGCGCCGATTGCTGACAAAAAGACGTCCGGAAATAGCGGCCGCACCGAACGCATGGCCTCCGAGGCTGTTTGCCATTCCATTTTTTGACGCGTAAATCTCACTGGGCGCGCTCGGGAGGATTCCGGTCTTGCGCGCAAGTCCGGAGACCCGCTTCAATGCCAAGAGCGTTCCTTTTCGTCCTCGATTCCTTCGGTATCGGCGGAGCGCCGGACGCGGTCGCCTATGGCGATGCAGGCGCGGACACCTACGGGCACATCCGGCAAGCTTGCGCCAGCGGTCTCGGCGACCGCCAGGGTCTGCGCGCCGGTCCGCTCCTCCTGCCGAACATGGAGCGTCTGGGGCTTTCGGTCGCCTGGTCGCTGGCCAATGACCATCCTCTCCCGACGACACCGCCAACAGGATTCCACGGCGCGGCGACGGAAACCTCGCACGGCAAGGATACGCCCTCCGGGCATTGGGAGATGGCCGGCGTTCCGGTCCGGTTCGACTGGGGCTATTTTCCCGACACGAAACCGGCCTTTCCGTCCGAATTGACCGAAGCGCTCATCCGGGAAGCCGGCCTTCCCGGCATTCTCGCCAATTGCCATGCTTCCGGCACCGCCGTTATCGAGGATTTCGGCGAAGAACATATCCGCAGCGGCAAGCCCATTTGCTACACATCGGCGGATTCGGTGCTGCAAATCGCGGCGCACGAAACGCATTTCGGTCTCGACCGGCTCTACGGCGTTTGCAAGGTCGCCCGCAAACTCGTCGACCCCTATCGCATCGGCCGGGTGATCGCCCGCCCGTTCGTCGGCGAAACGGCCGAAACCTTTCGGCGCACGCCCAACCGAAAGGATCTCGCGACTCCCCCGCCCGAGCCGACTTTGCTCGACCGATTGGTCGAAAACGGCCGCCGGGTTATCGCGATCGGCAAGATCGGCGATATTTTCGCCCATCGTGGCATCAGCGAGGTGCGCAAAGGCCCCGGCAACATGGCGATGTTCGACGCGGCGTTGACCGGGATCGACGATGCGGGCGACGGCGACTTCGTTTTTGCGAATTTTGTCGATTTCGATTCCGAGTTCGGCCACAGGCGCGACATTCCCGGTTACGCCGCGGCGCTTGAGGCATTCGACGCCCGCGTGCCGGAGGCGCTCGCCCGGATGAAAGCCGGCGACATGCTGATGTTTACCGCCGACCACGGCAATGATCCGTCATGGCGGGGCACCGATCATACCCGCGAGCGGGTGGCGATTTTCGGAACCGGACCCGGATTGGCGCCCGCAAATCTGGGGGTCAGGGCGAGTTTCGCCGACATGGGCGCGACGATTGCCGCCCATTTGCGCATCGACCCCGGTCGGCACGGTTCGTCCTTCCTCGACGCCTTGACAAGCCATGCCTGAATTGCCGGAAGTCGAAACGGTTCGGCGCGGATTGCAGCCGGTGCTTGAAGGGGCGACCATTGGCAAAGTCGTCATTGCCAGGCCCGATCTCCGATTGCCTTTTCCCCCCGGGTTTGCGCGGAAACTTGCCGGACGCCGGATCGTCGCGGTCGCCCGCCGCGCCAAATACCTGCTCGTCCACCACGATAACGGTCTGGTGCTGATCGCGCATTTGGGCATGACCGGTTCGTTCCGCATCGAAGACGACATCGTGGCGGCCAGCGCTTTCGCGACCGAGCGCGCCAAGGACGCGATTCACGATCATGTCCGGTTTCATCTGACGACGGCCGCCGGGAACGCCGCAGACGTCATCTACAATGACCCCCGCCGCTTCGGATTCATGGCGCTGGCCGAGGCCGCGGACCTCGGTTCGCATCCGATGCTGAGCGGGCTTGGAACAGAACCGACCGGCAATGCTTTCGACGGTTCGCTCCTGCAAACCTTGTTCGACGGCAAAAAGGCGCCGCTCAAGGCGGCCCTTCTCGATCAACGCCTCGTCGCCGGCCTTGGCAACATCTATGTTTGCGAGGCGCTGCACCGATCCGGCCTGTCGCCCGAACGCCCGGCCGGCGAACTGGCGAAACGGGGCAAGCCCGCCCGCGACCGCGCCGATCGTCTGGCTGCCGCCATTCGCGGCGTCATCGACGAGGCGATTGCCGCCGGTGGGTCATCGTTGCGCGACTACGTCCATACCGACGGTTCGCTCGGCTATTTCCAACACCGGTTTTCCGTGTATGACCGGGAGGGCGCACCTTGTCCGAGGCACGGATGCGGCGGCGCGGTCGAGCGCATCGTCCAATCCGGGCGCTCCACATTTTTCTGCCGGCGCTGCCAGCGCTGACTATACGGTTCAGGGAGCATGCCATGACGCTGGAAACCATTGTCGTTGACCGCGAAGGCCGGGTCGGCGTCATCACGCTCAATCGCCCCAAGGCGCTCAACGCCCTCAACACCATTGTCATGCGAGAATTGTGCGGCGCGCTGGCGGAGTTCGACGCCGACGATACGATTGGCGCCATCGTCATTACCGGAAAAGGCCTTCGCGGCGGGCGCCGACATCAAGGAGATGCAGCCGTTCGATTACGCTTCGGCATACGCCGCAGATCTGTTCGCCGACTGGGACGCCATGAACCGGGTGAGAAAACCGATCATCGCGGCGGTGGCCGGCTACGCCCTTGGTGGCGGCTGCGAACTCGCCATGATGTGCGATTTCATCATCGCGGCCGATACGGCGAAATTCGGCCAACCGGAAATCACGCTTGGCGTCATTCCCGGCATGGGCGGAACGCAAAGGCTGACGCGGATCGTCGGAAAATCGAAGGCGATGGACCTTTGCCTGACCGGCCGGATGATGGGGGCCGAGGAAGCCGAGCGCTGCGGCCTCGTCGCCCGGATTGTCCCGGCTGCGGATTTGCTTGCCGAAGCGCTGAAGGCCGCCGCAAAAATCGCTTCCTTCTCCCTGCCGGCGACCAGAATGGCGAAGGAATCGGTCAACCGCGCCTATGAGGTGACGCTGGCTGAAGGGCTTCGTTTCGAACGCCGCCTCTTTCATTCGATGTTCGCGCTCGAAGACCAGAAGGAAGGCATGTCGGCTTTCGTTGAAAAACGCCCGGCGCAATTCAGGCACCGCTGAACCGGCGCGGACTTTTTTTGAGGTTTTCGCGTTGACGGCCTTCAACGCCTGCACTATAAGCCCGGCCGACTGAGGCGGCCTCGCGGCCGCCCGATTGTTTTGCGCCGCACGGCGCGTCCCAGACCGGAGTGAAGAACAGCATGGCCAATACATCTTCGGCCAAGAAGGCAGCGCGCAAGATCGCCCGCCGCACCGATGTCAATCGCACCCGCCGTTCCCGGGTTCGCACCTTTGTCCGCAAAGTCGAGGAGGCCTTGGCCGCCGGCGACAAGGGCGCGGCCGAAGCCGCCTTCGCGGTGGCGCAGCCGGAGTTGATGCGGGCAGCCAACCATGGCGTGCTCCACAAGAATACCGCTTCGCGCAAAGTGTCGCGACTGGCGCACCGGGTCAAAGCCCTCGGCGCCTGAAATCCCGATCCCGAGACTGTTCAAACCCGGCTCACCGCCGGGTTTTTTCATGTTCCGATGCCGGTTTTACCCTGCGTCAGGCATAGCGCCTTGCTTTGCCGACACAAATTAATCCGGATGGCGCGCAGACGGTCCGCCGTATCGATCCCGTCGATCATGAGCAAGATAAAATGTTTATATTCAATGGCTTGCAAGAGGCCTGCCGAAGCCGGGCGCGGAGATCGACGTCAATCCCGGCAAATCGTATTGTCAAGCCGGAATGGCAAAAAAAAAATGCCGCAGGCGTCTTCACGTGAGTGATCGCCGAAAGAAATTGATTCCCAACGTTTTTACGTGCTGTTGCCCCTGCAAGCCGCGGCAACGCGGCAACCTTGGCGCGAATTTGGTTAATTTTTCGTTTCGCGGAGGCTTGCCCGAGCCGTCGCGTTTTCCTAGTTTCCAATCATCGAAAGCAAGGGCGTTCAGCCCTGCGTGACCCGGACATCGGTGTTCAGTGAGTCCTGCGTGAATATGCGGGCCGGGAAGGGTTGCGCCTTTCGATGGGCGTTGCTTTTTTCGCAACACGACGCGACCGGCGGAACCGCCTGTTGGCGCGTGACGCGGGAAGGGGCGCGCCGGTGCCGGGGGCGGCGCAAAGGAAGACTGGATTTTTCGCCTTGCCACGATGGCGGGGTGGTTTCTGTTCGCCTTTTCGCGAACGGGCGGGAATGCGGGGACAGGGGCGTGGATACCATGAAGAGCAATCTGGCGCGGCGGGATACGGGTGCGGCCGACATCGGCGAGGTGGACCTGGCCAAGCCCTTGATCGCGCACATGTCGGGGGAAAGCGGAATGGCGCGGGCGAATTTCGAGGCGGCGTTCGAGCGGGTCAAGTCGCAGTTGCGGGCTCGCCTCGGCGCCGATGTCTATGCGAGCTGGTTCGGTCGCATGAAACTGGATGAGGCTTCGCGCAGCGTCGTGCGCCTTTCCGTGCCGACGGCTTTTCTGCGTTCCTGGATCAACGCCCACTATCTCGGCATGATATCCGAAGTCTGGTCGGCCGAAATCCCCGGCTTGTTGCGGGTGGAGATCGTGGTGCGCACGGCCATGCGGCCGAGCCGGCCGGTGGTTGACAGCGAACCGGATCGTCGTCCGAAGGCAGCGATCCCCGTGGAAAAAGTCGCCGACAATCGCAATATTCTTCCGGCTGGCGAGCCGCGTTCGCCGATGCTCGGCTCGCCGCTCGATCCGCGCTATACATTCGCCAGTTTTATCGACGGCGCGGCCAATCGAGTCGCCTTCGCGGCGGCGCGCGCCGTGGCGGAACAGGCGAGCAGCGCGGCCCGGTTCAATCCGCTCGTCATCCATGCCGCCGTCGGCCTCGGCAAGACCCACCTTCTGCAGGCGATCGCCGCCGCCGCGCTGGCGCGCAATCCGACGCAAAAAGTGGTCTATTTGACCGCCGAATATTTCATGTGGCGTTTCGCCTCGGCAATTCGCGACAACACCGCGCTCACCTTCAAGGAGCGCTTGCGCGAAATCGACCTGTTGGTCATCGATGACATGCAATTCATGCAGGGCAAATCGATCCAGAATGAGTTCGGGCATCTGATCAACTTGTTGCTCGACAGCGCCAAACAGGTCGTCGTGGCGGCAGACCGTCCGCCCGCGGAGCTGGAGTCGCTCGACGCCCGGATCCGCTCGCGCCTGCAGGGCGGCGTGGCCTTCGAAATGACGGCGCCGGATTTCGCCATGCGTCTGGCGATCCTGAAGGATCGGCTGGCGAGCGCGGCCGCCAGCGACCCGTCGATCGGTTTCCCCGAGGCATTGCTCGAGCATGTCGCCGGCACGGTCACGGGGTCTGGCCGCGAACTGGAAGGCGCGCTCAACCAGTTGATCTTCCGGCAATCGTTCGAACCGAATATGACGATCGATCGCGCCGACGAAGTGATCGGGCATCTCTACAAGTCGGGTGAAACCCGCAAAGTGCGCATCGAAGACATCCAGCGCGTCGTGGCGCGCCACTACAATGTGTCCAAGGTGGAGTTGCTTTCCGATCGGCGCACCCGCACGATCGTCAAGCCACGCCAGATCGCCATGTACCTGTCCAAGGTGCTGACCATGCGCTCGCTGCCGGAAATCGGCAGGCGCTTCGGCGGCCGCGACCATACCACGGTTCTGCACGCCGTGCGCAAGATCGAAACGCAGGCGGGCGCCGACACGACCCTCGCCCAGGAAATCGAACTCCTCAAACGGATGATCAACGACCAATCCTGACATCGTTTCGGCGGCGGGCGTTTATCCAAAGGTTTGTTGCGCCGGGCATCCCCGGCGCGGCGACCGGGCTTGCCTTTCCCCCGCAATCCCTTCAGTTTGCGAAGAGTCCGGAGCGCGCAGGAATCGCTCCCGCACGCGCGCCGGGCATGATGCACCCTGAAAGACCCGAAGGCCATGCGCGTAGTCCTTGAACGCTCCAACCTCCTGAAATCCCTGAACCACGTCCACCGTGTGGTCGAACGCCGCAACACGATCCCGATCCTGTCCAATGTGCTGTTACGGGCGGAAGGCGCGAGTCTGGACATGAAGGCGACGGATCTTGATCTCGAGATCACGGAAGCAACGCCGGCTCAGGTGGAACGGTCCGGCGCGACGACGGTTCCGGCGCATCTGCTCTACGACATCGTGCGCAAATTGCCGGAGGGTGCCGAAGTCATGCTGCGCACCGACGACAATGGCCAGTCGATGACGGTCGCCTCGGGGCGAGCCAGTTTCCGATTGCAGTGCCTGCCGCAATCGGACTTTCCGGAACTGACGGCCGGTTCCTTCAGCCATATTTTCCGCCTCGATGCGGCCGACCTGAAGGGGTTGATCGACCGCACGCAGTTCGCCATTTCGACGGAGGAAACGCGTTATTACCTCAATGGCATCTACCTGCACGCGGTGGAGACGGGCGGCGTGCTGAAACTTCGCGCCGTCGCGACCGACGGGCACCGCCTGGCGCGGGCCGAGATGGAGGCGCCCGCCGGCACGGAGGGGATGCCCGGCGTCATCATCCCGCGCAAGACGGTCAACGAATTGCAAAAGCTTGTCGACCAGCCGGACGTCAAGGTGACGACGGAACTGTCGGAGACCAAGATCCGCTTCACCATCGGCTCGGTCGTGCTGACCTCGAAGCTGATCGACGGCACCTTCCCCGACTATCAGCGCGTCATTCCGACCGGTAACGACAAGAAGCTGACGCTCGACCGCCAGAGCTTCGCCGCCGCCGTCGACCGCGTCTCGACGATTTCGTCCGAACGCGGCCGCGCCGTGAAACTCGCCATCGCCGACGGTCAGGTGACCCTGACGGTCAACAATCCGGATTCCGGCAGCGCGACGGAGGAATTGCCGGCGGGATACGCCTCCGACCCGATCGAAATCGGCTTCAACGCCAAATACCTGCTCGACGTGGCGGCGCAATTGTCCGGTTCGGAAGCGGAGTTCATGCTCGCCGACGCGGGTTCGCCGACGCTGATCCGCGACGCCGGCGACGCGCATGCGCTCTATGTGCTGATGCCGATGCGCGTCTGACGCGACGTCCGACCGTCCGGTGGCCATAGTCTCCCCGCCCCCCGCCCCGCGTGTCGGTGACGCGGCTGAAGCTCAATGATTTCCGCAATTACCGCGGACTCGACCTGCATTTCGGGCCGGCGAGCGTGGTGCTGGCGGGCGAGAATGGCGCCGGCAAGACCAATCTCCTCGAAGCGTTGTCTCTTCTTGCGCCGGGACGGGGTTTGCGCCGCGCCGCCTATGGCGAAGTGGCGCGGGCCGGCTCGTCCGCCGGCTTCGCCGTTCACGGCTGGCTGGCCGGCCCTTACGGCGAAACCGAGATCGGAACGGCGGCGGGCGGCGGCGGCGAAGCGGGCGAAGGCGCGCGGCGCGTGCGCATCGACGGCACAAATGCCCGATCGGCCGACGCCCTGCTCGAATGGGTGCGGGTGATCTGGCTGACTCCGGCGTTGGACGGGTTGTTCACCGGGCCGGCGGGCGATCGCCGCCGCTTTCTCGACCGGTTGGTGCTGACCATCGATCCCGACCATGGCCGGCGCGCCCTCGACTACGAAAGGGCGATGCGCGGACGCAACCGCCTGCTCGCGGAAGAACGCGCCGATGCCGCCTGGCTCGACGCCATCGAGAGGGAAATGGCCGAAAGCGGCGTGGCGATCGCGGCGGCGCGGGTCGAGGCGCTGCACCTGTTGTCGGCGCTGACCGACATGGCCGATGCGGACAGCCCGTTTCCCCGCGCCCTTCTTGCTCTCTCGGGCTGGCCCGAGGATGCGACGCCGGGCCGCCCGGCGGGCGATGTCGAAGAGGAGTTCCGGCTTCGGCTGCGGGACGGCCGAAACCGCGACCGGGCGGCGGGACGGACGCTCGACGGCCCGCATCGCACCGATGTGTTGGTGCGGCATGGGCCGAAGGACATGGCCGCCGAATTCTGTTCGACCGGCGAACAGAAAGCCCTGCTGATCGGCATCGTTCTCGCCCATGCCCGGCTTGTCGGTTCCGTCGCCGGCTTCGCGCCGATCCTGCTGCTCGACGAAATCGGCGCCCATCTCGACGGCCAGCGCCGCTCCGCCCTTTTCGACATCGTCGAAGAGCTGAATGTCCAGGCGTTCACGACCGGAACCGAGGATTCCCTGTTTTCGTCGCTCGCCGGACGCGCCCGATTTTTCCATGTCGCCAATGCGACGGTCTCGCCGATTTCCGCCGACTGACAGCGGGCCGGCAAGCGGCTATGGTCGCACCCATGGTCGAATCCGCCTTCACATCGAAAGAACTGGAACGCTACGCCCGTCATGTCGTTCTCGCCGAAATCGGCGGCGCGGGGCAGCAGAGGCTCAAGCGCGCCCGCGTCCTCATTGTCGGAGCAGGCGGCCTCGGGGCGCCAGCGGCGCTCTATCTCGCCGCCGCCGGCGTCGGCACGATCGGCTTGGTCGACGACGACACGGTGGCGCTCTCCAACCTGCAGCGCCAGATCATCCACGGCACGCCGGATATCGGGCGTCTGAAGACGCAAAGCGCCCGCGACGCACTTGTCCGCGTCAATCCGGAAATCCTGGTCGTCGAACACCCGATGCGGCTGACCGGCGAAAACGCGGCCTCGCTGGTTCGCGGTTACGACATCGTGCTCGACGGCTCGGACAATTTCGTCACACGCTACGCTCTCGCCGATGCCTGCGCCGCCGAAGCGAAGCCCTTGGTCACCGCCGCCGCCGGCCGCTTCGACGGATCGCTCACCGTGCTGGCGCCTTTTTCGACCGGCGCGGATGGCGCGCCCAACCCGTCATACCGAGACCTGTTTCCCGAAGCGCCGCCGCCCGGCGTCGTGCCAAGCTGCGCCGAGGCCGGCGTCATCGGCGCGCTGACGGGCGTGCTCGGCGCGTTGCAGGCGATGGAGGCGATCAAGCTTGTCACCGGCGCGGGCGAACCGCTGATCGGCCGTCTGCTGCTCTACGACGCGCTCGCCGCCCGTTTCGACACCATTGCCTACAAGGCGCGGCCGAGATGACGCTGGCGCTTTCCGACAGCGAACGCGCCATGGCGGATGGCGCGCAGGGCGAAGGCGCGGCGATGGCGTTGCGCATCGTCGCCGAGGCGGCGCGCCTGCTCGGGGCTGCGCGCCTCCTCCCGATTGCCTCTGCCCATATTGACGGCGCCGTTTATCACGGCGATTCCGGCACGATCTTCGCCGAAACGCTGGTCGCCGGCGGCGCCAGGGTATCCGTGCCGACGACGCTCAATGTCGGCGCGCTTGATCTGACCGGCTGTTCCCGGCAGCGCCTCGAGGGGCACGAGCGGGAGATGGCGAGGCGCATGATGCGCGCCTATCTCGATCTCGGCTGCGCGCCGACATGGACCTGCGCACCCTACCAGGCGGGACACCGCCCGGCGGCGGGCAGCGACGTCGCCTGGGGCGAATCGAACGCCGTCGTTTTCTGCAATTCGGTGCTTGGCGCACGCACGAACCGCTACGGCGATCTCCTTGACATCGCCTGCGCCATCGCCGGACGCGCGCCGGACACCGGACTGCACCGGCTGGAAAACCGGCGCGCGCGGTTCGTCTTCGACGTATCCGGGCTTGATCGCGCTTTCTTCGCTCAGGAGACCGCCTGGCCGATCCTCGGCGCGCTTTACGGACGCTTGGCAGGCGACGCTGTCGGCGTCGTGGCCGGCGTGAACGCCCGGGCCAGCGAGGACCATCTCAAGGCCTTCGGCGCGGCGGCGGCTTCATCCGGCGCAGTGGGCCTTTTCCACATGGCGGGAATCACACCGGAAGCGCCGACCGTCGAGGCCGCGCTTGGCCACGAAGCGCCGGAGGAGACTTTCCACATTACTCCTGTGATGGTCGACGAGGCGCGGCGGATGCTTTCCACCGTCTCCGACGCGGCGCGCATCGATGCGGTGGCCATTGGCAGTCCGCACCTGTCGAGCGCGGAGTTCGCGGAACTGCACCGGCTCATCGGCCGTCGGCGTCTGGCCGTGCCGCTCTACGCCTGCACCGGCCGCCACGCGCTTGCCGATATCGAGCGCGCCGGCTGGCGCGCGGAACTGGAGAGCGCGGGCGTCATCGTCGTCGTCGACACCTGCATTGTCGTCACACCGATCCTCGCAACCATCGATGACGGCGTGCTGATGACCAATTCGGGAAAATTCGCCCATTACACGCCGGGCAACACCGGTTACGGCGTGGTGTTCGGGTCGCTTGCCGAATGCGTCGAAAGCGCGGTTGCGGGACGGCCAATATTTGGGGGCGCGTCATGACGTCGGGCGAAGTGCTTGTTCCCGGACTTCCGGGCGCGGGCGAGGCGCTCGTGCTCACGGCGCCGATCAGTTTCTGGGGCGGGGTCGATCCGCGCACCGGCCTGATCATTGACGTGCGCCACCCCGAGCGCGGCGCGTCGATTGCGGACAAGGTGCTGTTCATACCCGCGACGATCGGATCGTCCACCGCTTCGACAATCCTGCTTGAACTCGTCCATCGCGGCAAGGCGCCGGCGGCGATCGTGCTCGACAAGCCGGACGCCATCCTGCTGCTCGGGCTGGTCGCCGCGCGGGAAATGGGTTGGCCTACCCCGGTCGCGGTGCGGCTGGAAAAGGAGCGGTTCGCGATCTACGCGGAAAAGACCGTACGTATCGGCGATAACGGCATCATCGCCATCGACGGCGAATAGGCGCGAAAGGCCGCCGGATTTTCTCCGGCGGCCAAGGCTGCGGTTCGCGGTCGGGTCAGAGGCCGCCGCCCTTGTGGATGTCCATCAGCAGCTTCTCGGTCTTGGCGTCCTCGAGCTTGTTGATCATGCGGTTCGATTCCTCGACATCGCGCAGCGTTTTGGTGATGGTGATCGAGGTGTGCACCAGCATGATCGCGGCCATGGCGTAGAAACCCTTGGCGGCGAAACTCGCCTCGAGAAAGTAGATGCCTCCCGCCATCATGGCGGCGGCGAGACCGAAGCTCACCATGGTGAACAGGGTCCAGGCGTCGGAGTGTTTGAGCAAGTGCGGCTGGGTCGACATCAGCGTTTTCCTTTCCGTGATTTGAGATTGCGTCCGGGGTTCAGGCTTCTTCGAGGTCCTTGGCGGCCTGTTCGGTCAGACGTTTGAGGACATCGGCGGACCGGGACTTCAGCGGCGCGCCGCAGCCGGCTTCGGCCAGTTTTTCCGCGAGCGTGGCGGGATTGGCGTCGCGGTCCATGGCGGCGAGCGCATCGGCGGCAACATCCATTTGCTGTTGGCGCGAGCGCAGGCGGGCAAGCGTCGCCTCGGCGTCCCGCAGCGTCGACAGGCCGGAGGCAGGCCCGGATTCGCGCAAGCGATGAGCTTTTTCCGCGGCGGAAGCGATGCGCAGGCCGCGTTCCAGTTCGCGCAGGCGTGCGCCGGCGGCATCGACGACACCGGTCAGACGTTTGATTTCGACATCGAAAGTGCGTTGCGCCTCTCGGGACGCGTCGCGCTCGGTTTCGAGCATCGAAATGGTCCGGGCCGCTTCCTCGGCAAGGGCCGGCAGGCCCTGCTTGATGGCGGCGACGGCGCGGGTTTCGATATCGTCAAGGCGCGATTCGATAACCGCGCATTGGCGGATTTCCTGATCGTTCTGCGCGATGGCGATGGCGATGGCGCGTTTGGCGGCATTGACCGCGTCGGCGCCTTCGCGGATCTGCTGGCGCAGGATGACGATGGCGCCGCCATCGAGCGCCGTTTCGGCCGCATCGTTGGCACGGCCGCGAATGAGAGCGACAAACTGTTTGAACATCGACGTTTCTCCGTTTACGAACAACGTTCACAAACGCAACGTATCAGAATATGAACGCTGTTCAAGATAAAAATGAACGGCGTTCAAAAAAACGGGAGGCTCTGGTTAATGACCGGAAAACGGGAGGCGAAACGCGATGCGCTGCGCGGCGGGTTGATCGATGCGGCAACGACGCGAATAGCTGAAAACGGCCTTTCCGGCCTGCGCGCCCGCGACATCACTGCCGATGCCGGCTGTGCGCTCGGCGCGCTCTACACGGCGTTCGACGATCTGGATGCGCTGATCATCGAGGTGAACTCACGAACCTTGCGGCGCATCGACGCCGTCATGTCGGCGGCGGTCGATGGCGAAATCAACCCCGGCCGGCAAATGAAACGACTGGCCGCCGCCTATCTCGATTTCGCCCGCGCGCATCCGCGCTTGTGGCGAGCGCTGTTCGATCACGCCTTGCCGGAAGGCCGCGCCGTGCCGGACTGGCATATCGAGGATCAGGCCCGGCTGCTCGTCCACATCGTCGGACCGCTGGAAAAGCTCCAGCCGGCGCTTGCGCGGGAGAAGTTGCGCGTACGGGCGCGCACCCTGTTCGCGGCCGTGCACGGCATCGTGTCGATCAGTCTGGAGAACCGGTTTGTCGGCATCCCTATCGACACGCTCGACGATGAACTGGACCGGTTCATCGACCTGCTGCTGTCCGGACTGACGACGGCCTCCGGCTAACCCCGCGGCGGCAAAACCCGATCCGGCGGCTTGTGGCCGTCGCACCAGGTGCGGATGTTGATGATGACCTTTTCGCCCATGTCGATGCGGCCTTCGATGGTCGCCGATCCCATGTGCGGAAGGAGCACCACCTTGCCCCTTTCCGCGAGCTTGAGCAGCCGCTTGTCGACCGCGGGCTCATGTTCGAAGACGTCAAGTCCGGCGCCGGCGAGCCGGCCGTCGTCGAGCATCGCGATCAGGGCGTTTTCGTCGATGATTCCACCACGCGCCGTGTTGACGATGTAGGCGGTCGGCTGCATCAGCGCCAACCGGCGGGCCGAAAGCAGGTGAAATGTCGCCGGCGTCGATGGGCAATTGACCGAGACGATATCGACGCGGGCCAGCATCTGGTCGAGGCTTTCCCACCACGTCGCTTCCAGACCCTCCTCCACCGCGGGCGCGGCGCGATGGCGGTTGTGATAATGGATGGCGAGGCCGAAAGCCTTGGCGCGGCGCGCCACGGCGGCGCCAATGCGCCCCATGCCGACAATTCCGAGGCGCTTGCCGTGAATGCGATGTCCAAGCATCCAGGTCGGCGACCAGCCGGCCCATTTGCCGCTGGTGCGGAATATCGCCGCGCCCTCGGTCAATCGGCGCGGCACGGCGAGGATCAGCGCCATCGTCATGTCGGCGGTGTCCTCGTTGAGGACATTCGGCGTGTTGGTGACGGCGATGCCTTTCCTGGCCGCCGCCGCGACATCGATATTGTCGACGCCATTGCCATAATTGGCGATGAGCTTGAGCGCCGGGCCGGCTTGCTCGATCAGGGCCGCGTCGATGCGGTCGGTCACCGTCGGCACCAGCACTTCGGCCTCGCGCATCGCGGCGACCAGCTCCGCCTGGGTCATCGGCTGGTCATCGACATTCAGCCTTGCGTCGAACAATTCGCGCATGCGGGTCTCGACGGGATCGGGAAGCTTCCGCGTGATGACGACGAGCGGCTTTTTCATGCCAACCATTCTATCCTCGAATCCCAGGTCCTTTTCAGACCTCTTTAACCAAGACCGACGACACTTGTAACCTGTCACGTCGGCACAGTTCCAGTGCCCTCAAGACGGTATCGTCCCGGATTGCGCCAAGATACCGGTGCGTACGCGTCAAGGGTAGTGTTCAATGCGTTCCATTTCATTCGCTCGCCGTCTTGCCAGCCTTTCCTTCGGCGCACTTCTTGCCGCCTCGATCGCCGGTCCCGGCGCTTTCGCGCAAACCACCGGTTCCATCGACAAGGGTGAAAGCGGCTTGCCGCTGCCCCGCTTTGTCAGCCTCAAATCGGGTCGGGTCAATCTCCGCGTCGGCCCCGGCAAGGATTATGCGGTCGACTGGATGTATCTCAAACCCGGCCTGCCGATGGAAGTGATCCAGGAATACGATACCTGGCGGCGCGTGCGCGATGCGGACGGCACTGAAGGCTGGGTCAGCCAATCGCTGCTGTCGGGCAAGCGGACGGCCATAGCCGCGCCATGGCATCGCGGCAAGGAAACAATGATTTCCCTGCGCACCGAACCAAACGCCGGCGCGCCGGCGCTGGCGGTTATCGAACCGGGCGCGATGGGAGTGATCGACACCTGCGACGGAGCGTGGTGCCGGATGACCTTTTCCGGCGAGGAGGGCTACGTCGAACAGACGCTGATCTGGGGCGCTTATCCGGGCGAAACGGTCGAGGACTGACCGGGTTCAGCTCAGCTTCGCTTCGGCCGCAAACGGATCACCACGTCGACATTGACGATTTCCATGCCTTCCGGCGCTTCCGGCAGATTGGTCACGCCGATCGGCCCGCCGGTGATGTCCATTACGGTATTTGGACCTTCGACGAAGAAATGGTGATGGTCTGAAATGTTGGTGTCGAAATAGGTCTTCGAACCTTCGACGGCGATCGCGCGGAGCAATCCCGCCGTCGTGAACTGATGCAGCGTGTTGTAGACCGTCGCCAGCGACAGATTCACTCCCGCAGAAACCGCTTCGGCATAGAGCTCCTCGGCTCCGACGTGGCGATCGCCCTTGCGAAACAGGATGTCGGCCAAGGCAATGCGCTGGCGGGTCGGGCGCAACTTGGCGGTACGCACCTTCGATTCGGCGTTGCGGCGGCGTTC
The DNA here is from genome assembly GCA_016711085.1 of Phyllobacteriaceae bacterium. Classification (GTDB taxonomy): domain Bacteria; phylum Pseudomonadota; class Alphaproteobacteria; order Rhizobiales; family Rhizobiaceae; genus JADJTR01. The sequence continues at coordinate 47,548 of JADJTR010000001.1, read as the reverse complement.
ACAAAAATTCTGTGCGAGATCGGCCAATTTCCTGCTCCGTCGCGCCAAACGTGCCGGCGCGCACCGCTTCCATCTATTCTGCTATCAATTCGCGTTCAAGCTTGCCGCCGGTGACGAAAACGCCGCAGGGCGTTTGCGTCGCGGCACGCCCGTGTTAGTGGACGTTTAGGAAACGATCGGGCGCCGACAGGGAGGCTTTGTCGACATGCACGAACGAAAATCGAGCTACACCTACGACGATCTGCTGGCTTGCGGACGCTCCGAATTGTTCGGCCCGGGTAACGCCCAGTTGCCGGCGCCGCCAATGCTGATGTTCGATCGAATCACCGATATTTCGGAAGAAGGCGGCGCCTTCGGCAAGGGCTATATCCGCGCCGAACTCGACATTCGCCCCGATCTTTGGTTCTTTCCATGCCACTTCATCGGCAATCCGATCATGCCGGGCTGCCTCGGGCTTGATGCGATGTGGCAATTGACCGGTTTTTACCTCGGCTGGCTGGGCGAACCGGGTTACGGGATGGCCTTGTCGACCGGCGAGGTGAAATTCAAAGGCATGGTCACGCCGAAGACCAAACTGGTCGAATATGGCATCGATTTCAAACGCGTCATGCGCGGTCGCCTCGTGCTCGGCATCGCCGACGGTTGGCTGAAAGCGGATGGACAGCAAATCTATGCCGCAACCGATTTGCGCGTCGGCCTGTCGAGCGTTAGTGCGGCATAAAAGGCTACGGCCGGCTTTGATGGAGCAAGGGATGAGGCGCGTCGTCGTCACGGGAATCGGGATCGTCTCATCGATCGGCAACAATGCCGACGAAGTCGCGTCGTCCCTGCGGGAAGCTCGTTCGGGCATTTCCTTTTCCAGCCGATTCGCCGAACTGGGATTTCGCTGCCAGGTTTGGGGCATGCCGACGCTCGATCCGTCGCCCCTGATCGACCGGCGGGCGATGCGTTTTCTGTCGAATGGCGCGGCGTGGAACCATGTGGCCATGGACCAGGCCATCGCCGATTCGGGTTTGACCGAGTCCGATATTTCCAACGAGCGGACCGGCATCGTGATGGGCTCGGGCGGACCGTCGACAAAGACGATCGTCGAAGCGGCCGAAACCACGCTCAAAAACAAAAGCCCGAAGCGAATCGGCCCGTTCGCCGTGCCGAAGGCAATGTCGTCGACCGCATCGGCGACGCTGGCGACGTGGTTCAAGATCCACGGCGTGAACTACTCGATCTCCTCGGCTTGCTCGACCTCGGCGCATTGTGTCGGCAACGCCTATGAGCTGATCCAGTGGGGCAAGCAGGACATCGTCTTCGCCGGCGGCTGCGAGGATCTCGACTGGACCATGTCGAACCTGTTCGACGCCATGGGCGCCATGTCGTCGAAGTACAATGATCGCGCCTCTTCGGCTTCGCGCGCCTATGACGTCGATCGCGACGGATTCGTCATCGCCGGCGGCGCCGGCGTCCTGGTGCTCGAAGAACGCGAACACGCCATGGCGCGCGGGGCGAAAATCTACGCCGAAATCGTCGGTTATGGCGCCACGTCGGACGGCCACGACATGGTCGCGCCATCCGGAGAAGGCGCCATTCGCTGCATGCGGCAAGCCGTTTCCACGGTGAAGGGCCGCGTCGATTACATCAACACCCACGGCACCTCGACGCCTGTCGGCGACAGCAAGGAAATGGGCGCCATTCGTCAGGTCTTCGGCGCCGACCTCCCCCATATTTCGTCGACCAAATCGCTGACCGGCCACTCGCTTGGCGCAACCGGCGTCCAGGAAGCGATATACTCGATCCTGATGATGCAGGGCCGTTTCGTCGCCAAAAGCGCGCATATCGAAAATCTCGATCCCGAATTCGAGGGCATGCCGATCGCGCTAGACCGGATCGACGATGCGTCCATCGACACGGTGCTGTCGAACTCGTTCGGTTTCGGCGGAACCAACGCCACGCTCGTTTTCCAGCGTCACAATCCTTAAGGACCCATCATGCCGGAACTGATGCGGGGCCGTCGCGGCCTTATCATGGGTGTCGCCAATAACCACTCGATCGCCTGGGGGATCGCCAAGGCGGTGGCCGCCGAAGGCGCGGAAATCGCGCTGACCTATCAGGGCGAGGCCTTCGGCAAACGCGTTCGGCCCCTTGCCGAAAGCATTGGCGGCCGGCTGGTTCTGCCGTGCGATGTCGAGGATTCCGCTTCGGTGGCCGCGGTCTTCGACACGCTGAAGGCCGAATGGGGTTCGCTCGATTTCCTCGTTCACGCCATAGGCTATTCCGATAAAAACGAATTGAAGGGGCTATACGCCGACACCAGCCGCGACAATTTCGTGCGCACCATGGTCATTTCCTGCTTCTCGTTCACGGAAACCGCGCGCCACGCCGCGGCTCTCATGGGCGAAGGCGGATCGATGTTGACGCTTACCTATGCCGGATCCACGCGCGTGATGCCCAACTACAATGTCATGGGCGTCGCCAAGGCCGGCCTGGAAGCGAGCGTGCGCTATCTCGCCAACGATTTCGGGCCGCGCGGCATTCGCGTCAACGCCATTTCGGCGGGACCGGTGCGAACCCTGGCCGGAGCAGGCATTTCGGACGCCCGCCAGATGTTTTCCTGGCAAGCGCGCAACTCGCCTCTGCGCCGCACGGTCAGCATCGAGGATGTCGGCGCGTCGGCGCTCTATTTGCTCAGCGGCCTGTCGTCTGGTGTCACCGGAGAGGTCCACCATGTCGATTCCGGTTACCATGTCACCTCGATGCCAACGCTCGAGACATTGAAAAGCGCTCCATCCGACGATTGAGGCCGCCAAGACCGGTCGCGTTTAAACTTTTAAGCACCTGCTGAACCGGGATTTAATGTGGCTCTCGTATGAAGCTCCCAAAGCGGGGCTCCATGCAAAACAATTCAAACCCTACCCGATCCAAGGCTTTTCGCCTTTTGACGATCGCCATCGCCGGCATAGGCAGCTTCATGTTGGGCACATGGGGCCTCAACGCCGCGATACGCCAGGATATCGCGCATTTCGAGCCCGGCACGCTGGTCGCGATTATTTCGGGACTTTGCGCGCTCGCCGCTTCGATCGCCGCCATGGCTTTTTTTGCCGGCGTTGACGAATCGACCGATTTCGTTCGTCAGGAAACCATGTTTGACAAACTGACGGGATTGCCTACTCGCACAAACATGAACGCTCTCATCGCCGAGGCCGTTCTTGAAACCCGGCGCACCGGATCGCCGATCTTTCTCGTCGACATCGATGTCGACCGATTCAAGCATATCAACGATGCGATCGGCTACACCCAGGGCGATGAACTCATCCGGACGTTTGCCGAACGGCTGCTGCGCAATTTCGATCCAAGCATCAAGGTTGGCCGGATCGGCGCCGGCGAATTCGCCGTTCTGGTTCCGCTTGACCGTTTTCGATCACCGGCATCGAACGCATGATCGCTTCGATGATGTCGCCCTACCAACTCAAAACCCATTTGCAATCGATCAACCTGTCGGTCGGGATTGTCGCCTTGCCGAAAGACGGGGTCGAGCCGGTCAAGCTCCTGCGCAAATCGAGCCTTGCGCTGCAACATGCGCGCGCCTCCGGCGCCGGCAATTGGTCGGCTTTCCATGATGAAATGGGCGCTGAGGCGGAGTACCGCAGCTGGATCGAATCGGAACTGTCGGTCGCCTTCGGACGCGGCGATTTCGACCTCTATTATCAGCCGCAGATGAACCTGCTTTCGGGATCGATTGTCGGCTACGAGGCCCTCATTCGTTGGCGCCATCCCGAGCGCGGCATGATCCCGCCGCTTGAATTCATCCCCGTTGCCGAGGAAACCGGCATGATCGGGCAGATCGGCGAATGGGTGCTGCGCAAGGCTTGCAACGATGCGCACCATCTCCCCGACAATTGCATCGTCGCCGTCAACATCTCCCCGATCCAGTTCATGGGCCGGAATCTGGTCGACGTGGTGCGCCGCGCCCTCGAGGACGCCCACCTGCCGGCGTCCCGCCTTGAACTTGAAGTCACCGAATCCGCCATGGTGCAGGATCGCGAACGTGCGCAGCGCATTCTCAAGGAACTTGCGGTGCTCGGCATTTCGGTCGCCGTCGACGATTTCGGCACGGGTTATTCCAATCTCTCCTACCTGATCGATTTTTCGTTCCAGAAGCTGAAAATCGATCGTTCCTTTGTCTCACGCATGGAGCAGGACACCAATTCCGGCGCGGTCGTCTCGACAATTGTCGGCCTGTCGCGGGCGCTGGGCGTCCACACGATCGCCGAAGGCGTCGAGACCGAGAACCAGGCGACGCTGCTCAAGGCGGCCGGTTGCAATGTGGTGCAAGGCTACTTCTACGGCAGGCCCGAGCCGCTGGTGGTTCGCGAAGGCACCGTGCGCATGTTGCACTCGGCCTGAGAACTCAGCGGACCGCCCACAAGATCTTGAACTGCGGATTGCCGGCGGTTTCGCCGCTGCGGGAAAACTCCTTCGCCAAAGCCGTTTCGTAAGGCAGGCGCCGGTTGGCGACCATGAACAGGCGACCGCCTGGTTTCAAAGCCTTGGCGGCCGCGACGATGAAAGCCAGTCCTATCGCCGGGTCGGCGGCGCGGCCCTGATGAAACGGTGGATTCATGGCGATGACGTCGTAGCGACGCGGCACGGCCTCACTCGCCAGATCGAACCAGAAAAAGCCCGCTTCCACGGACGTTGCGCGATGCGCCAAATTGGCCTTCGCGGCGCCCAGGGCCTCGTGATCGGCTTCGTAAAGATCGACATGGCATACGCCCGGAAAGCGGGTGGCGATTTCCCCGGCCAGGTAGCCCCAGCCCGCACCGAAATCGGCGACACGGCCGGACATGTCCGCCGGCAGGTTTTCGACGAGGAGCCGCGAGGCCGGATCGATTTCATCGGCCGAAAACGCACCGGGGGCCGTCACCCACCCGGAATGGATGTGGAAATGGTTCGGCGCTGCCGGCAGGCGTGCGGCCTCCGGATCGGCGACGCAAACATGGAACGCCACGCCATGGTGCTTCGACAGCCTCTCGCCGCCGGGAAAGCGTTTGGCCAGGCGCTTTGCAATCGCATCCGCGCCATTCTTCAGGCCGCCGCCGACGACCAGCCATCCGCCCGGCCGGAGATGCGCCAGCGCCGATTCTATCCAGCTTTCGGTGCGCGCGCGGTATCGGGAAACCTGAATGTAGACGGAGGCGAAACGCCCCGCCGGGATATCGGCAAAGACGCTATGCCCGGCGCGCTGCAACGCCATAAGATCGGGACGGAAGGGTTGCACATGGACGAAGGCGTCGCGTTCCGTTCCCTCCGGCGGACGCCAGGCGGCGGAGGCGCCGAGAACGAGCGCCGGCGATTCGCCGGTCGGCGCCGGTATGGCGCCGCGCTCCACCGGCGCGGCCAGAATCCTGTCATGAGCATCCGTCATCACCGGTTTTCCAAACAAAAAGGGCGCGCCGTCCCCGGCGCGCCCGTTTTCCGGGACTGGCGCGCGCCTTATTCGGCGTCGTCGCCCTTCTCCTTCTTGGGCTGCGGAATTTCCTTGCCGGTGGCCTGGTCGACGACCTTCATCGACAGGCGGACCTTGCCGCGCTCGTCGAAGCCCAGCAGCTTGACCCAGACCTTCTGGCCTTCCTTGACCACATCCGACGTCTTGTTGACGCGTTCGCTGGCGAGCTGCGAAATGTGGACAAGGCCGTCGCGGGGGCCGAAGAAATTCACGAACGCGCCGAAATCGGCGATCTTGACGACCGTGCCCTCGTAGATTTCGCCGACTTCAGGCTCGGCGACGATGGTATGGATCCACTTCTTGGCCGCCTCGATTTCCTTGGCGTTCGACGAGGCGATCTTCACCGTGCCGTCGTCCTCGATGTTGATCTTGGCGCCGGTCTTCTCGACGATCTCGCGGATGACCTTGCCGCCGGTGCCGATCACGTCGCGGATCTTGTCGGTCGGGATGTGCATGACCTCGATGCGCGGGGCGAACTCGCCCAATTCCTTGCGGCCCTCGGTGATGGCTTTCGACATTTCGCCGAGGATGTGCAGGCGGCCGCCCTTGGCCTGGTCGAGCGCGACCTTCATGATCTCCTCGGTGATGCCGGCGATCTTGATGTCCATCTGCAGCGAGGTGATGCCGCTCGGTGCCGGCGACCTTGAAGTCCATGTCGCCGAGATGATCCTCGTCGCCGAGGATGTCGGAGAGCACGGCGAAGCGCTCGCCTTCCTTGATCAGGCCCATGGCGATGCCGGCCACCGGACGCTTCAGCGGCACGCCGGCGTCCATCAGCGCCAGCGAGGTGCCGCAGACCGTCGCCATCGACGACGAGCCGTTCGACTCGGTGATCTCGGAGACGACCCGCATGGTGTAGGGGAACTCTTCCGCGCCGGGCAACAGCGGATGCATAGCGCGCCAGGCGAGCTTGCCGTGGCCGATTTCGCGGCGGCCGGGCGAACCCATGCGGCCGGTTTCGCCGACCGAGAAGGGCGGGAAGTTGTAGTGCAGGAGGAAGTTCTCCTTGTAGGTGCCGGTCAGCGCGTCGACGAACTGCTCGTCCTCGCCGGTGCCGAGCGTGGCGACCACGATCGCCTGCGTCTCGCCGCGGGTGAACAGCGCCGAGCCGTGCGTGCGCGGCAGGATGCCGACTTCCGAGACGATCGGGCGGACCGTCTTGAGATCGCGGCCGTCGATGCGGGCGCCGGTATCGAGAATGTTCCAGCGCACGATCTTGGCCTGGAGCTCCTTGAACACCGTGGCGACCTTTTCGGGCGACCACTTGGCTTCCTCGCCTTCCGCCGGGGCGAAATGCGCCTTGACCTTGGCCTTGGCGGCGTCGACGGCGGCATAGCGCACCTGCTTTTCGGTGATCATGTAGGCGGCGCGCAGGTCGGCTTCGGCGACACCGAGCATTTCCTTTTCCAGCGCCGACAAATCCTCGACTTTGTGGTCGCGCGGCTCTTTCGCCGCGACTTCTGCGAGCTTGATGATCGCATCGATGACAGGCTGGAATCCGCGGTGGCCGAACATGACCGCGCCGAGCATGATGTCCTCGGCCAGTTCCCTGGCTTCCGATTCGACCATCAGCACGGCTTCGCCGGTGCCGGCGACGACGAGATCGAGCGCCGATTCCGGCATCTCGTCGACATAGGGGTTGAGCACGTATTCGCCATTGATGTAGCCGACGCGGGCGCCGCCGACCGGGCCCATGAAGGGCACGCCGGAAAGCGTCAGTGCGGCCGACGCGGCGACGATGGAGACGATGTCCGGATCGTTCTCGAGGTCATGCTGCATGACCGTGAGGATGACCTGGGTGTCGTTCTTGTAGCCATCGGCGAAGAGCGGGCGGATCGGGCGGTCGATGAGGCGGGAGGTCAGCGTCTCGTTCTCGGTCGGGCGGCCTTCGCGCTTGAAATAGCCGCCGGGGATCTTGCCGGCCGCGTAGGTCTTTTCCTGGTAGTTGACGGTGAGCGGGAAGAAATCGAAGCCCGGCTTCGGCTCCTTCATCGAGACGACGGTGGCGAGCACGACGGTTTCGCCGTAGGTGGCGAGAACGGCGCCGTCAGCCTGGCGGGCGATCTTGCCGGTCTCGAGCGTCAGCGGGCGGCCCGCCCACTCGATTTCGACCTTGTGGTAATTGAACATGTCTTGTCCTTGAAATTACGGGCGCACGGGCTGGATTATCCGGTCCCGCGCCATCCCTCTGGCTTCGTTCGGACGAGCCATGGGCAAGACACAAAGGAGCCCGCGCCGGGCTGCTTTCAATCCTGCCCCATGACCTGTCCCATGGGCGGCGGCGCGACATGCGCTTGGCCGGAAGGGACCGAAACGCAGGCCCCGATGCGAAACCGGCGGGCTGCTTTCATGCAACCCGCCGGGAAAGGTCTAGCGGCGCAGGCCGAGCTTGGCGACCAGCGACGTGTAGCGCGCCTCGTCCTTGCCCTTCAAATAGTCGAGCAGACGACGGCGCTGCGACACGAGCTTCAGGAGGCCACGGCGGGAGTGGTTGTCCTTCTTGTGGTCCTTGAAGTGTTCGGTCAGGTTCTTGATGCGCTCGGAGAGCACGGCCACCTGGACTTCCGGCGAACCGGTGTCGCCTTTTCCGGTGGCGAATTCAGAGATCAGCGCCTGTTTGCGCTCGACGGCAATCGACATCGTACAGTTCCTTTCGGTCAGGATTTGAGGGACGCCTGCGGCCGGGATGTCGTCCAGCAGAGGCCATGAAGCGCCAAGCGCACTCGCCCGGCGTGGCGCGCCTATAGTCGATTATGTCGGCAAAGGGAAGAGGCGCCGTTATTTCGGCGCCAGCACCATTTGCATCTGGCGTCCTTCCAGACGCGGTTCGGCTTCGACCTTGGCGATCGGGGCCAACTCTTCACGGACGCGGGTGAGCAGATCCATGCCCAACTCCATGTGCGCCATCTCGCGGCCGCGAAAGCGCAGCGTCAGCTTGACCTTGTCGCCCTCTTCGAAAAAGCGCCGCACCGCCCGCATCTTGACCTCGTAATCGTGGTCATCGATGTTCGGCCGCATCTTGATCTCCTTGATCTCGACGACCTTCTGGTTGCGGCGCGCCTCTGCGGCTTTCTTCTGGGTCTGGAATGTGGGTTTGCCGAGATCGACGATCTTGCAGACCGGAGGCTCGGCGTTGGGGACGATTTCGACGAGGTCCAGCCCCGCCTCTTCTGCCAGCGCCAAGGCTTCCTGGATGGAAATGGCGCCGCGGTTTTTGCCCTCATCGTCGATCAGCTGAACCCGGGGCACGCGGATGTCATGGTTGGCGCGCGGCCCCTCTTTGACGGGGGCGGCGGTTTTGAATGGCCTGCGAATGGTCGTTGTCTCCTTCAGCCGTTGACACGAAAGCGCCGCAGGTGACTTGTCCGGCGGCGCGTGGCGAGTCAATAGCATGACGCGGGGAAAAAAACCACGCGCCGCGCCGCCAATGCCGTCGTCATTTCCACAAGGCCCGTCATGAGCGCCGATTCACCGCAATTCATCGATTTCGACGGCGCACGCCTCGCCATTCGCGCGCGCCCGGGATCGTCGCCAGCCGTCATCTGGCTCGGCGGCTACCGCTCCGACATGAAGGGCACGAAAGCCGCGGCGCTCGACACCGCCTGCGCCGCCTCCGGCCGGGCGTTTTTGCGTTTCGACTATTCCGGCCACGGCGAATCCGGCGGCGCGTTCGAGAACGGGACGATTTCGCGCTGGACGGCGGAGAGTCTCGCCGTCATCGCTGCCTACGGCGGCGCGGAACCGGTTCTGGTCGGCTCGTCGATGGGCGCATGGATTGCGCTCCGCGTCACGGCCGAAATGCTGGCGTCCGGAAAAGGCCCGTCCGGCCTCGTCCTGATCGCGCCCGCGCCCGATTTCACCGCCACGCTGATCGAACCGAACCTGACCGATGCACAACGCCATCAGCTCGAAACGGAAGGACGTTTCGCCGAACAATACGATCCGACGCTGGAACCGAATGTCTACACCAAGGCATTGCTCGAAGATGGGCGGAACAACCTCGTGCTGACCGGTCCGGTCGACACCCATTGCCCGGTGCACATCATCACCGGCGACAACGACGCGGTCATTCCCGTCGCCCATGCGCTGAAGCTCGCCGGTTTTCTGCCCGCCGACGATCTGACCTTCACGCTGGTTCCCGGCGGCGATCATCGCCTGTCGCGGCCGCGGGACATCGCGTTGATCGAGCGCTCCGTCGCGGCGATGGCGGAGCGCGCATCGTGAGGCCCTCGGTCATCGCCAATGCGCTGGTTGCTTCCCTCGTCGGATTCGGCGGCACACTGGCGCTCATCGTCGCGGCCGCCCAGGCGCTGAATGCGACTCAGGCGCAGACGGCAAGCTGGGTTTCGGCGATCTGCCTCGCCGTCGCCGTCGAGACGGCGTTCCTGTCATGGCGCACCCGCATGCCGGTCATGGCGGCATGGTCGACGCCGGGTCTGGCGCTGATTGCCGCAAGTCCCGGTTTTTCCATGGCGGAAGGCGTCGGCGTGTTCCTTGCGACCGGCGCGGCGCTGGTGCTGACCGGGCTGGTCAAGCCGTTGATGCGCGCCATCGCGTCGATTCCGATGTCGGTTGCTTCGGGCATGCTTGGCGGCGTCATCGTCGGCATCGTCATCGGCGGGGTCAAGGCGATGGCGGTCGACCCCTGGCTGCTGATTCCGCTTGCCGCCCTGTTTTTCGCCATGCGCCTCTGGCACCCGGCGATGGCGGTGATCGCGGCGCTTGTCGCCGGCATCGCCGCCATCGTGGTCACAGGACGACTGGGCGAGGAAATAACGCTTGAAATGTCGGCATTGACTTACACAATGCCGCTTTTCACACCCGCTTCGCTTATCGGCCTCGGCGTGCCGTTGTGGCTGGTGACGATGGCGTCGCAGAACCTGTCCGGCCTCGCCGTGTTGCGGGCCGACGGCTACAAGCCGGAGGCGGGGCCGATCGTGACCTTCACCGGACTGATTTCGCTGCTGACCGCGCCGTTCAACGCCCACACCACCAACCTCGCGGCCATTTCAGCCGCCATCTGTACGGGCCCGGACACCCATCCCGATCCGGCGAAGCGCTGGCTTGCCGGACCGGTTTACGCGGCGGCCTATCTGGTTTTCGCCTTTTTCGGCGCTTCGCTGGTGGCGCTGTTCGCCGCCCTGCCGCCCGGACTGATCGCGCTCGTCGCCGCGCTCGCCTTTCTCGGCCCGCTCGCCAACGCTTTGGCCATCGCGCTGAAGGATGAGCGGGAAAGAGCGGCGGCGATCGTCGCGTTCGCCGTTACGGCTTCGGGCGTTTCGGCATTCGCCATCGGCGCGGCGTTTTGGGGCCTGGCAGCGGGACTGGCCGTCCTCGGCCTTGAGCGGCTCAAAAAGAGCTAGGTTTTTCAATCCACTGTCCGATTTCGGCCGGACAATTCTTGAATCGCGTTTCGCCGATATCCATTTCGTTTCGGTGCAGCACGGATGGCTGCGGCCCAACGCAAGGAATGGGATGCGATGAACACGACTGCTCTGATCCGCCCGGCCTGGACGCCGGCCACCATCGCCATGATGGTCGTCGGTTTCATGGTCTTCTGGCCGCTCGGCCTCGCTATGCTCGCCTACATCGTCTGGGGCGACCGGCTGGACGGGTGGAAGCGCGACGTCAACGCCGCGACCGACGGCGCCTTCGGCGCCATGCGCGGCTTTGGTCGCGGCCGAGCCGCCGGATTCGGCCGCACCGGCAATGTCGCATTCGACGATTGGCGCGAGGGTGAGCTCGCCCGCCTCGACGAGGAGCGCAAGAAGCTCGACGAAATGCGCGAGGAGTTCGAGACCTACGCCCGCGAACTGCGCCGCGCCAAGGACCAGGACGAATTCGACCGCTTCATGGCTGCGCGCTCCAAGTCCACGCCGGCCAAGCGCGGCAAGTCGGTCCCGGGTGTTTCCGACCAGGCCTGATCGTCTGGAGGATAAGCGACGGCGCCGGAATCCCCCCTTCCGGCGCCGTTTGCGTTTCCGCTTCGTCCGCCAACGAATCGGATAAAGTCGCCGCCGATGTTCCCGTTCGCCCCAAAAAAGCCCCCACCGCCGCCGCGCGAACGCTTGATGGAGGTCGCCGGGCGTCAATTGCCGCTGACGGTGCGGGAAAACGCCCGCGCCACGCGGCTGACGCTCAGGATCGCCGCCGGCGGCAGGGGACTGGCAGTGACAGTGCCGCCCGGAACGCGCTCCGGTGAAATCGATCGCTTCGTCGACCGCCATCAGGGGTGGCTGGAGGAGCGGCTGAAAGAACTCCCGGCCCGCCCGATGCTGCGCCCGGGCGTCAAGGTGCCGATACGCGGAGTCCCGCATCTGATCGCGCACGCGCCGGAGAATCGTGGCCTGGCGACGATCGTCGCCGGCGAAAAAGGACCCGAAATCCATGTCCATGGCGAGCGGCCGCATCTGCCGCGCCGCCTTGCCGACTATCTTAAGCGCGAGGCGAAGAAGGATATCGGCCGTCTCGTCGACAAGCACGCCGCCGCCGTCGGCAAAACCGTCGCCTCGATCAGCTTCAAGGATACGGTCAGCCGCTGGGGCTCGTGCACGGCGGACGGCAAATTGGCGTTTTCCTGGCGCATCATGATGGCGCCGCCGGCGATCATCGACTACCTCGTCGCCCACGAGGTCGCCCATCTGGTCCACATGAATCACGGGCCGAAATTCTGGGCGTTGTGCGAAAAACTCTGCCCGCGCACCAAGGAGGCGCGCGCCTGGCTGAAGCGCAACGGCACGGCGCTGCAGGCGATCGGATTCTGATCGCCGTCACGTTCCGCAGAAGGTCTGATAGCCCTCGTCGGCGTCGTCCGGCGGCAGGGCATAGCGTCCCCACCCCGGCTTCTCCTCGAACGGGCGCAACACCACCGCGTGCAACGCGTCGAATGGCGCCATGTCGCCGTCATGGGCGGCGGCGAGCGCTTCCTCGACCAGATGATTGCGCGGGATATAGGCCGGGTTGACCGCGTCCATCGTGTCGGCGCGTTCGGCCGGATCGCGCCGTTCGCGCGCCAGTCGTTCGCGCCATCGAATGGACCAATCGTCGAACCCTTGCGGGAAGCCGAACAAGGCGCGAACCTCGGCGAAGGCGCTCTCGTCGCGCGCCGCCGGCCCTAGCCGGCGGAAGGTCAGCGTGAAATCGGCGCGACCATCGCGCATCGCCGCCAGCAAGGCGTTGGCGAGATCGGCGTCGCCATCCTCGGCGGTCGACAGACCGAGTTTCGCCCGCATGCCGGCAAGCCAATGGGCGGCGTAGCGTTCGGGGAATTGCTCCAGCGCCGTCGTCATCTGCCCCACGGCGCGCTCCCGAGCGGCGTCGATCAGCGGCAGCAGCGTTTCGGCGAAGCGGGCGAGGTTCCATTGGATGATGGGCGGTTGATTGCCGTAGGCGTAGCGGCCGTTTCGATCGATCGACGAATAGACGGTCGAACGGTCATAGGCGTTCATGAATGCGCAGGGGCCGTAGTCGATGGTTTCGCCGGAGATGGCGCAATTGTCGGTGTTCATCACGCCGTGGATGAAGCCGACCTGCATCCAGCGCGCGACCAGCGCCGCCTGCCGCTCGAGCACGGCGGCAAACAGGGCGAAATACGGGTTCGCCGCGCCAATCAATTCCGGATAGTGGCGCGCGATGGCATGATCGGCGAGGCGGCGCACCTTGTCGGTTTCGCCGCGCGCGGCGAAGAACTGGAACGTACCGATGCGAATGTGGCTCGCAGCGATGCGGGTCAGGACCGCGCCGGGCAAGATCGTTTCGCGGCGCACGCCCTCGCCCGTCGCCACGGCGGCGAGCGAACGCGTCGTCGGAATGCCGAGCGCGAACATCGCCTCGCTGACGATGTATTCCCGCAGCACCGGGCCGAGCGCGGCGCGGCCATCGCCCCGTCGCGAAAACGGCGTGCGGCCGGACCCTTTCAACTGGATGTCGCGGCGGTCGCCTGACGCATCGATGATTTCGCCGAGCAGAATGGCGCGGCCGTCGCCGAGCTGTGGCGAGAACCCACCGAATTGATGCCCGGCATAAGCGAGCGCTATCGGCGTCGAGCCTTCGGCCAACGCGCTTCCCGCCAGGATTTCCGCGCCAGAGGGCGAATCGAGGGCGTCGGGGTCAATCCCGAGTTCGACCGCGAGCGGCCGGTTGAAGCGGATCATGCGCGGCGCATCGACGGGCGCCGGATCGGTGCGTGCGTAGAACCCGGCCATGTCGCGGGCGAAGGAATTGTCGAAACGAAAGGCGGCGCGGGCCGAAGCGGTTTCGGTGTTCATCCTTTCCATGTCGGTCTTCGGCGGCGCGGGCGCAAGACCGCTCAACACGCCGTCATTCGACAACCGGCCTTCGCCAACGCGGCGGCGATGTCGCCCGGCGGGGCGGCGTCGCTGACCAATTCGTCAAAAGCATCGAACCCGCAAACCAGCACCAGCCCGCGCCGGCCGAATTTCGTCCGGTCGGTGATGACCAGCCGCCGCGCGCCGCGCGCCAACGCGGTGCGGGCGAATTCCGCCTCAGCGAGATCGAAATCCATGACGCCCTGAGTAACGATGGCGCCGGCCGAAATGATTGCGTGATCGACCGAGAAGCGGGCGGCGAATTCGATCGCCGATGCGCCGAAGGCCGCACCCGAATCGCTGCGCAATTGGCCGCCGGCCATGAACACGGTGTTGCCGTTGACGGTGGCGAGCGTGCGGGCGATGTCGGAGGAGTTGGTGACGACGGTCAGCCGGCGGCGCGCCAGCAATTCGCGCGCCAAATAGCTGGTGGTGGTGCCGGTATCGAGCATGACCGATTCGCCATCGGCTATGGTGCCGGCGACGGTGCGGGCGATGCGGCGCTTCTCGCTGGCGTTTTCGCGCATGCGGCGCTCGAAAGGCGCTTCCCCGGCAAGACCGGGCAAACCGACCGCGCCGTGCATTTTTGTCACCTTGCCGTCGCGCGCCAGCGGCTTCAGGTCGCGGCGCAGCGTCTCCGTGGAAACGCCAAGACGCTCGGCCAGGACGACGGTCGTCATCGTGCCGGCTTTATGCAAATAATCCAGGATTTGAGCGTGTCTTTTGGACATTGTGCCCGTTTTCTATGCAAGAAATGTGGTTTTGGCAAACGAGCGTCGCTCAAACGGTCAAGTCCGCAGAATTTCACACGGCAACCCGTTGACAAGCCGCCGCTCCTAACCTGGAATGCGCTTACGGTGGGGAAAGTCCACGATTTCCCGATCGGCGAAAACATGAACGGGAGAACGCCAATGCCTCGGACCTCGCCCCGCATGACTCGGATGCTGGCTGCATTTGCTTTCAGTGTCGCCCTGCCAATCGGCGGCGCGGCGCGCAGAATCGAGCGATCCGATCAAGCTGACCTTGCACGACTGGACCGGGCAGCTCATCACGACCAATCTGATGGGCGAGGTGCTCAAGAAAGCCGGCTACAAGGTCGAATATGTGCAGGCCGACTATCTCGCCCAGTTCGCCGGGTTGGAAACCGGCGACCTGCATGTTGCGATGGAGATGTGGGAAACCACCGGCCGCGATGCGATGGACGCCGCCACCGCGACCGGCAAGGTCGAGAACATTGGCCCGACCGGAATGAAGGCCAAGGAAGAGTGGTGGTTTCCCGAATACATGAAAGAAAAATGCCCCGGCCTGCCCAATTGGGAAGCCTGAAGACCCCTGCGCCGAGGCTTTCTCAACCGCCGAAACAGCGCCGAAGGGGCGCTATCTGGGTGGCCCGGTGACTTGGGGCGGCTTTGACGACGAGCGCGTCGCCGCTCTCGGCCTGCCTTTCGAGGTCATCCACGCCGGCACCGACGCCGCGCTTTTCGCCGAACTGGAGAGCGCCTATCAGCGCCAGGCGCCGATCATGCTGTGGATCTACGCGCCGCATTGGGCGCCGGCGAAATACAAGGGCGAATGGGTGGCTTTCCCCGAATACATTAAGGAGTGCTACGGCGATCCGAAATGGGGCTCCAATCCGGATTCGGCCTATGATTGCGGCAAGCCTTTCGGCGAAATCTGGAAGGTCGGCTGGGCCGGCGTGAAAGACAAATGGCCGGGCGCCCACAAGGCGATCAAGGCGTTCACCGTCGACAACGACGAAATGGGCGCGATGATCACCAAGGTCGACCTCGACGGGAAAAAAGTCGACGAGGTCGTCGCCGAATGGATGGCCGCCAACGAGCCGCGCTGGTCGGAGTGGATCAGATGTGCCCCGTCGGGCGCCGGCCGGGACTCAACCGCCGACGTCCGTGCGCGGAGACCGCCGAATTGCCGGAAGCCAAACTCATCTGCCGAAACGTTTGGAAGGTCTTCGGCGCCGGCGCCAATAATCTCATGGCGAAAACCGGCGGTCGTCCGGCGCCGGACGAGATCGCGCGCGAGGGTCTGGTCGCGGCGGTGCGCGGCGTCGACCTCGACGTGATCGCCGGCGAAATTTTTGTCATCATGGGTTTGTCGGGTTCCGGCAAATCGACGTTGGTGCGCTGTCTGTCGCGCCTGGTCGAGCCGAGCCACGGAGAAATCCTGTTCAACGGCGAAAACCTGCTTGCCGCCGACGAGAAACGGATGATCGCCATCCGCAGGCGGCAGATGGGCATGGTTTTCCAGCATTTCGCCTTGCTGCCGCATCTCACCGTGCTCGGAAACGTCGCCTTCCCGCTCGACATCCAGGGCATGGACCGGATTGGGCGCGAAGACCGGGCCCGCAAGATGATCGATCTGGTCGGGCTTACGGGAAAGGAAGGTTTCTATCCCCGGCAATTGTCGGGTGGACAGCAGCAGCGCGTCGGCATCGCCCGCTCGCTCGCCGTCGAGCCGGAATTGTGGTTCCTCGACGAGCCGTTTTCGGCGCTCGATCCGCTGATCCGCCGCGAGATGCAGGACGAATTCCTGCGCCTGCAGGCGGTGCTGAAAAAAACCATCGTCTTCATCACCCACGACTTCGATGAGGCGATCCGCGTCGCCGACCGGATCGCGATCATGAAGGACGGCGCGATAGAGCAAGTCGGCGCTCCGGAGGACATCGTCCTGTCGCCGGCCACAGCCTATGTCGCCGAGTTCACCCGGGCAGTGGCGAAGGCGAAAGTCGTGCGGGTCGCCGCGCTGGCCAGGCCGGCCGCTGCGCCGACGCAAGGCGCCGTCGAGGCTCGCGCCAAGGTCGCCGATGTCGCGCCGCTATTCACCGGCGGCGTTGAACGGCTCACTGTTCGCGACGGCGAAACCGTCGGCATGGTCGACCGCGCCGACGTGGTCGACTTGATGATGCGGGGCTGACCATGGCGACGTCGGCCAGCGACTCCGACGGCACCGGCGCCGGACCGGCCCGCTCTGGGCGCCCCCTTCGTTTGTCGCGCTCTGGTTCGGCGGACGCACACTCGCCCCCTGGGCATTCGCCTATCCGCCGACATGGACAATACCGGCGGCGAAGTGGATCGGCGAGGCGATGAAATGGCTGGTCGGCGAGGCGACATTCGGCCTGTTCACCTTCACGCAGATGACCCGCTTCGCCGCCGATGTCGTCGATGTCCCTTACCGTCTGGCGCTCAGTCTGCTCGCCACCGGATTTCTGAGCGGACAGGGTTCCTCGGCAGTGCAGCTGGCGTCGCCCCTGCCCTGGATCGCCGTGACGGGATTGATGGCCCTGGCCAGCCATTTCGCCGGCGGCTGGCGGCTGGCGGCGACCGTCGCCGCATGTTTCGTGTTCCTGGCCTTGTTCGGGCAATGGCCCGCCGCCATGGTGACGCTGGCGTCGATCACGGTCGCCGTGCCGGCCGGGGTGATCGGCGGCTTGCTGCTTGGCGTCGCTGCGTGGCGCTGGCGAACGCTGGACAGGATGCTGACGCCGGTCCTCGATCTCATGCAGACGATTCCGGTGTTCGCCTATCTGGTCCCGATCCTGTTCATGTTCGGCTTCGGGCCGACGGCGGCGATGTCGCCACGCTTATCTACGCCCTGCCGCCGATGAGCCGCATCACGACGCTGGCCCTGCGCCAGACGCCTGGCGAGATTCTCGACCTCGCCCGAATGGTCGGCTGCACGCCACGGCAGGTCACATGGCGGGTGCTGATCCCGGCGCGCGATTCGCTCATGGTCGGCGTCAACCAGGTGATCATGCTGTCGCTGAACATGGTCATCATCGCCTCGATGATCGGCGCTGGCGGCCTTGGCTTCGACGTGCTGGCGGCGCTGCGGCGTCTCGACATCGGCGCCGGCGTCGAAGCCGGACTTGCCATCGTCGCGCTCGCCATCGCGCTCGACCGGCTGAGCCAAGGTCTGGCCGAGCGGCTGTCGCGACCGTCGCCGCCCAGGCTGGAACAGGGTTGTGCGCGCGTCCATATCCGCGTTGCGGCGGCCTCTCTGCTCGTCGCTGTCGTCGCCGGCTTGCTGGTTCCGGCGCTTCAAAGCTGGCCGGACAATCTGCACATCTCCACCGGTCCGTTTTTCAACGATCTGGTCGAGTGGATCAATCGCCACTACTTCGATTCGATCGAGGCGGCGAAAAACGTCGTTCTTCTCAACCTGCTGATACCTGCTAAGCGTTTGCTTTTGTCGATGCCGTGGATCGGCGTCGTCGGCCTGCTGGCCTTGCCGGATGGCGCCTGGGCGGCCGGCGGCTGGCGCAGCGACCGGCGGGCTCCTTCCTCATTGCCGGAACCGGGCAGTGGGAAAAAGCGATGGTCACCGTCTATCTGTGCGGCGCGTCCGTGCTGATCGCCGCCGCCATCGGCGTTCCGCTCGGAATCCTGGCCTCCGACCGCGAGCGTTTATGGTCATGGCTGCGGGCTTTGCTCGACACATTGCAGACGTTACCCTCCTTCGTTTACCTGATGCCGGCGGTGATGCTTTTTCGCGTCGGCGATTTCACCGCGATGCTCGCCGTCGTCGCCTACGCCATCGCGCCGGCCATCCGCTATACCGTGCTCGGCCTGCAGCGCATCGACCCGCGTCTCATCGAGGCGGCGCGCGCCATGGGCTGCACGCCATGGCAGACGCTGACACGGGTGCGCCTCAAGCTGGCGATGCCGGAAATCCTGCTCGGCCTCAACCAGACCATCATGTTCGCGTTGTCGATGCTGGTCATCACGGCGCTGGTCGGCACGCGCGACCTCGGTCAGGAGGTCTATATCGCGCTGACCAAGGCCGACACCGGTCGCGGCCTGGTCGCGGGCCTCGCCGTCGCATTCATCGCCATCATCGCCGACCGACTGATCGCCGCCGGCGCGGCGCGGTCGCGCCAACGGCTGGGACTTGCGTGAGGCAGATATGAACAAAAGCGAAGACCGCATCCGCGCGCTGCCGATCTGGTCGGGACCGATCGATATCGTTCCGCTGAAAGGCGGCCTGTCGAACGAGAGCCATGTGGTCACCGACCGCGTCGGTCCGCCATGTTGTGCGATTCGGCCGGGATTTTCCCTTCCACCACGTCTTCCGCGACCGCGAGGTGATGACGGCGAACGCCGCCTTCGAGGCGGGCTTTGCGCCGCGCATGGAATGGGCCGGCCCCGGAGCGATGGTCAGCGCCTTCATCGAGGCGCGGACCTATGCCGCCGCCGACGTGCGCGTCAATGGCGAACGCATCGCCCGCTGCTCGCGATTTCCACCGCGAGATGCCGCGCCAGGTCACCGGACCGGGCTTCATGTTTTGGCCTTTCCACGTGATTCGCGACTATGCGGCGACGCTGAAACGCGACGGAAGCCGACTGGCTGGCCGGCTGGCGGAATTCCTGGCGCTCGCCGATAAACTGGAGATTGCGCAGGATCCGCTGCCGATCGTGTTCGGCCACAATGACCTGCTGCCGGCCAATTTTCTCGACGATGGCGACCGCCTCTGGCTGATCGATTTCGAATATGCCGGGTTTTCGACCGCGATGTTCGATTTGGCGGGCGCGGCGTCCAATGCCGGCATGGACGAGGACAGGCCGACGCCTGCTCGCCGCCTATTTCGGCGCAACGCCTTCGCCGAGATCCGGCGCGGCCATGCCGCCATGCAATGCGCCTCGCTGCTGCGCGAGGCGATGTGGAGCATGGTCTCCGAAATCCATCTCGACGCGCCGGGCGCCGACTATGTCGCCTATACGGCGCAAAACCTCGATCGCCTCGACCAGGCGCTCGACCGCTATCAATCGACATACGGGAAAATCGCGACATGACCCTGCCCGCCCACGCCAGATCGTCGTCATCGGCGGCGGCATCATCGGCTGCTCGACCGCCTACCATCTGGCGCGCGACCACAAGGCCGACGTCGTGCTGCTGGAACAGGGCAAGCTGACCTCGGGCTCGACCTGGCACGCCGCCGGGCTGGTCGGGCAATTGCGGTCCTCGGCGTCGATCACCCGGGTGCTCAAATATTCGGTCGATCTCTACAAGCGGCTGAAGGACGAGACGGGCCTCGAGACCGGCTGGAAGATGACCGGCTGCCTGCGGCTCGCCACCAACGCCGACCGCTGGACGGAATTCAAGCGGCTGGCCACCACGGCGCGCTCCTTCGGCATGGACATGCATCTGGTCTCGCCCGCCGAGGTCAAGGCGCATGTGGCCGCTGATGGAGGTCGGCGACCTGGTCGGCGCCTCCTGGCTGCCGACCGACGGACAGGCCAGCCCCTCCGACATCACCCAGTCGCTCGCCAAGGGCGCGCGCATGCACGGCGCGAAAATCCACGAGGAGGTGCGCGTCACGGGGTTCGACATGAAGGGCGACCGCATCGTCGCGGTCAAGACCGACAAGGGCGACATCGCCTGCGAAAAGGTGGTCAACTGCGCCGGCCAGTGGGCGCGGCAGGTCGGCGCCAAGGCCGGCATCAACGTGCCGCTGCAGCCGGTCAAGCACCAGTACATCATCACCGAGAAGATCGACGGCCTGGCCGCCGACGCGCCGACGATCCGCGACCCGGACCGGCGCACCTATTTCAAGGAGGAGGTCGGCGGCCTCGTCTTCGGCGGTTACGAGCCGAACCCGCAGGCGTGGACGACGGGCGACGTGCCGAACGACTGGGAGTTCCGCCTGTTCGACGACGATTACGACCATTTCGAACAGCACATGACGCAGGCCATCGCGCGGGTGCCGGCGCTGGAGCGGGTCGGCGTCAAGCAGATGATCAACGGCCCGGAGAGCTTCACGCCGGACGGCAATTTCATCCTCGGCGCGGCGCCCGAATGCGCCAACATGTTCGTCGGCGCCGGCTTCAACGCCTTCGGCATCGCATCCGGCGGCGGCGCCGGCTGGGTGCTGGCCGAATGGACGGCGAAGGGCGAAGCAGCCGCTCGACCTCTGGGTGGTCGACATCCGCCGCTTTTCCGGCCTCCACCGCGACCGCGACTGGACGCGCGACCGCACACTCGAAGCCTATGGCAAGCACTACACCATCGGCTTTCCGCACGAGGAATACGAAAGCGGCCGCCCGCGCATCGTCTCGCCGCTTTACGAGCGCCTGAGAACCCATCGCGCCGTGTTCGGGTCGAAACTCGGCTGGGAACGGCCGAACTGGTTCGCGCCGAATGGCATGGAGGCGAAGGACATGTATTCGATGGGCCGGCAAAACTGGTTCGGTCCCGTCGGCGACGAGCACCGCCATGTGCGCGCGCATGTCGGTGTGTTCGACCAGTCGTCCTTCGCCAAATACGAGGTTTCGGGCCGCGACGCACTCGCCGCGCTCGATTTGATTTGCGCCGGCGATGTGGCCAAACCCACCGGCCGGCTGACGTACACGCAATTGCTCAATTCGCGCGGCGGCATCGAGGCCGATCTGACCGTGGCGCGGCTCGCCGACGACCGTTTTTCCATCGTCACCGGCACCGGCTTCCGCACCCACGATCTGGCGTGGATTCGCGAGCACATTCCGGCCGGGCTGGATGTTCGCCTCGACGATGTCACGGAGGCGTTCGGCACGCTGTCGCTGATGGGGCCGAAGGCGCGCGACGTGTTGACGGCCGTGACGCGCGCCGATGTGACGAACGCCGCCTTCCCCTTCGGCCACATCCGTGGAATTGAAATCGCCGACGCAATGGTGCGTGCGTTGCGGGTGACCTATGTCGGCGAACTGGGCTGGGAACTGCATGTGCCGATCGACGCCATCGGCGATGTCTTCGATGCGTTAATGGCCGCCGGCGCACCGCAGTCCCTCCGCCCGGTCGGTTACCGCGCGCTCGAATCGCTGCGGCTGGAAAAGGGCTACCGCGCCTGGGGTTCGGACATCACGCCGAACGACACGCCGTTCGAGGCCGGTCTCGGCTGGGCGGTAAAAATGAAATCCGGCCGACCGTTCATTGGACGTGAGGCCTTGGAGGCCGTTTCGGGACTGCCGCTGAAAAAACGCTTCGCCGGTTTTGTCATCGCCGATTCCGAGGCGGTTCTTGTCGGCCGCGAGACCATCCTGCGCGATGGCGAACCGGTCGGCTATCTCACCTCCGGCGGCTACGGCTACACCATCGGAAAAGCATCGGCTACGGCTATGTGCGCAATGCGAGGGCGTGACGGACGCCTTCCTGACCGAAGGCGACTACCAGCTGGTGGTCGCCAACGAGACCGTTGCCGCCCGCATCGCCCTCGGTCCCTTGTTCGATCCACAGGCCACGCGGGTGCAGGCCTAAGGCCGCCGCAGAACAACGGCGAGGCTCGGCGTCGTGCCGGTCTCGCCGGGCATCGATACATAGGGCGCGGTTACTTCGACCCGCGAGACCTTGCCAACCGCGGCAAGCGCGTCGATGTGCGCCGAGAATCCGCCGTCCCACAGGGTCTTCTTGACCGTCAGCACGATGACGCCGCCCGGCCGTGACGATCCGCACAAATTCGTCCAGCCCTTCCGGCCCGACATGGCCGGTGGTGAACACGCCGGTCGCGACGACGCCGGCGAAAAAATCGTCGGCAAAAGCAAGCGTCTCGCCGAGCGCAGCGCGATGCAGCGCGATAGACCCCCTTTTTCGCCGCGACGGCGAGCATGCCGTCGGACAAATCGAGTCCATCGACATCCGGATAGCCGGCAATGCCGAGCCATTCGCCGACCAGCCCGGTGCCGCAACCGGCATCGAGCACCGGAGTGGCGCCGCGGGGCAGATGCCGGCAAAGCAGCGCCAGTCCAATGGCCGGGTGTCTATAGCCGAATTTCGCCATGTCGGCATCGTAGCTTTCCGCCCAACGATCGTAGAGCGCCGCGACTTCGTCATTGCCTTTGGCGTCGTAAGCCGCGCCCAGATGCCCGTCGTGCCGCCCACCCGCCATGTGTTTCTCCCGCCGACGATTTTAAAGGGCCGGTATCACGGCGAGAATAGCCACACGCCCGAAATTGTGAAAGCTTTGGCTTTCATTGTCCGGGGGGAGCCGCAATGACCGACGAAGAGACTGCCCGCGCAGCCATGCAGGCCATTCCGGCGCTGTCGGGATTTTCGGGCCCGATCGTCCGGCTCGGCGGCTTGACCAATCTGGTTTTTCGCGTTGGCGACATCTGCCTGCGCATTCCCGGCCATGGCACCGAGGAATACATCGACCGCGCCAACGAGGCGGTCGCCGCGCGCGAAGCGGCGAAGGCTGGCGTGTCGCCGGCGCTTGTTCATTTCGACGCCGCGACCGGTGTCATGGCGACCCGGTTCATCGACGGCGCGGCAACGATGACGCCGGCTCTGTTCCGGAACCGGAACGGCGCGCCGGCGCGCGCGGGAAAGGCATTTCGGCGATTGCATAAATCCGGCGCGATCTTTCCGTTCCGCTTCGAATTGTTCGCCATGATCGACGACTATCTGCGCATCCTGTCGACGAAGGACGTGGCGCTTCAGGCCGGCTATCACGATGTGGTGGCGGAGGCGCAAGGGGTGCGCGCCGCGTTGGCCGCCCAGCCGGTCCAGCTTTCGCCATGTCATTGCGATCCGCTCTGCGAGAACTTTCTCGACACCGGCGAGCGGATGTGGATCGTTGACTGGGAATATTCCGGCATGAACGATCCGATGTGGGACCTGGGCGACCTGTCCGTCGAGGGCAATTTCGACGCGACGCAGGACGAGGCGATGCTGGCGGCCTATTTCGGCGGCGAAGCGCCGGCCGGCGAACGCGCCCGCATGATCATCCACAAGGCGATGTGCGATCTGCTGTGGACGCTGTGGGGGCTGATCCAGCTCGCCAACGGCAATCCGGCCGACGACTTCCGCGCCTATGCCGACAACCGCTTCGCCCGCTGCAAGGCGCTGATGGAGACAACTGAGTTCGCGCGTCATCTGGCGCGGCTTCGAAGCTAACCCAGCACACGTTCCGCGCCGGTCGCCATGACATTGGCTGGGTCGAATTCGCGTTTCAGCGCGGCAAGCAGCGCCAGGTTGCGATCGCCCTTTTCGGCGCGCGCCCATGGCGCGTGGTCGCCGCCAAGACCATGATGATGCGACAGCGTGCCCCCATGGGCGATGATCGCCTCGGTCGCGGCGGTTTTCAGCGTACGCCATTGCGCCAACTCGTCGCCGGCGCGGGGAAACACGGCGGTGAAATACAGGCACGCGCCCTCGATATAGGAGTGGCTCAGATGGCAGAACACGGCGGCGGTCACGCCGGTCGTCGCGGCGGCGCGGCGGACGGAATCGATGACGCCGTTGTGGACCGATTGCGCTTTCGACCACGGCGCGGCCGTCTCGTAGGTGTCGACGCCGAGGCCGCGCGCCATCAGCGGTTCGCGCAGATAGGGCATTTGGTAACGGCCGCGCCGCCAGGATTCCCCCGGCCCCCTGCCGATGGAGACTCCGCCTGCCGCCCGCATCTTGCGCCGCGCCGCGCCGAACGCCTGGCCGACCGCAAGCGCGTCGCCCTCCGCCCCGACAATCGCCAGGCAAGGCCGCGACGGGGCGCGCTTCACGCCCAGGTACACGCGTTCAAGCAGCGGCGGCCGGTCGCGCCCGGCCATGGCGTTCCGCAAGCCGGTGAGAAAAGCGGTCTCGTCGGCGTCGCTTATGCGCACCATGGCGAGGCCGGACCCGGATTGCGCCAAGGCGCGCGCCGCTTCGACGCCGGCGGCGAAATCGGGCAGCAGCCAGGCCTCGTCGGCGATCACCGATGGCCGGGCGTGGAGGCGCAGCGCCGCATCGGTGATGACGCCGAACAGACCTTCCGATCCGGCGACCAGGCCGCCGAGCCAAGGTCCGGCCGCGCCGTGACGGAACGCTTCGGTCGACCAGATTCCGGTCGGTGTCGCGAGGCGGGCCGAAACGAGGTTCTCGGCGAGGCGGCCATAGGCGTCGGAACGCTGGCCGGCTCCGTTGGCGGCGAGCGATCCGCCAAGCGTTGCGGCTTCGAAGCTCTGCGGGAAATGTCCAGCGTCAGGCCGGCGGCTGAAAGCCGCTGTTCGAGCGCCGGCAGTTTGATCCCGGATTGCGCGGTCACGGTGCGATCGCGCGGCTCGATCGCCATCACCTCCGCCATGCGAGCCAGCGACAGGGCGACGAGCGGCCTTTGGTCCTCCGCCGCTAAAAAGGCGCCGACGACATTGGTGCCGCCGCCGCTCGCCATGACGCGAAAACCGCTGCCCCTCGCCGCGGCGAGAATGGCGGCGACTTGCCCGGCGTTGGACGGTTCGACAACGGCGTCGGCGGCGCGAGCGACCCGGCCGGCGCGGCGCGCCAATTGATCGGGATAGCTCTGTCCGAGCAGGGCGGCGGCACGTCGCGCCGGATCGAGCGAAACCGTGTCGGTCGCGACGGCGGCGCGCAAGGCGTCCATTTGCGCCGCACTCAGCCGGGAGGCCGGAACGGTCGCGGGATCGAGCGGAACCGGCGGCGTCCGCGCCAGTTTTTCAAGCCCCAGCGCCGAGGCGATCATCGCCTCGGCCTTTGCCTTTCCGGCCAACGGATCGGGCTGGTCGGGCGACAACCAGCCCCACAGGCGCGTCTCGTTCACCGCGCCACCTCGAGCGCGCCGGGAAGGATTTCGAATGTCGCCGGAATGCGGCCGGGCGATTCGCCGTCAATGTCGAGACAGGCGGAATTGAGCGCGCGGTCGCCGACCGGCTCGACGCGAACCTTGCGGCCCTTCAGCATGGTGACGACATCGAGCTTGACGTGTTCACCGGTGTAGAGCGTGTTGATGTCGCGGATCAGGCGCAGTTTGTTGTCGCCGCGAAACACCACCACCTCGGCGACGCCGTCGTCGATCAGCGCCTGCGGCGCGATCATCATGCCGCCGCCGAAGAACTTGCCGTTGGCGATGGCGACAAGCGCGATGCGCGCCTCGATCGGCGCGGCTTCGTCGATGGTGACGCGAACCTCCTGGAAACGATAGCGCAGCAATTCCCGGATGGTGTGAAACATGAAGACGAGTTTGGCGCCGAAGCGGCGCTTGGCGCGCGCGGCATTGACGGCGCGCGAGGTCGGGCCGGACAGGCCGAGGCTGGCGATGTTGACGAAATGGCGAACGGCGGCATCGCCGGAATCGGTTTCGAAAGTCAGCCGACCGGCATCGATACGGCGGAAATCGCCGCGCGCGATGCGCTCCACCTGGGAATTCAAATCGCCTGCGAATCCCAACGTCTTCGACAGATCCGACCCGGTGCCGTCGGGAATGATGCCGAGCTTCGGCGCGCCGGCGCCCTCAAATGCGCGGGCCCGCAACAGCCCGTCGACCACTTCCGAAATGGTGCCGTCCCCGCCGCAAACGATGACCAGGCCAATGCCGGAGCGGGCAGCTTCGGCCGCCAGCGTCGAGGCGTCGCCCGGACCGCGCGTGGCGCGAACCGTCAAAGCCGGAAAATGGCGTTGCAGCATGGGCTCGATTTGCGGCCATTCGCGTCCGGCGCGGCCGCCGCCGGCCACAGGATTGTAAATCGCCAAAACGGACACTCGAAGATTCTCCCGCCTGCTACGCCCCGGTCGAAACCTGATCGGCTTTGCGCCGGTTTGCAAGCCAACGCGCGGCGTGATCGTGAACGCCGGGCCGGACCAGCGCATGGGAGCGGGTCAATCGTCGGACCAGATCGGCCGGCGATTGGGCCATCTCATGATCCGCCGCTTCGGCGAAACGCGCCTCGTCGCGAGCGTCCGGATCGCCCTCGCCGCCGGGCGCGATGCGCGCGACGACCCGTCCGATGTCCTGGCCATGGCAGGATATCCAGTCATCGGCCTCGCCAACGGGAAACGCGGCAAGGCGTTCGCGCCAATGGGCGCGGAACGCCGCCTCGTCATCCGGCGCGGCGCGCAGCGGCGATGTCGCGGTATCGCAGGCGCGCGCCGTCAGCCCGCATCGCGCCACGATCCGGTCGAGGGCGGTTTCGGCCATGGCGCGCGCCGTGGTCCACTTGCCGCCGGTCAGGCTAAAGAAGCCGTCGGCGCCATCCGCGGCGTGGTCGGCGAGCACGGCATCGCGCGCCGCGCCATAGGTATCGCCGGCAACGCCTGGAATGGCGCGTATGGCGGCGAACGAGGAGACGGCCTGATCGACAGCCAGCCTCGCGCCGGGCAGGAATTTTTCAACCTTGGCGACAAGCCGGTCCCGTTCGGCCGGTTCGGCGACGACGCCGCGCGGTTGGCCGACGAACGCTTCGTCGGTGGTGCCGACGATGTTGAAGCCGCGCCACGGCGTCAGGAAGGCGTGTTCGCCGTCGCCTGCGAAAGCCAGCGCGTGCGTGCGCGCCACCGGCGGCGTGACCAGATGGATGCCCTTCGACAGGGTGATTTTCATGGCACACTGTCCCGGCGCAAGCCGGTCGGCGACAATACCGGACCACGGTCCGGCGGCGTTGACGATCGCGCGGGCGCGAATCGTCAGGCGTCCACCGCCGAGGCGGTCGGCGATGACGATTCCGGCGACGCGCCCATTTTCCCGCCGCAGGCTGTCCGCCTCCGCATGGTTGGCGATTGTCGCGCCGGAATGAACGGCATCGGATAGCAGCGCCAGCACCGCGCGTTCGGGGAAATCAACGCGGCAGTCGGCATAGACCAGCGCGCCGGTGAGCGCCGGATCATCGAGGGAGGGTTCGGCGGCGATTGCCTCGGTGCGCGACAGGCGATGGCCCAATCCGCGTCGCGCCAATGCTTCGAACAGGGCGACGCCGATGCGCAATTCGAGGCGCTTGCGCCGCGATTGTCGTGTCGACAACGGAAACAGGAACGTCTGATCGGCGACGAGATGCGGCGCGATGCGCCGCCACACGGCGCGTTCGCGCAGGGATTCGACAACGGTGCCGATCCGCCCCTGCGCCAGATAGCGGATGCCGCCGTGCACGAAATGCGACATCGCTTCGCTCGTTGCGCCGGCGAAATCGTCGGCCTCGACCAATGCAACGGCAAGGCCGCGTCGCGCCGCATCGCGGGCCAGGCACGCGCCGACGACGCCGCCGCCGATGATGGCCAGATCGAAGCGCCCATTGGCGAGAGCGTCGAGATTGCGGTGCATTCCGAATTCTCCCGCCGACAGGATAGCAATCGATTTGAACCGGGCAATGGCAGGGCGTCGGAAAGGCGACGACCGGCGTCGCTGCGCCCGGCGACTTCCGTTCCGGCCGGCGGTAGTCCACAATGAGGCTCACTCAGAACATCCGGGACGCAATCATGCACAGCCACGAATTCTATATCGACGGACAATGGGTCAAGCCGCTTTCGACCGCGACGGTCGACGTGATCAATCCGGCGACCGAGGAACCCTGCGCATCAATCGCGCTCGGCTCGGTCGAGGACGCCAATCGCGCCGTGTTGGCGGCGCGCCGCGCCTTCGACGCGTTCACCGTGACGACCAAGGCGGAGCGCGTCGATCTGCTCGGTTCGATCATCGCGGTCTACAAGCGCCGCAGCGGCGAGATGGCCGACGCCATCCGCATGGAAATGGGCGCGCCGGCCGGCATGGCGCTTTCCTCGCAGACATGGGCGGGCGAAGCCCATATCGAAGCGACGCTGACCGCGCTGAAGGCGATGACCTTCGAGGAAATGCGCGGCGACACGCTGATCGTGCGCGAAGGCATCGGCGTCTGCGCCCTGATCACGCCATGGAACTGGCCGATGAACCAGATCGCCTGCAAGGTCGCGCCGGCCATTGCCGCCGGCTGCACCATGGTGCTCAAACCGTCGGAAATCGCGCCGCTCTCCGGCTTGCTGTTCGCCGAGATCATGCACGAGGCGGGCACGCCGGCCGGCGTGTTCAATCTCGTCAACGGCGACGGGCCGACTGTCGGCGTCACGCTGTCGGGTCATCCGCAGGTCGACATGGTGTCGTTCACCGGGTCGACGCGCGGCGGCATATCGGTGGCGCGCAACGCCGCCGAGACCGTCAAGCGCGTCGCCCAGGAACTGGGCGGCAAATCGGCCAACATCATTCTCGACGACGCCGATCTGGACAAGGCCGTCGCCGAGGGTGCGTCGGCCTGCTTCTCCAATTCCGGCCAATCCTGCAACGCGCCGACGCGCATGCTGGTGCCGGCGGACCGCCACGACGCCGCCATGGCCGTTGCGGCGCGCGTCGCGGAAGAGACCGTCGTCGGCGATCCGACAGCGGAAGGCACGCAGCTTGGCCCGGTCGTCAGCGCGCTTCAGTTCGACAAGATCCAGAAACTGATCGAAATCGGCATCGCCGAGGGCGCGACGCTCGCCGCCGGCGGCCCGGGCCGCCCGGCCGGCCTCAATCGCGGCTACTTTGTGCGCCCGACCGTATTCGGAAACGTCAAACCCGGCATGACGATCGAGCGCGAGGAAATCTTCGGCCCGGTCCTGTCGATCATCCCCTACGAAACGGAAGAAGACGCGATCCGCATCGCCAACGACACCGTGTATGGTCTCGCCGGCTATGTGCAATCCGGCAATCTGGAGCGGGCGCGTCGCGTGGCGCGGCGCATCCGCGCCGGCCAGGTCGACATCAACTACCCGTCCTGGGATCTGTTCGCGCCGTTCGGCGGCTACAAGCAATCCGGCAACGGGCGCGAATACGCCGATTGGGGCATTCACGACTTCCTTGAGGTCAAGGCGATCTGCGGCTGGGGCGCGTGATCAGCGCATCGCCATCGCCTTCGACGAATCGAGCCAGAAGGGCGGAAGCCACGCCGGCATCGACGAGAACGGTAACACCTCGGGACGAAGGTCGATCCCGATCACGTCGCGCATGAAGGCGCGGCGCTTTTCGATACGGGCCCAGCCCTCGGGAAAACGTTCGGCGAAATCGGCCCGCATCGCTTCATCGGCAAGCGCGATTCCGTCCTCGATATTGGTGGTGAACCATGGCGTCCCGGTCGCCGGAATGACATCGCACTGGATCGCCATGCCGGAGGCCAAACGCTGTTTCGATCCGCGCCTGACCGGCGAATGCACCCATTCGTCGAGATGGATCAAATGGCCCGGATTGAGCGTGATGCCGAAAAACGGATCGCCGATGCGGCTCATCACGGCAGCGTGGAGAGCGCCGCCTTCGACGCCAATACCCACGGTTTCGTACCAGGCGGCGATGGCGCCGAAATAGGGCGAGACCAGACGGTCGACATAATCGCGAATGCCGTCGGGCAGGTCGTTCTCGTCTCTTGCGACAAATCCGGCCCGGCAATTGAGCGCCCCCATCATGCCGACGCCGAGGACGATCGGATCGCCCTTTTCGATGACCCGAAACGACGGGCTCGGCAGGCCGTAGCGGGCGCGCGGGCCGGCGGAGAAATTCACATGCACCGACAGCGGCGGTCCCTCGAAACGCAGCGCCCGCAACGCCTCATATTCGGTGAGGCCGGCTTTCATGCCGCGTATAACCCGGAGGACGGCGAGAGAAGTGCGCGTGGCGGACACCTCGAAGGCGGCCAACTGGTCGACTTCGTTGATGACGCGCAGACCGTTTTCCGGATGCATGAACATGAGCGCCGCATTCGTCACGGTCCCGAAACGCTTCAGCGCCTCGACCAGATAGTGCGGCGTTTCCAGCCAATCGGGATCGAAATCGCCATTGTCGTCCTCATGGCCTTTCCATCCGGCGACGCCGATACGCATGCCGGGTTCGAGGCCGGCTTCGGCAAGGATTTCGGCGAGCGCGGGCGACGCGCCGCGCGGCTGGCCCATCAGCGACAGGTGCTGCCACAGCAGGCGCTCGAAATCGCCATTGGCGGTTTCGGCGTAGGGAAAACATTCGTTGCCGAGGATCAGCGCCGGCTTCCGCCCGGGGATCACAACAAGAATGGCCTCCTCGAAGCGCGGATCGACGCCTGTCGCCCAGACGAGATTGGCGCAGTGTTCGCGATCGGCGAATATGACGATGGCGTCATGGCCCTCGGCGGACATGCGCGTTTGGAGTCGGGAGATGCGGCCGCGAAAAAAGTCGCGCGTGAATTCCGGCTCGGCCGTCGGTTCGCCGAAATCGGGAAGATCGAGAGAGGCGAGTTTCGGTGCGGGCATGGGAGGTTCTCGATGGAATCGCGGCGAGTGTAGACGCGCCTCGCGCCGCCGCAAGACGCACGGTTCTTTTATTCGTCGCCATGGTCTACGCTCGTTCGGGATGGCGGAGACCGGCCCTTGATCGACAAGCTCGACTGCTTTCTGACGCTTGCCCGGGTGCAGCATTTCGCTCGCGCCGCGGCGGAATGCGGCGTCACCCAGCCGACGCTTTCGGCGGCGATCAAATCGCTCGAGGAGGAACTCGGCGTGCTTTTGGTGGTGCGCGGATCGCGCTTCCAGGGATTGACGCCGGAAGGACAGCGCGTGCTCGAATGGGCGCGTCGCATCGTCGGCGATGCGCGCACGCTGAAAGAGGAAATGCGCGCCGCCCGGCGCGGCCTTGCCGGTCACATGCAGATCGCCGTCATCCCGACCGCGCTTTCGGCCGCGCCGCGCCTGACCACACCGTTCCGCGCACGCCATCCCGAAGTCACGTTCTCGATCCTGTCGCGCACGTCGGTGCAGATCCTGTCGCTGATCGAAAACCACGAGATCGACGCCGGCATCACCTATCTCGACAATGAACCGATGGGCCGCGTCGCCACGGTGCCGCTCTATCGTGAACGCTACCGCCTTGTCGCCAATCGCGACCAGATCGGCGGGCGCGCCAGCATCCGTTGGGCCGATGCGGCGAAGTTCGCGTTGTGCCTGCTGACGCCGGACATGCAGAACCGCCGCATCATCGACCGCCATCTCATCGAAGCCGGAACCCGCGTCACGCCGACGCTTGAATCCAATTCGATGATCGTGCTCTACGCCCATGTGAAGACCGGGCAATGGGCCTCGATCATGCCGGCCGATCTTGTCGATACGCTCGGCCTGTCGGAGCCGCTTGCCGCCGTTCCCATCGTCGAGCCGGACACCAGTCACGTCATCGGCCTGGTCGCGCCGTTTCGCGAGCCGCACACGCCGCTGGTTTCCGCCCTGCTCTATGAAGCCCGCGCCGCGTCGCAGATGGGCGATTCGGATTGATAGAAATTTTCTATCAATCGACGGATCATCCGTCTTGAATTCGAGCCTGCGCTTTGGTTTCACAGGACGGACAAGCCAAGGACGCGCCATGCAAGCAGCCCCGATCAAAGTCAAAGAGCGCTCGCTCGCCATCTGCGACCGGCATCGCGGCCATGATGGCGCACTGTTGCCGATCCTGCATGCGGTCCAGCACGAATTCGGTTTCGTGCCGAAGGATCCATCCCGGTCATCGCCGGCGCGCTCAACCTGTCGCGCGCCGATGTCCATGGCGTCGTCACTTTCTACCACGACTTCCGCGACCATCCTTCCGGCCGCCATGTTCTGAAACTGTGCCGGGCCGAAGCCTGTCAGGCGGCGGGCGGCGACAGGCTGGCGGCGCACGCGCGCGAAGCGCTTGGCCTTGACTGGCACGAGACGTCGCCGGACGGCGCGACGACGCTGGAGCCGGTCTATTGCCTCGGACTTTGTTCCGTTGCGCCGGCGGCGATGCTCGACGGCGCATTGCACGGCCGCCTCGACGACGACGCGCTCGCCGGACTGCTGGCGGAGGCGCGCGCATGATTCCGACCGTTTACATCCCGCGCGATTCCGCCGCGCTGGCGGTCGGGGCGGACCGGGTCGCCGACGCCGTGCGCGCCGAACTTGACCGGCGCGGGATCGAGGCGCGCATCGTGCGCACCGGCTCGCGTGGCCTGCACTGGCTCGAGCCGATGGTCGAGGTTTTGACCGAACGCGGCCGCTGCGCCTACGGGCCGGTCACCCCAGCCGACGTGCGCTCGCTGTTCGATTCCGGCCTGCTGACCGGCAGCCAGCACCGGCTCTGGCTCGGTCGCGCCGACGACATTGCGTTCCTGAAACGTCAGTCACGCCTCACCTTCGCCCGGTGCGGCATCGTCGATCCGTTGTCGCTCGACGACTACCGCATGCATGGCGGCCCCGCCGGTCTTGCCAAGGCCGCCACTATGGAGCCGGCGGAGATCGTGAAGTCGGTGACCGACTCCGGCCTGCGCGGCCGCGGAGGGGCCGGATTCCCGACCGGAATCAAATGGAAAACAGTGCTCGACGCGCCGGGAGCGCGGAAGCACATCGTCTGCAACGCCGACGAAGGCGATTCCGGCACCTTCGCCGACCGCATGATCATGGAAGGCGATCCTTTCGTGCTGATCGACGGCATGGCCATCTCCGCGCTGGCGACGGGCGCGACCCACGGCTGGATCTATCTGCGCTCGGAATATCCACACGCCATTGCGACGATGAGCGCCGCAATCGAAACCGCCCGCGCCGCCGGCGTGCTCGGCCCGTCGATCCTCGGATCCGGCAAGGCTTTCGACATCGAGTTGCGGGTCGGCGCCGGCGCCTATGTCTGCGGCGAGGAAACCGCATTGCTCGAAAGCCTGGAGGGCAAGCGCGGCGTGGTGCGCGCCAAGCCGCCGCTGCCGGCCCACAAGGGCCTGTTCGGCGAGCCGACGGTGATCAACAACGTCATTTCTCTCGCCTCGGTTCCGGTCATTCTTGACAAGGGCGCCGGTTTCTACCGCGATTTCGGCATGGGCCGGTCGCGCGGCACGATCCCGATCCAGCTTGCCGGCAATGTCAAATATCCCGGCCTGTTCGAGGCAGCCTTCGGAATGACGCTCGGAGAAATCGTCGACGCCATCGGCGGCGGAACAGCGAGTGGAAGGCCGGTGAAAGCCGTGCAGGTCGGCGGTCCGCTCGGGGCCTATTTTCCGCGCGCCCTGTTCGACACGCCTTTCGACTACGAGGCCTTCGGCGCCAAGGACGGCTTGATCGGGCATGCCGGCATCACCGTGTTCGATGACACAGCCGACATGCTGGCGCAGGCGCGTTTCGCCTTTGAATTCTGCGCCATTGAAAGCTGCGGCAAGTGCACGCCCTGCCGCATCGGCTCGACGCGCGGCGTCGAGACCATCGACCGCATCGCGGCCGGCGACGTAAGCGCAACCGCGCTCGTCGCCGATTTATGCAACACGATGAAATACGGATCGCTCTGCGCGCTCGGCGGCTTCACGCCCTATCCGGTGATGAGCGCGCTGACGCATTTCCCCGAGGATTTCAACCGGCCGCGACTGGCCGAGGCGGCGGAGTAACGACCATGTCCCTCGTCCTTGAAACCGATTTCGGCACGCCGGCCTCGCGGTCGGAAAAATCCGTGACGCTTGTCATCGACGGCAACGCGGTGACCGTTCCGGAAGGCACCTCGATCATGCGCGCCGCCATGGAAGCCGGCACGCAGATCCCGAAGCTCTGCGCCACCGACATGGTCGACGCCTTCGGCTCCTGCCGGCTCTGTCTGGTCGAGATCGAGGGCCGCGCCGGCACGCCGTCCTCCTGCACGACGCCGGTGGCGCCCGGCATGGTGGTGCACACGCAGACCGGGCGGCTGAAAGCCATCCGCAGAGGCGTGATGGAACTCTACATTTCCGATCACCCGCTCGACTGCCTGACCTGCGCCGCCAATGGCGATTGCGAACTGCAGGACATGGCCGGCGCCGTCGGCCTGCGCGACGTGCGCTACGGCCAAGACGGCGCCAACCATGTCAAGGCGCGCGAGGGTGGCGAAGCCAATTTCCGCTGGATGGCGAAGGACGAGTCCAACCCCTACTTCACTTACGATCCTTCGAAATGCATCGTCTGCTCGCGCTGCGTGCGCGCCTGCCAGGAAGTGCAGGGCACGTTCGCCCTGACCATCGAAGGGAGCGGCTTCGGCAGCCGCGTCTCGCCCGGCGCGCATGAGCGTTTTTTCGATTCCGAATGCGTCTCCTGCGGCGCCTGCGTACAGGCCTGCCCGACGGCGACACTGACGGAAAAATCGGTGATCGACATCGGTCAGCCGGGACATTCCGTCGTCACCACCTGCGCCTATTGCGGCGTCGGCTGCTCGTTCAAGGCGGAGATGCGCGGCGAGGAGCTCGTGCGCATGGTCCCGTGGAAGGACGGCAAGGCCAATCGCGGCCATTCCTGCGTCAAGGGTCGCTTCGCCTGGGGCTACGCGACGCATCGCGACCGCATCACCAAGCCGATGATCCGCGCCTCGATCGCCGATCCGTGGACAGAAGTGAGCTGGGACAAAGCCTTCGCCCATGTCGCATCCGAGTTTCGCCGCATCCAGGACAAATACGGACGCGGCGCCGTCGGCGGCATCACCTCCTCGCGCTGCACCAACGAGGAGACCTACCTCGTCCAGAAGCTCATCCGGGCCGGTTTCGGCAACAACAATGTCGACACCTGCGCCCGCGTCTGCCACTCGCCGACCGGCTACGGTCTCGGCAAGGCGTTCGGCACCTCGGCCGGTACACAGGATTTCGATTCGGTCGAGCAAACCGACGTGGTCATGGTCATCGGCGCCAACCCGACCGATGGTCATCCGGTCTTCGCCTCGCGCCTGAAGAAACGGCTGCGCCAGGGCGCCAAACTGATCGTCGTCGATCCGCGCAAGATCGACCTTGTGCGTTCGCCGCACATCGAGGCGGCCGTTCACCTGCCGCTCCGGCCCGGCGCCAATGTCGCGATCATGACGGCGCTCGCCCACGTCATCGTTACCGAATGCCTCGTCAACGAAGCTTTCGTGCGCGAACGCTGCGACTGGTCCGAATTTTCGGATTGGGCCGCATTCGTCTCGGAAGCGAAACATTCTCCCGAGGCCGTCGAAGCGCTGACCGGCGTCAAGGCGGAGGACGTGCGCAAGGCCGCCCGCCTCTACGCCACCGGCGGTAACGGCGCGATTTACTACGGTCTTGGCGTCACCGAGCACAGCCAGGGATCGACCACGGTGATGGCCATCGCCAACCTCGCCATGGCGACCGGCAATATCGGCCGGCCGGGCGTCGGCGTGAATCCGTTGCGCGGCCAGAACAATGTGCAGGGGTCCTGCGACATGGGTTCGTTCCCGCATGAATTGCCGGGCTACCGGCATCTGTCGCAGGACGCCACGCGCGACATTTTCGAAAAACTGTGGGACGTTACGCTCGATCCGGAACCGGGCCTGCGCATTCCCAACATGCTCGACGCGGCGGTCGAGGGCACGTTCAAGGGCATCTACATCCAGGGCGAGGACATCCTCCAGTCGGACCCCGACACGCACCACGTGTCGGCCGGCCTGGAGGCGATGGAATGCGTCGTCGTCCACGACCTGTTCCTCAACGAGACGGCCAATTACGCCCATGTCTTCCTGCCCGGTTCGACATTCCTCGAAAAGGACGGCACGTTCACCAACGCCGAGCGGCGCATAAACCGCGTGCGCAAGGTGATGACGCCGAAGAACGGACTTGCCGACTGGGAAGTGACGCAGGGGCTGGCGCAGGCCTTCGGCCTCAACTGGGCCTACACCCACCCGTCGCAGATCATGAACGAGATCGCCAT
This sequence comes from Phyllobacteriaceae bacterium, assembly GCA_016711085.1. Lineage (GTDB taxonomy): Bacteria > Pseudomonadota > Alphaproteobacteria > Rhizobiales > Rhizobiaceae > JADJTR01. Next base: position 11,359 of record JADJTR010000001.1, on the reverse strand, counting down.
GACGACGCCGAGTTTCGCCGGTGTCTCCTATGACCATCTCGATCAGGCCGGATCGGTGCAGTGGCCGTGCAACGAGAAGAATCCTCAAGGCACGCCGATCATGCATGTCGACGGCTTCGTGCGCGGCAAGGGCAAGTTCATCAACACTGAATACGTCGCCACAGAGGAGAGGACCGGCCCGCGCTTCCCGCTGCTGCTGACCACCGGCCGCATCCTGTCGCAATACAATGTCGGGGCGCAGACACGGCGTACCGAGAACGTCCGCTGGCATGACGAGGACGTGCTCGAAATCCATCCGCACGACGCCGAACAGCGCGGCGTCAACGACGGCGATTTCGTCCGCCTTGCCTCGCGCTCGGGCGAGACGACGCTGCGCGCCGTCATCACCGAACGTGTTGCCCCGGGGGTCGTCTACACCACATTCCACCATCCCGGCACGCAGGCCAATGTCGTCACCACCGATTTCTCCGATTGGGCGACGAACTGCCCCGAATACAAGGTGACGGCCGTGCAGGTGGCGCCCTCCAACGGACCCTCCGTCTGGCAGGCCGATTATGACGAACAGGCGCGCAAGGCGCGCCGAATCGCACCGCTCGAGGCCGCCGAATGAATGATCGGCTGCCCTCCGCCGCCGTCAAGGCGCAGCGACTGGCGCGGCGCGGCGGCCGATTCGTCACCGAACCACGCATGGTCCCGGAAGAAACGGCCGTCGCGCTCACCTATAACGGCTCGACCCACGCGGTGATGATGGCGACGCCGGCGGATCTTGAGGATTTCGCCGTGGGTTTCAGCCTGACCGAAGGCTTTGCCTCGACCATCGAAGACATCGAAGACATTGGAATCGTCGCGACCGGGGGCGGCATCGATTTGCAGGTGCGCATGCGGCGGGAGGTTGGCGAAGCCATCGCCTCCCGGCGGCGCGCCATGGCGGGTCCGGCCGGCTGCGGCCTGTGCGGCGTCGAATCGATCGAGGCTGCCCTCCGCCCGGCGCGCCCGGTGCGAAGCGGGGTGCATTTCGCGTCCACGGACATTGTCTCCGCGATCGCCGAACTGTCGAAGCGACAACCGCTCAACGGCCAGACGGGCGCGGCCCACGCGGCCGGTTTCCATTTGCCCGGCGCGGGCATCGTCCTGGTTCGCGAAGATGTCGGACGTCACAATGCACTCGACAAATTGATCGGCGCGATGGCACGGTCCGGCATCGCGGCATCGACCGGCGTGATCGCCCTCACCTGCCGCATTTCGGTGGAGATGGTGCAAAAGGCCGCCGCCTTCGGCGTTCCGGTCATCGCCGCCGTATCAGCGCCAACCGCGCTTGCTGTGCGCACCGCCGATGCTGCTGGCGTGACTCTCGCCGCTCTGGTGCGCGGCGAGGAATTCGAACTATGTACCCATTTCGGGCGCATTGACGGGGGGAAGGCCGCGCATGTGGCGTGATAAAATCGTGACCATGGCGAACCAGATCGCAACGTTCTTCGCCTCCGCGCCCCGCGAGGAGGGCGTGGCGGGCCTCGCCGAGCACATCAACAATTTCTGGGACCCGCGCATGCGGGCGCAGTTGTTCGCGGCGGTCGAGGACGGCGCTGGTGGTCTGCAGCCATTGGTTCTTGAAGCCGCCGCTCGAATACGGCGGCCTCCCATTGCCTGTCGTCAGAACTTGTAACCGATCCGCATCGAGATCTGGTCGATGTCGGCGTCGAGCGGCACCCCGCTGAAATTCCGGTAGAACTGGTGGTCGTAGGCGACGCCGGCGAAAATGTTCGCCGTCATCAGATAGTCGACGCTGGCGCCGGCAATCGCGCCCCAGCCTTTCATGCCGATATTGGTGGTCCCGTAGATGGCGCCAACATTGGCGGTGGCCAGCCAGCGGTCGTGAGCGACGCCGACACGGCCGCGCACCATCCAGCCTTCGTCGGCGCTGATTTCGGGAAAGCCGACCGGCAGACCCTGGAAGACAATGTGCTGGTATTGGTAGGCGCCTTCGGCGCCGGCGACGAATTTGCCTGCCTGATGCAGGTATCCGACCGAAAGCCCGATGATCTTGTCGGAGCCCGCGGTGCGGAGCGCCGGCACGAAGCGGTTGTCGACATCATGCAGCCAGCCATAGCCGAGCGAAAGGGAGGCGTATCCCTGGTCCAATCGCCGAACCGTTCGGACGACGCCTCCGGCGCCGCAACGATTTCCGGGTCCGGGCTAAAACAGCGGTCGACGATCCCAAAAGGCAACAAGTCCGAGCGCCAGAATGCGCATGATGCCAAACTCCCAACAAGGTAACTGTCGAGAAGGTAAACAGGCATGGTTGAGGAAAGGTTAAACAGTTAATGCGCGGGAAATTTTTTAAAAGGCCCGATCGATCTTCGACATCGCCAAGGCGCTCTCCACGAAAAGCGTCGCGGCGGTCTCAACGGAGAGCTCGCTGCGCCAGGCGCTCAACGCATGAGCGGCGGCAAAGGCAAGGCCCAAAGCCAGATCGCCGCGCGGGCGACGTTCGGCCCTGAAGGTGCGACCGATATTTTCCCACAACATCATGAGGAGCGCTTCCGGGGCAAATTGCGGAAAATGACGAGCCTCGACCGAATAATCAGGCATGGCGTTGGCGCGTCCGGGAAGGATGGCGCGATGGGTCAAAGCTTCGAGCTTGGCGAACGAAGAGGCATTGGCGCGAGTCGCGGCCCCGAGGACGATCGACAGCGCGCTTTGACGGGAAAGCCCGGCGACCAGGTCGCGTACGTGATCGGAATAGACGACTGACCGGCGACCTTCGCCCGGTTGAAGCCGGAAATCGTCGGAGACCCGTCCGTCGGCTATATCGAGAGCGACGGCCCATTTTGCCGCATAGCCGGCCAAGGCGCCCAAGGCGACGAACAGGGTTGGCGCATGAAGGCCCTGCGGACCCTCGAGCGATCCGGTCACCGCTTGCAGGGCGGACAGGCCGAGATTGTCGATTGTTTCCGGGCGTTCGGCCCGATCGGCGGGAAAGCCGTTGTTGCGTCGCAAGGTTTGAGCAAACGCTTCGTGGGCTTCGTGTCCATCCGCGATACGATTCCTGGCCAGCATGTCCCGCCTCCTTCGAACACGGCCATGATAGCAACGACGGTTGAAACCCTGCTGAAGCAATTCCCCTCAATTTTAGCGAAACGACGGTCAAGGGTTGATCTCGTTCACCCGGGTTTACGGAATCTCAAGCGCTATCGCTTAAATGACTGGCTCGATAATCGCTCATCGAAAAGGCGAGGCGGGTAAAATGAAGCCGATGGAATTGATCGACGGCCTGATCGAATGGCTGACTCCGCGGGAGTTCGCCGGTGACATCCACGCCAAGAAACGCGTGCGCATGTTCTTGATCAGCCACCTTTTCGGGCCGATCATCAGCCATCCGATCACCCTGTACCTGCTGGCAAGCGATCCGAATCCGATGCCGCATGTGCTGATTCTCGGCATTTCGATATCGGCGTTCTGGCTTTTCCCGATCGCGTTGAAGCTTTTTCCGCGAAAATACACAACGCTGGCGCTGATTTCTGTCGCCAACCTTAATTTTGCGTTGCTGTGGGGCTCCTTCAATTACGGCGGCACCTCGTCTCCCTTCCTGATCTGGTTGCTCGCGGTTCCGCTGCTCGGCTTCTTTTACCTCGGTTCCGGCCTCGTGGCGCGCGTCGCCATCTTCGCCGAGATGCTGATCGGCATTTCCGTTTTCTACGGGGCCTACCTCAGTTCCGGCGGCTTCCCGGTCCACATCCCGATAGAAGAGATGGTCACCGTCGGCATGATTTCGGCGCTCAGCGCCACGGTCTATGTCTACCTGATGGCCAGCTACTACGCGTCGGTGGTCGATTCGCAGTCCGAGTTGCTCAAGGAAATCGATCGCCATCGCGACACGATGCGGGCGCTGACCTACGCCAAGGACGAAGCCGAACGCGCCAAGGACGAAGCGGAGCGGGCCAACGGCGCCAAGTCGGAATTCCTGGCGAAAATGAGCCACGAATTGCGTACGCCTCTCAATGCCGTGCTCGGCTACACCGAAATCCTCCTCGAAGACGCCGAGCTGGACGGCAATGGCGGCCAGATCGCCGACCTTCAGAAAATCAATTCCGCCGGCAAGCACCTGCTCGCTATGGTCAACGACATCCTCGATATCTCCAAGATCGAGGCCGGCAAGATGGAGCTGAATGTCGAAAACGTTGATCTGGACGCGCTTGTCGGCGAAGTCGAATCGACGGCGCGGCCTTTGGCGGCGAAGAACACCAACGCTTTCGCCGTGGCCCGCGAAGGCGAACTCGGCGCCATCCGCGCCGACGCGACCAAATTGCGCCAGGCCATTTTCAATCTCTTGTCCAACGCATCGAAATTCACCCAGAACGGCCAGATCACGCTCGCGGCCAAGCGGGAGACGCGCGAGGATGGCGATTGGATCCACATTTCGGTCATGGATACCGGCGTCGGCATTTCGGAGGCGCAACAGCAAGCTCTGTTCTCCAATTTCTCCCAGGCCAGCCCGGCCATCGCGGCGAAATTCGGCGGCACCGGTCTTGGGTTGTCCTTGTCGCGCAACCTGATCCGGCTCATGGGCGGCGAGATTGCGGTCGCCAGCGAAGTCGGCAAAGGTTCGACCTTCACGATCTCGCTGCCCGTCAGCCCCGCGCTGAAAGAAACCGGCGTATCGGAGGCGAACGCCGACGAAAAGAGCCGCAAATCCGGCTATCACGGCATGGCGGCCGGCGGTGCTGCGACGCGCATGGAGCGCGTGCTGGTCGTCGACGACGATCATGCCTTCTTGGAACTGGCGGAGCGCCTGTTGCAAAAGGAAGGGTTCAGCGCCATTTCCACCGATGCGCCGGAATCGGTGCTGCAAATCGCCCGTACGGTGCGGCCCGCCGCGATCTTCATCGACATTCTCATGCCGGGCCTCAATGGCTGGGATGTGCTTGCCACGCTGAAATCCGATCCGGTGACAGCGGCGATCCCGGTCGTCATGGTCTCCGTGCTCGAGGAACGCCAGAAAGCGCGCGAACTCGGCGCCATCGGTTCGGTGGCAAAGCCTGTCGACAGCGTGAAAATGAAACAGGCGCTCGCTCTCGTCGCGGACTACCGCGCCAATAACGACAAGCGCGCGGCATAAGCCGAATCCGGAGTACTGGAAATGAGCCTGGTGCTGATCGTTGAGGACAACCCGGTCAATCGCGACGTGCTCGGCCGCCGCCTCGAACGGCGCGGTTTTTCGATCCGCTTCGCCGAGGACGCGCTGACGGGCGTCGCCGCCGCCAAGGAGTTGAAGCCCGATGTCATCCTGATGGATATCGGACTTGGCGAAATCGACGGCTGGGAAGCGACACGCATGATCAAGGCCGACCCTTCGACACGGGCGATCCCGATCATCGCGCTGACGGCGAGCGCCTTCGAGTCCGATCGCGAAAAGAGTTTCGCCGCCGGCTGTTGCGACTTCGACACCAAGCCGGTCGATCTGCCGCGGTTGCTGTCGAAAATGGACCGCTGGATGGGCAAGACGCCGGAAGCCGCCTGACGCTTACGTCTCGCGGCCAACGCGAGACGATGTCACCAGCAACGCCGCCCCGGCAAGCGCCGACAGGACCGAACCGGCCAGGACGCCGGTTTTCACCGCATCGCCGAGCGAGCCGGCGTCGGGAAACGCCAGCGCGCCGATGAACAGGCTCATGGTGAAGCCGATGCCGGTCAACAGGCTGACGCCATAGATCTGCGTCCAGGTCGCACCCCGGGGACGCTCGCCCCAGCCGAGCGCCAACGCCAGCGCCGTGGTCGCGAAAACGCCCGCCTGCTTGCCGAAAAACAAACCCGCCGCAACGCCGAGCGTGACAGGATGGGTCAGGGCCCCCGCGCCGCCCAAGGCAACGCCCGCATTGGCGAAGCCGAAGAGCGGCACGATGGCGAACGACACCGGTTTGTGCAGGCTGTGCTCGAGCGTTTCCAACGGGCGGGCGTCGGCGGCCTTGAGCGGAATGGCGATGGCGAGAACAACGCCGGCAATCGTGGCGTGGATGCCGGACTCATGCATGAATAGCCAAAGTGCGACTCCAAGGACCAGATATGGCCACAGTCGCCGCACCGCAAAGACGTTCAGCAGCGCCAGTGCGATGGTGATTCCGCCGGCGGCGGCAATCGCCCACAGCGACAAGCCGTGGGAATAGAACACGGCAATGACGACGACAGCGCCCAGATCGTCGAGAATGGCGAGCGCGGTCAAAAACACTTTCAGGCTGGAGGGAACGCGATCGCCGAGCAGAGCAAGCACGCCGAGCGCGAAAGCGATGTCCGTCGCCGTCGGTATCGCCCAACCATTCGTCATGCCGGACGGGCCGGAATTGAAACCAAGGTAGATCGCGGCCGGAACCGCCATGCCACCCAGCGCGGCGATGGCCGGCAACACCCGCTTCGGCCAGGTCGATAATTCGCCGTCCAGGAATTCGCGTTTGATTTCGAGGCCGACGAGCAGGAAAAACACCGCCATCAGCGCATCGTTGATCCAGTGCAGCGTCGTCAGTCCGAGGACATTGGCGCCGAGAAGGTCGAAATAGGCCGGCGCGAGGGGCGAATTGGCGACGACAAGCGCAATCGCCGCCGCCGCCATCAGCAAGATTCCGCCGGCGGCTTCGCTGGCGAGAAACTCCTGGATCGGCGACGCCGCTGGTCGTACCATCTTAACCTGTCCCGTGCGCCGGCGCCGCGGATGCGGCGCGCGATTCACACCCTGCCCTGAAATACCCGTTTGGGCTGGAATTGTCCCGCCTCAACGTGGCCGAGCGCCACCAGTTTCCCGCGCGCGGTCACCCAGACCTCCTCGGCGTCGAGCGGTGCGTCGCGGCCGCGCAAAATGACCGCATTGCCGAGCCGCACCCGCGTCGCCTGGTCGTCGGTGAGCGCCATGTGCGGCAGGCCGGCGAGCGCGGCGGCCGTCTCGACCAACAGCGCGTCGATCGCCTGGTGCACCTTCGCGTCCGGCGCGCCGGCCGCATCGTCGGCGGCGCGCGCGGCTTCGAGCGCATCGACGGTCACAAGGTCGTCCGGCGTGAACGGCGACACTTCGGCGCGACGCAGAACCGAGACGTGGCCGTAACAGCCGAGGTCGCGGCCGAAATCGCGGGCAAGCGAGCGCACATAGGTGCCTTTGCCGCATTCGACCTCGAATTCGGTATGACCGGCATCGGGCGACCCGACGATATCGATTCGGCCGATCTCGACCTCGCGCGCCGGAATGTCGACGACTTCACCTTCCCGGGCGAGATCGTAGGCGCGTTCGCCGCCGATCTTGATCGCCGAAAACGCCGGCGGTTTCTGCTGGATGACGCCGGTGTAGCGCGGCAGCAGCGCCTCGATGGCGGCGCGATCGGGGCGCTTGTCCGAATGCGCCGTCGCCGCGCCCTCCAGATCGTCGGTGGCGCGCTCCTCGCCCCAGGCGACGGTGAAGCGGTAGACCTTGGCGCCGTCCATCACATAGGGCACGGTCTTGGTCGCCTCGCCGAGCGCGATCGGCAGCATGCCGGAGGCGAGCGGATCGAGCGTGCCGGCGTGACCCGCCTTGTCGGCATTGAACAGGCGCTTGACGCGGGCCACCGCCTCGGTCGAGCCCATGCCGGCCGGTTTGTCGAGAATGACCCAGCCTGAAACCGGACGGGCCTTCGGCTTGCGCGGCTTGGACATCAGTCTTGCCCGTCCCCTTCGTCCTTGCCGAGATCGCGCTGGACTTCCGGCGAATGCAGCAATTCATCTATTCTGCGGAAATTGTCGAAGGAGGTGTCGAGGCGGAAACGCACCTCCGGCATCGAGCGCATCTGGCGCAAGGCCGGCGACAAACGGCCGCGGATGAAGCGGGCGTGGTGATTGAGCGCGGCGACAACGGCCTCCTCGTCCTTCGCGCCGAGCGGCGTAACGAATGCCGTCGCCAGTTTCAGGTCCGGCGACATGCGAACCTCCGACACCGAAATGACGTGGGTCTCGATCACGTCGTCGCGGATTTCGTCGCGCTGCAACAGTCCGGCCAGCGCATGGCGCACCTGCTCGCCGACGCGCAATTGCCTTTGCGACGGCCCCTTGCCGCCTTCGTTCCTGGTCATGAAAAGGTTTCCTTCGTCACGGGCGGCGGGATCGGACCGGCGCCGGTTGGATGGCAGGCCTCATAACGGCGATTGTCCATGAACGCCACCGAAAATCACGCCCGTCACGGCGCGGCATTATCGGCGATGTCGTTCCAGCGCGCCGCGAACGCGCCCTTGTCGTCCGCATCGTCGAAAGCGGACGCCGGAACAAGTATCGGGTGCCGTCGCGATTCAACCACGATCAGGTCCGGGAGAACATGGACGACGCCGATTTCCGTCGCTGTCATTTCACGGGTCAAACCATCGATTGTCTCGCGCAGGTAATCGTCGAATTCGGCAAGTTCCGCCATGACGGCGCGCGGAAGCCGCCTGTGCGCGCGCCACCGCGCCAGCAGTTGTCGAAAGGCAAGCGCGGCCAGCCAGAAGATGGCGACGATAGCCGCACCGGCGGCGATGAGCCGCCACTCCCAGGGTGAGCCGACGAGGCCTTCCGGCAGGGCCGCAAGAACGCCTCCGGCCGACGCCATCCATGCCATGAAGGCGATCAGCCGCCAGCCGCCGAGTTCGCGCGGCAGGCTTTCGTAAGCCAGCGCATCGGCCGGCTCCAAAGGATAGCGCCGAAGGCGGCGCGATTTGGCCGCGTCGCCGCTCAAAGCAAAAGGACGGGCTTTGGCCCGGCCTCCCGCTTTTCTTGCTCCGGGTTCACAGCGTCCGTTTGATGCTCTCGACGCGGAAGCACTCGATCTGGTCGCCCTGGCGGATGTCGTCGTAGTTGGCGAAGGCCATGCCGCATTCCTGGCCGACATGGACTTCCGACACCTCGTCCTTGAAGCGTTTCAGCGTCTTCAGCGTGCCTTCGTGGATGACGACGTTGTCGCGCAGCAGGCGCACGCCTGAACCGCGCTCGACCTTGCCCTCGGTGACGCGGCAGCCCGCGACCTTGCCGACCTTGGTGATGTTGAACACCTCGAGGATCTCGGCGTAGCCGAGGAAGGTCTCGCGGCGTTCCGGCGACAGCAGGCCCGACATCGCCGCCTTCACGTCATCCACGAGATTGTAAATGATGTTGTAGTAGCGGATTTCAGTGCCGGTGCGCTCAGCAGCGTCGCGCGCCTGCACATTGGCGCGGACGTTGAAGCCGATGATGGCGGCGGCCGAAGCCTCGGCGAGGCTCACGTCGCTTTCGGTGATGGCGCCGACGCCGGAATGGACGATCTTGGCGCGAACTTCCGCCGTCGACATTTTGTCCAGCGCGCCGGCGATGGCTTCGACCGAGCCCTGCACGTCGGCCTTGACGACGAGCGGGAATTCCTTGACGCCTGCGGTCTGCAACTGGCTCATCATCTGTTCGAGCGAGCCGCGGCTGCCGGTCTGGCGCGCCGCCGCCTTGTCGCGGGCAAGCCTCTGGCGGTAATCGGTGATCTCGCGGGCGCGCGCCTCGTTCTCGACGACGGCGAAACGGTCGCCGGCGTTCGGCGCGCCCTGAAGGCCGAGAATCTCGATCGGCATGGCCGGCAGGGCATCCTTTTGCGCCTCGCCGCGATCGTTGACGAGGGCGCGCACACGGCCCCACTGGTCGCCGGCGACGATGATGTCGCCGGTTTTCAGCGTGCCGTTCTGCACCAGAACGGTGGCGACAGGGCCCCGCCCCTTGTCGAGCTTGGCTTCGATCACCACACCTTCGGCGGTGCGATCGGGATTGGCTTTCAGGTCGAGCACTTCGGCCTGCAGCAGGATGGTTTCGAGCAGCCTGTCGAGGTTGGTGCCCTTGGTGGCCGAGACCTCGACATCGAGCACGTCGCCGCCGAGCTTTTCGACGAAGACCTCGTATTTCAGCAACTCGGTGCGGACCTTTTCCGGATTGGCCTGATGCTTGTCGATCTTGTTGATCGCCACGATCATCGGCACCTTGGCCGCCTTGGCGTGATTGATCGACTCGATCGTCTGCGGCATCACCGAATCGTCGGCGGCGACGACAAGGATGGCGATGTCGGTCGCTTGCGCGCCGCGGGCGCGCATGGCGGTGAACGCCTCATGGCCCGGCGTGTCGATGAAGGTGATCTTCTGGCCGTTGCGCTCGACCTGGTAGGCGCCGATGTGCTGGGTGATGCCGCCGGCTTCGCCGGCCACAACATTGGCGTGGCGGATGGCGTCGAGCAGCGACGTCTTGCCGTGGTCGACATGGCCCATGATGGTGACGACAGGCGGGCGCGATTTCAGCGTTTCGGCCTCGTCGGCGACATTGAAGATGCCTGTTTCCACGTCGGATTCGGCGACGCGGCGCACCGTGTGGCCGAACTCCGAAGCGATCAGTTCGGCGGTGTCGGCGTCGATCACGTCGCCGGGCTTCATCATCTGGCCCTGCTTCATGAAGAACTTGACCACGTCGACGGCGCGTTCGGCCATGCGGGCGGCGAGATCCTGGATGGTGATCGTCTCGGGCAGGATGACTTCGCGTGCGATCTTCTCGCGCTGCCCGCCCTGCATGGCGCGCTTGAACTTCTCCTGACGCCGGCGCATCGACGAGATCGAGCGCCCGCGGGCGCTTTCCTCTTCGTCGGTCAACGCGCGGGTCAAGGTCAATTTGCCGCGACGGGCGTCATCGGCGGTCTTGGTCACCTTCGGAACGCGCGGGGCTTCGACGGCTTTGACCGGACCCCTGCGCACGGCGCCATGGCCGGCCCCGCGGCCGCGGCCTTCTTCGTCGTCCTCGGCCGCAATCGGGCCCTTGACCGCCTCGATCAGCGGCGCGCGCTTGCGCGCCTCTTCCTCGCCGCGGCGGCGCGATTCGGCCTCCGAGGCCAAACGGGCCTCTTCCTCGGCCTGGCGGCGGGCGGATTCGTCGCGCTCGCGCTTGCGGCGCTCGTCTTCCTCGGAGCGGCGCTTGGCTTCCTCGACGGCGGTCTTGCGCTCCTCGACTTCACGCACCTTGGCGCCTTCAAGCGCGCGGCGGCGGGCATCGAGCTGGGCGGCAGACAATTCGGAAAGCACCATGCCGCCGCGATCGCCGCCTTGCGGACGCGGTGACGGCGCGGCGGGGCGCGGCGGCGGAGCCGCCGGCGTCGGCGGCGCAACGGGAGCCTTCGGCTTCAATGCCACCGGCGCCGGCGCCACTGGCGCCTCGACCTCGCCGGGACGCAGGAACTTGCGCTTTTTCGTCTCCACGACAACCGCCTTGGTGCGGCCGTGCGAGAAATTCTGGCGCACCATGCCTTGGCCTGAAGATGGCTTCAGGGTCAGTGTCTTCTTCGGGTGGACGCTCAGCGTCTTGTCGTCACCGGACTTCGTATCGC